>NZ_CP071795.1:0-2400000 GCF_017498485.1 Polaribacter batillariae | reverse complement strand
TTGCCTACCTTCCTGTTATAAACCCCATAACCAGCGTAAATACCATCATTGTAATTGTATAGGGTAGTAATATCTGTAACTGTTTGATTGGTAATGATCCTGAATTGTGATTCGTCCAAATCACGCAGTTCTGCACGTACACCAAGCTCCAATGTTCTGTTTTCATTATTATGATAATAATCAGAACTCAAGGTGGTGATTCTACTCATATTGTTAAAATCATCATTTTGTGTTTCAGTAAAATCATCGCTTGTCGTAAGCCTATTTGAGAAAAAGTTGAATGGTGAGGTCGAATAATTGGCATCGGCTTCCAAATACTGCATAGAGCCATCGTATTCCTTTCTGTAATTGAGGTTATAGGTGGTGCTTCTACCTCCTCCGCCATTATCGGCCAAAAACTCTAAGTTGCTGGTGGTTTGGTCTATGGTAGAGGTTTGGTCGATGACACTTCTTTCGTTTACATCAAAACCAAATTTGTTCAAAGCTACAGAGGCTGAAAGGGTATTGGTAGAATCAATGTAAAAATCGAAACCTGTTTTGGCGTAGTAGGGCGACTCAAAGGTTTGTTTCATTCTGGAATCTGACAAAAACTCAATTGTTTGGCGTTCTTCCTGCCCTAAACTTTCATCTATAAAAAAGCCTGTATTATAGTTATAGTCTGCTGAAACTTTAAACTTTTCGGTGGCATAGCTAAAGCCCAATCCTGCATTGGCACGAGGTTCTTCTCCTGTTCCGTAGCCTAAGTTTACATTCAATCTACCACCTTTACGGTACGATTTTTTTGTAATGATGTTAATGATGCCCGAAAGACCTTCTGCCTGGTATTTTGCAGACGGATTATTGATAAGCTCAATTTTGGCAATAGCATCTGATGGGATTTGCTGTAACAATCTATCGTTTGGCAAGGGCGAGTTTTTACCATCTACCAAAATCTTTACATTTTGGTCGCCACGTAAACTGATATTGTTCTGATTATCCACCTCCACAGATGGCAATTGCCCCAGTATTTCGCCTGCTTGCGTTCCCGTTGCCAAGAGGTCTTTACCCACGTTTACAATTTTTCTATCACTTTTATATTGTATGGTGGTTACTTCTGCTTGAATAACTATCTCGTCTAATTGTGTAGCAGATGGTGTCAATTGCACATCAACTTCAACTAACGATTTATCACTAAAACTTATAATTCTTTCAAAAGTTTCGTAACCCAAATAGCTTATTTTTAAAGTATAGTTATCTTTAGGAAGTTTATCAAAAGAAAAGTCTCCGGTATCTAAAGTTGTAACTCCCTTTATCATAATATCTTGTTGATACAGTATAACGTCTGCCCATACAATGGGCTCTCTTGTTTTTGCATCTGTAACCTTACCTTTTATAGTGTTCTGTGCATTTAACAGTAGAACAAATAACAAACAAATTGTGGTTAAAACGGATTTCATTTTATAGATTTTAAAATTATACTGCAAACCTAAGCGTGTAAACTCAGCAGATAAAAGAAAGTGTACCAATAACCAAAATGTATGGATATCATCCAGAAATATGATTTCTTGCTGATGATACCTATTAGACTTTCGTTTGTCCCTAAGAAATTATATTTAATACATTTTATTGGCGTAAACGATAATAAAAAACTACGTTTGGGGTATATAAAATAATGATGATGAAAAACAACAGTTATTTAAAATTAACGATCCATATATTATTCTGGTTGTTTTATGTGGTTGTCGCCTTCTTTTTGATGCCCAACTTTTCGGGCCACGAGATGACTTTGTTGGAAAGGATTGATTTTAAGTTACTGCCCTTGGTGTTAACGTTGACCTATTTTAATGATTTGTATTTGTTGCCAACACTGTTTCAAAAAAAGCAGTATGCACTTTACGGATTCCTGATTGTTGCAATCGTTCTTTTGGCTACGGCATTGTACTGTAATCATATCATCGATTGTAGCTGTAGTTTTGGTATGTGCCTTTCCCAGCAGTTATGGAAGTTTTTGCTTCCCGTAATTTTCCTCTCTTTGATCCATATATTATCGTCGTTTTTTGAAAAACAAAAAGAGTTAGAGAACACGCAAAAGGAACGTGTAGAGATGGAACTTAAATTTTTAAAATCACAGATCAATCCTCACGTGCTCTTCAATAATTTAAATACGGTATATGCGCAGGCGGTTAAGGGCTCAGATAATGTGGCCGATATGATATTGATGCTTTCTGAAAACTTAAAATACATCCTGTACCAGAGTGAGGAAAAGCTGGTATCCTTGCAAATGGACGTGGATTTTATTGATAATTATCTTGAATTTCAAACCCTGCGCACCCAAGGCATCAATCGAATTGTATTTAATAAAACGATTGACTCTTACAATCACAAGATTGCACCTTTACTGCTCATTGGTCTTATTGAAAATGCCTTTAAACATAGTAGTTTTAAGGAAGATGCCCTAAGCGATATTCTTATAGATCTGAGTGTGAAAAATGGTATCTTGAAATTTAAATGTATGAATGAAGTCGATGCTGAAAGTGGAAAACGTGAGACAGAGGGCTTTCAAATCGGTTTGAAAAACCTTGAAAAACGATTGAACCTGATTTATCCAAAAAAGCATCGTTTCTTTGTGGAAAACAACGAAAAAACCTTTACCGCACATCTAGAAATTGACCTGAAATGAATTGCATAATTATAGAAGACGAGGTTCCTGCACAGGAAATACTTTCTGCCTACATCGGCAAAATTCCGGATATGGAAATCAAGGGTATTTTCAATTCACCCTTAAAAGCAAACAGTGTGTTAAAGCAGGAAAAAATTGACCTTATTTTTCTGGATATCAACTTGCCCACCATATCAGGTATTGATTTTTTAAAGACCTTGCAACATCCGCCAAAAGTCATAATGACCACAGCCTACGATAAATATGCCGTTGAAAGTTTTGAATATGAAGCTATTATAGATTATCTGGTAAAACCCTTCAGTTTTGAACGCTTTCTAAAAGCGATAAATAAATTAGAATCAAGGTCTGAAAATAGAGAATTGAACACTCAGCAACTGGAATCCTTGGAAATCACATCCAGCAAAGAGGCGGTATTTATAAATGTTGACAAGACGTTGCACAAGGTAAATATAGAAGATATTATCTATGTGCAATCAGACCGAAACTACGTTACCGTTAGTACCCGAAATAGCAAGCTCACCTTTATCGACACCCTAAAAAACTGGGACAACTATCTTGAGCCTGATTATTTTGTGCAGATACATAAATCGTTTATCGTTAACATCAACTTTATTGATAAAGTAACAGGGAATCTTGTTTATATCAACCAAGAAAAAATTCCTGTGGGTAGGTCTTATAAAGATGAATTGTTTGATAAGATAAAGCCGATCAATTAGGTTGTTTACTTGGTTAACTTATTAGTAATTAACACTCCTTATTTATGAAGATTTTAAGTTCAGTATTTTCTATTATATATATAGTAATCAGTATATTACCCTCTTTCCCCCAGGAACAAGATAACACTAACGTAGTAGATTGGGAGAAACTGCTCAAAGGTGTTCAGAAAGATTTCCAATAGTTAGTTCTCAGTTTCTGAAATAAACGTTTTGCAACTAATTTTTCAAAAAAAAACGTTCTTGCTTATTACAGCAAGAACGTTTTTAGTTTACCGAGTTCTTTATTTAATTATGGATTATATTCATAATCTAAATTAACCTCTGTATTTGAGTCTGTAATCGTTTCTGTAACTGTTGTAACTTCCTTACCATCTACCGTAAATGTTACTGTGATATCGTATGGCATTTTACCGCTAAGATGCGTATAGGCAAGTTCCAAGTCAACATCTTCACCTTTGTTAACATTAAACGTATGTTGTCCACTTGTACCGTTTAAGTTGGTGCCAACATAAAGTCTCTTTTGTTTAGAACCATTATCTGCGCTTCCTTTAAAACGAATGATTCCTGCAGAATCATTGGTTGATGAAGCTACGTCAAATTTAACTGTTGTGCTTACAAGATTTTGATTTACTTCTGTTGCATTTGTACCATCGTCTTTTGCCTTAAAAGCGTGGTTAATTTGAACAATTTGACCGTTATTGTTAATTAGCTGAGTTCTTTCTTCCACAACTTTTCCGTCCACTTCAATCACAAGCGTTACCGAAAACGGAATGTTTTCATCTAAAGCCGTAAAAGACAGAGAATTTTCTATATTTGAACCGGCTTCGTACTCAAAAGCATATGATTCGCTTACATTGCCAACATTTACACCACTATAAGAACCATCTGCTTGGTTTAATCCACTTGCACGCGAAGAAAAATTAATTATACCTACGCCATTATTAGTGGTCTTTACGCTAAACTTTACGTTATGTTTCACAAAATTCTTTGTGGTTTCGGGATTTTTATCATCGTTATCACAAGATACTACGCATAAAGATGCGAATAATACTAAAAATAAATACTTCATTCTGTTTTTCATTGCTTAAAATTATTAATGTTAAAAAATTGGGTTATACTTAATTTAATGACTCGGTTTTTTCTAATTACAATTAACAGCTTATGGTGCTGTGTTTTTTATTGAATATGGTTTCTTTATTTAAACAAATTACATTTTTATTTACGTACATTTTTTCATAAAAAAAACACATACTTCAATTACCAATAGATAACTGAAGTATGCGTCTTATTTGACACAATGTTAAAAAACTATATTTTCTATTTCTTCTTCAGGATAAAATATAGCCTATGTTTTATATTGCGGGTACAAATGTAGATATATTTATTTCATATAAAAAAACAATAACGAAACTTTAACAAAAGTAGGTGTGTTGGTGTTTTAATTGTGTTAAAATTAGCTCGATGTGAATTACCCACTATAGTCCTCATTTATCAGTTTATCAATTCAGATATCAAATCGAGTATAGTTGAGATTTATTTTGAAATGCTAGTTTTTTATGACCGTTCTCTAAATAACGTTTGCTGCCTTCTAATTAAAATATATTTTGATTTTAGTAATGCTCGAACTGACAAATATTTGATTTTAAAATGACGGTATTAACACACCTTTTTTTTCTTTCTATTTCATTATAAAAAGAAAAAAGCAACATTTATATAAAATGCTGCTTTTTCGTGACTAACTAATTCAAAATAACTATTATAAACTATAATAAAACTTTAATCTCTTTTGATTATAAACCAAACTTCAGGATTGTTAACACTGGTTAACTTAATTTCTTTAGGGTCATCTGGGTCGTCCATTTCTGTTTCATAAGGTTTATTCTCCATAAAAACCTCGCCATAAAAATCCATGTACGGAAATATAATTCCTGTTATAAGATCTGGACCTAGATCTACAGCATCTAATTGGGTTTTTTGCCCCGCAACTCCCGTAAAAGAAGCTCTTTTACCTGATGTCCATCGTGTTGTACTACCAGAAATAATACCTGCAATACCAATTATTGGAGGAGTATATTGCCCTAATACAAATTCTGGTTCTACTGTTGGCCATAACCTTGCAAACCGGTTGTCGTTGTGAAGTGATTGCATTTCTATTTGGGCATCAATAAAATGCTGCGATGTATTATCAGAGTCAACAGTAGTTCTCCATAATAGTGATGCGTCGAAAGGAGGTAAATAAACATCAATAATTACATCACCATCTAAAGAAACAAGTCGATCTTCATCAAAGTTTAAGATAAATTCCTGAACAGTTACTCCATTGAGTGTAATCGGCTCGTATAAATAAATACCTTGTGATGTATAGATATAAGGAGAAGATATTGCTTCTTCACCTTCTTCCATAAAGTCTATTCTTAATTGTGTTCTTGCGGTAGGAATGTCTTTTCCGTTAACAGTGGTTGCTAATATTGAGTTAGAAAAATATTGCTTAATATTATCTACTTTTTCTAGATACTCTTCAGCTGGCTCCTCCAACTTTTTCAGTCGCATTTCATTATTAGTTTTAACCCCTTTTACCATAAGATTATCTGTTTCTTCGTCTCTTGATAAGATTACAAACTCATAGTCTGCTTCACCAGCACCTTGAGGTCTGAAACCATTTGGTGTGGACAAAAAATGAAATATTCTATTATAGGTATTGAATGTAAGTACTGGACCTCCATATTGAACTATTTCGTAATTGGATGTAGCCTCTCCTACAGCTGTTTCTCCCTTTACTGTAACCATATTTTTGTCATCAAACTTAAAGGTGTAATTGTAAGCTCCACAGCATCTGCCACGCCCAGCAAAATACTCTAGCACCCAACCATGTTCTGGCTTTGGTAAAAGTTCTTGGTATTCGCTAATCGCTCCAGATATTCTTTCTGATGCCGATTTATCAAATATTCTATCGTCTTCAATTTTGGTGCACGAAAGCACTGCAATTCCTAAAAAGAAAACCGTTACTATTTTTTTTAATTTTTTTTCCATTTTATTACGTTTATTCTATGTTATCTAAATCTTGTTGGTCAAGTTGACTTACCCTAAGTTGAATTTCGTCTCTTAAAGCGTCAATATCCAAATCCCAGACTTTGTCTAAGTAATCTCTAATTATACCCATTTTTTGGGTCATTATAGGTCCTCCATCACCTGCGTCTTGTATCATAGTATCCCAATCGCTTTGTGGAGTAGTAATATAGTACGATATTAACTCTACAAAATCTTCATTGGCTTCGCTACTGCCATATCTACTAATAAAACCTGCTTGTCTGGCTTCATCATCAGAGTTCCAGCTTTCTACCCAAAGCCCACCTACATAGGTGGATGCTGATATTTTATCAAAATCTATAGAATAATCTGTTGTTTGGTGAAGTATGTGAGAAAATTCGTGGTATATGGTTCTAAAGTAAAAGTTATATAATTCTTGTATATCATCTACATCTAATCTATTCACTCTGTATAATGTTATTTTTAAACCTCCTTCTGCAGTTCCTAAAACAATGGTTCCATTAGGGTTATAAGCCGCAGAGCCGACTAAAAGAATAAATTTTGGAAAGTGCTTTTGTAAAAAACCAGCTGGTGCAACCTTTTTATAAGGCTCTAAGCATAGGTATTTTATTAAATTCGCCATTCTTACAGAGTTACGGTATCTCGCAGGTGACAGAGTGTAGCTAAAATCACTTTCGAAATCAGGAAGTTTGTATAATATCCTAAGGTTGTATGGCTCTACAAATTCTCGTTCTAGATACTTATCAAAATCGTTTTGCAACTTGTTATCAACCCTTATAACGGTTTCGCTAGTATCAATAGGGTTGTCGTTATTTGAGCAGGCCCAAAAGCCAATTAATATGGTAACAAAACTAAGTAGTATTAATATTTTTTTCATAATTCTATTATTTTTTTGGTTTATCTAGGATTAGGTTTTAAGCCAGTAATAATTATATCTTGTGGCAATTGTATGGCTTTTCGTAAATCATTTTCTGTAAGCCTGTCTGTTACTGAATAGTTACTTGTTACTGTTGTGAGTTGATAACGTGGCACTTCTATTCCATAACGTTTAATATCGTACCATCTAAAGCCTTCATGTAAGGTTAATATTCTTCTACTTTGCAATAGATAATGCAACATATTTTCTTGAGTTCCTGCCTCTACACTAAATTTAGGGTTTAGTTCTTTTTTTTGTGTAGGCTCTTCATCAGTAGAATATTTTATGTTATTATAAAATGTATCTACTTCGTCAATTGTTGTGGTTCTATCTTTAAAAAAGTTACTAGACCAGGCATTTAAATCGTCCATGGCAGCATTGTAATTTTTAAGCAATATATTTGCTTCGGCTCTTACCAATAGCGTTTCGTCTGCATGGAAACTAGGTAATGACGTTCTAGCAAATCCAATTCGAGCCACTGGATCAGTAAATTCAAATAAATAAGGTACTTTATAAAGTAGCGTTTTATCTAAACCAGAAATAGCTAAAACCAAAGGGGTAAACCAATATTTTGTAGCAGCAGGTTCTAGAAACGGAACGCGTCTCGTTAAAACATTATCGGCGAAAACGGTTTCATCATCAGCAAGTCTTTTAGTATGGCTAAAGCGCCCTAAATTCCTAAATGCACCAAACGCTACCCCCAATTGAGAGGTATAAGCGATATTTAAGAAATTACTATCACTTGTAATATAGGTATTGGTTAATATGTTTGCATCTAACTGCAAGCTATCGAACTCTTCCCAATCTCTTAAAATAGCAGATGGATTATTGCCTAATGCTTCAGAAGCATACTCTTTTGCTTTCGCCCAGTTTTCATAATAAAGGTTAAATCTTGCAGCAAATGCAAAGGCAGCTCTTGTATTAAAGTGGTAGTTAGGAATTTGGTAAATATCGTCTTTTATAAGCGGTAATGCTTCTTCTATATCTGCATTTATATTTTCGTAAACCTCTGCTACAGTATTTCTTTTATAAGTTGGGTTTAATGTAGTTTCTGGCTCTGTAATATATGGTACACCTAAATCTGTACTACTGCTTTCGGTGTTATAATGCATCCCAAAAATATTAACAAGCATAAAGTGAGAATAAGCTCTTGTTATTAAGGCTTCTGCCTTTTCTGCAGACAAATCTATTTGTGGATTCTCTAACTTTAATCTTTCAATAGCTTTTAAGGCCTCATTTGAATGCGCTATAGCTTTATAAGATGCCTCCCAAAAGTTTTTGATGTCGTCGGTTCCTGTTGCTGTTATATCTTGCCAGTATGCAATTTCGGTAGTTAATAAATTGCCATTAGGATGGTTTTCTCCTTGATCTACAACGTTGTCTGATGATAATTCTGCTACCAATGCTGGGCTAATTGTAGGATAAGCAGACACCAAAAGTTTTCTTATTTTTGTTTGGCTATCTATTTCTGTTCTGTTGTCAGGTAACTCATCTAGCGTTTTATCACAGGACGATACAATACATAGTGATAAAAATATTGTAATAATTAATAAGTTTCTATTTTTCATCATGATTCTTTTATTTTTATAAACCTAATCTTAAGGTAAACGTAATTTGTCTTGGCAATGGTACTGCCACACCTCCCGAGTTAAAAAACTCTGGGTCTTGTCCTTTTAATTTCTTGTCTGCATATAACAACCAAAGATTGGTTGCTTGTAATTTAAAAGACAAGTTGTTAATTTCTAATTTATTGGTAAAATATTTTGGGAAATCGTACTGAAGCGATATTTCTTTTAGCCTTACAAAATCTCCTTTAGCGATACGTGCGTTCGAGTAATTGTAAAGGTTATAAGACCTGGCAAGGTTAAAATTACCATAATTATTTTGTTGTCTAGTGGTTGCCACAAGTGGTACGTTGGTAAAGTTTTCGTCACCTGGTACCACCCATCTATCTTCAAATTCTCTAGGGAAGGCTGTAAGATCTGAATAACCTGAACTAAAAACAGGGCTCAGACGAACTACATTACCAAAAGAATAAGTTGTAAAAATATTTAAAGTTAAGTTTTTGTATTTAAAAATATTACCTATACTTCCAACATCTGTAGGATCCGAAGAACCAGAGTATTCTAAAAAGCTAAGATCGTCTCGTTCTTGAACGTTGATATTTGAAACTGTAGATTCGTCTTCTGCGTTTAAAAAAGTAGGCAGCCCAATATTGCTCAAACCATTAAAACGATAAGAAAAAAGAGATCTTACAGGAAAACCTTCCCTTGCGAAACCACTACCTGTAACTAAATCTACAGCTCGTTGTCTTGTTGCTAGTTTTGTAACTTTATTTTTTATTTTGGAATAAACAAAATTCGTATTCCACGAAAAATCGTCGGTTTTAATGTTGGTTGATGAAACAGACAATTCAAAACCATTAGATTCCATATTAGCAACATTTCCAAACTTATTTATTTCACCACCTACACCTGGTGTGTTGATACGACCTATCAAATCAAAATTATCTCTTCTATACCAATCGGCTGCTACGTTTATTCTATTGTTTAAAAATCCTGCCTCTACACCAATATTAAGTTCGTGCTTTTTTTCGTAAGTTAACTCACTATTTCCAAGAGAACTAATTTGTAATGCTGTTTCTCTCGTATCGGCAGTTGGTCTCCAAGGATTTAAACTTCTAATATCAACAACAGAGTTGGTAACAAAATGTGGTCCTGTATCTGCTGTTAAACTATACGATGCTTTAAGCGTAAAATTAGATAAAACAGGCTTTAAATCGTCAAAGAATTCTTCTTCATGGGCGTTCCATGCACCAGAGACATTCCAAGTTGGCAACCATCTTGAAGCTCTAGATCTACCAAGTCTATTTGTACCTTCGTAACGGAAGGTTCCGTTTATAGTATATCGTCTTTTCCACGAATATGTAGCGTTGGCAAAGAATGCAATATTTTTAAAGTTGGTGTTGGCTAATCCGTAGTAAAGTGAATTTTCTTCAACCCCATTTTTAAATAATTCATATCCGTAAGAAGGAATTTCTCCTAAAGAATACTGTAATCCCCAACCTGTAAAGTTAACCGTTTTTCTTCTAGCGTTATTAGATTGCATACCTGCATAGAAATTAACAGTATGTATATTGTTGAATATGTTTTTATAAGATGCTGTGGCTCTTACATCATAACCTAATAGACTATGGTCTGTACGTCTGTAAATACCACCTTCGGGCAATACACTAATAGGAAGCGCAAACGGATCGTCTGGATTTTGGTATAAATACGGATTACTGTCTCTTATAGTAGTATCTTCATTTCCAGGAACTACACCAGCTCTGTAAGCTTCTGCTTGGTTTGAAAATTCTGTTGAATTATGTTCTTGAGTCGTAGTTTGGTATTTTAAAGCTCCTAAAACGCTAAGCTCAACCTTTGGAAATATTTTATATTGAAGTTCTCCTTGAAATCTTAGATCTACAATGTTTAAATCCATGTAATTTTCTCTTAGCTCGTGCAAAATATTAAAAGGAGCGAAGTTTCTTGTGTAAAATGTGTTAGGATCCAGTGCTCTTGAAGAGTTAAGGGCAAAAGAATATGGGTTAATATCAAAATCTCTTACTACTTCTCCAGATACAGGATCTGTTCTTTGTGATAAAGTTCCTGGTGCTTTTTGTTTTCTGTAAGATGCATTACTAATAGCATTAAGAGTAAGCTTGTCTGTAATTTTAAAAATAGATTTAAAGTTTGCTGTGTAACGGTTTACATTACTAGATTTGGTCCATCCTGGATCTACTAAAGCACTTATTGAGCCATAATAGGTGGCGCGATCTGTACCAGAAGACATACTTAAGGTATGGTTTTGCATTACATTCGCATTAAACAACCTATTAAACCAGTTCGTATTTCTATATTCTGCCTCTCTTAAATATGCTGCTAATGCTGCATCTGTATTATCAAGCGCAAATTTACCTGTGGTTTCATCATAAACTCTAAATAATTGATAAGCTCTACCATAAACACCACTTTCTCTAGCTTTTGCAAGATCGGCAGGGTTTAACCAACCACCTGTTCTCATTTCCTCATAAACAGACATCTGTTCTTGAGAGTTCATAATATTAAAGTTATTGTAGCTTGGTATTAATCTAAAAGTTGATTCTCCTGTATAGTTAAAGCTACTTACACCTGCTCTACCTTTTTTAGTGGTTATTACGATAACCCCAGCCATCGCTCTAGCACCGTAAATTGAGGTTGCAGAACCATCTTTTAGTACTTCAAAGCTTTCGATATCATTTGCGTTTAGACCAGCAATAGCAGAACTAATAAGTGTATTTGGGTCTCCAGACGATAAGGCGTCTGATGTTAACTCAACCACATCATCTAAAATAACACCATCTACAACCCATAGTGGTTTAGAGTTACCAAATATAGAAGTAGCTCCACGAATACGTATTTTTGGAGAAGAACCAAAAGTACCTGATACGTTTTGAACAGACACCCCTGCAGCTCTACCTTCTAAAGACCTACTAATATCTGGCACACCATCTAATTGAATTTCTGACGCTTTTAACGAAGTAGAAGCCCCTGTAAAAAGACGCTTATCTGTTGTGGTAATACCAGTAATAACTACTTCTTCCAAAGATTCTGTACTTTCTTTTAACGTAACATTGATAACGGTTTGGTTGCCCACTGTAATTTCTTTGTTTTCAAAACCTAAAAAAGAAAAAACCAATACGTTTTCTGGATTTGGAACATTAATACTATAATTCCCATCAAAATCGGTTGTAGTACCCTTACCTGTTCCTTTTACTAATACTGTAACCCCAAGTAAAGGTAAACCTGTTCCGTCTTTTACAGTACCTGAAACTTTTGTTTGTTGTTTCTTTTTTTCTCCTTTATAAGAATTGTATTTCCTGAAGTAACCACTATGTCTAGATTACTATTTAATATGATTTGATTCAGCAAATTATCAACTCTTACTTTTCCTTTTTTTAATTGAATTTTAGATTGTTTTTTGAAAATACCTTCTTGATATACAAAAGTATAATCTGTTTGATTTTTAATGATTTTAAAAACCTCGTTAACAGTTACCTCTTTATCGGCATCTATTACCACTTTTACTTGAGAGAAAGAACTGTTTGGCGAAACTGCAAAAACTGCTGAAAAGAATAAAAAGATAAAAGTTCGCATAGTTAGTTTAAAAAGTCTTTTTGTATTCAACAAAAAGCCGTCTATTAATTTAAATTTCATAAATTAGCATATATTAGTTAGTTAAATATTTAATTGGTTAATAAGATTTTTGGAAAGAAATGGCCTATTACCGTCCAAAGTTTTAAGTGCTATTTCTTTCTTTTTTTTTACTTTTTTCTATTATACATCGTTTTATTTGTTTTTGGGTTCAACTTTATTTAGATAACAACTATCTTAGAAAGATTGTTTTATTATTTATTTCGTAATTATTTATAATGCTAGAGTTTTTTACGGCCGTCATAATATCTTCAATACTTTGACTTTTTTTAAGTTTTCCCGAAAAACGTAAACTTTCTAGTGATTTATCATCAAAAGTAACCTGCATGTTGTACCATCTAGAAAGTGTTTGCATTATGTTTGCTAATGGTTTGTTTTCGAAACTAAAAACTCCCTGTCTCCAAGAAATTTCATTGTAAACATCAACATTTTTTAATATTGTAATATTGTCGTTTTTTAAGTTAAGTGCGGCTTGTTCTCCTGGTTTTAAAACCTGATTTTTACCAGATATGTCTATTGCTACACTGCCTTCTACGAGTGTGGTATAAATAATTGAGTCTTCTTTGTAGGCTTTTACATTAAACTCTGTACCTAAGACCGTAATTTCTTGAGATTGGCTTAAAACCTTAAATGATGTGCCATTATTTAAAAAACTGGAAGAGACATCAAAATAAGCTTCTCCATATACTAGCTCCACTTGCCTTTCTTTACCATTTGAGAAGACTTCTGGGTATTTTATTTTGGTATCTGAGTTGAGCCAAACCTTAGTACCATCAGACAATGTAATTTGGAACTCTCCTCCACGAGGTACTGTAAGGGTATTATAGGCGATTTGTTTTATATCGGATTTTTTATAAACAAGCTCTTTACCATCACTTATAATGTTTTTATCATTAAATGGTTTTCCTTTTTCTAGTACAACTTCTTTATTGTTAGATAACATTAACACGGCCTTGTCAGTACCTTTTTCTATTTGATTATTAACAATTATAGGCTCTAGGAACTGTTTTTGGGAATCTTGTTTCGTAAAATAAAATGCTAAAGAAATTACAATTAATACAGAAGCTGCTGCAACATATTTAAAAAAAGTAGTAAAAGTATGTTTTTGTTTTGATTGTTCTTTTTTTATTTGAAATTGAATTTTTGACCATGAGTTTGCTTGAAATAACTTTTTATCTGCCAATTCTTCTTTCCAAATATTTTTTTTGTCTTGGTAAGAATCCAAAAAAACTTCTAGTTTTCGAATTTCTTTTCCAGAACATTCATTATTAATATATTTTGAAAAAAGCTTCTTTGCTTTCTTTTTATTCATTTTTACTCTTTTAAACCTTGTTGTTATTAATAAGTAACAAAAGTTTAGGTTTGGTACACCTTAAAATTTACTTTTTTTTAACATTAAGGAAACATAAATATGTAAAAGACTTATTAACAGTATGTTGTGTTTTTTATAAAATGTAGTTTAAGTGATGTGAAGAACAAATAAAATAAATTTGGTGTCCTTGTTTTTTTAAATCTTGTTTTACATGTTTCAAGCCTTTTGAGATTTGGTTTTTTACGCCTTGGATTGAAATGTTAAGTATTTCTGCAATTTCTTTGTTGCTTTTGTTTTCAAATCTACTTAATTCAAAAATTTCCTTGCAACGTTTAGGTAGTTTAGACACCGAGTTTTTTACAGCTATTTCTAACTCACTGTATTCCATTTTCTTTAAAGCATCAATAGAAATATCTATAAGATTAAGGCGCGTAACATCTTCTTTATTGAATTTTTGGTCTCTAAAATAATTGAATATTTGATATTTTACAGCCCTAAATAAAAAAGATTTTACACTCGTTATTTTTATTTCTTTTCTTTTTGACCATAAATCTATAAAAATGTTTTGAACAATGTCTTCGCATATTTGCTTATCTTTAATTACGTTATAGGCGTACAAAAACATTGAATGGGCATATTTATCGTGTAATATTTTAAACGCATTTGTATTCCCAAATGTTATTTCATTTACAAGCTCATTATCTGTTAAAGATTTTAACATCATTTAAAAAAATTAAAAACATTTTACGAAAAATAAATGTAAGTCAATCAACTAGAATTTTCTTTAAAAAATAGCAAGATAACTTTTATTATTTTTAGTTCCTAACAATACGTTTAAAAGACACAGGATAAATGCATTTAAAGAAATACTTAAATGGGAACTTTGCAAAAATCATATTATTATTGTTTTGATTTTTGATAACCAATACCATTTTTTTTACACTTAAAGATTGCATAGCAACATTTGCACTTCGATTGTTAAAATAATTGTGTTAAGAGTGCTTCTTTTTTTATTTTTTTGATGTACTTATAAATGAAGTTAATGTTGTTTACCTATTTTAAGACGAGACAACAAAATACAAAAAGCCCAAAGTGTTTAACACTTTGGGCTTTCGCTATGTTTACTTTTTAAAAGTAACTATTTGTTAGAAGCTAATTTAGATTCCGATTTCCACAAATTAACATCTACAATAGCATTGTTAATGTATGTAATTTCTTTTAAAGATTCACCTTCCCACATAAACCACTTTCCAACTTTTTTTCCTTCTTTATAAAAAGCTAAATGTGTTTTATTTCCTTTTTTATCAAAACGAGTCCATTTTCCAGTCAATTTTTTATCTTTAAAATAACCTTCTGTACTCACAGAACCATTTTCGTGATAATAAGTCGCTTTTACCAAATCTCCTTCTGCCTTAAAAGTCGGTTTGTTTTCTTGAGCATACCCTATTGCAACTAAGCAAAACATGCAAATTGTTATTAATTTTTTCATGACTTTAATTTTAAGGTTTAACATTATATTTACAAATATAATTATAATCTAACAATTTACAAACAATTTGGTAACATTAAATTAACATTAGAAATTTAATTGATTTAAAAGATTGATTTTATTATATTTACAAAAACATATAAACCTTAAATACAAATATTATGGCAGTAATGAAAGTAATAGAAGTACTAGCAAACTCAGAAAAGAGTTGGGAAGATGCAACTAAAAAAGCAGTAAAACAAGCATCGAAATCCGTTAAAAATATCAAATCGGTATTTGTACAATCGCAAAGTGCCGTTGTAAATGGAGACGATGTAACCGAATTTAGAGTAAACTTAAAAATTACTTTTGAAGTAAACTAACTTAAAAAAAATACACTACTACTCTAAGAGGCTGTCACAAAAGTAAATTTAACTGTTATTTTGACCAAAGTCGAAAAATATAAAATACTGAAAATTCAGTAAATAAGATTTCTCTATTACAGTCGAAATAACAAATTTTAATACTTTCGAGACAGCTTCTTTTATATGCTCTAAAAATAAAAATATTGTAAGCCATTTTTATAATTTTAGTAACTTTATTCTTATGTCTGCTTAATTTGTAGATATATTTTTAGTCTTTCAAAAAAAGAGAGAAACACATTTATATAAGTAATACCATTGGTTATTTGAAATTATTTATACACAATATACACTAGCAATTACTGCTTTATTATTAACTTTGTTTTTTTAATTTTTAAAAAATAAAACTTATTATGGAACAATATTTAGATCAATTTAAAAAAGTTGTAATCGAATACACACCAAAAGTTCTAATGGCAGTTGCCATGTTAATTATTGGTTTAATTATTATTAAAATTATTGTTAATACAACTAGAAAGATACTAAGAAAAAGAAATGTAGATGTTTCTTTACAGCAATTTTTAGGAAACTTATTAAGTTGGGCTCTTAAAATAATTTTATTTATAACAGTAATCGCAAAATTAGGAGTAGAAACTGCTTCTTTTGCTGCAATTATAGCAGCAGCTGGTTTGGCTGTTGGTTTGGCGTTACAAGGTTCTTTAGCCAATTTTGCAGGAGGTGTTTTAATTATGATTTTTAAACCTTTTAAAATAGGCGATTTAATAGAAGCACAAGGTGAAATAGGTGTTGTAAAAGAAATAGAAATATTTACTACAAAATTAACTGGGTTGTCTAATAAAGAAATTATAATTCCAAACGGAACTTTATCTAACGGAAATATTGTAAACTATACAAGCGAGGGCACAAGGCGTGTAGATTTGGTAATAGGTGTTTCTTACGATGCAGACATTAAGCAAACCAAAAACGTTATCATGAATGTTTTAACCTCGCATCCAAAGGTTTTAAAAGATCCTGCTCCAGGAGTTACTGTTTTAGAATTGGCAGATAGTTCTGTAAATTTTGCTGTAAGACCTTGGTGTACTACTGCAGATTATTGGACAGTTTATTTCGACTGTATGGAAAATATTAAAGAAGCATTAGATGCTGCAGGTATAGAAATTCCTTACCCACATAACGTACAAATTAATAAAAAAGAAGAAAACTAAAAAGTAGGTTTCTTTTTCTTTTCAGGAATAACAATAAAATCTTTTAAATAAAAAGGTTCGAAATAAGCGACATCTTCGATGTCGTTTTTTTTGTACTTTTCGAATGATAATTTTGCCATTTCTTTAGAAGACGGAAATTTATCATCAATAAAAACAGCATTTTTATGAGTAATTATTTCTTTGCATTTTTGAGCACCATCCCCCAAAAAATAAACTTTATTTTTTTCTAAATATTCAGAAAAAGAGTTTTTATCGATAATTTGTGCTGTTGTTGTTTTTATTTTTTGATGATTTTTATTGAAAACAGCTGTATAAACTTCCATTCTTCTAGCATCTAACATTGGTACAATGTTTCCTTCTTCAACAAAAATAGCATGTGATAATGAGGTTAAAGTATCAATAGAAATTAAGGGTTTGTTTAAAGCAAAACAAAGCCCTTTTGCAGCAGAAACTCCAATACGCAAACCTGTATAAGACCCAGGTCCTTTGCTTACAGCAATTGCATCGATTTTAGATTTTAAAATGTTTGCCTCTTGTAAAATATCTTTAATAAATGGGTGTAAAACTTCTGCATGAGAATAATTGCCATTATTTAACTCTTTAATTGCTAAAATAATACCATCTTTTGCAAGACTTACAGAGCAGTTTTTGGTTGCAGTTTCTATGTTAAGTATAATTGCCAAATTTATTTTTTAGCAAAGATAAGTTATCGTAAAAAGAAAACCTCGCAAAATTGCAAGGTTCATCTTTATTTTGTTTATGATGCTTTTATTATTCGAAAACTAATTCTCCAGAATAAAATTGTAGTACTTTGGTTTTAAATACATAGTCGTATTTAGATCGAATCATTAACCCTTCTGCATTAACCAAACGCGTTCTTACCAAATCAAAATCAAACAAAGTAATGGCCCCATAATTGTATCTTTCTTGGGCATTTTTAAAGGCTTCTTGTTGTGCTTCTAAAGAAATTTTTGCAGCTTCGTATGCCTTTAAGGCAGATTTTACATCTAAAAATGCCTGCTCTATCGTTTGTTTTAATTGTAGTTTTTCATTTTCTAACCTTGTTTCAGAAACCTTTTTATTGATGATTGATTGTGCAACTCTATTTTTTGTTTGAAAACGATTAAAAATTGGAACATTAAGTGAAAGACCTACATTATATCCTAAATTGTCATTTAATTGTTTAAAAAAATAATCATTAGAAAAAATTTCGTTAAATCTATGACTATATCCTGTTCCCATTCCTGCGAAAGCTGTTAATGTAGGTAAAAAAGCTCCTTTTGCTAATTTAATATTAAAATCTGCATTTTCGATATTTAACTTAGCTCTTTCAATTTCTGGCATGTAATTTAAAGATTTATTATACACTATTGTAGAATTTTCATACAATAAGCTAGTAGAAGGTGTTTCTAATTCTATGGGAGCTACATCAAAATTTTCTGATGGAACTTGTAATAATTGAGCTAAAGTTAACAATGCTAAATCTAATACATTTTCTTGAGTTACTACGTTTTGTAAATCGTTTGCTGCTGTAGATTGAACATTTAACAACTCGCCTTTGGCAATGGCACCCGCTTTAAACCTTGCTTCTGCGGCTTCTATTTGCTTTTTACTAATTTCTGCTTGAATCTTAGCAACTTCTAAATTTTCTTTTGCAAATAAAACATTTAAATAAGAATCTACAACTTGCAAAGAAATATCGTTTTCTATCTTTTTTAAATCGTACAAACTTGTTTCTACACCCAATTTTGCTTGCTTAAATGTATTTGTATTTCTAAAACCATTAAAAACAGTAACGCTAGAGTTTAAGTTGAAAGATGCATTAAAGTTATCTGTAGAAATTCTTGTATTACTTACATCGTCTATGAAAGACCCAAAACCAAATCTACCAGATGAACTTCCACTTAAATTAGGTAAAAAATTTCCTTTTGCAATATCTACGTCTTTTTTTGCGAGCTCTAAGCTTAATTTGTTTTGTTGAATGCTAATGTTTTTTTCTAAAGCCTGATTTACAGCTTCTTTTAAAGTCCATTTTTTTTGTGAAAAAGTAGCTATTGAAACAAATAAGGCTACAAATAGAATAAGGTTGGTTTTCAAAATCTTAAATTTTATATTATGTTGATTGATTTTTCTCAATAGTTGTACCAAAAAAAATAAAAACCTAAAATATTAATAATAAGCACATTACTATTATCTTCATTTTAAATTTCTATCAAAATCGAACACTTTTTATTTAAAAATGAACATTTTAACTTTTGCCAGCAATTATAAGACGACTAAATGTAAAATTTGTTACAAAACTAGCTTCTTATTGAAACGTTAAATTTTAGATTTTTTATTATACCTGTATATTGTAAAAAATAAAGCGCCAATTAACAGGTAAGGAAATACCATTAAGTAACTAATGCCATTATTTACACCTTCTGCCATTGAAGTATTTCCATTTTCTACAACAGCTTTACACATTGCGCATTGTGCAGAGCTAATTTCTATTGTAAAAAACAATAAAACAAACAGAAAAAGAAATTGCTTTTTATACATAATAAGGAGCGATCATTAAATATACTATTACACCTGTAACTGCAACGTACAACCATAGTGGAAAAGTTCGTTTTGCTATTTTTTTATGGGCTGGAAAATTACCCAATTTTGCTCGCATATAGGTTGTTAACACAAAAGGAATTACAACTATAGATAAGATTATATGGGTTATTAAAATAAAATAATATACATATTTTATAAGGCCTTCTCCACCAAAGCTAGTTGAGTCTGACGTCATGTGGTAACCAATGTACATTAATAAAAACAACAAAGAACAGGCAATTGCAGTTGTGTTTAACTGCTCGTGTAATTTTTTATTTCCTTTTTTAATAGCAACCACTGCTGCAATTAAAAGAACAGCTGTTATGCCATTTATAGTTGCATAAATGGGTGGTAAAAAAGTTAAGGGTTGTACATCGAAACCTAGTTTTCTAAGGTTTACTCCAAAAAGTGCAGCCACTGCAACAGGAATAATAACCGATAATGCTGTAATTATCTTTTTGTATTTTTTTCTTGTGCTAAACCTTGTGCTGAATTTGTTTTAGTGTTACTCATCTAATAACATTTTTATGTCTTCTTTTAATTCTTTTATTTGATCTGGAAAACCTTGTTCTTCAATGGCTCTATAATACATAATTGGGTTTCCAAATTCGTCTTTTCTAGATCTTATGTAACCGTTTTTATCTACCAAAGCAAATAAGCCAGAATGCTCGAAACCACCATGTGCTGCATCTCCTTTTCCTGCATACAATTTAAAACCTTTGTTAGAAAGCGCGTACACAACATCGTCGCTTTTTCCTGTTAATAAATGCCAGTTTTTATGCGTAATTCCGTTGTTTTTTGCATACTCTTTTAAAGCTTTAGGTGTGTCTATTTCTGGAGTAATGGATATTGAAGCGATTCCGAAATTTGGGTTTCCAAAAAATTCATCTTGAATGGTTAACATTTTACGATTCATAATTGGGCAAATGGTTGGACAGGTGGCAAAGAAAAATTCAACAACATATACTTTCCCATCATAGGTTTTATTTGTTATTGTTTTTCCTTCTTGGTTGATAAATTCGAAATCTGGAACTTTGTTAAATTTTACCAAATCCGATTTTTTAAAACGATCTACTACTTTTGGAACTGTGTAAATTCCAAATAATAAAATAACAAAGGCAATACCTACGTACGAATATTTTTTTTTCATAATCCTACTTCTTTTCTATCGGCTTTATTTTCGTTTTTATTTTTAAATGCTGCATAGTACTCGTAATAAAGTACTTTAATATCGTCTTTTAATTTGGCATTTAATTCTGCAACAGATTGCATGTTGTAACCAAATAGTTTTCCGTAGATTGTGCTATCTTTATCATTTGTTCTTCCTCTTAAATTGCCATTTTTATCTATTAAAAAAGCTTTAGAGGTGTATAAATTTGCCAAATTTTCGTTCGTTTTAAAACTAGAAAATAGTATTTTTATTTCCTCTTTATCAGCCGCAATAAAATTCCATTTTGCCATATCTGTAAAAGCACCTATTTCTTTTTTAAGAACTGCTACTTGTACTTCTTTTTCTTTAGGATACACAGCAATAATTTGAAATTGTTTGTAGTCTATAAAACTTTTATAAATTTTTTCATTCAAATTAAAAAAACCAGCTTTATTTACTTCGATATTATCTCCTAAAAAACAAACTACAGATATATGGTCTTTAAACGTTTTAGAGGGTTTAATTGCAGATATATCTATTACATTTTTAGTTAACACAGGTAGTTTGGTAAAATTATTTTTTCCAGTAGAAAGAATCAAGAAACAGATTAAAGGAAAAATAAAGAGCAAAAATAATACGACTCTTTTTTTTGTAATTTTCATGATTTGTGTTTTTAAATGCTACCTAAAAAGTAATTTGAGTATAAAAAAAGGTGGTTTAAAACCACCCTTATGTATTTAAATTACCATCTTACAAGTGGTGATAAGGTGTCATACAAATATTCTCCTTCAATTAATAATAGGGTTACTAAATAAATGATTAGGAAAACTGCGGTCCAAACGATGGAACGTCTAAACCATTTTTTTTCGCCTTCTAAGTGCATAAAAACCCATGCAATTCCGTAAGCTTTTGCTAAAGTTAAGATAATAAATATCCAGTTTAACCAGCTTGTTCCAGGACCATGTAGGTGTAATGCTTCTGGTTTAATAATACCTAAGTAAACTTCTACTAAAGTAATAACAGAAAGAATACCAAAAACTATCCATATTCTTTTCGTATTTGATTCGTGTGCGTGTGCCATCTTTTCTTGCTATTTTAGATTCCTGCTTTTGCAGAAAAAACATTTAAATTGATTTTAAAGGTTTACCCCTTAAGGTTTTAATTTATTATACTAAGTAGAAGAAGGTAAATACAAATACCCAAACTAAATCTACAAAGTGCCAATACAACCCTACTTTTTCTACCATTTCGTAATGTCCTCTTCTCTCGTAAGTTCCAAGAATAACGTTAAAGAAAATAATAATGTTAATTATTATTCCAGAGAATACGTGAAAGCCATGAAAACCAGTAATAAAGAAAAAGAAATCTGCGAAAATGGTATTTCCATACTCGTTTACTTTTAAATTTGCCCCTTCTACAACCATTTTGGTTTTTGCTAATTCTTTTGCGCCATCTTCTCTAGAAAGTATTGTTTTCTTTTTGGTGTCTAAATTAATTAGTTCTGTTCTTACCTGAATTGCTGGGTTTGCATTGTAGGCATTTATAACTTGGTTTACAGAATAGTTAGAGATTGTTTCTTCTGCTTCGAACCACAACCCGTTTTTTCGAGTGTGTTGCACTCTTTCGTCTGTTCTTTCTCCCGTAACAAAATCTGCCAAGGCAATTTGTTTGCCATCTTTTACAAATTGTAATACTTTACCATCTGTAGTTTTAACAGCTCCATAAGAACCTTTAATAAAGGTACTCCATTCCCAAGCTTGTGAGCCAACGAAAATAATACCTCCAATAATGGTCGCAAACATATACCAAGCTACTTTATTTTTTTTCATTTGATGCCCGGCATCTACTGCCAATACCATTGTTACAGAAGAAAAGATTAAGATAAACGTCATAATTGCAACGTAAATCATAGGAAATTCTCCATGTACAAAAGGAACGTGCGTAAAAACTTCGTCTGCAATTGGCCAAGAATCTATAAATTTAAAACGAGTTAAACCATAAGCTGCTAAAAAGCCAGAAAAAGTTAATGCATCTGAAACGATGAAAAACCACATCATCATTTTACCATAACTAGCGCCAAAAGGTTTTGCGCTACCACCACTCCAGGTATCTTTACTATTAGAAGGTATAGCAATATTTGCTTCCATATAAGTTTTTTGTTAATTAATTCTTAATTAGTTTGGCAAAATTAATCATTTTTCATCACTTGATAAAATAGAAAAAGAAAAATAGATAAATCCATAATATATCTACAAAATGCCAGAAAATAGCACCAAGTTCAAAGCCTAGCATATCATTTGGTTTGTATTTGTATTTAAAATGATTATAAATAACAACAAATAGCACAATTATACCCGCTAGCAAGTGCAAAATGTGCATAAATGTAATGCCAATGATAAAAGAGGTTGAAACCGTACTTTCTGGTCCTGTAAAATACAAGCCAATACTTTTTAATTGATTAAAACCCACATATTGTTGCCAGATAAAACCAATTCCTAAAAGTAGTGTTACAATTACCAAAATAAGTGATAATTGCCTTTTATCTTGTTTTAAAAATCGTTGTGATAAAAACAATGTAATGCTACTCGCAACTATTAAAAAAGTACTTATATAAAAAGCATCTGGCAAATCGAAAGAAACCCAATCGTCTCTTTTCATACTAATTACATACGCGCTTGTTAAACCTGCGAAAAACATTACCATACTAATCATAGAAACCCATAACATAGGCTTTGCCGATTTTTTTTTGGCAACTGTTAATTCTTGTTCTAATGTTTGTTCTTGTGTCATTTTATTATTTTTAACTGCAAAAATTACAAACACGCATTTTTTTTAATTTCTTTGCGAACTTTGTGTTTTTTTTAGCGTTTCTGCGTTTTATTTTCGATTTAATGCAAAAATTTATCTACTACATATATAATTTGAACTACAGTGATGTATAGCACACTAGATAACATTAATTTTCTGGCATCTATATTTTGTTCGGTTTTATACAATTTTACAGCATAATACAACATTATTACACCAAATAAAGCAACCATTACTGCTGTTGCAGGATATATGTAAAAATCGCCAGAAACTTTTAAAACTGGTGCAATTGAAACCAAAATCATAATTACAGTGTAAAAAATAATTTGTTTAATGGCTCCTTTATCTTTCGCATTCATTGGTAGCATGTAAAAACCTGCTTTTTTATATTCTTCGTATTGTAACCAACCAATTGCCCAAAAGTGAGGAAATTGCCAAAAAAACTGAATCATAAATAAAAAACCTGCTTCGATACCAAAATTATTTGTGGCGGCTA
Source organism: Polaribacter batillariae (assembly GCF_017498485.1). Classification (NCBI taxonomy): domain Bacteria; kingdom Pseudomonadati; phylum Bacteroidota; class Flavobacteriia; order Flavobacteriales; family Flavobacteriaceae; genus Polaribacter; species Polaribacter batillariae. The sequence goes on along the minus strand of NZ_CP071795.1, from coordinate 2,376,022 downwards.
CCCAACCTAACATAAAAGGAATGGCTCCTGGAATGGCTCCTACAAAAACTGCCAAAGGTGTTACCGCTTTTAAAGGCGTATAAACACTTGTGTATAAAAAGATAGAAATGGCACCAAATAATGCCGATTTTGGATTGATGCTGTACAGAATGGCAATTCCTAAAATAGTAAAGGTAATTGCAATGGTAAGTGCTGTATTTACAGACATTCTTCCTGTTGGTAAAGGTCTGTTTTGTGTGCGTTTCATTATTGCATCTGTATCTTTTTCGATAATTTGATTGAAAGCATTCGATGCACCTACCATAAAAAAACCTCCTATCGCTAATAAAAAAAGTGTAAAAAAACTTACAACTTCTGCTGCTAATAAGTACCCTGCAACCGAAGAAAATACCACACTTAAAGACAAACCAACTTTGGTTAGTTGCTTAAAGTCAAATAGTATCGTTTGCATAGTTGTTTTATTATCGGAAATAACAGTTGTATTCATAAAACCACAATTGGTTTGCAAAGATATTTGATAAATCTGAATTTACCATAGTTTTTAACGAGGTTTTGACATCCTGTAATTTATACCATTTATTATATTGGAAAACTAGCGTTTAAACATTTATTATATTGATAAAATTTGAACTCGCAAAGTGAATCTAAAAAAAACCCACTCAATAAAATTGAGTGGGAAAATTGCTATGAAAAAGAAAAAGTGTGACCCTCTATGGAATCACACTTCAAATATAAGTAATATTTTAATTTAAAATGCAAAAAAAATTAAAAATCTTTATACCAATTAAACAAGTCGGCTCTTATTCCTGCCGAAAACCAAACTGTATTGCCCTGTGGATATGCATTTGTTGCTTCTTTTGGAGCAAATTTACGATACATAAAACTTCCAAAAAGACTTAAATTATTAGAGGGATTTAATAAATAACTACTTTGAAAATCTGCAATAAAAATTTTTGCAGTGTTTCCTTGAGCTAATTCGTTTCCTGTATCTCCAAAACGATTATCGTAAGATTGATATATATTTCCTCCATAACTAATGGCTTCGTCTTCAAAATCGAATCCTTTTTTACCAAAAATTAATTTCCCATTAAAACTCCATCTATCTTTTGTATATCTGGCAATTGCAACTGCTTCATAAAAATTGGCACCCCATAAATGTGCCATTGGCTGACTGTAATTTCCATAATTTAAAATAGGAGACCTGTGTGCAAATGTGTACGGTCTTGCATAGTTATATTCTAATTGAAGAAAAAGATGATCTATATTAAAAGCATTAAAATATTTTGCTCCTAATTGATAGGCAAATTTATTTCTCCAATCGCCTAAATTGTTTAGATTTCCAACAGAAAACTCATCTACCACTAATTGAGAATACAAAGAAATGTTATGGTTTAACTTGTATTTACCTGTTAAACCAATAATTGCATTTCCTGCATCTTCTCCTCTATTAAATTCTACAGATCTATAGAAAATTACAGGGTTTAAAAAACCAGCATCAAAACCTTGTTCTCCTGATGAAATGGCTGTTTCAAAGAAACCTATGTTTAATTTTTTGGTAATATTTAAACTTAAATAATGGGCTGCAATGTATTTTCTTGCGTGTTCGTTTGGGTTTGAAACTGTAGAAATGGATGGTTCTGTATTCCACATCCAAACATTGGTGTATTGGAATTTCCAAAAATCGACCTTCATTTTTAAGTAAGTGGTTGGCGAAGAAACATCAGAAAGAACAAACGACCTGTAACCATCTCCAATAAAGTTTTTACCATTTCCGAACTGAAACTGCATAAATTTATTGGGTTGAAAGGCTAAATAACCTTCTGCAACTGGGTAATCGAAAGCGTCTTCTTTAAATCCTTTTGCTTTTCCTCTTCCAGGTACCAAACCTTCAGAATTTTTTGGTCTTGTTAATAAAGAACGATTTGAAATATAGCTATTTAAATAATTTGCAAATCTTCCTTGACTCTCATACACAGTTGCAGAGTAAGAAAGTTTATCGCCCAAACCTCCATTTAGGGTTAAAATTCGGGAGTTATTATAGGTATAAGAAACATTCGAATTGTCTTTTCCTAATTGCACATCTACCAAAAAATCGAGCGTAAACCAAAAGTCTTTCTTTTTAACTTGCAACAAATGTTCGTTCCAAATTTTATTACCAACCCAAGATTTTACCTCTGGTTTTAAGAATTTCTTTTTGTATTCTGTTAGGTTAAAATATTTATTAACTTCGCTATAAGTATAAGGTTTTGAAGCTGTATGCGTTCCGTTTGCTTTGTGCATTGCAAATTCGTAATCTACATATTTTTGGTGTGTAAAAGGTATGTTTAACAGACTGTTATGTTCTAAAAAAGTAGAATCTGCAATTCTGCTTTTTTCTACAATTGCAAATAAATCTTCTTTTGGTTCTTCGTTTTTTGATATTTTTTTAAGTTCCGTATTTTTTTCGATTGGAAAATGAATAGGAAGTTCGAACTTCATTTCTATATCGTGGTTGTTATATCTTGCTGGAGAAATTTTTGGAAACACGTTAAAAGCTCTTTCTACTTCTTTTTTTACCTCTTCGTAAGGCGTGTTTACATAGATAATTTTAAATTCTCCCTGATCTGTAACCATAAATAAAACCGTAGCAACGCCGCTATAATTTTCGTTCTCTACAATTGGTGGGGTTTTAAATTCTGCAAAAAAATGTTTTTTGGTTGTCGATAAAAAACAGTCTTTAATATTGGCAATATCTGCTCCTTTACAAACATCGAATACTGGATATCTTTCTGTTTGCGCGTAAAATATTGTTGGGAATAATAAAACTAGAAATATGTATTTTTTTAGCATCCTAATAATTTTATAACAGTATTATTTTTTAATTGATATTCTTGTTGGCTCTCTTTACAAATGGCAAAACCTTTTTTGTCGAAATTTAGTTTATGCCCATATTCGCTAACCCAACCTATTTGTTTAGATGGGTTTCCTACCACCAAAGCATACGATAAAACTTCTTTTGTTACGACTGCACCTGCCCCAACAAAGGCATATTCGCCAATATTATTACCACAAACAATGGTCGCATTTGCACCAATACTTGCGCCTTTTTTAACAATGGTTTTTAAATATTCGTTTTGTCTTTTAATGGCGCTTCTTGGATTTATTACGTTTGTAAAAACCATAGAAGGTCCTAAAAAAACATCGTCTTCGCAAATAACGCCTGTGTAAATAGAAACATTGTTTTGCACTTTTACATTTTTACCCAAAATTACTTTGGGCGAAACTACCACATTCTGCCCAATGTTACACGATTCTCCTATAACACAATGAGACATGATATGACTAAAATGCCATATTTTGGTATCTTTTCCTATACTACAATCTGCATCTATTACTGCAGTTTCGTGTGCGAAATATTCTTTCAAAATTAGTAATCTTGGTTGGTTTGTTTTTCTTTGGTTACAATTGCTTTTGATGATGATGTGCCAATTCTATCAACTCCTAAATTTATCATTTTTACTGCAGTTTTATAATCTTTAACACCTCCTGCAGCTTTTATTTGTAATGGTTTTGCGTTTTCTATAATTAACTTCATGGTTTCAAACGTTGCACCATTTGGCAAGTTATTTTCGGTTTTAAAAAATCCTGTGGACGATTTTACAAATACATTTTTTGCATTTGCTTCTCCAAAATTCTCTAAAACGATTTTTTTAATCAGTTGTGAAATTACAATTATTTCTTTATTTGTTAAGGCTGCAACTTCAATAATCCATTTCACGACCTTATTATTCTTAAGGCAAAGATTTGTACCTGTAATAACTTCTTGGGTTATTACATTGATGTTTCCTTGTTTAAAAGCTTTGTAATTTATTACAAAATCTAGCTCATTTGCACCCAAATCGATCGCTGTTTGTGCTTCTTTTAATTTTTCTTCAATAGTAGATGTTCCCTCGTGAAAACCAATTATGGTACCAATTAATGTAGAAGATTTTGCATCTGCTAACCATCTTTTTACAATAGAGATGTATTTTGCACGAATCATAATTAATTTATAATCGTATAAAATGGCTTCTTCTACGAGTGCAATTACTTTTTGCAAATTTTCTTCTTCAGAAATTTGTGCTTGTTGTGCTGTTTTTAAATAAGTAGCATCTAAAAATCGACTGACATTCATCTTACAAATGTACTAAAACCTTGTATTAAGAATGTTAATAGATTTTATTTTTAAGTTGCATAAAAAAACCCAACTTTTCAGTTGGGTTTCAATCTTTTTATTCTACACTAAAAGCTATGGGTAGTGTATATCGAACTCTTACAGGTCTGTTTCTTTGTTTTCCTGGGGTAAATTTTGGTAATTTTTTAATCAAATCGTTGGTTTCTTTTTCTAATTTTTTGTGTGGTGCTCTAATTTTTATATCGACAACGTTTCCTTTATCGTCAATTAAAAATTGCGTTTGAATTTTATATTTTCCAGCTCTTAAACCTAATTCGCTTGCTAAACCAGCATCGAAATTACGTTGTACGAATTGTTTCATTTTTTTATCGAAGCAACGTTTATTTTCTTCTTTAGATAAACCTTCACAACCTTTAAAAACGGGCGCGTCTTCTATCATTATAAAAGGAACATCGTTTACAATAGGATCGTTATCTTCAGGAATATCTACTGTTACAATATCATCTGGATTTAAAACTACAGGTTCTTCTTTTGGAGTATCTATAATAGTCTCAGGAAGATCGTCACTTCCTTTTACAACCTCTTCTGGAATAAAAACTTTAGGCTTTTGAGCTTTAGGTTTTACCTTTTCTTCTTTTTGAAAAACGATGTTTTGATCGGGCTCAATATAAGTAGGTACTACATTGCTTATTCCCAAAGTTTCTATCGTTTTTTCTTCGGTTTGGTGTTCTAGTGTTATGTAAACAACGAAGAGCACTAATACAAGTCCTAACTGGGTAAAAATGTTAGAGAACTTTTCTAATTGTTTGGTTGGTAGTTTTTTTAGGTTTTTCATAATTAGAAAGTTTTATGTGTTAAGACTTTGTTAAATCAAAGTTCGTGCCATAAAAAAACACCAAAGAAATTTGGTGCTTTAGTGCTTTGCTAGTTGGTTTTTTTAATTGACTATTAATTTTTTAGAAATGGTTTGTTTTTCTGCAATGGTTTTTAATAGGTAAACTCCTTTATTTAAGCTAGATATGTCTATGGATATTTCTGATTTTTCTATTCTATTTTTCTCCAAAACTTTTTCTCCAAGTATATTATAAATGACTATTTTTTTGATTGCTGGATTTGGACGAAGTTTTATGTTTATTAAGGTATTTGCTGGATTTGGAAATATGCTAATTCTCGAAGATGCATTATTTTGTAATGATAATGTAGATTGATTCATGTACAATTTGATAAAATCTAAAGAACCATTGTTAGATATGTTTTTACCTGACAATAAGATATCTTTTTTATTATCGTTATTAACATCTGCAAAAGCTACATCTCCTTTATGAACTGTTAAAAAGTTTACAGAACTTTGTAACGTAAAGTTTGCTGATCCATCATTTAAATACAGATTAGAAATTGTTTGTGAGGTACTGTTCATTCCTATAATTATCAGGTCTAAATCATTGTCATTATCTACATCTTCAAAATCAAAATCGCTTAAAATTAAAGAATCGTAAGTGGCATTCTGTTCTGTAAAACTACCATTACCTGTATTTATATATAGTTTAGATTGTATGGGTATGTTAAAAGCACTTGTACCACCAACAATGGCAATGTCTTTATCGCCATCGTTGTCTAAATCTTCAAAACGGATATCTCCATTATTAAAACCATCAAAAGAACTTGTGGAGTCTAAACTAAAAAAACCTTGACCATTATTGATGTATAATTTCGTGATGTATGCATTATTTGAAAAATCATATCCAGAAAGAATAATATCTAAATCGTTATCATTATCTATATCTGCAGCATCTGAAGAAGCTCCTGAAACTGGTATAAACGGGTTATTTGTTGATTCTACAAAATTACCTGATCCATCATTAAAATATACTTTAGATTGCCTACCATCATTTACATCTTTATAACCACTAAGAAAAATATCTAAATCATTATCACCATCTAAATCTGCTGTAATTACTGTACCAGATGCTACCCCAATTATTGGTGTGTTGGTTACTAAGGTGAAATTTCCAGATCCATTATTGCTGTATAATCTAGATACTGGCTGACCTGTATCTGGTTGCCCTAACATGAGTAAATCTAAATCATTATCTCCATCAAAATCAAAGAAACTTATTGCAGTATTGTACATCTTTTGAAAACTATTACTTGTATCTAAGGTAAAATTTCCCATACCATCATTTAAATACAGTTCTGCAATAGAGGTTGATGTTGCATTGTTTGTATCTTCGTGATTACCCGTTATTAAAACATCTAAATCACTGTCGTTATCTACATCTGCAAATTTAATTTCTCCACTTGACATTGCTTTAAAAGGTGTGTTTTTTTCAATAAAACTTAATTGTGCATAGGTACTTATAGTAAAAGTAAAAATAAGTAAGTAAAGTAATTTTGTTTTCATAGTTTGTTTTTTTTAAAACCCAAGAGATTTGTATTCTGCTAGATTAATCGTTAAATTTTTATTTTGATCTATTTTGGTTGCATAAATTTTCGATTTTTCTCCATTTGAAGCACTAAAATTTAGCTCTAAAACAAAACCTTCTAAAGGGCCGTTTGTAACCATTCCTAAAACGGGAGCGTATGAAGCTTTTATTGGAAAATTGCCTTGAGTGACCCAAGCTTTTACAATGCCACCATCGTTTTTATACTCGTATTCGTTACAAGTATATCCTAAAATACTTTTGGTTTTTCCTGTTTTTACTAAATCTTCTTTAGACGGAATTTTATTTAAATTATTATATCCAGAAAACTCTGCTGCACTTGTAGTTTTTCTAATTTTCATCCCAGAAGCATTGATAAATGTTTCTATCTTTTTAGGGGTAATTATGTTGTAAATATGGTTAGTTTCTCCAGTACTCATTTGCATGCAAACGATTTCTTTATTAGCCCCAAAAAATAGGTTAAAACTTGCTTTGTCGTTACTTTCGGTTTCCATTGTAATGGTTACTTGACCGTTAAAAACGTATTTTTTTAATTTCGATTTTTGTTTCCCCTCTAGAGTTTTGTCGAGCGTTTTATCAACTTCCACATCAATTTTGTTTTCTACTTTCTGTACTGCTTTGTCTTTAATTTTTTTCCAAATTTGTGCTTTAAATGAGCTTGTTATCAGAAAAAACAACATAAAAACCGCTACTAATTTTGTTTTTTTCATCTTTAAATGTCTTATGGTTACTCTTTTTAATAGCTCATTTTAAAAAAAGTAAACATTAACCAGCACTTTTTTTTTATTTTTACGAAATATGTTTACACTTTTACTTTTCTGATATTAAATATGAAAGAGCATCTAATTTTAGAGGAATTAAAAAAAGGTAATAATATGGTCTTAGAAAAAGTATATTTAGACTATAAAAAGCCTTTTTTTAATTATGCTAAAAAGTTTACTCTTAGTGAAGAAGATATTTTAGATATTTATCAAGATGCAATTTTGGCTTTTATAGAAAATATTAAAACCGGTAAATTGGTTCGGTTAAATAGCAGTATAAAAACGTATCTTTTTAGTATTGGAAAGTATGTGATTTACAATAAAATTAAGAAAGAAAATACACTACAAATTGTAAATTCTTTTAAAGAAAGTGATTTAAAAACAGCTAAAGAACACGAAGTTTTATTTTTACAAGAGCTTACTGATGAACAACAGTTACTAAAAAAGAGTTTTGGTTTATTGGGTAAAAAATGCCAGCAAATTTTAACCTTATTTTATTTTAGAGGATTTAATTTAGAAGAAATTACAGCGCATTTGGGTTATAATCATAAAAATGTTGTAAAAAGTCAAAAATCGAGATGTTTAAAAAGTTTGAAGGATAAAATGATATGATTACAGACGATGATCTAAAAATAGTTGTCGCTCATAAAGAGTATGAAAAAGGCAAAATAAAGCTTCAGCAAATAGAAAAAAAAAGGAATTCGTTTTCTTTAAAAAAATGGTTGATTGCTGCATCCATTATGCTGGTTGCTTCGATTTTTGCATGGCTGCTTTTACCATCAGAAATAAATAATGAAAAATTATTTGCAACCTATTTTGAGCCTTATACCAATGTAATCGCCCCGATTTCGAGATCCGACAAAAATAAATCGACCTTAAAAATTGCATTTAAAAATTATGAAAACAAACAATATGTTGAAGCCTTAAAAGGCTTAGAAAAGTCGATAACCCCAGAAAATAAAACAGCCCTAAATTTATATATGGCTGTAGCGCATTTAAAATTAGAAAACACACAAAAAGCCATTTTAATTTTAGAAGAAAATTTAGAGCATTCTAATGTTTGGGAAGATAAGTATTTGTGGTATTTATCTTTGGCTTATTTAAAAGAAAACAAAACCCAAAAAGCTGTAGAAACCTTAAAAATACTTTCTAAAGAAGTCAATAATTTTAAAAAATTAGAAACTTTAACTCTTCTTAAAAAACTGGAATAAAACAAAACCTAAACAAGCTAAAACAAAAGCAAATATCCAATAAAAATTATAATTTTCTGAAATGGAAATTGGATTTACATCTCCAGAAACAATTAAACCTGCCCAATAATAAGGAACCTTTACATTGCTATCTGTTTTGCTTTCTAAATATCGCTGTTTTGCTAACCTCAACGCTTTATTTTTAGGCATTTTTTTTGATAAATTCTCATAGAAATAAATCATAATTTCTTTGGTAGCCTCATCAGGAATTTCCCACAAACTAGACACTGTAGATGGTACTCCAGAAAAATTAAACGCTCTTTGTAAAGACACCAAAGCTAAGTTATTATTTACAGAACCACTACCTGTATTACAAGCACTTAAAACTGCTAAATCTGAATTTAATTTCAGTCCATATAATTCTTCTAAATATAGCTTATCTTCTTCATTATCAGAAAATAAAAAATGGCTAAGTTCTGGTTTTTTATCATCAATTTCGGCATGCATTGCTAAATGTAAAATTAATGCGTTTTTAGAGTTTTTTATGAAGTTCTCTTTGGTTGCCAATTCTTTGTCGTAAATTTTACTCGGAAAAAATTGTGCAATGCTTTTGGTTTCTGCATTTGCTCCTTGTAAATCTGATGCATAATTGGGTAAAAATGCTTTTAATTGACGACTTTCTGAAGTAACTTTTCTTTGATTGATAAAAACCAAATACGATGCATAAGAAATATTATAATCGTAAACTAAGTAGTTTTCATTATCATCAATTAAGGTTTCAAAAGGCAAATGATGTAAATTTTGGTCGGGAATGATAAACAGGTTTTCTGTTGTATTAATTTGAAAAGGAATGAGTTTTTTAAATAGCAAATGTGCCATTTCTTTGTTTTCTTTACCTCTTTTTAAAATGTTGATGTATTGATGTATAATTTCTTTTTCTTGAAAATTAATTTGAGAAGTTAAAATTTCTGATTGGGTTATTTTAAAAACAAACAAATCGTCTTTAAAAAATTTATACCTTAACACCACATCATGCTTAGTTAGTTTCGATTGAAAATCAGCTATCGAAAACTCAGTAAACAATGAATTTGAAATTTTAGGATACAACTTTTCTAAATAATTTCTGTGTTCAGATATTTGTTTATTCAACTCAATAATTAAAAGCGAGTCGTTTTTTATTCTAGCATCTACTATTTGTTCTCTAATTTTTTGCTCTCGGGTAAACATTGAATCTGGTAAAAAAGATTTGCTTAATGTTCTGTTTTGAAGAAAGTTTTTCCAATCTAATTTGTTCTCTATATTTTCAATTTCAGAAATAATTTGAGCCGCTTCTAAAGTAGGTTTCCCCTTTAATTTTGTTTTAAGAATGCCTCTAAAAATTAGGTTATAATAGTCTTTTAGTTTTTTACTAAACTCTTCTTTAAAATACACATTTTTAAACTGAGTTAACCCCATTACATACATCTTAGAAGCCAAATTTTGTGCTTTATTGTTTTTAGGAAAAGCCTCCAAAATCATATCTGCAATTTCTACAAATAAGCCTGTATGATTTAGGTCTAAACTAGGTTTAAAATTTAAATAATCTTTGTGTAAGTTTTCTTTCTCAGAATGAATCGCAGAAATCATTTTATGAAAAACAACTGCAGCTTGATCTACATCTTTTTGTTCTAAATAAAGAATGCCTCTTTGTGCCAAGAAAAACGGAATTCTGGCATCTTCTTTTGTTGCTAAAGCAATAATTTCTTCATTTTTGTGTAACGCTTTTTTAAAATCTTTACTGTATCTAAATTTTTTGGCTAAATTGAATTTAAATTGAATTTCATTATCTGGGTATGCCTTTTTATCGAGAAAAGATAGTGCTTCATTGATATATTTTTCTGCTTTCGATAACGCTTTTTCGAGATTGAATTTTTCTCTGTGATTCAAATAAAAATCGCCCACAAGATTTAAAGAAACTGCATACATTAAATTTTCTGTGGCATTAAATTTACGATAGCTTCTTTGTTTTTTTAATTGAGTTAAGTTGTAAATTAACGGCTTTTCTTTGCCTTGAGTAGCATACAAAACCACAGATTTATACAACAATAAAATATCTTTTGAAGCTTGATTTTTATCTGTTTTAATTTTGCTTTTATGGGTTTTGTATAAAGCTAAACCTTTTTGTAAATAATATTCGGCTTCATCATAATAGCCATAATCTGTAGCAGAACCACTAATATCTGCATAAATAGAAATTAAATAATCGTAATTGGGGTTTTTAACTTTACTTAAAATACTTTCTGCAGATTTCACAGAATTGTAAGAAGTGATATATTCTTGAAGATTATATTCCGAAAAAGCCCTATCAAAAAGAGCCATTCCTTTTAAGTTATTTCCTGCATTGGTATTTGGTGTGTAATTAACAACCTTATTATAAGATAAAATAGAAGCTTTGTATTTTGCAATTCCGTATAAAGAATTGGCTTTTAAATAAGAGATTTTGGCATGTAGTAAGCTGTCTTTAACCTCTTTTACATCATTAAAATTAGTTTTTTTTAATGCGCTTAAAACTTTATTATAAAGCCCTTTATTGTAAAGATTTTCTAAAGAATCTAATTGTTTTTGATGTATTTTTTGCTGAAAACCAAAGAGGTAAAAAGGGCAAAAAAGCAGTAAAAGTATTCGTTTTTTTATCAAAAGAGTATTTTATAATATCTCTTTAAAAGTAATAAAATTATTTTTTAGAACTCTTTTATCTATAAGTTTAAGCGTTTTTTTATTTTTACTTAAAAAATTACTCCAAATGCTTTTCTGCAACTTTTTCTAATTCGTCGTACCAATTTTGTCCAAATTTACGAACCAAAGCTTGTTTTACAAACTTGTAAACAGGCACTTGCAATTCTTTTCCTAAAGAGCATGCGTCATCACAAATTTCCCACTTGTGGTAATTTACAGCCGCAAATTCGCTATAATCTTTTACTCTAATTGGGTATAAATGGCAAGAAACTGGCTTTTTCCAGTCGATTTCTCCAGAATTGTAAGCTTCTTCGATGCCACAAAGTGCCGTTTTTCTTTCATCGAAAATAACATACGCACAATCTTTTCCATTAATTAGTGGCGTTTCTAATTCGTCCCATTCACTGGTTACCCAAGTGCCTTCTTTTTCGAGAACTGCAATACCTTCTTTGCGCAAAAAAGGTTTTACTTTCGGATAAATTTCTTCTAAAATTTTGGTTTCCTCTTCGTCTAAAGGTGCACCAGCTTCGCCATCTATACAGCAAGCCCCTTTGCATGCAGATAAATTGCATACAAAGTCTTTTTCGATAATATCTTCTGATACAATTGTTTTTCCTAACTGAAACATGCTACAAAAATAGGTGTTTTTTTTTCTTTAATTTTACACTTTACTAGAGTTAGTTAACTAATTTTGCAAAAAATTTTAAAAAAAAGAGATGAATTTTAATCCAAAAGAAATATTAACTGCATTTATGGTATTGTTTGCGGTAATCGACATTATAGGTAACATTCCAATTATTATCGATTTACGTAAAAAAGCAGGGCATATTCAGTCTGAAAAAGCATCTTTAATTGCTGGTGTAATTATGGTTTTCTTTTTGTTTTTAGGACAAAGTTTATTAAGTTTAATTGGTATTGATGTAAATTCTTTTGCTGTTGCTGGTTCTTTTATTTTGTTTTTTATTGCGCTAGAAATGATTTTAGGAATTACACTTTATAAAGAAGATGGAAATTCTGGAACAATTACGGCCACTGTTTTTCCTTTGGCTTTTCCTTTAATTGCAGGTCCAGGAAGTTTAACAACACTGCTTTCTTTACGTGCAGAATTTTCTATTGAAAATATAATTATAGCCGTACTTTTAAACGTAATTGTAATTTATATTGTACTAAAAACATCTTCGAAAATAGAGCGTTTAATTGGCCCAACAGGAATACAAATTATTAGAAAAGTATTTGGTGTTGTTTTACTAGCCATTGCTGTAAAATTGTTCGCTGCTAATATAAAAATGTTATTTGCCTAGTATGAATTTTGATGCTTTAATTATTGGAGGTGGTGTTTCTGGAATGCAGTGTGCGCTCGTTTTAGGTTCTGCCAAAAATAAAGCTTTTGCTGCCGACAAAAATATTGGTATTGTAATGCATCAAAAAGCCTCTCACTTACAAAATGCTTTGTTTAACAATGTTTTAGGGCTAACGCCTAGCAAACTAGGAAGCGATGTTTTAATTGAAGGCAAAGCTCAACTATCTACACTATATTCTCATATTTCTCAAATTGAAAACGAAAAGGTAGGGGCTGTTGAAGAAATTAACGATGGTTTTAAAATTACAACAAATAAAAAAATTTACCATTCTAAAATTGTTGTTGTTGCTTTAAATTACTCGAAACCTTTTACTATAAAGGGTTTGGAGGCATTTTTAATTCCTCATAAAAAATCGAATCCAGAAAAAGATAGAATTCAGCTAAAAAACAATAACCATTTTATAAAAAACGGATTGTATTGTTGTGGCACCATTGCTGGTTGGCGCAGCCAGTTTGCAATTGCTGCTGGAAGTGGCGCTTCTGTTGCTACAGATATTCTAACACTTTGGAACCATAATAACCACACAAAAGTGCACGACAAAATATGATTTAAATCATATTTTAACACCTTTTAACATCGTAAATTTATAGTGACTTATTTACCTTGATAGTACGTTTTTACTATCATTATATAATTGACGACTATTTTACATAGCCTATTATTTTTTTTAACGTAAACTAAATGTTATGCAAATTAAAAAATACCCAAGGGCACAATTAGAAAAATTTAGCAAAATATTTTTCGAATTAGGATTGGTACTTACACTTTTTATTGTTTATAGTTTAATGGAACATAAATCGTTCGACAATAACAATGTTAAAAGTTTAGCTACAATTCATATGACTGACGAAATAAAGGAAGATATTCCTATCGTTCAAATTAAAGTTATAACTGCGCCTCCAAAAAATATTCCTACTGTGATAGAGAAAATAAATATTGTACAAGACGATTTAAAAATTGAAGAGTCTATAATGGAATCTACAGAAACAGACGAAAGCGACGCTGTTACTGTTGAAGTAAGAGATATTGTAGAAGTAGAAGAAGCCGAAGAAATTGTAGAAGATATTCCTTTTATTTTAATTGAAAAAGTGCCTATTTACCCAGGATGCAAAGGAAATAACAAAGAACTTAAAGATTGTTTCACAAAAAAAATAACTGAATATTTTGGGTCTAAATTTAATGTAAATTTAGCTACAGAACTTGGTTTAAGCGAAGGTAAAAAGAAAATATTTGTTGTTTTTAGAGTAGATCAAAATGGTAAAGTTTCTGATGTAAAGGCAAGAGCACCTCACAAAGTATTAGAAACAGAAGTTGTTTCTATTATTAGCTCTTTGCCCAAAATGACTCCAGGCAAACAAAGAGGAAGAGCTGTAGGTGTTAGTTATAGTATTCCAATAACTTTTGAGGTAAGACAGTAAAAAAAGAAGCGGTCTCGAAAGTATTAAAATTTGTTATTTCGACGGTAATGGAGAAATCTTATTTATTGAATTTCAATACTTTAGATTTTTCGATAACTTCGTTAGCTACTTTCAATTAAAATATATTTTGATTTTAGTAATGCTAAAAATGAACAGTTAAATTTACTTTCGAGACCGATTCTTTAAGTGTATCGTAGTTACAAAAAATTACTCTACAGTAACCGATTTTGCTAAGTTTCTTGGCTGATCTACATTTTTACCTAACATTACTGCAATGTGGTAAGAAAGTAGTTGTAGAGGAATTGTGGTTAAAAGAGGTGTAAATGCTTCTTCTGTTTCTGGAATTTCAATTACATGGTCTGCAATTTCCTTTACTTGTGTGTCTCCTTCTGTAACAATTGCAATAATTTTTCCTGCTCTCGATTTAATTTCTTGAATGTTACTCACTACTTTTTCGTAATGCCCTTTGTTTGTGGCAATTACAAAAATTGGCATATTTTCGTCTATTAATGCAATTGGACCGTGTTTCATTTCTGCGGCAGGATAACCTTCTGCATGAATATAAGAGATTTCTTTTAACTTTAACGCTCCTTCTAAAGCTACTGGAAAATTAAAACCTCTACCTAAATATAAACAATTTGGAGCATCTTTATAAACTGCCGCAATTTTTTTAACTTTAGTATCTATTTTTAATAATTCTTCTACTTTATTAGGTATTAACTGCATTTGTTGAAGGTAACTTCTAAGTTCTGGTTTAGAAAGTTGTCCTTTTTTTGAAGCCAATTTTAAAGCTAATAATGTTAAAACTGTAATTTGTGTTGTAAAAGCTTTGGTAGATGCCACTCCAATTTCTGGGCCTGCGTGTGTGTATGCGCCTGCATCTGTTTCTCTTGCAATAGAAGAACCAACAACATTACATACACCAAAAACAAACGCACCTTTCGATTTTGCTAGTTTTATAGCGGCTAAAGTATCTGCAGTTTCTCCAGATTGAGAAATGGCAATTACAATATCTTTAGAGGTTACAATAGGGTTTCTATATCTAAATTCAGAGGCATATTCGACCTCAACAGGAATTCTTGCAAATTCTTCAATTAAATATTCGCCCACCAAACCTGCGTGCCAAGAAGTACCACAGGCTACAATTATAATTCTTTCTGCATTTAAGAATTTGTTCATATGGTCGTCTATACCTGCCATTCTTATAATGCCTTCGTTTGCCAACAGTCTTCCACGATAGGTATCTGTAATTGCTTTTGGTTGCTCGTGAATTTCTTTTAACATAAAATGGTCGTAACCACCTTTTTCTATCTGCTCTAAACTTAATTGCAATTCTTGAATGTTTGCGTCCACTAAAGAATCGTCATTAATTTTACGAACTTTAATTCCTTTATCTAATTTGATAATCGCCATTTCTTCATCTTCTAAATAAATGGCATCTTTGGTATATTCTATAAATGGGGAGGCATCTGAGGCTACAAAAAACTCTGAATTATCTTTACCAACTCCAATAGCAATAGGGCTTCCTAAACGTGCAACAATAATTTCGTTGGGTTTGGTTTTATCGAAAACAGCAATTGCATAAGCTCCAATTACGTTGTTTAAAGCTAATTGAACGGCTTTGCCTAATTTACAGCCTTCTTGTTTTTTTACTTCTTCAATTAAATTTACAAGAACTTCTGTATCTGTATCACTTTTAAAAGTGTAACCTCTTGTAATTAATTCTTTTCGTAAAGTATCGTAATTTTCGATAATTCCGTTATGAACAATTACCAAATCTCCAGTTTGAGAGAAATGAGGGTGCGAATTTACATCATTTGGTACACCATGTGTTGCCCAACGTGTATGGCCCATTCCAATGTTTCCCTTTTTTCTTTCTTGTTCTTTTTCTGTGATAAGTTCTAAGTCAGAAACTTTACCTTTTGTTTTAGATAGATGGATTTTATCTCCATCGTACATCATTATTCCTGCACTATCATACCCTCTATACTCTAGTCTTTTTAAACCGTTAATAACGATTGGATAGGCGTCTCTAAAGCCTATGTAACCTGTGATTCCACACATATTTTTTTATTAAGTAAGTTATTAGCAGGAGGAAAGTTACTCTTTTTTCTTGGTATATGAAATTTTTAATTTTGCTTTTTTATCTGAATTTTCGTCAAATAAAACAACAGATCTCGGATTCCAATTGTATTCGAGTACATTTTCATTTAAAAATCCAGTAATTAAAGGATTGTCTGTAGTATTAAAAACTTTTAAAACCAGTGGAGTAAACTCAGTAGATGAACCATCTAATAAATCTGATACGTAATCTGTTATTTTAAAGGTGTATTTTTCGGGAACATCATCATCTGTTTTAGATAAAACACCACTAAAACTCGCAGTTTCTCTATAAGAATCTGATATGTGTGTAGATCTTACAACATTATTTCCTTTATCTTCACTCTTATACAAATAAAGTCTTTGAGGTAAAATATCTGCATCTGAACTTAATGTATTATTTACCATAAAAGTTATATCTGCATCGTTTATTAAAAAACCTAATTCGTTATTTGCAACATCTTTAATAGATGCCAGTTCTTTTAAATCGAGGTAATTATTATTATCTACATCTTTATCTGCATAGACAAGAAACGGATCGTCTTCTTTTAATGTTAATAAATTAACACCTAAAATTTCAATTTTTGCTTTAATTCCTGCAGTACCTTGTACTATAAAACTATTTGCGGGTGTTGGAACCACATTGTCCACTTCGTAGATACTGTTTTGAATGCCAAGGAAAGAAAAAGAGTAACTTTCTTTAACAACATTATCTACTTTATTATCTTTTATAATTGTTTTTGAATATAAAAAATCTACAGAAGCTTGTGATGTTGGAGACAAATTAAAGGGCACTAACGTTCCGTCTTCTCCTTTTGCTTTTAAAATAATACCTCTAAAATAATTTTGAAATTCTTGAGAAGAAGAAAATTCAGGATCGTTAAATTTATCCCAAAAAGATGTTTTCATTTTATCTAAATCTAAAGGAATTGCTAAAAAGGGAACAGGAACATTTGTATTATTTAATACTTTAAGAGTATCTTTTACAAAATCTGTGCTATTTACATCTATACTTCTATCGATTCTATCAAATTTAAAAATAGTATCTTTATTTGCCATAGGTATATAAGAAAAACCTTTAGCTTCAGATAACAACTCTGTTTCTTTGTAATCGAAATTAGATGCATAAGAATTCCGTTTTGCAGGATTTGCAGGGTTTAAAGTATTTAAAAATGTTGGATTTCGATATACTTCAATAGTTGTTTCCGCTAAAGAGTTTCCTAAAATAGAATCTAATCGATAAGTAACTACTCCACTAGAATTTGCACCTAAAGAAGTTGCTGTATAAGGTAGTTTTAACACCACTTTATCTAAATTATAAATGGTGTCTCCATCTTTAATAACCTCACTTGTTTTTAAACCAGAAGGCAACCTTAATTGAGAAACAAAACCAGCTTTTATTGTTTTTGCATGTTTGTTTTTATAAACTCCTAACCAATAATCTACATTAAGTCTAGCATTGTTCTGCAAAATAGGTAGTCCTATATTGTCTGCAACAATACTTTCTATATTTATGGTGCTTATTTTTAAGTCGAGTTCAATTTGTCCTGTAGAAAATTTGGTATTGCTTATAACTCCTGTTTCAATATCTGTAAAATTATTTTCACAAGAAATTACACCTGCGAATACCAAAAACAACGCACCTACCTGTGCTGTTTTTCTAATACTATTTTTAATCATATAACAATTTAGTTTGCTGAAATTAAATCAGCATAAAAATTTAAATAACTTTCTTTAAAATTTTCCGATTGAAATTCTAATACAGGAATGTCTGTTCCATTAATAAAAGAAGATAAATCTTCGGAAATCGTTTCACTACCATGAATAACTGCGTCAGAGTTTTCAATGGCACTTTTTAATATATTGGTATGGTTAGGCGTTTTAATCGTTGCTGTTTTTGAAGCATCTTTTAAATCGAACTTTATTTTATCTGCCAATTCTTCATTTAAAGTATTCTCGAAAGTATCGTTGTAAATAGAAGTTACTATTTTACTTTCTGTAAATAATGGTTCTTCATTATAATATTCCTTTAAATACAAAGGTAATAAAGAGGCTAACCATCCATGAACGTGAATAATATCTGGAGCCCAATTTAATTTTTTTACAGTTTCTATAACTCCTTTTGCAAAAAAGATGGCTCTTTCGTCGTTATCTGGAAAAAGTTGGTCGTCTTCATCTGTAAAAACGGCTTTTCTTTTAAAATATTCTTCGTTATCGATAAAATAAACTTGCATTCTTTCTTTGGGTATGGAAGCTACTTTAATAATTAGTGGCATGTCCATATCGTTTACAACCAAATTCATTCCAGAAAGACGAATTACTTCGTGCAGTTGATGCCTACGTTCGTTAATAACACCAAACCTTGGCATAAAAATTCTAGTTTGTACTCCTTTAGAATGTGCGTTTTTAGCAGCATTAAAAGCGGTTGACGATAATTCTGTTTCTGGCAAGTAGGGTACTACTTCCGAGGAAACAAATAAAATTCTCTTGTCCTTCATTAAATCAAACTCTTTTTGTAAGATGCGCAAAAGTACAAATTAATATGCAAATATCGTGTTAAAATGCTAATTTTGCAGAGATTATCAAGATTTTTAAAATGAAAAAATTCAACGACAAGAAAGCGTTAAAACACTGTCTTTTAGAATATAAAAACAAAAACAAATCCATTGGTTTTGTACCAACAATGGGGGCTTTACATAAGGGGCATTTGTCTTTAATTAAGAAAGCAAAAGAAAAAAACGATGTTGTTGTAGTAAGCATTTTTGTAAATCCTACCCAATTTGATAATGTAGAAGATCTTAAAAAATACCCAAAAACTTTAAAAAACGACATTAAATTATTAGAATCTGTTTCTTGTGATGTGTTATTTTCGCCTTCTGTTGAAGAGATTTATGCCGATAAAATTGTCTCTAAAAAGTTTATTTTCGATGGTTTAGAACACCAAATGGAAGGAAAATTTAGAGAAGGCCATTTCGATGGTGTAGGAACCATTGTAAACGCGTTGTTTGAAATTATTGAACCCAACAAAGCTTATTTCGGACAAAAAGATTTTCAGCAATTGCAAATCATTAAAAAAATGGTAAAAAAAAAGAACCTTGCCATTAAAATTAAAGGCTGCCCAATTTTTAGAGAAAAAGATGGTTTGGCAATGAGTTCTAGAAATGTTCGATTATCAAAAGAGCAAAGAGAAATTGCCCCTTTTATTTTTAAAACACTAAAAAAAGTTCGAAAGAAATTTGGCACGAAAAGTGTTTCTGAAATTAACGAATGGGTAGAAAATCAATTTAAAAAACAACCCCTATTAGAATTAGAATATTTTACAATTGCCGAAGAAAAAACATTAGAAACCGCACAAATAAAAGAATCTAATAAAAAATACCGTGCTTTTATTGCAGTATTCGCAGGAAAAATAAGATTGATTGATAACATTCGTTTAAAAAATTAATAACTAAAAAATACCTATTTTTGCCCAATGTTAGTACAAGTAGTAAAATCTAAAATCCACCGAGTAAAAGTTACAGGTGCCGATTTAAATTATATAGGAAGCATTACCATAGATGAAGATTTAATGGATGCTGCAGGAATTATCGAAGGCGAACGTGTACAAATTGTAAATAACAATAACGGAAATCGTCTTGAAACTTACGCAATTCCAGGCCCAAGAGGCAGTGGAGAAATTACCCTAAATGGTGCTGCTTCGCGTTTGGTAGCCGTTGGCGACGTTTTAATTTTAATCGTGTATGCTTTTATGGATTTAGAACAAGCAAAAACATTTAAACCTCAACTGGTTTTTCCAAACGAAAAAGACAATACACTTACCTAGTTTTGAACATTAAAAAAACCTTAAAAACAATATTACCTCTCGCTTTGGGAGGTTTTTTAGTTTGGTATTCTTTGTCGGAAATTTCTTTAGAAACTTTAGGGAAATATTTTAAAGAAGCCCATTATGGTTGGATTTTTCTTGGCTTATTCTTCGGAATTTTAAGTCATCTTTCAAGAGCCTACAGGTGGAAGTTTATGTTAGAACCTTTGGGCTTTAAACCCAAATTTACCAACAGTGTTTTAGCCGTTTTAATTGGTTATTTGGTAAATTTAGCATTGCCAAGAGCAGGAGAAATTTCCAGAGCAACTGTAATGGCAAATTACGAGGAAATTCCGTTCGAAAAAGGTTTTGGAACCATTGTTGCAGAAAGAATTGCCGATTTAATAATGATGCTTTCCATCGTTGCAATCACACTTTTTGTTCAATTCGATTTTATTTATGAATTGCTTACCAAAAACTTCGACCCAACAAAAATAATTATGGGTTTCGTTCTATTAATTGCTGTTTTTTTTATTTTTCGATTCTATGTACAAAAGGCAACTTCGGGCATTTTATTAAAAATTAAAACCTTTATTGCTGGTTTAATCGAAGGTGTTACCAGCATTTTTAAAATGAAAAATAAGTGGGCATTTATTTTTCATACCGTTTTTATTTGGGCAATGTATGTTGCCATGTTTTGGGCAACAGTACCTGCAATTGAAGGTTTAAAAGTTCCTGTTGGTGGCATTTTAATTGCTTTTATTGCTGGTGGCTTTTCAATTGCTGCAACAAATGGTGGCGTAGGTTTATACCCAGTTGCTGTCGCTGGCGCTTTGGCATTATTTAAAATAGAAACAGAACCTGCAACCGCTTTCGGCTGGATTATGTGGACCGCACAAACAGCCATGATTGTTGTTTTTGGAGGTTTGGCTTTTCTAATGTTGCCTATTTACAATAAAGTAAAATAGTATTTGGGCGTTCCCTAAAGGTTGCGCTTAGAATTTCAGTTCGATCTAAAAACACTGTTTATCAAATAGTTATGTTTTTTCTTTTTTAAAACAACTGTCATTTCGACCTTGTGGAGAAATCTTAGGCTAAATATAAGATTTCTCAACTACACTGCGTTTCGTTCGAAATGGCAATATACTGGTTTTTAAATAGATATTTATGAATATTATATCGAACTCACGATGATAAATGGTATTACTTCTGTTCTCGATACAATTTTTCTTTCTGCATTAGTAAAATCACTCGAATTTACAGTAAAAAAAGAGGTCGTTTCAATCGCTAACGCAATCATTTGCCAACTTTTAGAAA
This sequence comes from Polaribacter batillariae, assembly GCF_017498485.1. NCBI lineage: Bacteria > Pseudomonadati > Bacteroidota > Flavobacteriia > Flavobacteriales > Flavobacteriaceae > Polaribacter > Polaribacter batillariae. Next base: position 2,354,764 of record NZ_CP071795.1, on the reverse strand, counting down.
ATTTTCAATAAAAGACATTGTTTAAAAACAAAAATTCACACCCTAATTTGTCTCGCTAGAAGTGTCTTTTTCTCAAAAGTGAGCATTATTACATGGAATCCTTTCAATAAGACAAATTGTATGCAGAAAACTGAGTGGAGAAAAATTGGTCGTAAAAATTAACTTAAAAACAATCTGCATAAAAATTATTATCTTTGATAAAAACAATTTTATGGGCTCAAAAGAAAAAAGAATCGCATTGTCTCAATGGATTTTAGAAACAGACGAAAATGTTCTAAATGAAATAGAAGCTATTTACAATTTACATTCAAAAAAAGAAGAAAATTCTTCTAAAATTGTTGGTTATACAGTTAATGGAAAAGCTTTAACCAAAGAAACTTACGTGAAACATATTAATAAAATTAGGGCAGATATTGATAATGGAGCAAAAACTTTCACAACATCAGAAGTTAGAGAATATGTTTTAAGCAATAGAAACTCTTAAATTTTGAAAGTTGTTTGGTCATCAAAATCTATGGATTCTCTTTTAGGAATTTATAACTACATTTTTGAAAAAAGTCCACAAAATGCCTTAATGGTTTTCAATGAATTAACAAAATTAGGTGATTCTCTATCTAATAATAAAATCGAATACTCAAAAGACTTAATAATAAATGATAAAGCTGTAAGATTTGTTTCTAAATGGGATTATAAAATTATTTATGAAAGGAAAGAAAATCGCGTTTTAATTATTGATGTTTTTAGTAGCAAACAAAATCCAAACAAATTAATTTTAGATTGATTCTTTTTTTTATGAAGTAACACAACCCTGTCAGTTATTTTTGCAAATAGAATAAAGAATTTCTTGAAACCAAAATGCTGTATTTAGATTCCTGTTTTCACGGGAATGACAATTTTAACGGAAATCTCGAGCCAGAGCCTCAAAGAATTCTTTTCGATGAAACCAATTATCACAAATAAATATCGATAAGTTTAGCGTAAATTTGTGTCTTAAAAAATATAAATGGCCAAAATCAAAACAACTTTTTTCTGTCAGAATTGTGGTACACAACATGCAAAATGGGTAGGACAATGTGCTGCCTGTAAAGAATGGAACACCATTGTAGAAGAAATTATTCAAAAAGAAGAAAAACGAGTTTGGAAACAAGCTACAACTGCTAAAAATATTATAAATAAACCTTTAAAAATTGCTGATATTGAGCTAAATCCAGAAGAACGCGTTGTGACCAATAACAACGAATTAGACACTGTTTTGGGTGGTGGTTTGGTAAAAGGTTCTGTAACACTTTTGGGTGGTGAACCAGGAATTGGAAAATCGACTTTGTTACTGCAGGTTGCTTTAAACATTCGCCAAAAAGTCTTGTATGTTTCTGGTGAAGAAAGTCAATCTCAAATAAAAATGAGAGCAGAACGTTTAGATGCCAAAAACTCTAATTGTTTAATTCTTACAGAAACCAATACCCAGCAAATCTTTAAAAATATAGAAGAAACAGTACCCGACGTTTTGGTAATCGATTCTATACAAACTTTACACACCAATACTATTGAAGCTTCGCCTGGAAGCATTTCTCAAATTAGAGAAACCAGTGCAGAATTGATAAAATTTGCCAAGGAAACTGCAACTCCGGTTTTGTTAATTGGTCATATAAACAAAGAAGGAAACATTGCTGGCCCTAAAATTTTAGAACATATGGTAGATGTGGTTTTACAATTTGAAGGCGACAGAAATCACACCTACAGAATTTTACGAAGTCAAAAAAACCGATTTGGTTCTACTGCCGAATTAGGAATTTACGAAATGCTTTCGAATGGTTTAAGAGAAATTTCGAATCCGTCTGAAATTTTAATTTCTAAAAAAGATGCCGATTTAAGTGGAACAGCCATCGCAAGTACTTTAGAAGGCATTAGACCGTTAATGATTGAGATCCAGGCATTGGTTTCTACAGCAGTTTATGGAACTCCACAACGTTCTACAACAGGTTATAATTTAAAGCGGTTGCATATGATTTTGGCGGTTTTAGAAAAAAGAGCCGGTTTTAAATTGGGTGCAAAAGATGTGTTTTTAAATATTACTGGAGGCATAAATGTAGATGATCCTGCAATAGATTTGGCGGTTGTTGCTGCCATTTTATCATCTAACCAAGACATTGCGATTCACCCAAATGTGTGTTTTGCAGCAGAAGTGGGTTTGGCTGGAGAAATAAGACCGGTTTCTAAAATAGACCAACGAATTTTAGAGGCAGAAAAACTAGGTTATAAAACCTTTGTGGCTTCTAAATACAATAAAATTTCTTCTAAAAACCACGGAATACGATTGGTTTTGGTGGGTAAAATCGAGGAGGCTTTTGCGACTTTGTTTGCTTAGTATCGCTTCTATTTGTTACGAATTTACTAATTATTTTTCTTTAATAACCCCAAATTTTTATATACTGAAAAAACTATATGAAACGAAAAATACTTTATACATACGTTCGCGTTAGCGATTGTAGCAATTGTTTGAGCTCTTTTATGAGAAACGAATAAAAAGCGAGTGCGAAAAGCGCGACCCTTGTGGTAACGCCCAAACAAAAAAAACCAAGCATTGCTGCTCGGTTTCTAAAATTTTATAAGATAAAAAAGTAAATTATTTCTTATTTACAGATTTAATATATTTATCTAAAGCCATAGTCATAGAAGGTGTTTCTGGTGTTGGTGCTTGTATATCGCACTTTAAACCAGCATCTGTAACTGCTTTTACTGTAGAATTTCCGAAAGCGGCTATTCTTGTGTTATTTTGTTTAAAATTCGGAAAATTATGTAATAAAGATTCTATTCCAGATGGGCTAAAAAATACTAAAACATCGTAAAAAACATCTTCTAAATCCGATAAATCGCTAATTACGGTTCTGTACAAGTTTAAACGTGTCCATTTTACCTCTAATTTATCTAATTCTTCTGGAATTAAAGGTTTTAATTTATCTGAAGAAGGTAGTAAAAATTTTTCTGTTTTGTGTTTTTTTATAAGTTTTGTTAGTTCTGGAAAGGTTCTATTACCAACATAAATCTTACGTTTTCTATACACAACGTATTTTTGTAAATAATAAGCAACAGCTTCAGACTGACAGAAATATTTCATATCATCTGGCACTTTAAAACGCATTTCTTCGGCGGTTTTAAAAAAGTAATCTACGGCATTTCTACTTGTTAAAATAATCGCAGTAAAATTTTTAAAATCTACTTTTTGAGACCTTACTTCCTTCACAGGAATGCCTTCTACATGAATAAAAGATCTAAAATCTATCTTTACTTTCTGTTTATCAGACAAATCAAAATAAGGAGAAGTTTCTGTCTTTGGTGCGGGTTGCGATACTAAAATCGTTTTCACTTTCATACGCTTTGGTTTTAGTTTTAAAGCATCAATTTAAACAGTATAAATAGCGGTGCTATTTCGAAGGCGCAAATGTACAAAATAAAATAAAACAACTGACTAAAAATCAGCTTTTTGTTATTTGTAATATGAAAAACAAGTCTTATTAGAAATAAAATTGCAGTAGCATAAAATAAAATAGACGAATTTAGCGAGCTATATGTAGTAATTACAAATAAAATAAAGAGTAAAAAACTAATGGAATACAAATAGCTAAATTTAGAAACAAAATAAAACCGAACCGTATTTTTTATTAAAAATAGTCGAGAAAGTAATATTTCTAAAATCCATTTTACCAAAAAGTAGCTAACAACAGTTACAAAAATGTAAAAAAAGGACGAAAAACCATTTTTAAAACCGAAACTGCGTTCACTTAAAAATGCATGTACAATTAAAGACAAGGTAGTTGTAGAAAATAAAAATAATGTGTTGTAAAAAGCATCTAAGAAAGAAGTATCTTCTTCTATTTCCGATTCTATAAACCCTTTATTAAACAATGCAAAAACATAGCCTTTTAAACGTTCTGAATCTATTATTTTTAAAACGGCAATAAGCGCTAAAAGAACTACCAAAATTATGGTTACCCAAGAAGAATCTATTAAATTTTTTTCTAATGCTTGCACTTGTATGTCTTTGGTAAGATTAACACAAAATTAGTAATTAAAAAATGTATATTTGCTTTCTTACTACATGAAATTGAATTTATGTCAGACGCGCTAGTTATAATTCCTACTTACAACGAAAAAGAAAACATCGAAGCGATAATTAAAGCTGTTTTTAATCAAAAAAAAGCGTTTCATATTTTAGTGGTTGACGATAATTCTCCTGATGGAACTGGAACTCTTGTAGAAAACTTAATTACCGAATTTCCAAACCAACTTTTTATTGAAAAAAGAAAAGGTAAAAATGGGCTAGGAACTGCCTATATTCATGGTTTTAAATGGGCATTGCAAAAAAATTACGAATATATTATAGAAATGGATGCAGATTTTTCTCACAACCCAAAAGATTTGGTTCGTTTGTATAAGGCTTGCCACAAAAATGGTGGTGATGTTTCTATAGGCTCTCGATATTCGCAAGGTGTAAATGTGGTAAACTGGCCAATGAAAAGAGTATTATTATCTTACTTTGCATCAAAATATGTGCGTTTTATTACCAGAATTCCTGTTTTTGATACCACTGCAGGCTTTGTTTGTTGGAAACGTAAAGTTTTAGAAACCATTAACTTAGATAAAATTAAATTTATTGGTTACGCTTTTCAAATAGAAATGAAGTTTAAAGCATGGAAACATGGTTTTAATATTAAAGAAGTTTCTGTTGTTTTTACAGACAGAACTTTGGGAAAATCTAAAATGAGTGGAAATATTGTTTCTGAAGCACTTTTTGGAGTAATAAAAATGAGAATAAACGGATTACCAAAAGATTAAAATGAATAATTCTATTTCAATTAGAACTGCAAAATTAGCAGATTTAGAAACCTTGTTAGAATTTGAGCAAGGTGTTGTTGAAGCAGAAAAACCTTTAGACCCTTTTTTAGGTGAAGGTAAATTGTATTATTACAATATTCCAGAATTAATTACTGCAAAAAACATACATTTTGTAGTTGCTGTTTATAATGAAGAATTAGTAGGTTCTGGTTATGTAAAAATAGAAAACTCTAGAAATTATCATAAAAACCCAACACATGGTTATGTGGGTTTTATGTATGTAAAACCAGCATTTAGAGGAAAAAGAATTAGTAATTTTATTTTAGAGTCTTTAAAATCTTGGGCAAAAAGTAAAGGCTTAAAAGAATTATGGTTAGATGTGTATCACAACAATCCACCAGCTATAAAATCTTACGAACGCTTTGGTTTTAATAAGAGTATGATTAACATGAGAATGAATATTTAATAAGAAAAATGAAAAAATCAATTCTAATAAAAAACGCAACAATAATTAACGAAAATAAAACTTTTACAGGTGATGTTCTCATAGAAAACGAAATCATAAAAGAAGTTTCTGCTAAAATTTCTGCACCTGAAAATGTAGAAATAATAGATGCTAAAGGAAGTTATTTAATCCCTGGATTTATAGACGATCAAGTGCATTTTAGAGAACCTGGTTTAACGCACAAAGCAAACATTGCCACAGAAAGTAAAGCCGCAGTTGCTGGCGGCATTACCACGTTTATAGAAATGCCCAACACAGTGCCCCAAGCAACTACACAAGATTTATTGGAAGATAAATTTAAAATTGCTGCCCAAAATTCGTATGCAAACTATTCTTTTATGTTTGGTGGTACCAACGATAATTTAGAAGAATTGCTAAAAACAGATCCTAAAAAAGTAGCCGGAATTAAATTATTCTTAGGTTCTTCTACCGGAAATATGTTGGTAGATAATGAAGAAATTTTAGAGAAAATTTTCTCTTCTACCAAAATGATTATCTCTGTACATTGCGAAGATGAAGCAACTATCAGAAAAAATACAGCCGAATTTATCGGGAAATATGGCGAAGATATTCCAATTAAGTACCATCCAATAATTAGAAGTGAAGAAGCGTGCTATTTATCGTCTTCTAAAGCGATTGAATTGGCGAAGAAAACCGGTGCAAGATTGCATATTTTTCATTTATCTACCGCAAAAGAAACCGAGCTTTTTAGAAACGATATTCCTCTAGAAGAAAAGCAAATTACGGCTGAAGTTTGTATTCATCATTTATGGTTTAACGATAACGATTATGATAAAAAAGGGACGCATATTAAATGGAATCCTGCAGTAAAAACCGAAAAAGACAGACTAGGTTTGTGGCAAGCTTTGTTAGATGATAGAATTGATGTTTTAGCAACAGACCATGCACCACATACTTTAGAAGAAAAATCGAACGTTTACACAAAAGCACCAAGTGGAGGTCCATTAGTGCAACATGCAGTATTGGCAATTTTAGAGAAAGTAAAAGAAGGTGTAATTTCTATTGAAAAAGCAGTGGAGAAAATGAGCCATAATCCTGCTAAATTATTTCAAATTAAAAAAAGAGGCTTTGTAAAAGAAGGGTTTTATGCAGATTTGGTTTTAATAGATCCAAACAAACCTCAAACGGTTTCTAAAGAAAATATTTTATACAAATGTGGTTGGTCTCCTTTCGAAGGAACTACATTTTCATCTACAATTACACACACTTTTGTAAATGGAAATTTAATGTATAATAATGGGGTTTTTAATGATGAAGTTAAAGGAAAACGAATTACTTTTAATAGATAAAATGAAGAAAATAAGCGCACTTTTTATTCTAATCTTCTTGGTTTCTTGTACAAGTAATACCATTTTCGAAAAACCTAAAGACTTAATTCCACAAGATACCATGAGCCTTTTATTGCAAGAAATGATGATTGCAAGTAGTGCCAAATTCATAAAAAATACGAATAACGAAAAAAACATCAATTACATGTCTCTTGTGTACGATAAATTTAAAATTGATAGTTCGCGTTTTATGGAAAGCAATTTTTACTACATGTCTAAAATAGATTTGTATCAAAAAATGTTAGAAAATGCAAAAAAAAATTTAGAAACAAAAACGGCTTTTTTTAAGAAACAAAAAGCGGCTTTAGATTCTATTCGAAAAGATTCTTTAGGTACTGCAATAAAAAAACAAATGGCAATAGATAGTTTAAAAGTTTCTAAAGATTCGTTACTAAAAATTGAATCGCAAATTTTAGAACATATCCAAGAAATCGACGAGCAAAGAAGAAATATCCAATAACATTAATTATAATTTTTGCTCACATTAATTATAACATTTTCTATTTTTTCGAATTGAAAATTAAATGTTTTTTTAAATTTTTCTGAAGAATATTTAGAAACTGAATGTGCACTTCTCGCAGAATATTTACTTAACAAAGGAGCCACTCCTGTAATTTTAGAAACAAAGGCAGAAAATCGCCAAAAAATAACTGTTTGCCAAGGTTTTACTTTTTTAGAAGGTCGTTTTTTACCAAAAGCATCTGCAATTAAAAAAAAGATTTCTTTAAACGATTTATTTTCTGAAACCAATATAAAACGTTCGTTTTTTACATTAGAATTCATGTATAAAATCATCGCTTTTACCACATCTTGTACTCCTACAAAACCAGTAACGCCTTCTGTATAATATTTAAAGCCATTGTAAATTTGGGTAAATAGCTTGCCAGAACCTGTATCCCAAAATCCGCTTCCTAAAATTACTCCAGGGTTTACAATTGCAACCTTTACATTTTCTTGACTTGCACGCCAAACTTCCATTTCTGCACCAAATTTGGTAATCGAATACCCACTATTGTCTGCTTCTTTATTCCATTCGTTTTCTTCGGTGATTAAACCTCCATTTACAGCATCTCCTACAGAAGCAATCGAACCCACAAAACAAAGCTTATCGACTTTTGCATCAATAGAAAGATTTACAATAATTGCTGTTCCATGAATATTTACCTTTCGCATTTCTCTATAATCTTTGGGGTTAAAAGAAATAAAAGCTGCACAATGATACACTTTTTTAACCCCCACAAAAGCAGGAATCATGGTAGGAACCTCTGTAATATCCGCTTTAAACCACTCTATTTTAGCAATTAAAGTTGCATCATTAGAATAATAAGAAAACACCTTTTTTACAGCATCGATCTTCTCTTTAGAACGATAAATGGCACGAATTTTTTCATCACTTTTTACCAAATGATACAACAAATGTGCACCTACCAAACCTGTTCCTCCTGTTACTAAAATCATACTGCTAATTTATGGTTTTTTGATTGATAAGTTTATCTTTGTAGTCACAAAAAGACCTGACAGGTTTTTAAAACCTATCAGGTCTAAAAATACACATTTACGATGACAAATTTTGTAGAAGAATTACGCTGGAGAGGTTTATTGCACGATATTATGCCAGATACAGAAGCTTATTTATTGGAAAATAAAACTGTGGGTTATATTGGTTTTGACCCCACTGCAGATTCGCTTCATATTGGTAGTTTGGTTCAGATTTTTATTTTGAAACATTTCCAAAATGCTGGGCACAACCCAATTGCTTTAATTGGTGGTGCAACTGGTATGGTTGGGGATCCTTCTGGAAAATCTGCTGAAAGAAATTTGTTAGACGAAGCCACTTTGGCGAAAAATATTGCTGGAGTTCGTGAAAATTTAGAGCGTTTTTTAGATTTTGATGCTTCCGCAGAAAATAAAGCAGAATTGGTAAACAATTACGATTGGATGAAAGATATTTCTTTGATTGATTTTGTAAGAGATACTGGCAAACACATTACTGTAAATTACATGATGGCAAAAGATTCTGTAAAAAAACGTTTAAGTTCGGAGTCTTCTGAAGGAATGAGTTTTACAGAATTTACGTACCAATTATTTCAAGGTTACGATTTTTATCATCTTTACAAAGAAAAAAATTGCATGCTGCAAATGGGTGGCTCTGACCAATGGGGAAATATTACCACTGGAACTGAATTAATTCGAAGAAAAGCAAAAGGAAAAGCATATGCCATTACAGTGCCTTTGGTTACAAAAGCAGATGGTACAAAGTTTGGAAAAACCGAAGGTGGCAACGTTTGGTTGAATGCAAATAGAACTTCGCCTTATAAATTTTACCAATATTGGTTAAATTCTTCGGATGAAGATGCAGAAAACTTTATTAAGAAATTTACGTTTTTAGACAAAGAAACTATTGAAAGTTTAATTGCAGAACATACAGAGAATCCGCATTTGCGTTTGCTTCAAAAGAAATTAGGAGAAGAGGTAACTACCATGACACATGGAAAAGAAGCCTATGAAAACGCCTTAAAAGCGTCGAATATTTTATTCGGAAAATCGACAGCGTACGACTTAAAATCGTTAGATGAACAAACTTTTTTAGATGTTTTTGATGGTGTTCCTCAAGCAACTGTTTCGACTACAGATATTGAAGAAGGTTTAGATATGATTGGTGCTTTGGCTGCCAAAACCAACTTTTTAAATTCGAATGGCGAAGCTAGAAGAGCTTTAAAAGAGAACGCAATTTCTGTAAATAAAGAAAAGGTAAAAGAAGATTTTACGATTACGAAAGAAGATTTAATTGCGAATAAATATGTATTGTTACAACGTGGTAAAAAGACCTATTATTTATTAGTTGTAGCCTAATTATAAGTTTATGAAAGACAAAATTACAGAAATCGATTTTAGTAATATTTTTGTAATTATGTCTTTAATATTCGTATTTACGGCAATTATTTTTGTAAGATATTTGGCATTTTCTGGGGTTTATCATTGGTTTTTTTTAAATAAGTTTAGAGAACAACTAAAACATAGAATTTTAAACAAAAAACCCCTAAAAAAGAAACAGGTTCGTAAAGAAATTTACTGGTCTTTAATTAGTGGTTTTATTTTTGGCGCAATTGCAGTTTTCATTTACTATTTATGGTCCATTAATTACACCGCCATTTATTTAGATTTTAAAACCTATCCTTTGTGGTATATTCCAATTAGTATTTTCGCTTTTTTATTTATTCAGGATACGTATTATTATTGGATTCACAGGTGGATGCACCTTCCTAAAATTTATAAGTTTTTTCATAAAATTCATCATAAAAGTGTGCATACGACTGTTTTTACGGCGTTTTCTTTTCATCCTTATGAGACTGTTTTGCAAGCGATTTTTTTACCTGTAATTGTAATTTTCTTACCCATGCATTTGTATGCGCTATTTACTGTTTTGTTAATTATGACGCTTTCTGCGACCATCAATCATGCAGGGATTGAGGTATATCCTTCAGGAAAATTAGGAAATTGGTTTAAAAAATGGATTATTGGTGCTACGCATCACGATTCGCATCACACCAAATTTAACTATAATTTTGGTTTGTATTTTACCTTTTGGGACAGATTAATGAAAACGGAATTGGAAGAGAAAAAAAGTTAAGAAACTATTCTTTTATAATTTTCAACCAATTTTCATCTGCTTTTTCTTTCAACTTTTCTGCTCCTTCTTTTTTCCAAAGCTTTAAAGTATTTGTTCCCCAAGAATTGTAGAATAAATATAATTTTCCGTCTCTAATTTCGAATGTTTTTGGATTAATAGAAACTTTTTTACCTTTTAAACCAATTGCATACGCGCAATAGCCTCCATACTGAGGTACATATTTTTTTGGAGATTTTTTAAATTTCTCTAAATTTTCTTGAGATATAAATTTAAATTTTACACCATCGTATTCTGTCGTAAAATCTTTTTTGCCTTCTTTTGGAGCATTATCGAAATAAGAAACAACATCATAACCTTCAGCAATATAGCCTTTGTCTAAATTATAATTTTGGGCAAAAAAAGTAGTTGTTGTAGAAAGTAATAGAATAAGAATTGTATTTTTCATCTTTTTATTTTTACTATTGTGGTCGATAAAAAAGCCGAAAATTTACAAAAAAACTACTAATGATGTATTTTTTTTGTGAGTAAACGATTTTCTGGTTCATACGAAGCAAATGGGTTTGCATTTGTTTCTTCTATAATTCTTTTATCTTCGAAAGTAAGTGCTCTTTTGTCGCCTGTAAACCTGGCTTCTATTTTAGTGATAAAAGAACTTCCAGAAAATTTCTCGTCTATAAAATAATTTTGTGTTTTTGTGTCTTTTATTTTAACGTTTAATACACCATTTATATCTTTTGTTTTTTCGATATAATTTACGATTGCATTTACAGTTTTCTCTTTTCCATCTTCTTTTATGTCGGCTTTTCTTTCAACAGAATACTTTCTGTCTGGTCTTGGAGATATATTTACAGAAACCCATTTAAGCTCTACAACCCAATTAGATTTTGTAAAATTATTTACAAAGCGGCTACCCACTTTATTAACGGAAAGGTCTTCTATTAAACTTTGGATGATATAATTGCTTGTTGTACTTGAATTGTTACTTGTAAACTCTAAATAGTTTCCAGAATTACCATTTGTAACAGGAGAAAAATAAATGTCTTTAGTTCCTTTTAAAATTGCTAAATCCATCAATTCTTTGGTGTTTTTATAATTTGAATTTATTTGTAAAACCCTCATCAAATAATTGTAGCCTACTTCTAAAGAATAAATATTTTCTTTTTTTTCTATAGTTTCTTTTCCTTTTTTGTACAAATTTTCTTCTGCTAAAGTAGCAATGCTATCTATTTTAAATTGATATTCTTTGGTTTTAATAAAAGACGTTTTGTTAGACGATTTTACGAAATCACTTAAAAACTGTAACGACTGTAAAGTGTTTAAAATTCCTTCCCAATTTTTTTTCTACATATTCGTTTGGTTGATACAAATCGTTTAAACGAGCGTTGTATTTTTTAATCGATGCCTCGTATTTTAACACAAATTTTCTTTTTAATCTTTTTCTTTTCGGTTTTCTGTTAAATTTTTCAAAAGACTTAATTAACTCATTTTCGTTTTGTTGAATCTCTGTAGCCGTTAATAATTGTTCTTGTGCACTAGCAATTGTACAAAAACCAAGGAAAAAGAGTAGTATTATTATTATTTTTTTGATTGAATGCATTTTTCTTTAATTATTTTATTTGTGTGTTACATTTTTTGACTTAAAACTTTTTGTAAATATTCGTTTTGCTTCTCTAAAAGCTCATTGGTTTTGTTCATTAACTCGATATTTTTAGGAGTAACTGTTGTTTTGTCTTTTGGGTCGTCTGCTTTTTTCTTTAAAGAATTCATTAATTTTACTACAATAAAAACGGTAAAGGCAATTACTAAAAAATCGACTCCAGCTTCCAACAATTTTCCATAACCAATTGCTATTTCCTCTATATTTGTTTTTCCGTTCGCGACAATAGCTTCTCGTAAAACTATTTTTCTGTTTTCCCAATTTGCACCATCTGTCATAAAAGATAAAGGTGGCATTAAAACCTCTTTTACCAACACATTTACCACTTTGTTAAATGCTGTACCAATAATTACGCCAATCGCAATGTCGATCATGTTTCCTTTTACAGCAAACTCTTTAAATTCTTTAAATAACTTAAGTTTCATCTTTTTTTATTTTTCTTTTCTCTATTATAAACCCTACAAAACCATTAAATTACAACCACGAATGTCCGAGTTATCGAAACGTCCAATAATTTCGAATGTTCCGTTTTCGTAAACTTTTCCTAAATCTTGCGTCGCAATAAAAGAGCAAGAATTGTAATTTGCCAAATCGATTACGTTAATTCCGCCATTTTTTCCAACAGAATTTATAGTCAATGCATCTTCTGTTTCTCTGGTTAGAATTTTCATCCAAGGTGGTGTTTCGAAAATGCCATTTCCTTTAGAATATGCTTGACTTAGTAATTCTGTCATTCCATATTCTGAATGAATTTTTGCAACTCCAAAACCATTTTTTAAGAGTTGATGCAGCTCTTCTCGAATTAATTCTTTTCTTCTTCCTTTCATACCACCAGTTTCCATAATTATGGTATTTTTTAAATTAAATTGTTGTTGTTCGATTAAATCTAACAATGCAAAAGAAACACCAATAAGTAGTGTTTTTTGTCCTTTTTTGTCTAATTCTTTTAGTTTTTCGGCTAATTCTTCAATATTATTTAAATAAAAACCACTTTCTACGTTTTTAGATTTTCGAATTAAATCGTCTATCATAAAAATTAAAGAAGAACCTTTTCTTTCTAAATAATTAGGCAATAGCGCCAAAACTGCATAATCTTCTATATTTCCATAAAAATGATGAAACCCTTTTAAATAACTGTTTTTATACAAATTAATGTCTGTTACAAAATGTTTGCTGGTAATGCTTCCTGTGGTTCCAGAACTTGTAAAAATTGCTTCTACTTTCTCTAAAGAAGCGATTACTTTTCGACTTTTAAAAAATTGAATGGGTAAAAACGGAATTTCTTCAACCTTAGAAACACTAGAAGGATGCACGTATAACAAATCACAAAAAGACCTATATACCTTGTTGTTATTAAATTGATGTTTAAAAACCTCTAAGGTTATTTTGTTAAAATCTTCGAGATTCTGTATGTTAAAAATATCTTTTTCCATAATTTTTACAAAAATAAGACTATTACACGCAACCTCTTAAAGATTTTTACATCTTGTAAGAAAGAACCCAAATAATTATGAAACCAAATTTTCGATTTTTAACAGTTTTCATTTTTGCAATCACACTTTTTTCTTGTGAAAACAACCAAGAAATTACCATCGATTCTAATAATTTATTATTAGGAAGTTGGATTGAACCCGATTTCGATGGAGAAAACACTACTTTTAAAAGAGGAAATGCTTTGCCAAAAGAAAGTTATGGAATTTCTTTTCAAAAAAACAACGAGTTTATAGAACGAACTTCTGGATGGTGTGGCACACCACCTTTAACATTTTTCAATAATAAAGGAACCTGGAGATTAAATAAAAATCTTATTGAGGTTAATATACAATCTTATCCGTCGAATTTTGGCTGGAAAATTATAGAACTTACCGAAACAAAATTGGTTGTAAAACGAGAAGTAACCGAACAAGAAAAAGATTATCGACAATTAATGGATTTGTTTAACGAAATCGAAACACTTTCTAGAAACGAATCTTGTGCAAATTCCAACGACTGGAAATATGTTGCTTATGGAGCTAAAGCATGTGGTGGACCACAGGGTTTTATGCCTTATTCCACAAAAATAAATACCGTTGATTTTCTGCAAAAAGTAGCAAATTATACCAATGCAGAAAAAGAATACAACACTAAGTGGAACATTGTTTCTGATTGTTCTCTACCCAATGAACCAAAATCAATCGAATGTAAAAATGGAACTCCCATTCTTAAATATTAATTATTAAACCCTATTTTATTATGAAAAAATTAGCCCTATTATTAATTGGTATTGTTGTGTTTAGCTCTTGTTTAAACGACGACAAACCAAATTACACCTACGAATTTGTTGCCATAGACGAAGCAAAAACGCCAGAAAGTTTTACATTTGGTAAAAGAGACACCATTACTTTAAAGTACACTTTTAAAAATTCTTGTTACAATTTCGACAATGTGTATTACGAATACCAAGACACTACAAGAATTGTAGCCATAAGAGCTTTGGTAAATTTAGATGATGCTTGTACAGAAGCTATTGTTGAGAAAGAACATAAATTTATAGTTACTGCAACACAAAGAGAAGATTATCTTTTTAAATTTTTTAAAGGAAAAGATAATGATGGAGAAAATATTTTCGAAGAAGTAGTAGTTCCCGTAAATTAGAGGCATTAAACTAAAAGAACTCATACAAGGTTGCTGCCAGCAAAAGTTGGCAGCACAATCTGAAGTTTATCAATTATATGCTGATAAGCTTTTTCCTCTTTGTTTAAAATATTCTAGAAATTACCAAGATGCAGAAGACACTTTACAAGATAGTTTTTTAACCATTTTCGATAAAATTAAACAATACAATGGCAAAGGTTCTTTTGAAGGTTGGTTAAAAAGAATTACCATAAATACAGCACTACTAAAATATAGAAAAAAATCTCCTTTACAAATTGTAAAAGAGCTTCCAGAAACACAGGAAGAAACAGAAATAGACCTAGAAAACAACTGTTTTAATGTAGATGTATTGCTGGGTTTTATTCAAAAATTACCAGATCGATATCGTTTGGTTTTTAATTTGTATGTATTAGATAATTATTCGCACAAAGAAATTGCAAAACTTTTAGCCATTTCTGAAGGCACTTCTAAATCGAATTTATCTAGAGCTCGAAAAATTTTAAAAGAACAGTTAAAAATTCATCAACAACAAGAACAAAAAGCATAACTGATGGAAAATAAAAATATAGATAGATTGTTCCAAGAACGACTTAAAAGTTTGGAAGCAACTCCCAACAAAAAAGTCTGGAATAATATAGAATCTAAACTCACTAAAAAGAAACGTAGCGTTTTACCTTTTTGGTGGTTTTCTGGCGCAATTGCAGCGTTGTTTATTCTTGGGTTGTTCTTGTTTCCTTTTTCTAATCGTAATTCCACAGAAGATAAAAACATAATTATTACAAATACTACTACCGAGAAAATTAAAGAAAACACCAAAAATACAGATTCAGTTATTTTAAATAAAAAAATAAAAAACAACGTTTTAATTGCCAATGAAAAACCAACTAAAAATAGCAACATAGTCAAGAAAAAACAAACCAAAAAATCGAACTCTAATAAAGTATTAATTACCAATAACAATGCAAAGTCAAAAGGTAAAAAGAAGTTAGTTAGCCCCCAAAGTGCTATGGAAAAGATTTTTTTAGCCGATAATTCTGCCGAGGAAAATCTTGTAAAAAAACAACCCAAAAAGAAGGTTTCAAACACGAAAGACTCAACTTTTGTCGATAAGAAAAATAAAAAATTAAAACCTAAGAAAGATTTTTTAGCAACTATTAAAAAAAATGAAAAAGAAACTATAAAAACTGCAAAAAAATGGAGTGTTTCTCCTGTTTTTGCAGTTTTAAATTCTAATTCTTTTACAAATTCTTCTTCTTTAGATGCAAATTTATCTTCTTCTACGAAAGGAGAAAATTCGTATGCTTACGGACTAAAAGTAGCTTATGAAATAAATAACAAATGGACTTTACAAACTGGAGTTCAATTGCAGGAAATGCAATATGCCAATAACCAAATTGCCGTAATTTCTTCGCGAAGTAAAATGTCTAATATTTTATTCGATAATGGAAATTCTGTTGCGCTTGAAAATACATCTAACACTCGTTTTAATGCAAGTGCTACCAGCATTTCTAGCCTAGTTACTTTTAACGGAAACCTAACGCAAAATTTTGGTTATGTAGAAATTCCTTTAGAAATTAAATACAATCTATTAGAAAGTAAAAAGTTCGAAACCCAAATTGTAGCAGGTTTTAGTTCTTTATTTTTAAGAAAAAACGAAATTGTTTTAGAGAATAATAATTTTATTAATACTGGGCAAGCGACCAATTTAAACAACTTTAATTTTAGTGGAAATTTTGGTTTCGATTTTAATTACAATTTTACTAAAAACTGGTCGTTTTATGTAAATCCTATGTTTAAAGCACAATTAAACACATTTAGTAAAAATGCAAACGGGTTTTCGCCATTTAATATCGGAATTTATACAGGCCTAAATTATCAATTTTAGTTAAATAAATTGTAAGTTTTTTAGTTTGGTCTTATTTTTGTAGTGTTAAACTTGTATATGAAAAATTAAATACACCCCTAAGTATGGAGGTAAAAGCAACCACATATCGTACACTAAGTGGTACAAAACAAATTATAGAAATCCCTAAAAAGCAAAGTGCACAATGGGTTATTTATGAAGATAATAAACCTAAATACTTTGTAGATTGTTTTAAATTAGAGATCGAATCTAATGCAATAATGAACAATTTAGTCTTGTGTAACAAAGAATCTATTGAAGAAGTTTTACAAAAAATTAATAAAAGAAATAACATTAATTTATCGATTCCTAAAATTTCTAGAATTGGTTTTAAAAAGAAATTAAAATCTGTATCTACAAATTTAGATTTACAACCAATTCCAGAAAAATGGCTAGATTATTCTTTGTAAATCTTTACAACCAATTCGTCTTTATCGTTCATAGAAGCTCTGTACATTCCTGCAGTATTAAATTCGAAAGACATATTTCCGTTTTTATCTAAAGCCACAACACCACCTGTTCCACCCAATTGGGTTAGTTTGTTTTGAATTACATCTTTCGTGGCTTCTTTTAAGCTTTTCTGTAAATATTCCATTTGTGCAGAAATATCGTAAGCCACTTGACTTCTTATAAAATATTCGCCCCAACCTGTTGAAGAAACTCCACAAGTTTGGTTATTTGCATACGTTCCAGAACCAATAATGGGGGCATCTCCAATTCTTCCCCAGCGTTTGTTAGTCATTCCACCAGTAGAAGTTCCTGCAGCAATATTCCCTTCTTTATCTAAAGCCACACAACCTACAGTCCCGAACTTTGCATTTTTTATATCTGCATCGTAAAAAGCCGCTTTTTTATCATCGTGATCTAACTGTGTTTTTGCTCTATTTTTAATTCTTTGTAAAGATTGAAAACGATTTTCTGTATAAAAATAACTTGGATCTACAATTTCCAACCCTTTTTCTTTGGCAAAAGTAGAAGCTCCTTTTCCAGATAACATTACGTGGTCAGAATCTGTCATTACTTTTATTGCCAATTCAATAGGACTTTTTACATTGGTAACACCAGCAACTGCCCCTGCATTTAAGGTTTTTCCATCCATAAAAGAAGCATCTAATTCGTTGGTTTCTTCGTGAGTAAAAACGGCTCCTTTTCCTGCATTAAACAATGGCGATTCTTCCATTATTTGTATGGTTTTTAGTACTGCTTCTGTACTTGTTCCTCCATTTTTTAAAATGGTATGCCCAACTTTTATCGCTTCTTCTAATTTTGCTTTGTATTCGACTTCTTTTTCATCAGACATGTTTTTCTTTAAAATCGTTCCTGCTCCACCATGAATAATAATGGCAAAGTCGTTTACTTTTTTTGAATTTTCTTGTTTCGTTGATGTTTTTTCTGAAGAACAACCAAATGAAATTATTAAAAATGACGCGATAAAAAGTAATTTTTTCATATCTTTTTTGTTTAAAATTAAACAAATTATAATGTTTTTGTTTAATTTATTTATTTGTGAAATAATTCGTAAATTCGAGCCTCTAAGTTAAACAACAAAAATAGAACTGCAAAATGACAGATTTCGGAATTGCAAAAGCCTTACAAGAGTTAGGGGTAAAAGATATAAATAACGGAACTTCTACAGGTTCAAACAATTTTTCTAATGGAGAAATTATAGAAAGTTATTCTCCTGTGGATGGTAAATTGATTGGAAAAGTAAAAACCACCACAAAAGAAGATTACGAAAAGGTGATGGATGCTGCTACTAAAGCATTTAAAATTTGGCGAGATAAACCAGCGCCACAAAGAGGGGAAATTGTACGTCTATTTGGTAATAAATTAAGAGAAAAGAAAGAAGCACTTGGTAAATTGGTTTCTTACGAAATGGGAAAATCGTACCAAGAAGGTTTGGGCGAAGTACAAGAAATGATAGATATCTGTGATTTTGCAGTCGGTTTATCACGTCAATTAAATGGGCAAACCATTCCTTCTGAAAGACCAGGACACGTAATGAGAGAACAATGGCACCCAATAGGTGTTGTGGGCATTATTTCTGCATTTAATTTTCCAGTGGCAGTTTGGGCCTGGAACACAGCTTTGGCATGGATTTGTGGTAATGTTTGTGTATGGAAAGGTTCCGAAAAAGTACCTTTGTGTGCTGTTGCTTGTCAGAATATTATTGCCGAAATTTTAAAAGACAATAATTTGCCAGAAGGTATTTCTTGTATTATTAATGGCGATTATAAAGTAGGAGAAATGATGACTGCTGACACAAGAATTCCGTTAGTTTCTGCCACAGGTTCTACCAGAATGGGTAGAATTGTGGGTGCAAAAGTTGCCCAACGTTTTGGAAAATCGTTATTAGAATTGGGTGGAAACAACGCCATTATTATTACACCAACTGCCGATTTAAAAGTAGTTGTTCCTGGTGCTGTTTTTGGTGCTGTTGGAACGTGTGGACAACGTTGTACATCCACAAGAAGATTAATTATTCACGAATCTGTCTATGATAAAGTAAGAGATGCCATTGTGGGTGCTTACCAACAAATTAAAATAGGGAACCCTTTAGATGAAAATAATCATGTTGGGCCATTAATTGATAGAGATGCTGTAAATACCTATTTAAAAGCGATTGAAAAAGCAAAAGCGGAAGGTGGAAACGTATTGGTTGAAGGAGGAGTTCTAGAAGGCGAAGGATATGAATCTGGTTGTTACGTAAAGCCTGCTATTATTGAAGCTGAAAATCATTATAAAATTGTACAACACGAAACTTTTGCTCCCATTTTATATTTGATGAAATATGCTGGAGATGTAGAAAATGCGATTGAAAAACAAAATGGCGTTGCACAAGGTTTATCATCCGCAATTATGACCAATGAACTAAAAGAAGCCGAAAAATTCTTGTCTTATGCAGGATCTGATTGTGGAATTGCCAATGTAAATATTGGAACTTCTGGTGCAGAAATTGGTGGTGCTTTTGGTGGCGAAAAAGAAACTGGTGGTGGACGCGAATCTGGCTCTGATGCCTGGAAAGTGTATATGAGAAGACAAACAAATACCATAAATTATTCTGATGAATTGCCTTTGGCACAAGGAATTAAGTTTGATTTGTAAAAAAATAGACTCTGTATCAAAGAATTATTTGCTTGTAAAACAAAAAAAGGGTACTAAACCAAAAAGTGTGTAAGTAAAGTTATTCTGAAATTTTTCTAGAGCAATCATTAAATTGCTCCATGAGGAAAAATTTCGGAAATAACTTTACGATTAAATAATCACTAAATTTATAAACACACTTTTATTATGAAACCAGAAGATTTATTAAACGAAGAATTTTTAAAACAATTTAAAACAGGTTCAGAACTAACCAGTTTTATAGAACAACTGCACAAACGTGGTGTAGAAAAGATTTTAGAAGGCGAATTAGATGCACATTTAGATTACGATAAGCATCAAAAAAGCAACAATCCTAATTCACGAAATGGCTATGGAACCAAAACAATAAAGACGCATTTAGGAGAAACTAAAATAAAAGTTCCAAGAGATCGCGATGCTACTTTCAATCCAATGCTTATTAAAAAGCGAGAAAGTACTGCAGATGGAGTTGAAAACCTGATTATTTCTTTATATGCCAAAGGAATGAGTACTACAGATATTGAAGAACAAATACGGGAATTGTATAATTTTAACATCTCTAGTTCAGCCATTTCTAGAATCACAGATAAAATTACAGCTGACATTATTGCTTGGAAAAATAGACCTTTAGAAGCTACTTATCTGATTGTATGGATGGATGGCATCGTTTTTAAGGTTCGTGAAAACTCCAAAGTCATCAATAAAACAATTTACATTGCTGTTGGTCTTAGAGTAGATGGTAAAAAAGAAGTTTTAGGACTTTGGTTAGGAAAAAACGAATCTTCCTCTTTTTGGATGAGCGTTTTAACCGACATAAAAGCCAGAGGAACACAAGACATTTTAATTACAGCAACTGATAATTTAAACGGATTTACAGACACCATTAAAACTATTTTTTCCAATTCAGTAACACAAATATGTGTGGTTCATCAAATCAGAAACTCTTGTAAATATGTAGTCTGGAAAGATAAAAAAGCCTTTACAAGAGATATGAAGCAAATCTATACAGCTCCTACAAAAGAAGCAGCAAAAGCAGCCTTAGAAGACTTTAAAGAAAAATGGGAATCCAAATATTCTTATGCCATTAAATCATGGGAAAACAATTGGGATGAACTCACTGTTTTCTTCGATTTCCCATTAGAAATCAGAACCATTATTTATACCACAAATTTGATAGAAAACTTAAATGGGAAAATTAGAAAATACACTAAAAACAAACTCTCATATCCAACAGATGATGCTGTAATTAAATCCGTATTTTTAGCTTTGAGAGAATCAACAAAAAAATGGACATTGCCTATTAGAAATTGGGGTATCATTCTTAACCAATTTTTGGCTATATTTGAAAACAGGATTAAACTATGAAAAATTTAATCCTGTAATTTTTAACTTACACACTTTGTGGGAAAGTGTCAAAAAAAGAGACTGGAAAACCAGTCTCTTTTTTAATATAAAATATTATTGAATTTTTGCTTAATTATTTAAAGCCTCAGCTCTTTTGAGTATTTAACTTAGCTACGCTACGTTTAATTATTCAAAGCTTCTGCTCCACCAACAATCTCCAAAATTTCATTTGTAATTGCTGCTTGACGTGCTTTGTTATACGTTAACAATAATTCGTCTCTTAAATCTTTTGCGTTGTCTGTTGCCTTGTGCATTGCAGTCATACGTGCACCATGTTCTGAAGCAAAACTATCTCTAATTGCTTTGTATAATTGAGTTTTTAAAGATTTAGGAATTAAAGCTTCCACAATTTCTTCTTTAGATGGCTCAAAAATATAATCAGAATTTACGGTATTTGCATTTCCTCCTTCAATTGGTTTGATAGGTAAAAATTGCTCTACTTGTGGTAATTGAGTGGCTGCATTTTTAAATTGATTGTAAACAAGTTCTATTTTATCGTAAGTTCCATTTGCATATAAATCCATTAACTTCTGTGCAATTTCAGCAACATTATCGAAAGTTAAATCGTCGAAAATATCGTTTCGAGTATCTACAATTTTGCACTTTCTTGATAAAATGTCTCCTTTTTTACCAATTGTAAATAAATCTACAGTAGCATTCGCATATTTTGTGTCGATTGTTTTTGCAACTTCTTTTATAATCGAAGAGTTAAAACCACCACACAAACCTCTGTTAGATGTTATTACAACTATTAAAACTTTAGAAACTTCTCTTTGTGTTGAATACACACCTCCAACATCACTATCTAGAGTTGCACTTAAATTTTGCAACAATTCCGTTAGTTTAGATGAATAAGGCCTCATTGCAGTAATTGCATCTTGCGCCTTTTTCAACTTGGCAGCAGATACCATTTTCATGGCAGATGTAATCTGCATTGTGGAACCAATGGAGGTAATTCTATTACGTATTTCTTTTAAGTTTGCCATAAAACTAGTTATGAGTTATGAGTGCAGAATTATAGGTTTACTAATACTTAAATTTTAAACTGACAATTCAACATTCATATGAATTCGTGTTTTCTATAAGTTATGAGTTTTTAATAATTGCTACTAAAATTCTTATCAACTCCTCACACTTATTTTTTAATTCAGAAGGAACATTTCTACCTGTTGCTTCTAATATTTCAATCCAATATTTGGTTTCATCTGCTTCTTTTAAAGCAATACCAAATTTATTTTTAAAATCTTTTTTACTAACTCCTCTTTGCGCTTCCCTTGTATTGGCACCAATACTAGTTCCACTTCTTAATAATTGAGAAGCTAGTTCAAAATCTTTATTATCTTTAAGAACGTCGCAAAAGTTAACAATTTCGCATGCAAAAAGAAAGCTTTTAATTCTAATTGGGCTTTCGTTTAGCTTACTCATAAGTTAGAACTCTGTACTTATAACTTTATGAAGCAAAATGTTTAGATACTGTTGCTGCTGCAGACGTTAAAGTAGCAATTACTTCGTCTGTTAACTTACCAGATTTTAAGGTATCTAAAGTATCTCTATGTTTTGCGTTTAAATAATCGATATACTCTCTTTCGAATTTTTTTACTTTTTCTACAGGTACATCTTTTAACAAGTTTTTAGAACCTGCATAAATAATTGCAATTTGGTCTTCTACTGGATAAGGATCGTTTTGCGCTTGTTTTAAAATTTCAACATTACGTTTTCCTTTAGAAATTACACTCATTGTAGCTGCATCTAAATCGGAACCAAATTTTGCAAAGGCTTCTAATTCGCGGTATGCTGCTTGATCTAATTTTAATGTACCAGATACTTTTTTCATAGATTTAATCTGTGCGTTACCTCCAACACGAGATACAGAAATACCTACGTTAATTGCTGGTCTTACACCGGAGTTAAATAAATCTCCATCTAAGAAGATTTGGCCATCTGTAATCGAAATTACGTTTGTTGGAATGTATGCAGATACGTCTCCTGCTTGTGTTTCGATAATTGGTAATGCCGTTAAAGAACCTCCACCTTTTACGATTCCTTTGATAGAATCTGGTAAGTCGTTCATTTCACTTGCAATTTTATCGTCATTAATAACTTTTGCAGCTCTTTCTAATAATCTTGAGTGTAAGTAAAATACATCTCCTGGATATGCCTCACGTCCTGGAGGTCTTCTTAATAATAAAGAAATTTCACGGTAGGCAACTGCTTGTTTAGATAAATCATCAAAAATAATTAAAGCAGGTCTTCCAGAATCTCTAAAATATTCTCCAATTGCAGCTCCAGCAAATGGTGCATACACTTGCATTGCTGCAGGGTCTGATGCGTTTGCAGCAACAATGGTTGTATAAGCTAAAGCACCTCTTTCTTCTAACATATTTGCAATCGCAGCCACAGTAGATGCTTTTTGACCAATAGCAACATAGATACAATATACTGGTTTACCAGCATCGTAAAATTCTTTTTGATTTAGAATGGTATCAATAGCTACTGTAGATTTACCTGTTTGACGGTCTCCAATAATTAACTCACGCTGACCTCTACCTACAGGAATCATTGCATCAATAGATTTAATACCTGTTTGTAATGGCTCTGTTACAGGTTCTCTATAAATAACCCCTGGAGCTCTACGTTCTAAAGGCATTTCGTAAGTAGTTCCTTCAATAGGACCTTTACCATCTATAGGACTTCCTAAAGTATCTACAACTCTTCCTACAATTCCTTCACCTGCTCTTAAAGAAGCGATACGTTCTGTACGTTTTACAGTAGAACCTTCTCTAATTGAAGTAGAGGCTCCTAATAATACAACTCCTGCATTGTCTTCTTCTAAGTTTAATACAATACCTTCTAATCCGTTTTCGAATTCTACCAATTCACCATATTGAACATTAGAAAGACCATACACACGTGCAATACCATCTCCTACTTGTAAAACAGTTCCTACTTCGTTTAAAGTTGCTTTTGCTTCGAAACTTGTTAACTGTTGCTTTAAAATTGCTGATACTTCAGCTGGTTTAATACTTGCCATCTTTTATGATTTGATGTATAATTAAATTTTTGGAATGTAATGACTATTGTCGAATTCCTTTTTCAATTCGTTTAAATAATTAGAGATACTCGCATCGTACTGTACATCTCCAACACGTAAAATAAATCCTCCTAAAATATCTGGATTTATTACGTTTTCTAAATTTGCTTTTTCGCCTGTTAAAGCTACAATTTTATCTAAAACTTGCTTTTCTACTTCTTTTGTTAAAGCAACAGCTGTAGTAACTTTTGCTACTTGTGTGCTTTTTAAATGATCGAAAACAATTGCATATTTTTTAGCAATAGGCTCTAACATTCCAATTCTTTTGTTGTCTTGTAACAAATGGAATAAGCCTAAAGTAATGTTGTTTACCTTACCTTCGAACAATGCTTTTAAAACCTTCATTTTGTCTGAAGATTTAACGATAGGACTTCTTAACATTACCTCTAATTCTTTGTTCTCGGCAATTGTATTTGCAACAAACAACATATCGTTATTTACTGCAGACTCCGACTTAGAATCTGTTGCAAGATTTAAGATTGCTTTGGCGTAACGTAATGCTGCTCTTGCGTCTTTCATTTATGCTTAATTTAAAGTAACGTCTTTTAAGATTTCTTCAACTAATTTAAGTTGGTCTTCTTTATTAGATAACTCTTTCTTAATAACAGATTCTGCAATACCAATAGATAAATCTGCAACGTTCTTTTTTATTTCTGCTAATGCTGCTTGTTTTTCTTGAACGATAGAAGCTTGTGCTTTTTGGACTAATGCTGCAGTTACTTCTTTGGCA
Source organism: Polaribacter batillariae (assembly GCF_017498485.1). Taxonomy (NCBI): domain Bacteria; kingdom Pseudomonadati; phylum Bacteroidota; class Flavobacteriia; order Flavobacteriales; family Flavobacteriaceae; genus Polaribacter; species Polaribacter batillariae. Next base: position 2,329,904 of record NZ_CP071795.1, on the reverse strand, counting down.
TCTTCTTTTGCCTCTGCAATGATATTTTCTCTAATTTCTCTTGCTTCTTTCATCATGGCATCTCTTTCTGCTCTTGCTTCTTTTACCAATCTTTCGTTATCTGCTTGTAAATTTTGCATTTCTTTACGCGCATTTTCTGCTGCTTCTAATGCATTTTCGATTCCTTCTTCTCTTTCTGTTAAAGAGTTCATAATTGGTTTCCAAGCAAACTTTACCATTATAGCAATTAAAACTATTAATAATATTGTCTGAACAATAAATAAACCTGGTGAAAAATCGTTTAGTAATGCTTCCATTCTATAAACTTAATTAATTTTATATTTTCTTTTAATTTGTTTAATTTTAAAAATAGGTTCTGTAACCAACCGTTACAGAACGCTATTTTTGTTTTGTTTGGATTTCTATTAACCTTTTCCTAAGATTAATGCACCAAATGCTAACCCTTCTAAAAGTGCTGCAACGATAATCATCGCTGTTTGAATTTTTCCTGTCGCTTCTGGCTGACGAGCAATACCTTCCATTGCTTTTCCACCAATTTGACCTAATCCAATTCCTGCTCCGATTACTACTAATCCTGCTCCAATTAAATTGTACATAATAAATGTGATTTATATTAAATTAAACAAATTTGTATTAATGAGCTTCTGAATGATCTTCAACAGCCATACCAATAAATAATGCCGAAAGCATTGTAAAGATATATGCTTGTAAAAAAGCCACTAAAACCTCAATTAATATTATTAAAAATGATAACACTGCAGATAAAAACGTTGCTCCTGCAACACCCATTGTCTCTTTTAGTGTAAACATAATTGCTATCAAACTCATAACCACAATGTGGCCTGCTGTAATGTTCGCAAACAAACGAACTAATAATGAAAATGGTTTAATTAATAAAGCTCCAGCCAATTCTATAATTGCCAAAACTGGGCGAATTAAAACAGGAACTCCTGGCATCCACAACATGTGCATCCAATAGTCTTTATTTCCACTAAAGGTATAAATTACCAATGTAAAAATTGCCAAACAAGCTGTAACCGCTATTTGACCTGTAACATTAAACCCAAAAGGAGTTAAACCTAAAACATTTAGTAACCAAATAAAGAAAAACACCGTTAATAAGTATCCTGTAAATTTTCTGTAATGTTTGTCTCCTATATTTGGTCTTGCAATTTCATCTCGAACATATAAAACCAAAGGTTCTAACACGCGACCAAAACCAGTAGGAATTTTTCTTGTTTGATATTGTTTTGCCAATCTAGAAAACCAAAAAATCATTAAAAGACCTATTAATAGAATACCAAAAACACTTTTTGTAATTGAAAAATCTAACACTTTATGTGCATTTGTTGGATGATGATCTTCATCAAAACTTATTGAAGAAGCGCCTTTATCTAACTCATAAATCTTAGAATGCACTTTTGCGAATTTTAAGCCTTTCTTTTCGACAATTACGTGACCATCGTCGTTATGATGAAATTCTGAAGACATAAAAGCAACCAAACCTTCGCTTGTCCATAAAATTACGGGCAATGGAAAACCAACATGTTTTCTCTTACCTGCATCGTTCGTGTATGAGAACAGAGAAAAATCGTGAGAATCTTTAACGTGGTGTTTAATATAATCGTTAACCTCTGCTTTCGTATTTACGCGACCACCATCTTTGTCGTGATCTTGTTTTTTATCAGATTCTGATGCAAAACTAACCGCTGTAAAAAGGGTTATTGCTGCTATTGTAAGAAACTTGATTGTTTTTTGTGCAACCTTCATTATAAAAATACGCTTTCTAAATTCGGCGCAAAGGTACGTAATAATTCAAAACTACAAACCTTTTTTTATTGAATAATTTTTGAATCTTTGGGGTTGAGTATTTTTACAACAAAAATAGCTTCTGTTAATAAAAAAATAAAAAGAGGAATAAACAGCGAAATTTTTTCAGCAAAATAAAACGAATCTACTGTAAATAAAGGGTTGTAGAAAAAAATGGCGAAAAGAATTAACTTGATTACTAGAGTACCTAAATAGATAAAACCAAGCTGTGGAAAAAGTTTATTAACAGTAGAAACAAACCTTAAATTTACACATATTAGTGCCGAAAAAAAGGCGTGAAACAGGTACACTTTTTCTAAAGAAAACCGCAATTCTACTTCTTGAGATGCTATAATTTTTAGGTGTGTGTAATTACCAATTAAAAAAAGAGCCACAAACACTAAAATATATCGAAAGATATCTTTATTCATTAATTTTATTGGCTTGTTTTATTAAAGAATACATGGCTAAAAAAATGGCCAAGAGTGTAATGGTTTCTGTTAAGAAAGACAGTTCGAATTTTTTATCTAACCATTTTCCTAATAAAAAACCTAAATAAATGGTTAAACCCATTTGTAAGCCTGCACCAGAAAGTGCAATGGCTTTGTTAAGCGGTTTTTTCTGTGGTTTTTTTGCTTCCATTATTCGTGTTCATTTCTTTTAATGCGCCTTTCATTGCACAAGTTGCGTTGAAGGTTGCCCCTGGTTCGATGGATAGTTTTCCAATTGTTACATCTCCAGAAATGTTTGCAGTACCTTTAATGGTTAGGGTTTTAGAGACTTGTAAAGTTCCAGAGAATTTTCCTTCTATATCTGCATTTGATGCCTCTACATTTCCTTTTACAAAACCATCTACACCAATAATAACACGACCTTGGGTTTTTAAAGTTCCTTCTAAAGTACCATCGATTCTAAAATCTCCATCAGATTTAATGTCTCCAACAATGGTTGTATTTTTTGCAATAACATTTCTTTCCATCACTTTTGGTTTTTCTATTTTTTTTTCTTTACTGTTAAACATATTTATTTGTTTAATTGTTCTAAGATTTCTTTTGCTTTTTTTCCTTCTTCTGAATTTCCATAGTTAATGGCAACAAACTCTAGTGCTTCTTTATAAATTGCTTTTGGTAAATATTTACCAATTGCGTAGGCTTTTAAAAGCTCGAACTTTGGTTTTAATTTCGAGTTTGCAATGGTTGGTAACATATCATTAACTCCAATTAAAACATTTTTATACTCGCCTTTTTTATATAAATAGTAAAGTTTTTTATATGATTTTTCGACTTCGTTAACTTTTGCATTTTCTTCGAACTTTTTTTCTGGGTTTTTTATCAACTGTGCAAAAACCGTGTTTGGGTAGTTGGTAAGAATGGTGTTTTTATGTTTTAATGCTTGGTTTGTTTCGCCAGCATTAGTATAAATTTGATATAAATGCCAGTTTATTGGTAAAACTAACTCTTCTCTTGGCTGTAAACTCGCTACTCTTTCTAAACGTTGTATGGCTAAATTTCTATTTTTAAATTGTTCTTTATAAATAATACCTAGTTCGTATAAAGCCTGATTTCTATCTGTTTTTAAACTGTCTATTACTTGTTTGTTTGTAGGTATTTTTTTTAAATAGCTTGCCAAATCATATCGGGTATCTTTTTGTACAGTGGTTAAAGAATCTGTTGTTGCAATAGCGTTGCTCGTTTTTTCTGAATAGCGCCAATTGTCTTCTAATTTTCTATTACCCCAAACTCGTTGAAATTCTGTTTTACCAAAAGCCAATGTTTGCGGATTGTAAAAATACCATTTTCCTTTTTTAGCAGACTGTAAAGAGTTTCCTCCAAAAGAACCACCAAAGGCTAATTGGTTTAACTTTAATTGTGCGGCTTCTTCGTCTTTTACTTTTAAACTGTCTATATAATTTTGAAAATACGTTTCTTGCTCGGTTTTAGAAAGTGATGCAATTCGTATAATGCTATCGTTTTTTTGTACAATATCTTCGAATTTAATTAAAGAGGCTAAGTTTTTGTGTTTTCTTTTTACACGTCTAATTCGCAAGTCTAAACTGTCTTTAGCAACGTTTAAAACACTATCGTAATAAGCACTTGCTAATTGATATTCTGAATTTTTAAAATACAAATTCCCTAAGTTTTCGTAGGTAAATGTTTTTTGTTTATCGCCTCCATTTAAAGCTCTTAGCGATTTGTTATAATATGCTTTCGCTAGTTTTAAACTGTCGTTTTTTTCGTATAAAGTTGCTACTTGATAATATAATTTATCTAAATACGGCCTGTTATCTCTGTTTTTAATAAGTTCTTGCATTCTGTTTAACAAGCTATTAGATACAGAGTCGTTATTGGCATTTCTTGCCAGTTCTATATTTGCATGAATTTTATATTTGTAAGGTGATTTTTTAAATTCTGTTAATCGATTAAAAACCATCGTTGCAGAATCTTTTTTGTTTTCTTGGGCATAAATTTGCCCTAAAATAAATAGGTTTCTTGCTGCTTGCTCTCTATTTTCTTGTGTTCTTGTAGCCAACTGCAAGTATTTTTTTACTTTTTGAATGCTGTCTGCTTTTACATACGCCATCGCCAAAGTCGTGTAGGCTTGTTCTTTAATTTCGTCTGGAAAATCTGGTTCTAAAGTGTCTTTTACCACCATTAACAGCTTCATAGATTCTATCGCAAATTCTTCGTTGTCTAAACGAATGTTCGATTTTGCTCTCCAAATTTTTGTTTCGGCAATTAAATTTGCATCAGGATAATTTGCAATTACATAATTAAAGGCTTCTATCGCAGGAATAAAACGTTGTGAATAATAACGTGATTTTCCTAACAACAAATAAGCATCGTCTATTTGACGGTTTCTTTCTAAACCGTCGATATTCATTCCGTGTTTTTGTATGGCTTTTACAGCTTTTTCTTCGGCTTTTTCGAAAGGAGTTCCTGCACTTTTGGTTGTTTCTTCTTCATTTGAATCGCCAAAACCTGCACCCATTCCAGAATTTTTAAAAGTGGGAGCTACAATTTTTCGATCGTCGAATTCTATAGGTTCTATTGGCAATTGTTGAAACCAATCATCTTTATAACCTTCGTTTATACCTTTAATTCCTTGTTTAAATGCTTCTTCTCCATTAAAAAGAATGTTATACTTTGTTGTTAGCGCGTGAAAATTTCTACTAAGAATAGTATCTTTTTTGGTGCTACAAGCATAGATTGCTCCGAAAGCAATGGCAATAAAAAGTATTTTTTTTATGTGTGTCATATATTAAAAAAACTCTTATCTAAAACTAAATTCTATCGAAAATAGTATAAGTAAGTGTGTAAAAATAGTAATAAATTAAGAATCGGTTGAAATGTGATGTTTTTTTGTTTTTTATATTGAAAAGTTCTCGATACAATTTCGATGAAAAATCGAAATCACTCGAACTGACAGTGTGCAAAAACCTGTGCGCGTGTTTTACAACATAAAAACATAGAAAACATAGCCAATCTTTGCAGAAAAAATTGGCGTTCTTACATGTTTTCTAGAAAAGTTCTTTGGATCTCTGTATTACAACCTATAAAGCAAAATAACTCTCTAATTCTTTTAAAGTTGCTTCTGAAGTTTCGATGCCTTTTACCACCTTTCCTTTGTCTAAAACCACAATTCGCTCGCAAACTTCTGTTACATGTGTTAAATCGTGACTAGAAATTAAAACCGTAATTTCTCTGTTTTCGGTTAGTTCTTTTATGATTTTTTTTAGTCTAATTTGTGTGGTGGGATCTAAGTTGGCAAACGGTTCGTCTAAAATTACCACTTGTGGTTCTCCCATTAAAGCAGCAACAATTCCTGCTTTTTTTTGATTTCCCTTACTTAAATCTCTTAAATATTTTTTCTTTCCTACGATTTCTCCATTGAAAAATTCATCAAATTTTGATAAGAATTTTGCAACATCGGCTTTGTTCATTCCGCGTAAATCGCCAATAAAACTAAAATATTCTTCGGGTGTTAAATAGCTAATTAAAAAAGATTCATCAATAAAAGAACCTGTAAAATTTTTCCATTCTTCACTTTCGTTTACCACAATATTATGGTTCGAAATTGTACCAGTTGTGGGCCTAATTAAGTCTAATAATATATTAAATAGTGTGGTTTTTCCTGCGCCATTATTACCCACCAAACCAAAACTTTGTCCTGTTGGAATATCTATTTTTGCTACATTTAAAACTTCTGCTTTTCCGTATTTTTTTGAAATTGTATCTATTGTAATCATGGTGTTTTCTTTTAAGTTTGGTGTTATGCTTCTTTTCCGAATGCGTTAATCATTACATATTTGTCTTTTATGTATTTTTTCTCGATAAAATTCATCGCGTAATTTTTACATAGCAAACTTATAACGCCTATAGATGCTACAGCTATGTACCCAGAATTACCACCAACAAATTTGTTGAACAACCAAAATAACAACATCGGAATTCCCATAATTGGAATAATTATTAAAAACTGAGTGACACTTGTACCTTGTGTGTTTCCGAAACCGCTTTTGTTTAAATCGATTCTTTTTCTGTTGAAAGAACCTGCATATAGTAAAAACAATGAGTTAAAACCAATATTAAATATGGCTCCTGCAGTAATCATTAAAAAAATATCGAGTCCAAGATATAAGTACGGAAAGCTTAAAAAATACAAAATGGTTGTCATTACCACCATTAAAATCCACTTAGATTCTAAAAATTTTCTGTATTTAAAGCTCTGGCTCATTAACATTTTGTAGTGTGCACTGTCCCAAGCAGGAATAAACTGACCATAATTTAACGCAAACCCTCCAGTTACAAATAAGGCTGCAAACATTAACATTGCTGGCATTTCTTGGTAGGTTTTTTGTGTGAAGAAAATCAATCCATAAAAAAGAAAAAGAAACGACATTAAAAACACGGTTTTTGTTCTTTTGTTTCTCCAAATAAGGCGCATATCGTTTTTTATAAATGGTGCAACATCTCCTAACTTATCTGTAAAAGATAAATCTACAGATTTTGCTTCTTCTACCTTTGTTTTTACAGCTTCATCTAAATATAATAGGCCAAATAATTGCTTGAAATTTAAACGATATAAAACCGCTAAAACAGCAACAAAAATTAAAGAATATAAAGGGTTTGCATAAATGGCGTCGAAAATTTTACCTCCCAAAGTAGTAATATTGTAAATATCGAATTTTTGTAGGCCAATTAAAGTGAGCAAAACAGCAACAATAACGCCTAGGGCAATGTTGTTTTTATTGATTAAAAAATTTAAAAAATTTGCAGACTGTATAATTAAAAACATTGCAAATAGCCAACCCAAAACCCCCAAAGTATTGTAACCCTCTATTATTAAAACAACTGCAAAAGGCACGTAAAAAAACAAACCTAAAAAGTTGAAAAAAGATACCGAAGATTTCCCCAATACATAATGCACCAATTTGCTTTTTTTAATGGGCAAAATTAGCATTGGTTTTATATTCATTACAGGCAATTTTTGCATTAAATATCGAAATATTAGGTCTCCAAAAATGGCATATAATAAATAGGAATTTACCAATTGTAATGGATCTTGTTCTGGAAACTCTTTCTTAAGAATGTAGTAACCACCAACTCCAATGGCTAAGAAAGTAACAATAAAATAAAGGGCAAAAAAGACCATTATTATTTTAATTGCGATTCCTTTTTGCCAGTGAGCAGAACGAAAATATTGTTTCCATTCGAGATTTAAAAAATGTGAAAGCATAGGTTTTTAATTAGTTAGTTCTGTAATTAGTTGTCAAAAGAAATAATTTGTTACAAATTTTATGATAATTTATATTCTGGATACGTTTCTATTAGTAATTCTTCTGATTTTTCTGGGATTAAATAGGCAGTGACATAAAACAGAATTAGAATTATGGTTGCCGAAAACGAAATTAGCAATAACCAGTGATTTTCTAAAGAACTAAAACTGACTCTTGTAAGATTTACAAGGTTGAAAAGATTCACAAAAGTAATTCCTGTAAATCCATGTCTTGTTTCGCCAATCATAGATTCTAATAGAAAAACTTTCTCTTTTTTTACTTCTTTTTTCTTTTGTTTTTTTCTTGCAATTGACTGTTTTGTCAAGTCGAAAACGATTAAAATAAAGAGTGCACCTAACAAAACAAATTCAGAATATGGAATTTTTAAAACGAAGAAAAGAGACAGGAAAATAGTTACTGTAATTACAATTTTAGGAACTGTAAACCATTCTTTAAAAAATCGCCACATTATTTTTCTATATCGTTTATTCATCTGTTTTTGTTTGGCTTCAACAACATCCATAAACCCAAAAATACCGAATTTCTTAAAAGATTTGTCACGTGCTTCTTCAAATGATAAATGTGGTTGAGCCACCCAAATTTCTTCAATATCATTGGCCAAATGATCTACCAATTCTGTTTGTACATCGTAATGTTCTACATAGTGCTTTCTTGTGAATTTGTAGAGCTGGTCTATTTGAGCGTTTGTGAGTTTCATAAACTTAATCAATCAATTTATTATAAATCTTTTGAGCAGATTTGAATTCTTTATACAAAAAATTAATACCAATTATTAAAAAAGGAACAAGAAGTGCAATAATTGCAGTTATATATGTAGAACTTAATTTTTCATAATCAAAAAATACTTTTGGAAGAAACATAAAACAATTAAAAAGCGATAAAGGAAATGTTGCAAATATCATTGACCTATTTAATCTCAAAGAATTAAAGACTTTATATTTTGAAGTGAAAAATATAAAAGCAATTCCAAATAAAATTAAACCAAAACCCATTGTGTATTTTATAACGGTTGTGTTTTCTCTAAAAATAAATAAGTAAAGAAAGAAAAGAAGTATAATTCTCAAAGTTTTAAAAGCTGAAAAGCTTTTTTTGTATTCAGAAATTATTCCTTTATTACTGTACTTTGCATAGATTTTACATTTTCTAAGAAATACAACTTCAAAACCTCCACTATTAAAATTCTCTTTCCAACCTAAGTTTTCAAAAGTTTCTTGTACCAATTCTTTAAAATCGTATTCAGATGTTTCTGATGTTAGTTTATTTTCTAAATCAGAAACCACATGGTCTAACATTTCTATGCGAATGTCCCAATATTTTATACCTTCATTTTCTAAACGATGGTCTATAAATTGTATTTGTTCTTTTGTTAATTCCATGGTTATATTTTAATTGTAGGGTATTGCTTTTTCATTTCATCTTTATTTTGATAAAACACAGATTCCCCTGACCAATAAAATAAAAGTAAAACTACAAAAATGCCTATTTGAGTATAATTGGAAGTATTATTTAAAAAATCGTCATTATTCCTATTTCTTGTGAATAAATTAAAAATCAAAACCATTAAATAAAAAACATTAAAAAAATGCATAGTTAAACTCAATACTAAAAATGTATGTTTATTAGTATCTCTCATATTTACATTATATAATAATCTAAAAGCTAAAGCTAATAAAATAGCACTCAAAATTGAAAAAAACATTTCTTTATCTACAAGTAGATTCATTGTGAAAACTAAAGCAACAAAAATAGCAGTTGAAATTATAATTTTAGGAAGTGTAAAAAATGTTTTCAAGTGTCTTAAAGTCAACACATAAAACTTCTTTTTAACAGATTTTTTTTTCTGTTCTATAAAATCCCTAAAGCCATTAGCACCGAAGTTTTTATGAATTTCAATAATTTCTTTTTCAATATCTACATTGGGGTTTGCAGTTAATTTTTCTTCTAATTTAGAAGCAAAATGATCTACAATTTCCGAGCGAACATCAAAAAATTTTACTCCAGAAACATACACATAATTGTCTATTTGTAAAACTTGTTCATTTGTTAATTCCATAGTTAAACACTTTTATATTTTTTGATTGCTTTTTGATGTTTCTTGAAAAATACATAATAACTGTAGGCAGAAAATATAAATGCAAAACACATTCCTATATTAATTCCATCTAATTCTTTTGGACTATTCAAAAACCAAATCGAAACAATTAAACCCATAAAAGTATTTAAGCTTAAAGCATTTAATATAAAACTATACGTCGTTTTTACTTTGTTCGATTTTTTTAAAAACATATATAAAAACGTCACAAAAACAAAAACTACAAAAGCCTGTATTAGTATATAAAAATTACTTTCTGTTGGATTTTGTATGGTAAAGTCTAATTTTGTTAAAACTATAAAAGGTAAAAAATAAGAAACCAATAATAATAAATAATAGTTACCATATATTTTCTTCGCTTTTTTGATGATTATTTTTGGGGCTAAAAAACCAACTCCAAAATACCAACTTGACGTTTCTTTTAAATGAGTGTTCCATTTATCGGTAACTTTATAAAAAGCGGTTTCAAAATCGATATTCTTTTTCTCAATTGTAGTTTCTACATCAGTAATTATATGATCTAAAACTTCAAAACGAACATCAGCATATTTAATGTTTTTTACGTTTAAATAATGTTCTACTCTTTGTATTTGCTCTTTTGTTAATTCCATAGCATTAGTTTAACAAGTGTTTGTATTTTTCTAAGATTTGTTTCCTTTTTTCAATAATTAAAAGAATGCCTGAAATATGTAAACCAAAACCAATAATTACATATAGAAAGAATAAAAATTTATGTTCTTTTAAAAAATCTGCAAGTGGAGTAAATAAATATAAAAACATATTTGGCAAAGACATAATATTAAATAAATATTTAAAAGAAACTAATCTTCTTATTTGTTTATTTTTATGATACGTTTTTATAAAACTATAAATCGTTGGAATAATAATTAGTGTAATAAAAACAAAACCCAGTTTTTTAGTGGCTATATTCATCTCCAAAAATAAAATATAGAAAATAAAAATAGTTCCATAAGTTATAGGTAACATCTTTAATGAATAGAAAAAACTAAAAAACTTAAACCATAACTGTCTTTGGTAAGACCAATGAACATCACTTTCTTTTGAAGAATTATAATTATAAATAAACACAGATTTATCTGCTAAATATTGAGATAAATTCCCATTTTCTGTAGTCATTTCAAAATCAGAAACTAAATGATCTAACAATTCTAATCTATCTTCTATGCTTGTATATCTCTTTTTTCTTTTGATATAATCCTCCAAAAACTGCAATTGCTTTTCCGTTATTTCGTAGTTCTTTTTCATCTTACTCCAAACTAAATTTAGGATTTACCAAACGTTGCATCGTTTTTAAAAATTCTTGCATTTCTTCTAACTTATTGGCAGTTTCTTTGGTGCCACTTTCGGTTAATTTGTAGTATTTACGAAGCCTATTGCCCACTTTTGCCACCTCTACATCTAACAAACCATCTGCTTCTAATTTGTGCAAAGCTGGGTACAAAGCACCTTCTGTAATTTGCAATTCGCCTTTTGTAAGCTCCTTTACATGTTGGGTAATTTCGTAACCGTACATTTTATCGTTACTTTCTAATAACTTTAAAATAATGGTTTGTAAAGATCCTTTGTATAATTTTTGATTTCCCATTTATGGACGTTTAATCGTGTATTTGTTTTCACTGTATCTGCGAGTGATTTCGACTTTTTCAATCGAAATTGTTCCCGAAGTTTCGGGAGAGAAGCTTTATATGTTCTCGATACAAAATTTCTGAAAAAGAAATTTCACTCGAACTGACAGTTTTTTTTAACTCACACCAAATATACATAATTTTTTGATGCATAGAATTCTTAGGTATAAAAATTTTCATAAAAAAATCCTAAGAAAATTAATTCTTAGGATTTTTAATTTTATTAATACTTACGACTCAATAGATAAAAACCAATTACAGACAATCTTGTAGTCAATAAGTCTTACGTCAAAAGTCAATTTTCAAAGGACTTATTTTGTCACTTTCAACACCTCCGCAATAACTCTTTCTAAATCTGCTTTTGGTAACGCGCCATTTGCCATTTGTGGTTCGCCATCTGCAGGGCAAAATAACATAGAAGGAATACTTCTAATACCGAAAGCCGCAGATAACTCTTGCTCTGCTTCTGTATCTATTTTATAAATATCTATTTTGCCTTCGTATTCGTTTGAAAGTTGCTCTAAAACGGGCGCTAACATTTTACAAGGGCCACACCAATCTGCGTAAAAATCGATCAATGCTGGTTTTTTTCCTTCGAATTTCCATTCTTTGTTTTCTTCGAAATTAAAAACCTTTTCTAAGAAGGTTTCTTTTGTTAAGTTTTCTGTCATCATTTAATATTTTGTCTTCAATAATTATTGAAGAATTCATTTCTACTATCGTGCAAAAGTAGTCGTTTTTAAGCTTTTTACCTTACAATTAGGCTTTTTAGCAGTTTTTTAAACCATTAAATATCTGTTAAAATAGTATAAATAAGTTGTTTACCTAAAAATCTTTACTGTAACTTTGGTCTTTAAAACTAAATTACTAATAAGATGAAAAAAATACTAATTCCAATTCTTTTTGCAAGTGCAATTGTGGTTTCTTGCAAAACTGAAACTAAAACTACAGATATAAAATTGAGTTATCCAAAAACAACGAAAAAACCAGTAATAGACACCATTTTCGGAACCGAAGTTGTCGATAATTACAGATGGTTAGAAGACGATAGAAGCAAAGAAACCGAAGCTTGGGTAAAGGAAGAAAACAAAGTAACTTTCGATTATTTAAGTAAAATTCCATATCGCGAAGAATTAAAAAATCGCTTATCTGAATTATGGAACTACGAAAAAGTAAGTACCCCTTTTAAGGAAGGAGATTACACTTATTTTTATAAAAATGATGGTTTACAGAACCAATATGTTGTGTATCGAAAAAAAGGAGATTCTGATGCTGAAATTTTTTTAGATCCAAACACTTTTTCTAAAGACGGCACCACTTCTTTGGGCGCTTTAAGTTTTTCTAAAGACGGAAAAACTGTTGCCTATGCTATTTCTGAAGGTGGTTCTGACTGGAGAAAAATAATTATTATGGATACAGAATCCAAAGAAATTAAAGAAGATACGTTGGTTGATGTAAAATTCTCAGGAATTTCTTGGTACAAAAACGAAGGTTTTTATTACTCTTCTTATGATAAACCTAAGGGAAGTGAATTGTCTGCAAAAACCGATCAACACAAATTATATTATCACAAATTAGGGACTTCACAAAAAAACGATCCTGTTATTTTTGGAGAAATACCTTCCGAAAAACACAGGTATGTTGGTGGTTCTGTTACAGAAGACGATAATTATTTAGTAATTTCTGCATCCGTTTCTACCTCTGGAAATAAATTGTTTTTAAAGGATTTATCGAAACCAAATAGTAAACTTATTACCATAATAGATAATGTAAAAAGTGATACGTATGTTGCAGAAAACAGAGGAAGCAAATTGTATTTAGTTACCAATTTAGATGCTCCAAACAAAAAAGTGGTTACTGTAGATGCGAAAAACCCAACTCCTAAAAATTGGGTAGATTTTATTCCTGAAACAGAAAATGTATTGAGTTTAAATTCTGGTGCTGGTTATTTCTTCGCAAATTATATGGTAGATGCAGTTTCTAAAATTTTACAATACGATTTCGATGGAAAACTAATTAGAGAGATAAAGTTACCAGGTGTTGGTTCCGCTTATGGTTTTGGTGGAAAAACTGATGCAAAAGAATTGTACTTTTCATTTACCAATTATAGCACTCCAGGTTCTTCCTATAAATTTAATCCAAAAGACGGAACGTACGAATCTTATTGGAAACCATCCATTGCTTTTAATTCAGATAATTATACAAGTAAGCAAGTTTTTTACACCTCAAAAGACGGTACAAAAATTCCAATGATTATTACGCATAAAAAAGGCATCGAATTAAACGGAAAAAACCCAACCATTTTATATGGTTATGGAGGCTTTAACGTAAGTTTAACGCCGTCTTTTAGTATTGCAAACGCTGTTTGGATGGAACAAGGTGGTGTTTATGCAGTTCCTAATTTACGTGGAGGTGGAGAATATGGTAAAAAATGGCACAATGCTGGTACCAAAATGCAAAAGCAAAATGTTTTTGACGATTTTATTGCTGCTGCAGAATATTTAATCAACGAAAAATATACTTCAAGTGAGTTTTTAGCAATTCGTGGAGGTTCTAATGGTGGTTTGCTAGTGGGTGCAACCATGACACAAAGACCCGATTTAATGAAAGTCGCTTTGCCAGCAGTAGGTGTTTTAGACATGTTGCGTTATCACACTTTTACAGCAGGCGCAGGTTGGGCTTACGATTATGGTACTGCAGAAGATAGCAAAGAAATGTTCGATTATTTAAAAGGATATTCACCCGTTCATAACGTAAAAAAAGGCACAAAATACCCAGCTACTTTAATAACTACTGGAGATCATGACGATCGTGTTGTGCCAGCACATAGCTTTAAATTCGCTGCAGAATTACAAGAAAAACAAGCTGGTAAAAACCCTGTTTTAATAAGAATTGAAACCAATGCTGGGCATGGTGCAGGAACGCCAGTTGCAAAAACGATTGAGCAATATGCAGATATTTTTGGGTTTACTTTATACAACATGGGTTTTAAACAATTGCCAAATCCGCCAAAAAGTAAAATTAAATCGTAACCTTAAAACCGATGCGAAAGTATGGGTTTTTTTTGTAATGATTGTTATAAATTACGTCTAAGTACTAAAGCATTTAAGATGAAAATTATAAAATTTATAGCTATTTTGTTTATTGGGTTTTGTTCTTGCCAAAATAGTGACGCTAATGTAGAGCAGGTTGTTTGTTTAGATGTTTTAGATTTAGAAACAACCAACCTCGATAAAACCATTAATTTTTCTATCGATACAAACGTTTCGTTAGATATTAATAAAGATGGAGTTGAAGATTTTTTATTTACAACAGAACGTGCAGGAAACCGTTTTGCAAGAATTTTAAAAGCAACGAACAATCAAAATAAAATTGTAGATGCCGTTTTTCTAGAAAAAGGCACCACCATTAACAACGATTTAAAATTTGCATCTAAAATAGATTTTAATAATATTGATAAGAGTTTTGGAAACGACTACAAAACACTTCAAAATAAATATATTGGCTTAAAAATTTCTGTTGACGGAACAGAACATTTTGCATGGATTCTGTTTTCTTCAACAGATTCGAACCCAGGTTCTCCCGTTTTTTATTCAGATTTTATAATAACGTTACAAAATATTGCATATAATAAAAGTTGTAGTGCAATTACTACCAATTAAAAAATGGGTCAAATAAATATTTTTTGAAAAACAGAAAAGAAGCTGTCTCGAAGGTAAATTTAACTGTTATTTTTAGTGAAGTTGAAAAGTCTAAAATACTGAAATTCAATAAATAAGATTTTTCCATTACCGTCGAAATAACAAATTTTAATACTTTCGAGACAGCCTCTTTTTAATTATGTAAAGTTATTGCTTAAGCCTTACTTTTATAAATTTCTTAGTCTATTTCAGAAACTCTTAAGGTATTTACCATTCCTTTTTCTTCTACTGGCATAGAGGTAAGGTTAATCATTAAATCGCCTTCTTTAACATAGTTTTTTTCTTTCGATATTCTATTAATATCTACAACTGTATCGTCTGTACTTAAATTTTTATCATAATAAAATGCTTTTACACCCCAAAGTAAGTTTAGTTTTCCTAAAATTCTTCTTTCAGATGAAAATGCTAATATTTTAGATTGTGGCCTCCAAGCAGAAATTTGAAATGCTGTATAACCACTATTTGTTAAGGTAGAAATGGCTGCTGCTTCAATATCATTTGCCATTAAAGCTGCATGATGGCAAACCGATTTTGTAATAAATCTGTTCGTTCTAATATGTGGTGCTTCGTGTGGCACTTTAATTAATTCTGAATTTTCTACACTTACAATAATTTCTCTCATTTTTTGAATGACTCTTAAAGGGTGTTTCCCTACAGAGGTTTCTCCAGAAAGCATTACTGCATCTGCACCATCCATAATTGAGTTTGCAACATCGTTTACCTCTGCTCTTGTTGGTACAGAATTATCGATCATTGTTTCCATCATTTGTGTCGCAATAATTACTGGAATTCTTGCTTTTTTGGCTCTTTCGACCAACATTTTTTGAATTAAAGGTACTTCTTGCATTGGAATTTCGACTCCTAAATCTCCACGCGCAACCATTAATCCATCGCAATAAGGAATTAAAGAATCTATATTTTTTACAGCTTCTGGTTTTTCTATTTTCGCGATTACAGGAACTCTATAATCGGAATGTTCGTCGATTAAATCTCGCAACATTCTTAAATCTTCTGGTGTTCTTACAAAAGAAAGTGCCATCCAATCTACATGTAAGCTCAGTGCAAAAACAGCATCTTCCATATCTTTTTCTGTTAATGCTGGTAAAGAAATGGCTGTGTTTGGTAAGTTTACTCCTTTTTTAGACTTTAAAGCACCCCCAACAATTGTTTTTACAACGACTTCTTTTTCTTTATCTGTTGATACAACTTCGAATAACAATTTACCATCATCTACCAAAATTTGTTCTCCAACTTTTACGTCTTTTGGAAAATGTTGATAAGTCATAAACGCTTTTTGTTTATTTCCAATGCATCTTTCTGTAGTGAATGTAAAAAGATCGCCATTATTTAAAATAACGTCTTCTTCCATTACTCCAACCCGTAATTTGGGCCCTTGTAAATCTGCTAAAATGGCAACGTTAAATCCGTTTTCTTCGTTAATTTCACGAATTCTCTTTACGTTTTCTTTTACGTTGTCGTAATCTGCATGCGAGAAATTAATTCTAAAGACATTTACACCAGCAACAGCTAAGTCTTTAAGCATTTCTTTAGTATCTGTAGCTGGACCTAGAGTGGCTACTATTTTTGTTTTTTTGTATGGTTTCATTCTTAAAATATTAAAAAGTCTTTTGACTTTAGTGTGTTTTTATCTATTGAATAAGATGTTATAATCTGCTCAATACTTTTTATTTTATTTACCGTTTTTGAAACGTATTCGTACCCAACTTCACCAGAAATTTTAATAAAAAAGTCGACCTTTTTCTTTTCTGGTATTAAATATGTTTTTGTTTCTGTAGTTAATAATAATTCGTTTGGTTCGGTTTGGTTTTCTCTTTTAAAGCTATTTGCTATTAAAAACCACTCAAAGTCATATTTTTTGCTTGAGAAATTATAAAGAGAAAACGATCCTTTTTTTTGGTCGCTCTCAAATTCTAAATCTTTTGGCGATTTAGACAAACGTATATTTAAATTTTTATTTAACAAATATGCCAGTTTGTAATCTTCTAATGCTGTATGAATACCAATTAATGAGTATTCTTCTTCACAAAAATCGTCTAAACCTAAAGCATGAATTTGCATAAATTGTAAATTTACTTTGCGTTTAATAAGCGCGCTAAATTACTAATTGTTTATGAGTTTTCGGGCTTATTTTAACGAAAACGTTATCGCTTTAATCTAACGAAATTTGATCTTGAAAAGCATAATACACCCTTTTAGATGCTTGTTCTTCTGCTTTTTTCTTAGAAGTGGCTCTTCCTTTTGCAATTTGTTCTCCGTCGATACTTATTTTTACGCTAAAATGTTTTACAACTTCGTTGCCAGAGTCTTCGTAGGTATCGAAAATATATTTTTTCTTTTGCTTTTGGCACCATTCTATAATTAACCCTTTGTAACTTGTAATTTTACCTTCTAGTTTTTCAATATCAACATAAGGTACAATTACATTTTCGTAAATAAATTTCTGACAAAAATTATAGCCCTTGTCTAAATAAATTGCTCCAATTAAAGCTTCAAAAATATTTCCATGGATATTGTCGCCAACATTGGCTTGGTCGATATTGCTGTTTACACACTTAATTAAGTTTAGGTCTTTTCCGAGTTCGTTTAAATGTTCTCTACTTACAATTTTAGAGCGCATTTGCGTTAAGTAACCTTCTGTGCCTTCTGGTACTTTTTTGTATAAATAAGATGCGATTACGGCTCCTAAAATAGAGTCTCCAAGAAATTCTAATCGTTCGTAGTTAATAGGGTTTCCATAGCTATCTAACTTTTGGACAGACCTATGTGTGAAAGCTTTTTTATATCTTTCTATTCTCTTTGGAGAAAAATTTAGTAGTTTTTTTAGTTCGTGAAATAATTCTGCGTCTTCTTCTTTATGAGATTGGACTATTTTACGAAATAAATTCATAGATTAGTCATCTAATTTCTTGAAAGCAACGCATGCATTGTGTCCTCCAAATCCAAAAGTATTACTTATTGCCACTTTTATTTCTCTTTTTTGAGCCTTGTTAAGTGTTAAATTTAATTCTGGATTTATATTTTCATCTACATTTTTATGGTTGATGGTTGGTGGAACAACTCCATGTTTCATTGCTAAAATAGAGGCAATAGACTCAATGGCTCCTGCAGCACCTAATAAGTGACCGGTCATGGACTTTGTTGAGTTTATGTTGATTGTCTTAGCATGATCTCCAAAGACTTCGGAAATTGCTTTTAATTCGGCAACATCTCCTAAAGGAGTAGAAGTACCATGTGTATTGATATGATCTACATCTTCTGGTTTAATTCCTGCATTTTCTAAACAGTTTTTCATTACTGCAATTACACCTATTCCATCCGGATGTGGAGCTGTCATATGATGTGCATCAGAAGACATGCCTCCTCCAATAATTTCTGCATAAATTTTTGCGCCTCTTGCTTTTGCATGTTCGTAGCTTTCTAAAACCATGGCACCTGCTCCTTCTCCTAAAACAAAGCCATCTCTTTCTGCATCAAAAGGTCTTGATGCTGTTTCTGGACTTTCGTTTCTTGTAGATAAAGCGTGCATTGCGTTAAAACCACCAACACCAGCAATTGCAACAGCGGCTTCAGAGCCTCCAGTTACAATTACATCGCAAGTTCCTAAGCGAATGTAGTTTAAAGCATCTATCATCGCGTTTGCAGAGGATGCACATGCAGAAACTGTAGTATAATTGGGTCCCATAAATCCATTTTTAATGGAAATGTTTCCTGGAGCGATATCTGCAATCATTTTTGGGATAAAGAAAGGGTTAAATCTTGGTGTGCCATCTCCAGCTCCATAATTTAATGCCTCGTTTTGGAAAGTTTCTAAACCTCCAATTCCTGCTCCCCAAATTACGCCCACGCGTAATTTGTCTATTTCGTCTAGATTTAAGTTCGCATCTGCAATGGCTTCGTCTGAAGCTACCATGGCATATTGCGTAAATCTATCCATTTTACGCGCTTCTTTTCTATCGATAAAATCGGTCGCGTTAAACCCTTTTAATTCACATGCAAAACGAGTTTTGAACTTGGCAGCATCAAAGTAAGTGATAGGTGCTGCTCCGCTAACTCCGTTAACTAAGGCGTTCCAATATTCTTCAATATTATTACCAATTGGCGTTAATGCGCCAAGTCCAGTGACTACAACTCGTTTTAACTGCATATAAATTAAGTATTATTTTTTTGCTTCTTCAATATAGCTAACTGCTTGACCAACTGTACCGATGTTTTCAGCTTGATCGTCTGGAATTTGAATATCGAATTCTTTTTCGAATTCCATAATTAACTCAACAGTATCTAAAGAGTCTGCTCCTAAATCGTTTGTGAAGCTAGCTTCTGTTGTTACCTCGTTATCGTCAACGCCTAATTTGTCTACGATAATCGCTTTTACTCTTGATGCAATGTCTGACATAATTTTTTAATTTTAAATTTTAAATCGGGGCAAAAATACAAATCTTATTAATTATATCTAATTTTTGTCCGAAAAATGATTACTAAATGTAAAGAAAATATTTTAATCTTCACAAAAATAATCGGTTTGTTTATAATTATTTCTTTTTTTTGTACCTTAGAGATATAGTTATGAAGCGTATTGTTATTTTTGCATCTGGTTCTGGTTCGAACGCAGAGAACATTATTAAGTTTTTTAATCACACTAAAACCGCTAAGGTTACCAAAGTGTTGTGTAACAATGAACATGCCAAAGTTTTTGAAAGGTGTAAAAACCTAAATATTAGTTGTTTACACTTTAATAGAGCGCAGTTTTCGCAATCGGATTTTGTTTTAAATATTTTAAAAAAAGAGGCCGATTTTGTAATTTTGGCTGGGTTTTTATGGAAAATTCCGACTAGAATTATCAATCATTTTCCCCAAAAAATTATTAATATTCATCCTGCCTTATTGCCAAAATATGGTGGAAAAGGAATGTATGGAATGCATGTTCATAAAGTTGTAAAAGAGAACCAAGAATTGGAAACTGGTATTACAATACATTATGTAAATGCGAATTACGACGAGGGTGCCATTATTTTTCAGGCAAAAACGGCGTTAAATGATACAGATACTCCTGAAACTATTGCAGAAAAAATTCATGTTTTAGAACAAACCTATTTTCCAAAAGTAATTGAAGAAGTAATTTTAAGTATTAATGAGTAAACAAAAGTTTTATGTTGTTTGGAATGGGCGCAAAAAGGGAATTTATACATCTTGGAAGGTTTGTAAAAAACAAATTGACGGATTTGAAGGTGCGCAATACAAATCTTTTGCTAGTTTAGATGATGCTGAAATTGCTTTTTCTAAAAAATATGAAGATTATAAAGGTAAAAACACTACAAAACCCACTTTACCGGCTAATGAAAAAGCCAAATATGGTTCGCCTAATTTAGAAAGCATTTCTGTAGATGCTGCTTGTGCTGGAAATCCAGGGAAAATGGAATACAGAGGCGTACTTACCCATAATAAAAAAGAAATTTTTAGAAAAGGACCTTTTAAAAAAGGAACCAATAATATTGGTGAGTTTTTGGCTTTGGTGCATGGAATTGCTCTTTTAAAGAGTAAAAACAAAGAGGATATTCCTATTTATTCGGATTCTAAAATTGCTATGAGTTGGGTAAAACAAAAACGTTGCAAAACCAATATAATTTTTGATGCTTCTAATAAAGACTTGTTAGAATTGATAAAAAGAGCCGAAAATTGGCTAAAAGAAAATACGTTTAAAAACCCTATTTTAAAATGGGAGACCAAAGCTTGGGGAGAAATTCCTGCGGATTTTGGGAGGAAGTAATTTTAGTTTTTAGTCGCCGTTTTTAATGTCAGTTTCAAAGTAAAAAGTATGTTTTTGCACGTCTAAATTTATCTATAAAACCGCTTCTGATTTTTTTGTTTTTAAAATATCTGGGAAACTCAATTGACATTCTTTAGTCAAATATTCTTTTCTGATTACTATTAGTAAAAATTATACAGAATTCGTTTTGGTGTTTGCGCTATAAAGGTTAACAAAGAATTACAGACAAAGAAAATCCGAGAGATTTTTTGTAAGTAGGCGAAAACTAGCCATTAATTTTATTCGGTATTACAAACAGTCTTATTTATAATAATAATTTCCTTTCGTGTTTATTTCATTTCCTTGTACGATAATATCTAAAAAACTATAGTCGCTTTTATTTTTATACGTTATTGTGCAATGCTTTTATTCTACCAACCTAAAATTCGATTTACCTATTTTTTCTATTGCTTCATCAGCTAAATATTCGGTTAAGCCGACTGAACCACTTGTTTGTATCAAATTATTCTTTAAATATTGAGGTAAACCATTCAGAGATTTATCATCGTCTATTATTAAGAATTGATTTTCACGTTTATTATTAAACCATTTAATCAACTCTTCTTTTCTATTTAAATGTTTAGTATTCCTAGGAAGTCTTGAAATTTTATTAATATTAATGTTTCTTCTTCTAAAAATATTTTTCCACTCATTTAATGTATATTTATGCTTGTGAGATGTAGTCAATACAATATCTGCACTTGAATTAGAAATAATTCTATTAAGTGACCTTGTTGCCTTTGTGCTAAACTCAGGAAAGCCATCCTCTAAAATTTCAGGCCTTCTCCAAGAGTTAGCGGGAACCATTACTCCATCTATGTCTAAGTATAATAACATAATGCAAATTTATAAATTTATTTTGTAAGTTCAATTATCTTTTCTATCGGTATTTTGTTGAATTCTGCATCTAACTCATTAAGTCTTTGGATTTTTTCAAGTGTATCCCATTCTTCCTCGACAAAATCAACACTTTCCCACTTATATTCTATTGTGGCACTAGTCTTTGAAGATTTGGCTTCATCTAGTTTTATTTTTGCTAATATTGAACTTACAAACCTATGATGACCATCAATAATACAATTGCCACACACCTTAATGTCATCAAATTTTATTCCATTTATCATTTTTTTATAAATTCTTCTAATGATTGGAAGAGAAAGTTTGTTGTGAGTGGTAATTAAAATATAGTCTGTCTTTTCGATTACTTCTAATATTGTTTCCTTGTTAATTTTTTTCATAGTAGAATTTTTAAAGTTTTGCATAACGTGTTTGTTTATGGAAATTTGCGATTTTGTTTGCAAGGAATTTCCGAAGGAAACACAGCAGTAAGCAAAAATACAACTAACTTTGGTAAGGCTAAAAGTAGCCATTTTTTATAAACGACTTAATAGAATTTAATAAGGTTGTAAATTCCTATAAAAAACCTGTATTTTCTAACATAAATTTTTAGAAAAGAACTTTGCACTTTCTTTTTGTAAATACAAGTAACATATATTATGTAATAATCTATTATATTAGCGAGGTAATTCTTTAGGCATGAAAATATTTATAAAGTTCGATTTTACAGCCATTTGTAACAAAGTTCTTAAAGACACGTTAGAAACGTTTAATATCAAATACAAAACGTTAAGTTTTGGAGAAATTGAGTTTTTAGAGAAGGTTTCTAAAGAACAATTAACAGCTTTAAATGAGACTTTAAAAGAGTATGGTAGCGAGATTGTAGAAAACCAAAAAAGTATCTTAGTTCAAAAAATTAAAGACACAATTATAGACATGGTTTTTAATGAAGATAGCCATATTAATGTAAAAAGTTCTGTGTATTTATCAGAAAAATTAGAGCACAGTTACGGGTATTTGTCTAATTTATTTTCGGAAGTTACCTTTACATCAATAGAGAATTTTATTATTCTTCAAAAAATAGAATACACCAAACAATTAATTATAAAAAACGAGCTAACACTTACAGATATTGCTTACAAGTTAAACTATTCTAGTGTGGCCCATTTAAGTACACAATTTAAAAACACCACAGGTATTACTCCTTCTGCATTTCAGAGAATTATTACCAAAAGAAGAGAATTAACGAACAAGTAAACAACTAATTTATGCAAGAAGATCGTGTATATATCGTTTTGGCAGATGATGATGAAGATGACAGGTTATTTTTCGAAGAAGCTTTCGAAGAATTAAAAATGAATACCAAAGTAAAAACTTGTAACGATGGTGTAGAATTAATGGATTATTTAAACAACGAAACCAATTCTTTGCCAAATATTCTTTTTTTAGATTTAAACATGCCTAAAAAATCTGGAATAGAATGTTTGCTCGAAATTAAAAATAACGAACGTTTTAAAGACATTGCTATTGCCATTTATTCTACCTCTGCATCCGAAGAAGATATAGAAAATACCTTTGTAATGGGTGCCAATATTTATATTAAAAAACCAGACGATTTTAAAAAATTAAAAAAAATACTATCTAACGTAGTTACTATTAATTGGCAGTATCATACCAATGGTTTAAATAAAGATAACTTTTTATTACGTTTATAAAGTGAAGCTAAAAATTATAAATTCAGAACGTTTTTTAAAAGCAATTTTTGGCGTTAGTCTTTTTTTAATATTATGTATGGGAGGGTTTGCCTACCAACACGTTCAAAAACTTACAAAGTCTTTTGAAATGGTAGAGCATACCTACGAAGTTAATGTAGAGTTAGAACAAATACTTTCTTATTTAAAAGATGCAGAAACTGGGCAAAGAGGATATCTTATTTCTAAAGACACCTTGTTTTTAGAACCTTATTATTCGAGTAGAGAAAAAACGAACAACAGTTTTGCCAGATTAAAAGAACTTACAAAAAACGATAAAACACAACAAAATAGTTTAAAAAACTTAAGCTTTTTAATTGCCGAAAATCTAAGTATTTTTGATAAAAGCTTTAAATATGCAAATAAAAATGGTACTAATACTGCCGATTTCTATGCACTATTAAATAATGGAAAAAATACGATGGACAGCATTCGTGCAAAAATTAGTAAAATGATTGCCCATCAAAACCAGCTACTTCAAGTAAGAAAGAAAAAAAGTAACGAAAGCCTAACAAACACTCCATTAGTTATTTATTCTGTTTTAATAATTACATTGGTTATTTTATTACTTACTTATGCTAAAATTAATAAAGATTTAAAAAATCTTAAAAAGAAAAATATCCAGTTAGAAATTTTTAAAGAATCTACAAATCAATCAGAAATTGTAAGCAAACATGGCAATTGGACCTACTATATTAATGAAGATAAGTTCGAATATTCCAATAATTTATACCGCCTTTTAGGAGAGCAACCACAATCTTTTGATCCTACCATCGAAAACTTTATGAAATTTGTGCATCCAGAAGATGCAGAAAATTTACAAAAACAAGTAAATAGAATGATAAAAGAAGAAAACCTCCCTTTTATCTATTACAGAATTATTCAAAAAAACGGAAATATAAAGCACTTTAAAGCTTATGGTAAAATGATTGTAAGTGAAGACAATCAAAAAAGGCTTCTAGGAATTACATCCGATATTACAGAAGAAGTAAAAAATTACAAACTGCTAGAAGAAAGAAACTTAGAACTAGAAAGAAATAATAAAGAACTATCTTCTTTTAACCATGTTGCAAGCCACGATTTGCAAGAACCTTTGCGTAAAATTCAAACCTTTATTTCTAGATTAGATCATAAAGAAGCCAACAACCTATCTGAAAAAGGAAAATTATATTTAGAGAGAATAAAAATTGCAGCATCTAGAATGCGTTTGTTAATAGACGACTTGTTACAGTTTTCTAGAACCAATAAATCTGAAGAAGTTTTAGAGGTTACAAACATGAATCTTATCTTAGAAAATGCAAAGCAAGAATTGGCCGAAACAATTTTAGAAAAAGAAGCCACAATAACTTCAGATGCCATTCCTGAAATGACCGTTATTCCCTTTCAAATTCAACAATTATTTATAAATTTAATTGGCAATTCTCTTAAATATAGCAAGCAAAATGTAAAACCGATTATAGAGATTTCTTACTCGAAAATAAATACAGATGATGTTTCTAAACTAAAAAAACCAAAATATAGCAACTACCATAAATTAACATTTGTAGATAATGGAATTGGTTTCGACCAAGAATATGCAGAAAAGATTTTTGTGCTTTTTAGCAGATTACATAACAAAAACGAATATTCTGGAACAGGAATTGGACTGTCTATTTGCAAAAAAATTATAGACAACCACCAAGGCTATATTTTTGCTGAAGGAAAATTAAATAAAGGCGCCACTTTCGAAGTTTTTCTTCCTTTTAAATAATTTTTTTATGTTTGCAAAACGTTAAATCCTCCGCTTATATAATTTCACATAAACTTAATGGTAATTCTATAAGTTCTATTACAAATTATATAACAGTAAAACATTAATTTTTGTCAACTTTGTATAACAAAACAAAGCACGTAATGAATGTCAAAAAAAAAATACTAATAAGCTCTCTTCTTAGTATTTTTATGTTTGTAGCAATTTCTCTTTCAACCGTTTCTTGCAATACAAACCATAATAGTAAAACAGAAGAGGACAATGCAGCTAATAAAGAAGCTAAAATTAATAAGAGCCAAAAAGAGGCAAAACTATTGGTTTTAGCATCTAAGAATTATATAAACCTAATTAATTACAGCAATTATATTAAATCTAAAACTACAATAACTAAAAAAACAAAGTCTTTTTTAGAGTCTTTTGAAGCAAATTTAAACGAGCGTTTTAACCATTTAAAAGAACTTTCTAAACACGAATTGGTATTATTACCCAACACTACAAAAACTTCGTTTCTAGATAAAAAAAAGACTACGGAAGAGGTTGAAATCAATCAGAATGTTTATTTAACAGAACTAAATACAAAGATTAACGACCAAATCGATTTAATGAATAAACTTTCGGAAGAATCTAATAAAATTTCCATTAGTATTTTTGCAAGCGAAGCTGAAGATTTTTTAAAAGAAAATAAAAGAAACATAGAAAATATTATCGATAAAAGTTAAAGAAAACCATGAAAACCCTCCTATACACCATTACTATTCTTATAATAATAATTTGGGCCTTAGGTTTCTTCGTATATGCAGTTGGGTCTTTATTAATTCACTTATTGCTACTGCTAGCTTTTTTACTCGCAATTGCTGGTTACAAAATTAAAAACTCTTAAAATCATAATTGCTAGTAACCTGAGTTCGATTAATATTTAGATAGATTTTATTAAGAAAAAAAGATAGATTTTTAGTAATTTAAAGTTTTGAAATTCAATTTCTTAATCTAAGAACCCATCTATGTATTGTTACTCTAAAACTACGAGGTTATTTTGTGTTGTCGATGAATTTTGTAAAGAATATGATTAAATTGTAGAAAAATCGCTACTTGGTAACCCTGCTAAACGCACCACCAAAGATGTAAAAAAATCAAGATATAAACTAAAGCGGGAAATCCTAATGGAAATCCCGCTTTTTAAAAATGTTTATCGGACACTAATAGTTTTTAATTATTAATTTTCTCGTTTCCGTCCATTGTTTGGAATTGATTTTAATAACGAGAATTCCATCTGGAAGTCCATTTTCCATGACCTCCCAAACATGACTCCCTGGTTGAAAATCTCTGGTGCCGAATGCCAATTGCTGTCCTGATGAAATAGCTATAATCCTATAGGTAACAGTGGAACTTTCAGCCAAATTAAAGGCTATATTAAAATGTCCATCGGACTCATTGGGGTAAATAACCAATTGCTGTAAGTTGGAGGGGGTATCTGTTAAACTTAAGATCTCATCTTCAGAGATATATTGCTTCTCATCCAAGTTTTTATTGTTCATATTGGGCGATAAAGACATTATGCTCGAAATTTCAGCTGCAGTTAAAGCCCTTTCCCAAATGGTAATCTCGTCCAAGGCTCCTATATGCCGGATGTCGTCGTTACTATCCTTAAAGGATCCTATCTGGAACGTTCCCCCACTGGGGTCGTAGGTAATGTCTCCTGATCTGGCCGTAGAGGAAGCCTGTTGCTGGCCGTCAACGAACAGTTTCATGGTTGTTCCGTCATAGGTCGCTGCCACATGATACCACTGGTTTAAGTTGAAATTGTTAGGAGCCACAAGATAGGTCAGTACGTTATTTGTCGATATCCCGATACTGAACTTCTGACCGCTACCGTTAGTTCCCAGTATCCAACCTTTCTCATCGCTACCGTTGTCTGTGACCAGTCCTATAAGGCTGCTCCACCCCTTGGCCGTTGTGGTCTTTACCCAAGTGCTTACTGTAAATTTTTGTTGTGGAAGCCCGTCCTTGGCATTGATACCCGATTGTATGGATATCATGTCGTTCCCGTCTAGGGTAACCACGTCGCCTTTGGCGGGATCGTTCGCAAAGGTGGCTCCGTCATTAAGGCCCCCGTCGAAATCCTTGCCCATTGCAGATTCATCGTTTACATTTCCATTGAAAGGAAAATAGGCTATCGCTTCTGTTATTGGATTTGTTGGCTCATATTTAACTATATTATCTTCCTTATATAATAATTCTACTTCGGAAGCGGTAAGAGCTCTGCCCCAAAATACCACATCGTCAAGGTTTCCGTCATAGGTAACATGACTATTTTTGTTTAAGTCGCTGCCTAATATTGTATTGCCTGCACCGTTAGCCCAGTCCAAATTAAGATCTCTGCTATTGTTCAATGCACCGTTAATGTATAATTTTCGATTGATTTTTCCACTTTGTGCTTCGGTGTCTATTACATAGGCAATATGGTACCAACTGTCATCGATAAGGTCTTCTGAACTTGGCAGTCCGTATGATGTGCTTGGATTGAGTGGATCGTACACATTAATATCTCCAATTAGTTTGTCTCCTCTCATTTTGATCTCAAAATTGGAACCAGCCATTATGTTTGAAAAATTTTTGGAATCTATTTTATTTTTCATCCAAAAAGTTACGGTAAGGTCTCCATTATAATCATTAGGATCAAAATCATAATTGGTATCTATATAATCATCTGTGCCATCAAAACTCGCTACTATACCACGATCTAAATCACTTATATAGCTTGACCCACTGTTAATACCGTGATGGTTGTTTCCAGAACTATCATTGGCATTTGATTCCGTAAAGGCATAGACGGCCAAAGGATCCATTATATCTATTTTCGAGGAAGCATATTCTTCAGAAATCTCTTCAAGGGTAAGCGCCTTTTTCCATATTCTAACGTCATCTAACATACCGTTGTAATAATTTGATCCGAAACTTGATAGCCTGCCCATTCCCAAAACAGATTCATTAAGGTTGAAATTAGATGTGGTGGTCGTTTGGTCGATTAGATTGGAATTGATATACAATTTAATCTTTACTGTACCATTGGTTTTATCGGTATCATATACTGCCACAACATGGTTCCATTCATCCATACTAATAGTACTCTCCAAATTGTACGCTGCTACACTGCTTAAAGTTTCCGTATATAATGAAGCGGAAATAGTTCCTCCACCTATGGTACTTATCAAAAATTGTTTTGACCCTATTATCTCCATAATACCCGATTGAAAATTAGTTTTCATCCATAGAGATACACTAAAATCACCACCAAACTTCCTAGGGTTCAGGTCATCGGCTACTTCTACATATCCATTTTGACCATTAAATTGAGCTACTAAACCTCTTTTCGAGTCATTGGCAAAGGTCATATTGGATAACGAACCATGGCGTTCATAGACCGACGAATCAGAGAGATTATTTTCAAATTGATAATTGGCAAGCAGAAAATCTTCTTTTTTGGTCATGCTGTATTCCTCTTGCATTTCGGTTTCGGAAAGCACTTTTTTCCACATTTTAACGTCACTTATATGTCCTTTAAAGCTACTTCCGATCGCTCCGCCGAATCGATTGCCTATGGTTGTATTAGGGTCTTCGTCGTTTACCACATCCATAAAGCCATAAGGTATATTTGATGTGTTTGCAACAACGCCGTCCACATATAGCGTTCGGTTTACCGAGCCATCATCTTGGGTGTCCAACACTAAGGCCACATGATGCCATGTTAAGCCGGTTACATCATTTATGGAGCCGCTATCCATGCCATATTGAACCGTGCCCCCGTTATGAAATGTATGTACTTTTATGCCGTTTGTTGTTCCATTCCTATTTATTGACCAATTTCTGGAACCTATCAGAACAGCGTCACTTTCACCCCAACTCTCGGTACGCATCCATAAAGCTATGGTCATATCCTTTAGGTCTAAGGGATCAAAATCAAAACTAGTGTCCACATAATCGTCTATACCATCAAAATAAATTGCCATATTTCTTTCTGGGTCATTCTGATATTCAGCTCCT
This sequence comes from Polaribacter batillariae, assembly GCF_017498485.1. NCBI lineage: Bacteria > Pseudomonadati > Bacteroidota > Flavobacteriia > Flavobacteriales > Flavobacteriaceae > Polaribacter > Polaribacter batillariae. The sequence goes on along the minus strand of NZ_CP071795.1, from coordinate 2,300,656 downwards.
TCGGCTTGTCCATGATGAGCATATTTAGAATAATCTGTACTATTCCCTCCAAAGGTATAATGTGCAATAAGATCTGGTAGATTAAGAACATCCTTAAATTGAAACTGATAATCAACACCGCTAAATTGAGGTTTCCCATGAACATTAAACGTCACAGATTCATTAACCGCTATATTTTCATCAAAATGAGTATTGTATCTTAAAGGTAAGTTATTGACCGTTAGATAAAAATTAGTATCATCAACATATCTAACCAGCCAATGGGAGATATCGTTAGCATTTTCACTTTGAGACCAAGTGAGACCTGATCTAGAAGTGAAATTCAAGTATTTACCTGAACTTCCGTTTTGGATTACATATGTCATGCATCCCGAATAAATTAATTTTACTTTTCTATTAGTTGAAGAAATTCTGTTTTTATCTAATAGTCCAGGATCTCCAGTATCTGTAATATCCAGTACGGCACCTTTTATAGGGTTGGTAATATATTTTTCGTCATCAATAATAGGGTTTGCACTATTTTTTCTATTGAAAGCAAAAGGCATACCATCGGAGAAATTAAAAATAAACTGACCATCGTTATTCAAATCCAAATAAGCCTTCTGCCCTATATTAAAAAGTTTTACAAAGTTTTGTGCTGAAAATTCCAGGTTCCAATATAATCCGTCATTTTTAGGATCCCAATTATATATTCCATATTCCCCATCTATAAAACCCAAAACACCCCCTGTAGCCCGGTTTGCTATAGCGTAATTACCATTAGGTTGAATTTCTACAAGCCAATCCATAGTTTCACTTGGATCTGTTGGAGTACCGTGACCCAATTTTAAGTTATTTTTCCCATTTACAAAAGTATAGTAGGCACGCTCAATAGAATTATTGGTAAGAGGTATACGGAAAAGATCTCTTGTCATGGAACCATCTGTATAATATGCTTTCACATCAACCGTCTCAAATGCTTTAAAAGGTGTATTCTGAACGAGAAACTCGACTGAAGTGGTGGTACTTGATGAAGTTGAAATATTGTCAACAAAGTTATTGGAAGAAATACTGTAGCTTCCTTCTTGAGAGGTGCTTGGTATTAAGTAGTTAACCGTTAAATCATTCTCAGAACTATTTATTGTGTTATAGAATCCCCTAACTGAAATTTTTTTGTTACCATTATTATTTTCAACATTAAAATCCAAAACGGTTACGAATGGTGATGTTATGCTTTCAATCTCAATATAATCAATTTGCCTCCAACCATCTCTATAAGGTATTTTTATAGATAAATTTGTTTTATCGGCTTCAGGCTTAGAAATATCACTTCCATTTTCAAATTCTGTGATTCCAAAATTATTCACTTTAGGAAACGGATTTACATTAGATTGGTTTGCTACAATACTTGCAGATTCTTCTTTGTGATAAAGCTGATAATCGTGAATTCTAAAATATGCTAAGGTCTTTCTTTCAAGAGAAGGTTCCGGAAAAAGCATTCTTTGTTCCAACGGAGTTCCATACTCATTATTACTTGCTAAAAACATAGTTGGAAAGTGATTTTTATAGTTCGAGGAACTTTCTTCTGCTCCTGATTTCCACTGCCACCAATAATAGGAATACGCTTGTAAGTGTGAAAAATATTTGTGGGATTGAACCATAAAACGTACGAAAAGTTCTTTGCCTCTAGGCGCATCAGAAATATTCAAGTTGTGCACTCTAAACAACATTTTTTCTCCATTATCTTCAACAGTATATTCTACTTCTTTAACCACTACTATCTGACCGTTTTCAATATAGGCTAGTTCCATAACTAGCTCGCTTGTATTAGATAGCGTTCTTTCTCTTGTATTGCTAAAATTCGCCTGTACATCTGGGTACTCAGGTGGCCAATCAAGATAGGTTAAATTTGGATTATAGTGTTTCCAGTACAATTCCACATTTGCTTGTGCTTTATTATTGCTATTTTCCGACAATGTTATTTCGGCTACTTTTCTCCTATAATTTCGCACGGCATACTCCGGATTTTCACTAGCGTGATACACAGCGTCATTTCCTCCAATAAGCAATTCTCCTCCTTCCAAAATCCATTGACTGAAATATGGATTATAATCATAATTTTGGCTAATTAAATTTTCCTGAAAAATTGAAAATGCATATGGTAAATGATCCGTCAATTTATTATACCCATAGGTTTTATTAATATAACCAACGGAATCTTTGGCTTCTAGATAGTTTCTTACTGCAGCAGAATCAATTGTTTTTTGAAAAAAAACAGCAAAAGAAACCGTGTCCTTGGCAGAATTCAGATCGGATGCCTTAATTGAAAAACTTGGAACAATTGGCAACACATAATCTCCTGACGTTTTTTTGACCCATTGTTCCTCTTCACGATCATGCGCTTGTTCAATCCTTCTTTCTTCTTCAACCATAATAAAGTCGTAAATTAAAAATGCGAGACCCAATCCAGCACCAAAGATATCGGCTACTCCTGAGACTAAATCAAAAGCTTCCAATCCAACAGACATTTCTTCAATCCCAGCACGAAGAGCTACGTCTTCTACTGCTTCTGTCGCAAATTTCTCAGAGACTTCCCCTCCTAGCATATCCGCCTCATTAAAAGACATTTCTTCTGCTGACTCTCCAATATTTATATTATAATCCGCCTCGTTTTCAACTTGTTCACCTTCTTCACATTGATTACAGGTGGAACATAGAATTTGCCCATAAACAGGGTTAAGTATTGGAGCTAGGACGAATCCAAAGATTATCAATAAAATTATTTTATAATAAATTTTTTTCGTATTCATATTATTGAGATTTTTTAAAAAAATATTTAATCACACTTTTCTTTCATTTCTATATTTTCAATCTTATTGTACCCACGAGTAGATAGATTATTGAAATATCTGTATGTAGCAAAGCTTCCTCCACCAACTACAAGACTTGTTCCTATAGTTGCACCTATCGCAATACCCGCTATTTTAGCAGGGCTAAGAGATGAAGAAAGCGATGAGGCGCCACTTGCTGCAGAGGGATTAACTGTACCTACATCAAAAAAGCTATAGGAAAAACTACCTCTTCCATCCTCTAACAAAGCAACGGGTGTTGTAGTGCTGGGATCATTACCTAGTTGGTAGGGTTTTAAGACAACTTTGGATTGTCCTGCAATTAATGGATAGTTCGAGGCTTGCTTTCCGTTACTTTGTGGTATTTCCAATACGGTAGAATTGGCAGTATCAATACCAATAAACTCTGGTCTGTCTTTTAGTTTAAATGATCGCTCATAACCTGTTCCGCCCTCATCAGTAACTGATACTTTGCTACAAACATCCCAATTAGAAATGTCATTACCGTCTCTGTACAATTGCCATTCAAAATTTCCTTTGGCATTTTGAGCTAAGCAGCGGTTAGCTTGATCAACCATATAATAATTTCCTGGAGCAAGAGCAAAAGATGGCAAATCTTTTAGGTTTTTTAATCGAATAGTGTTAAGATTAAGACCATAGAGATACGTATTATTAGAATTTTCAGATAGAGAAAAACTATGCATGCCAGATGATTCTTCAAATTGTAGCGCATATGTATTGGTAGCATAATATTTGTTTCCCAAATCTGGAAGATTGGTTTCCGTAGTTAGAGTGCTTGAAATTGTATGTATGTCACTTAAAAGATTTTGTAATGCTATATTACCATTTACAAAAAGATAGTTGTCTACCGCTAATTTGGCATTTCCAGTTACAAAACGCCCATCTATATTAGCTGTTCCAATAGCCATATGCGTAGTCACATCCATCTCGAAAAGATCTTTTCTTAAATCTAAATCGTATACTGGCGGAGAATATGTTCCCTTGCCTTCAATATCAATATTATCTACTTTTGTCAAAGTAACATAGGTTTGAGTATGATCGGGGTTTGGTCCATTGTAAACTAAAAAGCTGTGCCATCTGTTGTCAATGTATTTATCAAATGATGATACATCTTCAAACTTGTATTGTACAACCTTTCCATCCGCTATTTTTATAAAATAAAATGCCTGATCATTAAGAGTTAATAGTTGACTTAATTCTTCTGCATCTCCGACCTCGGGTAAAAGTGGTTTTTTCTTGATTCGTTTTAGGGCATAATTCGGTATTTTACCTATACCTATAAGCAACATATTTCTCAAGGTTGGCACTACAGTACTTTCTCCTTCTGTATCTTCGTAGTACGTGTCCTCTCCTTGGTAAAAAAGAACGGCTCCTTTGGCAGCTTTTAAATTTTCTATTTTAAAATTACCTGCAATCATGCCTTCAGAATCGTTTAGCAAAGGCATACTTGGACTAAGGCTTATAAAGGCTTTGTCAAGGGTATGATCGGTATTATCATTATAATTAAAAGTTAGTTTACTATTATCCAATACTAAATATTGGTCATTGATTGAACGGTATTGCGAAATTTCTTCTGTGTGCTTTTTTGGCACTAGCATTAAAAAGCTGGATACTAGTCGAGAATAATAAGGTCCCTGATTGTCTTGAACCAATGGATAGCCTGTCCAATCGTGCAATGGCCCTTTAGCGTTAAACCAGATTTGGGAAGAACTTCCCCCGTCCAAATTTATCAGTTTGTCATATCCCTTATATTGATAATAGTTGCTTACCTCTGAATTTTTCATTCCAAAGGTTTTAGAGTAGTTAACTCCTCTAGCATCGGCAAAATTACCTAAATCACCATCTATTATCCCCACATCTAGTTTGTTATCCTTTATAGCTACATATGTTCGCGCATTAGGTACACGCTCAAAGAGTTTGTCATATTGTCTATAAGCCAGTGTTGAAAACCGCTTAATAAATTCATTTTCCGTCAATCGGCTACAGTCATTCCAACCTTCTTCTGCTGGCGCATATTCTACAGTACCCCAAGCTCTACGCAGTACCTCGTTACAAGCTTGTGGATTCGGATTGGATAGAAAACAGCGTATCGCCGTTCCAGACGGCCCCATATGCTTTGGGCTAAATCCAGGGTAATATAACATCCAACTGGGTTGCAATCCATATATATTATAGGCTTCTCCATCTTTCATGTAAGTCATGCCTGCCAAAGCATTGGTGTATTGTGAGGTTTCATTATTAAAAAGAGAACCTAGTTCTGCCACTGTATTTGTACCCGAAATCTCTTTAGGCCTACTTATTATGGTTGCCGATTTTTGAGCACCCCAATTCCAAGCAAATGCTCCTTCTCCCTTATAGCTTAAAATTTGTGGTTGTGCCTTAATTTGACCATCTTTTTTAATAAATGGCACCACCCCAGGTACACCATTGTAGTCCCAATCATAGACTGATCCATTCACGACCCACATGGCACCTTCACGTGCCATAACCCTAGAGGGAATATCTAGCCAACTGGTTTTTGGAACTTTTGTATATTCAAAACAATCCATATTTTGTTCATCACCGTTTGCCGGATCATAGGATTGAAATCCATCTTCTTCTTTTGGATGGAATTTATAACTTACTTTCAATTCATACTCATCGCTGCTGTTACCTAAGTCAAACTGGGAAATGGTTATTCTTTGTTTACGGTCGTTACCTGTTTTACTGTAACCATCAAGCCAACCTAAAAATGTAGGTTGTGAATTGTAACTGTTATAATCATAAATTGCGATTTCTTTGAGTTGTTCACGTGAATTCCAATAAGGATTTGCTGGATATTCATATCTTTTGATTTCCAGTCCAGCTTCTGGTATAGAAGCAACATTAGTAGTTACAACTGGTTCTGGATGCGAATCTAGACTAGAGCCATCATCATTAATGGCCATATTCTTAAGATCTTCGATAGTTAATTTTTGTAAGTTAGAATGGTAGTTTTTGAAACCAGAAGCCCCGCCAAAATTGGCAATTATATCTTTTGCCACTAATTCACAAGGTGCCTCCATTCCATCAGATGTATTCCAAACGTCTGCCTTTTGCCAAGTGTTTTGGGTTACATTTTTCATTCCTATACTTTTCAATTCCTTCACAAAAGACTTTCGGTTACGTTTGGCATTGAATTTCACAGGAATAGCGTTAAAATCTCTACTGGGATATACTTGACTAATTTTATACGAAAGAAGATTTTTAACTCTAGCTGCGGTATTTTTTTCATTACCTAGCTCCTGCCAATATAGCATGGGTATTTGGCCTTTTTGGGTTTCGTAAGCTGGATACCCGATCAAGTACTCGTTCATGGCAATACCTTCTATTGGACTAGTACCTAATTTTGATATGTTTTTTTGTGCAAATTTCAAAGATAAATCCATTGTGATATTGTAGAAACCAATGGATTCAGAACCTTCAATCGCATAAATGTAAATGCTAGAATTATTATACTCAATACTTTGTTTAAAGTTTTCGATTTGTGTTTTTGTTATCCCACTCTCCCAATCGCTAATACTACGTTGAGGTTCCATAGTTTGTAGGTCATAATCTTTGAAATAATTCCTTAAATAAGATAAACCTTGATCTCCCCCGTGAGTCATTACGTATATAGATCCTTGATTATACATAGTTGGGCTACTTACAGGAAATTTAAAAGAAATGCGTCTTGCTTGGGTTTCTCCAAATCCTGATTCTGTGGCTCCCATTATAATAACATTCCGAACATTATGGTCTAATATGAATTTCTTGTATTCATTTGGCAAATCCAATAATTTAATCCAAGCTACTCCTTCTCCTTTTATAGAAGGGTCGTAACCAGCAGTAGCATAACAGGAATAACCGTCTTTAATCCCTGAATGTACAATGCTTTGAACTTCTGCAAACGAATTCACAGAGACTAAAAAGTGAAGTGGTAGAATAGGCGCACCCATGTAATAAGAGAGGTAAGGCGCAGAAGGAACACCTGTTGAAATAATTACCGTATTGAAATCTGTTTCGCTTCCTAATTCTGCATTGTAAAGATCTACTGTTTTTTTAATTGATTTTTCAAGAAAGTTAAGTGAAGAATATACAGATACAGGCCCTCCACCAGGCAAATCCAAAGTTCCATCTAATTTTCTTCGTACATCCCATGTATGAGACACACCCGAATTTAAAGCGGCTAAAGATTTTTGAACCGCGTATTCAGCACTCATGCCTCCTTTTAAAGTATATACGGGTAGGCCTTGATAATCATTCTTGCCTATTTCGTAAGTGTCAATTTGTGTTGGGTTAAATTTTCTGAAAAAACTAAGAGGCAAAGTATAAATAACATCCCCTAATCTATACTCAAGCTTAACAACATATGCCCCTGCACTTAGCTGGCTATACTTATTGGAGGATATTATTTGTAGCCCAGATATCAAATGGGTACTATTTGCCTGGATCGTAAAATCGGATATAGCCGGATTTGTTGGTAAAACGGATTGATCACTGGTCACATTTTCTATTCGAATTACAGCCTGACTGATGCTCAAGTCATTGGGATTCACATTTTTTAATGTGAAAGAAATATCAACTTCTTTATTATTACTAATCGTAGTTTCAGGTTCATCTTGAAGAACAAGTTTAAGGTTTTCAAACGAACCATTTGCTCCATAAGAGAGGTTCGAAAATGACACTACAAAAATGAGCATTGCCACTATTAACTCTTTCAAATAATAATTTCTCATAATTTTAATTTAATTTAGTTGGTTCTTTTTGTAATCTTCTCGCAAATATTCGTTCTATCAATAAATACTTCTATAGACTCTGTTCAAGTGCTATAAGTGTACTGTAGGTTTAATTACTTGCCCTATCAGTATCTGAAATATGACGTTTGTAAGTGATGTTCCCTGCTACATTTCCATCAACAATATAAGAACCACTTTTTTCTACTGTTAAGTTTCCGACAACAGAAACATTGCTTTCTGCATATAATACGCCTCCAGACAGAGTTGTTATTTCCCCTCCTAATTCTACATGAAAATCTTGAGATCGTGAAACATTTGTGATTATTATGCAGAACATTAAATTCATAATTTTCTTCATAATTTATTTGATTTTGTGTTTAACAATGCCATGAAGGTATTGTATATAAACGACCGCTAGTGTTTAGAATAAATAAGTGGTTAATATTAAAAATAACTGGGAGTAAAAGGGAGATAATCGTTTTTTTAAGAAATGGTATTACACCTTCCGAAATTAATTATAAAAATTCCAGACAGTGTATAAATATTAAAGAAGTATGATTGAAAAAAGCCTCTTTTATGCGCTAAAAGTGGCACGTTGCAAACGGTCGTTAATCGATTTTTCCTAAGCTCAACCAAAAAAGTTGTTGTAGATGTGGCATAATGTCTTGCCAACATTCCTGGAGCATCTGGGCTTTGTTCTTTCTTGTTTTTAATGGTAACCCTGCTAAACCCCCACCAAGAATATCAAAAAATGAAGTGGTAACGATATCTGTACTCTTTCAGCTAAGCAATTTTAGGACTTTTAAACACTTTTATATTTACTATGCGCAACAACATATGAAAAAGGAATTTCCCAAAACTGTGTCCTACAATAGATTTACAGAGCTTATACAACAAAATCTTATGGCTATGGTAATGTTCTTAAAAACTTGCTGTATCGGAAAATGTATAGGTATTTCTTTTATAGATTCTACGCCTGTTACCTGTTAGGGGTTGTAAGAAAAAGCGTATCTATTCCAATAAGGTGTCTAAGGGTATTGCTAATACAGGAAAATCTATCGTTGGCTGGTTTTGGCTTTAAGCTCCATATTATCATAAACAATAAGGGAGAAATATTAAAATTTACCATAGCTTTGCATTAGGAGCTTGGACAGTAAATCATGCTAACAGAAAGGTCTTAAAGATTGCTTTAAACACTAAAAAAAGACCTTGGATGGATGGCTTATTCTCCCAAATTAATGATTTAAGTCCTCCTTTTGTGTATTCCTAATGCATAATGCAGGTTAAAACAAGAGTGTTTTTTTGATAAAATATTCGGAAAACTTTTTGCCGATAAAGGCGATATAGGTAAAAAATTGGCGCAATTACTCTTTGTAAATCGCGTCCAGTTAATAACAGGTATCAGGAATAATATGAAAAACTGTTTAATGAGTATTTCTCATAAAATATTGCTTAGAAAACGCTCAGTTATTGAAACAGTAAATGATGAACCTAAAAGTATTTGCCAAATAGAACATTCTAGACACAGAAGTTTTGGCAATTTTTTAACCAACATAATCTCTGGTTTAATAGCTTACATTTTCTTGCCCCAAAAACCATCTATCAAGTATCAAACAGTGAATTCTAAACAAATTTGTTCGTTTTAATAATCGAAATCAGGTTTTTAGCTTTTTCCTTTAATTAAACTTAAAGCTACTGCAAGAATTCCTAAACCAATTGTAATGTACGAATTCGTGTTGTCTTGTGCTTCTATTAAGTCTAAATCTCCAATAGAAACTTGTGTTTCTGGCTGAATTAACGTGTAAATTCCGTAACCTAATAAAATAAGACCGGCTACTAATAATACTGTTTTGATGGTTTTGTTCATAATGTTTGTTTTAGCTAGTTAATTTCATACAAAAATAAAAAAGCTATGTAACGAATATTAACTTGTTTAGAACAAAGGTTAACTGTATTGCTTACAAATCAAAACCCATATTAACGCCCAATTTTTTGGCGATAATCTTGGTAATTCGTTGTTTTACTTCTGGAATTTTTACACTTTCTAACACAGTATTTGCAAAAGCGTACATGAGTAATGCTTTTCCTTCTTTTTTCGGAATTCCACGTTGTTGCATGTAAAACAGCGCATCATCATCTAATTGACCAATGGTACAACCATGAGAACATTTTACATCATCAGCAAAAATTTCTAGTTGAGGTTTTGCGTTAATGGTCGCTTTATCACTTATTAAAACATTGTTGTTTTGTTGGTATGCATTTGTTTTCTGCGCTTCTTTTTCTACAATAACTTTACCGTTAAAAACTCCGGTAGAACGCGCATCGTAAATTCCTTTATAATCTTGATGAGACTCGCAATTTGGCTCTATATGATGTACTAAAGTATGATGATCTACGTGTTGTTTTCCTTCTATAATTGTAATTCCTTTTAAAATAGAATCGATATATTCTCCTTTTTGATAAAAGTTTAAATTGTTTCTGGTAATATTTCCCCCGAAAGAAAAAGTATGTACAGAAACCACACTTTTCGACTGTTGTTCTATGTAAGAATTATCGACTAAAGAAGCGTTTAAATTGTCATTCTGAATTTTATAATAATCGATATGAGCACTTTTATCTGCAAAAATTTCAGTAACCGCATTTGTTAATACAGCATTGCTAGTTAAACTTTGATGGCGTTCTATAATTTGCACCTGAGAGTTCTCGCCCACAACAATTAAATTACGGGGTTGTAACATGGTTGCAGTTTCTGACCCTGTTGTAAAATGAATTATTTGAATTGGTTTTTCGACCTCTTTATTTTTTGGGATATAAATGTAAGCACCCTCGTTTGCAAATGCCGTATTTAAAGAGGTTAAATTGTCTTGTTTTGCAATTTTGTTAAAATAATTATCGATTACAGCTTTGTATTTTGGCTTTGCCAATGCAGATGACATTAGGCAAACATCTATTGTATCGTGTGTAGTTTCTGATAAAAAAGAGCTGTATTTGCCATCGATAAATACAATTTTATAAGCATCTATATCGTGAATAAAATATTTTTTTACTTCTGCCAACGCAACAGCGTTTTCTTTGTGAGGAAATAAACTATAATCTTGCTTTAAAACAGAGTTTAAAGAAGTGTATTTCCAAGCTTCTAATTTTCTGGTAGGAAAACCCAAGCTTTCAAAATTTTGAAGCGCCTTAGAACGAATTTCGTGAATATCTGAATTGGTATCTACACGATTTTCAAACGCTACGTATGATGATAATAATTTATCTTTTAATTCCATGGTTTCAGTCTTCAGTCGCCAGTCTTCAGTTAGCAGTTTATGAATTAAATATATAAATTGCTTTTAATGACTAACTTTCTTGTTTTTTATTTTTGTTTTTGGAGTGCAGTTTTTTGACTGCATACTGCCTACTGATTTACTACGAACTTATACAAGTTCTTGCTTAATCCAATCATATCCCTTCGCTTCTAACTCTAAAGCTAAAGAAGCGTCTCCTGATTTTACAATTTTTCCATCGTGTAAAACGTGTACAAAATCTGGAACAATATACTCTAACAAACGTTGGTAATGTGTAATTACAATTACGGCATTATCTTTCGATTTTAGTTTGTTTACTCCGTTTGCAACAATACGCAAAGCATCAATATCTAAACCAGAATCTGTTTCGTCTAAAATGGCTAATTTGGGGTCTAACATTGCCATTTGAAAGATTTCGTTACGTTTTTTTTCGCCTCCAGAAAAACCTTCGTTTAAAGAACGCGATAAGAATTTACGGTCTATTTCTAATAATTCTGATTTCTCACGAATTTTCTTTAACATGTCTTTGGCTGGCATGTCTTCTAAACCTTTTGCTTTGCGAGTTTCGTTAATTGCTGTTTTTATAAAGTTGGTTACAGAAACGCCAGGAATTTCTACTGGGTATTGAAAAGATAAAAACACCCCATTGTGTGCTCTTTCTTCTGGAGCAAGTTCGCTAATATCTTCGCCATTTAATTCGATGGTTCCATTGGTAACTTCGTATTCTTCTTTACCTGCAATAATATTTGCTAAAGTACTTTTTCCTGCTCCATTGGGTCCCATAATTGCATGAACCTCACCTGCTTTTACCTCGAGGTTTAATCCTTTTAAGATTAACTTATCGTCTATACTTGCTTGTAAATTTTCTATTTTTAACATCTTTTATATATGTAAAATTAATTGCATTTTTTATTTTCATCTAACGAAATAAATTTAGAAATAACCAATTGTTCTTCTAAACCTCCATTCATTTTTTCTCCCATTTTAAGTTCTCCAGAAACTTTTACCCATTCAGGCTCATATGTTTCATGGTCTGCATTTAAATATGCCTTTTGCAACAAAATATAATCTTCATTGCCAGTTATTGAATATATTTTTCCTGTTTTACAGTCTGTAAAACTTGCTGCATCTGCTACATACACAAATTCTCCTTCGAAAATTTTTGGAGAAGACGTTTTATTTTTAGCCAATATTTCTTGTAGTTTTAAAAAATCTTGTGGTGAATGCTGAATGATTACTTCTGCATTTTTTTCTTTCGCAAAAGCTTCAAACTTTTCCATACTTTCTAAAGTTTGTTTTACATCGTAATTAAATGATGGAACTCTTTTATGTTCTCTATTTTCTTTAAAATGATATAAATCTCCTGCTAATAAAATGGGTTTTTCTAAACCTAAATCGACATATAAAACTTGATGCCCAACTGTATGCCCTGGCATGTATTTTATAACCACTGTTCCGTCTCCAAAAACATCGTAATCTCCTTTAATTTTTTTAACGTTTTTTAAGGCTGCAACTGCTGGGTTTTTAGTTTTTAAAGAGTCTCCTAAAACCGAATTGTATTCGTTTTCTTGCACAATCCATGTGGCATCTTTCATGTAATTTGCATGACCTGTATGATCGAAATGCGAATGAGACATGGCAAAGTATTTAAAATCGTCTTTTTTAAAACCGATGGAATTTAATTGATTTGCTAAAGAATCTGGTCTTTGAATTCTAAAAACACCACTTGGCTCGTCAAAAGGTTCTGGCATTACAAATTGTTCTGGCAAACCTGCATCCCACATTAGGTTTCCTTTTGGGTGTTCTATTACATAATATGTATCTGTAAATTCTTTTGTTTGCCCTTTATAGGTTGAGTCTTGAGAGAAAACTTCTAATTTTTTTACAAAGATAGTACCCCCCACTAATTGGTGTAATTTTACTTTTGGTTTCGAAGTTTCTTCAACCTTTTTTTCTGTTTTTTTACAACTTACAATACTAATTGCAAGAAGTAAGAATAGTATTTTTTTCATGTATTTATTATTTTGATTTTCCTGCAAGGTCTTTTTTTTGACCTTGTAGGTATAATTATTGTTTTTTTTAAATACCTACAAGGTTTTTGAAACCTTGCAGGATGTTTTTGAAACCAACCTTGCAGGAAATTTTTGAAACCCTACAGGATGTTTTTGAAACTCTGCGGAACAAGATAATTATCCTACACTTCCTTCTAAAGAAATTTCTAATAATTTTTGCGCTTCTACAGCAAATTCCATAGGTAATTTATTGAGTACTTCTTTACTAAAACCGTTTACGATTAAAGCAATTGCTTTTTCAGTATCAATACCACGTTGGTTGCAATAGAAAAGTTGGTCTTCACCGATTTTACTAGTGGTTGCTTCGTGTTCTATTTGAGCCGATTTGTTTTTTGCTTCGATGTAAGGAAATGTGTGTGCACCGCATTCATTTCCCATCAATAAAGAGTCGCATTGAGAGAAATTACGCGCATTTTCTGCTCTTGCATTTATCTGTACTAATCCTCTATATGAATTTTGAGAGTTTCCTGCAGAAATACCTTTAGAAATAATGGTAGAACGTGTGTTTTTGCCTAAATGAATCATTTTGGTTCCAGTATCTGCTTGTTGGTGATTGTTGGTAACTGCAATCGAGTAAAATTCGCCCACAGAATTGTTTCCTTTTAAAACACATGATGGATATTTCCAGGTAACTGCAGAACCAGTTTCTACTTGTGTCCAAGAAATTTTTGCATTGTTTTCGCACAAACCTCTTTTGGTAACAAAATTGTAAACACCACCTTTTCCTTCTTTATTTCCAGGATACCAGTTTTGTACGGTAGAATATTTAATTTCTGCATCGTCCATTGCAATTAATTCTACTACAGCTGCATGTAGTTGATTTTCATCTCGCATTGGAGCAGTACAACCTTCTAAATAAGAAACATAACTGCCTTTGTCTGCAACAACTAAGGTTCTTTCAAATTGGCCTGTTCCGCCTTCGTTAATTCTAAAATAAGTTGATAATTCCATGGGACATTTAACACCTTTTGGAATGTAACAGAAACTTCCGTCAGAAAAAACGGCCGAGTTTAAGGCTGCATAAAAATTGTCTGTCGTTGGTACCACAGTTCCTAAATATTTACGCACCAACTCTGGATGTTCTTGAATTGCTTCTGAAATTGGCATAAAAATAATGCCTTTTTCGGCCAATGTTTTCTTAAAAGTAGTTGCTACAGAAACAGAATCCATTACAATATCTACAGCAACATTGGCTAATTTTTTTTGTTCGTCTATAGAAATTCCTAAACGTTTAAAAGTGTCTAATAATTCTGGATCTACTTCGTCTAAAGAATTTAATTTTGGTTTCTTTTTTGGGGCAGAATAGTAAGCAATGTCTTGGAATTTTGGTTTCTCGTAATTTACATTTGCCCAATCTGGTTCTTGCATTTGTTCCCAAACTCTGTACGCTTCTAAACGCCATTCAGTCATCCATTCTGGCTCGTTTTTCTTTTTAGAAATGGCACGTACAACATCTTCACTTAATCCTACAGGAAACGTGTCGCTCTCTATGTCTGTATAAAAACCGTATTTGTATTCTTGGGTTTTTAATTCTTGTTCTAATTGCTCTTCTGTATATTTCATAGTTTAAGGTTCTTTGTTTAAAGTTCAAAGTTGGCTTCTGTACATGTCCACTAATTGTTTTAAATAATTTAAAGAGGTGTAATTATTTTTGTATTTTGAACATTAAACTTTAAAATTTTTAGTTTTTGTATTTACTTCCTTTGAAATCACTTTTTTACAAGTAACTGATAAAACCACCAATCATTTTACTTAATTTAAGTGCTTGTTCTTTTAATTTATTAAACTCTTTTTCGTTTATATAATTTCTATCAAAAACCCTATATAATTGAGCATCTTATTTCTCCACAAGATGCTTTTGCAATTGATAAAAATTGAATAAACTCTTTATTTCCATTTCTTTTGAAACCCTTCAGCAATATTATCTATAATAGAACCTGAAGAGCCATCTATTTGACCATATAATTTGTAATCTTTTCTTTATTCTGTATTATTAGCTACTAAATTAATGTCGTTACAAAAAACTCTGGAAAGTTTCCAAATTTCTAAATCTTCGAACATTTTAACGGTAGCCATAACTCGGAATTTTAAATCTTAAATTTTAAAACTATTTACAAACTAAAACTCTCTCCACAACCACATGTTCTATTGGCATTTGGGTTGTTAAAAACAAATCCTTTACCATTTAAACCTCCAGAATACTCTAATGTGGTTCCTACTAAATATAAAAAGCTTTTTTTATCTACAATTAGTTTTATATCGTTTTGTTCAAAGATTTTATCGTCTTCATTTTTTTTATTATCAAAAGTTAAATCGTAAGACAAACCTGAACAACCTCCACTTTTAACACCTACTCTCACGTAATCTTTAGTAGCGTCGAAACCATCGTCTATCATTAATTCGATGACTTTCTTTTTTGCTGTGTCTGAAACTTTTATCATAATTTAAGTAGATTAAATCTAAATTGACTGCAAATATACGATATCTGTTGCAGAAAAACACAGATCTTTTATTATGAAACTTAATGAAACAATTGGTTTTATTGATTATTAGTAAAGTTTGTATTATTGACAAATTCTTCATCGGAAAGAGATAGTAAAAAGGCTTTTAAATCGGCTTTGTCTTTGGTCGATAAATTTACACCACCTTGGTTTACCTTTTTCATTAAAGGGTCTATTGTTGAAGATTTTTGAAGTCCTTCAGAATAATGATTGATAACTTCATCTAAAGTTGCAAATCGACCATCGTGCATATAGGGTGCAGTAAATTTTAAATTTCTAATGGATGGCGATTTAAATTTGCCATTATCTTTTGGGTCGCCAGTAATTTTACCCAAACCTAAATCTGTAAAAGTTGCGTCTAAACCGTTGTTATGAAATTTGTTATCTGTCCAAAGTGGATTGTTATCACTTCCATGGCAATGGAAACAATCGCCTTTCGTTTCGTCCATAAAAACGTTAAATCCGTTTTGTTCTTCTGGTGTTAATGTTGCTTTTCCTAAAAGGAATTTATCGAATTTAGAATTTGCTGAAATAAGTGTTCTTTCGAATTGCGCGATTGCTTTTGTTACTAGAACAGAATCGATGGTTGAGGTTCCAAACGCACGCAAAAACAAATCTGGATAAGCCGAATCTTTCTGTAGTTTTTCGGCGACTTTTTTCCAGTTCGAATGCATTTCAATAGGGTTTGAAACAGGTTCGAAAGCTTGTTTTTCTAGGCCGAATTCTTTACCATCCCAAGCGAATCGCTCGTCGAAATTCCAAGCCAAATTAAATAAGGGCATGGAGTTTCTAGTGCCAAAACTGCCATCTACTCCATCGCTAAAACGTGTTTCGTCTGTAAAGGCTTTTTTAGGATTGTGGCAAGTAGCACAAGATTGAGAATTGTCGCCAGAAAGCGATGTGTCGAAAAATAATTTTTTACCCAATGCAACTCCTTCTTCTGTTAGTGGATTGTTCGAAGGAATTATGGGCGCAATTAATTTATCTGAAAATAAAGGTGGAATTTCTAAATGATAAGGAATTGGGGTATAAATTTCTTCTTCTTTAGATGCACAATTCATCAAAAGGAAAAAAGAGAGAAGAAAAATATAGTTTGTTTTCATTATTTGTGATATACCTACAAGGTTTTTGAAACCTTGCAGGAAGTTTTTGAAACCTTTTTAGAAAGACCTTTCGACTGCGCTCAGGGTGACATTTTATTTATTGACTACTTTTCCCAAAGAAAAAACCGACTTTCCGTTTGCATTCATCATTTTTTGGGCTTCGAAATTGCCCATTAAATTAGTATTTAATTCGTTTAAATTCCACAAATTGGGGTTTTTAAACCATTCTGCGATGTTTACCTTAATTTCAATTTCGGTATTGTTTTTTATTTCTACTTTTCCTAAATTTACTTCAAACGAAGTGTCTTCGAACTTTAAATCGGTAAGATTTGTTCTATCAACAGCTCTAATTGTATGATAATTAAAGCCTGCTTCTTGGTTGTTATCGTCTATGTATTTTCCATCAAATTGCATAAAATGATATCCTCCACCCAACATAGCAGGTACATTAAAATTTACAGAATTTAAAAATTGATATTCGCCATCTTTATTGTCTTCATTAGCAAAACCAAAACGAAAAGAAAGGTTGTAAGTTCCATTTTTTACGTCTAAAATACTAATTTCGGTACCCGTATTTTCGCCAACATCTACCAAAGTATAGTTTTTAGAATCCATAAGGTTGATGTTAGAAATTAGGTATCGCAATTTTTCGATGCTTAGTTTTTCGCCATTTTCGTTTGTAAATTTTAGTGCACTAAAATCTTCATTTGTTATTGGAATTCCGTTCCAATTGTGTGTAAATTTTAAGTTGATAAAAGGTGGGCTTACACAACAATCGATTTCTTTACAACTATTAAAGGCAATTAAAATTACGACTAATAAAATACTATATTTTTTCATTTTTTTCATTAATTTGAATTACCAAAATATCTGTAAATCCTTTATTTTCAGAGATTTCTAAATCGGAACTACTACTTTCTCCAACAGCAATAATAGATCTATTATTTAGCTCTACTACATCATATAAAAAATCAATTTTTGTACCACCAACCGTTTTTTGCCACAGTAATTTTCCGTTTTTATCAACCTTTAAAATAAGGGCATCGTTTTGTCCGTTATTAGAAAAGCCATTGTCTAAGCTTCTAGAACTTCCTGCAATAACAAAGCCATTATCTTGGGTTTTGTAAATAGCTCTTGCAACATCGAAATTGCTTCCCCCAATGGTTTTTTCCCAAATAATTTTTCCGTTTGGAGAGATTTTTACCATCCAAACATCTGCGGCACCCTTATTTATAGTAACATCTTTGTTTGAGCTTCTGGTGTCGCCAACAACCATAAAATTACCATCGTTTGTGGCTACAATTGCTCTTGCTTCATCAATTTCGGAACCGCCAAAACTTTTCTCCCAAAGTAACTCTCCGGTTTTAGAAATTTTTATTACCCAAAAATCGTACGTTCCTTTGTTATTTTTAATGTTAAAGTCGTTGCTATCGGATGAACCCGCTAAAATATAACCATTATCAGCCGTTTTTACGACTCCTAAAGGGGTGTCTGTAAACGAGCCTCCATAATATTTACTCCACTCTAAAACACCTGATGGATCTGTTTTTATTGCCCAATAATCGCCACCTGCGTGTTTTTTTACTCTGGTTTTTGAGTTTCCTTGGCCTCCAGAAGCAGAAACATCTAAAACGCCTGTAATTAGAAAACCATTATCGTTTGTTTGTAATAAAGAAGTTCCATAATCTGCACCAGAAAAACCGTAGTTTTTTTGCCAAAGAAGGTTTCCTGTTGAAGAAATTTTAATCAACCAAAAATCTTGAAAACCTGCATTGGAAGTTACGTTACCATCTAAACTTTTGGTGTAGCCCAAAATGGCAAAACCACCGTCTTTTGTTTGAATGATGTCTGCGGCTCTATCGTCTTCGGAGCCACCAAAGTTTTTTTGCCATTCTAAAACACTGTCTGCAGAAAATTTTAACACCCAAAAATCGAAAGATTCGTTTGTTTTTGTAGTAACATCGCCATTGTTACTTTGGGTATAACCTGCAAGAATATAGCCACCATCAATTGTTTTTGCAACTGTATTTGCAACATCGTTTTTAGTGCCACCTAGAGTTTTTACTTTAATTTCTTGAACTGAATTTTTGGTGTTTTTAAATGTAATACAATCATCTTTAGAACAATTAAAAAACGAGAAACAGATAAAAATTAGTAAACTATTTTTCAAAATATATTAGGTTTTGCTTTTTCGAATTACAAACAGACCACGATTTATATCGCTAATAATAATATTTCCACTTGGTAAGTATGGGTACACATTCCAAGCACCATTAAAAGCGGTGTTGTCGTTTTCTGGATAGGTGTCGAAAAAACCAACCTCCGTAAATAGTTTATTATCGATATTTGAAATATCTATAATTCGAACACCTGCTGTATAGTTTGCTTGAAAAAATAAGTTGCCCTTTACATAACCATTATGATCGATAGCTGCAGATTTTCCTAAATACTCGAAATGTAAAAGCGGATTGTCTAAATCTGTAAAATCGAAAATAATAGTTCTTGTATTTGTTCCTTTATCTTGCTCGTCTAACTCGTCTCCTAAAATAAAATATTTAAGATTTTCTGTAAACCAACCTTGGTGTGTGTAACCAATATTCGGATAACTAATGGCAGAAATTTTAGTTGGGTTTTCTTTATCTGTAACATCTACAATTACCACTTCGTTTTCGTTACTTCCAATAAGAATTTCTTTTCCTGTATAATCTAAATCTGGACCATTATAAGTTACTACTTGTGCATCGTGTGAATAGGCACTTTGCTCAAAACCACCTGCGGCTTTTACTTGAAAAGGATTGTTTAAATCCATAAAATGAGGTCCACCAGCAAAAGTTTTTGTACCAACAGCGTATCCAAAACCACTTTCTTCGTTAATAACGATGTTATGTGCGCTTCCAAATTCGGTATATTCTCTATCTGCCGTAAATTCTACTGGTGCATTTATAACTTTACCTAGTCTATCTAAGTTAAAAATTTGCATTCCATGATTTTCGGCTTCACTTACAATATATGCTACATTTTTGTACACTTTTATATCTCTCCAAGAACTGTTTTCTGTTCTTGTTTTTAAAAACCCTAAAACAACTGCTCTTGCAGGATCTGTAATATCGATAAAAGAAACTCCTTTATTTGTACCAACCAATGCATACTCTTTATTGGTTGAAGGATCTACCCAACCCCAACTATCGTTACCAACTGTGTTTTCGCCTGCAATTTCTTCTAAAGAAATATGTGTTAATAAATCGTAATCGTTACAAGGATAGTCGCCAGCAAAACCATTTTCGCATTTTATAGCAGGATTTATAATTATTTGTCTATCTGCTTCAAAAACATCTTTTTTGGTACAACTACATACGATTAATATTAAAAGGAAGAGAATTTTTTTCATCATAATTTATTTTTTAAAAAATCTATGTAGATTTATATTAATGATAACGAAATTATATTTTTTTAGTATTTCGAATTGTGTTTTAAGAAGATTTATTTAGGTTCGAAACTTTTCTTACCAACAAAAATAAACATATTGTAACAAATTATTTAGAGATCTCTGTTAAAGTAATTCTATATTCTTTTTTATTGTAATTATCTTTGCAAAATGTTAGAAGATAAAAACCCACAGAAAACATCGTTGGCAGAACTTGGAGAGTTTGGCTTGATAAACCATATTACGCAGTATTTTAAAGTTGAAAATGCATCAACCATAAAAGCGGTTGGAGACGATGCTGCAGTTTTAGAGGCTTCTGAAAAACAAACTTTGGTTACTACAGATTTGTTGATTGAAGGTGTGCATTTCGATTTGAGTTACATGCCGTTAAAACATTTAGGTTATAAGGCTGTAATGGCAAACTTGTCTGACGTGTATGCAATGAATGGAGTTGCAGAGCAAATTACAGTTTCAATTGCAGTTTCTAACCGTTTTTCTTTAGAAGCTATTGAAGAGTTGTATGCTGGTATTCAGTTGGCTTGCAGTACTTATAAGGTCGATTTAATTGGTGGAGATACGACTTCTTCTACCAAAGGAATGTTAATTTCTATAACCGCAATTGGAAAAGCGAATAAAGCAGATGTTGTATATAGAAATGGCGCAAAAGAAACCGATTTAATTGTGGTTTCTGGAGATTTAGGTGCTGCTTATTTAGGTTTACAGGTCTTAGAAAGAGAGAAGCAAGTTTTTAAAGTAAACCCAAACAATCAGCCAGATTTAGACAATTATACTTATTTAATTGAACGCCAGTTAAAACCAGAAGCTCGCAAAGATGTTCCCTTAATTTTAAAGGAATTGGGTGTAAAACCGACTGCGATGATTGATATTTCTGACGGACTTTCTTCGGAACTTTTTCATATTTGCACACAAAGCAAAGTAGGCTGTAAGATTTATGAAGAAAAATTGCCTTTAGACCCACAAGTAATTTCTGCTTGCGAAGAATTTGAGTTAGATTCTACCATGGTTGCTTTAAGTGGTGGCGAAGATTACGAACTTTTATTTACGGTGCCAATTACCGATTTTGAAAAAATAAAGGGAAATCCGAATTTTTCTATTGTTGGACACATTACTGCCCAAAACCAAGGTTTAAATTTGGTAACTAGAGCCAACCAAGAAATTGAACTGAAAGCCCAAGGTTGGAATGCTTTAAAAGGCAAATAAAATTCTAAAAATTGATGGTAAATGATATAAAAACTCGTACATAAAAATTTTCGGGTTTTTTTTGAATGGTTTGTTCTTGGGCACAATACTTATTTTTAGGACGCCCATTTTAAGATGCTTTTTTCAATATTTTCACTCCAAATACTTTCATCTTCCATTTCTTGATTGTTTTGCCATTGCTTTTCCAGCCAGTTTTTTAGCTTTTCTGGATTATTAAATTTATTTTCTATTCCTGTTTTTACAAATTCAATAAATTGATCGATAGTTAGCGGAATAATTTTAGTTTTACCTCCATACAGTTTTGTGTTGAAGCGGTTTAAATTAAAATAGTGTGCTAGAGTTCCTTCACTTATTTTGGGGGCAATAAATAAACAATACATTTCTTTGTTAAAACTTTCTTTGGCTTTTCCAAAATGCCTTGGCACAGATTCGCTTTCCATTTTATATTGAGTATTACCCCCAGACATTGTTACTTCTGTAATTAAACCAAAATCTGCAAATTCCGATTCGATGTCAGATTTTTGACCTGGCGCATGATTCAATGGCATTCCATCGATATCCATAACAAAATTGCCATCCACTCTTTTTGCATAATTGAGCATAACTAAAGCTCTCCATACATTCCACTCAAGAAACAGAGGTGCATCTGGAACCTCTTTTTTCTTTATTTGTTTAAAAACTTCAAGAATATCGGGCAATTCTTTGTAATCTTTTAGTTTACGCTTCTTTTCTTCAATATTTTTTGATTTAACACTAATTTCAAGATTTTCTAAAATATCTTTAAGTTCTTCAATTGATGCTGTTTTATCAAATTCAGTAAGACCTAATTTTTCTATTTTATTAATTAAAAGGTCTTTATTATCTGATAATAATTTGACTGAAAATGGATTAAATAAATGTTTTTTAAAATTTGATACATTTTTAAAAACCAAAGGTTTTCTATCAGTTTCTTTTAAAATGTAATTTACTTCCTCAATTTTTTGAGGTAAAATTACCAACCTAAAGGTTCTTTTTTGAAAAGTAATTAACTCTGTAGCTCGAATATACCTGACAAAAGCATCAGCATAGTCTTTCATATTTGAGCTTTTAGTTTTTATAAACTTTTGTAAAGAGATGTTAGAACTTTCCCTAGTTTTTAAGTTTTTGTCTTGTACTTCTTGTTGAAAAACTTCTAACACTTCTTTTTTAAAACATTCTGCAACGTACATTTTACGACTGCCTTTAAAAGACTTTGAACCCTCGCGGAAATTAATAATTTTTTCAACAATCTTATCAAAATCTTTGTAGTTTGTTAGTTGCGAAAAGAACAATGCAATTTCTGTTTTAGATAGACTTTCGAGTTCTTTAACTAGCCTTAATAGTTCGAGGTAAGGTTTTACTGAAAATTCAAGAGATTTAGATTGTGTATGATAAGGTGAAGGGAGTTGAAACTTTAACATTTGCCTTGTAAATATTTCATCTTCTCTTTTTCCTGTAAGTAATAATTTTCCAGCTTCCGTGATTTTAATTTCAGGTTTTAAATCAACAAAGCCAAATGCTTTTGGTGCTCTTGTAATTCTATCTCTCGCAGCAAATGCAGGGTCAGCAGGATAACTTTCGCCTTCATAAAATTCTGATTTATATAAGGAGCCAAAAAAATCGGCTTGTAGCTCCGAATTACCAGTCCATTTTTTACCTGAAAAGGAACTAGTTAGTAATTCAATTTCTGGAATAATTTTTTCTAAAGTTCTTGGTGATGTAAAACCGAATAATGCTTTAACTTTTGATAAACTTCCCATATTTATTCCCAGAAGATTTTATCATCAATTGCCATTGATTTTGTTTGCAAATTATCTTTTCCTGAATTTAAATATTCAAATATCCTTGAAGATGACATTTCTATAGATTTGCCAGATATGTCACACCCTATAAAATTACAATTATTTTTTATTGATGCTATTGCAGATGAAGCACTTCCTAAAAAAGGGTCGCATACAGTAAACCCCTCTTCTGAACTAGCGTGTATCATTGCTTGAAAAACCTCTACAGGTTTTTGAGTTGGATATTTTGAACTATGTATTCTCTTAAAACGCCAAACATCAGGAAATTTTCTATTTCTTATTTTTCTGGTATTACCATTAGTAGCAAAAATTACATATTCGTGTCTTCTTCTGAAATAATGCCCCATTCCAATATTTACTTTATCCCAAGTGATTAAGTTTTTTACGTCAAAGTGATTTCTAACTACATTTCCGAGACTTAAAAGTGAGTAAGAATCGAACATTATATAAATATGTCCAGTAGATTTTTTTAAAACTCTTTTGCATTCAGATAAGAATTCGTTGTAGTTTTCTTCGCTGTCTTCAAATTCTCCAAACCATTTTCCATTTTCTTTTCCTTTATCAGCGTATTTTCCAACGATTCTTCCTTTTCCAAGTTGTAACTTGTCGTTCATTCCAGAATAAGCTGGGTCAGTAGCAATGATATCAACACTATTTGAAGGAAGTTTTTTTAGAAATGAAATGGCATCATCTTGATAGATGGATACTTTATTATTTTCTGAATTATATTTAAAAGTAGCTTCTGCTTTTTTTAATCTCTTCTCAATTCTATCTTCTGTTTTTTCAATAAAAGACAGGATTGTTTGAAAGTATTTTTTTGATATTTCCTCTTCATTTACGAGAGGAATATTTTGTTGAATTATGTATTCTTTAAGTCGGCTTTCATTTATTCCGTATTCTGCTATTATTTCAGATGTTTTGTACATTCGATTCTTTTTTTCAAATCTACGAAATTTGTCTCGTTTCTGGATGTTTTTCGTATTGTTCCTAACGAGTTTGTGTATGGTTAATTCATAGTTTAAATACTCAAAGTTAGCAAATAAAAACAGCTTACATTATTTTTTATGAAGATTATGCAAATAATTTATGCAGTCTAAACAAGAGAAATTTAAGCTATTATTAAAGTTTACCTTTACCGTATTTACACTTATAAAAAAAGCTTCATTTTTTTATCGCTTTAATATTATAGGTAAATTTAATCTTATGTTTAGGCGAATTCAAAAATAAATGAAACAAAATTATTTACACAATTTCTTTCATATCTTATATAATTTCTAGCTGAAAGAAATACATAACTTAAAAAATAAAGTTAATTTACTGAAAATCAATATTATAATTAATCAAAATAAAATCATATAACAAAAAGAAAAAATTGTGTAACAAAAAAAGTCGTTTATGGTTGTTTCTTTGTAGTATCATTTTAAGTGCAAGTTAAACAAAATTTAATTTGATTAAAAAAACTTAAAAAAGAAAAAAAATATCAATCTTAAAAAACCAACCAATTATGATTACTGTAAATTCTAAATTAAAGGGCTTAAATTTATTCTTTAATAAGTTACAAAAAGAAATTGGGGGCAAGCTAAGCGTTACTGCAGGAGAAAATATTCTTACTCTAAATAATAAAATAGGTAATGGTACTATTCGTTCTATTCGCTTAGAAGATGGTATTAGTTTATTAGAGTTTAGTATAAATGCTAAAAAAGATATACAAATTAGTATAGATTCTAATGCAGGTTCGCACATTAATTTTGTGTACTGTTCTAAAGGAAAAATTTCGCATTCTTTCGAGAAAAAAGAGGCAATAAATACAATTGAGACTTTTCAAACAAGTATTATTTCTAACGTAGTTTCAGAAAAAAATACAATTACTTTGTTTGAAGGCGTAGAAACAAATACAACCATTATTTCTGTAAATACAGCACTTAAAAAAAGAACCTCTTCGATTAATACAACTTTAAAAGAGGCTTTTATAACAAATAAAACAGAAGATTATATTTATTTAGGTTCTTATAACTTAAAAATTGCAGAAAACATTAAACAATTAAGAGCGATTGATAATGAAGGCGTTGTAAAAGCTTTATTAACAAAAGGAATTGTTAATTTAATTTTAGCTTTAGAAATCGAACAACATAAAAAAGATTTAAAAAACCCAGAAATGGCTTCTTCTTCGTTAACAAAAAGCGAAATGGAGTTGATAAAAGAACTAACAGATTACATAAACAACTATCCAGATATGGACCATAGAGTAAACGTTTTAACTCGTAAAATTGGTTTAACTGCGGCAAAAGTGCAAGAAGGTTTTAAATTAATGCACGGTTTAACGGTTTGCGAATATGTAAGAACTGTACGTTTAAAAAGATCGGAAGAGTTAATTGTAAATACCGATTTAAGTATTTCTGAAATTGTGTATAGTTTAGGTTTTTCTAGTCGTAGTTATTTCTCGAAAAAATTTAGAGAAATGTTTAACTGTTCGCCAAGTAACTATAAAAAGAAAAATAGGTTAGCTGTATCAGCATAATATATATCTAATACCAAAATGAATATTTAAAAAGTCCAATAATTAGAAAAAATATATTCTTGTCTTGTAATTGATTTGACTAATTCTTTAGTAAGATTTTCAGATTTATTGGAGATAAACTCTACAATTTGTGGTATTGATTTATAGATTCTGTTTGTAAAGGCTCTTTTATACCAAGCCCATATTTGTTCTGCAGGGTTTACTTCTGGAGAGTATGGAGGTTGAAATATTAAGATGATATTATCAGGAATTTTAATTTTCTTAGCCTTATGAAAAGCCGCATTGTCCACTACCATGACTTTAAGTTCGGTTGAATTTTCTTTGGATAATTCATTCAAAAACAACTCAAAAATATCGGCATTACAGTTTGGGTATTCCAGTAAAAACTTATCCCCGGTAATTGGAGAAAATGCACCAAAGAGATAGGTCGATTTAAACACCTGTTGAAAAGGGCAAATTGGCTTAACGCCTTTCACTGTTAAAGCGCGCCCATTTTTGGTAAACATCCCAAAACGACTCTCATCTTGAAAATAAAGATGGATGCTTTTGTAAGAATCTCGTTTTTCTTTTACGGCTTGTTGGCAAATACGACCAAAGTTTTTTTAAAAGTATCCACAGCTTTAGCATCCTTTTTGATATGTGATTTACGAGCTACTTTTATCTTGGTACCAAATTGATTACGACAGAATACCATAAGACTATTATATTTCACTGTTTTTCCAAATTCTTCTTCTACCCAAATCAACAATTCTTTATAACCGCGAATACCTGATTTGGGATCACTTAGCTTAGCATAAATTTTCTCTCGTTCTTGCTTGGTAAACATAAAGGGAGCAGAGGCTGTGGTCTTATGAGCAAGCAGTCCTTTTAAACCACCATTAAGATACATCGTTCGCCATCTTTGAATACTGTTATGATTTACCCCAACTAATTTAGCTAAAGCGTTTTTAGATAGTGGCTCTTTATGTTCTTTAATGACTTGTAGCATTCTAAGTCGTGGAATAAATAAAGCTTTGCTCTTTTTTTGTAATGATTTTAATTCTTTAATACTCTCTTTTACTATAATTTGTTTTGGTAATGCCATCTTTTTATAATGAATTAATTAATAGTCTAATTTACGAAAAATAATAATTAAAACCAAATATTAGTCTAAAAAAATATTCATTTTGGTATAATGATTTTTCATTAGCCACTATCGTGTAGAACACATAAAAAAATAGAAAAAGAAAATAAAAATCTCAAGGTATTTTATCTTGAGATTTTTTGCTATTTATAAAATGTATTTCGAGAAAAATTTACCCTAAAAGATTACTTTTCTTTATCTCGTTTACAAAAGGCTGGCTGTACATTCTCTTTCCTAAAGCAGCATTAATTGCATTGGCAACTGCACCACCAGCAGGTGGTAAACCTGGTTCTCCTAAACCTGTTGGCGATAAATTATTTTCAACAAAATAAACGTCCACTTTCGGAGTTTCGCCCATTCTTATCAACCTATATTTATCGAAGTTTTTATATGCTGGTTTTCCATCTTTAAAAGAAAAATCGGCATACATGGCATGTCCAATTCCATCGATTACACCACCTTCTACTTGGTTTCTTGCTCCTGTTGGGTTTACCACCACACCACAATCTACTGCAACTGTTACTTTTTTAATTATGGGAAACCCATCTTTTAATTCTATTTCTGCAACTTCTGCAACATGTGTATTATGGCTATAATAAGCAGCAAAACCTTGGTAAGTTCCTTTAGTATTTTTACCCCAATTCGATTTTTCTCTTACCAACTTAATGGTGTCTTCCATTCTTTGTCCAGAATACTCGATTCTTTTATCGTCTGTATTTTTTACATTTTGAAGCAAATCTAAACGTAATTGAATGGCATCTACATTTAATTCTGTCGCCAATTCGTCAAAGAAACTTTGCTCAGCAAAGGCTAAAAAATTGGTATATGGTGCTCTCCAAGCTCCTGTGGTTATGTTGCTTTTATAATTGCCCGTTTCTACCTTGTAATTTGGAATACAACCCGCAGGGAAAAAATTTGGAATTAAACCATACATGTTTCCGTTAATAGCAGCTTCTTTTAAGTGATATCCTGTAACTTTTCCATCTTTTAAAGATGCTTTTATTCTGTATTTTATGGCTGGTCTGTAAATTCCCGCAGTCATGTCGTCTTCTCTCGAAAAGACAACTTTTATTGGTTTTTTTGCCAGATTAGAAATTTCTGCAGCTTCCAAAGCAAAATCGCCATACAATCTTCTTCCAAAACCACCACCCATTCTTGTCATTTCTAAATGAATTTCTTCCACTTTTCTTTCTAATAATTTTGCAACTCTGTTTGCAGTCCATTGTGGTGTTTGAATTGGACCCACTAAATGAATTTTATCTGCAGTAACATCTGCATAAAAGTTCATGGGTTCCATACAATTGTGTGGTAAAAATGGCGAATTATAGGTTCTTTCAATTACTTTATCTGCTGTTGAAAATGCCTTTTTTATATTTCCATCTTCTCTTCGAACGTCAAAATCTTTTCCGTCTAAAATTTTGTTTAAAATTTTGTCGTGTTTTTCTGTACTTTCTGCTTTCGAATCTGTTTTCCAAGTCGCAGAAAGTGCTTTTTTACTTTTCATTGCTGCCCAAGTAGAACTTGCCAAAACTGCAATTTTATCTCCAAATTTTAATACATCAGAAACTCCATTTACAGCTTTTGCTTTGGCATCATCATAGGTATCTAATTTTTGTCCAAAAGCTGGTGGTCTTAAAACAGAGGCATACACCATTCCTTCAGTTTTATAGTCTAAACCAAAAAGCGGTTCTCCTGTAATAATTTTATCAATATCTACATTTATAGCATCTTGACCAATAATGGTAAAATCTTTGGTTTCTTTTAGTTGTACTTTTTCTGGAACTTCTAGTAAAGCAGCTTCTTTTACAACAGCTCCATAACCTAATTTTTCTCCTTTTTCGTTAGTTATAATTCCTTTTGAAGCTTTTAAAGTGGTTGCATCTACATTCCATTTTTTTGCGGCTGCATTTACCAACATTTGTTTTGCAGTTGCGCCTGTTTGCCTTAAAGCATCCCAACCTTGACGTATAGATTGGCTTCCGCCAGCAACTTGTCTTGTATAATTTTTAGTATCTAAAATTCCTTGAGCTACTGTTACATTTTTCCATTCTACATCTAATTCTTCAGCAATAATCATTGGCATAGAGGTTTTTACACCTTGTCCTATTTCTGGATTTGGCGAAAAAATAGTTACATAACCTTCATCTGAAATTTTAATAAAAGCATTAAAATCGTTAAAGTTTAAATTGGCAATATCTACTGGCATTTCTGCCTCTTTTTTACAAGCTGTTAATAGGTTAAAACCAATTAATAAACCTCCACTTGCCAAAACAGAGGTTTTTAAAAACCCTCTTCTGCTAAAATTATCTTTTTTATGTAGTTTCATTTTATAGGTTTTTAGATGCTAATTTTACTGCTTTTTCTATTCTATTGTAAGAAGCGCACCTACAAATATTGCCATGCATTGCTTCTCTAATTTCTTCGTCAGTAGGGTTTTTATTTTCTGCTAAAAATGCAGAAGCTGTCATAATTTGTCCTGCTTGGCAATAGCCACATTGTGGTACATCTATTTCTTTCCAAGCTTCTTGTACTGGGTGTTTCCCGTTTTTAGACAAGCCTTCTATGGTTGTAATTTTTACATCATTTAAAACTGAAACTTGCATTTGGCAACTTCTGGTGGCAACTCCATCTATATGCACTGTGCAAGCGCCACATTGTGCAATTCCGCAACCAAATTTTGTACCTACTAAATCGAGTTCGTCTCTTAAAACCCATAATAAAGGGGTGTCTTCATCTACAGAAACAGCCCTGTTTTTTCCGTTAATATTTAAAGTGTAGTTTGGCATAAATAGATATTTTAAAAAATACTGAGGTAAGTTACAAAATTTTAAACTTCGTTTTTTTTAATATTGAAAACATTTTCGTTTTTTTTATCATTTTAACAAAAAAAACAAATACTATTTAAACTATATTTAGTTTTTGAAGTCTAAGCAATATGAAATTAGTACACATACAACATTTGTATAACAGAATTGGTTTTGGTATTACACCAAAAGAAATGGCTCGTTTGTCTAAAAAAAGTAAACAGCAGATTGTAGATGAAATTTTTTCATCCTCCGAAAAAATAACACCCCTAAAAATTGATACCTCTTTTTTAAAAGATATACAACCAAAAGATCTAAAAGACCAAGATAAAAAGCGTGCACTTCAAAAAATAAACAGAGAAAAAGTAAATGATTTTTCTGTTGCGTGGTTTTATCGTATTTTAAATCCGACAGCAATTTTTAGAGAAAAAATGACGTTGTTTTGGGCAAATCATTTTGTGTGTGAGAGTAGAAATAATGTGTTGTTTATTCAAAATTACAACAACGTTTTACGAGAAAATGCTTTTGGAAATTTTAGCGATTTTACAAAAAAAATTTCCAAAGAAGCTGCCATGTTAGGTTATTTAAACAACAAACAGAACCGAAAGAAAAGTCCGAATGAAAATTTCGCCAGAGAATTAATGGAGCTTTTTACATTAGGACAAGGAAATTATACAGAAACCGATATTAAAGAAGCTGCCAGAGCATTTACGGGTTACAATCATAATTTTAGAGGAAAATTTGTGATGAGAAAATATCATCATGACAAAAATGAGAAAACATTTTTTGGAAAAACTGGCAATTTTACTGGAGACGATATTATTGATATAATTCTCGAAAAAGAACAATGTGCACGATTTATTTCAGAAAAAATATATCGCTATTTTGTAAATGAAAACATTAACAAAAATCATATCGATCAAATGGTTGCTGTTTTTTACAAAGAGTATAATATCGAGAAATTAATGCGTTTTGTGTTGCTTTCTAATTGGTTTTATGATGATGAAAATATTTGGACTAAAATAAAATCGCCTATAGAATTTTTAGCAGGAATTTACACAGTGGTTCCTTTTAATTTTAAAAAACCAAAGCAAATTTTATTAATTCAGAAACTTTTGGGGCAAGTTTTAATGCGACCACCCAACGTGGCTGGTTGGCAAACTGGTAAAAATTGGATAGATTCTAACACCTTGGTTAGGCGTTTGCGTTTGCCTTCTATTTTATTGAATAATACTGCAATTACATATTCAGATACTGGAGACGAAGAAGCAATGGTTAACGACTTAAAATCGAAAAAACTAAAAAGAAAAGGGTACATAAAAACAACAGTAGATTGGAATTCGTTTGAGAAAAATTATAAAAAAGAATCGAATAACAAACTCATTTCCTTGTTGTTAACCAACAAAATACTTTCTGGAACCAAAGAATTATTGTTAAAAAATGCAAACATTCCAAAAAAGGATTTTTGCATTCAGTTAATGTCTATTCCAGAATACCAACTTTGCTAAGCTCTCGACTGCACTCGAGATGACAAAATATAATATTATGAAACGTAGAGATTTTTTAAAACAGACTTCTTTTGCCTCTGGAATGTTTTTTGTTCCGCAGTTTTTAAAAGCTTTTGAACAGCAGCTTCCAAAGACTTTTAGTCATAAAAAAGTAGTAATTATTCAGTTAAAAGGGGGTAATGATGGTTTAAATACTGTAGTGCCTTTTAGGAACGATATCTACCATCAACAAAGAAAAAATATTGCCTTAAAAGAAAACGAACTTTTAAAAATTACTGATGAAGTTGGGCTACACAAAAGTTTAAAATCGTTACAAAATTTATATGATAAAGGTTTTGTAAGTATTATTAATAATGTGGGATATCCGAACCCTAATTTATCGCATTTTAGATCTACAGATATTTGGCAAACTGCCAGTGATAGTAACGAATATTTACAAAGTGGTTGGGTAGGAAGATATTTAGATTTTACCAAAGAAAACCCTTTAAAAGCCATAGAAGTAGATGAGTCTTTGTCTTTATTATTAAAGGGAAAAACGCAAAACGGATTGGCAGTTACAGATGCTAAAACGCTGTATAATTCACTTCGTGAACCGTTTTTTAAAAATGTAATCAATCATAATTTAGATGCGCATTTAAGTGAGCATAATTTAGGCTATTTGTACAATACTTTAATTGATGCAAAATCGTCTGCAAAATACATTTTCGAGAAGACAAAAACAAAATCTGCTGCTAACAATTATCCTAAAAACTTGTTCGGAAAACAGCTAAAAACCATTTCTCAATTTATAAATTCTGGTTTAGAAACACAGGTGTATTATGCAGGCTTAACAGGTTTTGATACGCATGCAAATCAGCCCAATACACAAGCAAGATTGTTACAAACCTATGCAGAAAGTATGGAAATTTTTGTGGAAGATTTACAGAAAAACAACCATTTCGATGATGTTTTAATTCTTACTTTTTCTGAATTTGGAAGACGTGTAAAACAAAACGAATCTCAAGGAACAGACCATGGAGCTGCAAATAATGTTTTTGTAATTGGTAAAAATTTAAAGAAGCAAGGTTTGTATAATAATTTGCCAAATTTAAGCGATTTAGATGCCAATGGAAACTTAAAGTATAAAATTGATTTTAGAGAAATCTACGCCACCATTTTAGACAAATGGTTGCAAGTAAATGATAAAGCTATTTTAAATAAATCGTTTTCTAAATTGAGGTTTGTTTAAAGCAAAGAGTGCTAATAATCTGCAGATTATTGAGGCTGTTTTTTCTTAAATTATCTAAATAAAGGAATTTTAATTTTTTCGGTTGGTTTGCTTAATTTCCGGGTTTTTATTCTTAATCGCTGTTCTTTGTTCTTCTTTTGATGGTTTCTCTAAATTTTGTTGTTATTGCGTAACTTTTTTCGATAACTAATGTCAAAAATAAACGAAATCTAAAGACGTAGTAACGGTTTCTGTAATTTTTTTAGATGCAGAATTAGCAAGTATAATGCCATTTGTTATTTAAAATTACCATAATAAAGCGCCTTTTTTTCTAAATCTTGTTATACTTTTCAAGAATATTCGTTACTCTAAATATAAGATGAAAACAAAAGATTTCGAAAATAAAATACTTTCACTCTCAGATCAAGTTTATAGAATGGTTTATCGAATGCTTCAAAATCACGAAAGCTCCGAAGATGCTGTTCAAGAAATAATGATAAAACTTTGGGATAAACGTAAAAAAATTCGAAATCACCCTAATATTCCTGGTTTTGTGTTTTTAACAGCACGCAATTATTGTTTCGATCTTTTAAAGAAAAAAAAGCCGAATTTTAATTCCTCTGAGTATCAATTGAAAAGAGTAGAATCGGATACGAATTTGCATCAAATTGAATGGAGAGAACTTACCGAAAATGTTAAAAAAATTTTAAAAGAATTACCCCCAAAACAAGCGGAAGTAATGTTGTTGAGAGATCTTGATGGTTTCGAATTTAAAGAAATAGCCATTATTACAAATCAAAAAATAGCACATGTTAGGGTTTTATTATCGAGAGCCAGAAAACAAGTTGGTGTACAATTAACTAAAATATATAATTATGAATATCCAAAAATCTGATGATTTAAAAGATAAGTATTTTACTGCTAAAACGACACTTGAAGAAGAAAAATTGCTTTTTAACAGTAAAAATAGAACTCCAGAAATAGAAAAATGGGCAGCTTATGTGAAAAAAAATAAAGCAGAAATTCCTTCTAATTTAAAAGATTCTGTTTGGAATGCCATTCGAAATAAAGAAAAAAAGAAAAGACAAAAATTAATTCGTTTTTCTGGAATTGCAGCGTCTGTCGTTTTATTTTTATCGGTATTCATTTATAATTACACGAATAAAATAAAATATAAAAAAAACGAAGCTTTATTAAACGAAGCTTTATCCATGTTTCCTGAAGAAAATATCGTAAAAAAACAGCAAATTTTTTATGAAGACAACATGGTTATTGTTTACTTAGAATCAAAATAATTTTTACGAATATTATTAATCATTTAAAACTAAATTATGAAAAAATACTCATTGCAATTTTTGTATCCTGTATATCTATTGCTCATTTTTCTGCACAAGACAAATTAAAAGTTGAAATAAAAAAAGAGAAAAAACCAGATGTTTATATAGACGGAATAAAGTATAATTATGCCATTGTTAATTTACTTGATCAAACTAAAATTGAATCTATAAATATTCTAAAAGACGAAAAAACTTTAAAAACATACAAAGCTCCAAATGGTGTTATTTTAATTAAAACGAAAAAAAACATTAAACAAAACCTTACTATTGACGAAAAAACAACAACTGGTAAAAAAGAACCGCTTGTAATTATTAATGGAAAAGTTGCAGACAAAGCAACATTATCGAATCTATCTCCTCAAAATATTAAGTCTATGGAAGTATTAAAAGGAAAGGAAGCAATAAAACAATACAAGGCTTTAAATGGTGTTATTATTATAAAAACTAATAAATAACATAAGTTCGATGTAAATTATCTACTTTAATGCTCATTAACAGGTCTTTAATTTAATATGTACGATATTTTTTAGTCTTTTCTAATTAGCTTGAAAACATCTGTAAATTCAGTGCTTTCAGAACGGAAGCTAAGTATGTAAATCAATAAAAACTTACTAATAATTGTTTATTACAACTTCACTGTTATTCGAATTATTTAATTAGCTCTAGAAATAATATTGGTTGGTAAAACCTTATAGTTAAAATTTACAAATAACCTCACTTTAAAACAATAATCGGCATTTTTACAATTCTCGGTATTTTTAAAACCATTTTTTGAATATAATTTAGGTTGAAAAAAAGGTTTTATAAATAACTTATAATTAGATAATTAAAAACTCGTTATCCCTGAGCTCAGGGATAAGCATCCCTGAATTCAGGGATGCAAAAAATATACGGTCTTCAGGGGTTGACAAGCTTCTTTTAAACACTTATGTTTATAGAATATTATTTACATAATAAAAAAATTAAGAACATTAAGAACAGTTGGCAATCATTTTATTCCCAATAGTTGGAAGATTAAAAAGACCATGAATTTATATATAAAGATTCTTTATACAAAATGAATTTTCATAGTTTTGGTTGGAAAAGTGACTTCAATTTGGTTAAAAAAACGGCAACAAGTCTTACTTTTGAGTTGCTTTCATCAGAAAATAGCAGAAAACAATATCCTTTTGAATTTAAATTACAAATCGAATATGTTATTCATGGAAATAGTTTAGACGTAAATTATTTTGTGGAAAATCCTGCAGAAAAAGAAGATTTATATTTTTCAATTGGTGGACATCCAGCTTTTTAATATTCCTCTAAAAATAGGGCAAAAGAGAGATGAATATCAGCTTGTTTTTGATAATAATAATAATACAATGCCAAAATCCAGAGATAAAGAAAGTAGTTTGTTTGTAGATACTTATACTCAGTTTTTCGATAAAGGTGGCGTTTTACAAATTAAAGACAGCACTTTTATTGAAGGTACTTTGGTGTTTAATCCGAATCCGTTTTCGAAAGCAACTTTGGTTCACAAACTTACAAAAGAACCGTTTTTTACAATTCATTTTAAAAATTTCCCTTATGTCTCAAAAAGACCCGAAGACGCCATTTATTGCCATTGATCCTGGTATGTTGTTGCAGACGACGTTTATCATAATAGAGAATTCACACAAAAAGAAGGCATACAAATTTTAAAACCCAAAAAGGAGTTTCGTTCTTCTTATGCTGTTGAGGTTTATTAGAGTTTGTGAACTTGACTTTCTTAAAAAAAAACACTATCTTCGTTTAACTTCTGATATAAAACATTGAAACGTTTTATATCATTAATAGTTATGGGCAATTAAACGAACATTATGGTTAAAAGAAATCAATGAGATGGCAAAAAAAAGGACTAATTTCGGGAAAACCAGAAGGTATTGAAAATGGGTTAACTCTTTCGCGTTTAAAATTTGGTTTTAATTTAGCTTATGCTCAATCTGAAAGTGGTGGTGATGGTAGTTGGTGGAATGACCCTAGTGCTTTTGGAACAATGTGGACATTAGCTCTAGCTGAACCAACTCCTATTGGAGAAGCTGTTGCAGGAATAGTTACTGGTATAGTAGGTATTATTTAGTAATAACTAGGTCAGAATGTATTGCTGAATATGTTAGTTGTAAACTTTATACCTCAAATAGTAACTGTGGAGATTGTCTTCATTTTTGTATAGTTCAAGGTTATTGGAATTGTTAAAAAAATATTATGATAGGATTTGAATTAAATATTAATAAAAAGAAGATTTCTGCTGCATTGGAAAATGGAGTTGTATCAATAATTCTAACAAAGTTATCTGACGAATTTATAGATTCCATTGATTTGGATTTTACTGGACTTAATACTTCTGAAAAAGGAAACGAAGAAGCATTAGACTGGTATAAGTCTCAATTAAAAGTAGGTGACGAACTGACAATTAAAGTTAAAGATATACCGAAAAATTCATTACCAAAAGAGGTAAGGAAAAAAAATCGTACTTTAGAAAATGAACGAAAATTAAAAACATATCGCACTCTAAAAAAAGAATTGGAAGAACAAGGGTTGATTTAAAAAAAGCCCATAACACGGTATATAAAAAATAGCAGTTAAGAGCTAAGCTAAAAGTTTCGTTCTTTTCTGTTATTATTTTTTATAAATTGAAAAGAATATAACTTTTATTCTGCTACTTTCCATAAACAAAACCGTTAAACGAACCAACTCAATTATACTGCACCTTCCTTATCACACGCATGGCTTCTTTATAATTAATATAAGTTGTTTTATCTTCTAAATTTTTAATGTAGTGCTTTGCTTTTTTCAAATGCTCTGCAACGTCTAAAAAACCGTGTAAATAACAAATTAAATAATTGGTTGGCAGTCTTAAAACATCTAAATATTCAGTTTTAGAAAGGGGTTTGTTTTCTTCTATTTTTTTAACAATGGCATTGCAATTATAATACATATGGTAGATAATTTCTGCATCGAATTTTGGGGGCTCAAAAAGAAATTCTTTAACTATATCATGTTTGCCATTGTTCTTAAAATGGATAATTGTTTTCTCTAAAGGATAGTATTTTTCTTGCTTTTCTAAGCCTAAATAAATGTATTCTGTAACAATAAAAGAGTTGCTGTTATAACTAATTTGAACATCGTCTAAAGCAGAGAAAAAGAGTTTTACTTGTTCGTTTATCAACTCTATATCTACTCTAGAGAAAAATTCTTTACCATTTATAATTTTACTTTCTCCAGCCCAACACAACACAAAGAAGGCATACAAATTTTAAAACCCAAAGAGGAGTTTTGTTCTTCTTATGCTGTTGAGGTTTATTAGAGTTTGTGAACTTGACTTTCTTGAAAAAAACTACTATCTTCGTTTAACTTCTGATATAAAACATTGAAACGTTTCATATCATTATAGTTGTGCCCAATTAAAAATTCTGTTTTACAACTTAACTCAAGATAAATTATTTTACCAAGAATGAAACCACGATAAGAAATAACATCATCTATTTTAAAATTAATCACTTATATTTCAGAGAAAATATTAAGTAATGTAATTTATTAAATAAACCTTTACCAAAATTGGGGAAACAGTTTTTTATTTTTAAGTTTGCTATAAATTTAAAAATAATTATATGAATATGAAAAAAAATATTTTAATATTTGCTATTTTACTGACTTGTAATTTTTTATTAGCTCAAAAAAAAGGACGTTTTTTAATTGGGGGAGATTTCAATTATTCATCTCAAAAATTTGAAGGATCTGACAATTCTGGAAATATAATTGATGATAATTTAGGATACTCTTTTAGTCTAAATACAAAAGTGGGTTACCTATTTAATCAATCAAATATAGAAATTGGTATTAGTTTGGGTTACTCTAAATCAGATAGAAATGAAAGTAGTAATTTTAATCCAAATCAATCTTGGGATAATGAATTTAAAGGTTATTCTTTTTCACCCTATATTAAAAAATATTTTCCTGTAAATAGTAATTTTTCTTTCACTTTAGATGCTTTCTTTAGCATTTTTTATGGTGAGTCATTTTATAGCCAAAGACAAGTGCAATCTGACTTAATAAATAAATCTTTTGGAATAAGACCTGGTATATTTTATTTTTTAACTAAAAACATCGCCTTAAACTCTAATATTGGTTTTATAGGATATAGAGAAAATAAATATAAAAATCAAGAAGGAGAAGCATATGATAAAAATAAATTTTTTGATGCAAATTTCGGTTTCACAAATTTATTTATAGGAGTTACCTACTTTTTTTGATTTTTCTTAATATTTAAGATTTGAAATATTCGAATGGATTAATAGAATACAAACAGCAATAGCGAAGGAAGAGGCAAAAAGTATTATATAAATAAAGATGGAACTTTTAACTATAGAATTACCATTAAGGAATCTTTATTTAGTTTACCGATAGAAATAAATTTTAACCAACTAATTAATATATATAATTTTAGTATATAAAAACTGTGCACAACAAAATATAAAAATTAATTATAAATTTGTCTAAACTTTTGGGTGCACATCACTTTCTATCTGTGATTTATTTGCTAACTCTAATGCTTAAACACGCAACTAATCTTATACAAAACCGTTAAACGAACCAACTCAATTATACTGCACCTTCCTTATCACACGCATGGCTTCTTTATAATTAATATAAGTTGTTTTATCTTCTAAATTTTTAATGTAGTGCTTTGCTTTTTTCAAATGCTCTGCAACGTCTAAAAAACCGTGTAAATAACAAATTAAATAATTGGTTGGCAGTCTTAAAACATCTAAATATTCAGTTTTAGAAAGGGGTTTGTTTTCTTCTATTTTTTTAACAATGGCATTGCAATTATAATACATATGGTAGATAATTTCTGCATCGAATTTTGGGGGCTCAAAAAGAAATTCTTTAACTATATCGTGTTTGCCATTGTTCTTAAAATGGATGATTGTTTTCTCTAAAGGATAGTATTTTTCTTGCTTTTCTAAGCCTAAATAAATGTATTCTGTAACAATAAAAGAGTTGCTGTTATAACTAATTTGAACATCGTCTAATACCAAAATGAATATTTAAAAAGTCCAATAATTATACCATTTAAACTTTGAATTCAAGATAATATTTATTATCTTTCGAGGTAAAATTTATTATCTTTCAATATGCCAAAGAAAATTACCTTATCCATTAAAGAAGAATCTGTTGAATTGCGAAAACTATATGAGTCTACCACTACAGAATTACGAAGAGATCGTTTAAAAATGTTATACTACATAAAGTCCGGGAAATACATCTATCGTAATGCGATCGCAAAGAAGCTTGGCAGACGTCCAACCACCATAGGCAATTGGATTAAAGACTATGAAACAGGAGGCCTTTCAAATTTATTAGAAATACATAGCGGAGGTAATAATACCGTTCATATTTCAGATAGAGCAAAAGCCTATATCTCCAAGACATTATCTAATAGCGATACCACCATAACTTCCTATATAGAGTTACAAGCTCGTATAGCCGAAGATTTATCAGAGATAATAAATTATGGTGCACTTTATGCACATTGTAGGCGAAAACATAAGTCTAAGCTAAAAGTATCAAGAAAGTCACACTATAAAAAAGACCCGAAAGCCGAAATGGTTTTTAAAAAACCTAGAAAAAACTTTTAAATTATTTA
This sequence comes from Polaribacter batillariae, assembly GCF_017498485.1. Taxonomy (NCBI): domain Bacteria; kingdom Pseudomonadati; phylum Bacteroidota; class Flavobacteriia; order Flavobacteriales; family Flavobacteriaceae; genus Polaribacter; species Polaribacter batillariae. Next base: position 2,261,475 of record NZ_CP071795.1, on the reverse strand, counting down.
GAACAAAACTAAATAAAAATAACTTTGAATCGGTCAATTTATTTTTTCAAGATGAATCTCGTTTTGGATTAATCACCAAACAAAAAAGAGTCATTACAGCTAAAGGCGTTAAACCTATAGCAAAGTACAAACATAGTTATCAGAGTAAATGGCTATGGGGAAGTTTTTCACCCATTACCGGTGAGAGTTTCTGCATGCTAACAGATACTGTGTGTAAAGACTTTTTTATTGAGTATTTAACAGACTTAAGTGCCTGTAATCCTTTGGAACTAAAAATTGTAATTATTGACAATGCAGCTTTCCACTCTACTAAAGATGTAAAATTGCCTGATAATATTATTTTATTACCTATCCCTGCATATTGCCCTGAACTAAATCCAGCTGAAAAAGTTTGGCAATACCTTAAAAGTAAAATTGCAATGAAAATTTATGACACTTTAGATATACTAGAATCCAAAATAGAGCACCTAGTTTATCAAATGGATAATAAGACCATTAAGTCTATAACCGGATATGAATTTTATCTAAAATCTTTTTATAACGTTTTTAATGTTTAAATGGTATTATATTTAATATCATTTATCAAAAAACAAACAAACAAATGTCGATATCAGATTTATATTTTAACGGAGAGCATAAAAAAGAAATTGGGCATTTTGCAAACATTGTAAAAATTGCAAAAGCAGACGGAAAAATTAGCGAAGAAGAAAAAGCGTTGTTAATTAAAACGGGTAAAAGATTAAATATTAGTTTAGAAGAATTTACAGCCATTATAAACAATCCCGAAAAATTTCCTATAAATCCGCCAATTAGCTACGATGAAAGAATAGAACGTTTGTATCGTTTAACAAAAATGGTTTTGGTAGATGGAGAAGCCGCTTTAAAGGAAGTAAAATTATTAAGAAAAATTGCAGTTGGTTTGCATTTTTCTATAGATAATGCAGAAAAAGTTTGCGACGAAGCGATACATTTAGTGATGAATGATAATAATTTAGAAGATTTTACTTCGGCGATTAAAAAGATAAATCTTGTGTAAAAGTTTAATCTAAAATATTTGTTGGCAAACCGTCTATACTTTCTTGATTTCTGTTTTTCCAATAGTTTTTAATGCCTTTTTCGCCTTGTTCTTTTGCCCAATTGTTTAAATCGTTTCTTTCTCCTTTATATTCAAAATAAGGAATAGACATTCCGCAAGATGTTTGGGCAGATTCCACTTTAATATCAAAAATTTGACGTGTTCCAGGAATTTCTGGAAACAAGGAAATAAGCTCGTTCCAAGAAGCATCGCCTTCTTTTATTTCTTTTCCTTTTCCGTACAAACGTAAAATATTTGGCACTTTTTCGAACGAACAAAACATTATAGTAATGCGTTTGTTTTCTAGTAAATGTGCAGCAGTTTCGTTGCCACTTCCAGTAACATTTAACCATAAAACGCGATTTTCTTCGATAATTCTAAAAGAATCCATTCCTTTTGGCGATACATTAATTCTGCCTGAAGTTAGCGCAGTTGCTACAAAAAATATTTTTTGAGCTTCTATAAATTTTTGAAGTCGAGAGGTAATTTTAGTGTAGAATTTAGACATGTTATAAAGATACTATTCGTTTTTAAATTTCTTTAAAAAATTTGATTTATATTTTGAACCAATTGGTATTTTTTTAGTGTCAATAAAAATTTGGTTTCCTTCAACAGTATTTACTTTTTTTAAACTGATTGCAAATGATTTATGAACCTGAAAGAAAGTATCTTCAGGTAATAGGCTTAGTATTTTTTTAAAGGTATTATTTGTTAAAAGAAATTTATTTTCTAGATGAATTTTCACATAATCTCCAAATGCTTCTATATAAAAAATGGAAGAAATTTTTATTTTATGCAACTTTTTATCGGCCTTAATTAAAATGGTTTCTTTTGAGTTTGTTACTTTTTTAGGTATTTCTAATTTATCTGTAACTTTATTTACAGCTTGTAAAAAACGATCAAAAGAAAAAGGTTTTAAAAGGTAATCTACAGCATTTACATTAAAACCATCTACAGCATATTGTGGATACGCAGTTGTAAAGATTACTAAAGGAGGGTTTTGTAAAGATTTATAAAATGATAATCCAGATATTTTAGGCATATTAATATCTAAAAAAATTAAATTAATGGTTGGGTTAGATTTAAGTTCATTTAAAGCTTCAACAGCATTGTTACACGTTTTTGTAAGTGATAAAAAACCAATTTTTCTTATAAAAAGTTGTATAATTTCTTGAGATGCAGGTTCGTCATCTATAATTAAACAATTAATATTCATTTGCATTTATTTTAAGAGAAACTTGAAATTTATTGTTTGTAATACTTGTAGAGAACGAATGTTTTTTAGGATAAATAAGGGCTAAGTTTTGTTGAATGTTTTTTAAGCCTAAACCGCCAACGTTATTATACTCTACTGGTTTTTCTTTAGGAAGATTATTTTCTATAAAAAAAGAAAAGCTATTTTTAGTTTGCTTTATTTTTATATCGATAAAAGCGGCCTCAATTTCGCCTTTAATGCCATGTTTAAAGCTATTTTCTATTAATGGTAGCAATAACATTGGGTATATTTTAAAATTATAATTATCAACTTTTACATCAAAATTTATGTTTGGTTTTTGGTGTCTTGATTTTTGAAAATCGATGTATTTTTCTAGTAAAATAACTTCTTCTTTTAAAGTAATTTTTTTAGTACTTACATCGTACAAAACATATCTTAAAATATCTGAAAGCTGCAAAATTGCTTCTGTGGTTTCTTTTTTATTTTTTAGTGATAAAGAATATAATACATTTAAAGAATTAAATAAAAAGTGCGGATTTATTTGTGCTTTTAAAGAAGATAATTGGTTTTCTATTTCTTGCTTTTCTAATTTTAAAGTTCTGTTTTCTACTTTATTTAAGTAGATCCAGTCTTTAGAAAGTTTTATAAGTGTAGTAATAATTAAAAAAACAGCAAAAATGAATACTATTTTTATATTAGAATGATAAGATATAAAGTAATAGTCTGAGAAAAATCCTTCGATTAAAGAATTAAAAAACCAAATATTTAATTGTGTAAATAGGGCTAAATTTGTAAGAAAAAGAAGGCTAAAAATTAAATACTTTTCTTTTTTTAAGAAAAAAGGAATTAGAAAATATAAATTTATAATTACTGGAATTATTAAAGTAATAAAAAAAGAGATGGTATATACATAATCTATTTTAGTCGGTGAAAAATCCTCTGAAAACACAAATAATAAAAGCACAAAAGAAAACCCCCATAATAAAGTATTAAATACAACTTTATTATGGCTTTTTTTTAAAAGAAAAAAAGGGTTAATCTGTAACATTTATTTTGCTTAGAGTAAATTTTGTAGAGGTTTCCCATTTTTTAGCATCGTTAGATGCCATATATTTTTTAACAAATTTTTGTAATTCTTCGGGCTTTGCTGTTAATAAATACTTGTCATCTGTTAAGCCAATTTTTTCGTGCTTAATTTTAATCTTTTTTTCTTTAAAAAGTGCCTCAATTTTATCTTCATCTAACCATCTTATTTCTATCTCTCCATTTTTTTGTACATCATATTTTACCAAACTATGTGTATATACTGAGTGGCTTTCTAATAAATTGTCAATACCACTTTCTTGATTTATTGGAAAGAAATCTAAAAACTTTTGATTATTTATAACAAACGGAGTTGCAATAAATATAACTTCTTTATTTTTATAACCTCTCTTTATAAAGTAACTGTTTTTATAGTCAAGATATAATTTCCAATCATCTTTTTTCATTTTTGAGTCATCTTTTATTATTTTATCTGTAAAAGCGACAACATTCCACTTTCCTTTTTTAGAATCTTCCCATTTGCCAATAAAATTTTTATCGAAAGAAATGCTTTCTTTTGTATAAAAAGGATGTAAAGATTTTACTACGCAAGAAGTAAAAAGTAACAAACAAATTGCAAAAATTAAATTTCTAGCAGTCATAATTTTAAATTTATAGATTATTTTACAAACGAAAGAATATATTAATGTAAAAAAAATAAAATTCGGTTAACACAGTTGTTTTCTCGATAAACAATTGGTTTTTAAAATAAACTCTCTAAATTGTAGCCTTTAAATTAAAAATAAAAACTTTTTTTATGGAATACGGCTTTCTTTCAGTAATACCACCCATTGTTGCCATTATTTTAGCATTAAGAACCAAACAAGTATATATCGCTTTGTTGTTCGGAATTTGGTTTTCTTGGTTGATAATTGAAGGCTGGAACCCATTAAAAGGAACCTTAGCCATGATTGAAGGAATGGTAAACGTTTTCCAAGATAAAGGAAGCACAAGAACCATTATATTTAGTGCTTTGGTGGGTGCATTGCTAATTTTTATTCAATTTTCGAGAGGAGTAGAAGGGTTTATCAATATTATTAATAAAAAATTGGTAAAATACGAAAACAAAAAATCGGGTTACAGCAGAGTAATGGTACAAATTTTGGCAACATTTACAGGATTGTTGTTGTTTGTAGAAACTAGTATTAGCTCTTTAACAGTAGGAACTTTGTACAGACCAATTTTCGATAAATTAGGAATTCCGCGTGAAAAACTGGCTTACATTGCAGACTCAAGTTCTGCACCTTCATCCATATTAATTCCCTTTAATGCTTGGGGCGCATTTATTATGGGTTTATTAATTACACAAGGAATAGAAAAACCATTTCCGGTAATGATGTCGTCTATCTTGTATAACTTTTATCCTTTATTGGCAATTGCAATTGTATTTGTGGTAATCTTAACAAAGAAAGATTTTGGTCCAATGAAAAAAGCCGAAAAAAGAACCAAAGAAACAGGTTTATTAATGAATGAAGGCTCCAAACCAATGGTTTCAGATGAGGTAACTTCATTTCCGCCAAAAGAAGGGATTCCAGCAAGAGCCTATAATATGATTGTGCCTTTGTTAACCATGGTTTTAATGATGCCTATCAATTTAATTTACACAGGTTGGAATGAAGTTAAAGAATTCTCATCAACTTTTGATCATATAAAACAAGCCATTGGCGCAGGTTCTGGCTCATCATCTGTTTTATACGCCGTAATTACAGCACTTTTAGTGGCAATTACAATGTATATGATTCAAGGTTTTTTAAAGCCAAAAGAAGCTGTAAATTTAACATTAAAAGGAATAAGCGAATTAATGCCTTTGGCGTTATTAATGTTATTGGCATTCGCCATTGGAAACGCTTGTGGAGAATTAGAAACTGGAAAATACGTTGCTACAGCTACAGAAAAATGGTTATCGCCCCAATTATTACCAGCAGTTGTGTTTGTAATTAGTTCGTTTATTGCATTTTCTACAGGAACTTCTTGGGGAACGTTTGCCATTATGCTGGCAATTTCTATTCCAATGGCAAATATTCATGGAGCTGATGTTACCATGGTAGTTGCAGCCACTTTAGGAGGCGGAATTTTTGGAGACCATTGTTCGCCAATTTCAGATACTTCTATTATTTCTTCCATGGCATCTGCCAGCGATCATATAGATCATGTAAAAACACAATTGCCTTATGCATTGGTTGGTGGTGTAATTACTACGATTTTGTATTTAATTATTGGGTTTTTTGGGTAAGTTTCTTTTCAGTTTTGTCATTCCGCAGAAATCTCACACAACATTATTCAAATGAATGATTTAAAAATTCCATTTTAGCATTTTTTCTAAAATTAATTTTCTTTTGCCTTGTTAAGTTTTTTATTTCTTTTTCTCTGACAATAGCCTCTTGTATCCAACCAAAATGTTCGTAAAACAATAAATAATGTACATTATATTTTACAATAAAGCTTTTGGGATTCTTTTTTTCTTGATGCTGTTGTAACCGTAACGTAAGGTTATTGGTAACGCCTGTATATAAAACCGTTTTATGTTTATTTGTAAGAATATAAACATAAAAATTATAGATATCAGGAGCATGTGATATCTATTATTTTTAACTTTTTCGGTTTGTTATTTTGCATGTGAGACGCTTACAGCGTGACAAAACGGTGTGGAAAATGTTTTTTCAAACAACGTATTTCCTTCAAAAAAACTCACTTGAAAACGATTATTAAGCTTGAATAATTGGGGTTGTGCCTAGTTATTTTAATTTATAAATTGTTTTATTTTTTTCTCCTATTTTTTCAAATAAACCTACTTCTACTCCTTTTTTTAAATCTCTACTTGCTGTCGCTGAAGAAATACCTTTAAAAATATTCATATAATCTTTTCTTGTAAATTTAGTTTTATTTAATGAAACATAATATTCTAATCTGTCTTTTTCATTTAATGTTCGATTATTAAAATCTAATAACTGACTTATTGAAATGTCAATTACGTTGAGCATATATTCAATAAACTTAGTTGATTTTCCAGATTTATCACATTCAGACAAGGCTTTATAATATTTTTCTTGGTCGTTGCTAATTAACGTTTCAAAGGGGAGAAACTCAAAGATTGGATATTTTTCCATTAGAATTAAAGTTTGCCATAATCGTCCCATTCTGCCATTTCCATCCAAAAAGGGATGTATGAATTCCATTTCGTAGTGAAAAACACAACTTTTAATTAATTCAATTTCATCAGACTTTTTCATATATTCAAAAAGGTCTTTCATTAAATATGGCACATTCTCAAAAGGTGGTGCTAAATGCTCAACTTTTGAGCCTTTTACAATTCCGACACTTCGATTTCTATATTTTCCAGAATTTTTAATTAGGTCTTCCATTAAGATTTTATGCGCTTTTAAAAAAGATTTTTCATTAGAAGGATTGTACTTTTCTAAATTTTCATAGATTTTTATAGCATTTAAAACTTCAAGAACATCTTTTTTAGGGCCAATAACTCTTTTGTTTTCAAGAAGTGCTGTTATTTGTTCTTCTGTAAGTGTGTTTCCTTCTATTTTTAAAGAAGAATAAATAGTTTTAATTCTATTCTGTTTTCTCAGTTTTGGCGAAGGTTTGTTTAATAAATTAGCATTTACTTCTCCTATTTTCTCTGAAATAGAAATTATTAATTTTAAAATAGAAGATGTTATTTCGTAAGGTGGTTTCATTTCTTGATACTATCATTTGATACTATCAAAAATACAGTTATTTCGCCTTAATTATGTAATGAAACGAAATTTTTTAACCGAAAAGAATTCTAGAGGCGATGCCTTGGGGGTTTCTGTTGCAATTGTTATTTCCGTGAAAACGAGAGTCTAAATACAGTATTTTATTTTTTGACCTTTCTAGGTCAAAATAAAACCAGTGGATTTTTGGTTTCAATAAATTTTTATTGAAGCAAACATCTTTAAAATAATTTTGGTGTTATTTTAGTCTGAAGGCATTCAGGATAAAGTCGCGTTTTTACTACTCGCTTTTTTTTAGAAAAAGTAAAAAAAGCTCAAGCAATTCGCTTGTCTTAAGCGAAGTCGAAAAATTCAATTGCTAACGCAAGCTTGTTTTTTCTATTCTAAATAAGTTTATCATTTTTAAAAAGAGATATCTATTATTTTTAACTTTTTCGGTTTGTTATTTTGCGTGTGAGACGCTTACAGCGCGACAAAACGGTGTGGAAAATGTATTTCTATTTTAAATATTATTTCGCCAAAACCCCACGTTTTTTTAATTCAGCAATTTCTCTTAAAGCACCTTCTTTAACCGTGTTTTCTTTGAATAAAAATGTTTTTTCAAACAACGTATTTCCTTCAAAAAAACTCACTTGAAAACGATTTTTTAGTTTGAATAATTCAGGTTGCATAAACTCAATTTTTGCAAAAGAATTTGCTGGCAATTTGTCTATTTTTTTACGCAATAAAGAAGTGGTTTTAGTGTCAGAAAAACCTTGAGAAACAATCATAACCATTTCTAAATCAACATTTTTATTGTTGATTAAATAAACATTCCAATCACTGGTGTTATAAATGTCGTTAAACTCATAAACAACAGCCATTTTTACGTTGGTAACTTCTGGTATTTTGATGTCTTTTTTCATAAGCCTCTTTCCTAAAAAGGGGAGAAATTATTTGATAATTTGTTATTTTTTTATTGCTTATCTATAAATGTTTTTAACTTTTATTGAATCTAAAAATGATATTTTATAGATTTTAAAAGGAAAATTTTTAATAGAACAGATTGGAGTTTCTTCTGTTTTCGTTAAGGTGGGCTTTTAGATTACACTCTTAAACTGCTCTAAAAAACGTTTGTCGTTTTCGTAAAACATTCTAATATCTGGTATTTGATACAGCAACATTGCAATGCGCTCAATTCCCATTCCAAAGGCGTAACCAGAGTATTTTGTAGGATCTATATTGGCGTTTTTCAACACATTAGGATCTACCATTCCACAACCCATAATTTCTAACCAACCTGTACCTTTTGTAATTCTGTAATCGGTTTCTGTTTCTAAACCCCAATAAATATCTACTTCTGCACTTGGCTCTGTAAATGGAAAATAAGAAGGACGCAAACGAATTTTCGACTTGCCAAACATCTCTTTTGTAAAGTATAAAAGGGTTTGTTTTAAATCGGCAAAAGAAACATCTGTATCTATATACAAACCTTCTACTTGATGAAAAATACAGTGCGCGCGTGCAGAAATATCTTCGTTTCTAAAAACGCGCCCAGGAGAAATGGTACGAATTGGTGGCTCGTTATTTTCCATATAACGAACTTGTACAGAAGAGGTATGTGTTCTTAATAAAATATCTGGATTTTGCTCAATAAAAAACGTGTCTTGCATGTCTCTTGCAGGATGATATTCTGGCAAGTTTAATGCCGTAAAATTGTGCCAATCGTCTTCTATTTCTGGTCCTTCAGAAACCGTAAAACCAATTCTGTTAAAAACCTCTATAATTTGGTTTTTTACCAAAGATATTGGATGACGAGAACCTAGCTCAATAGGCTCTGCAGGACGTGTTAAATCGCCATAAAAAGATTGTTTATTGGAAGATTGGTCTAAAGCATCTGTTAATGCTGCTACTTTATCTTCTGCAGATTTTTTTAAATTATTTAATGCTTGCCCAAAATCTTTTCGCAAGGTTACATCTACATTTTTAAACTCGGCAAACAAATCTTTTAACAAACCTTTGCTTCCTAAATATTTAATTCTAAATGCCTCAACATCTTCTTTAGTGGTGGCATTAAACGCCTTTACATCGCCAATTAATTCTTTTACTTTGTCTAACATTTTCGGGTAAAATTATGAAGCAAATTTAGTGTTTTTTGTAGAGTTTTATCAACCTAAAGAGAAGAAAACAAAACAAGCTTTCGAAATCGATTGAAATATGGAGAAGTAAGGTATTAAATAAAATAAAAAATTTATTTTGTCAATTCATAAAATACTTATCTTTGTTGCTTTAAAATTTTGTAAAATTCGTAAAAAATCATACATAAAATTATGGAGTTAAAAATTAAAGAATTTATGGAAATGGTTAAAAGTAGAAATAACCATGAGCCAGAATTTTTACAGGCTGTTCAAGAAGTTGCAGAAACTGTAATTCCTTATATCGTAAATCATGATATTTATCATGGGAAAAATATTTTATTAAGAATGGTAGAACCAGAAAGATTAATTTCTTTTCGTGTTTCGTGGGTAGATGATAGTGGAGAAATTCAAGTAAATAGAGGGTATAGAATACAAATGAACTCGGCAATTGGCCCATATAAAGGTGGTTTGCGTTTTCACCCAACAGTAAATGCAAGTATTTTAAAGTTTTTAGCTTTTGAGCAAGTATTTAAAAACTCGCTAACAACATTGCCAATGGGTGGTGGAAAAGGAGGTTCTGATTTTGATCCAAAAGGAAAATCAGACAACGAAATAATGCGTTTTTGCCACGCTTTTATGAGCGAATTATTTAGACATATTGGCCCAAATACAGATGTTCCTGCTGGAGATATTGGTGTTGGAGCGAGAGAAATTGGTTTTATGTTTGGAATGTATAAAAAACTAAAAAACGAATTTACAGGTGTTTTAACAGGAAAAGGGCAATCTTGGGGTGGTTCTTTAATTAGACCAGAAGCTACAGGATATGGAACCGTGTATTTTGCACAAAACATGTTGCAACGTAAAGACGATTCTTTTGAAGGAAAAAAAGTAGTGATTTCTGGATCTGGAAACGTGGCACAATATGCTGCTGAAAAAGCAATCGAATTAGGAGCTACTATCTTAACATTATCTGATTCTGGAGGTTATATTTTAGATGAAGATGGTATTAGTACAGAAAAGTTAAAACACGTTATGTATATTAAAAATGAAAAACGTGGTAGAATTAGCGAGTATGTAGATAAATATCCAGAAGCAAAATATTTTGAAGGCGAAAGACCTTGGTCTGTAAAATGTGATATTGCTTTGCCATGTGCCACTCAAAATGAATTGAATGGAGAGGAAGCAAAACAATTAATTAAAAACGGTTGTATGTGTGTTTCTGAAGGCGCAAACATGCCTTCTACACCAGATGCAATTCACGAATTTCAAAAAGGAAAAATCTTGTTTGCCCCAGGAAAGGCTTCTAATGCTGGTGGAGTAGCAACCTCTGGATTAGAGATGAGCCAGAATTCGTTAAGAATTTCTTGGTCGAGAGAAGAGGTAGATTCAAGATTAAAAGATATTATGGAAGATATTCATGATTCTTGTGTAGAATATGGTAAAAACGACGATGGTTCTATAGATTATATTAGAGGTGCAAATATTGCAGGTTTTGTAAAAGTTGCAGACGCAATGTTGGCACAAGGAGTTATCTAAAAAAACTTTAAGTTCTTATAAAGAAGAAGAGGGCTGTCTCGAAAGTATTAAAATTTGTCATTTCGACTGTAATGGAGAAATCTTATTTATTGAATTTCAATATCTTAGATTTTTCGATAACTTCGTTCGCTACTTTCAATCAAAATATATTTTGATTTTAGGAATGCTTAAAATGATAGCTAAATTTACTTTTGAGACAGCCTCTTTTTCGTTTATTTGCACATCTAAAAGAAGCTATGAACCTACTAATTTTTATACTTTTCGGTTTTTTTATTGCAGCAGCAGGTAGCATTACACCTAGTTTTTTAAATTTAACGGTTGTAAAATTTAGTTTAAGAAACGGAAAAAAAGCCGCTTTTTATTTAATTGGGGGTTATGCAACTATTTTATTTTTTCAAGCAAATATTGGTGCTTACTTAGCCAGTATTTTAATGGAAAATTCAGAATATATTACCCTAATTCAAAAAATAGGAACTGGAATTTTGTTCTTGTTGTCTATTAATTTTTTTCGCATGTATTTTACCACAAAAGTTGCAAAAGAAAAACAAGAAATCCCAAAATCGAAGGCGTATTTGCACGGTATAATAATGTCTTCTTTAAACACGATTGCAATTCCGTTTTATTTTACAACAATTTCGATTTTAATTGGTTTAGAATATTTCGAATACTCATTATTAAATGCATTTTACTTTTCCATTGGCTCTACAATTGGCTCTTTTACTTTATACTCTTTATATGCGATAGTTGCCGAAAAAATTGAACACAAATTAACATCTATTGCTACAAAAATGGATTTTATTTTAGGCTGCATAACAGGTCTTGTTGGCTTTATAAATCTAATTTATTTACTATCGAAATAATTATACCATTATGTGTTTGAATGGTTACGGTTTTGTGTGAGAGGGTTTTCCGAAAGAAATTAAGTAGTAAGCAAAATTACAGCTAATTTTAATTTGGTTAAAAGCAGCAATTTTTTATAAAACGAAAGAGTTGTGCAACGGTTACAGTTGTTATGCACAGGCATTTTCATTCACAACATTCCTTTGAGGTTGTTATTGGAAATAATAGTTGCTTAAAGTATTCTTTATCTTTTGGATAATTTGTTTTAGAGTTTTCAATAATTCCAACATCTACAACAGCTCCTTTTCTGTTATAATATGTACCAAATAATATGTCCCAAAATGGAAAAACATTACCGAAATTTTTTGCTTCTTCCATTTTTATACTGTGATGAAAATGATGAATTTGTGGCGTAACTAATATGTAATCCCAAAAACTTTTTTGTGTTTGAATGTTTGCGTGAGAGATGTAAGCAATTACTACGTGTGTAATACCCACTAAAAATATGATTTCTTTATTGAATCCTAAAAGTAGAAGAGGTGTTATTTTTAAAAAAGTGTTTAAAAAAATATTGATTGGATGAATCCAGTTTGTTTTAAACCAATTTAAACTTGTTGGCAAATGATGAATGGAATGTATCTTCCATAACAAAAGACTTAAATACGACTTTGTATTTCCTTTATGGCTAACTCTATGATAAATGTATGGAAGGAATTCGCCTATTAAATTAGCAATAATGTATGTTGCCAAAAATGGCAATGAATCCCAAAAATTAGTTATTGGAAAGAATTTTTCTTGAAGATTAATAACAACTGATAATGCAAGCATTTTTCCTAAAGCATCAAATATGGCTGTCGAAAAAATGAAATGTTTAATATCTGTCCAAAATGTCTGTTTGTTTGGTTTCCATTCTTGTTTTAGTGGAATTATTCGCTCTAAAATTAGAATGTAAAAAAGGGTAAAGAGAAAAATGGAATAGGATACTATTTCTAAATTCCAATTATTTTGAAATGTTAAATAACTAAATATACCTGTTATTATTAATAATGTTGGTACAACTACTGAAGATATAATTTTATGTTTCATTTGTTTACTTTCTCTTGTAGTCGTATGAGTAAACTAAAAAGACGCAGGATTATGGAATAAAATTTATTCTTGCCATTTCATTTTTTAGTTCTTGAGGAAGTTCACAGTTATTTTTTAATTGAAAATCAGACACTTGACCTTTATTGTTATATGAAATATCGATGCATTTATTTACCAATTCTTTTAATTTTTTTCGTCCTCTTTGTATTCTTGATTTGGTTGCTGTTAAGCTTAAATTGAGTATTTCGGCAATTTCCTGCTGTGGTTTTTGCTCAATATCACTTAAAAAAAGTGGTCTGCTATATTTTTCAGGTAGATAAGTTTGAATTACAAACCCTGTCAAATCACAGAAACAAGTACTTGAATTGGTTATTTCAGATTCATTTATTGGTAATTCAGAATATCTTTTATTTTTTCTATAATAATCTGCAATTGTATTTCTAGCTACTTGAAAAATCCAAGTTTTATAGTTTTTAATTTCTGTCTTTCTGTTTAGATTTTCAATCAGTTTTAAGTTAACTTCTTGCAAAACATCTTCTGCAATATTTTCGTCATCCATTTTAGTTTTGATGAAATTCAGTAAATGACTTTTGTGCTTATCCCATATTTCTTTAAATGTCATTGTCTTTTTTTTTTGCATGCATAATGTTTTGTATAAACCTCGTTTTAATGAGCTATACTTTGTTGTGGTGCGTTATTTATTCAGGCAGAAGCTGGATTCACTTGAATTTGTCCTCCGATTGCTTTCAACACTTTCATTATTGTCGCAAATTGTGGTTTGGCTCCATCGGATAATGCTTTATATAAACTCGGTCTGCTCAATCCAGTTTCCTCCGCAATTTTTGTCATTCCGATAGCTTTTGCTATATGTCCGATTGCATTAATTACATCTGCATTATTGCCTTGTTCCAAAACTGTATTAAGATATTCCGCAATCATTTCTTTACTGTCCAAATAATCCGCTATTTCAAATCTTGAAGTTCCCATTTTCTATTTATTTAATTTTTTCCAAATTTCTTTCGCTTTTGCAATGTCTTTTTGTTGAGTTGATTTATCTCCGCCAATCAGAAGAACAATTACTTTTCCGTCCTTTTCCTTGAAGTAAACTCTGTAACCTTTCGCAAAATTTATTCGCATTTCCCAAATTCCGTCTCCAACAGTTTTAAAATCGCCAAAATGTTCGTTTGTTTCTAATTTTTAGATTCTAAATAAAATTTTCGCCTTTGCCTTAAAGTCTTTTAACTTTTTCAGCCATTTGTCAAATTCAGTTGTTTTCTCAATAAAGAACATAAATTTTGTATCTACTTGGATACAAGTTCAAGAATAATTTTTGGATTATTTACTTCGAAATTCAGTTTTCGGCAGAGCGGGTTTTAATGCACCACAACCAACTTTGATATGGCTAAAAGTAGCAATTAATTATACACTTCTTAAGTTTGTAATTCATTAAATTTGAACATAATTAAGAAAAGACAAAAGAGAGGAATAAGGTTAATATATACGCAGAAGCATAGACTTCGTCAACATTGAAAATCCCCTCTCTTTTCTACACAGATTTCGTACAGTTCTATGAGGCTTTTAGACCTCGCTTTTAAGTCGTTGAAACTCGCGTAGTATGTCCTTTCGTAAAAACATTTATTTATGAATAAAGATATTAAATATTTTGGAATAGACATCAGTCATTTATTTTTTGATGTCACAGATTCAGATGGCAATTATTACCAGTTTAAAAACAATTTAACAGGCTTTAAAAAGTTTGTAAAATTATTAGATTTAAAGAGTCATTGCGTGATGGAAGCTACCGGTTATTATCATTACCAATTAGCCTATTATTTACAAGAAAAAGGTTTTAAATTATCGGTAGAAAATCCATTATCGGTAAAACGTTTTATTCAAATGAAATTGTCTAAAATAAAGACAGATAAGAGCGATTCTAAACTAATTTGTGAGTATGCAAAGCAGGTTAAATTAAAGTTGTGGAAAGGCAATTCTAAACATCAGCTGGAATGTTTACAAATGACAAGAACCCTTTCAGCATATACAAAGCAGAGCACTATGCTGAAAAATAAATTACATGGCGAAGCCGTTTTAGGTACACCAAGTAAATCTGTTGTGAGGTCTTTAAAACGCAGTTTAAAACATGTTGAGAAAGAAATAAAAACGATAGAAGAAGACCTATTAATTTTAGTAAAAGAAGTTCATAACGATGTTTTAACACGTTTAAAAAGCATCCCAGGCATTGGTCCCAAAACCTCTTTAATGTTAGTAGTTTTAACCGATGGATTTGAGCGTTTTACGAGTGGTAGTGAATTGTGTAGTTATGCAGGTCTAACGCCAACAATTAGACAAAGTGGTAGTAGTGTAAAAGGACGATCGAGAATAAGTAAAATAGGGAATCAAAAACTAAGAAATTTATTGTTTATGTGTAGTTTTAATGCATGCAAATACAACAAGGCTTGTCGAGATCTTTATCAACGAATCGTAGCCAAGGGAAAGAGCAAAAAATTAGCCTTAATCGCAGTCTGTAATAAACTACTAAAACAGGTCTTTGCAATAGCAAAATCAGGATTAATATATGATGAAAATTATAAAAGTACTTTCGTAAAAAATTAATGAGTTTTTACTTGTTTTTTACCACAGTACTTTGTTGGCTGCAGTTATTCCCTATTTCTGGATAATTAAATCTATTATTAGCCCTATAGCTATTGCGGCTAGAGAAAAGGTAATCATTCCAAGTAGGTAGGCAAAAAATGCTTTGACATAGCTAAGAAATTTTCTTTTGTTGAAAAAATGACCTAGAGCGTATGTCGTATAAATAAATGCTCCTACGGCCCCGACTTGCATCAAGTTTACTTGTGTCAGACTTTGAACGATTCCGAATACTGAAAATATTAACATTCCCATGCCAATTACGAAGCAGAGAAGTATCAGAATTTCAAAAAAGTTGAACTGATATCTTCTGAAAAATAATTTCAGCCATAGTCCAATGAAAATGGCCAAAATGATATTGGCATAACCGTAGTTTCCCTGAATCCATTTAAAAATGTTTATAACAGTGGATTGCTCATTTCCCGAATAATTTATGTAACCGTCTTCGAAATTAAATATCTTGTTTGACAGGGTATAGATTAATGAGGTAATTATTAGGAACAATATCGGTTTTACTAGCCTGTTCCTATTTTCATGCAGAAAGGCCCTTATATTTCTACCCGGATTTATTGTCAACTCCCTTATTGTAAATAAGAGTCCTTTTTCGAAGTTGAGAACATCTCGGATTTCCTGAAATATGTATTGGGCATCGATTCGTTTCAGGTTTGCGGGATTTCCACAAATAGGGCAGTAGTTCTGGGTTATTTCGGTTCCACAATTTTTACAAATTTCTGCCATCGCCTATTCTAAATCTCGTTCCTTCAACAATTTCTTCAAAGCATTATCTTTCTTTGAATTGGTAATTAATTTGTATGCGATAAATAAAGGTATGAGTATAAAAAATCCAAATCCGTTCATTACAATGCTGTAGATTACAATTCCAATTAGAAAACCGATAAACACCGCATTGGTGAAGGAATCTGACTTTAGTTTTTTTGCTTTGTCCAATAATTCTTGATCCGTTAATTCCGACAGTTCTTTTTCCTCCATTTGTACAATTTAAAAGGATTACTTAAATCGATTTTGTTTGTCATAATTGCAGCCAACGTATTTGTTTATGGAAAGTTGCGATTTTGTCTGCGAGGAATTTCCGAAGGAAATTCAGTAGTAGGCAAAAAAGCAACTAATTTTGATAAGGCTAAAAATAGCAATTTTTTATAAGCGGTGTTAGCAAATGCGTGTTTTTATGTTTTTTTTCAACGTTTTTTTTGTTTTCCGTAAAGATTTTAATTCCACATTTTGCTTAATTCCAAAAACGTTTTAAACTCAAAAATTGAGTAAGAATTCCGCGTTTAATTTTTTCAGAGTTTGAGTGAATTCATACGTTTTACAATTCCAACTATTTGCAAAATTCCGCCTGAATTTTGCGAGCGAGAGAGTGTTCCACATTTTTGGATTCAAAATATTTTTTTCAGATTTCGAAACGGTAAAAAACTAAAAGTTATTTTTAAACAACTGACTTGTTTTTGGCGACTTTTCAAGTAGGTCTTAACTTTAAATTAATAAACTGATTAGCAATGAGTTATACGCTTCGTTGTACCGCGTACTTTTTATTCAGTCCGTTCAATAAATTCTGAAAAAGTCAAGATTTTGGTATTTTGAATCTTTTCTAAAATCAACAAATCCTTGTCTCCAGTAATTAAATAATCTGCTTCTGAATCAACAGATAGATTAAGTAAAAAGTTGTCTTTTTCGTCTCGACAGATTTTTATGTCAGAAGTAATTTTTGCTAATTCTCCAAATTGGTCAAAATACTCAAGAATTTTCTCAATATCCTTTTTTTGAGAAATACTTTTTAAATTTCGGTCGGCTTACAACATCAATAAATTCTTCGAGCAATTCGTTGGAAAAAATCAATATGATTTTTTTGTTTTCAATCAGTTCATCAATTTGACTGAATTTTTTGGAAATCAGAAAGCTAATCCAAAGATTTGTATCAAGGATTATTTTCTTATTTTTCATATCGTGATTTTCTCACTTGCTCGACTTCTTTGGTTATTTCATCTAACGAAATCTCTTCATTAGATTTAGCCCTTATTTTTTTTAGTAAAGCAGAGAATTCCGATTTATATTTTTCTTTATTAATCTTTATCAAGTTCAAATCCGCTAAACCTTTAAGAAGTTTTTTCGCTTTTGGGTTTATTATGTCAATTCGGATAGTTTCCATTTTCTTTAATTTTCAATAAATTTACTGAATAATATTCAAATCACGAATTTTTTTCAGTATGTGGTACAACGTTTTGTATAAGAATAGTGCAATTTTGTCTGCGAAGAATTTCCAAAGGAAATTCAGTAGTAGGCAAAAAAGCAACCAAATTTAATTGAGATAAATATAGTAATATTTCCATAAAGATATAAATTCCACATTTTGTCAATTCCGCATTTAACTTTTTAGAGTTTGGGTCAATATCTAACATTTTAAAAATTCCATAAGAATTTACTAACGAGCGAGTGTTTGGTATTTTTATCGAAAACAGTAATTTTTTAATGATAAATACGACACAATACCTATAAAATTAATGGATATGTTTTTTCTCTTTTTTTTCGGTTTTGTGTTTTCATTTTTAGGTTTTACGTTGCCAAGTGTGTTAAACATGACAGCTTTAAAAATACGATTAGATAGAAGCAAAAAAGATTTTAGTAATTTTACTCTAGGAGTTTCGTTGGTAGTTTTTCTACAAGCGTATCTTTCTATTTATTTGATACAATATCTTTCAAAAAACCCTACTTTTATAGAAATTTTAGAGAAAGCAGGCATTATTGTACTGTTATTTTTGTCTGTTTATTTTTTCAAACAAAATAAAAAAGAAAAAAAACAAATAAAAGTTTATCGAAAAAATTCCTTTTTTTTCGGAGTTGTTTTATCTGTTTTAAACATGTTTGCAATTCCTTTTTTCTCTGGAATTGTGGCACTTTTAATGTCGTATAATATGACAAATTTCGATATTACTTCTACCTTATATTTTGTTGTAGGTGCTGTAATTGGCGCCTATTTTATTTTATATTTGTACGGAAGATTTGCCTATTTAATTCAACAAAAAACGGGGAATTTAACAAACAATATCAATTTAATTTTAAGTTTTATTACAGCTGGTTTTGCGCTGTTTACTTTTCTTAAATTTGTTCTTTAAATCGAAAAGAATGAAAATAATTAAAAACATACTTGTTGAAGGAAAACACAAAAAACCAATTGTAACAGATGTTTTTTATAAAGAAACGCATCAACCTAAAAAAATAATTATTTTTTGCCATGGCTACAAAGGTTTTAAAGATTGGGGCGCTTGGAATTTAATGGCAACAGCATTTGCAAGTGCAGGTTTTTTCTTTATAAAATTTAATTTTTCTTACAATGGAGGTACTCCAAAGCAACCTATAGATTTTCCAGATTTAGAAGCTTTTGGGAATAATAATTACACCAAAGAATTAGACGATCTAGAAAGTATTTTAGATTGGATTTCTACGAATACCGATTTTAAAAAGGAAGCAAATAGCCATTGTATTTCAATAATTGGTCACAGTAGAGGAGGAGGAATTGTTACCATAAAAACAGCTGAAGATTCGCGTATAAAAAACCTAATTTCTTTGGCTTCTGTTTGCGACTTTGGTTCAAGGTCATCTACAATTGGCGATTTAGAAAATTGGAAAAAAACAGGCGTAAAATATGTTTTAAACGGAAGAACAAAGCAATTAATGCCTCATTTTTATCAATTTTACACTAATTTTAAAGAAAACGAAGAACGACTAAATATTAAGAAGTCTGCCCAAAAAATTAAGGTTCCACATCTAATAATTCATGGAGATTCTGATGCCTCAATCTCTGTAGAAGAAGGTAAAAAAATACATTCTTGGAACCCTAAAAGCACTTTAAAAATCATTAAAAATGCAGACCATGTTTTTAATGTTTCCCATCCTTGGAAAAAAGACAAAATGTCTAAAGAATTGGCAGCTGTTACTAAAATTTGTATTGATTTTATAACTAAAAGTTAGGCTAACCCAGTTGTTAACGTTTTTATATTTTGATTATTAAAAGCGAAATTATTTGTTTTTAAAACAGGTAATTTCGCTTTTAAACTAAAACTTTAAACTTGCCTAATTTGTAAAATTTTTATCGGAAAAATAAATATCGATAGGAGACGTTCCTACTTTTTCAACCTTTTTTTCGAAAGATTTATCATCATTATAAATGGCGATAATACTATTATCAGGGTCTAAAAAATCTTCTAAACCTATTACAAAAACTTGTTTGGTAACAGGGTGTTGTTTTACAACGGTTGTTAAAGCAACATTATTTGTGGCTGGTGTTACAAACTCTTCTACTAATTTTGTGATAGTATTAAATCTGTAAATTTTACCAGAAGCAGCCTCTGACCAATAAGCTGTAAAACTAGAACGATTTAAACTTAAAAGACTGTTTTTAAATAAATTAATAGTATTATCTGTAACAGTAACCACTTCGTTTATAGAGTAATCTTTATTTAGTTTTGTAAACGCCGCTTTTTCGGTTCTTTTTTCTGTAGCGACCCAAATTGTACCATTTTTGTTCTTTAAAATACCAGAAATATTTTCGGCAAAAGTTAACAAGGTAGTTATTTCTTTTGTGGTAGTATTCATTGCTTTTAAATCTTTACCATCTGCAACTAAAACAGTATTTCCATCGGTTACTAAAGCAGCATTATTGTACAAAATATTGTCAGAAAAGCCATCTATTTTATTACCAATACCAGTGGTTATATTTACGGGAGCAACATTATATTTTTTACGCCTTCCTCTTCCAGAAACTCCAATAACCAAGCCCTCTGTAGCCGAATACATTTCTAAATAAGAAGGTGCAGTAAGGTCGGAACTGGTCACCACGTTATCAACATTTAAATTCTCTACGTTAAATTGTGTAATGTAATTGGGCCCTTTTTTACTAACAACAAACAAAGCGTTGTCGAAACTCGAAAAAGAAATCGATTCTCTATCAGTAGATTCGTACACATTTGGTGTTAAAAAAGCACCGCTATTTAAAAAGTTAATGGCTGTTTTATCGCTTTCTAATGTTAAAATAAAGGTGGAATCGAAAACAGCTTCTTCTTCAATTTTCGACGTTGTTTTCTTAGAGCAAGATGCAAATACGAAAATGCATAAAAATGCATATGCAGCATAAAAATTCTTCATTATAATTGGGTTTTAGGTTACGGTTTAAAAATTCGCATACACATTGCATCTTATGGGTTAGATTAAAAAATAATCAAACAAAAAAATACGTATGTCGAACAAAAAATAATAGTCTTCTGCCTTTTTCTCGAAAGCATAAAAACACGAATTTGAGCACTGGCAGGTCTCCTGACTTACTTTTTGTTAAAACCTTCCCATTTAAATTTTTAAACAGTGGTGTGAGATTTAACAGACATCTTTTTACAAGACGAAGCTTACAGTTGCGAGAACAGTTCAGGATTTTTTTAACTAAAAAATCACCTGATTCCCTTTTAATTTTACATTCAATACATCGAACATAAAAACCAATACTTTATGCGGCGAAAGTATTTACTTTTTAGAGATAAAAAAAAATAGAACTGTTAAGAAACTCCCTTATTTTGTTAAAATGAAATTAGAACCTCCTTTTCGAAAAATAATTCATGTAGATATGGATGCATTTTATGCGTCTGTGGCAGAGTTAGATAATCCAGAATTAAGAGGCAAAGCAATTGCTGTTGGTGGTGGTGGAGATAGAGGCGTGGTTTCTGCAGCAAGTTATGAGGCAAGAAAATTTGGGGTAAAATCTGCTATGAGTAATGTTTTGGCTAAAAAAAAGTGCCCACATTTAATATTTGTAAAGTCAGATTTTGCACGTTATAAAGAACTATCAGCAAAAATTAGAGAGATTTTTTACGAATATACAGATCTAGTAGAACCCCTTTCTTTAGATGAAGCTTATTTAGATGTTACCGAAAATAAAAAAGGAAATCCGTCTGCAAACGATATTGCCAGAGAAATTCGAGAACGTATTTATCAAGAAACAGGTTTGCGAGCTTCTGCAGGAATTTCTATTAATAAATTTATCGCAAAAATAGCTTCGGATATTAACAAACCTAATGGACAAAAAACAGTGCATCCAAAAGAGGTTATTCAATTTTTAGAAGAATTACCGGTAAATAAATTTTACGGTGTAGGTAAAGTAACCGCCGCAAAAATGTACAATTTGGGCATTTTTGTTGGAAACGATTTAAAGAAAAAATCGTTGGAAGAACTGGTTACTTTATTCGGAAAATCGGGCTCGCATTATTACAATATTGTTCGCGGAATTCATAATAGCCCTGTAAAACCGAATAGAATTCGAAAATCTTTAGCAGCCGAAAGAACGTTTAACGAAAACATTTCATCAGAAATTTTTATGATTGAAAAGTTAGAAAAAATTGCAGATGAATTGGAACGAAGAATGCTAAAAAACAACACAAAAGGAAAAACCATCACTCTAAAAATTAAATATTCCGATTTTACACAGCAAACAAGAAGCAAAACAAAACCCAATTTTATGCAAACAAAAAAAGAGTTTTTTCCTGTGGTAAAAGAATTGTTATTTCAAGATAAATTAACAAATTCTGTGCGTTTATTAGGAATTTCTTTCGGAAATTTAAACACAGAAATTAAAGAACCTGTTTGGGTACAGTTAAAATTTGAATTTTAACGCACAGTTTCTTTGAAGACCTGACAGGTTTCAAAAACCTGTCAGGTCTAAAAATTACGAAAATGAAAATTATCAGAACCAACTCAGAAAACCAAGATTTTAAAAATTTGGTAAAAGAATTAGATGCATATTTAAAAATCACGGATGAAGATGAGCATGATTTCTACAATCAGTTTAATAATATTAATATTTTAAAACATATTGTTTTGGCTTATGTTGATAAGATTCCTGTTGGTTGTGGTGCTATTAAAAAGTTCGACAATATTTCTATGGAACTAAAACGAATGTATGTTTCTCCAGAAAACAGAGGAAAAGGAATTGCACAAAAAATACTTTTAGAATTAGAAGTTTGGGCAAAAGAATTAGGGTATAAAAAGTGTGTTTTAGAAACAGGAAAAAGACAGAAAGAAGCTGTTACATTTTACCATAAATGCAATTATAAAGTGATTGAAAATTACGGACAATATAAAAGTATGGAAAATAGTATTTGCTTTGAAAAACAGTTATAAAGTAGATATAAAAGACCTCACAGGTTTTTAAAACCTTGTGAGGTCTAAAACTAAAAAACGTTAATGAACTACAGCTATTGGGAATTAAAAGAATGGTTTACTAACATACATTTTACCATCGTTGGTAGTGGAATTGTGGGTTTAAATTGCGCCTTAGAATTAAAAAAGAAATACCCTAAAACCAATATTTTAATTCTCGAAAAAGGAATGTTGCCACAAGGAGCAAGCACTAAAAATGCGGGTTTTGCGTGTTTTGGAAGTCTTTCTGAATTAATTGATGACTTAAATTCTCATACAGAACAAGAAGTTTATAATTTGGTGGATAAACGCTGGAAAGGTTTACAACGATTAAGACAAAATTTAGGAGATAAAAACATCGATTTTCAGCAAAATAAAGGTTTCGAATTGTGTGAAAACGAAGCATTTTTTGAAGAATGTATTTCAAGAAAATATCAAATTAATCAGCTTTTAAAACCTATTTTTAAGAGTGATGTTTTTTCTATTTCAAAAAACACTTTTGGTTTCCAAAAAGTACACAACAAATACATTACAAATAATTTTGAAGGACAAATTGATACAGGAAAAATGGCTTTTGAGTTGTTGTATAAAGTTCAGAATTTAGGCGTTAAAATTCTCAATTCAATTACTGTAGAAAGTTTTATTGAAAGTGGAAATCTGGTTGAAGTAAAAACGGATAAAATCACTTTTAAAACCAATAAATTATGTATTGCCACAAACGGATTTGCAAATCAACTTTTAGACGAAAAAGTACAACCTGCAAGAGCACAAGTACTCATTACAAAACCGATTAAAAATTTACACATCAAAGGCACTTTTCATTTAGACAAAGGGTATTATTATTTTAGAAATATAAACGATAGAATTCTATTTGGTGGAGGTAGAAATCTCGATTTTAAAACCGAAAAAACTACTGAATTTGGTCAGACAACCATCATTCAAAATCAATTAGAAAAAATATTAAAAGAAACAATTTTACCAAACACAAATTTTGAAATTGAACGGAGGTGGAGTGGAATTATGGGTGTTGGAAATCAGAAAAAAGCCATCGTTAAACAAATTTCAAAAAACGTTTTTTGTGGAGTTCGTTTAGGTGGAATGGGAATTGCAATTGGCAGTTTAGTTGGCAAAGAATTAGCAGAGTTAATTGAATAAAACTTTAACCTCTCGACTGCGCTCGAGGAGACATTCGTAATATGAAACAAAATTTTGATATTGTAATAATTGGAGGTGGTTTAGCAGGTTTATGTAACGCCATTCACTTATCAAAATTTGGAAAAAAAGTTTTATTAATTGAGAAAAGTAACTATCCAAAACACAAAGTTTGTGGCGAATATATTTCGAATGAAGTGTTGCCTTATCTAGCATTTTTAGATATCAATCCGTTTGATTTTGGTGCTGTAAAAATTGATAATTTCCAATTATCTACAACAAAAAATAAAGTGATTTCAGCAAAATTACCTTTGGGTGGGTTTGGAATTTCGCGCTATCAATTCGATTTTGTTTTATCAGAAAAAGCCAAAGGAAATGGCGTTGTAATTTTACATGATTCTGCTTTAAATGTCGATTTTAAAGAAGATGAATTCACAGTAGAAACCAAAGAAAACGACTCTTTTAAAACAAAAATTTGTATTGGTGCTTTTGGCAAACGTTCTTTATTAGATGTAAAAATGGAACGCGAATTTATTAAGAAAAAATCGCCTTATTTAGGAGTTAAAATTCATGTAAAAGGAGATTTTCCATCAGATTTGGTGGCACTTCATAATTTTAAAGGCGGTTATTGTGGCGTTTCTAAGGTAGAAAATAATACTATTAATTTGTGTTATATCAGTAGTTTTTCGGCATTTAAAAAGTTTAAAAATATTGAGGATTTTCAAGAAAATGTGGTTTTTAAAAATAAGTTTTTAAAAGAGGTATTTCAAAAATCAAAACCAATTTGGGAGCAACCATTGTCTATCAGTCAAATTTCGTTTGAAACCAAAAAGCCCGTGGAAAATCACATCATCATGTGTGGTGATGCTGCAGGAATGATTCATCCACTTTGTGGAAATGGAATGAGTATGGCCATTCAATCTGCACAAATTGCATCTAAATTGATTCTAAATTACTCAAATGGTAAAATCGAATCGAGAAAGGAACTTGAAAAGCGCTATATTAGTGAATGGAACAAACAATTTAAATGGCGTTTACAAGCAGGTCATTTTATTGCGATGTTGTTTCGAAAAGACAAAATAGCATCATTTTTACTATCATTATTAAAGAAAATGCCGTTTTTGTTACCCATCATTATCAAACAAACTCACGGAAAACCAATCAATAACTAATGGATTTTTTCATCAGCACCAAACAGAGATCAAATAAAGAAGAATTGATGGACGATTTTTCTATTGGTGGCGATTTGTTGCGAGATACGTTAGATAAATTAGAGAATATAAACAGGTGGTTAGGAGGAAATAAAGTCACTGTAAATGGTTTACAATCTCTTTTGAAACATCATCCAAAAGAAGAAGAAATTACCATTATAGATGTGGGTTGTGGCCATGGAGATATTTTACGAGATGTAGCAAAATTTGGCAGAAAACACAATTATAAATTCAAATTGATTGGAGTAGATGCCAACCCAACTGCCATTGATTATGCAAATGAATTGTCTGTAAATTATCCTGAATTGAGTTTTGAAACACAAGATATTTTTTCTGATAATTTTAAAAACAGAACCTTTGATGTAGTTTTAGCGACATTATTCTTGCATCATTTTAAAGAACCAGAACTGGTTTCGTTTTTAGGAAATACGTTAAAACAAACCAATATAGGAATTGTGGTAAACGATTTGCACCGACATAAATTAGCCTATTATTTGTTTATGCTATTGTCTATTTTTATCTCTAATAAAATGATTATTGAAGATGGATTAACATCAGTTTTAAGAGGATTTAAACGTAAAGATTTAGAGAGAATGTCAACAAAATTAAAAGTAAAACCAAGAATTCAATGGAAATGGGCTTTTCGTTTTCTGTGGATAATAAAAAAATAAATGAAAGTAAAAATAACATCCGTTGCAAAGCAACTTCCAAAATATTACAGAGAAACGAAAGATATTATTCCGTTTGTAAAAATATGGATGCAAGATCAAGAAGAACGTTTTCAACGAAAAGTCATCAAACTTTTTGAAGGTGCAGGAGTTGACAAACGTTACTCCATCATGGATCCATTAGCAGTTTTTACAGCCACTTCTTTTGAAGAAAAAAATGATGTTTACATAAGAGAAGTTATTCAATTAGCAGAAAAATCATTGCAAAAATCTTTAGAAAAAGCCCATTTAAAAGCTACTGATTTAGATTACATCATCACAGTTAGTTGTACAGGAATTATGATTCCGTCTGTAGATGCCTATTTGATAAATTCCTTAGGAATGAAACAAGATATTGTACGTTTGCCAGTTACAGAAATGGGTTGTGCAGCAGGTGTTTCTGGAATTATTTATGCGAAAAATTTCTTAAAAGCGAATCCGAATAAAAGAGCAGCAGTTATTGCAGTAGAAGCACCAACAGCTACCTTTCAGTTAAACGATTATTCGATGACTAATATTGTTTCTGCAGCCATTTTTGGTGATGGAGCTTCCGCAGTAATTTTGTCTTCTTATGAAGAAGATCAAGGACCAACCATTGCAGATGAAGCCATGTATCATTTTTATGATGCGACACACATGATGGGTTTTAAATTGGTAAATACGGGTTTGCAAATGATTTTAGACAAAGAAGTTCCTCAAAAAATATCCGATCATTTTCCAACCATCATTCATCCCTTTTTAGAAAATAACAACTTGACTATAGATGATATTGATCATTTAATTTTTCATCCAGGAGGAAAAAAAATTGTGCAAACAGTAGAAGATCTTTTTGGTGTCTTAGGCAAAAACATTAACGATACAAAAGAGGTGTTACGTTTGTATGGAAACATGTCTAGTGCCACAGTTTTGTATGTTTTAGAACGATTTATGGATAGAAATCCTGCAAAAGGCGAAAAAGGCATTATGTTAAGTTTTGGGCCAGGTTTTTCTGCACAAAGAATATTGTTAGAATGGTAAAATTATAAAAATGAAATCATCAGAAATTATCAAACTATTACCCTATCAAAAACCATTTTTGTTTGTTGATGAAATTACAGACATTTCAGAAAATGGAGTCATAGGAAACTACACATTTCAACCAAACGAATTTTTTTACGAAGGCCATTTTAAAGACAATCCAACAACACCTGGTGTTATTTTAACAGAAACCATGGCACAAATTGGTGTGGTTTGTTTGGGTATTTTTTTATTGAAAAATGAAATTTTATCAGACAAAAAACCGCAAATTGCCTTAACATCTAACAACATAGATTTCTTTTTACCGGTTTTACCAAACCAAAAAATAACCGTAATTTCAACAAAAGAATATTTTCGATTTCATAAGTTAAAATGTTCCGTAAAAATGATGAATTCTAAAAACGAACTTGTTTGTAGAGGAACCATTGCTGGAATGATTGTGTCGATATAGACCTGACAGGTTTTTAAAACCTATCAGGTCTAAAAAACGAGTTGTTTAATAAGTAATTTTCAGAAAAATTAAAACAAGAGTAAGATTCGTGAAAATCGGTAAAACCCGTGTCAAAAAAATAATAGAATTTGAAAAACAGAGTCGTTATAACAGGTTTAGGAGTGGTTGCACCCAATGGGGTTGGGTTAACTGAATTCACAAAAGCCATAAAATCAGGAACATCTGGCATTACCTTTCATCAAGAATTAAAAGACAAAGGTTTTTCTTGTTGTATTGGTGGTATTCCAACTATTTCCGAAGAAAAAAAGAGCGAATATTTAACTCCTTTACAACTGCGTGGATTCAATTCCACCTCAATTTTATATGGAGTAATGGCAGGAATTGATGCTTGGAAAGACGCAGGTTTTTCGGTTGATGAAAACTCAGATTTAGATTACGACTCAGGAATCATTTTTGGCACTGGAACATCAGGAATTGAAAAGTTTCGAGAAGCGATTTATAAAATTGACGACCAAAATGTAAGACGTTTAGGAAGTACTTCTGTAGTGCAAACTATGGCAAGTGGAATTTCTGCGTATTTGGGCGGAATTTTAGGTTTCGGAAATCAAGTTACCACAAATTCATCTGCTTGTACAACTGGAACAGAAGCTATTTTATTAGGTTTTGAGCGCATAAAAAACGGAAAAGCAAAACGAATGTTGGTAGGAAGTTCTAGCGACAGCAGTTTATACACTTGGGGCGGATTTGATGCCATGAGAGTGATGACTTATAAGCATAATGAAACTCCAGAAAAAGGCTCTAGACCCATGAGCGCAACTGCATCTGGCTTTGTTCCCGGAAGTGGAGGAGGCGCTTTGGTTTTAGAATCTTTAGAAAGTGCTTTAGAAAGAAACGCCACCATTTATGCAGAGGTTTTAGGTGGAAACATCAATTCTGGCGGACAAAGAAATGGAGGTACTTTAACTGCGCCAAATGCTACAGCTGTTCAGAAATGTATTACAGATGCCATTAAAGATGCTAATATTTCTGCTGATGAAATTGATGTAATTAATGGACATTTAACAGCCACTTCGAAAGACGCTTTAGAAATAGAAAATTGGACAAAAGCATTGCAAAGAAAAGGAACTAATTTTCCGTATATAAATTCCTTAAAATCGATGGTTGGGCATTGTTTGTCTGGTGCTGGCGCTATTGAGTCTGTGGCTTCCATTTTACAAATTAAAGAACAGTTTGTGTTTCCAAATATCAATTGCGAAGATGTTCATCCAAAGATTTTAGAATTGATTTCGGTAGATAAAATTCCACAAAAAGTAATCAAAAAAAATATCGATATTTTAGCAAAAGCCAGTTTTGGTTTTGGCGATGTAAATGCTTGTGTTATCTTTAAGAAATATTCAGAATTTTGATAAAAAGACCTCACAGTTTTTTAAAACCTGTGAGGTCTGAAAACAAATTACAACATAAAATGACAAAAGAAGAAATTATAAAAAAACTAACAACCATCGTAAAACCTTATGTTCAAAACGAAGAAGGTTTTAAAAACCTGTCTGAAGAAACAGATTTTATTAACGATTTAGAGATAAATTCTGCAAACTTGGTAGATATTATTTTAGATGTAGAAGACGAGTTTAACATAGAAATCGATAACCATGCTATGGAAAAAATGCTATCTGTAAAAGCAACTGTGGCTGTTATTCAAGAAAAAATAAATGATTAATATTGGAAACGATATTGTTGATTTAAATTGGTACTAAACCAAAAAGTGTGTAAGTAAAGTTATTCTGAAATTTTTCTAGAGCAATCATTAAATTGCTCCATGAGGAAAAATTTCGGAAATAACTTTACGATTAAATAATCACTAAATTTATAAACACACTTTTATTATGAAACCAGAAGATTTATTAAACGAAGAATTTTTAAAACAATTTAAAACAGGTTCAGAACTAACCAGTTTTATAGAACAACTGCACAAACGTGGTGTAGAAAAGATTTTAGAAGGCGAATTAGATGCGCATTTAGATTACGATAAGCATCAAAAAAGCAACAATCCTAATTCACGAAATGGCTATGGAACCAAAACAATAAAGACGCATTTAGGAGAAACTAAAATAAAAGTTCCAAGAGATCGCGATGCTACTTTCAATCCAATGCTTATTAAAAAGCGAGAAAGTACTGCAGATGGAGTTGAAAACCTGATTATTTCTTTATATGCCAAAGGAATGAGTACTACAGATATCGAAGAACAAATACGAGAATTGTATGATTATAACATCTCTAGTTCAGCCATTTCTAGAATCACAGATAAAATTACAGCTGACATTATTGCTTGGAAAAATAGACCTTTAGAAGCTACTTATCTGATTGTATGGATGGATGGCATCGTTTTTAAGGTTCGTGAAAACTCCAAAGTCATCAATAAAACAATTTACATTGCTGTTGGTCTTAGAGTAGATGGTAAAAAAGAAGTTTTAGGACTTTGGTTAGGAAAAAACGAATCTTCCTCTTTTTGGATGAGCGTTTTAACCGACATAAAAGCCAGAGGAACACAAGACATTTTAATTACAGCAACTGATAATTTAAACGGATTTACAGACACCATTAAAACTATTTTTCCCAATTCAGTAACACAAATATGTGTGGTTCATCAAATCAGAAACTCTTGTAAATATGTAGTCTGGAAAGATAAAAAAGCCTTTACAAGAGATATGAAACAAATCTATACAGCTCCTACAAAAGAAGCAGCAAAAGCAGCCTTAGAAGACTTTAAAAATAAATGGAACTCTAAATATTCTTATGCCATTAAATCATGGGAAAACAATTGGGATGAACTCACTGTTTTCTTCGATTTCCCATTAGAAATCAGAACCATTATTTATACCACAAATTTGATAGAAAACTTAAATGGGAAAATTAGAAAATACACTAAAAACAAACTCTCATATCCAACAGATGATGCTGTAATTAAATCCGTATTTTTAGCTTTGAGAGAATCAACAAAAAAATGGACATTGCCTATTAGAAATTGGGGTATCATTCTTAACCAATTTTTGGCTATATTTGAAAACAGGATTAAACTATGAAAAATTTAATCCTGTAATTTTTAACTTACACACTTTGCGGGAAAGTGTCTTTAAATTTGGCAAAAACCAAAAATAATTGGCAACGAAAAGGGTTTTTGTAAGCAGGCTATAATTAGCAATGGAGTATGTGATGAGGTGTTGCCCAACGTCGTAATTATTCATTGAGTTTATTTCTTTCAATTCGTTCCTTTGCATTTATTATGGCTTGATGTAATTTCTTTTCTAATTGTTCTTTTGGTAAAACTTCAGTTAAATATTCCGCTACCATAATTCCATCTTTGTGCATTTCTAACAGTTCAATTTGTTCTTTACTTGTTTGTGAACATAATATAATTTCTATTGGTGCTTTTTCTCCTTCTTGTTTTTCGTGTTTTTCAAGCCATTTCAAATACAATTCCATTTGTCCTTTGTATTTAGCTTTGAACTTGTCAATTTTTAGTTCAATCGCAACTAACCTTTTTAATTTTCTATGATAAAATAAGAGGTCTAAATAATAATCATCTTCGTCAATAATCATTCTTTTTTGGCGTTCTACAAAAGTAAATCCATTTCCTAACTCTAAAAGAAATAATTCTAATTCTTTTAAAATAGCGCTTTCCAAATCATTCTCTAAATATCCGTTTTTCAAATCAAGAAAGTCAAGTAAATACGGGTCTTTAAATATTCCCTTATCTAGCTCGTCACTTTTATAAATTTGTAAGTCTGCATTTTCAGTTCTTTCGTAAACTTTTTTTGATATTTGTTTTCTTAATTCTCTAACGCTTATTAAGTTTTCAAAAACATTTTTTGCATAGAAATAACGTGCTTTTTGGTTTTTTAGAGGAATTAGTACTAAAAAGTGCGACCAAGACAAATGTCGCGACAGTGTAACGACATTTTCAAGTTCAGGAAATATTTCAGAAAACTGAATCATTCTCCTAATATTTTTTTCTTTGAAACTATTTCCGAAATTTTTAGATAATTCTCGTGACAATGAAACGACAATTTCTTTACCATATTCGGCTCTACTATTTTCTAAAATATCAGACTGAATTCGTTTCCCAATTTGCCAAAACATTATGGTTAAAGAACTATTCGCTTGAATAGCTACTTGAGTTTTGGTTTTTTTAACGATAGATATTAAATCGTTAAGTATATTTTGATATTCAGATTTCACAATTATATTAACATTATTCCCTATATTTCTTAAAATCAAAGATAATATTAAAATCTGGGTAGTTTTCGGAGTTTTCGGTTTTTATGTTGGGCAACTCTTTTTTATAAAGGAATGATTACAAAAAGTAAATATCTTCGACAAGCTAAGACTAACATCTCGTTTTTAGAATGTGTTTTTATAGAAAATTAATTAACTTCGGTAATTAGAAATATAAATGTCAGTTCGAGTGTAGTCGAGAGCTATTTGGAAAGTAAAAATCGAAAACCTTTCGACTGCGCTCAAGGAGACAAACTTAAAACTTATGACAAAAGAAGAAATTATAAAAAAACTAACAACCATCGTAAAACCTTATGTTCAAAACGAAGAAGGTTTTAAAAACCTGTCTGAAGAAACAGATTTTATTAACGATTTAGAGATAAATTCGGCAAACTTGGTAGATATTATTTTAGATGTAGAAGACGAGTTTAGCATAGAAATCGATAACGATGCTATGGAAAAAATGCTGTCTGTAAAAGCAACTGTGGCTGTTATTCAAGAAAAAATAAATGATTAATATTGGAAACGATATTGTTGATTTAAATTTGGCAAAAACCAAAAATAATTGGCAACGAAAAGGGTTTTTAGAAAAGCAATTCACTAAAAATGAACAAGAAATTATTTTAAATGTCAATGATTCTTTTTTACAAGTTTGGCAGTTTTGGTCGATGAAAGAAGCTGCATACAAATGTTATACCCAAAAGGTTGAAAAACGGTTTTTTGCGCCCAAAAAATTCGAATGCAATTTAATTTCTAAGGATGAAGGAATGGTAGTTTTTGAAGATATAAAATTTTACACAACAACTGTTTTTAATGAATTTTATTTGCATACAATTTCGAAAAACCATCAAGAAAAAGTAGTAAACTTTTTTAATATTGGATTTCAAAAAACAATTGATAGTGATGTTAAACTAAAACTTGCTGAAGAAACTGGTATTGCATTACAAGAAATAAAAAAAAGAAAATCGATTATTGGGGTTCCAAATTTTTATCAAAAAGGAAAAAAACTCACACAATCTTGCTCAATTTCGCATCATGGAAATTACGGAGCTTTTGCATTTACCTTAGAAAATGAATTTAAAACAAGCACTTTATAACCAATGTGAAGCATTTGCAAACAGGCGTTTACAGAATGTAGAAGAAGTAATTTCTTCGAACCAAAAAGCACTACAATCTGAAACAAAAAGTTCTGCAGGCGATAAACACGAAACGGGTCGTGCCATGTTGCAGTTAGAAATGGAAAAAGCCAGTATGCAATTGGCAGGAATTTCTCAAATGAAGGAAACTTTAAATAGAATTGATGTTTCTAAACAATCTAAAAAAGCACATTTAGGAAGCATTATTTTCACTGACAAAGCCAATTATTTTCTATCCATTTCAGCAGGGCAATTAGTAATTGCAGGCAATATATATTTTGCGATTTCTATTGCTTCGCCCATTGGAAAATTATTGTTAGGAAAACAAGAAAACAATGAGGTTATTTTTAATGGAAAAACAGTAAAAATTAAACGGGTTTTGTGAATATTTTGCTTACGGTTTTGTGTATGGTTTGTTGCGAGGTTTTTCGCAAGTAAGTAGGAAGCCAACAATAAAGTTTATACTTTGTTGGTATTTCGTGCTTTATTTTTCATAAATCGGAAACGTAGCTCTATAAGAAATAGGTAAATCATCTAGTCTTTCATAAAGGTTTATAATATCCTTTTTAAACTGATTAATTTGTCTAATTGCGCTAACGATTTCAAGAAAATCTTCTTCTTTTTTAGGTATGGGAGCATATAAATTCAAAAATTGAGCTTCTTTAAATCTTGCTCTACTTTCTTTTGTTGAACCTGTTGTAAGTCGGTTGATTAGAGAAATAATTTGTGGGCTAACAAAATAAAAAGATAAATATTCTAATAAATCTTCTTTTTCATATTTATCAAATTGTAATTCAAACGTCGGAAATTCTCCCGAAAAAACTCCTCCAGCAGTTTCGTTAGTGATAAAAGAAAATGAACCGTTGTGAGCAAACAGACGACTATATACAAACCATCCAGATTTTACTTGATTTAATTTGGAAGCTTTTATTTCAGAACCATTGACAGGGTCTTTTTTAAATACTCCATTACCTTTTCCACTAATTCCTAAACGCACATATTCTTGGTCCGATTTAATAGAAATTTTATTAGTTACAGGAGAGAATAATTTTTCAGCTTTAAAGAAATCAAAATCTTTTTTCTCAAAAGATTTTTGCATAGATTTTTGGATGCTTGTGATTTCTTTAGATAATATATTTATTTCATGAAAGAGATTTTCAGATACTACACTTGGTTTCTCAAAATTAAATTCTTCTTCAATGGGAATATATCTTTCTGCATCTAATCGAGAAGTAAGGCTATTAATATGAACAATTTTTGTGTATTTAAAAATAGGGTCATTATTCCCATCTTTACGATAATTCTTAAAGTCAAATAAAATATCGGGCAACTGATTTCCTGTTACTTGTAAACCAGTTGGAGCATAACCAGTATTTGTGCATACTGCCATGAAAATTTCTTTAGAAATCTCTTCATTTGGTTCTTTCTTTCTCTGTAAAATAACTACAGAAGTTTTAACTGATGTACTATAACCTTGAAAGGTTTCTTTATTTAGACCGATGACAGCTAGAACTTTTGCTTCTCTTTGAATATATTCTCGAACATATGAATTTCTATCGCCATTTAAGATTCCATCTGGTAATACAAAAGCAACAATTCCAGTTTCTTTTTTTACTAAATTTAGACACCTTTCAATTGCTAAAATTTCTCTAGCTTGTGAATTACGACCATCTCCTAATACAAATGAATTAAGAATTTCAGAGTCTGTTTCATTTGCACCAAAAGGAGGGTTTGTAAAGCAAATATCAAATTTTTCTTCTACAATTTTATCCTCAACATTTTTAAAACCATCATGTTGGAAAACACCTGTGTTACCATCTCCATGAACAATCATATTCATTTTACAAGCTTGGGCAGTTCTTGCTTTCCAATCCGTTCCGTAAAGAGATTTGTCTGATAAAACCTTTTTCCATTTTGATTTTTCTTCGTCAGAGAAATCATTTAACCTAATTTTTTCGCTTATCTTTTCAAAAGCGTAAATTAAAAAACCACCTGTTCCGCAAAATGGGTCAACAATTCTTTCTCCAATTTTGGGTGAAATGGATTCAACAATAAATTCAACAACATTTCTAGGAGTAAAATATTCTCCAAGACCTCCAGTAAAAGTGTCGCCTAAAAAATATTCAAATGCTTCGCCTTTAACGTCAAAATTAGTCAGAGTTAAATCATAACTTTCAAATATGGCAACAATGTCTTTTATTGTTCTATCTTTAAGTTTTATGGTTGTGTTTTCAGGAAATAAATCTCTAAAGCCTTTTACTTTTTGAATTTCACTAAATTGCTGCTGAACAATATTTACATTTAATTCCTTTAAAGTCCTGTCATATATCTCTGAAGTAAATCTATTTGAATCTTTGTTATATTGTTCTTCATACATTTTAGCAAATAGAATCTTCGATAATTCATCAAATGCTTGTATGGGGTCATATCCTTCATTATTTCTAATGATATTATGGCATTTTTTTAGTAAATCTTTAAAAGTAGAAACATCATCAATTGTAAACAATTCTTTAGCAGCTTCCTGCCTTAAAACGTCTTGAATATTCTTACTTAATACAGCACCAACAAAATCTGACAGTAAATCTTTTCTTTTTGGTAGTTCTTTTATTCTTGATTTATCTAAAGTTTGATAAACTTGCGAACTATTTCCATTTGTTAAAATGGCTATCGGAGCAATTTTAGGTAATAATCTTGCATAGCTTATAACTTGGTCTCTACCATTTTTAGAAAGTATTTCACTCGGAGATTTAGTATCTACAACTATTAGAGGTGTTTCTAGCTTTTTGTCGGTATAAACAACAATATCAGCAAAAATAGATTTTGTTTTGCGACCTTCATTAATTTTGATAGTTTTTTCAAACTCCATATATTCCCTCTTATATCCTAATTTTTCTAACCAAGGAAGGACTAAATGAATTTTTACTTCTTCTTCATTATTGTATGCTCGCATATAGTTTTTATCTGTTTTTTGCTGTTTTTGCAAAGTTAATAAAATGGAATCCTATTTCATTATTTTATGTAACTTTGTTTTTTCCGCATGAAGCACAACGTATTTTCGTATATGACCAAGTTTTAATTCTTTTATATACGAAGTTAGCGAAAGGTGTTTAAAAAAAAAATTAGAATCAAACTAAACTTTTTAGGGCTCTTATTTATCTAAAAAAGATAGTGCTACTTCTTTTTTATTATTAAAAGGTTTAACACTATTAAAATAGATAGTCGTGTTTTTAAAATCAGCTTCAATTAGCCAATAAGCACCTTTAAAATAAGCATTGAGAACGATGGCTTTTTTGTCGGAATTTTCTACAATTTTAATTTGATGTGGATAGAATAGATGTGTTTTTCCGTCGATTGTAATTTCGTTTACATCATCAAACAAAGCTGCAATGTATTTTTTTTTCGGATTGTGGTAAATTTCTTTTGGAGAATCGTTGGCAATTATTTTTTGATGACGAATTACAATTAATCTATCCGCAAAAGAAAGTGCGTCGTTTTTATCGTGAGTTGCCACAATACAAGCAATGTTTTTTTCTTTTAAATAAGCAAATAAACGTCTTCTTAAAGAGTTTTTTTTAAAGTTGTCTATCTGCCCAAAAGGTTCGTCTAACAACAACAATTCTGGCTCTTTTGCGAGCGCTCTTGCAATGGCGACACGTTGTTTTTGCCCGCCACTTAAATTTTTAACCTTTGTGTTTTCAAAAGCTTTCATCTCGATAACTTCCAGTAATTCTTGTGTTCTTTTTTCGCTTTCTTCTGGATAAAAACGAGACAAATGTTTTTTGATATTTTCGGACACAGAAATGTAAGGCATTAGATCGAAATCTTGTGCTACGTATTTAAAAAAATCCATTCCTGGCACTAAATATTTTTTTGGTCCTAAAACCTGGTTTTCTTTCCAAAAAATAGTTCCTTTTTGTAAATCTAACAGCCCATAAATTATTTTTAAAAGTGTCGATTTTCCACAACCACTTTCGCCCATAATGCACAAATGTTCTCCTTCTTTTAAGGTGAAGTTGAAATTCTCTAAAACGGTTTTGTTTTTTGTATAACCGAAAGAAATATGTTTAACTTTTAGCATGCAACAAAAATAGCTTTTAAAAAATTATTTTTACAAACCAAGATTTTTTTTAAGAAGTTCGAGCCCTATTTACACCAATTATTATTTACAATTTTAATCTTTTGGTAATAATAATGGCATCATTGGTAACAAAGGGCATTGGCATCATTTCTTCGGTTCTTGGCTTTATATTAAAGTTTTTATTGGTAAGTAAATCGTTAGAAATTTCGTTAACAATTAGCTCTAATTTTTCGGTTGCATTTACTACAAAAGAAAGCACAACCTCTTTGTCTTGTTTTGCTAAATAATACGTTAAAAAAGTGCCGTTTTTAACTTTATAAGATTTGCCATTATTTACCAAAACATCGTTTACTTTAAATTGCTGAATTTTTAGGGCAGTTTTGGTAAGAAATTCTATTTTATTAATTTTTCTATTAGGAATAACGACCAACTCTAAAAATCTTTTCGAATTAATAATGGTATCTAGTTCGATACTAATTTTTGCACTTGAAATATTCTTAAAAGCTGTTTTTTTATGAAATTTAAAACGGGTATTGTATTTGCTGTTTGTTTCTGCATTTTCGATGCTTCCTTTTACAAAATTGTCTTTAAAAATTTGTTTGGTATAACTGTCTAAAGTATTATTGTAGGTGCCAAAGTAGGCTGTTTTAGCATCTGAATTTTCGATATAAACCAAACTGTTGGGTTTTTTATTATCTATAGAAAAGTCGCTATTGTAAGTTGCAATTCCAAAAAATAAGATGGCTAAAACTCCAGACCATTTTTGTGTCCAAAACGATTTTTTTTGATGAAATGTAAGAAGCATCAAACCAAAAATCAATACTATAAAAATAGCACTAAGAAACAGTATTTTTAATCCCAAACCAACAGGAAATATTTTTACCCAAGGAGCAAAAATATAAATAGTTGGTATAGATAAAATGGTAAATAAAATTCGTTTCGATTTATCTTCTAAATTTAAGAAAATAGCAATGGCTAAGATTAGCAATCCAGAAAAAACAGGAATTATAAAAAAACTAGCTCCTTTTAAATAAACACCAATTAAAAAGTTAATAAGCAACCAAATAAAAATGGGTGCAATTAACAAATTTGTTGTTTTTTCTTCTTTTGAAGCTCTTTTGTAAATTGTGAAAAGCAACCACAAATTTAAAAATGTAAAAGCAAGAATATAGGTGTATCCATTATAGGTAAAACCATGTAAAATATCTGTATAATGTGGGTGAATAATCAATAATA
Organism: Polaribacter batillariae; assembly: GCF_017498485.1. Taxonomy (NCBI): domain Bacteria; kingdom Pseudomonadati; phylum Bacteroidota; class Flavobacteriia; order Flavobacteriales; family Flavobacteriaceae; genus Polaribacter; species Polaribacter batillariae. The sequence continues at coordinate 2,223,709 of NZ_CP071795.1, read as the reverse complement.
ATTTCCACAACCCGAAAGAAATTCCACCACATAAAATTAACGAAACTAAAAAGAAAACAAATCCTTTTAGAATGCCTTTTAGAGTTATTTTATTGAATAAAAATCCGAAAAAAAGTAAGGTTATAAATAGTATTAATGCAATAATTAACATGGGTATTATCCAAGAAAAAGGGTAGCTTATTAACTTTGTGAAAGGAAAATTTACGTACACAAAATCTTCATCAGAATTTAAGTTTGTTAAATCAGAATTCGAAAAATAATTTAAAGTAGTTGTAAAATAATCTGCCTGATGTAAAAGGGTTTCTCTGTTTAAACGTTCGTAAGAATCTTGTGTTGTATGGTAATCGAAATGGTCGCCAACAAACGCAAAATTAAATCCGTTTATATTGGCATCTTCTCTAAAAACAGTTAAATCTGTATCGTTTGGCAATTTTTTATAAATAGCATACATTAACGAGTTTGCTGCTGGGTAATTTGGTTTTGCTGCAATAAATTCCGATAATAACTTGCTGTTTTTTCCATTGGTTTCCATTAGCATATAAGAAGGTCCTCCACTACCTCTGGCTTCAAAATTTAAAACCAAACCAACATCTTTGGCCCAATGATGTTGGTTTACGAAAGCTTTTGCTCCTAGCAAACCTAATTCTTCAGCATCAGAAATTAAAATAATAATATCGTTTTTGGGTGTTTTGTTTTTCGCTAAAAAAGCTCTAACTCCTTCTAAAATGGTCGCCACTCCAGAGCCAGCATCACTTGCACCTAAAGAAGAATGTGGATCCGAATCGTAATGCGTTAATAATAGCAGTGCTTTTCCGTTTCCAGAACCTTTTAAACGCGCCATAATATTTTGGGTAGTTGTGGCTGCAAACCACTTGGTGTTAACGGCTGTTTGCGTTTCAATTTTGGTTTCTAAACCCAGTTTGGTAAGTTCGTTTTTAATGTAATTTTGCACTTTTTGATGCTCTTGAGTACCCACAAAATGTGCTTTTTTACTAATGTTTTTTAAATGAAGAAGTGCATTGTCGATAGAAAAATCTGTTATAACATTAGTGGTATTGCTTTCTAAAGAAGGTTTTGCATCAGAAAAACTCCAATAAATAACCCCCAAAATAATAAGAACAGAAACAATGGTAGAAAATCTTTTCATTAGGCCGTTTAGTTTTTATAAAAGTAAGAAATAAAAAAAACTTCGATAAAAAGTAAAATGAAACAGAAAATTTGCTAACTTTCGTTCAACCAAAAACATACTATTATGGGAATTAAGAGTTTTCAAGGAAAAAGAGACACAAGTCAGGCAAAAGAAGCATCGCAAATTTTAGTTGCAGATTATATGACCACCAATTTAATAACCTTTAAAGCGGAGGATTCTTTGGATCATGTGATTGAGCAATTAATTGCGAACAAAATTTCTGGAGGGCCAGTTGTAAACGATAAAAACGAATTAATTGGTATTATTTCTGAAACAGATTGTATTAAACATATTTCTGAAAGCAAATATTACAATATGCCAGCAGACACCAATAACACTGTTGGTAAATACATGGTAAAAGATGTAGATACTATAGATAAAAATATGAACATTTTCGACGCCGCATTTAAGTTTATTAGTTCTCATAGAAGAAGATTTCCTGTGGTAGAAAACGGGAAATTAATTGGGCAACTAAGTCAAAAAGATGTTTTAAAAGCGGCCATTAAAGTAGATGGAAATACTTGGTTGTAAGCTATGCAAAAAACCATCAATTATACATTATTTGGTAAAAAACTTATTTATATTGGCTTTTTATTAATTGGTTTACAGTCTATTGCACAAACAAAGGCAAAACCCAATGTTATAATTATTTATACAGACGACCAAGGTTCTGTTGATTTGGGCTGTTATGGAGCTTCCGATATTTATAGCCCTAATATCGATCAATTAGCGAAACAAGGCACACGTTTTACACAAGCCTATGTTGCTGCACCAGTTTGTGCACCTTCTAGAGCCGCTTTACTTACGGGAAAATATCCTCAAAAAGCGGGTGTTCATGGAAATACATCGCATGTTATGGGTTCTGATGGAATGCCTGGAGAACAATACACAATTGCAGAATTGTTTAAAAATAACAATTACAAAACAGCACATATAGGAAAGTGGCATTTGGGAATGAGCAAAAAAACGGGACCCAATGCACAGGGTTTTGACTATTCTTTTGGGCATTTAAGAGGTTGTATCGATAATTATTCGCACTATTTTTACTGGGCAGGGCCAAATACTCACGATTTATATGAAAACGGAAAAGAAGTTTTTTATGAAGGTAAATATTTTCCTGATTTGGCTTCAGATAAGGCTTTAAAATTTGTTGAAGATCACAAAGAGCATCCATTTTTTATGTATTATGCCATAAATATGCCTCATTATCCATATCAACCTACAAAAAAGTGGCGAGAATATTACAAAGATGTCGAAAAACCAAGAGGCGATTATGCCGCATTTATTTCTACAATAGACGAGAGAATTGGTTTTTTAATGGATAAATTAGATGCTTTAGGCATTAGAGAAGAAACCATTATCATTTATCAATCAGATAATGGTTACTCCACAGAAACTCGTGCTTTTGGTGGTGGTGGAAATTCAGGCCCATACAGAGGTGGAAAAAGCAGTTTGTTTGAAGGTGGTATAAGATTGCCAACGATTATTAGTTGGAAAAATACGTTGCCAAAAAATCGTGTAAATAACGAGTTTTTAATGAATGTAGATTGGTTACCAACGTTGGCCAATTTATGTGAACTTAAAAATATACCAAAAGATATCGATGGTTTGGACCTGTCTCAAATGATTAAAAATTCTAATTCAGCATTACCAAGAAAAGAGGCTTTTTGGAAATATGGCAATCAATGGGCTGTTAGAAAAGGAAATTGGAAACTTATTGGTTATCCAAAAGATACTTCACACAAAGGCAAATTAGATGCTACAGAAGACGCTTTATTTTTATCGAACTTAAGTGAAGATGTTTCAGAAATGAAAAATTTAGCGCATAAATATCCACAAAAAGTAAAAGAATTAACAGCGGCTTTTTTGCAGTGGGAGTTTGGTTATGAAGATGATGTACCAAAGAAAGTAGAAATTATTGAGCATTTAGGAAAAAGTAAAAAAATAAAATCGATAAAAGAGTTACATAAAAAATATAAAAACATAGATGTACTTCTCGATGGAAAGCGTGGTTATAAAGATTTTCGTTCTGGGCAGTGGGTAGGACAAGAAGGCGCAGATTTAGCGTTTGTTATAGATCTTAAAAAGACGCAACCTATAACAACGATTCATTTGGGGTATTTACAAGATCCAACAAATTGGATTTACCCTCCAATAAATTTTGAAGTTAGTTTTTCTAAAGATGGGACAAATTTTAATAAAACAACGGTTTCGAATTCAGCTATAAAAACAACTAAAAAAGGAAGTCTTACTGGCAAATTATCTATTGCAACAAGGCAAAAAGCACGATTTGTAAAAATTCATATAAATGGTTTTGGAAAAATTCCTAAAAATTATGAAGGAGAAGGAAACAATGGTTGGTTTTTTGTTGATGAGATTATTGTAGAATAAAGAATTTCTTGCAACCAACAATCCTCGAGGAATTCTTTTCGATTCATTTACTTTTTTCTTTTTACTCTTTTCTAATCAATAAAAACAGTTCGTTTTCTAAAGGTAAATACCCTTCATCATAAATATAAAAATAGGTATTTCCTGTTTTGGTTTTATAGATAGACGTAAAAAACTGAAAGTCGAAACCTTTGTCGTATAATTTCGTTCGGGTAACTTTTGTTTTTCCAGAAACGTTTAAATCGGATAAAATTTTATAATTTTTTCGAAGTCGGTTATTAATATTTCTAATTAAATTTTTGCTGTCTTTATTCACACGATTATTATAGGCATTTCTACAATAATCTGAGCAAAATTTCTTATCTATTCTACCTTTTACAGGTTCTTTGCATTCTAAACATTCTTTGGTTTCCATGTAGTAAATATACAATAAAATATCCGTTTACAAACGACTACAAACAATTACAACCGAAAGTAATTGTTTTGCAACCGAATAAAATTAGCATGTTGTCGCAACTTTGCATCGTCAAACAAATTGGCAAACACAAATTATAAACAAGCACTTAACATAAAAAAGTGCATAAAACCTTATCTTATGAATACGTTAAGAAACAAAGTACAGTTAATTGGAAATTTAGGAAACGCACCAGAAATTATCACTTTAGAAAGTGGTAAAAAACTAGCAAAATTCTCTTTAGCAACAAATGAAAGTTATAAAAATGCACAAGGAGAAAAAATTACAGATACACAATGGCACAATGTGGTTGACCATATGCGAAATTCAATTAATCGTCAAAAAGCCCATGCCTAGGGGTTATAACATTAACCCAGTTACAATAGGAGACTACTTAAAACAATATAGGTTAGAAAATGGTTATACTGCTTTTGAAATGTCATTAGAATTAGATGTTTACAATTCTACCATTTATAAGTGGGAAAATAATCTCACAAAACCTCAAGGAAACAACTTAAATAAAATAATAGAATTTATAGGTTACGACCCAAGAATTCACAAATCATTAAAAACAAAATATTATGAACTCACTTAGAAACAAAGTACAATTAATAGGAAATTTAGGAAACGATCCAGAAATAATTACATTAGAATCTGGAAAGAAATTAGCAAAGTTCTCTCTTGCTACAAACGAAAGTTATAAAGATGCTTCAGGACAGAAGGTTGATAATGTTCAATGGCATAATCTAGTCGCTTGGAATAAAACAGCTGATATTATTGAGAAATATATAACTAAAGGTAAAGAGGTTGCTATTGAAGGTAAATTAACTTCTCGTTCTTATGAAACGAAAGAAGGTGAAAAACGATATATTACTGAAGTTGTTGTGAATGAGCTGTTGATGCTTGGAAACAAATAACTTTTAAAAGCGTCAGCTTTTATCATCAAAAAACAAAGAGACAACTATAACCAGTTGTCTCTTTGCATTTGCTTACGTTGCTGTTCTTGTTTTATTTGCTCCATTCTTATTTGGTCTGGAATACGTTCATTTGCGTTGTACTTTGGTAAAGAAATTTCTTTTGTAGAACGTAGTTCTTGCGGTGGTATTTCTTTTGTTTTTTCGTTGTAGAACGTAGTTTTTTCTTGGTTTTCCAGTATTAAAGCGTAGTATACTCTTTTGGCTTTTTTACGTTGGAATGGGTCTGTTAAATCGTTATTCAAGTAATCCGTTACTTGTATCAAATTCTGGTCGAGTAGTTCCTGAATTCCATTGGTAACGCTTCTGTTAGATAAACCTGTTTTCTCAAATTGCGAATGAGCAATCCAATCTTTTTGTTTTACGTTTCCATTTTCATCACGCCAACCTAAAAGATTTCGAACAATTTTTAAATACACTCTTACCGCAGAACCACTCAAATTTCCAATCTGTGCATCAAAAAATATATTTGGAACAGGTGTTGTGTTATTCAACTTCATGAGCTCCAAAATCAATTACTGGTAAATTCTCATTATGATTCGCAAAAATCATATAGTCTGTATCTGGTTGATGATACAACTGTAAAAACCAACCTCCATTTTCGGTTACTTTTACAACTCCTACCTTGTGATAAATATGTTTGTCGCTGTTCTCTTTACTGATAGTTTTTCGAGTAACAACATTATAAAATTTAGTCATACTAAAATTCAATTTTATGTACAATCAACCTTAGGGCTTAAGCCCAATATCTAAATAATTTTAATAATAAATGTTTGATAGATCTCATAATTATTTTGACTTATGTCGTGCAAGTGGTGTTGTGCGACGTTAGGTAATCTAAATAAAAAGGGATATAATGTCCCTACTACCTCCAGAATGGTGGGCATCACCTCAGTAAGTGTCATAACTTTTGGTGCTCACCATTCTGAAGATAGCTCTATTTTACCATAGCTGTCGCAAAACTGTTGCTTGTGCGACGTTACCACCATATAATTTAAACCCCTCTTTGGGGTATATATGGGTGTCTATAAGTATAGAGAGAGATACCAAACGGTAGTAACTTAAATACAAAGTATAAACTTTATAAAGGATTACTAAAATTGATTAAATATTCATAGCTGAAAGTACTGTCTGTAATTATACATTTAACTCATAAAAAAACAATCACTTTTTATAAATGATTGTTTTCTAAATTTACGCTATCACAAATTTTCTTGCTACATCTAAATAGCGTTTTGTAGAAAGTTGCATATAATGAAATGACGATTCTGGTTTAACGTGTCTCAGTATTGCACTTACATCACGAACGCTTCCACCTTCATCTAATATGTAATTAGCTTTACCATGTCTAAAGCTATGTGGAGTAATATCTTTATCTAACATTGCTAAATCAGCCAATTCTTTAATCCAACGTTGAATACTCCTTGAGGTATATGCCTTCCCTGTTTTAATATTGATTAATAACTTATCTGTTGCTACATCCTGACATATTCGTATTCCTAAGAATTTAGTGAGTAGTTCATTGGTTTGTCTACCCCAAACAACTAAATTATAGCGCATACTTTTTCGACTACGTACTTTTGCAGTTCTCAATCCTTCTTCATTTTCTTTACTAATATGCGATATTTCAATATCACATAATTCGCTTATTCGCATCCCTGTATCCCAAAGTAGATGCAGGACTAACTTCTTCTTTAGATCATCGTAATAATTTTCATCTAATAGTTCATTCATTTCTTGGAAATCGTCTTTTGTGACGATATCTTTATTGGGGTTAATGAAACGTATAGGAATAATTTCTTTGGGGTTAAAATCGACTTCCCTTCGTCCATGCCAGAAATAAAAGAAGTTTCTAAGAATTCTTGCAGAATATGCAATGGTAGCAGAACTATAAAATTGCTCCATTTTCTTGTGATAGGCAACAACATCGTCTCCTGTAAGGCTTCTAAGTTTTGTTGCTTCTCCTATAAACTGTTCAAACTGCGCCAATCGAATTTTATAATTTTTAAAGGCTACGGTTGTATGTGATTCTTTCCAATCTAAATAAATCTGTATTGCTTTTTTAATATCCATAATCATAAAAGACCCGCCAAAAGCAATCTGGCGGGTCTTTTATATAACCTAATAACAAAAAATAAGTTCCATCAAAAAAGATGAATTACTTATTCTTGAATCAAGAAATATAAATAAACACGCGCTGTTGCTTTAGTTTACTTTAAATACTAAATAATATAGTACAAAAAATAAACGAGGCTTTCGCCCAACGAGGTTTCTTTGTATTTAAGTTACTTTCAATAGTATATTTCATAAAATAAAAATTAGCAAGAGTTCGACTTTCTTGCTTAAAAGCTTAACGGTTTCCCTTCTACAAAATATGGTATAATAGTAGTAAGTTGAACGTAAAAAAGACCTTATTAAGAAGTTTAAAAAGTACCACACATTTAAAATAACGCAATAGTTCTTTCCACAGTTTTTATAACTGACTCAAAAATTAAATAATTATTCCTTCTTACTCTATTCCCTGTTATGTATTGGCATCATTCAAATTTGTATGACGTCAGTTACTTTGCTCGTACTAATTTTAGAAACGATAGAAAAATGTTTGGCATTAAACAAGCCGATAGAATGTTTCATTTTTATTGTTTTGGAAAATCTGGTGCTGGTAAAACGTCACTCCTTAAAAGTCTTATGATGCAAGATGCAGAAGCCAATCGTGGATTTGCTTTTGTTGATGTGCATGGAGACGCCTCTCGCGAGATCAATGAAAACTTAAAAGATCGTTTTAAAAAAAATAACATCATCTATTTTGATGTTACCAATCCAGAGCTTGATTATGGATATAATCCACTTCGCAGAGTCTCTGCATCTAAACGTTCTTTAGTTGCCTCAAATATTTTAGAAATTTTCCAACGCAATTGGAAATCGGCTTGGGGTATGAAAATGGAACATATTCTCAGAATGATTTTACTCACACTATTGGATCAGCCTAAAGCCCAGCTTTCGGACATCCTAAAACTTTTACATCAAAAATCATATCGTGAAGAATGTATTCTTCATATACGAAACCAAGATATCAAAACCTTTTGGTTGAAAGAATTTCCTAAATACAAGCCCAACGATTTACTACCTATTATGAACAAATTGGGTGGTTTCTTAAGTCATACAATAGTTCGTAAAATACTCATTGAAAATAAAAACCAATTGTCATTAAGAACTATTATTGATACTAAACAAATCTTAATCATCAATTTAGCTAAAGGACAAGTAGGTGCAGACGTGGCTAACATTCTTGGAGGATTGTTACTTACCTCTTTGGCTTCTGCTTCTTTTTCTCGAATTGATATTTTAGAGAAAGATAGAGTTCCCTATTTCTTATATATAGACGAGTTTCAAACAATCTCTGGAACAGAACTTATTGCAGAATTATTGGCTCAAGTCAGAAAATTCAAGATTGGATTAATTTTGGCAAATCAATTTTTATATCAACTAGACCCGAATGTTCGTGCAAGTGTCTTAGGTAACGTAGGTACTATTGTTGCTTTTCGTTTAGGAATTACGGATGCCAAACTCATGGCAAAAGAATTCTACCCTGCTTTTAAAACAGAAGATTTTATCTCACTTGCCAACTATTCCATATATCTGAAACTAATGATTGGTGGAAAACCATCAACCCCATTTAGTGCAGATACCATTCTCTAACATTATAAATCTTTTTACTCATGAAAACTAAATTAACGGAATCTCCTTTAGAGATGTCAACATTTAATGAAGTACAAATTCATTATGAACGACCAATTTTTAATACGAATCGAGTTGTAAAATGTTCTGAAGATTCAGAAAGAATTCTTCGAGAATTTTTAGACAACAAACGTATTGATTATAAAGAATTCTTTTGGGTGCTATTGCTCACCAATGCGAATCAAGTATTAGGTATTAGTGAGATTGGTATTGGAAGTTCAACAGGAGTTGCTGTAAATGTAAAAGAAATTTATCAACTCGCTTTATTATCCAATGCATCAGCAATTGTTGTGGCGCACAATCATCCTTCAGGAAAATTGATGCCTTCAACAGCTGATAAAAACTTAACGCAAAAGCTAAAAGAGGCTTTTAAATTACTCGATATTACTTTACTCGACCATCTCATTCTTACTTCTGAAGGTTTTGTTTCCTTTTCTGATAGTGGATGGATGTAAGTCACTTCCCTATTATGATAAAAACACCCATTACTTATACCATTTAAACTTTGAATTCAAGATAATATTTATTATCTTTCGAGGTAAAATTTATTATCTTTCAATATGCCAAAGAAAATTACCTTATCCATTAAAGAAGAATCTGTTGAATTGCGAAAACTATATGAGTCTACCACTACAGAATTACGAAGAGATCGTTTAAAAATGTTATACTACATAAAGTCCGGGAAATACATCTATCGTAATGCGATCGCAAAGAAGCTTGGCAGACGTCCAACCACCATAGGCAATTGGATTAAAGACTATGAAACAGGAGGCCTTTCAAATTTATTAGAAATACATAGCGGAGGTAATAATACCGTTCATATTTCAGATAGAGCAAAAGCCTATATCTCCAAGACATTATCTAATAGCGATACCACCATAACTTCCTATATAGAGTTACAAGCTCGTATAGCCGAAGATTTATCAGAGATGATAAATTATGGTGCACTTTATGCACATTGTAGGCGAAAACATAAGTCTAAGCTAAAAGTATCAAGAAAGTCACACTATAAAAAAGACCCGAAAGCCGAAATGGTTTTTAAAAAACCTAGAAAACACTTTTAAATTATTTAGAACAAAACTAAATAAAAATAACTTTGAATCGGTCAATTTATTTTTTCAAGATGAATCTCGTTTTGGATTAATCACCAAACAAAAAAGAGTCATTACAGCTAAAGGCGTTAAACCTATAGCAAAGTACAAACATAGTTATCAGAGTAAATGGCTATGGGGAAGTTTTTCACCCATTACCGGTGAGAGTTTCTGCATGCTAACAGATACTGTGTGTAAAGACTTTTTTATTGAGTATTTAACAGACTTAAGTGCCTGTAATCCTTTGGAACTAAAAATTGTAATTATTGACAATGCAGCTTTCCACTCTACTAAAGATGTAAAATTGCCTGATAATATTATTTTATTACCTATCCCTGCATATTGCCCTGAACTAAATCCAGCTGAAAAAGTTTGGCAATACCTTAAAAGTAAAATTGCAATGAAAATTTATGACACTTTAGATATACTAGAATCCAAAATAGAGCACCTAGTTTATCAAATGGATAATAAGACCATTAAGTCTATAACCGGATATGAATTTTATCTAAAATCTTTTTATAACGTTTTTAATGTTTAAATGGTATTACTATGGTGGAAAACAGAATTTAGCAAAAATGATTGTGGAACTTATTCCAGAACATACCACCTATACAGAAGCGTTTGCAGGCGGTGCTGCTATTTTCTTTTTAAAACCAAAAGTGCAAAATGAAATTATTAATGATACAGATTCCTTTGTTACTATTTTTTATAAACCTGAGTTCGATTAAAATTTAGGCATTTTTTTCTAGTAAAAAAGATAGATTTTCAGTAAATTAAAGTATTGAATTTCAATTTATTAATCTAAAAATCTATCTATGATAATCTACTCTAAAATTACTGAAATTTTCTGTCTTGTTGATGAATTTTGTAAAGAATATGACCAAATAGTCAGTAAACACCTTTTAGGCAATCCATCAAAACGTCCCAGTGTTATGTCAAATAGCGAGGTAATTACCATTACCATTTTGTTTCAGCTTAGTGGTTTTAGGACCTTTAAACACTTTTACGTGTATTACTTGCAAAAGCATATGCAAGATGATTTCCCAGCTACAGTTTCATACAATAGATTTACAGAACTCATGCAGCAAAACCTCATGCCAATGACTTTATTTTTAAAGACATGTTGTTTAGGTAATTCTACGGGTATTTCTTTTGTAGATTCTACACCTGTTAGAGTTTGCAGCCCCAAACGAATTAAGAATAATAAAGTATTTAAAGGCATTGCAACCACTGGAAAATCCACTATAGGATGGTTCCATGGCTTTAAATTGCATATCGTTATAAATGATAAAGGTGAAATCCTAAACTTCTGCATAACCCAAGCTAATGTTGATGATAGAACGCCATTAAAAAAGAAGTCTTTTTTAGATAAAATTTATGGTAAGTTATATGCGGACAAAGGTTATGTTGGAAAAGATTTAATGCAGTTACTTTTTGCTGATGGATTGCATTTAATTACTCATATTAAAAACAATATGAAGAATTCTTTAATGACAATGAGTGATAAAATTTTACTGCGTAAACGCTCTGTTATTGAAACCGTAAATGACGAACTCAAAATATTTGTCAAATTGAACATTCTAGACATAGAAGTTTTACTAATTTCTTGTCAAACATAATCGCAGGTCTTATTGCATATAGCTTTTTACCAAAAAAACCTGCTATAAAATATCAGACTGTAAAGTCTAATCAGTTGACAATTTATTAATCGAACTCAGGTTATAAAGTGCTTCACGAAGATTTTGAAGCTTTAAGGTCTAAAATTATGGTCACTGCGTATTCACGAGTCGTTTATAATGTGGCTTTAAATATGTATAAACACCCTGTTTTCTTTACAGATTTACAGCGTGCTTGGGCATTCTTTGTATTAACAAATATGGGGTTCTCTGGACGTATTGGTTCTTTTGGTTGTTATACCAAGGGAACCAAAGCAATGGGTTGGGAGAAGAAAAAAGAACTTCTAAATCCAGCATTAAAAGAACGCTTAAAAGGAACTCAAATTGAGTGCACAGACGCTTTAAAAATTTTAAAGCTACGAGATAGTGTTACGACCTTCAATTATGTGGATCCGCCTTATTTCAATTCGAATATGGGACACTATGGAAATTACACAGTTGAAGATTTTAGAGAACTTTTAGAAGTTTTAACATCACTCAAAGGGAAATTCATTTTGAGTAGTTATCCTTCAGAAATTCTTACGGAGTTTACAAATCTTAATGGTTGGCATACAAAATCTATTGAACAATTAGTATCTGCAAATCAAACTAAATCTAAAAAGAATAAAACCAAAACGGAAGTGCTTACTGCAAACTTTCCATTAGAATAATTACAAATTTAAAAACCAAATAAATGAATACAACACAAAACAAAATGATTGACTTCGATTTTCGAGGTTTTAAAGGAACTACGCAAGCTACTTTAGAACTCTTCCAACATCTAGCCAAAGAAAAAGGCTGGACTTCAGAAGAAATCCAAAATGTACTTACTGAGGCTACCAAACATGATGATGAAGATCATTTGATAGCAACCATTCTTGAATATTGTAAATACTAATCTCTTAATCCTAAAAAATGAAAAAAGTAATTGAAAAAACAGTCAATCTTAATTTGATTGGAGTGGATGGAAATGCCTTTGTAATTATGGGGGTCTTTCGAAGACAAGCTAAAAAAGAAGGCTGGACACCAGAAGAAATTGAACTAGTGATGGAAGATGCTAAAAGTGGTGATTATAATCACTTATTAGCGACCATAGAAAATCATTGTGAACCTAAAAGCGAAGACGAATGAAACTTAGAAACTACAAACAAATCTTATTTTTCTTAAACAGGTTAGAACCTTTTTTAGAATCTATAAAGGAAGTAAAAATAGATACAGAACTAATGAATTATTACACCGATTCTGAATTGCGTGAAATGATTCATTGGTTGTATCGTGATGTTTGGAGCAAAAATGCGCTTGGATTTATGGAGCGTTCTAAACTAATCGAGTTAATAAATAGCGAGTTAAATGTATTGCTTTGGACAGTTCATGGTCTTGAAAAACAAATGACTCAAACACCTAGTAATTCTCAAGAAAATGTGGATGCGTTCTTTGAAAGAACGCAAAATCAAATTCACTATCTGGCATCAAAACCTGTTGAGAATTGGGATGAATATGACACTTCAAACTATAGAAGTTTACTTGTAAAGACAGGAACTACCAAAAGAGTATTTGCCATTTTTGCAAGTGATGTATTGGCTGAAGATGTCTATGCTCTTACTACAAAGCCTTCTTATTTTTTCGATACCAAAGAAGAAGCTGAAGCTGAAATAGACAACATTATTATTGAAGAAAAATTTACTCGAGATGAACTCGTGGTACATAGCCTTTGGCTATTAACTTAAGCTAAATATTAATTTTAAAATTGAATATTATGAATGCAACAATTGTAGATGTTTTAATTGAAAACATCAAAACCGACCAAAGTCTTCTGAAGCAAACAGAAGCACAAATTGAAACTGCGAAAGAAAACAAGAGAAATGTGGTAGATCGTCTGAAAGATTATAGACGTGATGTTACAGTACTCTTAAAATATGCAGATGATGAACAACGCAAACGTATTGAAGAACTTGGCTTCGATTTTTCGGAGTCGGAGAGGGGTTTGAATCCTGTCGCTTCTTTAGTAATGGATATTGTTATGAAAGCTAAAGACAATCAGCTTACTAATGTTGAGTTGTATGATGCGTATGTAAAAACCTTTAAAAAGAAGGAAGATGCCTTTAATTATACTGAGTTCAACATTAAATGTCGCTCTTTATTTAATACGCAACGTTTATTGCGTAAAAAAGGAACAGACCCTAAGTCATCACGTACTGATATTATATCTTTAAATGGACGAGTAATTCCAAAAGAAGAACCTGAAGCAAAAAAGAAATAACTATGAAAGATGATACTTATTTGGACATATTCGATACAGAAGAGAAAGCAATAGACCACGCAATGTGGCTAAACTTTAAGTATCGAATTGCGGGAATTACTTTTGGAGTAATACCAGGACCTAAAAGAAACTTTGCGGTTTGTGAACAGGCTACTTTAGAAGAAATGGAAAGTTCCTTTCTTGATATTTTACCAAAAGATTATGCTGAACTTTCTTATAGAAAACTTGATCTAATTCGACAAGATGAAGAACTACTTCCTCATTGGGAAAGCATTATCGGAATGGTTTCTGTTATGGATGGTGAAATTTTACGTTTCATTTTAGAAACTAAAATACCACTTGAACGAATTATACGTCATGAACTTGCCTTAAGAGGGTTTGATAAAAACCATCGTTGGTGTGGTTTTAATAAAGCTAGAGAAATCTGGACAGGTGAAAATTGAATACAAAAACACTCATTTGATTGAGTGTTTTTTTTGGGGCTGGTATACTTTTTGCTAATTTTTATATAAAATGATACAAAAGATTTTTTTAATACTAATAAAATAAATAATTTAGCAGAAGATATGGAAAACAATAAAAATACATTCGAAAGTATTTTAGCAATCATTGGTATTTTATATATCCTTGGTTTCGTTTATCACAAACTAAAGAATATAACTTCTGACACTGAAACAAAAGTTATTTCTGACGATGGTTTAAAAGCTATACAAAATCCTGACACGGCTAGTCAACTTCGTGAAGCTGTAGATGATTATCACAATACAGGAGATTGGAATAAAACAAAATTAGAATCAATTTTATAATAAAAGGCTATGAATCTGACTATAGGTTTCATAGCCTTTTTTATATCCATTGTAATTCCGGGTATTTTATTTAGAAGATTTTATTTTTATGGTGAGTTTTCTAAACAATTCAATACCAAAGACCCTGTTCTACATTCAATTTTTTTTAGTATAGTACCAGGGATTATAGTTCAAATTTTATGTTTAATTATCTATCACTTTTCTCTTGGCTTTGAATCTAGTTTTTTAGATGTTTTTGTAATATTTAGAGATGTAACTTCTGATGGTTCTAATGGTACACAAGAAGCTACAAAAACCTTTATTGATAACGATATTATTAGATTCTTTATATATTCACTTGCAACCTTTATTTTTTCTTCTTTTATAGGTTTTGTTTGCAGCAGGTTTATAAGATTACAAAAATGGGATAAAAAGTTTAAGCTCTTCAGGTTTAAAAATCAGTGGTATTATATTTTTAGTGGAGAGGTACTGAATATGAAAAAATTTGAAGAGGCTCACAAAATATCATTTAAAGGAAATAAAGGAGTAGACCAAAATACTTTGATGACATATGCAGATATTTTAGTTTCAGTAAGTGAACAAAATGATAGAAAAGAATTATATACTGGATATGTTGCAGATTATGACTTAAAAAGTGATGATATAACCCAACTTGATAAGGTTTACTTAATTGATACACATAGGTATAAGAAGAAGAATAAGGTTTTAGATGAAAGTGGTAATGAAATAAGAAAAGAAGAAATCGATGAAGAGGGCAACCCAACAAAATCGAGAAATAGGATTAAAGTGCCTGGAGATATTTTTATATTGAAAGTCGAATGGTACTAAACCAAAAAGTGTGTAAGTAAAGTTATTCTGAAATTTTTCTAGAGCAATATTTAAATTGCTCCATGAGGAAAAATTTCGGAAATAACTTTACGATTAAATAATCACTAAATTTATAAACACACTTTTATTATGAAACCAGAAGATTTATTAAACGAAGAATTTTTAAAACAATTTAAAACAGGTTCAGAACTAACCAGTTTTATAGAACAACTGCACAAACGTGGTGTAGAAAAGATTTTAGAGGGCGAATTAGATGCACATTTAGATTACGATAAGCATCAAAAAAGCAACAATCCTAATTCACGAAATGGCTATGGAACCAAAACAATAAAGACGCATTTAGGAGAAACTAAAATAAAAGTTCCAAGAGATCGCGATGCTACTTTCAATCCAATGCTTATTAAAAAGCGAGAAAGCACTGCAGATGGAGTTGAAAACCTGATTATTTCTTTGTATGCCAAAGGAATGAGTACTACAGATATTGAAGAACAAATACGGGAATTGTATAATTTTAACATCTCTAGTTCAGCCATTTCTAGAATCACAGATAAAATTACAGCTGACATTATTGCTTGGAAAAATAGACCTTTAGAAGCTACTTATCTGATTGTATGGATGGATGGCATCGTTTTTAAGGTTCGTGAAAACTCCAAAGTCATCAATAAAACAATTTACATTGCTGTTGGTCTTAGAGTAGATGGTAAAAAAGAAGTTTTAGGACTTTGGTTAGGAAAAAACGAATCTTCCTCTTTTTGGATGAGCGTTTTAACCGACATAAAAGCCAGAGGAACACAAGACATTTTAATTACAGCAACTGATAATTTAAACGGATTTACAGACACCATTAAAACTATTTTTTCCAATTCAGTAACACAAATATGTGTGGTTCATCAAATCAGAAACTCTTGTAAATATGTAGTCTGGAAAGATAAAAAAGCCTTTACAAGAGATATGAAGCAAATCTATACAGCTCCTACAAAAGAAGCAGCAAAAGCAGCCTTAGAAGACTTTAAAGAAAAATGGGAATCCAAATATTCTTATGCCATTAAATCATGGGAAAACAATTGGGATGAACTCACTGTTTTCTTCGATTTCCCATTAGAAATCAGAACCATTATTTATACCACAAATTTAATTGAAAACTTAAATGGGAAAATTAGAAAATACACTAAAAACAAACTCTCATATCCAACAGATGATGCTGTAATTAAATCCGTATTTTTAGCTTTGAGAGAATCAACAAAAAAATGGACATTGCCTATTAGAAATTGGGGTATCATTCTTAACCAATTTTTGGCTATATTTGAAAACAGGATTAAACTATGAAAAATTTAATCCTGTAATTTTTAACTTACACACTTTGTGGGAAAGTGTCCCTTTTTTAAATTTATCAACCTCTCCCCAAGCACCAAATTAGTGTTGTTTATGTTAAAGAACGTTTGTTAAAAATATTATTCTATTTTAAAAGTAGCTACTTCGTCTATATTTACGTTTGTGCTTGTAGCAACCAACTCTACTGCAAATTGTTCTTCTTGTGGTTCTGTAATTGGAGTATCATCTGAACTACAAGAAATTAATAATAGAAATATTATAACTGCTAAATTCTTCATTCTTAAATTTTTATTTGTCATCAGAAGTCATTATAAATTACCTAATTCAAAACTGCTCCTCTAGTATATAACTCAAAGAATACTTTTTACCAACTTAACTTAAAAAATTTATTTTCTTTTAGGTCTTTAACCTTTAAAGTATCAATCCAATAAAAAGGAACAGGTCTTGTATCTCTGTAAAAACGAATGCTATAATTTCCTTTTTCATTGGTTTTAAAGCTAATAATGCCTTTATCATCAGTTCTAAGTGTATGAATCAAAATAAAACTTCTCATTGAAAATAGAGGATTTTTTACCTTTAAAACCTCAACTCTTAAGTTTTTCCTAGGTTGATTTTTTGCAGTTTCTATAGCTTGAATTTTCACCTCTATTATTCCTTTTTTAGATAAACATGACATAAAACAAATGCTTAGTAAAATAAATACTATTACTATATTTTTATATTTCATAATTAAAAACTATTATAAGAATTATAAAGTGGATCATTTAAACTGAACCTAATGATGTTTAAATGCGTTACATTTTTTAATCCAGTATAATTTACATTATAAGCTCCTCCTCCTTTAATTGGGCTACCCCAATATGGATTCTTACCCCACCAACCTAATATTCCACCAGTTCTCGGGTTTCTTTGATAAAAATTAAGAACTTTGCCAACCCTATGTTTTAACTTAAAAGTACTACTCCAAAAATGATGTGGATCAAAAGTAACCAATCTACTGACATAAATTCCAGCGTTACCTAAGCTATTGACAATACTAATAGCTGCATTTCCTCCTCGACTGTAACCATAAATTTCTATACTTTTACCACTGTGATTATTTTTTATATGATCTAAAGCCTTACCTTCTTCGTAAAATTCAAACATCTTACCTCCTTTATCTTCAACATATTTTTTTAAAGTACTACCATCACCACTCCCTTCGCCTCCTGCACCATATATTCCTACAACTAATTTTTTTGCTTTTTGCACAGCACTTTTAACCATATGTGCCACATGATTTAAAGAAGAACTAATAGCTCCATTTCTAAATCCATCCCAAAATTTACCTCCAGAAATAACACTTCCAACCCCACCAGATAAAGAACCTGCAGTTATTATACCAGCTGCTTTCCAAAAATTAGAAGCTCCTGCACTTTCTAAGCACCAAATTGGCGTTGTTTATGTTAAAGAACGTTTATTAAAAATATTATTTTATTTTAAAAGTAACTACTTCGTCTATATTTATACTTGTGTTTGTAGCAACTAATTCTACTGTAAACAGTTCTTCTTTTGGTTCTGTAATTGGGTCTTCATTAGAGCTGCAAGAGAAAAAAATTAAACATAATATCAATATTTTATACTTTATTACAATATTATTCATAAACTATTTCCTTTTTTATTAGTTTATTGTTTTTAATTGTTAAAATGTAATTAGGTATTTCGTGTTCTGTAGTCCAATTTTCTGTAAAAGTACTGTCTTTTGAATAAGAGATATTATTTCTTCTTGTAATTTTAGGATGCCTTTTTCTAAGTAAACCAAATAATACTTCTTTTTTAATTCTAAAATCATTTAAATTTTTGTCTTGAATAAAAATTATTTTTCCACTTACTTTAGCTATTTGATTAATCTTAAAATAAGGTATGAAATTATAATAATTAGATATATATGTGATTCTATATTTTTTTTCATCATTTTTTTCTGTAAAAATTGATGACAATTCAATTGCAACTTCCTCTTTTTTCTTATTTGTATTAATTAGATATTTTTTGATAAATTCGATAATTTGCTCTTTTAATACACCATCGGAAACATCACAAAAGGCGTATTTATAAATCTTCTCATATTTTTTATTTTCAGAAGTTTGCAACCACCATAAATCTTTTTGCTCTTGTGCTATACTACTATTATAAAATAGAAGAAATAAGAATAATAGTACTACTTTTTTTACCATGCTCCATTATTTTTTAATGAATAATTAAACCCATATTTATTAAACTGATTACCAGCACTTACAATCCATTCATTACCTCTGTATAGATCGACATAGATGCTCCTTTAAATCTATTAAACATTAAACTCAAATCAGCTTTACTTACTCCAATTCTACCAGGTGCATATTTCATGCCAGAAGGATGAGTATGAAATTGTGATTTTATCTTATAAAACTCTCCTTCAAATTTCACATAACTTTCGCCATTTTTAATTGTTATAGGGTTTTTAGATTCTGTTCTGGTATTATCTGAAGGGTCTAATACAATATAATCACCATTTTCTAAAGCAAATCCAGAAACTTCTCTTTCCAAAACATACCCATCTCCCATATCAAGTAAAATAGATTCCTCTTGAGCATAATTATAAGCATCTTTCTTTTTTTCAAAATAATGATGTATCTTTTGTTGTAACATATGCACCACATGATTTAAAGTAGTAGAAATTGCTCCATTTCTAAAACCATCCCAGAATTTACCACCAGAAATAACACTCCCTACACCACCAGATAAAGAACCTGCTGTAATGGTACCTGCTGCTTTCCAAAAATTAGAAGCACCAGCACTTTCTAAGCACCAAATTGGCGTTGTTTACGTTAAAGAACGTTTGTTAAAAATATTATTCTATTTTAAAAGTAGCTACTTCGTCTATATTTACGTTTGTGCTTGTAGCAACTAATTCTACTGTAAACGGTTCTTCTTGTGGTTCAGTAATTGAGTTATCTTCTGAACTACAAGCAGAGTATAAAGCAACCATCATAAATATGAATATGTTTCTCACTATGTTAAAGATTTATTTTTTTTAAAGCTTTTAATAATTTTTCTTTCTTATAATAATTGAATCCATTTAATGAATCAGGAAAAAACAGTTTTCTTTTAACCAATTTTTCACCATATAATTCTAAAAAATTTTTACTATTCTCTTGAGGGAACTCAAAACTAAAATTTTTCCCTAAAAACTTCAGAGCTATTAAATTTACCCTCTGTACATATTCTTGGTCTTTTTTTAAAAAAACAAAATACTTTTTAAAACAATCTATTTCTTCTATTTTTTTTATTTTTTCTAAATTTTTATTTAGAACTATTTTCCTTTTTTTAATCAAGAGTTCAACTGCTTCATCATATTTAATATTTTTTTTATTTAAAAAATTAAAATACTTAAGTTTTAAATTTAAATTGTTTTTATTCAGTAAATCTTGAATATAGATAGCTGAGTTAATTGCTTGAAAATAATCATTAGCAGGATGATGAAAATATTCAGAAGTTCCTGTTTCTTCTATTTCTTTCTTTTCTCTCATATAAATTTCTTCATCTTTAATTTCCCAATTATAAGCGTAAGGATGTTCAAATTCCAAGAATACTTTGTAAGTACTTATCGTATCCTTTATTTGTAAACTAGGCAAATCTCCTGTAGGTTTATACCAGTGACTTATTGCTATAGGCATATAGTTTTTCATAGGATCAACTATTTTTCTAATATATATATCAGAATCTAAGTTGTTTGTATATTTTATAAGTAAATAAGGAACATTAATTGAGTCTTTGCTATAAAAAGCAAAATTGTTTTTCTCTTTGATTTCTATAACTTCCATACTAACCGAAACTTGTTGAGAGATACCTTTAAAAAAAACAAAAAGCAATAGTATAATAAAAACATTTTTTTTCATCATTAAAAAGGGTTTATAAACCTTGCGGTAGTTGTAAATTTGTAATTATACCAGTTTAATTTAGAGAAAAGTTTAAGAGATAAATCGTTAAAGTTATAAGGACTAAAAGCATTAAATCCTCCATAATTTGTACTTCCTAAATAACTTCCATATGAATAACCTTGAAATTCCATCATATAGAGCAAACTTTTATAATCAGAATAGCTTGTAGCCAAACTTCCTAATACTGATATTTGACCTACATGAGTAAATTCATGTCCCATAGTTCTTGCGCTTGTATTTTCATAGTTAGCTACATTATTCTCCTAAGTTACATCTCTTTTATATTGTTCTCCTAGTAAAGAGGTAATACCTTTATAAATACCTCCTTTTCTTCAATTAACACTTTTAGCAGAAATATCACTTTTTAATTATTTAGCATAATTTCCTCCTCTAAGATAGAGTCTTTAGGAACTTCTCGCAATTTACCAATATACTCAATTGCATCTTTCACTTTAATAAAATTTAAGTGTGTTAAAAAATAACATCTTCTAATATAAAAAGGGTTTAATTGATTTTTTTGAATATCATCTTCCTTAAATGGTATTTTATACATATAATATTTAGCAGAATTATTTTCTAGAATTAAATATTGATTATTCACTGAATTAATATTGAATTCTTGGTTGTTAAATATTAATTTATTATCTGAAATTTGATATTTAAAAGGTCCCATTTTTCCAGAATTCTCTGAATAGATATTTATTATTTTATCACTAAACTCTATTTCTGAATAATCGATATTTTGTTTATCATTTTTTATAAATGTCCATCTTTCCCCTGTAAACCTATACGCTTTTCTGCAACTGCAACTATTTAATAATAAAACAATTGTTAAGAAAACGAGTGTTTTTGTTTTATAATCCATTATAAATCTTTTTTAAATAATTATAACCTGCTGTTGTTTTTGCTCCTATAGTAATTAAATAGTTTCTTTCATTTCCAGTTAAGTAAAACCCTCGATAATATCCTGAATTATATTGAGGTGATGGTTTAAAACTGGAAAACCTATCTAAATAACCGAAACCTGCTTTGAAAATTTTATAATAACTTTTGTTTTTACTAAAATCATTAACATTATAACCTTTTACTCTTAATTTATATTTATGTTCATTAAGGGTTAACTCTTCAGAAAACTCATTATAAATACCATCGGCATAATCATTAGGTTCAATAATGTCAAATAAATTAGAAAGTTTTTTATTTCGATTTGCTTCTTTGAATGTTTTGAGTATCTCTTTGATCTTATTTTTAGATTTTTGTAAATTTACTTTTTCTATTTTTTTCTGAATTATATGCACAACATGGTTTAAAGAAGAAGAAATCGCTCCATTTCTAAAACCATCCCAGAATTTACCACCAGAAATAACACTCCCTACACCACCAGATAAAGAACCTGCTGTAATTGTACCTGCTGCTTTCCAAAAATTAGAAGCACAGCACTTTCTAAGCACCAAATTGGCGTTGTTTATGTTAAAGAACGTTTGTTAAAAATATTATTCTATTTTAAAAGTAGCTACTTCGTCTATATTTACGTTTGTGCTTGTAGCAACTAATTCTACTGTAAACGGTTCTTCTTGTGGTTCACTAATTGTATCTTCATTAGAGCTACAAGAGAATAGTGTTATTATTAATAACATCCTTAACATATTTCTAAAAAGGACCATTGTATTTTCTTATCCATTATTCACGTTAATTTACCTAACAACATATATCTGGGTTTAATAGATTGGGTAAAATAATTTCATTAAAAATAATTAATTTAAGAGTTGAATTATTTAATTCTTTTTCATCGAAAGTAGATATTGCATAGTTTACATAAAATAAAGGAGAAACACCATCTAATTTCACTATTTCAATTATTATTTTTTTTATATTTTTATCGCGATAAGATAGGGATTTATAAAGAATGTAATAGAATTTACCCAAATAGTTATTGAAAATTCTTAGCTTATTATTTTCTTGAATATTAAAATTAGTAAACAAATTAATATCTTTTAAATCTTTTTCTTCAATATTAGAGAATGATGGTTCATTGAATTCTAATTTAGAGTTTCTTATAGAATCGACCCATTTTTTTACTTTTAAAATTGGAACAAATTTTTGATTTTCTTTTTTATACATTTCCCGCAACAACTTACTTTCCCTTAGTTTCTTAACAAATTCACAACAAGACCAATCCCTTTCAATCTCTTCTTTTAGGGTATCTGTATCATAATTTCCTTTAAGTTTTAATAGGTATAAATACATCCTATTATCATATTTTTTTTCTAAAATTGTATTAAAATTATTTAGTATTTCTGTTAATACTGAATGTTGATTTTTAGAAAAATGGATATTTGATTGAATTAAATTTTGATTTGTTTTTTTGTTTACAACCTTAGTAACACAACAATATGCTAATAAAGTTAGTGTAAAGAAATAAAAGAGCTTTCTCATTTATTAAAATTTAACAGGTTTTGAATTTATAAAATTTAAAATATCATTAAAAGATGATTTATTATAAGAGGTAAATTTTAATCTGCTTAACCATTTACCCCAAACTGTCCCATCAAACATTCGTATTTCATTATTACCCCATATACCTACATCTTTTATTACAGATGGTCTATATTGCTCAATAGGTACTACACCCTCAAAAATACTTGATTTATATTTAAATGATTTTATATATGCTTGTCCCATAGAAGTTGATTTCCAGCCATTTAATTTTAATTTATCAAATTTATAAAAATCAAAAAGATCGTCAAGTGTTGGGTTTTTACCTTGAAGCTTGTCGTAAATTTTCTTCGGGTTGGTTTCATGTCCATTGTTTAAAATTAATACTATTTTTTTAATTTAACTAATGGCCCTTTTTTGGGGGAGTATTACATATTACAAGATGCTATTTTAGATAGAATTGTTCACTCGGCACATAGAATTAATTTAAAAGGTGAATCTATGAGGAAAAAATTAAGAAAAAAACACTAATTTTAACATACAAATTGAATCGATTTTAACACTTGATTTACTCTGCTCAATTTCATCCGGAATGAGTGGCTCAATTTAACTGGACTTTCCATACAATGACAGCTGATTGTGTACTACCAACATTCCCTCCTATATTTTCACCATTATGCATTACTTCATGATTTTTGTTAAAAATAAACTGACCATTTGTGTAAAACAATAACTCACCTGTTGATGAACAAATGGTGGCAGAACCACCTACATCTGCAGTTATTTTAGTAGAAGTAATTGCAGTTGCCGTACCAGAATTAAAATCTATACCAGCGCCAATACCAAAGTACCAGATGTTAGTTTCTTTTTGTGCAAAAAGAGAACTGCTTAAAATTAAAAAGAGCACTACTATTTTCTTCATATACTTTTAACAAAAATTCCCGCAAGTTAGCGGGAATTTAATCATTTGTTTTTACTTTTTACCACTCAACAGCAAAATCAACATCTAAATTAATAGAGGTGTCTTCTAAAGTAATATTATTAGGTTGGGATGAACTATATTGAGCTAAGTTAATTTCTTTCTCAAAAGGAGGACCTAATAATAAATCTTGACCGACTCCACCTCCGTCATCGTCTGCTAATCCAAAATGAATAAGTGCATTTGGGTCAATATATAAATTCTCTTGTGAAAAATTCCATGTCAAATCTCCTTGATTTTCTTTAACAGCAGATTTATACCAAAGAGCTTTATATCTTTGTCCTGTAAACAAATCTACATGAGGTTTAGACAATGAAAAAAATACATCTGCTAATCTATTAACATCTATATTTGAAAACTCGGTATCCCAAGTATTGTCTTTATCATAGAAATTGTTAACCAATACTTCTTTAATGTGGAGTGCATTACCTTTCTCTACAGTAAAACTTAAAGTACTGGTTGCGGTTATCTGATTATTATTAGCATCAACTACTCGAATGCTATATGTAATATTTCCGAGGTTTGCGGTGTCTACATATAAAGTTAAGCTTGTACCAAATGAATCTCCTTGACTTTTACTTACTGTTCTAGAGGTAGTAAAGTTATCTGTAGAATGAGTAATACTAATAAAAGGTCTATTTGTCTTTACTTCAAAGATAGTTACTTCGTCTATATTTGCATTTGTGTTTGTAGCAATCAATTCTACTGTAAATGGTTCCTCTTGTGGCTCTGTTATTGGGTCATCATCTGAACTACACGAAAAAAACATAATAGTTGATAGAAATATTATTATTTTGTTTTTCATTAATTAATTTTATTAATATACAGTTTATTCAATCTTTTTTAACACCACTTTTTTTCCATACTCTTTTAGCTTACCAAAAGAATCAAAACTCACTTTTGTATCTAAAAAATTAATATTCTTAACAATAGGTTCTTTATTTGGATATTCATTATATTGATTAAATTTAAATGGTTCTTTCCCGTCTATATATATAATTGTAAATGAATTATCATTAGTCCATTTATCATAAATATAATTTTTAGTCAAGTTAAAATATCTTTCATTTCCTCCATTTGGAATTCCTATCAACTTATTTTTCGGAGATATTACTAATGCACTATAAGGTAGTAATTTATCAATTAAAAAAATAACAACATAATTATCATTTTTCTTTTTTATGATTTTTGAAGGTATCTCTTTACCAAATTCATTGAATATTGCGTATTCTTTATTTACTTTATAAATATTTTTCATTTTGATAAGTATGACTATTAAAGTAATTAATATAATTAGCGTTATAATTTTTTTCATTTTTTTCATTTTTAATTACCTACATATCTTCTATAAACATATCCATTATTTCCAGGATATCCAGAAAGATTATAAGAACTTGTTCCAAAATTAGTAATCCTTACTGTATAATGACTAGCTCCAATTGATTGAGTTCCACTAATCATTATACCAACATGACCAGTTGCATCCGAAAAATTAGCACTGACAGCAACTACATCTCCAGCTTTAGGGCTTGATACTACATCCCAACCAGGTATATCGTAATTAGGATCAGCCCATTGTGAAGCTGTTGGAGGTGAACCATAACCAAAAAATTTTTTAATAGGATTACCATTTGGTAACCCTGGAGAAGCACCTGATTCTGTTAAGATATCATAAACAAATTTGTTACACTTATTTGTTTTAGATTTAAAATTATCTTTTTCCACTTCATAACTCCATTTTTTTGATTTATCATGTTTTTTAGCATTTTTTACAATCTTTTTAGCTTTTGCACTTTCTTGAATCATATGTGCAACATGGTTTAAAGAAGAACTAATCGCTCCATTTCTAAAACCATCCCAAAACTTCCCGCCAGAAATAACACTCCCAATACCACCAGATAAAGAACCTGCTGTAATAGTTCCTGCTGATTTCCAGAAGTTATTAGCACCTGCACTTTCTAAGCACCAAATTGGCGTTGTTTATGTTAAAGAACGTTTGTTAAAAGTATTATTTTATTTTAAAAGTAGCTACTTCGTATATATTTACGTTTGTGTTTGTAGCAACTTTACTGTAAATGGTTCTTCTTGTGGTTCTACAATATTATTATTTACAACTACACGAAAAAAGCATAATAGTTGATAAAAATATATTATTTTGTATAATTAGATATTTCTATGGGGATTTTATTTGAAAAAAGATTACCATCAAAAATTTCAAAATTTCCTTCTCTTATTGTTTTTATTATGTTTTTAGGTAATCGATTTATTACAGCTTTTTTATTAGCTTTAAAAAACAACTGTAGTGTATAACTATTATTTACATCTAATTTAATGGTTTCGATACTGCTAATAGATTCTGAAGTTAAATTCAAGGGTAGACTAAGATATGATTCGAAATAATATGTTGTTTTACTTGGAATAACAAGTAATGTACTTAATGAAAGACCTTTATATAAAGCCTCATTATCATCCAAGTTATATCCCAATTTTTTAAAATATTGAATTGTGTTTTTTTCAATTTGTATATCAATTTCCGATTCTCCACCTAATATACCTCCATCATTCACAACAATATTTCCTTCCGAATCTCTTATTATAATATTATTTAGGCTAATGCCAGTAAACAATTTTGGAAAAGAAGAATAAGAGGGATTTCCCTTGTTTATATCTTCAGAAATAGGGTTAAAAATAATATTCTTGCTACTTCTATTTTCAATCTGAAAAACAATTTTATTTAGTTTAGCTTTCTTTTTTTTAAGTAAGTAAACTGAACCAGAGCAATTACTTTCATTACAGTGTACTATAATTTCTTTGGTAATTAGTTTTAGTTGTAGATAGTCAGTGTTTGTGTTTTTACAGTTTATTAAAACTATTAAAAACAAAAAAAGAATTTTTCTCATTTTTTATTTGTTATAAATATTGAAAAATTTATTAAAATTCCCAATCGTGTTAGAATCTAAATCGCCTAAATGCATTTGAAAATGATATGAATTAGCTTCTAAATATGCATGCCCTTTACCTCCTACAGAAAGGCTTCCAATATTTTCATAAGCCCATTGTGCTATTGTCTTTCCACTATATTCACCTCCTTTATGAACAAATTTATACTGAAAAGCATGATTAAACTCATGAAATGAAGTACTTAAAAGTCTAAAATTATTTACAAAAACATTTTTAGTTAAAACTACAAAATGACCTCCAGGATGATAATAAGGGTTACTTCTGTTATTTGATTCAACAAAAATCTTTGGAGTCTTTCCTTGTTTATATATTTTTTTCAATTCAGGAATCTTTTCAATCATTTTTTTTACATAATCCAAACTCGCAGTAGCTTTTCCTGATGCAGCATACCCTGCTCTTTTTAACATTTGTTTTATAGTTAACCTGTTTTTAACCATATGTGCCACATGGTTTAAAGAAGAAGAAATCGCTCCATTTCTAAAACCATCCCAAAATTTACCGCCAGTAATAACACTCCCTACACCACCAGATAAAGAACCTGCTGTAATGGTACCTGCTGCTTTCCAAAAATTAGAAGCACCTGCACTTTCTAAGCCTTTTAAAGCATAATGCCCTATGGCAGAACCAACAGCACCAGCTGCAAAGCCACTAAAATAATCGCCACCCATGGCAAGCGACATCATTCCTCCCAAATGTCCGTGAGCCACCGCTTGTACACCAACTTTGAGAATGCCTTTGAGCCCTTGGACGGCTGTACCTATTGCTTTAGCAAAAACGCCACCAATAGCGCCTGTTAAAGCAGCTAAACCTGCTCCTTGAAAGAAAGGTCTTCCGTCAATTAAATTTATAATTCCGTTGGTTGTTACACTAATTAGGGCTCCTATTAATGCTGCTACGATAAACAACTCTCCACTTTGGTCTGTATATTTTAAAGGGTTATTTAAGACATATCCATACCTATTAAAATTTTGAGTATTGAATGGTTCTTGTATGTAATTATCAGGGGATAAAAAACGCCCTAATTTAGCATCATACATACGTCCATTCATATGTATTAAGGCTACTCCTATAAAATGTTCATGCCCTGTATAACCTCTGCTCAGTAAAGTTGTATCATGTTTAAAATCAATTTCACTATTTCCTTTTTTAAATTTATCAACCTCTCCCCAAGCACCAAATTGGCGTTGTTCTATTACATTGGCTCCGTTATCAGAAATTGCAAGAATACTACCAAGGTAATCTCTATGTAGATAATGGAACCCATTAGCTGTACCTGCTTTGGTTTGTTTGATATGTACTACAGGAGCTGCATATGCATCGCCACCAATATAGGTAATTATTTTTGTATTTCCTTGTTTATCAACTTCAATCTCTACAGGAGTAATTCCTGAATAATGCTTTTGATATCTGCGATCTAATTTATTATCTTCGTTTCCTCCATAGTAGGCATGACTTCTACTTTGTAAAATACCATATTCAAAATCTACCTGTGCCTTATCTTTTACTTTTATAGAAACTGGTTTTTTATATGCATTGTATTTTATGTTTTGTAACGGTTGGTTTTGGTAATGTAAATCTCCTTTGGTATTTAAACTTACATTTTGTAATCGGTAGGAAGAAGCACTACCATAGTTATAAGTTCCTATCTCTGAATTTGAAGTAATACGCCCACGAGCATCGTATTGTTGAGAGCGGGTTACTGAACCTGAAATATTGGTTAAACGGTCTAAATTATCATAGGTAAAAGATTCATTCCAGCCTAGATTGTGGTTTTTTCTACTATTAAGGTTTCCTCTTTGTGTGTTAAAACTATATTCTAAATTTAAGGCTGTTTTTGGGGAGTTCCCAGAAGTTTGGTCTACTATTTTGGTTAAAAAACCGAATTGGTCATAGGTTCTTTTTTTAACCATTCCATTGCCTAAAAGCACTTCTTTTGCCTGACCTTTTTGATTTACTTCTTTGAGTTTCCACAGTGAAGTTCCTGCATTATAGTCTTGTATTTCAGTTAAAATTCCAGAATTGGCATCAAATATATTTCTAACTTTTATAGTACTACTTACATTATTTTCTAAGTTTTTACTAATGTAAGTTTCTGCATTCACTCTGCCATAAGAATCCCTAGCTACCTGATATTCAAAAGATGCTTGCCCATTTTGCTCTTTGGTAGCTGAAGGTCTTTTGTAACTATCATATAAATAGGTATAGGTGTAATTCTCATTAGTACGAGCATTATTCCCTTGAATAGAGGTTAATAATTTTGTGGTAGAATTATATGTATAATTTAAACTTAAATTTGTTTCTTCTCCGCTCACTTTTTTAGTGGTAATTTTTCCAAAACCATCATATGTATACGTAGTTTTCCCTTTAGGAGTAGTTTCTTCTAACACTTCTCCTAAATTATTATATCTATATGTGTAAGTACCAGCAGAAGGGTCTGTTAATTTTGTTTTTCTACCCCAACCATCTATTTCAGTGCTAACTACGTGACTACCGTAATTAGCAGTTTTCATTGTTCCATTACCAAAATATGTGTAATTGATAATGCCTCCAGAATCTTCCATTTTTAGAATATTGCCTCGGCCATCTTTGGTAGTTTTTACGGTTTTCGTTCCATCATTTACCGTTGTGACTAAGCCGTTGTAAGTAATATTTGCAACCAAACCATTAAAACTAGTTCTTGTAATTTCTCTACCATATACATCAAAAGCCATAGTATTCCATTGGCTAGGTGAGGTAAAATAGGGTTCACTTTCTCTAATTTTTCTTCCAGCAACATCATATTCTATACTTTTATACGTCCATTTATTGTTAATTCCTAAAGCACCGCTTTTTAAAACCCAACCTAAAGCATTATATTCTGCGATTTCGTCTGTACCTTGAGGGTAGTTTGTTGTTTTTTTTAGTCCACCTCCATTTAAATAGGTATAAGCAAATGTTGTTATTTTGTCTAAGTAGTTTTTTTCAGAAATCAAACGATTCCAACCATCATAAGTGAAAGTTGTTTTTTGTCCGTAAGGATTTATAGTTGTAATAGGGTTTCCAAAACCATCGTAAGTAAACTTGGTTTTTAATCCTTCAATATCTGTAGATTCTATTAAAAAACGTCCACTAGAATCGTATTTAAAATTTTCTGTTCTTGCAGCTAAACCACTTGGAGTTAATGTCTTTCTAGTAACATTACCAAAAGCATCATAGGTAATATTTTCTGTATTCCAAGGAGTTCCATTTCCTTTTACTTTTTTCTGTGTGAGCAAATTATTATTGTAACTATACGCTTCTTCAGATGTAAAAGTATTTCCTCCAATAGTATTGGTTTCTACTTTCTTAGTAATTCTACCTATATGATAATATTGGGTATTAGCACTTGCATTATTGCTATACGTATAGGTTATATTTTTACTACCTCCATTATAAGTACTATTTTCTGTTAGTAAATTTTTGTAACCATCATAAGTATAATTTTTAGTGGTAGTTACGCCACTTAATGCATTGTGCTGCACCACTTTTGTTGGGATATTAGTAAATACTTTATTACTAGTTAAGTTTGTGCTAAATGTATTCGTAGTTTTGGACATATAGCTACTTCCTTCGTAGGAAGAAGTAGAAACCCATTGTTCTGTAGCAACTCCTTTTTTAGTTACATCATGCTTAGATATTGTCCATAAAGTACCCACTCCATTACCATACCAATTGCTTCGTTTGGTTTTTAAGAATCCTTGGAATCCAATATTAATATTAGAAACGGCTCCATGATACAAAAAGTCTTGATAACGCTTAATTCCTGCCCCTTCTTCGGTTAATTTTTTAACGAGTTGAAAAGAATTTGCCCTATTAATGTTTACAAAAGGATAGTTCTGGTTGTAATCGGAAGAATAAACCTGAGAACCATAAGGATTCTCTGGTATCCCTAAACGTTCATAATCAATAGTTGTTTTTACACCATTATTGGTAATGCTTTTTAAAGTAACGTCTTTTCTATGGTTTTTTTTAAACTCATACATAAAAATGTTGTTTACGCTTATATACCCATATTCTAAATTACCATTAGTGACATTGGATTCTAAAAATATTGGCGAGCCATATTTATGTACTTCTCCGCTTGTATCAGTATATCCTGTCTCATATGAAAATGTTGGTGTAACAGTTGAACTAATTTGATTACTTTTGTATATACTAATATATTCAGCAGAACTTAGTTTTTCTTCACGATAATTCACAGTTGTATTAACGTTGTGCATTATCAAATCTGTCTTACCATCTCCATTTACATCTTGTGCAGTATAGCGGTATTCATAATAAGTATAATTAGGAGTAGGGAAACCTCCAATATTCTTTTTTTCATTTTGATAATAACCATAAGGAAGACTCTTTGTTTGTTTATAATAATTTTTTCCTTTGGATATAAAAAACCTCCAATTTTTAGATTTATTAGCTGTAGCTACTATAAAATCTGTTTTACCATCTCCATTATAATCTCCCATAAGGATTGGAGTATTATAATTATTAATGGATAATTTTATCCCTGAATCAGTTTCTTCATGAAGTAATACTAGATTATTGCTTTCATTTAACGTATAGATATATAGTTTTCCTTCTTTAAAATGATATATATCTTGTTTCCCATCTCCGTTATGATCTCCCACTTGTATTAAATCGTTAGAACCAATACCTTTTCTAAAATATCCTGCTGTTTTTGAAAAATTAGATGTAACATCTCTTTTTAAATCAATAAAATGAACCTTTGCATTGTATTGATTTGTTGTATAGGAATTGCATTCGCAATTGTCAAAAACATCATCTATTGGCTGTATGCTATTTTGTATATTCTCTTGATTATTAGAATTTTCTTTTGTTATGTTTTTATTAGATTTTTTAGCGTTTTCTTTTTTCGCCTCTGTTTTTCTAAAACCATCAAACCGGATTTCATCGTCGCCACCAACAGGATAACATTGTCTTCTAGAATAACTTTTTTCTATAGCAATTACATCCGTTAATCCATCTCCATTAAAATCTCCCGAAATGTATTTTTTAGGAATCATATAATAACTAGAACTACTACAATAATTGTCTGTTCTATATTTTGAAGTGTTCCAAACTTTATCATACTGATGTACAGGGCCATAAGATGCTTGTGCAAAAGTCCTAAATCGAACAGTAGAAGTTGAAGAAGAGCTGGAAGAAGATGTTTCTCTTACCGTAGTTACAGCCTGCTGACTTAAAATTTTATTGTTCCAAGATAAAATAGTGCTTGAAAAAACATCACTAAACTTTTCTGTATTAATTGGGAAAGCAAAAGCAGTTTCTTCATATAAATTAGTATTCATATGTAATTTGTCTCTTGTATTTTTATTATAATAGATAATATCAGTTCTTCCATCACCATCATAATCCCCTGCAATTAAGCCACTTGTTTTATAGTCAAAGCCAGGATACGTATTTACTACATTTCGGTTTGGTATCCATGAAGAAGTTGTTTCATAATTAAATGTAATCGGTCTTAATGCTTTATTTTGAGCATTGTATTCTTTAACAGAAGTTAAACGTTGATATCCTAAAGACGTGGTATTATGAGTTAATTCGTATTTTCTGTATTGAGAACCACTTGCTGTTGTTTGAATGCTTCTTAATAAATTAGTTCTTTTAAAGCTATACTCTCCTACATATACATTTTCAGGCCTATTTCTTGAAATATAAGTAAAGTTAATTTGATTAGTTGGTGATGTTCCTCCAATTCTTCCTCCATATTTAATGGTTTTAATACTCAATAATCCATTATCTGATTGATAATTGTAATCTACATAATTTCCTTGTGGGTCTTGCCATCTAAAAATTGCCCATTCTAATCTGCTTCTCGAATTTCCAGCGTTACCATACCAAGCTCTAGTTCCGTTTGGATAATACACAATAAAATAAGATGGACCATAAGTACTTCCATAAGGAGAAGTTCCATAAGCCACAACTTTAACATTCGAGTAATTTTCTGTTTGATACACGGAACCACTTGCACCATAAGTACCCGATTTTATTATTAAGCGTTGCCCATCTATAGAGAAACGATCGTCTTTAAAATCGATACCATCATGTTTATTGTCATAATATTTTGTTGCAGGTATTCTACTAATGGTTGACAATCCAGAGACATTCCAACCCCATCCTGCTAAACCATTTGCTCCCTGACTTGTGTAGCTTACCCCAATATTAGGTGCTACATCTTTAATGCCTGGTGGAACCATTATTGGAATGGAATAACTAGCTGCACCTGTTAAAGAAACAGATAAACTACCTGCTGTACTACCTGCTTCTGTACTATTTCCAGAATCTCTTGGATCAACACATTCTCCGGTTTCAAAATCTCTTAAACAATCTAAATCATCAATAGGAATTGATTTAGCAGATTTACTTAAATTTTTAGCCTCATTAAGCGTTTTCTTTGTTTTTACACTAATCTTTTTAAAGCTCATTTAACAGAACTTTTACCACCTACAACATTAGGATTTTGTGCATGAGAAAATTGAAATCCTAAAAATAATAATACTATGAGTATATGTAATTTTCTTTTCATGGTGCTAATTTTTATTTTTTAATAATTTTTTTTGTAATGCTTTTTCCGTTTTTTAAATGTAGATGAAGAAAATAAACCCCAGCAGGTTTATTCGTTAAATCAACTTCGATTTTATTCGCTTTGTTAAAAGATAAATTCTTTAACAAGGTAGAATTTGTATTATAGATGCGAATTGTATGAATTTGTGTTAATAATTCTTGTTGTACTCGAATAAGCACTTTATTTTCGGTTGGGTTTGGGTACACAGTAAGTTGACTCTCATAAACAGGTTCAATTTCTTCTGTTGGTTCAGCTTCAGCAATAACCTCTTCTTCATGAATTATTGTTTTTTGTTGTTTTCGAGCGGTAGGAGGTGCACAGTAAGAAGGGTCTCCACAATAGAAATTTTGTGTTTGATTTCCTGCAGCATCATAAGAAAGTATAATTTTTGAATCGTTATTTATTTTTAATAATTCATGTATTGTAGGTTCATTACCATTTATCGGATCTATTCTAGGGTCATAAAAATATTGTCTATCTAAAATATTAGTATCATAATATAAATAAGAACGATGTCTTAAAGCAGTAACTGTACTTTTAAGTTTAAAATCGGTTATTGTTCTTACTTTTTCACCTGTTGTACCGTCATAAATACCTCCTGTATTTGTGGTTCCTGTATGACTACTTTTGTGTACATAACCTACCAATAGATACCACCTATTCAATTTGGGTAAATCTCCTGCAAAGAAATAAGGATTGCTATTATATGTTCCATTCAGTCTTAATGAACCGCTAGCATTTGCGTAAAAACCAAGATAGGTGTGCCCATCATTAGAATTTGTTTTTTTTATCCAAATACTATATCGGTAAGATGTGTTGGAATCTATTCCATAAACCCAACTTGTATTCCAGCCACCATCTGCATTACTAGAAGCATCTGGAGTGGCTTTCCATAAGACCACTTCTTCTCCTATATGATTTCTTCCTAATTCTCTACTGTTTTCGGACGTAGCTCCATTTTGACTGAAACCAGAAACTGAACCAAAACCTACCGTCCAAGTGTTTGTATTTAATAAGTTTTGAGAGTTTACTGAAAATGAGGTTACCAAAAAAGCAACCACATAAAATAGTTTTGTTTTCATAGAGGTGTTTTTTAAATTTATTGTTTCTTTTTTATAATTAGAATTGTAAACAATCAAAAAAGATGAACCTAAATCCTAAAGAATAGGAACTGTTTTTATTTTAAAAATCAATATGTTTTCGAAGATTTTAGCAATTCTTTTTATTTTTCGAGATAAATATATAAAATATTTTTTAATTTCCAACTTATTGAAAATGAGATATTTTTTATCTTACCGTTTTAATACTATGTTGATTTTATTGGTAAAAATTAAGGTTTAAAGTTTTTTAGAATATATATTACCTTTTTTACCTAATTATAAAAAATAAAAAAATGAAATCAATTTTTAGATCGTGCTTAATATACAGTCTTAACTATTTTCAATATGTTTTGTAGGAGTTACACCTGTATATCTTTTAAAAACCGTTGCAAAGTAAGAAGACGAACTAAATGATAAATTATAAGCCACATCTTGTATGCTGTTTAACGTATCTAGCAAAAGTTCCTTAGCTTTTTCGATTTTTTTTCTTAAAATATAGTCCGAAGGGGAGTAGCCCATTTCCTTTTTAAACTTGTATTTAAAATGAGATAAAGATAAGTTGCTTAAATGAGCCAACTGCTCCAAAGGAAGTGGTTCTCTAAGGTTACTGTTAATATAAGCACATATATCGGATATTTGCTTACTTATAATTTGATTGGAATGTTTATTTCCAAATTCTAAAACATTCAATAGAAAATGTAGTAAAAGATTTGTTATTTTAA
The DNA here is from genome assembly GCF_017498485.1 of Polaribacter batillariae. NCBI lineage: Bacteria > Pseudomonadati > Bacteroidota > Flavobacteriia > Flavobacteriales > Flavobacteriaceae > Polaribacter > Polaribacter batillariae. The sequence goes on along the minus strand of NZ_CP071795.1, from coordinate 2,188,236 downwards.
TTTTTTCCAATCCATTTATTGGGTGTTTGCAAATTCGATAAATAGTATTAAGGTCATGCTTTAGCCTATCAGAGCCTTTAAATTTCCTTTTTGATTTTAAGTTCATAAAACTTTCTACTAATAATTTCGTATCTTTTCTTGTTAAATTTAAAAGTCTTTGGTTTTTATTAGGAACTTCAATAATTAACCAAAATAAACGTCCGCGTTCTTCGGGGAAACTTTTTGTGCCATGTTTTTCCCCAGGAAAGGTAAGTAAAAGGTCTCCGCCATTTATTCTATAGTCCTCTCCCTGAATATGGTAATATTGCGTACCTTTCTCCAAAAAACATATTTCAATCATATTGTTATGGGTGTGCATTTCCAGGCTTTTGTTCATTTGCCTGTAATTATAAGTTCCCAAAACTTTTATACATTCAAATCCTAAAGCCTCAAAATCAATAATTCGACGTTCGTTGGTTGAAGTCTTGTCAAGTTCCTGCATCTTTGAAATAGTATTATAGTACTAAAATTAATAATATTTTTTTAAATTTTAGCTTTCTTTGGTAATCTATTATCTAAGATAAAGAAATAAGGGTTAAAATGCTTATTTGCTACAAGGTTTAGATATTGAAGTAAATATGTATGCTGTTAAGCATTACCAAACAAAGCAAAAAGAGTATAGATAAAATGCTACAGTTTTATTAAAATGAATTATTTAAACAAAAATAAGATGAAAAAAAAAGTATTTCAGCAAGGTTTAATCCTAACATTCATGTTCTTAGTTACTCTTAGTTTATTTTCAAAAAAAGCACAACGACCAAACATCATCTTTATCATGTCAGATGATCATAGTGTTGGAGCAACAGGAGCTTATGGAAATTCATTGGTGCCAACACCCAATATTGATAGGTTGGCAGACCAAGGGATGATATTTAATAATTGCTTTAATGTTATCTCAATTTGTGGAATGTCTAGTTTTTATAAACCAAGATTGGCAAATGGTGGAAGATGATTTTCATAAAGAAGGTTTCATAGGTATCGATGGTCAAAAATCTCAAAATAAAGACCAATGGAAATTAAGCTTTCTAAATTTAGAAAGCTATAAAAATTCATGGTTACAACAAGCTAAAGAGTTCCATGAAACCGCATGGGAAAAAGATGTACGGGTGTTACAGTTTAAAATACTAATTGTTGAAAAATAAAATAAAAAGAACTTTTAATTTAAATACAACCACTAATGAAAAATACGATACTATTGCTAACTGCCTTACTGATATTTAACTGTACAACAAAAAATGAGGGGGTAAACGCATTAGACCAATTGACGGTTCGAATTTTAGGTAAAGAAAAAGCAAAGAACTTTATTTTTGAAAAAACGGTGTCTATTACAGATAAAGACAAATTTACAATTGATTTTAAAGACGGTAAAGTCCTTATTAAAGGCAATTCCAACATTGCCCTAGCATCAGGATTTAATTGGTATTTAAGATACTTTACAAACTCGCACATCTCATGGGAAACACAACGCATTAACCTGCCTGAAAAATTACCGATAGTAGCAAACCCGGTCACTAAAAAAAGCCCATTTACCTATTCGTATTATCTTAATTACTGCACCTTTAACTATTCCATGGCATTTTGGGATTGGGAACGTTGGGAAAAAGAAATTGATTGGATGGCCATGAATGGGGTTAACTTGCCTTTGGCCATAGTTGGAGTTGAGAGTGTTTGGAAAAAAACGTTAGAGCGTTTAGATTTTACAGAGCAAGAAATTAATGAATTTATACCTGGACCTGCATTCAATGCCTGGTGGCTTATGGGTAATTTAGAAGGATGGGGAGGGCCCATTTCCGACGAATATATCGAGCAACAAGCAACACTACAAAAGAAAATACTATCTCGTATGAAAGAGTTAGAGATGTCTCCCATATTACCAGGCTTTTATGGGATGGTGCCAAACACATTAAAAAACAAGTATCCCGAAGCAGATGTTAGAGACCAAGGTCACTGGGCAGGAGGTTTTAAAAGACCCGCATTTTTATCACCAACCGATCCGCTTTTTAATACCATTGCAAAAATTTATTACGAAGAACTGAAAAAAGAATTTGGAGATGCCAAATACTTTTCTGGAGACCCTTTTCACGAGGGAGGAAGTAAAGAAGGAATAAATTTGACCGAAGCAGGGAAAAATATAGTACATGGAATGCGACAAAGTTTTCCTGAATCTACCTGGGTTTTTCAGGGATGGCAAGGAAGTCCTGTCGAAAAACTTATCAAAGATATTAAAGAAACAGATTTACTTATACTAGATTTAGATTGCGACAATCGCCCCCAATGGGAAGATAGAGAAGGCTGGAAACAAAAGCCATGGATTTGGAACGCCATTATAAACTTTGGAGGAAATACGGGTCTTTTTGGTAGAATGGAAGTACTTGCAGAAGAACCGTTTCGTGCCTTAAATCATAAAGAATATTCAAAAGGACTAAAAGGTATTGGTGCGATGATGGAAGGCATTGAGAATAATTATGTCATGTACGAACTGCTCTTTGAACTAAAATGGCACGACCAAAAGATTAACCTTAACAATTGGCTATCGGCCTATATCGAAAGACGTTATGGAAAAGAAAATAAAAACCTTTATAAAGCATGGCAAATATTAAGAAAAACGGTTTATGGTAAAAAATTAAATAAAACCAAATCTCAACAAGGTACTTCAGAGTCCATTTTATGCGCTCGCCCTGCATTAGAGATAGAAAAGGTATCTTCTTGGGGAACTTCGGAACTCTATTATAACCCATTAGAATTATTACAAGCTTGGACAATTTTTGTAAACCAAGCCCAACATTTTAAAAACAATGAAGGCTTTGAGTACGATTTGTTAGACATTACACGTCAGGTACTTGCCAATCATTCGCAAACTCTACATAAAAACATGGTATCAGCATTTTATAAAAAAGACAAAAAAAACTTTGAAAAAATAGCTGAGGAATTTCTTCAATTGTTAGATGACCAAAATACACTATTAAACAGTAATGAACACTTTATGCTAGGAAAGTGGATAAAAGATGCTCGAGAGAGAGGAACAAATCCATTGGAAAAAGATTTATTCGAGTACAATGCTCGTACCCAAATAACAACTTGGTCTTTTCAAGATTCAAATTTACACGAATATTCGCACAGAGAATGGGCTGGTTTGTTATCTGATTTTTACAAACCAAGATGGGAAATGTTTATTAATTTCTTGAAAGAAAAACTCGATAACAAAAATGCCAAAGCCCCTAATTATTATACTTTTGAAGAAGCTTGGACGAAACAAAAAAACACCTTTCCGTCTAAACCAATAAACAAAACGTTAAAGCAAGTACAAAGGATATATAACAAATACCATAACAAAATAAAAAGCAACTTTTAAACAGACCATAAGATAAATTAACAAATTTAAAAACACCATCCATTTACTTTTAAAGAGGTACCTTATAAAGCAAATAAGTTACAGCAAAAACTTTCGTAAATGGAAAACAGATAGCGGAAACCAGTGTAAATACACTAGGAAAACCAGCAAAAATCGAATTAATTGAAGATGAATCTGGTAAACCACTAGAGGCAAACTGCAATGATGTTGTGTTTATCTATGCTAAGGTATTAGAATAGTAGTAAAATAAAGCCCAGCTGAAAAAGTGGGCTTTATTTTTTAGACCTTTTTAGGTAAAAAATGAAACCAGCAAAATACCTCTGTGAATCTGTTTTGAGAATCGTTGGTTTCAAGAAATTCTTTAGTTTAACAAACATAAATTTTAAGCTGATAAATGTCATGTTTTACTCTAAGAGATATTAAGAACTTTGTATAAAATTAATTTTAAACAATACAAAATGACTAAAATTAGCAAACTTTTAATTTTTGTTTTTATAGCAACAATTTCTACAGCACAAGCACAACTTAAAATTGATGCAGAAATAAGACCCCGTTTCGAGTACAGACATGGTTTTAAAACCTTAATTCCAGATAATACAGATGCAGCTGCATTTGTTTCGCAAAGAACAAGACTAAATACTTCTTACTTAACAAAAGACTTAAACTTTTTTATTAGTTTACAAGATGTGCGAGTTTGGGGAGATGTGCCACAGTTAAATACAGCAGACAATAGCGGTTTAACAGTACACCAAGCATTTGGAGAGTTTTTATTAAATCCGAATATGTCTATAAAATTAGGACGTCAAGAAGTAATTTACGACGACCATAGAATTTTCGGTAACGTAGGTTGGGCACAACAAGCAAGAAGTCACGATTTGGCATTGTTAAAATACAGAAAAGATGCATTTAGTATGGATCTAGGTTTTGCTTTCAACCAAAGCAAAGAAAATATAACAGGTACAACTTTAGTAACACCTAATACTTACAAAGCATTGCAATATGCTTGGTTACATAAAGATTGGAACAATTTTTCTGGAAGTCTTTTATTCTTAAATAATGGAACACAGTTTATAGATGTTACAAACGCAAGCAATAACGAAACAAGATACAGCCAAACTTTAGGGACACACTTAAAATTGAATGAAGGAAAATTTGCAGCCACCAGTAATTTGTATTATCAATTTGGTAACGATGTTGCAAATAACGAGATAAGCGCTTATTTATTAGGCTTAGAAACCACATATAAATTTACAGACAAAACGTTATTTGGTTTGGGTGTAGAATTGCAAAGTGGTAACGAAAACGGAGCACCAAGCAATGGAGAAAACAAAGCTTTTTCTCCTTTTTACGGAACAAACCACAAATTTAATGGGTTAATGGATTATTTTTACGTGGGTAACCACGCAAACAATGTTGGTTTATTAGACCTTTATGCAAAGGCAAACTTTAAACTAAATTCTAAATCGAGCCTAACAGCATTTGTACACCAATTTTCTGCAGCAGCAGCGATTAACAATACAGTTTCAAAAAATTTAGGAACAGAGTTAGATGTTGTTTACGGTTATAATTTCTCTAAAGACATAAAAATAAACGCAGGGTATTCTCAAATGTTTGCTTCTGAAGGAATGGAGGTTTTAAAAGGAAATTCCGACGGAAATACCAACAATTGGGGATGGTTAATGGTAACAATTAAACCCACCTTATTCAGTAAATAAATCATTAAAAATTATAAACAGATTCTTAGATTTTTGCACAAACCTAAGTATTTGTTCTTATGATAATTATCATATTTTTTATCTGTTTAAAACACGATATTGCGAAAGCACAAAACTATTTTAATACTTTAAATCAATTCAAGCAATGCCCATAAAAAGTTATTTAGCACATCCGCAAGAAGGCAAAAAAGAAGATTTATTAAAAGCAATTTCTACGCTAAAAGGCTGTGAAGTTTTGCCTGCAGAAAATAAAGAAGTTTTAGTGCTTGTAACTGAAACCGAAACAGAATTAGAAGATACAATTTTAAAAGAGAAAATAGAGGCGATTAACAGTCTTAAACTACTGGCTTTGGTTTCTGGCTTTCATACACCTATAAAATAAGTAAAAAATGGCAACATCTCTAACTAGCAGACGAAGTTTTATAAAAAAAATGGCAGCTACAGCAGCAATGACAGCAGCTGCAACTATGTTCCCTGGAATTATATTTGCAAGTGAACAATTAGAAGGCATTCCTAACGAAGCAAATCTAGACTGGAAAAAAGGTCCTTGCCGTTTTTGTGGCGTAGGCTGTGGTATTTTGGTAGGTGTAGATAATGGAAAAGCAGTAGCAGTAAAAGGAGACCCAAATTCTTCCGTTAACAAAGGGTTACTTTGTGTAAAAGGATACCACCAAACCATGTGTATTCAATCTAAAGATAGGCTTACACACGCTTTGGTAAAAAAGAACGGTAAATATGTAAAAACACCAATAAACGAAGCTTTAGATATTGTCGCAAATAAAATGAAAGAAACCATTGCAACACATGGTAAAGATGCTGTGGCAATGTTTACCTCTGGACAATCTACCATTCCAGAAGGTTATGTAGCCTCTAAGTTTATGAAAGGAGCCATTGGCACCAATAATTTAGATTGTAATGCGCGTTTATGTATGGCAAGTGCAGTTGCAGGTTTTTTAACAACTTTTGGAGCAGACGAACCAATGGGTTGTTATGAAGATATAGAATATGCAGATTATTTTATCACTTGGGGAAATAATATGGCAGAAATGCACCCTGTACTGTTTTCTAGAATGCTAGAACAAAAAAATAATAGAGGTGCAAAAATAATAGACTTTGCAACCAGAACAACACGTTCAAGTACGGCTTCAGATAAATCTATTTTATTTGAACCACAAACAGATTTAGCATTGGCAAATGCGATTTGTTACGAAATAATAAATAATGGTTGGGTAAATAAATCGTTTGTAGAAAACCATTGTAACTTTAGCAAAGGACTAACAAACATTGGTTATGGTACAGAAGATAAGTTTAAATTTAGCGACAAACCAGAAAAAATAAATTTCGAAGAGTACAAAGCTTTTTTAGAAGATTATACCCCAGAAAAAGTAGCAAAATACGCTAGAGTATCTGTAAAAGATATCAAATATTTGGCAAACATCTACGGAAACCCAAACAACAAGGTCGTTTCTTATTGGTGTATGGGCGTCAACCAACATACTAGAGGAACATGGATGAATAATTTAATATACAACATCCACTTATTAACAGGTAAAATTTCTCAACCAGGAAATGGTCCATTTTCTTTAACAGGGCAACCATCTGCATGTGGTACTGCACGTGAAGTAGGAACTTTTACCCACAAATTACCAAAAGGTGTAGTAACAAACCCTAAACACAGAGAGTTTGCAGCAAAAATTTGGAAAGTGCCTGTAGAAAGAATTCCATCGAAACCAACCTATCATGCAACAGAAATGTTTAGAGCTGTAGATAGAGGCGATATTAAATTTATTTGGACGCAAGCTGTAAACCCATTAGTATCTTTACCACGAACAAGTAGATTTCGACCAGGAATGGAAAAAAAATCTTGTTTTGTGGTCGTTTCAGACGTTTTTCCAACACCAACATCCGATGTTGCTGATGTAATTTTACCAGCAGCTTGGCATATCGAAAAATCTGGATTGTATGGAAATTCCGAAAGAAGAACACAACATTGGAACAAAATGGTAGAAGCTCCAGGAGATGCAACAGCAGATGCTTGGATGTTTATTGAAGTTGCAAAACGTATGGGTTTTGGAGATTTGTTTCCATACTCTAAAGAAAATCACGTAGAAGAAATATTTAACGAATATCGTCAGTTTCATGCAGGTAAAAAACATGGAATGGCACCTTTAGAAGTTTTAAAGAAAGAATCTGGTGCAATTTGGCCTTATGTAAATGGCAAATCTACACAATGGCGTTTCAATGCAAAATACGATCCTGCTTGTAAAGAAGGTACAGAATTCGATTTTTACGGAAAACCAGATGGAAAGGCAATCATTTGGCAACGACCTTATGAACCAGCAGCAGAAGCACCAAACGAAGAATATCCATTTTGGCTAAATACAGGCAGAGTTATCGAACACTGGCATACAGGTTCTATGACACGTAGAATTCCTGTTTTGCACAAAGCAATGCCACAGGCGTATGTAGAATTTCATCCAAAAGATGCCAAAACACTAGGTATTAGAAATGGCGAAAAAATAAAAATAACCTCAAGAAGAGGTTCTTGTGTACTTCCAGCCTCTATCAACGAAAGAGGTTTACCAACACAGGGTCAGGTTTTTGTACCATTTTTTGATGAAAATATGTTAATTAACGATGTTACTTTAGACGCATTTTGTCCTATTTCTAAAGAACCAGATTATAAGAAATGTGCGGTTAAAGTAGAAAAAGTCTAAGCCATGAGAAAGAGATTAGGCATTATATCATTATTTATAATTCTATTGATTGCATTTATTGTGGTTTGGAATTTTAGTTATCAAACAGGTCAAGAAGAAGCATACATTCCTATCGAAGACAATAGCACTATAAAAGCAATTCCATCTGAAGCGGGTGCTTTTAGAAGATCTGAATATGTGTTAGATTATACAAACATGCCTGTAGATAAAAATCATCAAAGAACCTTAAATACCTATTATAAAAACAGAGCGTATCATGGAGCTCCACCAAGCATTCCTCATCCAGTAAAAGAAGAAATGGTGGTTGGAGAAAACACCTGTTTGCAATGTCACGAAAATGGTGGTTTTACAGAAAAATTTAAGGCATATGCACCTGTAACTCCACACCCAGAAATGGTAAATTGTAGGCAATGTCACGTGGTTGAAAAAACAAACGGAACTTTTAAACCTTTCGAATTTAGAAAAATAAATGCGCCCAAAGTGGGGGTAAACAATGCGCTGGTTTCAAGTCCGCCAATAATGCCACACCAATTACAAATGCACGAAAACTGTTTATCTTGTCATGCTGGGCCAAGTGCACCCAAAGAAATTAGAGTTTCGCATCCAGAAAGAGTAAACTGCAGACAATGCCATGTTTTAAATAATAAAGAAACAACAGATATAGGAATTTTTATAAAAAAGTTGAAAGATGAAAACTAGAAAAAAAATACAAATTTTAGAATTTCTATTTTTGATGATTTTGGCATCCTCTTGTGGTCATAAAGAAGAAAAATACCATAGTGTAACAGATAGAATTAAAGCCGAAGGTAAAAATTACCATGGGACTTCTATTTCGTCTGAAGCATTTTTAGGTAATGGAAAATTTATAGAAATTACAGAAGGAGAACATACTTTTTTAATTCCAGAACGAAAAGGAAAGATAAAATTATATGCTTGTACAGAATGCCATACCAAACCCTTAAAAGAATTACAAGGGAAAGTGATTAAAAAAGCACACTGGAATATCGAGTTAAATCACGCAAATTCAAATACAATGAACTGTGCTACGTGCCACAATAGCGAAGATATGAACAGTTTAAAAAGTATTACAGGAACTAAAATAGACTTTAATAAAAGCTACCAATTATGCAACCAATGCCACACCAAACAATTCGAAGATTGGAAAGGTGGCGCACATGGAAAACGAATTGGAGGTTGGGCACCACCAAGAGCATCTATGACTTGTGTAAACTGTCATAACCCACACAAACCACATTTCGAAAGCAGGTGGCCATCACGTTTTAACACAGAAACAGAAAAAGAACGTAAATAAAAACTTAGGCATGAGTGATAATAAAAAATGGTTTACCTTAAATTTAAACAGTAAAAAGAACCAAACTTCGGGCACTACTTGCGGCTGTGGAAAAACAGAAGGTGGGTGTAATTCACAGGAACCTAAAGAAGCATTAAGTGCAGATGAGTTTTTCGAAGCTGCAGTAAGCGCATCTATTGGAGAAGAGCGAAAAAAAGATGGTTTCGACCAAGTTTTCGACGTAAAAATGGATCGAAGAACAGCATTTAAACAATTAACAGCAAGTTTATTAATTGGTGCAGGAGCTGTAACTACTTCTTGTAGCACTATAACAGGTAGTAAAACCAAAGAAAAAGCACAAATAGATTGGGAAGAGCAATTTAAAGGAAACTACAAATTAATGAACGACAAAGAGAAGAGCGAAACTGTAGATAGGTTGGTTCGATCTTATCAATTGCGTACAGGAAAAAACATTAGCATGTCTTCTAAAAACGCAGAAAAAGATGTGTTGTTTGGCTATGCTTTTAATATTTCTAAGTGCCAAGGATATATGGATTGTGTAAATGCTTGTGTTGAAGAAAACAACCAAGACAGAAATTCGGAAATGCAATACATTCGAATTCACGAAATGAAAGACGGAAAAGGTTTCAATTTTAATGAAGCCGATGATAATTATTACCACGAAGTTCCTGCTGAAGGGCATTTTTACATGGGAACACAATGTTTTCATTGCGACAATCCACCCTGTGTAGAGGTTTGCCCTGTACAAGCAACCTGGAGAGAAGAAGATGGTTTGGTGGTAATCGATTACGATTGGTGTGTAGGTTGTAGATATTGTATGGCTGCTTGCCCTTATGATGGCAGACGCTTTAATTGGAGCAAACCAGAAGTTCCAGAAGCAGAAGTAAACCACAACCAACATTATTTAGGAAACAGAATGCGTAAAAAAGGGGTTATGGAAAAATGTACATTTTGTGTACAACGTTCTAGAGCAGGAAAAAACCCGGCTTGTGTAGAAGCTTGCCCAACAGGAGCAAGGATTTTTGGAAATTTATTAGATCCAAAGAGTACCATTAGATGGGTTTTAGAAAATAAAAAAGTATTCCGTTTAAAAGAAGATTTAGGTACAGAACCTAAGTTTTGGTATTATATGGACTAATAAGCGTATTAATTAAAATAGTATGAAACAACTTAAAGTATTTAGAAGCTTAGTAAAAGATAGCTTAGGCACAATTACTAGTGGCTCCATTACGTATCATATCTGGATGGCTTCCTTAACCATTATTATGCTTATAGGAATGTATTGTTATTCCATTCAACTAGAAGAAGGTTTAAGCGCTACAGGAATGACAGACAGGGTAAGTTGGGGGTTGTATATTTCTAACTTTACCTTTTTAGTAGGGGTTGCAGCAGCAGCAGTAATGCTAGTAATGCCAACCTATGTTTTAAAAGATATCGATTTTAAACAAGCTGTTTTAATAGGAGAAGGTTTGGCAGTAGCTGCTTTAATAATGTGTTTGGCATTTGTGGTGGCAGATATGGGTGGCCCATCTGTTTTATGGCATATGATTCCTGGCATAGGCGTTTTTAATTTTCCAAATTCTATGTTAACTTGGGATGTGATTGTTTTAAATGGTTATTTATTTTTAAATATTACCATTCCTTTTTATATCCTTTTTAGACATTATCAAGGCAAAGAAGCTAAGAAAAACGTGTATTTACCAGGCGCAATTTTATCCGTTTTTTGGGCAGTGGCTATTCACTTGGTAACCGCATTTTTATACCAAGGTTTGCAAGCAAAACCATTTTGGAACAACGCACTTTTAGGACCTCGTTTTTTAGCATCTGCATTTGCAGCTGGGCCAGCTTTAATTATTTTAGTATTAGCTGTTATTAGAGCTTTTACAGCATTTAAAATTGAAGATAAAACCATCAAAAAAATTGCAATGGTAGTAACTGTTGCAGCTCAAATAAACCTAATAATGTTGGTATCAGAGTTGTTTAAAGAATTTTATGCTCCTACACACCATAGTGAAAGTGCCTATTATTTATTCTTTGGTTTAGATGGAAAAACAGCACTATTGCCTTGGATTTGGACCGCCATTACTATGAATGTTTTAGCCACTATTATGTTAACATTTCATAAACTTAGAAATAATTTGAAAGTATTGTATTTCTGTTGTTTTCTTTTATTTGTTGCCATTTGGATCGAAAAAGGATTTGGTTTAATCGTTCCTGGATTTATTCCTGGGCCTTATGGAAAAATTGCAGAATACACACCAACAGCCATAGAAATTGGCGTAACATTAGGTATTTGGGCAATGGGTGCATTGGTTTTTACAATGCTTGCTAAAACCGCCATTTATATTGAATTAGGCAAAATAAAATTTAAAAAGAAAGCATAAATTACAAACGTATTTTTTGTAAGAAATCCACTTTTTTAGGTGGATTTTTTTGTTAGAGTTGCTTTACCATCCTTAAAATTTCCACGAATTCACGAATTTTTTAAATTATTTATCTGTGTATTTATGGCAACAAAAAGAAATAATTATATGAGTTTCCTTTGCTTAAAATTCTAATTTCTTTCATAAAAAACAAAGAATAGTTTACCTTGGCATTAGATTTGAAGATATTATATAAAACACAGTAAAATGAAAATCATGAAAATCGTATCTATATTTGCAATTATATTAGGCTTCTCTCAATGCGGAAGCAGTAAATTTGTTAAAAATCCTTCTTTTAAAATAGAAAAAGCAGTTTATAATCATTGGACTGGTGGCCAACCAGGAGTAAGTGGAACAAAATTAGAAATACACATTTCAAATGCATCAGAAGTTGAATTCGATTCTGTATTCTTTCAGCAAAAAGAAACAAAAGTAGAAGTTTCTAAAAACGGAAATAAAACCATTTTAATCGGTCATTTTAGTACTTCAACAAGAGAAAAAAGAGACTTTGTTTTAGACGCAGACCCTACAAAAGAGCTAAAAAACACACCACCCAATATCGAAAAATCAAAATTCGATTTAAAAGAAACCGAAGCTGTTTTATCTTATAAAAAAGGAGATAAAGTACATTATTATAAAATAACAGGTATTCTACAAACACAGTCTTCCTTTTTTCCATCAGCAAAACAAAAATAAATATCTATTTGATTATCAATATATAAACCGTTAATTTTTTAGCGGTTTTATTTTTGGCACGCAATTTGAATATTCATAAGCATAACCATAAAAACAAAAGCTTATGAAATCTTTAAAACTACTTTTTACAATTATAATCACAGGAGTATTATTAAGCGCATGTACCACAGAAGACGATTTTAGAGACGATAGATTTTTTTTAGAAGACGTTGTTTCTGGCTACGATTTATGGTATGTAGATTATCATAGAACCATTGGTAATGGAGAGGTACCTTATGTATCTAAAGCCTTTACACTATCTTTTTTAAATGGAACATTATATGCAAATAACAACATTACAGACATTGGAGTTACAGGAAATGGTTTGGGAATAGATGTAGGCACTTACGATACTTTTAATGGTTTGTTAGAAACGAATCACGATTTAGATGGAAGAAACGATTTTGAAGTAACTGTAATTTCTGCCAACGAAATTAGATTGTATAATTACAGACAAGATGTAACTTATTTTTTAATAGGTTACCAAACAAATACGTTCGATTACGATAAAGTATTTTACGAAAACATCGAATATTTTTTACAAGAATACGAAGCTTGGGAAAAAGTTGCCACAAATGGAGGCGTTCCAAATGCTTTTGATGACGAAAATTTCTTACAATTTACCCCTAAAAATAACACCACATTTTATAGTTCACAAGACAACTTTGGCACGCAAATTGCGAATATAAATTGGAGTTACGTAGGCGCATATGAAGTATTTGATGTTACAGGTTACGAAGACCTAAAAATTTTAACACTTAATTATGATGGTGGAGATACAGAAGAGTTCGAGTTAAGCGTTATAAATGATGGAAAAATACGATTGTATAACGTAGATTCTAAAACAACGTACGATTTTGAAGGAAGAGGATTTGTACAGTATTTAAAGAGTACAAATGCCACTAAAAAAACAAAATCTTTTGTAAGAAACAGTAACAGAAAACGTACTAAAATAGAAAGAAAAACAAAGATTAAAAAGAATTAAAAATAAAGTTTGGTTAGTTGATTTTTGGTTGATTATCTCTCGATAATCAATTGAAAGAGAAACCGCTCTGAGGAGAGCGGTTTTTTCTTTGTTTATATTTTAATGAAAATTTAAATAAGAAAGTACCGTTTCTAAAAATTGATTTATTTACTTTTATCAAAGAACTGTTATCCCTAATAAAAATAAGAATCTTACTTATTAAAAAGTAACCCATAAAAATAGTTTTCTTTTTTATAGAATACGAACAATATGAAACCAACAGCATTTATTACAGGCGCAACTTCAGGAATTGGAAAAGCAACCGCAAAATTTTTTGCAAAAAATAATATTCGTTTAATTCTTTGTGGAAGAAGAGCAGAACGTTTACAAGAACTTCAACATAAATTAAGCAAACTTACAGATGTAACCACTTTACAATTCGATGTTTCTAAAAGAAACGAAGTCGAAAGTGCGATTAAAAGCCTTCCAAAAGATTTTCTACACATAGATATTTTAATAAATAATGCCGGAAACGCCCATGGTTTATCGACCATACAAGATGGAAATATAGACGATTGGGATGCCATGATAAATAGTAACGTAAAAGGATTGTTGTATGTTTCCAAAGCCATAATACCACAAATGGTAGAAAGAAATAACGGATTTATTGTAAACATTGGTTCTATTGCAGGTAAAGAAGTGTACCCCAATGGCAATGTATATTGTGCCTCGAAACACGCTGTAAATGCTTTAAATAAAGGAATGAGAATCGATTTAAATAAACACAATATTCGAGTTTCTGCAATTCATCCTGGAGCCGTAGAAACAGAATTTTCGGAAGTTCGTTTTAAAGGAGATACAGAGAAAGCAAAATCGGTTTATACAGGTTATAAAGCCTTGCAGGCAAAAGACATTGCAGAGATCATTTACTTTGTTGTTACAAGACCCTATCACGTAAATATCGAAGATTTGGTTGTCTATCCAACAGCACAAGCAAGTGCCACAATAACGAATAGAAATTCATAAACATGAATATCGAAAACCTAAATAAAAATTGGTTAAAATTAGGGCAAAAATATTGTCAGGATTTTATTTTACTGAATGCTGTTGGAAGAAAGATTAAAAAACGTTACTCAGAAAAAAACAGGCATTATCATAATTTAAATCATATCGAATTTATGCTAAATTTAGCCAAAGAAAATAAAGAAGCAATTACTGATTTTGATGAGCTTCTTTTTGCGATTTGGTTTCATGATATTATTTACAAATCTCGTTCTAAAAGAAACGAAAAAAGGAGTGCAAAATATGCCATAAAAAAGCTAAAAAATTTCAATCTTAAAGAATTGAAAAGAGACAAAATTTACAAATTAATTTTATCTACTAAAAAACATAAAATTCTTGTTAATAAAGATCTAGACAACGCTTTTTTATTGGATTTCGATTTGGCGATTTTAGGTAAAGATTGGGAAATTTATAAAGCATATACTCAAAAGATAAGAAAAGAATATAAAATGTTTCCTAATTTTTTATATAGACCAGCAAGAAAAAAAGTATTGCAAGGTTTTTTAGACAGAGAAACGTTATATTTTACAGAGAAGTATAAAAATTTGTTTGAAGAAAAAGCAAGAGAAAATCTACAAAAAGAATTAAATCTTTACAATTAAAATGATTAACAAACGCTTATTGATTAAAAATTTACTTTCTCATAACGATGAGAATAGTTTTTATGATAAAAAGCGACAATTATCTTTCGATTCTAAAATAGGAAAAGCCAAGTTTTTAAAACACGTTTGCGCGCTTTCTAACTCCAATCCAAATAACAATTCTTTTATTGTAATTGGTGTAGAAGACGAAGAAAATAAAATTTTGGGTGTCGATTTTTTCGACGATTCAAAAATTCAGAATTTGGTAAATGCCTACTTAAAAAATCCGCCAAAAATTGAATATGAAAATGTGCCTTTTCCGCGTTTGCCAAGGCACAAAGTGGTGGGTTTGGTTACCATTCATCCGAATAATAAAATAACATCACTTTTAAAAAACGCTTGGAAATATAAGAAAAACACTATTTTTTATAGAAGAGGTAGCAATTCCATGCCATTTTTAGGCGATAATTTCGAACTTAGAAATACCAACCAAGAGATTGTAAATGCCATTGAAAAGAATGCCAGTAACAATTTAGAGCAAACGTTAAATGGTGTGTTCGATTTTATAAACAACCACAAGCCAACATACAACCCACAATACAAAGTTTTTAACGAGCAATTTGTGTTGTGTTGGGCTGGAGAAAGTAAAATTATAAATGGTAAAGAATTTTTCTCTAGAGTAGATATAGAGTTGATAAACGAACAAGTAAAACTCTTTTTCTCTGCTTTAGACGATGTTCAAATTAGTTATAACAGCAACTCTTTTATTGTTACAGAATACATTTATTTAGGCTTAGAAAAGCAAGAAAAATACTATCCTTTAGAGAAAACAATTATCCATTTTAAGAACAATGGCAAACACGATATAGTTAAAGAATTTCTTTTTGAGCCCCCAAAATTCGATGCAGAAATTATCTACCATATGTATTATAATTGCAATGCCATTGTTAAAAAAATAGAAGAAAACAAACCCCTTTCTAAAACTGAATATTTAGATGTTTTAAGACTGCCAACCAATTATTTAATTTGTTATTTGCACGGTTTTTTAGACGTTGCAGAGCATTTGAAAAAAGCAAAGCACTACATTAAAAATTTAGAAGATAAAACAACTTATATTAATTATAAAGAAGCCATGCGTGTGATAAGGAAGGTGCAGTATGGGTAGTTGGTTCGTTTAACGTGTTTTGTTTATGGAAAGTTGCGATTTTGTCTGCGAAGAATTTCCGAAGGAAATTCAGCAGTAGGCAAAAAAGCAACTAACTTTGATAATGTTAAAAGTAGCAATTTTTTATAAACAGCTTTGTTGTGTGTAGTTTTTTATTCAATTTTCTTATATCCTTTATATCTTTCGTTTTTGGTTTTCGCTTCTGCGTTCTCACCAACAATAATTCCATTAATATTCAAAGTATCGAGCCATTTATATTCTTCATTCCACTCGATAAAGAATGCCTTAGTGGAAGAGCTTTTTCCTCCTCCGCTTTTAGTAATTTCAAAATCTTGGATATTATCGACTTCCATCGGTAAATTCCCATTAAAAATTCTTTTATCATCTTTCGAATATGGCCATTGCATTACTTCGAAAGTATTCGGATTGGCAAAAATCACAATATCATTATCTAGGTAGACATTATTTTCGTCTTTGGAATATCCATTATCCGTTATTACATTAAAAGTCTCTGGGTCTGCATTTGAGATTTTAACTCCCCTCCAATAAACATTGTTTTTGTCTTTCGCATATTCTTGGTAATTCAAAATTTCGAACGTTGCATTATCGGCATCTATTTCTCTAATGTGTCTTCCAGCTTCACTGTGCAAAACCCAAGTCCATTTATTATCATTTGTTTTTTCATATCCTTCTCCGCAGGAAACAACTAGAATTGTCAGAATTAATATGTGGATGGTTCTAATTCTCATTTTTTTAAATTACACACAACGGTTTAGCTATGAGTAGTTGCGTGGGTTAGCACTAAACCTTGCAAGTACGCACCAAGCTGAAAATCCGCGAGGATTTTCAGAAGTAGGCGAGAACAAGCAATTACTTATAGCCATTGTTGTGCGTAGTTATTTTTAATTTTTCAAATTCTTTTTTGTATTTCTCTATTCGAGATTGGTCTTTTGTAGATAATAGAAATGGTTTTCTTTTACCAGTAATCATTGTATCATAAATTAAAATTCCATCTTTTTTGAATTCAACTTTTTGATATGCATTAAACATTGCACATTTTGTATTCACTAACTTCGCAGCAAGTTTCGCATATTCTATTGTAGGAAACTGATTTGAAAGTTCAAGGATTTTCAAATTCCCCAAATTTGAGATAGGTTCAAGAGATTCATCAGAAACCTGAATGTTTGTTAATCTTAAAAATTCCAGTTGAGGAAGTTTAGAAAGTGGTTTTAAAGTATCTACTTTAAGTTTTTTATCCATTCCACCATCTAATGATAGACTTTTGATTTGAGTTGCTTTTTCCAATAGCGATAAGTCTGAAATTTTGGAAAAATCTCTAATTGCTAATTTACTTAAATTTAGATTTGATTTGAAATTCCAAAGTTCTGTAGCCTTTGTATTCCATTCCATTATCAAAGTTTCACATTTATTCAGACTTTCTAAACAACTTAAATCTTTTGCAAGAAATTGATAGAAACTAATATGTTTCGGTTGATGAATGGAAAAAATCTGTTCAATATCTTTTTCTTTCGCTCCAATTAGCCAAAGTTTTTCAATATTTAATTCATTTAAGAGATGTCGATTTTTTACATTCGCGCGAATATATAATTCCGCTTTAGAATTGTCAAAATCTGCTAAATCAGAAACGAATTCTGGTTTAGTCTCAAATCTGTCTATTCTAATATCCTTCATTTTCTAATTACGCACAACTATAATGATATGAAACGTTTCAATGTTTTATATCAGAAGTTAAACGAAGATAGTGGTTTTTTTCAAGAAAGTCAAGTTCACAAACTCTAATAAACCTCAACAGCATAAGAAGAACAAAACTCCTCTTTGGGTTTTAAAATTTGTATGCCTTCTTTGTGTTGTGTTGGGCTGGAGAAAGTAAAATTATAAATGGTAAAGAATTTTTCTCTAGAGTAGATATAGAGTTGATAAACGAACAAGTAAAACTCTTTTTCTCTGCCTTATACCAAAATGAATATTTTTTTAGACTAATATTTGGTTTTAATTATTATTTTTCGTAAATTAGACTATTAATTAATTCATTATAAAAAGATGGCATTACCAAAACAAATTATAGTAAAAGAGAGTATTAAAGAATTAAAATCATTACAAAAAAAGAGCAAAGCTTTATTTATTCCACGACTTAGAATGCTACAAGTCATTAAAGAACATAAAGAGCCACTATCTAAAAACGTTTTAGCTAAATTAGTTGGGGTAAATCATAACAGTATTCAAAGATGGCGAACAATGTATCTTAATGGTGGTTTAAAAGGATTACTTGCTCATAAGACCACAGCCTCTGCTCCCTTTATGTTTACCAAGCAAGAACGAGAGAAAATTTATGCTAAGCTAAGTGATCCCAAATCAGGTATTCGCGGTTATAAAGAATTGTTGATTTGGGTAGAAGAAGAATTTGGAAAAACAGTGAAATATAATAGTCTTATGGTATTCTGTCGTAATCAATTTGGTACCAAGATAAAAGTAGCTCGTAAATCACACATCAAAAAGGATGCTAAAGCTGTGGATGCTTTTAAAAAAACTTTGGTCGTATCTGCCAACAAGCCGTAAAAGAAAAACGAGATTCTTACAAAAGCATCCATCTTTATTTTCAAGATGAGAGTCGTTTTGGGATGTTTACCAAAAATGGGCGCGCTTTAACAGTGAAAGGCGTTAAGCCAATTTGCCCTTTTCAACAGGTGTTTAAATCGACCTATCTCTTTGGTGCATTTTCTCCAATTACTGGAGATAAGTTTTTACTGGAATACCCAAACTGTAATGCCGATATTTTTGAGTTGTTTTTGAATGAATTATCCAAAGAAAATCCAACCGAACTTAAAGTCATGGTAGTGGACAATGCGGCTTTTCATAAGGCTAAGAAAATTAAAATTCCTGATAATATCGTCTTAATATTTCAACCTCCATACTCTCCAGAAGTAAACCCTGCAGAACAAATATGGGCTTGGTATAAAAGAGCCTTTACAAACAGAATCTATAAATCAATACCACAAATTGTAGATTTTATCTCCAATAAGTCCGAAAATCTTACTAAAGAATTAGTCAAATCAATTACAAGACAAGAGTATATTTTTTCTAATACCATTTAAACATTAAAAACGTTATAAAAAGATTTTAGATAAAATTCATATCCGGTTATAGACTTAATGGTCTTATTATCCATTTGATAAACTAGGTGCTCTATTTTGGATTCTAGTATATCTAAAGTGTCATAAATTTTCATTGCAATTTTACTTTTAAGGTATTGCCAAACTTTTTCAGCTGGATTTAGTTCAGGGCAATATGCAGGGATAGGTAATAAAATAATATTATCAGGCAATTTTACATCTTTAGTAGAGTGGAAAGCTGCATTGTCAATAATTACAATTTTTAGTTCCAAAGGATTACAGGCACTTAAGTCTGTTAAATACTCAATAAAAAAGTCTTTACACACAGTATCTGTTAGCATGCAGAAACTCTCACCGGTAATGGGTGAAAAACTTCCCCATAGCCATTTACTCTGATAACTATGTTTGTACTTTGCTATAGGTTTAACGCCTTTAGCTGTAATGACTCTTTTTTGTTTGGTGATTAATCCAAAACGAGATTCATCTTGAAAAAATAAATTGACCGATTCAAAGTTATTTTTATTTAGTTTTGTTCTAAATAATTTAAAAGTTTTTTCTAGGTTTTTTAAAAACCATTTCGGCTTTCGGGTCTTTTTTATAGTGTGACTTTCTTGATACTTTTAGCTTAGACTTATGTTTTCGCCTACAATGTGCATAAAGTGCACCATAATTTATTATCTCTGATAAATCTTCGGCTATACGAGCTTGTAACTCTATATAGGAAGTTATGGTGGTATCGCTATTAGATAATGTCTTGGAGATATAGGCTTTTGCTCTATCTGAAATATGAACGGTATTATTACCTCCGCTATGTATTTCTAATAAATTTGAAAGGCCTCCTGTTTCATAGTCTTTAATCCAATTGCCTATGGTGGTTGGACGTCTGCCAAGCTTCTTTGCGATCGCATTACGATAGATGTATTTCCCGGACTTTATGTAGTATAACATTTTTAAACGATCTCTTCGTAATTCTGTAGTGGTAGACTCATATAGTTTTCGCAATTCAACAGATTCTTCTTTAATGGATAAGGTAATTTTCTTTGGCATATTGAAAGATAATAAATTTTACCTCGAAAGATAATAAATATTATCTTGAATTCAAAGTTTAAATGGTATAACAAAAAATATAAATTCTCCTAGATTCAAATGCTAGTGCAAGTTTTTGATAGGATTTTCCTACGGGTTTTACCCCGTTAGGAAAAGTCCAAAAAAAGTCAAAGATTTGTGATATGAACTACAAACAATTAACTTTCGAACAAAGGTACTCAATAGAATTAATGCTTAAGGCAAAAATTAGTAAAAAAGAGATTATTAAATCACTTTGTATTAATGAAAGTACTTTTTATAGAGAATTGAAAAGGAACTCAAAACCTAGGACTTATAGTGCTAAACACGCACAAAAATTAGCTGATGAGCGTAAAAAAGAAGGCCATTATAAGACTATTTTTTCAACGGAAATGAAAAAAATAATCAAAGAAAAAATGATTAAATTTCAATGGTCTCCAGAACAGATAGTTGGTTGGTGTAAACTTAAAGCAATACAGATGGTCTCTCACGAGCGAATTTACCAATATGTTTGGCAAGATAAAAGACAAGGAGGATTGCTTTATAAAGAACTACGAACAGGTCAAAAAAAATATAAAAAAAGGTATGGAAGTAAATCCAATAGAGGACAAATACCCGATAAAGTGTCTATAGAAAAACGTCCAAAAATTGTAGAACTCAAAGAAAGAGTAGGTGATTTAGAATCTGATTTAATTATAGGAAAAGACCATAAAGGAGCTTTATTAACCATTGTAGATCGCTATTCTAGTTTTTTATGGATTGAAAATGTGACAGGAAAAAAAGCAGATATGATTACAAAAATGACTATAAACACTTTAGCACCACATAAAAAATGGGTTCGAACAATTACCAATGATAATGGAAAAGAGTTTGCAGGACATAAAAAAATAGCAGAAAAATTAAATTGTGATGTCTATTTTGCTCACCCTTATAGCTCTTGGGAACGTGGACTTAACGAGTATACGAACAAACTTATCAGACAATATTTCCCAAAAAATGAACACTTGGATAATGTCAAACAAAAGGATATTTTTGAAACGGTAAACAAACTCAATAATAGACCAAGAAAAAAGTTAGGATACAGAACCCCTAAAGAGGTTTTTTATCAATTTATTAACCAAAATCAAAAACTTGCACTTGGTACTTGAATCTACGTCTTCATAAAAAACGAAAAAGAGAAATTTGTTCTTATAATTTTTTGTATTTTCATTGTGTCTTTTTTATGAAAATTCATTCATAAATTTAATTCTTATTATGAACAACTTTTCTTACTTCAACAGAGAAAAAATTACCAAAGATTTACAAACCACAGAATTCGATATTTTAATAATTGGAGGTGGTATTACAGGTGCAGGCATTGCTTTAGATGCAGCTTCACGTGGTATGAAAGTAGCTTTAATCGAAAAAAACGATTTTGCTTCTGGTACATCTAGCAAATCTACAAAACTAATACATGGCGGATTGCGTTATTTAAAACAATTCGATTTTTGGTTGGTAAAAGAAGTAGGCACAGAACGTGCCATTGTACACAAATTAGCACCACACTTAGTCATTCCAGAAAAAATGATTTTACCTTTAATTGAAGGCGGTACATATGGCTCTTGGCTCACTTCAATTGGCTTAAAAGTGTACGATATTTTAGCTTCGGTAGAAGGAGACGACAAGCGTAAAATGCTCTCTAAAAAGAAAGCTCTAAAAAAAGAACCATTGCTGCCAAAAGATATTTTAAACGGTGCAGGTTATTATGCAGAATATAGAACAGATGATGCGCGTTTAACGTTAGAAGTTTTAAAAACGGCATTAAATTACGATGCAAAAATTATCAACTACATAAAAGCAACCGAGTTTATTTATGAAGATGAAAGAGTCGTTGGTGCAAAAGTAAAAAATACTTTTTCTGATGCTACTTTTGATATTAAAGCAAAATATGTGGTAAATGCAACCGGACCTTGGGTAGATACTTTACGCCAAACAAATCACTCTCAAACAGGAAAACGTTTGCACTTAACCAAAGGTGTTCATTTGGTAGTTGCTCACGAAAAATTGCCCGTAAAACAATCTGTTTATTTCGATATTCCAGATGGTAGAATGATGTTTGCAATTCCGCGCGGAAGAGTTACCTATTTTGGAACAACAGACACCAATTATCAACAAGATAAAGACAATGTAGAAACAAGTTTGGTAGATGCAACCTATTTAATATCTGCCGTTAATAATATGTTTCCAGAAATTAATATTTCTTTAAGTGATATTCAATCGTCTTGGGCTGGTTTGCGTCCTTTGATTCATGAAGAAGGAAAATCGGCATCTGAATTGTCTCGAAAAGATGAAATTTTTGTGTCTGATACAGAACTTATTTCTATCGCTGGCGGAAAATTAACGGGCTATCGAAAAATGGCAGAACGTATTGTAGATTTGGTTGCTAAAAAATACAAACGCAGATTTGAAAAAGAATTTGAAGACATTAAAACAAAAGAGTTGGTACTTTCTGGCGGAACTTTCGAAAATTTCGAGGAAGTTAAAAGTTATATAGATGCCATACATAATAGAATTGCAGAGATAGGTTTCGATGAAAAAGATGCAAAATATTTGGTCTATAATTATGGAAAACAAACAAACACAATTTTACAGAAATACGACGATTTATCATTAGAAATGTCTGAAGAAGGTGAAAAAAAGAAAATGATAAGAGCCGAAGTTTTATTTTGTATCGAAAACGAAATGACGTGCACACCAACAGACTTTTTTATGCGAAGAACTGGACGTTTATTCTTCGACAAACCAAGTGTAGATGTACACAAAGATTTTGTAACAGAAATTTTTAAAAATACATTTTCTTGGGATGAAAAAACAACGGAATCTCATCAAAATGAATTGGAAAAACATTTAAAATTAGCCACTACTTTCGAGTAGCTAAATAACAAGATAATAACAATTTAGTCTCTTTAAGTTTTAAAAACTTGAAGGGACTTTTTTTGCTAGAAATTAACATAAAAAATTATTGAAATTAATTTACTTTTTTATTTTCAAATTAAAAAAAATGTATATTTGCATTCGCATATTATTAATGGTTAAGCTTATGAAAATATAGTTTATTCTCTTCGCTTTAAAAGCATAATTCTTTTAGGAAAAAGAATTGCTTACAAACGGCTCTGTATAAGAAAAGCAGGGCTGAAAATGAGTGCAAACCATTCGGTTGAATACAAGCCGAATTTTTAAATTTTTCTTATTATCTTTTTTTTTCACTCAATAAGCCAAATTTAAAAATTTGGCGACCTCTCAAATTGGCCCAAACTTTTAAGTTTAGCCACTAATTGCCCTATTGTTTTTATACTTTGTTGCCAGTAGTACTTTCCGCGCAATCTAAAACGTCTAGCGACAATTTCAAACTTCCGCCTAATCCTTCTCGTATAATTCGCATCAGAGTAGAAAGTCGGATATCACTTGCATTATTTTCAATCCGAGAAATGTAGTTTTTAGTCGTACCAACTTTTTCGGCAAGCTGTTGTTGCGTTAAATGTTGTTTTTTTCTTGCCTCTTGGATTAGCACACCGATTTTAAAGGTCTCAAATTCCTCTTGAAATTCTTTACGAGATTCTGTACCAACTTTTCCGTATTGTTCGTCTAAATGGTCGTCAAACGATGTAATTCTTTTATCTGTTTTCATAATATTCCTTTTTTAACCGTTCCGCTTTTTTAATTTCTTTTTTGGGTGTTTTTTGAGTTTTCTTTTGAAATCCGCTCAATAGGATAATTAAATTCCCTTTGTCGAAAAAGCAGAAGATTCGGAATATTCCATTTCCCGCTGAAATTCGCACTTCCCAAAGTCCGTCAGTATTCGTAAGATTTTTAAAAAACTTTTCTGGAACAATTCGGTTATTTCTCAACAAAATAAGTATCCAGTCAATTTTCTTACGAACAACGAGCGACTGTTTTAAATAGAAATCTTTAAAGTGGTTTTCGTAAAATCCTATTTCTCTTTTAAATTCGCTCAATTAGTTAGTCGTTAAATTCAGAGCAAAGTTACCTAAAAAGGCAACATTTTCCAAATCTATTTCAGAATTTTGATGCGAAGACGGATTTTAGAGTATTACTGGCAACTTATATTTAACAAAAACAACCTTAATTTTTTTTAATATTATGAAACCATTATATACTGTAGCATTCGTGCTATTTATTTCTGCATCTTTATCTTCTAAAATAACTATAAACAACTCGTTAACGGCAACTTTTAAAGGAGTTACAGATAACGATTATTTTAAGTTTGAAGATGATAACAAAAAAGAAGTTTTGTTCTACGATGTTGCAGAAGATGTTGAAATTACCCTATATGACGACGATTTAATAGGCAAAAAATTTAAAATTACCTGGATAGAAAAAGAAGTAGAGGAAATGGATGAAAATGGAGAAGAAACAGGAGAAAAAAAGACCGTAAAGTCTATTACTGCACTTTCTTACGCTAAGTAATTTGAAAGCCGTTTATTTGAAGCTCAAAAAAACGGCTTTCTTATACACTTTCGCGCAACAAACTTTTATAGGTTTTACGCAAATTTTCTGGAGAAGCACCAAATTTATATTTTAAGAAAACATAACCATTAATTAAATTTACTTTTAACCAAGAGTTTTTTTCGTACTTTCTAGCACTTACAATAGCTTTCGACTGTATAATTGCAAACGGAATTTTTTGTTTTCGAACCCTGTCAATCATTTCAAAATCTTCCATAATACAAAAATCTTCATTAAAACCGTTTAATTCTTTAAAAGTATCTTTTGTAAAAAACTGGCACTGGTCTCCTCCCCCAGAAAACAACCCATCTTTGGCTGTAAACTTACTATTGAAGTTTAAAAAAGGGGTTTCTTTATCGAATTTATAGGCAAAAAAACCAGCTTTATTTCCTGCTTCAATCGCTTTTTTTATTTGTGGGTAAAAATCTGTAGGAAGTTGCACATCTGCATGTAAAAACAACAAAACATCGCCTTTCGCTTTACTGGCACCAAAATTCATTTGCGACGCTCTTCCTTTTTTATCGCTAATAAAATATGTAACTTTATCGAAATTCTTACAAATTTTTGGACTATCGTCTGAAGTCTCTGGAGAATTCGAAATAATAACTTCTATAGAAAATTTGTTAGTTTCTTTACATAGAAACGACAACCTTTTTACAAGATTTTCTTGTTCGTTATAAACAGGAATTATAATACTTAATAACATACTTAAACTTACGTAAAACTCTATGAAAAAGTTTTTTTTAATACTAATTTTAACTTCAGCCTTTAATTTTAAAGCACAAGATACTGTAAATTATAATGAAGTTTCTCAAGATTTACTACAAAATATAATGGATAATAAATCTTATGAAAAACAAGTAAAAATTTTAGAAGAAAGTACTCTTGAAGATTTGGTAAGCCAATTAAAAACCGATAATCAAAAAATTGCTTTTTGGGTAAATGTTTACAATTCATTTATACAAATTTCTTTAACAGAAAACCCTAAAGAATATGAAGATAGAGGTGCATATTTTAAAAAACCAAGAGTAAAAATTGCTGGTGAAACATTGTCTTTTGATGAAATTGAACATGATATTTTAAGACGCTCAAGAATTAAGTTAAGTTGGGGATATTTGCGTAAATATTTCAGGCCCAAATACGAACGAAAATTACGCGTAAAAAATATCGATTGGAGAATTCATTTTGCATTAAACTGTGGTGCAAAAAGTTGTCCTCCAGTTGCAGTATTCACTCCTGAAGATTTAGATACCGAGTTCGATTTTATGACTACAGAATACCTAAAAGAGCAAACAACTTACGATAAGGAAACAAGAACTGCAACATCCGTTTCATTATTTTCTTGGTTTAGAGCAGATTTTGGTGGTTTGTGTGGTGCTAGACAAATTTTAGCGGATTATAATATTACTCCAGAAAAACCAAAAAAATTAAAATTTAGTAATTATGACTGGACATTGAGTTTAGGAAATTTTAGAAAAATTCCTAAATAAATTTCAAACAAGAATTTTACAAAATATTCGATTTTATATAATAGGGAAAAAGAGAACTTGTTTTAAAAATTTATTCCTCTTTTTCGTTGGCTTCTATTTCTTCGGTTAAATCTAACTCTCTTAATGTTGGGTTTAAAACTCCTGTTGCAACTACTGTTATTAAGGTCATTGTTCCACCAAAAACAACTGCTGCAACTGGTCCAATTAATTTAGCTGCTAACCCACTTTCAAAAGCGCCTAATTCGTTAGAAGAACCTACAAACATAGAATTTACAGAGGAAACCCTACCTCTCATATCATCTGGTGTTTTTATTTGTAAAATGGTTTGACGAATTACCATTGAAATTCCGTCTGCAGCTCCACTGATAAACAATGCCAAAACGCTTACCCAAAAAATAGATGATAACCCAAAAGCAATAATGCTTAGCCCAAAAATAAAAACAGAAACTAACATTTTTTTACCTGTATTTCTGTTAATAGGAATATAGGTTGTTAAAAACATGGTTACAATACTTCCCATAGAAATGGAGGCATTTAAAACTCCAAAACCTTCTGGCCCCACTTTTAAAACATCTTGTGCAAAAACCGATAAAATGGCAACAGTTCCACCAAAAAGAACCGCAATCATATCTAAGGTTAAAACACCTAAAATGGCTTTATTTTTAAAAACAAATTGTACGCCTGCTTTTAAACTTTCTTTCATTGGTTCGCCAATTTTAGTGTTTAAAATTGGTTTCTTTTTAATTAGAAAAGTGAATATAAATGCCAACATTACCAAAATAAAAACCAAGCTTAAGGTTTTATCTACACCTATTTTACCAATAAAAATTCCTCCAAAAAGGGCTCCAGAAACAGCGGCTGTTTTCCAAGTACTGGTACTCCAAGTTGAAGCATTATGATATATTTTTTTAGGAACCAATAAGGCCACTAAAGAAAAAATGGTGGGGCCAAAAAACGAACGCAAAAATCCGCCAAAAAATACCAAACCATAAATACAATATAGTATAGCATTGGTAGACCAACTTTGTAAAACATTCTCTGTAGTTAATAAAAATAGCCCTAAACTAATTAACGAAAAAGCAGCTGTACAAATGGCTAATAAGTTTCTTTTTTCTCTTTGATCTACTATATGACCTGCAAATAATGCCATTGAAAAAGCCGGAATTATTTCCATTAAACCAATAATACCTAAAGAAAGTGGGTCTTTGGTAATTGAATAAACTTGCCATTCAATCACAATAAATTGCATAGACCAACCAAAAACCAATAAAAATCTTACAAATAAAAAAATATTGAATTCTTTTATTCTTAAAGCTGCATAAGGATCTTGTTTTGCCAAATTATGTTCTTTTTAATTCTTGGTAAATCTACAAAACTTCAATTTAGTAATAGTGTTTTAAAAGTGTTTCGTTTCATACTTTTTAAAACCATTATTTATACATTTTTATGTTCAAAAATATTAATTTCATCAATTTCTTTTATCAAAAATTAAAAACGCAAATTACTATATAACAGAAGTTTATAGAGTTATTTACTTGTTTTTCTTAAAAATTTCTTAAATAAGAAATAAAAATCTTTTTGGGATAACAATATTTTTAAATGAGTTCATTTTTAAAATAATTCTGCCTGAAATTTGTAGTAGAAATAAAACCGACAATCCTTTTTTAAAGTTCTTTGTCAAAAAAATGAAAATCAAAAACGAAACAAGATGAAAATTTATTTAAAAACATTAGCTATTTGTTTATTGTAGCAACAATAACATTATTTACACAAAACACAAACGCACAATCTTCTACAGAAAAGAAACTAACTTTAACCTACCAAGGTTTAAATGTAACTGACAATTTTAAATTTGTAGATAGTAAAGGAAAAGAAATTGTATTTCATGACGAAGATATAGAGTCTCCAAGCAAATTAAGTTTATTTGATGAGGGTTTATTTGGTAAAAGATTTGTAGTACACTATAAATGGGTAGATGTGATGC
This sequence comes from Polaribacter batillariae, assembly GCF_017498485.1. Classification (NCBI taxonomy): domain Bacteria; kingdom Pseudomonadati; phylum Bacteroidota; class Flavobacteriia; order Flavobacteriales; family Flavobacteriaceae; genus Polaribacter; species Polaribacter batillariae. Next base: position 2,159,995 of record NZ_CP071795.1, on the reverse strand, counting down.
TTTTCGACCAAGAAACAGGAGTTGCAAAAGATGAAACTATGAAAGTAAAAAGAATTACCAATTTTTACGAAGCAAACGATATTAGAATGAAGAAAAATACAACTATTTTAGCTTCAAACAACGAGTAGTTTTTTAAACCATAAAAATGAAAGCGTTCTTAGAAAAAATCTAAGAACGCTTTTTTTTAGCTCAATTTCATATCCATTAAAATGGCAAAAGTTTGGTTAATATCTTCTTCTTTAACCACAATTGTCATTTCATTGGTAGTAGAAATAATTTCTTGTAGCGGAATATCTGCCCAAGCCAATTGCTTTAAAATAAAATAGTAAATACCCGATTGTTCTTGATTTTCTTTTGGCAATTTTATGGTGATAGAAGCCAAATCTAATACGTTAGAAATAAGCGATTCTTTTTCGAATATTCGGTTTACAAAAGGCTCTAAGTTTTTACTGGTAACAATATTGGTTTCGAAAATACCTTGCGAAACGGTTAAAAAATAGTCCGAACTTTCGGAAGATTTGTTTAAAATCTTTGCAATTTCTTTTAAAAGTGAGGTGGTATTTTTAAACGTAAAATCACATAAATCAGATCGTACAATTACATCTCCTAAATCTAATGCAAGTTTTTTAATGTTTTTTCGAATGCGCAATTCACTTGCTGGAGAAAGCCTGTTAATAGCCATCATTACTGCACCAACCTTTACATCTTTCTTTAAAACTGCAGAAACTTCTGGTAAAATAATTCTTGCTAAAGAAGAAACATTTATTAATTTTTCGTTGAGTGCTTCTTCTATAAAAGGTGTTTTTCTAATGGTACTTTCTACAACTTCTTGTATTGTTTTCATGGTTTTTGTTTAATTTAATACAATAATGTTCAAAAATAAACAAATAATTGATTTTGAAACCTATTTAGGTTAATAAAAATAATTTTTATAGAAACGAAATCGAAAAATTTTTAAAGTATATAAAGAATTAGATAATTATTTTAGATTTCTCCACAAGGTCGAAATGACAAACGAATGTCATTTCGAATGAAACGCAGTGAAATTGAGAAATCTTAAGTGGTACTTTAATCTGTTTTTTTAAAAGGAGAATATAGAACGTTTACTTAAAATAAGCCTTTTTAGATTTCTCCAAAAGGTCGAAATGACAGACTAATCCAACTTATTCGTCAATTTTTTAAATTCTTTTTTTGCATCTTTATCAGCATACAAAACATTATAAACAGCATTTATAATTGGTGTTTTAGCACCGTTTTCTTCTTTCATTTTAAAAGCACTTTTTGTAGCATAATACCCTTCAGCAATCATGCTCATTTCCATTTGAGCAGATTTTACAGTGTACCCCTTTCCAATCATGTTTCCAAATTGCCTGTTTCTACTAAAAATGGAATATCCAGTAACTAATAAATCACCCAAATAAGCAGAATTATTAATATTGCGTTTCATTTTATGAACCTTTTTAATATAGCTCTTCATTTCACGAATTGCATTGCTCATTAATACTGATTGAAAATTATCACCATAACCCAAACCATGGGCAATGCCAGCAGCCACAGCGTATATATTTTTTAACATAGCTGCATATTCAGTTCCAATAATATCATCAGAAATTTTGGTTTTTATGTACCAACTTTTTAAAGATTTTCCAATAAATTTTGCTTTTTGTTGATCTTTACAAGCAATTGTTAAATACGAAAGTCGTTCCATGGCAACCTCTTCTGCATGACAAGGCCCTGTAATTACACCAATGTTTTCAAACGGAATATCGTATTCTTTATTAAAATGTTCTCCCACAATTAAACCGGTTTCTGGCACAATACCCTTTATGGCAGAAAAAATAATTTTATTTTTTAATGGTTTTGTAAGTTTTTTTAATTCTAAAGTTAAAAAAGCAGAAGGAATTGCAAATATTAAAACATCATATTTTGCAACAGTTTTATTTATATCATAAGATAAATCTAACTTGGTTGCATCTATTTCTGCAGCTCGTAAATAATTAGGGTTGTGATTGTTTTTTTTAATGTGCTCAATCGCTTGTGCATTTCTCATGTACCAACCTACTGTATCTAAATTTTCTGTTAGCATTTTTACAATGGCTGTTGCCCAGCTTCCACCTCCTAAAACGGCTATTTTTGTCTGTTCATTCATCATTCTTCATTTTAAAGTTCAAACCTAGATTCAAATGCTAGTGCAAGTTTTTGATAGGATTTTCCTACGGGTTTTACCCCGTTAGGAAAAGTCCAAAAAAAGTCAAAGATTTGTGATATGAACTACAAACAATTAACTTTCGAACAAAGGTACTCAATAGAATTAATGCTTAAGGCAAAAATTAGTAAAAAAGAGATTATTAAATCACTTTGTATTAATGAAAGTACTTTTTATAGAGAATTGAAAAGGAACTCAAAACCTAGGACTTATAGTGCTAAACACGCACAAAAATTAGCTGATGAGCGTAAAAAAGAAGGCCATTATAAGACTATTTTTTCAACGGAAATGAAAAAAATAATCAAAGAAAAAATGATTAAATTTCAATGGTCTCCAGAACAGATAGTTGGTTGGTGTAAACTTAAAGCAATACAGATGGTCTCTCACGAGCGAATTTACCAATATGTTTGGCAAGATAAAAGACAAGGAGGATTGCTTTATAAAGAACTACGAACAGGTCAAAAAAAATATAAAAAAAGGTATGGAAGTAAATCCAATAGAGGACAAATACCCGATAAAGTGTCTATAGAAAAACGTCCAAAAATTGTAGAACTCAAAGAAAGAGTAGGTGATTTAGAATCTGATTTAATTATAGGAAAAGACCATAAAGGAGCTTTATTAACCATTGTAGATCGCTATTCTAGTTTTTTATGGATTGAAAATGTGACAGGAAAAAAAGCAGATATGATTACAAAAATGACTATAAACACTTTAGCACCACATAAAAAATGGGTTCGAACAATTACCAATGATAATGGAAAAGAGTTTGCAGGACATAAAAAAATAGCAGAAAAATTAAATTGTGATGTCTATTTTGCTCACCCTTATAGCTCTTGGGAACGTGGACTTAACGAGTATACGAACAAACTTATCAGACAATATTTCCCAAAAAATGAACACTTGGATAATGTCAAACAAAAGGATATTTTTGAAACGGTAAACAAACTCAATAATAGACCAAGAAAAAAGTTAGGATACAGAACCCCTAAAGAGGTTTTTTATCAATTTATTAACCAAAATCAAAAACTTGCACTTGGTACTTGAATCTACGAAATGTAATAAAATTAGTAACCATGTATGAATGCTTGTTTGATTTATTATCTTTGTTTACATTCGTAACATTCATATGAAAACCTATATTCTTATATTTATTTGTCTTTTTTTAATTGTTATTTCTTGTAAGAAGAAAGCAGAAATAAAAAAAGAATTTCAACCCAAGGTTGAAGAAAAAAAATCGACTAAAGCTGCCAATGTTTCCATTCTTGAAAAAGAGTTTGTTATTGAAGGCTTAAACGATATTTCTCATAAAGTTTGGTTGTATTTGCCCCCAAATTATAATGAAACTACAGAACCTTTTGATGTAATTTACATGCACGATGCTCAAAATTTGTTTGATGAAAAAACTTCTTTTGTAGGTGAATGGGCTGTTGATGAAACCTTAAATAACCTTTATAAAAAAACAGGTAAAAGCTTTATAGTTGTTGGTGTAGAAAATGGTGGTGAGAAACGAATTGAAGAATATACACCTTGGAAAAACGAAAAATATGGTGGAGGAAAAGGCGCAATTTATATTGATTTTTTAGCAAATATTTTAAAACCATATATTGATACTAATTACAGAACAAAACCTGCTGCAGAAAATACCGCTATTATTGGTAGTTCTTTAGGGGGATTAATTTCCTTTTATGGTGGATTAAAAAAGCCAGCGGTTTTTGGTAAAATTGGTGCACTTTCTACTTCTTTTTGGTTTTCTAATAAAGTAAATGATTTTGCGAAAGAAAATAGAAATCGTAAAAACACAAAAATCTATTTTTTAGTTGGTGGAAAAGAAGGAGATACTATGGTTCCTGATACTGAAAATATGGCAAAATTATTAGTAGATTTAGGATTTCCTGAAAAAAATATTCACACAAAAATAGTTCCTGAAGGAAAACATACAGAATCTTTTTGGAAAGCAGAATTTTTAGAAACCATTACTTTTTTATTCAATTTATAAAATGAACGTACAAATAATTAACAAATCGAAACACGCAACTCCAAATTATGAAACAGAAGGAGCTGCAGGAATGGATTTAAGAGCAAATATTAGCGAAGCCATTACCTTAAAACCTTTGGAAAGAGCCATTGTTAAAACAGGCTTATTTATTGCTTTACCTATTGGTTTTGAAGCGCAAGTAAGACCCAGAAGTGGTTTGGCTGCTAAAAAGGGAATTACTGTTTTAAATGCTCCTGGAACTGTAGATGCAGATTATCGTGGCGAAATTGGTGTAATTTTAGTAAATCTTTCTAATGAAGATTTTGTAATAAATGATGGCGAAAGAATTGCACAATTAATTATCGCAAAACACGAACGTGTACATTGGCAAGAAGTTAGTGTTTTAAGTGAAACAGAACGTGGTTCTGGAGGTTTTGGAAGTACAGGAGTTTAGAAATATTTAATTAGTTCTCGATACAATTTCGATAAAAAAATCGAAATCACTCGAACTGACATTTCGAAAAAAATAAATAAGTTAAAAATAAAAAATTATGATTTTAGGAGTATGTGAATGGTTGAGTACCAAAACAAATTTTACAGCAAAAAATATTAGAATACTATTTGTATTATTGGTTTTGTTGGCTGGTTTTGGTATTGGAGCCTATTTAATTCTTTGGTTGGTAAAAGTACTTTCTAAAGAATAAATTTAGAAAACGTTTATTAAACTAGCTTATTTTTCGAACTTTATTGTACAGTAATTCAAAAGGGAAAAATGCCTGAGAGTAATGTGCAAACCCAAGTTTTTCGTAAAATTGAAAAGCTTGCGGTTGTTTGTTTATTGTAGCTAAAAATTAAAAAACTGCTATAGATTGATTATTTCTATAGCAGTTTGTAAAAAATAACTTCTAATAAAAATTTAAAAAATGTTTGTTGAATACTCTTTTAGAGCATTTAATTCATAAATTATAAAGATTCCGTTTTTGTGTAGAATTCGTAAAACTTATTCTTGATTATCAATAGCATCTTTTATTTTAGCTTCTAACTCTTCTGCTAAATCAGGATTTTCTGCAATTAAGCCTTTTACGGCATCTCTTCCTTGACCTAGTTTGGTTTCACCATAACTAAACCAAGAACCACTTTTCTTTACAATACCTAATTCTACACCAATATCTAAAATTTCACCAACTTTAGAAATTCCTTGACCGTACATAATATCAAATTCTGCTACTTGAAAAGGAGGTGCTACTTTATTTTTTACAATTTTAACTTTGGTACTGTTTCCAAGAACTTTGTCACCATCTTTAATTTGTGTTCTTCTACGAATATCTAAACGAACTGAGGCATAGAATTTTAATGCGTTTCCACCAGTTGTAGTTTCTGGATTCCCAAACATTACACCAATTTTTTCACGCAATTGGTTAATAAAAATAACCGTACATTTTGTTTTAGAAATGGTACCTGTTAATTTACGTAATGCTTGCGACATTAAACGTGCATGAAGTCCCATTTTAGAATCTCCCATTTCACCTTCAATTTCACTTTTTGGCGTTAATGCAGCCACTGAATCAATTACAACAATATCAATGGCACCAGAACGAATTAAATTTTCTGTAATTTCTAAAGCTTGCTCACCATGATCTGGTTGAGAAATGATTAAATTATCGATATCTACTCCTAAATTTTCTGCATAAAATTTATCAAAAGCATGTTCTGCATCAATAAACGCAGCAATTCCACCTGCTTTTTGAGCTTCTGCAATTGCGTGTAAAGTTAAGGTTGTTTTACCAGAAGATTCTGGACCATAAATTTCTATAACTCTACCTCTTGGATATCCACCAACACCTAAGGCTAAATCCAACCCTAAAGAACCTGATGAAATGGCATCAATATCTTCTGTAACAACATCTCCAAGCTTCATTACAGAACCTTTTCCGTAAGTTTTATCTAATTTATCTAAAGTAAGTTGTAACGCTTTTAATTTCGCTGTTTTTTCTTTGTCTGCTGCTGCCATAAATCTTGCTAATTTTTTAATTTAAATAGTGTAGCAAGTTACAAAAAGAGTTTGTTTTTTATGCATCTTTTTTTTGTATTTTTATAAAAAAAATAATTATGAAAAAAGAAATTATTCAAAATTTAGCTTACAATTTCGAAGACCATTCACAAACTACTGAAAGTGGCATAGAGTTCTGGTTTGCAAGAGATTTGCAACAACTTTTAGGGTATGCTGAATGGAGGAATTTCCAGAAAGTAATACAAAGAGCTAAAAATATTATTATCCACAAACATATTGAAGGAAAAATTTTTAAATGTAACAAACTTGTAAAAATAGGTTCTGGAGCAGAGAGAAGAATTATTGATTATAAATTGGATAAAAAAGCATTTTTATTAATCAAAGAATTAACAAGTAGTTTTAAATTAAATAATTTTTTTTCAATAAGAAATGAAAGTGTTGTTTTACAATTAGTTGAAAAATACTGTATTCAAAAAAAAATACCTTTTGAGTATCAATTTAAAGTTGATAAATATTATTATGATTTTATGATTGATAATTCAATATTATTAGAATTTGACGAACCGCATCATAAATTAAGTACAAGACAAAAGAAAGTTGATATTGATAAAAATTATATAGCACAAATTAATAATTTTCAAATTTTTAGAATTAACCTTCAAATGGATATTATAGACATAATTTTATATATAGAAAAAAATGTATAATTCAATACTTATAAAAGGAGACCAAGCTTTATTTGGGAGGACTACAAAAGAAATGAAAAATAAATTAGGAATTTCTAACAATAGAGCATTAGCAGATTATTTACCAACTATTACTATAAAAGCTAAAGATTTTGCAACAGAAATAACCGTTTTCAACACAAAAGAGAAAAATTTAAAAAACGAAAGAAGTATTTCTGCAGAACACATTACAAACAATCGTTCTGTAAGAAAAATATTACTTGATAGAGGAATAAAACCAGAAAATTTACCAGCAGAAGAGGATATTAAAAAGTTAGAAAGAAGAGTAAATTCTGAATCAAAAAAATTAGGTAAAAATCCTGATAGATTAAAATAGATAAAAATAAAATGACACACATAATTTCTTTAATTTCTGATGATAAAAAATCAATAGTAAAAATAGAAAAAGGTGAATTAATATCTTTTAAGGTTGATGATGCTGAATATATACATCAAAAAGGAAGCAAAGGTTGGCGAAAATCGGATGATGAAATGTTTCCGGTAATTGGCCCAATTTCTAAAAATAATTTTAGAGTACACACCAAAAAAGGCGATGCCATTCAAGATCAACATGGTTTGTTACGTGAATTAGATTATTTTTTAATTTCTTCGGATGAAACTCACGCTAAATTCATCAAAAAATATACAAAAAATACTAAAATTTCGAATTCGAAATTTCCTAAAAAATCTACAGAAAAAGAATTATTTTGGCCTTTCGATTTTACGTTTGAAAAACATTATTCTCTTAAAAATAATACGTTAAAAATCGATTTTATAATTACATCTGAAGCTGGAATGCCTTTTATGTTGGGCTATCATCCTGCTTTTTTATTATCGAATACTGGAAAAGATACTTTGATTGCCAACAATAAAAAAATAACTTTAAAAGAAATTTACGAAGTTGGGCACAATGCTTTTCCTGTTTTAAATACGGATAAAATCATACTAGAAAATTCGGATAGAAATCATCTTGAAATCACCACAAAAAACTTTAACAATTTTATGTTGTGGACAGAGGTTGATAATATGTTATGTATAGAACCAATTACACAATATACTTCTTACACCAATCAAAAATTTTCTGAAGAAAATATGCGTATTTCTAGTGGAAAAGAAGTATTTTCTGTAAGTATAAAAGTTTTATAAATTGATAAAAAAACATCATCATTTTATCATTCATAAACCTTGGGGAATGATTTCTCAATTCGTAAATCCTGCAAAAAGAAAAAAGAAGTTGTTAGGTGATTTGTACGATTTTCCTGAAGGAACCATGGCAATTGGGCGTTTAGATGTACCTTCTGAAGGTTTGCTGTTATTAACAACAGATGGTAAAGTTTCCGCAGAAATTAGATCCAGTAAATTCGAAAAAGAATATTATGTGCAAGTGGATGGACAAATAACACAAGAAGCTATAGAACAATTAAAAACGGGCGTAGAAATTGCTTTTAATGGTAAAAAATATGTGACAAAACCCGGAAAAGCTTCCATAATTAGTGATCCTAAATTTCCTTTGAGAAGTCAAAAAATTAGAGACGAAAGACATGGCCCAACAAGTTGGATTTCCATCACAATTAAAGAAGGAAAATTTAGACAAGTACGAAAAATGACAGCAGCTGTGGGTTACCCAACTTTACGACTAATTCGTGTTAGAATTGGTGAAATTGAATTAGGAAATTTAGAAGTTGGTGCTGTAAAGGAAGTAAAAAATTTAACCTCTATCCATTCTAATATGGGGAATTCCATCTTCTAAATACTCCTCTCCTATTTTTACAAATCCATGAGATTCGTAGAACTTTTTTAAATACACTTGGGCAGAAATGGTAATTTTATCAGCATTAAAATGTGTTTTTATTGCTTTTATAGAAGCTTTCATTAAATCGTGACCAAAACCATATTTACGTTCATTAGCAGCCACTACTACTCTACCAATACTAGCATTATCGAAATAATCTCCTGGTTTAAAAATACGTGAGTAGGCAACTATTTTATTATTTTTAATACCAAAAACGTGTAAAGACTTAAAATCTTTACCATCTAAGTCTTGATATACACAATCTTGTTCTACCACAAAAACTTCGGCACGCAATTGTAAAATTTCGTACAATTGATATGTTGTTAATTCAGAAAATGATTTTGTGATAAAGTTCATTATTTATAAAAATTTTTCGATACTAATTTCTCATACTTCGAAAATTCACTCGAAATGACAAACTGAAAGATTTTTACCCAGCACAAGAAATTTTATTTACTCTTGTTGCGTGTCTTCCTCCTTCGAAATCTGTAGAAAGAAAAACATCTACAAAACCAATTGCTTGTTGTAAAGACACAAAACGTGCAGGAATCGTTAAAATATTGGCATTATTATGCTGTCTTGTTAAGGCTACCAATTCTTTATTCCAACACAAAGCAGCTCTAATTCCTTGGTGTTTGTTGGCTGTCATTTGTGCACCATTTCCAGAACCACATAAAATAATACCTAATGCTGCTTTGCCAGATTCTACGGCATCTGCTGTAGGATGAATGGCATCTGGATAATCCATAGAATTTTCAGAATCTGTACCAAAATTTAATACTTTATATCCTTTTTCTTCTAAATGTTTTATAATTTCGAACTTGTATGCTGTTCCTGCGTGATCGTTACCAATGGCAATTGTCATAATTTAATTATTTTTTTAATTTGTCATTTCTTTTGTTTGTTATCTCGATTTTATGGAGAGATCGTATTTGTACAAGATTAGTTGCTGTGTTTAAGGATTAAAGTTAGTAAACAATTTTGTATGGTGTTGGCATGTCGTTTTTATTCGTTTTCTTTCCATTCATAAATTTCAAAACTTTCAACTGAAATTCCATTTTTAATTGCTCTTTCTAAAAACTCAATTTGTGTTTTCCTTATTTTATCTTTTCCTTTTCTTTTCAGCTCAACAAATTTGATTTCGTTTTGTTTCCATAAAATTAAATCCCAAGTTCCACTTAATTTTCCATTCGCATTTATTTTATTTAATTTTTCACTTATAAATTCTGGCAAAATTATTTTTGGTTCATTTTTTTCGGGCAATTCAGAACGAAATTTATTTCTAAAAGTATCTGCCCAAACTCCTTCAAATCCTTTTTCCTTATATTTTCTCAAGGCATATAATTCCGCAAAGAGTGGAATTCCATTGTAATTCAAAACTGGTTTTTTTCCATAAGTATCTAAAATTTCTTTTCCTTTCCAAACTGGAATTAATTGAAATGTTTTCTTTATTTCAATTCCGTTTAATATTTCATTCATTCTGTTAAGTTTTATAAATGCAAGCCTACTGAATTATAAAACAATTTTATAGATTCCTCTATTTCCCTGTCGCTTTAATCGGAATGACAGGTAGTTACATCAACAAAAATATAGTTTTTATGGTTATTAACACTTATAAACATCTTAAAAATTAGCTTTTTTAATAACTCTTTAATTTTTAATATTTTAGCATTTTAAGAAAATGTTAAGAAGTTGTCATAAGAAACTCGTAACTTTTTTTGGTAATTCTAATTTTTATTACAATACAATAGGTTTTATTACATACACAACTTTTTTTATTGATTTTTCATAAAAGTTTATCAACATAAAATTTACAATTTATTTACATAGAAAGTGTTGTTAATTATTCATAAAAATAGGTTAATAGCTGTTTATAACTTTTGTTAATAAGTACATTTTAAGATTGATTTTTAACGTTTTAAATAGCTTATAAAATGTCAGTAGTTTTTAATAACTCATATATAAAAATTAAAAGCGTATATTTTATAGTAACTATTCACACACTATTATAACCATTATAGTTTTTTAAAAATTTTCTAAAAGAAAAAGTATTATAGTATAGAATGTTGATAAGTGTAAAAAAAAGTAAATTTTAAGAAAATAAAAATTACTAAACCGTTTTCTTTTCGGCTTTTAAAAGATGAGTCGTGTCTTTTTGAATTTCAACCGTTTTTTGAGGAGCATCTACTTTATTTAAAGTCGCATTTACCGTTATTACAGTAACATAAACCCCTGTAAGAAAGATAATAGCGAATAAAGCAATAATTTTATATAAATTTTTCATTTGAATTGAAATATGCCCTTTATTATAAAGACGCATAATTTTTAAAAACGTTACAAAAAAATTAAGATTTTTTTAACTTATTAAAACTCTAATTTTAAAAATGCGGAGTAATGTATAAAATTAGTGAGTTAAAATAATCTTGCTGAAAAGCGGAATCTCTTAATAGTAAATTCGAAGTTTTATAGATCTATATTGAATTTATTTACACTATAAAAAACAAAAACTATAAAATGTTCACACAAAATTTCACCGCTTTTTCTATAATTTCAACAGAAACTTCGCCAGTACCAACCAATTCTCCATCTGCTTGAATAAAAGGTTTTGCGTTTTTTGGAATTACCGTAATTCGGTTTGTTTTATACGTTGCTACTTTTTTATGCTGCACAATTTTTCCTGAATACAATTTTGGAAGATGAAATATTAAATCGAAAAAAGTGAGGTTTTTAGCAATGGTAATATCTAGCAAGCCATCAGTAGTATGCACATTTTTTGTAAACTGCATTCCACCTCCAGAAAATTTACAAATTCCAAAAATTGTCATTAAACAGTTGGTTTCAATCACTTTATCATCAAAAATAATTTTAAAGGTCGATTTTTTATAGAACAACAAACCATAAATTCCGGCTAATAAATAAGCAATAGCACCAAAACGTTTTAAAGATTTAAGTTTGTTAACAATGTAACCATCATACCCCAAACCAGCTACGTTGTTAAAATATGTAAGTTTACAATTTGTAGTTTTTAAAACCCCAATATCTTGTAGTATTGTTTTTTTTCTTTGGATAATTTCTATCGATTTTTCAATATGATTCGGAATATGATAGGTCTTTATCCAATCGTTTCCAGTTCCTAAAGGAATTACACCAATAGTTAGTTCGGAAGTTTTTACATATCTTTGCAACATTATTCCGTTAACTACATTGTGTAGTGTTCCATCTCCGCCAACCGAAATAATGTTTCTAAACCCTTTTTTGATTGCGTTTTGTACCAAATCAACCTCGTGTTTAGAAAATTGTGTAAAAGCAAAAGAATAGTCTAAATTCTTATGGTTTAAGTTTTGTCGAATTTCTTTCCACTGTTTAGAAAAATCGCCATTACCAGAAGTAGAGTTTGCAATTATAAACCAAGAAAATCTATTGATTTTATCGATATAAGACATAAAAAATAAATTAATAAAACTATTTCGAAACCCAAATAGTATAAACAAGCAAAGTACAAAATAGAATCGTAACAATTAATTAATAAGATGCAATAGAAATAAATGCTATTTTAGTATCGTGTTAAATTTATAGTTGAATTAATTGAACTAAAAAACAAGATTTATAAACTCTATTTCCAAAAGTTAAATAGAAATAAAAATTATTAAAAAATATAAATGACAAGAAAGAAGAAAAAAATATATAAAAAGAAAGGAAAAGTTGTAAAAGATTTAACGAAAAATATATTTAAAATTTTAAATGAAGACAGTAGTAAGTTCTTCAATTATAAACAAATAGCTTCAAAATTAAAAATTGAAGATACCGATGGTAAAAATCAGATTATTAAAAAACTAGCAGAATTAACAGCTTCCAAAAAAATTAAAGAAGTAGATAGAGGAAAGTTTCAAATTAACGAAGATAGAAAATACTCTATTGGAACTTTAGATATTACTTCTAACGGAAATGGATATTTTATTACAGACGATTACGAACACGATATTTTTGTTCCAAACATTAACCTTGGTAAGGGTTTGCATGGCGATGTTGTAAGAGCTTATGTGTACAAACGAAAGCGTAGTAACAAACTAGAAGCCGATGTTGTAGAAATTATAGAACGCGCAAAAACTGAGTTTGTAGGTGTTTTACAGAAAAATAAAAATTTTGGATTTGTAATTTGCGACAACTCTAAAATGTATGCAGATATTTTTATTTCTGAAAATAAAATGAATGGTGCAGAACATGGAGACAAAGTACAAGCTAAAATTCAAGATTGGCCAGAAAACTCTAAAAATCCGTTTGGAAAAATTACCACAGTTCTAGGAAAACCAGGAGACCACGATACAGAAATGCATTCTATTTTATTAGAATACGATTTGCCTTACGAGTTTCCGCCAGAAATAGAAAAAGAGGCAAAATTACTTCCGTTAGAAATTACCAAAGAAGAAATTGGTAAACGTAGAGATATGCGTAAAGATTTAACCTTTACCATAGATCCTAAAGATGCAAAAGATTTTGACGATGCATTGTCTTTTAAAAAATTAGAAAACGGAAACTTCGAAGTAGGTATTCACATTGCAGATGTTTCGCATTATTTACAACCAAACACACTTTTAGATAACGAGGCTTACGAAAGAGCAACCTCTGTTTATTTAGTAGATAGAGTAGTGCCAATGTTGCCAGAAATGTTAAGTAATGGCGTTTGTTCTTTAAGACCCAATGAAGAAAAATTAACATTTTCGGCCGTTTTTGAAATCAACCAAAAAGCACAAATTGTAAACGAATGGTTTGGTAGAACAGTAACCTATTCCGACCAACGTTTTGCATACGAAGAAGCACAATATTTAATTGAAAATAATAGTGTGATTTCGAACGAAAATAATACTGTGATTTCGAGCGAAGTCGAGAAATCTCATCATTTAAAATGTACAATTCCTGTTGATGTTTCTATTACAGGTTCTTCTTACGAAGTTACTCCAGCAATTGTAGAAGCCACTTTACAATTAGATAAATTGGCAAAAATTTTGCGTAAAAAAAGAATGAAACAAGGTGCCATTTCTTTTGATAGAGTAGAAGTAAAGTTTAATTTAGATGAAGATGCAAACCCAATAGGTGTTTTCTTTAAAACCTCTAAAGATGCCAATAAATTAATTGAAGAATTTATGTTACTAGCCAATAGAAAAGTGGCTGAATTTATTGGAAGACATAAAGGAAGACCTTCTAACAAAACCTTTATTTATAGGGTTCATGACGAACCAGATATCGAGAAATTGGCTTCTTTAGAAAATATTATTAGTAAATTTGGCTATAAAATTAATACAGAAACCAAACAATCTACTTCAGATTCTTTAAATAAACTTTTAAATGATGTATATGGTAAAGCAGAATCGAACATGATTGAAACACTTGCCATTCGAAGCATGTCTAAAGCAGTTTACACAACTCAAAATATTGGGCATTATGGCTTGGCTTTCGACTACTATAGTCATTTTACCTCACCAATTAGACGTTATCCAGATGTAATGACACATCGATTATTGCAACATTATTTAGATGGAGGAACCTCGCCAAAAGCGCTACCTTATGAAGAAAAATGTAAACATTCTTCAAAAAGAGAAGAATTAGCTTCTAAAGCAGAACGTTCTTCCATAAAATACATGCAAGTAAAATACATGCAAGATCATAAAGATGAAGTGTTTGATGGTGTAATTACAGGTGTTACAGAATGGGGAATTTACGTAGAAATTTCTGCTAATAAATGCGAAGGTATGGTTCGTATTAGAGATATTAAAAGCGATTATTATATTTTTGATGAAAAACAATATGCCATTATTGGACAATCTACAAAAAACAGCTATCAGTTAGGAGACAATGTAAAAGTGCAAGTAAAGAAAACCGATTTAGAACGCAAACATTTAGATTTTTATTTAATTGAAGAGTAGATTAATCTGTCATTTCGACTTTTTTTAATTCTTTGTCATTTCGACCTTATGGAGAAATCTCTAATTATATTCAATTAAAAAATAATATTAAATTTGTTTTATAAATAATAAGAGATTTTTCGACTACACTGCGTTTCGCTCAAAATGACATATGTTTGTCATTTCGACCTTGTGGAGAAATCTCTAATTACATTCAATTAAAAAAATGATATTAAATTTGTTTCATAAATAATAAGAGTTTTTTCGACTACACTGCGTTTTGCTCAAAATGACAAAAGAATGTCATTTCGACTTTATGGAGAAATCTCTAATTATATTCAATTAAAAAAATGATATTAAATTTGTTTCATAAGTAATAAGAGATTTTTCGACTACACTGCGTTTCGCTCAAAATGACATATGTTTGTCATTTCGACCTTGTGGAGAAATCTCTCAATGCAAAGATTCGTCGGTTTTGCTATCGCTTCACTCGGAATGACAAAAGAATGTCATTTCGACTTTATGGAGAAATCTCCAATTATATTCAATTAAAAAAATGATATTAAATTTGTTTCATAAGTAATAAGAGATTTTTCGACTACACTGCGTTTCGCTCAAAATGACATATGTTTGTCATTTCGACCTTGTGGAGAAATCTCTCAATGCAAAGATTCGTCGGTTTTGCTATCGCTTCACTCGGAATGACAAAAGAATGTCATTTCGACTTTATGGAGAAATCTCCAATTATATTCAATTAAAAAATGATATTCAATTTGTTTCATAAATAATAAGAGATTTTTCGACTACACTGCGTTTCGCTCAAAATGACATATGTTTGTCATTTCGACCTTGTGGAGAAATCTCTCAATGCAAAGATTCGTCGGTTTTGCTATCGCTTCACTCGGAATGACAAAAGAATGTCATTTCGACTTTATGGAGAAATCTCCAATTATATTCAATTAAAAAAATGATATTAAATTTGTTTCATAAGTAATAAGAGATTTTTCGACTACACTGCGTTTCGCTCAAAATGACATATGTTTGTCATTTCGACCTTGTGGAGAAATCTCTCAATGCAAAGATTCGTCGGTTTTGCTATCGCTTCACTCGGAATGACAAAAGAATGTCATTTCGACTTTATGGAGAAATCTCCAATTATATTCAATTAAAAAATGATATTCAATTTGTTTCATAAATAATAAGAGTTTTTTCGACTACACTGCGTTTCGCTTAAAATGACATCATAATAAATATAAAACAATGATTTTAACAACAACACACAACATAGAAAACTTCAAAATAGTAGATTATTTAGGTATTGTAACAGGTATAGCTTACGACTCTAGTTATTCTTCTAATGGAACAAAAATGTCTTTTAAAGACATGTTTAGCATGTCTAAATATTACGAAAAATACACGTTAGTTTTAGAAAATATCAAAGAAAAAGCGTTTCAGAATTTAAAAGAGAATGCTTTAAAATTAGGTGCAAATGCAGTTGTTGGCATTCAATTAGATGTAGAACCTTTGGCAAATTCATCTACTTTGTTTGTTTCAATTACAGGAACCGCAGTAAAAGCCGAATAATTTTTTTTAACGATATTCGCACAATAAAAACCAGTAAAAACCTTTATAGTGGTATAATTTTTGAATTAAGATTATCAACTAAACCTTTAATAATGAAAAATTTAGCTTTTTTAAACTTATTATTTGTAGCATTTTTAGCAAATGCACAAACAACAATTACTAAGAACTTAGGTGATTATAACACATTAAAAGTATATAATGGCATCGAAGTAGAGCTTATAAAATCTTCGGAACAAAAGTTAGAAATTACTGGCGAAAAGTCTCAAATGGTAAAAATTAAAAATGTAAACAACACTTTAAAACTCTCTTTACCTTTTTCTTTAACACCAGAAGATAATGCTGCAGATGGTAAAATTTTAATTAAAATTTACTACAATAAAAATATTGCTGTTATCGATGCAAATGAGGGTGCAACCATTACTAGTAAAAAATTTAATCAAAATAAAATTGAAGTAAATGCACAAGAAAGGGCATTTATCAACTTAACTTTAACAACAAAAAAACTAAAAGTAAGGGCTTCTTCTGGCGGAATTATAAAACTATCTGGAACAACTAATAACCAAGAAGTAGATGTCGATTTATATGGTATTTATCATGGTTTTAATATGAAAGCTTCAGAAAAAACAGACGTAAAAGCAGGCACAGGAGCAAAAGCAGAAGTAAATGCACAAAAAACGTTACATGCCAAAGTTAGTTTTGGAGGTACTATTTTTTACAAAGGAAATCCGAAAGTGGTAAAAGATAAAAAGGTAATAGGTGGTATTATCGAAAAAAGAAATTAAGAGAAATAAAACAAAAGAGTACTATAACAACCTTTTTTGTATCTTTGTACTATATTAAATTAAAGAAAACATGAATAGTTTATCAATATTTTTTGGAATGATTGGTGGTCCGCAAATAATTATAATTCTTGTGGTAATTTTACTATTATTTGGTGGTAGAAAAATACCAGAATTAATGCGTGGATTAGGAAGCGGAATTAAAGAGTTTAAAAATGCATCTAAAGAAGATTCCGAAGAAAAAATCGAAGAAAAAAAGTAAAACTATTTTTTAAAATAGTATCAAATGAAAAGCTCAATCTATTTACTAGATTGAGCTTTTTTTTTACGAATTAAAAGAATCCCCCAATTTTTCTAATCCATTTATTATTACCACAAATATATAATTACTATCGCTTGCACATAAAAATTTGTTACAAAAGGGAAGTTTTTTTACAAAAATGGGATTAATGGGAAGCTTATTTTACCAATTTTAGTAAAGATTGTTTCGAAAACTTTCTAGATACAGGAACATCGAACGGAATTATATCTGATTTTAATAAATAACCTCTGGCATTTCCAGAAATACCTTTTATAAATTTTGTATTTACAATGTAACTTTTATGACATCTTAAAATATTACAATTATCTGCAAATTTTTTACTTATTTGTGTAAGGGTAACTCTTAAAATTTTTTCCTTTAAAACATTATTTTTAAGGAGAAAAAAGCAGGCATAATTTCCTTGAGAAGTAATGTACACCAATTCTTCGATACGAATTTTAATACTCTCTTTTTTATTATCAGAAAATATCTCGATTTTAGCTTCTTTTTCTATTGATTCTAATGGAGTGATTTCTACTTTCGTTTGTTTTTTTAACTTATTTGCATTGTAAAAATTAATTTCTTTTGCTCTATTTCTTCTTTTTTTACGAACATTTTTTTCATTTATAAATACAAAAAATGTAAGCGGAAAAATACTCACTAAAAATGTATAAAATAAAAATTCTAAAAAACTTAGTTTTTTTAAATTGTAGGGTTCTTTATACATTTCTCCAAAATACCATAAGAAAAACGCTACAAAAATAACTCCTACAAAAATTAAAAGTATATTTTTACCAACAGTCCAATTATCTTCGTGAAAATATTTTTTAAATATTATAGATGGAACATACAATACAAAGAATGTTCCTAGAAAAGCAATTATTCCAATTCCTAAGGTATATTCTAAGATAATTACATCGAACTGAGAAAGGTAAAAGGGCCTAAAAATGTATAAAAAAAGAAATACAAAAAGCCCATGAAAAAAACTTATTTTCAGTTTAAATTTCGCAGACGGATTAAAATAATAAGGCGTTTTTAACCATTTTAAAATAGAGTCAATCATAGCAATTTTTGATACTACTAAATATTAAGATTATTATTATTAAGATTATATTTTTTCTGTGGATGTTTTTTCTTGAGGGATATTTAAAATTGTTATAAAATTTGGTAAAACTTCACGAGTAAGCTGGGTTTGATAGTTGTTTGGCTTCAATAAAATACCAAAACGTATTTTCTTCGTTATAAATACCTAATAAATAAGTTGTAGATTTTATTCTTGTATTTTTTATTATTTTTTAATTGTTGTTTTTTCATATTTTTAAATGTTTCTTCAATAAAAGAAATTGTAGTTTTTTCGCCATTTATTATTAAACTACTGGTAAATAAGTGTGTTTGTTAACAGTTTTAAAGTTAAATGTTAAGTAGCTTTAGAAGTTTTTAAAACAGCTTTTAAAGCTTCTTTTTTTGTTTGAGAAAACATACTCGAACAAAAGATAAATATTAAAAATATCGATAAAATTTTACTCATCTTTCTTTTTAGCTTTGTGGTTTTTCATAGCTTCACCAATTTGGTTGCTTGCAGTAAAACTTGCCACCATATCGTTTAACATTTGGCTACCTGCTTGTGGTGAATTTGGTAATAAAATTAAGTTGCTATTGGTTTCTTGACCAATAGACTGCAAAGTATCGTAATGTTGTGTTACTACGATTAATGCAGAGGCTTCTTGCGAATTAATGCCTACTTTATTTAAAACTTCTACAGATTCTTCTAAACCGCGTGCAATTTCTCTACGTTGGTCTGCAATACCTTGCCCTTGTAAACGTTTGCTTTCTGCTTCTGCTTTGGCGCGTTCTACAATTAAAATACGTTGTGCATCTCCTTCGAATTGTGCGGCAATTTTTTCTCTTTCAGAAGCATTAATTCTGTTCATGGCTTCTTTTACTTGTGCATCTGGATCGATATCTGTAACTAACGTTTTAATAATATCGAAACCATAATCTAACATGGCATCATTCAATTCAGATTTTACAGCAATGGCAATATCGTCTTTTTTTACAAAAACATCGTCTAATTTCATTTTTGGAACTTCTGCACGAACCACATCAAAAACATACGAAGTTATTTGATCGTGTGGATAATCTAACTTGTAAAAAGCGTCATAAACTTTGTCGTAAATTACTTTGTATTGTACAGAAACTTTTAATTTTACAAAAACATCGTCTAACGTTTTTGTTTCAATAATTACATCTAATTGTTGAATTTTTAAACTTAATCTTCCTGCAACTCTATCTACAAAAGGTATTTTAACTCTTAACCCAGATTGTCTTATGGCGTTAAATCTTCCAAAACGCTCTATAATGGCTGCAGTTTGTTGCTTTACCATAAAAAAGGAAGCGAAAAGAATAAGTATTCCTATAAATAAAATTATAATTAAAAATGGTGGCATAGTTCGTTTTTTTTTGAGGATTAATAATCTGTTAGTTGTAAATATAACAAAATATAATAAAAATATGTATTTAAGTAATTAGACCCTCTTTTTAAAAAAAGTTACATTTTTTAACAAAAAGAAGCTGTCACAAAAGTAAATATAACTGTCATTTTAAGTGAAGTCGAAAAATCTAAACTACTGAAATTCAATAATAAGATTTCTCTATCACCTTCGAAATGACAAATTTTAATACTTTCGAGACAGCCTCTTAAAAGTTGCTGAAAAGTTTTATAATTTTTCGATAGCGTTTTCGATTCTTTTAATGGTTTCTTGCTTGCCAATCATTTCCATAATATCAAACAAATGTGGTCCTGCCAATTTACCAACTAAAGACAAACGTAATGGTTGCATAATTTTACCAAAACCTATTTCTTTATGGGTAATCCATTCTTTAATTTGTTTTTCGGTATTTTCTGATGAAAAATCTTGTATATTTTCTATTACTTTAATTAAATCTTCCATTAATAAGCCAGTTTCTGGCTTCCAATTCTTTTTAGATGCTTTTGCATCATATTTGGTTGGTGCTTCGAAAAAGTAAGAAGATAAGTCCCAAAAATCTGATACGAAAACAGCTCTTTCTTTTATTAAAGAAATTACTTTTCGAACATAAGATTTCTCGACTGCGCTTGATTTCTCGACTGCGCTCGAAATGACATTTTGCTTTGAATGTAAAATGGGCAAATATAAATCAGTCAATTCTGCATTAGATTTTAGTTGCATGTATTGTTGTTGAAACCACTTTGTTTTATCAGGATTAAACTTTGCTCCAGATTTACTAACTCGTTTTAAATCGAATTCTTGTATTAAATCTTCTAACGAAAATAATTCTTGTTCTGTTCCAGGATTCCATCCTAAAAAAGCCAACATGTTTATAAAAGCGTCTGCGAAATAACCATCTTCTTTGTATCCTCTAGAAATTTCTCCAGTTTCTTCATTTTTGTATGCTAAAGGAAATACAGGAAAACCTAATTTGTCGCCATCTCTTTTGCTTAGTTTACCTTTACCAATAGGTTTTAAAATTAAGGGTAGGTGTGCAAATTTTGGAGCATTCCAGCCAAAAGCCTTGTACAATAAAACGTGTAAAGCCATAGATGGCAACCATTCTTCACCACGAATTACGTGGCTAATTTCCATTAAATGATCGTCTATAATATTTGCTAAATGATAGGTTGGCATTCCATCGGATTTAAACAAAATTTTATCATCTAAAATATTGGTATCAATTTTAATTTCTCCACGAATTTCATCATTCATTATAAGTGTTTCATCTTGTGGAGATTTAAAACGAACTACGTATTTATCGCCTTTTTTAATTCGTTTTTGTACTTCTTCATCGGTTAAAACCAGAGAGTTTACCAAACGTCCTTTTTCGCGATTATGCCAGTTATAAATAAAGGTTTTTCCTTCAGATTCGTGGTTTTTTCTTTCTAAATCTAATGCTTCAGCAGTGTCAAAAGCATAATATGCCCAACCAGAATTTATTAAAATATCGGCATATTTTTTGTAAATTTCTTTACGTTCCGATTGTCTGTATGGACCCAATTTTTTATTTTTTCCTGGACCTTCATCAAAAGGAATATTACACCAATTTAAAGAATCGATAATGTATTTTTCTGCATTTGCAACATAACGAGTTTGGTCTGTATCTTCGATTCTTAACACAAAAGTTCCATTGTGTTTTTTTGCGAATAAATAATTGTATAAAGCTGTTCTTACACCACCAATATGTAAAGGACCTGTTGGACTTGGGGCAAAACGAACACGAACATTAGATTCCATTTTTTCTGTTTTTTGGGTTTCTGCTTTCGCAGGAAAGCTATTTTTAATGAACCTTAAAAAAATAAGGTATTTTTTCGTGATACAAAGATAGTTTTTTATTAGAAGAGGAGAGAAGTTGGAAAAGAGAAAAAAGACAGTCTTTTTGTAAGTGTTTTAGTACTTTTATTTTTTTTAATTTTTTATAAATGAATTATAAAGCACATTGCGATTTATGCGACCATCAAATTTTAAATTTGAAAGATGGAAACAGGTGTGGTTTGACAAGAAAAAAGCCAGATTTTGATAGAGTTTGTACTAAAATTCGTTTAAATAATAAATTAAAACACGATTTATAGGAAATTTTAATTGAATTAGAAATTTTAAAAGAGTCAAAAATAAAAGTTTATTTAACTTCAATTTTTAATTTGGTTCTTGGTGTTATTATAGTTTTTTGTGGTTACTTTTTTTGGAGATTTTTATTAGTAATTCTTTTAAAAAATATAATTATTACAGAAAGAACTTTCTCTATAATCTAAGAGAAAAACACAAAATAGAATTTCTCTTAAAATTATATAATAAAAAGTACGAGTATAAAATTGCGCTTGGTAAAGAGATACATGATCTTAAAGAAGTGTTTTTTGAATTAAAGATTTTTTAAAAATATTACTTTATAAAATTCATTGAAAAGATAGAATTATAAAACCTGTCAGGTCTGAAATACATTCGTAAATTCGTGGTATTTATTTCAGAAATTTACCACCTAAAAATTATTATACAGCTATTATTTTCTCAAATTTAAAGGACTCCTATAGGAATCGAAAACTTCTAAAACAATAATAGAATTTTCATTTTTAGGAACGTAAACAATTTTAAAATGTCTTACAATTATTCTTCTGTAAGGCTCATTTAAAACTTCATCTACTTGGTATTGTTCTATAAAGGCGATATTTTTTGAGGCTTGAATAATATCTTTTATAACATTACCAGCATTTGTTGGAGACTTTGTTTTTTGAGTATTCTGTAGTAAATATATTTTAAATCTGCTTTTGCTTCATTAGACCAAATAACTCTTATTTTTTTAACTGACATTTTACCAGTTTTCAACCTCTTTTTCTAAATCTTCAACAGTAGTAAAATATCCGTTTTTTACAGATTTTTCTGCTTTTTTTATTTTTTCGACATACATTTCTTTCGTCAAAGGTTCTCCTTGAACCGTGTAAGCAACAATTTTTTTATTAGATAAATGAATTTCTAAAAATTCCTCAAAACGCGCTACCAGATTCGTATCTGTTATCGTATCAAAACGTTCCTTAAATTTTATTTTTCTTGTTGTTAAATCCATAATATAATTTTTAACTATTTCAAATATACGTATTTATAATAAATTTTTGTGTTGTGGAAATCTTAAAAATAGAAAACTGCCAAATTAATAGATTCATATAAAATATAGAATTATAGTACGAAAAGACCTCACAGATTTAAAAACCGGTGAGGTCTGAAATATTAATATTTTTATTCGTGAATTCGTGGCATTTACTTCAGAAATAACCCACTTAAAAAGTATTAAAAATACCAATTGTAAAAGCGGTTTGTTTTGCTACATTATTCCCAAAGAAAGCGTTACCAAAACCAGCAGTAATTCCTAAATCGCACAATTGTAAAATTCCTTTTAAGCCATAGGCACCATATTCTTGGTCGTTTACGTACAAACCTGTTAACGAGTTGTTTGTAGGGATGTTTATATTTCCATTTTCGAAAGATTTTACAACATCTACATAACCAATTAACCAAATATTTTGGGTAATTTTTCCTCCAAATTCTCCACCAACTTTAAAGTTAGAACTGTAATTGTTTGTACGAATGTCTGCACCAATATGTGTTTGTAAAAAAGTTTTTCCGAAACTTTTTCCTGCTAAAAATTGAGGGGTAAAAGTAAAAGCATCGTAACCAGTTCTAATTCCTGTAGCATCGTCATAAGAACTTGTATTTATTTCTGATAGTAATTGCCCAGCTAAAACCCATCCATTATTATAAAATTGATGTTTTAAACCCAATTGAATGTTTCCAAAGGAGGTTTTTGTTCCACTATTTGTTATAGGGCCAATTAAATTTTGATTAGGAACAAAATCTTCTACTTTTATAGACTTTAAAGGAACACTAAAAACCAAAGAAGTGTTATTTGTAAAACCATATTCTCCATAAATTTGGTAGGTTCTATCTGTTATATTTCTTTCGGTATTGTAATCTGGATCTCCAAAAAGCTTATTGTAATTAGAAATTGTCGTGAAAGAAAGATTTACAAATAAATCTCCTTTTTCCTTTGTCCAAGGGCTTTGTGCAAAAATAGAGGTGCTTAAAAATAGTAGTAAAACTGCGCTAATTTTTTTCATATTTTTGTTTTTATAGATGGGTTTTATTTTTAATAATACGTTAACGAAATCAAAGGTACGTTTTTAAAAAAAGAACGTATAGAAAATACAAATTTACGATATTAAAATACCTGTTAAATATTTTAAAAGATTTAGATAAAATGCTGTCAATTCGAATAAATTTTACAGCTGAAATAAGTGCCATTTGTTTTGAGAATAAGCATTTTTTATTTCAAAATAAAAAGAGGCTACTTTTTTAAATTCTAAAATTTATGATACAAACCAAAAGTAATAGCGGCTTGTTTTGGTAAATTATTTGCAAAAAAAGCACCGCCAAAACCTGCAGTAACACCAAAATTATCTGTAAATTCTCCAATTGCTTTTAAACCTACACCACCAAATTCTTGATCATTTACGTAGAGACCAGTAATTGTGTTAGCTGTAGGTAAAACAACATCGCCATTTTTTAAAGATTTAAAAATATCTAGGTAACCAATTAACCAAATGTTTTTTGTAATTTTTCTACCTACTTCAGCACCAATTTTAAAATTAGAACTATAATTATTTGTTCTAATATTTCCGCCAATAAAACCTTGTACATAGGTTTTTCCAAAACCTCTTCCTACTAAAAATAAAGGCGTAAAAGTCCATGCGTTGTAGCCTGTTCTTATACCAGAATTGGCATCGTAAGAATTGGTGTTTGCTTCTATAGAAAATTGGCCAGATAAAATCCAATCTTTTTTATAAAAATTGTGTTTTAAACCAATTTCTATATTTCCTAAAGCAGTTGTATTAAAATTTTCGGAACAATCGCCAACACAGTCTATTGCTGGGTTTTCAAAATCTTTAATAGTTATTATTTTTAATGGAAGATTTACCAGCAAACTGGTTTTATCAGACAAACCATATTCGCCAAAAAACTGCACTGTATTGTCTGAATAAGTTCCAAAAGTACTATAATCTGGGTCACCAAATAAAGTGTCGTAATTAGGTATTGTTGTAAAAGATATTTGTGTGTAAAATTTACCTTTTTCCTTTGTCCAAGGGCTTTGTGCAAGAGTTATTGTTGTTAAAAGTAATGCTAAAAGGGTTGTTATATTTTTCATATTTGTATTTTATTTGGGCTTAGTAGGCATTCATTTTAAATACTTACAAATTCATTTAACAAATTATTTTATTGCGAATCCTTTCAAAAATAGTATTTTTATTAGTTAATTATGAGCGGATTTGAAATTATAGCACAAAAACTACATTTATTTACGAGAAAATTCTACGTAAATGAACTAATAAAAGGAACCATCTTATTTCTTTCTTTAGGATTCCTATACCTATTATTTACCTTGTTTTTAGAGTATTTTTTATGGTTAAAACCAACAGCAAGAACCATACTTTTTTGGCTGTTTATAGGTGTTGAAGTTTTTTTATTAATAAGATTTATTGCCATTCCTATATTTAAATTATTCGGTTTCCGAAAAGGAATTACTTTAGAAGAATCTTCAAAAATTATTGGAGCGCATTTTCCAGAAGTTAACGACAAATTACTGAATGTTTTACAGCTGAAAGAAAATTCGCATCAGTCTGATTTGTTAGTAGCGAGCATCCATCAAAAATCAAAAGAATTACAACCCATTCCGTTTGTAAAAGCAGTCGATTTTAAGAAAAATACCAAGTATTTAAAATATGCAATTGTACCTGTTTTAATTTGGTTAATTACTTTAATATCAGGTAATAACGGAATTTTTACACAAAGTTTAGATCGTGTTGTAAACCACAGAAAAGCATACAATCCTCCAGCACCATTTTCTTTTTCTTTACAAAATGAAAACTTGCAAGTTATTCAAGGCAAACCAATTACAATTATCGTAAATACAACAGGAACTGTATTGCCATCTGAAGCAAAAATTATTTTCGATAACCAGCAATATTTTCTTCAAAATAATGGAAATGGAATGTTTTCTTACACCTTTTCTGATGTTCAAAAACCAATACATTTTTTCGTTGAAGCAAATGGTGTGCAATCGCAAGATTTTAATATTGAAATTATAAATACACCAACAATCAACAATATTGCTTTGCAATTGAATTATCCAAGGTATGTGGGCAAACGAAACGAAACCATCCAAAACACAGGAAATATTATTGTTCCAGAAGGCACCAGAATTACATGGAAAGTAGAAGCTTCTCAAACGGATTCTGTCGCGTTTATTAACAATGAAAAAAGAAATTTATTCAAAAATATTTCGAATTCTAATTTTGAATTTTCGAAATACATCAGAAATTCACTCAACTACCAAATAACATCTTCCAATGAAAACTTAAAAGATTATGAAAATTTGCAGTTTTCTGTTGGTATTATTAAAGATGAAGTTCCAGAGATTTCTGTACAAACTAATATCGACAGTATTTCACGTGGAACAGCAGAATTTGCAGGTCAAATTTCAGACGATTATGGTTTAAAAAAATTGCAGATTGTGTATTACGATGCTAACAATCCTCAAAATCAACAAACGTTCGATTTACAAATTACGAAAGAAAATATACAAACATTTTTTTATCAATTTCCTGACGGATTAAATTTAAAACCAGGCATCAATTACGAATTATTCTTTCAAGTTTTTGATAATGATGCCGTAAACGGAAATAAAAAAGCGAAGAGTAAAGTTTTTAATTATCGACAAAAAACTACCCAAGAAATCGATCAAGAAATCTTACAAGAACAAAGAAATACCATTAATAGTTTAGAAAACTCCATTCAAAAACAAGAAAAACAAGAGAAGGAGCTGAATAAAATTAAAGAAGCTTTACAAAACAAAAAGAAGCTAAGTTGGAACGATAAAAAGAAAGTAGAAAACTTTATAAAACGTCAAGAAAACTATAAAAAAATGATGCAACGTCAAACTGATGAGTTGCAAGAAAATTTAGACGAGAAAAAGGAAGAAAATAAAGATCTTCAAGAAAAGAAAGAAGAACTCAAAAAACGAATCGAAGAACTTAAAAAATTAGACAAGCAACAAAAGTTGTTAGATGAAATTAAAAAAATGGCTGATAAATTAAATAAAGAAGATTTAGTAAAAAAAGCCAAAGAATTAGCACAACAAAACAAACAACAAAGGCGAAGTTTAGAGCGCATGTTAGAACTTACTAAGCGTTTTTACGTCGAACAAAAAACCATGCAAATTGCCAATAAATTAGAAGAATTGGCAAAAAAACAAGAAACTTTAGCAAATAAAGAAGATGCCACTTTAGAAGACCAGAAAAAATTAATGACGAATTTAAAGAACTAAAAAAAGAGTTAGAGGAATTGGCTAAAGACAACGAAAAGTTAAAAGAACCTATGGAGTTGCCAGATGTAGAAGATGAAAAAGAGGCCATAGATAAAGAGTTAAAAAATTCAGAAGAAAATATTAAAAAACAAGATAAAAATCAAACTAAAAAAAGCCAAAAAAATCATCTAAAAAGATGAAAGAGATGAGTGCCAAAATGCAAAAGGCGATGGAAGCAATGGAAGGAGATTCTATAGAAGAAAACATGGAAGATTTGCGAAAAATTTTAGAAAATTTGGTTACGTTTTCATTTCAGCAAGAAAATTTAATGAATAAGTTTAATGAGATTTCTACAGAACATCCAGATTATGGAAAAAATCTAAAAAAACAAAACGACATTCGAACTTATTTCGAATATATAGACGATAGTTTGTACGTACTTTCTATGCGTTTGCCAAAAATATCTGCAAAAATTCAAGACGATTTATCTACTGCACATTATAATTTAGAACAATCTTTAGAGAATTTTTCTGAAAATAGATTCAATAACGGAATTTCGAACCAACGTTATGTAATGACATCTACAAACAACCTTGCAGATTATTTGAGTAATATTTTAAACAGTATGAAAAACTCCATGTCTATGAAAATGGGCAAAGGAAAAAAAGGAGATTTTAGTTTGCCAGACATCATTAAAAAGCAAGGAGAATTGTCTGAAAAGATGAAGCAAGGAATGAAAAAAGGAGGAGAAAAACCAGGGCAAAAACCTGGAGAGAAACCTGGAGAAGGCCAAAAAGATGGTAAAGAAGGGAAGAAACCAGGTGAGAGCGGAAAATCTGGAGATAAAGGAGAAGATGGCAAAAATGGAAAAGGTAAAGGGGGAAAAGAAAATGGGAAAAATGGTAAGCCTGTAGAAAATGGAAAAAGAGGAGAAGAAGATGGAGAAAGTGACGATTTAGATGGCGAGTTATATGAAATTTACAAACAACAATCTTTGTTAAGGCAAGAACTTCAAAATGCCATTAAACAAAGCGAAAACGAAAATCCTAATGGAAATACTGCTGCTAAAAAAGCATTAAAAACCATGGAACAATTAGAAAATGAAATTTTAGAAAAAGGCTTTAATGCAGGAACACTCCAAAGAATGCAGCGATTAAATTACGAGTTGTTAAAATTAGATACTGCTGCTTTAGAGCAAGGAGAAGACAAGAAACGAAAATCTACCTCAAATTTTAAAGAAAGTGAAAGAAACAAAGCCAAAATACTTCAATTTAAAAAGCAGTTTTACAATCAAATAGAGATATTAAACAGACAATCGTTACCTTTGCAGGAAAATTATAAAATTAGGGTTCGAGAATATTTTTCTGAACCTAAGAAAAAAGAGAAATGATAACGTTTAATTACGAAACTGATTTTGAAATTCTCAACGAAAAAGCGTTAGAAAATTGGATAGTAAATACAATCGAAAAACATAATTGTAAAGTAGGCGAAATCAATTATATTTTTTGTGATGATGCTTATTTACACAAACTAAATGTCGAATTTTTACAACACGATACCTTAACCGATATTATTAGTTTCGATAATTCTTTAGGTAAATTAATCAACGGAGATATTTTTATTTCTATAGAAAGAGTAGCAGATAATGCCAACGATTTTAAGGTTTCTTTTGAAGAAGAATTGCATAGAGTAATAATACATGGTATTTTACATTATCTTGGTTTTAAAGATAAAACAGAAAACGAAAAAAAAGAGATGAGAAATCAAGAAAACAACGCTTTATCACTCTTAAGTATTTAAAAATCAGTTATTTAAAATTATAGTTTCACGTGGAACAGTAATATATATGAGTTTATTTACAACAAATTACGATGTTATAGTAGTTGGTGGTGGTCACGCAGGTAGTGAAGCCGCAGCAGCAAGTGCAAATATGGGTGCACATACTTTATTAATTACAATGAATTTACAAAACATTGCGCAAATGAGTTGTAACCCAGCAATGGGCGGAATTGCCAAAGGACAAATCGTAAGAGAAATAGATGCTTTGGGTGGTTATAGTGGAATTGTAACCGATAAAACGGCCATACAGTTTAAAATGTTAAACAAGTCGAAAGGTCCTGCAATGTGGAGTCCAAGAGCACAATCAGATAGAATGCTGTTTGCAGAATGCTGGAGAACCATGCTAGAACAAACCAAAAATTTAGACTTTTATCAAGATTCAGTTAACGGGTTGTTGTTTAATGATGATACAATTATTGGTGTAAAAACAGCTTTAGGATTAGAGATAAAAGCAAAGACTGTAATTATAACAGCAGGAACTTTTTTAAACGGATTAATACATATTGGAGATAAAAGTTTTGGTGGAGGTAGAGCAGGTGAAGGAGCTTCAACCGGAATTACAGAAGACTTGATTAAAAAAGGTTTCGATGCGGGTAGAATGAAAACAGGAACTCCTCCAAGAGTAGATGGTCGATCTTTAGATTATTCTAAAATGATAGAACAACCAGGAGATGAAATCACAGAAAAATTTTCTTATTTACCAACGTCAAAAGCATTAACCAAACAACGTTCTTGTTGGTTAACTTATACCAATTTAAAAGTACACGATGCTTTAAGAGAAGGTTTCGAACGTTCGCCAATGTTTAATGGTAGAATACAATCTACAGGACCAAGATATTGCCCTTCTATTGAAGATAAAATCGATCGCTTTGCAACCAAAGAAAGGCATCAAATTTTTGTAGAACCAGAAGGTTGGACAACCTGTGAAATGTATGTAAACGGATTTTCAACATCGCTTCCAGAAGACATACAAGACAAAGCAATTCGTTCTATAGAAGGTTTTGAAAATGTAAAGTTTTTTAGATACGGCTATGCCATAGAATACGACTTTTTTCAACCCACACAATTAACACATTCTTTAGAAACAAAACTGGTTAAAAATTTATTTTTTGCAGGGCAAATAAATGGAACAACGGGTTACGAAGAAGCAGCTGCACAAGGTTTAATGGCAGGTGTAAATGCCGCTTTAAAAACACAAGAAAAACCACCTTTTATTTTAAAAAGAAGCGAAGCTTATATTGGAGTTTTAATCGACGATTTAATTACAAAAGGTACAGAAGAACCTTATAGAATGTTTACTTCTCGTGCAGAATATCGTACATTGTTAAGACAAGATAATGCCGATTTAAGATTAACACCACGTGGTTTTGAAATTGGTTTGGCATCCAAAGAACGATTAGATCGTGTGTTAGAAAAACAAAGAAAAACAGATTTATTAATCGATTTTTTGCAAAAAACAAGTGTAACAGAATCAGAAATCAATCCGATTTTAGAAGCTAAAAATTTAGCATTAATCAATCAGTCTATGAAACTTTATAAAATTGCGTCAAGACCTCAATTAGCATTTTCTGAGTTTTATAATATCGAAAAAGTAAAAGCCTTTTTAAAGGAAAATAATATGGATAGAGAAATTATAGAACAAGCAGAAATCCATTTAAAATATGCTGGTTATATAGCGAAAGAAAAAAACAATGCCGATAAATTAAACAGGTTAGAGAACGTTGTAATACCGGCCTCTTTTAATTACAGCAAAGTAAAATCTCTATCTTATGAAGCAAGAGAAAAATTAACAAAAATACAACCAACATCCATCTCTCAGGCAAGCAGAATTAGCGGAGTTTCACCAAGTGATATTTCTGTACTTTTGGTTTATATGGGAAGGTAGAAAATATTAAAATTGCAAAATGTTCCTCGTGGAACAATATAAAAAATTAAAGAATATGGAGAATGAAAAAGAACTCTATACAAATTTAATTCCCCACTTAAATTGTAAAGATTTTACGGTTTCAAATGAAACTTTTCAAATACTAAAAAATGAAATATATGAAATGTTAGTAACATTTCCTGTTCCAGAAAATTTAGAAGATTATTATAAAAGTGAAGCTTATATTTCTCACACAGATAGTAAAAAGTCTTTGCTTGATAAAGTATATCAACTTGTAAAAAGTTACACTTTAAAACGTAAACTTTCTTTGTTAAATTCTTTCGAAACCGAATCTAAATTGGTTTTAGATATTGGAGCAGGAACAGGAGATTTTTTAAAAGTTTGTAAAAACGATAACTGGAAAGTATTAGGGGTTGAACCCAATTTAAATGCCAGAAATATTGCAGCAAAAAAAGGCATTCAATTAAAAGAAAATTTATTAGAAATTACAAATCGAAAATTTGATGTTATTACACTTTGGCATGTTTTAGAACATGTACAAGATTTAAAAGGCACCCTTAAAACCTTAAAAAAATTATTAAAACCCGAAGGTAGAATTATAGTTGCGGTTCCAAATTATAAAAGTTGCGATGCAATTTTTTATAAAGAATATTGGGCAGCTTATGATGTGCCAAGACATCTTTGGCATTTCTCACAAAAATCTATTCACAAATTATTTTCTGAAGTAGATATGATGGTAGATGATACTTTACCTATGAAGTTCGATGCGTATTATGTTTCTTTATTAAGCGAGAAATATAAATCTGGTAAAATAAAACCACTAAAAGCATTGTACAGAGGTTTTCTATCAAATTTTAATGCGATAAAGACTTCTGAGTATTCTTCGTTTATATATGTAATTAAAAACTTCTAAAAAACGATTTTAATACACCTAATTTAACACTTCGAGTTTAAAATATATAAACTACCGTCATAAAATGTAAAAACCTCTTAAAACGCATGTTTTAAGAGGTTTTTTTAATAAATTTTATTTATTAATTTTTTTAAATTATTACTTTTAGTTATTTAATAGAAAAACACCAAAAGTAGAGATGATAAAATAGACCGCTAACGACATTGCTCCTGCATAATCTTTTGCCAAACGTTGGCCTATTAATAAAAAAAGTAAAGTAATTGCAGAGAGCTCAATGCCGAATAAAGCAACTTCTTTTGCTTCTGAAGTATATAATTGGTACACTCCAATAATCATTAAAGCTCCAGCAACCATTTCAATTATTAAAATAATGGCTAATAAAAAAGGAACATTATTTTTTAATGGAGAATTTTTAAAATGATCTGTAATAAAAGCGACGTTTCCTTTCCAATCTAAAAGTTTGTCTATTCCAGATTGAACAAAAGTGATGATTAAAAAAAAGAGAATTAATACTTCTGCAGGGTATTTTGATAAAAAGTTCATGCGAAGTTGTTTTTATTTTCCGAATAAACGTTGAAAAAAGTTTTTTGTTTTTTTAGTTGCTTCATCAATTTCTTCTTTTGCATCTTCTGCCAAATCAGCCAAATTTTCTGCGGCTTCACTCGCAAATTCAGTAGCTTTTTCTTTTACATCTTCGTACATTTCTTCTGCATCTTCTGCAAATTCACTTACTTTTTCTTTGGCCTCATCAGAATATGAACTTAGTTTTTCTTTTATTTTATCCATATTTTCATCAGAAAAAGTCTCGTTTATTTTTTCTTTAGCTGTCTCAAAAGCTTTGCTGGCATCTTCTTTAAATTCAGCGGCTTTTTCGGCAGCGACATCTTTTATTTCATTTGCTTTTTCTTTGAAATTATCTAAGGCATCTTTAGATTCTTCTGTAACCGTTTTTTTAATTTCTTTTGGCGGTAATTTATCTTCTTTTTTAGACATAATTAATTGATTTATATTTGTTTATATTATTTAAAAGCTTTATCTATAGGTTCCCAAAGTTCTATTTTATTTCCTTCATTATCTAAAATCCAACCGAATTTGCCATAATCGTAGGTTTCCATTTCTCCGACAATGGTAACCCCTTCTTTTTTTAGTTCGGCCAGTAATTTAACTAAATTTTCAACACGATAATTAAACATAAAGTCTTTTTTTGAAGGCTCGAAATAGCGGGTGTCTTTTGCAAACGGACTCCATTGTGTAGAAGCGTCTTTTCCTTTTGCGTCTTTCCACCAAAAAGTAGCTCCATAATCGTCTGTATTGAAACCTAAATGTTTTTGATACCAATCTTTAGATGCTTTCGGGTTTTTAGACTTAAAAAATAATCCGCCAATTCCTGTAACTCTATTTTTCATAATTTTTATTTTTATGTCATTTCGACTTTATGGAGAAATCTCGAACACGAATATGATTGCTAAGATTTCTCAGTTCCACTTCGTTCATTCGAAATGACATTGTTGTCATTTCGACCTTGTGGAGAAATCCCCATTTATATTTTGTTTAAAAATCGCATTAAGCTTTTTTTATAAATAATAAGAGATTTTTCAACTTCATTATATTTCCCTCAAGATGACATTCGCTTGTCATTTCGACCTTTTGGAGAAATCTCGAATACGAATATGATTTCTAAGATTTCTCAATTCCACTGCGTTTCATTCGAAATGACATTCGTTTGTCAATTCGACTTTATGGAGAAATCTCGAACACGAATATGACTGTTAAGATTTCTAAATTCCACTTCGTTCATTCGAAATGACATTCGTTTGTCATTTCGACTTTATGGAGAAATCTCGAACACAAATATGATTGCTAAGACTTCTCAATTCCACTGCGTTTCATTCGAAATGACATTCGTTTGTCAATTCGACTTTATGGAGAAATCTCGAACACGAATATGATTTCTAAGATTTCTCAATTCCACTTCGTTTCATTCGAAATGACATTCGTTTGTCTTTTCGACTTTATGGAGAAATCTCCCCATCCCTTTTTAATTTTTCAACTTCAGTTTTCTTCACTCAAAATAACAAATGATTACTTCTTTTTAATGTTCGTTTCATAAATATCTATCCATTCTTTTACAGACAATTTTTTGCATAATTCTGCAATTAACTCATAAGGAATATCCTCTATTTTTTTAAAACGAATACAACTTTTTCCCATGTCTAATTTGCGAGAATTGTGTTTTGGGTATTCATTTACAAACCAATCATGAATTTCTGGAACCGCATAAATACCACTATGATATACATTAATGGAGTTTTTTTGAGAAGCAATATTCATAAAAGGCAAAGGTTCTTCAGGCTTACAGTGGTAACCATCTGGATATATTTCATGCGGAACAAAATACCCAATCATTCCATATTGAATGCCTTCCTGAAAGTCTTTTGGTAGATTTTCTTTAATGGTTTTCCGTAATTTTTTAAGTGCTTCTTGTCTTTCTTCTGGAACTTGGTTAATGTAATCTTCAGGAGAAGTTGCTTTGTACTGCATGACTTTTAGTTTTAAGCCAACAAGTTAATAAATTTTTTTTTGAGCATATTATTCATTTCGAACGAAAGGCATTGGAGTTGAGAAACCTTATTGTTAAACTGTTTTTTGTGAGATTTCTCCATAAAGTCGAAAAGACAAACAAGTGTCATTTTGAGTGAAACGCAGTGGAATCGAAAAATCTCTTATTTGTAGTTTAATATTGAAAAAAATACGTCACTTTTTAACTTTGTTAAGATTTCTCCACAAGGTCGAAATGACAAACAGATGTTATTTTGAGTGAAAGGCAATGGAATCGAAAAATCTCTTATTGTAGTTTAATATTGAAAAAAATACGTCACTTTTTAACTTTGTTAAGATTTCTCCACAAGGTCGAAATGATAAACGAATGTTGTTTTGAGGAAAGCAAATCGAAATCGAAAAATCTATCGTTTTAAAGGAGTTTCTAAAGTGAGATTTCTCCGCAAGGTCGAAATGACAAACAGAACAGTTAACAAAACTTTGTTTTGATTTTATTTACAATCGTTTGTGCTAATTTTTCTTTGCTTTCAACTGTCCAACCCGCAATATGTGGAGATAAGATTACATTTTCTGAATTGATTAAGTAATGAAAAGCCTCTGGTATTTTATTGTCAGAAAATAAGTTTTCAAAACTTGCTTTTTCATATTCTAAAACATCTAAACCAGCACCTAAAATTTTACCTGATTTTAATGAGGAAACCAAATCTTTGGTAACTACGGAGGTTCCGCGTGCAGTATTTATCAACCAAAAATTCTTTTGAAAACTATTGATAAAATTTTCATTTACCATATTTTTTGTAAGCTCAGTTTGTGGCGTATGTAAACTTAAAACATCGCTATTTTCTTGCAATTCTTTTAGCGAAACCTGCATGCAATTTTCGTCGCCAACATTAGGTTTTAAATCGTAACAAATTACATTTACATCGAAACCACGTAATTTTTTTGCGAAAGATTTGCCCATATTTCCATAACCAATTAAGCCAACAGTTTTTCCATCGAGTTCTATTCCGCGATTTTCTTCGCGCAACCATTTTCCGTTTCTAACTTCTTTATCGGCCTTATTTAGTTTGTTAAAAAGTGACAATAGCATGCCCAAAGAATGTTCGCCAACAGCATTTCTATTGCCTTCTGGAGCTGCAATTAATTCGATATTTTTTGAGGTTGCATATTCACAATCGATATTTTCTAAACCAGCACCAACTCGTCCAATAAACTTTAGTTTTGTGGCTTTATTTAAGAAATTTTTATCAATAGAAAACCGACTTCTAATTATAAAACCATCGTAATTATGAATTTTAGCTTCAATTTCTTTTTTTGAAGACGTATAATCTTCATTATTAATAAAACCCAACTCGTTCAATTGATTTATTAAAAGCGGATGATTTGTGTCTAAATGTAGAATTTTCATGTTATTAAAAAACAGTAAAACAGTTTAAGTTTCTACTTCGTAATAAATTCCTTCCCAAAGGGAAAGGTTAGGATGGGCTCTTTAATATTGCTCTTTTTTATTCGGAAAATCGCCACTTTTAACATCGGTAATATAGCTTTTGAAAGCACCTGCCATATCTTTATACAAATCTAAATATCTTCGTAAAAAACGTGGATGAAATTCGTGTGTCATTCCAATCATATCGTGGGTTACTAAAACTTGACCATCAACACCATTTCCAGCACCAATTCCAATAACTGGAATCGAAATTGCATCAGCAACTTGCTTGGCTAATTTTGCAGGCACTTTTTCTAAAACAATCGCAAAACAGCCAATTCTTTCGAGCATTAAAGCATCTTCCATTAGTTTTTCTGCCTCTTCTTCTTCTTTTGCTCTAACAGTATATGTCCCGAACTTGTAAATAGATTGTGGCGTTAAACCCAAATGACCCATCACAGGAATTCCGGCATTTAAGATGCGTTTTATAGATTCTTTTACCTCTTTACCACCTTCTAATTTTATAGAATGTCCTCCAGATTCTTTCATAATTCGAATCGCAGAACGCAACGCTTCTTTTGGGTCCGATTGGTAACTTCCAAAAGGCAAATCTACCACCACCAAACAACGTTCAATGGCTCTTACTACTGAACTTGCATGATAAATCATTTGATCTAATGTAATTGGTAATGTAGTTTCGTGACCCGCCATTACATTAGAGGCAGAATCGCCTACTAATAAAACATCGATTCCTGCGCTATCTAAAATTTTTGCCATGGTATAATCGTAAGCAGTTAGCATAGAGATTTTTTCTCCATTTGCTTTCATATCTACCAACGATTTTACAGTAACGCGTTTATATTCTTTTTTAGCTACAGACATATTTTATAGTTTTTTGTTGCGGTAAAAGTAAGAAAAAGCAATAGATGTTCTACATTTTTTCAATTTTCTAAAAATTAGTAGCTTTAGCCTTTTAAAAATTAGTAAATGATACTTCGAATTATAACTTTTCTTGTAATCTTTATTTTTTCAGCAACTACTTTTGCGCAAGAAAATAAAGATAAAATTGCCATAAAAAGTGTTATTGATACTTTTTTTGAAGGTTTACATAAAGGTGATAGTACACTTATAAAATCTACGTTGCATAAAGAAGTAAAAATTCAAACGACATCAACTGATAAAAACGGAACTAAAATACTAAAGACAGATCGTGTAGAAAAATTACTTACTGGAGTTGCCAATAAAAATCCAACACATGTTTATTTAGAAAAACTCACGGCTATAGATGTTAAAATTGATGGGAATTTGGCTTCAGTTTGGACGCCCTACGAATTTTATTTCAACGGAAAATTTAGCCATTGTGGCGCAAATTCTTTTCAACTTTTTAATAATAATGGAAATTGGCAAATAATTTATTTAGTAGATATGAGAAGAAGAGAAAATTGTGATGCTTTAAAAGAAAAAAAATAGCAGTATATTTGTTCTTTTACCAAACAAATGTTACAAGAAGAAAATACTATAAACTCAGAGAAATGGATTGATAATTATGCAGATTATTTGTATAACTATGCGATTCCTCGTGTGAACGACAGCGATTTAGCGAAAGATTTGGTGCAAGAAACATTTTTTGCGGGCTTAAAGTCGGCAAAAAATTTTCAAGGAAAATCTACAGAAAGAACTTGGTTGGTTTCTATCTTAAAAAGAAAAATTATCGATTATTATCGTAAAATTAATTCTAACAAAGGCAAAGCAGAGGTTCGAATGAATTTTTACGACGATGGCGAAAATGAAGGAAATTGGATTGAAGAAAGAGTGCCACAAGCCTGGGACAATCAATCTGAAAAAAGCATAGAAACGGAAGAACTAAGAGATCAATTAGAAAGATGTATCGATAATTTGCCCGAAAAATATGCATTAGTTTTTCGATTAAAAACAATACAAGAATTCGAAACAGAAGAAATTTGTAAGGAACTAGATATAACTGCGTCAAACTTATGGGTTATCATACACAGAGCAAGAACTCAGCTTAGAAAATGTATGGAAGATAATTGGTTTAATAATTAAAAGATGTTTAAAAAATTAAAAATAACTTGCGACGAAGCAACGACGATATGTGATAAAAATCAGTATGGTGAAGCTACAATTTTAGAGCTAGTAAAATTAAATATTCACTTTTTAAGATGTAAAATCTGCTCTTTATATACAAAACAAAATATGACTTTAACGAAACTTTACAAAGGCTATTCTAGCAGTTGTAAAAGTGTAAAGCATTGTATGTCAGAAGAAGATAAAGAAAAACTTAAAAAGGCATTAGAAGAAAGCAGTCTTTAAAAAATACTTTTATTAAAATGTAAACGGAACGTATATTTATTATGTGCTCCGTTTTTTTCTTTTTTAACAATTTGTAAAGGTAAAATTATTTGAATTCGAAATACCATCTTTATAAACCAAAGAACCCAAATACACTTAAAAATGCACTTTTTACCAGAAAAAATAGATAATTATATTGTAGAACATTCGCAACAAGAACCCAAAATTTTACAAGAATTAACCAAAGAAACGTGGCAAAAAGTACTAAACCCAAGAATGTTAAGTGGCGCTTTTCAAGGTCGAGTTTTATCGATGATTTCTAAATTAACAACACCCAAAAATATTCTTGAAATAGGAACCTACACGGGTTATTCTGCACTTTGCTTGGCAGAAGGTTTGGCAAAGAATGGCACTATTTTTACAATCGATAAAAATGAAGAGTTAGAAACACTTCAAAATAAATATTTCGAAAAATCGGAATACAGAAACCAAATTAAGCAACTGGTAGGAAATGCCTTAGAAATTATTTCAACAATTAATGAGAAATTCGATTTGGTGTTTATTGATGCAGACAAATCTAACTACATTAATTATTTTCATTTAATTATTGATAAAATGAATTCTGGCGGAATTATTTTGTCTGACAATGTTCTGTGGAGTGGAAAAGTAGTAGAAAAATTAGACCCAAAAGATACAGACACAAAAGTACTTTTAGCCTATAATAAACTGCTAAATGAAGATACTCGAATAGAAAGTATTTTGCTTCCTATTAGAGATGGTTTAACAGTTAGTAGAGTAAAATAAATGTAATTTTGTTTACCGTAAATGTTTCAATCAAGAGAAAACAACAAAGCGTAAGATTCTTTTTTAAACTAAACTTTTGTTAGAAAATAACCGATCTAAAGCTTTGTTTTCTAAGAATTCTTGTTTGAATAAAATGAATACTTTTATTCAAACAGAGTTGAGTTTACACTCTCAAATTCTAATGACAAGAATGCGCATTGGTATAAAATGGAAGATGTTTATACAGGTTCTAATATTATTTTTACAGAAATTAAACAAGCTCGAACAACTTTCCTGGTAAAGGTTTTAAAACACCTTTCATTTCCATTTGTAGTAAAATAGATGACAGTTGAAAAATAGGAATATTACATTCTAAAGAAATTACATCTAACAATTGTGCCCCTTTTTCGTGCAATAAATCGTAAATTTTTTGCTCGTTTTCGTTTAGATCTACAAATAATTGTTTTTGAATGGGTTGAGATTTTGCTTGAATATCCCAATTGAGCATTTTTACAATATCGTTGGCAGATGTTAATAATTGTGCGCTATTATTTTTAATAAGATTGTTGCAACCTCTGCTGTAAATATCTGTGGTTCTTCCTGGAACCGCAAAAACATCTCTATTGTAAGAATTTGCAATGTCTGCAGTTACTAAAGAGCCTCCTTTTTCGGCAGATTCTATAATTATGGTTGCTTTAGAAATGCCAGCAACAATTCTATTTCTTTTTAAGAAATTCTCTCTTAAAGGCGTTTCTTCGTGCCAAAATTCGGTTATAAATCCGCCATTTTCATTTACTTGATGGATGTGTTTTTTATGAACTTTCGGGTAAATTTCTTCTAAACCATGTGCTAAAACGGCTATCGTTTGTAACTTATTTTTAATCGCTGCTTTGTGTGCACAAATATCTACACCATAGGCAAAACCGCTAACAATTATTGGGTTGTATTCTACTAAATCTTCTACCAATTTATTGCAAAAATCGCGCCCATAAGAACTCATATTTCTTGTACCAACTATCGAGATTATTTTAGAGTTCGAAAAATCGATATTACCGTCTTTAAATAAGAGAATAGGGCTGTCTATACAATGTTGTAAATTGGTTGGGTAATCGTTATCTAAAAAATAAGAATAATCGATTTTATTGTCTTGTATGTATTTTAGCTCTTGTTCTGCAAATTCGATGTTTTTGTTTTCGAAAAGGTGTTTTAAAACATAATTTCCAATTCCGTTTATTTTGGCTAAACTTGTAGGTTTTTCTTTAAAAATTTGAACCACATCTCCCACATTTACAATGAGTTTCTTGGCTAAAATATCGCCAATTGCTTTCGATTTTTGTAAACGTAAAATGGCTAATAATTTTTCTTCTTCCACTGGTAACAATTTGACAACCAATATATAAAAAATTGTTGATAATTTTTAGAGAACTTTCTTTTGTGAACTTCTAAAACTTATATATTTGTTACAATGAATTTAGCCAACTACATAAACGATTTATTGTACAGATACGATTGCGTAATTGTTCCAGATTTTGGAGGATTTGTAACCAATAGAATTGGTGCAAAATTGCATAGAAATACCCATACTTTTTATCCACCAACAAAACAAATTACCTTTAACAGTCATTTACAACATAACGATGGTTTGTTGGCAAATTATATTGCTTCCACCGAAAACATTTCTTTCGAAAAAGCTTCTACAGCTATTTCTTTATCTGTAATTAAGTGGCAAAACGAAATTCAAACAAAAGCAATAAGCCTAAAAAATTTAGGAACTATTTCTTTAAATGAAACACAACAAATTGTTTTTGAACCTTCTAAAGAAGTTAATTTTTTAACAGAATCTTTTGGTTTATCTACCTTTGAATCTTCTACAATTAAAAGGCACAAAAAACCCGTAAAACCTTTAATTCCTGTAGCTAAAACCAAAGATAAAAAAGGCATTCCTACATTTATAAAATATGCTGCAACTGCTGCAATTTTATTAACATTAGGGGTTGCTGGTTACAAGGGATATCAACAAAACAAACAACAAGAAGTTTTGGCAAGCCAACAAGAAGCGCTAGATAAAAAAATACAGTCGGCTACTTTTGTAATCTCGAATCCGCTACCAACTATCGAGTTAAATGTTGCCAAAGAAATTGCAAAACCTTATCATATTATTGCTGGTGCTTTTCAATTTCCAGAAAATGCTGCTAAAAAAGTAGCACAATTAAAAGCAAAGGGATTTGATGCTAAAATTATTGGACTTAACAAATGGGGTTTAACCCAGGTTACTTATAACAGTTATGCCGATAAAAACAAAGCAATTAACCGTTTAAATAAAATTAAAAGAACGGTTTCTAAAGACGCTTGGTTGTTTGTAAAAACGCTAAAATAATTTACCTTTTCTTTATACTTTTTGCCTTCGCTTTTAAGTAAGCGATTACTATCTTTGCACAAAATTTTTCGATGGAAACAAAAACACCTAAAGACTCGTTAACGGTACTTACAGATTTAGTTTTACCTGGTGAAACTAATTATTTAGACAACCTTTTTGGAGGTGAATTGCTAGCAAGAATGGATAGAGCTTGTAGTATTGCTGCCAGAAGACATTCTAGAAGAATTGTGGTTACAGCTTCTGTAAACCATGTAGCCTTTAACAAATCTGTTCCTGTTGGAAGTGTGGTTACTATAGAAGCAAAAGTTTCTAGAGCTTTTAAATCTTCGATGGAAATTTATGTAGATGTTTGGATAGAAGATCGCCAATCTGGACAAAGAACAAAAGTTAACGAAGGAATTTATACTTTTGTGGCAGTAGATGAAACTGGTAAACCTGTTCAAATACCACAAATTGTGCCTGAAACAGATTTAGAAAAAGAGCGTTTTGATGGTGCTTTGCGAAGAAAACAATTAAGCTTGGTTTTAGCAGGTAAATTAAAACCTACTGAAGCTACAGAACTAAAAGCATTGTTCAATTAAAATAAGTAAACCATGGGCGCTTATAACTATAAAATCGTAATATCTATTGTAATTTTTTTGTTAGCGATTTTTATTCGTTTATTAATTACAAAATCGTTGCGTAAAATTCAGGTAAAGTTTGGGTTTCAAAAAGCGAGAATTTTAGTAACAAATAAAATAATTACAATTTTAATTTATATAACCGTAATTGTTGTTATTTCTTTTCTTTGGGGTGTAGATGAAAAGCAATTACTGGTGTATGTATCTTCATTTTTAACCATTTTAGGAATTGCATTTTTCGCGCAATGGTCTATATTATCTAATATTACTGCTGGTATAATTTTGTATGTTAATTATCCTGTTAAAATAGGAGATTCTATAACGGTTTTAGAAAAAGATAACGACATTACTGGAGAAATAAGAGATATTGGTGCCTTTTTTATTACTATTAGAACTCCTAAAAAAGAGTTGATTACCTTACCAAACTCTATAATCCTTCAAAAAAATATTCGATATTCTCCTCAGCCAGATTAATTTTAAATTAAAATAAAGAAGCTGTCTCGAAAGCATTAAAATTTGTCATTTCGACTGTAATGGAGAAATCTTATTTATTGAATTTCAGTATTTTAGATTTTTCGATAACTTTGTTAGCTACTTTCAATCAAAATATGTTTTTATTTTAGTAATGCTCAAAATAACAGTTACATTTACTTTTATGACAACGTTTATGTGTATGGATCGTTGCGTGTTAAAGCATGAATTACTCCAAGTACAAATCTACGTGAAAATTCCGCAGGAATTTTCCAGATGAGCACAGACCCAGCAATGGTTTATATACGGCTAGCACAAGTAATTTTAGACTGAATTTAATTGTTTAACCATATCTTTTATTTCGTTTATTTTTTTAAAATAATCCTCACTTTTCTTCTTGTTTTTTTCGAATAGTTCATTGTCAAAACAACTTATGAATCCCTGAATAAATGCATATCCCACAACTTTCCACCATCTATCAGTTGGATGAAAACCAGCATTGGTAATTTCAAAAACTAATTGAGTATTTATACCTTTAAGTCCAGTAATATAATTTTTAAGAAATGAGCAATAGTTATTCAGAATTTCTATCCCATACGATTTTTCATAATCGGGTAATAATTCAGAAGAAACTTCCCATTTTATAAAATCATAAAAATCTTCTTTTTGATACTCAAAAATTCGAAACTCTATATGAGCATAGGAATCGTGTTTTCTACAAAAACCTATTCCTTTGATTTCTTCAAAATTCCAATTAATAATTTTATCGTTTATTTGAGATAATTTATCAATTCCATAAATCCTATTATCAATTTTAATTAAATTATCCATTCGTAATTTCTTATTTGTGCTAACTTCTTTTTTAATATTAATATTTATCTCTTTTCAATTTTAAGATTTGTAATTTAAAAGATTACGCCATTTGCTCTTCGTGCTTTCCTTCATATACTTCTTCCACGAGTTTTGCGTTAAATGCTGGTAAATCTTTCGGGTTTCTACTGGTTACTAACCCTGCATCTACAACAACTTCTTTATCAGACCAATTTGCCCCTGCATTTATAATATCTGTTTTAATGGAGCTGTATGAGGTTACGTTTCTTCCTTCTAAAACTCCTGCTTCTGCTAATAACCAAGGTGCATGGCATATTGCGGCTACTGGTTTATGGTTTTCAAAAAAAGATTTTACAAACTTTACCGCATTTTCATCATTTCTTAATAAATCAGGATTGATAACTCCTCCTGGCAACATTAATGCATTATAATCTGCTTGAGAAACTTCATCTAAAGTTTTATCTACTTTGTAACTTTTGCCCCAATTACCATCTGCCCAGGATTTTATTTCGCCAGATTTTAAAGAAACTACATGCACTTCTGCACCAGCTTCTTCCAAGGCTTTTTTTGGTTCTCTTAATTCGCTTTCTTCAAATCCATTTGTTGCTAAAATTGCAACAGTCTTTCTGTTTAAGTTTTCCATTTTGTAATTTTTAAAGTGAATATGTATTGAAAAATAGATGTACTATCTAAATTCAGCACTAAATTACAAAGTATAGGAAATAGTGATTGACGTTATTAAAAACAAATTTGACACAAATACTATTTTAAGATAATTTTAGGTTTGTATTAACTCTTAAAAAAGCTTATCTTAAATCTTTAGGATCAATAATTTTTTGTTCTAAAAGCTGCTTTATTACAATTTCTGTCATATCGCTTTTAAATGCAAATTCGTAACGAATATCTACAACATAAGCTTTTAAACGCATTTTTAAATAAGAACGGCCTTCTTTTACTTCATTAAAAAACAACACATAAATAGGTTTGTTTAAATAGATGTATTTAGATATTTGTGCAGATTCATAAGCCAATTGTCTCACGCGTTTTGTATCTACAGTAATGGGTAAATAAATTTCTGCAACAACTTGGCAATTGGCTTCGCCTGTATTAGAGTTCGATACAGATTCGTTCATTAACTCTCCATTTGGAATACTTACCAAAGAGTCGTCTGCAGTTACAATTCTTATTGATCGCAAACCAATTTCTACAACTTCTCCATAATGGCTGCCCACTTCAATTTTATCGCCCACTGTAAAAGGTCGGTCTAACAAGATAATAATTCCGCCAAAAATGTTTTTAATAATATCTTGTGATGCAAAACCAACTGCAATACCTAAAGATGCAGACACCGCAATTAAGGTAGCTGCTGGAGGTTGAAAAACACCAACAATAATTAAAACAATAATAAATATCCAACCAAAAATTTTAATTAC
Organism: Polaribacter batillariae; assembly: GCF_017498485.1. Classification (NCBI taxonomy): domain Bacteria; kingdom Pseudomonadati; phylum Bacteroidota; class Flavobacteriia; order Flavobacteriales; family Flavobacteriaceae; genus Polaribacter; species Polaribacter batillariae. Next base: position 2,115,396 of record NZ_CP071795.1, on the reverse strand, counting down.
AGGAATAATTCCTTTTATTGTAATTCGTTGGTTTGTAAATTTTTCTGCATATTTTTCTAATAAAGAAACCGTAAATTTTATAAGTAAATAGCCAATAATAATAAAAATAATTGCCCAGAAAATTTTGGCTGCCGAAAAGAATTCCCAAATTGGTGGTGGCGTTAAATTTTCAACTATTTTATCTTTGGTATTTTTTACTTCTTTTTTTGCTTCTTCTTTTACAACAGAGTTTATTTTTAAAGAATCTACTTTTACACTATCTGTTTGTTGTACAATTGAAGATTGAATTGGTAAAAATGCAACCGTATTTTTGTTTACTGCTATAAAGTTGGCAGTAATAAAAAGAAATATGATAATTATTTTTTTCATTTTAAACATTTAATGAATCACATTTTTACTCTTTAATAAAGTGGTAATTTGACGATATAAAAATATGTTTATCGTGTAAAATTCTTCATTTTCCATTGTTAGCAAGCCTTTTTCGTACAAAGCATGTACAATGTTTTTAGTGTGCTGTTCATTTAAGCTAGAGAGCTGTAAAATATCTTCTATCGTTAATCTTTCTTGCAACAAAATACTATTTAGCATTAATAATTTTATAGGGGCTAATTTGTTTAAAAAAGAGGTGTTGATACTTTTTAAAGAACGCATATAAATGGTGCTTCCAGAAACTTTTACTGTAGAGCGAATCCAGTACATAAAAGCGATTCTAAAATTACTTTGTGCAATTTTATTAATATCGCTAAAAAAGTCTTCTTTTAAGATTTCTTGTTGCACTTCTACAGGAGATTTTAAAAATTTTTTGGTTAAATAAGCAACTGGTGGTTTTTCGAAATGCAAATTGTAGCCACTAATTTTGTGTCTTTTTATTAAGGCTTCTGTAATTGTTTGTTTGTCAATTTCATTCATTTCTATCTGAAAAGCAAAAAGTTCTGATATTTGAATTGATTTATCTAAATATTGAAACGCATACTTAGATGAAGTAACTATCCAAAAAACATTTTTTTTGGTTGAAGCAATTAAATTAGATAATAAATAAAGCACATTAAAGCCACCTACTTTTCTAAAATACAAATACTGTAAATCTTCTAAAATAATTATTTTCTTTTTTCCGTTGTTAAAAAAGGCGATCCAATCTTCTATGGTATCTAAATCTTTTTTAAAAGATGTTTTTAGAAAGGCAATAAAGTCAATAGGTTCGCTAATATTTTGTTTTGATGATAAAAAAATGGTTTTAGGCATTTTTTTATGCTGATTTAAAAAATAATGGATTAAAGATGTTTTTCCTGAGCCTCTTTCGCCAACAATTACAGTAGCTGCATAGTGGTTTTTACCAAATGAATTGTAAGCGACATCTAAACTTTGTAATGCTTCTGTTCTTCCAATAAATAGTGTTTCGTTTTGTAAAGTTTCCGAACGAAATAAGCGTTGATACACATAAGGTAATTCGTCTAAGGCTTGTTCTGCTTGCTTTAAAAAGTCAGATAAATCGCTGTTTACGTCTGCAATTTCTTTGTACAAACCTGTTCTAATTAACAAGTTTTTTACACGTCTGGCTGTTTTTGTGTACTTATTTTTAGAATAGTTTATGGCGACAGGAACAAAATTCTTAACGTTATTTATTACTTTTTCTTTTAGTAATTTACTTTTTTCGATAGATTTTGCCTTTGCAATCGATAATCTAATCTCTAAAATATTTTCTGTATCTGTTAATTCTAAAATACTTTGGTTAAATTTATTGATGCTTGGCAATAGCAGTTTGCCATTAGAAACATTTAAATGGGCTAACGTATTTTTTAATTCTTCAATTTTTTCTTCGCTTCTTTCTAAGCCTTCTAAAGCGACTTTTTTAGGTGAATTTTCTGTAGAAATACTGTCTTCGGTATCGTTGTCGAAAAGAGATAAAGCCGATTCTAAGTTAAATTCACTTACTTGAGCCAATGCATTTATATCGTCTATAAAAGAAGTAACTTTTACATTTAAATCTACTTTTGCTTGTTTAATTGTACTGAGTAAACTTGGCCAACTTTGGTAGGTTACTAACTCGTAAGGCGAAATATAATTTATAGCTGATGTTGCTGTTTTTGTACTAAAATCCATATCAGAACTAATCGCTCTTTTTGTAGAAAGTGTTTTTAGAACTTGTAGTACATTTTCTTCGAACTGATTAATTTGTAGTGGCAATTCTAGATTTGTAATTCGTATAGAAGTTTCTTCAATAGTTTTTTTAAAGTGCTTGTTTACATTTTTCAACTCATTAACAAAGGCACTTTTTATGTCTGCCTTTGTTTTTGCTTTCGAAATTGTGCTTTTTACGTCAAACAAATATGTTTTAATATTTTCCAATTCGTTTTTAACAACTTCCGAGCGCTTGTTTATAGACCTTTCTAAAACATCGTATTTAAAAAGTACACTAAAAATAATTTTAAAAATTTCGATATCTAACTCCCAATCGCTTTCTAAAACGCTAAAGGTATTTTGCCAAAGTTTTGCCTCTTTTTGGCTTTTCTCGAAAACCTCTTTTTGGTAATTTGCAATTTTATTAGTGTTAAAAAAATGGGCAGGCAACTCGAAAGTATCTGCTTTGTACAATGCATCTGTATATTGCAAAGCAGTTGCTTCAAAAATTTCTGCAAAGGCTAATTTATGGTGCTCGATTCTCGATTCTAAAGAAGGTACTTCTTTTAAAGTATCGAATAAATCTTCGGAAAAAGACAGTTCTTTTTTGTCGGACAAAAGAAGCTTTATAGCCTCATCTATACCATGATCAATCTTCCAATAAATGTTTGTAATTTCTGATATTTCTTTGTGTATTGCATCTATGGCTGTCGCCAAACTTTTTATAAGTTCGCCTTTAAAATAATACGATGTTGCATTTTTAAAAGGTATTTCTTGTTGCCAAAAAACAACTTCTTTTTTTGTTTTTCTAAAAATGTTGGCTGTTTTTAGAGGAATTTTAGAGATATTAAATAAACTACGTTTTATACTTTTTTTAAATTTTAGGGTTTTAGAATCTGTTTCTAAACCAAAAAATCGTTCTTTGTCTTGCGTTCTAGTTATGCTCGTATGTAAAGTCTCTAAATAAGCATCTAAAGAGGTAAAATAGTCGTTAAATAAAAGCTCTTCGTTAGAATTTATTTTAGAAAAATAGCTCGAAACTACATTATCTAATGCTTCTTTGTAAGTATCTAGTTCTTTTATAGCAACATCTTCTTCTGTTGTAAAGGTTTTATTAACGAGATTTTTTTGAAGCTGCTCTATTTTTTGCATCGTTTTATGATGCTCAGTAATTTTTTCTAAAAAAACAGACAGCAACTTTTCTTTATATAAAGCTACGATTTCGTTCTTCTGTTGTAAAATAGTTTCTTCCATTGACGGTTGTTAACATTTCAAAGATATCCAATAAAAATAAATAAATATAAAAAATTTATTTTATTGATATTCAGAAACTAAAACGTAAAGTACAAAATGGTTTTTCTACTAAAACTACCTTTTTAAAATCCAAGAAGCAGGGTTTAAAGGAACTGTATTTTTGTAAATCGCAAAAATAAGGTTTGTTTTTCCGGAAACTTTGTTGGTAAATATTTTACCAATATTTTGCCCAACCACAATGGCATCTCCTTTTTTTACGTATAATTTGCTTAAATTGTTATAAGAAGATATGTAATTACCATGTCTTATTAACACATTTTTTCTTCCTTCTGGCGAAATTAAAATATTCATAACTTGCCCACTAAAAATGGCTTCTGCATTGTTGCCACTTTTGGTAGTAATATGCAAGCCTGTTCCATTAATTGTAATTCCTGGAAAAGTTGGGTGTGGTTGTCTGCCAAATTTTCGTGTAATTAAACCTTCTTTAACGGGCCATGGTAATTTACCTTTGTTTAGCTCGAATTTTGCTGCCAATGCTTTTGCTTCCGGACTTAATATAAACTCGTTTTTTTTGGAAGATTTGGGTTTATTTTTTACGTTTCTGTTTGCTTTTGCAATTTCATCTCTAATAATTTCATCGATTTTTGCAGCCACTTTTTTTTCTTCAGAAATTTTCTTTCTAAGATCTCTTTTGTACTTACTTTCTTTCTTTTTAATGGTAGAAATTAATTTTTCTTGCCTCTTTCTATCTAATTCTATGATATTTTTTTGCTCTTTTTCTGCAAGTATTAAAGTGTCTTTTATTTGCTTTTGCTTTATTAAAGAATCGTTTAATTTTTCTACCACCTTTGTTTGTGCTACAATGGCTTCTGCTTGCTTTTTTCTAAAAGCAGCATATTGTTTTAAGTATTCTAAACGTTTGTAGGCTTGATAAAAATTTTGTGAAGACAACAAAAACATTGCTCTACTTTGTTGCGATTTGCTTTTGTAAGATTTAAAAATCATATCTCCATAATCTTTTTTTAGATCAGAGAGTTCTTTCTCTAACTTGTCTAATTCTTTTTGGTTTTTTTGAATCTCGTTAGATAATAATTTCGCTTCTAAATTAATTGTATTTATTAATTTTAAGCGAACTTGTATTTTCTGGTTGATATCTTTTAGGTTTTCTAAAGCATTTTTTTCTTTTTTTTGCTCTGTAAATAACAAACTATTTACTTGCTGAATTTCTTTTTTCAGTTTTATACGCTGTTGTTCTAGCTCTTTTTTTGTTTGTCCGAAAATGGAAAGACAACTTAAAAAGAGTGTAAAAAATACGATATGAAGTTTTTCTTTTAGCACTATAATTCTATACGTTTATATCCATTAGGTATCGAAAAAGAAGTGTTAATGGCTGTATTAAATTCTACTGATTTTAAATCGAAATCTATTTGTGTAAACTTCTTTCCGTCTTTTGCTTTTATTTTTATTTCCTTTGGAAAAACAACTTCATCTACCATTGTGTAAGATGGATAAAAAATATCTAAACGTTGTTCTTTTGCAGAGTTTACAATCGATTGGCTATTTAGTTTAAAATGTCCAGGATGAATATCAAAAAAAGCATCGAATAAAATAGATTGTACCTCTGGTTTTAAAATATAAGAATTGTTAACAATTTCTACCAGTTGTTTTTCTTCTTTTATATTTAACATTGCCTGACCTAACAATAAATTTTGAAGCTGATTAAAATTAATTTCTGTACCTAATAATTCTTCTAACATGGCAAAATCGCCATCGAAATATTGCTTTTTTAAAGGAGAATAAAACTGAACAGATGTAGGTGTTATTTTGGCTTTAAAAACAGAAATAAACTTGGTTCCTTTCAACCAAATTACCTTGTCTTTTTCTATTTTCATATACACAGAAATATTCTGATTTATTTTTCCGTTATTAAAATTTGCTTTAAACTTTGCGTCTATAGTTTTTTTATTAAAATTATTAGAGATGTGTTTTCTTGCTATTTTTTTAGCAGCCATTTCTTTGGCCACAACTGCAGTTCCCATAGTATATTTTTTTGTTTTACATGAAGCGAAAACGAATATACAAATAAACATATATTTTAAAATTCTCATATTCCTTTCAACTTTTTATATTTTTCTAGAAACTTTTGCTCGTTTTTTTTATTTCCTAATCCTTTATAAGAAGTAGATAATTCTTTATAAAAATCTGCTTCCATATCATCTTCAATAACAAAATCGATACCATTTTGTAAAGTTTCAACAGCTTTTTTAAAGTTCTTTTTTATATTTAATGCTTTTCCGTTTATTAAATACACAAAAGGCTGTGCAGGAAACAGTGCAATGCCTTGTTTACTAAATTTTAAAAGACGCTCTGGATTGTTTTGGGACTTGTTTAAAATTTCTTCTAAGATTTTATACGACTTATCTGTTTTAAATCTCGATATTAAGTCTTCGATATTGGCCTCTAATTTTTTAACCTTTGGTGCTTCTTCTGCTTTTTTTAAATTCGCTTTTAATCTTTTTAAATTTGCAGAGAGTACTTCTTCTTTTTCTAAAATTTTTAATAAAGAGACAGCACTTTTGCGATCTTTATTTTGAAGATACAAACGCACTAAATATTCTCTTTCTCTAGGATATTGGGCAATTATTTTTTGTTGTGTTTTTATGGCTTTAAGAAAATCTCTTTCTCGAACATGTATTTTTACTAATTGTTTTAGCATCCAAACATTATCTGGTTCTTGGGCCAAAGCTCTATTGATGTATTCTTTTGCTAAAAGTGTATTGTTTAAACGTAAATAATTTTTCGAAAACTCGAAAAAGACGGTTAAATTATTTGGTAAAATTTGGTTACAATTTTCTAAATTCTCTATTGCTTTTTGGTAATTTCCAATAGATTTTTGAGAAAGTGCTTCAAAAAAAGATTGTTGAAAAAGCAACTCTTTTTCTTCTGTTAAATCTTTTGTAGCAGCAATGCTGTCTTGCGAATAGATTTTCGTAGAGAAAAGAATAAAGAACAAAGAAAAGAGAACAAACTTTAAACAAGTAGCTCTCTTTTCTCTATTTTTTATATTCTTACTTCTTGTTTTCACTAAATTAATTCTGTATAATCGCCAATACTTACAGAGGTATATCTACCATTATATTTTGCATGATTTCCAATCATCGCTTTGTTTAAGTTTGCGTTGGAAATAGATACGTTAGATTGTATTAATGAATTCGAAATAATAGAATTTAATACAATACCATTATCGCCAATAGAAACATGAGGGCCTATTTTACTGTCTTTTAAAACAACATTTTTACCAATATAACAAGGTTGTATTATTTCTGAATTCTCTAATATAACGTCTTCGGAAACTAAATTATTACCTGCAGCTGCTTCGAAATTTAATACTTGTTTATTGGTATCTACTGTTGGGTCTTTTTTACCACAATCCATCCAAGCATCTACAGTTCCAGGAACAAATTTTGCGCCATCTTGTTTTAGAGTTTCTAAAACATTGGTTAATTGATATTCGTTATTTTCTCTTAAATCGTTGTCTATTAAATACTGTATTTCTTCTCTTACTCTGTCTCCATCTTTAAAGTAATAAATACCTATAATTGCGAAATTAGAAACAAATTCTTTGGGTTTTTCTACAAAATCTGTAATAAAACCATCTTCTAATTTTACAACTCCAAAGGCACTTGGGTCTTCTACTTTTTTTACCCAAATGGCCCCATCTGCATTGGCATCTAAAGTAAAATTTGCTTTAAATAAAGTATCTGCATACGCCACCACACAAGGGCCAGATAAAGAGTCTTTTGCGCAATATAAGGCATGTGCAGTTCCTAAGGCTTCTTCTTGTACATAAACAGTGCCTTTTGCTCCTAATTCTTTTGCGATGTTTAGTAAATTTTGTTCTGTTTCTGATGGAAATCCTTTTTTAGCGGGGCCAATTATAAACGCAATTTCATCTATTTTTTGATCGATCACAAAAGAAATATCTTCTACCAAACGTTGTACAATTGATTTTCCTGCAATTACGGTTAAAGGTTTTGGTACTGTTAAGGTATGTGGTCTTAAACGAGAACCAATTCCTGCCATTGGAACAATTATTTTCATTTTCTTTTTTTCTATATATTAGGCTTGCAATATACTATTTCTATATAGATACTGAAAGTATAAAACTTTATTATTAAATCTAAAAAAACAACCAAAAACACTGTTTTATACATTACAAATTGGCACAAAAAAACTTTAAAAAGAATTATTAAGAGATTCCATTTTGCAAAAAAGTCGTTAAAAAAACAATTTTTGACTCTTTTTTACTTTTCTAAAAAATCAAGCTATAACTACGCATTTTTGCTTTCATTAATTTTTTACATCCCTGAGCTCAGGGATACACATCCCTGAGCTCAGGGATGTAAAAAATATACGGTGTTCAGGGATTGACAACTTTATATCGTTTTAGTATGTTTGTTAACGGTTTTATAAAAAATTATGACTTTTTAACAGAATACAAGTATATAATACATTATTTACCGAAAATAAATTAATATTAATAACCCCCAATTTAATTCAATTATGAAAAAAAACAACGTCAAAATTATTGTAGGAAGTTTACTTTCTCTTTTATTGCTAGCTTTCTTTATAATTAAAGAAAACGCGAATAATAAAATGGAGCAAATTCTCTCGCAAAGAGAAAAATTAGAAAACTATGTTAAAAATAGTCCGTTTAAAGAAACCCTAACTTGGGACAAAAAGAAGCGAAAATTAAATGGTTTGCCTCCAAATAGGTATTACGAACAAATGTGGGAGCTAACGATAAACCCTGCAACTGGAGAATTAGATGATGGAGAATTAACCCAACTTAGAGCAAGACTTCACAAAAAAAGAGGCAAAAGAAAAAACCCAGGAAATGCAACCAATGCATGGACAGAAAGAGGGCCTAACAATATTGGTGGTAGAACAAGAGTAATTATGTTCGATCCTAACGATGCCACTAATAATACTGTTTATGCTGGAGGAGTTTCTGGTGGTTTGTGGAAAAACACAAACATTTCTAATGCAAACTCTCAATGGAGCAGAGTTACCAATGTTCCTGGAAATTTATCTGTAACTTCTATTACTGTAGATCCTAGAGATTCTGATAGATGGTATGTTGGAACTGGTGAGCAATATACTGCTGGAGATGTTGTTGGAAATGGAGTATATGTAACTGTAAATGGAGGTGACTCATGGACTCCATTAACAATTCCTGCTGCGGGTCCAGATTCTTTTAACTACAATGCGTCGAACCTTTTCTTAAAAGGAATTTATTATGTAAATGATATTTTAGCTTGGGATAATGGAGTTTCTACAGAACTTTTTGTTGCTGTAGGTGCGCATTCTTATGGCGATGCTAAAAGTCCATCTAACTGGTTAGGCTTACAATCTACAGGTATTTATCGTTCTACAAATAACGGTTTAAATTGGAATAGAATAGAATCTGCAAACCTTACTCATACATTTAACAATACAACTTATTATTACATTCCTAACGATTTTGAAGTTGGAGCAGATAATAGAATTTGGATGGGAACAATTGGTTCTGCATTAGGCGAAGGTGGAGGAAGAGTTTACAGCTCTACAAACGGTTCTACTTGGACAGAAGCTGCTACTTCTCCTTTACCAAATTCAAATAGGGTAGAATTAGAAGCTTCTGCAACTAATGCAAACAAATTATATGCTTTAACACAAGGAACTACTGAAGCTGCTCCTGTACATATATACAAAACAACAAGTGCTTTTGATAATATTACTCCAAAAACATTACCAAATGACGCAGACAATGGCATCGCTGCCAACGATTTTTGTAGAGGACAAGCTTTTTACGACTTGGTAATCGAAGCAGATCCTACAAACGACGAAACTGTTTTTGTTGGTGGTATCGATTTATTTAAATCTACCAGTGGAGCAAATTCTTGGGTTCAAATTTCTAAATGGTCTAACAACCCTGGGTTAAACACACTAGACGCTTCTTTAGTTCATGCAGACCAACATTCAATCGCTTTTGGAAATAACGACTCTAGCGAAATGCTTTTTGGAAACGATGGTGGAGTTTATTATTCTGGAAACTCTGGTAATACAATAAACTCAAGAAATAAAAATTATAATGTTACTCAGTTTGTAAAAGCGGCTATTGGTCCTGATGGTGTGGGTGATGAGGTAGGTATTTTTTCTGCTGGATCACAAGACAATGGAACACAAGCTTTTAGAGATGGAAATACTTCTGTGGGTATTAATAGCTCCGAAGAATTAAGTGATGGCGATGGCTTTTATACATTTGTAGATAAAGATGGAGAATATGTAATAGCAACTTTTATAAATAATGTAATTTACAGATTTAATTTACCTTGGAATGGATTAGGAAGAAAAGAAGGAGCTGCAACAAGTTTATCTAATAGCAAAACAACAGGAGATTTTGTAAACCAAATGGGTTATGATAGTGATGCAAATAGGTTATTATCTAACAATACCAGTGTAAATAATAATGTTGCAAATTACTCTATTAGAAGTATAAATGTTGCTGCAAATAGTAGTGGAACAATTACAAATAATTCTTTAACTGCAAAACCTACAGCTTTTAGAGCTTCTCCTTTTGCAAATAATACTTGGTATGTTGGTTTGGCAAATGGACGTTTATTAAAACTAACAGATGTTACAAACTCATCTGCTACTTGGGCTATTATAAACACCCCTTTTGTAGGTGCTATTTCTTCTATAAGATATGGTGAAACTGCGAACGATATTATGGTAACCATCCACAATTATGGAGTAACAAGTGTATGGTATTCTGCAAATGCAGGAAATTCTTGGGTTAGTAAAGAAGGAAACTTACCCAATATACCTGTTAGAGATTTCTTACAAAATCCATTAGCTAGAAACGAAGCTATTTTAGCAACCCAATTAGGTGTTTGGGCAACCACAAACTTTAACAATGCAAACCCAACTTGGACACAGTCTTACAATGGAATGAGTGATGTAAGTGTTACATCTTTCGATTATTGGGCTGTTGGTGGAGACGATACCAATAACAAAATTATTGCTTCTACTTACGGACGAGGAGTTTTTACTGGCAAATTTACTGCAAATGTTGCCGAAGATACACAAGCACCAACACAACCAACCAACTTAACAACTTCGAATGTTACTACAAATTCGGTAAATTTATCTTGGACCGCTTCTACCGATAATACTGCTGTAACTGGTTATGATGTTTACAGAAACGGAACCTTAGTAACAACAGTAACAAGTACTTCTTATACTGCAACCGGTTTAACTGCTGGCACAAACTATAGTTTTTATATTGTTGCAAAAGATGAAGCAGGAAATGTATCTTCTGCGAGTAGTACCCAAAGTATTACTACACTTGCCCCAGATACAACTGCGCCTTCTGCTCCAACATCTTTGGCCTCATCAGGAAAAACAAATACAAGTGTTACTTTAACTTGGAATGCCTCTACAGATAATGTTGCTGTGACCTCTTACGACGTTTTAAGAGGAAACACCGTTGTTGGAAACACAGCAAACACAAACTTTACTGTTTCAGGATTAACAGCAAATACCACTTACTCTTTTACAGTAAGAGCAAAAGATGAAGCTGGAAACGTATCTTCTGCTAGTAATAGCATTACCATTACTACAGACACAGCTCCTGTAAACTATTGTGCCTCACAAAGCTCTAATGTAAACGACGAATATATAAGCAGAGTGCAACTTGGTAGTATCGACAACCCTTCTGGAGCTCAATTTTATTCAGATTTTACAGCAATTTCAACAAGTTTGATAAAAGGAAATACCTACACAGTAACTGTTACCCCAACTTGGACAGGTACAAGTTACAACGAAGGTTATTCTGTTTGGATTGATTTTAATAAAGATGGCGATTTTACAGACGCTGGCGAACAAGTTTTATCGAATGCACCTAGCCAATCTGCAACCGTTTCAGCTTCTTTTACAGTGCCTGTTTCTGCTGTTACAAACACTACAAGAATGCGTGTTTCTATGAGCTATAATGCCATACCAACCTCTTGCCAAAGCTTTACTTATGGAGAAGTTGAAGATTACACTGTAAATATAGGAGCATCTGGCCCAGATACTCAGGCTCCAACAAATCCTTCTGCATTGGTAGGTACAAATATTACAGAAACTACCGTAGATTTATCTTGGACAGCTTCTACAGACAACGTTGCAGTTACAGAATATGACGTGTTTAGAAATGGAACCAAAATTACAACAGTTACAAGCACATCTTATCAAGCAACAGGACTTTCAGAAAATACTTCTTATGTATTTACAGTAAGGGCAAAAGATGCAGCAGGAAATGTTTCGGGAAATAGTAATTCTTTAAACGTTACAACTTTGGCGGCGCCAACCTGTTCTGATGGAATTCAAAATGGAGACGAAACAGGTATCGATTGTGGTGGGGCTTCTTGTAGCCCTTGCCAAAGTGCTAGCGTTGTTCTAAATCAAGGTTTCTTTGAAACAGGTTTAGATGGTTGGATAGATGGCGGATCTGATTGCGCAAGAGTAAACTCTAGCTATTCTTATGAAGGCTCTTATTCTGTAAGAATTAGAGACAATTCTGGCGTAAGTTCTGCAATGACACTTTCAAATGTTAATTTAACACCCTACACTCAAGTATCAATTAACTTCTTCTTCTATGCTTATAGTATGGAAAATGGTGAAGATTTTTGGCTTCGTTACTACAATGGTACTTCTTGGACCACTGTACAAACATACGTAAGTGGTACAGATTTCGAAAACAATACGTATTACGAAGCTACAGTTACTTTAAGTTCTTTAGATTATACGTTTGCTTCTAACGCTGGTTTTAGATTTCAAAACGATGCTAGTGCAAATGCCGATCAAATTTATATAGACCAAGTTACAATTACTGGTTCTACAGGAAATGCTTCCATTGCAAATACATTAGAAAGTTTAAATTCTGTAAACGTTTCTTCTGCAGCTGGAACTTTAGATAATCGTATTGGCGATGTTCTTATATATCCTATTCCTGCAGAAAATATTTTAAATATAAACCCAATTTATAATTTAAATAGTGTTTATAAAATTATAGATTTAACAGGAAAAACAATTTTAAGAGGAAAATTATTTAACAATACCATCGATATTTCGAACTTAAAAACTGGCGTTTATTTCGTTGAACTGTCGGATGAAGAAGAAACATTCCTACAAAAATTCATCAAAAATTAGGCATTTTCAATTTTTTTTTCAATAATAAGAAACCCAGGAATAGCCTGGGTTTCTTACTATCTTTATTTTTCTACCATCCCTGAGCTCAGGGATGCAAAAAATATACGGTGTTCAGGGATTGACAAGTACCTATTTAACGTTTATATTTACAACATCAACATTATAATGTCATTTAATTTTGCATTCCCCCTCTAAGCAGCCCCCTAAATATTAAGTGAAGATGAAAAGAAAAAACCCAAGATTTACCTTGGGTTTTTCTCGTTTAAAACTTTTCTTAAAAAATAATTGAGAGTCAAACTTAACTGAACACCATCGATTTTTCGTTTCTTTGCAAAAAAGAAGATTAATGAACTATTTATCAGTAGAAAATATCTCTAAATCCTATGGAGAACGCGTTTTGTTTGAAGACATTTCTTTTGGAATTAATAAAGACCAAAAAGTGGCTTTTGTTGCAAAAAACGGAAGTGGTAAAACTTCTATTTTAAACATTATCGCGGGTTTAGATGTACCAGACACTGGGCAAATAGTTACTCGTAAAGATATTTCTATTGCTTATTTGGCTCAAAATGACGATTTAGACAAAAATCTAACCATCGAAGAAACCATTTTTGCCACAGAAAACAAAATTCTTTCTATTGTAAACCAATACGAAAAAGCTCTAAAAAACTTAGATGATACAGATGCATATCAAATTGCATTTGAACAAATGGAACAATTTAATGCGTGGGATTTTGAAACACAATACCGTCAAATTTTATCGAAACTAAAATTAGAAGATTTGTCTTTAAAAGTGGGTAAACTTTCTGGGGGGCAAAGAAAACGCCTTAGTTTGGCAATTGTTTTAATAAACAAACCCGATTTATTAATTTTAGATGAACCCACCAATCATTTAGATTTAGAAATGATTGAGTGGTTAGAAGCCTTTTTTGCAAAAGAGAAAATTACCCTATTTATGGTTACACACGACCGTTATTTTTTAGAACGTGTGTGTAACGAAATTTTAGAGTTAGATGAAGGTAAAATCTATAAATACAAAGGAAATTACTCTTATTACCTTCAAAATAAAGAAGAGCGTTTGGCTTTAGAAGCAACCAATTTAAACAAAGCAAAAAGTTTGTTTAAAAAAGAGTTAGAATGGATGCGAAAGCAACCCAAAGCGAGAACTACAAAGTCGAAATCGAGAACAGACGATTTTTATCAAATTAAAGAAAAAGCACACCAACGTAGAAAAGACCACCAAGTTCAACTAGAAATACATATGGAACGTTTGGGAAGTAAAATTCTAGAACTTCATAAAGTGTGTAAATCTTTTGGAGATAAAAAGATTTTAAATGGTTTCGATTACGTTTTTAAACGTGGAGAAAGAGTGGGTATTATTGGCAAAAATGGCACAGGTAAATCGTCTTTTTTAAATATTATTACAGAAAAAGCACCTTTAGATAGTGGTAAAGTGGTTTTAGGCGAAACTGTAAAATTCGGTTATTATACACAAGCTGGTATCGAAATTAAAGAAGGTCAAAAAGTTATCGAAGTAATAAAAGAATTCGGAGAATTTATACCACTCTCTAAAGGAAGAAAAATTTCTGCATCGCAATTATTAGAACGTTTTTTGTTTGATAAGAAGAAACAATACGATTTTGTTGAAAAACTTTCTGGAGGCGAGCAAAAACGGTTGTATTTATGTGCGGTTTTAATTCAGAATCCGAATTTTTTAATTTTAGATGAACCAACAAACGATTTAGATGTTGTTACCTTAAATGTTTTAGAAAATTTTTTACTAGATTTCCCAGGAAACTTATTAGTGGTTTCTCACGACCGATATTTTATGGATAAAATTGTAGATGCCCTTTTTGTTTTTAGAGGTAATGGTGTGGTCGAGAATTTCCCTGGAAATTATTCCGATTTTAGAGCGTATGACAGTTCTAATAATAACGAGAGTGTAAAAGAAACAGCTAAAAAACCTGTTGAAAATAAGGTAGAAAAAAAAGCAAAAAAATCGGGTTTAAGTTTTAATGAAAAAAGAGAGTTTGGTGCTTTAGAAGTAGAGATTGAAAGGCTTCAAAAAAGGAAAATAATCATCGAGAATCAGTTTTTAAATGTAGAGATCGAACCCGATACTATTGCTAAAAAATCTGAAGAATTACAAGAAATTATAAATCTTTTAGACCAAAAAGAAGAACGCTGGTTAGAGCTTTCTATGTTGTTGGAAGATTAGATTAGGTTTTTATTCCACAGAGATTTACGAAGAAAACACAAAAAACCGCAGAGGTTTAAAAAAATAAAGAGACACAAATTTCTCATATTTTCACGGATAGTTGCGCTGAGGTTCACGGAGAAATTTCGGAAATTATTATCCATTAGAAAAATAAAGCATAACCTTCGTTACAGTTTCTTCTAATAATAAAAGAAAAACGGAAAAAGATAAATTAAAAAATTCGACTTATGCTTAATCAAAAAGAATAAAATGGCATTATATAAGCGCAGTATCAGAATTAAAAAGAAAATTATTCAAAAAAGCCAACTTACACTTCCAAAAATAAAACTCTAAAAACGTCTTTTTACAGGGCCTGTAAGGTCGTCTATATCTTCTTTTACAGAGCTAATTTCTTTATTAATGTCTTTTGTGATACTTTTAGTATCGACACCAACATTTTCTGAGCTGTCTTTTATTTCTTGCTTAATATCGTTTGTTGCATCTTTAATTTGACGCATTCCTTTCCCTAATCCTCTAGCGATTTCAGGAATTTTATCTGCACCAAAAACCATTACTACGATTAACATAATAACCACAATTTCTGGACCACTTATAAAAAGTACAATCGTATTCATACAACAAAGATACTGAGTTATTTTAATAAATTGAATAAACAAACTATGGTTTAGGTATCTTTTTTGAAAAAAAAAGTTAAAATTTTGTATTGTACTTTCTCAATTTTACTATTTGTAAATTTTTTGTTAATTATTTTTTACAAAACAAAAGCCTTATTTTAAAGCATTTTAGCACTTTTCTTCTAATTAACATAACATTGTTAACCTTAAACTAACATTTTATTTCTGTTTTCATAAAACTTTCTTAATATTTAAATATTTACAAATAGTAAAACTAACTGTTTATTTGTGGAGTAAAATTTAATAATTGTAAATAATCATACAAATGAATAATTTGAAACTATTAATAAGTACGTTTTTTGTTTTGTTAGCAACGAGCAGTGCATTTTCACAAAAAGCAACCATAACTGGTACTGTAAGTGATGGAAACTATCCATTACCAGGAGCAAGTGTTATGATTCGCAATACAAATAAAGGTGTAAATACAGATTTCGATGGAAAGTTTGTATTAACAAATGTCGAAGCAGGTAAATTAAGTGTCGTAATTTCATATATAGGTTTTAAAAAGAAAGAAATTTCTGTAACAGTTGTAGAAAACAACAGTGTTAATTTAGGTCTAATTGTCCTAGAAGCTTCATCCGAAGAATTAAATGAAATTGTAATTAGCGGATCTACAAGAAGAAATAGCGAAGCAAGAGCATTAAATATTCAAAAAAAATCGATGAGTATTATGAATGTAATTGCGGCAGACGGAATAGGAAAATTACCAGACAGAAATGCAGCAGAAACCGTACAACGTATCCAAGGGTTATCTATAGAAAGAGACCAAGGAGAAGGGCGTTTTGTGTCTGTAAGAGGGTTGCCACCATTTTGGGCATCTACCACAATAAACGGAAACAGAATTCCTACTGCAGAAGAAGAAACCACTTCACGTGCAACTGCATTCGACTTTTTTCCATCAGAATTAATTTCTTATGTGCAAGCGGCTAAAGCATATACACCAGATATGGAGGCTGATGGAATTGGAGGAGGCGTAAACTTTATTACACAAACGGCACCAGCAAAAAAAGTACTAAGTGTAAATGTTGGTGGAGGTTACAACGTAAAATCTGCAAAACCAATCTACGACGCTTCTTTAACAATTGGAAATAAAAGTAAAGACGGAAAATTCGGTTACATTTTAAACGCTTCTTACTGGAATAGAGGTTGGGGAACAGACAATTTCGAAGCAAGAAGAAAAGGAGACGAAGGTGTTTTTAGAATGGAGTTAAGAGATTACAATGGAGAAAGAATTACCAAAGGTATTAATGGAGCGATGGAATACAATTTTACGCCAGCTACCAAAATGTATTTTAGAGGAATGTATGGTACCTTGTCAGATACAGAAAAACACTACAAACACAGGGTTCGTTTCGATAAATTTGATGCAAATACAAGCACAACAAGAGTAGAACTTCAAAACATACATAACGAGTTAGTTACAGAAATGTTTGGTGGCGAAATTGGTGGAAAACACAATTTTAGTAACGGAAAACTAGATTGGAGCATTGCTTCGTACTCAAATGAGTTTAAGTATGGAAACATTCCAACAGCAGAAGACAAAAGTTACTTTTTAATAAAATACAACCAAGATGGTGTTGGTATAAAGTCAGATTATTTACAAAATAGACCAACAAACACAGGTGGAGCAGGAGACCATAGAGCGTACTGGAAAGCAGATGGAGGAAAATTAGATTATAACGATGTCGATGCATTATTTGGCTTTTATAGCGATCCATCATTTAAAATGGATGCCACTAAAATGCAATTTTCTGATTTAGAATTGTATAAAATTTCAATTAAAGAAAGAGACAATATTGTAGCATCATTAAATTACGAATTAGATGTAAACGATACCTTTAAGATTAAAGTTGGTACAAAATACAGAGACAAAGATAGGCGAGCAACTTTCGAAGATTTATTTTATGGTTGGTCTGGAGCAGGTGCAGCACCATTTTTATCTAACGAAGCGAACTTTATTACAGAACAACCTGGAAGAGCAGATTATTTAAAAGAATTAGGAGCCAATATTCAATCGACTTTTGGCCCTGTTTTATCTACAGACGGAATGACCAATTTCTGGAATAAAAATAGAGCGAACTTAACTGTTTTACCAGACGACTCTGCAGCATTACAATTTAATAGTGGTTTAGGACGTAATTTTAATGTAGATGAAACCCATTTGTCTTTCTACGGAATGGGAACTTTAAAAGCGTCTGAACAATGGACCATTTTAGGAGGCTTAAGAGCCACTAAAACCAATACAAAAGTAGATGGTTATCTCGTTGAAAACAGCACGCTTAAAAAAGCAGAAAACACTAAAAACTACTGGGCAATTTTACCAATGCTGCATATTAAATATTCGCCTTTACAAGATATGAATATTCGTTTTGCAGCGACCAGAAGTTTTTCGAGACCTAATTTTGGAGACATTTCTCCTTCTGGAACGTACATTTCTTTCGACAACGAATTTAAAGGAGGCAACCCAAACCTAAACCCAACATATTCTTGGAATTTAGATTTGTTAGGAGAGTATTACTTCGAAAATGTAGGAGTTATAAATGCAGGTGTTTTTTACAAATCAATTACAGACCCTGTGTTTAACGATACTTATCAAGGTACTTATAATGGTATTTCTGGTGTAGAATTTAGCACACCTGTAAACGGAGCAAAATCTTGGATTGGCGGAATCGAACTAGGTATAAACAAGCGTTTCGACTTCTTACCAGGTTTCTGGAAATATTTTGGAACACAAGTTAATGCCACATTAATGGATTCTGAAATGACAAAACCAAGTGGACGAAAAGTTGCGGTTGCTTACCAAGCAAACTCCCTATTTAATGCACAGTTATTTTACGAAAAAGACGGCTTTAACACGAGGTTGGCATTTAACCATAAAGGAAAATATGCAATTGCTTACGGAGAAAGAGATTTAGACGATGTGTATTATGGAAAATACAACACGTTAGATTTTTCTGCATCGTATCAAATAGGAAAAAAATGGACCCTCTTTACAGATGTAAATAACATTTTAAACAACCCTTTAATTTATCATTATGGGCAATCAGAAGATCGTCCAAAACAAGTAGAGTTCTATGGAATTAAAGGAAATATCGGAATAAAATATAGCCTATAGTAGCGTACAATTTGTTAAATGTTAGCAATGCTCTTAATGGTATGTTAAGAGTTTGCTTTCCTTTTATTTACATTACAAAAACAACATGAATATAAGGTTTTTAATACAAGCATCTTTGGCCGCATTTGGTACATATTTTTGTATGTATGCGTTTAGAAAACCGTTTACAGTGGCTACTTTTCAAGACCTTGCTTTTTGGGGTATTAACTATAAAATATTGCTAATTATCGCTCAAGTAATTGGATATACACTCTCTAAATTTATTGGAATAAAAGTAATTGCAGAGATGAAATCGAACAAAAGAATATTCTTTTTAATCGGTTTTATTCTTTTTGCAGAACTCGCGCTGTTGGGCTTTGCAATAGTTCCTGCCCCTTATAATATTTTGTTTTTATTTTTAAATGGTTTGCCTTTAGGAATGATTTGGGGCATTGTTTTTTCGTATCTCGAAGGCAGAAAAGCTTCTGAATTGTTAGGCGTAATACTTTCTTCTAGTTTTATTGTTTCGTCTGGAGCCGTAAAATCTATCGGAAAAATAGTGTTAGACGATTTTAATATCAACCAGTTTTGGATGCCTTTTGTTACAGGCGCAATTTTTATGCTTCCGTTAGTATTTTTTGCATGGTTGTTAGAGAAAATTCCTGCGCCTTCTATAGAAGACAAAATCTTAAAAAAAGAACGAAAAACGCTTAATTCAAAAGAACGAAAGGCACTTTTTAAAAAATTTGCAGCCCCTTTAACTTGCATTGTTGTTTTTTATATGATATTAACCTCTATAAGAGATTTTAGAGACAATTTTGCCAGAGAAATTTGGGATGCTCTTGGGTATAAAGATGCTTCAATTTATAGTATTTCAGAAATACCAATTGCAATTTCGGTTTTGGTTATTTTGGGAATTATTGGTAGCTTCACAAAAAATTACAAAGCATTTTTATATTATCATTATGTATTAATAGTGGGATGTTTATCGATATTAATTAGCACTTATTTTTATCAAATTGAAATAATTTCTGCATTAACTTGGATGATTATTTCTGGATTTGGACTCTACAGTTGTTACGTTCCATTCAATGGAATTTTCTTCGATAGAATGATTGCTACCTACAAAATTAATGGAAACGTAGGCTTCTTAATTTACATTGCAGATGCTTTTGGATACTTAGGAAGCATTTTAATATTACTTTATAAAAATTTCGGACAAAAAAATATTTCTTGGCTAACTTTCTTTACCAATACTTTATACTTTTTAGCAATTATTGGTTTGGTAATTTCTATTTATTGCTATTCTTTTTTCCGAAAAAAATACCACAAAAAAACACAAACAAATTTTTTAATTTATGAACAATAAATACGATTTAATAATTGTTGGTGGCGGAATACTTGGAACGTTTTATGCGTTCCACGCCTTAAAAAAAGGACTTTCTGTTGCAATTTTAGAAAAAAACAGCCAGCCGCAAGGAGCAACTGTTCGAAATTTCGGACAAGTAGTGCCCTCTGGAATGAATCAAAAATGGCAAAATTACGGACGAAGAAGTTTAGAGATTTACAAATTCATACAGCAAGAATTCGATATTTCTATCAGACAAAATGGTACGGTTTATATTGCTTCAAATGATGAAGAAATTCAGCTCATAGAAGAACTTTATCAAATTAATAAAAACAATAATTACACCTCTACAATACTTACAAAACAGCAGTGTTTAGAGAAATTCGAAGGCTTAAAAAGCAGTTATTGTAAAGCCGGTTTATTTTTTCCAGAAGAGGTAACTGTAGAACCACTAAAAATGATTTATGCCTTGCATTCTTTTATGATTAAAACCTTAAAAGCAAGCATTTTTTATAATACAACCGTAATCAATGTCGAAGAACAAAATGGAGCAACTGTGGCAATTACTTCCGAAGGAAAAAAATACAGCGCTACAAAAACCATTATTTGTAACGGAAACGATTTTAAAGTACTATTTCCAACAATTTACAATCAAAGCGATTTAATTGTATCTAAACTACAAATGATGCAAACAAAACCGCAAAAAAACTACAAATTAAAGGGCTCTATTTTAACAGGTTTAACCATTCGTAGGTACGAAGCTTTTGAAGAATGTGCTTCTTGGAAAACGATTAAAGCAAACGAAAATTTAGAAAGTTTCGAGAAAAAATATGGCATACATATTCTTTTTAAACAAGCCACAGATGGTTCTGTAATTTTAGGTGATTCTCACGAGTATGCCACTGCAAAAGAAATAGACAATTTAGGGTTCGATTTAAATATGAATATTGATAATTTTATGATAAAAGAAGCCCAAAAAATTATCGATTTGCCAACATACGAAATTCAGCAACGTTGGGCAGGTTTTTATTCGCAATGTAAAAATAGCGATATTTTTGAGCATTCAGTAAGTAAAAACATACACATTGTTACAGGAATTGGCGGAAAAGGAATGACAGCAAGTGCTGGTTTTTCTGAAGAAAATTTACAAAAAATACTTTAAAAACAAATACCAATGAAACATACAAAAATGGTGGTTTTAGATATGGCAGGAACCACAATAAACGAGAAAAATGTTGTTTATAAAACCTTACACAAAGCCATTAAAAATGCAGGTGTTGCTGTTACTTTAAATACGGTTTTAGCATATGGTGCTGGTAAAGAAAAACACCAAGCAATTAAAGATGTTTTGGCACATTTAAACGAAGCAAATAAAAGTTCTTCTGCAATATTCGAAGACTTTAAAATTTTGTTAGACGAAGCTTATAAAACCCTAGAAGTAAGCCCAATTAACGGCGTAGAAAAAACGATTTTAAACTTAAGAGAAAAAGGAATTATTGTTGTTTTAAATACGGGTTATAATCGAAAAGTAGCCACAGGTTTATTAGAAAAAATGCAATGGAAAAAAGGGCAACATTTCGATGCTTTAATTACGGCAGACGATGTCGAAAAAGGACGCCCAAACCCAGATATGATTTTAAAAGCAATGCAACTTTTTAATATTGATGATCCAGCAACTGTTTTAAAAGCAGGCGATTCTGCAATTGATATTGAAGAAGGTAAAAATGCAAAATGCGGAATTACAGTCGGTGTTTTATCAGGAGCACAAACCAAAGAACAATTGGAAAAAGAACATCCGACATATATTTTAGATTCTTTGGCTACTTTAGAAACCGTTTTATAAAAATGTCTGTAAATCAAGGAGAAAATAGTAAAGATTTAAAAATTGAAGGGTTGCAATCTTCTTTTTCTAAAAATTTAATAGAAAGAGATGCAAAGAGTTTTTATCATCAATCGTTGTCTTCACCTGTTTTTAATACAATTTCTAAGGCAGAAGGAGCTTATTTATACGATGGAGATGGAAAAAAATATTTAGATTTTCATGGAAATGGCGTGCATACAGTTGGGTATAACAACCCAAAAGTTATAGAAGCTATTTCGAATCAAATAATAAATAAACTTTCTTTTTCTCCAAGAAGATTTACCAACGAACCTGCAGTAGCATTGGCAGAAAAGTTAGTTGCTATTTCTCCGAAAGAATTTACAAGAGTATTGTTTTGTCCTGGAGGTTCCGAAGCGATAGAAATGGCAGTAATGTTGGCAAAACATCATACAAAAAAATGGAAAACATTGTCGTATTATGGCACGTTTCATGGAGCAGGTTTTCAAGCAATTTCCATTGGTGCAGATGCACATTTTAAAGAAGGTTTGGGACCAGTAATGCCTGGCGCAATACACTTAGAATTGCCAGATTATTATAGAAATCCTTGGGGTTTTAAAGAAACGAAGAAAATCGACGACGAATACCTAAGGCAATTAAAAATTCAGATTACAAATAATAGCGAAATTGCAGCCTTAATTTCGGAACCTATTTTTTACAATTCTACAGTACCTAGCAAATATTATTGGCAACAAGTAAAAGAATTGTGCACAAAAAACAATATTCTTTTAATTTTTGATGAAATTTATACAGCATTTGGTCGAACAGGAAAAATGTTTGCATCCGAACATTTTGTAACCCCCGATATTTTAGTAATTGGCAAGGGTTTTGGAGGTGGAATTGTACCTTTTGCGGGCATTTTAGGCACAGAAGCGTTAAATAATATCAACCATAAATCCATTGGGCATTATACACACGAAAAAAATCCTTTATGTTCGGCTGTTTCAAAAGCGGTAATAGATTTTGTTATCGACGAAAATTTATTGAAAAAAACAGCCGAATTAGGTGCTTATTTTAAGAGTGAACTGCAAAAACTACAAGAACAATTTACTTGTGTTGGAAACGTAACTGGCTTAGGCCTTAATTTAGCCGTAGATATTGTAAAAAACAAAGTAACAAAAGAAAGAGACTTTAAAAAAGCACACGAATTAATGAATTTTTGCTTAAAAAACGGAATTTCATTCAAATTAATTCAGGGTAATATTCTAAACCTAAAACCCAGTTTAATCATCACAAAAGACGAGGTAGAATTTTTCTTAAAAACACTAAAAAAAGGATTGCTTTCTCTGTAAATTTTATTGATTTTCGGAATAAAAATACAGTACTAACATGGTACAAGACTCTGTGTTATTATTTACAGGAACGTGAGGCAATCTTCCATTAAAATAAAGAGAATCTCCTTCGTTTACGGTTACTTCTTCGTTATTTATAAGATAAGTGCAACTTCCGTTTAAAATATATTTGAATTCCCAAGCATCTGTAGTAACTTTTACTCTATAAGAATTTGGCGAAATGGTTAATATTACAGCTTCAAAACCAATAGTATTTAGGCTTTTTCCAAAAATGTGATAATAGGTAAAACCTTGTGCCTCTATCTCTTTTTCTAAAAACTGTTGCTCGTTTTTTTTGATTAAAATATAGGTGGCCCCAGCTTTGTTTTCTACACCTTCGAAAAACGTACTTGCATCGATTTCTAAGGCACTAATTAACTCTAACAAAACAGGAAGCGAAGGAATGGTTCTTCCGTTTTCGATTCTAGAAATAAGTCCGTTACTAACCCCAGCAGCACTTGCCAATGTGCTAATGGTAATTTTTTGCTTATTTCTTATAGATTTAATTCGTTTTCCAATACCAATTAAAAAATTGTTCATGTTGTTTTGTTTACTGCTTACGAATTTAAAATAATTCCTTTAAAAAAGAGTTGTTTTGTGGCGAATATCTATTTAAAAGCATTCAATTTTATAAAAGCGACAATTGGTATTAAAATATCTTCACAAACCCGATACAATTTTTCACTTTAAAACAAAAATCGGCCTTTTTACAATTTTTAATGTTTTTAAAACCATTTTTTGATTATAATTTATGCTGAAAAAACGATTTTATAAACAACTCGTAATCAGATAATTAAAAACTTGCTATCCCTGAGCTCAGGGATAAGCCTCCCTGAATTCAGGGAGGCAAAAAATATACGGTCTTCAGGGATTGACAAGTACTTTTTTATGGTTTATATTTATACCATAATTCATTGTAGAAACAATAAAGTATTAACTACCCTCTAAATTTAAAGCTTAAAGATTCCCTAAAATATTTCGCTTTTAATATACATGTAAATATTAATTTTTAAATTTAACCCATATGAAAAACAGAAAAATCAACTTTAACAAACTCGGAATTCTTCTGTTAGGATTTTCTATCTTTCTTTTCAACTGTGAAAAAGAAGAACTCATAATAACGGAAGAAGTATTAGAAACCGTTTCTGTAAATGAAGCTTTGAATCTCTTCAAACAAAATAAATCCTTATCCAAAAAATCTAATACTACTACTTTTTTAACTCCTCATCTTGAAAAAATTGTTCAAGAGAAAATGGAAAACACGAATAAATTATTAACTATAATACCTGCAACCACAATTTATAGTGAGCATTATAGTAGAATTCTTTTATTAAAAATTAATGGAGAAATTAAATCTGTCGTTTTTAGTATGTACAGTAATAAAAATTCTACTACTCAATATTTTTCAGGAGAAATAGTCATTACAGATTTAATAGGAAATTTTTTAAATGGTTATAGAGCAAAAAATGGAAAACTAATTACACAGTTTAAAAAGAAAGTAAATATTAATAAAGCTTTAGTTTTTCCGATATTTAATTCTTTTCAATCTTCTGGCTACTGCCCTGACCATGGTAATTGTACTGACAATTCTTTATGTAATATTTGTTTACAACAATTAGATGAAGTTGTTGTTACAAGTAACATATCTACTAATACAGGCATACCAATTACAACTATTTATATAAATGGAAGTCCAGATTTTAGTGATGAACAAGAAACTATTTCTTGGATTGCCAATGATGATATTTCTGGTAGTCCAAACCCAACAGTTAATTGTACTGGTGGTAAAATTTATAATAAAACTACTCAAGAGTGTGAATGTCCTGAAGGACTCGTTGAAGGTGCTAATGGAAATTGTGTAAATACACCAACTCCATGTGAAACAGCATTATTGTCTAGAGATGTATATAATACAACAAATGGTCAGCAAGAATTAGGACAGGAACCAATACCTATAAAGCTTAGTGGTGGATGGGAGTTAAATAACACTTTAGATACTTCTTCATTGAATTTAACTGATCCTAGTTCTGGTTTTAACTCAGCTGTGTATCAGAAATTAGTTAACGGTGTTTACCAATATATGTATGTTACTGAAGGTACAGATCCTATTTCAATTATAGATTGGTATAACAATATAAGCCAAATTTCTGGAAACTCTAAACAATATGAAATTTCGGTACAAAACGCTACAAAATTAAATAATTTAGTTGGTAATAGACAATTGTATTTTACAGGTCATTCTTTAGGTGGTGGTTTAGCGAGTGCTAATTCACTTGCTACTGGAAGAACAGCATATACATACAATGCAGCAGGGTTAAGTTACGAAACTCGTCTTACATACAATAGAGGGCATAATTCTGAAATTCATGCTACTGTAGTGAAAGGTGAAATAGTTGATAAGATTCAAAGTCAATTTGGTATTAAAGCTGAAGATTCTAACACTATAAATTATATTGAAGAAGAAAGTACTTATTGGCAAGATTTTTTAATAAACGTTCACCAGCTCTAAATACTTATAAAGCTGCAAGATTACATATGATTGGGACTGTAATAGATATATTAGATTGTGAATAATATAAAAATGATTAGTAATGAAAACTAAAAAAAAAATATTTTTATACTTAAGTATTGGTGTGTTTGTAATTTCATTAACTCAAAAAAGTTATTGTACTGTTGGTGGTAATTGTGAGTATTTTTCAGGATTACTTAATTTAATCTTTGGCTGGTTTGGAGTATTTATGTTACATTTTCCAGCTTTTACATGGTTAGCGAACCCATTACTTTTTATTTCTTGGTTACTATATAAAAAAAAACAAAAGACTTCTTTAATTTTGAGCGGAATTTCATTTATGTTAATGCTCTCTTTTTTATCTGTTAATCAAATTATTGTAAATGATGGTAGTACAAGTTCAATTGTAAATTTTTATGGCTTAGGTTATTGGTTATGGTTATTTAGTTCATTTATAATATTAATTGGAAATTTAACCCATATGAAAAACAGAAAAATCAACTTTATCAAACTCGGACTTTTTCTATTCGTAGCTACCTTATTCTTATGGAATTGTACTTTAGAGAATAATTCATACGAACCAGAAAATATCGATTTAAATAACGTAAAAACTGTATCCTTTAAAGATGCAATTGCACATTTTAATGCTAAAAAAGAAAAAATTAAACAAAAAAAGAATTATTCAAAAAGTACAGAAAATAAATTTGAAGTTACTCCTGATTGGAACACCCTAGAATATAATGAAATTGCCTATACCAATGCTCAATTGACTACTGCTAATTCTCAAATAAATAGAAATGGTCAATATTCTAGTCAACTATATTTTATTAATGTTAACAACCATATTAGAAATGTAATTTTTACGATCTGGAAAGATGAAGTTGATAAAAAAGGTAGTCTCATCAATGGAAGAATATATTTCAATGATTTAGAAGGTAAGTTCATTGATGGATATCGAGTTGAAAATGGAATTTTCACAAAACGTTTTGTTGTAAAACCACAAATTCAAAAAGCTAGTTTTTTCCCTCTTTTTTTTATTCAACAACACAACATAACTGAAGAAGGAGATTGTTGGAATACAGATGTTTTAAATGATTTTGAAGGTGGTGTTTTAAACGAAGTTGTTATAACTGCTGAAGGTGGAGGAAGTAGTAGTACTGGAGCAGGCCATAGTGATAGCTATAATTGGTATTACACATATGGTCCTGGAAGTATAAGCTATGGTAGTTACATTAATGGAGCAACATCTACAGGTACTATTGGTGGAGGTGGCAGCTCTAGTTTATCTTCTAGTCAAGTAACTTCTGCTGCTGCTGCAATTCTTATGGCGGCTCCTATTGAACCTGATGAAAACGGAAAGTGTCCTGAGGGATATGAAAAAAATCCCACTACTGGAAAATGTGACCCCATTTGTACTGGTGGGAAAATTTATAATAAAACTACTCAAGAGTGTGAATGTCCTGAAGGACTCGTTGAAGATAGTTTTGGTAACTGCGTAGAAGACCCTTGTAAATATATAAAACTTCAAATTCAAAACCCAAACTATACTGCCCAAGCAAACGAATTAAAAGGGAAAACTGGTTTAAAAAAAGAAACTGGATACAAACAAAACAAGGATGGAAATCAGGTTTCATTAATAGATACTAATGGTGGTCATTCGTTAACAATACCTATAGATAACAACACCGTCGGCTATATGCATACACATCTCAATAACTTTATTGAGATAAACCAAAAAACGGGTAAAGAAGAACTAAAAAAACCAATAAAAATGTTTTCTCCCGCAGACATTATTAATTTTTTGCAAATGGTAAGAAACACTAAATTTAATGGAGTGCCTACTCATTTAGTGTATGCAACTATGATATCTAGTTCTGGTAATTACACGTTACGTTTTACTGGAAATGTTGATGATAATTTTATAACTAATGCAAATATGCTCAATTCCCCAAATAGTTATAAAACCGTTTATGAGACTTATATTAAAGATAAAGGAGAAGAAAGAGGTTTTTTACATTTTATGAAAGATTATATCAAAATAAAAGATATTAATTTATATAGAATCAGAGATAATGGAGATACGGAAAAGAAAACTCTAAAAACAAATGGAAAAGTAGATACCAACGATTGTTAAATATAAAAAATATAAAAATGAAAAAATTGAATATAATATTAGTTTTTACTTTATTAAGTTTAAGCTGCAAAGCACAACATATAATACCTGTAGAAAAAGTAGTAGAGTACAGAAACACAAATGAAGGTTTATTAGGTGATAAAGATTACGTTTATGTAAAAGACATCAATAACCTTTTAGATAAATTTGTAGGTACTTGGAAAGGAATTTACGAATCTAAAAATTATGAATTCGAAATTATTAAAATAACCGATGACAGAGGTGAAGTAAAAGAAGATATGCTTTTAATGCGTTATAAAATTACTGATGCATCTGGAAACCTTATAGAAAATACGCTAAACTTACCTAATGATAATATGTATGTAATAAGAGGAGAGTATTTAGCAAAAACAGGAAGTTATGTGTTAGATTATATGGGTAAAAAAGGAGAATGTGGTCAAAATGGAACTATTTTTATTTCTGCAAATGGAAATAAAATGGATTTATTTTTATCTGTAGATGGAGAAATATATCCTGAATGCACAGCTGGTGGTTCAGATCAAGTTTTACCTGTAAATGGAATTGAATTAATAAAACAATAAACACAAACCAAAACCTCGCATAAAAAAACAGCAGAAAAGTACAAACCACAAAACCTGTACTTTTCTGCTATTTCTTTACCAATAAAACTAGGCATTCCAAAGCTTTTCAATTGGTATTAAAATATCTTCACAAACCTTAATCAATTTTTCACTTTAAAACAAAAATTAAACTCAATAAATGGTAAAATCTTATTTACAAAGTTTAAGCGTTATTTTTGCTTAATAGCAGAAACAACCCTTTTTAAAAACTCGTTTTGATCGGCATTTTTAGTTAAGCCTAAACGAACAATTACCAATTCTTCGTCAGGTAAAATATATACATTTTGTCCTTGATAACCACTTGCAAAAAACATCTTTTTAGAAACGTCTGGATATCTCCCTGAAGAATTTAACCAAAAATGCGCTCCATACCAACCATCAGAAGTTGGTGTAGGTTTTACCACATAATCTGTCCAAGTTTCCTCAAAAATTTGTGTTCCATTCCAATTTCCTCGGTGTAAATACAGCAAACCGAATTTTGCCCAATCTCTTGCAGTTGCCCAAGCATAAGAAGAACCTACGTAATTTCCGTCTAAATCGGCTTCTACAGTCATCGAATTCATGCCAATTTTATCGATTAAGTTTGTGTACCAAAAATCTAAATATTCTTGATGCGTTTTAAACTGTTGTCTTAAAATTCCTGAAAGCAAATTACTCGTTCCAGAAGAATAATTCCAAGTTTGGTTAGGTTTACCTACCAATTGCTTTTTTTCTTGCTCTTTGGTCATGTTTCGCTCTAAAAACAACATTCTTGTAGCATCTGAAATTTCATTATAATTTTCGTCCCAAGCCAAACCCGAATTCATTTGTAGTAAATTATGAATGGTAATGTTTTTTCTATCATCATTTTGCCAACTTTTTACAGGGGCTTTGTCTTGTACATTTATTTTTCCTTGAGATTGTAAAATTCCAAAAATGGTAGAGGTAATACTTTTTGTCATAGACCAACCTAATAATTTAGAAGTTTTATCGAAACCATCTGCATATCTTTCTGCAATAATTTGATTTTTATAAATTACAATTCCTGCCCTTGTTTGGTTTTTTTCTTCAAACAAAAAATCGATTGCTTTTTGTAACTTTTTATAATCAACATTCGTAAAAATAGTGTCTTTTTGTGGTGCATTTCCAAAGGGAAAAGAGATATTGTTACTGCCTTTCGCCCTTTTTGGTACTAAATAAGCTGCTGTTGCATCACTTTTATCTAACATTAAAACAGCGCCTAAACCTTTTCTATAAATCGCTTTTCTGGTTAATAAACCAAATGCAGATGAAGTGGCTATTTTCTTTTCTCTATTAACATAATCTGTCGCCAAATTTACAGGCGAAAAATTATTATCTGTTGTATCTGTGAACGCTAAAGTTCTTTCTGCTAAAAACACAGAAGAAGCCATGTTTTTTGCTGAATAACCAGATAATATATTCAATTTCGGATAATTATAAATTACAGCAATCGTAATAATAACTGCAATTAAAAGAAGAGTTCGTTTTACTATTTTCATAAAATACCATTTAATCTTGTAAAAATAAGAATTTAATCTTGCCTTTCTTATCAGTTTAAAATTGCATCCTTTATCTTTGTATTTTAAAACGATTTGTATGATAAATGTTGATAAAATAAGAGCAGATTTTCCTATTCTTAAAAGAGAAATAAACGGAAAACCTTTGGTATATTTCGATAACGCAGCCACTTCACAAACACCACAAGTTGTTATTGATGCAATTGTAGATTATTACAGTAATTACAATGCAAATATTCATAGAGGCGTTCATGCTTTAAGTCAAGAAGCAACTGATAAATACGAAGAAGCGCGTATTAAAATTCAACATCATTTTAATGCAAAACATGCATACGAAATTATTTTAACCTCAGGTACAACAGACAGTATTAACAGAGTTTCAGCTGGTTTTGCTTCGCTTTTAAATAAAAATGATGAAATTATTGTTTCGGCTTTAGAACATCATTCTAACATTGTGCCTTGGCAAATGTTGTGCGAAAAAACAGGTGCTATTTTAAAAGTAATACCAATGTTAAAAGATGGCTCTTTAGACATGGCAACTTACCATAATTTGGTAAACGAAAAAACAAAATTGGTTTTTTGTAATCATGTTTCAAATGCTTTAGGAACTGTAAATTCTATTGAAAAAATTATAGAAACTGCACACAAATTCGGTGCTGCTGTATTGATTGATGGCGCACAAGCAACACCACATATAAAACCAGATGTACAAGCTTTAAATGTCGATTTTTACGTGGCTTCTGCACATAAATTATGTGGTCCAACAGGTGTTGGAATGTTGTATGGAAAACAAGAATGGTTAGAGAAATTACCTCCTTATCAAGGTGGAGGAGAAATGATTGATACGGTTACCTTCGAAAAAACAACCTATGCTGGTTTGCCTCATAAATTTGAAGCTGGCACACCCAATATTTGTGGCGGAATTGCTTTTGGAGCTGCAATTGACTACATGAATGCTGTTGGATTTGACAACATTGCTTCTTACGAAGACGAACTTTTAAAATACGGAACACAAGAATTATTAAAAATTAAAGGTTTAAAAATTTACGGAACTACTTCAAAAAAAACGGCAGTTATTTCTTTTAACGTTGGCGAAATTCATCCTTATGATATTGGTGTAATTTTAGATAAATTAGGCATTGCTGTAAGAACAGGACACCACTGTGCACAACCCATTATGGATTTTTATAAAATTCCAGGAACCGTTAGAGCTTCTTTCTCCTTTTACAATACTAAAGAAGAAATAGATGTTATGATTACGGCTTTAAAAAGAGCTGTAATGATGCTTTCTTAGGAGGAAAAAAATCACGAAAACGATACTGAAAAAATCTTTTCGGAATGACAAACTAAGTGGAAATTGGGAGAAAAGTAGGTTAAACCATATTTTAAAAAAAGAAGCTGTCACAAAAGAAAATGTAACTGTTATTTTTAGCATTACTAAAATCAAAATATATTTTGATTGAAAGTAGCTAACGAAGTTATCGAGAAATCTAAAATACTGAAATTCAATAAATAAGATTTCTCCATAACAGTCGAAATAATAAATTTTAATACTTTCGAGACAGCTTCTTTTTCTATTTATAGACTATCTTAAGGCTGGAGAGTAGTTTGTTGGATAATCGTCTGCTTTTGCCAAACCATCTGTTGCTAATGTAAAGTTAGAACCAAATTTAGCATCTATAGCTGCTAACATTTTGTTTGCCATTAGCGCATAACCTCTTCCTGTTAAATGAATACCATCTAAACTAACCAAACCACCAGTAACTAAATCTGTTGTCATAGTATAACGATCGAACTTAATTCCGTTAGCGGCTTCTCTTAAAATTGCGTTTAAGTCTATTAGTGCTATATTTTCATTTGCATTAACAACTGTTGTAATCGTTGCATTATATGCATCTGTAGCTGTTTTTATAGCCATTTGTTCTTCTGGTGTTAATACCCATTGGTCTGCTAAAGCTACACCAACACCATTAACACTCGCAGGATTATTTGGATCTGCTAGAGTTCCAATAAAAGATGAACTTGGTAACACTAGTAAGTCTTCTGAAGTTGCTTGTCTTAATTGTTTTAAAGCAGCAAAAGCAGGGTTTATAGCACCAAGGTCTGTTAGGTTTTCATCTATAATTACAACCGCATTTTGTCCTGCTGCAAAAGAAATTGTTCTTTTCGCAACTTCTGCATCAGCATCCGCCTGAGACATTGCCCCACCAGCAACTAAAGCTCCAAAAGCTTGTTTGATTCCTCCATTATATGCTGCATATGCTCCATTAACAGCAGTTGCTGTTGCTTCGTCCATAGGAATTGCATTGTAAGGAACTGTTGTGAAAAAAGGTAATAAACTAATATCTGGTACAGTTGCAATTACTCCTTTTGTACCTCCTGCTGTTAAAGCAGAAACCATTCCGTTAAAAACTTGATTAAATACAACTGGACTTGTAATATCATTAGACCCATAACTAGCAACATCTAAATTATTTTTTTGATCGATACCAGTTCCTCCAGAAGTGGCAAAACTTAAAACATCGTTTCCTCCAACTTCACTAAGTGTAAAAAAAGTGGGTTGCTGTGCCATAGCATCTCCTAAAACTGTTGCTCCTGTACTGGAAGCCATTCTTCCAAAATATGGGTTTAATGTTCCATAACCAGCAAAAGTTAAGTGAAAACTTTTTGCTCCAGGAATACCATAATTATTAAAAGAAGAACCCTCTGCAGGTGCTGTTAAATTTGTCGTAGGAACTGCTTGTAAACGTGCTGGACCAGTGCCATTAAAATATAAACGTGGTGGTTGAATAACTGTAGATCCTAAAACAAAACCTCCAATATTATCGCCCATTAAAGGCTGGTTAAAATCTCCACCACCAGCTGCTTTAAATTTAGCTGCTAAAATATTCGGAAAAGAGTTCTTTTGTCCTTCAATAAACAATGCTCCGTCTGTAAAACCTGCTGTAAAAGAGGCTCCAATTGCAACATATTTAGAGAAATCTAAGTCATTTGCATCTAAGTTTACTTGTGGTTTTACTTCTTCTAAAATCGGGTCTAAATCGTTGTTTACATCACAAGATGCAAAGCCTATTGATAAAAGAAGTAAACCTATATATTTATAATTTTTCATAAATTATTGTTTTTTTATTAGTTATTAATTGTCCAAGAAAGGTAGTATTGAGAACCTATAGCCCCAACTCCTGGTGCACTAAAATATTCTTTTCCTGTTAAATTTGCGCCACCTAGTTTAAAAACAGATTTAATTGAAGGCACACTATAATTAATTTGAGCATCTAAAATGGTTCTAGATTCTATGGTTGCATCTAAGAAAGTAGATTCCCATAAATATTCATCTTGCCATCTTGCGTTTATGTTGAAACCAAAGTTTTCAAATAAATTTGTATGACCGAATTGTAATTTTACTTTATGTTCTGGTGTGTTAAAACCAGCTTCAAAATCTGGGTCAGACGCTTGATCAAAATCAAACTTTGCATAGGTATAATTTACGCCTAAATCGAAACCATTAAATATTTTTGTATTTAAACCTATAGAACCACCATAAGAACTAATGTCTGCAGTGGAATTTGTATATACTTGGAAAGCTTTAAAATCTCCATTTCTTAATGCTAAAAGAGACAAGCTATTATCTCCTACAGTTCCATAAAAAGGAACCAATACATTTTTACCAGAAATAAAATCTTCGTAACTGTTATAGTATGCACTTAAATCTACAGTAATTCTAGATTCCCCTGCACTAATTAAACCTCTATAACCTAATTCGTAAGCAGTCACTTTTTCTGGTTTTACTAAAGGTGCAACTGACGCTACTGGAGCACCAGCTTGAACAGAACTTGCAGAGAAAGAGTTTTCGTAAGCCAATCTTCCTACTAAAGTTGTTGTAGCTCCTCCTGTAAATGTTTGACCTGCAGGACTTACATTTAATGGTGCAGATGTATATCTATCTAAATTGTCTGGTGCAGAACCTACTAAAATTGCAGCCCCAGCATCTAGACCAATGTATTGATCTTGTGTTGTTGGATTTCTAAAACCTGTTTGAAAAGAAGCTCTAAAATTATCGTTTTTATCTTCTCCTGCTGCATATGCTATCGAAACTCTTGGAGATAAATTACCATCGAAATTTTGTGCTTTGTCATAACGAACAGAAGCAGTAAATTTTAAACGATCGTCTTCTAACATTTTCTTTTGCATTTGCGTATAAACTCCATATTCATCATAATCGATAGGACCATCGTAATCTGTAAAAATACTTCCATTTGAGTTTAAAGAATACCTTCTATAAGAACCTCCTACTTGAAATTCTGCAAAATCAATAACATCCTGAAAATTATAGTTTACGTCTCCATGATACAATTTTGTTTGATCTTGAAATTTAGATCCTGTCACTAAATCTGGGTCTGATGTTACCTCATCAAATGCCGCTTGAAACCCTGGGGTTCCTGGTTCTAACCTTCCAGTATCTGCTGCAGCTCTTGCTGCTATATGAGAACCTGTTACTAGATAAGTACCTGCGTATTGTTGAAACCAATCTTGGTCTGATTTCCATCTTCTATTGATATTAATTGCAGCAAAACGCGAATCGTAAGAGTTACCTGCGTCTTCTGTAGTAACATAACCTCTTACAAAGAAGTTTTTACCTCTTAATTCTAATTTTTGTTGTGCCAAATAGAAATCTCTAATATTATACCTATTTGCTCCTTGGTAAATGGTATTCCCAACACCAAATTTAGAATTAAAAATTACTTCTAAACGATCGTCACCAAAAGGGCGATAATGTAATGCCGTATTTAATTTTACACTTTTAGCTTCGTAGTCTTTCATTAAATCTACTTCTCTATATCCTGTTCTACTTACCCTACCAATGGCGCCACCTAAATCTACAGCAACTTCATCACCATAAATATTTAAGCCATCGAAATCGTTTATAGATCTATCTCCAGGAGCATATTCTCCATTTCTTGTATTTCTATAATCTGTAGCAAACCATTCTGTTCCTTTTAAGTAAGAAAGTGTTGCTTTCGCCGCAAACTTATCAGAAAAAGCATATGCCATTCGAATGCTAGCATCATGGAAAGCATTGTCTCCAGCAGCATCTTGAATTGTTAAACCACTCTTATAAGAAAAACTAATACCTTGGTCGTTAAACGGACTTCTACTGGTCATAAACATAATTCCATTAAAAGCATTTGCACCATATAATGCAGAAGATGCACCAGGCAATAGCTCTACTGTATTAACATCTAATTCCGACATTCCTAAAAGGTTTCCAATCGCAAAGTTTAAGGCTGGTGAAGAATTGTCCATACCATCTACCAACTGCATAAAACGTGTGTTTGCAAATGTTGCAAAACCTCTAGTATTTACAGATTTAAAGGTTAAACTGTTTGTATTGATATCTACCCCTTTTAAATTTTCTAAACCATCGTAAAAAGAGGGCGAAGATGTATTTTTAATCGCTCTGGCATCCATTCTTTCTACAGTTACTGGAGACTCCATAATTCGTTCTGGAGTTCTAGAAGCAGAAACAACAATTTCATCTAAAGAGGTTTCGTTTTCTGTTAAAGTAACATCTACTTTTTGGTTGTTTTTAGTAATTTCAATTTTTTCGGTTTTAAAACCTAACATCGAAACTTCAATAGTAAAAGGTGGGGTGTCTGAAACTTTTAAAACGAATTTTCCATCGAAATCTGTAGTTGTACCTACAGCTTTTCTAGAAATTTTAATGTTTGATCCTGGAAGTAATTCTCCTGTAAGCGCATCTTTAACTGTACCTGTTACAGTAGTTTGGGCAACCATAACAGTGCTACTAAACGCGATACATACAAGTAGTAAAATCTTTTTTATCATAATTTGAATTAATTTGTTAACTGTTATGCAAAATACAATTTTTTTTGAATTATTAATTATTTGACCTACTATTTTGTATTTTTATGAAACAAAGCTTCTTAAATTATGATAATCTCATTCGAATAATTGATTAAAATCGATAAATTTTAAGGCTTTAGTGTTGTACATTTGCTACGAGAAAATCTTATTTTTTTTGAAAACGATTATCGATATATCTAATTTTTCGACCGAAGAAAAAACTTTTGTGACTATTGGAACCTTTGATGGCGTGCATTTTGGACATCAAAAAATATTAGAAAAATTGGTTTCTGAAGCAAAAAATGCTGGAAAAAAATCGGTATTGCTTACCTTTTTTCCACATCCAAGGATGGTTTTGCAAAAAGATGCTTCTATCGAATTAATTAATACGATTAACGAACGAGAAAAACTCCTTAAAAAAACGGGCTTAGATTACTTAATTATTCATCCTTTTAGCAGAGATTTTTCTAGAATGACGGCTCTTGAATTTGTACGAGATATTTTAGTAAATCAATTTAATATTTCGAAATTAATTATTGGTTACGACCATCATTTTGGCAAAAATCGCGAAGGAAACATTCAGCAATTAACAGAATACAGCCATTTATACGATTTTAATGTAGAAGAAATTCCTGCACAAGATATCGACCATGTTTCTGTAAGTTCTACAAAAATAAGGCGTGCTTTGGCCAATGGAAACCTAAAAACAGCCAACGATTATTTGGGCTATAATTTTATGCTGAAGGGAAAAGTTGTAAACGGAAAAAAATTAGGTGGTAAAATTGGGTATCCAACTGCAAATATAGATATTGAAGAAGATTACAAACTAATTCCTAAAACAGGGGTGTATGTTGTAAAATCTACCATCGATAAAAAAACTGTTTTTGGAATGATGAATATTGGAAACAGACCTACTGTAGATGGAAACCATCAAACCATTGAGGTTCATTTTTTTGACTTCAATCAAAATTTATATGGCAAAATTTTAACCATAGATTTAATTTATTTTTTACGTGACGAAGAAAAGTTCGATTCTCTTAATTCGCTAATTCTTCAACTTAAAAAAGATGAAGAAGCTGCACGTGATTATATAAAAAATAAACTTATAATTTCCTAAATATATGGTCGTTTTTTTTATTAGTAATTCACGTTAAAAACTACTGCACAAATTATATATTTGCATTCTTAAATTCTTACAAAATGTTACAAGTACAATTTATTAGAGAAAATAAGCAAACCGTTTTAGAGGGGTTGGCAAAACGTAATTTTGCTAACGCAGAAATTATTGTTGAGCAAGTTTTAACTGCCGATGAAAATAGAAGAGCAACACAAGTTGCTTTAGACGCTATTTTAGCAGAATCTAATACTTTGTCTAAAGAAATTGGTGGTCTTTTTAAATCTGGAGAAATACAAAAAGCAAACATTTTAAAAGAAAAAACGAGTCAATTAAAAGAGCAATCTAAAGAATTTTCAGAAAAATTAAATGGTTTTGCTGATGAGCTTCAGAATTTATTATATCAAATCCCAAACATTCCGCACGCTTCTGTAAAAGCAGGAAATTCTGAAGAAGATAATGAAGAAGTGTTTAAAGAAGGAATGATACCAGATTTGGGCAAAAATGCATTGCCTCATTGGGAATTAGCCAAAAAATACGACATTATCGATTTTGAATTAGGTACCAAAATTACAGGTGCTGGTTTTCCTGTTTATAAAGGAAAAGGTGCAAGATTACAACGTGCATTAATCAACTATTTTTTAGATAAAAATATAGCTGCGGGTTACAAAGAATACCAAGTGCCACATTTGGTAAACACAGCATCTGCCACTGCAACTGGGCAATTGCCAGATAAAGACGGGCAAATGTATCATGCAACAATCGACGACTTGTATTTAATACCAACTGCAGAAGTGCCAATTACCAATATGTTTCGTGGAAATTTAATTCAGGAGACCGATTTTCCAATCGCAGCAACAGGTTACACACCTTGTTTTAGACGCGAAGCTGGTAGTTATGGAGCGCATGTTCGTGGTTTAAATAGGTTGCATCAATTCGATAAAGTAGAAATTGTAAGAATAGAACACCCAAACAATTCGTATCGCGCTTTAAACGATATGGTAGAACACATCAAAGGTATTTTAAGAGAATTAAAATTGCCTTACAGAATATTGCGTTTGTGTGGTGGAGATACTGGTTTTACAGCCGCTTTAACATTCGATTTCGAATTGTTTTCTACAGCTCAAGATAGATGGTTGGAAATTAGTTCTGCTTCAAATTTCGAAACTTTTCAAGCAAATAGATTAAAGCTTCGTTTTAAAAACAAAGAGGGTAAAAGTGAGCTTGCACACACCTTAAATGGTAGTTCTTTGGCTTTACCACGTGTTTTAGCAGGAATTTTAGAAAATTATCAAACCAAAGACGGTATTAAAATACCAGAGGTACTGGTTCCTTATTGTGGGTTTTCTGTGATTGACTAAATTAGTACGCAGTCTTCAGTTGGCAGTAATCAGTCAGTTTGTTTGCGGTTGAATGGAATCGTAATTTTAAGTATTTGTTTGCAGTCAGAAAATAACTGCCTACTGTAACTGAAAAACTGTGGACTAATTAGCTACAACTGCTAGCATTAATCTTTTGTATTTGTTCATTTCTAAAAGAGCGTTTAAATATGCAGCTATTTGTCCGTTTTTCATAAACTTTATGGAATTGCTTTTTGCTATTTGATATTGTTGAGAAAAAGTATTCATACAATTTAAAATTTTATTTGGTTATACCTTAAAGACTAATTTCGCGCCAAAATGTTACAAAAGACCTCTTAAAAAAGAAATGGGTTTAATAAAAATTTAACATTTTTGTTGTTTATATTTGAACTCCATGAAACACTTCTTTTTTCTTATCTTATTTATTGCCAGTAGTTTTAGTGTTGCCCAAAACATACAACAAGCAACACAAAACGAATACCTGCTTGCAGAAAATTACTATAGAGAAGGAGAATACGAAAAAGCAACCCAGCTTTTTAAAAAATTATACGAAAAAACACCCTTTAACACCACATATTTAGGGCGATTAATTACCTGTTACCAAGAAACAGATCGATTTAAGGAAGCAGAAAACCTATTAAAAGCCCGAATAAAATCGAATGCCTCTCAAGTTTATTTATATGTTTATTTAGGATATAATTACGAGCGACAACAACAAAAAGAACAAGCAAAAATCAATTACGATTTAGCATTAAATTCTTTAGATAAAAATGCAGCTTATGGCGGAATTATTGGGCGTCTTTTTAAAGATTACAACTTGCTAGACAATGCTATTTTAGCTTACGAAAAAGCAATGGAAAAGAATAAAAATGCCAATTATAGCTTTCAAATTGCACAAATTTATGGCGAAAAAGGCGATTTTAAACAAATGTTTGAATCGTACATAAATCTGGTTGATAAAAACGAACAATATTTTAGCCTTGTTCAAAGATATGCAAGTAAATATATTACAGACGATTCTGAAAATGAAGCCAATATTTTATTCAGAAAAACACTTTTAAGAAAGTCTGTTAGCAATCCAAAAGATGTTTGGAACATGCTTTTAAGCTGGTTATTTGCACAACAAAAAGATTACAAAAAAGCATTTATACAAGAAAAAGCACTGTACCAAAGAAATTCTACAGATTTGTCTTCTATTTTTATGATTGGAAAAATCGCTTTCGAGAACAAAAATTTCGATGCTTCTACAGAATGTTTCCACTTTATTAAAGAACATTCAAATAGTAAAGAAGAAATTATTGATGCCAATTTATACCTCTCGAAAATAGCAGTAGCTACCAAAAACCCAGAAACAGAAGCGTTATTTCAATCTCTTTTTAAAGAATTTGGTAAAAACACTTCTACCATAAAATTACAAGTAGCCTATGCCGATTTTTTAACATTTTCTGCCAACAAACCAGAAGAAGCAAAAAAAGTTTTACAAGAAGCAATTGGGTATGCTAGTTCTAAATTCGACAAAGCAAGAATTAAATTAAAATTAGGCGACGTTTTAGTATTTACAGGTAAATTCAACAAAGCATTAATTTATTTTTCACAAATTCAAACACAGTTAAAAAACCACGAATTGGCGCAAGAAGCTCGTTTTAAAGTGGCGCAAACCAGTTATTTTAAAGGCGATTTTACCTGGGCAAAAGCACAATTAAAAGTTTTAAAAGGTTCTACCACACAGTTAATTGCCAATGATGCTGTAGATTTATTTTTAATAATTTCCGATAACGAACCTTTAGATTCTATTCCTTCTGGATTAAAAGAATATGCGCAAGCGGAATTGTTAGCCTATCAAAACAAAGACAACGAAGCGATAAAAGTCTTAAATTCTGTCTTAGAAAACCAAACTTTAAAAGAATTAAATGGCGGTTTTTTACCAATTACAAATAACATATATTTTAAGATTGCGAAACTGCAGATAAAACAAAAGAAATACGAAGAAGCCATTTTAAATTTTGCCAAAATTATAGCAACAGACAATCAAGGTTTTTTAACAGATGATGTTTATTACGAAATGGCAGAATTGTACAATTTTCTAGGAAATACAGAGAAAGCACAGGAGTATTATCAAAAAATAATTTTCGAACAGCCTTCTAGTATTTATTTGGTAGAAGCTAGGAAAAAATATAGAAAATTAAGAGGAGACAAAGTTCAATAACTCTCTGCAAGGTTTAATAGTTTCCTGCAAGGTTTTTAAAACCTTTTAGGTATTAAATAATTACCTTCTTGTAGGTATCAAACTACTATCTTGTAGATAATAACAACATTAAATATACACCTAAAAGGTCTTGGAAACCTTGCAGGAAAAGCTAAAAAAAAAACAAATCTAAACAAAAATGTACATATACAACGTAACAATAAATATCGATGAAAGTGTTCACGAAGAGTGGTTAACTTGGATGGAAACACACATTTTAGAGGTTTTAAATACAGGTAAATTTATATCTGCGAAACTTACCGAAGTTTTGGTTAACGAAGAAATGGGCGGAAAAACCTATTCTGTACAATATACTGCAAATACGAGAGAAGATTTAGACAATTACTATCAATTCGATGCAGATAAATTACGAAAAAAAGGTTTAAAATTTGCTGATAAAATGGTTGCTTTTAGAACAGAATTGCGTGTGGTAAATGAATTTTATCCTACAGTTACAAGTAATTAGAGCCAAATGAATTTAATTAAAGAACTTTTAGAATTCAAAAAGAAAAATAAATTTCAGTTATCAGACTGGAATAATAGAGGTTTAAATTTTTCTAAAAATTATATTATCGAAAAAATAACTGAAACAATTGACTCATTTTTATCTGAACTTATAAAGATTTTAAAAACCAATTCTGTAAACTTCAAAAACCAATTTTTAATCTTACTCAATGGAATTCATTAAGAAAAACAGCAACTAAAAACTTGCCCCAACACCCATCGAAAAAGCTTTTATTTTAGAAACACCAATCTTAAAATGCTCGTAACCAGAAGAAATATGGTAGTTTTTAAGATGATATTTTAAGAGCACTTTTGTTTTATGAACCTCTTTGTAATTGATAACTGCCCATTTATGCGAAAAATCGACACTAATTGGTTTTGCGATAAATAATTCTGCACCAAAACCCAATCCAAAACGAGTTTCGTTTACATCACTTCCTGCATGCATCATTCCCAAACCGAACCAAGCATCAAAACGTTGTGTTCGAACTCTGTAATACCATTTAAACATTAAAAACGTTATAAAAAGATTTTAGATAAAATTCATATCCGGTTATAGACTTAATGGTCTTATTATCCATTTGATAAACTAGGTGCTCTATTTTGGATTCTAGTATATCTAAAGTGTCATAAATTTTCATTGCAATTTTACTTTTAAGGTATTGCCAAACTTTTTCAGCTGGATTTAGTTCAGGGCAATATGCAGGGATAGGTAATAAGATAATATTATCAGGCAATTTTACATCTTTAGTAGAGTGGAAAGCTGCATTGTCAATAATTACAATTTTTAGTTCCAAAGGATTACAGGCACTTAAGTCTCTTAAATACTCAATAAAAAAGTCTTTACACACAGTATCTGTTAGCATGCAGAAACTCTCACCTGTAATGGGTGAAAAACTTCCCCATAGCCATTTACTCTGATAACTATGTTTGTACTTTGCTATAGGTTTAACGCCTTTAGCTGTAATGACTCTTTTTTGTTTGGTGATTAATCCAAAACGAGATTCATCTTGAAAAAATAAATTGACCGATTCAAAGTTATTTTTATTTAGTTTTGTTCTAAATAATTTAAAAGTGTTTTCTAGGTTTTTTAAAAACCATTTCGGCTTTCGGGTCTTTTTTATAATGTGACTTTCTTGATACTTTTAGCTTAGACTTATGTTTTCGCCTACAATGTGCATAAAGTGCACCATAATTTATCATCTCTGATAAATCTTCGGCTATATGAGCTTGTAACTCTATATAGGAAGTTATGGTGGTATCGCTGTTAGATAATGTCTTGGAGATATAGGCTTTTGCTCTATCAGAAATATGAACGGTATTATTACCTCCGCTATGTATTTCTAATAAATTTGAAAGGCCTCCTGTTTCATAGTCTTTAATCCAATTGCCTATGGTGGTTGGACGTCTGCCAAGCTTCTTTGCGATTGCATTACGATAGATATACTTCCCGGACTTTATGTAGTATAACATTTTTAAACGATCTCTTCGTAATTCTGTAGTGGTAGACTCATATAGTTTTCGCAATTCAACAGATTCTTCTTTAATCGATAAGGTAATTTTCTTTGGCATATTGAAAGATAATAAATTTTACCCCGAAAGATAATAAATATTATCTTGAATTCAAAGTTTAAATGGTATAATACTTTAATAAAGCCGAATATAAAGAAAATGAATCTCGGTTTCCGTTTACGTTCTCAAAAAGATATAAATAATCTACATCCAAAGCAAAACGTTTTAAAAATCGGAAATTTACCCCAAAATTATTTCCATATAAATTTTTACTTTCTCGCACAAAATTGTTGGTAATATCGAAACGAGTAATGTTGTAATTGGTAGAATCTGTATAAATAAAATTACCATATCTAGCTTCTTTATACGGGTAATTAGAAATTTCTGCATCGTGCATTCTTCCATTTATTTCCCATGGAGATTCGATTAAAACACCATAAAAAGTGTAGGCTGCAATGCCCCAAACGATACTTGCAAAAAGGTTTCTAGCAGGGTTGTCGTCGTTAATATTACTTCTTCTTGAAGCAGATTTTTTTGAAGTAACCGTGCCAGAATTTCTAGAAGATGTAGAGGTTTTAATACTTTCTTTCCCTTTTTTTAACTTTCCTTCTTGAGAAAAAGTGGTTATTTGAAAGCTGAAAAGTAGAACGATAATTAGCAGTAAATTTTTATTCATTTTGGTTGATTTTAATCATACAACGAACCAAAAATTATGCCGAATTTTAACTGTACATTTGTGGTAGAAGTAAAAAACGAGCAAAATGTCTGTAAAAGCAAAAAAACATTTAGGTCAGCATTTCTTAACAGATGAAACAATTGCAAAAAACATTGCAGATGCGTTAACAGAAAATGGGTATAAAAATGTCTTGGAAATTGGTCCAGGAATGGGTGTTTTAACCAAATACTTATTGCAGAAAAAACCAAAAATTACGGTTTTAGAATTAGATCGAGAATCTGTTGGGTATTTAAAAAATGTTTTTCCTGTAGAACACCTCAACTTAGATACTTCCAAAGAAAAATTCGAAATTATAGAAGGCGATTTTTTAAAGAAAAACCTCTCGGAAATTTTTAATAAAAAACAAGTCGCAATTATTGGAAATTTCCCTTATAACATTTCTACACAAATTGTTTTTAAAGCCATAGAAAACAGAGAATTTGTACCTGAATTTGCAGGCATGTTTCAAAAAGAAGTTGCCAAAAGAATTGCAGAAAAAAAAGGTTCTAAAGTGTACGGAATTTTATCTGTTTTAACACAAGCTTTTTTTAATGTCGAATATCTTTTTACAGTACCACCAACCGTTTTTAACCCACCACCCAAGGTAGATTCTGGTGTAATTCGCCTTATTAGAAAAAAAGATTATTCGCTTCCTGTGAACGAAAAATTGTTTTTTAGAGTTGTAAAAACAGCCTTTAATCAACGCAGAAAAATGCTGCGTTCTAGTTTAAAATCTTTTAATCTTTCGGATTCTTTAAAAGAAGAACCTATATTTGCGAAACGTCCAGAACAATTATCTGTACAAGACTTTATCTCACTCACGCAAAAATTAGCAGAAAATGAACTTAGAAATTAACAACGAATTTCTAGACAAACTAACAGAACTTATTGCTTCTAAAAGCGATAAAGAAATTTCTGCGCTGTTTGCTGAAGTCCATTTTGCAGACATTGCAGAGGTGCTAGACGAGTTAGATTTCGACGAAGCCATTTACATTATTAAGCTTTTAGACAGCGAAAAAACATCCGAAATTCTTACAGAATTAGACGAAGATACGCGTGAGAAAATTCTCGAAAACTTATCTGCACAAGAAATTGCAGACGAAATTGGAGAAATGGACACAGATGATGCTGCAGATATTATTGGAGAACTTTCTGTAGAACGCCAAAGACGTGTAATTAATGCGTTAGAAGACGACGATTTAGCTGCAGATATTAAAGAATTATTGTCTTACGACGATAATACTGCTGGTGCTTTAATGGCAAAAGAATTGGTAAAAGTGTACGAAACTTGGACTGTTGCAGGTTGTATGCGAAGAATTCGCGGCCAAGCAAAAGAAGTAACCC
This sequence comes from Polaribacter batillariae, assembly GCF_017498485.1. NCBI lineage: Bacteria > Pseudomonadati > Bacteroidota > Flavobacteriia > Flavobacteriales > Flavobacteriaceae > Polaribacter > Polaribacter batillariae. Next base: position 2,070,806 of record NZ_CP071795.1, on the reverse strand, counting down.
GAGTACATTCTATTTACGTAGTAGATAAAGAAGAAAAATTAGTGGGCAGACTGTCTTTAAAAGACTTAATTACCTCTAAATCTGACCAAAAAATAGCCGATATTTTAAAGCCAAAAGTAGATGCTGTAAATGTGCATGAAGACGATGAAGAAGTGGCAAAAATTATGGCAAAATACGATTTAGAAGCCATTCCTGTGGTAGATGATAATAACGTTTTGTTGGGTAGAATTACGATTGATGATATTGTAGATGTTATTAGAGACGAAGCCGATAAAGATTACCAAATGGCAGCAGGTTTTTCGCAAGATGTAGAAGTAAATGATTCTATTTTAGAAATTACAAAAGCACGACTACCTTGGTTAATTTTAGCATTGTTTGGTGGTTTTATCTCAGTTTCGGTTTTAGGAAGTTTCGATAGTGCTATGGACCAATACCCAGAATTGTTTTTTTTTACACCATTAATTGCTGCAATGGCTGGGAATGTTGGTGTACAATCTTCTGCAATTATTGTGCAAGGTTTGGCTAATGATAGCTTAAAAGGCTCACTTTTTAAAAGATTGTTAAAAGAAATTTTACAAGGGCTATTAAATGGCTTTGTTTTGGCAGCCTTACTAATGTCTGCAGGAATGTTATTTTTAGGCTTTAAAATAGATTTAGGAATTACTGTTGCAGCTTCTTTAATTTCTGTAATTGTAATTGCTTCGATTATTGGAACATTTATTCCTATTATTTTGGCGAGAAGAGGTATAGATCCTGCCTTGGCAACAGGTCCTTTTATTACAACCAGTAACGATATTTTAGGAATTCTAATTTACTTTTCTATTGCAAAATTAATTTTAGGGTTTTAATGTTTTCTAAAACATAAAAAACCTTTCTGTTTTCACAGAAAGGTTTTTCCCTTTTCTATCAATTTTAGATATAAGCCCCTAATCTCATATCTGCAATTAATCCCTTTTTTAGTTATTAAATTAATAATATCTACACTACAAATGTACGTTTGCTTTTAAAAAGAAGACTGTGTAAAACCGTAAATAAAAATGTGGATTTCCGCAAAACAGCTATTTTTATACATCTATACCGCTTACAAATTGAATTTACCGTAATAAAACGTCTTTTTTTATTTACAGTAAATCTAAAAACAAAATGGTATTATCAATCTATTATGCCTAATTCTTTTGCTTTTAAAACCAAATCTGTGTTATTATTTGCATTTAGGTCTGTTCTTAAATTTGCCAATTTTGTTTCAATAGAACGCTGTTTTAATAAAGCTCCATCGCTTTTTGTAATAATGCCTTCTAAATTACTAATTTTTGCATGATTGGGAAGTTCCTTTAGTATTTGAAGAGCAACATCGTCCATTTGAATTTGAATGATATTTCTGCGCATTATTTTTTGATGAATTTCGTGTGTATAATAGTAATCGTTTGCTAACATTTTATTTATGGCAAAACCAATTTCTATAGCATCGCACTTGCTTTTTAATAAATATGCATTGGGGTTTAAATTGCGAATTACATTAAACACTCTATTGGTTTCTGTATGGCCTGTAATTACAGCAATTTTTAGATCAAACTCGTTATTTCTAATGGCTTTAATCAATTCTTCTCCACCATCTAAATTGGTTTCTTCGGTAGAATTATCGAAACTTAAATCTGTAAGAAGAATATGAAAAGGATTCGTTTTTTGATGTGTTTTTATCAATTGAAAAGCCTTATCACAATTATTGGCAGTAACAACATCGAAGTCTCCTACTTCTTTTAGCGAACATAAAATACCCTGTATTACTAATTGATGATCATCTACAATTAAAATTCTTATACGCTCTTCCATTTTTTAGGGGTTTCTATTGTGGTGGTAGTACCTTTATTTTCTATACTTTCAATAGAGAAAGTACCCTGAATTTCTTCTATGCGTTCTTGCATATTTTTAATACCAATTCCTGTTTTTTTCTCTAAGGTATTAAAACCTTTTCCGTTATCTGAAATAATTAATATAATTGTTTTTTTGGTATCGCTAAAACGAATGTTTATTTTTGTTGCTTCTGCATATTTTCTTGTATTTTGAATACTTTCTCTAATGGCTAAATATAAAGTTCTTTTAATAGAATTATTTATTTCTTTCCAAGAGATATCGTCTATATTTTTTACTGAAATTTTAAAATCGATCTCAAAATAATCTGCAATTAGGTTTATTATTTGATTTTTAAAAGAAACCTCCTCGAAACTTTCACTACTTAGTTGGTGCGATAAATTTCTTACGTTTTCTTTAATAACCTCTAAATTTTTTGCAGCTTCTTGTTGGTTTGCTTTTGCTAATTTTAAATGTAACATTCTTATGTCTCCAGCAACCTCGTCATGCAAAGATTTTGCTATTTGCTGGCGTTCTTTTTCTCGTGCTTCTACTTGTTGTAATTTGGCTTCGAAAAGCAGTTTTCTTCTTCTTATTTTGGTTATTGTAATTATAAAAAGAATCAAAAGAAAACTTCCTAATGCTACTAACCAGCCAATAATTTTTTGTTGCTTTTCGCTTTCTAAAGCCAACTGTTTTCGTTCGTTTTCTAATTTTAAATTTGAGTTCTCTTTTTCTTTTTTATCGGTCTCGTATCTAATTTTTGCAAACTGATTTTTCATCAATCTTTCTCTATTGTATAGACTGTCATTTAATTGAATATATGCTTGTAAATATTTTTTTGAAGTTTCTCCTTTTGTTAACTCAGATAATAATTTTAATGCTTCTAAAGTTCTAGTATTTTCATTAGACTGTTTCGAATATTTTAATCCCTTATTTGCATAAAACAATGCTTTCTCTTTATTCCCTTTATCTTTATAGTAAAAAGCTAATAAATTATTAGTAATGCTAATACCTTTTATATGTTTTGCTTTTTCTCTTATACTTAAAACTTTTTTATAATTGTACAATAAGTTTTTTTCATTATTTAATTTATAGTTGTTTAGTGTCATGTTTTCTAAAATAAAAGCATAGCTCAATGAAAACTTTTCTTTAATACGATCTATTTTTAGCGCTTTTTTTAAAAAAAAATTCGACTTTTTATAGTTTTTTTTCATTTGATATATTAAAGCTACATTATTATAATAGTTCAATTTAGACTTAATTACTCTATCATTAACTTCACATTTATTCAAATAATTTAAGCTTAAGTTAAAATAATTCAAAGCTTCTTCATATTCATTTCTTCTTTTAGCAATAAGACCTAAATTATTATACAAGTCTGCCTTTATTCTATTTAAATTAGATTTTTCTAAATATTTTAAAGAGGTTATTGTTGTAGTTTCTGCGCCTAACAAATCTTTTTCATTCATTTGAATAACAGCAAAATTTAACATTCTTCTTCCAGCTGTAATAGTATCGCCAAGCTTTAGCAAAAAGTTTTTAGAAGTATTATAATGGTAATATGCACTATCTGGAACCTCTTTGTATTTATAATAAGTGGCTAAATAGAAATGAAATTTTTGTATGCGGCTTAAATCGTTTGATGCCTCTACATTTTTCTTTGCAATAAAACAGTACTTTTTAAGAGAATCTAACTTTTTTTGTCTAAAATACATTAATGCAATTTGCATGTTTGCATCAAATTTTAAACTATCATTTAAATTTTTTGAAAAAACAACTAATTTTTTTGCATACTTTTCTTTTACTTTTAGTGAAAGTTGTTTATTTTTTATTTTTTTGATATAAAAATGAAGCGAGTCTTTATTTTTCTCTATTCTCTCTTGAGAAAAAAAGGAAACAGAAATACATAAAGAAAGAAGAAAATATTTTTTTTTCAAAAAAATAGTACTTAAAATTTAAAAGCCTTAATAGAGAATAATTAAGGCCTTTACTAATAATAAATATTTTTTATTTACTCTGGATCATCCCCTCCAGTTCCTTCTTCTCCAGTTGTCTCTCCCTCAGTGACTTCTCCACCAGGATTTAAACTCATTTCGAACTCTTCTAAATTGTTTTCTTGTAAATTCATTTTTAAAATCTTTAATGTTTAACTCTCCAAAATAAGAAATTTTTTATAGTAAACCATATTTTTATTGTATTTTTTGAAACAAATCCCATAAAACAACACCTGTGGTAACAGAAATATTTAAAGAATGTTTGGTGCCTAATTGTGGTATTTCTATACACAAATTAGATGCATTTACCACCTCTTGTTGCACCCCTTTTACTTCATTTCCCATTACAATTGCATATTTTTCGCCTTTTTTAGGCTGAAAATCATTCAGTTTTGTGCTGTTTTCTGCTTGTTCAATAGACAAAACTTTTACACTTTCTGCTTTCAATTTTTTAACTAATTCTAAAGTATCTTTAGCATATTCCCAATCTACAGATTCAGTAGCACCCAAAGCTGTTTTATGAATATCTTTATTGGGAGGTGTTGCAGAAATACCACATAAATAGATTTTTTCAATCAAAAAAGCATCTGAAGTTCTAAACACAGAACCAATGTTATTTAAGCTTCTAACATTGTCTAAAACTACAATTAAAGGTGTTTTTTTAACAGATTTGAATTCATCAACCGTAATTCTATTTAATTCGTTGTTCTTTAATTTCCTCATATTTCTATCTAAATATAGAATTTGGCTAAAGCCAATTTATTGTTAATTCTCTTAACAATGGGTTGAAACCCATTGCAGTTGATATGCTACGTTGCTCTGAATCCAGTTGAATTAAATCCTGCTTTAGCTAGATGTTCATAATTATAAACATCTAAATGACTTTAGCCAAATCTAACTTTATTTTGTGGATAAGTTCACTGCAAACTGCTACTGAAAACTGCTTACTATTTTTATCTTCGCAAAACTAACTGAAAATTTCTAAAAAATTGGCAAAACCAAAAGCAAAAAAGGTAACCCCTTTAATGAAACAGTACAATGCTATCAAGAATAAATATCCTGATGCGATGTTGCTTTTTCGCGTGGGAGATTTTTACGAAACTTTTGGTGAAGATGCGATAAAAGCAGCAGGTGTTTTAGGAATTACCTTAACAAAAAGAGGTGCAGGAAGCGACTCTGAAACAGCTTTGGCAGGTTTTCCACATCATTCTTTAAACACCTATTTACCAAAATTGGTAAAAGCGGGAATGCGCGTGGCCATTTGCGATCAGTTAGAAGACCCAAAAATGACCAAAACCATCGTAAAACGTGGTGTTACAGAATTGGTTACACCTGGAGTTTCTTTAAATGACGAGGTTTTACAAACCAAAACCAATAACTTTTTAGCGGCAGTTCATTTTAATAAAAAACAACTCGGAATTTCCTTTTTAGATGTTTCTACAGGCGAATATTTAGTAGCAGAAGGAAATGCGGAATACATCGATAAATTGTTACAAAACTTCTCGCCAAGTGAAGTTTTGGTTCAAAAACAACACAAACAGCAATTTTTAGAGTTGTTTGAAAACAAATATTATACGTTTTATTTAGACGATTGGGTTTTTCAAACAGAGTATGCCAACGAAACTCTTCAAAATCATTTCGAGGTAAAAAACTTGAAAGGTTTTGGTGTTCAAGATTTAAAAAACGGAATTATTGCTGCTGGAGCTGTGTTATATTATTTATCGGAAACACAACACAATCAGTTAAAACACATTCAAAAAATTAGCAGAATTGCAGAAGACAATTATGTTTGGATGGATCGTTTTACAGTTCGTAATTTAGAGTTGTATAATCCGAATTCTGTAAACGCAGTTACACTTTTAGATGTTATTGACAAAACCATTTCGCCAATGGGAGGAAGGTTGTTAAAACGTTGGTTGGCATTGCCTTTAAAAAATATCGACGAGATTAAAAACAGGCATGAATTGGTAAAGTTTTTTATCAATTCTAATGATTTTTCGAAAACAGTAACCTATCAACTAAAACAAATATCTGACTTAGAACGATTGATTTCTAAAGTAGCCACAGGCAAAGCTTCGCCAAGAGAAATTGTGTTGTTAAAAGATTCTTTAAAAGCCATTTTACCGATAAAAACGGCATCACAAAAAAGTAAAAATAAAGCAGTTAAAGAACTCGGAAATCAATTACATACTTGCGAAGTTTTAATTGAAAAAATTACCGAAACTTTGTTTGATGATGCTCCTGTAAACATCAATAAAGGAAATGCAATTGCTTCTGGCGTGCACAAAGAATTAGACGATTTACGTGCCATTTCTAGTTCTGGGAAAGAATATTTAGACAATATGTTGGCTCGTGAAACAGAACGCACAGGAATCAATAGTTTAAAAATTGCGTTTAACAACGTTTTTGGGTATTATATCGAAGTGAGAAATACGCATAAAGACAAAGTTCCTGATACATGGATTCGTAAGCAAACCTTGGTAAATGCAGAGCGTTACATTACCGAAGAATTAAAAGAATACGAAACGAAAATTTTAGGAGCAGAAGAAAAAATTCAGGTTTTAGAACAAGAAATTTTTTCTAAATTATTGCAATATGTCATCGGTTTTGTACAAAAAGTGCAAGAAAATGCACAAATTATTGCAAAAATTGATTGTTTACTCTCATTTTCTGTTTTAGCGATTGATAACAATTATGTGCGCCCTATTATGGATGAAAGCACCGATTTGGAAATAAAAAATGGACGTCATCCTGTTATTGAAAAACAGTTGCCAATCGACCAAACATATATTGCAAACGATGTTGTTTTGAATAGAAATCAGCAACAAATAATTATGATTACTGGTCCTAATATGTCTGGTAAGTCTGCCATTTTAAGACAAACAGCTTTAATTGTTTTACTCGCACAAATGGGAAGTTATGTGCCTGCACAAAATGCAAAAATTGGGATTATAGACAAAATTTTTACCAGAGTTGGTGCCAGTGATAATATTTCTATGGGCGAATCTACTTTTATGGTAGAAATGAATGAAACGGCTTCTATTTTGAATAATGTTTCAGACAGAAGTTTAATTTTATTGGATGAAATTGGACGAGGAACTTCTACCTATGATGGTATTTCGATTGCTTGGGCAATAGCAGAATTTTTGCACGAACACCCAACCAAAGCAAAAACACTGTTTGCTACCCATTATCACGAACTTAATGAAATGACGGCTACTTTCGAGCGTATTAAAAACTTTAATGTGTCTGTAAAAGAATTGGAAGACAACATTATTTTCTTGCGTAAGCTTGTTTCTGGCGGTTCTAACCACAGTTTTGGTATTCATGTAGCAAAATTGGCAGGAATGCCAAATATGGTAATTCGTAAAGCAAATAAAATATTGGCACAGTTAGAGAAAAATAATAAAAATGCAGAAGTAAAAGATGTTTTAAAACAAACGCAACACGAAGAAATGCAGTTGAGCTTTTTTCAGTTAGACGATCCTTTGTTAGAAAATATTCGTGATGAAATTTTATCAACAAATATTGACACTTTAACGCCTATTGAAGCGTTGATGAAGTTGAATGAGATTAAACGAATGTTGGTGAAGAAATAGCAAGAAAGTGTCTTATTCAAACGTTTAAACCTTATAACTTGAGTTCGATATAATATTCATACTATCTATTTAAAAACCAATATATTGTCATTTCGAACGAAACGCAGTGTAGTTGAGAAATCTTACCTTTAGCCTAAGATTTCTCCATTAGGTCGAAATGACAGTTATTTTAAAAAAAGAAAAACCCATAACTATTTGATAAACAGTATTTTTTAAATCGAACTCACGTTATAAATTATAACCAATCGAAAACATAAATACTCTCGGCAATATATAAGTTTTTGTGTCAGAAATCAAATAGTCTGTAAAACTATTGCTTTGTCTAAATTTAGTGTTGAATATATTTTGTGCTATAATTTTATATGACCAGGCACTGTCTTGTTTTTTATAAGACAATGTTCCATTCGCAATTTCATAGATATTTTTTTGCCCTAAAGTTTTGTTCTGATAATTACTACGACTATAATCGAAATTAAAAATAAAACCTTTGAGAAAGTCATAATCTATACTAACAAAAGGCTCTAAGGTTGCAAATTTAGAATTATTGTTGCTAGAAATAAATTTACCTATTTCTCTTTTTAAACCTATTTCTAAAGTTGGAAAATTATCAAACAAAGTTTCAATACCAACTTTATAATTGTAGTTGTTATTTTTATTAATTTGAATACTATTGTTTATTTCTTGTTTGTATATAGAATTATTAAATCCAACATTAAATTTGTATTTTATTTCTTTAATTCGTTTTTCTAATCTGATATTTCCGTTAATACTTTCTGAAGGATTATTAAATAATTTGACAGTTAAAAATTGATTGATGTTATCAAAATTTACTACATTTCTAATCCCTCTAATTTGTTTTGTGTAATTTAAACTTGCATTTAACAAAACACCTCTGTATAAACTAAATTTTCTATAATAAATTCTTGCATTATGAAATAAATTATTTTCTAAATTTTCATTTCCTCTAAAAACGGAATTGTAAGATTGTAAGTAAAAACGATTTGCAAATTTACTAGCATCAGAAAAAGAAGTTTTTAGATTATAATTGAACTGTATTTTTTTAGATTTTGTAAATTCTATTTTGGCTAAAAAATCTGGTAAAACTACCCATTTGTTTTTTGATAGGTTCGTTTGTTGGTTCGTTTTCCAATGATAGTTGTGTGCATAAAAACCTTGTTTAAATGTGAAAATACCTGTTCTAAATTTATAATGGATTCCTAAAAATAAATCGTTTAATTTAAAATTTAAGTCGTTACCAAATTCGCTAATAGAAAAATTATTGATATTCCCATTATCTAGTTCTTGGCTCTCCTTTGTCAAAAAGCTTTCATTTAAAAACATATTACCTAAAGTTGTATAAATATGATTGTTATTATTTAATTCCCAAAAATGTTTAAAAACAGCATCTATATTTTGTTTTTTGGTATTTTTTATTTGATTTATTTTAAAAGTTTCTTGTTCTTTTTCTATTGGAATTAAGTTGTTGAATATAGGGTCTTTTGTTTGCCAAAAATGATTCCTATTATTTTTATTGTAAACGTAATTTAAAACTGTAGAAAAAGTATGTTTGCTCGATTGTCTTTTGTGCCATTCTATATTTTGATTTATGTAAGTAGATTTTAGATTTCGATCAGTTGTAATTGTATTTGTGTTTGTATTGATTAACGATGTTATTGCATTTTGACTATAATTATTAGTTCTTTTAAATTGTGTTTTAATATGCCATTTTTCTAAATTATTAGGTGTATATTCTATATTAAAATTACCAATTCCTAATAAATTATCTGCATCCGTTTTGTTTGTTTTTTCTTCATTAAAGTTTGTGTATTCATTTAAATTCTCAATAAAACTACTCGTATTTGTGTTTGAAAAAATTGCGTATCCAGAAATATCTAATTTTGAATTTGTAGTTTTAGTAATATTTAAAGCTCCAAAATTTTGTTTGCTACTCTGTAAGTCGGCACTTTCTAAAAATTGAGAAAAATCTTGTCCAGTAAAATCAAAGTTTCCTTTAAACACTGCATTTACTCCACCAGAAAAATTTAGATAATCTTTAAAAGTAAACGTCTTTTCGTTAATATTATTCGTATTACCTATAAAATTAATATTTGTTTTTGGTGAGTAATAAAATAGATTTGCGTTCGTTTTATAAAAATCTTGATTTCCTTTCCCTGTCTCTACATCTCCAAAAATAAATTGTTTTTTATCTTCTTTTAGTTTGATATTCATTGCCATCTCATCGGAGTCTGATACGTTTTTTAAAAAGGCAATTTCATTATAATTATCAATTACTTCTACATTTCCAACAGCATCTGCTGGTATATTCTCTACTGCAAGTTTAGAATTACCGCCAAAAAATTTTTTACCATCTACCAACATTTGAGTTATTTTTTTACCTTGTACAGTAACATTTCCTTTTTTATCAACTTCAACTCCGGGTAATTTTTTTAGAACATTTTTTAGTTTTCGTTCTGAACCATCTACAAATTTTTCTGTTTTATAGGTAGTTGTATCTCCTTTAATCATTACAGGCATTTCTATAATAATTTCATCTAATTGTTCCGAGGATTGTTGTAAAATAAAATCTTTTTTAGTGTTTTTTGATGCAATAAATTCAAAGTTATTAGTTATGTAACCTATATAAGAAATATTTACAGTTAAGGTATCTCCTTTTTTTAGTTTTAATTTATAATAACCTTCTTCGTCAGTAATAGCAAATTTTAAATTTTTAGAAACGTCTTTAGGCTTTGCTAATACATTTGCATAAGGTAAAGGGTTTTGTAAACTGTCTTTTACAAAACCACTTAAAGTTATTTCTTGTGAACTTATTTTTAAGGTAATTAAAAAATAAAATATAAATTTTAATAATTTCTTCATTAAGTAAAATTGAATTTATCTATTTTTTCTATAATCTAAAACTATTTTTTTTATAGTTTCATTATATTTCTTTAAAGATAATTTTTTACCTTCTGTTGGTTTATTAATTTCAATTTTTTTATTTAAATTCAATTTTATTTTATCTACTGTAAAAGTTAGACGTCCTTCTTGTAGTTCTAAAATCAATCCAGGTAAATTACTAAATTCTTTGGGGCCAAATTTGTAAGGAATATCTAAAGTGTACCAAGCTGTAATTTTTTTGTTAATAATACCTCTTTTATTTTCTACTTTTTTGATAGTAGTTGCTTTATAGCAAATATAATTACCTATTTTCTTTTTTTCTTGTGTTAAAATCCATTCTATCTTTGGATATGATATTAAAAATTTATTACCAAAAGATTCTTTTTGATTTAGAATTTCATTTGTATTAATATTACTGTAATATATCCCTTTTCCTGATAGGGTTTCAGTCATATTTATTCCTTTATCAAAATCATTATTTAATTTTTCTTTTTTATAGAAAAAGGACTCGTTATTCTTTATTTTTAAAACGAAGAATACATCTTTTGAATTTTCAATAACTTTCAACATCTTTCTTTTAACGACATCAGATGTGTTTTTTTAATGATTTATTTAAATTGGTATTTAGAGAAGCTTTATAGGTTATCTCGCTAAAAAACATTTTATCTTGAGAATAAATATTATTTAATTGTGATAAGATGATTCCTATTAGTATAAATTTTTTCATTTTTTTAGTTTTAAATATTAAAGCCGACGTAACTAAATTTAATTGCGTCGGCTTATGTTAAATTAAATGTTACAAGTTATCCATACAATAAAGGAACCAATTATGTTCTTCCTCATAACTTAATTGAAATAATTTTCCTGCTACAGTTGCAAAAGTATCACATTCATCGAAATCACCAACAACTACTTCTTTTTCAATTGTAGAACTTGCATTTATCATTGTTCCTGTTGCAAAAACAAGAGCTAAAGTTAAAAATATTTTTTTCATAATTTTTAGTTTTTATGAAATTAACCAACTTTAAAAAAGTTGGGGTGGGAATTATTCCCGTTTTTGGTATTCATTCAATTTCTACATTTTGTTTACTCCTCTCGGTTCAATCTCTTTTAAGTGAGTGGCTTTAGTCATTTCATACTTAATGACTTTTTTTTCTGAACCGATAATTTTCTTCGTAATGTTTCTCTCAAATGGCTACGAACTCGTTTTGTATATGAAAAGTAGCAGGATAAAAATGCTTTTACTTTTAGTTTATAAATTAAAATAGCAGAGAAGCATAGACTTAGAAGTTTACACTTAAGTGCTGTTTTTTATATACCTTGTCGTGTGCTTTTAATAATAAAAAGCAAAGTGTGTGTTTATTGCAAAAGTTGAAATATTATAACCAGTTCCATTATTTGGTAAACTAAAATTTTGATCGTAATAATTAATAGGTACTTTACCTAATTCGACATCTTTTTCTGCTTCAATAGTTAAAGTTGTACTTGATGTTCTTGTAACAGAATTATTAAAATCTGCACCCGCTTCAAAAGCCTTTCCTAATTTTAATTTATTAGATATTTTAGTTGAATTGGTTATAGTTATTGAATTCGTTGTGCTCTGTTTTACTATACGATTATCATGTTCGTATATAGCCATGCTTATTGCATCTCCATAAGAATTTCCATCCCATGTACTTGAAGGGGTTAGTAGTAAAAATCTAGCTTGAGAATATATCTGTTCTGTAGAAGTTTCAACAGGAATGTCAAAATATTTTGGAATACTTTTAATATAGTAGTCTAATATACTTTAGCCCCTTATTAATTCGGAGTGATATTTTAAATTTCAAATAAATATATTTGAGATATGAAATACAAGAAATGGACATTAGCACAGAAGTTAGAAATACTATCAGTTTCAGAAGAAATCGGCATTGTTGAAGCCTGCCGAAAATACAGTGTAAGCACAGGTACTTTCTACAGTTGGCGGAAAAAGTTTGAGCACAAAGGTGAAGCTGGTTTAAAAGTTACCTATGACACTAAAAGCAAAGAACTTAAAGAAGCCGAACAAGAAAATCGTGTTTTAAGAAAATTACTAAGCGATAGAGAAATAGAACTTGAAGTGCAACGAGAACTTTTAAAAAAAAAGTTTGGAACGTCCGATCCAAGAAAGATCTAGTAGACGCTATATATAAAAAACATAAAATTAGCAAGAGTAAGATTATCAAAATGGTAGGTATTGTGTCAAGTAGCTATTATAGAAAGCCTAGTGGTGGTAAAAAAGGAAATAAGCCAACTAAAGAGACCTTTCACAAGACTAAAGGCCTGGTATTGCAGGATGACGTAGTTGCAGCTATTAAAGAGGTTTTAAAGGATGAATTTATAGATTGTGGCTATAGATTAATGACCAGTTATTTAAATAGAGACGGCTATACTATAAACCATAAAAAGCTATATAGAATTATGAAGGAAGAAGGTCTGTTGAAGCTTGACAATAGGATAGATAGAAGTGGTTCTGGACGTAAATTTGTAAAGTTTAGAAAGGTTTATACTTCTAGACCTTTGGAGTGTTTAGAGATGGATATAAAGATGGTTTGGATACCAAGTGTAGGTAAAAACGCTTATTTACTCTCGGTTATTGACGTTCACACACGTAGAATATTGAAAGACTATTTTTCCTTTAATATCAAACAAAATCACGTAATAGCGCTATTATCTGCATTGTTTGAAGATTGTGATTATCCCAATAATGTAGTTATTAGGAGTGATAATGGCAGTCAATTTATAGCAAAAAAAGTGCGTGAATATTTAGGATTAATCGGAGTACAACAAGAATTTACACACATTGCGACTCCAGAAGAGAATGCACATATTGAAGCATACCACGGAATATTAAAAAAAGAAGTATTCAAAAGGTTCGATTATCAATATTTTGGAGAAATAGAGCAAATACTAAAACGCTACGTGAAATTTTACAATAATAGAAGGATCCATGGTCTATTAGGACGAATAACTCCAATGGAAAAATGGAGTCAAGATAAACACCTTATTAGAAGAAATAAATTAACAGCTTAATTAATAATCGAAATTTAAAAGATTACTCTTGTTTTATAGGGGTCAAAACATAATAACCATACATGTTTTCCTCTAAAACTCACATTTTTTGAGTCTGTTGGTTTACCCCAATGAAATTGTGTTTCAAAAAAATCATCGAATGTACCTGATATGACAAGTTTCCAATCAGTAGGCGGACAAACTTGAGTTTTATCTAAATCACCGCACATAGAAGCTACAGAAAAGTTATAATGTAACACTATTTCATCTTCTCCACCTGGTTGATTATTAGTTGCGAGTAAAGTAGCATAATTTGCAAATTTAAAACCTTCAATAACATTTTTCTCCGTAACACAATCTCTTTCATAAACTTTATTACAATTTAAAGAACTATTTCCACCACTATTAATTAAATCTACTCCACATAATTTTGCATTTAATAAATCTTCATTTAAAGATATTTTATCTACGAAGTCATATTCGGAATTGCTATAAGTAATATATTCTTCTCTTTTAAACTCTGTACATCCTGCAAGTGGGGAAAATGATCATTAATTAAATTGTCATTCCAAATCGTCTCTTTACTATTCTTTTTTAAAGGAAGTAGTTTTTCACTTTCTTTTATTTGAATAGGAATGTAGTCTGCTAAAGTAGTAGCATTGTTAACTTTTTTCATTTTCTGCTGATTAAAATAAAAAGAGCTTTTGGTATTTAACCCTGGGTAAATAGAAAATTCTAAACCATCATAAGTCGAAACATTTTCAAAAATTATATTTGCCCAATCAGGGATTTTAATTACTAAATTAGGAATAACATTTTCAATTTGTTTTATCAAATTATACTTTTCACTATTTATTTGAAATTCGCTCAAAATAAGATTTTCTAGCGTTTTTCCATTTTCAAAAACTAGATTTTTATTTTGAATGTAAAGTAGTTCTTTTGCTTTCTTATCGTTGATAAGATGCTTAATAATTGTTTCTCTAAAGTCTTGAGAATTAATTAAAAGATTATTTAATGCCTCTCCTACAGCAATTTTTACTTTGTCTTGAACTTCATAATTGTTTAGATTGTAATTGAATTCTTGCGAAACCAATTTAAAATTATTGTTAGATTGGTTTTCCATTGGTATATTTTCTTTTTCACAACTCATAAATAAAACTGTAATTAAAAAAATAATGGTTACATTTTTCATTTCATTAATATTAAATATTTTACGCATTCAATTTTTTAGGAGTATTAAACACTTGCAATTTTGCCTTCTTTTTCAAAGAAACTCTGTTTTTTGGACAATTCATATTTTTTAACTCTTTTATTTTTTCTTCCAAGCAGAGTTCTTTCTTAGATATGGTTCTACTTCGTTTTAATAGCTACCAACCTGTTTTTTACGCATATAAATATTTTGGTTCCTTAATATTTTATCCTTTCGATTTTAAGAGTTAAGTTCGTTAAAGTATTTTTAATGGTTTTTAGCTTTACTATAATTTTTCCGCTATTAATTTTATGATATAAATATAAACCATAAAAAAGTACTTGTCAATCCCTGAAGACCGTATATTTTTTGCCTCCCTGAATTCAGGGAGGCTTATCCCTGAGCTCAGGGATAGCGAGTTTTTAATTATCTGATTATAAGTTATTTACAGCAATCGTTTTTTCAACCTAAATTATAATCAAAAAATGGTTTTAAAAACATTAAAAATTGTAAAAAGGCCGATTTTTGTTTTAAAGTGAAAAATTGTACCGGGTTTGTGAAGATATTTTAATACCAATTGAAAAGCTTTGGAATTGCCTAGTTTTATTGGTAAAAAAACAGCAGAAAAGTACAGGTTTTGTGATTTGTACTTTTCTGCTGTTTTTTTATGTGCGGTTTTGGTTTGTGTTATTTTTTTTCAATCCAAACAAAATCAACTATGCTGTCAAGGTTAACATCAATAAATGCAATATTATTATAAATATAAACATTTCCGAAATCACCAATCTCTTGAGATTCTTTTGATAATGTAATTTTACTTTCAGAAAAATCATTTTTCTTTTTAATTAGATTAATATCTGTACCAACTCCATATCCGTCATTAGTTTTATATCTTTTACTTTTACAAATTATTGATGTGATTTTATTATTATCATCAGTTTTAATGTCAAAGTTTTTTAAGTCGTATTTGTTGTCCAATTTATTTCCCAAAATAAATTCCCCAATTTTATTACTTGTTATCATATATTTTTGTTTTGAGCATGATATTAAAAGAAGCATACAAAATATTTTTATTATTTTCATAAACATAATGTTATTTTTAATTACAATTTCCTTTACTAGCAGGGGCACTACCACCAGATTTGTTATAAGTTAAGTTGTTGTTAGACATATTTCTAATATCCTGACCTAAATTACCTGGATTACTACCTCCACCACCTAGCCAAGTTCCGTTTGTATCAGGTAAACTCATACCTTGTGTATTACAAATTTGAATTGCTGCATCTGTACAATTCATAGAATTTAGATTATATGTAGGCATTCCTAAACTTTTAATACTATTTATAAGACTTTGGAATTCGTTTAAATTTAAGTTTATTTTTGCACTTACATCAAAACTATGCCCACCATCATCTACCCAAGCACCATTTTTTTGAGGATTCCTTGGAGAAACTCCTGACGCCGGATAAAATCCAAAAGTTTGTGTCGTATTAACACCATTTTCAGACATATTTAATGAAATAAAAGTATGACCTACATTTATGTCAGGATTTAAAAGAGTGCCATCGTTAGTCCATGTGTCTGTTTTATTTGGAATAGGCTGGTCTACGTATATAGTTAGGCTAAAAGAGGAACTTGATTTTGCATTTTCAAAGCATTTCAAATATTTATTTAAGTCAATAGTTTTCGAAGGAGTTTCAATTACAATAAAATCTTCATCTGTCCATTCAAATTCTTCCTCATCCACACAAAGCCCATCGTTGTTTTTAGTATATCCCTCAGGACACTTTCCGTTTTCATCAGGTTCAATAGGAGCCGCCATAAGAATTGCAGCAGCAGCAGAAGTTACTTGACTAGAAGATAAACTAGAGCTGCCACCTCCACCAATAGTACCTGTAGATGTTGCTCCATTAATGTAACTACCATAGCTTATACTTCCAGGACCATATGTGTAATACCAATTATAGCTATCACTATGGCCTGCTCCAGTACTACTACTTCCTCCACCTTCAGCAGTTATAACAACTTCGTTTAAAACACCACCTTCAAAATCATTTAAAACATCTGTATTCCAACAATCTCCTTCTTCAGTTATGTTGTGTTGTTGAATAAAAAAAAGAGGGAAAAAACTAGCTTTTTGAATTTGTGGTTTTACAACAAAACGTTTTGTGAAAATTCCATTTTCAACTCGATATCCATCAATGAACTTACCTTCTAAATCATTGAAATATATTCTTCCATTGATGAGATTACCTTTTTGATCAACTTCATCTTTCCAGATCGTAAAAATTACATTTCTAATATGGTTGTTAACATTAATAAAATATAGTTGACTAGAATATTGACCATTTCTATTTATTTGAGAATTAGCAGTAGTCAATTGAGCATTGGTATAGGCAATTTCATTATATTCTAGGGTGTTCCAATCAGGAGTAACTTCAAATTTATTTTCTGTACTTTTTGAATAATTCTTTTTTTGTTTAATTTTTTCTTTTTTAGCATTAAAATGTGCAATTGCATCTTTAAAGGATACAGTTTTTACGTTATTTAAATCGATATTTTCTGGTTCGTATGAATTATTCTCTAAAGTACAATTCCATAAGAATAAGGTAGCTACGAATAGAAAAAGTCCGAGTTTGATAAAGTTGATTTTTCTGTTTTTCATATGGGTTAAATTTAAAAATTAATATTCACATGTCTATTAAAAGCGAAATATTTTAGGGAATCTTTAAGCTTTAAATTTAGAGGGTAGTTAATACTTTATTGTTTCTACAATGAATTATGGTATAAATATAAACCATAAAAAAGTACTTGTCAATCCCTGAAGACCGTATATTTTTTGCCTCCCTGAATTCAGGGATGCTTATCCCTGAGCTCAGGGATAGCAGGCTTTTAATTACCTGATTACAAGTTGTTTATAAAATCGTTTTTTCAGCATAAATTATAATCAAAAAATGGTTTTAAAAATACCAAGAATTGTAAAAAGGCAGATTTTTGTTTTAAAGTGAAAAATTGATTAAGGTTTGTGAAGATATTTTAATACCAATTGAAAAGCTTTGGAATTGCCTAGTTTTATTGGTAAAGAAACAGCAGAAAAGTACAGGTTTTGTGGTTTGTACTTTTCTGTTGTTTTTCAAGAAAAAAATTAATTTGCGTAGATTTTTTAAATCGCTTCTACAAACTTTAAAAACACTTTTTTATGATGCTCTAAATCTAAATCTGGAGAAAGCGAAACTCTTGCAATATAATCTTTATCGCCTTCTTTAGTGGTTCCTTGTGTTGAGGTTGCAGGAATGGTCCAATAACAACCTTTTAACTGACCATAACTTACACAATACTTACTCTCATTAGGGATTTCAGTAATCATTAAATGGATTAATTTATGATTCAATTTTCTTTTATATGCTTCTTTTTCTTCAGCAGAATTTCCTTTTGTTGGTAAATCTAAAGAAAAAACAGAAGGGGTAAAACCTTGTTTTGCCAGTGTCGAGGAAACAAAATTTATTTTTGCTGCTGGTAATGTTTTGTGAATAAAATTTACAAATTCGCGCGTATTTTTATAAGCAGCTGCAATTCGTTGGTTCATGGAAGGCAGTTGTTTTGCCAAGATTTCCATTTGAAAATTTGTAGCTTCGTTATCACAAAGTTTTAGGTGGATTTCTATTTTCTCTATTAAATTGGCAGTTTTATTATTACCAACCATATAACCAGCAGTACAATTTCCGCCACTCGGAAATTTAGATCCACTTGCATAAGAAATTGTTTTAACTGTAGAAAGAATTTCGCCTTCGCCTAAAAAATGAACATTTGGGCAAAATGTTTGGTCTAAAATAAAAACAGGATCCATGGCAATTTCGCCATTTGCAGTTTTACGCTCTTTGCTTAAAGCATCTTTTAATTCGATTAAATCTGGAACTTCCACTCGTGGATTTGTAGGAATTTCTGCAATAATATACGGAATCGCATCTTCGTAGGCAATTTTTTCTAAAACGGTGTGTACGCTTTGTACCATATCATTATCGCCATCAACAGGTAAATCTACAATTTCTATATTTGCATTACAAGCAGCAACACGCCTTGCTTGGTCGTTTGTGCCTCCATAACAATTTGGCGGAACTATAAATTTAATGGCTTTTTTAGGATAATTTTCTTGTGCATGATGTACCAAACCCATCATAATTGCGTATTGAACAGACAAACCGCTTGAACCCACCAAAGGTTTTAAAGTGGTTTCTGTAATTTTTTTGATGGAATTTAAAACACTTTTTTTATTCGTTTCAAAATCATTATTTTTCTTTTTAAAAGAAGTATTTTCTACGAACGCTTCCAAAGCAATTAAGCAATCAAAAGGCGTCATTGCAATGGTTTCTCTTCTTCTTACATGTTGAATATCGGAAATGTAAGACTCGTTTTCTTCTCCATTTATCAATAAAATACTGCCCAAATTTTTATAAATATGGATGTGAAAATCGATGTTTGAATGTAGATTTTGCAAAGAAATTTTATTTTGTTCTTCAATAAAAATGGTACTTCCATCGAATTTAGAAATAGCTGAAACGTTTTCTACTTTTTTCAATTGAAATTGATACCCATAAACACTTTTTAAAATTTTAGTATTAAAAGATGCTGGTAACTTGTTAGAATACAAAATTCGAGTTTTTTTATTCGCCAATAAATTGGTTCTTAAAATTGCCAAAATAGGCATGGTTTCAGATGAAAAACTAATGATGTTTTCAAAATTTAACTTGTGTAAATTTCCAATAACCCATTCTAAAACACAAGATAAAGGATGCCCTAATCGAATATAATCGTACGCAGTTGGCAATTCTTCTAATGCAGATAATTTAAAATTATTATGGTCGAATAAAGCTTCAAATTGGTGCGTAAATTCGGTTTTTGCCAATTCTTCATTATAAATATCTAACCTGTGTGTTGTTAGGTTTAGCCAATCTTTTGGCATATTTTCTAACACGTTTTTTATGTAATTCTGTAATTTACTATTATGCATAATTTTTATCTTCTAAAGATCGATTTGCAAGATACATTAATTAGAGTTTTTCCTTGTATTTGTAGTCTTAAAAACCGATTAACCTGAGTTCGATTAATAAATTGTCAACTGATTAGACTTTACAGTCTGATATTTTATAGCAGGTTTTTTTGGTAAAAAGCTATATGCAATAAGACCTGCGATTATGTTTGACAAGAAATTAGTAAAACTTCTATGTCTAGAATGTTCAATTTGACAAATATTTTTGAGTTCGTCATTTACGGTTTCAATAACAGAGCGTTTACGCAGTAAAATTTTATCACTCATTGTCATTAAAGAATTCTTCATATTGTTTTTAATATGAGTAATTAAATGCAATCCATCAGCAAAAAGTAACTGCATTAAATCTTTTCCAACATAACCTTTGTCCGCATATAACTTACCATAAATTTTATCTAAAAAAGACTTCTTTTTTAATGGCGTTCTATCATCAACATTAGCTTGGGTTATGCAGAAGTTTAGGATTTCACCTTTATCATTTATAACGATATGCAATTTAAAGCCATGGAACCATCCTATAGTGGATTTTCCAGTGGTTGCAATGCCTTTAAATACTTTATTATTCTTAATTCGTTTGGGGCTGCAAACTCTAACAGGTGTAGAATCTACAAAAGAAATACCCGTAGAATTACCTAAACAACATGTCTTTAAAAATAAAGTCATTGGCATGAGGTTTTGCTGCATGAGTTCTGTAAATCTATTGTATGAAACTGTAGCTGGGAAATCATCTTGCATATGCTTTTGCAAGTAATACACGTAAAAGTGTTTAAAGGTCCTAAAACCACTAAGCTGAAACAAAATGGTAATGGTAATTACCTCGCTATTTGACATAACACTGGGACGTTTTGATGGATTGCCTAAAAGGTGTTTACTGACTATTTGGTCATATTCTTTACAAAATTCATCAACAAGACAGAAAATTTCAGTAATTTTAGAGTAGATTATCATAGATAGATTTTTAGATTAATAAATTGAAATTCAATACTTTAATTTACTGAAAATCTATCTTTTTTACTAGAAAAAAATGCCTAAATTTTAATCGAACTCAGGTGATTAATTATTTTTGTGTTGGTCGTAAAAAAGAGGCTAAAATTAATTGTAAACAAAAATGCAGGGTTCTTTATTACCAAGAAACCTGCATTTTTTAAAAGTATTTTGAATATTTAAGACTTACTAACAACAATTAAATATTACAACTGCTCTTTTTTCTTTTTTAGAATAGATGTAAAAATCGTGCATTTCGTTAGAAAGTTTAAAGTCGTAAATAGGCAAATTACTTTTTTTAGAGTCTAGAAAAGTATTATAATTTAAAAATTCGCTTTTAGATGCTTTAGAGATTAAATCGCTTGTTTCTGCTTTAAAAATTCTATTAGAATCAAGGTTGTTTTTTACATTTTCTTTAATATGATTTATAACATCTTTGTAAGATTTCATGTTTTCTAAAGCATAGGTAGAAACAAACATTTCGGTTGCAAATTTACGTTTTAAAATGGTATTGCCTTCTGCATCTTTTATGGTAAGACTACTTTCTGTTTCGCTAATTTTTCCTTTAGGAATCGTTATTGTAAACTGGTCTTTTGTGTTTAAATTCGAAAAATTATAAGCTTTCGTTTCTGTGAAATCGGTTTCGAAAACTGTATTTTTATAATCGGTAGAATTTTTTAATAGTGATTCCGAAGAATCTTCTATTTTTTTCTCGATTTTTTTCTGATTCTTTGTACCAGCGTTTTCGAGCTTATTTTTTTTCTTATCATTTCCACAGCCTACAAATATTAAGAATGATAATGCACAGATAAATTTATTCATTTTTTTTTGATTTTTATATTTACTAAAATTTACTTCCTTTTAAAGGATAAAATGTTTTCTTATCCTTTAGAAAGAAGGTAATCAAAATTAATCGTTTTTTACCATAAAATAGTAAGTTTAACAAAGTTTTATAAAAATCTTTAAAGCATTTATTAACGCAGTTTTATTTTCAATATGGCTCATATGACCATCAGAAAAAACAATAATTTCTGCATTTGTTTTTTCAGCTTCAGCTAAAGACATTTCAAAATCTAAAACAGGATCTTTTTTTCCGGCAATTATCAACTTTTTAAAATCGTTTTCAACTAAAACATGATTTCTGTTTGGACGAATTCTCATACCTTCTTGTGCTGCAATATAACCTTGAATTGGCGTTTGCAATGCTTCATGTAAAGCCGATCTCATTTCTTCTTTAAATTCGGTTCTACTTTCTTCGCCAAACAAATTCAAAAAAGACATTCTTACCATATTTGTAAAGTTATGCTGAATCATTTTATTGGCCCGCAAACGTAATTTTTTGCGTTCATCATCATCTTCATTAGAGGTAGAATTCATCAAACACAAACCTTTTACTTTCTGCGGATTTTTTTCTGCAAAAGCCATCGCTACATAACCACCTAAAGAATGCCCAATTAAGATACATTTTCGAATTCTTAAATGTTTTAAAACGGCTGCTACAGTTTCTGCAAACAATTCCATAGCATGCACATACCCTAAACAATCTGTTTTTCCATGACCTAATAAATCAATGGTAATTACTCTATTTCTTTTAGAAATTTCAGGAATAATGTCTTTCCACATGGTAGAATTCTCCAAAAAACCATGAATAAGCACAACTGCTTTTCCTTTTCCTTGGTCAGAAAAAGAAATATTTGCGTTTTTAAAGGTAATATTTTGATTCATTATTATTTACGATTAAACCCCTAAAGGAGGTTGGCATTATTAAAACATATTTAATTCAAAAAAATATTTATTCCGTGAAATATACCTAAAATATGTATATTTCACGTTTAAAAATAATTCTACAATCATGAAATTTATAAAAAGATTCATTTTCGCTTTTCTGTTATCGTCAACCTTTCTTACTGCCCAAATAAAAGATAAAAAACTAGACAAATTAATTCAAGAAACTCTCACTACTTTCGATGTTCCTGGTATTTCTGTCGGAATTTTAAAAGATGGCGAAATTGTGTATGCCAAAGGTTTTGGCGTACGTTCTTTAACCACAAAAAAAGACATGAACGAAAATACTTTGGTTGGAGTTGCCTCTAACAGTAAAGGTTTTACGTGTTTTGCATTGGCGATGATGGTAGATGCAGGCAAATTAAATTGGGATGATAAAGTAAGAAAACACATTCCAGAATTTCAATTATATGATGCTTGGGTAACTCAAGAATTTACGGTTAGAGATTTGGTTACACACAGAAGTGGAATGGCTTTAGGTGCAGGAGATTTAATGTTTTTTCCTGAAGGAAACGATTTTACAGTTACAGATGTGATTGACAATGTAAAACACTTAAAACCAGAAAGTTCCTTTCGAAGTAAATTTGCTTATAACAACAATATGTTTATTATTGCTGGTGAAGTTTTAAAACGTGTAAGTGGGCTTTCTTGGGAAGAATTTATCGAACAAAAAATAATGAAACCTGTTGGAATGAACAACAGTAAAGCTTCTTACAACAGAGTTACAAACCGCACCAATATTATTGATGCACACACAAGAACTGAAGGAAAAGTAGTTCAAATTCCTCATGATTGGAGCGAAACAGCAAATGCTGCAGGAGGAATTGTAAGTAACGTAAAAGACATGCTTACTTGGGCAAAATTTTTAATGAATGATGCTGTTACAGAAGATGGAAAACGCTTGTTAAGTTCGAAGCAATTTCACGAACTTTGGCAATTGCAAACACCTTTAAAAGTGGGTAAAAACGACTGGTACGATTCCAATTTTAGAGGGTATGGTTTGGGTTGGTTTTTAACAGATGTAAAAGGCGGATACAAACAAGTCTATCACACAGGTGGTTTGTTAGGTACTGTAACACAATTTACGATGATTCCAGATTTAAATTTAGGAATTATAGTACTTACAAATCAAATGAATGGAAACGCATTTAACACCATTACAAATACCATAAAAGACAGTTATTTAGGCTATGAAGATAGAAATTGGCTACAAACCTATGGAAATAAAAATGCCCAATATTTAAAATACAACGATAGTATAAAAGCAAGTGTTTACAACAAAGTTGCTTTGGCTAAAACGAATAAAAGTTTACCAAAACCAAGCCAAATTGTGGGTACTTATAACGATGCTTGGTTTGGCGATGTAATCATTTCTTTTGATGGAACTACATACACCATAAAAAGCAAAAGATCTACAGATATTATTGGCGAATTATTACCTTATAATTACACAACCTACGTTGCAAAATGGAACAATAGAAGTTTTGATGCCGATGTTTTTGTAAATTTTATGTTTGATGAAAAAGGCAATGCAAAAAGTGCAACGATGAAGTTTATAGCACCAATTACCGATTTTAGTTTCGACTTTGAACATTTAAACCTAAAAAAAGTAAACTAATTTGAACCAAACAAAAGAAATTTGGATTGCCGGTTTTGCGCTTTTCTCGCTTTTTTTTGGCGCAGGAAACTTAATTTTACCTCCATCTCTAGGTGCAAATTCTGGTTCAGATTGGTGGATTGTTGTGTTGGGTTTTGCATTAACAGCAGTTGCCATTCCTATTTTGGCCATTTTTGCGCATGCAAAATTACAAGGTACTTTGTACGATTTTGGTAAAAAGGTTTCGCCACTTTTTAGCACTGTTTATTGTTTCTTTATTTATATAATTTCAATCGCAATTCCATCACCAAGAACAGCAGCAGTTACACACGAAATAACTGTGCAACCGTTTTTTGAAACTACACCACTTTTAACAAGTGTAATTTACTTTGTATTAGTCTTTATTTTTGCCATTAACAGGTCGAAAGTAATAGGTTTAATAGGTAAGTTTTTAACGCCAATTATTGTGTTGATTTTACTGATAATTATCGGAATTGCCTTTTTTACATCATCAGAAACTGTAAATTCTTCTACTTTTAAAACTCCTTTTGTAGAAGGAATTTTAGAAGGATACCAAACGTTTGATGCGATTGGTGGCGTTGTTGTAGGAGCCGTAATTATTATCTCTTTAAACTATAGTAGCCATACCACTTTCGATGCCAAAAGAAAACTCATTAGAAAAGCAGGTTTTATTGCAGGAGCAGGCTTATTACTAATTTACGGAGGTTTAATTTTAAGCGGATCTTTATTTTCATTTACATTTGCAAAAGAAGCTTCCAGAACTGAAATTTTATCGAGTTTAAGCACGCAAACTTTAGGACATTTAGGAACTACTTTTTTAAGTGTTTTGGTGGCTTTGGCTTGTTTTACAACAGCAGTTGGTATTGTAACAGGAACCGCAGATTACATCAAAGGAATATCTAACGATTCTAAAAAAGCGTATATTATTACAGCTGCAGTTGCTTCTATAATCGGTATTATTGTGGGAAGTTATCAGGTAGATTTTATCATTACATTAGCAGTACCAGCATTAATGTTTTTATATCCAATAACCATTGTGTTGATTTTACTAAACATGGTTCCAAACAAATATGCCTCGAAACTTGTTTTTAGAGGTGTTGTTTTAATAACATTTATTTTTAGTATTCCAGATTTTTTAGGATTTGTAGTTCCAAGAGAAAATTTAGTGGGCATTAAAAATATAATTCCATTGGCAAATTCTAATTTGGGTTGGGTGTTGCCTGCTATTTTGGTGTTTTTTGGATTGAATTTGAGGAGAAAAAAGGAAATGTTACAAATCTAAAATTCCAAAAGTTTCTGTGTAAGGAATATCTATACTAATTATATCAAATTTTGGTTGTATTCCATTTTTTAATAAAGCCAAAGTTTTCTTTGAACGAACATCAGAAGTAACAAAATGAGTGATTGTTTTATCAAAATCAGCTTGAGCAAAAAGTTTTGAATCGTTTGGAATTATCGCTCTTGGAGATAATGATTGTTCACTAACTCTATTTTCTCTAAAAAGAATCTTTGCAAATTCTCCAGTTTTTTCCGCTACTTTTAAATTGAAAGCAAGAATTTGAATGTTTTTTAAAGGTAAATCTTCAATTTTTCCAAGAACACAATACTCTGCAATTGTAATTGTTGAAACTTTTAAAACGATTTCATTTTCTAAGAAATATCTATAATATTCGACCGCATTTTTGTGAAGAAAATCTTCATCGTTTAATAAACGGATAAAGAAACTTGTATCAAGTAATACACTATGCCTCATATCCACCTCTTAAATTGCTCAGCCATTCATCTGTATTAATATTATTCCAACTTTTTTTAGCTTTATTAATTAATGAATTCAAATATTCAATATCAAATTTTGGTTGATAATCTATTAACTCTAATAAAGTAAGTCTTTTCGTGTCAATTTCTCCAGTTTCAATATTTTGTTTTCCTTTTGCTCTAACACCAAATCTTTTGAAAAGTAAGTTTTCTTCTTTTTCTTTTAAGAATGCTTCTCCAGTTTCTATTGTAAGATAACCATAGTCTTTGGTGTCTAAATGAATATTTATTTTATTTTTCCCTCCAGCATCTTTTAAAATTCCATAAAAGTAGAATTCTGCATCGACCCAAATATTTTCTGTTCTAAAGAATTTAGTAGAAGGGTTTATTGTTAATTCATAAGTTTCATTTAAAGAGGTTTTTATTTGAAATTCATAGTCTTTTTGAAGAGATAAATTTTGAATGTTCTCAATAGCTCTTGCTGTTTTTATTTCTAAAAAATCAATAGATTTATTTGTTTGAATCTGGGTTAAAATTGCACTAAACCCAATAACAGTTTGAATAGAGGTTTTAAATATATGTTTTACAGAACCTTCTTTAATATCGTATGTAATTAATGGTCTATCTTTTTTATTATTTGGGTACAATAAATCATCAACATTTTGCAAAATTGCTACAATATGCTTAATGTCATAATTATCGGGTTTTAAACCTTGATTTCCAGATTTTCCAACAACACGAATTTCTATGTCTCCTATTTTCTCCACAATCCAAAGATACAATTTATTTCATTTTCAAAATTATCATTTTTGCCAAAACGTTAAAGGTTTTATTTATTTTTACGACCAACAAATAAAAAAATTACAATTTGGCAGTTCAAGACATTATAAAATATTCGTTTAAAAACACTTTTTCATTAAGTAGCGTTCAGTTCGATAAGGCATGTACCATAGATCATAACGAGCAAGTAAATGCCTATACAATTTATTGGATTCAAGAAGGAAAAGGAACCTATAATATCGATTTTAAACAATATACTTTCGACGATAATGTGTTGTTTTTTCTCTCTCCAAATCAGGTTTTTACAGTCGATTCCGAAAAAATTAAAACCGCTTACAAACTTACCTTTGTACGAGATTTTTATTGCATACAAACACACGACAAAGAAGTAGCTTGTAACGGAATTCTCTTTAACAATATTTATGAAACTCCGTTTGTAAAACCTTGCGAAAAAGACACTAAAAAACTCAACTTTATTTTAGAGAGTTTGGTAGAAGAATTTCAGCAAAACGAAACGGCACAATACGATATGTTGCAGGCGTATTTAAAGCAATTTATCATTCACGCAGTTCGTGTAAAAAAGGAAAATCACGTTATCAAAGAAGACACAGAAACAAGGCTTTTTAAAGATTTTAGTTTGTTGGTAGAGCAAAATTTTAAAAAACTACACTCTGTAACAGATTATGCGAATAGGTTAGGAATTTCGCCAAAATCTGTTACAAAACACTTTCAGAAATTGGGTACAAAAACCCCTTCAGAATTTATTAAAAACCGCATTTTATTAGAAGCAAAACGCCTGCTAATTTATACCGATAAAACCGTAAAAGAAAT
This sequence comes from Polaribacter batillariae, assembly GCF_017498485.1. Taxonomy (NCBI): domain Bacteria; kingdom Pseudomonadati; phylum Bacteroidota; class Flavobacteriia; order Flavobacteriales; family Flavobacteriaceae; genus Polaribacter; species Polaribacter batillariae. The sequence goes on along the minus strand of NZ_CP071795.1, from coordinate 2,043,442 downwards.
CGCTTTCGAGCTCGGTTTTAACGATCCTGCCTATTTTACGCGCTTTTTTACCAAGGCAATTTCCAAGTCTCCACTTCAATTTAAAAAAGAATATTAATACTTAACTCGTTTTCGTATCTATTCTAAATTTGTAGGGCGTGCCTTTTTTCAGAAAAAGAAAAAAGTCAGGCTTTCCACTATATCTTTTTTATACCATTTTCTCGTTACGATTTTTCGTCCCTCAAAATCACTCGAACTGGTATAAAAAAGGATGCCGTTTCAATCCTTCACGCGTGCATTTTTGCCAACGATATTTCCTTGTCCAAATAGAAAGAACCTTTGTCCATTTTTAAAGACCAATGTTGGTTGCATCTTTGTAGTGTTAAAAAAGCTAAGCACGTTTTAGTATTCAACAAAACAAACAAATCGTTTTAAGAAAACCTTAAAAGAATCTTAAAATATAAAAAACAAAAAAGATGGAAACACAATTAGAACAAAACAATTTTACAAATGTTATCGAAAATAACAGCAACGTATTATTAGATTTTTATGCAGAGTGGTGTGGTCCTTGCCAAACCTTATTGCCAACGATTCACAAATTAGCAGACGAATTAAAAGACGAGGTGATCATTCAAAAAGTAAATGTAGATAAGCACCAAGAATTTGCCGCAAAATTCGGTATTAGAAACATACCAACCTTAATTTTCTTTAAAGACGGGCAAGCAACAGACAGGCACACAGGTTTAATTACCGAAAGAAATTTAAGAGATAAAATTAACAGTTTAAAATAAGTTTCTTTAAGCTGTCCAAAGCAAAGGAACTTTTGTCCATTTTTAAAAGTTAACATTGGTTGCATCTTTGCAGTATCAAAAAGTAATAACAGTAAAAACACAAGAATTATGAAAACACAAGAAAACACACAATGCCCAAACTGCTGGGGTTACCAAATGTACGACGAGCAAAACCCAGAGCAACAAGTTTGCACTTGCAAATAGCAATTTGTCATTTCGAATGAAACGCAGTGGAATTGAGAAATCTCGATTTTAATAAAAAAGATTTCTCCACAAGGTCGAAATGACAAAAGAATAAATAAAAAAACAATAGTAACAAGATGCTGAAACAAGTTTAGCATAAAATAAATAAAGTTTAACACAAATAAAAAGAGGCTGAACTCAATTCGGCACAAAGAAAATTATGAGCACATTTAACATACCAACAAAAAACGAAGTATCAGAAAACAATCAAGCAATTTTTAATCAGTTAGAAAAAGGATTAGGTTTTGTACCTAACTTATATGCAACCTTCGCACACAGCGAAACTGCTTTGGCTAACTTTTTAGCAATTGGAAACGGTAAAACAAGCTTTTCTGCAAAAGAAAAAGAAGTAATTAATTTGGCTGTAAGCCAAGTAAACGAATGCGTATATTGTTTATCTGCGCACACTGCAATTGGTAAAATGAATGGTTTTACAGAAGACCAAATTTTAGAATTAAGAGCAGGAAGAGCTTCTTTCGACCCAAAATTAGACGCTTTGGCAAAATTTGCAAGAAACATCGCTTTAAATAAAGGTGCCACAGAGGCTGCAGTTTTAGAAAACTTTTTCGAGCAAGGGTACACAAAAGGAAACGTTGCAGATGCAGTTATTTTAGTAGGAGAAATTACCATTACAAACTATTTCCATAGAACAACAGAAGTAGCTGTAGATTTTCCAGTAGCAGATGTTGAAGTAGCAACAATTTAATAAATAAAAATTTTTAAAATAACAAATAAGTAACAATTATGAAAAAAATAATCGCAATTTTAGTATTAGTTTTAGGTTTCGCATTTACTGGAAATGCACAAGTAGTAAAGAATGACGCTGTAAAAACAGTTTCATTAGAGCAAACAAAAGGAGAGTTTACACAAAAGCAAATTACCTTATCTGAAGGAACCTATGTCTTTAAAGTATCGAACAACAATGCTGCTTCAGAAGTAGGGTTGGTTTTAATTGAAGATGGTAAAGATGGAAAAAACCCAGAAAACCATATTAAAAACGCATATGTTTCTCAAATGGTTAAGCATGGTAAAACAGAATCTTCTAAAGAAGTAACATTAAAAAAAGGAACCTATAAATATTTTTGTCCTTTTAATAAAACACCACAATATACTTTAGTAGTAGAGTAGTTTTTAAATTTAGTTAGTTAGTAAGTTAGTTAGTAAAAAAGACGAGCAGAAATGTTCGTCTTTTTTTCTAAATTTTATTGCTTTATGTTTTAAACCCAAATAGGCTCATCTTGCCAATTTTCAGGAAAACCTAAAGCTTTTTTATCAACAAAAGGATATTTAATAAATAATGTATTTAACTTTTCTTTAAATTTATGTTTTGGGTGTATTGTGTTTGATAAATACAAAATCATTGTTAAAATAAAATACGAACGGTCATTTATTCTCCAAGTTTTACCTGACTGATTTGGATTTGGAAGTTGATGAATATTTATAAACTTATTTGATGGGGTTAAAGGAATTTGAGGTTGAATACTCATTCTCTTATTCCAAAGTCTCGAATGATGAGCACAAATATTTCTAACATAAGTTAATGTATGAAGCCAAGATTCAAAGGTTGAAACATCTAAACCATAATAATTTGCAACATTTCTTTTAGCTCTTTTAGGCTTAAGATTCTTGTATAAACTAGATAATGTACCCAAAGATGAGATTTCTAAAATCATCCAACTTGGGGGAAGTGTATTAGAGTAGTTCTTATTAAACGCCTTAATAAATTCTTCATCAGATCGGTTTTTTTCACTTCTTAATTTTTTTAAGGTAATACTTAATTTTTCAGAGTTAATAAATAAATTAGCGTTAGAATACCAAAAAGGACCATTTGAATGTGAAAGAATATAAATCATTTTTGCTCTGATTGAAACTTCAATTTTTTCAATTTCTAATGATATTAGTTTTCTAAACTCTCTATCAAAACAGTATAATTTAAAGGCTTTATTAAAAGAAGAGTCAATTTTAAATCTATGTGCATTCTTTGGGGTCTCTAACATTGGATACCAATATGCACTCAATCTATAGTAACTTAAATTTTCAAGTAGATGTAAAGCCTTTATCTCATTTTCTATTATAAGTCCTCTATCTTTTAACTGTTGAAGTTGTTCTGAATATGTTAAAGAAGGCTTTTGGTAAGGAATCCTTGGCATAAAAACTCTTATAAACAAAAAAAGTCCACCTTAAGCGCCCTGTTCAAATGGGAAGGGAGGTGGACACGTTGCCACAAAGATACAAATCTTTCTATAAGAATGAAGAATTTTAAATAAATTTAACACTCGTAAAATGAATCTCTGATTTATTTTACAAGTGTTAAGCTTTTGTGAATGAAAAAGTTAGTTTGTGCAAAATTAAAGGTCAATAGGTATAAAAGTCAATAGGTATAAGTTTTATAAAATAGAATTTATCAACAAATGTTAACTTTCACAAAATCCATTTATCAACTCAATTTTATCTAAAGTATGCCAAACTTTATGTTTAAATTCTTTTGGAGAAAATTTGAATAAAATAACTGTTTTTTGAGTTTTTTTACAAAAATGACTTTCAATTTTTACGTTTAAGACCAACCTTTTATTGGTTGCAAAACGGTCGTAGGTAATTACTTTTCCTTGAAAAAATGTGGTTATATTTTTTTTATTAATTTTTTGAATCGTTGCAGAAGCTTTTTGGTTGAGGGTATGGTCTTTTCGAACATTATTTAAACCATCGAAATATTTTTCTAAATCTTGTTTTAATTGTTTTGCAGTAATTTTTTCATTAAAAGAAATCGACCAAACATAGGTATAGGACCAAAAAAAAGTGTGTTGTGGAGTTCGCCAGCCTTTTGGCGGAAAACGAACTTCTGCAGTTCCTGTATAATGGATGCTTTTTGCAAAAGGAATTGGAAAGGGAAATATTTCTTGCCCCCAAGAATCGTCTAATTGTATTAAATTTTTGGTTTCAGTTTCTTGCGAAAAAATAGATAAAGAACAAAATAATAGAATTAAAATAACTGCAATAATTTTAGGTTTCATTTTAATAAATTTTAATTACACGTATTATTTTTAAGGGTTATTTTATCTAAATCTTCCCAAGTTTTATGATAAAATGCCTTTGGAGCCATTTTAAAAAGAGGCATATAATTATTCGTTTTTGTACAATAGAAAACTTTAATTTTTACGTGCAAAGTAATTACCTTTTTGGTGGTAAAAGCATCATAGGTTTTTACAGTTCCAGTAAAATTTAATTTTCCTTTTTCTAATTTTTTCTCTACAATTAAAACTTCTGTTTTTGGAATGGTAATGGTTTCATTTTCATTCACGACTTTCATTAAACCATTAAAATAATGTTTAAGGTTTTCTTCAAAAAAAAGGATGGTTGGCTTTTTCTTTAAGCGAATGTCCCAAGCAAAAACAAGCTTCCAAAAACCATCGCTATCGATAGTCTCCCAACCTTTTGCAAATCGGATGTCTTCAACTCCTTCGTAATTTATTTCAGGAGCAAACCAAAAAGGCATTTTAATAATTTATTTACCCCAAGTTTTATCTGTTTGTAATAAATTTACGTCATTTTTAGCTTCTTGTGAAGATGCAGAAAAATGGAAACAGCATGTCAAAAATACAAGTATTGCTTTTTTCATTGCTTATAGTTTTATAAAAACCTCAAAACCAATGGCATCAGAAATTGCGCTGTCTTTTACCTTACTTTGATAATTAACTCCCCATTTTGTTCTATCAATTTTAAAACGCGTTTTTAGTTCTTTTTCTTTGTAATTAAAATGGGCATCAAAATAAATGGGTTTTGTAATTCCTTTTAAAGTTAAATCTGCATATATTCTTCCATTGTTGTTTTTCCAATATTCTACTTTTTTTATTTGTAAGGTTGCTGTAGGATGTTTTTCTACTTCAAAAAAATCTTCATTTTTTAAATGATCTATTAAATTGTCTTTTCCAACTTGTTCTTCGATATCAGAGTTTGTCATAGAATTCATGTCAATAATAAATTCGCCACCAGTAATAATATCGTTTTCTTTGATAAAATACCCTTCTTTAAAGTCGATAAAACCATCATGTCCTCCAAAATAAAAAGTATATTCTCCAATCCATTTGATGGTACTTTTTTGAAGATCGATGGGTAATTTTTCTTGCGCAATAGAAAAGTTGATAGACAAAATTGTGATTGCAATAAATAGAATGTTTTTTTTCATCATTTAATATTTAAGATTCCTGCTGGAGTTTATCTTGAGCGATAGTCGTAAGGCAGGAAAGAGATTATAAGTATTTTGAGACTTTCTCAAAACCATTTTTTATTTTTGGTAAAACTATTTCTAGATCAGAAAAAAAGTGTCAAAAAAATGTAAAAGAAGTGCAAACAGTTGCAAAAATTGATAAAAATGTAGGTTATTTGTACTACTTATGAAGCAAAAGAAAGGTTTACCAATTTTATTTTGGGCAATTGTTGTTTGTGGTTTTTGGAGTTTTACAAGTCCTCAAGAAAACGAAACAGATTTTACTGAACGTGCAAAAATCGCATTAAGGGAAGTTGGGCATCAATTATTACTAGCAAATAAAGATTCGCTTTCTTTAATTTTACCAATCAAAAAAATAGAGGCTTTTAAATATCAAATTTCTTTCGAAAAACCACTTTCTTTCGAACCAAGTACATTAGTAAAAATTATAAAAGAGGTTTTTAAAAAGACTCATTTCCATAAAAATTACAGAGTAGAAGTTGTCGAAACTTCTTTAAAAGAAGTAGTTTATAGTTACGAGATAAATATCGAAGAAGAGAAAACAATAATACCTTGTGCAGGAAGATTTTTACCAGAAAAAGAGTATAAAATTGAAGTCAAATTTTTGGATATAGAAACTTCTTCTAACTATATGTGGTGGTACATTCTTATTCCTTTGATTTTAGGAATTCTTTATAGAAGATTTTTTTTAGATAAAAACCTTCAGAAAATAAAGAATCGGTATTAGAAAATGGAACGCATTTAGGCATGTTTCAGTTTTTTCCAGAGCAACATAAATTGGTTAAAAAATCAGCAGAAATTAGCTTGTCTAAAAAAGAATGTGAGCTGTTAAAAATCTTTGTGGCGAATTCTAATAAAGTTATAAAACGCGAAGAACTCACTAAAAAAGTGTGGGAAGACAATGGTGTTTTTGTCGGTAGAAGTTTAGACACGTATGTTTCTAAACTCCGAAAAATTTTAAAAGAAGACGAATCTATAAAGTTGATAAACGTACATGGAGTTGGTTATAAATTGGAAATGAAGCTGTCTCGAAAGTATTAAAATTTGTCATTTCGACTGTAATGGATTTGTCATTTCGACTGTAATGGAGAAATCTTATTTATTGAATTTTATATTTTTCGACAATTTCGTTAGCTACTTTCAATCAAAAATATATTTTAATTTTAGTAATGCTCAAAAATACAGTTAAATTTACTTTTGCAACAGCTTTAATGGTTATTTTTTCTTTGTTTTTAAAAGAGTTAACGCCAATCTTACATAGGCAAGAATTAAAAATGTCTTTTTCATAATTTTTATTTTAGGCCGATAAACAAATGTGGCTAAAAAACACGCTAAAATTTAAAAGTCTTATTTTTACAAATTAAATTTAAGAGAAAAGTTTGTTAAACTACTATTCATATCTTCATAAAACATCCACAGAATGGGTAACTTTTGTACATGGTGCAGGAGGTAGTAGTTCTATTTGGTACAAACAAATTCGTGATTTTAAAAAGCATTTTAACGTTTTAATTCTCGATTTGCGAGGTCATGGAAATAGCAAACCCAAGCTAAAAGATACATTTAACCCTAAATATACATTCGATTCTATTACCAACGATATTGTTGAAGTAATTGAACATTTAAAAATTAAAAAATCGCATTTTATAGGCATTTCTTTAGGAACTATTTTAATAAGAAACCTTGCCGAAAAAAAGCCAGATTTGGTAAAAAGTATGATTATGGGTGGCGCAATTATCAAGTTGAATTTTCGCTCTCAAGTACTAATGAAAGTGGGTAATATTTTTAAATCTGTGGTGCCTTATATGCTTTTATACAAACTCTTCGCATTTATTATTATGCCGAAGAAAAATCATAAAAAATCGAGGTTATTGTTTGTAAACGAGGCTAAGAAATTGTATCAGAAAGAGTTTTTACGTTGGTTTAAATTAACATCAGAAATAAATCCGCTTTTGCGATTTTTTAGAACAAAAGATATTAAGATTCCTACATTGTATGTAATGGGTTCAGAAGATCATTTGTTTTTGCCTTCCATTAAAAATATTGTTTCTAAGCATGTTACTTCTTCTCTATTTGTAATAAACAATTGCGGTCATGTAGTAAATGTAGAACAACCAGAAACGTTTAACAAACAAACCATTGGTTTTATTACTACTTTGCCTGTTTAAACTTTTATAAAAATTTTCTTTTTAAAAAGAATATAACCTAAAAGCACATAAAAAGCTACTACTGTAATGGCGTATAATAAAGACGAAAACTCGGCACTAAAAAAAGATTGAACGTAAATATTTTGAAACAGAAAAGAATGTATATTTTCTGTTTCGCCAACGCTGGTTAAATAGAATGTTTTAGAAATAAAGCTAGAGAGAAAGTAAATTGTAATTGCATTCATACCCACATATTTAAAGATACGACCAAATTTTATGCTTTTAATATCTACCAAATAATAAATTATAGCTAATATTAAACTTGCCCAACCACTTGTAACTAAAACAAAAGAACTACTCCAAATGGCTTTGTTTATTGGAAACCAAAAATTTAAAGTGTAGCCTAAAATTAAAAATGCTAAAGAAATAAGAAGTAGTGGTTGTACGTTTTTTAGCTGATCTAAAAGTGTTCCAATTAAAATACCTATAAGGCAAGAAGCAATAGATGGAATGCTGCTTATAAGCCCTTCTGGATCGTAATCTGGTTGCCACATATGTTTGCCTAAAACATTAGCATCTAAATACATTGCCCAATTATTTGCTGCTCTGTTAAAAGTAGGTAAGGTGCCATCTGGAAGCGGAATAAAACCTAACAAAAACCAATAGATTATAAGAATGGCAACAGTAATACCCGCTAAAACTCTCCAGTTAAAATGAAGATATAAAATTGCTGAAACAAAGAAAACAATTCCAATTCGTTGTAAAACACCTAAAAAACGAAGGGTTTCAAAATCTTTAAAGAAGGGGAAATAGGGAATAAAAATGTTTAAAAACAACCCTAAACCAATTAATTTAAAAGATCTTATGGCAATTTTTTTGTAAACATTTTTGGTAGGAGTTTTGTGCTTGTAAGCAAAGTAAATAGAGATTCCTACAATAAATAAAAAGAAAGGAAATATTAAATCTGTTGGGGTTAATCCATGCCATTTTGCATGTAATAATGGAGGGTAAACTGCACTCCAAGTTCCTGGAGTGTTTACTAAAATCATTGCGCAGATGGTAATACCCCTTAAAATATCTACAGATTCAATTCTTTTTTTTACCATATTGTGTACCACTTATATAAACGAAATGTAGCATTTAACTTTGTAAACATTAAATTAATTCTACGAGCAACAGCAAATAGATGCTAAACAAAACGATAAAGAAGATAAAAGTATTTTGTGCTCACTTTACTCTGTTTTTAGAATCATTTTTTTTGCATAATTTACATATTTTCTTCCGATAGGAATTCGTTTCGTGTTTATTTCAATTAAATTACCTTCAACAGATTTTACTTTATCAATGGCAATCGTAAAAGAACGGTGAATTCTTAAAAAGCGATCTTGTGGCAACTCTTCTGTAATACTGGTTAAAGATTTGTGTACCAAATAATTACCTATAGTTGTAAATACTTTTATATAATCTTTTAGGCTTTCGATATATAAAATGTCATCAAACTTAATTTTTACCAGTTTTTTTTCAACCTTTAAAAAAATGTAAGAATCGTTATGTGGCTCTTCTTCACTTATTTTAAGTCCTTTTTGAAGTTGCACTTTTTTTGTAATTTTATTAATTGTTTTTAAAAACCGACTAAATGGAATGGGTTTTACTAAATAATCTAAAACATTTAAATCGTAACTTTCTACTGCGTATTCTCTGTAGGCAGTTGTAATAATTACCTGAATATCTGGGTTTAAGGTTTTTGCAAAATCTAAACCAGACATTTTAGGCATATTAATATCTAGAAACAAAACATCAACCGCTTTGTTTTGTAAGGCAGGTAAAGCTTCGATAGGATTATTAAAAGTGGCTAAAATTTCAAAGTTTTGAAACTCTTTTAAGTGACTTTCTACGACTTTAATGGCAAGGGGTTCGTCATCTATAATTATACAGTTTATTTTCATGTGAACAGATGTTATAGTTGTATGGTTAAATTTACCATATATTTACCGTCTTTTTTTAATTTAGTGAATGTATATTTATTTTTAAAAAGAAGCTCTAATCTTCTTTTTACGTTTTTGTTTCCAATTCCGTGTTTCTTTGTTTTTTTACAGCAGTGTTGTAGTTGTTTGAAACAGAAAATTTTAATAAGTTATTGGGTGTTAATTCAAATTCAATTAAAATTTCTAAAGCCTCATTTTCTATAGATCCGTGTTTAAAACAATTTTCTATAAAAGGTAAAAAAAGCAAAGGGGGCACTTTTTGGGTATTAATGGCTCCTTGCATTGTAAATTCTACAATTAATTTATCATTGTACCTTAATTTTTCTAAGTCTATATAATTTTGAATGTAATTGATTTCTTTTAAAAGCCCAATCTTGGGTTCTTTTGCATCGTATAAAATATACTCCATTATTTCAGATAGTTTTAAAACAACATCAGAAGCTTGTTTATTATCTGTTAAGGTTAATGCATATAAGTTATTTAATGTATTAAAAAGAAGTGAGGTTGTATTTGTGCTTTTAAAAATTGCAATTCTGTTTTTAGTTGCATGGCCTGCAAATTATCTACCCTATTTTTTTCGTACATCCAATCTAACATCAATTTAATGGTAGAAGCAAATGCGATTACATAAATTTCACCTAATACAACTGCTAAAATATGGTTAAACGTAAACGGTTCTTGTATGCCTTCTGCTTCTGGCCAAATATTTTCAGACACCAATAAATAGTTAAAACCGGTTCTAACAAAATAAAGCAATATTAAAGAAGAAATAAAATACAAGAAAAAAGTATAGTATTTTTTTTGAGAATAAAATTTGGAAATAAATAATAGATATTAAAATAAACAATAATTATGTGCAGAGGAAACTCTACTAAATTCGATTTTATAGAATACCAGTAATCGTTAAAATAGCTTCCCCATCTAATAAGATTTAAAATAAAATAGCCGCCCCAAAATATAAAATGGTATTTAATAGGTATCTTATAGCTGGTATTTATTAAAGGTAATTTCAAGAAAAAAATAAGTTTTATTTTAAAGATATTGGGTAAAAGTAACAAAAAAGTATTGCTAAAGAAATCAATATTTTGTTTATAACCTGAGTTCGATTAAAATTTAGGCATTTTTTTCTAGTAAAAAAGATAGATTTTCAGTAAATTAAAGTATTGAATTTCAATTTATTAATCTAAAAATCTATCTATGATAATCTACTCTAAAATTACTGAAATTTTCTGTCTTGTTGATGAATTTTGTAAAGAATATGACCAAATAGTCAGTAAACACCTTTTAGGCAATCCATCAAAACGTCCCAGTGTTATGTCAAATAGCGAGGTAATTACCATTACCATTTTGTTTCAGCTTAGTGGTTTTAGGACCTTTAAACACTTTTACGTGTATTACTTGCAAAAGCATATGCAAGATGATTTCCCAGCTACAGTTTCATACAATAGATTTACAGAACTCATGCAGCAAAACCTCATGCCAATGACTTTATTTTTAAAGACATGTTGTTTAGGTAATTCTACGGGTATTTCTTTTGTAGATTCTACACCTGTTAGAGTTTGCAGCCCCAAACGAATTAAGAATAATAAAGTATTTAAAGGCATTGCAACCACTGGAAAATCCACTATAGGATGGTTCCATGGCTTTAAATTGCATATCGTTATAAATGATAAAGGTGAAATCCTAAACTTCTGCATAACCCAAGCTAATGTTGATGATAGAACGCCATTAAAAAAGAAGTCTTTTTTAGATAAAATTTATGGTAAGTTATATGCGGACAAAGGTTATGTTGGAAAAGATTTAATGCAGTTACTTTTTGCTGATGGATTGCATTTAATTACTCATATTAAAAACAATATGAAGAATTCTTTAATGACAATGAGTGATAAAATTTTACTGCGTAAACGCTCTGTTATTGAAACCGTAAATGACGAACTCAAAAATATTTGTCAAATTGAACATTCTAGACATAGAAGTTTTACTAATTTCTTGTCAAACATAATCGCAGGTCTTATTGCATATAGCTTTTTACCAAAAAAACCTGCTATAAAATATCAGACTGTAAAGTCTAATCAGTTGACAATTTATTAATCGAACTCAGGTTTATAGTTAAAATTATGTTATTCATTGTTAAATTAATGTTGTCTGCATATTATTTTTTTGCTTTAACATACTTTAACATATTTTTATTGACGATAACTTAAATTAATTCAAAATAATTCATGAGAAAAATTCACACACTACTTATCGTAATTTTTTCTTTGGCTTTTTCCAATTACGGATTTGCCCAAGAAAAAACAATTTCAGGTAAAGTAACATCTAAATCAGATGGGGCTACCTTACCAGGAGTAAGCGTTATTGTACAAGGTACAACAAAAGGAACAGAAACCAATTTCGATGGAGAGTACACCATTAAAGCTTCTGTAGGAGACGTATTAAGTTTTTCTTACTTAGGTATGAAAGAAAAAACAGTTACTGTAGCGAAATCGAACACAATTAATGTCGTTTTAGAAGATGCAGAAAATCAATTAGACGAAATTGTGGTAACTGCTTTAGGAATTAGCAGAGAGAAAAAATCTTTGGGTTATGCTGTTTCCGAGTTAAAAGGAGCTTCTGTTTCTTTAGCAAAAGAAGCAAATGTTGTTAATTCGTTAGCAGGTAAAGTAGCTGGTGTTGTAATTACACAATCTACATCTGGTGCAGCAGGTGGTACCAGAGTTGTTATTAGAGGAAATAACTCAATAACAGGAAACAACCAACCATTATATGTTGTAGATGGTGTTCCAATAGATAATTCTGGAAATGGTTCTGCAAATAGTGATGGAAAAGCAGAATTTTTCCGTGACGATTTAGGTACAGGTGTTTCAGATATTAATCCTGATGATATAGAATCTATGTCTATTTTAAAAGGACCTAATGCTGCTGCATTATATGGTTCAAGGGCAAGTAATGGTGTAATTCTTATTACTACTAAAAAAGGAGGTACTGGAAAAGGGTTAGGAATTTCTTTTACTTCGAACATCTCTATGCAAAACCCTTTATTATTACCAGAATATCAAAACGAATATGGAGGTGGAGTTAATGGCGCTTTTGCAGCAGATTTAAACCAGCTTAAAGGATCTGGTTCTTGGGGACCAAAATTCGATGGTTCTCAACAATTATATTACACTGGAGAAAATAGAGCATATACAGCACAACCAAATAATGTAAAAAACTTTTTTAGAACAGGTTCTAATATTGTAAACACAATAGCAATTAGTAAAAGCACAGAAAATTCTTCTCTACGTTTTTCGTATTCAAACTCTAGAATAAATGAAATTCTACCAAACTCTTCAGTAGATAGAAATAATTTTAATTTGAGAGGATTTTCTAAAATTACAGATAAGTTTACCTTAGACGCTAAGGTTACTTATTTTTTACAAAATGCTAAAAACCGTGCAAGGCAGGGTACAGAAGGTATTATGGCATATTTATATGGTTTAAGAAGAAATATAAACATTAATGATCTTAAAAACTACCAAGATTTATCACAAGGCTATGGTGTAATTGCTCCGACAAATAGCGGTGGAAACCCGTATTGGATTTTAAACCAAGATAATAATGAAGATACAAGAAAGAGGTTTACAGGTTTTGCAAAAGCACAATACGAATTTAACACTAATTTTAAAGCGTTTGTAAGAGTTGGAACAGATGTAATAGATCAACAAACAGAAAGATATGAAGCAACTGGGCATCATTTTAAACCATTAGGTACTTTAGGTTATAATACTTATGATACTTCTGAAACTAATTACGATTTCTTATTAATGTACAATAAAGATATTAATGACGATTTTAGTATAACTGCAAATTTTGGAGGAAATGCGCTACATGCAACTTCTAAAGTTTCTACAATTTATGGAGAAGAGTTTAAAATTCCTGGGAAACAATACATAACAAATACCAATCCAGAAAGATTAAGAGTAACACAATCGGAATTAGTTGAAAAGAAAGTACACTCTTTATACGGTTCTGCTTCTTTATCATACAAAGGAATGGCGTATTTAGATGTAACAGGAAGAAATGATTGGTCTTCTGCTTTAGCTGCAGAAAATAGATCTTACTTTTACAATTCTGCAAGTTTAAGCTTACTTTTAAACAAAATGTTTAATATCGAATCTGAAAAAGTAAACTTTACTAAGTTACGTTTTAGTTATGCAAAAGTTGGTAATGATACAGACGCGCATCAAATTGTAAATTTATTTGATGTTGCTTCCAATGGATATTTAGGTAACGTAACTGTTGCAGGTCCAACAACTAAGTTTAGTAAAAGCTTAAAGCCAGAAGATGTAACTTCAACAGAAGTTGGTTTTGAAATAAAAGCATTACAAAATAGACTTTTTGCAGATTTTACTTATTATTCTATAAACTCGAAAGATTTAATATTTAATGTTCCAGTAGATCCTGCAACAGGTTTTAGATTCTTTAGAGAAAACGTTGGTGAAATTACAAACAAAGGTTTCGAATTTATGGTTGGTGGAACTCCAATTAGAACGGATAATTTCGACTGGACTATTTCTGCAAACATGGCAGGAAATAAAAATAAACTAGTAAGCTTAATTGATGGACAAGATTTTTTCCAATTTACAACTAGTAATAATGGTGTAGTTGATGTAAGAGCACAAGTTGGTGAAGGTTTTGGAGATATTTATGGAACAGACTGGTTAAGAACAGATGATGGTAAACTTTTATTAACTGCTACTGGGCGTCCACAAGCAACTTCAGAAAGAGTTAAATTAGGAAATTATCAACCAGATTTTACTGGGGGTATTACAAATACATTTAATTACAAGAACTTTAGTTTAAATTTCTTAGTAGATTTTAGAATTGGCGGGCAAATATATTCTGCAACAGACGCAGCTTTAGATAACAGTGGTGCTTCTACAAGATCTTTAAAATATAGAGAAGGAGGCGTAACTCTAGATGGTGTTACCGACAATAATGGTACTTTAATACAAAACACAACAAATATTACAGCTCAAGAATATTGGGGAGCAGTATCTGGCATCGCATCAGAATATGTATATGACCAAACAAATGCTAGACTAAGAGAAGTAAGTGCCACTTATAGGTTATCATCTAAAACATTAGAGAATACATTTATAAATGCTGCATCTGTAAGTTTAACGGGAAGAAATTTATTCTTTTTCTTTAGAGATAGTAAAAACTTTGATCCTGAAAGTAGTTATTCTACCAGTAACTTTGCACAAGGTGTATTGTATTATAACCTACCTACAACAAGTAGTTTTGGACTTAGTTTAAATATTAAATTTTAAAAGCATATAAAATGAGAACAGTAAAAATAATTCTATATAGCGCTTTATTTCTTATAACGGTTTCTTGTACAGGAGATTTTGACGAAATAAACACAAAACAAAATGGTTTTGAATCAGATGAATTGAGTGCCAAATTTTTTATTACAGAAACACAATATCAATTATATGCACCTGGAAGATTTGAGTACTGGAGAGCACATTTAATTCATGCAGACCGTTATGCGGGGCATTTTACTTTTGGTCACGACCAATCGTGGTGGAGTGATGGATTAAGTTACACTTATAATGCAGGATATACAGATGCTTCTTGGGATTGGTTTTCCAACTATTTTGGGAAGGTTAAAAACTTCTTAGATTTAACAAAAGTTGGCGGGAATTTCGAAAATGAAAGAATGTATGCTACAGGGCTTATTATTAAGTCTTTATATTACCAAATGTATACAGATACTTTTGGAATGATACCTTATAGTGAAGCTGGTGTAGAAGGTAATTTAACACCAAAATATGATACTCAGAAAGAGATTTATACTGGTATTATTGCAGATTTAGATGAAGCAATGGCTATAATTGGTTCAGAAACAAGTACAGGAGGTTTAGTAGAAGACTTAGGAGATAATGATCTTTATTGTGGTGGTGATTTACAGAAATGGAAAAAATTAGCCAATACACTTAAATTAAGAATTGGTATGCGTGCTCTTGGAGCAACAGGTGAAAACTTTGCAACTAAAACAATAAACGAAGCTTTAGGTAGTCCTTTATTAGAAGTAAGTGTTATTATGGAGAAGGATACTAAAATCGGTCAATTTGGAAGTGCGGCTTATGGAGATGTTTGGAATAATTTTGGTGCAGGATCAGATTGGACAATGGGTGCAACTTTAATTAATACGTTAAAAGATAATAACGACCCAAGATTGGCTATTTATGCAGCTCCTGCTCCTGGTGGAGAGTTTGTTTTTGAAAAATCGGCTGCAAATCCAGATTATCAAGAGCAATTAGATTTTATTATTAACACTTTAGATGATGCAAATGCTACATACACAAAAACAATTGTGGGCGATAAAACTACCTTAGTAGTAGATGCAAACCAATATATTGGGCAACCCACAAGATTAAATGATTTAATAAAGCCAATGGTTAAATACGATATGTTTAGCAAACCAAGTAGCATTATTATCCAAGCAACAGGAAAAGGAGTTCCAGTATATTCAGAAATAATTATGTCAAGTGCAGAAGCATATTTTCTAAAAGCAGAAGCAGCTGTTAGAGGTATTGGAAATGGAAATGCACAAGATTTATTTGAATCTGGTATTAGAGAAGCAATGAAGCTTTGGGAGGTATCTAGTGGTCAAGTAGATACTTATGTGATGAATGAAGATGCAGCAGATATTTCTACTGGAACTTTAGAAGAAAAATTAGAAAAAATTGCGACTCAACGTTGGTTAGCAAGTTATACAGATGGGTTTGAAGCTTGGGCTGTAGTAAGAGACTACGGATATCCAAAAGAATTAGCAGACGGAGTTTCAGAACCTGCAATATTCGAATTAGGAACCTTAAATGGTAAATATCCCCAACGCATGCGTTATGGTAGTGGTGCACAATCGAACCCTAATTATACAAATGCTATTGCTACACAAGGGGCAGACAATCAAGGAACTAAATTGTGGTTTGCTAAATAACTTAGCGAAAATACTTGTGTAACAAAATTATATTTAGAATTGAATGAATTCAACCGGGAAATTTCTTTGTTTTCCGGTTGTTTTTTTAGGAAAATTCTTGTTTTTGTCAAAAAAAATTGAAGTAAAAAAATACCCAAAACTTAAATAATTTATGAAAAAAATTATTGCAATTATATTTCTTTACCTTTTAAATTATTCCTCTTTTTCACAGAATAAGCTATCAGACACATATCATTTAATGCCTTGGCCACAAGAAATTAGCTCAAATAATACTTCTTTTAAAATTGATGAAAAACTTACGATTTATATCAATGGAAAAGATGTAAAAAAAAGAGTAAACAAAGCTTCCGTACAATTTTTAAGAAGACTAGCCAATAGAACAGGTATTTTTATAGACGAAGGGTTTCCTACAAAAAATAAAAATGCATCCATAGAAATTAATTTCGATACAATTTCTAACTTAACCACAGAAAGCGATGAGTCTTATTCGTTAACTACAACTAAAAATAAAATTAACATCCATGCAAAAACAGACGTGGGTGCAATAAGAGCCTTAGAAACACTCTTACAATTGGTTCATTTTAATAAAAAAGGTTATTATTTTAAAGGAGTTTCTATAACAGACTCCCCAAGATTTGTTTGGCGAGGATTAATGATAGATGTTGCACGTCACTTTCAGCCAATTGCTGTTATTAAACGAAATTTAGATGCTATGGCTTCCGTAAAATTAAATGTTTTCCATTGGCATTTAACAGACGATCAGGGTTTTAGAGTAGAATCTAAAATATTTCCAAAGCTACAAGAAGTTGCAGCAGATGGGTTATTTTATACACAAGAACAAATAAAAGACGTTGTAAAATATGCATCAGATTTAGGAATAAGAGTTGTTCCAGAGTTTGATGTTCCTGGGCACGCATCTGCCATTTTAACAGCATACCCAGCACTAGGAAGCAAAGAAGGTTATAAGTATCATGTAGAACGTTTTTCAGGTGTTTTCGACCCAACTTTAAACCCAACCAAAGAAGTTACCTATCTTTTTTTAGAAACTTTGTTTAAAGAGATGGCACCATTATTTCCTGATGAATATTTTCATATAGGAGGAGATGAAAACGAAGGAAAACATTGGAATGAGAATCTAGAAATTCAAAAATTTAAACAAAAACACAACCTAAAAACGAATCACGATTTACAAACATACTTTAACATTAGGCTAGAGAAAATATTAAATAAATTAGGCAAAAAATTAATGGGCTGGGACGAGATTTTAACTCCATCTACCCCAAAAACAGCCGTAATTCATTCTTGGAGAGGAAAACAAGAAGGTTTGCAGCAAAGTACTTTAATAAAAGCCGCAAAAAAAGGGTATCAGACTGTACTTTCTAATGGTTATTATATAGATAGAGTACAGTCTGTAGAAAAACATTACACTGTAGATCCAATAGGAAATGCAGTTTTAACAAAAGAAGAACGCAAACGAATTTTAGGAGCAGAAGCAACCATGTGGAGTGAGTTGGTTACACCCTTAACCATAGATTCTCGAATTTGGCCAAGAACGGCAGCAATAGCTGAAAGGTTTTGGTCTAGTAAAGAGGTTACAGATGTAGATAACATGCATAAAAGATTAAAAGTTATTAATTTTCAATTAGAAAAATTAGGAATTACACATATTAAAAATAAAGATGTTATTTTAAGAAACATAAGCAATTACCAAGACATTACTGCTTTAAAAGTACTTACAGATATCTGCGAACCTCTAAAAATTTACTCAAGAAATAAAGGCGGTACAGAATACAAAACATTTTCTCCTTTTACGTTATTTGCAGATGCATGTACTCCAGATGCTCCAGATGCAAAACTTTTTAACAAAGCTGTCGATCGTTATTTAGCAAACAAATCGAACAAAAATCAAACAAAATTGGTTGCCTTTTTTAATATGTGGATAGATAATCATACAGATTTTCAAAAAATAAATAACAATCCAAAAACAATTGTTTTAGAACCTCTTTCAAAGAATTTAGCTTTGCTATCTTCAATTTTAAAAACGGGGTTAATTTCGAATGAAATATCAACAAATAATTATAAAAAAGCTTTAAAATTGATAGACGAGCTAAAAAAACCAATTGCAGATACAGAATTGGTAATTGTATCTAGTTTAAAAAAAATAGTAATAAACCATAAAAAATAAAAATGTTAAAGAAGACCTTTCTAAAAGCACTACCACTGCTACTTGTAGGAATTTTTTATTCTTGTAAAGAAGAAAAATTAAGCAATAAAAGTATCGATTTTACAAAAGAATTTCTTTTTACAAAAGGTATTGAAGGCCCAGCTGTAGATAGCCAAGGCAATTTATATGCAGTTAATTTTCAAAAAGAAGGAACTATTGGTAAAGTCGATAAAAACGGAAATACATCGTTATTTATACAACTTCCAAACAATAGTATTGGTAATGGAATTCGTTTTGATAAAAACGACAATATGTTTATTGCAGATTATGTAAATCATCATATTTTACAAGTAAGAAAAGGCGAAAAAAGTGTTCGCATTTTTGCGTCAGATGCTACAATGAATCAACCAAACGATTTAGCGATTGCCCCCAACGTAAATTTATATGCAAGCGACCCAAACTGGTCTAAAAATTCGGGTAATTTATGGTTGATAAAAGACGAAAAAATTACTTTATTGGAAAAAGATATGGGTACAACCAATGGTGTCGAGGTAAGCCCAGATGGAAAAAAATTATATGTAAACGAGTCTGTACAACGCAATATTTGGGTGTACGATATCAATTCAGATGGAACAGTAACAAATAAGAAACTATTCAAGAAATTTACTGATTTTGGTATGGATGGAATGCGATGTGATACCCAAGGAAACCTATACGTTTGTAGATACGGAAAAGGTACTGTGGTAATGCTTTCTCCAGAAGGAAAAATGTTGAGAGAAATTGAATTAAAAGGTAAAAATGTAACCAATATTGCCTTTGGTGGAAAAGATAAAAAACAATGTTTTGTAACAGTGTCAGATAGAGGTTGTTTTGAAACGTTTTTTGCTGAATTTCCAGGAAGAAGTTTTTAATAAAATTATAAAGTTAGTTGTATTTATAAACTCTTAAATGTAAAAAGAATATTATTACATAATTTTCCTCTTAATAAAGATTTTACAAGCATAAGGAACTTTTATCCAATTTTTAAACCTTGTATAGGTTGCATCTTTGCAATGTAAATAGAAATAATTATTAACCATTTAAAATTTAATATCATGAAAATTGGAAATTTATTAATACGTATTGGCTTCGGACTTTTATTTGTTTGGGGAGGTTTAGAAAAATTTATTGAAGGCTTTTTAGGAGGCGTAGGACTTCAAAATATGGCAGATTTTCTTAAAAGTAGCGGTCTTGCTTTTTTAGGAGATACTGGAACTTATATTCTAGGTGCAATTTTGGCTGCATTAGAATTAGCTGCTGGTATATTGTTACTAATTAATAAACGGCTTTTCGAAGCATATGCTTTTTTAGCATTTATTATGTTAATGGCTTTGGTTTTAGTGCACATTCCTTCAGGAAATTGGATGAATATTATGATTCATATTGCGCTTTTATTCTCTTTAGCAGGTTTGGCTATAGAAAATAAGCAATAAAAAAAATTTACAATTAAAATAAAAAACCAGAACATTTAATTATAATGCTCTGGTTTTTTTAATGTTTTCGAAGATTTTTACGAGTTCATAATCTCTTCGATTTCATCTGCTTCAATAGGAATATTTCTCATTAAATTAAAAGGTGCTCCTTTTTCTTGAATCACTACATCGTCTTCTAAGCGAATTCCAAAACCTTCATCAGGAATATAAATTCCAGGTTCTACAGTAAACACATTATTTGCTTGCATAGGCTCGTGTAAAAGGCCATAATCATGCGTATCTAAACCAATATGATGACTCGTACCATGCATAAAATATTTCTTATAAGCAGGCCAATTTTTGTCTTCATTTTGCACATCCGCTTTGTCTAATAAACCTAATTTTAATAACTCAGCAGTCATAATATCACCCACTTCAACATGATATTCTTTCCATAAAGTTCCAGGAACTAATAATTTGGTAGCTTCTTTTTTCACATGGTTTACTGCATTATATACTGCTTTTTGTCTGTCAGAAAAACGACCAGAAACGGGTACTGTTCTACTTAAATCACTCTTATAATTGGCATATTCTGCTGCAACATCAAACAAAATTAAATCGCCAGCTTTACACGCTTGATTATTTTCGATATAATGCAAAACATTCGCGTTATTTCCAGAAGCTATAATTGGTGTGTATGCAAATCCTTTAGATCTATTTCTCACAAATTCGTGCAACAATTCTGCTTCAATTTCATACTCCCAAACACCTGGTTTTATAAAATTTAAAATTCTACGAAACCCTTTTTCGGTAATATTACAAGCATGTTGCATTAAATCTAATTCAATAGGGTCTTTTACAGCACGCAAACGTTGTAAAATAGGATTACTTTTCGCCACAGAATGCGCAGGATATTTTGCCAATAACCATTTTGTAAAACGATCTTCGCGGGTTTCTGTTGTCACAGAAGCCCTATAGTGTTCGTTGGTATTAATATAAAAAGTATCTGCATAGGTAGCCATTTCAAACAAGATTTTTTCCAAATCTTGCAACCAATAAACCGTTTTAATGCCACTTGTTTTAAAAGCAGCTTCTTTGGTTAGTTTTTCTCCTTCCCAAACTGCAATATGGTCGTTGGTTTCTCTAACAAATAAAACCTCTCTTAAATTTTCATTTGGGCAATCTGGAAACAACATTAAAACACTTTCTTCTTGATCGACGCCAGATAAATAGAAGATGTCTCTGTGTTGTTCAAAAGGCATTGTGCTGTCTGCACTTATTGGGTAAATGTCATTAGAATTAAAAACAGCAATACTATTTTGCTTCATTTGCGAAGCGAAGTTTTTACGGTTTTTGATAAATAATTGTGAGTCTATAGGATTGTATTTCATGTTGAATAATATTTAGAACTCAAAGGTAAGAAATCTAAACACCAACATAAAATAAGAATAGAATAACACATTAATTTGTTACGCTGGAAGCGTCTTAAGCAAGCCTGAGAAAGAAATGTGTGAGAGGCTACCAGCGTGACAAACTATGTGAGAAAAAATTTTCCACAAAAGATTGGCTATGCTTTTTATCTTTCTACCTAGTTAAAAAATTAATAACGCTTCTTTTTAGGAGCGCCAGTTCTTCCACGAACAGAACTTGCAGGTTTATTGCCTTTAAAATGTGGTTTTCTTTTTCGTGCTGCACTTGTTTTAGGATCTGTTTTTTTATTAGCACCTCCATTAGAAAACTGTTGCTTTTTCTTTTTACCAAAAGAACCTTTGCTTTGAGTTGCAGCTCTTTTGGGTGGGGCAGTATCTGTAGGTTCAAAACCTTCTAAAACCAACGAATTTAATTTCTCATTTAATATTTTTTCAATTTCTTTTTGGTACTCGGTTTCTTCACTACAAACAAAAGAAATTGCTTCTCCAGCAGCACCAGCTCTTCCTGTTCTACCAATTCTATGTACATAATCTTCTGGTACATTTGGCAATTCAAAATTAATTACATGAGGCAATAAAGGAATATCTAAACCACGAGCAGCAATATCTGTGGCTACTAAAATTTTAATAGAATTGTCTTTAAAATTTCGCAGCGCTTTCGTTCTTGCACCTTGACTTTTATTTCCGTGAATGGCGGCTGCAGAAATTCCTGCTTTAATAAATTTCTCAGTTAATTTATTAGCACCGTGTTTTGTTCTTGTAAACACCAAAACCTGACTCCAATTGTTATCTTTTATCAGCTTAATAGCTAACGCAGTTTTTTGCTTTTTATCAACTTTATAAACCTTGTGTGTTACTTTTTTAGCTGTTGAGTTTTGCGGAGCAGTTTCCACAGAAACCGGGTTTTTTAAAATACCAGCGGCTAGTTTTTTAATATCGTTAGAAAATGTGGCAGAAAACAGTAAATTCTGACGCTTTTCTGGCATAAAACTAATAATTTTGTTAATGTCTCTAACAAAACCCATGTCTAACATTCTGTCTGCTTCATCTAAGATTAACACATCAACTCGTTTAAAAGAAACGGCTTTTTGGTCGTGTAAATCTAGTAATCTACCTGGTGTGGCTACTAAAATATCTACACCGTTTTTTAATGTTGCAATTTGTGGTTTGGCTTTTACACCACCAAAAACTACAGCAGATTTTATATTTACATATTTACTGTATTCTCTTACATTATCGTAAACCTGTGCCGCTAATTCTCTTGTTGGTGTTAAAACCAAAGCTCTTAACGGTCTGTATTTAGGATGTTTTGTTTCTGCTAAATATTGTAAAACAGGCAAGGTAAAACCTGCTGTTTTTCCTGTTCCTGTTTGTGCAGAAGCTAAAATATCTTTGCCTTCTAAAATATGCGGAATTGCTTTTTCTTGTATAGGTGATGGTTGGGTGTATCCTTTCTCTTCAACTGCTTTTACCAATGATGCAGACAAACCTAAGTCTTTAAATGTCATAAATTGTAGTTACAAAATGTGCTTTATGTAGCCATTTCTTTGGCAAAGATACGTTGTTTTAAGTTGAAGATGTTTTTCCTTCTTTTGGGCGTTTTAACGGGCTTTTCGCACTCGCTTTTTATTTGCCCAAAAAGGCAAACAAAAGAGCTCAAACATTTGCTACAATCCCTAACGCAAAATGGGTTGTTTATTAACCTTTTTGAAAAGTATGTAAGGTTGGTAAATATTTAGTATAAAAACTTAAAACCTGTTAATTTTTTTGATATTCGTTTTACAAGTAGTAATTTCATCAATTTAAACCAAATTTTACTTTTTATGAAATCCTTTTTTCAATTGCTTTTAATTTGTTTTTCAGCAACTTTATTTGCACAAACACCTACAAATTCAACTCAAATTCAACAATCTTTAGAGCAAAAATCGAAAATGATGAATGCTTCTTTAGTAAAAAATATAGAATTTACCAATATTGGTCCCACAGTAATGAGTGGACGTGTTGCAGATGTTGCTGTAAATCCAAAAAAGCCAACAGAATTTTATGTAGGTTATGCTTCTGGTGGTTTGTGGCACACCAACAATAACGGAACCTCTTTTACGCCAATTCTAGACAATTCTCCCACACAAAATATTGGAGATATTGCTGTAGATTGGAAAAGTGGTACAATTTGGGTAGGAACAGGAGAAAAAAACTCTTCTCGTTCTTCTTATGCAGGAATTGGAATGTTAAAATCTACAGACAAAGGCAAAACGTGGACGAATGTTGGTTTAACAGATTCTCATCACATCAGTAGAATTCTTATCAACCCAAATAATGCAGATGAAGTTGTAGTGGGCGTTATTGGGCATTTATATTCGCCAAACGAAGAAAGAGGAATTTTTAAAACCACAGATGGTGGAAAAACATGGAAAAAAACACTTTTTATAAATCAAAATACAGGAATTATAGATGTCGCAGTTGCACCAGAAAATTTTAACATTATGTATGCAGCCTCTTGGGAAAGAGAACGCAAAGCGTGGAATTTCGATGGAGATGGAAACCATTCTGCCATTTATAAAAGTACAAATGCAGGAAGTTCTTGGACAAAAATTGCAGACAATTCTGGTTTTCCAACAGGAGATGGAGTGGGTAGAATTGGTTTGGCGGTTTTTAATGAAAATACGGTGTATGCTTTGCATGATAGTCAGTTTCGAAGACCAAAAGAAAAAAATAAAAAGTCTTCAGATATTTTAACAAAAGAAGATTTTAAAACCATGTCTGCTAATGATTTCTTAAAATTATCAGATAAAAAGTTAAATACCTATTTAAAAAATAACGGATTTCAAGAAAAATACAGAGCACAAAACGTAAAACAAATGGTGCGTGTTGGTACTGTAAAACCTGTAGATTTAGCAAGTTATTTAGAAGATGCAAACGCTGTAATGTTCGATACACAAGTTGTAGGTGCAGAGGTTTTTAAAACGACTAATGGTGGTAAATCATGGAAAAAAACACACGATAATTATTTAGACGGCGTGTATAGTTCTTATGGATATTATTTTGGTGAAATTAGGGTAGATTTACAAGACGAAAACGGAATTTATGTGTTAGGAGTTCCAATTATAAAATCGAAAGACGGTGGAAAAACGTTCACCTCTATTAGTAGAGAAAATGTACATTCAGATCATCAAGCATTGTGGGTAAATCCAAAAAAATCGGGTCATTTATTAAATGGAAATGATGGTGGTTTAAACCTTTCTTACGACGATGGAGAAAATTGGATGAAACTAAACGATCCTGCAGTTGGGCAGTTTTATTCGGTTTTTGCAGACAATCAAAAAAACTACAAAGTATATGGAGGTTTGCAAGACAATGGAGTTTGGGTAGCAGACCATAATGCAAGAATTAACAAAAGTTGGCAACAAAGTGGTCAAAATCCATATGAATCTATTATGGGTGGAGATGGCATGCAGGTTCAGGTAGATAATAGAGATGCAAATATTGTATATACGGGTTATCAGTTTGGAAATTATTTCAGAATAAATAGAGAAAGAGGTAAAAATACATACATTCAACCAAAACATACTTTAGGTGAAACTCCTTATCGTTTTAATTGGCAAACTCCAATTCATTTATCGAAACACAACCAAGATATTATCTATTTAGGAGGAAATAAATTGCACAGGTCTTTAAACCAAGGAGACGATTGGGAAACCATTTCTGGCGATTTAACCACGGGAGGAAAAAAAGGAAATGTTGCTTATGGAACGTTAACCTCTATTTCAGAAAGTCCGTTTCAGTTTGGTTTAATTTATGTAGGTTCAGATGACGGATATATAAACGTAACCAAAAACGGAGGAGGCAATTGGACACGAATTTCTAATAATTTACCACAAAATTTATGGGTTTCTAGAGTTATTGCTTCTACACATAAAAAAGAACGTGTATATGCCACTTTAAATGGTTATAGATTCGACGATTTTACACCCTATGTTTACATGTCTAATGATTATGGACAAACGTGGAAAAACATCAGTAGTAACATACCTACATCATCCGTAAATGTAATAAAAGAAGACCCAGAAAATGAAAATATCTTGTATGTAGGAACAGATAATGGCTTATACATTTCTTTTAATCAAGGAAATTCGTGGGAAGCATTTAGCCATAATTTACCAAATGTAGCTGTACACGATTTGGTCATCCAGCCAACAGCAAAAGACTTAGTTGTGGCAACTCATGGCCGAAGTTTATACAAAACCAATGTTGCTAATTTACAGTTAATAAATGAAGGGATTTTAAGGAAACCGAACCATATTTTCGCGATTAACAATCTCAGAAAAAGTGAAAATTGGGGGCGTTCTTGGAGCCAATGGAGAGCTGCTTATTTACCCGAAATTACAATTCCATTTTACTCAAATTCAGCCAAAAAAGTAACGATTGATGTTTTTAATGGCGAAACAAAAGTAAACTCGGTTTCTGTGGATGCAGATAGAGGTTATAACGAAGCAAAATTCGATGTTTCTTTTTCTAAAAAAGGAAAAAGAACGTATGAAAAAGCACATAAAAAAGCGAATTTAAAAGCAGGTAAAAACGGGGTTTTTTATTTACCAAAAGGAAAATATACTGTAAAAATTGGTGAAGCAGAAAGTGAATTTGAAATAAAATAGCAATTAGAATTTACCTCCTAAAGAAATTCAAACCCTTTGAGGTTTATAGAAATGAAGACGTTATGGAAACAAAAAAAGTAAAAATAGAAGCCAAAGTAGATAAATCGACCCCAAAAGTATGGGAATTTTGGACACAACCAAAACACATTACAAATTGGAATTTTGCTTCTGATGATTGGCATTGCCCAAATGCTGAAAATAATTTGAAAAAAGGAGGTGAATTCTCTTTTACGATGGCATCTAAAGACGGAAAAATGAGTTTCGATTTAAGAGGAACTTATGATGAAGTTATAGAATACGAACAAATTTCGTATTCATTAGAAGATGGCAGAAAAGTAGATGCTTTTTTTACAGCAGAACCCCATTAAACAGTAGTAAAAACAATATTTGAAGCAGAAAATACAAACCCAATTGAAATGCAAAAATCGGGTTGGCAAGCAATTTTAAATAATTTTAAAAAATATGCTGAAAACAATTAATCCGTAATTATGAAAACTACACCAGAACACAACAAAAGAGTTGCAGAAATGAAATTTTTTTCTGTTTGGCCACACTATGTAACAAAAATAGAAAAGAAAGGAAGAACAATAGAAGAATTGTACGAAGTGATAGAGTGGTTAACTGGTTTTAATGAGAAAAAAATACAAGAACTTATCGATGAAAAAGTTACTTTTAAAACATTTTTCGAGAGAGCCAATTTAAACCCAAATGCTCATTTAATAAAAGGGGTTATTTGTGGTTATAGAATAGAAGAAATAGACAATCTACTAACCCAAAAGACTCGTTATTTAGATAAATTAATTGATGAGTTGGCAAAAGGCAGAAAAATGGAGAAAATTTTAAGAGAAGCTTAAAAATGAAAACTTTAGCAAAACTGTTTATTTTGTTTTTTTTGGCTTTTAATTTGTCAAACTGTAAGACAGCTAAAAGTGAACAAAAACCAAGTTCCAATTTTCCAAAAGATATTATTAGACCTTATGCTTTTGGAAAAAATGATTTTCCAGAAAAGAGAAAAGAAGTAAATGATTTTGAGTTTATTTTTAAGGTTGATGAAATAGAAAATTTAACAAAAATAATTCGAGATTACGAAAGAAAAACGACAAATCAAATTGCAATTGTTTCGATTAGTTCCACTGGAAAATATAAAGATTTTGATAAATATGCGATCGATTTATCTAATTACTGGGGAGTAGGACAAAAAAATAAAGATAATGGACTAACCATAGTTTTTAGTAAAAAACTTAGAAGAATAAGAATTTCAACTGGAAATGGAACTGAAAAAATACTGACAGATAAAATCTGCAAAACAATTATCGACCAAATAATTATTCCAGAATTTAAAACTGGAAATTATTATGAAGGAATCCAGAAAGGATTGGTTGCATTAATTGCAAAATGGAAATAAAAATAAAAATACTTTGATAAATGAAAAAACGGCTTCCAATAATATTCTTCGCATTTGTAATTGCTACAAATGCACAATCTGATCTTAAAAGTTTTTTTAAATTATCTGGTCCCATAAAAACATGGGTTTTATTTCATCCTTTTAAAGCAAAAAAATCGTTAAGAATTTCTATGGAAACTAACAGAGTTGCAGATTCTATTCGAAAAACAAATTTGTTAGATGGAGATCCTGCTGGCGGACAAGTAGATGCTTTTAGGCACGCCTACTGGATGGCGCGTTTGCGACAAGAATTAGGAAAATCTTCGGCAAGATCTTTAGGAAAAGCACACGAAAGAGACAATTACATTACCTATAAAAAAATGAAATTAGAAGATGGAGTGGTACCTGACGAGATTTCATCGAAAATGGATTTGTATAATAACGAAGAAGGCTTAAAATTAATTACCAAAAATAGCAAAGTTTCAAAAAAAGGACTGATTTTTAGAATTGTAAACGCAATTCATCAAGGAAAAATGAAAATCATCAAAAAAGATAAAAATGGAAATTTTTTAACCTGTGACGGAAAAATAATCCCGAAAGAAAGTTTAAAAGGAAAATGGAAAAACGAGAAGTGTTTAATTTTTTCGAACCAAAAAGTTCCTTAGAAAAGTTTCTGTATATTTGTTTAAACGAGCTCAATGCATTCTTTTTGAAAAAAATAGGTTTACAAATATTTTTTATACTGCTTACATTTACAAGTAGTTATGCGCAATCTTATAAAACACTTTCAAAAGAAGAAAAACAATTTTTTAGATTGCAGTCTCAACTATTATTTAAAGTTAAAGACATAAACAAAGCTTCTATAGATACATTATTGGCCTCTAAACAAGATTTTGCAATTGAATATGCTGGCCAAAGCGATTTAATTTTGATAAAATACATCTTAAAACGTAAAAAAAAATTAACCCTTATTACCAATAGCGATTTAAGTAATTTATTAGAAAAATACCCTAGAATTCTTCAAATAAATCCTTCTCAAATAGAATTTCTTAATTTGCAAAATAAAAATGTAATAGATAATAAGAAACCTCTTTTTAAAGAATTAGAAAAACTTAGCAGCATTAACTTTATTAATAATAAAAAAGTTACAGATAGTATTGTATTTCGTGTCTGGGAAAGGTCTGGTAAACTTCCAAATTTTATTTATGCCGATTCAAATTCAGTTGCAAAAACCTCTAAACTTGTTTCTTTTTTAAATTCAACAGAAAAAATTTTTGGCGTTGTAAAAACAAAAGAAAAATTACTTAAAAATGTATTATTTAAAAATTTTCCAAACAGAAAAGCAAACGGATATTTTAGTTTTCCACTTCACTTTTTCGGTAAAAGTCCAATTTTAATTCCATACAAAGCTGGGTATTATTTTTCGCCAGACATTATTTACGCAAATGTAAAAAATATTGCAAACTCAAAAGAGTTTATCGGTTTTCCTTTAGACCTTACTTTTGGATTGACAGACTCTTTTGAGTTTGAAAAAAAAGTTTTAAATCGCATTCGAAAAAACAACAATAATATAATTTCTAAACAAGTAGAAATTGTAAATGATTCTGTGCTTGGAAAAGTTGGTTTTTTTAATAAAAGAGCCTATATAGATGCTGGTATAGAAAGTAGAAGAGCCCTAAAAACTAGTTTTACAATTACTGCTTGGATAAAACCCACAGAACTTGGTGTCGCAAATAGTATTTTAGGAAAAGGAGAGCATTTTGTATTAAAAGTTCATAGAGGATATTTAACTTTTACAATGGCAGGCATTAAAGATTACATCTCTTTTTCTTCACCAATTCCTATTGATAAATGGACCCATGTTTCACTTGTTTATTCAGAAGTACACAATGCGTTGTATTTTTATATTAATGGTAAAATTACAGACACTGTTTCGCTTATTTCAAACTATACCACATCTAACCACAACTTATATATTGGTAATAATTTATGGGAAGAGTTTTTTATTGGTTATTTAGGGCCTATTAATATTTGGGAAAGAGAACTAAATAGTTCAGAAATTTTTTTATTATACAAACAAAAAAGTGTAAAGAATACGAATTACAATTTAAGTTATTATTTATGGGCGGGCATTTTAGTATTGATAAGTTTTTTTACCTTTTATTTATTAAAGAGAAATAAAAGAAAATCTGCATTAAAAACTACAAAAAATATACGACCTCCCGTTGTTTTGCCAGTTGAAACTTATAAAGAAAAATTTTGTTGTTTTGGGTCTTTACAAGTTGTAAACAAAGAAAATGTAGATATAGCTCCAAAACTATCACCCAAATTAAAACAACTCTTCTTAATTGTTTTTTTAGAAAGCGTTAAAAATGGCACTGGAATTACAACAAAAAAATTAACAGAAATTTTATGGCCTGGAATGGATACCAGAAGTGCAAAAAACACAAGAGGAACCAATATTCAGAAATTAAGAGCGCTCCTTTCTACTTGTTCTGAAATAAACCTGCTTTTTATAGACAAACACTGGTTTTTAGAAATAAGCGACAATTGTTACTGCGATTATATTTTGGCAAATAGTTATATAGAATTATTTGCCAACCAACAATACAACGCATCGCTTCTAGAAGAGAAATTACCCATTTTATTAAAACTTTTAAAAAGAGGTAAATTATTTACCAATACCAGTGCAACATGGTTGGACCCATATATAGAAAAATTTAGTTATAAAATTACAAAAGAATGCTTTCATTACGTAGATTCTTTATCGATTGAAAAACATTCGGATATTCTTTTAGAAACTATTGAAATTATACATTTTTATGACGATTTAAATGAAAAAGCATTGCAATTAAAGCTTAAAATACTCATTCATCAAGGAAAATTAAGTTTAGCGCATCTTTTGTACGATAATTTCTCTAAACTCTATAAAAATATTTACAAAGAAAATTACCCTATTACTTTCGAAAAGAGCATATCGTAACATTTTTACACTACACAAAGAAGATAAAACGTTTTTTATCGAAAAGAAATCCTCGAGGTTTCTGTTAAAATTCTCATTCCCTTGAAAATGGGAATCTAAATACAGAATTTTGGTTTTCGAACTTTTTTTAAGTCAAAATAAAACCATTTTATTAAAAAAAATGAATTTTTAATTTTTGTTACCCCATTTATTACCCTTCTTTTTACCTACAGGGGCTTATTTTTGATGTCAAATCGAACCGTAAAAAAGTATATATGAGCAATAAAATAAACAGTAGAAGAAGTTTTGTTAAAAAGTCTTTAGCAATAACAGCAGGAATATCAATTATTCCAAGACATGTAATGGGGGGTACAAAATTTTTAGCTCCAAGCGACCAACTTACCAAAGCAGTAATTGGAGTTGGTGGTATGGGACAGCAACATTTAAATTACGAAGGCACAAAATTATTAGCTATTTGCGATGTAGATGGTAAACACTTATCCAATACACTTAAAAAAGTAGGCTCAGATGTAAAAGGTTATCGAGATTTTAGAGAAGTACTCGCAAGACCAGATATAGATAT
This sequence comes from Polaribacter batillariae, assembly GCF_017498485.1. Classification (NCBI taxonomy): domain Bacteria; kingdom Pseudomonadati; phylum Bacteroidota; class Flavobacteriia; order Flavobacteriales; family Flavobacteriaceae; genus Polaribacter; species Polaribacter batillariae. The sequence continues at coordinate 2,012,458 of NZ_CP071795.1, read as the reverse complement.
TGTACATATTGCAACACCTCCTCATTGGCATGGAATTATGTCGGTAATGGCAGCAGAAGCAGGAAAAGATGTTTGGTGCGAAAAACCAATGACAAGAACAATTGGAGAAGGAAAACGAGTGGTAGAAGCAATGAAAGTACACGGAAAAATGTTTCGATTAAATACTTGGTTTCGATTTAAAGATAATTTTTACGGAATGGGAACCCCTGTAAAGAAATTAAAAAAAGTAGTTGATAGTGGTGCTTTAGGCTGGCCATTAAAAGTAACAATAAGTGGTGTCACTGGCTTTAATTGGAAATTTTATTGGGTTGGTAAAGAAAATTTAAAACCTCAAGAAGTTCCAGCTCATTTCGATTACAATATGTGGTTAGGACCTGCACCCGAAAAACCATATCATCCACACAGAACTCACGCTACTTTTAGAGGTTATTGGGATTATGATGGTGGTGGTTTAGGAGATATGGGGCAACATTATATAGACCCTGTTCAATATTTTCTAGGCAAAGACAATACCAGTCCTATAAAAGTAGAAATAGATGCACCACAACAACATTACGATGCAATTGGTACTTGGCGTAAAATTATCTTTACCTATGCAGATGGTTGCCAAATTATTTTAGATGGCGAAAATAAAGATAAGAATGCAGCATATATAGAAGGACCAAATGGAAAGATTTTTAACGGGTTTAAATCTACCATTCCAAACATCGAAGGTTTAATCAATAGCCTTCCAGATCCTGAAGAACAAATTAGCGTATTTTCACATTCAGTAAAAACTCGACAAAAATTTGCTTTAAACGAAGAAAATGGCCATCGATCTGCAACCATTGTAAATATGGGCTTAGCAGCGTTAAGGTTGGGTAGAAATTTAGATTTCGATCCTATAAAACAAGAATTTATTAATGATGAAGCAGCAAATAGATTAATTAACCAAGCCGAAAGAACTTCTTGGGAATACTAACAACAACACCAATACAGATGAAAAATACATACAGTACAATTATAACAATCTTATTACTTTTCTGCACTGTAACTTCTGGTTACTCTCAAATTAACAGAACTTTAGATACTAAAGTTGCAGATATTTTGGCACAAATGCCAGCCAAAAATAGTCAGAACATTAATAAATTAATGGAAGATGTTTTAAGTTTAAACAAAGAAGGCATTCTTAAAATTTGCGACATGTTAGTACCATTAGGTACTGGAGACGATACCAGTGCACGTTTTACGATTAATAGTTTAACGATGTATGTTGGAAAAAACAAAAATAGTAATAGAAAAACTGTCGAAGAAGCATTAATTGCTGCTATTCATAAAACCAAGTCTAACGAAGTAAAAACATTTTTAATAGAACGTTTACAATATTGCGCGACCAATACTAGTATTAAAGATTTAAAAAACTATTTATACGAGAGTGCGTTTTACAAACCAGCTTTGGCTGTTTTAACAAATATTAAATCCGAAGAAGCCGCACAAGCAATTTTAGCAGCTTTAAAAGAAAGTAAAGGGCAGCAACAAGTTGCTTATATCAATGCTTTGGGCGTTTTAAAATACAAGCCTGCTGTGGCTACAATAGAAAGTTTAAACAGTTCAAAATCAATAGAAACACGCAGGCATGTGTTAAAAGCGTTGGCCAATATTGCAGATTCAAACTCCTATCAAACGCTGTATAACGAGGCTAAAAAAGTAGATTTTAAAGAAGAAAATACAGAAGCTGTTTTATCTCTTATACATTTTGGTATGCAACAAAACAATGCTAAAATTAAAGAAGAAATAGGTAAAGTATTGCTAAAAAATTGTACTTCTAATGCACAGTTACATTTTAGAACAGCAGGGTTGCATCTTTTAAATCATCAAACAGAAGATAAAGTATTAAAAAGGTTGTTAAAAGAATTTAAGCATAAAAATGATGTTTATAGAGGAGCCGTTGTTGCAATTGCATCAGAGAATTTAACCTCTAATAACCTTTCGAAATGGGCAAAAAGTTTTAAGAAAGCCGTTCCAAAAGGAAAAATACAGTTATTAGGAATGGTTCAGAAGAGAAATGAAAAAGAAGTAATTTCATTATTTATTCTTCCTGCAATAAAAAGCAAACAAGAAGCTGTTAGAATAGCTGGTATAAAAGCTTTGGCTTTTCAACCTAAAAATAGCGCTTTCCCTATTTTATTTGATGGTTTGTTAAAAGCGAAAACACCCGCAGAAATTTCAGCCATAAAAGGCAGTTTACTTCGTTTAACTTCAAAAAACGAAATCGATACAATTGCGAACAATTTAGCAAAAACAAATACCCAAGGAAAAGTTGTACTTGTAGAAGTATTGGCAGCCAGAAATGCCACTTCAAAATTCGATACAATTCTTTCTTTGTTAGAAAATAAAAATGAAAAAGTAGAAGAAGCAGTCTATAAAGCGTTGCCAGAAATTGCTACACCAAATCATTTATCACAATTTATAAATTTATTAAATAGTACAGATAATCCACAATACATTTCTAACCTACAAAGTGCTATTACAGTTGTGTTAGACGAATCTAAAAAAGACTTATCTGAAGCTGTTCTTACAGCTTATAAAAAAGTTTCAAAAAAAGAAAAGTTACTACCAATTTTACCAATGTTAAACAATAAAGAAGCATTAAATTTGGTAACATCTTCTTTAAAATCTAACCATTTAAAAGAAAGAACGAATGCTTTAACAGCCTTATCTAAGTGGAGAAATAAAGATGCAATTCCGTATTTATTTGAAGCCGCAAGTAATAATACAGAACTGCATTCAGAAGCATTTGATATGTATCTATCTCAAGTAATGAATTCTAAGAATACAGCAGACCAAAAGCTATTATTAGTTAAAAAAATAATGCCTTTTAGTAAAAATATAGAGGAACAAAAAAAAGTTATAAATAGTGCTAGCTCAATTAAAACATTTTTGTCTTTAATATTCGTTTCTAAGTATTTAGAAGATAAAAACTTAAGAGCTACAGCCTCTAATGCAGCCATTAAAATTGCGTTGCCAACCCCAGGAAAAAACAATGCTTTAAGCGGAAAAATTGTCCGAGAAATTGTATCAAAGAGCATGAATAATATTACAGGACCCGACAGCCAATATATAAAAATTGATGTAAAAGAATTTTTAGAAAAAATGCCAAACGTAAAAGGCTTTGAATCTATTTTTAATGGTAAAGATTTGTCTGGTTGGGAAGGATTGGTTAAAAACCCAATTGCAAGAGCAAAAATGACTAAAAAGCAACTCGCAGAGGCACAAGAAAAAGCAAACAAACAAATGCTTAAAGATTGGTTTGTAAAAGACGGCATTATCGGTTTTAAAGGAGAAGGTTATAATAATATTTGTACCATAAAAGATTATGGAGATTTCGAAATGTTGGTAGATTGGAAAATTACCAATGGTGGCGATAGTGGAATTTATTTAAGAGGAACACCACAAGTACAAATTTGGGATATTGCAAGAACCAATGTTGGTGCACAAGTAGGAAGTGGTGGTTTATATAATAATCAAAAAAATAGAAGCACCCCTTTAGTGGTTGCAGACAATCCAATAAACGATTGGAATACCTTTCGAATTAAAATGGTTGGCGAACGTGTAACAGTTCACTTAAATGGTATTTTGGTAACAGATAATGTAATTCTCGAGAATTATTGGGATAGAAAATTACCAATCTTTACAAAAGAAGCTATAGAATTACAAGCACATGGAGAAGATTTAGGGTTTAGAAATATATATGTTAGAGAAATTTCTTCTGGAGACGATTCTTTATCTGCAGAAGAAAGAAAAGAAGGATTTACCTCTCTTTTTAACGGTAGAGATTTAGATCATTGGATTGGAAACAAAAAAGATTATTTAGTCGAAAATAACGAGTTAGTTGTGCGTCCAGAAAATGGGGGTCATGGGAACTTATACACAGCGAACGAATATTCAGACTTTAATTTCAGGTTCGAATTTAAGCTTACTCCTGGAGCAAATAATGGTTTAGGAATACACACCCCTTTAGAAGGCGACGCAGCTTATGTTGGTAAAGAATTACAAATTTTAGACAATACAGCCTCCATTTACGCAAATTTAAAACCCTACCAATATCATGGCTCTGTATATGGTGTAATTGCAGCAAAAAGAGGGTTTTTAAAACCAGTTGGAGAATGGAATTCTCAAGAGGTAATCGTAAAAGGAAATCACGTTAAAATTATTTTAAATGGTACAGTTATTATAGACGGAAACTGGCAAGAAGCTTCTAAAAATGGAACACTAGACAATAAAAATCATCCAGGATTAAAAAGAAATAAAGGGCATATTGCTTTTCTTGGTCATGGGTCTGAGTTGAAGTTTAGAAATATAAGAATTAAAGATTTGTCTAAAAATAAGTAACATTAAATTTTATTTTTTGGAATGAGCAAAAAAAATAACGAAGAAATTTACGATGCTATTGTTATTGGTACAGGAGTTTCTGGTGGTTGGGCTGCCAAAGAATTAAGTGAACAAGGTTTAAAAATTTTGGTTTTAGAAAGGGGCAGAATGGTTAAACATGTAGAAGATTACCCAACAATGAATATGGATACTTGGGATTTTGAGAATCGTGGGTTAACAGCTTCAAACCAACCTAAAACACAAGAAAAACAAGCTCGTTCTGGTTATACAACACATGAAGCTTCTAGACATTGGTTTGTAAACGACCTTAAACATCCATATAACGAGAAAAAAAGATTCGATTGGCTACGTGGTTATCATGTAGGCGGAAGGTCTATAATGTGGGGAAGGCAAGTTTTACGTTTAAGCGATTTAGATTTTGAAGCCAATAAAAAAGAAGGTATTGCAGTAGATTGGCCAATTAGATATAAAGACATAGCACCTTGGTACGATAAAGTAGAAGCCTATATTGGTGTAAGTGCAGAAAAATTAAATCTACCACAACTACCAGATGGTATTTTTACACCACCTATGGAATTAAATTGTGTAGAAACTGAATTTAGAAACAAACTTCACGAAAATTATACAAATAGGCATTTAACCATTGGAAGATTTGCAAACATAACTGGAGACAAAATTTACGAAGGTAGAGGCAAATGTTTGCATAGAAATCGTTGCATAAGAGGTTGCCCTTATGGAGCTTATTTTAGTAGTAATTCAACCACATTACCAGCAGCAGATAGAAGTGGTAATATGACGCTAAGACCCAATTCTATTGTAAGTAAAATTATTTATGACGATGCAAAAAAATTAGCCACTGGAGTTGAAGTAATTGATGCAATTACACACGAAAAAATTCAGTTTTCTGCAAAAATTATTTTTTGTTGCGCCTCTACTGTAGCTAGTGCTGCAATTCTATTAAATTCAACTTCAAAAAGGTTTCCAAACGGATTGGGTAATGACTCTGGAGAACTAGGTCATAATTTAATGGATCATCATTTTCAAGTCGGGGCAACAGCTTTAGTAGAAGGTTTTGATGATAAATATTATACAGGAAAAAGACCTGCAAGTTTCCATATTCCTAGATTTCGAAATTTAGGAGATGCAAAAACCAAGCAAAAATACCTGCGTGGTTATGGTTTTCAAGGCAGTGCAAGTAGAACAAAATGGAGCAGAGCCATTAAAGAGATGAGTTTTGGTGAGGACCTAAAAGAAGAGTTATTTAAACCGGGTCCGTGGAAAATTGGAATGACTGCTTTTGGAGAATGTTTGCCTTATCATGAAAATAAAATGACTTTAAATTACGAGAAATTAAACGAATGGGGCTTACCAACCGTAACTTTTGATTGTGAGTTTAAAGAAAATGAAAAAGAGATGCGAAAAGACATTCAGCAAGAAGCAATAAATATGATGAAAGCTGCTGGGTTTAAAAATGTTGAAGGATATGACAACCCTTGTTTTCCAGGAAATGCAATTCACGAAATGGGCACTGCAAGAATGGGGCATGACCCCAAAACATCGGTACTTAACAAAAACAACCAAATACATGCTGTACCCAATGTTTATGTAACCGATGGCGCTTGTATGACTTCTTCTCCATACCAAAACCCATCTTTAACTTACATGGCATTAACTGCTAGAGCAGCACATCACGCAGTTCAACAATTAAAAGAAAATAAATTTTAACTACATGAAAAGAAGAGAATCGCTTAAAATACTAACTTTTGGTTTAGGAGGCGTTGTTGCTGCACCTGTACTTTTGCAGTTACTTAGTTCTTGTAAAACCGATCGAACTGTACAGTGGGCTCCTCAGTTTTTAACTGAAGAAGGGGTTTTTGTAGTCTCACATTTAGCAGACCTTATATTACCAGCCTCTAAAACCATGGGAGCTTTAGATGTTAAAGTACCACAATTTATAGATTTGGTTTTAGAAAAGGTGGCAACCAAAGCAGCGCAAGAAAAATTTAATAAAGGAGCTATTTTATTTAAAAAATCGTTTGAAAAAACCTTTACAAAGGAAATTTCCGAAGGAACAAAAAGTAATTTTTTAACCCTGTTAAATACCTACTTTAAAATTTCTTCGAACAGGCAAGTACAAATTTTTAAATTACTAGAAAGCAACCAAGTTTCAAATGAAAATAAAGAAACGTGTTTTATCTATAGTTATTTAATGTTTGTTAGACATTATACCCTTTTTGGATATTATACCTCAGAAGAAGTTGGTAAAGAAATTTTAACTTACAACCCAACTCCAGGGTTTTATAATGGTTGTGTGCCTGTAGAAGAAGCTGGTAACATTCAATCTGCATAAATAAAACGTTGTAAGAAGTTGTTTTACATGTATTACGATTCTTAATTAAAAATCATTAATTTTTTAAATCTTTATGAATCATCTAATGAATTGTGAATGTTGAGATTCCGCTTTTCGGCGAGATGAGTTTAGCTTGCAATTTTTAATGTATTACTTTGCAACTTTTAAAAATAAAGCTTCACTAATTTAAAACAATTCTAAATACAAACGAAAACGTTGTAATTTCTTTGTTTCGGTAGTTGTTTCGCCGTATTTTTGTAGTAACAATTTTAACTAATAAATACAATGGGCGGATTTTTTAAATCTTCAATTGGAAGAAAAGTAGCAATGGCGCTTTCTGCATTTTTTTTAATGTTCTTCTTACTTCAGCATTTAACAATTAATATTTTATCGGTTTTTAGTCCAGATACTTTTAACGAAGTATCTCATTTTATGGGAACAAACCCTGTAGTTCAATTTGCATTACAGCCGGTTTTAATTTTTGCAGTTGTTTTTCATTTTGTAATGGGTTTTATTTTAGAAATTAAAAACAACAAAGCAAGAACCGTTTCTTATGCTAAAAACAACGGTGCTGCAAATTCGAGTTGGTTCAGTAGAAACATGATTTTTAGCGGAATTACTATTTTACTTTTTATTATTTTACACTTTATCGATTTTTGGTTTCCAGAAATCAACACAAAATTCATTCAAGGAGATTGGTCTGGAACCATGGCTGGTGTAGATGGTTTTAGATACTATGAAGAATTGGTTCATAAATTCGCAGATCCATTAAGAGTAGGAGCCTATGTGCTTGCATTTGTCTTTTTAGGCTTTCATCTGGCACACGGTTTTGCTTCTGCTTTTCAATCTATGGGAGCTTCAACAATTCGCAAAAAAAACTTACAAACATTTGGTAAAGCATATTCAATTATAGTTCCAGCAGGATTTATTTTTATTGCACTTTATCATTACTTAAACCATTAATCTTATATAATTATGGCTTTAGATTCAAAAGTACCAAAGGGTCCAATTAAAGATAAATGGACAGACTATAAAAATCATATAAATTTGGTAAATCCTGCCAACAAACGTAATATAGACGTTATTGTAGTGGGTACAGGTTTAGCAGGCGGTTCTGCTTCTGCGACATTAGCAGAGTTGGGCTACAATGTAAAAGCATTTGCATACCAAGATTCTCCAAGAAGAGCGCATTCAATTGCTGCACAAGGAGGAATTAATGCTGCAAAAAACTATCAAGGAGATGGAGACTCTACTTACAGATTGTTTTACGACACTGTAAAAGGTGGAGATTATCGTTCTCGTGAAGCAAACGTTTATAGATTGGCAGAGGTTTCTGCAAACATTATCGACCAATGTGTGGCACAAGGAGTACCTTTTGCCCGAGATTATGGTGGTTTGTTAGACAATCGTTCTTTTGGTGGTGTTTTAGTTTCTAGAACTTTTTACGCGAAGGGGCAAACAGGGCAGCAATTGTTGTTAGGAGCTTATTCTGCAATGAATAGGCAAATTGCTCGTGGAAAGATTGAAATGTTTAACCGTCACGAAATGTTAGATGTTGTTATTGTAGATGGAAAAGCAAGAGGAATTATTACAAGAAACCTAATTACAGGAGAAATCGAAAGACACTCTGCACATGCAGTTGTAATTGCTTCTGGAGGTTATGGAAATGTATATTTCTTATCTACAAACGCAATGGGTTCTAATGTAACTGCGAGTTGGAAAATTCACAAAAAAGGCGCCTATTTTGCAAACCCTTGTTACACGCAAATTCACCCAACTTGTATTCCACGTTCTGGAGATTATCAATCTAAATTAACGTTAATGTCGGAATCTTTAAGAAACGACGGACGAATTTGGGTGCCAAAGAACATAGAAGACGTAGTCGCAATTAGAGAAGGTCGTAAAAAACCTACAGATTTATCTGAAGAAGAAAGAGATTATTATTTAGAAAGAAGATACCCTGCGTTTGGTAACTTAGTGCCAAGAGATGTTGCCTCTAGAGCAGCAAAAGAGCGTTGTGACGCTGGTTTTGGTGTAAATGCAACAGGAGAAGCTGTGTATTTAGATTTTAAATCGGCAATTACTCGTTATGGAAAAGAGCAGGCGAAAATTCACAATATAGAAAACCCATCTGATGCAAAAATATACGAGTTAGGTCAAAAAATTGTGGAAGCGAAATATGGAAACTTATTTCAGATGTACGAGAAAATTGTAGATCAAAATCCATATAAAACTCCAATGATGATTTATCCTGCAGTACACTATACAATGGGTGGTGTTTGGGTAGATTATAATTTAATGACCACCATTCCTGGATGTTACTGTATTGGAGAAGCAAATTTCTCTGACCATGGAGCAAATAGACTAGGTGCATCTGCATTAATGCAAGGTTTGGCAGACGGTTATTTCGTATTACCTTACACCATTGGAGATTATTTATCTGATGATATACGTACAGGAAAAATATCTACAGAAACTCCAGAATTTGAAGCCGCAGAAAAAGAAGTAAAAGAAAGAATACATTTCTTTATAAATAATAAAGGAACAAAATCTGTGGACTATTTTCATAAGAAATTAGGAAAGGTAATGTGGAACAAAGTAGGAATGTCTCGAAATGCAACTGGTTTAAAAGAAGCCATGGCAGAAATTAAGGCAATTCGCGAAGAGTTTTGGAAAGAAGTTTCTGTTCCAGGCACTGCAAATGAAATGAACCCTGAATTAGAAAAAGCAGGACGTGTGGCAGATTTCTTAGAATTAGGAGAACTGTTCGCAAAAGACGCTTTAATGAGAGAAGAATCTTGTGGAGGCCATTTTAGAGAAGAATCTGCAGAATTAGATGGCCCACAAAAAGGAGAGGCAAAACGAGATGATGAAAATTTCGCCTTTGTTGCTGCTTGGGAATATAAAGGAGAACCTGCAGACGCAGTTTTACACAAAGAAGCATTAGAGTTTAACGACATCGAATTAAAACAACGTTCGTATAAATAATTAGTGAAAGAAAAACTCATCATAAAAAACTTTGGACCTATTAAATCTGTTAATTTAGATCTAGGTAAAATTACGGTGCTTATTGGAGAACAAGCAACTGGTAAAAGTACGATTGCCAAGGTTTTAAGCATGTGTAGGTATTTTTCTTATATTGTTAATTTTTCAGATAATGAAACTCAAACCATAAAGTTTACAAGAAATAATCAATTTCTTGATGGATTAAAAGATTGGGGTATTGAAAATTATTTGAATAAAAATTCTTATTTTTTTTATCAAAATAAACATTATGACTTTGAATTTAAAAATGAATTAATTACCGAATACGAAAATTTGGCCTTTGAGGATGACTATAGAAAAGAATATTATAAACCTCAAACAAGAATTAAACCTAATTCTAAACTTTTTAAAGAATTAATCTTTCAGTTATTCGATCTAAAGAAAGAAACTTATAGCAATGTCGAAAAAGATACAGATTTAGTAGATTTAATTAATTGGTATCCTAATGAAAATTTTTTTAGATTAAATGTAAAAAAGGTAATGAATAACCCTTTATTTGTTCCTGTAGAGAGAGGGTTTCAATCAATATCTGTAGGTAAAGATTCTCTGTTAGCAGATGCAATTTTAGATGAGTTAGCAAAAATAAATAGAATTGTTAGAGGTTATAATATCGATGTAAACATTAAACCTCTTGACATTGTTTTAAGAAATGAAAACGGATTAAGCAAAGTTAAGAAAGAAGGTCAAGATAATTTTTATTATTTGCATCAAGGAGCAAGTGGTTTCCAATCAACAGTACATGTTTTTTTAGCTGTTAAATTTAATAATGATTTAAAAGTTAATAAAGGAAGAACTTTTGTTATTGAAGAACCTGAGCTTAATTTATTCCCAAAAACACAAAAAAAAATAATAGAATTTTTTACAGAATCTGTTAATAATTTTAATAATCAGTTTGTTTTACCAACTCATAGCCCATATATTTTAACCACATTAAATAATTTAATATATGCTTATAAAATTGGCACATCAGAAAAAGGAATGTTTCAAAAAGAAGTAAATGCTATTATTCCAAAAGAATTTTGGATAGATGTAAGTAATATTTCTGTATTTTATTTAAATAATGGGAAAGCGAAAGATTTAGTAAATGTAAAAGAATGTTTAATTAATTTAGATGATTTAGACAGTGTTTCTGAAACTGTTAATAGTGATTTTGATAAACTATTACAAATTGATATGACTTTAGAAAAAGAGGTTCAAGAATAATGATGATATGTAATCTTATAGAAAGTTGTAAAGTATCTGTAAATCATTCTAAAAAAACATTAATAGATAAAGAAGGTGGAAAAAGTAAATATTTAATTCACAATAAATCAACCTCTAATTATTCAATTATAGATTTTGAGAACTGTGTTTACAAAGGAAGACAAAACGATACTAAATGCGATTTTGGTCTAAAAACAGAGACGTCAATTTTTTATATTGAATTAAAAGGATCTGATGCTATTGGAGGAATAAAACAGCTACTTGCAACTGTTAATGAAACTGAAAAATGTTTTAGTAATATCGATAAAAAAGCAAGATTAATCGTTACTCGATTTTCGAAACCGAAAGTTGCTAAACAAACTAAACAAACTAAAGAATATAAAGATTTAATTAAAAAAATAGGTAGTGTTGAAAATTTTGTCATAAAACAAAATGCATACACAGAAATAATTTAAAATAAATAAATTATGAATCTTACACTTAAAATTTGGAGACAAAAAGACGCAAGTTCAAAAGGTCAAATGGTCGATTATAAAGTAACTGAAATTTCAGAACACATGTCTTTTTTAGAAATGATGGATGTTTTAAATGAACAGTTAGTAAATTCTGGTGAAGAACCAGTTGCTTTCGATCACGATTGTAGAGAAGGAATTTGCGGCATGTGTTCTATGTACATAAACGGTGAAGCCCATGGACCAGACAGAGGGGTAACTACCTGTCAATTACACATGAGAATGTTTAAAGATGGCGATACAATTACCATAGAACCATTTAGAGCAGCTGCCTTTCCAGTATTAAAAGATTTAGTAGTAGATAGAAGTTCTTTCGATAGAATACAACATGCAGGAGGTTATATTTCTGTAAATACATCAGGAAACACGCAAGATGCAAACTCAATTCCTATTTCTAAACATGCAGCAGATACAGCAATGGATGCTGCCACTTGTATTGGTTGTGGAGCTTGTGTTGCAACGTGTAAAAACAGCTCTGCCATGTTATTTGTAGGTGCAAAAGTATCTCAATACGCTTTATTACCACAAGGTCAAGTAGAATCAGCAGACAGAGTTCGAAACATGGTTGCACAAATGGATTTAGAAGGTTTTGGAAACTGTACAAATACAGGTGCTTGTGAAGTAGAATGCCCTAAAGGAATTTCTTTAGAAAACATTGCCAGAATGAACCGCGAATTGATGAAAGCCTCTTTTTAGAATAAAATGTTATATCGAAAAATTTTTTTAGGCACTTGCAATTTGCTAAATTATTAGTATTTTAACTTATGAAAGAAATGTTTGAATATATAGATGAAGACCATTCTGTAACGGCTGAATATTATGAAATATTAGATTCAGATATTTCGGATGCGAAGCTCTTATCTAAAATGAAATCTTTAATAAACAAAGACCCTTATTTCTTTGAACCTTATACAAAAGTTTATGATTTACTTTTGTATAAAAGGCAAGTAAAAGAAGCAAATAAGATATTAGATTCTGGTTATAAACTTGCTTTGAGTAGAATTTTAGACGAACAAGGGAATTTTCCTGATTTTTTAGAATGGGGTTGGTTAGAAAACAGGCATATTATTAGAGTTATACTTAAAAAAGGATTAACACTTTGGCAATCTGGAAATACAAAAACAGCTTTAGACATTTTTAGAAACTTATTTAAAAGTAACCCTAACGATAATGTTGGAGTTAGGTACTTTATACTTGCTATTTTAGAAGGTCTTTCTTACGATACTTATACATCGTTATATGAAAATGATGTTTACCTATCTGATAAAATTTTCGAATGGTTTGAAGAAGGAAGAAAAAAATATGCAGATGAGTTTCAAATACTAGACTCGTTTGAATAGGAATAATACCGTTATTTTTTAAGACCTTTACGATTTAAATTTACCGTAAAAAAAAAATGATAATTTTTTCTCACTACAAACCCGAGTTCGATATAAAAATAATAAATGATATTAATCTTCGTAAATTAAATATAACCCGAAATTTCGTAGAGATTTTCTAGAACGAAGATTTTTCCAGCAGAATGTTTTCTACCTCTAGGGAATTAAAAAGGCCGTTAATTTACACTAACAATATCTTTTTCTTCGAGTAAATTTTCGTTGTTAAAACGCAATAAAACCTGGGCTACAGCAATGGTGTCTTTTTCGCAATACTTTACAATTCGTTCGATGTTTTTTTCTTTGTAATAAACATTTGCAACTTCGCTACCATCGATATCGTCTTTTGGCGAAGAAATTCCTAAAATAGAAGTAAGCAGTTTTAAAGAAGTATAATGTTTATAATCGCCAAATTTCCACAGTTCTAAAGTGTCTAAATGTGGTACTTCCCACGGTTTTTTTCCAAATAAGTTTAGTTTTTGAGGCAGTTCTATTTGGTGTACAATCATTCTTCTAGCAATAAAAGGAAAGTCGAACTCTTTTCCATTGTGTGCGCATAAAACATTCGAAGGTTTCGAAAAATGCTTGTTTAATAGGTTCTTAAAATCTACCAAAATTTTATATTCATCATTACCAAAAAACGAGGTAATTCTTAATTGGTTTCTTTTTTCGACCTCTACAAAGTAACCTGCAGAAATACAAATTATCTTTCCGAATTCTGCCCAAATACCTGCTCTTTCATAAAATGCTGCTGCTGTAAACTCTTCTTTTCTTTGGTATTGTGTTTTCTTCTCGAAAAGCTTTTGCATTTCTTTCGATACAGAACTCCAGTACTCTTCTTGTGGCACAGTTTCTATATCTAAAAATAAGATGTTATTCAATTTAATTTTCAAGTTCATTTTTCTTGTTTTTTTCTACTCTAAAGATACAGAAAAAAGAAAGAGGCTGTCACAAAAGTAAATTTAACTGTTATTTTTAGCAAAGTATAAAAATCTAAAATATTGAAATTCAATAAATAAGATTTCTCCATTGCAGTCGAAATGACAAATTTTAATACTTTCGAGACAGCTTCTTCTTTGTATCAACAAAAAAAATAGAAAACTATCTAATTACTAATTTTTTAGTGGCTGTTTTACCTTCTTCAGTAACTTTTAAAATATAAATTCCCGAGCTAATTGAAGAAACATTTAAAGTAGATTTTGTTCCTGTAAAGCTAGATGATAGTACATTTTTACCTAAAACATTAAAAATAGCAACTTCTTTTTTACTTGAATTGCTAGAAGTAATTGTAAACTGGTTACTTGTAATTGGGTTTGGGTATGCTTTAAAGCCTTCTATTCTATTATTTTTAATAAGTAGCGTTCCAGTATAGGTAGCTAATGGAAATGGAGAATCTGCATCGCTATTTTTTGCTTTTCCATCAAAAACATTTGTTCCACTAAAAGTCCATTCAGATGGTGTAAAAGCTGTACCTCCTGGTTGCGAATTTGCATTTCTATACGCCCAGCCATCTAAATAGTCCCAGGCTTCTCCAGAACCATCTGTATTTACATCTCCGAAGACATCAATTATTTGTCCATTTTCATATAATTCTATGGCATCATCACCATTAATAGCAACAGAACCTGTTGTATAAGTAGGCATCATTCCAAAAAATGTATTAAAGTTTGCATCTTCTGTAGCTACATAAATAAAAGTTCCGGCAGTTACAGCTCCAGCAGGAAAAGAAAATTCAACATTTCCAGCAGTAGAACCAGCTCCATTACTTACAGAACTCACACCAAATAAACTTAAATCGGCAATGTCTTTAAAAACGTATAGTTCTACTCCTTTGGGAGTTCCTCCAGATAACGGACCGTCGTAAACTCCTGTAATTATCATACTTTTTGTAACTTCTCCGAAAGCATTACCGCTTACAGCAATTGTTTGGTCTGCAACTCCTGTAGAAGAAAGTGTAATATTACCTGTATATTTTCCAGCAGATAAACCAGATTTTAAACGAACATATACATTTGTTTCTGCTATACTTCCAGAAACGGGTGCAATATTTACTGCTGCACTAAATCCAGTTCCTGTTGTAAGAGATACTTCGTAATTTGCAGGTGCTGCAACAATAAGATCGTTTGTTAAAAACAGCCCTTCTACTGTAAAAGTTTGTTCTTCAGAAGGATTTCCTGTACTAATTATAGTATTAAAGTCGTTTAAAAATGCTCTAAACGAAAATTGAGGATCTGCAGGACTTATTTCTCCAGATAAAGCAACAGTTTTATCTGGAGCTCCTGTAGAAGAAACGGTTACTTCTCCAGAATATGTATCAACAGCTAAGCCTGCTTTTAAACGTACATAAATGTTTGTTGATGCCACAGTACCAGAATTTTGAGTTAAAGTTGCTGTAGGTGCAAAACCGCTTCCAGAAGTTGTAGAAACTTCGAAATTTGTTGGAGCTGTTATTGTTATGTCTGCAGTTAAATTAGCGCCTTCAACAGTAAAACCTTTTTCTGTGGATGGACCATTTCCTTCGAAATAATTTAAACCTGTAACTGCGTTTCCAACTAAAATTGTTGGGTCAGAACTTGGAGCTGTCCAAGTGATATCGTCAATAATAACTTGTTTTGAAGTTGTATTTTTTATTTCAATAATAACATCTCCTGTTATATTTATTCCAGTAACTGTAAATACATGTTCTTCGAAATCATCGAAAGGAGTAGATGTTCCTTTAGAAACGCCATTAACAAAAAGTTCTACTTGTCTGTTTCCAGCTCCAGTAAAACCTTTGTATAGTTTAACAGAAAAATTTCCTATTCCACCAGAAATGGTGCTAGAGGTTATTTTACTATCAGAAGACCTTCTTAGCATTAAGGCAGGTAAAGATATTCCTGATTTATTAAGGTCGTTATTTGCATTTCTAGACGCTACATAAGTCCAAGTAATCGAATTTTCTCCAACAAAACTATTGTCTGTGTAACTACCTGTTGCATTAGAGTTATCGAAAGTTTCTTTTCCTTGGCCAAAAGACAAAAGACCAAAGTAAAGTGTTAAAATAAAAGCGAGTAAGTATTTTTTTTTCATATGTAAAAGTTTAGATAATTTAGAAGAGCAAATATACGATTTTACAAGAATTATTTTGTTATTAAATTATTAATAACCTAATTATCAGATACTAACTAATTTACAATTTTCAAGCAGTTTTGTTGGTTAAGACAACGTTATCTGTAAGCATTTTTAGATTAAATGTATGTTAAGAATGTTTATAGTTTAATAATTATAGCTACTTTTGAGTTTAATTGATTTTTAACTTTAAGGTATGAATAATAGCGATATTAAAATTTTATTGGTAGATGACGAACCAGATATCATAGAAATAGTTGGTTATAACCTTAGAAACGAAGGTTACCAAGTTTTTACAGCAAATAACGGCCAAGAAGCCATAAAATCGGCCAAAAAAAACACTCCTCATTTGATTTTGTTAGATATAATGATGCCAGAAATGGATGGTATTGAGGCCTGTGAAAAAATTAGAAAAATTAGTTCTTTAGAAAATGTGCTAATTTCTTTTTTAACAGCAAGAGGAGAAGATTATTCGCAAGTTGCTGGTTTTGAGGCTGGTGCAGACGATTACATTACCAAGCCAATTAAACCCAAAGTATTGGTTAGCAAAGTAAAATCTTTACTTAGAAGACTTAAAACCGAAAAAGAAAGCGAAGAAACTTTTAAAATTGGCGATATTGTTATAGATAGAGAAGAATATGTGGTTTACAAAGCAGGTACTAAAATTTCGTTGCCAAGAAAAGAATTCGAGCTTTTTTCTTTGTTAACTTCTAAGCCAGGAAAGGTTTTTAAACGAGAAGTAATTTTAGATACGGTTTGGGGAAATGAAGTTGTAGTAGGTGGTAGAACAATAGATGTTCATATTAGAAAACTTCGCGAAAAAATTGGCGACAATCATTTTAAAACTGTAAAAGGCGTTGGCTATAAATTTGTTTTAGAAGGGGCAGATAAATAAACTTCTTCGAATGAAATTTAAAAGAACTTACTCTTACGCACTTTGGTCTGCAGCATATTTAACATTGCTTTCTGTAATTATTGCTACAATTTCTTACTTTGCTATTGTTAAGCATTTAGGAATAGGAGCCATAATAATTTCTATTGTTGTGCTTTTTATAATTTCTTTTTTTATCATTCAATTTAGAGCAGAACACTTTATTTACAGACGTTTAAAGAAAATTTACGAAGATGTTTCTATCTTAGACGTAAAAGATTTACGAAGAGATTCTGTAACCACAGATATAGACAAGCTTTCTAAAAGAATGCAAAAATTTGTAGAGGGCAAGCGAATGGAAATTAAAAACTTAACAGAAAGAGATTCTTTTCGAAGAGACTTCTTAGGCAACGTTGCTCACGAATTAAAAACCCCACTTTTTACGGTACAAGGCTATATTTTAACACTTTTAGAAGGCGCAGGAAATGACAAAGAAATAAGAAAAAAATATTTAGAAAGAGCCAACAAAGGTGTCGAAAGATTGGTTGCTGTAACCAAAGATTTAGACATGATTGCCAAACTAGAAACCGATGGCTTAAAAATAAATTTCGAGGTTTTTAATATTTTAGAATTGATACAAAATGTATTCGATTTATTCGAAATGAAAGCCAAAAAGAGAAATATTACGCTAAAATTTGATCGTGTTTACGAATTTCCTGTTTTTGTAAGAGCAGATATAGAAAAAATAGAGCAAGTATTAATTAACTTGGTGGTAAACTCTATAAAATACGGCAAACCAAATGGAACTACTGTTATTGCTATCGATAGCTATAACCAAAGTAAATTTATCGTTAGAGTTGCAGATAATGGCGAAGGAATTAAACAAAAACACTTGTCTCGTTTATTCGAACGTTTTTACAGAGTAGATCAAAGTAGATCTCGTGAACAAGGAGGTTCTGGCTTAGGTTTATCGATCGTAAAGCATATTATAGAAGCCCACAACCAAACCATCTTTTTAAAAAGTACTTATGGTGAAGGATCAGAGTTTTCTTTTACGATGGAAAAGGCAAAATAAGTTCGAATTTAATTTTGTTTCTACTGCCTTTAATCCGCTATAATCTTCTATTTCAACTAGTTTTTTTACTGTAAATAGATGCTCTTCACAATAAGGCGCTTTTTTTTGTGCTTCTAAATATTTTGCCAAATACTCTTGTTCGGGTTGGTTTTTAGTCGGAATAAAAAACACTTTTTTTTCTAAAACTGCCAAATCTATAATCGAAGAATAACCAGACCTACAAACCACGATTTCGCTAGAATTTATAAATTCTTGAAGTTCTTTTGAAAGCGCATAATTATAAAAAGTACAATTGTTCTTTGTCCATTTTTTTTGATTTTTGGCTACTTTTCCTAAAACAAAAACTACGTTTCTTTTATCGTTTTTAAATGCAGAAATTAATTTTTCTTCTAAATAAGTTCTGTTGGGCTCTGGACCAGAAAGCAAAACCAAAACATCGATGTTTTTTTGAGTTTCCTGTTTTTTAAATCGGCTTAAAACTCCAATAAATTGCTGATTGAGATTTTTTTTAGAAATTGATAATTTTCCTGAAAATTCTGAATTCGAGGTATCTGGAATCCAACATTCATCAAACTTGTTAATTATTTTTTGATGAATTTTACTTGTAAGAAAAGTAACAAAACCAGACAAAATATTAATTTGATGGGTAATATATACAGAAGTAACCTTTTTATTGTTTACTCCAAAACGATTATCAGAAATAATACCAACAACATCAGGATTTTCATCAACATAAAGCTGAATTATTTTTTTTTCTTTTTGTATTCCTCTAAAAATTCTTGGAAGCTGAAAAAATAAATTCTTCTTTAAATTTTTACCGTATTTAATTTTATAAGAAGATAATTTTAATGTGGCTAACGTTGGAAATTCTTGTTGTAAAAACTCTAAAGCGGCACCATCTGAAGCAATTATTGGGGTAAAATTATTTTCTAATAATGCATTAATAATTGGCACACATCGTGAAGCATGACCCAAACCCCAATTTAATGGTGCAACAATTATTTTTTTTTGATGTATCATCTTTAGAAAACAGCAATCTTTAGTTTTTAATATTGCTCTCCTGCAAGGTTTTTTTTAACCTTGTAGGTGTTGTTTATATCATCTACAAATTGAATTTACAGTAAACTCAAATCATAAATAGGATTCTTTACTAAAAACCTGAGTTCGATTAAAATTTAGGCATTTTTTTCTAGTAAAAAAGATAGATTTTCAGTAAATTAAAGTATTGAATTTCAATTTATTAATCTAAAAATCTATCTATGATAATCTACTCTAAAATTACTGAAATTTTCTGTCTTGTTGATGAATTTTGTAAAGAATATGACCAAATAGTCAGTAAACACCTTTTAGGCAATCCATCAAAACGTCCCAGTGTTATGTCAAATAGCGAGGTAATTACCATTACCATTTTGTTTCAGCTTAGTGGTTTTAGGACCTTTAAACACTTTTACGTGTATTACTTGCAAAAGCATATGCAAGATGATTTCCCAGCTACAGTTTCATACAATAGATTTACAGAACTCATGCAGCAAAACCTCATGCCAATGACTTTATTTTTAAAGACATGTTGTTTAGGTAATTCTACGGGTATTTCTTTTGTAGATTCTACACCTGTTAGAGTTTGCAGCCCCAAACGAATTAAGAATAATAAAGTATTTAAAGGCATTGCAACCACTGGAAAATCCACTATAGGATGGTTCCATGGCTTTAAATTGCATATCGTTATAAATGATAAAGGTGAAATCCTAAACTTCTGCATAACCCAAGCTAATGTTGATGATAGAACGCCATTAAAAAAGAAGTCTTTTTTAGATAAAATTTATGGTAAGTTATATGCGGACAAAGGTTATGTTGGAAAAGATTTAATGCAGTTACTTTTTGCTGATGGATTGCATTTAATTACTCATATTAAAAACAATATGAAGAATTCTTTAATGACAATGAGTGATAAAATTTTACTGCGTAAACGCTCTGTTATTGAAACCGTAAATGACGAACTCAAAAATATTTGTCAAATTGAACATTCTAGACATAGAAGTTTTACTAATTTCTTGTCAAACATAATCGCAGGTCTTATTGCATATAGCTTTTTACCAAAAAAACCTGCTATAAAATATCAGACTGTAAAGTCTAATCAGTTGACAATTTATTAATCGAACTCAGGTTAAAAGGAATTTATTTACGATCTGTATTTATACCTACAAGGTTTTTAAAACCTTGCAGGATAAAGGAAACCTTGCAAAAAAAAAATCTTGCTAAAAAACCTTAAAATGGACGTTCTAAACCAAATCGAAACCAATATCTTTTCTAAAATTCATTTTATCGAAACGAATTTCTTCAATACTTCTATACGATTTTTCTAACGCTTCTTCAATAGAATTTGCAAAAGAGGTAATTGCCATTACTCTACCTCCACTTGTAACGATTTTGTGGTCTTTTAAAGTGGTTCCTGCATGAAAAATGGTAGATTCTTTTACGTTTTCTAAGCCCGTAATTTCTTTGTTTTTTTCGTAACTTTCTGGATATCCACCAGAAACCAACATTACTGTAGTGGCCGTTTTTGGGGTTACTTGAAACAACTTCTCCTCTAAATTTTGGTTGGCAACACCATCAAACAAATCAAATAAATCGGATTCTATTCTTGGTAAAACAACTTCTGTTTCTGGATCTCCCATTCGAACATTGTACTCTACTACTGATGGATTTCCATTGTCGTTCATTAAACCAATAAAAATAAAACCTCTGTAATCGATTCCATCTTTTTGTAACCCATTTATGGTTGGTTTTACCACCAATTCTTCAACTTTATCTAAAAAAGCATCGTCTGCAAAAGGTACTGGAGAAATGGCTCCCATTCCACCTGTATTTAAACCAGTATCACCTTCTCCAATTCTTTTATAATCTTTTGCTGAAGGTAAAATTTTATAGTTTTTACCATCTGTTAATACAAAAACCGACAATTCGATTCCTTTTAAAAATTCTTCAATTACCACGGTTGATGAAGCTTCTCCGAATTTTTGGTTGGTAAGCATTTCTTTTAGTTCTGCTTTTGCTTCTTCTAAAGAAAACAAAATTAAAACTCCTTTACCTGCTGCTAAACCATCTGCTTTTAAAACGTAAGGTGCTTGTAAAGTTTCTAAAAAAGCATAACCTTCTTCTAAATTATCTTTTGTAAATGATTTGTATTTTGCAGTTGGAATGCCATGTTTTTGCATGAATTGCTTCGAGAAATCTTTACTACCTTCTAACAATGCTCCATCTTTTTTAGGGCCAATTACTGGAATATTTTTTAGCTCACTATCTGAAAGAAAAAAATCGTGAACACCGTTTACTAAAGGAGCTTCAGGACCAACAACCACCATTTTTATATCATTTTTTAAAACGGTTTCTTTTACAGCTTTAAAATCTGTTGGATTTATATTAATATTGGTTGCAATTTTGTGAGTACCAGCATTTCCTGGTGCTACAAAAAGTTGATTTACTTTATTACTTTCCGATAATTTTAATGCAAATGCATGTTCTCTACCTCCTGAGCCTAATATAAGAATGTTCATTTTTTGTTTTGTTGTTTGATATGCAAATATATTTTATAATTTTTTAGGAAACTAAAAACCCCACTTTAAAAAATATTTTATTGCAGAAGAGATGTGTCTAAAAAAAAGTTTTATGTTTTTTGAAGAGCCTTGTTGATGTTGATGTATTACTTTAACTTTTGGGTAATATTGAATTTTTTTATTGTTTTTTTCTATTCTTCTACAGATATCTGCATCTTCCATATATAAAAAATAACGTTCATCAAATCCGTTTAAATTTTTAAATTCTTCTGTTTTAAAAAGCATAAAACAGCCATGGATAAATTCAGGGTAAAAAGTTTTTTCTAAATCTAAGTTTTTATATTGATTTTTAATATTTTGATTTTTAGAAATCTTAATTTTTCTATTTATTAAATCGAAAATTGTAGGATGTTTTCTGCAAACATACTGCATTTGATAGTTAGGGTAAATTATTTTTGGAGTAATAAAAGAGACGCTATTTTGTTTACCTAATTCATCAATTAATAAAGGGATTACAGTAGCATTAAATTCTACATCTGGATTTAGTATCAAATGAAATTGTGAGTTAATTTTATTTAAAACGATATTATGTGCGGCACCAAAACCAATATTTTTACCAGTAAAAATATATTCTAAATCGGAATGGTTAAATTCTTTTTCTAATCTATTTGTTGGATTATTATCAATTAAAAATAGTTTCTTTTCTATTGAAGTCTTTAAGAAACAAGCTACTGTTTCTTTTAAAGTAGATATTTCTTCTTTAAAAAGTACAATGGTTGCAGATACAATTGTTTCTTTATTCATTAATAAGCTTTTTCTTCTCCTTGAAAAACATTTAGTACTGTTTTTATAATAATTTTTACATCTAAAAAGAAGGACCAATTTTCTATATAAAAATATCAAGTCTAATTCTGTTTTTAATATCAGATTTTTTTTTAATCTCTCCTCTATACCCAGAAACTTGTGCTAAACCTGTAATACCGGGTTTTACAATATGTCTTTTTAAATAATCGTCCACATCTTTTTGATATTCTAAAGATAAACTTTCTAAGTGTGGCCTTGGCCCAACTACACTCATATCGCCTAATAAAACATTGATAAATTGAGGTAATTCATCCATACTTGTTTTTCTTAGAAACATCCCGATTTTGGTTACTCTAACATCATTTTTTGTGGCATGAACTTTGTCTGATAAATCGTTTATTTTCATGGATCTAAATTTATAACAAACAAATTCATCTCCATTAATGCCTTCTCTTTTTTGTTTAAATATTAAGGGTCCTTTAGATTCTATTTTAACTAGAATCCAAAGAATTGGCATTAACCAAGAAAGTAAAAAAATGCAAATAAAAAGTGAAAAAAATATATCAAAAACCCTCTTAATATAAAAATTCTCAGCAAACTCAAATGGTAATTTTTTTACATTTAAAACCATTAATGTATCGTCGTAAAACTCTACAGTTTGATTTTTACTATACAATTCATTTGAGTTTGGTATCAATTTTAATAGAATGCCTTTTTCTAAAACAAATTTATTAATTTCTTTAATTTGTTTACTATTTAAAACTGTTAACGAACAATAAATTTCATCTACATTATTTTCTTCTACATATTTAAAAACAGTTTTTAATTTTCCTAAATAATTAGACTGTTTATGTTCTTTATCAGAAAAAAACCCTAAGTATCTATATCCTAAATTTGCTTTACTATTAAATATTTTAATTACTTTTTTGGCAGAATCATCATAACCTAAAACAATTGTTGTTCTAAAATTATTACCTAAAGATCTATATTTTTTTAAAATTAGAAAACTAGAAAGTTTTATTATTGTTATGGTTAAAAGAATTGTAGATAGAATTAAAAATTGATTATTAACAACTTCTCCTTCTCTAAAAATACCGAAATAAGCAAAATATCCTAACGTAAAAATTAAAAATTGTTTTCCTAAAAGGGTAAAAATTCTAAGAGCACTTGTGTGTCTATAAACTTTATAAAAACCAAAGAAATAAGAGGTAATTAACCAAAATAAAGTAATGTAAGATAAAAAAGATATGTTTAAATAATCTTTATCTTTAATAACAAATACAACAAAAAATATTAAAAAAACATCTAATATAATTTGTAATGGACGTATGTAGTGAGAGTACCTTTTCTTCAATCTAAACTTTATTGCATTAACAAATATATTATTTTAACGTAAAACTTTAAGAATCATTTCTTCAATTGTAAATAATTTTTTTGCAACATTCTTTTGATGCGTTACATCTGTATCTTTTTCTAATAAAAGATTTAATGAGTTAAGTAGTTTTTGGTAAGACCAAGAGTTGGAAATTTGACTTAATCCATTAGACTTAAATACTTTTTCTATTTCACTATTTTTATCTGTAATAACAAGAACTTTACATCCAGAAACTAACAAATTAGGAAGTTTAGAAGGTAAAGATCCTTTTGAAGTATTCTCTTTTTGAGGTACAATTTGTACTGTACTTCTCATGTATAACTCTTCTAAATGTTCTATATTAACTAAATTATGGAAGTTTATTTGGGAGTTTTTATTTTTACTTTTTAATGTATCGAAAATAATGCCTTGTGAGAAAAAGTAAAATTGTGAATTACTAATTTTACGTGAAGCAAAATCAAAAAAATTATATAATTCATAAGGATTTTGTTTTTCCCCTAATGCTCCTGAATAAACAATATTCGTAGTTTGCTTATTAAGTATGTTTCCTAAAGAATTTGATATCGTTTTTTTTAAATTTATAAAAGGATATTGAACTTCTAAGTTTTTCTCATTTAAATTATAAAGTTCTTTTGCTTTAACTTTCATTTCAGTAGATAAAAAAATTAGTTTATCGCAATTTTTATAACATTTCTTTTCAATTTTATGAATTAATGAATGTATTATTTTATTTAATACACCAGTTTTATTTTTAGAATACACTTCTTGTAAATCATGTACCATTCCTACTTTTTTTAACTTTTTATTTAAAAAAAGTAAAGAAGCATAAAAGCCAAAACTTGGTGGAAATACAGGAATAACTATGTCTTTATTCTTTTGATGTTTTCCTAATTTTCTTAAAAGAAAAAAAGAAAAACTAAATTCTAAAACCATTCTTCTTAAAAACTGTTTCTTTGGATATTTTATATTTTTACCTCCTCTAATTATTTTTATATTATTTATAAAATCTTCACTTTTTTTTGTTTTCCAATTTGGGTAAAAAGGATGAAAGCATAGTATTGTTATATTATGGCCTTGTTTTGCTAATTCTCTTGCTAAATCCGTATTAAATTTACCTGTAGATATTAACTCTGGATAAAAAAAAGGGGATAATATTAGAATATTCTTTTTACTACTCATTTTTTTCTTTCTCTAATCACTTTTGCGGGATTTCCAATACATAACTTGTTTGAAGGTAAATCTTTGTAAACACTGCTTCTAGAACCTACAACTGTTCCCGTTTTTATTATTATCCCTGGAGATACAAATACATCTGTTGCCAACCAAACCTCATCTTCAATAATAATTTTTTTTGCATATATAGGGAAATCTGATTTTAAATAATCGTGAGATCCTGTACAGATATAGCATTTTTGAGATACTACAACATTTTTACCTATTTCTATTTCACCTAAAGAATATAATACAACATCATCTCCTATCCAGGAATAATCCCCAATACGAATTTTCCATGGATATGTTATTTTTGCAGATGGTCTTATTATTACTTTCTTTCCAATTTTTGCACCAAATAATCTTAAAATAAAACGTCTATATCCATATAAAAACTGTGGAGATGTTCTAAAAAAAATTGCTTGAACCAACCACCATAGCTGAACTACAAAAGCATTTCTCCCTCGAAAGTTATTTGGTAATTTAAATTTATTTAACTTTTGTAGATGCATTTAAGGTTTCAGTAATTTTCTCTGTGAAATTTTTCACGGTAAAATTATCAATAAAATATTTTTTATTGACACTGGTAATCTCTTTTATTTTAAACTTATTCTTGTCTAGAAATAAAAGTGGTTCTAATATACTGTTAGCGCTTTTGGGAGCAACAATATACCCATTGATTTCTGTTTTTATAATATCTGGAATACCTGCATGGTTAGTTGCAATAATAACATTTTCTGTAGCCAATGCTTCTAAAATAGAAATAGGTTGACCTTCCATTTTGTAAAACGTCGGTAGCACAAAAATATTACTCCATTCCAATAATTTCTTTTTTTCTTTTCCATAAACTACTCCTTCGTAAGTTGTATGTTTAAGATTGTTTACCTTTTCTATTATTTGAGCTTTTAAACTTTCGTCTATATTGCCAGCAATTTTTGCCTCATATACAATATCTTGTTTCTCTAATTCTTTTAAGGCTTCTAATAAAAAAAGTATTCCTTTTTCTTCCATTAAATTACTTAAATAAATAATTTTTAATTTATTAAATGTGCTTGTATTTGAGTTGTTATATAAATAGTCTTCAGCAAAATTATACACTATAAATATCTTCGATTCATCTAAAAATGGTAGTAAATTATTTTTTAATGAAGAAGATAACACAATCCCTTTCGTGAATTTAGAAACCAAAAAATAGAATGTTTTCTTTTTAATACCTTTTAACTTCTTATATTGCTTACCTAAATAGTTACCATGAACATGTATAACTAACTCCTTATTTAATATTGATGCTAGCAGGATAAAAATACTATATTTTGTAACTCCAAAAAAAGTTTGTCCTGGTGTAATATAAATAATATCGTTTTTAAAAACTTTTAAAGCCTTAAAGTTAAGCTTCAGAAAAAAAAATAATTTATGAAATGAAAAACTACCCACACTATCTTTAAAAACTGGATAAGAGGTATTAATTGTGTTTGTTTTAAAGGCAGTAGATTTATCTAATATTTTTTTAACGACTTTGTTCGCCAATGAAACTCCAGATATAGGGTTTGGTAAGGGACCGATTATTAATACTCTTTTATTTTTTAACATTTAGAAGGTTTTTGTAGTCTTTAAAATTAAAATATGAAAGAAAAAACATAAATAATATAATACCAGACTGTCTTTCCAAAATATTCTCAAATAGCAAAACAATAGAGTAAAAAATCATTAAAGAAACAATAATTACTTCATTGTTTCTAATACCTAATTTTAAGGTTTTTATTAGAATCCAAATTAAAAAAATTGCTCCAAGTAATCCGTTACTTAACATAAAACTAAAATATTGGTTGTGCGAATTATATTTTCCTTCTACAAGAATTTTAGATTTCGAAGCATAGCATTTTACTAATTCGTCTTGTACGTCTCCAATTCCATAACCTATCCACCAATTATTTTTAATAACTTTCGTGACACAGTCATAAACTCCGTATCTAATACTAGAAGAATTGTCTGAATTAACTTCTTTATAGGTAATATTATAAAATACCTCTTTAAATCTTTTTTTTAAAACGGGTGTAAAAAAAGTTATGCCAAAAACTGCCAAAATACCAATTACAGCAATTTTCTTAATTGATAACTTTTTAAATCTTAGTAAAAAAACAGAAATTAAACTAACTGCCAACGCTATTAAGGTTCCCCTTCTTGAAAGAAAGAAAAGTATATAACAAAGAAATATAATTCCACAAAAATGAAGAATTTTTAAATACATATTTTTATTAACTATTTCCTTAAGTAAAAAGAATAAAGCCAAAGAAATAAAAATAGAGCTGTAAATAGGATGTTGCTGAACTCCAAAAACATTATTAGTTAAGTTGTTGTAAACATCATTAATATTTACTTTATCGTGATAATAACCTAAACTGTAAATTTTATAAAAAATTAAGAGGCTAAATAAAATTGTAGAAAAAATAAAAATTTTAGAAAACCACAAAACATATTTTTTTTGTAGTTTAATCTTTGTTGATTCTATTAATGAAAAAGATACAGGAAATACTATTAATGAGAGTCTTGTCGATAAAATTTGATCTATTTTATTAAAATTTTCAGTATAAAGAAGGCTAATTAATATTAATAAAAATAAACTACTTAAAAAAATGGTTTTTCTAATATTTAAGACTTTACATTTATATTTCTTTGCAAGATAAATAGAACTTAAAAAGAATAGTATTACAGGTAAACCTTTTATTCGATTAGGTATCAATGGAAATATAGAAAACAATAGAAAACTAAAACCTAATATCTTTTGCTTATTCATTTAAAATGGTTTTTTATAGATAGCTTTTCTTTTCATTGATAAGGAGATCCAAAATAGAGGAGATGCCCATAAAAAAGATGCTGCTGGTAATGAATACACAAAGATTAAAATAAAAATGAGATTCCAAAATATAAAAACAATACTCTGATTTTTCTTAAAAATATTCCTAAAAGAATTTAATAAATCAATTACCAACATAAAGAAAATTATCAACCCCAATAAACCGTATTTATGTATTAAAGCAAATGGTAATAAGTGAATATTATGTATAGATTTACTACCCATTAAAGCCGTTGTTGTAACAGATGGGTCTATAAAAAGTTTACCATCTATGACTCCACCTAAACCACATCCAAAGAGAAAAGATACTATGTTGTTTAACCACAAACTAACAACAACCTTAGCCTCTACAATTCTTTGAGCGATAGATATATGTTGTGGGTTATTAAAATCTATACCCTTGTTAAATATATCTAAGGCTTGCTTTATTCTAAAATGTAAACCAGACCCTTTAGGCACTATCTCAAATAAAATAGATAACAACTCTTGACTAAAAAAAACTAAGAAAAAAAATAAAAATGTAAAAATAAATATTCGATCTTGTTTTTTTAAATACAAACCTATTTTGTAAATAAAATAAAAAATAACTACCGTTACAAAACATATTAGTAAAGCTCTATTTGAATCTTTAATTTGTATTAAAAAAGGAATTAAAACAAATGCACTAAACCAATATTTTTTTTTAATTAAAAATATATACCCTAAACTTAAGAGGATAAAATAATAATTTTCAGAAAAAGACCCATTTATAAAGTAGAATAAAACAAAAACTAAAATTAACCACTTTGCAAAATTCACTAAACTTCCTTTAGTACTTTTACTACTAGAAATTAAGTTGCTAAGCATAATGTAAATGTAACCTCCAAAAATTATATAAATAAAATCTGCAAACAAATACAATTTAGGGTTTCCTAAAAGAGCTCCATGTATAAATTCTATAAAAGCAAATAAAAACCATAATATGACTATGTAATCTTCATTTTTAACTTTCCTAAATTTAAATTTTTGCAACTTTATAAGAAAAATAGGTGTAAAAAAAGTAAACGTAAATAGAATTATAGAGAGTCTATAATAAGGAATGTATGCAAATGCTTTCTCGAAAATTGAATTAAGTATAAAAACCACCAAAATGTCAAACACAAACAAACTAATAAGATATTTAAAAACTACTCCATGTATTTTTTTAAACCCCATAAGACTTAAAGAATTTGTTTTTCAAACACATAATAAACTCTAATTAATGCCAAAAGAACGTCAGACAAAACTCTCAAATAAACAAGGTTCCAAAAAGTAAGAATATCGAACATATGTAAGATTAGAACGATAAAGATATAAATTAAAGAGGAAATTATTAAAGATTGGTTAAACTGTTTATTATAGCCAAATGCAACTAAAGTACAGGTTCCTAAAATAAAAGTTAACGCTACAAATGGAGGGATAATAGCTAACGTTTCTAAAACATTACTATAACTTGTAACTTCTTTACCTCCAAAAAGTTGTAGCAATTCTGTAGAAAAAAAATAAAGAATAATAGACAGAATAATTCCAAGAAACACACTAACAAATATTAATTTTTTAATGAGTGATTTATTTTTGGTTCTTGTTATTGTTGGAAAAACAGCCTGCTGTAACATGTCGAAAGGAATTATACAAACTAAAACTATTTTTAAGGCTATGTCGAAACCAGTTACATAATCCATCGTGTAATATACTCCTATTAAAAAAATGGTCATAAAGTTAAAGGTTAAAGATAAAAACCTTCCTAAAAAAAACATATAGGCCTCTTTAAACAATTTTAATAAAGTTGAATAGCCCACCCACAAAAATTTAAAATCGAATTTACGAACAAGTGTAAAATAGCCTAAAAGTCCCATTAAAGAACTCGAAACAATTAATAAATATATATGAATTTTTAAATCTTCTGGATACAATACAAACAGAAGTGTACCAATTATAAGAACTAACCTAGAGATAATCGTTATGTAAGTTGCTAATTTTAATTTTTCTACTCCCTGAAAATACCAAACAGGAAAAAAAACTTCTCCTATTCCCATAAATAGCATTAGAAAAAGGTAGTTTTTATAGATTGCAAAAACATCTAAGTAGGTAAGAAAAAAAAGAATAATAAAACTAGTTAAAAAAAGAATTGCCTTTACAGTAAAAACGCCAGAAGTAATTTTATTTAAATTACTTTTAGAACTTCTATTATCTACAATATATTTTGCTGCATAAACATTAAAACCAAAATTTATAAAAATAATAAAATATTGAATTGCAGAATCAACCCATGTTAAAACTCCATAATTAATCTTCCCTAATACCCTTACTAAATAAGCAACTAATAAAAATTTTACACCAATATTAAAAAACCTCAACACAGATAAAAAGGAGAGGTTTTTAAGTATAATTAAATTGTCTGAACTTATTTTTTTTAGCATAATTTTACTTCAAATACCAATCATACATTATTTGTACACCTTCTTCTAATTTTACAGAATGTTGCCAACCTAATTTCTTTAATTTAGAAACATCTGTAAC
This sequence comes from Polaribacter batillariae, assembly GCF_017498485.1. Lineage (NCBI taxonomy): Bacteria > Pseudomonadati > Bacteroidota > Flavobacteriia > Flavobacteriales > Flavobacteriaceae > Polaribacter > Polaribacter batillariae. Next base: position 1,982,210 of record NZ_CP071795.1, on the reverse strand, counting down.
TTTACGCATGGTGCCATCTGGTTTGTCTGAATTAAAAACAAATTCACCTTTATAACCAACAACTTCTTTTATAAGATTTGCTAAATCTTTAATAGTAATATCGTTTCCTGTACCAATATTTATGTGTGTGTTTCGAACTTCTTTTTTATCTTTTATTAAATATTTAAAATCTACGTTTTGCATTATATGTACACAGGCATCTGCCATATCTTCCGACCATAAAAATTCTCGCATCGGCTTTCCTGTTCCCCAGATTTCTATTTTTTCTGATGAAATTCCGAATTTAGACAAAATAATTGCTGCTTCACTAAAATTAGAAACATCTAAATCTTTTACAACAGCTTCTTTTTTATCTTCTTCTAACAATTTTGCTAAATGAATTTTCTTTATAAGTGCAGGTAAAACATGAGATTTTTCTAAATCGAAATTGTCATTAGGGCCATATAAGTTTGTTGGCATTACAGAAATAAAGTTAGTTCCGTATTGCAAATTATAACTTTCACACAGTTTTATTCCTGCAATTTTTGCAATCGCATAAGGTTCGTTTGTATATTCTAAAACATTGGTTAATAACGATTCTTCTTTAATTGGTTGTATTGCATTTTTAGGATAAATACAAGTGCTTCCTAAAAATAGGAGTTTTTTTACACCAGAAACATAACTTTCGTGAATTACATTGTTTTGAATCATTAAATTATGATAAATAAAATCTGCCCTATAAGTATTGTTTGCAACAATACCGCCAACTTTAGCAGCGGCTAAAAAGACATAATCTGGTTTTTCATTCGCAAAAAAATCAGCAGTTGCTTGCTGATTTGTTAAGTCTAGTTCTTTATGCGTTTTGGTAATTATGTTTTTAAAACCTCTTTTTTGTAGGTTTTTTAGAAGTGCACTTCCAACCAAACCTCTATGTCCTGCAAGAAATATTTTATCATTTTTATTCATAATTATTTAAAATATCGTGTCCGCCTTTTTTAAGATAGATTTCTTTTTTCATTAAACTCAAGTCGTTTTTCATCATATCTTTTACCAAATCTTGCAGTGTAAATTCTGGCTCCCAACCTAATTTTTCTTTTGCCTTTGTAGCATCTCCTATTAATAGATCTACCTCTGTAGGTCTATAATAATGTGAATCTACTGCAACTACTTCTTTTCCTATTTCTAAATTATAAGCGGTATTTGTACAAGATTTTATATAGCCTTTTTCATTTTCTCCTTCTCCTTTAAACTCTAAAGTAACGCCAACTTCTGCAAAGGCGAATTTAACAAAATCTCTAACTGTAGTTGTTTTTCCTGTGGCAATTACCCAATCTTCTGGTTTTTCTGCCTGCAAAATCATCCACATCATTCTTACGTAATCTTTGGCATGCCCCCAATCTCTTTTCGCATCTAAATTTCCTAAATATACTTTATCTTGTAAATTTAATGCTATTTTAGAAACGGCTCTTGTAATTTTTCTTGTTACAAAAGTTTCGCCTCTAATTGGAGATTCGTGATTGAATAGAATTCCATTACAAGCAAATAAGTTATAGGCTTCTCTGTAATTTACAGTAATCCAATAAGCATAAATTTTTGCAACGCCATAAGGGCTTCTTGGGTAAAAAGGGGTTGTTTCTGTTTGTGGTACTTCTTGTACTTTACCATACAATTCTGATGTTGATGCTTGGTAAATTTTCGTTTTCTTTTCGAGATTTAAGATTCGAATGGCTTCTAACAATCTTAAGGTGCCTAAACCATCTACATTGGCAGTATATTCTGGTGTTTCGAAAGAAACATGTACATGGCTCATTGCTGCTAAATTATAGATCTCATCTGGCTTTACTTCTTGTATAATTCTAATTAAATTAGAAGTATCTGTCATATCTCCATAATGCAAAAAGAGTTTTCTGTTTTCGATATGTGGGTCTTGGTATAAATGATCTATTCTTTGTGTATTAAAACTAGAAGCTCTTCTTTTAATTCCATGAACTTCATACCCTTTTTTTAATAATAGCTCGGTTAAATAAGCTCCATCTTGACCAGTAACTCCAGTAATTAAAGCAATTTTATTCATCTTATATTCATTTTTCTTATAGTAAAGTTGATTGACAAATATACATTTTCGATACCTAAAATAGATGGCTTTGATTTATAATACGTTTTTAGAGTTTCATTTACTTTCTAAACTCTAAAAAAGTAGTTAGAATTTTATCTTTTTCTGATATTAAAATTTCATTCTTTTCCAATCTCCAATCTATATTTAAAGCTTTATCATTATAAATAACTCCATCTTCTGCTTTTTTGTTGTAATAATTATCGCATTTATAAGAAAAAATAGTGTTGTCTTCTAAAGTAGAAAAACCATGTAAAAACCCTCTTGGTATAAATAATTGTTTATTATTTTCTTCGGATAATTCTATCGAAAAATGTTTCCCATAAGTAGGTGAATTTTTTCTAACATCGACAATTACGTCTAAAACTTTACCTTGAATTACTCTAACGAGTTTGGCTTGCGCATGCTCGCCTTTTTGTAAATGCAAACCTCTTAAAACGCCTCTTTGCGAAATAGACTGGTTATCTTGAACAAATTCTATATTTAAACCCGTTTTTTCTTCAAATATTTTTTTATTAAAAACTTCAAAAAAACGACCTCTTTTATCTCCAAAAACAGTTGGTTCTATGACAAAACAACCTTTTAAAAAAGTTTCTGTTACTTTCATTAAATTTTTAATAAATTATTAGAATACCCACTTTTTAAAAGTGGTTCTGTTAAATCGGTCATTTCTTTTTTAGTAATAAAACCAGCTCTAAATGCAGCTTCTTCAATAGAACCAACTTTTAAGCCTTGTCTTTCTTCTATTACCTGCACGAATTGGCCTGCTTGCATTAAAGAATCAAATGTTCCAGTATCTAACCAAGCTGTTCCTCTATCCAATATTTCTACTGATAGTTTTCCTTGTTTTAGATAAATATTGTTAATTTCTGTAATTTCTAATTCTCCTCTTTTACTAGGTTTTATGTTTTTAGCAATATTTACAACGTTGTTATCGTAAAAATAAATTCCTGGAACTGCAAAGTTCGATTTTGGTTTTAGCGGTTTTTCTTCAATTGAAATCACATTCTTTTGCTCGTCAAACTCAACAACCCCATATCTTTCTGGATCGTTTACATGGTATGCATACACAATACCTCCATCTGGATTGTTATTTGCTTTTAATAAATCTGATAATCCTGAGCCATAAAAAATATTGTCTCCTAAAATTAAAGCGACTTTATCTTTACCAATAAATTTTTCGCCAATAATAAATGCTTCTGCCAAACCATTAGGATTTTCTTGTACTTCATACTCGAAATTACATCCTATTTGAGCTCCATCTCCCAATAATTTTTTAAAAAGTGGTAAATCTTGTGGTGTAGAAATAATTAGAATATCTTTTATTCCTGCTGAAATTAACGTTGAAATTGGGTAATAAATCATTGGTTTATCATATACTGGCATTAACTGTTTGCTAACTGCTAATGTTAACGGGTGTAATCTTGTACCAGAACCTCCTGCTAAAACGATGCCTTTCATTTTTTGTTATTTTTTTCTAAATACCATTGAATGGTTTTTAAAATTCCAGATTCGAAATTCTCACTTGCTTTCCAACCCAATTCGGTTTCTAATTTAGAAGCATCTATGGCGTATCTAAAATCATGACCAGGTCTATCTTTTACAAACGTTATTTGGTTTTTATAAGATTTTTTTGTGGGTTTAATTTTGTCTAAAATTTCGCAAATTTTTTCGGCTATATATAAATTGTTTCGTTCATTTTTTCCTCCAATATTGTAGGTTTCTCCTAATTTACCTTTTTTGTAAACCATTTCTATTCCGCTACAATGATCTAAAACATATAACCAATCTCTAATATTTTTTCCATCTCCATAAATGGGAATTTGTTCTCCAGAAATTGCTTTTCTAATAATAGTAGGAATTAATTTTTCGTTATGTTGTTTGGGACCATAGTTGTTAGAACAATTTGTAGTAACCACATTCATTCCATAGGTATGAAAATAACTTCTTACCATAAAATCAGACGATGCTTTTGATGCACTATAAGGGCTGTTAGGAGCATAAGGAGTTTTTTCTGTAAACAAACCTGTTTCGCCTAAAGTTCCGTAAACTTCGTCTGTAGAAATATGATGGAATCTAGCTTTTTCAAATCCTTTTTTATAATGATTTGGCGCTTGCATCCAATAATTTTTAGCGACATCTAACAAATTAAATGTGCCAAATACATTGGTTTGTACAAATGCATCTGGATTTTTAATAGAATTATCTACATGCGATTCTGCTGCAAAATGAATAACCCCAGAAAAATTATGGCTTTCAAACAATTTTTCGACCAAACTTCTGTTACAAATATCGCCTTTTACAAAAATATATCTTGGATGGTTTTCGATTTCTTTTAAGTTATTTAAATCTCCTGCGTAAGTTAATAAATCTAAGTTTACAACGTTTATTTCTTTATTTTTTTTAAGAAAATAAGGAATAAAATTGGCGCCTATAAAACCTGCGCCTCCAGTAATAAGAATTGTTTTCATTCTTATTTTTTATAAGTGTTTAAAAAAGTATTTAACTTTAGAAGTAGTAGTATAAAAATTATTAAAAAAGCGCCTATAACCCCTAATTGTACTGCTTTATTTTTAGTTATTCCAGAAATTTTTGTTCCTATTGGTTGAAAATTAGAAATTACATTAATGATTTCGTATTTTTCGGATTTATCAATCGCAATATCTTTTAAATTATTATTAATTCTTTTATTGGTTTCAAATAATTCTAACTCTTTTGTAGTTCTTTTTTCGCCACCCAAATCTATACTAGTTCCATTGGTTTGTTTTTTAGCTTCTTCGACCATTACTTGCATATATACTCTTCGTAAAGTATCTATTTGCGTTAAATTTTGTCTTAAAATAGAATCTGTTCTATTTAAATTTTCGTTTGTTAACTCCTTTAGGCGATTAAAATATTTGTTTTTTACAACAGAAGAGATCATAACATCGCCTAATTTATCAAAGATGTCGTTTTTTTCTGCGACAACATTTATTTTATGAATTTTATAATCTAAGTCTGTAAACGAAGCTTCAAATTCTTCGAAAGAATAGCTTTTTACAGTTGTGGTATCTACAGATTTAACAAAATTGTTGTAAGAATTTATAACATCGTTTTGATTTGCTACTGGTTCGATTGTAAATTTTCTTAAAGAAGCAGCTTCTTCTTTACTTAAGTGAAACGTATTTTGTAGGCCCAGTGTGTCTTTTTGTTTTACTAAATCGTTATAATAATTTACGTTATTATACAATTGTCTGGAACTCTTAAAATTAGGTTGTACTAACATATCAGATTCAAACCTATCTGTGGTTGTTATCTGTAAAAAAAGACCAATAGCAAAACCAATGGCAGTAGCAATTGCAATTTTTACGATATTATCTTTTAAGAAAATTAAGATAGAAATAATTGCATGAAAAATTCCTTCAAAAATAGCTCCTATAAAGTTGAAAATTTTTTTAAAACCTTTTCCTATAATTACAAATAACGAGCCTAAATCTACTTCTTCTTCGTTATTTTTTTGTTGATTGGTTGACATATTTTTATAAAGTATTGTTGTTTTTAGTTGCTAAAAATTTGCTCTAATATTTTTTGAGTGATGGCATACGTTGGTGTAACCCCTGTCATTCCTAATCCTCCAGAGGCCAATGTTGCTCCAGTTTCTAAAGGATTATCAGAAGCATAATATGCGTATCTTACTTTTATGTCTTTAGATACATTTCCTCTAATTTTCGAAGCAGATTGTATGGCTTTTTGGTAATGTGCGCCTTCCATTTCTAAGCCAATTACATTCCATGTAGATTCGTGAAAGAATTTTAATAAATCTTTATTTTGTAACGATGTCCCTAAAACCGAAATCATGGGACCATCAAAAACTTCGATTCCAAAACCTTGTAAATCTTCTTTAGAAAGTTCGTTTCTAAAAGGATAATTGTCTGCTGTTCCTTCAAAAATATGAGCAGAAGGAATCATAATATCTCCTTTTCCGCCTTCTAAAATACCAGCTTTACCCATTATAGAGATCGATTTTACATCTAAATGCGTTTTTGTATTTTTCTCGCAAGTATATGGTTTTAACAACTCGTCCATGGTTTCATAGGCTTGTTCACCAAAAGCATAGTCCATAACAATAATTACGGCGTTATCTTCTAATTTTTCTTTTTTAGAGAACGTTAAAACATTAAAATTTATTTTAGCAGTATCTATTATTTGAACATCGATATTGGTGCCAGAGGTATCTTTTATATATAATAAACCATTAGAAGAGGCAAATTCTTTTACTTTCTTTTGCAAAGGTTTGCTGTTCGAGTTGCTTAAAAGTTGGTACAATTCAAAACCCTTTAAGTCTTTTCCTTCTTTTGGAAGTGCATTTTTCGCGTATATAGAGTTTAATACACTGTGCATGTTTGCACTAATAATGTGTACAGGTCTTTCTAATAAGTTATTTTGTTTTAAAACCTTTTTTATATGATTTGCCCAAATTTCTCCATAAATATGATGCCCTATTTCTTCGACCAAAACAGAACTAAAAGTAACTGTTCTTTTATTATTTTCGAAAACTTCGTTAATGGCTAATTTACCCAACCAATAAATTAATTGAAAAAAACGATGTGGGTTTTCTTTCGTAGAAAATGTTTTATAAATCGTTAAAACTTCATCGAAAGTTCTTCCTAAAATATTTCCTAAATGAACAATGGTTACCTCTTTTTCTTCTTCGGAAACTTCTTTTTGATAAATTACAATGTCTTCTAAATGTTTCCATTCTCTTGTAAAATCTTCTCCATCGTTTAACGTAACTCTTTGCTGAATTTTATGCGATTCTATAAATAAAAAAGTTAAATGTGTTAGAATGTCATAGATTTCCGATCTTCCTCTGGTAATCTCGATATTCATTTGATCTTTGTCTATTCTATAACAATTTCTTCTTCTTTTTAAAGGAACAATAGGGGTAAAGTGAGAGTTTTTATAGCCTTCGTCTGCCGTTAAATTTATGTATTGGCATTCTTCAATTCCTTCTGGAAGTCTTTCTATTACGTAGGCTAAACCATTTAATTCGATTCTTTCTTCTGCAATAGATCCATAGATTTCTGGTCTAAGTAGTAATAGCGATTTTCGCAGCGTTTCACCAGAAATTCCCATAGGTTTGTAAAAACCTCTACTAAATAAATGGCGCATAGAGATGTATAATTTTTCTATAGCATTTGTAGATTCTTGGGCTCTTGTTCTATCTATTTTTTTAAATTCGGACATTGGTTGTTTTAAAGCACAAATATAAAATTAATTACTCGATAATATTTTTGAATATTTTGTTTGATTATTTAACAAATCTACTGCTTTAGAAATTGTTTTGTCTTTCTTTAATTGATGTTCATAAACTCCTTCTCGATAAAAATAACGGTGTAAAATTTCTTCTTTTATGAGATTTGTAAGAATGTCTTCATTTTTAGAAATTTCTTCAATTTTTACATCAAAAAGTTTTTCTTTAATGTTTTTATATTCTTTAGAAATCCTGTTTTTGTTTGAAGCCAAATAAGCTTTTTTAAATAAATTTTCTTGTTTGGTTAAAAAGGTAGTATCGATTTTTAAGTAGTTTTTAAACGTATTGAAATCGCTATTTTTAAAATCGAAATCTGTTGCACTACCAATTGTAGGGTTTTCGTAATAATATTTTGTTGCAAAATTAAAAATCGCTTTCGATTTTAATAATGCTTCTGTGGCTTTATTTCTATCGGAAGTTTCTATAACAACATCAGGTAAAACTCCACCACCATCGTAAACAGTTCTTCCGTTTTCTGTTTTAAAAGCATTTATACCACGATCCGAAAATTTTGGCACTTTTCCGTTTTTATCTCTATTGGCATAATCTAGTTCTTGAATGCATCTTCCACTTGGTGTATAATACTTAGAAATGGTAACTTTTAATTGGGTGCCGTAAGTTAAAGGTCTGTAACGTTGTACCAAACCCTTACCAAAAGAGCGTTTTCCCATAATTACAGCTCTATCGTAATCTTGCAAAGCACCACTTACAATTTCAGATGCAGAGGCAGATCTTTCGTTTACCAACACCACAATAGGAATCTCGAGGTCTAAAGGCTCGTTGGTAGTTTTATAGGTATTGCTCCATTTTTTAATTTTTGCTTTGGTTGTTACAATTGTTTTTCCTTTTGGTAGAAAGAAATTACAAATATTTATCGATTCTAATAAAGAACCTCCAGGGTTCGAACGAAGGTCGAATACTAATTTTTTCATTCCTTGTTTTTCTAATTTCCTAAACGCTTTTTTAACTTCGGAAGAAGCTTTTTCATTAAAACGTGTTAACGTAATATAACCTGTGTCTTCGTTAACCATTTCTGCAAACGGTACTGGGTTTACAACTACTTTATCTCTGGTAATTTCTTTCTTAAAAATTTGTCCTTGTCTTTCAATGGTTACTTTAATTGTACTATTAGGTACGCCTTTTAAAAATGTAGCGAGTTGCTCTTTATCCATATTTTTTAAAGATTGCCCATCTACAGAAGTAATTATATCTCCGACTTTTAAATTGGCTTTATCTGCAGAAAAATCTTTGTAAATTTCGCTTATTTCAATTCCTTTTTTGGTGTAATGTACAGAAACGCCAATGCCACCATATTCTCCAGCTCTTCGAATTCTTGCAGTTTCTACATCTTGTTCGTTGTAAAAATTTGTGTACGGATCTAAATCTTTAAGTGTATTTTTAATGGCTTTATCCGTAAATTCTGCAGGGTTTATTTCATCTACATAATACATATTTAACTCTTTAAATAATGTATTGTAAATTTCTATTTGTTTGGCAACCTCAAAAAACTTCGATTTGAAAGAGTACGTCATAAAAACGGCTCCAACCAGTAAAATAATTATGGTTCTTTTTTTAAAATTGAATTTTTTCATCTCTATTCTTTTAAATCATTATTTTTAGTTTGTTCTATAAAAAGATGCAGTAACTTTTCCATTTTAGGAAATAAATCTTCATACGACCATACTTCTTTCCCAAGATACGAAATCATAAAAACATAGGGTTTATCTACATTTTTGTAAACAATTTCTTTTTGAAGCCTGTAACATTCGCGCAATAATCTTTTTATTCTATTTCTATCTACAGCTCTTTTAAAATTTCTCTTTGCGACAGAAACACCCATTTGTACTGGAAAATCGGAAGTGTGTTCTGTTTGAACAAACATCATTCTTAAAGGAAATGCTTTTACAGATTTTCCTTCTTCATAAAGCTTTTCTATGAGCTTTCTACTTTTTAAACGTTCTTTTTTCCCTAAAGTGTACTTCATTATTACAAACTTAATAGAAAACGAACACTTTTTAACAATTTCTAAAGCCTATCTTTAAAAAAGATGCGTATTTTTATGTAATATTCTATAATTATTTACAAACATTATTTGTTTGATATAAAACAAATTTTGATAGATTTGTTTATTTTAACATTTTACTGAACCCAATTTTATGAAACCAGATTTATTTCAAGCGCCAGACTATTATAATATAGACGATTTATTAACGGAAGAACATTTATTAATTCGCGAAGCCGCTCGCAATTGGGTAAAACGCGACGTTTCTCCAATTATCGAAGCATATGCTCAAAAAGCTGAATTTCCCACCCAAATTATTGCTGGTTTGGCAGAAATTGGTGCTTTTGGGCCATACATTCCAGAAGCATATGGAGGCGCAGGTTTAGACCAAATTTCTTACGGTTTACTTATGCAAGAAATAGAACGTGGCGATTCTGGTGTACGCTCTACAGCTTCTGTACAATCTTCTTTAGTGATGTATCCTATTTTTGCATACGGAACCGAAGAACAACGTAAAAAATACTTGCCAAAACTAGCTTCTGGAGAATGGATGGGTTGCTTCGGATTAACAGAACCAAACCACGGTTCGAATCCTGCAGGAATGGAAACCAAGTTTAAAGATATGGGCGACCATTATTTATTAAATGGAGCCAAAATGTGGATTTCGAATGCGCCTTTTGCACAAGTTGCAGTGGTTTGGGCAAAAAATGAAGAAGGTAGAATTCACGGTTTAATTGTAGAACGCGGCATGGAAGGTTTCTCTACACCAGAAACACATAACAAATGGTCTTTACGTGCTTCTGCTACTGGAGAATTAATTTTCGATAATGTAAAAGTGCCAAAAGAAAACGTATTACCTAACAAATCTGGTTTAGGCGCTCCATTAGGTTGTTTAGATTCTGCTAGATATGGAATTGCGTGGGGCGCCATTGGTGCAGCTATGGATTGCTACGATACTGCTTTACGTTACTGTAAAGAACGCGAACAATTTGGAAAACCTATTGGTCAATTTCAATTGCAGCAGAAAAAATTAGCAGAAATGATTACCGAAATTACCAAAGCACAATTATTGGCTTGGCGATTAGGAACCTTAAAAAATGATGGAAAAGCAACTTCTGCACAAATTTCTATGGCAAAAAGAAATAATGTAAATATGGCCATACACATTGCTAGAGAGGCAAGGCAAATGTTGGGTGGAATGGGAATTACGGGCGAATATTCCATAATGCGCCATATGATGAATTTAGAAAGTGTAATTACTTACGAAGGTACACACGATATTCATTTATTAATTACTGGGTTAGACATTACTGGTTTTAATGCTTTTAAGTAACATTAAAAAAAATATTTTATACTATTTATTATTTTTGAGGTAGTAAATGAGAAAGAGCTTTTTATGACGGTAAATTCAATTGATAAATGGTATAAATTGATAAATAATGCAACGAAAAGTGGGTAACAATTCTAAAAAATTGTTGAAATAAACACATTTTAATTTATAAAAACATCCACTACATCGTTTTCTTAACTTATTACAAAACATGACATTACGCATGTTTTTCTTTCTGGTATCTTTTTAACTTTGTTACAGAAATTAAACGAACCACAGACTTTGATATTATGAAAGAATCAAGAAAAGACACTATTCAATTTATTAATTTACAACTTGCTTCTTTAGGACAACCTGTTTTTAAAGACAAACCAGAAAGTACCGAAAAATTTTTAGATAGTAAATTCGAAGAATTAACAGCAGGGCTCGTAAAAAGTCTTCAAGCAAAATCTCGCTTGTTGTCTGACCATTATTGCCCTGTAGATGCAAGAATTCAACAATTTATAGATACTTATTTAAAAGATGTTTCTATAAATAAATCTTTAAAATTACCAAATAACACATTAATTCTTGCAAAAAAGGGCCAAGCTCGTGAAATAAGCTTACCACCAGACGGAAATTCTTTTAAAAGCGATTTGGTAACCTCTAGCAGAATAAAACAAGGTATTTTAAACAATCCATTAAACGATAAAAGAACCACAAAAGGTACTTTTCATATTGTAGAAGGAAACTTACCAGTTCCTTTAGACAAGTTCGAAGTTCCAAAAGAAACTTTTGCCCATTTATTAAACGCAGCCTTTAATCCTTCAGAAGACTTAAAAACATTACCTTTTACTTCAACTCAAAAAGAGCAAGCAAAAGTAATGGTTTCTATGCTTTTAAGACCTACTGTTTGTCCGGAAGTAAAAGGGGTAATTTCAAAAAAATCTTTAGAAGTTCGGTTCTTTGTTCCTGGAAATTTAGTAAGTAATTTAGATTTTGTAGAATCTATTTTTGGCAATGCAGGTGACCCTAATCTAGCACAAAATGATGCTGCTTTAGACCCAGAACATTGGACAGGGCATACAGGTTGCATTATTTTAGCTCCACAATTAAAACAATTAAGAAAGATAGATGTTGGTTTGCCTCATTTTAATAAGGCTACAGAACGTCAAAGAAAAGACGGCATGTGTTGGAAAGATGAAAACGAACTGTACAACAATGGTGGCGCTTTTAAAATTACTTGTAGAGACGAAAACGGGGTTGTAATTACCTTAATTGCAGATAATTACTATGGCTATTCTAAAAAAGAAATTAAAACGCAAATTAGTTATTCTGCCAACTTATTTGGTTTGGTAGAAGAAGAACACGCAGGTGGTGCCATTGCTTTTGCAAGAAGAATTATGGGAGACACTTTAGATGGTAAAGACTATTCCGAATTTCATAATTTTAAACATACTTTCGAAGAGGTAAAAGAACTCTTAGGCGATAGCATTGATGTAAAACCAGAAAATTATGCAGTAGATAAAAAATACCCAAATATTATCTACATTCCCGAATTTTCCTATGTAAATATTAATACAAATAGCATTACTTGGATGCATAATAGTAAAGAGCAAAAATTAACACTTTCTCCTTACAAAACATACATTCATCCAACAGGAAACAAATTTAAACTAGAAAAACACAAATCTGTAGATTTATGGAGAATAGTAGATACTTTTGCAGAAGGCGTTTTTTGCCATAAACCCTGTACAGTTTCTGGTGGTGGTAAATCTGAGATTTCTAAATCTATGCAAAATGCCATTACTTATAGCAATTTTAACATCCAAGATATAGATGAAGATTTTAAAAAAGCAGACGAAATTATAGAATTCGATTATTCTAATCGTTGGAAAGTTAAAGACCCAAACAGGCCTAAATCTAGATCGTTTTTAAGTGAAAAAAGATCTTTAAGTTCCGCTGTAAAACTGTTAACTCCTTCCGAAGAAAATTCTGATGAATTTAATACATTTCTAAAAGAAATTCCTGTACATATTCGTTCTTTAGTTTTATTTGTAAAGCGCCTATATAGGCAAGCTCATGGTAAATTAAATTGGAAAGATTATATGTCTGTTGAAATTATCAACGGAAAAAAAGGAACCGGTCTTTTACACAATAACACACCAGTTGTTGGTAGTTACGTAAGAATTGGATTTAACCAAAAAGGCAATTGGATGCTAAATAAATTACGTTCAGATTTCTCTCCGTGTGAAAAAATTCAAAACGAAGACGATATCACAGCATCTATCACAATTCCTAGAAATCAATTAAAAAACTTAAATTCAGAATTTTCCAATAAAAGTTTAAAAATTCTTACCAACTGCGAAGCGCATTTGTTTCAAAGACCAGATGAAGCAGTTGTTAGAGGTTATGACAAAGGTGCAGAATTAGATTTGGTAACCGAAGGTCGTTTTTTAACAAATTACGAATTACTTAAAAAAGAAGATGCCATTGCATTGTATGAAGACACCATTAACTTCGATAAATATACACAACCCGTAAAAGATTTTATTAAAAGCATTGTAAATAGTAATAAAGAAGAAGAATATTTTGCTGTGCCTTCGCACACAAGAATTGTAAATGGAGAACCTACAAAAAACCCGCGTTATTTAGAACCAAATAGGTTTGTTAACGAAACTGAAGCTTCTTATTTAGGTGATTTAGGGGTACGTTTAGTAAGAAAAATTAAACGAAACGAACCTATAAATCATGTGGTAAATGCCGTTTTACCAGGCAGAAGAAATAATCCTATAGACAAAGCCGCAGGCATTAGACCACTTGCAGTATATAACCCAATTCATTACCAAGAAACTCCAGAATTATTTATGGACTTTATTTGCAGTTTAACTGGCAAATCTCCATCTACAACAGGAGCAGGTTCTGAAGGTGCTCTAACAAAAGCACCATTTAATATGTTAACACCAACAACAGATTTAAACAATGCACTATTATCTCATATATTAACAGAATCTCATGGGTTTAGTACTGCTGCAGGTTATATAGGTGCAGAAAATAAAATAGACCACGATGTAAGTTTATTAATACCAGAAATTTGGGCAAGATTAGAACCTGAAGACAGAGATCCAAAAACTTTAATTAAAAATGGTTCTTTAGAAAAAATTGAAGATTTTGTTTACAAAGGAGAAACAATTTTAGCAAGTAGATTAGGATATAGAATTACAAAAAACTTCTCTTACAGATGTATGAATAGAATTTTTGACGAACCTACTGCCGTTTTTAGTGAGAGAATGCTAAAACCAGAATTACAAGGGCTAGAAGACTATGTAGATGGAATTAAAAATATAGTAGAAGCACAACAAAAAGTAGCTTTAAACTATTTTGAAGATGGAAGTGTAGAGGCAGCAATACCTCCTTTAAAAGTACTATTAAATATTATGGCTTATGGCAATTATAAAGGAAAAGATATTAGCGATCCAGAATTACGAAAACTTTTTAATAGAGATTACGTTATAAACAGCGACTGGTATAAAGAAAGATTAGTTTTAAAACAGCAACAAGATATTGCCTTCTATAAAAACCAAATTAAATATTTAGAAGACTTTATTAATAATTCAAAAAACGAAAGGATTATCTTAGAAATGAACCTAAATAATCGTTTGGTAAAATTAAAAAAAGAGTATTTAAAAGTAAAATCTAGTAAATATTTAGAGAGTTTAAATGGAACCATTGGTGCAGATTTCCTATATAAAAAAACATCAAATTTTAATTAAATAAAAAATATTTGTCTATTTTATACCGTTTTTATTGTTTGAAGTTACTGCAAAAGAAAATGATGATTTTTTTTTCTTTATAATGAAGAAATGAAGAGAAGGCCGTTTTATCACGGTAATTTCAAACAAGAAATGGTATTAGGAAATTACAAAGGTACTTTACTGCGATAACCATGAAGAATTAACTTCTAGAGATATTGCAACAAGTGCGATTGATAACAAACTTTAAAAAAATAGAAAACCACATGTTTAGCTAGATTGTAAACATTTAGATTTAAAATCTACGATGCAACCTGTAACAAAACATTTGGGCATCTTTTGCAATTGATGCCTTTTTTCTTGTATTTGTTACAACACTTACTTTTTGGAGTTAAACAACTAGAAGAACATACATTATCGCAAATACTCGTGTTTGGTAATGTAATTGTTGGTTTTTCGGAAGTATAAAAAACAATCATTCTTAATATTAAAGTGCAAATATAATTCTTATTTAGAACAAATAAAAATAAATTTCTAATTTTTGCTGTTTTTTAAAATAATAAACAATTTCTTGAAACCAGCGACCTTGAGGCAGAATCTCTAGGAATTCTTTTCGATTAAATTTAATAAAACAAATATGGTCAGCCTTTTTTCTTTTTATATATTTGAAATCCTCTAAAATTTAAAGAAAAATGGACGATTTTATTCTCTACTTCAAAATGGGTCTCTACCACGTATTAGACCTTAGTGCTTACGATCATATTTTATTTTTAATTGTGTTGGCAGTTGTTTTTAGCTTCAATCAATTTAAAAAAGTATTATGGTTGGTAACCCTTTTTACGGTTGGGCATTCTGTTACACTTGCTTTGTCTGCCTACGGAATTCTAAATATTAAAATGAAATTAATTGAATTTCTAATTCCATTAACCATTTTTATTACAGGAGTTATTAATGTAATAACAGCCAAAAAATCTTCTTTAGGAAAAGAAAACACCAACTTAGTTTTTGCCTTGTTTTTTGGGCTCATTCACGGTTTGGGTTTTTCGAATTACTTTAAAATGATGATTGGTAAAGAAGAAGATAAATTATTACCATTATTAGAATTTGCTTTAGGAATCGAAGCCGCACAAATAATTATTGTGTTAGGGATTTTAATTGTTGGCACCATTCTTCAAAACTTTTTTAGAGTAACTCGAAGAGATTGGATTTTAGTATGCTCTTCCATTGTAATTGGTTTTGCCATACAAATGATGCTAGATCGTGTATTTTGGTAGAAATTTTGTCTAATTATTAACGTTTCAATTCTATTAATCTTGTTACTTTCGTAATCTATGACAGAAAAAAAACAATTAAAATACGATAAAGCTTACTTAAAAATGGCCTACGAATGGGGCAAACTTTCGCATTGCAAACGCAAACAAGTAGGTGCTTTAATTGTAAAAGATAGAATGATTATTTCCGACGGTTTTAACGGAACCCCAACAGGTTTCGATAATTGTTGTGAAGACGAAAACGGAGTTACAAAATGGGAGGTTTTACATGCAGAAGCAAATGCCATCTTAAAAGTTGCATCTTCTACACAATCTGCCAAAAACGCTACATTATACATTACATTATCGCCTTGTACACAATGCAGCAAACTCATTCATCAAGCAGGTATAAAACGTGTGGTTTACGCAAATTCCTATAAAGATGATTCTGGTTTAAAATTTTTAGAAAAAGCAGGCGTTCAAATAATGCATTTACCTTATGAATAAAAATAAACTTCCTCTTTTTTTAGCAATTGCAGTAGTTTTCGGTATTTTTATAGGAATGTCTTTGGGTGGAAGCACACCAGAAATGTTGTCTTTTGGAAAAAATTCTTCCTCAGAAAAAAAAATTAAAAGACTTATTAATTTTATTGAAAGAGACTATGTAGATACCGTAAATACAGACAACCTCTTAGATGATGCAATTACACAAATGCTAGGAAAATTAGACCCACATTCTGTATATATTCCTAAAGAAAACCTACAAAGTGTAAAAGAAAATATGCAAGGCAATTTCGTTGGAATTGGTGTGCAATTTAGAATGATTTCCGACACAATTACCGTAATTCAGCCAATAAAAGGTGGTCCAAGTATAAAAATGGGCATTAAAGCAGGAGACAGAATTTTAATGGCAAATAAAGACACTTTGTTTGGAAAAGACATCTTAAGTGGTGCAGTTCCTCGATATTTAAAAGGAAAACCCAACACAAAAGTATCGCTTCAAGTCTATAGAAAAAGTAACGATTCTCTTTTTACAGTAGATGTAACCCGTGGAAAAGTAAACCTAAAAAGTGTCGATTTAGCTTACATGATAAACGATTCTATTGGGTACATAAAATTAGATCGTTTTGCCAGAAATACCTATTCCGAATTTAAAACGTCTTTAGATAATTTAATAGACGATGGAATGACAGATTTGGTTTTAGACCTTCGCGATAATGGGGGAGGTTTTATAGATATTGCCAATAAAATTGTTGATGAATTTTTAGAAGATGATAAATTAATCGTTTTCACTAAAAACAACAAAGGGCAAATAGACGAGTCGTTTGCAACCTCTAAAGGAGATTTCGAAAAAGGCGGTTTGTATGTGTTGATAAATGAAAACTCTGCATCTGCCTCAGAAATTGTAGCAGGCGCCTTACAAGATAACGATAAAGGTACTATTATTGGACGACGTTCTTTCGGAAAAGGATTGGTACAAATAGAAATGGATTTAGGAGATGGTTCTGCAGTTCGCTTAACAACTGCAAGATATTACACACCAACAGGGCGCTCTATTCAAAAACCTTACGATCACGAAGGCAATAAAAACTATTACCAAGATTATCAAAAAAGAATTGCAAGTGGAGAGTTGTTAAGCAAAGACAGCATAAAAGTGATAGATTCTTTAAAGTACACTACTCCAAAAGGAAAAATTGTTTATGGTGGTGGAGGCATAATTCCAGATGTTTTTGTAGCCATAGACACCACTTCTTACATGTCGAGTTTTTATTTTAACTCTATCAATAATTTTGCATTCGATTATGTAGATAACAATCGTAAAAAATTAGAAAAATGGAAAATAGATACTTTTGTCGAAGATTTCGATAAAAACAATGCTGTTTTCGACACTTATTTAAGCTCTATAAAAGACAAGGTTACACCTTCATTTAAAACAAAACAAACCATTCAAAAATATTTAAAAGCATCCATTGCAAACGTACTTTTTGGCGACGTTGGTTTCTACAGAATTATTCACGAAGAAGATAAAATGCTACAAAAAGTGCTAGAGTTGGAAAGTAAAGAGGAATAACGTTTCTTTGTACCAATGATTACAATTACAACTTCTAAAGATAAAAAAGTCTATTTTGCTTCCGACCAACATTTAGGAGCGCCCACGCCAGAAACAAGTTTCCCTCGTGAAAAAAAGTTTGTAGCTTGGTTAGATAAAATTAAAAAAGATGCAGAAGCCATCTTTTTATTAGGCGATTTGTTCGATTTTTGGTTCGAATATAAAACCGTTGTTCCAAAAGGATTTGTAAGAGTTTTAGGCAAATTAGCAGAAATAAGAGACAGCGGAATTCCTATTTATTTCTTTGTAGGAAATCACGATTTATGGATGAACGATTATTTCGAAAAAGAACTCAATATTCCTGTATATCATTCTCCACAAGAATTTCTCATCAACAATAAAAAATTTTTAATTGGCCATGGAGATGGTTTAGGTCCTGGAGACCAAGGATACAAACGCATGAAAAAAGTATTTACTTTTCCACTATTTAAATGGATGTTTAGGTGGTTGCACCCAGATTTGGGCGTTAAATTAGGCCAATACATGTCTGTAAAAAACAAACTAATTTCTGGTGACGAAGACGCTAAATTTTTAGGAGAAGAAAACGAATGGCTGGTTTTATACTGCAAGAAAAAACTCACAGAACAACATTTCGATTATTTTATTTTCGGTCACAGACACCTTCCTTTAGAAATAAAATTACAAGAAAACAGTACCTATATTAATCTTGGAGACTGGATTAAATACGACACTTTCGCTACATTCGATGGTACCAATGTTAAATTAACAGAGTTTAACTAAAAACAACGTTAAACAGCTACTTATCCATTAAACCTTTAACCTTGTTTTAACAAAATAATTTTGTTAAAATTGTAGCTTTGTTTGCATTAAAAAAATTAACACCTAATACACAATACAATGGATGTAGATGTAAGAGCTATTAACGAGAAAATTGAAAGAGAAAGTGCCTTTATAGACATTCTTACTTTAGAAATGAATAAAGTAATTGTTGGGCAAAAACAAATGATAGAAAGTTTGTTAATTGGTTTGCTAGGAAATGGGCATATTCTTTTAGAAGGGGTTCCTGGTTTAGCAAAAACCTTAGCAATTAATACCTTATCTAAAGCCGTTCAAGCAAGTTTTAGTAGAGTTCAATTTACACCAGATTTATTACCTGCAGATGTTGTTGGAACGATGATTTACAATATGAAAGAAAATGATTTCTCTATTAAAAAAGGACCCATTTTCGCAAATTTTGTATTGGCAGACGAGATAAACAGAGCACCCGCAAAAGTACAATCGGCTTTGTTAGAAGCCATGCAAGAACGCCAAATAACTATTGGAGATACTACTTTTAAGTTAGACGAACCATTTTTAGTAATGGCAACTCAAAACCCTGTAGAACAAGAAGGTACATACCCTTTGCCAGAAGCACAAGTAGATAGGTTTATGTTAAAAGTGGTTATCGATTACCCAAAATTACAAGACGAGCAAATTATTATGCGTCAAAATTTAACAGGCGATTACTCAACAGTAAACCCCGTTATTTCTACAGACCAAATTATAAAAGCAAGAGAAGTTGTAGATGAAGTATATATGGACGAGAAAATCGAAAAATACATTCTCGACATTATCTTTGCCACTCGTTATCCAGAAAAATACAACCTACCACAATTAAAAGATTTAATTAGTTTTGGAGCATCGCCTCGTGGAAGTATCAACTTAGCAAAAGCCGCAAAATGTTATGCTTTTATAAAACGAAGAGGCTATGTAATTCCAGAAGATGTTAGAGCAGTTGTTGGCGATGTTTTACGTCACAGAATTGGTATTACCTACGAAGCAGAAGCAGAAAATGTAACTTCTGTAGATATTATCAATTCTATAATTAACGAAGTTGAAGTACCTTAGAATTGTGTAAACGGGTAATCGTGTAATTGTTTAAATGTTAACAATTACACGCAAAAAACAATTACACTTTTAAACAATTAAACAGTTACACGTTGCAAACTAAAGAAATACTAAAAAAAGTTCGTAAAATAGAGATTAAGACACGTCGTTTGTCTGATCATATTTTTGGAGGCGAATACCATTCGTCTTTCAAAGGACGTGGTATGACTTTTTCTGAAGTACGCCAATACCAATTTGGCGACGACATAAGAACCATCGATTGGAATGTTACAGCACGTTACAGCGAACCTTACGTAAAAGTTTTCGAAGAAGAACGCGAACTTACAATGATGTTAATGGTAGATATTTCTGGCTCAGAATCTTTTGGAACCTCTACACAATTTAAAAAAGACACCATTACAGAAATTGCTGCCACCTTGGCTTTTTCTGCCACACAAAATAACGACAAAGTTGGTTTAATTCTTTTTTCTAATGATATAGAACTCTTTATTCCTCCTAAAAAAGGAAAAAGCCATGTTTTAAGAATTATTAGAGAATTAATAGAATTTAAACCCAAGAGTAAAAAAACAAATATTGCAATTGCATTAAAATTTTTATCAAGTGTTTTAAAGAAAAGAGCCATTGTTTTTATGCTATCGGATTTTATGGATGATGATTACGAAAAAACAATAAAAATTGCCGCTAAAAAACACGATTTAACAGGAATTCGTGTCTTTGATAAACGCGATCAAGAAATTCCGAATTTAGGAATGGTGCCCATGTTAGATGCAGAAACAGGCGACGTTCAGTTGATAAATACCGCATCAAAATCTGTAAGAACAAGCTACAAAGCAAACGCTTTACGCCTACAAGATTACTATATAAATACTTTTAAAAGAAGTGGTGCTGGTACAATTAGCACAAGAGTAGATGAAAGTTACGTAAAAAAAATGTTAGGCTATTTTAAACACAAAGGAAGGTAAAAAAGTCCATCCTATCTTTTCCAAAGAGAAGAGAAACTGTTGCGAAAAATAAGACTGAAAACTGTTTAAATAAAATATAATATTAAAGTTGAAAAAAATTAATAGAAATATCAATTTTCAAAAGAGCGATGAAAAATCAAAGGCTAAATGTCTTCTTTTAGAAGCAAGGGAGCATGTTGCCTTGTCAAATAGCACAGTCTTTTTCTTTTTCCTCTTTTCTCTATTCTTTTTTTCTAGTTTCGCCCAAGAAACAATGGTAAAAGCAGAAATAGATACTACAAATATTAGAATTGGCGAGCAATTTCAGTTAAAAATTTCTGTAGATGAAACCAAAAATGTAATCATTCCAAAATTACACTTAAAAGGTTTAGAAGTTGTAGATTCTACAAAAGTCGATACAATTAAAAATTCACTAATTAAAAAATACATTTTAACGGGTTTCGATAGTGGTGCGTTTTACATACCACAACAACAAATCTTTGTAAAAAACAGAGCCTATTTTACAGATTCTTTATTGGTAAACGTGGCTACAGTTGCCATAGATACTACAAAAGTGAAAAAATTTCCCATAAAATCAATAAAAACAGAACCGTACACTTTCGACGATTTTAAAATATACCTTTACATGCTTTTAGCGGCTTTGGCAATTATTGGTTTTTGGATTTATTGGTTTGTAATTCGAAAAAGAAAAGAAGAAATAGAAGCACCAACTTATAGAACATTGCCTCCTTACGAAGAAGCCATTTTAAGGTTAAATGAATTGGACGAAAAATTATTGTGGCAAAACAATAAAGTAAAAGAATATTACAGCGAATTAACAGAAATTGTACGTGGTTATATAGAACGCGAGTTAAATGTACCTGCGTTAGAAAACACTACAGACGAAGTTTTAGAAATGCTAAGAGATTTCAAAAAAGCAGATACCATACAAACTTCGCAAGACACTTTAGATAAATTAAAAAGTCTATTAAGAGAGGCAGACTTGGTAAAATTTGCAAAATCGAAACCTTTGGCTTTAGAAATAGAAGAAAACCGAAAAGATGCGCAAGAAATTGTGAGTAACTTAAAACCTAAACCAATTATTAAAGAAGAAGATGAATTGGAATAATTTCGAGTTTTATAATCCTGAATTTTTGTGGTTGCTAATTTTAGTTCCACTACTCGCAGTTTGGCATTATTTTATGCGCAAAAAAGACGCGGCTGTTTTAACCATGCCAAGTGTAAAAGGGTTTAAAGTAACGTCTTCTATTTTATCTAAATTAAAACCACTTTTATACATATTAAGGTTATTGGCTTTAGCTGCAATAATTGTGGCACTGGCAAGACCAAGAAATGTTTCTGTTAGTAAAAAAACAAAAACAAATAGAGGAATCGATATTGTAATGGCAATTGATGTTTCTGCAAGTATGTTGGCAAGAGATTTAAAGCCAAACAGGTTAGAAGCTCTTAAAAAAGTGGCGATTAATTTTGTAGATAGAAGACCCAATGATAGAATAGGAATTGTTGTTTACGCAGGTGAAAGTTTTACACAAACGCCAATTACAAGCGATAAAAGCATTGTAAAAAGAACCATTTCCGAATTAAAATGGGGGCAATTAGAAGGCGGAACAGCCATTGGAATGGGTTTAGGTTCTGGTGTTAACAGATTAAAAGAAAGCAAAGCAAAAAGCAAAGTAATTATTTTACTAACAGATGGGGTAAATAACTCTGGAAATATCGACCCTAGAACCGCAACAGAACTCGCAAAAGAATTAAAAATTAAAGTTTATACCATTGGAATTGGAACCAATGGAATGGCCGATTTTCCTTGGAGTAGAGACCCAAGAACAGGAAAATTAAACTTTAGAAAACAACAAGTAGAAATAGACGAAGCTTTATTAAAAGACATTGCTTCAGAAACAGAAGGAAAATATTTTAGAGCCACAGACAATTCATCTTTAAAAGAAATTTATGATGAAATTGATACGCTCGAAAAAACAAAAATAGAAGAATTTAAATACTATAATTATCAAGAAAAATTTAGAATTTTCGTCTTTTTTGCTCTTGGTTTATTAGTATTAGAATTCTTGTTGAGAAACACATTATTTAAGAGTTTTATATAAAAGAGAGGGTAATTGTTGAATTGTTTAATCGTGTAATTGTAAAAATATGTATGTATTTTCATTTGAGAAATTAAAAGTATGGCAAGAAGCTATTGATTTGTCTATGGAAGTTTACAGTATATCTATAAATTTTCCTGCTGATGAAAAATATGGAATTACAAGTCAATTAAAAAGAGCAACAAATTCAATTTCTGCGAATATTGCAGAAGGAACATCAAGAATTACAAATAAAGACAAGGCACATTTTTCAACAATTGCTTTTAGTACAACAATGGAAGTTTTAAATCATATTATTTTATGTTACAAATTAAAATTTATTGATGAGACTACTTATAACGACATAAGGCAGCGTATTTACAAAATATCAAATATGTTGAATGCTTTAAGAAAATCTCAATTAAACAATTAAACAATTACACAGTTACACCTATTCACAATGTATCGTATAGAAGAACCAATTTATTTTTACCTACTCGCAATTATTCCAGCAATAGTTGTACTATTTCTATTGGTTTTATGGTGGAAAAAAAGAACACAACGTAAATTTTCTGATGCAAATTTACTTCAAAAACTGGCACCTAATACGTCCACTTTCAAATCGGTTTTAAAATTAGTGATGCTACTTTTAGGAATTACTTTTTTAGTGGTTTCTTTGGTAAACCCCAAAATGGGTACCAAACTAAAAACGGTAAAAAGAGAAGGTGTAGATGTTGTTTTTGCATTAGATGTTTCTAAAAGTATGTTGGCAGAAGATATTGCCCCAAATCGCTTAGAAAAATCGAAACAAATTATCTCTAAAATAATAGACAAACTAGGTTCAGATAGGGTTGGTATTATTGTATATGCTGGCAATTCGTATCCATTATTACCCATAACAACAGATCATGGAGCTGCAAATATGTTTTTACAAAATGCGAATCCAGATATGGTTTCTAGCCAAGGAACAGCAATTAACGAAGCCTTAGAATTAGCCAAAACATTTTATAATAACGACGAGCAAACAAACCGTTTTCTAGTTATTATTTCAGATGGCGAAGACCATCAAGAAGAA
Organism: Polaribacter batillariae; assembly: GCF_017498485.1. Classification (NCBI taxonomy): domain Bacteria; kingdom Pseudomonadati; phylum Bacteroidota; class Flavobacteriia; order Flavobacteriales; family Flavobacteriaceae; genus Polaribacter; species Polaribacter batillariae. Next base: position 1,958,439 of record NZ_CP071795.1, on the reverse strand, counting down.
ACAAAACAAGTCGCACAAAACTTAACAAACGAAGGAGTAAAAGTTTATACCATTGGTGTTGGTACAGAAAGAGGTAGTCCAATTCCTATTCGAGTAAATAACGCTATTATTGGCTACAAAAAAAACAACAAAGGCGAAACCGTAATTACCAAACGCAAACCAGAGGTTTTACAAGGAATTGCAGAAATTGCCGACGGAAAATATATCGATGGAAATATTACTGAAAACCCAGTAAACGAAATTTCAGAAATTATTGCAAATGCAGAAAAAAATGAATTTGAAACCAAACAATTTTCAGATTATAAAGATCAGTTTCAATGGTTTTTGGCATTAGGTTTGCTATTCTTAATTGTAGATATTTTCTTATTTGATAAGAAAACAAAATGGTTACGAAAAGTAGATTTATTTAACGAAGAAAAGAATAAAAAATAAGATGAAAAAATTAAAATACACACTTATTATCTTTTTATTGCTCTTTTCAACAAAAGAAATAGCAGCGCAAAAAGATACGATTGCATTGCAAAGAAAGGCAAGAAAAATGTTGCGTCAAGGAAATGAATTGTACCAAAAACAACAATTTACAGATGCTTCTGTAGCATACCAAAAAGCTTTAGGGAACAATTCTAATTACGATAAAGCAGCTTACAACTTAGGAAACGCTTTTTATCAAAACAAAAACTTTAAAGAAGCAATTCCACAATACGAATTAACGGCAAAAACAGCAACAGACAAGTTTACCAAGGCAGAAGCTTTTCATAATCTTGGCAATGCACATATGGAAGCAAAAAACTACCAAGGTGCTGTAGATGCTTATAAAAATGCATTAAGAAATAATCCTAATGACGATGAAACTCGTTACAATTTGGCAGTCGCTCAAAAAATGTTAGACAAACAAAATCAGCAAAATAAAAACGACAAAAACAAAGACAAGAAAGATAATAAAGATAAAGACGACAAAAACAAAGATAAAAATAAAGACAAAAAAGACGGAGAAGATAAAAACAAGAAAGACGAAGACAAAGATAAAGACGGAAAAGGCGATAAAGACAAAGATAAAAACAAAGACCCTAAAAAAGACGATAAAAAAGACCAGCAAAAGCCAAAGCCAAAACCAGGTCAAATGACGCCTCAACAAGTAAAACAGTTATTAGAAAGTTTAAATAACGAGGAGAAAAAAACCCAAAAGAAAATGAATGCTAAAAAAGCAAAGGGTAAAAAAATAAAACAAGAAAAAGATTGGTAAATTTATAGCTGTAAAAAAGAAGATGAAGTTGAAATTTTACATATCGATACTACTTTTTATTGTAACGACAAGCTTGGTAGCACAAGATGCAACTATACAAGCAAAAGTTAGTAAAAACAAATTGGGTTTAAACCAACGTTTGCGAATCGTTTTTTCTATAAATAAACAAGGTGGAGAAAATTTTACCCCTCCAAACTTTGCTAATTTTAAAGTAGTAGGTGGTCCTAGTCAATCTGTAAGCCAATCTTGGATTAATGGAAAAACAACATTTTCTCAATCATATACCTACATCATTCAACCAACAAGAAAAGGAGAACTTTCCATTGGTGCTGCAAGCGTGCAAATTGGCGGAAAAACCATAAAATCGGATCCATTAAAAATTATTGTTCTAGATCCGGTAGAGATTCCTAAAGATCCAAACGACCCTAATTATGTAGCACAACAAAATATTCATTTAGTTGCCGAAATTTCTAAATCTAACCCATATGTAGGCGAAGGAATTTATGTCGAATACCGTTTATATGTAAGCGAAAACGTTAGTGTTTACGATACAAATGTAACAGAAGCACCTAAATATAATGGGTTTTGGAATCAGGATATTAAAATAAATGGATACCCTGTAAAAATGGGAAAATACAATGGCGAAGATTATAGATATATTGTATTACAGAAAGCATTATTAATTCCTACAAAATCTGGAAAATTAGAAATCGAACCCATGAAAATGGACATTATTATTGGTGTTCCTACAGGAAGAGCCGATTTCTTTGGCAATGCAATTACCAGTAATGTTCGTAAAGAGTTTACGTCAGAAAAAAAATTAATTTACCCTAAAAGTCTTCCTTTAGAAGGCAAACCAGAAAATTTTAATGGCGCTGTTGGAGAATTCGATTTTGATGTTTCTTTAAGTAAAGACATTTTAAAAGCCAACGAAACTTCAGAAATTAAAGTAGCCGTTTCCGGAAAAGGAAATTTAAAGTTATTTGAATTACCAACCATAGAAACTCCTGCCGAACTAGAAATTTATCAACCAGAAAGAAAAGAAAAAGTAAACGTGCATTCTAATGGAATTTCTGGTTCTGTAGCAGATACTTACACAGTGGTTCCGCAATATAAAGGAAAATACAAAATACCAAGTGTTTCTTTCTCTTACTTTAATCCAAAAGAAAAAAAATACAAAACAATTGCTACCGAAGATTTATTTGTAGATGTACAAGAAGGAAAAGAATTGGTTACTATAGATACCTCTTCTGTAAATAAAAAAGAAGTGGTTACAACAGGTAAAAACTTTAGATATATTGCCACAAGAACTACTTTCGAAGCTGCAAAAAAAGTAGATTTTTTTAAGTCGAATTTGTTCTACATCTTACTTTTATTGCCATTAATTGCAATTCCAATCGGAATTTTTATAGGAAAAAGAAACGAAGCAAGAAATAACGATGTCGTTGGTAATAAGCTAAGAAAAGCAAACAAATTAGCCAAAAAATACTTGTCTGAAGCACAAAAGCAATTGGGTAAAAAAGAGGCTTTTTACGAAGCTTTAGAACGTGCGCTTCATAATTATTTAAAAGCAAAATTAGGCATAGAAACTTCTGAAATTAGCAAAGAAAGAATTACTGAAATTTTAGAAAATAAAAAGGTAGATGCAAACACCATACAGCAATTTATAGAAGTTTTAAAAAGCTCGGATTTTGCACGTTATACACCATTTACTGCCACTCAAATGAAAGAAGAGTTCGAGCGTGCAAAACAAGTGATTGTTCAATTAGATAAACAATTATAAAAATGAAAAAAATACTATTTTTATTGTTGATAATTGCCAGTTCTGCAAATGCCCAGAATGTAGATAGTTTGTTTGTTACTGCAAATGAAAACTACAAAAACGGACAATTTGAAGAGGCTATAAAAAAATATAAAAAAATTGAATCTAAAAACGTAATTTCATCAGAACTATATTACAATTTAGGAAACGCTTATTACAAATTAAATAAAGTTGGGCCTACTATTTTCTATTACGAAAAAGCATTAAAAATAGACCCCTTAAACGAAGATGTAAAAAACAATTTAATTTTTGCAAAACGTTTGGCTTTAGATAATATCGAAGAAGTTCCAAAAACGGTTTTACAGAAATTTAATGCAAATTACCTTCAAAAATTATCTTACAACCAATGGGCTATAATTGTGGTGGTGCTTTCTTTTGTAGCCTCTTTATTGTTTTTACTGTTTTATTTTGCGCACACTCCAAGTAAAAAAAGAATTTATTTTACAACAAGTATTATTAGTTTTATACTCTTAATTGCTACGATTTTTATTACTTACAACCAATACAAACAGGCTAAAAATATTAAAGAAGCAATTATTTTTGCAGAAAAAACAGAAGTTAGAAATGCGCCAACTTTAAATTCGGAAGAAGTTTTTACCTTACATGAAGGTACGAAGGTATATGTTTTAGATGCTGTAGATAATTGGAAAAAAATTAAACTAGCAGATGGTAAGTTAGGTTGGATAATCTCAAGCGAAATAAAAATGTTGAACGATTTTTAATTATAAATTAACAAAAAATTAAAAAACCTTTCTTATGTTTGCGTTTTTATTAAAATATTTAATTTTTGAAAGTAAGAATCGCAATTTTCTTTTCTATAATATTCGTTAGTCTTATTGTAACGCCAACCATTATTAGTTTAATGGATGCGTCGCAAGATGTCTCTTATTTTTATAATTTTAATGAAGAAGAAGAAGAAAACAATGGAAAGGAAGAATCTAAGGTAGATTCTAAACTAAAAGTTCATTCTTCTAGCTTTTTAAATACGATTTTGGCAGGCGATTTTCAAGTGAATAAAAACATTCGTTTTTATTCTAAAAATTACATTTCTAAATACTCTAAGGTTACCACACCTCCACCCAAGTTTGTGTTATAATTTCGCATTCGTTCAACAAAAAAAAATCAATCTTTATTTATTAAAACCAACTCTAGGCATTTTTAGCTCAGAGTAAAAATTATTTACATATGTTTAAACACATTAAAAGCGATTTACCAGCTAGTATTGTGGTATTTTTCGTAGCATTGCCTTTATGTTTAGGTATTGCATTAGCAAGTGGTGCACCTCTTTTTTCTGGATTAATTGCAGGAATTGTTGGAGGTATTGTCGTTGGAAGCTTAAGTGGCTCTAAAATTGGCGTAAGTGGTCCAGCAGCAGGTTTGGCTGCAATTGTTTTAACCGCAATTGGTGCATTAGGTGGTTACGAAAACTTTTTAGTTGCTGTCGTTTTAGGAGGAATTATTCAGGTTATTTTCGGTTTATTAAAAGCAGGAATTATTGGTTATTATTTTCCATCTTCTGTAATTAAAGGAATGTTAACAGGTATTGGAATTATTATTATTTTAAAACAAATTCCACACTTTTTTGGTTACGATTCAGAACCAGAAGGTGCAGACAGTTTTATCGAAGCTTCAGGAGAAAATACATTTTCTGCCATTTTAAATATTACAGATAATATTACTTTAGGATCTACCATTATTGGTTTTATTGGTTTGGGTATTTTATTACTTTGGAGCAATGTACTTTCTAAAAAAGGAAAAATTTTTCAGATAATTCAAGGGCCATTAGTTGCTGTTGTTGCAGGTATTGTATATTATTTTATGACTACCGAAAACTCTAAATACGGTATTAATTCAGAACATTTAGTAAGTGTTCCAGTACCCGATAGTTTCGATTCTTTTTTAGGGCAATTTAGTTTTCCTAATTTTAGTGCCATTACAAACCCAGAAATTTGGGTAACAGCATTTACCATTGCTTTGGTAGCAAGTTTAGAAACTTTATTATGCGTAGAAGCTACAGATAAGTTAGACCCACATAAAAATGTTACTCCAACAAATAGAGAATTATTAGCACAAGGAACAGGAAACGTAATTTCTGGTTTTATTGGTGGTTTGCCTATTACACAAGTAATTGTAAGAAGTTCTGCAAATATACAATCTGGTGGTAGAACCAAATTATCTGCAATTATTCATGGTTTTTTATTACTAATTTCTGTAATCTTAATTCCGACTTTATTAAATAAAATTCCTTTATCTGTTTTGGCTGCAATTTTACTAATTGTGGGTTATAAACTAGCAAAACCATCATTATTTAAAGAAATGATTCAATTAGGGTGGAAACAATGGGTACCGTTTTTTGTAACAGTTATTGGTATTGTTTTTACCGATTTATTAGTGGGTATAGGTTTAGGTTTAGCTGTTGGTATTGTAGTAATTTTAATTAAGAGTTTCCAAAATTCGCACTTTTTACATATCGAAGATAAAAGTAATGGAAAACATAAAATTAAAATGACATTGGCAGAAGAGGTAACCTTCTTTAACAAAGGAGCCATCTTAAAAGAATTAGACAGTTTACCAAAAGATACATTTTTAGAATTAGATGTTCGAAAAACAAGATATTTAGATAACGATATTATCGAAATCTTAGAAGACTTTGCAATTAAGGCAAAAGAAAGAAATATAGATATTCAATTAATTTCTGAAAGAGGCATTGTAAAGAACCCTCCTAGTTATATCGAGTTTTTTAATTTAAGACCTAAAAAATCTGCTTAAAACAAACAATTATGAATAATAAATGTAAAATTTTAGTACTTTCTGATGTCGATAAATCGACAAAAGAAATTCTAAAAAAAGGAGTAGATTTAGCAAAAGTAATCGACGCAGAAATCGATTTTTTTTGTGTAAAAAAACCTACAGATGTTGTCGCAAAAGAAAGCCAGCTTTCTGCAATGAGGTCTATTAATAAAAAGTTTATAGAAACAGACAATCAAATTAAAAAAATGATAGACGATGTTTCTATAAAAAATAACATTAAAATAAGCCACAAAATTTCATTTGGAAATTTAAAAGACGAAATTTCCAACCAATTAAAAGAAACAAAGCCAGATATTGTTCTTTTAGGAAAAAGAAAACCGAAAGTATTCTCTTTTTTAGGAGATAATATTATCGATTTTCTTTTAAAAGAATTTTCAGGAACTATTTTAATTGTTTCAGAAGAAAATTTATTAGAAGTAAACGAAGAAATTTCTATCGGTTTGCTAAATAATGTAAATTTATCTTCAAATAAATTTATGGAAACCTTAGTATCTTATTCTAAAAAGCCTCTAAAATCTTTTCAAATAGATGTAAAATCTGCTGAAGAAAAAGTTTTAATTCCTAAAGATACCATTAAATATGTATTTGAAGATGGAGACAATGCCATTAAAAATATGAGCAGCTACCTAACTAAAAATAACATTAACCTTTTGTTTTTAAATAGAGAAAAAAACACAAACTCTAAAGTAGCAAATTGGGTTCGCAGCATAAACTGCTCTTTAATGTTAAGTTAAATAATTAGCAGCTCAATTACAGGTTACACCATTAATATAAAAGCTTGTAGATTAGAATAGAATGATTAACTTACTATTTACCATTTAAAAAAGAGTAATGAAAAACTTATTTTCAAATATTAAAGGAGATGCTTTCGGTGGAATAACTGCCGGAATTGTAGCATTGCCATTAGCTTTAGCATTTGGTGTTTCCTCTGGGTTAGGACCAAGTGCAGGTTTATACGGAGCTATATTTATTAGTTTTTTCGCCGCTCTTTTTGGAGGAACCAACACTCAAATTTCTGGGCCAACTGCCCCAATGACAGCTGTAAGTATGGTTGTTATTGCTGGTATAATTGCAGCTAACGATGGTGATGTTTCTAAAGCACTACCAGCAATTTTAACAGTTTTCTTATTGGCAGGGCTGTTTCAAATTATTTTAGGAGTTATTGGTTTGGGTAAGTATATTAGATATATTCCATATCCAGTAGTTTCTGGTTTTATGACTGCCATTGGTGTTATTATTTTACTAACCCAAGTATTACCATCTTTAGGATACTATCCCAAAGAAGATACAGCGTTCGTATCTCAATTTAAACCACAAGCAGAAGAAGTAATTTTAGAAAATATTCTAAAAGAAGAAGCTGGCGAAAATATTTTAGTTTTAGAAAACTTCGAAGAAACAATAAGAAGAGCAAAAAAAATTACATCTGCAGATATTTTAAAAGAATCTCAAACTTTAGCGGCAAAAGAAGCTTCTGGAGCTTTGGGAGCTATAAAAGTGTTTCCGCGAGCCATACAGCATATTAATTTATTGGAGCTATTACTCGCTTTAGGAACCATTTTTATTATCTATGGCTTTAAACGAATTACCACAAAAATTCCGAGCACACTCGTTGCTTTAATTGTAGTTTCTGGAATTGCAGTTGGTTTCGATTTAGACTATAGAACCATACAAGAAATACCAAGTGGAATTCCAGAAATTAAATGGGAAATTTTTTCTAATTTTTCTTTAGCAAGTCTTACCCCTTATATTTTTACAGCCCTAACATTATCTCTTTTAGGCGCCATAGACTCACTTTTAACAAGTGTTGTTGCAGATAATATGACCAAAACCAAACACCAACCCAATAAAGAATTGGTAGGGCAAGGAATTGGAAACAGTATTGCTGCAATATTTGGTGGAATTCCTGGTGCAGGAGCAACCATTAGAACCGTTGTAAATATTAATGCTGGCGGAAAAACCAAACTCTCTGGAATGATTGCTGGTATTATGCTATTGGTAATTATGTTAGGTTTAGGGCCAGTTGCATCTAAAATTCCAGCAGCAGTTTTAGCAGGAATATTAATTACAGTTGGTATAGGAGTAATGGATTATAAAGGCTTAAAAGCCATACCATATTTGCCAAAAGATATTAAAATTGGCCCCATTAAATTAAGCTCAGAAGTTTTAATTATGATGGTTGTTTTAATACTATCTACTTTTTGGAACTTGGTATATGCAGTTGGAATAGGGTTGGTAATTGCCTCTTTAATGTTTATGAAAAAAATTGGAGATTTAACAGCAGAAAGATCTGACGTAAAATCTTTAAAGGAAGAATCTTGGGCAGACGAGTTCGATTTTCCTCAGAATTTAAGAGAAGAAGTTTTTATAAAACACATAAAAGGACCTTTATTTTTTGGTTCTACAAGCGAATTTCAAGCGCTTTCACAGCAAATTCCGCCAACTGCAAGAATAGTAATTATGCGCTTAGGAAGAATGCAATATATGGACCAATCTGGTTTGTATGCTATGGAAGATATGTTGCAAGATTTAAAGAAAAAGAATATAGAAGTCTTGTTTGTAAATTTATTAAAACAACCAAGATATATGATGGAACGAATTGATATCATTCCAGATTTTATACCCAAAGAGCACGTTTTCAAAAATTTCGATACTTGTGTAAAATGGGTAAAAGAAAATGTAAAAGACGAATTTTAAAAATTAAAAATTATGAGAACATTAGCATTAAATAAAAACGCACAAGACAACTTAAACCCAAATGATGTCTTAGCAAACCTTTTACAAGGAAATAAAAGATTTATAAACAATTCTTTAGAAAGTGTAGATTATAACGCTTTAGTTAAAGGCACTGTTGGTGGGCAATACCCAAAAGCCGTTGTTTTATCTTGTATCGACTCTAGAGTACCTGTAGAGCAAGTTTTCGACCAAACGATTGGCGATATTTTTGTTGCAAGAGTTGCTGGAAACTTCGAAAACACCGATATTTTAGGGAGCTTAGAATATTCTTGTGCAGTTGCAGGAAGTAAACTAATTTTAGTATTAGGGCACGAAAGTTGTGGTGCTGTTAAAGCAGCTTGCGATGGCGTAGAATTAGGCAATATAACAGCGATGTTAAACAATATTGTACCTGCAGTTAAAAAATCTTCGGAAGAAGTAGATGGAGAAGCAAACTCTACAAATAAAGAATTTGTTGCAAAAACTGTAGAAAATAATGTATTGTTAACGATAGATAGAATCCGCGAAAAAAGTTCAATTCTTCAAGAAATGGAAGATAATGGAGACATTAAAATAGTAGGTGGCGTGTATTCTTTGCAAACAGGCGAGGTTACTATTTTGTAAAGAAACCTTTTAAGTTGTAAAAAAACAAAGAAGCTGTCTCGAAAGTAAATTTAACAGTCATTTTAAGCATTGCTAAAATCAAAATATATTTTGATTGAAAGTAGCTAACGAAGTTATCGAAAAATCTAAATTTCTGAAATTCAATAAATAAGATTTCTCCATTACCGTCTAAATGATAAGTTTTAATACTTTCGAGACAGCTTCTTTTATTCGTATTTCGCTTGTTTTATTTTTGTTAACCTTCCATCCCAAGACCTACCTCCTAAAGTAGAGGTATAATAAACTTTTTTGCCTCTTACTTTATTTATTTTTATATGCATTTTTGTGCCCATTTTAAAAGGAAAATTGGGTAAAGTATTTTCTCGAATAATTAAATAATACTCACAATCGCTTATCCATTCGATATCCGATTTTATAAAATTTTTTCTTTTATTATGGTATTCTATATGCTTATTTCCCTTAAAAATAACAACAACATTTTCACCTTGAGTTTTATAAGAAAATGTATTGTTTTTTAGTATTGTACAATCATTTTCTGTAGTAAAAGAGATAAAAATAAAAGAGCTGAGAATAGCTAATAAGGGAAAAATGTTTTTCATTAATTATTTATTTGGGGCAATATAAAAAATTGCCATAGATTATATGATTGTATTTTTATAGGATTTTTCCTCTTTTTCTTCTATTTCTTCTTTTATAATTGAAGGGAAAATAGTTGGAGCTATTTTTTTTACAGGCTCAAATAAGATAGATTTTTTAATGGTTTCCTTTTCAATAAAAGGGATTGTGTTGTTCATTTTTCCAAAAAATATAAATACGACACTTAAAATCAACCCAATTTTTAGAGCACCAAAAACCCCTCCTAATACTTTATTTATAATGCCCAAAGAAGCAAAATCTGCTAATTTTGTTAGCATTTTACCTAATAAAGCAATAATTATTATAATTATAACAAAGGTTGCTGCAAAGGAAACTAAAGAAATGTATTCTTGTTCCCAAGATACGGATTCTTTTAAAGAATCTCCAATAAAATACGAAAAATGTATCGCTCCATAAACCCCAGCTACTAAAGCTACCAAAGAGGCAATTTCTACAAAAAGCCCTTTCATTATTCCTCTAACAAACCCAAAGAGTAATAGTGCAGCTATAATAATATCAAAAATATTCATTAAAAAAATTTACCCAAACCTACATCTTTTTTTTAAATTTTAAAAATGTCGGTTGTATCTTTACAGAAAAATTGAAGCAATATGCCAAAAATAAGTAATCTTAAAGAAAAATGGAATTTCTTAATCGAAAAATTAACCCATCAATTTGCAGATGGAGATGAGTTAAATATAGACGGTATTATTTATTTAATAGGAGTACAAGAACTTGGGCAAGGGTATAGAACCTTTAAAAAAGACGAAAAAGTAAATCTAATGCACATTGCCATTTGTAAATTATTAGAGCCATATGGTTATTATGAGTTTGATTTTTTTGATGATGAAGGCTGGCCACATTACAAAATACTTACAGAATTACCTAATTTAAAACCTGGAGAACAAACCGTTTTAATGAAAGAGGCTATAATTAACTATTTCGACTCTTTAAACTATTTCGAGTAATATTCTTTTTAAGTTACGCTTATTTTTCTAACTAAAATAGAAAATAGTTTTGGAAAAAATCTTTTTACATAAACACCCAATTTCTCTTTTGCGCCTGCGATATACACTTCTTCTTTTTTCTTTTCGATTGCGTTAACCATCAATTTTGCGAAACGTTCTGGCGACATTCCTTTTTTAGTAGCAGCATCCATTTTGCCTTGCGGAGTGCCATTTCCTGTTAAGGCATTTTTAGAAACATTTGTGTTTATAAACCCAGGACACACTAAGGTAACTGTAATATTATTGTGATGATTTTCTGCTCGTAAGCAATCGAAAAAACCATGCAATGCATGCTTACTTGCTGCGTAACTAGAGCGCAAAGGAGTACCAATTTTACCAACAATACTAGTAGTTACTACAAATTGGCCATTGTTGTTTTTTATAAAATGAGGCAAAACAGCTTTCGTAAGTGCAACTGTGCCTAAATAATTGATGTTTATAATGCGTTTATCGACAGAAATTTGTGTGTTTGCTACTAACGAACGTTGGCTGATACCTCCATTATTTATTAAAATATCTATTTTTCCAAAACTAGCAATCGCATCTTCTGCTTTAGATTGTAAATTATTATAATCTTCTAAATCGAGTGTAATAATTTTAATATTCTTACTTTTTTTGCATTCGTTTTTAACCAATTCTAGTGCTTCTTTTTTTCTTGAAGAAAGAATTAATTTGGCATTTTTATTCGCAAGCGCAATTGCCAATGCTTTTCCAATTCCAGAAGATGCTCCAGTAATCCAAATTACTTTGTTAGAAAAACTCATTTATCATATTTTTATGCCACAATATACCCTTTTTGATTGAGAAATAGTACTTTTGGTATGCTTCTTGAAAAGTGGTTTACAAGAACAAAAAAAAATCAACATAAAAAAATGAAAAAATTACTCGTATTTATATTTTTAGTTTCTTCTATAACACAAGCTCAACACACTGTTAGCGGAACAATGACAAATGCTTTGGAAACAGATTGGGTAATTTTATACAAGATTAAAGGGGCAAGGCAACAATTTGTACAAAATTCTACCATTAAAAAAGATACGATTATAATTGATGGTAAAAATCAAATAATTGGTACTTTTCAATTTCAAATACCACAAACTTCGAAGGCGGGTTTTTACAGAATTACCTATAGAACAAATAGCCCCAATTTTGTAGATTTTATTTATAATAACGAAGATGTAAGTTTTACATTTCATCCAGATTATCCAGAACAATCGGTTACTTTTTCTAAATCTAACGAAAATATTATCTATAAAAATTATCTGAACGAAATTTCTAAAGCGCAGCAGAAGTTAGATTCACTTCAAATTACTGCCATTAAAAACCCTAATTTAGATTTAAATGCAAACTATAAAGCTGCTTTTAATCAGGTAAATGTAATTCAGAATACGTATTTAAAAAACACAAACGGAATGTATGTACAGCCTTTTATTAAGGCTACATTAAGGGCAAATCCTTCAGAAATAAAAACAACTGCGAAAGATTATATGTCGAATATAACCAGTACTTTTTTCGACCATATGGATTTTAAGGACAAAACTCTTATAAACTCTTCTTTTTTAGTAGATAGAATTACAGATTATGTTTTCTATATTAATTATTCCGAAAATAAAGATGTGCAACAAAAACTGTATAAAGAGTCTGTAAAAACGGTACTTTCTAAAATAGAAAATTTGCCATTTAAAAAAGATGTAATTGAATTTTTAGTAGCGCAATTCGAAAATACTAAAAATTTAGAATTGATTGATTTTCTTTTTGAAAACTATTACGAAAAACTTCCAGAAGGCTTACAAAATAAAGATTATTTAAAAGAGAAAAAAGCACTTTTTGCTACTGAGGTGGGTAGAATTGCTCCCGATTTTTCTTGGAAAGAAAATGGTAAAGATTTAAAACTTTCTACCTTAAACGATGCCGAAAAATATGTGTTGGTTTTTTGGAGTACAGGCTGTTCTCATTGTTTAAAAGAAATTCCATTATTGCATAAATTTTTGCAAGACAAAACAGGTGTAAAAGTGGTTGCTTTTTCTTTAGAAAAAAACGATTTTGGTTGGAAAAACATGAAAGCCACATTACCAAATTGGCACCATATTTTAGGGTTGAATAAATGGGAAAATAAAATTGCGAGAACCTATAATATTATGGCTACACCTACCTATTTTATTTTAGATAAAAACAAAAAAATTATTGCAAAACCAGAAACATTAGAAGATCTAAAGGCATTTTTTACTAAAGAATAATGCTTAAAAAATTTCGCTTATTTTTTACTGCTATTTCTACAATAGATGTGATCGAAAATTTTACAAAAAATAAGGTTGTTTTTCTTATTTTGATGTTGGTAGTAAAAAAACGGAATTTAACAATTTAAGAAATGTTGTTTTGGATGTTTTAAAAATACAGAAAAGCATCTTCTATATGCTCTAATTTCGAGACTTTTTTGTTGATTAAAATCGCAATAATATCAAACCGAACTTCTACATCTAAATCTTTTTGAACTACATAATAATCGATGGCAGAAACTAATAATTTTATTTTTTTAGGTGTAATAAAATCTTGTGGATCTCCAAAATAATCTGAGCTTCTGGTTTTTACCTCAACACCTATTAAAAAAGCACCTTTTTGAGCAATAATATCTACTTCCGCTTTTAAATAACGATAGTTTTTTTCAAGAATTTTATAATCGTTTTTAATTAAAAAATCGATGGCGAGTTTTTCTCCTTTTTTACCAAGTTCGTTATGATCTGCCATTTTTTTAGTCTTCAATCTTCAGTTGGTAGTATTCAGTCAAAAATTTTGTGGGTTTAAAATTTGTGCTTTGAATTACCAAAGTGTTAATTTACAGATTATTATTTACTTTCTACATATTTTTTTCCTGCAAGGTTTCAAAAACCTTGTAGGTATATTTTTTATGATAAATAATAACTTTTTTCATAAATACCTACAAGGTCAAAAAAAAAGACCTTGCAGGAAGGTCTAATTTGTAAATTCGCGGCAATTAATTTTTAAAATAAAAAAAAATTAATCAGTAAACGTAACTAAATATTGCTTACTGCCAACGACAATCTTAACGTTTCTTCCAAAAATTAAAGCTCTATTATCTGCTTCATGACCTGCAGGAAAATCGAATAAAACAGGAATATTTTCTGGAACAGCCTCTAAAATTAATTGTTCAATTGAACTTCCCCATTTGGTAGAATTCTTTTTTATAGAGGTCATATTTCCAACAATAACAGCATTTACTTTATTAAAATATCCAGCACGTTTTAAGCTTTGTAGCATTCTATCAACGGAATATTTATATTCGCCAATTTCTTCAATAAATAAAATTTTATTTTCTGTATTAATTTGACTTTTAGAACCCAACATCGATGCTAAAATGGCAATATTTCCGCCAATAATTTCGCCTTCTATTTCTTTAGAAAAAACACGATTGTATTTTAATGATGCTATTTTATAGGCAATTTCTTCTCCAAAAAGTGCTTTCTTAAAACTTGCAATAGTTTCTATAATTTCTGTTGGTTCTTCTTCTAAACTGGTTGCCATCATTGCATGAATGGTTTCTACACCTAAATTATTTATATGATTGTGAAACGCAGTAATATCTGAATAACCAACGATCCATTTCGGATGTTTTTTAAACTTCGTAAAGTCTAACATATCTAAAATTCTTACAGAACCATAACCCCCTCTTGCTGCCCAAATTGCCTTAATATTCGGGTTGTCTAAAGCTTGTTGAAAATCTTCACAACGCTCTATATCTGTACCAGCAAAATGATTATTTTGGTTGAATAAGTTCTCTCCTAAAACTACTTTTAACCCCCAAGTTTCTACTAATTTCTTAGCTTTTGCAATGGTTGCTTGTCGGTTTTTTAAAATTCCTGCAGGTGCTACAATGGCAATGGTATTTCCTGCTTTTAAGTAAGGTGGAGTTATTAATTTTTCTTGTGCTTTTATTGATGAGTATAGTGTTAAAAATAGTATTAATAATATGTTACTTTTCATATTTAATATTTTTTATGCCAGCCTAAGCTAAAATTCAAGCCCAATCCTACATAAGATTTTTTGGCAATATTTGCGTATAATTTTACACCAAAGGAGCGTCCAAAACCTGTAGGTTTTCCAACAGGAATTAAACCAAATAAAACGCTAAACTTTTTCTTTTTAGGCTTAAACCAATTAACACCTATTTCTAAAGGAAAACCAATATAATTAAACGTTTCATTTAGATTTTTATCATTTGTACTACTATAAGAAATTCCACCAGAAAAATGATACGAAAATTTATCTTTAATATATCTTTTTCCATACAATAAAGAATATTCTTTTGTTTCTAATTTTAAATTTGGAATCGGAACAAAATATAAAGACCTAATATTTTCAACATCTAAAATTGTACTGTATTTAAATGTAAAAAGATTGTTTTTATGTTGATAGTTTAAATCGAAACTGGCATTAAATTCCCCTAATTCACCACTTGTAAAACCTAAATTCATTCCCATATAAATTATTGGATTGTTCTTAGTGTTTAAATAATCTAAATTTTCTTGTGCGTTTACAGATGAAAAAATCATCAGAAAGAGTAAAAAAGTGATATTTTTCATTTTAAAGTTTAAAATCGATCAAAAATACTAAAACAATCTTTATTTTGTAGATAAATCAATAATTTGTAGTTTGTAACAAATTAAACGATATGGAAAATACTGTTGAAGAATCAGTTTTAGATTACGGAAAAGTATATACATATGCAGATTATTTACAATGGCGATTTAAAGAAAGAATAGAGATTATAAAAGGTAAAGTTTTTAAAATGTCTCCTACTTCTGCAAGAAATCATCAATTTACCTCAAGAGAATTAAGTAGAATTTTTGTCAATTTTTTTCATAAAACAGACTGCGAAGTTTACATCGCTCCTTTTGATGTTCGTTTGGTTGATAAAAGAAAAAACTCTACGAAAGACGAAGATATTATTACGGTTTTTCAACCAGATTTGTGTGTTATTTGTGATAAGAATAAACTAGATGATAAGGGCTGTATTGGTGCACCAGATTTAATTATTGAAATTTTATCTCCAAGTAACTCCAATAGAGAGATGAAAAACAAGTACGAATTGTACGAAGAAAATGGAGTAAGAGCGTATTGGATTGTAGATTATGTGTACAAAACCATCCATAGATATGTTTTAAAAGAGGGTATTTATATCGGTTTAAAACCATTAATTGCAGAAGAAATCGCTACAAGTTCTATTTTTTCTGATTTATCTTTTACTGTTGGCGAAATTTTTGAAGATTAATTGAAGACTTTCATCAACAAAATCAACTAAAATATCTTTACTTTTGCACAACTAAATTTTCTAATGATGAGTGCTCCAAAAAGATATACAATTACAGCAGCTTTACCTTACACAAATGGGCCTATTCATATTGGGCATTTGGCAGGTGTTTATGTTCCTGCAGATATTTATGCACGTTATTTACGTTTAACAGGTAAAGATGTTGCTTATATTTGTGGTTCAGACGAACATGGAGTTGCCATTCCAATGAGAGCAAAAAAAGAAGGCGTTTCTCCACAAGATATTATTAATAAATATCATAATATCATCCAAAAATCTTTTGCAGATTTTGGCATTTCTTTCGATAATTATTCGAGAACTTCTTCGAAAATTCATCACGAAACTGCTTCCGAATTTTTTATTGATTTATATAACAAAGGCGAATTTATAGAAGAAGTTACAGAACAGTTGTACGATGCAGAAGCGAATCAGTTTTTAGCAGATCGTTTTGTGGTAGGAACTTGCCCAAAATGTGGTTTCGAAGAAAGTTATGGCGACCAGTGCGAAAACTGTGGAACTTCGCATAATGCGACTGATTTAATCAACCCAAAATCGGCAATTACTGGAAATATACCCACAGTAAAAGAAACCAAACATTGGTTTTTACCTTTAGACAAACACGAAGGTTTTTTACGTGAATGGATTTTAAAAGGGCATAAAAAAGACTGGAAACCAAATGTTTATGGGCAAGTAAAATCTTGGGTAGAAGATGGTTTAAGACCAAGAGCTGTAACCAGAGATTTAGATTGGGGTATTCCAGTTCCTGTAGAAGGTGGCCAAGGAAAAGTATTGTATGTGTGGTTTGATGCGCCAATTGGTTACATTTCATCTACCAAAGAATGGGCTGCAAGAGAAGGAAAAAATTGGGAAGATTATTGGAAAAAAAGCGATACCAAATTGGTGCATTTTATCGGAAAAGACAACATTGTTTTTCACTGTATTATTTTTCCATCGATGTTAAAAGCGCATGGAGATTATATTTTGCCTGACAATGTGCCTGCCAACGAATTTTTAAATTTAGAAGGAAACAAATTATCGACCTCTAAAAACTGGGCAGTTTGGTTGCACGAATATTTAGAAGAATTTCCAAACCAGCAAGATGTGTTGCGCTATACATTAACTGCAAACGCACCAGAAAGTAAAGACAACGATTTTACTTGGAAAGATTTTCAAGCAAAAAATAACAACGAATTGGTTGCCATTTTCGGTAATTTTATCAACAGAGTTGTGGTGTTAACCAATAAATACTACCAAGGAATTATTCCTGCTCCGAACGATTTTTTAGAAACCGACGAAGATGTTTTGGCGGCTGTAAAAGAGTACCCAAACATTATTGGAAAATCTATTGAAAGATATCGTTTTAGAGAAGCATCGCAAGAATTAATGAACTTGGCAAGACTTGGCAACAAGTATTTGGCAGACGAAGAGCCTTGGAAAGTAATAAAAGTAGATAAAGAACGCGTACAAACCATTATGTATGTTGCGTTGCAAATCTCAACAGCTTTGGCAGTTTTATCTGAACCATTTTTACCTTTTACTTCCAATAAATTAAAATCTATCCTTAATCTCATTCCGACAAAAATGGAAGAACCTCTTTCTTGGGAAGATATTTCTAAAAAGGATATTTTAATTTCAGATGGTCATCAAATTAACAAAGCATCATTATTATTTTCTAAAATCGAAGACAAAACCATCGAAGAACAGCTTCAAAAGTTAATTGCAACAAAAAAAGCAAACGAACAAGAGAAAAAAACGATTGTTCCACAAAAAGAAACCATCGATTTTGAAGATTTTACAAAATTAGATATTCGAATAGGAACTATTTTAGAAGCAGAAAAAGTGCCTAAAACAAAAAAACTTTTAAAACTAAAGGTAGATGTTGGTATCGATACCAGAACAATCGTTTCAGGAATTGCAGAGAGTTTTTTACCTGAAAATATCATTGGTCAACAGGTTTCTGTATTGGTAAATTTGGCTCCAAGAAAAATTAAAGGTGTAGAAAGCCAAGGAATGATTTTAATGACAGACACTCCAGATGGAAAATTAGCTTTTGTAGAGCCAGAGAAAAAAGTTAAAAACGGACAAGAGGTTAGTTAAAAAAAACTATTTTTATAAAAAATTATATTATAATGACTGAAAAATTAACTATCAAAAATTTTGGACCAATTCGAGATGCAGAAATAGAGGTAAAAGACATGATGGTTTTTATTGGTGCTCAATCAAGTGGAAAAAGTACTTTAGCTAAATTAATAACAATTTTAAATGATTTTAATTTTAGACAAAATTTTTCTAATAAACTTGAGAATGAATTAGAAAAATATAATTTAAAATCTTTTCTAAAAAAAAATACGTTAATCGAATATAAATCTCTTTATTTTACATATACTTACACTAATAAGAACGAAAGTAAGTTTGACTATAACGAATTTTTAAAACATTTTATGTCTAAGATTAATCCTGATAAAGATGATCTTAAAACAATTAAAATAATTCTCGGTCTTATGGTAAGCGCAATTGTTTTTGATGGGAAATCTCATATTTTAAAAAGAGAATTACAAAAGGATGATTATTTCGGGTTTTCAGACGAATTAGATTCTATTTTTGATTTAAAAAATATTAATAATCGTGAAAAAATAATAGAAAACCTTTTAAAAGTTTATAATAAAAAAATAAATCTTACCGAGTTAACAGAATTAGGTTCCAAAGTTAGAAGTGTCTTTTCTTTTATAAGACCTTTAGACTCCATGTACATTCCAGCTGAAAGAACAATAATTCCACTTATAGTAAATAATATAGCAGGTTTAATTAATAATAAAGTGCTAATGCCTTATTACGTTCTTCATGCTGTTCAAGAATTTGAAAAAAGTTTACAAATTGTAGATAACTTCGACTTAAATATTATTGGTAATTTAAGGTTCAAAAGAAATGGAGGAAAATCATATATCTATCATAATAGAAATCAAAAGGTTTTTTTAAGGGAAGCTTCTTCTGGCGTGCAGAGTATTCTTCCTATTTTGCTTTTAATTGAATCTTCTAACAAAACTGAAAATTACATTAATTTAAATTATGTTGTTGAAGAACCCGAACTCAACTTATATCCTGAAGCCCAATACGAATTAATAAAACATTTGGTTAAAAATTGTTTAGAAACTGACCATAAAGTACAATCAAAAAACTTAATTATTACAACTCATAGCCCCTACATTCTTGCATCAATAAATAATTTGTTGTTGTCATATAAGAAAGGACAAACCTCTTCTGAAAAGATAAATAAAATTATAGATAAAGAAAGTTGGATTAACCCTTTTAATTTCAATGCTTATGAAGTTAAAGATGGTGGTGTGGAGAAAATATTTAATTATAAGAGCAAATTAATAGAAGATACCATTATTGATGAAGTTTCTGAAATAATTATGGAAGACTTCAAAGAAATCGCCTCTATCAATGATTAATCAAATAAAGCAGGCATATTTGAGCTATGGGAGCAATTCATGTAATGAAACTCATATAACGTCTTTTTATATTAATGATAATTTAAATGGCAAGTGTTCATCATCTTTAACTTTTAAAAACGCAACTTGTTTTATCGAAAATGTAGATAAAACTGAAATTGATTTTGTTGCAATTGATGATTGTTTAATCGCTGAGACTACAATTCAAAAATGTGATGCTTTAGTTACTAAAGGTAACATAATATGGTTCATTGAATTAAAAGAAATTGATCAATCAGGTACAAGAATTCAATTTAGTAAAAGAAAAAAAAATCATAGAAAAAAAGCAGTAAAACAATTAGCTTCAACTATAAATGATTTCAAAAATAAAGGTATTAATTTTACAGGGTTTCTTGTAGCTGGTTTGATTTGTTTTCCTCCATTTCCCCTTTTGAGCATGCCTACAAATATTCCGACAACATCTTCTCAAGCTAGAATTTTAGAGTTTCAACATCTTTGTGGTTATACTGAATTACATGAAGGAAACTATATTTCCTTATGATTAATATGCTCAAAATAGCATACCATCCCATATACAAACACGAATTACCAGCAGGTCATCGTTTTCCCATGGAAAAATACAATCTTTTGCCCCAACAATTATTGTACGAAGGAACTTGCGTAGAAGAAAATTTCTTCGAACCAGAAATACCAAATAATAAACATTTTTTTACAGTTCACGATCCAGAATATTTTTTCGATTTATTAAACATACAACTTTCACAAAAAGAAGCAAGAAAAATTGGCTTTCCTATTTCTGAAATACTTGTAGAAAGAGAAATGGTTATTGCAGATGGAACTATGAGAGCTTCTGAATTTGCCATACAAAACGGAATTGCGATGAATATTGCTGGCGGAACGCATCATGCTTTTTCGAATCGCGGAGAAGCTTTTTGTATGTTAAATGACCAAGCAATTGGTGCAAAATACCTTCAAAATAAAGGTTTGGCAAAGAAAATTTTAATTGTAGATTTAGATGTGCATC
Organism: Polaribacter batillariae; assembly: GCF_017498485.1. Taxonomy (NCBI): domain Bacteria; kingdom Pseudomonadati; phylum Bacteroidota; class Flavobacteriia; order Flavobacteriales; family Flavobacteriaceae; genus Polaribacter; species Polaribacter batillariae. Next base: position 1,937,782 of record NZ_CP071795.1, on the reverse strand, counting down.
AAGGAAATGGAACTGCAGAAATTTTTAAAAAAGACAAATCTGTTTTTACATTTTCTATGCATGGAAAAAGCAATTATCCTTTCATCAAAGAAAAAAGCGATTTAGATATTCCTCTAGAAAATAGTACAAAAGATGCAGAATATTTATCAATCTTAAAAAACATATTTCCAAAACTTATTGCCAAAGAAAAACCCGATTTTGTATATTATTTATGTGGTGTAGATGTTATTGAAACCGATAAACTAGGAAAATTAGCACTAACCGTTAAAGGATGTAAAGAAAGAGACCAATTTGTATTGGAAACTTGCTTTAAAAATAGCATTCCTATTATGTGTTCTATGGGTGGTGGTTATTCGAAAGACATTAATATTATTGTAAATGCACACGCAAACACCTTTAGGCTTGCTCAAGAAATTTACTTTTAAAAACCTTTTAAAGTGTTTTTATGCCCGTTTATCGGTTGATTACTTCTAGTGATAGAAAAAATAAAAACAAAATTGTCTTTTATGAATATCTTTGTACCTGTCTTACAAGAGATAATTTATAAAGCTATACAAAATGCCCCTAATATAGCCTTTATCAATTTACTAAGAATCGCCAAAACTAAAAACTTAGTTTTGGTGAATTCTTAAATTTCGAACTCCACCTTAAATGTTAAAAATTAAAACTTATATGCATTCATTTTTTTTGCTTTTGAGTTATATTTATAACGAATTCTGTCGTTTATTTGCAACAATTAAAAAAAGAAATAATAATTATGAAAAAAATAATGATTTTTATATTTGCACTAACACTTTTTTCTTGTGGTGCATCTAAAAACGTAAGATCTAAAGAGAAAACGATAAAAGGAAACTGGGTACTTAATAAAATTACCTACAGTAAAACAGGCGACTATAATGTAACCCTTTTTAACGACGCTTCTAAAGAGTGTTTAGAAGGAAGTAGCTGGAAATTTGTACCCAATAATAACTCTGGAGTATATACAGTAAGCAATCAAGGTTGCAACACAGGAGAAAGAGAATTTATTTTCGTAATTCAAGAAATTAACGAAGATTCTGGCTATTACGATTTCTTACTAAAACCAAAAAACAACGAAAACAATATAGGTTTTAGAGTAGAATTGTCTCAATTATCAGATAATTTTATGACTTGGCAACAAAACTTAACCGTAAATGGGAATCCTTTTATTATTAATATGAACTTTACTAAACAATAAATATTATGAAAAACGTAATCAAAAAAATATCTGTTTTTACATTGGCAGTTTCACTAACACTAGGTTTTTCTAGTTGTGAAGCTACTAAAAACGCAAACAATAAACAAAAAGGTGGTGTTATAGGTGCTGGTGCTGGCGCTATTATTGGTGCTATTATTGGAAACAATGTTGGAAGTGGAAAAAACGGAAAACTTGGAGCCGTAATTGGTGGTGTAATTGGTGGTGGAGCTGGTGTTTTAATTGGTAAGAAAATGGACGACCAAGCGAAAAAAATTGAAACAGAAGTTCCTGGAGCCAAAGTAGAAAGAGTAGATAATGGTATTGTTGTTACTTTCGATGAAAATAGTGGTGTTTATTTCGATACAAACAAATCGAATATCAATGCGAAATCTCAAGAAACACTAAACAAACTTTCTAAAGTGTTTTTAGAATTTCCAGATACCAACATTTTAGTTGTTGGTCATACAGATAGCAGTGGTAAAGCCGCTTATAACATGGCTTTATCTGAAAAAAGAGCAAAATCTGTAACCAACTTTTTAGTAAATAAAGGTTTGGCTAGCAGTCGTTTTAATACACTTTGGTATGGAGAAGAAAAACCAAAATACGACAATTCAACTGCAGAAGGTAGAGCTAAAAACAGAAGAGTAAACGTAGCAATTGTTCCTAACGATAAGATGATTGAAGACGTTAAAAAACAAGCCGGAGAAAACTAGAAATAAAAAATCTCCCTTAACAAAAAAAAGCTGCTTTTAAGCAGCTTTTTTTGTTTCTTCTTTAACTGCGTTTAGTTTGGGGAATGCAAACCTATTTTATTTCCTTCTGAGTCAAGAAACAGAGCGTAATAACCACTCTCATCTGCGTGAAGTGATTTTGGAACGATTATTTCTCCACCAAATAGTTTGAAGATTATCTCCACCATTTAAATAAATGGTTACACCATTAGATGAAGGTTTATAGCCTTCTGCTTTCATAATGGAATGTCTAGTTTTGTTGGTACGAATTTATGTGATTAAAATTAGTAAATAAAAACCGAATATAAAATCTTCGTGGATTTTTAAAAGTAGGCGAGAAGAATGTAATATTCTTAGTTTTTCGACAATCATCTATTTTATTACAAAAGGAAATAAAAACTGTTTTAAAACCTTTACCAGAAAAGCTGTTCGAACTTATTTAATTTCTGTAAGAATAATATCAGAACCTGTATAAACATCTTCCATATTATACCAATGACGCATTCTTGGCACTAGAATTTCATCAATTTTAATAATTCCATCAAAAAACAATCTTTCTCCTTTTTTAGGATTATCAGGGAACATCATTTCCACGCCTAAAAGCATGTAATCTTCTTGAGAAAAATATAAATTCCAATATTTAGAGAATAATGGTTCTTTTAGTTCAATATTTATTTTATAAACCTCTTTTTTATTGTAAAGTGTAGGTTCTATCTTATCTTTTATAATAACTTTTTCACTTTGTAAAGACATTGGTAACCCTAATAAAAGTTGATAAAAACGTTTGTAGCGAACGTTTATTTTGGGGTTTAATCTATATTTTTGAATCATTAAAGTATCTACAACAATTTTATGATCTAAAAATGTTTTCGCATTGCCATTCTCGTCAATAATATGTTTAGAAATAAAGGCTTCTCTGTTTCTTTGTAGTTCGAAATGGCCAGTTTTATTGTTTAAATCTACGATTGAATATCTATGCGGATTTTTATTTCTAGGTTCCTGAATATGTACTTTAAAACTTGTAGTTTCCCATTGTTTTTTAGGGTCGTGTTTTTGAATGCTTTTGGCTATTATTTGTTTACTTTCTAAGGATTTTATTTCAGACTTAGAACAATTAATAAACATCAATACAATAAGTACATGATAATATTTCATCAAAAATAAATTTTTATAAAAATAACGAATGAGTGCAACTTCCGTTTTAAAATTATGTTAAAGATAAAATATAAGTTTTAATTCTTATTTTTGAGGAAAATCAATAGAAAAGAGAGATGGCAGTAGAAAAAAAATTGATGTCCAAGAAAAAACCTTCATTTCCTATAAACGAAATGTTGCATGCGTATTTAAAAAACTACAATAGAACCATTAAAAATTCTATTTGTTACGACGATTTATTGCGTTTTCAAGGCTCTATTACTGTTTACGATAAAAACGACGAAGACACACTTTGGATTCGCACCTATTACTCAGATTCTGATAGAAACGAGATAGACAAAAGTCTAAAAAAAGTATATACAATGTTGCATTCAGATGGAAATAGCGACGCCATTCCGTTTTTAAATGTAGATGCCATAGATTATTGTACATTCGGGAATTCGAAACCCTTTAGAATAAAAATTAGAAACATTTTAAACGATAATTTTACTTATTTTTATGTAAAAAAGGCAGATGCATCAAGAGTTTACGGTTTAGAATTAGAGCATATTTTGTCTCCACATAACATGAACTTTCTCGTTTACAAAGACACTTTAATCGAAGAACACATTGCAGGCATTCCAGGAGACGATTTTATTAGCGATTTTTTACCACACTGTACAGAACTAGAAAAAGCACAAATCGCCAAAGAATTTGTAAAATTTAAAGAACGTTGTTTGGTGCGTTTGTTAGGCGATATGCGATCTTACAACTATGTAATTACACCAACACACGATTTCGACCATATTATTTACAAGATTAGAGCCATAGATTTCGACCAACAATCTTTCGAAGGAAACCTAAAAGTTTACAACTTGCAGTTTATGAAAGAAAACTTTAAGATGATAGAAATGGTGGGTAAAAAATTAGAAAACAGTTCCATAAGACAATATAAAATAGAAGAACGTTCTTTTATGGCAAAACGTATGATTACTGCTCCAAGAAGAACTGCACGTTTAATTAAATGTATGAAAGCAGATACGATTTCTTTTCCAGAAAACGTAGCGCTTTTAAAATCGCATTTAATAAAATATGTGGGAGATGTAAAATTTAGAGATTGCCAAAATATGGGCGAAATTCTCGAAACAATTTTGGCCTTTGTAAAACGTAACTATTTAGATATTAGTAACAAAGAGTTGTTTTGACACCAAGTGTCTTTTTGTGTCTCACTCAAATTTTTAAACTTACTATGTCATTTCCGTGAAAACAGGAATCTAAACAAGCCAAATTATACAAACTGTAATTGGTTAAAAATATCATTAAAAAGTGACCGCTTTTGTAGTTACTTAATTATAGATTCCTGCCTGAGTTTATCTTGAGCGAAGTCGAAAGGCAGAAGTTACAGTTGCTTACTCCACTTCAAAAGAAATAGGTAAAGTATATCTTGTTTTTACAATTTTACCATTTTGTTTTCCTGGAATAAATTTGGGTTTTTGGATTATATTAAAGACTTCTTTCTTTAATTTAGGGTGTGGAGCCCTTACTTTAATATCTGTAATATTTCCTTTTTCGTTAATTAAAAACTGAGTATAAATTTTGTATTTATTTTTTTTAAACCTAGGTTTTTTGTAAGGTTATCATCGAAATTATTGAGAATAAAATCTTTTATTCTAACATCAAAATCTTCTTTTGCTTCTTGTTTGGAAAGATTTTTAGAATCTTGAAATCTTGGAGGTTCTTCAATAATAATAAAATCCATTACTATCTCTTCTTCAATTACTACCTCTCCAACTTCAATCCAACCATCTATTACAATTTCTTCATTTAGTTTCAAAGAATCTACTGTTTTTTCATCTGGAAAAATCAAACCAACATCTTCTTCAATAATTTTTAGAGAATCTTTAATAATAACATTTTCTATTTTTTGTTTCTTGCCATCTGCATATTGGCAACTAAACAATGTTGTACCCATCACAAAAAGTAATGCCAAGATAAATAGTTTCTTAAAAGACATTTGTTGATGGAAAGTTATCTGTGGAATTTCAATAATAATGGTGTCTAGTTGCTTTTTGTAGAAATGTCCGCAAACTTTTTGTTGGCTATTCTCAATCAAATAATCTTTAATTTCTTCAGTAGATTTTTTGGTAAAATCTACGACAGTTTTAGCGCAAGAATTGCAAAACCTTCCTTTTTCTGTCGGTGTCATTTTGTTCCAGTCTTCATGACAAGGTTTAGGGATTATAATCTTAAATTTAGAGCTCATAATCTTGGGTTTTAGAGTTTAAAACCAAAGAAGATGCCAGAGTTAAAATTTTGTTAAATAAGATAAGTTGTTACCTGTAAAGCAACTCTTTAAGAGAGTTTTTTATTGCAAATAGAATTACGTAATTTTTTTCTCTGACTGTTACAACCCCACTATTTGCACAAATTCTCTACCTTAAGTAATGCGTTTATTTAATACTTTTGAGAAAAAATCATTTCACACTAAAAAATATGACATTCAAAAAACAAATCGTTGCTGTTTTAGGAATTGTTTTATCAATTTCTACAGTAATATCTGCACAAAACCAAATTGCACCTTCGAGAACTGAAGTGATTCTACCAATTCATAAAAACGAATTTAGAAACGATAAATGTAAACAACGTGTACAAGGTGGAAACCCTAAAACCGTAAATGGTTACATGCAGTTTAATGGAAGTATGGATGGAAACAGACAAGTAGATCCGCAAATTGCCATTGGTGGAGGTTACATTTTACACGGTTCTAACTCTGGTTTGGTTATTTACGACAAAAACGGAAATTATATAGATGGCGTGTCTCAAAAATGTTTTAATAACGGAATTGACCCAAAAATGTATTACGATGCACACAACAAAATGTTTGTTTTTGATTTATGGAATCCTTGGGATAAATCGAAAAAGAAGCCTGTAAATATTGCAGTTTCAGAAACTGATAATCCAAATAAAGCATGGAATATTTATCCTGTTCCAACTCCAAAAGGTGTAGATGGTGGTGGAATTGGTTATAGCAAAAAATGGATTGCTTATTCTTTTCCTGGTGGAGACGAAAAAACATTTGTTTTAAAATCTAAAGAAGTAAAGTCTGGAAAACCAGCCACAATATATCATTTTAAAGGAAGTTTAGGACATCCTGTTTTTACTCAAGACGATACAGAAGATTTGTATTTTTTCGAAATTAAAGGAAATAGTTTTGTAATTAATAAAGTTACTTCTACAGAAGATGGTTCTCCTGTTTATGAAGAAGTTGGTAACCAACCTCATCATTTAAAATATATAAATTATCCTCCAAAATCTCCGCAAAAAGGAACCAATCAAAAAACATCTTCTGGAGATAGAAACCCCAAAAATTTGGTAATGCAAGGTGGTTATATTTGGTTTTCTCAGGCTGTAAATGTAGAAGGAAATTCTGGAGTACAGTGGCATCAAATAAAAACAGATGGTAGTATCGTTCAAACAGGTTTAATTCATAAAAAAGGAACAAATTACATACAAACAACCATTGGAGTTAATGCAAATAACGATGTTTTGGTTGGTTTTCAAGAAACAAATTCAGAGGTGTTTATAAGCCCAAGAATGGCATTTAGATATGCAAATGACCCAAAAGGAACGTTAAGAAAAATTGTAAATTTAGGTAAAGGTAGAGGAGCAACCAATGGAACTTCGTGGGGAGATTATAGTGGAACCACTGTAGATGGAGACAATTTTAAAGATTTATGGACCATACAAAGTATTGCTAACGAAAAAGGAAGAGGAGAAACTGTAATTGTAAAAGTGCCTATGAAGTAGCTTGCTTTTTATTTTGAACACTTTTAATAATAACAGTTAGCAAAAACTGCTGATTTTATCAAAAAAAGGGCATAAGTCCTTCAAGCCCGTTTTTCTATAAAAATTGTAATTTAAAACTCTAAATTTTAAAACGAAGGAAAAGGAATTTTTAAAATGTGGAACACTCTCTCGCCCGCAAAATTCAGGCGGAATTTTGCAAATAGTTGGAATTGTAAAACGTGTGAATTCACTCAAACTCTGAAAAAATTAAACGCGGAATTCTTACTCAATTTTTGAGTTTAAAACGTTTTTGGAATTAAGCAAAATTTATAATTAAAATCTTTGCGGAAAACAAAAAAACGTTGAAAAAAACATAAAAACACGCATTTGCTAACACCGCTTATAAAAAATTGCTACTTTTAGCCATATCAAAATTAGTTGCTTTTTTGCCTACTACTGAATTTCCTTCGGAAATTCCTCGCAGACAAAATCGCAACTTTCCATAAACAAAGACGTTGTAACACATTTGACCAAATCAAGAAAATGCAGGAATTCAGAAATTGGAAAGAGTTTATTAACCAAGTTTTAATTGACAGCGGACAATTTGAAAACTCAACTTCTGAATTAATAAATCAAACCGAAATCCAGACACTTAAATCAACCGACAAAAACTCTTTGACTGAAATTAGAGTTGGATATTTGGAGAAAAACTCACTAATTTATTTACAGATTTTTAATCCAACTGTTCCAGGTTATAATAAATATGTTGAGGGAGAATATTTTTACCAACACGATTTTAGCGACGACGGAAAAACTTATGGAAATCCAGCATTGGAATTTAATGAACGGAATCGAAACGGAATTCTCTCAATTCTCAAAAAAGGATTAAAAGGTAAAGAAGTTCAGTTCGTGAAAAACGACAAAATTCTGAAGTCGAAACTTTACATTGCGGAATTTGACTCGAACTTTAGTTATTCTTATGACTTTACAAAAAGAGGTTTTTGGAAAAAAATATTCGGTCAGAAAATTGACAAAATGGACGGAATTGAAAAACGAGAAATTGAATTGAATAAAATATTTAACGGAATAAAAAACGTGTTACAACAAAGTACTGTGGTAAAAAACAAGTAAAAACTCATTAATTTTTTACGAAAGTACTTTTATAATTTTCATCATATATTAATCCTGATTTTGCTATTGCAAAGACCTGTTTTAGTAGTTTTTTTACCGTTTCGAAATCTAAAAAAAAAATTGAATCCAAAAATGTGGAATACTCTCTCGCTCGCAAAATTCAGGCAGAATTTTGCAAACGGCTGAAACTATAAAACACTAAAAATCAAACATTAAAGAAATTTTACTCAAGTCCTGAAAATCATTTTGGTGGAATTCTTACACAAACGCTGAATTTAAAAACTTGCAGAATTGAGTAAAATGCAGAAAATCAGAATTGCGGAAAATCATTCTAATACTGAACCAAAAACTTGGCGGAATAATCACTAAAAAACAGAATTACAAACTAAAAAAACTACGAAATGCTAGCACTGTTTATAAAAAAATTCTATTTTTAGCCTTATAAAAATTGCCTACGTTTGAATTTTCTGCGGAAATTCCTCGCAGACAAAATCGCAACTATTCTTATACAAACCCGCTACAAACAATTAAAATAAACATTACGAATGAAAAGAACACTTTTACTTATTGGAATAACTTTATTTACTTTAGCATCTTATGGACAGAAAAAAACAGATTTTGGAATAAAAGGAGGACTGAATTACTCAAGTTTCGTTGGTAATAATGATAACGAAATTTCAACTTACTATAAAGGAAAAGTTGGATTTCATATTGGAGCTTTTTTTTCTTTTAAAGTTAACGAAAAATTATCTATAAGACCTGAGATATTATATTCAAAACAAGATAGCGACCTTATAATTAATAACCTTAGAATACTTACGTATGGCGTAGGAGGTATGTTTTATATAAATACAGTAGAAGGAAATATTAAAGAGTCAATGCTTTATATCCCAATAATATTAGAATATAAATTAAATGAAAAATTAAACTTTGGAGCTGGACCTCAGTTTGGATATTCATTAAATAGAGAGTTTAAATTTGAGAAATTATCAAAAGAGGTTTTAAGTTTAATTGATAATTCGGAAAATTTTGAAATAGGAATTGGATTAGAATTAGAATATTTACTTACAGCTAACTATGGAATTTCGTTGAGATATAATTTTGGAATTATAGAACGCCAAAATTCAAATACATCTGTCATTCAATTAGGAATGAATTATAAATTCTAAGATAAACTGTTTGTAACAGACACTTTCCCATTAATTTAAATCAATTTTTTAAAATATTTTCCTTCGGAAATTCCTCGCAGACAAAATCGCAACTTTCCATAAACAAAGACGTTAGGCAACATTAGAAAAATGAAGAGAATTATAATATTTTTAGCCTTTGTATCTGTAATTGGATGCAGTGAGAAAGAAGACATAGATAACGCTGAAAATAACATAGACATTAATTTGGTTACAGGAATTAATTTAATAGATTTCACAGGCGGAAAAATAGGTCAATTAGGAAATCCGAATGAATTAAATATTATTAATTTTGGTTTATACCCAAACCCAACAGTTGATATTTTGAATGTGTATTCAATGGGAATTATGTCTGAAATTTGGATTAGACCTGCAAATTCAAGTAAAAATTACTTACAAACTGATTTTGGAACAATATTAAATTCTGAATTGTACTCTGAAAATGAAATTGAAAAAAATTCAAAAATAAAACTAACAAATTCAGGTCTATCGAAAATTAAAATAGATTTAAGAAGCTTAGAAATTGGTTATTATAGGGTTTTTGTGAAAGTAGATGGAAGTATATTTTGGAGAAATATTTATGTAGGAACTAATACTTCTGAATTAGATAATTTAAAAAATGATTGGAATTAAAACGTTGGTTAACCGGTGTATAATTAATGGCTAGTCCGAGCCTGCTTACGAATATTCCGCAGAAATATTCTATTCGGTTTTTATTTGTTAACTTTCATGCTAAATCACGCCACTAATTTTATATCCGCCGTTAGTCATATTTAAAAAAAATGAAAAAACATCAAATAATTACGATTTTACTACTATTCATTTTTGTATTTTCCTGTAAAGAAAAATCTGAAAAAACTAAATTATCAGAACAAGTTGAAAACCTTGACCCAAAAGTTAATCTGACTGAATTAGAAACTGATTTTATGAAATGGTGGACTTACCACTCAAAGAACATTACTTTATCTTCAAATTTTACAGGTTTAAACGAAAAGTCAGATACCATTGAGAAAAAACAGTTTTTGGAGAAATTAATTACTTCCAATTATATTCCTATAAAGTTAAAATCAAATGAAAGACTTGAAACTTATAAACTTTTTGAGCTTGATTCTTTTGCTAACAAAAGTATTGGAAGTACAATAAAAAATAAATCGTTGTTGGCCCTTAAACACTTTAAAATGGAAAGCACGGAATTTCCTAAGTTTAATTTTACCGACCTTAATGATAATGATTACAATAATAAAAACACAAAAGGAAAAATAATTGTCTTAAAGACTTGGTTCATTAACTGTGTGGCTTGTGTTAAGGAATTTCCTGAATTAAATGAATTAGTTGAAAAATACAAAAACCGTAATGACATAATCTTTTTGAGTTTGGCATTGGACTCAAAACTTGAATTAGATGAATTTTTGCAAAAGAAGTTTTTTGAATATAAAGTAGTATCTAATCAAAGAGAATTTATTGTCAAAACACTAAACTTACAAATCTATCCAACACACATTATTATAGACAAAAATGGAATAATACAAAAAGTGGTAAATAAAGCATCGGAAATGATTCCCTTTTTTGAGAGCAAAATGAAATTAACTGAAAATGTTCCACCTCCACCAATGTAAAAAACTATACACAACAAGCGGTGTATAATTAATGGCTAGTCTGCCAATTTCATAAAATTCAACCTTTAAAAGTTGCTTAAACTGCTCTGAAATAATTTAAATTTCTTATATTCAACAACAAATGGTGGTTTTGGGACAGACTGACGTTGGGCAAAAGCTAGAAACTGACATTAATCATAAAAAATCAATGCCTATGACAAATTGACAAGTAGAAACTTTGAGGAAATCTTTGCTATTGAAGATTATTACTATTTAATTATGGTAATTTGTTTTAGTTAAAATGCTGAATGCCTTGCAGAACCTGAGTAAATAGTAAAAAATCATTCTAGAGAAAGTAATTTTTCCCATTAATATTAAAACTTCATAATAATGAAACTAAAGTTTATAACAGGATTAGGAGTTGTAGCAATTGCTATAACCTTATTTTTAAATACAAATATCCAAAACAGGAATAATGCAGACTTAGCAAGCTTGATTGCTATGAATGTTGCGAGCGCAGAAGGAGACGAAGCTATAGATGGAGATTTGTGTAGTCTTGAACAAGATAAATGGTGTCATGTTGAAAATAATGGATGGATGCATCACATTTATAATTGTGAACCTGACAAATGGTATACATTAGCTGACTGCTATTAATGAAAATATGCAGGCTTTATAAACAAGTCTGCATATTTATATACACATGAATCAAATCTCAAAACCAATATGAAAAAAAACAAAATCTATCTCATCTCAATTACTATTTTATCTTTACTATCCTGTAAAAATGAAAATAGTGTTTATTTTATAAATAATAAAGCTAAAACATTTAATAAATTTCCTAGTGTAGATAAAGTCACATTTAACAACTTAATTGAATATAAAGTTGGAGAACCTTTTCAAATTTATCCAATAGATACAACTCTCATAATCTTTAACAACAATAAAAGAAGTAGATTTTTCTTAAATAATTATTCTCTAAATAAAATAAGCTTTCAAAGGGATATGTCAGTAAAGGAAAGGGACCAAATGAGTCAATAGGTGGATGTAAAATAGGAATAACAGGTAGTCAAATATGGCTGTATGACGGCACTTTAAATAAGATAATTAAGTCAAATGTAAAAAACATTATAAAGAACAACACCTTTTACCCTTCAAAAGAATATAAACTAAAAAATTTTTATTCTAGTATTGCCTTTATAGATAGTTTAAACTTTTGTGGAATTGGGGCTTTTGGGTCTTCATCTAAATCAAAAATAGACATTGTAAATCTAATTTCCAATGATGTGTTAAATAAATATGGAGAATATCAAATTCCAACTGACAAGCTAAAACTTGAAACAATAAGAGATATACATACTTCCGTTATATACTCTCATCCTACTCAAAAAAAAATAGTTCTAGGTTACAGATATAGTGATATAATTGAAATTTATAATTTAGAAACAGAAGAATGTATTACTATACATGGTCCTGAAAAATATGATGTAAACTTCAAACAAGAAAAAACTTCAGGATATTTTTATATGGGTAAAAATAAGGAAACTAAAAAAGCATTTATTAATGGCACTGTCACAAATCAATATATTTACTTAGTCTATTCTGGACATCAAAGAGAAAACAGGTCAGAAGAAGATAGGTATAAGTGGTCTTATGGTAAATATGTTTATATATATGACTGGAATGGAAACCCCATTAAGAGACTAGACTTAGATAGACACATATATACACTTGGTGTATCTAAAAATGACAAAAATTTATATTCTTTTGATATAAATACAGGATATCTGATAGAAGCCAAAATTAATTAGAAAACATGATGACTAAATTTTTAAAATTTTCAATAATAATTGGAATTATTAGCATTTCTATTTTGTCTTGTAAGGGCAAGGGTTTTCATAAAAAAGTGAAGTCTCTAGAATTTATTGTAAATAACACCTTAAATAAAGAATTAATAATTCCTGACAGCTTATTTGAATACAATCCATTCCCCAAACAGATAATCGATAGCAACAGAGTAAATAATTCACAATACAAAATTTACACCCACATTAATGCTTCTTGTGGTGCTTGTATCAATAAAATTAACATATGGAATAAATTATCCAGAGAATTTAAACGTTATAATACTCAGTTTTTTTTGGTTCTAGAATCTGATGATGATTTTGAACTCTTCAAGTATTACTGTCAAACTAATGAGATAGAAAAATATATTTATCCTTTCTTTCTTGATAAAAAGAAGGATTTTATAAGGCTTAACCCGTTTATGGTAAAATCAGATGATTTCAAAACAGTATTGACTGATAAAAATAACAAAATTTTAGTAATGGGCGACCCTACTCGTTCAAATGAGATGAAAGATATATATATAAAAGAAATAGTAAAAAAAAGGGATAATTAAAAAGCCATTGCCCAACAAAGTACTGTGGTAAAAAACAAGTAAAAACTCATTAGTTTTTTACAGAAAGTCCTCGCAGATTTTCTATCTGTGATTTACTTGCTAACTTTAGTGTTTAAAACACGTAACTTTCCATAAACAAAAACGTTAGCAAATATTGCGGGAATCACTCAAACTGGTTAAATGAATAAAAAATTGAAAAATGAGAAAGAGTATTTTAATTTTTATTGCTCTGAATAGTTGCAAGCCCTTACCTACTTATAATGCTTTTGACAATAAGTTTAATATTTCAATGAGAGAAGTCGTGAAAGATGGTTGCGATACAATATCAGCTGGTTGTGGATGGTTTAATTTACGGCAAAAAGAAGGAAGATTGAGAAACTATTATCAAATCTATGTAGATGATTGGAATAATGTTGTTGCAAAAGGATTTGATTACTTTTTAGACACATTAAATATTAAGGGAGAGAAAGATTATGACAAAATCCGTTCATTGAAAATCTCGAATAAACAAATTACTGAATTAAATTCTGAATTAAAAAGGTATGGTTACAAATTTCTCGACCAAAAATTGGGGGAATATGGCAGTAATTATGTTCAAATCATAAACGAAATTTCTAAAGAAAAAAGTAAATTAGAAATTCAACTAAATTGGAAAAACGATAAAGATTCAATAATTTATAGGGAATTGAATTATTGGAAAGAAAAATAACATTTACTAACACTGTTTATAAAAAATTGCTACTTTTAGCCTTATAAAAATTAGTTGCTTTTTTGCCTACTGCTGAATTTCCTTCGGAAATTCAGCAGTAGGCAAAATCGCAACTTTCTATAAATAAAACCGTTAGTCAGAATTAAAAAAAATCACCCAACCAATAATACGAAAGTTAAACCTTATGAAGACTAAAACATTTACTATCTTTTTTTTTCTATTATTTTTTCAAAATTTATTTGCACAAAAAAATGAATTGATTACTTCAATTCCATTTGAATTAAAAGAAGATGGAAGAATTTACATTAAAGCTAAGATTAATAAAAGTGATACTTTGACCTTTCTTTTTGACTCTGGAGCAAAATCAGTAGTTATAGTTGACAGCATTGCTCGAAATAGTCTCAAGTTGAAATTTGATGGAAAAGATATTAATATTGGCTCTTATGGAGAGAGTACCGTAGAATCAAGCTCAAAAAACACTTTAATTTTTGGAAATCAAAAAATTGACAACTTAACTCTATATTCTATTCCGTATTCAACAAAAAAGAAATTTGACGGGATTATTGGCTGTGAAATAATTAAAAAGTATGTAGTCGAAGTTAATTATGACTCAAAAATGATACTATTTTATAATAAAGAAAATTATAACTACAATGGAAATGGAGAGAAACTAAATGTCAAATTCATAGATGATATACCGACAGTAGGCTTTACTTTTAAATTAAGAAAATACTATCACAAAGGACAAATGAGTTGGGATACAGGAAGTAATGGAGATATCAATTTTACAACACAATTCACGGAAAACAACAAACTATATTATGATATGCCAATTTTAGGAGAGAGTGAGTCTATAAGTTCAGATGGTAATATGTCGAAAGAACTAATAGGGTTAATTAATCAAGTAAATCTTGGAGATTATGAGTTTTACAAAATTCCTTGTACGCTTACGACAAATGAATCAAATGTTAACGACTCCAAAAAAGTAGATGGAGCATTTGGAAACAGGTTTTTGAAACGCTTTAATGCCGTTTATGTTTTAGGAAATAATATTATTTATATTACTCCTAATCATTATCTACACTCGCCCTACTATGATTTTCTTATGGGAAAATAACTGTGCCTAGCAAAGTACTGTGGTAAAAAACAAGTAAAAACTCATTAATTTTTTACGAAAATCCTCGCGGATTTTCTATCTGTGATTTACTTGCTAACTTTAGTGTTTAAAACACGTAACTTTCCATAAACAAAGACGTCGAAAAACTCTATAAAATTAATTAAAAAAATGTGCATTAAGAACTAATAAATAGAGCCATTTACATCACAAACTTATATTTTCTGTAAAATATTCAGTCCCGTTTTTACAGAATCAATTTTTATAAAAGTAATAAGCAATCGCAAACCGTTTTTGGTTTGTTTTTCTTTCATCACACAACTTTTTGGGTTTTGTTGCACGTATTTTAACACACGAGAAAATGCTTCAGTTTGGTAAAAATCACTTTGTTGATTTGCAACAAAATAACCAAGCATTCTTTTTTGTTTTAGAATCATTTTTTCGATCCCCAATTCTTTTGCCAACCATTTTATTCTTACAGAATCTAAGAGGTCGCAGACTTGCTTAGGTATTTCTCCAAATCTGTCTGTAATTTCTTTTTCAAAAGTTTGTAATTCTTCTTCTTTTTTTAGCGTTGCTAATTTGTTGTATAAAGCCAATCTTTCAGTAACTGAATTTACATAATCATCAGGAAACAAAATTTCGAAATCGGTATCTATTTGTACCTCTTTTACATATTCTTTAGGTTTGGAGCTGTCTGTTGGATACAAATCTGCAAACTCATTTTCTTTCAGTTCTTCAATGGCTTCTTGCAATATTTTTTGATAGGTATCAAAACCAATATCATTAATAAAACCACTTTGTTCGCCACCCAATAAATCTCCAGCACCACGAATTTCTAAATCTTTCATGGCAATGTTAATTCCACTTCCTAAATCCGAAAATAAAACCAAGGCTTCTATTCGTTTTCTAGCATCGTCTGTCATCATATGATAAGGAGGTGTTATAAAATAACAAAATGCTTTTTTGTTCGAACGCCCAACTCTACCACGCATTTGATGTAAATCCGACAGGCCAAAATTATTGGCATTGTTAATAAAAATGGTGTTTGCATTTGGTACATCTAAACCACTTTCTACAATGGTTGTCGAGACTAAAACATCGAACTCATTATCCATAAAACCGAGCATTAATTGCTCTAGTTTTTTGCCTTCCATTTGTCCATGACCAATGCCTATTTTTGCTGAAGGAACCAGTCTTTGTAACAAACCAGCGACTTCTTTTATATTTTCAATTCTATTATGAATAAAAAAAACTTGCCCTCCTCTTGAGATTTCGTACGAAATAGCATCGCGAATTGCTTCTTCCGAAAAACGAATTACGTGGCTTTCTATAGGATGCCTGTTTGGTGGTGGTGTTTTTATGACAGATAAATCTCTTGCTGCCATTAAACTAAACTGCAACGTTCTAGGAATTGGAGTAGCAGTTAAGGTTAACGTATCTACATTTTCTTTTAAAGTTTTGAGTTTATCTTTTACAGCAACACCAAATTTTTGTTCTTCATCGATAATTAAAAGACCTAAATCTTTAAACTTTATTTTTTGATTTGTTAATTGATGTGTGCCAATAATAATATCTACAGAACCATCATTTACACCACTAATGGTTTCTGTTTTTTGTTTTGCGGTTCTAAAACGATTTAAATAATCTATTTTAATAGGAAAATCTTTTAATCTTTCAGAAAAAGTCTTGTAATGTTGAAATGCCAAAATTGTAGTAGGAACCAAAATCGCAACTTGTTTGCTATTATCAACTGCTTTAAAAGCAGCTCTTACAGCCACTTCTGTTTTTCCAAAGCCAACATCACCACAAACCAACCTATCCATAGGTTGCTCTTTTTCCATGTCGTTTTTTACTGCTTGTGTAGCTGTGTATTGGTCAGGCGTATCTTCGTAGATAAAACTACTTTCTAACTCGTGCTGTATGTGGGTATCTGGGCCATAAGCAAAACCTTTTTGGAGTTTTCTTTTTGCGTATAATTGAATTAAATTAAAAGCAATGTGTTTTACTCTGGCTTTGGTTTTTTGTTTAATTTTTTTCCAAGCTCCTGAACCTAATTTGTATATTTTTGGTGCTTTACCATCTTTACCATTGAATTTAGAAATTTTATGAAGCGAATGAATGCTTACATATAAAATATCTCGTTCGCCATAAACCAATTTAATAGCTTCTTGCTTTTTGCCCTGAACATCAATTTTTTGTAAACCACCAAATTTTCCAATTCCATGATCCATGTGTGTTACATAATCGCCAATTTCCAGTTTATTTAGTTCTTGAAGTGTAATGGCTTGTTTTTTGGCGTAACCATTTTTTAATCGGAATTTATGATATCGTTCAAAAATTTGATGATCTGTATAACAAACCAACTTGTTATCAACATCTACAAAACCTTGGTATAATGGAAAAACAACAGTTTCGTAATGTACTTCTTGCTCTGCATCATCAAAAATATCATGAAAACGTTTGGCTTGTTGTTCGTTTGCACAGAAAATATAGTTGGTAAAACCAGCTTTATGATGTTCGTTTAAATCAGCAATTAATAAATTAAATTTTTTATTAAATGAAGGTTGTGGAATTGTATTGAAATTGATTTCAGAAAGACCTCTCGACTGCGCTCGAGGAGACATTTCAACTAATAAAAAATCGTGTAACTGATTTTTTATAAAAGTTCCATCGCAAAATAATTCAGCTGGTTTTGCGTGCTTTATTTCTTTAGATAAATCGTTAAAAGCCTCTTCTGCTTTTTGATAGAACTTGTCTAAATTTCCAACCAATAAATCGATATTTTTGGTAAAAATGATGGTTTTTGATGAGATGTATTTCAGAAAACTCTCTCTGCTTTCTTGTAGGGTTTTATTCTCTACATTTGGCATGATGGAAACTTTTTTCAATTTCTCTTTAGAAAGTTGTGTTTCTACATCAAAAGAACGAATGCTATCTATTTCATCCCCAAAAAATTCGATTCTATAAGGTTCGTCATTCGAAAAAGAAAAAACGTCTATAATTCCTCCACGTACCGAAAAATCTCCTGGTTCTGTAACAAAATCTACACGTTTAAATTTGTATTCGAATAACACTTCGTTTACAAAATCTAATGATAAATTTTCGCCAACCGTAACTTTTAGCGTATTTTTTTCTAACTCTTTTTTAGTAACTACTTTTTCGAAAAGAGCAGTTGGGTAGGTTACAATTACAGCGGGTTTTTTACGAGAATTTATCCTGTTTAAAACTTCGGAACGTAATAAAACATTGGCATTATCTGTTTCTTCGATTTGATAAGGCCTTCTGTAAGATCCTGGATAAAAAAGCACATTTTTATCTCCTAAAAGTTGTTCTAAATCATTTAAATAATAGGCGGCTTCTTCTTTATCATTAAAAATTAAAAGGTAAGGTTTGTTTGCTTTTTTAAAAGTTTCGGAAATTACAAAAGACAACGAAGAACCTACCAAATTCGAAATTTGAAAATGGTTTTTTTCTTGTTGAAGGGCTGTAACAATCTGCGAAACATTTGCAGATTTTTGGTATTGATTTACAATATGTTGTTTGCTCAACGTACTAAATTTTATGCAAATGTAAGGCGTTCGTTAATAAAAAACCATTTCCTATTTTAATTTCTTAAAGATTATAATATATTTATGTGCAATCTTTTTATAAAAAACAAATAATTCGCCAAATTATGATAATAAATTTGAAGACTGTAATTGTTTATAGTTTTGGAATTAGGTTTTAAACCCTAGACTTTGGGGACTGTAGTTTATACCATATTATTAGGTTTTTTCTACTGAGTATTTTTTGAGAACTTTTAAAAAAGTAGCACTATTTATATAATTTGGTATTTGCAAATCGATTGTAAATGCCGAGCTTAAAATAACGGTTGTTGGGTAACTTATTTTAGAATTTACAGAGGCCAATTCTTCTACCAATTCATGCGTGCCAGTGTTGTTTCCAGAGGGTTTGTGAACAAATGTTTTTCCTAAAAAAGTAATGTCTTTTTTTTCTTCTGCATTTAATCTTACGAAATAAAATTTTTCGTTTAACAATTGTATAATTTCGCTGTTTTTAAACGTTGTACGCTTCATTCCGAAACAAATTTTACACCAATCTGTAGAAATAAAAACAACAATAGGTTTTGGTTTTTGTTGATGAATTTTCTCTACTTCTGCAAATGTATAAACACTTAATTTTGCTTGTTTTTTTTGAGAAAATGTTGCTAAGCTTCCGAATAAAATTAAAAAGAGCCCTATTTTTTTCATAAAATATAAAATTTTTAAAGCATTAAAACAAAGTATATCTTAGCCCTAAAAACGCTCTAATTCCTTGGTTAGAGGCATATACATAACTTGGGTCGAATGTTAAAGCGTTTGGGTTGTTTGGCGTTGCAATTGCTTGTCCGCTTGCATCAAAAACAACTTCTTTATCGAAAGGATCAAAAGAACGTGCAATGCTATTTGCGGCTGGTGTAAAATTTAAAAGGTTTTTTACACCTCCATACAATTCCCAACGATTGGTAAATTTTTTGGTTAACTGAATATTTTGAATGCTAAACCATGGCGAATTAGGGGCTCTTGGATCTGTATCGCTAATTAATGGAAGTCTCATTGGGCCATAAACATTTCCTGTATAATCTATAGAAAAACTGCTATTAAATTTATAGGAAATAGACCAAACTCCACTAAAACTTTCTGTTAGTAATTGTCTTGTTTTTATACCATTTTCTGTGATAGAAACATCCATTAAAGTGGCACCTGCATTTATAGATAAACCATTTGTAAACATAATGTCTGTATTTAAAGAAATTCCTTTAGAAACAGAGAAACCATCTAAATTTGCGTAAATAATTTTGTTTGGGTCTGTTTCGTAATCAGGCAAAATACGATTGTTAAAATAGGTATAAAAAGCACTTCCATCTAAAGTAATAAAAGCATTATCTGTATTTATTTTTTTTACATAATTTACATTTGCATTCCAAGAAGTTTCTGGTTCTAACTCGCCATCAAATTCTACTTCTCTTGCACCAGTTAAAGCAGCATGATCTTCGGTAAAAACATTAGCAACTCTAAAACCATTACCAATGCTAGCTCTAAAAATATCGGATTTATCTTTAGAATTCCATTTATAGTTTATTCTTGGCGAAAAAATATTGCCATGCAAACTATTATAATCCCATCTTGCTCCTAATAATAGTTTATTTTGATTGTTTAAAGCAATTTCATCTTGTACAAAAACGCCAGGCAAATGCGTTATAGAAGGTTTGTTTGTAACACCATCTTCTTCGAAAGTGGCAAAAGTACTATCATCATAAAAAGTATATCTGTAAGCCAAACCTACCAATAAATTGTGTTTTTTGGCAATTTGTTTGTTGTACACAAATTGTCCGAAACCAATAATTTGTTTAGCATCATACTTGTCTGTTCCATAAAAAGAATCTTGATAATGCCCATTTGCACTAAACTGAAAATTAATATTTTCTGATGTTGGCAATTGATAGGTTCCAAAGGTTTCCCAACGATTAGTATAAATACTTTCTCCGTATTTTATATCAGTTCCTCTAAATTTGCGCTCCCAATCTAATTCTCCTCCCCATCGATCTTCGTAAACATAACGTCCTGCAATGGTAAAAACTTTGTTACTTTTTCTTTTAATATTTACTTTGTTAAAAACTGAAATTCTATTTTGAAGTGTTAAATCTGTAAATCCGTCATTGTTATTGTCGATTTTATTTTGATAATTAAAGTAATTCACGCCTAAAAGACCTTGTGTTTTTTTAGACAATTTATAGCGCAAACCAATATCTGTATTTACTTCTCCCCAAGAACTAGACAAAACGTCTGTAGTTAATTGTGGCGCATTCGAAGGCTTTTTTGTAATTATATTTATAATACCCCAACAGCTTCAGAGCCATACAAAGTAGATGCGGGTCCTTTTACAACTTCTACTCTTTCGATTAAGGCTTGCGGAATTCCTGTTAAACCATAAACTGTAGAAAGACCGCTTACAATTGGCATTCCGTCAATTAAAACAAACGTATAAGGCCCTTCTAAGCCGTTAATATGAATATCGCCAGTGTTACAAACATTGCAGTTTAATTGTGGTCGAACTCCATTTATATTTTGCATCGATTCAAAAACAGATGGAGTAGGGTTTTTCTTAAAAAACGTTTTACTATATACTTCTACAGGAACAGGACTATTGGATTTTGTTACAGGTCTTAACGTACCAGAAATAACAATTTCGTTTAAAGATACATGTTCTTCTAAATTAAAATTGCGTGTAATATTTTGGTTATCTTTTAAAGTAATTTTTATTTTTTTCGTTTGATAACCAACACTACTAGCAACTAAAAAATAAGTGCCTTTTGGGATGTTTTTAAGTTGAAAATATCCGTTTTCGTCTGTTGAAGTTCCAATTTTTGTACCCTTTAAATACACATTAACGTAAGGCAAAGCATTAGCGTTGCTAAAAACTTTACCTGAGATAGTATTCGATTGCGATAAAATGGTATTTGCACTTAAAAGAGTAAGTAGTAAAATTAGTGGTTTAAGATTCATAATTGATATTTTTGATGCAAATCTAATCGTTATTTATAATTAATCTAAATAAAAATAACAATTTTAATATCGTGTTTTCGTTTTGTTTTTGGCAAATATAAATATATTTTTAGACAAGACTAAAAATATATTTAATTAAATTTAAAATTATATATTTGTATGTCTAAATAAGTAAAAATGTTTACACTTTCAGAAGAAAACTATTTAAAAGCGATTTATAAATTAGAAATTATTTCTAACAAAGGAATTAGTACCAATGCAATTGCAAAAAAAATTGATGCAAAAGCATCTTCTGTTACAGATATGATTAAAAAACTTTCCGAAAAAGAAGTTGTGGTTTATAAAAAATATAAAGGTGTAAAATTAACAGATTATGGAAAAAAAATAGCCGCAAATGTTGTTAGGAAGCACAGGCTTTGGGAGGTTTTTTTGGTTGATAAACTTAATTTTTCTTGGGATGAAGTACACGAAGTTGCAGAACAATTAGAACATATAAAATCGCCAAAACTCATCAATCAATTAGATGCTTTTTTAGCTTTTCCAACACACGATCCTCATGGAGATCCCATTCCAGATGAAGAAGGAAATTTAAAAACCATCGAAAAAAGCTTATTATCTACTTTATCTAAAAACGAAAGCGGAATTTGTGTTGGGGTAAATGATTCTTCTTCAGAATTTTTGCAATATTTAGATAAAAAAGGCATTACTTTAGGAAAAAAAATAACCATTTTAGAAAAAGAAGATTTCGACGATTCTCTATCGATCTTAATTGAGGGTAAAAAACTATCCATTTCTAATAAAATAGCAAATAATTTATACATACAAAAAAATGAATACATTCGATCAATTAGTAGAATTTGGAAAAGAGCATCCTATACAAGCAGCATTTTTTGCCTCTCTTTTTACTTGGGGTTTAACAGCTGCAGGAGCTGCATTGGTATTTTTCTTTAAAAATGCGAACAGAGCTGTTTTAGACGGAATGCTAGGTTTTACAGGAGGTGTAATGGTCGCTGCAAGTTTTTGGAGTTTGTTGGCACCAGCCATAGAAAATAGCCATGGAGACGGTTTTGTAAAAGTTTTACCTGCAGCAATTGGCTTTGCTTTTGGAGCCTTATCTTTATTTGGAATGGACAAAATTTTACCGCATTTACACATAAATTTTAAAGAAAACGAAGCAGAAGGGGTAAAGACTGAATGGCATAAAACAACCTTGCTAGTTTTAGCAATTACTTTACACAATATTCCTGAAGGTTTGGCTGTTGGGGTTTTATTCGGTGCAGCATCTACCTTGGTAGGTGTAGAACAAACAGAAATGATTATCGCCGCAATTTCGCTGGCAATTGGTATTGGAATTCAAAATTTTCCAGAAGGTTTTGCAGTAGCAATGCCTTTAAGAAGGCAAGGCGTAAGTAGATTAAAAAGTTTTTGGTACGGACAATTATCTGCAGTTGTAGAGCCAATTGCTGCAGTTTTAGGAGCCTTAGCAGTGTCGTTTTTTACACCGATTTTACCTTATGCCTTAGCATTTGCAGCTGGAGCCATGATTTTTGTGGTGGTAGAAGAAGTAATACCAGAAACACAAAGAGACAAATATACAGATATTGCCACACTTGGCTTTATTGGCGGTTTTATAGTAATGATGTCTTTAGATGTGGGTTTAGGGTAGAAAACCCTTTTCCCAAAGGAAAAAAAATACCTTTGAGTTTGCCTTTATAGTTTTCTTAACAGCTTTTATGAAACCATTTTCTGTACAATGTTCCGTGCAAATCTGCGAAATCCTATGTCTTTTTTATTTCCGTAATTTCTTTGCGAATCTCTGTGTAAAAACCTAAATTCGTAGAATTCATTTTTAGAAATAAATTGTGCATCAACCATCTACTTTTCAAGTTTACAATGCCTCTGCAGGAAGTGGAAAAACCTTTACACTTGTAAAAGAATACTTAAAAATTGTACTAAATTCCGACGATATTTTTCGTTTTCAGAAAATATTAGCCATCACTTTTACCAACAAAGCCGCTGGCGAAATGAAAGTGCGCGTTTTAGAAAATTTAGAAGATTTTTCTAAAGGAAAAGAAAACGATTTATTTAAAATTATTATTGAAGAAATTTCTGTCGATAAACCAACAATTCGAGAACGAAGCAAGAAAATTTTAGAGGCAATTCTGCAAAATTATGCTGCATTTTCAATAACTACGATTGATAGTTTTACCCATAAAATCATCAAAAATTTTGCATACGATTTGGGTTTGCCACTTAATTTTGAAGTAGAAATGGATGCAGTTTCTCTATTGAATGAAGCTGTAGATTTACTAATATCTAAAATAGGCACAGACGAAAAACTCACAAAATTACTCATAGATTATTCGCTCGATAAAACCGATGACGATAAATCTTGGGACATTTCTAAAGATTTAAATGATTTTGCAAAAATTCTTTTAAATGAAGACGATCACAAACATTTTAGAGCATTGGCAGATAAAAATTTAGATGATTTTACGAATTTAAAATCGAAGCTTTTCGCACATCAAAAAGAATTAAAAAAATCGCTAAAAGAAGTTGGGCAAAATTGTTTAAATTTAATAAATTCTGCAGGGTTAGCACCCAAAGATTTTATACGAGGAACCGTACCTAAATTTTTTGCAGATTTAAGTGAAAAATCAGCAAATATCGATTTTATAAAAAGAAGCGAAACCATTGAAAAAGCGATTGCAAATAATCAATATTACACAAAAACAGCCAAGCCAGAAATTTGTGAATCTATAGATGCAATTGTACCACAAATTATCGATTTTTTTCGAGAATCTCAAGTAATTTATCAGCAATTTTTAATGAACAAATTGGCTTTAAAAAGCATCATACCTTTAGCCGTTTTAAACAATATAAATGCAGAATTAGATAGCCTAAAAGAAGAAAATAACATTCGTTTAAATGCAGAGTTTAATCAGTTAATTTCCGACAATATAAAAGACCAACCAGCACCTTTTATTTACGAACGAATTGGGCAACGTTTTATGCATTATTTTATTGATGAAATGCAAGATACTTCTGTGTTGCAATGGCAAAATTTAATTCCGTTAATAGACAATGCTTTGGCGCAAGAAAACAGCAATTTAATGTTGGTGGGCGATGGAAAACAAGCCATTTATAGGTGGCGTGGAGGAAAAGCGGAGCAGTTTATCAATTTAGGTTCAGAGACAAAAGATGGTAAAAATCTGTTTCAAGTTTCCAAAGACATTAAAGAATTGGAAACCAATTTTAGAAGCTATTCAGAAATTATCGATTTTAATAATTCGTTTTTTCAACATTCGTCGAGATTTCTTCAAAATGAAGCTTATAAAAAGTTATTTTTCGAAGGAAACCAGCAAAAAGAAAACCCTAAAAAAGGCGGATTTGTATCACTTTCTTTTTTAGAAAAAGAGGATGATAAAGAAGCCGATAAATTAAAATACCCAAAGAAAGTTTTCGATAAAATAAAAGAGCTCGAAAATGATTTTTCTTTAGATGAAATTTGCATTTTAACACGAACTAAAAAAGACGGAGTTGCAATTGCAAATTACTTGTCAGAAAACGGCATCAATATTATTTCGTCGGAAACATTATTGCTTCAAAATAATGCAAAAGTTAATTTTATAATAAATGTTTTGCAGGTTTTACAACACCCAAATGATCAGGAATCTCGTTTCGAAATGTTGTATTTTTTACACGAACATTTAAAAATGGAAACACCCAAGCATCAATTCTTAAAAACGTTTGCAAAATCTACCAATGCAATTATTTTTCAAATCTTAAAAAAATATGGTGTAACTTTTAAGACTGCTATCTTTCATCAGCTTCCTTTTTACGAAAAAATGGAAGCAATTATAAGAGGTTTTCGTTTGGTAAATTCATCAGATGCATACGTGCAGTTTTTCTTAGATGTTGTTTTAGAACAACAAAGAAAAGGAACCAATGTGCAAGATTTCTTAGATTTTTGGGAACTTAAAAAAGACAAATTAAGCATTGTTGCGCCAGAAAGTGCAAATGCGGTTCAGGTAATGACGATTCACAAATCGAAAGGTTTAGAATTTCCAGTAGTTCTTTTTCCATGCAATGTAGATATTTACCGACAAATAAACCCAAAAGTTTGGTTAGATGAATTGCCAGAAAGTTATACAAATTTTCAAGAATTATTGGTGCCTTATAATCGAGATTTAAGTTATGTAAATGCAAAAGGTTTAGAGATTTTTAATTCGCAAAGAGAGGCCTTAGAGTTAGATAATTTTAATTTGCTATATGTTGCATTAACGAGAGCTGTAGAACAATTACATATCATTACAGATAAAAAATTGGTGGGTAAAAATAAAGAAGAAGATTTAAAATTTTATTCAGGATTTTTTATCAATTATTTAAAAGAAAAATCGCTTTGGAATAACGATTTGTTAGAATATTCATTTGGCAATAAAAAGAGAGTTAGTAATAAGAAAGAAGATAATTCTATAGCAGAAATTCACAAAAAATTTATGGCAACACCATGGAAAGAACACAATATTGTTTTATTGGCTGGTGCATCTAAATTGTGGGATACTGTTCAAGGAGAAGCCATCGATTATGGAAATTTATTACACGAAATATTCTCGAAAATAAAAACAAATTGTCAAATTGAAGAAGTCGTAAATTTATATGAACAACAAGGTATTTTAGATGAAAATCAAACAAAACTCATCAAAGAAAAAGTTGTAAAAGTTGTAAATCATCCAAAATT
This sequence comes from Polaribacter batillariae, assembly GCF_017498485.1. Classification (NCBI taxonomy): domain Bacteria; kingdom Pseudomonadati; phylum Bacteroidota; class Flavobacteriia; order Flavobacteriales; family Flavobacteriaceae; genus Polaribacter; species Polaribacter batillariae. The sequence goes on along the minus strand of NZ_CP071795.1, from coordinate 1,911,489 downwards.
AGGGTTTTATTATTCCGATGAAGTAACTGTTTTTAATGAAAGAGAGATTGTAACTGCGAATCATCAAATTATAATTCCAGATAGGTTGGTTTTCACTACAAATAACGAAGTAACTATTATCGATTATAAAACAGGTATTTTGTTAGAAAAACATCATCAGCAATTAAAAAACTACGAAGATGTTTTAAAATCGATGCATTTTAAAGTTAATAAAAAACTGCTTATATATATAAATGAAGAAATTGATGTTGTTGAAGTATAAGCAAAGAAAATAAACTTTGTAACTTTGTAACTTCTAAATCAACACAATAAAAAATGTACGGAAAAATTAAAGATACTTTAAAGAGTGAGCTCCAGGCAATAAAAGACGCAGGATTATACAAATCGGAACGTATTATTACGTCTTCTCAAGATGCAGTAATTAAAATCTCCACAGGCGAAGAAGTTATTAACTTTTGTGCGAATAATTATTTGGGCTTGTCGAACCATCCAGAAGTAATTCAAGCAGCAAAAGACACCTTAGATTCTCATGGATTTGGAATGTCTTCTGTTCGTTTTATTTGCGGAACACAAGATATCCATAAACAATTGGAAGAAAAAATAGCAGACTTTTACAAAACTGAAGATACTATTTTATACGCAGCTTGTTTTGATGCAAATGGCGGTGTTTTCGAACCTTTATTAACCAAAGACGATGCGATTATTTCCGACAGTTTAAATCACGCTTCTATAATAGATGGTGTTCGTTTGTGTAAATCTGCCAGATATCGTTACAATAATAACGATATGCAATCATTAGAAGAACAGTTAATAAAAGCCAATAAACAAAACCACCGTTTTAAAATTATTGTTACAGATGGTGTTTTTTCTATGGATGGAATTGTAGCTAAATTAGACGAAATTTGCGATTTAGCAGACAAATACGATGCGTTGGTTATGGTAGATGAATGCCATGCAACCGGTTTTATAGGCAAAACAGGAAGAGGAACTGTAGAGCTTAAAAACGTAATGGATAGAGTAGATATCGTTACAGGAACCTTAGGAAAAGCATTAGGAGGGGCAATGGGTGGTTATACAACTGGTAGAAAAGAAATTATAGAAATTTTGCGCCAGCGTTCAAGACCCTATTTGTTTTCCAATTCTTTAGCTCCTGCAATCGTAGGCGCATCTTTAAAAGTATTCGATATTATTTCTAACGATACTACTTTACGTGACCAATTAGAATGGAATACCCATTACTTTCGAACAGAAATGGAAAAAGCAGGATTCGACTTAGTAGGTGCAGATGCAGCCATTGTTCCAGTAATGCTGTATGATGCCAAATTATCGCAAACCATGGCAAATAAGTTGCTAGAAGAAGGTATTTATGTAATAGGTTTCTTTTTTCCAGTAGTTCCAAAAGAAAAAGCTAGAATACGAGTACAGTTATCTGCAGCACACACAAAAGAACATTTAGACAAAGCAATTATGGCCTTTAAAAAAGTAGGAAAAAGCTTAAATGTTATTTAGAATAATTAAAAAAAACTTGTAATTTTAGTAATATTTTGTAGATTTGTCTTTGTAGATAAGTTTTAACAACTTACTTTTGCAATTAAAATAACGAACTTTTAATTTAAAAATTTGATAATGAAACGATTAAAATTAGCTGTGATAGCTTTGTTTGCGTTGGTAACAGTTAGCAACGTAAATGCACAAGACGAAAACAACCCTTGGGCTGTAGGTTTTGGATTAAACAATGTAGATTTTTATAATACTGATGACTTCAGTACTCAGGTTAAAGATTTATTTGGTAATAGCGACTGGAATGTATTACCATCCATCTCTAGAATCTCTGTAGATAGATATCTAGACAAAGGATTCTCTTTACAATTAGCTGGGTCTTTAAACAAAATTGAAACATTAGTTGAAAAAAACGATTCAGATTTCCTATACTGGGGGGTGGACGCTATCGTAAAGTACGACATTAACAATTTAATTGGAGAAACAGGTTGGTTCGATCCTTATGTATATTTAGGAGGAGGTTATACTTCTGTTGATTCAAGTGGAGAAGGTATGTTAAACGCAGGTATTGGTTTTAACACTTGGTTTAGCGATAACTTAGGTTTAAACTTCCAAACAGGAACCAAAAAAGGTTTTGCTGATAAAGTAAGAGCTCACTACCAAACTACTTTAGGTTTAGTAATTCAATTTGGTGGAAAAGATACAGATGGAGATGGAGTATATGACAAAGACGATGCTTGTCCAGAAGTTGCAGGTTTAAAAGAATTCAATGGTTGTCCTGATGCAGATGGAGATGGAATCAAAGATTCTGATGATGCTTGTCCTAACGTAGCTGGTTTAGCTGCAATGAACGGTTGTCCAGATTCTGATGGAGATGGAGTTGCAGATAAAGACGATATGTGTCCTAACGATAAAGGAACAAAAGCTAACAAAGGTTGTCCAGATTCTGATGGAGATGGTGTCATCAACAAAAACGACAAATGTCCTTCAGTTGCAGGTCCTGTGTCTAATGGAGGTTGCCCTTGGCCAGATACAGATGGAGATGGTGTTTTAGATAAAGACGATAAGTGCCCTTCTGTTGCAGGTCCAGCATCTAACAACGGATGTCCTAAGCCAGTAATTACTGCTGAAGATGAAACTGTTGTAGGAGAGGTTGCAAAATCAATTTTCTTTAACGTAGGTAAATCTTCTTTCAAACCAGGAGTTACTGATAAGTTAAACGAAGTAGTAAGAGTTATGAATAACAACCCGCAAGCTACTTTTGTAATTGAAGGTCACACAGATAGTTCAGGTTCTGCTCCATTAAACTTAAGATTGTCAGAAAAAAGAGCAATCGCTGTAAGAGACTACTTAGTAAAACAAGGAATTAGTACAACAAGATTAGAAGCAATTGGTTATGGAGAAGGAGAGCCAATCGCAACAAATAAAACAAGAGCTGGTAGAGCTCAAAACAGAAGAGTTGTTATTAAAGTAACAAACAAGAAATAATTCTTCTTAAAAATTTATAAGCAAAAGCCTCACCTTTATGGTGAGGCTTTTTATTTTGTATCACAGTTGTTTTTTTTAATTTAAAAACTTTTTTAATTACATACAAAAGAATTACCTTTGCAACCTGAAAATGAGATGCTAAATCTCAAAACATAAATAATAATTATAATTAGATACAGAATGTCTACAACAACAGGAAAAGTTTCTCAAATTATTGGGCCAGTAATTGATGTTGAATTCGATACAGAAAACACAGAACTTCCTAAAATTTACGATTCATTAGAAATTAAAAAAGCTGATGGTTCTATTTTAGTATTAGAAGTACAACAACATATTGGAGAAGATACAGTTAGAACCATTGCTATGGATGCTACTGATGGATTGAGCAGAGGCGTTGAAGTTATTGCTACAGGAAACCCTATTCAAATGCCAATTGGAAACGATATTTATGGTCGTTTGTTTAACGTAACTGGAGATGCAATTGATGGTTTAGGAAGCTTAAAGAAAGAAGGAAATGATGGTTTACCAATCCATAGAGCTGCACCTAAATTCGAAGACTTATCTGTTTCTACAGAAGTTTTATTTACAGGAATTAAAGTAATTGATTTAATTGAACCATATGCAAAAGGAGGTAAAATTGGGTTATTTGGTGGAGCAGGAGTAGGTAAAACTGTACTAATTCAAGAATTAATTAACAATATTGCCAAAGGTCATGGTGGTTTATCTGTTTTTGCAGGAGTTGGTGAAAGAACTCGTGAAGGAAACGACTTATTGCGTGAAATGTTAGAATCTGGTATTATTAAATACGGAGACGATTTTATGCATTCTATGGAAGAAGGCGGATGGGATTTATCTAAAGTAGATAAAGCTGGAATGAGAGATTCTAAAGCAACTTTCGTATTTGGGCAAATGAACGAGCCACCTGGAGCACGTGCACGTGTTGCATTATCTGGTTTAACAATTGCAGAATATTTTAGAGATGGAGCAGGAGATGGTCAAGGAAAAGACGTACTTTTCTTCGTAGATAATATTTTCCGTTTTACACAAGCAGGTTCAGAAGTATCTGCATTATTAGGGCGTATGCCTTCTGCAGTAGGTTACCAACCAACATTAGCAACAGAAATGGGTGCAATGCAAGAACGTATTACATCAACTAAAAAAGGTTCAATTACCTCTGTACAAGCAGTTTATGTGCCTGCAGATGATTTAACAGATCCAGCACCAGCCACAACTTTTGCGCATTTAGATGCAACAACAGTATTGTCTCGTAAAATTGCAGAATTAGGTATTTATCCTGCAGTAGATCCTTTAGATTCTACTTCGAGAATTTTATCTGCAGAAATTTTAGGTGACGAACACTATAATTGTGCACAAAGAGTAAAAGAAATTTTACAACGATATAAAGAACTACAAGACATTATCGCAATTTTAGGTATGGAAGAATTATCTGAAGAAGATAAATTAGTAGTTCACAGAGCAAGACGTGTACAACGTTTCTTATCTCAACCATTCCATGTAGCTGAACAATTTACAGGTATTCCTGGTGTTTTAGTTGATATTAAAGATACCATTAAAGGGTTTAATATGATTATGGATGGTGAACTCGATAAATATCCAGAAGCTGCATTTAACCTAAGAGGTTCTATACAAGATGCAATTGATGCTGGAGAAAAAATGTTAGCAGAAGCTTAAAAAAATCAATCAGTTGGCAGTTGCAGTTGGCAGTTACACACTAACAACTAACAACTAACAACTAAAAACTAAAAATATGTTTTTAGAAATTGTAACGCCAGAGGCGATTTTATTTTCATCAGAAGTAGATGCAGTATCTGTTCCTGGTGTAAATGGAGAATTTCAAATGTTAGATAATCACGCACCTATCGTTTCAATTTTAAAAGAAGGTGTTGTTAAAATTCATGTACATTCTCAAGACCATTTAGTTTTAGACGATTTGCATGGAAAATTAGAACAACAAATAGACGATGATAAAGTAATTACCTTAGCCATAAACTCTGGTACTTTAGAATTAAATGATAACAAAGCGATTATCTTAGCAGACTAAGAATACAAATTATAAACTTTACAAATCTCAAAGTAGCCAATACTTTGAGATTTTTGTTTTTATAAGAAAGAGTTTAACTCTCTAAAAAATTGTAAATTTGTACTATGGAAGAAACAAACAGACAACAAAAAATAGCGGGAGTCTTACAAAAAGACTTGGTAGATGTGTTACAAAAGGCAGCACAAGATGGAATGAAAGGAGTAATTATTTCTGTTTCTAAAGTTTATGTAACTTCAGATTTGGGAGTTGCAAAGGTATATTTAAGTATTTTTCCTTCAGAAAAAAGAGACGAAATTGTAAAAGGAATTCAATCGAATACACCTTTAATTCGTCATGAAATGGCAAAAAGAACCAGAAATCAATTAAGAAGAATGCCAGAATTATTATTTTTTGGTGACGATACTTTAGATTATATAGAAGATATAGATAAATCTTTAAAAGGCGAGGACGAAAACCCTATTAAAAATCCTGATATTTTGCCAAAACGTAAAAAAATCTAAATTCTTACAATGTCAGATAGCGCGAAAGCAAAATCTTTAAGCTTCCCTTTGTTTATAGCTAAAAGATATTTATTTACAAAAACTAGCAATAATGCCATAAATATTATCACAATAATCGCTTCTTTTGGTGTTATTGTGGGCTCTTTTGCACTTTTTATTATCCTTTCTGGCTTTTCTGGCTTAAAAACATTTAATTATAGGTTTTTAGATTTTTCTGATCCAGATATTAAAATAACAACAACAAAAGGAAAATCTTTTTTGTTAGATGATAAGACAAAACAAATACTAGCAGATAATTCTCTCATAGAAATCATATCAAAAGTAATAGAAGAACGTGTTTTTTTAGAATATAACGATAAAAGTGAAATTGCCTATATAAAAGGTGTAGATGAAAACTATGTCCAAATTACACAAATAGATTCTTCCTTAAGTCAAGGAACTTGGCTTCAAAGAGATTTTAGAAATACAGCTGTAATAGGAAGAGGAATTTCTAACAAACTTTCTTTAGGAATTTTAAATTATGGAGAGCCATTAACAATTAATGTACCAAAACCTGGAACCGGTTTTATAAATCCTAGACAACCATTTTACAAGCTAGAAACCCAAATTGTTGGCATTTACTCTGGTACAGAAGATTTTGAAGGCAAATATGTTTTTGTAGATTTTAAAGATGCATCTGAACTTTTAAGATTTCAAGAAAACGAAATTACAGGTTTAGAATTAAAATTAAAAAATTCGAACGAGGCCAATTTGGTGGCAGAGAATTTACAAGAAAAATTAGGCACAGATTTTAAAATACAAACCAAAGAACAATTAAATGAAGTGCTTTATAAAGTAATTAATACAGAGAATTTTGTTTCTTATTTAATATTTACACTAATTGTTATTATTGCTTTATTTAATGTTATTGGGGCAATTATTATGATGATTATCGACAAAAAACAAAACCTAAAAACACTGCTTAGCTTAGGAGCTTCTGTAAAAGAAATTAAAAAATATTTGTATTACAAGGGTTTTTGCTAACTCTTTTTGGAATGTGTATTGGACTTTTTTTAGCGATACTTTTGGTATTTCTTCAAAAGAAGTTCGAACTTTTTATGATTGTTCCAGATTTGGCTTATCCAGTAGAGTTTCGCTTTTCGAACTTGTTTATTGTAATTCTAACCATTACAATTTTGGGATATTTAGCGGCGAGAATTGCAAGCAGTAGAATTTCTGAAGTGTTTATTGAAAGATAAAATTACTCATATTCAGGAATAATCGCATTTCCAAATTTGGCTTCTACTTCATCAAAAGCAGCAAAAACATCTTTTGCATCGTCTGAAGTAACCATTTTCATTCGATATTCTTTAAAATGCGGAATTCCTTTAAAGTAATTGGTGTAATGCCTTCTGGTTTCAAAAACCCCCAAAACAGGTCCTTTCCAATCAATGGCCATTTGTAAGTGTCTTCTTGCCATTTCTACGCGTTGTGCAATTGTAGGTTTTGCCAAATATTCTCCAGTTTTAAAAAAGTGTTTTACTTCATTAAAAAACCAAGGATACCCAATAGAAGCTCTACCAATCATAGCGCCATCTAACCCATATTTATCGCGCATTTCCATAGCTCTTTCTGGTGTTGTAACATCACCATTTCCAAAAACAGGAATGTGCATTCTTTGGTTGTTTTTTACCTCTGCAATGGGTTGCCAATCGGCATCTCCTTTATACATTTGTGCACGCGTTCTACCATGAATAGAAATGGCTGCACAGCCCACATCTTGCAAACGTTCTGCAACTTCTACAATTCTAATGGAGTCGTGATCCCAGCCCAAACGTGTTTTTACAGTAATGGGCAAATTTGTGTGTTTTACCATGGCTTCTGTAAGCGAAACCATTAAATCGATGTCTTTTAAAATTCCTGCGCCAGCACCTTTAGAAACGACTTTTTTTACAGGGCAACCAAAGTTGATATCGATAATATCTGGATTCGATTTCTCGACAATTTCTACCGTTTTTAACATCGAATTTAAATTCGCACCAAAAATTTGAATTCCAACAGGACGTTCTTTTTCATAAATGTCTAATTTCATAACACTTTTTGCAGCGTCTCTAATTAAACCTTCCGAAGAAATAAATTCTGTATAAACAACATCTGCCCCATTTTCTTTGCACAAAGCTCTAAATGGTGGATCCGAAACGTCTTCCATGGGTGCTAATAAAAGTGGAAAATCGGGTAATTCTATGTTGCCTATTTTTACCAAAATCGAATTTATTTTTTTGCAAAATTAGTGTTTTCCTACAAGGTTTCAAAAACCTTGTAGGTATTTAGCGCATCGTACTTTTAGATGGTTTTAGAAAATTTCTTCAAAATCTAAACTCCATAAAACCCAAGAAACAATTCAGCAAAAGTGCCGAAAATATAAACGAAAATTGGGGTTCCATCTAAAAACAAACTTAAAATTCGTCCAAAACCTAGGCTTAACATAAAAATAATGTTGGTAAGAATGGCAATCTTTAAATAATTATTTTCAAAAATACCCAAGAGCCAAAGTGTAGAAACTCTATTTAGCGTATTCGAAATAAGAAAGATTTAGAATTGAATTAAAAAATAACGGTTGTCTCAACTTCTTTTTTACCTCTTTTTACAACTACTTTTGTTTTATTTCCTTTTTCAAAAACAGATAGCGCACGCATATAGCTCATCATATTGGTTACTAAACTATCTCCTAATTTAACAACGATATCGCCTTTTTGTAAGCCCGCTTTTTGTGCGGGTTTGTCTTCGGAAATTCCATCAATTCGCATTCCTTTTCCATCGAACATATAATCTGGAATTACTCCCAAAGCCACTTTAAAACGAGGAGAATTTTCACTTTCATTTTTGGTTTTACTAAAAGCTAATTTTCCATTATCATCTAAATCTGTTATTAAATTAAAAATATAATCAGCAATTAAATACATTCCATCGTAGTTTAGTTTTTCTGAATCGTCTCCTGGTTTGTGATAATCTTCATGCTGTCCTGTAAAAAAATGCAATACAGGAATATCTGCCAAATAAAAACTTGTGTGATCACTTGGTCCAACACCAGATTCTTGTTGAATTAATTTAAAATTATGGTTATGCGATTTTAAAACTTGCTTAAAAATTGGCGAAGTTCCAGTGCCGTAAACAGCCAAAGTACTATCTTTTTTTAAACGACCCACCATATCCATATTTATCATATAAGATACTTTTTTGGTATTAATTGTGGGGTTTTTCACAAAGTAGTTAGAACCTAAAAGGCCCATTTCTTCGCCAGAAAATGCCATGAATAAATAGTTATTATTGGTGTTTTTCTTTTTCAATTTAGAAGCTAAATTTAGCAGAATTGCAACACCAGAAGCATTATCATCTGCACCATTATGCACCATTTTTATAGCATCTTTGTACAAAGAACCTTTGCCACCAAACCCCAAATGATCGTAATGAGCGCCAATAATTATGGTGTTTTCAGCTTTGTTATCAATATAACCAATCACATTATTACCAGTAATGGTTCCATCTCCATTTACATTAAACTTAACTTCGTCATGAGGATTTGTTTTTGGCTTAAAAGTAAAAGGTTGTAAATATTCTTGTGTTCCTTTAGGCTGTAAACCCAATTCTCTAAAACGGTTAGCAATATATTTGGCGGCTTTTTTTTCGCCTTGAGTTCCTGTTTGTCTTCCTTCTAATTGATCCGAAGCCAAAAAAGTAACATCTTCTTTAATTCGGTTTTTGGGGTCGATTTCTGATTTACAAGAAATTAAATAGCTTAAAAAGATTAAAAATAGAATGTTTCTCATGACAATAAATATTATTTCTACAAAGTTAAATAATAAAACAGAACACCAGAGTTGTTTACCTAATTGCATTAGGGCAAGCTCGTACTTTTATTTTTAACACTTTAAGCGAATCCTGATTATCTTAGTCTGCTTTTAGCCTTTTCCCTTTAATTCCCTGCTTCTTGGTTTTTTCATTTTTTTAAGAGATTTAAAGCGATTTTTAATAATAGAGGGTAGTTTTGCGAAGTGTTTGCTACTCTTTTTCTTGATGCAACTTCATTTCTCCCTGAAGATCTATCTGTTTCTTGATTGTTTAAGGTAAACTTTATGAATAAATCACTTGATTCTATGGCTACATGCCATTGCTCTAATAGTGCAGCCTCTGATTTCTTATTCTTTGCCATTTTTTTATTTTTTTTTAGCGTTTTCCTTCTTCTTTTTCTAACTTTTCTCCCTTACTCTTTGTTGGTTTTCTATTCCTACTTGTTTATTTTGTGTTCCTACTGGTTTGTTTTGTGTTCCTACTGGTTTGTTTTGTGTTCCTACTGGTTTGTTTGCTATTCCTACTCGTTCGTTTTGCATTCCTACTTGTTGGTTTTGTGTTCCTACTCATTAGTTTCGCGCTCCTACTGGTTGGTTTTGTGTTCCTACCAGCTTTTTTTGCTGTTTTGTTAGCCTATTTTACCTTTTTGCTTCTAAATAACTTTAGTGTTATGATGATGGAGGTGGTGGTATGATACTCTTGGGTTGTTTTGCTCCTCTTTTTTCTGTTTTTAAATTGGTTTTTATTAAACTCATATTTAATGTTGTTTTAATTTTTTATTCTTTCCTTTGTTTTTACTAGTAAGAAGTTCTCGCTATTAGAGAAATTAAGTAATCCATACAACTTGTACTCCATCTTGCTCTATAACTGTAGCCAAGTTTTGTAATTCTTGGTTATCTCTATTTTGGTTATATTCTAACTCTTCTAAGGTATGCCCTGTCCATCTAGAATGTACTTCTATATCATATCTTTTTTTATCTGTTAAATTATCGTAGTAGGTGCGATTTTTAAGATAAATCGATTCTATAGATACATTGATAGTAGCTAACTTATCTCGTATGTTTTGGTACCTTTCTATGGTACTTACTCCACCACTTATTTGAACATTTTCTCCTATATTGACTTCAATAAAACTTTTTATCAATTCTGGAATATCAACCTCTGTTGATGGGTTTTCTTGACGAAATTGCCTTTGTAAAATAGGTAACCTTGTTTTTATAAAACCTGTTAAAAAATCAAAATAGTTTTCTGACTCTCCACCTGATGTTAAAATTATTCTCATATAACTTATTCTTACCATCAAGAAATCATGAGGGAGGTGGGGGTATAATATTTATAAACTGTTTCATAATTGCTGTTTTAAAATTGATTTCTATATTTTTTGTTTTTCTGTTACAACTATTTTTAACTATTATAAAATAGAAAAGTTATTCTTCATCGTATAAATCATCACCTTCGATAAAATCTTCTAAAAACTGACTAAAAGTAGGAGACATATCTTGAAGTAACCCTTCTGAAAACATTACCTTAATATTACCATAACTATTATCATTTTCTAGAGACATTAATATTGTTCCCCTCCTCTAGTTCTACCTATTGGTATATGATTATTAGGTAAAGCAGAACCTAAAGCAGTCATAGCAGTTTCAATTGTTCCTGTACTATGATTTATAGGGAACAAATCTGATAAACCATAATCTGGATGTTCTGGAAAATTTATATGTTCTAAACTATCTTGAAGTACTATACCTCCATTCCAATCAAGCATATGTTGTCTATAATCATCAGGCAAAGTTTTGCCTATTTGTGTTTCAAAATCATTCAAATCTGTGTTTGTGGGTTTTTCGTTTGTTTCTAAATAAAATTCAATAATCATGTTTTAGTTACTTATTCCTCAATCTCTACCATATCATTGATAAGGTCAGTAAATGAGGGAGATAAATCTAAAATTGTACCATCTTCATACCAGGATTTTGTGTTCCCGTAAGTAGCATCATTATTAAGAGATATTATAATTTCACCTCCACCACTCATAACTCCAATAGCCAAATACCCCGAGGGTATTTTGTTATTCAAACTAGCATAAGTATTTTCCATTGTATCATACCCATACTTAATCGGATAGAAATAGCTAATACCAAATTCATCTCCTCGATAGTTAACATGCTCTATATCATCTTGTTCTACCACACCTCCATTGTTTGCAAGCATATGTTGACGATAATCCTCTGGCAATACAAGATTTATCATATCTTGAAAGACATCTAATTCTGTTAATGTAATCTTTTGTGAATCTGCATCCATATCAAATGTTAATTCCATATTTATTATATTTAAAAGTTATAAATCATTTATTAAGTCAAACATTTTTTTTGTTTGTCTTACACTACCAGAATGGTTTAGTGTAAGTTTATGTGCTTTACGAGTAATTAATTGCATTGTAGAGGTCATATTTTTATCTAAATCATCTACATGGTGCCAAGTTAACTTTAATTTTTTTAAAATTTTTTCACCATCTTTTGGATTAACTCCAATACTTATCCAGCTATTAGTAAAATCTGATTTTGTACTTTTCAATCCTGAAACAGGTATATTTGTTTGCGCATTAGCAGTATTTATTTTTGTAATAATATCATCTAAAGGTTCTGTTAGTTCTAAATTTAATGCATCTAATTCAATATCGGTTAATGAATTATCCCCTAATTTAAAAGGAGGTGTAGGTTGTTGCCAACGTAACCCCGTATTTTCAAAATCTGGAGATATACCATTTCCACCACGGGTTCTAGGCACTTCAATTTCTTCAAAAACCCTTAAAGGATCATCAATATAAGCATTACCAGCCGCATTGTCTACAAACTTTTGATATGCTGTAGTTAAATGTAGATTTTGTTGATCTGGAGAAAGTTTTTTAAATTTCACAAGATTCTCTATATTAATTGTAGGCGGTGGTATGATACTCCTGGGTTGTTTTGCTCCTCTTTTTTCTGTTTTTAAATTGGTTTTTACGATGTTCATATTGTATTAATTATTTAATGTCCACCTTAAAATTTTTGCGATGTTTTTTGCATCATCTACACCTCTGTGATGTGTACCTTCTAGTGGGATATTTAATTTTTGCAAGGCTTTGTCCATGCCTAAACCTCTTCTTATACCCAATTTTTTGGATAATGCTACCTTAACATTAGTATAGCTATGATGCATAGGGTAAAAAATATTCTTTTTTTTACACTGTTCTCTAAAGAATCTTTGATCGTAAGCACCATAACCTGCAAATTGATAATACTCTGATTGGTATTCTTTCATTAAAATATTACAAGCTTCTGTTAAAGAAACTCCTTCTTCTTCTATCATTTTTGGTGTTATAGAGGTAAGCTGTGTACAAAAAGGACTTATTTCTGAATGTTCTGGTTTTACCAATATGCCTATGCTTTTTGTTATTTCTCCTGTGGTTACTGATAGTTCACAAACACCAACTTCTATAATTTCTGAATGTTCTTTTTGATAATCTCCATCTACCTCCCAGCAGGTGGCTTCTAGATCTATGACTATAATTTTATCTATTAATTTATTTTTACTCATTTTATTTTTACTTATGTTATTTCAAAACCTGTAGGGTCTAAATCTACGGTTCTGAAATATTCTATTTTTATAGGCATTTCACTTTCTTCTGGAAACTCTATGTCTTCAAAAACCGTGTAATAACCTTCTTCTTCTCTACCCCAAGGGCTATCATCTACTACTCCACAATCATAAAAACTACCATCATCATTGTATCTAAAATAGTACTCTAAATCGTTGTATTCAAATTGTTTGTATTTTAAAATAGTATCTGGTTCAAAACCATCCTTGTCATAAATATGATGTTTATATAGGTTATAGAAAACATCTTCAATAAAAACTCTATCGCTTTCATAATATAGTTCTTCATCATAGTATGTTCTCTCTCTCTACAAAATAAGGGCCTGTGGTATTGCTAACTACCATAGATACTGAGTTATTTTGTTTGGTATATTCTTTTACCAAAGCCGCTTCATCATCACCATCTTTTAAGTAGTGACTTATATGAGATAATGTGCCATCGCTTTTGATTATCTCTTTCTTTACTCTTATATCATCGATATAATAAATTTTTCTATAACTACTTGATGAAATCAAAGCTTGTTGTTCGGTAATAATACCTGTGTAATTTCTATATTCTATACGTGTACTCATCTTTGTTAATTAAAAAAGTCAAACTTATATGTGGTTTCTGGCGGTATGCTACGCCCATTGCGTGCTTGTTCTTCTAGGAAAAATACCACATCCATTCTTTTTTCTATATTATCTGTTAAATTCATATCGTTTAAAATAGACATATTTTTATACTCTTTGTCTAAAAAATGTACCACTTTTTTACCATCTATTTCTACAATAGTAGCAATTTCATGGCTTTTAACAACTCTAGAACTCTTGTTACTTTTTTCATTATTCTATTTATAAAATTCCTCCTTAATAATTATCATCATCAACCTCACTATAATCCTCTAAAAATTGACTAAAGGATGGGGACATATCTATAATATAGCCATCCGAAAACATTACACTTATTTCTCCATAGTCATTATCTTTTAAAGACATAATAACCTTTGCAGCATTGGTGGAACCTATTAATATAAAATCCTTGGGCATGGCATCTCCTAAATATCCCATTAAAGATTCAATTGTAGTAACATCATAATCTATGGCATAAAAATATGATAAACTCATATCTCCATCATCCGGATGATTCTTGTGCTCCAAATTTAACTGGCGTACCCTCCCCCCATTCCATTTAAGCATATGTTGTTTATAATCTTCGGGCAAAATCTTACCAATACGCCCCTCAAAGGCTTCAATATCGGCAGAGGTAAGGGGCTGATTTGCTTCAAACTCAAAATCTATTATCATAATTATTATTTATTAATTTATTTTTACTCATTTTATTTTTACTTATGTTATTTCAAAACCTGTAGGGTCTAAATCTACGGTTCTGAAATATTCTATTTTTATAGGCATTTCACTTTCTTCTGGAAACTCTATGTCTTCAAAAACCGTATAAAATCCTGCCTCCTCTAAGCCCCAAGGGGTATCATCTACTACACCACAATTAAAAAAACTACCATCTTCATTATATAAAAAATTGTATTCTAGATCTTTATATTCTAATCTTTTGTACCTCAAAATAGTATTTGGTTCAAAACCATCCTTTTTATAAATATTATGTGTATATAAATCATAAAAAAAACCTTCTATAAAAACGCTATCACTTTCATAATACAATTCTCCATTATTATATTCTCTCTCTCTCTCTCTACAAAATAAGGATCTATGCTATTACTAACTAGCATGGATACTGAGTTGTTTTGTTTGGTATATTCTTCTACTAAAGCTACTTCATCATCACCATCTTTTAAATAATGACTTATATGAGATAATGTGCCATCTCTTTTGATAATCTCTTTCTTTACTCTTACATCATCGACATAATAAATTTTTCGATAACTATTTGATGAAATTAAAGCTTGCTGCTCTGTAATAATGCCCGTGTAATTTCTATATTCTATACGTGTACTCATCTTTGTTAATTAAAAAAGTCAAACTTATATGTGGTTTCTGGCGGTATGCTACGCCCATTGCGTGCTTGTTCTTCTAGGAAAAATACCACATCCATTCTTTTTTCTATATTATCTGTTAAATTCATATCGTTTAAAATAGGCATGTAATTATATTCTTCGTTTAAAAAATGTACTACTTTTTTACCATCTACCATTCCAACAAGTAGCTTCTACATCTACAACAATTATTTTATCTAATTTTTTCTTTGGCATAATTATTTTTTATTAAAAAGGAGGTACTAATGGTTCTAGGTTTGTAAAATAATTTAATACTGGTGTAGGCATCATATGATCTATAAATATTTCTTGTGCATCAAACTGAAAACTCGACAGGCTGTCCCAATTCTCATTATCCTTTATTGCATCTATATTAAAATAAATATGTTCTAACTGACCATTTTCATCAAATGTAAATTCTCCTTCTGCATCTTCTTGCCAATACACTGGAAAATCTGGACCATCAGAAGTAAAGGGATCTAACTGTCCGCCAAAAAGAAAGTATTTTACTCCAGTTATTGGTTGGTTCGTTTGTGGGTCAATATCTATGAGAGCTATTGTTTTTTCATCACTATTTATTACTTTTTTAAAAGTTTCTCTTGGAGTAAAATCTGAATGATAACTTCTATACTCTATAACTGTATAACCATTGATAATTTCTTGATTTACTATAAAAGTCCATGATAAATGTGTACCTAATTGTTGAAAAACTTCTATATCTACTTCTCCATCAGATAGAAAATACCCTCCCCCTATTAGTATATTACCTTTATAATACTCTCTCTTTTTTAAAAAATTATCTTCATAATATAGTTTTAAAAATTCATCTGAACTATTAGCTTGTTGTTCTGTAATAAATTGCTTTGATAAATTCTGATATTTTATGTTTGTACTCATGTTTTCTTTGGCATAATATTTTTTTATTTACGTTATTTCAAAGCCTGTTGGATCAGGGTTTCCTGTTTCAAAATATGCCGCTTTTATAGGCATCTCATTCTCAGGTGGAAACTCAATTTCGGTAAAAGAATTAAAACCTATATACTCATCTTTAGCAAACCCTCCCGTTATTTTTAGGCTGCAACTAGCAAAACTATCATCTTCATTATAAAAAAATGTATATTCTTGAAAACCGTCATATTCAAACTTTTTAACCTTTCTTGAAGGAACAATCTCTCCTTTTCTATTTTTTACTTCTCGGTAACTAAAAAAATTATAATTGTATAACAAATAATGAAGATTTTCGGGCCATACGTAGTCTCCTTCATACATAAGCCCTATTCCTTTTTTATACTCTCTCTCTACAAAATAAGGTTCTACGATAGTAGATTCTATTATACTTACCCTGTCTATTTGTTGCATTAATTGTTCTACCAGTTGCTCCTCGTTATCTCCGGGTTTTAAATAATAAGTTATGCTATGTAAATTACCTTTATAAAAAAGCTCTTTTCTTAACCTTATATCATTATCATCATAGTATATTTTGTAATACATATTTGAAAGCGAGGCTTGCTGTTCTGTAATTATGACATTAATATCTCTATACTCTATACGTGTGCTCATTTTTTTCTACTTTTTTCTTACTCATTATGTCACGAGCGTGATGCTCAAGTTAGCAGGGTATATTTTGTTTTTTTGTTAATGCATCTAATGTTTTTAGAATAGTTGGTATTCTATACTCTCCTTTCATACTTTGTATTTTCTTTGATGCAATACTATTATCTATACCTACTGATGATATATGTAAAGGTGTTTTACTTTTCCCTCTGAGTATTTCTATAACTGTTTCCTTATTGTTATAAAACCCTCTTTTTGCTACACCAATGATTGGAACTTTCTCTTTTAATGCCTGCCAAACATAACCGCCTAAACCAAATTTTTTATCATTATCTACATAGATATGCCCATCAATAATAATTACCTCAATTTCTCTTATATCTATTTTTTCTACTATTTTTAGAATACTTGGCAATTCTCTTTTATAAAATTGCCCTGACACATAAGGTTTCACATCTTCTATATATTCTATAATGATTTCTTTAGGTTCCTCATCTTCCCAATTACATAAAACACCTACAGCCTTAGCAGTACCAACTACTTCATTATATTTTACATCAATTGCTAAAATCATTCTTCTAAATTTGGGTCTGGATGTTTTATGATTCTTAACTCATTACCAAAATCATCATAGGTTATATAGTAAGTCAAATTACCTTCTTCATCCCATTCTTTAACATGCTTATAACCCCCCCTTGTCTCCTATACCATTCGCTTTGCTTTTTACCATTTGGCCAATACTCTATCTGTAAACCTTCTACTCGACCGTTTATAATCTGCGTTTCATGTTCAAGTACATCAGTACTTGGAAAATACGCATAAATTATTCCTGTAAACCATTCTCCATTATACGTATATATATTACCTCCATCTTCTGCTGGATAATCATCTATATCTATTTCATTGTCATCTACTCTTAACATAATTCTTTATATTCTATTACATCAAGATTACTATTTACTCGACAGCTTCTACTTGATCATTTAATAATTGTGTAAAAGAGGTAGATAAATC
The DNA here is from genome assembly GCF_017498485.1 of Polaribacter batillariae. Lineage (NCBI taxonomy): Bacteria > Pseudomonadati > Bacteroidota > Flavobacteriia > Flavobacteriales > Flavobacteriaceae > Polaribacter > Polaribacter batillariae. The sequence goes on along the minus strand of NZ_CP071795.1, from coordinate 1,893,913 downwards.
ATTTATAGTTCCATCTGGATACCATTCTTTAGTATTACCATAAGTTCCATCATTATTTAGAGAGATAATAATTTTCCCTCCTCCTCGTGTTCTACCAATTATTAAGTATCCTAAAGGAATTATATCATTTAATATTTCATTTACCTCTTCAATTGTATTCCCTCCATACTTAATAGGATAAAAATCTGATATTCCACTTCCACCTTCTGGATTACTAATATGTGCTGCATCTAATTCAATAGCATCACCTCCATTGTAGATAAGCATATGTTGTCTATAATCTTCAGGTAATGGATTCCCAACTATGGCTTGAAATTCATTAAGCTCATCTACTGTGATGAGTTGTGAATCTAATTGTATTTCAAAGTTTATTTGCATATTATTATAAGTTATTAATTATATCGAAAAAAATCTCATTAAGCTTTACGCTACCAGAGTGATGTTTAGTAATATTATGTGCCTTATCACTCACTACTTGCAAAGTAGTATTTAAATTAAGGTCTACTTCACTATATTTTACATCTATTGCTAAAATCATTCTTCTAAATTTGGGTCTGGATGTTTTATGATTCTTAACTTGTTACCATAATCATCGTAGGTAACATGGTAAATTAAATTACCTTGTTCATCCCATTCTTTAAAATACTTATAAACTCCTCCGTTTTTACTATACCATTCTTTTTCTTTGTTACCATTTTCCCAAAACTCTACTTGTAAACCATCTATATAACCATCTATATAGCTATACTCAACTATAGGTTGTGTTGTTCCATTATAATTTTCATATTCTATGCCTGTAAAAGGAAGTCCATTAAATGAAAATCTCCCCCTCCCCATGGTGTAGGATAAGGCATAAGTTCTAAGTCATTTGTTTCTACTCTTAACATAATTGTTTTTATATTCCACTACATTGGATTTCTTCCATCTCTTACTCTATCAATTCCTATACTTATAAAACTACTTAATGTTTGCCCCAATGACCTATCTAAAGAAGTACCTCGCTCTAATGCACCAACATAATATTCATGAACTATAGGATCTATTTGATCTCCATCCAAATACACAAATAAAAACTGATATACACTTCCCCCAGCATAATTATCAATAATATAAAAGGGACGAGAGAATGAATGTCCTTTACTCTGCATTACATCTCTTAATTCTTCTTGCATTTCTTGTTGATCTTCCCAAAGATTATAATCTAAAACATAACAATAATCTCCAGCTAGAAATAATAGTTCACGTAATGCTTTAGGAAATGGATTGCCATTATTCCAATTTTGCTCTAATTGTTCTATATTAGAAAGTGAAATTCCTTCTATTGCAAATGAATTCCCTGTTCTGTTTGGAAATTTAGCTGGATTATTTCTTAATTTAGTTAAAACTTCTATGTTCATAATTAATTTAATTTTCTTAAATCTCGTAATTTAGTAACATCAGGATGTGCGTTAAACTTAATGTTTATTGTTTTACCATTTTCGACAAGCATTGCCAAATATCTTTGACATGAATGGCAAGCATAGAGCAATGAGTCTAACTCTATATCAAATTTATTCCCACGATGCCATTGGGTGTTCAAAAACCAATTTATAAACTTTACTTCAGTATCGTTCGATCTAAAGTAATTTTTGACACTATCATGAGCGGAATCCGTAAATGTTTTATAAGCATTCTGCTCCAAAACATCTGATGTATTATGAAACTTATTTTTTATATTCTGTGGAACCAAGGTATTGTTAAAAAAATCAGTATTTAGCTCTTCCATTTTACCAGAAATAAAATTGATATTACTTGTATCCACATCCTCAATCAAATCTGCATTATTAAACACTTTGCATTGTTTTGTATATAGTTTATTTGCCTGTTTGAAAACTCTTCTGGCACTTTTTGCTAGTGCAGTATTTCCCATTTGTTCCAAATCATCTATATATCTTGCACTTATTTCTAACACTTCTGAATTTGTAATAGATATTAAATCAGCATTTTGTCTATATAAACTTGTAATATCACTCCAAGCTACATTAGGTTTTTGAAGTTCAATAAGTAAACCTGTATGTACTGGATTATTATTAAAGACAACAAAATCAAAGACTTGATCATCTCTCATTAAATATAAAGCTCCTTCAGGCCTTCTATAAGAAGCTATATGCAAGTTAATTGCAACGGGGTTTAATTTTAGTTTATCAAAGTAAGAAGGATCTACATCTCCTCTTCTTACTAAAAACACCCACCTCTTTTCAAAACTTAATCCTTCTAATACATTTTTTAAAACGTCTTCTCCATAATACCTAACAATAGCATTAACTCTTGTAATATCTTCTAAAATATTAAGGTTTCTGCGTTCTGTAATACCTAATTCTGCCATTTGTTGCCATCTATTAAGCACATCTGTATTGTTAAGTCTATTCCAAAGATTTATGTCTGTTAACTCGTTAAAATCTCTGTAAAATAGGTCTTTAATTTCTGGTAAATTATTTAGAGCGTCGTAGAATGTTCCTAAAATATTTGGCGATGTTACTCCTAAACTATCTAAAGTTGTGCCAAAATTAAGTAAAAGATTTGTTTTCTTAGTTCTTAAATCTCTCAATATATCTATTACATCATCAGGAAATTGACTAAGTACACTTGGACTTGTGTTATCTAAAACATCATCTGCAATTTTATTTGCTTTTGCTCTTGAAAGCCCCGAACCAACCCCTGTAGCTATTGCCATATACATAAATACATTGGCTATTTTTCTGCACGCTTCAGCTTCAGCGGAATCATTTGTTTGTGCTTCTTTAAATGTAAAAAACGACATTAAAATACTTGCTGAGACTGATACTACTTCTGTAGCACTACTAAATGCTTTAAAAACAATTAAAGAATCATTTACAGTAACACCAGCGCTAGCAACAAATTCTAATGCTATTGGAAAACCCTCTGCATTAAGAGTTGGTCTTAAATGTCTTAGCTTGGTTAATTTTCTGAAGTGTTGTAGATGTCTTAAGGTTCCTGCACCACCAAATAAAAAGAAAAAACCAACCTCTAACACCACTTCTCCAACAAAGTTAATTGTAGCGTCTATATCGTAAATACGATCGAATTCTTCTGCATAGTAGAATAAAAATACTGGTATAGCATCTACATCAGGTACTTTTAAATTTAGGTTTTCTTCATAGCCTAATAAAGAAATGGGTTGGTATAAATGGTATTCTCCAAATTTTTGACTTGTTGTAAATTGACTAATGCCATCTCCTCCGCTATTTATACCAGTAAATGCATTAAACGTTTTTTCTGTTGTTAACTTATTTAAAGTGACAATATATCTATCTAAAGTTTCATTAGGTTTATAGCAAATCGTTGTTGACAAGTGTGTAGTAAGAATACTAGAACTTGTAGAACCTGGTAATGTTTTAAATTCTAACAGCGTTTCTGCTCCACGAGTTAATTCTCCTTCTTCATTATATTGAGGCATATATTGCTCTCCTCCATTAGTTCCGGTAGGAAGAAAAAAGCCATTGGGATTAAAACCTTCAAAAGTTGGTAATTCCCCATCTGGAACATACGAAAAATTATATTTAGATATTTTCCATGTTTCATATAATAGATATATGAAAAACTTTTTATTTTAGAACGACAAAGTTAAGAGTTGGATTTCGTAAAAATTATTTTTAAATTACATAAACTTGCATTTTTATAGAAAACAAGAATCTAAAAATTAAGAAAATGGGCACAAAAGAAAAAATATTACAAAAAATACACAATTTAATAACTACGAAATTTAAAAGTGCTCAAGAAGCCTTTTATTTTTATGATAAAGACAAAGATGGAAGTTTAAACAGAGACGAAATAAAAACCTTGTTAAAAGCTGCAGAAATAAGCGGACTTTTACGAGGTGTTGTTGCTGGAGAATTAATAAAAGGCTACGATAAATCTGGAGACGAAGCCATCAATTTAGAAGAATTTAAAGTTGCAATTACAGAGTTAGAAAGAGATTTGTAATTTTTTTACGAATACGATAAAATTCCCTTCATAATTTTAGGGACACACTTTTTGGTTTGATACCCTTTTAGTGTTTTTATTTTATAGGCTTTTGTTTTGTGCCTCGAAAGGTAATGATTTCTCGAACAGACATTTTTATTTTTATACACATCTTTTTTTTATTTGAGAAGGTTTGTAAATAGCATATCTTTGTCGATTGAAAGTAGTTAGAAAACGAAGTATGAAGAACATTAGAAACTTTTGCATTATCGCACATATCGATCATGGGAAAAGTACATTGGCAGATAGATTGTTAGATTTTACGGGTTCTGTAACTTCTCGTGAGAAAAAAGAACAATTATTAGATAATATGGATTTGGAGCGCGAACGTGGTATTACCATAAAATCGCATGCCATTCAAATGGATTATATTCATAATGGAGAACCATATATTTTAAATTTAATAGATACTCCAGGTCACGTAGATTTCTCTTACGAAGTTTCGAGATCGATTGCAGCCTGTGAAGGTGCTTTGCTAATTGTAGATGCTGCACAAAGCATACAAGCGCAAACTATTTCTAATTTATACTTGGCTTTAGAGAACGATTTAGAAATTATTCCTGTTTTAAATAAAGTAGATTTACCTTCTGCAAATCCAGAAGAAGTCACAGACGATATTGTAGATTTATTGGGTTGCGACCCAGAAGAAGTAATTCACGCAAGCGGAAAAACAGGTTTTGGAGTCGAAAATATTTTAGAAGCAATTATCGAGAGAATTCCTGCTCCAAAAGGAGATCCAGACGCCCCTTTACAAGCACTAATTTTCGATTCTGTGTATAATTCTTACAGAGGAATTGAAACGTATTTTAGAGTTTTTAATGGCGAAATAAAAAAAGGACAAGAAATTAAATTTGTTGCCACAGGTAAAAATTATTTTGCAGACGAAGTGGGTACATTAAAATTAAATCAAGTTGTAAAAAAATCTGTAAAAACGGGTGATGTTGGCTATTTAATTACAGGAATAAAAACCGCAAAAGAAGTAAAAGTAGGAGACACCATTACAGATTTTGCAAACCCCACCAAAGAAATTATTGGAGGTTTCGAAGATGTAAAACCAATGGTTTTCGCAGGAATTTATCCTGTAGATACAGAAGATTACGAAGAATTGCGTAGTTCTATGGAAAAACTACAATTAAATGATGCTTCTTTGGTTTTTCAGCCAGAAAGTTCTGCAGCTTTAGGTTTTGGTTTTCGTTGCGGATTCTTAGGAATGTTGCACATGGAAATTATTCAAGAACGATTAGAGCGTGAGTTTAATATGACTGTAATTACAACAGTTCCTAACGTTTCTTACTACGCATATACAAAGAAAAATCCAGATGATATTATCATCTTAAACAACCCAACAGATTTACCAGATCCATCTAGGTTAGATCGAGTAGAAGAGCCATTTATTAAGGCTTCTATCATTACAAAGGCCGATTTTGTAGGGCAAGTAATGAGTCTGTGTATCGAAAAAAGAGGACAAATTATCAATCAGACTTATTTAACAACAGAACGTGTAGAGTTAATTTTCGAAATGCCATTGGCAGAAATTGTATTCGATTTTTACGACCGTTTAAAAACTGTTTCTAAAGGATATGCTTCTTTCGATTACCATCCAATTGGCATGAAAGAGTCGAAATTGGTTCGTGTAGATATATTGTTAAATGGAGATCCTGTAGATGCACTTTCTGCACTTTTACATGCCGACAATGCGTATTCTATAGGTAAAAAAATTGTAGAAAAATTAAAGCAATTAATACCAAGACAACAGTTCGATATTCCTATTCAGGCTGCAATTGGTGCAAAAATTATTGCACGTGAAACTACAAAAGCCTTACGAAAAGACGTAACAGCAAAATGTTATGGAGGAGATATTTCCAGAAAACGTAAGCTGTTAGAAAAGCAGAAAAAAGGAAAGAAAAGAATGCGTCAAGTAGGTAATGTAGAAATTCCGCAAGAAGCATTTATGGCTGTTTTAAAGTTGAATGATTAATTTTTGTGATTATGAAAAAATATGATGTTATAATTATTGGTGGAGGTACTGCTGGCTTAATGTTAGCAAGAGAATTAGGTAAACAAAAACACGCTACGTTAATCTTAGATAGAAAAACCAATCTACTTGAATTTTCTTTTAATACTTTAGGTAGTTTTATGAAAGTAGAAGATTTTGGCTTGTCTGAAAATGTGATTGCACAAAAAATTGATTCGGGTATAATTCACTCAAAATCTTTAAAAGAAAATATAAAATTAGAGGCATGTATCTTAGACAAAAAGATTGTGCATCAAGAATTATTAGAATCTTTACATAAAGATTTTGTAGATATTGTTTTAGATGTACACATCAAAAATATAGTTTCAGATTCTAAAGAAAATTACACATCAATTACAGATAAAAACGGAAATGTTTACAAGGCTTCAATTTTTGTAGATGCTTCTGGAACAAATGGTGTTTTTAGTAAAAAAGTTGGTTTAACGCAAAAGAAACCAGCTCTAGCTGTTGGGGTAGAATATAATGTAAAGTATCTTGGAAAAGTTAATGAAGCCCACTTAATGATTGGTAAAGATTATAAAGGAGGTTATGGTTGGATTTTTCCTCTAAAAAACAACAGAGCTATTATTGGTTTCGGTTCTTTTGATGAAAGCATGGTAAAAGGGTTAAAAGACAAATTAAATAGTATATTAGAATTGCCCAAAATTAAAGCTTTAGTTTTAAAAGATAACGAAAATGTTGAAGGAGGTAGCATACCCATAACACCAGTTTTAGACAAATTTGTAGATAAAAATTTAGTTTGTGTTGGAGATAGTGTTTCTCAAGTAAATCCTATCGTCGGAGAAGGATATAAATTTATTTTTGAAGCTGCGATTATGGCAAGTAAAGCTATAGATAAAGCACTTAAAAATAATGATTTGAGTTTGCTTTTTGAGTATGAAGACAACTGGAAAAATAGATTTTTGTCTAACTATAAACGTTCCAAAATTGCTCAAACAAGAATTTTTAAATTATCTAAAAAAGATTTTTTAACAGATATTGGAATGATTTTACTAAAATTAAGATCCAATAAAAAGAATGTACAAACACTTTCTGGTGAATATAATTGATTTTAATTTTCTAACCACTTCCAAAAATCAGCAGTAATAGAAGAACGGGTCATTACTTTTTCTTTTTAATTTTGTAAAGAATTTAAGAATTGGTTTTTGAAATGAGATTCTATATTTTTCAATAAAATCGATATTTACAATTTCACTTCTATTGATTTTAAAAAAATCAGCAAGGTTTAATTGCAAGACAATACTTCCTAAATTTTGGGCAATAGGTTTTGGCTGTTGGAGTACTGGTAATATTACTGATAAAATGGTAAATGAGTATTTAGAACATCATCGTAAATCAAGTAATGATAATGATGATTTTATACTTGAGTAAATACGTTCAGACTTCGAACGGCTGCCTTTAGTCAGATTTTAAAAACCTATGGACTTCAAAGTCTATAGTGGTTTAGTCTTTCCAAAGATTTTCCATTTCCTCTAAAGTTTTCCCTTTTGTTTCTGGTACAAATTTTATAATAAATAACGTTGCTAAAATGCTCATAATACCATAAACCCAATAAGCAAAACCATGGTTAAATTGTTCTGTTAAATAAGAATTATCGTTCATCATTGGAAAAGTTAAAGATACCAAATAGTTAGAAATCCACTGTGCAGCTACTGCAATTGCCAAAGCTCTTCCTCTAATTTTATTCGGAAAAATTTCTGATAATAAAACCCAAGTTACAGGTCCCCAACTCATGGCAAAACTGGCCACATACAACATCATACAAAACAGTGCTAAATAACCTGTGGCTCCAGAGAAAAAGACGAAACCTAAAGAAATCATCGCCAATGCCATTCCTAATGCTCCAATAATCATTAGTGGTTTTCTACCATATTTATCGACTGTTCTTATTGCAATTATTGTAAATAAGAAGTTTACAACTCCAACAATAATTGTCATTAATAACGCACTATCTGTACCTGCAGAAATTGTTTTAAAAATTTCTGGAGCATAATATAAAACAACGTTTATGCCCACAAATTGCTGAAAAATGGAAAGCAATACTCCTATTATAATTACTAGCCAACCAAAAGACAAAAGATGCTCAGAAGTTTTTTCTTTAATGGAGCCTTCTATTTCTGCGAGCACTCTATTCCCTTCTTCTTTGCCATTTACTTTTATTAAAATATCTAAGGCTTTTTTAGGTTTGTTTCTTAACATTAGAGAACGAGGCGTGTCTGGTACAAAAAACAATAATCCTAAAAATAAACCTGCAGGCACTATTTCTGAAGCAAACATCCATCTCCATCCAATTTCATTCAACCATTCATCTGAACCACCACTTCTAGAAATAAAATAATTAACGAAATATACTACCATAAAACCACCAATAATGGCTAGTTGATTAAAGGAAACCAATTTTCCTCTACTTTTTGCCGGTGCAATTTCTGCAATATAAAGTGGAGATAGCATAGAGGCTAAACCGACTCCAATTCCTCCAATAATTCTGTAAATAATAAATGCAGTTGCATAGGTATGGTCTAACTCGCCAAAAGTTCCAATAAACATTTCTGGCATTGCAGAACCTAAAGCCGATATTAAAAATAGAATGGCAGCAAGTACCAACCCTTTTTTTCTTCCTAACTTTTTACTTACAATTCCTCCAAAAACCCCACCAATTATACAACCTATTAAGGCACTTGAAACTAAAAAACCTTTAAATGCACTAGCAGCTGTTTCCGACAATTCTTTTGGAATCACAAAAAAACTATCTAAAGAACTTACGGTTCCAGAAATAACTCCTGTATCGTACCCAAACAATAAACCGCCCAAAGTGGCTACTAATATAAGTTTAATTAAATATTTTGAGTTGGTTGCTTGTGCCATAACTATGTTTTTTTATTGGTTGATAATAATATATTATTAAGACGCTTCTGGTTTTTAAAACCCGAAGCGTCTTGTAATTTTAGATATATTGATTAATGATATTCTCAAATAACTCTTGTTTACCACTTTGTAGTGTTAATTCGCCATTTTCTTTTGCGATGTTATACAAATCTAAAAGCTCTAATTTTCCTGCTTCAAAATCTTTGCCTTTTCCAGAATCAAAAGAACGATACCTTTTTTCTCTTAACGATTTGTAGGCAGATGAAGTAATAATTTTATCTGCCGTAATTAAAGCTCTTGCAAAGGTATCTGCTCCTCCAATATGAGCAAGAAAAACATCTTCTGTATCTGTGGAATTTCTTCTAATTTTTGCATCAAAATTAATACCTCCACCTTGCAAACCTCCAGCTTCTAAGAACACCAACATTGCTTCTGTTGTTTCTTGAATGTTGTTTGGAAATTGGTCTGTATCCCAACCATTTTGGTAGTCTCCTCTATTGGCATCGATACTTCCTAACATACCTGCTTTGGCTGCAACCGCTAATTCGTGTTGCATGGTGTGTTGTGCTAAGGTTGCGTGATTAACTTCGATATTTAATTTAAAATCTTTGTCTAAACCATATTCTTTTAAAAAACCAATGGCTGTTGCAGCATCGAAATCGTATTGATGTTTCATGGGTTCCATTGGCTTTGGTTCTATAAAGAAAGTTCCTTTAAAACCTTGTGCTCTTGCATAATCTCTTGCCATGGTTAAAAACTGCCCCATATGATCTAATTCGCGAGCCATATTTGTATTTAATAAAGACATGTAACCTTCTCTACCTCCCCAAAAAACGTAATTTTCGCCACCCAATTTAATAGTTGCATCTAATGCCAGTTTTATTTGGCCGCCAGCTCTTGCAACTACATTAAAATCGGGATTGGTAGCAGCACCATTCATGTAACGTGGATTTGAAAAACAGTTGGCTGTACCCCATAATAATTTTACACCAGTTTCTGCTTGTTTTTGTTTGATGTAATTTGTAATTGTATTTAATCTTGTTTCAGATTCTGTAAAGGTTGCACCTTCTTGAATTAAATCGAAATCGTGAAAACAAAAATAATCGAACCCTATTTTATTAATAAATTCAAAAGCGGCATCTGCTTTGTCTTTTGCTGCCTGAATTGGATCTGCTGCTTGATCCCAAGGAAAGTTTTGTGTTCCTGGTCCAAAAGGATCCGATCCTTGTCCGCAGAACGTATGCCAATATGCAATTGCAAATTTAAAGTGCTCGCGCATTGTTTTTCCTGCTACTACTTGCTCTGGATTGTAATATTTAAAAGCCAATGGATTGTTTGATTCTTTTCCTTCGAATTGTATTTTGTTGATTCCTTTGAAATATTCTTTATTTGCCATGGTTTAAATGTGTAATTGTTTATTTGTGTAATCGTGTAATTGTTTTGAGTGCTGCTTTTGCGTTAGGGATTGCAGTGGAAATCCTTTTTATGAGGTACGAATAAAAAGATTGGAATGTAAAGCCCGACCTTTAGGGAACGCCCAAATTCTATTTATTTAAAACAAGTTCTAATTCTTTTTTCCATTTTTGATATGCTTTTAAGTACGGTTTTTTGTCTTTAAGAGGTGTAAAAGTTGTTATATAATCGTTGTTTATAATTGTTTTTCCGAAAGATTTAAAGTCGCCTTTGTGCAATTTTACTGCTCTTGCTGCGCCAATTGCACCAGTTGTGTTGTAAATTTCTATTTCTTGATTTATTAAAGTTGCGACTGTATTTGTAAAAATTTCTGAACGAAATAAATTATCATTTCCTGCTCTAATAACACTTGGTTTTACGCCATCTAGTTTTAAGATGTCCATACCATAAACAAATGAAAATGCGATGCCTTCTAAAGCGGCTCTACAGAGATATCCTTTGTGATGATTGTTTAGGTTTAGGTTTACAATTCGAGTACCAATTTCTTTATTATTTAGCATGCGTTCTGCTCCATTTCCAAAGGGAATTAAGCAAATGCCATCTGAACCTACTGGAATTTCTGAGGCCAAATGATTCATTTCTTCGTAAGAGTTTACGGCTAAATTTTTTAACAACCATCGATATTGAATTCCTGCGCCGTTTATATTTAGTAATTTTCCAATTTTTGGGTTCGATTTTGTGTAATTTACATGTGCAAAATTATTAATACGTGTGCTTTCTTTTCCAGATAAATTATCTGTAACTGCATACACCACTCCAGATGTACCACCAGTTGCAGCAACTTCTCCGGGTTTAAATACGTTTAAAGAAAGTGCATTGTTGGGCTGGTCTCCAGCTCTGTAGAAAATTGGGGTTCCTGCTGCAATGCCACTTTCTTTTTCTCCTTTTTTATTTACTTTAGATTGAATGCCAAAAGTATCGACAATGTCTGGAACTAAATTTTTGTCGATTCCGTAATATTCTAATAAAAAATGGGCAATTGTATCTTTTTTAAAATCCCATAAGATGCCTTCAGATAAGCCTGAGATTGTGGTATTTATTTTATCAGAAAATTTATATGCTATAAAATCTCCTGGTAACATAAATTTGTAAATTTTTTTGTAAATATTGGGTTCGTTCTCTTTTACCCATTTTAATTTTGAAGCCGTAAAATTGGCTGGTGAGTTTAAAAGATGCGATATACATTTTTTATTTCCAATTTCGTTAAAAGCATTATTGCCAATTTTTACTGCTCTACTGTCGCACCAAATAATACTTTTACGTAATGGATTTCCTTTTTTATCTACAATTACCAAACCGTGCATTTGGTAAGAAATACCAATTCCTTTTATTTGGGTTTTATTAATATTATATTTCTTTTTTAATTTTAAAATGGCATTGCAAACATGCAACCACCAGTCGTTTGGATCTTGTGTTGCCCATCCATTTTTTTGAGCAAACATGCCCATTTCTTCTTTGGGTTCTTGAATAACTCCTAAGCTTTTACCAGTTTCTATTTCTACAAGTGCGGCTTTTATAGAAGAACTTCCGATGTCTAATCCTAAATGATAATTCATTATAACGATGCTCTTAGTATTAATTTTGTAGGAACATAATATTGCATTGGCTGGTTGGTAAGAACAAACTCTGCTGCTTTAAGTCCTAATTTTTTAAAATCTGTTGATATAACAGAAATTCCTTTATAAATAAACTTTTTCATTGGTGTTTCGTTATAAGAAAGAAAACCTACGTTCGTTCCTGGTTCTAAATTTTTAACTTTGCACTGTTCTAAAAAAACACCCAACATTCTATCACTCGTGCTTATATATGCTACATTTTCTTCGGCAGAAAATAAACGAGGATTTGTAATTATTTTGTAGTTAAATTGATACTCTTTGCAAAATTTTTTAAAATATGTAATTGATTCTTTAGGATGATAGGTATATGTTGGATATAAAAAAACAAGCTTTTTATACTTTCTAAAAAGTTGTACAGCTTCTTTTAAGCCTTCATAAAAAGATTTCCCAAAATCTTGAAAAACATAATTGTTGGTTTTATTAGAATGAATGTTCCAATCTACTAATAAAAGTTTGTTGTTATCGATATCAGAAAGTATTGCTGGAACCTCTTCGTTTTGAAATGGCATTACAATATATTTATAGTATTTACCTTTGCTATTATTTAAAATAATTTTAAAATTATTAATATTATAATGATGAAATTGTACGTCTGTAATAATTGTATTGGGTAAATTATTTACAAAAGAATGATACAAAACCTCCTTATAAGCTTTAAAAGTATCTAAAACTAACAAAACTTTTTTGGTATCGTTCGCAACATAATATCCTTTATTGGGTACTGCGTTTATAGTACCATTTTCACTTAAAATGGAATAAGCCTTAAAAACAGTGTCTCTAGACACTTTGCAAGACTTACAGGTTTTATTAACAGAAGGTATGGCATCTCCTTTTTTTAAAATATTTTCGGCAATTGCATTGTTTATTTCATTTACTAATTGCTGATATTTTGGAATATCGCTCTCGTGATCGATTGTTAAAGAAATTTTATGCTTATAGGTTTCCATGCTGTTCTGTTCCGGTATGTAAATATATAAAAATTTTTTATTTTTTAAAGATTGGTCTTTTTAGCAATAGCAAGTGTTTTAGCAATAGCAAGTGTTAAATTAACATAGCTTTGTGGGTTTTTTAAAAGTATTCAAAAAATGTTAGTTCGAGTGATTTTGAGGAACGAAAAATGGTATCGAGAACTATTTAAAACCTAAAATTTGTATTCTCGATACAAATTTTATCCATTTTAATCGTAAAATTTACTCGAATTGATAGAATTTTATCAAAATACACAAAAGTTTAAAATTATTTTTTGTAGCAATTTCTAGAGTTTAAAAACGTTTATTTAATTAGGGTATAATCGTTCTTACACAGAAGAATTTTTTTCTTAAAAAAATCTTAATTTTTATGATATTTGTCATAAAAATTATTCGAATATGACAGTATTTTTGTCGTATATTAAACGATTTTAGAGTAATTTCATAAAAAACACAAAGTAAAATCCTTTTTTTAGAGAGAAGGTTGAGGGAAGAAAAACTATTTCAAAAAAAGACCTTGTATTTTTATTAAAATTTAAAGCATTGAAAACCAAATTTAAAATATTACCAAAAGAATCTAAATGGCGAAAAACCGCTCTATTTTTTATTGCGGTTATTATTGGTTTGGGTTTATTTATGGCAAAAGAAGCGAAAGTGTTTTCTTATCTTTCAGACGATCCGCAAGCCTGTGTAAACTGTCATGTAATGACGCCTGTTTACAATAGCTGGATGAAAAGTTCTCATAGAGAATGGGCAAAATGTAACGATTGCCATGTGCCACATAACAATGTTTTCGAAAAATATTATTTTAAAGCAAAAGATGGTTTGTATCATGCATCAGTATTTACAGCACGTGCAGAACCCGATGTTATCGAAATGAAAGAAGCATCACAAAAAGTGGTTCAAGAAAATTGCATTCGTTGCCATGTTCAACAAGTTACACAAACAAAATATGTTGGTTTTATCGACGATCATAAAAACAATAGAACACAAAGAAAATGTTGGAGCTGTCATCAACATGTTCCTCATGGAGATATTCACGGGCTATTAACAATCAAATACAACCTAGCACCATTACCAACAGATCAAGAAGAAACCGTAATTCCTTCTTGGTTAGCAAAAGAAATTAAAAAATAATAAATTTAAATAAGATGAAAAACAAAGTACTATTCGTTATTACAATTGTTGTCGTTTTTCTATTAGGACTTCTAGCATCAAGTATTGTAAACAGAAAATCTGAAGCAAAATATAAATATGTTCCACAGGTAAATATTTCTGAAAATGAACCACGAAATGAAGTTTGGGGGCAAAATTTCCCATTAGAATATCAATCTTCGCTTCAAACTTTAGACACTACTTTTAGCTCTTTTCAAGGAGGTTCCGAAATGCGCGATGTTTTAGAAGAAGATCCTAATTTAGTAATTCTCTTTGCGGGTTATGGTTTTTCTAAAGATTACAACCAAGGAAGAGGGCATGCTTATGCGATAGAAGATATTCAAAATACATTAAGAACTGGTGGTCCAAAAGGAAAAGGAGATGGGCCAATGCCAGCCACTTGTTGGACCTGTAAAAGTCCAGATGTACCACGTTTAATGAACGAAATTGGGGTTGCCGAATTTTATAAGGGAAAATGGGCAGACAAAGGTTCGGAAGTTGTAAATAATATTGGTTGTGCAGATTGCCACAATCCAAAAACAATGAAACTTACCATTACAAGACCTGCTTTAGTTGAGGCCTTTGATGCCATGGGTAAAGATATTAACAAAGCAACACACAACGAAATGCGTTCTTTAGTTTGTGCACAATGCCACGTAGAATATTATTTTGATAAAAATAAACCAGGAAAAGAAGGAATTGCTTATTTAACATTTCCGTGGAAAGATGGAATGTCGGTTGAAGCTATGGAAAATTATTACGATAATTTAAAATTTAAAGATTGGACACACAAAATTAGTAGAGCACCAATGTTAAAAGCACAGCACCCAGGTTACGAAACTTTTGTAACAGGAGTCCATGCAGATAGAGGAGTTTCTTGTGCAGATTGTCATATGCCTTACAAGAGCGAAGGTGGGCAAAAATTTACAGATCACCATATTCAATCGCCTTTAAATAATACTTCTAATGCTTGCCAGGTTTGTCATAGAGAAGATTCTAAAAAGCTAATTGCAAACGTGTATGAAAGACAAAGCAAAGCAAAAGAAAACAGACTAAAATTAGAAGATTTATTAGTAAGAGCACATTTAGAAGCTAAAAAATGTTGGGATTTAGGTGCAACAGAAACACAAATGAAAGACATCTTAACAGACATTCGTCATGCACAATGGCGTTGGGATTATGCTGCAGCATCTCATGGAGCATCTTTTCATTCGCCAGTTGAAACAGCAAGAGTTATTGGTAGTGGTTTGGTAAAAGCACAAGAGGCAAGAGTAAAACTAGCTAGATTATTAGCAACACTTGGTTTTAACAAACCAATAGATATGCCAGATATTTCAACAAAAGAATTGGCACAAAAATATATTGGCTTAGATATCGAAAAATTAAAAGCAGAAAAAGAAACTTTTAAAAAGAACCTGCTGCCAAAATGGTTAGAGGAAGCAAAAAAAAGAGAAGATAAAATGGACATTAAAACAACTGCTTCCTTAGAAAAATAATACTTAAAAATAGTTTATAAAATAAAGATGTCTTTTTCTATTGTGCAAAAGACATCTTATTTTTTTAATCAAATACAAATTCAGATGAACAAACTATATCGTTTCTTATCTTCCTCTAAATTAGCCTTATTATTACTACTCGTTTTTGCGATTTCTATGGCTGTTGCCACATTTGTAGAAAACGATTATGGAATTACCACTGCTTGGAAATTAATTTACAATGCTTGGTGGTTCGAAATGGTAATGTTAGGTTTGGCAATTAGCTTTCTTTTAAACATTTCTAAATATAAATTACTTCGTAAAGAAAAATGGCCGATTTTACTTTTTCACGTTTCTTTTATCATTATTTTATTAGGAGCAGCAATTACCAGATATACTTCAGATAGCGGAATAATGCGAATTCGAGAAGGCGCCTCTTCTAATGTTGTAATTTCTAGTGATAATTATTTACACGTTCATTTAACCGACGGAAAAACAAATAAATCAATAAAAAAACAATTGAGTTTTTCTCCAATTAGTAATAATAATTTTTCCATACAAACAAACTTTAATAACAAATCTGTAAAAATTTCTTATGCTAAATTTATTGCAGATGCTGTGCCACAAATTATCGAAGACGAAACAGAAGGAAAACCCATAATACAAATGGTGGTTTCTGCAGGTGGAGGAAGAGAAACCATCTTTTTAGAAAGAGGCGAAGTAGAAGCAATTGGAGCACACAAACATAAAGTTGGTTTCGATTCTAATGAAAAAGGAATTATAAACATTACAGAAGAAAATGGGGGCTTTAAAATCTTTTCTCCAAGAGATTTAAGTGCTTTTGTAATGGCTACAGAAACGGCTAGTACAATTGTAAAAGATTCTTTACAAAGCATTCAATTAAAAACATTGTATAGAGATGGCGATATTTCTTTTGTACCACTTTCTTATCATCCTAAAGGAAAAATTGCTTTAGTGAGTGGTGCCGAAAAAATAAAAGATAACGACGAATTAAAAGACGACGCTTTAGTAGTAAATGTCGATGTTGGCGAAACATCCAAACCTATAAAACTTCTTTACAGGCAAGGCTTTTTACCAACAAAACACGAGCTAAAAATCGACGATATACACCTTACTTTATCTTACGGATCGGAACCTATAATTATTCCTTTTTCTATTCATTTAGACGATTTTCAATTAGAACGTTATCCTGGTTCTACCAGTCCTTCTTCGTACGCGAGTGAAGTGCAAGTTATTGATAATGATAATCGTTTTTCTCAAAGAATTTTTATGAACAATGTACTCGATTACAAAGGATATCGCTTTTTTCAAGCAAGTTACGATACAGACGAATTAGGAACCGTTTTAGCAGTAAATTACGATTGGTTAGGAACCAATGTTACCTATTTAGGCTATCTTTTATTAATCATTGGAATGTTTTTTACCCTATTTTGGAAAGGTTCACGTTTTACAGTGATTAATAAAAAATTGAAAAAGCTTAAAAAAACTGCACCAATATTGCTATTATTCTTGATGTCCACGGTTGCTTTTTCTCAACAAAAATCTCCTGAAATAACAGTCAACACCATCAAACAACAAACTATAGACAAACAACATGCAGATTTATTTGGGCGTTTAATGGTACAAGATTTAGATGGAAGAATTAAGCCGATAAATACATTGGCTTCAGAATTTTTAAGAAAATTAACCAGAAAACCGTATTTCGAATTCTCAAAAGAAGGCCAAACGGTTACGCTAAATGCGAATCAGACTTTTTTAGCGATGCAAGCCGCCGCAAATGTTTGGCAGTATATTCCTTTAATAAAAGTTGATAAACAAAAAGGGGAGAATTATTTTCGACATTAAATATAAGTGAAAACGATTTGGTGGCTTTTGTGAGTTTTTTAGATAAAGACAGAAATTATATTTTAGAAAGCGCTGTAGAAGAAGCAAATAAAAAGAAACCTGCAGAACGAACCGAATTCGACAAAGAGGTTTTAAAGGTCGATGAGCGTTTTAATATTCTTTACAACGTTTTTTCTGGAAATTATTTAAAAATTTTTCCTAATAGTAATGATGAAAATAACAAATGGCATAGTCAAACCCACGATTTTAAAGACTTTCCAGTAGAAGATGGTAATTTTGCAAAAAGTATTATTCCTACTTATTTTAAAGATGTAAACGATAAAAATTGGGTTGCAGCCAGCGAAAAATTAGAATATATTAAGAAATTTCAAGATGTTTTAGGAAAAGAAATTATTCCGAGTAGAAAACGTATTGAAGCAGAGCTTTGGTACAACCAATTAAACTTAAATTTCTGGCTATTTCAAATGCTATTTGTAGTAGGTTTAGTTCTTTTAATCATTTCTATCATTAAAATCTTTGCTCAAAATAAAGTGTTAGAAATTCTTTGGAATTTAAGCATTATTATTACTCTAATTAGTTTTATTTTCTTTACTGGAAACATCATTTTAAGGTGGTATGTATCTGGGCACGCACCTTGGAGTAATGGATACGAAATGCTTGTTTTTGTAGCTTGGGTTTTACTCTTGTGCGGTTTAATTACTTTTCGAAAATCCGATTTTTCGCTACCCTTAGCAACACTTTTTGCAGGCGCATTATTATTTGTAAGTTATTTAGATTGGTTAAGTCCAGAAATTACCAATTTAATGCCTGTGTTAAAATCATTTTGGTTAAAAGTACACGTTGCCACAATTGTAAGTAGTTATGCACCTTTGGCATTGTCTGCAATTTTAGGTTTTATGGCGCTTTTATTAATTATTTTTAGAACGAAAAAAAACAAAGATGTCATTAATATTAGAATTAAAGAACTTACTTACATTAACGAAATTTCGATGGCCATTGGATTGTTCGTACTAACAGTTGGAACATTTTTAGGAGGTGTTTGGGCAAACGAATCTTGGGGACGTTATTGGGCTTGGGACCCCAAAGAAACTTGGGCATTAATTAGTATAATTATTTACGCAATTGTGTTGCATTTACGCTTTGTTCCTGCTTTAAAAAGCAGGTTTGTATTAAATGCAGCAAGTGTGTTTGCATTTGGTTCTATTATTATGACTTCTTTTGGCGTAAACTACTATCTCTCTGGTTTACACAGTTATGCTGCAGGAGATCCGCTGCCAGTTCCAACTTTTATTTATGTGTTAATTGCCATTGTAGTTTCAGTTTCTTTATGGGCTTATTTTAGAAATAAAAAAAACGTTTAGAAAGCGAGTTTTACAAATTCTAAAGGAAATTCTACGAATTCTAATTTATATTAAATTCTTAGGCTTTATCTTATATCTTTGAGATGTAAAATCAAAGACATTTCTTATGAAGCTCAAAAAAATACTTCCATTTATACTTACTTTCTTTTTAGTTTTTTCTTGTAAAAAAGAAGCAATAAAAACCAATAACATCTTTAAATTTAAAGAATACATTAGCTACACAACTTCTGGTGTGGTTTCTGTTACAGAAAAAATAAACATTAACCTTGCAAAAGAGGTAGAAAGTTGGCAAGCAAACCAAGAAATTTCTACAGATATTTTATCGATAAAACCATATGTAAATGGGCAAATTAAAACCGTAAATAAACATGCTTTTGTTTTTATTCCTGATGAAAATTTACAAGCAGATACAGAATATACGGTTACAGTAAAATTGAGTAAAATTTATAAAAATACTGCTAAAAAGTTCGAAGAATATACCTTTCAATTTAAAACCTTAACACCTAATTTTAGCATTCAAACCCACAATTTGCAATCGTATTCTAAAGAATTTCAATATTTAGAAGGAGCTGTAAAATCTGCAGATATTATCTCTTTAGAAAATGCAAAAAAAATAATAAAAGCCTCACAAAATGGAGTTTCAAAAAATATTGTGTGGAACGAATCTGTAAAAAAAGGAAAATATTTTGAGTTTAAAATCGATAGCATCAATCGTTTTGTAGAAGATTCTAAATTAAAAATAAGTTGGAATGGAAAACCCATAAACGCAAATTCTAAAGGAGAAGATGCTATACCAATTGCGGGTAAAAATAACTTTACAGTTGCCAGTATAAATATTGTAAACCAAACAGAGCAATATATTTCTATTAATTTTTCTGATGCACTAAAAAAGCAACAAAATTTTGATGGTTTGGTTACCATTCAAAATGAAAAAAAACCACGTTTTATAGTCAATGGAAACGAATTAAAAGTTTTTTCTAACAATAGATTTGCTGGAAGTGTTTTGGTAAATGTTTTTCAAGGCATTAGAAATTCAGACAATTACCAATTAAAAAAAGCCCACAAAGAAACCGTTACTTTCGAGCAAAAAAAACCAGAAATAAGAACAGTTAGCAATGGATCGATTCTGCCAAATTCTAACAATTTAAAATTTAATTTCGAAGCCATAAATGTAAGACAAGTAGAGGTTCGAGTAATTAAAATTTTCGAAGACAATATCTTACAATTTTTACAAGAAAACAATCTAAATAGTAACAATAGTTATGCAATTAGAAGAGTAGGAAGAAGAATTGCAAAAAAAAACATTACCTTAATTAATCAAGAAGAAAACAATACCCAAAAATGGAAAGCATATAGTGTAGATTTATCAAAATTAATAGAAACAGAACCAGGTGCAATTTACAGAGTAGAGGTAGGTTTTAATAAAAATCAAGCATTTTATAACTGTTTAGAAAATACAAATTCTACTATAGGGGATAAGAAACTAGAAGAAGAATTTAGCGATTTAAACGACATCGAAAACGAAGAAGCAAGAGAAGAATTGTATTGGAACAATCAGTTGTACAACTACAAAAATTACAGTTACAATTGGCGAGAAAGAGAGAATCCATGTAGCGATGCTTATTATAACGAAGATCGAATTATCGCTCAAAATTTGTTGGCTTCCAATTTAGGTATTATCGCCAAAAAAGAAACCAATAATAATTACTTTTTTGCGATTACAGATATTTTAACCACCCAACCAATTGTCGATGCGAAAGTTACATTATTCAACTATCAGCAACAAGAAATACTCTCTACAAGAACAGCTTCAGACGGATTCGTAAATGTAGCATCACCTAAAACAGCTTCATTTGCAGTGGTTTCTAAAGGAAATAATTTTGGGTATGTAAAACTGTTTGACGGAAATTCTTTGTCTTTAAGTAAGTTTAATGTTGCAGGCAGCAAAACCCAAAAAGGGCTAAAAGGATACATTTATGGCGAACGTGGTATTTGGCGACCTGGAGATTCCATTCACTTAACTTTTGTGCTAAATGATGCCGAGAATAAGTTGCCACAAAAACATCCCATAAAATTAGAAGTTACAGACCCAAGTGGAAAATTAATGTACAGAAAAGTAACATCAGAAAATGTAAATAACTTTTACAAATTTACAGTGGTTACATCTTCGGAAGCAAAAACAGGTAATTATGCTGCAAAAATTTCGGTTGGTGGCGCAAAGTTTTACAAGACGCTAAAAGTAGAAACGGTAAAACCAAACCGACTTAAAATTAAAGTAAATTTTGATGAAGAAATTCTAACCAGCGAAAAATCAATCAACGGAACATTAGACGTAAAATGGTTGCATGGAACGCCTGCAAAAAGCTTAAAAGCAGAAGTAAAAGCGAAAATTAGTTCTACGAATTTTAGTTTTAAAAATTATAAAGACTATGTGTTTTTAGACCCTTCTAAAAAGTTTTCTTCCGAAGAAATAAATGTATTTGAAGGAAAGTTAAACGAAAACGGATTTGCAAAAATTAGCAGTAAATTAAAAGTGGGCAAAAACGCTCCAGGAATGTTAAATGTTCAGTTTTTGGTAAGAGCTTTTGAAAACGGGGGAGATTTTTCCATAGATGCTTTCTCTAAAAAATATGCACCTTTTTCTTCGTTTGTAGGTTTAAAATCTCCTGAAGGAAATAGATATGGCTCGTTTTTTACAGATGAAAATCAAACTTTTTCTGTCGTTTCTGTGGACGAAAAAGGAAATCCAATTCAAAGAGATCAAATTGAGGTAGAAGTCTATAAAATCGAATGGCGCTGGTGGTGGAGTTCTTCTGAAGATAATTTATCGAGATACACATCAAGCAGTTATCATAATAAATACAAAACCTTTAAAATTAGTACAAATTCCAAAGGAAAAGGAAGCTTCAATTTAAATATTCCAGACAGCGATAAAGGGCGTTTTTTAATACGAGTAATCGATAAAAAAAGCGGTCACGCAACCGGAAGAACAGCTTATTTTTACAAAAATTGGTGGCAAAACACTACTTCTACCGATAAAGAAGCTGCTAAAATGTTGGTATTTTCTGCAGATAAAGAAAGCTATACCATTGGCGAAACTGCAAAAATTACTTTTCCTTCTGGAAAAGAAGGAAATGCCTTGGTAAGTATCGAAAACGGAACACAAGTTTTGGAAACAAAATGGGTAAAAACAACAAAAGGAACCACTTCTGTAGAAATTCCAATCAACAAAAATATGGCGCCAAATGTATTTGTAAACATCTCGTTATTGCAACCACATCAGGTGTCAGAAAACGATTTGCCTTTGCGTTTGTATGGTGTAATTCCTATTTTGGTAGAAGACAAAAATACCAGATTAGAACCACAAATTTCCATGCCTAATGAACTGCAACCAGAAAAAGAATTTACCGTAAAAGTTTCTGAGAAAAACCAAAACCCAATGACTTATACTTTGGCTGTTGTAGAAGAAGGTTTGTTAGATTTAACACGATTTAAAACGCCAAATGCACATGATGTTTTTTACGCAAAAGAAGCTTTGGGCGTAAAAACATGGGATATTTTTGATGATGTTATAGGCGCCTATTCAGGAAGTATCGACCAAGTTTTTGCAATTGGTGGAGATGGAAGTATTGCCAAAGGAAAAAACCAAAAAGCAAACCGATTTAAGCCTGTTGTAAAATATTTAGGACCATTTGAGTTGGAAAAAGGAGCGACCAAATCACATAAAATTACCTTACCAAATTATATTGGTTCTGTAAGAACAATGGTTATTGCTGGAGATGTAAATAAAGAAGCTTTTGGAAATACAGAAAAAACAGTTCTTGTTAAAAAACCATTAATGGTTTTGGCAACTTTACCAAGAAAACTCTCTCCAAAAGAGAAAGTAACACTACCAATTACCATTTTTACGATGGATAAAAAAGTAAAAAATGTTACGGTTCAAGTAAAAACTTCTAACGGAATTTCTGTAATTGGAAATTCTAAAAAAACATTAAATTTTAATAAACCAGATGAAAAAATGCTGTATTTCGAATTAGATGTTTTAAAAGAAAATGGCGTAAATACAGTTGAAATTATTGCGACTGGCAATGGAGAAAAATCTACCTATAAAGTAGCGATAGATGTGGTAAATCCGAATCCGATTACTTTAAGAGTTATAGATAAAACCGTAAAAGGAAAAGAAACACAAAAATTTACTTTTAATACTTTTGGAGTGGAAGGGTCTAACAGTGCAATTTTAGAGTTATCTACCATTCCGTCGATTAATTTTACAGGCAGATTGCAATATTTAATTCGCTATCCTCATGGATGTTTAGAGCAAACGACGTCTAGCGTTTTTCCACAATTATTTTTGAACGACCTTTTCGATTTAACTCAAAATAAGAAACAAGAAATTCAAAATAATATAGAAAAAGGAATCAAAAGATTAAGCCATTTTCAGCAAGCAAATGGAGGCATGAGTTATTGGATAGGAGAAAATTATGCGAACGATTGGGGCACAAGTTATGCTGGTCATTTTCTGTTAGAAGCAGAAAAAAAAGGATTTGTTTTACCCTTAACCTTTAAAAGTAATTTTATAAAATACCAGAAAAATGCGGCAAGAAATTGGCGCCCAAATTACGAGAATTACCAAACAGGTTTAGCGCAAGCCTACAGATTATATACACTAGCTTTGGCAGGAAGCCCAGATTTATCTGCGATGAATAGGTTGCGAGAATTCAAACAAATTTCTAACGAAGCAAAATGGCGATTGGCAGCAGCTTATGCTTTGGTTGGGCAAAAAGAAGCCAGCGAAGAAATTATGCAAAAAGCCAATTTAAATTTCGAAGGTTACAATTATTATACCTACGGTTCTGTAATAAGAAACCAAGCAATGGCATTAGAAACGATGGTTTTAACAAACCATAACAAAGTAAAAGATTTAGCAAAATCAATCTCAAAAAAATTATCAAGTAACCAATGGATGAGCACACAATCTACCGCATACAGTTTGTTGGCGATTGGAAAAATGGTGGTTAAAAATGGCGGAAAATCCATTAAGGTAAACTATACAAATAAAGGAAAAACAACGACTGTAAATACGCAAAATTCTTTTATTCAAAGACCCATAACTGTAAATGAAGGCGAAAATTTCATCAGCATAAAAAATAATGATAATAATGTTGTTTTTGCACGAATTATCAATTCAGGGAAATTGCCTTTAGGAAAAGAAATCGAAGAAAAAAGCGGATTGAGTGTTTCTGTAATTTATAAAAATTTAAAAGGAGAAACAATCGACATTAATAATTTAAAACAAGGTCAGGATTTTGTGGCAGAAATTTTGGTAAGCAATCCCCAAAACGAAACCGTAAAAGACATTGCTTTAACCCAAATTTTTCCATCAGGATGGGAAATTGTAAACACGCGATTTACCGATTTTGGTTCAACCACCAAAAGCGAAGCACGTTATACAGATATTAGAGACGACCGTGTAAATTTCTATTTCGATTTGTATAAAAATCGAAAAAAACCAGAAACCAAAACCTTTAAAGTATTGCTAAATGCTGCGTATTTAGGAAACTATTACTTACCAGGAATTCAGGTAGAAGCAATGTACGATAACGATTATTTGGTAAGAACAAAAGGGCGTTGGGTAGAAGTGGTAAAGTAGGGAAGATGTTTTATTCTGAGATATTTGATCTTGCAAAATTATTCTATCCTGCAAGGTCTCAAAGACATTCCTGCAAAGTCTTAAAGACCTTGTAGGTATAACTCAAAATACCTAAGGTTGCTAAAACCTTTCAGGAAACAAAATACCTACAAGGTTTTAGAAACCTTGCAGGAGAAT
This sequence comes from Polaribacter batillariae, assembly GCF_017498485.1. Taxonomy (NCBI): domain Bacteria; kingdom Pseudomonadati; phylum Bacteroidota; class Flavobacteriia; order Flavobacteriales; family Flavobacteriaceae; genus Polaribacter; species Polaribacter batillariae. The sequence continues at coordinate 1,869,249 of NZ_CP071795.1, read as the reverse complement.
ACACAAATATGAAAAAAATAAACAATAACAAAGGGTTTAAACCCCTTATTGCAAAGCACAAAAAGAAAACAATACTCTTTGTTATTCTGTTGCTTTTCTATGTTTTTTGTTTACCAAAAGAGTTGTTTACAAAACCAACATCAACTGTAATTACGAGTAAAAACAATCAATTATTGGGTGCTTTAATAGCAGAAGATGGTCAATGGCGATTTCCAAAAAACGATTCTGTTCCACAGAAATTTAAAACCTGTTTAATTCAGTTTGAAGACGAATATTTTTACAAGCATCCTGGTTTTAATCCGATTTCGATATTGAAAGCTTTAAAACAGAATATACAAGCAGGAAGTGTAAAAAGAGGAGGCAGTACCATTACGCAACAAGTTATTCGATTGAGTAGAGACAATAGAAACAGAACCTATTTCGAAAAGTTGAAAGAACTTATTTTGGCAACACGTTTAGAAATAAGAGCAAGCAAAGAAGAAATTATTGCTTTTTGGAGTTCAAACGCACCTTTTGGAGGAAATGTTGTGGGTTTAGATGCTGCTTCTTGGCGGTATTTTAATAGAAAATCTACAGATTTATCTTGGGCAGAATCTGCAACTTTAGCAGTGTTGCCAAATGCACCTAACTTAATTTATCCAGGAAAAAATCAGCATAAATTATTAACCAAAAGAAATCGATTGTTAAAGAAGTTACTCGTAAAAAAAATTATCGATTCTTTAACGTACGAATTGTCAATTCTCGAAGAATTGCCTCAAAAAGCGTATCCAATTCCGCAAATAGCACCACATTTGTTGCAAAAAATCAATCAAACAAATAAAGGTAGGTTTGTAAAAACAACAATCAATCAAAAATTACAAAATCAGGCAAATGAAATTGTAAAAAATCATTACAATGTTTTAAGTAAAAACGGAGTTTATAATATTGCTATTTTGGTGTTAGATGTAAAAACAAGACAAGTTTTAGCTTATGTTGGCAATTCGCCAACAGACAAAAAACACCAAAAAGACGTAGATATTATCGATAAGCCCAGAAGTACAGGAAGTGTTTTAAAACCTTTTTTATATGCAGCGATGTTAGACTCTGGAGAACTGTTACCCAATACTTTGGTAGCAGATATTCCAACGCATTTTGGAAGTTACACACCAGAAAATTTCGATAAAAAATACGCTGGCGCAGTTTCAGCAAAAATGGCATTATCGAGATCTTTAAATGTGCCAACAGTTAGAATGTTACAGCATTTTGGATTGGAAAAATTTCATCATTATTTACAGCAACTAAAGTTAAAAGACCTTCGAAACAATGCCAATTATTATGGCTTAACGTTGGCTTTGGGTGGTGCAGAAAGTAATTTGTGGGATTTATGCAAAAGCTACGCTTCTTTAGCTTCTACAGTAAATCATTACAACCAAAACTCTAGCAGATATTTTACAAACGAATTTTTAGAGCCTACTTTTTTTGCTGATAAGACTGTCGATTTCGGAGAAAAAATACCCGAAAAAATAATTTTTGATGCAGCTTCCATTTACTTAACTTTCGAAAGTTTAAAAGAGGTTAACAGACCAAATTCCGAAGAAAACTGGGAGTTTTTCGATTCATCTAAACAAATTGCATGGAAAACAGGCACAAGTTTTGGTTTTAGAGACGCATGGGCAATTGGCACAACCAAAGATTTTGTGGTGGGCGTTTGGGTAGGAAATGCAGATGGAGAAGGAAGACCAGGTTTGGTGGGTGTACAGACAGCAGCGCCGATTTTGTTCGATATTTTCGATAAATTGCCCAATTCTAACTGGTTCGAAAAACCTTTTGATGAAATGACCGAAGTTGCAATTTGTGCCAAAAGTGGCTACAGAGCAACCGAGATTTGTGAAGAAAAAAAACAAGAATTTATTCAAAATTCAGGATTAAAAACAGCTCCTTGTCCATATCATATACTTATAAATGTAGGTAATTCAGAAAATTATCAAGTAAATACCTCTTGTGAGAATTTGAGCCACATACAACAAAAATCTTGGTTTGTGTTACCACCTTTAATGGAGTATTATTACAAAGAAAATAATCCGTTTTACAAACCCTTACCAAAATTTAGAAACGATTGTTTGGGCGAAACAAAAAACACGATGAAGTTTATATATCCCACAGAAAAAAGTAGCATTTTTTTACCTAAAAATTTCGATGGAAAAAAGAACGAACTTATTTTAAAAGTAGCACACTCTAACAAAGAAGCAATGTTGTTTTGGTATGTAAATAGCGAGTTTATAACTTCAACAAAAGAGATTCATAATGTAGCCATTAAATATAAAGTAGGAACTTACACCATTTCTGTAACCGACAATTTAGGAAATGAAATACAGCAAGAAATAATTATAAAAGAGTAAATGGTTTAAAGTTAGCAAATGGCCTTTTAACGAAATAAGAAGACCATTTATCGAAAAATAAAATTTTTAATTTTAGTCTCTAGTACTTTTGGTACACCAATCTTTAAAGCTACAAACCATGTTTTTACAAATTTTACCACCAGATTCTATTGCAACAACAGAAAACTTTTTAGATATTCAATTAATATTGGTAATTGCAGGGCTTGCACTAAGTGTTTTTTTGATTTTAAAACTATCGAAATTTTTAAGTAAGATTAAAATTAGTAAAACCACAAAAAAACCTAGTTATACATCTTAAAGTATTAGATATTTCTTAACAGAAAATCATTAAATTTTCTTCATCTTTGTAGGTCGCAAATTTTAAGAGTTTGTGTTTTACGATTTTATAGATCATTAAATTTTTATTTTTATAAATAATTTTTAATGATTTTTAGTTTTATAGTATGAAGATTTATCCCATAGAAACAGGAAATTTTAAGTTAGATGGAGGCGCCATGTTTGGCGTCGTTCCAAAAACAATTTGGCAAAAAACGAATCCTGCAGATGCCAACAATTTAATAGACATGAGTATGCGTTGCATGCTTATTGAAGATAAAAATCGATTAATTTTAATCGACACAGGTTTGGGTTCGAAACAATCAGATAAATTTTTTGGATACTATTACCTGTTTGGCGATTTTTCTTTAGAAACGTCTTTAGCAAAACTTGGGTTTCATAAAGACGATATTACAGATGTTTTTCTAACCCATTTGCACTTCGATCATTGTGGAGGAGTTATCGAAAGAAACAAAGACGGTTTGTTAATTCCGGCTTTTAAAAATGCGAAAGTTTGGTCTAATGATAAGCATTGGAAATGGGCAACAGAACCAAACCCAAGAGAAAAAGCGTCGTTTTTAAAAGAAAATATTAATCCTATAAAAGAAAACGGACAATTACATTTTATTCACAGAAATGCAAAAGATCAAATAGGTTTCGATGTTTTGTTTATGGACGGTCATACAGAAAAACAAATGTTGCCAAAACTAACCTACAAAGGCAAAACCATTGTTTTTATGGCAGATTTATTACCAACAACTGGGCACATTCCTTTGCCTTATGTAATGGGGTATGATACCAGACCTTTGCTAACCCTTAAAGAAAAAGAAGTTTTTTTAAAGGAAGCTGCAGACAATAATTACTTCCTTTTTTTAGAACACGATGCACACAACGAAATTTGTACTGTACAGCATACAGAAAAAGGTGTACGATTAAAAAACACACATAAATTTACAGATATATTTTAATTATAGACAAGAGAGATGAGAGTACTAAAACCAATTATTTTTACAGCTGCAGCTGGTATTTTTTTAGCAAGTTGTAAAACTTCAGTAACCACAATTCCTGTTCCTAGTGGAACAAATAATGGTATTAATATTCCTGCGAAAAAAGCAGCATTATTAGAACCTGAAAGACAAACGTGGAGTCACTTAGATTTGTTAACAGATTCTATTCCTGGAATGAGTATCGACAAAGCGTACCAATTTATTCAAAATAAAAAAGGAGTTCCTGTAATTGTTGCCATTGCAGATTCTGGTGTAGATGTAGAACACGAAGATCTAAAAGATGTGGTTTGGACAAACCCAAAAGAAATTGCTGGAAACCATAAAGATGATGACAAGAATGGTTTTACAGACGATATACATGGTTGGAATTTCTTAGGTAGCAAAGATGGTAGAATTGTAAATGCAGACCAGTTAGAACTAACAAGAATTGTTAAAAACGGAATGGATAAATTCGGCAATAAAAAAGCTTCTGAAATTGCAGAAGAAGATAAAGCAGAATTTGAACAATATTTAAAACTAAAAGAAAAATACACAAAATCTGTTGAAGCTCACAAGAAAGAATTAATCAATTTAGCACAAACAGCAGAACGTATCAATCAAATAGAACAAAACTTTAAAGATGTTAAAGCTTTTCTTGGAAAAGATAATTATACAATAGACGATTTAAAGAATGCAAAACCTACAGATCCAAAACTAGCTGCAAAAATTGCAGACATTACCAACCTTTTAAGTAGAGGTGCTACCGAAAAAGAATTGCTAAACTATAAAAAGCAATTAATGGACTATAAAAAAGGAAAAGAAGCCTCTAAAAGCTACGATTTAGACTTTAACGCTCGTCAATCTATGGGAGACGATTTAAACGATATTACAGATACAAATTATGGAAACAACAACGTAATTGGGTCTAAAGAATTAGAAAGCCATGGAACACATGTTGCAGGTATTGTTGCAGCTTCTAGAAACAACAACAAAGGTGTAAATGGAGTTGCCAATAATGTAAAAATTATGGCTGTAAGAGTTGTTCCAGATGGAGATGAGCACGATAAAGATGTTGCTTTAGGAATTAGATATGCAGTAGATAATGGCGCAAAAGTAATTAATACAAGTTTCGGAAAACCATATTCGCCTCACAAACAATGGGTTTATGATGCGATTAAATACGCAGCAAAAAACGATGTTTTAATCGTAAACGCGGCTGGAAACGATGGTAATAATATCGATGAAATAAGAACATACCCAAACGATTCCGACGATTTAATTAACGAAATTTCAGACAATGTACTAACCGTTGGTGCAATGAGTTTAAATTATAACGAAAACTTACCAGCCTCTTTTTCTAATTACGGAAAAAAGAATGTAGATGTTTTTGCTCCAGGAGTAGATATTTATGCGACAATGCCAGCAGATAAATACGCATTTAATAGTGGAACTTCTATGGCAGCGCCTTCTGCAGCAGGTGTTGCAGCTTTGGTTCGTTCTTATTACCCACAACTATCTGCAAGCCAAGTAAAACATATTTTAATGAACTCTGGAATTAAAATTAATTTCGATGTTATCAAACCAGGATCTCAATCAAGAGAAAAACCAGATGGCGAGAAAGTACCGTTTTCAGAACTATCGGTTTCTGGTAGAATTGTAAACGCTTACAATGCTTTAAAAATGGCAGATAGAATTGTAAACGGAAAGAAATAATTAGAAAACAGCGATAATTACATCGCTGTTTTTTATTTTTATAGCAAACTAAATAATTTACATATGAAAAAATTACTCTTTTTATGGAGCTTCTTACTGTTGTTAACCTCTTGTGCAAACTCTAAAGAAGTGCATAATACTAAAGATAAAAACAGTGCAAAGTTTACCACATATTGGCAACAGCATATAGATTATAAGATGGATATTGATATGGACGTAAACAACTATCAATACAAAGGAATACAAAAAGCTGTTTATACAAATAATTCTCCAGACGAATTAGACAAAGTATATTACCACTTGTATTTTAATGCATTTCAACCAGGCTCTCAAATGGATGTAAGATCTTTAAACATTAAAGACCCAGATGGAAGAGTAAGAGATAGAATTAGCAAGTTGCAACCTAATGAAATTGGTTATATAAAAGTAAATTCTTTAAAACAAAATGGGGCTGCAGTTTCTTATAAAACTGTGGGTACAATTTTAGAAGTAACCCTAAATAAACCTATTAAATCTGGAGAAAGTGTAACTTTCGATATGGATTTCGAGGCACAAGTTCCTGTTCAAATTAGGCGTTCTGGAAGAAATAATAAAGAAGGTGTTGCTTTATCGATGTCTCAATGGTATCCAAAAATGGCAGAATACGATTTTGAAGGTTGGCATACACCACCTTATATTGCTCGCGAGTTTCATGGAGTTTGGGGAAATTTTGATGTAAAATTAACGATTGATAGAAATTATGTGGTTGGTGGAACAGGATATTTACAAAATCCGCAAGAAATTGGTCATGGTTATGAAGATACATCGAAACCTTTAAATGTACCAAATACAAACAAATTAACATGGCATTTTAAAGCACCCAACGTACACGATTTTATGTGGGCTGCAGATCCAGATTATAATCACGATATTTTAAAAATGCCAGTTGGTATCGATTTACATTTCTTATACAAAAAAACCTTAGATGCAGAATATTTAAAAAACTGGAAAGATTTGCAAGAACCAACAGCCGAATTAATGGCGTATTTTAGCAAACATATTGGCAAATATCCATACAAACAATACTCTGTAATACAAGGTGGAGATGGTGGAATGGAATATGCAATGTCCACATTAATTACAGGCGAAAGAAAATTTGGAAGTCTTTTTGGCGTAACTGCACATGAAATGGCACATACTTGGTTTCAGTTTTTATTAGCCTCTAACGAAAGTGAGCATCCATGGATGGACGAAGGTTTTACAAGCTATATTTCTGCCAAAGCCACTCACGAAATTTTAAAGAAAGGTAAAGGAAACCCAAATGCGGGTCCTTACAGAGGTTACAACTACGTAGTAAATAACAATATCGAAGAACCACTTACAACACATGCAGATAGATACAATTTAAACACAGCTTACAGTGTTGCTAGTTATGTAAAAGGAAGTATGTTCTTGTCTCAATTAGAGTATATAATTGGTGAAGAAAATGTTGCAAAAGGTCTAAAAAAATACTTTAACGATTTTAGTTTTAAGCACCCAACACCAAATGATGTAAAACGTTCTATGGAAAAAGTTTCAGGAATTCACTTAGGCTGGTATTTAAACGAATGGACACAAACGATTCACACAATCGATTACGGAATTAAATCTGTAGATGGAAAAACAATAACTTTAGAAAGAATTGGAAAAATGCCAATGCCTATAGATTTAGAAGTTATTTATACAGATGGTTCTAAAGAAAATTTTAACATTCCTTTACGTATGATGAGAGGTCATAAACCAACAACAGCAACAGTTTTAGATGCTTGGGGTTGGGCAATGCCAACGTACTCTTTAACAACTTCTAAAACAGTAAAATCTGTAGAAATAGATAAAAGTAAATTAATGGCAGATATTAATTTAGAGAACAACGTTTACAAATAGCCTAAGATTTTTTTATAACATTTTAATTAAAGCCCTCACAGATATTTAAAATTTGTAAGTTTTTTGTTTGTTAGGCATCTTCCGAAAACATAAAACCCTTGTAAAATCAAGGGTTTTGTTGTAAATTGTAGTAGAGGTCAGTATTAAAAATCTTTAAATTATAAGATTTATATACGGTTACATTATTTGCAATTGATAAATTAATTATGCTTATTTGTAATTTAAATCTGCTATTAATTATGTAGTTCTTTTTTTCTTAAATACTCCAATAGCATTTTGGGTCTATCTGTACAAATTAAATCTGCTCCTAAATCAATGACTTTTCCCCAATTAGCTTCTGGATTATTTACAGCTGCATCATCTGTATAGCCAGCACAAGTGTTACCCCAAAGTGTTGTAAGCATAATTTTTTTGTTTTTACTCTTTATTTTTTGAATGAATGGTTTTGCGTAACTTACTTCAGCACTATCCACCGAACAAATAAATATCCGAGCATCTGATTTTAAAAACGGAAACACATAATTTTTAAACTTTGCTGTATCTCGATTTACTTTTGCACGGGGCATATAATTACGATCCTTTAACATTGTGCCATATCGTGATTTTATTGTGGAGTAATTATGTTTGCCTTCAAAAAATATTTGATTTTGCATATTTAATTTTTGCACTATAAACATAACCTCCGGAACATACTCATAGCCTTTATCTAAAAAAACAAGAATCTTATCTTTACACAACTTGAGCACTTTTTCTAATGTAGGTATTTTGTGTTTGGTTGGCATACCATATTGTACTCCGTAGTACTTCTTCAGTTCGTTTAGTACATTTGCGAGAGGTTCTTTTCCAAAATTGGCATTAAATTTCTTTTGGGATAATGTTTTGTTTTTGTTTACTATGTTAACATTGTAATGTCTTTCTAATTTTTTAAGGATGTTTTCAAAAGTCATATTTCTAAAAACCAATTTACCGTTTACCCAAGAGGTATAAGTACTTGTAATAACCTTATTTTTAGTTATGCCATGATTTTGTTTATTAAAACGCCCTTTAAAACCCGGTTCTAAAAGCACAGAGGCTTCTTTATTGAATTTTTCTTTTTTACCATACATGGCCACAGAACCTTCGACAAGAACAATTTCAGAAACGTTATCTTCTGGATATGCCGAAACATTAAATTGTGTTCCCAAAACACGAACGTTTAAATCATTCAAACTTACAATAAATGGGTGCAAAGAATCTTTAGTTACATTTACATAAGCTTCGCCTGTAATGGAAACTTGCCTGTTTTTTCCTTCAATAAACTCCACAGGGTATGTTATTGAAGAGCCTGCATTTAAATGAACTACTGTTCCATCAGATAATCTTAATTCAAAAGTTTTTCCATAAGGCACATTAAGTGTATTATATGCCAACTCCTTTTGAGATCTCCCTTTTTATATATAAGTTGTTTTCCTTCTTGCTTTCCTAAAACTTTTTTGTTTTTACCTAAAATTATAAGTGTTCCCTCTTCATCAATAATTTTCTTGGTTCCATCTTGCAACTCAAGCGTTACAACATTATCTGGAATGATGAATTCTTTAGTTCTTGATTGATTTATATAAATAAAATAACTTGAGGTTAGAAGAATCAAGAAAACAGCGGCATATTTTAAAACAGAAACATAATGTCTTGACTTAACTGATTTTGGTTTGATGTGTTTAGATTTAAAAACCTGATAAGATTTGTTAACGGAAACTTCTTTAGATGTATTTTCAAAAGTATTTATTATAAACTCAGTCTTAATTTGGTTAAAATAAGACGTGTTTTCTTTGGATTGAAGAATCCACTCTTCTACCCATTTTGTTTCCTCTGGTGAAGACGTTCCTTTAAGGTATTTATGTAGTAATTGCTTGTTCATGAAATCGGTATATAAATAAAGACGATTCAAGAACAATTTATACCTAGTCGCTTATAAAAAAGATTAAAAATACAGTGATAAAATCCTTTAGATGAAGCCTCATAAGCCTAATTCCATTCGATAAAGGTTATCTACCGTTTTTTTTGAAATAGAATAAATCTCTGCTATTTCTTTACTTTTACGCCCATTAACCCGACTTTCAATAAATATTTTTTTGCATTTTTCGGGAAGCTTGTCAATAGCCTCAACTATTCTTTTTTGAAGTTCATTTTCCAAAAGTAAAGCAGCTGTAGAATCTTTAATATATTGAGTTTGAATAATTGATTTCTTATCCTCAACATATTTTAACTTCACTTTTTTATGCTTGATAATGTCTAGGCAGTGGTTTTTAGTAAGGGTAAACAAATAGGCATTTATATTTATTATCTCTTTAATGTTATCCATTTGCACCCAGAGTTTTAAAAAAACATTCTGAATAACACCTTCTGCTTCTTCTTTAGACCTCAAATAGCTTATGGCTATATGCAGGAGTTTATTGTAATAAAGTTTGTAGATAACCTCAAAAGCATACCTATGCCCTTTATCTAAAAGAACATTAAAATCTTCTTTGGTAATATCTTCTTTCTTTAACAAATTATTGTTTGGTTTAGCTTTAAAATTGTTTCTTTAGATGAGATGAAGAATTTTAGACAAACATAATAGCAAAATTAAAACTTAAAAAACCTTATCTTTTAATTAATTGTTATCAAATTATCAATTCAACCACCATTAAATTTACTAAAAACCTGAGTTCGACGCAAGAAATCCTATTTTTTTATTTTAAAAAAAGTAGAAAATTAGTATATTTAAGTATTGTATATCAATTATTTAACTAATTTTCTACTTATGATTTCCATAGATAAAATTACTACAATTTTTTTTGATATTGACGATTTTTGTTAAGTTTTTGAGCCTGCTTTTCAAAAAAGAACGATTTCAGACGGAAAAAAGAAAAGAAATCGTTCTTTTAAAATGTTAACAAGTGAAGTATTAACCATATACTGTTCTTTTTCATACCAGTAATATTAGAACATTCAAACATTTTTACCTTTTCTATGTTCAAAAGCATTCAACTGATGAAGGGCATATTTCAAAAGAAATCACTCAATTACTTTTTGAAGATGGACTGCATTTAGTTACCGGGATGAAAAATAATATAAAAAATGTGCTAATGACAATGCGTGACAAAATATTACTGCGCAAAAGATTAATTATAGAAACAATTAATGACCAACTTAAAAATATCGCCCAAGCTGAACATTCTAGACATAGAAGTTTTGGTAATTTTATCACAAATTTAGTAGCTAGTCTTATTGCTTATTCTTTTCAAGAAAAGAAACCATCTATTAAATTTTAAACAAAAAGTACAGCGCAATTAGCTCTGTTTTGCTAAATCCTTAGATCGAACTCAGGTTAATATTTAAATATGCTATTTTTTCCATATGTAAATAATTATTTAGATGAAAAATTTCTCGATCGATTTTTTAATTTTGAATATAATGAGGTCTTTACAGCAATAGCAATTAAAGTGTTTTTTTATTTAGGAAGCTATTATATTTATACATTAAAATTAGTGCAAAAACTCATCAATTCTTTCGTTCGGAATAAACCCTTTTAGCATTAATAAAAAACCAAAAACAATTAAAAGAATGCCCATAATTTTTTTTACTTTGTAAACAACTAAAGGTGTCATTTTACTTTTTAGTTGTTTTGCCAAAAGAATTTTACCAATATCTGTAACAAAATATCCCAGTAAAATAACGCCAAAATAAGAAAAAATAGCATTTTGGTCCATATCTAAAGTAGGCCCAATAACCAAGACAGTTCCTAACCAGAAAGCCAAAACACCAATATTTATAAAGTTTAAGAAAAAACCTTTTATAAATAGCTTTACATAGTTGTTTTTTATGGGTACATCTACCATTTTAGAGGTTTCAATTGCTTCTTTTTTGTTAGATTTATCTAAATAAGTAATCAGCCCATAAATGATTAAAACCAAACCGCCAATAAAAAATAAACGAGGGTCGTCTTTTATTTTTTCTAATAAAGATCTACTGCCATAATAAGCAATTAAAATAAAAGAAACATCACCTAAAAGAACGCCTAAATCGAAAGCAATTGCGGCTCTTGCACCTTTTAAAATACTAGTTTGAATGAGCATAAAAAAAACAGGTCCAATCATAAAAGCCATGAAAAAACCTATTAAAAAAGCATTTTTAAAATCGTAAAAATCCATAGTTTACAAAAATACGGAATTTTATATACGATTAAAATCTATTTCTTTTTTTTGATTTGGTATTTAGAATTGAATCTAGATGTAAAAAATAAATATGTTATTGTGGAAGTGGGATGTGAATTATTTATTAACTTTTTAAGAAATCCATCTACTAATTATTTTGTTAAACTTCCACTCACCGTTTATTTTTTGATACTTACAAGTGTAGCCACCTCCACTTAAATATATTTTCTTTGAATGTTTGCTTACTTTCCAAGTATTATTAATTTTAATGGTTGCAGTTTCTTTTTCAATTTTTATCATACTAAAAGAAAGAAATAGAAAATCTTCCCGAGTTTTGTCTGCAATTTTTTGTAATTCCGATTTAGATTTAAGGCAAAAAGCTACATTTCCTATTTCATTTGGAATTTCATCTAATTTTAAATATTTATAATCCTTCTTTGAATTTATTTCATAAGCATTCTTTACCGAATCAAATTTAGATAGAACTAAAGTTTCGTTTAGTTGAAATCGATTTAGTACATATATTCTATTTTTTTTCCAAATAGATTGGTATTCTTGTATATCTTTTTCAACTACAACTGCTCTTTGAAGTGATTTGTAAACCAATTCTTTTAAATCAGAATCCATTTTGTATTTCACATTATTGCAATTAAAGCGTTTATCTTTTATGTATAATGGTCGTGAACAGCTTGTTAGAATTATTGTTAAGAGAAGTATTATTTTTTTCATATTCTAAAATCTGAGGCTATTCCTTTATATTTTTTAGTATTCAACCAAAATAATTGTCCAATTCAAAAAACAGTAAAAACGTTTTAAACATCATCAAAATCAATTGTAATTTTTGCAGTTGTTGGGTGTGCTTGGCAAGCTAAAATAAAACCTTCTTCAATTTCACCGTCCGTTAAAATAGAATTTTTAACCATTACCGCTTTTCCCTCGGTAACTTTACACATACAAGAACTACAAACACCACCTTGGCAAGAGTAAGGTGCATCTAAATTGTTACGCAAACTGGCCGCCAAAATATCGTCTGTTTGTTGCATTGTAAAAGTAGTTTCTTCATCATCTAACAGCACTGTAATTTCTGTAGTTCCTTCTTTTACTTCAGATAGAGCTTCTTTATCTTCGGAAGTTGTAAACAATTCAAAATAAATATTTTCTTTCGAGATATTGTTGTTTTCTAAAGTTTTAGAAACCTCATGAATCATTTCTTCTGGTCCGCATAAAAAAGCAGCATCAAAAGAAGTTTCTTTGTATCTATTTTTAACGAAATAATTTGTTACGCTTTTGTCGATTCTACCTCTTAATTGATTTTTTACTTCTTCTCTACTGAAAATATAATGCAGTTTAAATCTGTTAGAAAACGATTCTTTTAGGGCGTTTAATTCATCATAAAAAATAGTGTCTGCAACTGTTTTGTTTCCGTAAACCAATGTAAAGTTAGAAGTTGGTGCTGTTTCTAAAACTGTTTTTACCATAGACAAGATAGGAGTAATACCAGAGCCAGCAGCAAATGCGATGTAATTTTTATTTGCAGCTGTATTTAACAAAAAGCGCCCTTCTGGTTCAGAAATTTCGAGAACATCACCTGCTTTTAAATGAGTGGTTGCGAAAACAGAAAATGTTCCATTTTCAACGGCTTTAATGGCAACTCTAATTTCGCCACTATTTGGCGTAGAACAAATGGAATATGCTCTTCGAATTTCTTCGCCATTAATTTGTGTTTGAAGCGTTATATATTGCCCAGCAGTAAAATGAAAGGCTGATTTTAAATTTTCGGGAATCTCAAATACAACAGAAACCGCATTTGCGGTTTCGTGTTTTATTTCTTGTATGTTTACTTTGTGAAATGTTGCCATTTTGTGTTTTTAAAAAATTAATTCTTAAGATTTCTCCACAAGATCGAAAATGACAAATTATAGTGTTATTTCGAGCGAAACGAAGTGAAGTTGAGAAATCTTTTAAATTAAACCAAATTATTTTCTACCAAATATTCAGCTATTTGAACTGTGTTTGTAGCAGCACCTTTTCGTAAGTTATCTGCAACAATCCACAAATTTAAGGTATTTTCTTGAGATTCGTCTCTTCGAATTCGTCCAACAAACACTTCATCTTTATCGTGCGCATTAATTGGCATTGGATATACGTTATTCGCCAAATCGTCTTGTACAACAACACCTGGAGTTTCATTTAAAATTTTGCGAACTTCATTTAAATCGAAATCATTTTCAAACTGAACATTTACAGCTTCAGAATGCCCGCCAGCAGTAGGAATTCTAACTGCAGTTGCAGTTACAGAAAAAGAATCGTCACGTAAAATTTTCTTTGGTTCTTTTACCAATTTCATTTCTTCTTTTGTGTAGCCATTTTCTAAAAAAATATCGCAATGTGGCAATGCATTTCTACCAATTTTGTGTGGGTACGCCATTTCGCCGTCAACACCAGCTTCTTCATTATCTAATTGTTGAACTGCTTTTACCCCAGTTCCAGAAACAGATTGATAGGTAGAAATAACCACACGTTTCATCTTATATTTATCATGTAAAGGTGCCAAAGCCATTACTAATTGAATGGTAGAACAATTTGGGTTTGCAATAATTTTATCATCTGCAGTTAAAACATCGCCATTAATTTCGGGAACCACTAATTTTTTTGTGGGATCCATTCTCCAAGCAGAAGAATTATCGATAACAGTAGTGCCAACTTCTGCAAATTTTGGTGCCCATTGCAAAGAAGTCTCGCCACCAGCAGAAAATAAAGCCACATCTGGTTTCATGTTTACGGCATCTTGTAAAGTTACAACCGTATATTCTTTACCATTGTACGATAATTTTTTTCCGGCAGATTTTTCTGAAGCTACAGGAATTAATTCTGTGATTGGTAAATTACGTTCTTCTAAAACCTTTAACATTACTGTGCCAACCATTCCAGTTGCGCCAACTACAGCTATTTTCATTTTTTTTAAATTTAAATTCTTGCTTTCGCAAAAAAGACAGTTTATTTGTTTTTTCTTGAAAAATTTTAAAAAGAATTTTTCACTACGCAAAGATGCTAACAAAATAAATTCTAACCATTCTTTTTATAAATATTTACCGAAATATTTTGTATTGTTTAATTTTTAACAAATTGATATAAAATTATTAAATTAGTGCTTTGTTTTCTGTAGGTTTATTGCTTTAAATAAGGATTATAGAAAAATTTGAAGGGCAAGATATGCTAAACTTTCTCGAAGAATTACCCAATAACAAAGCTTCTTTTGACGATTTTTATGTTAGAATTCTTTGTTCTTAATTTAAATCCATTATTTTTTTTATCAATAGTATATAACAACAAATATAAAATAGTACTTTAGAAGCCTGAATTTTAAGTTTATGATTACACAAGTTAGAGGAAGATTGGTTGAGAAAAGTCCGACAGAAGTTGTTGTCGATTGCAATGGTGTTGGGTATTTGTTGCATATTTCTTTAAATACCTTTTCTAGTTTGCCAGAAAACGAAAACGTTGTTTTATACACACATTTGTCTATTAGAGAAGATGCGCACACGTTGTTTGGTTTTATCAGTAAAAAAGAAAGAGAGGTTTTTAAATTGTTAATTTCTGTTTCTGGTGTTGGGCCAAGTATTGCTAGAACCATGTGTTCTTCGATGACTTCAGAAGAAATACAAAACGCAATTGCATCCGAAAATGTAGCTTTAATTCAATCTGTAAAAGGCATTGGTGCAAAAACAGCACAAAGAGTTATAGTAGATTTAAAAGATAAAATCTTAAAGACCTTTCATATGGATGAAGTTTCTCTTTCTGTAAGCAATACAAATAAAGATGAAGCGTTATCTGCTTTAGAAGTTCTAGGTTTTAACAGAAAACAGTCAGACAAATTGGTGTCTGCTATTTTAAAGGAAAATTCAGATGCTTCTGTAGAGCAAATCATAAAATTAGCCTTAAAAAGTTTATAATCAATTGAGTACGTTTTTTAAAAATACTTTCTTATTTCTAACAGTAACCTTCGCTGTAAGTTTAACCACATACGCACAAACCAAAGCAAAAAAAGATACCATTGTTGTTAAAAACGATTCTATAAAACTTCGTTACGATTTTAAAAGTAACCAAAAAGGAGGCTTGTTTTTAGACGATTTGGCAGAAAAAGTAATTGTTTTCGATAAAACATTAAATAGGTATGTTATTGTTGAAAAAATAGGAAACTATTACACAAAAACACCTATTTATTTAACGCCAAAAGAATACGAACAATATCGCCTAAGGCGAGATATGACCCAGTATTTTAAAGACAAAGTAAGTGCAGCAAGTGGAAAGAAAAAAGGCGCGAAAGACGCACAAAAAGATTTATTACCAACCTATTATGTAAACTCTAAATTTTTTGAATCTATTTTTGGAGGAAACACCGTAAAAGTAACACCAACAGGAAACTTAAACCTAAAGCTTGGTTTTATTTATCAAAATACAGACAATCCGCAAATTTCTGAAGAAAACAGAAGTAACTTTACGTTCGATTTCGACCAACAAATTAATGCAAGTATTCGTGCAAAAGTGGGTGAGCGCTTAGAATTTACTGCAAATTACGATACACAGGCTTCTTTCGATTTTCAAAATTTAGTTAAAATTGGATATACGCCAACAGAAGACGATATTATTCAAGGAATTGAAGCCGGTAACGTTTCTATGCCCATAAAAAACTCGTTAATTAACGGAGCACAAAGCTTATTTGGGGTAAAAACAGATTTAAAATTCGGGAATACAAACATAACAGCCGTGTTTTCTCAACAAAATTCCGAAAGTAAAACAGTTGTTTCAGAAGGTGGTGCTTCTATTCAGCAATTCGAATTAAGAACTACAGATTACGATAACGATCGCCATTTTTTCTTATCTCAATATTTTATCGATAACTACTCAAATTCGCTAAAAAACTATCCATTAATAAGTAGTCCTATTAACATTACAAGAATCGAAGTTTGGATTACCAACAGAAATGCAAGTACAGAAGATTTTAGAAGTATTGTGGCAATTGCAGATTTGGCAGAATCGGACCCAGATGTGTTTGTAGATCAAAATGGAAACATTGTTCCGAGTGCAAATCAGGCTGTGGTTTCTGGAAAAAATTTACCCTTTAACGGAGCTAATAACATTTACGAACCCAATATTTTAAATGGCATTAGAGATGTTTCTACAGTAGAAAGTACCTTAAGAAACCAATTAAATATGGAACAAGGTACAGATTATTCTATGTTAGAAAATGCAAGAAAACTAGACCCCAACGAATTTAAATTAAACGCTCAATTAGGTTTTATTTCTTTAAATAGAAGATTAAACGATGGCGAAGTTTTAGCAGTTGCTTACGAATATACAGTGGCTGGAAATGTAACAGGAAGCACCAAAAATTCTTTTAAAGTGGGTGAATTTTCTAACGATGGTGTGCAAGCACCCAATAATTTAGCGGTAAAGTTATTACGTAGCGAAATTTTACAAACCAAAAGATCAGATGGAAATGGTGGTGAAGAATCTTTTCCAACATGGCGTTTAATGATGAAAAACGTGTATGCTTTAGGTGCTTTTCCTTTAACGCAAGATGGTTTTCGGTTTGAAATTCAATATAGAGACGATCAAACAGGAATTCCTTCTAACGTTTTACAAAATGCGCAAACAGCCGGTCTTGCCAACAAACCTTTATTACAAGTTTTAAATTTAGACCAATTAGACCAAAGCCAATCTAGAAATCCAGATGGTTATTTCGATTATGTCGAAGGAATTACCGTAAATTCCGAAAACGGATTTATCTTTTTCCCAGAACCAGAACCTTTTGGTAATGATCTTGTTCAAATGAGTCCTAATGACAATGGTTTAGACCCAAGTACTTCAGACGTAGAAAGATACGCTTTTAAAGAATTGTATTTAAATACGAAAATTAATATTAAGAACAACTTTCAAAATAAAGACAAATACTTTTTAAAAGGATACTTTAAATCGGAAAACGCAGGTGGCATTCCCATAGGTGCTTTTAACGTTCCAAGAGGTTCTGTAAGAGTTTCTGCTGGAGGAAGACAGCTGGTAGAAGGTGTAGATTATGTAGTAGATTACAACTTAGGAAGAGTGCAAATTATAGATCCAGGTTTACAAGCTTCTGGAACTCCCATAAGTGTTTCCACAGAAAATAATGCTGTTTTTAATCAGCAAAGAAAAACCTTTATAGGTATAGATGTGGAACATAAATTTTCTGAAGATTTCGTAGTGGGTGCCACTTATTTAAATATTGAAGAAAGACCTTTAACACCAAAAGTTAATTTCGGGTCAGAACCTATAAACAATACCATGTTAGGTTTTAATTTTAATTATGCTACAGAAGTGCCTTATTTTACAAAACTGGCCAATAAATTGCCTTTTGTAGATACAGATGTGCCTTCTAATATTTCTGTAAGAGGAGATATGGCTTATTTAATTCCAGGAACCCCAAGTGGAATTGACGTAACAGGTGCAGCAACCTCTTATATAGACGATTTTGAAGCTTCGCAAGTTCCTATTAGTTTGCTTTCTCCCTTAGATTGGTATGAAGCAAGTACCCCTAAATATTTTCCGAATTTTAATGGAGAAAAAGACGATTTATCTTACAATTACAAAAGAGCAAAATTGGCTTGGTATAGTGTAGATCAAATATTTTATGGCGCAGGCGAAACACCAGCAAGTATAGATGCAGATGAGCTTTCGAGAGCAGAAACAAGACAAATTAATTACCAAGAATTGTTTCCAAATGTTCAGTTAGATATTACTCAGAATTCTTTAGTAAGAACCTTAGATTTGGCTTATTTCCCACAAGAAAGAGGTTCGTATAATTTCGATCCAAACGCAAACATTATCGACGGAAAAGTAATTTTACCAAACCCAGAAACAAGATGGGGAGGTATTATGAGACCTTTAACGACCAACAATTTCGACCAAGCAAATGTCGAGTACCTTCAATTTTGGATTATGGATCCTTACGAGAACTATTCCATTACAACCGAAGAAGGTTTGCCACAAGGTATCAACCCAAACAATCCTATAAACCAAGTAGGAGATTTGTACATCAATTTAGGAAATGTTTCTGAAGACGTGCTAAAAGACAACCGTAAAATGTACGAAAACGGTTTGCCAGAAGATGGTTTAAAAGTTCCTGGAAATAATGTAAACAGAACAACTTGGGGCGATGTTCCAAGAAACCCTTCTATAATTTATGCCTTTAACGAACAAGATGGTGCAAGAACAAACCAAGATTTAGGTTTTGATGGTTTAAATGACGATGAAGAAAAGAATTTAGCAGGAATTGGACAATTTGCAACTTTACCAGACCCTGCAGCAGATAATTTTCAGTTTTTTAGAGGAGGAAATTTAGATGCTATAGATGCTTCATTAATTACAAGATATAAAGATTATAATAACACACAAGGCAATTCGCCAACCTTAAACCAATCTCCAGAATCTTTTCCAACATCTTCTACCACATATCCAGATGTAGAAGATATCAACAGAGACCAAACCATGAATACTGTAGAGAGTTATTACGAATATAAAATCTCTTTAGATAAAAACAATTTACAAAAAGGGGTTGGATATATTGTAGATGAAAAAGTAACGACAGTAACCTTAGAAAACGGTTCTACACAACAAACAAAATGGTATCAATTTAGAGTTCCTGTAAGAAGCGGAACACCCATAAATAATATTTCAGACTTTAACAGCATTCGTTTTGTAAGAATGTTTTTAACCAATTTTAGAATTCCAGTGGTAATTCGTTTTGGAGAATTAGATTTGGTTCGTGGAGATTGGAGACGTTACGTAAAAACTTTAGACCCAGCTGTAAATCCAGATAGAGATTTAACACAAGACGAATTGAACGATTTTGAAGTAGGTGTAGTTAGTATCGAACAAAATGAAGGAAGCTATGTACAGCCTCCAGGAATTGAGCGTGAACGTTTGCAAGGAAGCACAACTGTACAATTACAAAACGAACAATCTGTAACTTTAAAAGTAAACCAATTAGAGCCAGAAAAAACAAGAGCAATCTATAAAAACATTAGTGTAGATTTAAGACGTTTTAAGCGTTTAAAAATGTTTATGCACTTGCAAGAAAACCAAGGAAGTCCAGGTTTAGCAGATAACGATTTTTCTGCAATTATTCGATTGGGAACAGATTTAAACGAGAATTTTTATCAAGTTGAAATTCCTTTAAAAGTTACCAAAAATGGTACTTCGCAGTTAGATATTTGGCCAGAAGCCAATAATTTAGATGCATTTTTAGAAACGTTCGGAAAAATAAAATTAGAAAGAGATGCTGCAGGTTTTCCAATTGTAGATATTTTTACCTCTACACAACAAGATGCAAGTTTACCTTATAAAATTAGCGTAAAAGGAAACCCAACTTTGGCACAATTAAGAACCATAATGTTAGGTCTTAAAAATACTTCTTTAACTCCAAAAAGTGGAGAAATTTGGTTTAACGAGTTGCGTTCTGCAGGTTTCGACAACAAAGGTGGTTGGGCAGCCGTTGTAAATGCCGATGCTAATTTTGCAGATGTTGCCAATGTTTCTTTAGCAGGAAGCATGTCAACCATTGGTTTTGGTAATGTAGAAGATCGAGTAAACCAACGCAGTTTAGACGAAACAAAACAATACGACGTTGCGACCACTATAAACCTAGGAAAAGTTTTAACGCCTAAAAAGTGGGGCATTCAGTTGCCAATGAGTTATAGTATTGGAGAGAAATTTATAGACCCAAAATACGACCCTCAATACCAAGATGTAACCTTAAAAGATGCTTTGGGGCAAAATCCAAATAGCGAATTTTCTAGAGACTATACAAAACGTACAAGCATTAGTTTTCTTAATGTTAAAAAGAACAGAAATCCAAACTCAACCAAAAAACCAAAGTTTTACGATATAGAAAATATCTCTGTTTCTTATGCACACAACAAAGAGTTTCATAGAGATTACAATATTCAAAAATTTATAAACGAAAACGTAACTGCTGGCGCAAGTTACAATTACAGCTTTCAGTCTAAACCAATAGAACCTTTTAAAAATGTAAAGCTTTTCGATAGCAAATATTTAAAGTTGATTAAAGATTTTAACTTTAACCCTGTTCCTAAAACATTTGTAGTAAACTCTCGCATCAATAGAAATTATACAGAGCAACAATCTCGAAATTTGGTGGCAGGTTTATCGCCTCAACCAGAATTAAAACAACGTAGATTTTTGTTTGATTGGGATTATACAATTGCTTTCGATTTAACAAAATCGTTTACTTTAAACTTTAATGCAACCAATAGTTATATTTACGATACGTTCGATACGACAGAAGACATTCAAGTTTTCGACGATTTTTTTAACACGGGTAGAGCCAATCATTATCATCAAAAATTAAACGGAACGTATCAATTACCAATCGATAAAATTCCTTTTTTAAGTTGGATAAAAGCCGATTATGCATACACAGCCGATTTCGATTGGCAAGCTGCTGCACAAAGTACCATTAATGTAAATGGAGTAGATGTACCTTATGTAGATTTGGTGGGTAATGTAATTCAGAATGCCAATACACACAATTTAAACACTACTTTTAGTTTCGACAAATTTTACAAAGGCCTTGGTTTCGAAAAACTATTGCTCAGCAAAAACCAAAGAAGAAACTCTAAAGGATTAAAAGGTGTTGGTTTACCTCCTTCACCAAGAAAAACAAATCAGAAAAAGAAGCTTCCTTTAGGAAAACAAATTTTAAAAGGAGTTTATGATGTGGTAACTTCTGTTAAACAAGCTAAAGTGAGCTATTCAGAAAATAACGGACAATTATTACCAGGTTATACAGAAGGTGTTGGCTTTTTAGGTGGTGCACCCACTTCTTTTGCTTTTGGTAGCCAAGTAGATATTAGAACAAAAGCGTTGGAAAATGGTTGGTTAGTTGGGCCGAGAAACCCTAATGAAGAATATTACAACAAAACATACAGTAGAACCCATTATAACAAGTTAGATTATACATTTACGCTAAAACCGTTTACAGATTTAAATATCGATGTAAGAGGAAATAAAATAAAAACCAGAGATATCTCGCAACAAATAGATGTTGTAGAAAATGGAACGCCAACAGGAGCTTTAGATAATAGTGCACCAGCTTTCGAAAACGGTAACTTTAGCACCAGTTACTCTATGATTTCTACTGCTTTTACAGATGCAGATGTACTTTTCCAAAACATGCGAGATTTTAGAAGTACCATCGCAAACAGATTGGCAACAGAAAGCGGAAATCCAGTTTCTGGTTATGGAGAAAACAGTCAGCAAGTTTTGCTACCAGCTTTCTTGGCGGCATATTCTGGTAAAAGCGCAGAGAGTGTAAGTACATCTTTGTTTAGAAACATTCCTATACCTAACTGGACGTTGCGTTACAATGGCCTAATGAAATTTAAATGGTTTAAAAAGAACTTTAGCAATTTTGTAGTTTCACACGGGTATAATTCTTCTTACACAGTTTCTAGTTTTACAAACAATTTACAATTCGACCCTACAAACCCAACAGCAGCAAATACTGCTGGAAATTACGAGCCAGAATTGTTAGTTTCTGCAGTAACCTTGGTAGATGAGTTTTCTCCATTGATAAAAGTAGATATGAAAATGAGAAATTCTTTTTCATTTAGAGGCGAAGTAAAAAGAGATCGAACATTAACCATGAATTTTAATAACAGTACCTTAACAGATATTAAAGGAACTGAGTATATTTTTGGGTTGGGTTATGTATTTAAAGATGTAAAAGTAAGTACTCGATTTACAGGCAAAAAACAAACCTTAAAAGGCGATATTAATTTAAGAGCAGATGTTTCTCTAAGAGATAATTTAACACAAATTAGATCTGTAGATGAAGATAATAATCAAATTAGTGGTGGTCAGAAATTATTTTCTGTTAAATTTACTGCAGATTATAGATTAAATAGTAATTTAACCGCGTCGTTTTATTACAATCATCAAACGTCGAAATATGCGATTTCTACCACATTTCCAAGACAGGCAATTAATGGTGGATTTAACATCGTTTATAATTTAGGAGGAAATTAAAAATTAATAACAATAAATAATTAAAGAAATGAATATTCCATCAAACTTAAAATACACGAAAGATCACGAGTGGATTAAGATAGAAGGCAACATTGCAACTGTTGGTATTACAGATTTTGCACAAAGCGAATTAGGAGACATTGTTTACGTAGATGTAGATACTTTAGACGATTCTGTAGAAGAAGGAGAAGTTTTTGGCTCTGTAGAAGCAGTAAAAACAGTATCGGATTTGTTTATGCCTTTAAGTGGAGAAGTAATTGAATTTAACGAAGCTTTAGAAGATGCACCTGAATTGGTAAATTCGGACCCGTATGGAAAAGGCTGGATGATTAAAATCGATATTTCAGACAGTTCTCAAATAGACGACTTATTAGATGCGGAGGCGTATAAAAACCTTATTAAAGGATAAAATAGTAATAATAGCAGTAGTAGTTACACTTAGTATTTTATACTTAAGTTTAATGAAAATGCCAAAATATGAAGCCCCAATTAGTCATATAGATAAATGGCAACACAGTTTTGCTTATTTTACACTATCTATTTGTTGGTTGCTTTCATTTTTTAGAAAACCACATAAAAAATACTTAATTGTTTTTTTATGCATTCTTTTTGGCATAATTATTGAGATTTTACAAAGCGAATTAACTTCGTATAGAACAGGAGATTATTTAGATGTTCTTGCAAATACGACTGGCGTTTTTTTAGGATTAGTGGTTTTTAATCAGATTTATAAAAAAAATCGATATAATTAGCCCTAATACTTGTATTTGATACATTTTTTTAATTAAATTAGCGAACTATTAAAAACTCTTTACAATGGAAATAAAGAAAAATCCGAAATCGAATTTAGAAAATTACAGTAAAATATTTATGCAAATAGGGTTGGTTTTAGCACTATTTATAACCTACGCTGCAATTGAGAAAAAGACTTACGACAAAACTATTGGTGACTTAGGTGTTGTAAATATGAATGCTTTAGTGGAAGAAGATATTCCAATTACAGAAAGAGTAGAACCCGTAAAACCCAAAACTCCACCACCACCAGCTCCAGAAAAAATTGAGGTTGTAGAAGATGAGAAAGAAGTAGAAGAAACTGTAATTGAAACTACAGAAACAGATGAAACAGAAGCTGTTGAAGTAGAAGAAATTGTAGAGGTAGCAGAAGTAGAAGAGGTAGTAGAGGACGTAAGTTTTATGATTATTGAAGACGTACCTGTATTTCCTGGATGTAAAGGAGATAAGAAAGAATTAAAAGACTGTTTTAGTAAAATGGTGCAAAAACATTTCTCAAGAAAGTTTGACGCAGAACTTCCAAACGAATTAGGCTTGTCTTCTGGTAAAAAAAGAGTTTTTATTGGTTTTAAAATTGATAAAAAAGGAAACGTAGTAGATATTCAAGCAAGAGCACCACACCCAAAGATTAAAGACGAGGTTGTAAAAGTAATGAAATTATTACCTAAAATGAAACCTGGTAAACAAAGAGGAAAACCAGTTGGTGTAAAATATAGTATTCCATTTACTTTACTTGTAGAATAATAAGTAAAGAAAACAAAATTAAATTAAGTGTTTAGAAGATTTTTTCTAAGCACTTTTTTTCTGGTCTTATCTTTAGCTTTTTTGTAACCTCATTTCCGGTATAAAAAGCATCTATAAAGCACATTGTTATTTTAAAATCAAATATTTGCGAGTTAGAGCATTCTTATTCTTGAAATAAAAATATGTTTTTCAATTTAAAAGTAGCAAACAAAGTTTAGAGAGCAGCCGTAAAACTAGAATTTAAAATCATAACTGGTATAATCACAATCAGTTAGAAAAATTACAAAAAAAGAGAGACTGCCTTTTCTAAGACAGTCTCTCTTTTTATATATAATTTATGAAGCTTATTCAGTAGCAGTTGCTTCTGTAGCTTCTTCTGTTGTTTCATCTTCATCTTCGTCTATAACGCTAGTTGCATTACGAGAAGTTCTAACTTGCACCACTACAGTATTTTCTGGGTGCATAAAAGTATAGTTGTCATTAAATAATGATTTTATAACTAATTTACTTCCAATTTTTAATTTAGAAATATCTGCAGAAATAAAATCTGGTAAATTTGCAGGTAAAGCTTTTACTTTTAATTTACGGTTTGTAAAACGTAAAGAACCACCATTTAAAACTCCAGGAGAAGTTCCTACTAATTTTACGGGAATGTTCATTGTAACTTCTTTATCATCAAATAACTGATAAAAATCTACATGTAAAATTTTATCTGTTACTGGGTGAAATTGAATGTCTTGCAAAATTGCAGCAATTTTTTCTCCATCAACATTAATTGTAGCAGTATATACGTTTGGAGTATATACCAACTTTTTAAATGCGATTTCTTCTGCCGAAAAATGCACTGGCTTATCTCCTCCGTATATAACGCAAGGAACCATACCAGCATTACGTAAGGTTTTGGTAGCTACCTTGCCCACGCTTTCTCTTTTTGATCCTTTAATTGTAATTGATTTCATTACTTTTTTATTAATTTATTTACATTAAAAATTGTCCACTAATTGAAGTATTGTCTTGCACTTTATGCATAACATCTGCAAATAATGGCGCGCAAGATACAACTTTTATTTTAGAAGTTTCCTTCTTTAATGGAATTGTATCTGAAACTATTAATTCGGTTAATCCTGAATTTTCTATTTTTTCGTAGGCTCCTCCAGAAAGTATTGGGTGTGTACATATGGCACGTACACTTAAGGCTCCTCTTTCTACCATTAAATCGGCTGCGTGTGCTAATGTTCCTCCTGTGTCGATCATATCATCTACCAAGATAACATTTTTACCTTTTACGTCTCCAATTAACTCCATGTGAGAAATTACATTGGCTTTTTTGCGTTGTTTGTAACAAATTACAACGTCGCAATGTAAGTGTTTAGAATATGCATATGCTCTTTTTGAACCTCCCATATCTGGAGATGCAATTGTAAGATTCTCTAATTTTAAGTTTTTTATATAAGGCATAAAAATGGTAGATGCGAATAAATGATCTACTGGTTTTTCGAAAAAGCCTTGAATTTGATCTGCATGTAAATCCATTGTCATAATTCTAGTGGCGCCTGCAGATTGCAATAAATTGGCAACTAATTTTGCTCCAATTGCAACTCTTGGTTGGTCTTTACGATCTTGTCTTGCCCAACCAAAATATGGCATAACAGCTGTAATATGTCTTGCAGATGCTCTTTTTGCTGCATCTAACATTAAAAGCATTTCCATTAAATTATCGGCATTTGGAAATGTAGAACCAATAATAAAAACACGTCTTCCTCTTACAGATTCTTCGAAAGCTGGCTGAAATTCTCCATCGCTAAACTTTGTTGTTTTAACTTTTCCTAAAGTAGTATTGTATTCTTTTGCAATTTTTTCTGCTAAAGTAATACTCTGTGAGCATGCAAATAGTTTTGGTGCAAGTTGATTTGTAGGCATTTAGTGATGATTTTTTGTTGTGTTGTTGTAAGGTTGCAAAAGTAGAAATTATTTATTGACTTTGAAATTAATTTTTTGACTTTAAAATAAAATATTTTAATACATTTGTACTCGCTTTATGGTTCGAGGCGAAAAGTCTAAATTGCTCAAGTGGCGGAATTGGTAGACGCGCTGGATTCAAAATCCAGTTCTTTCGGGAGTGTGGGTTCGATTCCCACCTTGAGTACTGCAAACCCTTTAAAAACCTTGTTTTTAAAGGGTTTTTTAATTTTTAGGGCTACATATAGGGCTACTAATTTTTTAACTCTTGTTTATCAATTCGCTTTTAAGCCAGTTAAAAGCTTCTTCTTGATTATGTCCTATTCCTGTTCTTAAAAGCGCTTCCATATCTCCTGTGAAGTCTCGGTCTTGCTCTTTCTCTTCAATATTTAATAAAAACTCTTTCTGACTTGGTGGTCAGTTTCCTGTAGAAAATTTTGTGTATGCTTTGAAACATTTAACTATCTCGTCTATATCCAATTTCATATTTAACCTAGAATAATCTAAATCGAATAAATCTCGCCCTTTACTGCATTGGTATAAGGCTCGTAATTTTGTGCCTAATAATTCTTTAATGCTATAGGTTTTAATTTTAGCACTTCCAGAAAACCATTCGCTTTCTACTTCAAAAGGAAAATCTACCCAATCCAAAACATTAAAATGTTCTTTACAATTAATTTCTAATTTTAAGCGCAATCTAATATCTTCGTATTCTGATGTAAAACGATAGGTTGCTTTTGCTCCGTGTCCTTTTACTTGTATTCTTATTGGCTTTTCAAAAAAGGTAACAACCTCTTTAATTCATTCCATTATTGGCTTTATAGTCCTGGTTTAATTTGAACCAAATCAATATCTTCAGAATATCTCGTAGCAGGATTTAAATACAACTTATGCAAAGCTGTACCACCTCTAAAAGTTAAGTTTTCACGTAGGAAATCATCAGAAAAAATTTCTACTAAAGCACGACTAATTACAAGGTCTTGTTCTACTTGATAAAACTGTTTCCAAGGCGCTTTCTCTTGCCACTTTGCTATATATGATTTAGGAATCATAAATCGCTTTCTAATTTAACGTTTATATCCACTTTCCACTCGTTATCTACTGCGCCTGCTTTCTGTTTAGATTTTGGGCTTAACAATACCGGAAAGTATTTTGCTTTTTTTAAGTGCTGCATTATCGGTTTTAAAAGAATTTCTTCTACTTCCAATTCTTCTAATAAAAAAACAAATCTTTGTAAAGTACATTTATGCGGATACCAACTCAATAATTCTTCGATGTCATTTTTAGTGAGTTCTTCGGATAATTCTTCCAAAATAGCTAACATTCTATTAATTCCGCCTAACTTATTTTGATGATGAATTAAATCTACTGCTGTAAGTGCTGGACTTGAAATTTTAAAAATTCCTGCATCAGATTTTTTCTCTACAATGTTTTTTGATGGCCATTTTGAAGTTGTAAAAAAATGAATATCTAAAGACGATTTTTTAATGTTAGAAAATGCTTTGTCGGTCATTACATAATCTCTTTGCACTTGCTGCTGCCCAGCTCCGTGAAACTTGGCTGCAGAATAAAAACATAAATAATAATCTCTTTTTAAATATTGAAACAATTTACTAGAAAACAATTGAACAGGTATTTCATGGCAAACGCATCTAAAAAAGTTTAATTTTTTTAGTTAATCTATTGATTTTAATTTTTTTACGTGAATATTTTTATGTATATTATACTGATAATCAATATTTTATACATTTTAAAAATGACAAACAAATTAGTTTCTATTTTTGATAAAATAGATGACCCTAGACGTGATTTAACAAAACTTCATCAATTAAACGACATCCTTCTTATCGGAATTATATCTGTTATCTGTGGCGCAGATTCTTGGAATGAAATGGAACTCTATGCTAAAGAAAAAGAAGATTTTTTACGTACCTTTTTAGAATTACCAAATGGCATTCCCTCACATGATACTTTTAACCGTGTATTTTCAGCTATAGATAGTAAGCAGTTTGAATTATGCTTTATAGAATGGGTAAAAACCTTGGCGCAATTAACAGATAAAGAAGTGATAGCCATAGATGGTAAAACCATTAGAGGAGCAAAGCATAAAGGTAAAAAATCTCCTATACATATGGTTAGTGCCTTTGCTTGTGAAAACAATCTTGTTTTAGGTCAAGTAAAAACTGATGAAAAATCTAATGAAATAACTGCGATTCCAAAATTATTAGAAATCTTATCTATTCAAAATACTATTATAACCATAGATGCTATGGGATGTCAAACAGCTATAGCTGAAAAGATAGTGACAAAAGAAGCTGATTATATTTTAGCCGTAAAAGGCAATCAAGAACAACTTCTTGAAGATATTGAAGATGAATTCAAATTTGCTAAAAACACAGAGATAAACATACAGCATACTTTAGACCATGGAAGAATAGAAACACGTACTTGCAGTTGTATCACAGATTTTAAATTCATTGCCAAAAATAATCATTGGGCAAATTTAAATACCCTTGTTAGGATAGAAAGCATACGTGAATTTAAAAACTCGGATAGACCTATAGAAAAAGCTACACGATATTATATATCTAGTTTGAAAGCTAATTCTGAAGTCTTTCAAAAAGCAATACGATCGCATTGGGCAATAGAAAACAAACTTCATTGGACTTTAGACGTAGCTTTCTGCGAAGATGCATCACGGAAAAGAACAGGAAATGCTTCTCAAAACTTTTCAATACTTACCAAAATTGCTCTAAATATTCTTAGAAAAGACTCAAAAAATAAAATTGGTATTAAAAGCAAAAGACTCAAAGCAGCTATCAATAATCAATATATGCTGAAAATACTAAAGTTATGATGCGTTTGCCCTGACAGGTATTTGTCCTTGCTTTGAATACCTAGGTGGAATTATTAAATAAAATCCTTTTCTTAGGTTTACAATTTCCTTTTTTGCAACCAGTCTCGAAAGTTTACTTTTTAAAGCAGTTTCTGTTTTATCGCATTTTTGCACTAACTCATCCCAAGAAAAAGCATATTCTTCAACAGATTGTAGTTGTTTTATGTAATAAGAAATACCCAATTTTATAGTAAATTTTCGAGAAAGACACCATTTTAAGGTAATTATCTCATTATTTTACTATACTATTTTTGTAATTATTCTATTTTTATAAACCTGATTTTTAAATCATTATAAACTGGAATGTCTAGTTTTGTTGGTACGAATTTATATGATTAAATTACATTTGTAGGACGGAAAAAATCATTTACAATCAAGAATTTAAACAAACTATTGTTTCTTTATTAGAATCTGCTTTAAAATAAAGGCATTAGAGAAAAAATTAAAAGATATCAAACTAGAAAGAGATGTCTAAAAAAAGTTGGTAAGCATCTTTTTCGTATTTTCGAGCGCTCTGCCATTTCTGTTCAGGCAATAATCTTATTATAAAAAATAAAATGAACTGGGAACAACTTCTTTCTTTAAAACGCTTTGGCGATACACAAAAACGCCCAAGAGTAGCACAAGACGAAACACGTTTAGGTTTCGATGTAGATTTCGATAGAATTATATTTTCATCTGCATTTAGAAGCTTGCAAGACAAAACACAAGTAATTCCGTTATCAGAAACCGATTTTGTACACACCAGATTAACACACAGTTTAGAAGTATCTGTAGTAGGTAGAACTTTAGGAAGAAGAGTTGGAAAAGAGTTGTTAGAACGGCATCCAAATTTGGCGAAATTAGGTTACACTTTTAACGATTTTGGGGCAATCGTAGCAGCCGCTTCAGTAATGCACGATATTGGGAATCCGCCTTTTGGGCATTCAGGAGAAAAAGCAATTGGCGAATATTTTAAAACAGGAAATGGCGTAAAATATAAAGCCGGTTTAACAGATAAAGAATATCAAGATTTAATAGATTTTGAAGGAAATGCCAACGGATTTAAAATTTTAACAGAATCTAGAGAAGGTATTTCTGGCGGATTAAGGTTAAGCTACGCAACATTGGGTGCATTTTTAAAATATCCAAAAGAAAGCTTACCTAAAAAACCTACAAAACATATCGTAGATAAAAAATATGGCTTTTTTCAATCAGAAAAAACAGCATTTTTAGAAGTAGTTGAAGATTTAGGTATGAAACAAAAATCGACAACCCAAGATATTTCTTTTTACAGGCATCCATTAGCGTATTTAGTAGAAGCCGCAGACGATATTTGCTACACCATTATCGATTTTGAAGACGGAATTAATTTAGGGCTAATAGAAGAAGATTACGCTTTAGAATATATGATAAAGCTAGTAAAAGATACCATTGATTCTAAAAAATACCATTCTCTAAAACACAAAACAGATAGAATAAGTTACTTGCGAGCCCTAGCAATTGGCGTGCTAATTAACGAAGCTGTAGCTATTTTTCTAAAAAACGAAGAAGCCATTTTAAATGGAACTTTCGAAAAATCTTTATTAGATAAATGTAAGTATGAAGCACAAATTAACGACATCATAAAAATAAGTGTAGATAAGATTTATAAAAGTACAGAAGTTATAGAGAAAGAGGTTGCAGGTTATCGAATTATAGCAGATTTGCTAGATGTGTTTGTAACTGCTTTCAATAACAAGTTCGATGGTAATCCTTCGAATTTCGATAATTTGGTGCTAAACTTACTACCTGCAGAATACAAAGTAGAAACGAATAGTTTGTACAATAGAATTATGCAAGTATGTAGCTATGTATCTAGAATGTCAGACAGTTACGCAATTCGAATGCATAAAAAATTAACAGGAAATATTATTTAAGAAAAATAATTAGCCTTTAAACGTAATCGTTTTTTTTTAAACACAAAACTTATGAACAAAAAAATACCAATTCTACCAGTAGTTACTCTGCTAGTAGCGTGTTCTATATTTATAATATCTCAAAAATGGAATAAGTCAGAAGCAGAAAAAATTAGAGAAAATCATGCAAATTTTATAAAAAATCATCCTTTTACGAAAACAAACTCATTATCTAAAAAAGAAAGGCTAAAAAAAGGGTTGCCACCAAATCAATACTTCGAGCAAGAATATTTAAATGAGTTAAATCCAAGAACAGGAACTACAGATAAGGTAGAATTGCTAGCACTTCAAAAAAAAATAAATGAAGAAAGATTTCTAAGAAAAGTTCCTGGAGATGCAGTTGATAATGGTTGGGAAGAACGTGGGTCAAACAATGTTGGAGGAAGAACAAGAGCACTAATTTTCGACCCTAATGATACAACAAATGAAACTGTTTTTGCAGGTGGTGTTAGTGGTGGTTTATGGAAAAATACAAATATATCTAATCCAGCTTCTCAATGGACAAAAGTAAATATTCCAGAAAATTTAGCCATTTCGTCTATTGCAATAGATCCTAACAACTCAAAAATTTGGTATGTTGGCACAGGAGAATCTTATGTATCTGGAGATGTAAATGGAACAGGCGTTTGGAGAAGTGTAGATGGAGGAAATTCTTGGAACAATGTTTTTGGTGGAGTGGAAGGAAAATCTATTTTCGAATCTAATGCTAAAATAACTATAAATTCTCCTGCAAATATTTCTGGAGATATTGCTGCTGTTTTAGCTACAGATTTTGGTGGCAATTTAAATGTAAGTGTTTCAGGCAATTTAGTGTTGGTAAATGACGGTATATTACCAAATGACGATGCTTGTACAGCAATTATTAATGCTCCAGAGGTAAATGGTAATATTGCATTTTTAAGAAGAGGAAGCTGTACATTTGTAGAAAAAGCAAACGCAGCACAATCTGCAGGTGCCAAAGCAGTAGTTATTATTAATAACGAAACAGGAAATGCAGTCGGAATGGCAGGTACAGATGCAGGAATTACAATTCCTGTTTTAATGGTTTCTAAAAGAGATGGAGAAAAAATCGTAGATAATTTAGCCGCAGGCGTTACGATAACTTTGTCAAATTCCGATAACAATTCAGGTTTTAACGTTTCTAATGGAATACAACATGTAAATGATGTAATTGTAAGAAATAACAATGGCATTTCAGAAGTTTTTGTTGCTGCAGGAGAATCTTCTTACAGGGCTGCAGACCCAAGAACACTCATTGGTGTAAATGATGTTGGTTTGTATAAATCTAACGACGGTCTTAATTTTGTAAAACTAGCAATTCCTAAAGCAGGTAATGGCGACGATTTTCAACCAAATAATTTAGATATTGCTGCAGATAATTCGATATTTTTATCTACAACTCCAAATGTTTTTGGTGTTGGAGGAGGTGCAATTCTTAAATCTACCAATGGAACTACTTTTACAAAAGTGCACCAAGTTCCTGGAGGTTTAAGAACAGAAATCGTTTGCTCTAAAAGCAATTCTAATGTAGTTTACATACTAGCTCATTTAAGTGGCAATTTAGTAGGTATTTATAAAACTGTAGATAATTTCTCTAAAGTAAACACATTAGCTTTACCAAATGATGCAGACGAAGAGATACCCGCTAATGATTTTACAAGAGGACAAGCTTTCTACGATTTATTATTAGGCGTGGATCCTAATAACGATAATATTGTTTACGTGGGTGGAATAGACTTATTTAAAAGTACAAATGGAGGAACTAATTGGGCACAAATATCTAAATGGTCCAACAATAATAAGTTGGCAAACTTAAAAGCACCTTTAGTTCATGCAGACCAACATGGCATTAGTTTTTCATCATCTTCTAGAATCGTTTTTAGTAACGATGGTGGTGTTTATTTTTCTAATGATGGGGCAAGTAGTATAAACTCAAGAAATTTAGGGTATAATACACTACAATTTTATACTGTTGGTGTTGCGCCTACAAATATTCTTCCTGGAGATAATTTTATTGCGGGTGCGCAAGATAATGGAACTCAGTTATTTGAAAATTTAAGCCCTGGAATAGGTAGTTCTAGAGATGTCTCAGGTGGAGATGGTGCTGCATCTTTTTTCGATCAAGATGGTGTAGATAAGTATGTTATTGTAAATTTTGTATATAATGCTGGTATTCAATTAATCGATTTAAATACAGGAATTTATAGAACAATTCATCAAGAAAGTTCCGAAAACGGAGACTTTATTAACCAACAAGACTTAGACTCGAATTTAGATATTCTATATTCAAATTACTCTAACGGATCTAATTATGTGATTAGAAGATATTCAAACTTAAAATCTGGCACAGTTTCAAAGGTTAATTTAACAAATGCTTTAATGGATGCTTTTCCATCTGCACTAAAAGTGTCTCCTTACACCACAACTGCAACAAATTTGTACGTAGGTTTAAGAAATGGTAGAGTTTTACTTATTACGAATGCCAATGGATCTACTAGTATATGGTCCGAGATTACTGGGCCAGATTTCTTTGGTACAGTTTCCGATATAGAATTTGGTGCCACAGAAAATGAAATTTTTGTAACCATGCATAATTATGGCGTCGAAAGTATTTGGTATTCAAATAATAGAGGGGCTACTTGGGCGTCTAAACAAGGCGATTTACCAGACATTCCTGTAAAAGCAATTTTACAAAACCCTTTAAATAGAAATGAGGTAATTATAGGAACAGAACTAGGGGTTTGGAAAACTAGTGATATCACTACAGCATCTCCTAAATGGGTGCAATCTTATAACGGAATGTCTAATGTTAAAGTAACAGATTTAGATTTAAGAGATGATAATACCGTATTTGCCGCTACTTATGGTAGAGGGGTTTTTTCTGGTAAATTTACAGCAGCTGTTGCCTCTGTAAACGATGTTTTAGTCGATAAAAAAGCATTTACAGTGTATCCAACAATATCAAATGGAAATTTTACAGTGTTTGCTAAAAATGGTTCAGGAAAATCGAAAATAAACATCTTTGATATTTCTGGAAGACAAGTTTACAAAACCCATGCAGACTTTTCTTCTCAAGAAAAACAAAAAGTTTCTGTAAACTTAAATGCGGGAATTTACATCGTAAATATTGTGGATGAAAACAATAAAAAATCGTCAAGTAAAATTATTATAAAATAGTGTATAAACTTCATAAAAAGGTCGTTTTTTTAGCGTCTTTTTTATGAAGAAGCTCTTAATAAATTAAATAAACTTTGTACATCTAAACCAATTTTATGTTGCAGTTTAGAAACACTTCCATGTTCTACAAATGTGTCTGGAATACCTACTGTTTTTATTTTATGTCGATAGTTATTTTCTGATGCAAACTCTAAAATAGCCGTTCCAAATCCGCCTTTTATAGTGCCATCTTCCACCGTAATTATTGAAGTGTGAGTCGCAAAAATTTGCTTCAAAAGATTTTTATCCAAAGGTTTTACAAAACGCATGTCGTAATGAGAAAAAGTTAATTTTGCGGAAACTAATTTTAAGGCTTCTATTATATTTTCGGCAATAGTTCCCACAGTTAAAATTGCAGTTTTAGTGCCTTTTTGCAAACAAACCCCTGTACCCATCTCAATTTTTTCGAAAGGTTTTTGCCAATCTAAAATTTTTCCAGTTCCTCTTGGGTAACGAATTGCAATTGGGTTTTTTAAACCCTTTTGAGCAGTATATAAAATATTTCGTAGTTCAATTTCGTTTCTAGGTGCAAAAACAATTAAATTAGGAATGCAGCGTAAATACGCCAAATCGAAAACCCCATGATGCGTAGCACCATCTTCGCCCACCAAACCAGCTCTGTCTAAACAAAAAATTACAGGTAAGTTTTGCAAAGCCACATCGTGTATTACTTGATCGTAAGCACGTTGTAAAAAAGTAGAATAAACATTACAAAACGGAATTAAACCCTGAGTTGCCATTCCCGCAGCCAAAGTAACCGCATGTTGTTCTGCAATGCCAACATCAAAAGTTCTTTCGGGAAATTTTTCAAGCATAAATTTTAAAGAACTTCCAGTTAACATGGCAGGCGTAATTCCTACAATTTTATCATTTTTTTTGGCCAATTCTACCAAAGTTTTACCAAAAACATCTTGGTATTTTGTGTATAAATTTGTTGCCTTTTTAATGCGTTCTCCAGAAATTTTATCAAATTTTCCTGGAGCATGGTAGGTTACTTGATCTTCTTCAGCTTGCTGTAAACCTTTTCCTTTCGTTGTTATTACATGTAAAAATTTAGGGCCTTTTACCGATTTTAAACGGTTTAATTCTGATAGTATTTTCGGTAAATTATGCCCATCAATAGGACCAGAATAATCGAAATTTAATGCCTTTATAATATTGTTTTGAGCCGCTAATTTTCGATCTGTTTTTACCTTTGTTAAATACTCTTTTAAAGCACCAACAGAAGGGTCTATTCCAATCGCATTGTCATTTAAAATAATTAGTAAATTTGCGTTAGAAACCCCTGCATGGTTTAACGCTTCAAAAGCCATTCCGCTTGCGATAGAAGCATCGCCAATCACAGCAATATGATGTTTTTCTTTTTCGCCTTTTAAATTCGATGCAATTGCCATTCCTAAAGTTGCAGAAATAGAAGTAGATGAATGTCCTACTCCAAATGCATCAAATTTACTTTCTTTTATCGAAGGAAAACCTGCAATGCCACCCAATTGTCTATTGGTATGAAAAATTTCTTTTCTGCCAGTTAAAATTTTATGTCCGTAAGCTTGATGCCCAACATCCCAAACCAGTAAATCGTTAGGAGTATCGAATAAATAATGCAGTGCAATTGTAAGTTCTACAACACCTAAACTTGCTCCTAAATGCCCTTCTTTTGTCGCAACAATATCAATAATAAATGCACGCAATTCTTTGGCTAATTGTGGCAGTTGTTCTCGATTTAATTTTCTTAAATCTTTTGGAGTTGATATGTTCTCTAGCAAATTCTTCATTTAGCTACAAAAATACAATAACAAATTTTGTGTCTGTAAAAAATTACAAATCTATCGTAAAAAAAATACTTAATTTTACTAAAAAATGTAAATAACAAATGATACAACCTTTCGACGATATTTATTTTATGAAAAAAGCCTTACAGGAAGCAACAATCGCTTTCGATAAAGGAGAAATTCCTGTGGGTGCCATTATTGTTTTAAAAGGTCAAGTAATTGCGAGAGCGCATAATTTAACAGAAACTTTAAATGATGTTACTGCACATGCAGAGATGCAAGCATTTACGTCTGCAGCCGATTTTTTAGGCGGTAAATATTTAAAAGATTGTGTTTTATATGTTACTTTAGAGCCTTGTCAAATGTGTGCAGGCGCTAGTTATTGGACGCAAATTGGTAAAATTGTATATGGCGCTTCTGAACCTGAAAGGGGTTTTATGAATTTAAATACAAAGTTACATCCAAAAACAAAAGTAGTTCAAGGAATTTTAGAAAACGAATGCGCTCTATTATTAAAACGTTTTTTTATTGAAAAACGAAATTTAAATTAAAACTGTTAAATATTTAACAATTATGATTCTTTAAATTTGATATGTTGTTTGTTTTAAAGAACTTTAGCTTTTTAATTTACAACAGCCACTTTTTTAAAATGAAAAACTTTACCTTATTTACATTACTTGTATTTGCAACATTTGCAAATTTCGCACAACAAACACCCAAACCCAATTACAGAGCAGCTGCTAAATACTCTCCAACAAACTTAGCAAAAATGGTGCACTCAACTTCTGTGTATCCACATTGGTTAAAAAAAGGAAACCGTTTTTGGTATGCCTACAAGACCTCAGAAGGTTCTAATCACTACATTGTAGATGCAGATAAAAAATCTAAAAAACCACTTTTCGACAATGTAAAAATGGCAAAATGGTTAACAGAAATTACAAAAGACCCATATGATGCCAAACATTTGCCAAGATTAAATATTAAGTTTAACGAAGCAGAAAATGCCATTCGTTTTCGAGTAACTTCTACGGAAGAAGTAGAGGTAGAAGAAGAAAAAAAAGATGTTAAAAAAGATACGACTTCTACCCAAAAAGCAAAAAAGAAAAAGCCTAAAATGGAGAGAAAAGTGTACCACTTAGAATATAAGTTAGGTGGAAATGGTTTAACAATTATTGATACTAAAAAACCTAAAAAAAAGCCATGGAAAAGCTGGGCAAACATTTCTCCAGACAGTACAATTGTTTTATATTCTAAAAATTACAACTTGTATTGGATGGACAAAAAGAACTTTAAAAAGTTTATTAAAGACGAAAAAGATAGTACGGTTGTAGAAAATCAGTGGACAAAAGATGGCGAAGAAAATTATGGTTATGGAGGTGGTAATAGAGGGCAAGATAACGAAGATGTAGAAAAAAATAAAGACAAAAGAAAAGGTGTTTGGGGAACTTGGTCTCACGATTCTAAAAAGTTTGTTTTTCAAAAATCAGACGCTAGACATATAAAAGATTTATGGGTAATTAATTCGACAGGTAAAAAAAGACCCACATTAGAGACTTATAAATACCATATGCCAGGAGAACAAGAATATTACAAATCGGAGTTGTTAATTTTCGATATTCCAACAAAAACACACGTAAAAGTACCTTTAGATACGGTTCGTCAACAAAGCATTTCTGTATTTAGAGCCCCAAGAAAAAAGTCGAGTTTCGATGACGATTTTACACCACCTTTATTACTTTCGAAAAAAGGAAAAGTATATTTTAGTGTAATTTCTAGAGATCGTAAAAAGTATGATGTTTGTGTTGCAGACATTAATACTGGAGAATATAAAACATTAATTGAAGAGCGTTTTAATACCTATATAGAATCTCGTCCGCTAATTTTATTTAATAACGAAACAGAAATGCTGCATTGGGCAGAACGCGATGGTTGGGCACATTTTTATTTGTATGATGCTGATGGAAACCTAAAAAACCAAGTTACAGAAGGCGATTATCATGTAGATGGTTTCGAAGGTTTAGACGAAAAAACAAGAACACTTTATTTTACAGCAAATGGAGTAAATAAAAAACAAGACCCATATTATTTGCACAGTTATAAAATCAACTTAAATGGAAGTGGAATGAAAACACTAAATCCTGGAGATTTTACAACAAATACAAGCATGTCTGACTCTAATAAGTATTTTGTAAATAATTATTCAAGAGTAAATACGGTTCCAAAATCAAATTTAATGGATTCTAATGGAAGAGAAGTTATGGAGTTAGAAACTGCAGATTTATCGCAATTAATGGCTTCAGGTTATAAATTTCCAACACCATTTAAAGTAAAAGCAGATGATGGAATTACAGATATTTATGGAGTAATGTA
Source organism: Polaribacter batillariae (assembly GCF_017498485.1). Taxonomy (NCBI): domain Bacteria; kingdom Pseudomonadati; phylum Bacteroidota; class Flavobacteriia; order Flavobacteriales; family Flavobacteriaceae; genus Polaribacter; species Polaribacter batillariae. The sequence goes on along the minus strand of NZ_CP071795.1, from coordinate 1,831,015 downwards.
CACCCCTTTTGAAATGGATTCTACAAAAGTATATCCACTATTAGAATACGTATATCCAGGACCGCAAACAGAAGCTGTAAACAAATCTTTTTCTTATAGAATGGATCGTTTAGATAGAATGGCACAAGTTGGTTTTGTAGTAATTACCTTAGGAAACAGAGGTGGTCACCCAGACAGATCTAAATGGTACCACAATTATGGTTATGGAAACTTACGCGATTATGGTTTAGCCGATAAAAAATACGTAGCACAACAGTTGGCAAATAAATACAAATTTATTGATATTGAAAAAGTAGGAATTTACGGTCATTCAGGAGGTGGTTTTATGTCCACAGCTGCAATGTTGGTATATCCAGATTTTTTTAAAGCCGCTGTTTCATCCGCAGGAAATCACGATAATAATGTCTATAATTCCTGGTGGAGTGAAACGCATCATGGAGTAAAAGAAGAAATTGACGAGAAAGGAAAAATTTCTTATAAGTATAAAATTGATGACAATCAATCTTTGGCAAAAAACCTAAAAGGACATTTAATGTTAATTCATGGAGATATGGATAATAATGTACATCCAGCAGGAACTATTAGAATGGCGAACGAATTAATTAAGGCGAACAAACGTTTTAAATTTATGATTATGCCAGGACAAAGACATGGTTTTGGAAACATGACAGAATACTCTTTCTGGTTAAGAGCAGACCATTTTAGCAAATATTTGTTAGATGTAGAAGCCACAGACGTAGATTTAATGTTTATGAATTTAAACAAACCCATGAATAGATAATTTAACAACAATGGTTTTAACCCATTGTAAACTGAAAATAGAATTTTTAATATCGAAAACTCTGAAGTAAAATTTAGAGTTTTTCTTTTTTAAATTTGAATCGTTTATTTTTGATAAAAATTCAATAATATGACTACAAATAGAAAAAACGGAAGTTTATACACCCACATTAATAACAAAATAGCCACCATAGAATTTGGGCATCCTGCAAGCAATTCTTTTCCAAGTGAATTGTTAGAAAGATTGCGAAAAGAGTTAATTTTAGTTGGGCAAAATAATGAAGTCGCTATCATTATTTTAAAGTCAGAAGGAGAAAAAGCCTTTTGTGCAGGCGCTTCTTTTGATGAATTAGTAGCTATTTCTAACTTAGAAGAAGGTAAAGAATTTTTCTCAGGTTTTGCAAATGTGATAAATGCCATGAGAACTTGTGGAAAACTAATTATTGGAAGAATTCAAGGAAAAACAGTTGGTGGTGGCGTTGGTTTAGCCTCTGCTTGCGATTATGTGTTGGCAACAGAAAATGCTGCTATAAAATTGTCAGAATTTACCATAGGAATTGGACCTTTTGTAATTGAACCTGCTGTAACTAGAAAAATAGGAGTTTCTGGAACAGCAGAATTAACTTTAGATGCCACCAATTGGAAAAATGCGTATTGGGCAAAAGAAAAAGGGTTGTATGCAAAAGTTTTTGAAACGATAAAAGAGTTAGATAAAGAAGTAGAAATACTTTCAGAAAAATTGGCTTCTTACAATCATACAGCTTTAGCCGAAATGAAAAAAGCGTTGTGGAAAGGAACCCAAAATTGGAACAACTTATTAACAGAAAGAGCAGCAGTTTCTGGAGAATTGGTGCTGTCTGATTTTACTAAAAAAGCGTTAGAGAAATTTAAAAAGTAAACTTTGTAAAAACTATGTTTATCTGTCATCTCGACTTTATGGAGAGATCTTAAAGTAATTCGTAATAAAGATTTCTCTGTTTCGCTTTGCTTCAATCGAAAAGACATTTTATATATGTTTCACATTGTAAGATTATATTTTAAAATATGAAAATTATTTCAACAAATATTGGCGAACGTAAAGAAATTGATTGGAAAGGGAAAAAAGTAACCACAGGAATTTTTAAATTTCCAGTTACAGAACCTATTTTTTTAGATACAGAAGATGTAAAAGGTGATGAAATTTCCGACAGAAAAAATCATGGAGGAGTTTTACAAGCAGTTTATGGGTATTCTTTAAAACACTATGCTTTTTGGAAAGAAAAATACCCAAATTTAAACTGGGAAAACGGAATGTTTGGTGAAAATTTAACGGTTGATGATTTAGACGAAACGAAAATTCATCAAGGAGATACCTTTAAAATTGGAGAAACCATTTTAGAAGCAACTGTGCAAAGAAACCCTTGTTACAAATTAGGCATTCGTTTTAACGATGTAAAAATTGTAAAACAGTTTTGGAATACTACAATGTGTGGCGTTTACTTTAAAGTTCTACAAACAGGTTTTATAAAAGCAGGCGATGAATTTACAAAGATAAAAAGTTGTCCAGAAAACCCAACCATTGCAGATTTGTACGTGGCCAAACGTGTTGAAAAAGGAGTTTAATTCAGTTTGTCATTTCGACTCAGTTTGTCATTTCGACCTTGTGGAGAAATCTCAACAAAATTATAATGTGATGTAATTTTTTTTCAATATTAAGTTATAATAAGAGATTTTTCGATTCCACTGCGTTTCACTCAAAATGACATTCGTTTGTCATTTCGACCTTGTGGAGAAATCTCAACAAAATTATAATGTGATGTATTTTTTTTTCGATATTAAACTACAATAAGAGATTTTTCGATTCCACTGCGTTTCACTCAAAATGACATTCGTTTGTCATTTCGACCTTGTGGAGAAATCTTAACAAATTTAAAGCGTGATGTAATTTTTTTTTCAATATTAAACTACAATAAAAGATTTTTCGATTCCACTGTGTTTCACTCAAAATGACATCTGTTTGTCATTTCGACCTTGTGGAGAAATCTTAACAAATTTAAAGCGTGATGTAATTTTTTTTCAATATTAAGTTACAATAAGAGATTTTTCGATTCCACTGCGTTTCACTCAAAATGACATTCGTTTGTCATTTCGACCTTGTGGAGAAATCTTAACAAATTTAAAGCGTGATGTAATTTTTTTTTCAATATTAAGTTACAATAAGAGATTTTTCGATTCCACTGTGTTTCACTCAAAATGACATTCGTTTGTCATTTCGACCTTGTAGAGAAATCTTAACAAAGTTAAAAAGTGACGTATTTTTTTCAATATTAAACTACAAATAAGAGATTTTTCGATTCCACTGCCTTTCACTCAAAATGACATTCGTTTGTCATTTCGACCTTGTGGAGAAATCTTAACAAATTTAAAGCGTGATGTAATTTTTTTTTCAATATTAAACTACAATAAAAGATTTTTCGATTCCACTGCGTTTCACTCAAAATGACATTCGTTTGTCATTTCGACCTTGTGGAGAAATCTATAATGCAAACCTGATTCTTAAGGTTTCTCAATTCCACTGCGTTTCACTCAAAATGAGAAATACCTCTTTTTAAAGTAGCAAACTTTTTTTCTTCCTCTCCAAAAATTCCTTTTCCAAGTTATTAGAGACTTTCTCTAAAGCAATATTAATAAATTTTAAAGCTTCTTTTTTATTGTTGGTTTTGGCAAAATAATCTGCTTTTGCGCCATAAAATAAATACGAACGTTGTGCTAAATCATCAGGATTTATTTGCTCGAGATAATAATTAGCTTTTGTATAATTTTCGTTTTGTAAACAGACAACAGCCATTGTTAATACATAAGAAGTGGAAGGCTGTAATTTGTGTAAACACTTGTAATAATTAAGAATTTTGTGCCAATTGGTTTGCTTGAAATTTGGAGCTTTTATATGTTCTGCAACAATTGCTGCTTCATAATGATAGCTTGAAAAATGTTCTGTTTCAACAGCTTTGTTCATCATCATATTTCCTAATTGAATCAAAGGAAAAGACCATTTACTTCTATCTTGATTTTTTAAATCCAACAACTCATTTTCCGTATTAATTTTTGCATTTAATCTTGCAGAATGAAAGCACATGAGGGCAAACAAAGCATAACTTTCAGGAATTTGAGTATGTTTATTTTTCAATAACATTTTACACAAACGAATGGCTTCGCCACACAATTCTTTTTGCACTAAAATTTCTTTTTTGTTGGAGTGAAAACCTTCATTGAAAATAAGATAAATAACATTTAAAACGCTATCAATCCTTTCTGGAAGTTCTTTTCCTTGTGGAATTTTGAAGGCTAATTTTGTCTTTTTAATCGTTTTTTTAGCTCTTAACAAGCGTTTTTTAATGGTTTCTTCTTTGGTTAATAAAGCCGATGCAATTTCTTTGGTGCTAAAACCAGCAATGGTTTTTAGGGCAAATACAATTTGGTCTTTAGCGTCTAATTTTGGGTGACAAGCAGTAAAAATCATTCGAAGTTGTGCATCTTCGATTTCCGCATCTAAAAAAAGTTCATTTGTTGTAATAGATTCAAAATTTGCTTTAATTTCTGGAAAGTGTTTTTGTTCTGATTTTAGTTTTCTAAAAATATCTAAAACTCTGTTTTTTGCAGCTTTTGTTAACCAAGCTTCAGGATTTTCTGGTTGTTTTTTTCGCCAAGAAATGCTGGCTTTTAGAAAAGTATCTTGCACAGCATCTTCAATAATTTCCAGATTTGAGAGTCCGAAAATTCGAGTTAAAACAGAAACCATCTTTCCACTATGATATCGAAAAAGATGGTCTATAAGTTTCGTTTCCATTAATGATCAAATACCATAATTTCTCTAATTTCTACAAACGAGCCTAAATCGTAATCTGGAAAATCTTTGGCAATTTCTTCAACAGCATCAAAATCTTTGGCAGAAACTGTGTAATAACCACCAACAATTTCCTTTAATTCTGTAGATGCAATGTCTTTAGCTGTTCTTTCAACACCAGAAATACGTCTTATTTTGGAAGTTAAGGCTTCACCTTCATGTTTAATTCCTGCAGCATCCATTTTTTGACTCCAAGCAAACCATTTTTCCATTCTGTTTTGCATTTCTTCTGGAGAAAGCCCTAAATCAGCATAATCTTCGCCAATAAAAATCATCATAAATTGTTTCATAATCTAAAGTTTTTAAGTTTATACTATTAAGACGTTTGTTAAAAATAAAAAGGGGACACTTTTTTAGTTTTTTTTAAAATCATATAAATATAAAATAAAAAAAGCTGTTTTTTTAAAAACAACTTTTTTAATCAAAAAACTATAAGGTTTAAAATTTATTCATTTAAAGTTTTTGTAAACTCTTTTTCAAAATTTGGTAGTATATCATCAGTCCATTGAACACTTAAAGCATTTTTAGCAAAAAGAACAGCTTCATCGTATTTTAATTGATTTTTCTCAGAAATTGCTCTACTAAATTTTCCAGAAGTTAAGAAATACATCAGTATTTCAACATCATTATTACCATAGAGTTCTTTGTATGCATTTATATTTTTTAATGTTTTGTTTGCAACATTATCAGAAGCATCTCGTGCAAAATAAATGAGTGTAGAAAAATATTGTTCAGATAAAACATTTTTATTTGAGCTCCAATACTCATTTAATTCTAAAGGATTAATTTTAGTATTAGTTCTGTTCACATAATCAATATAAAATTGTGGATATTTGGCTTCATCAATTTTATTGGAATACCCTTTTATTATTTTATTTTTGTTGTTTAACAAAATACTTTCATTGGTAAATTTTAGTACAATTTTACTTAACGATAAAAAATCTTCTCCAGGAAAACCATACTTTCTATTTAAAACGTACCCTTTTTTATTTAAAATAAGTCCAGTAGGATAACTACTTATATGGTGTTTTTTCGACAAGTGAAAAACGGTATCATTTTCTGCGTTGTATTTTAATAGTATAAAATCTTTTTTAAGAATTTTTTTTATAGAATCGTTTTTAAAAACTAATTTATCTAATTTTTTACAAGGTGCACACCAAGTTGTATAAAAGTCAATAAAAATTAGCTTATCTTTTTCTGAAGCTATTTTTAAGGATTCTTTATAGTTTTGGTCAATTACTATTAAATCTTGATATTCATTTGTGCTTTTATTGTTTTTACAGCTCCAAAAAATAAAAATAATTGCAATTAATTTAAGATGTTTCATAATAATCTCTACTTAAGTTGGTTACCAATTTTAAAACCTCAAGTTTTCAAAAAGGTTACATTTTTAGGTAGAATTTTTTATAAAGAAAGAATTATTTTAAGATAAATGAGTTAAACAGTCTCTTCCTTTTTATGCAAAAACCTCGTTAGTTTCATCGATAAATCTAACAAAATAATTTTAGCATTTCCATTTCTTTCTATATGATAGATGGCATCGTTCAGTTCTTTTTCTATTTCTAAAATATTACCTGCATGTACAAAAGGCGCAAATTTAGACAAATCGAAACGGGTTTTTGTTTCCATAAAAACTAAATTTTCAGATTTGTAATTTAGTAATAAAGCTTGTCTAAAAAATTGCAAACAATATTCTAAAAAACGTTTTTGAGTTTCACGTCCGGTTTTGGCAATCGTGTCGGACCAAGAAATTAATTGTTGCACCACAGAAGCATTTCCTTTGGCTTTAAACGCGGTTCTTATCCATGCAATAAACCATTCTTCAAAAACCAAATCAGAAGCATCGTTGTGTAATAAATGAACGGCTTTGTTATAATTTCCCTCTGCTTGATGTGCAATGCTTGCAGCCTCACTCTCTGAGCAATTTTCTCTCTCAACCAAAGTTTTTGCAATATCTTGTTCTGCCAAAACAGGAAAATGTAAGGCTTGGCAACGCGATTTTATGGTATTGATAATTTGCTCTTCATTCTCGGTAATTAAAATAAAAACCGTTTTATTTGGTGGTTCTTCGATTAATTTTAACAATTTGTTGGCGGCAGCAATATTCATTTTTTCTGCCATCCAAATAATCATTACTTTAAAACCTCCTTCGTAACTTTTTAGTTGTAGTTTTTTTACAACATCTTCAGCTTCATCAACCCCAATATTTCCTTGTTTATTTTCTACACCAATAAATTGCAACCAATTAAATAAACCTCCATAAGGTTGTGTAGTAACAAAATCTCGCCAATCTTCTAAAAATAAATTACTAACAGGATGCTTTTTTACAGCATCATTAGTAGTTACAGGAAATGCAAAATGCAAATCTGGATGCTGTAATTTTTCGCATTTTAAATTACAGGCATTACTATTTTCAGAAAAATTACATAATAAAAATTGTGCGTAGGCGATTGCCATTGGCAAAGTGCCACTTCCTTCTTTTCCTACAAATAGTTGCGCATGCGGAATTCTACCATTTTCTGCAGAAACTTGCAAATGGTTTTTAATGTGTTCTTGACCTATAATTTGGTTGAAAAGCATGTACAAATATAAAATTTGTTATGCAGAATCTCATCAATTTTAGATGTCAAAAATTATATTTTATAAGAATGGTAGATTGATTGCAGTCGAAACCGAATTCTTTAATAGATAATTTACGCAAACGTTAACTTAACTTTTTAAATTTCAACTTTCTAAAAACTAAAGAAAAAGGTATTTTTGTTAAAAATAGAAAATACCAAAAATGAAAACACTAAAAGATTTTAATTTCGAAAATAAAAAAGCGATTATTCGTGTAGATTTTAATGTGCCTTTAAACGATAAATTTGAAGTGACAGATACTACCAGAATTCAAGCTGCAAAATCAACAATAATCGATATTTTAGAACAAGGAGGAAGCTGTGTGTTAATGTCTCATTTAGGTCGTCCAAAAGGTTTTCAAGAAGAATTTTCTTTAAAACACATTGTAAAATCGGTTGTAGATATTATTGGTTGTAATGTAAAATTTGTGGAAGATTGTGTTGGAGAAAAAGTCGAAGCAGCAGTGGCTAATTTAGAATCGGGCGAGATTTTATTATTAGAAAACCTTCGTTTTTATGCCGAAGAAACCAAAGGAGATGTAGCATTTGCAGAGAAATTATCGAAATTTGGAGATATTTATGTAAACGATGCTTTTGGAACCGCTCACAGAGCACATGCATCTACCACAATTATTGCACAATTTTTTGAAGAAAATAAATGTTTTGGAAATTTATTAGCAAGAGAAATAGAAAGTATCGATAAGGTTTTAAACAATTCAGAAAAACCAGTATTGGCAATTTTAGGAGGTGCTAAAGTATCGTCTAAAATTACAGTTATCGAAAATATTTTAGATAAGGTAGATCATTTAATTATTGGAGGTGGAATGAGTTTTACGTTTATAAAAGCTCAAGGTGGAAAAATAGGAAATTCTATTTGCGAAGACGATAAACAAGACTTAGCATTAGATATTTTAAAACAAGCAAAAGAAAAAGGAGTAGAAGTTCATATTCCTGTAGATGTGGTTGCTGCTGATAATTTTTCTAACGATGCAAATACACAAATTTGCGATATCAATGCAATTCCAGATGGTTGGGAAGGTGTAGATGCTGGACCAAAATCAAGAGAATTTTTTGATGAAATTGTAAACAAATCGAAAACAATTTTATGGAACGGACCTTTAGGGGTTTTCGAAATGGAATCTTTTGCTGCAGGAACCATTGCATTAGGACACTCTATAGACAAAGCCACTAAAAACGGCGCATTCTCGTTAGTTGGTGGTGGAGATTCTGTGGCAGCAGTAAAACAATTTGGTTTTGCAGATAAAGTAAGCTATGTTTCTACAGGTGGTGGTGCCATGTTAGAAATGCTAGAAGGAAAAAGCTTACCAGGAATTGAGGCTATTCTAAAATAGGTGTAATTGTTGAATTGTGTAATTGTTGAATTGTAAGAATTCAATTATTATTCAGAAAACATAATTATAAATCAAAATGTCAAACTGAGCTTGTCGAAGTTCAATTATAACATATTCTTATAAGCGTATAATTTTTTAAATTATACGCTTTTGTTTTAAGATTAAATTAGTTTTAATTTAGCAGTCAGTTTAAAAACAGTTACACAATTCAACAAATAAACAATTACACAAAAAATGAAATACACAAAACTCCCAAATACCGATATAAAAGTTAGTAAAATATGTTTAGGAACCATGACTTGGGGAAACCAAAATACACAAGAAGAAGGTTTCGAACAAATGGATTATGCACTGGAACAAGGTGTAAACTTTTTTGATACTGCAGAATTATACGCAGTTCCTGCTTCACCAGAAACCTATGGTTCTACAGAAAAAATTATTGGGAATTGGTTTAAAAAATCAGGAAATAGAGATAAAGTTGTTTTGGCAAGTAAAATTGCAGGTGGTGGAGATTATACCAAACACATTAGAGAAGGTGGATTGAATAAAAAAAATATCCTAGAAGCTGTAGAAGGAAGCTTAAAACGTTTACAGACAGATTATATCGATCTGTATCAATTACACTGGCCCAATAGAGGTGTAAATGTATTCGGAACAAGAGATTTTCCAACAGATGCTGCAAAAGATGCAACTGAAAATTATTTAGAAATTATTAAAACTTTAAATGATTTAATTCAAGAAGGAAAAATAAGACAATATGGTTTGTCGAACGAAACTCCTTGGGGAACTCTACAATACCTACAAACTGCAGCAGTAAATAAATTGGCAAGACCAATAACCATTCAAAATTCATATTCTTTGATTCACAGAAGTTACGAAGCAGGAATGAGCGAAGTTTCTTTAAGAGAAAACATTGGTTTGTTAGCTTACTCTCCTTTGGCACAGGGTGTTTTATCTGGAAAATATTTAGACGGAAACAAACCAAAAGGCGCAAGAGGAACCTTATTTCCACGTTTTATTGCACGTTATATGGGCGATGGTTCTTTGGAAGCTGTAAAAAGATACGAAGCAATTGCAAAAAAAGCAGGAATTACATTATCGGAAATGTCGTTGGCGTTTATCAATCAATTACCATTTGTAACGAGTAATATTATTGGGGCAACAAAAGTGAATCAATTAAAAGAAAATATCAATTCTATCAACATCGATTTATCCGAAGAAACTTTAAAAGAAATTGAAGAAGTTCATACAGATATTCCTAATCCTGCTCCGTAATTGAGTGGGCAATTTTTCAGTATTCAGTTGGCAGTCATAAAAAATCCGATGAATTTAAATTCATCGGATTTTTTATGGGAATAATTTATAAATATCTTCTCGTTTTAAAAAAACGGGCAATTGTAATTTTTTCTTCGGAATAAAAAATTCCTAATCTATAATCACCAATTCTAATTCTATAAGCTTCAGAATGACCTGACATTGCTTGTACATTCTTAATTTCTGATAAGTTTTCTGCTATTTTTAAATTAGCTACAACTTTAGCTAATTTTAGTTTTAACTTACTGTTTTTAATTTTGTTTACATCTTTTAAAGCTTGACGTAAATAAATAATTTCCATTATTTTAAAGCATTTAAAAACTCTTCCTCACTAACAGTATCAGTTTTATCTGCTTGTTGCATTAAAAGTAAAAGACCAATATCTTCTTTTTGTTCTTGGGTTAAACTATCTAATTGTTCTTTTTCTTTCGATTTTACAAACAATTCTATAGCTTTTTCCATTAAGGCTTTTACACTTAATCCTTCAAAAGCAGATAATACTTTCAGTTTTGTGAGAATAGAATCATCTATTTCTATTAATTTTTTCATAATTCTTCAATTCTCTAATTTTTCAAAATATTAAACTCCCGATACAAATATATAATATATATAGTATATAATATATAAAAAATATAAAAAAAATTGATGAAAGTTTAAATCTTCATCGGATTTTTTAATTTTAAGAAAAAGTTTTTCTATTCAGAATCCAACAACTTCAAAGAACTCGCAACAAATCTTCCTTCTACAACTTTACCTGTAATTTCTCCTTTTCTAACCACTTCGCAAAAACCAGTATGCTCGTCGTGCGCATCACCAAAATCGTCGATATTAAAACCATCTACAAAATAAGCTTTGTTATCAATTCTTACAGCCAAACTACAACCGTCTTCAGAATCTAAATCGAATTTGCATTGTCCGCAAGAAACTTCTACCATTTGTGTTACCTCTTTTTTGTTTCCACAAGAAAAAGCCATCATAAATACCGATAATAAAAGAATTTTTTTCATAATTATAAATTTTTATTAGTTCTCGACCGCGCTCGAACAGACATTTTTTAAAAACTTCCAACTCTCAACTTCTAACATCTAACTCTCAACTTCCAACTTATTTTCCTCCCCAAGAATCTCGTAAGCCAACCGTTTTGTTAAATACAAGTTTTTCTGCAGTAGCATCATCATCTACATTAAAATATCCCAAACGTTGAAACTGAAAACGATCTCCAATTTTGGCCGATTGTAAACTTGGTTCTACAAAAGCATTAATTACTTCTAACGAATTCGGATTTAAAAACTCCATAAAATCTTTGTCTTTATGTGCATCTGGAGCTTCATCTAAAAACAATCTATCATAAGCTCTTACTTCTGCATTTACAGCGTGTTTTACAGAAACCCAGTGCAAAGTTCCTTTTACTTTTCGTAAACTTTCTTCGGTACCACTTCCAGATTTACTCAATTTATCATAAGTACATTGTATTTCGGTAATGTTTCCGTTTTTGTCTTTTGTACAGCTTTCTGCTTTTATAATATAGGCATTTTTTAAACGCACTTCTTTACCTAATTTCAATCGAAAAAACTTCTTATTCGCTTGCTCTCTAAAATCTTCTTTTTCGATATAAATTTCTCTAGAAAAAGGCACTTCTCTATACCCAGCAGATGCATCTTCTTGATTGTTTTCTGCTTGTAACATTTCTTCTTTTCCTTCAGGGTAATTGGTAATTACCACTTTTACAGGGTCTAAAACAGCCATTACTCTGTTGGCGGTTTTGTTTAAATCTTCACGAATTTTAAACTCTAAAAGGGCTACATCAATTACGTTTTCACGTTTAGAAACACCTACAGTTTCTACAAAACTTCTAATCGATGCAGGTGTATAACCACGTCTTCGTAAACCAGAAATTGTGGGCATTCTTGGGTCGTTCCAACCAGAAACAATTCCGTTTTCAACCAAAGTTAATAACTTGCGTTTGCTCATAATAGTGTAACTCAAATTCAAACGAGAAAACTCACGTTGTTTTGGTGCTAAAGGATATTCATCTGCACTATATTCGTAAACATTTTCTTTAAACCAATTGTACAACTCTCTGTGAGGTTTAAACTCTAAAGAACACAAAGAATGCGAAATTTGCTCTATATAATCGCTCTCTCCATGCGTCCAATCGTACATTGGGTAAATACACCAATCTGTGCCAGTTCTATGGTGCGCTTTGTATAAAATTCTGTACATTAAAGGATCTCGCATTAACATATTTGGCGAACTCATATCTATTTTTGCACGCAACGTATGCTCGCCCTCTTTAAATTTTCCATCTTTCATTCCTTGGAACAGGGCTAAATTTTCTTCCACAGAACGATTTCGAAAAGGACTATTGGTACCCACTTGAGTTGGCGTTCCTTTTTGAATACGCATTTCTTCAGAAGATTGCGAATCTACATACGCTTTACCATCTTTTATCAATAAAACTGCCCAATCGAATAATTGCTGAAAATAGTCCGAAGAGTAGCATTCTTTTGCCCATTTGTAACCTAACCAAGAAATATCTTTCTTAATCGCATCTACATATTCTTGTTCTTCTTTTGCAGGATTTGTATCGTCGAAACGTAAATTTACAGGCGCATTATATTTCTGCCCCAAACCAAAACTAATGCCAATGGCTTTGGTATGGCCAATGTGTAAATATCCATTGGGTTCTGGCGGAAAACGAAAACGCAAACTTTCTTTTGGCATTCCGTTTGCCAAATCCTCTTCAATAATTTGCTCTAAAAAATTAAGCGATTTTTTTTCTTCAGACATCGTTTTATATGAAAAAATTAAGCTACAAAATTACATAAAATACTTCATTGCTATTGAGAGTTTTGTAACAAAAATGCAAATTCTGCAACGAATTATTAAACATTAATTATTATAAGCAATTAAATTAGAATTTATACCTGTCTCAAATGCAATCATAAAACCTATAAATTAGCAGAAATGAGAGCAACAGGTGGCATCTTATCAAAAATTTTCGATATCCAAAACCAAAAATTCACCAATGTAGCTTGCGAGCGCTGTACAAATGCAGAGTTTTACAAAACCAAAACAAGTGCAATTAGAAATGTTTTCGACTTTTTTACAAGTTGTTTTTTTTGGGCGCGCCCTTTCAGGTCAGGCTTTACACTATAGTTTTTTAAGGTTTTAGAACCTTAAAAAAGCTGCCGTTTCAATCCTTCGCGCAGGCATTTTTGCCAGTTAAAGTTTTTTAAAAGAAAGTTTTACTACTTATTTATTGTTGTATTTTTACAACATTATTATAAGTATGGCTTCTTTTTTATTAAATCACATAGCACTCTCTGTAAAAAATGTTGATGCATCTGTTGCATTCTATCAAAAAGTATTTCAATTTAAAGAAATAGAAAATACCGCATCCAACTCTAAAACAAGATGGTTGTCACTTGGTCAGGGAAAGCAATTGCATTTAATTCCTCGTCCAAATCTAGAAGTAAAAACAAATAAAGCAGTTCATTTTGCTTTGTCAACTTCAAGTTTAAAAGAATTTGTAAAACACCTTGTTCATCTAAAAATTGAATATTCAGACTGGACAAATACGATAAAAAAAGATTACGTTCGAAAAGACGGGATTCAACAATTCTATTTTCAAGACCCAGATGGATATTGGATTGAAGTAAATAACGCAGAGTAATAAAAACAATCGTAAATTTGTATTCAATGAAAAATGATGATAAAAAACCAGATTTAGTTGTTTTTAACGAGGAAAGTCAAAAATATGACGCTGCATTAAAACCCTATGGAACTTCTGCAAGTTCTCCAGTAATTAAACCACTAAATACGGCAAGTTGGAAAAACGATGGAATTCAACGTGTAAACAAACAATTAAAATCGAAATTCGACGAGGTTAAAAAACAGTACGAAGATTTGATGCAAAAATTTAAGTATAACGATTTAATTTACAATGCAAAATTTAGTTTTGAGCCCAATATTGGAGAAAATTATCATTTATATAACAATAAAAACGGCGAACCATTTTTGTCTATCATTTCTCCAGAGCAGTGTAATTTCGAGTATTTAGGCTCTTTTAGATTAAATACAGATAAAATGTGGGAGAAAATAGAATCGTAAAATTAGGCATATAAAATGTCACCTTTAGCGTAGTCGAAAGGTTTTAAAATTTCAAAATAAGTAATTAGTTCTCGACTGCGCTCGAACTGACAAATTAATAATTATGGGAATCATAAAAGTAAATAACATAAAACTCTACGCTTTTCACGGTTGTTTAGAGGAAGAAGCAAAAATAGGCTCAGAATATAGAATAGATGTAGAGGTAAAAGCAGATTTAAAAAAGTCTGCAAAAACAGATAATTTAGCAGATACTGTAGATTATGTACATTTAAACCATATTGTAAAAGAAGAAATGGCCATTCGTTCTGAATTATTAGAACAAGTTGCACAACGAATTTTAGATCGTTTTTTCAAAGAAATAAAATTAATTAAAAAAGCAACAGTTTCCGTATCAAAAATTAACCCACCAATTGGTGGAAATGTAGAAGAAGTAATTATTATTCTCACAAAAAAGCGATAACACAAAAAAATACTTGCAATACTTGTAAATTTGCGTAAATTTGCAATCCAATTACAAAAGGTGTCTTGGCCGAGTGGCTAGGCAATGGTTTGCAAAACCATGTACAGCGGTTCGAATCCGCTAGACACCTCTACATTCATTTCTAAAACCTTAATTTTTTTTTAAAATTAAGGTTTTTTATTTTTTATATAAAGAAAAAAATCATCAATTTCAATATCAAATCTTTCGCTAAAAATTAACGATAAACCTAAAAAAACTTGTATTGTTTGTAAACGAATTCTAATTCAATCTGTACAAACTCTAAAAATCGCAAAAACCAATAAGCTTTCAAAAGTATATTTGCGGTGTAATTTCGTAGTAAATAGAATTTTATTTACTTTTATGTACCTGTTTTCTCATTCTTCGAGAATGTGTATATTTACAGATTAGTGAAGATAAGATTGTGTATTTGTATCAATCTGATAATCAAAATTATGAACAGTAAAAAGCTTCGAGCTTTTCTAAAAATATAAAATTACATGGCATGTGGAAATTGTGGTACAACAGAAAATGGCGTACCAAAAGGCTGTAAGAGTAATGGTAATTGTGGGTCAGGAACCTGTGGAAGTGGCAGTAAATTAGCCGTTTTCGATTGGTTATCGAATATGACCTTACCAAGTGGACAAGAAAGATTTAATATTTTCGAAGTTCGTTTTAAAAACGGAAGAAAACATTTTTATAAAAACACAAACAATTTACCCATAACAATGGGCGATATTGTTGCAGTAGAAGGTTCGCCAGGACACGATATTGGTACGGTTTCTTTAGCAGGAGAATTGGTAAAAGTGCAAATGAAAAAGCGTAAAATTACCGAAGATCACGAAGATGTAAAGAAAATTTACAGAAAAGCCAGTCAAAGAGATATCGATATTTGGCAACAATCTAGAGCCAAAGAAGAAGAAACACAAAGAAGAGGAAGAGAAATTTTAGGACGTTTAGGTTTGCAAATGAAACTGTCTGATGTAGAATATCAAGGAGATGGAAACAAAGCCACTTTTTATTATACCGCAGATACTCGTGTAGATTTTAGGCAATTAATTAGAGATTTGGCAAGTGCATTTTCTATTCGTGTAGAAATGAAACAAGTAGGTGCAAGACAAGAAGCTGCAAGGTTAGGTGGTGTTGGTTCTTGTGGAAGAGAGCTGTGTTGTTCTACTTGGTTAACAGATTTTAGAAAGGTAACTACATCTGCAGCTCGTTACCAACAATTGTCTCTAAACCCATTAAAATTGGCAGGACAATGTG
Organism: Polaribacter batillariae; assembly: GCF_017498485.1. Lineage (NCBI taxonomy): Bacteria > Pseudomonadati > Bacteroidota > Flavobacteriia > Flavobacteriales > Flavobacteriaceae > Polaribacter > Polaribacter batillariae. The sequence continues at coordinate 1,815,211 of NZ_CP071795.1, read as the reverse complement.
GCAAATTAAAATGCTGTTTAAATTTTGAATTAGATACCTACTTAGATGCGTTAAAAACATTTCCAAAACAAGACATCGTTTTAAAAACAGAAAAAGGAGAAGCTGTTTTTGTAAAGATGGATATTTTTAAACAACATCTTTGGTACACCTACAAAGAAGAACGTTTTAAGTGGTTTCGTTTAACGTTAGATCAAGTTTTAGAAATTATAGAACTGAATAAGAATAACGAGAAATCTGCAACGTTAGAAGAATATGAATCGGATGTAGAGGTTGCTATAAAAGTAGATTTCGAAGACGCAGTTGGGCAAGATAGTTTAACACGTTTCGATGTTCCAAAAACAAGCAAAAGAAGAAGAAACAATAGAAATAAAAACAAGAAAAAATCGGTTGGTGTAGTTGCAAACAAAACACAATCAAATTCAAATCAAAAAAGAAAACCAGTTGCAAAACAACAAAATAAGCAACAGCAAAAACCAAAATCGAGACCCAACCCTAATACCAAACCAAAACAGCCAAAAGCAGAAAATGGGGTATCAAAACCAAAACCAAGAAGAAAAAATAATAGAACTCGAAAAAATAACAAACCAAATAATGCTGGCAATTCCGAAAAGAAATAAAGTTTTTTTCTTAATTTTAGTTGCGGTTATTTTTATTTCTTGTGATAAAAAAACGGAATTTAATCAATATAAATCACTAGAAAATAGTTCTTGGAAAGCAAACGAAAAGGTGTTTTTTAATTTCGAAATAAAAGATACCCTTCAGGCTAAAAATTTGTTTATCAATATACGAAATAATAACGATTACGAATTTAGTAATTTGTATGTAATTACAGAATTAAAGTTTCCCAATGGTACAAAAGTGGTAGATACATTACAATACGAAATAACAGATGCTGCTGGGCATTTTTTAGGAGATGGTTTTACAGAAATAAAAGACAATAAATTATTTTACAAAGAGCATAAAGTGTTTCCTATTTCTGGAGAATATGAGTTTACTATTCGACAAGCAATGCGAAAAAATGGAGAAATACATCCAATGCCTCATTTAAAAGGCATTACAGATGTTGGTTTAAGTATCGAAAAAATAAAATAGATTCCCGTTTCTACGGAAAAAGCAAATTAATAAAATCTCTACAACATTAAGAGACAAGATTTATGATGGCAAAAAAGAAAACAACAAATTTTAAGAAATATATTAAATGGTTCTGGGGAATCGTTTTAGGAGGTTTTGGTTTCTTAATACTACTATTTTTATTCGCTTCTTGGGGTTGGTTAGGAGCTTTACCCACTTTCGAAGAATTAGAAAACCCAGAAACAAATTTAGCAACCGAAGTTATTTCTATCGATGGAAAAACCATTGGTAAATATGCTACAGAAAACAGAACACCAATTCATTACGACGAACTGCCTCAAAATTTAATAAATGCTTTAGTAGCAACAGAAGACGAACGTTTTTACGAACATTCTGGAATCGATTTTAGAGGAACAGCAAGAGCCGTTTTAAAACCAGGTAGTGGAGGTGCAAGTACCATTACACAGCAACTAGCGAAAATGCTGTTTACAGGAAGAGCTTCAAGCAATATCTTCTTAAGAATTGGGCAAAAAATGAAAGAATGGGTTGTTGCCACGAAGTTAGAAAGACAATATACAAAGCAAGAAATTATTGCGATGTATTTAAATAAGTACGACTTCTTAAATCAGGCTGTTGGTATTCGATCTGCAGCAAGAATTTATTTTGGGAAAGAACCAAAAGAATTAAAAATAGAAGAGTCTGCAATGTTGGTTGGCATGTTAAAAAACTCCTCTTATTTTAATCCTTTAAGAAGAGAAGCAAAAGTAAAACAACGTAGAAATGTTGTTTTAAAACAAACCAATAGAAATGGGTTTATTACAGAGGCTGAAAAAGATTCTTTACAACAATTACCATTAGATATTAATTATACTCCAGAAAGTCATAACGAAGGGTATGCCACTTATTTTAGAGGACACCTACAAAAAGTAATGCGAAAATGGGTACAGAGTCATCCAAAACCAAGTGGCGAAGAATACGATATTTTTAAAGACGGCTTAAAAATTTATGTAACCATAGATTCTCGAATGCAACAATATGCAGAAGAAGCTGTACAAGAACATATGGCAAATTTGCAAAACTATTTTTTTAAAGAGCAAAAAAGAAACAAAACAGCGCCTTTTTACGATATCGAACAAAGCGATATCAATGCAATTTTAGAGAGAGGAAAGAAAAATTCCGACAGATACAAACGCTTAAAAATTGCAGGAAAATCAGAAAAATACATCAATGAAGTTTTCAAGAAGAAAACTAAAATGAGCGTGTTTTCTTACAAAGGAGATATAGATACAATTATGTCGCCAATAGATTCTATTAAATATTATAAATATTTTTTAAGATCTGGTTTGTTATCCATAGAACCGCAAACAGGTCATATAAAAGCATGGGTGGGAGGTGTAAATTACAAGCATTTTAAATTCGATGCTGTAGAGCAACAAAAGCGTCAAGTAGGTTCTACTTTTAAACCCTTTGTGTATGCAACAGCAATTAATCAATTAAAATTGTCTCCTTGCGAGATGTTTCCAAATATACCTTACACAATTCCAAAGGGAAAATACGGCATTCCAGAAGATTGGACTCCAGAAAACTCGAATTTAAAATATGGAGGAATGTTAACCTTAAAAGATGGTTTGGCAGGATCTATAAATACCATGTCTGCGAGATTAATAGATATGGTTACACCAGAAAATGTGGTGCGTTTGGCAAAAGCTGCAGGCATCGAAAGCGATGTTCCAGCAAATCCATCCATTGCTTTAGGAGCTGTAGATTTGTCTTTATTAGAAATGGTAAGTGCCTATTCTACTTTTGCAAACAGAGGTTTGCGAGTAAGCCCAATGATCATTACAAGAATCGAAGATAAAAACGGAACCGTTTTAGAAGAATTTACGCCACAAACAAAAGAGGTTTTAAGTGAAGAATCTGCTTATGTAGTTTTAAACTTATTAGAAGGCGTTACACAATCTGGTTCTGGAGTTCGTTTGCGTTCTGGGTGGAGTTCTGGAGGAGATGCTGTTACAGGTTTTCCTTATAAATTCACAAATGCCATTGCAGGTAAAACAGGAACCACTCAAAATCAATCAGATGGTTGGTTTATGGGAATTGTACCCAATTTAGCAACAGGCGTTTGGACGGGTGGAGAAGATAGAGCAACGCATTTTGCAGGCATTGCAAAAGGGCAAGGAGCCACCATGTCTTTACCTTCTTGGGCGTTGTATATGCAAAAATGTTATGCAGATAAAACCTTAAAAATTAGTAAAGAAGCTTTCGAAAAGCCAGATAATTTATCTATCAATATCAATTGTAAGGACGAGAAAAAAGAAGGAGATAAAAAACAAATACCAGAAGAAGATACCGATTTCTAGTTCTGAACTTGTTTCAGAATCTCAATATAAAAAAGGGAAGATTTTATTGTAAAATCCTTAAAACACAAATATATGATTCACAAAAAAGTAGAGAACGTTCAAGAAGCATTAAAAGGCGTTAAAAGTGGAATGACTTTAATGTTAGGTGGTTTTGGATTGTGTGGAATTCCAGAAAATGCCATTGCAGAATTGGTAAGACTAAATGTTAGAGACGTAACTTGTATTTCGAACAATGCAGGCGTAGATGATTTTGGTTTAGGTCTTTTACTTCAAGGAAAACAAATTAAAAAAATGATTTCTTCTTACGTAGGAGAAAACGACGAATTTGAAAGACAAATGTTGTCTGGAGAATTGGAAGTAGAATTAACGCCACAAGGTACTTTGGCCGAAAAATGTAGAGCAGCACAGGCTGGTTTTCCTGCTTTTTATACACCTGCAGGTTATGGAACCGAAGTTGCAGAAGGCAAAGAAACACGAGAATTCGATGGTAAAATGTATGTATTAGAACCAGCATTTAAAGCCGATTTTGCCTTTGTAAAGGCTTGGAAAGGAGACGCTGCAGGAAATTTGGTTTTTAAAGGAACCTCAAGAAATTTTAATCCGAATATGTGTGGAGCAGCAACAATTACAGTAGCAGAAGTAGAAGAATTGGTAGAAGTTGGCGAGTTAGACCCAAACAATGTTCACATTCCTGGAATATTTGTACAAAGAATATTCGAAGGAAAAAATTACGAGAAAAGAATAGAACAACGAACGGTTCGTAAGCGCAATTAATTAATATAACAGTTTATTAATGTAACAATAAAAAATCCAGTAATAGATAAATCAACTGAAGTTGCATTATTAATCATTGAATATTGAGAGCATTTACAATCCATCAAAAAGTTTGTAAGATCTCGTCAACTATTAAAATCTGGAACAAGCATAGGAGCAAATGTTCATAAAGCTCAAAATGCTGAAAGTAAAGCAGATTTTATTCATAAAATAAAAATTGCTACTAAAGAATTAGAGGAAACTAAATATTGGTTAATTCTATGTGAGAAATCAAACTCTTATCCAACTCATAAAAATTTGAGTTCAAAAGTGAATGAATTAGGATTGATTTTATATAAAATATTAAGTACAAGTGTTAAATTTCGAAAAGAGAATTGATACATTTTTAAATTATTTAATTGACACATTGATATGTTAGACAAAAACGGAATTGCAAAAAGAATTGCACAAGAAGTTCAGGATGGTTTTTACGTAAACTTAGGCATTGGCATTCCTACCTTGGTTGCCAACTATGTTCGAGAAGATATAGAAGTAGAATTTCAAAGCGAAAATGGCGTTTTAGGCATGGGACCTTTTCCTTTTGAAGGAGAAGAAGATGCAGATATTATAAATGCTGGTAAACAAACCATTACAACCATGCCAGGCGCAAGTTTTTTCGATTCTGCAACCAGTTTTTCTATGATTCGTGGCAAACATGTAGATTTAACCATTTTAGGAGCCATGGAAGTTGCCGAAAATGGAGACATTGCCAACTGGAAAATTCCTGGAAAAATGGTAAAAGGAATGGGTGGAGCCATGGATTTAGTGGCTTCTGCAGAAAATATTATTGTAGCAATGATGCACACAAACAAACGTGGCGAATCTAAAATTTTAAAAAAATGTTCACTTCCATTAACTGGTGTTGGTTGTGTAACAAAAATAGTAACGAATTTGGCTGTTTTAGAAGTAAAAAACAATGCATTTTATTTGCTAGAAAGAGCACCAGGTGTTTCTGTAGAAGAAATTCAAAAGGCAACAGAAGGTACTTTAATTATTGATGGAGAAATTCCAGAAATGGTTCTATAATCTTTTCCAAAGGAAAAAAACTTTTTTGATAAAATTTGAATAAATAGTACAATTTCCATCAGTTTTGCTTATATTTTATCTCTAAAAACAATAATGGCAAACAAACAATATGGAGAAGAAGAGGAAGTAAAGAGGTTGTTTTTTTAAATAATAATAAAATAAGAGTATTTTCTCCCTTTGGGGAAATTAAAAGAGGTTAATGAAAATAATATCATACAACGTAAACGGAATTAGAGCAGCGATAAAAAAAGGCTTTTTAGATTGGTTAGAAGCTGCAAGTCCAGATGTAATTTGTATTCAAGAAACAAAAGCAAATAAAGACCAATTAGATATCGAAGCTTTTGAAAAAGCTGGTTACCCTTACAATTACTTTTATTCTGCACAAAAGAAAGGGTATTCTGGAGTGGCCATCTTCAGCAAAAAAAAACCGAATAAAATAGTATATGGAACAGGAATTGAAACCATGGATTTCGAAGGAAGAAATCTTAGAATCGATTTTGATGAAGTTTCTATTATGAGTCTCTATTTACCATCTGGAACAAATTTACAGAGATTAGACTTTAAGCTTAATTATATGGCAGAATTTCAAGAATACATTAACGAACTTCGTCAAGAAATTCCGAATTTGATTATTTGTGGTGATTACAATATTTGCCACGAAGAAATAGACATACACAACCCTAAAATGAAAGGAGTTTCTGGGTTTTTACCAGAAGAAAGAGAATGGATTGGAAATTTTATAAACTCTGGATTAATAGATAGTTTTAGATATTTAAACAAAGATTTGCAGCAATATTCTTGGTGGAGTTACAGAGCAAATGCAAGAGCAAATAACAAAGGTTGGCGTTTAGATTATGCCATGGTTACAGAACCTTTAAAAGACAAAATTTCGAGAGCATATATTTTATCTGAAGCAAAACATTCCGATCATTGCCCAATTGCAATTGAGTTAGATTTCAATTAAAAAATGTCTCATTGAGCATTGTTAAAAATTAAAATGTATTTTAATTTAAAGATAAAAGCGTAGCCAACAAGAGCTTATATTTAGGTCTCGACTGCGTTCGACCAGACATACCAATTTTATGAAAAAACAAATAATATTTTTACTGTTTTCTGCAAATATTTTTGCACAAGCACCTATAGATTCAATTCCTAAAAAAATAACTCAAGAAGATTTATTTTCAGATTACGATATTGTTTTAATTGATAGTTTGTTAATGGAATCTAAATACAAGTCTCCACTATACGAAACCACAACCTATATTCTTAAAGATGCCGAAAATAAAGAAGTGGCCTCTGTAGAATTATCTACAGAAATTTTAAAAGAAAGACTTCAAAAAATTGACGCCAAAACACCATTTCATTTAGCATACAATCCTGCATTAGAAAAGGTAATTAAATCGTATTTAAAATACCGAAAAAAATACTACCCAGCATTAATGGCAAAAGCCGAATATTATTTTCCAATGTTCGAAAAATATTTAGATCAATACGATATTCCTTTGGAAATGAAATATTTAGCCATTGTAGAATCTGCCTTAGACCCAACTGCAAAATCGAGAGTTGGAGCTACAGGTTTGTGGCAATTTATGTACACTACAGGAATACAATACAAATTAAAAGTAAGTTCTTATGTAGATGAACGCCAAGATCCATTAAAATCTACGATTGCTGCTTGTCAATATTTATCCGATTTGTTTACTGTTTTTGGAGACTGGGATTTGGTATTGGCTGCCTACAATTCAGGTCCAGGAAACGTTGCAAAAGCCATAAAACGTTCTGGCGGTTACCGAAATTATTGGAACATTCGCCCGTTTTTACCAACAGAAACCGCAGGTTATGTACCAGCTTTTTACGCAACAATGTATTTGTTTGAATATCAAAAAGAACACGAATTAATTGCAGATGCACCTCAAATTCGCCATTTCGAAACAGATACCATTCATGTTAAAAAAACAATAACTTTCGATCAGGTTTCAGAAACAACTGGAATTAGTTCAGAGTTAATTCAGTTGTTAAACCCGTCTTACAAATTAGATGTAATTCCTTTTATAGAAGGAAAAAATTATTCGATTACATTGCCTAGAAAAAACACATTTCAATTTTTAGATAAAGAGCAAGAGATTTATGCTTTGGCAGAAGCAGATGCTTCCAAAAGAGAAAAACCACTTCCAAAATACTTCGAGATGGATAAAAGAATCCGTTATAAAGTAAAAAGTGGAGATTTTTTAGGAAAAATTGCCAATAAATTTGGAGTAAGAGTAAGCGATTTAAAAAGATGGAATCGTTTAAAAACAAGTCGTTTAAAAATTGGCCAAAGATTAAGTGTTTATCCTAAAAAGTTAGCAATAGCAAAGAGTTCTGCGAAAAAAACTTCTACGAAAGTGGCTTCAAATAATAATAAAAAAGCAAATTTTGAAACTTATACAGTTAAAAAAGGAGACTCTTTATGGATAATTTCTAGAAAATATAAGAATGTTTCTATCGATCAAATTAAAAAATGGAACAATATTTGGAGTGTTAAAAGTTTAAAACCTGGAACAAAACTTAAAATTTACAAAAGCTAAATCATGAAAAAAATTTTTACACTTTTTGCAATTTCAATATTTTTATTTTCCTGCACAGGAAGCGATAAATTCGTCTTAAGAGGCTCTGTAGGAAAAATTAACAAAGTGATGGTCGTTGCAAAAGCTAGCGATTGGAACGGAGATTTAGGAAAAGAAATTAGAAACTCTTTTGGAGAGTTAATGATAGGTTTACCTCAGCCAGAACCCATATTATCGGTGTCTCAAATTTCCCCAAACGGTTTTGGTACGATGATGAAAATTACCAGAAACATTTTAATAATTGGCGAAAGCGATCAAGAGAAGTTTTACATTAAAAAGAACGTTTACGCACAGCCGCAAACCATTATCTATGTATATGGAACAGATGATGCAAGTGTACTTAAAATGTTTAAAAAGTACGAAAAGCAAATTATAGATGCCTATATCGAATCGGATATAGAAATGACGCAAAGTGTTTTTAAAACCAGAGAAATAGACAATTCTAATTACAAAACGTTAACCAATTTAGGGGTTTCTTTTGTTATTCCAGACAATTTTAAAACGGTAGATGATACTGGAGAATTCTTGTGGTTAAGACAACATTTAACAAGTGGCATTGCCAAAACAGGTAGTAATAATATCTTGGTATATTCTATACCTTTAATAAACGAAGAAAAAGTTGCGGAAAATATTGTGGCAGTAAGAGATAGTATTGGCGAAAAATACATTCCAGGTTCGGATCAAGAAACCATGCACATGATTACAGAAGAAGCGTACACCCCTTTTACAACAGAAATAAAATTAGCAGGAAAAAAAGCGTACGAAACAAGAGGTAAATGGGAAGTTAAAAACGATTTTATGGCAGGACCGTTTGTAAATTACTCTGTAATTGATAAAAAAAACAACAGAGTTATTGTTTTTGAAGGATTTACTTATGCACCTTCTGTAAACAAAAGGGCGTTTCTTTTTGAGTTAGAAGCGATTGGAAAATCGATGCAGATCAAATAAACTTCCTGTAATTTTTAAAAATTAAATAAAGAATTTTTTGAAACCAACGATCCTCAGAGCAAATCTACAGAGGTATTTCGTTGGTTTTATTTTGACCTAAAAAAGTCAAAAAACCAAAATCCTCTATTTATACCCTTTTCCATTTGAAATTACTATAGCAAATCGCTTTTTTTCCTTTTCTATTTCAGAATAAAAAAAACGCAGCTAAGGCTATGCTTTGGTTTTCTTCTTTATATAAAGAAAAAAATCATCCATTTCTTTTCCAGTAATTTCAAACAATAACTGGTATTAGATTTCATTTTTATGGGATGACAATTTCAACGCAAACCCCGAGGCAAAGCCTGGAGAAACTCTTTTTCGATTAAAACTCAAAAAGATTTTATTTTGCGTTTTTTTATGTAACCAATTTAGTATCAAAAACTTATTTCCTATATTTGATATTCAACCAAAACTTTTTTATCATGGAAATGAATTTTTACATCTTTTTTGTAGCGGCATTAGTGCCTATGATTGTTGGCTTCGTTTGGTACGGTCCTTTATTTGGAAATGCTTGGATGGCTCAAATGGGGTTTACCAAAGAATCTTTAGAAGGAACAAATATGGTTAAAACCCTTATTATTTGTTTTATTTTAAGTGTTTTAATAGCATTTGCCTTAATGCCTATGGTAATACATCAAATGGGCGTTTTTTCTACTTTAGCAGGAGAGCCTGGTTTTAACGAACAAACAGGAGAGGCATATTCTTATTTCGAAAATTTTGTGGCTACTTATAGCGATCGATTTCGAACTTTTAAACATGGTGCTTTTCACGGAGTTTTATTTGGTTTCTTTTTAATTGTACCAATTTTAGGAATTCAAGCAATGTTCGAAAAAAAATCATTTAAATATGTAGCAATAAATGCAGGTTACTGGATTGTAACTTTAGCAATTATGGGAGGCATTATTTGTGAATGGGTGTAATGCCATTTATCATTTGAAACTATCGTAATAAGCCCTTTTTCCTTTTCACTTCATTGTAAAAAGAGATTGTAACGAAGGCTATGCGCTATTGTTCTAATTTATATAAAGAAAAAAAGTTGTCATTTTCTTTTACAGTAGTTTCAAACAAGAAACGGTATAAAGTTGCATTTGCACAGAATACAAAAGCTCATTTCTAACTTTAGAAATGAGCTTTTTTTTATCTAGTTGCTCCTTATAAAAGTATTTATATTTTTCAAGAAATAAATTTGCAAAAGAAATTATACCATCAGTAAATTGAATTTACCATAATAAACCTTTTTTACTTAATGCTTCAAAATAAAGTTGGTAAACATCAGTAAGGAATAGTCACATTTTAATCGTTTTGTGTAGGTAAAAATTATTTTTTATTAAAAATGAAGAAAATGCATACAGTATTTGCAGAAAAAACCTACTTAATTTTTTGTTAAAAAAGATATTTTTGTATTAATAAAAAGAGTTACGGGCAAATAACGAAAACCTAATAACGGTCGGAATAAGCTGAAAAAGGCACAAAATAATGAAGGTGCATAAAAAAATGTTAAAACAGTTAATTCCGTTTTCGCCTCTTATGGACTTTATGATTTCAGCTCGAATTTAATTTCGAAAGGAAAATTAAGCAACCAAACTGATATTAATGTATCTAGATATAAAAAAGGAATCTATTTCTTAAAAATTACATCTGAAAAAAAACAGAAACGCATCAAATCATAATCGAATAATAATAAGCATTATGAAAAAAATATTTTTAATTACAACAGTTTTTTTCTTCTTTACAGGATGTGATAAAGAAGTAGCAAAACAAGAAAAAAAATCAATTTATGGGTCTTGGAAATTAACTTCATTCGTTAATCAGTCAACCAATAACGTTCTTGTAAAAAGTGATTTTTCAAATTCTAATAATATTACAATAATTTTCAATCAAGAATTAAATTTTACAGGAAGTACAGTTATTAATGATTTTTTAGGAAATTTTTCCTTGGAGGATAGAAATGGACAACTTACGTTTTTAGAGTTTTCAACAACAGAAGTAAATGAAACTGAATGGGGGAATTTATTTTATCAAAGTTTAAACTCAAATTATAATCAACAAACTGGAAATTGGGAAAACCCCTATAAAATAATGCAAGAGAACATATTAAAAATCTTTTATTCAGAGCAAGAATATATGACTTTCGAAAAACAGTAACTATTCATAACAAGTTAAAACTTAATAAGAGCTAAAGCTTAAAACTAGGCAATTTTGTATTTGTAAAGACTATATACAAACAGAAACTAATAGTTTAAAAATCCCTTACTAAGTTTATACATTACCGATAAGTTTAATTATCTTTTTTAGAAACGTAAATTTGGTCTCTGTAAATTATTTTTAAAACAACTAAACAGTTTTTATAAAGTTTAAAAAACTTCTAATTTTCTAAAATTATTTATATCAAAAATTTAATATCAATCAATCAAATTTTTTAAGTATGAATGTAAAAAACCTCAATCCTTTTAAAATTCCATTTTTAGGAATTTTTAAATTACTTACAGCTTTGTTATTATACTTAGCTACTGCGACAACCTTTGCAGAGACTTTCTTTAAAACCTATTCTTCTTTAGATGGAAAAAGTCTAAATACGGCTGTTTCGGTTAAAACACAAAGTAGAGTTACAGGTAAAGTTATTGATAAAAACGGTACTCCTTTAATTGGTGTAACTATTTCTATAAAAGGCACCACAAAAGGTACTTCTACAGATTTTAATGGAGACTATTCTTTAAATGTACCAAGTACAGATAGTGTTTTATTGTTTTCTTATATTGGGTATGCAACTCAATCTATAGAGGTTAATAATCGAAGCATTATCAATGTAACACTGCAAGAAGATGCTTCAGAATTAGACGAGATTGTTGTCGTTGGTTACGGTACTCAGAAAAAAGTAAATTTAACAGGGTCAATTGCTTCAATAAAATCAGACGATATTGTAAAAAATAGTACTTCAAATTTAAGTAGTGCACTATCAGGAAGGCTAGCAGGTGTTGTAACAATACAAAGTTCTGGAGAACCAGGTAGCGATACATCGTCGATTAACATTAGAGGTCTCAGTTCATTAAATTCGAATGCACCTTTAATTTTAGTTGACGGAATTCCACGAGATTTAAATAATATAAACTCTAACGATATCGAAAGCATTAGTGTTTTAAAAGATGCAGCAGCAGCAGCAATCTATGGTATGCGAGCGGCAAATGGAGTTGTTTTAATTACAACGAAAAGAGGTAAAGGTAAAACAAAATTAAATGTAAATGTATATTCGGCGCTTCAACAGCCAACGAGAATGCCTAATTTTTTAGACTCTTACAATTATGCTACACTTTTAAATGAGGCAAATACCAATGATGGAGTTCCTGTAGGTTATAGCGATGAAGACTTGAGAAAATATAGAGACGGTTCGAGCCCAAATACGCATCCAAACACAGATTGGATTGATGAAACCTTAGATGATATCGCAGTAATGCGCTCTTTAGATGTGTCTGCTAGCGGAAGTAACACAAGTAATACAATTAAATATTATACATCGTTAGGATATTTGTATCAAGATGGTATTTATGATAATAACAATTATAACCGATTTAATTTTAGATCTAATATTGATGTAGAAATTAATCAAAGCTTAAAACTTACTGCAGACATTGCTGGAGCTATCGAAAACAGAAATCGACCTGGAATAACCGCTAGCACTTTGTTTTCTAATATTATGCGTTTACCTCCAACTGAAGTGAATCAATATTCAAATGGTGCTTATTCAGAATTTAGTCAACAACCTTGGATTGATAATGGATTTATAAAAGAAGAAGATTTCGATTTTCAATCTAAAATCGCTCTAGTCATAGATTTTCCCTTCCTAGAAGGTTTAAGCCTTACCACCCAAATAGCGTACGACAGATCTGCTGGTGGAAATAATGCAGGTAGTAGAAAAGTTTTTTCTGTGCCTAGAACTTACACAACATTCAATGCTAATACGGGTGTGTTTTCTCTGAGTACACCTTCAGACAGAGGAGAAACTGCTAGTTATTCTGAATCTAGATCAAAAGGATATCAATTAACGACAGAAGCAATTTTAAACTATTCTAAAGTAATAGATAAGCACGATTTTGGAACAAAACTTGTTTTTTCGAGAAGAGATACTAAATATAGTGTTTTAAATGCTGGTATTAGCAATCTTCTTGGAACGACAACACCTTTATTTATTGCTGGTGATGCTGGAACAAGATCTATTAGCAATGGCGAATTTGAAACTGCAATTCTAGGATATGCAGGTCGATTTACATATGCTTACGATAGCAAATATCTATTTGAATTTAATGGAAGGTATGATGGATCTTATAAATTTAGTAAAGAATCTAGATTTGGGTTCTTTCCATCATTTTCATTAGCTTGGAGAGCTTCTGAAGAAGATTTTTTAAGCGATTCTAAAATTATTAACAATTTAAAATTTAGAGCTTCTTATGGAGAACTAGGAAGTGATGCAGGTGTAGGTTCATTTAGGTATTTAGAATTCTTCGGGTTTGGAAGCCCTTTCATAGATAATTCTAATGTTTCTCAAACTATCGCAAGTAGTGGCTTAGCCGATACTTCTACAACTTGGGAAAAAGCAAAAACGGTTAACTTTGGTCTAGAACTTGGCTTATGGAATAATTTATTTACTTTAGAAACAGATCTTTTTTACAAAAGAACAAAAGATATACTTACAACCAGAGCATTAGAGATTCCAAATACTTTTGGAGCGAATTTACCTGCAGAAAATATTGGTATTGTAGATAATAAGGGTTTAGAGGTTATCTTAAATCATAGCCATAATATAAATGATTTTAATTATTTTGTAAATTTTAATCTTGGGTATTCAAAAAATAAAGTTATAGATATAGCTGAAGCCGCTGATACAGACCCGTTAAGAAAACGAACTGGACGAGCATTAAGAACTCGATTTGGTTTCGTAGCAGAAGGGCTATTTTTAACACAAAAAGAAATAGATGATTTAAACGCTAGCGCACCAGAAGGTGTTTATCAAACTCAAAACCCTAAACCAGGGGATATTAAATATGCTGATATAAATGGAGATGGTAAAGTAAATAACGACGATAGAACAGTTATCGGTAGAGGCAATGTTCCAGAAATTACCTTTGGTTTAAACCTTGGGTTTAATTACAAACAGTTTGACTTCTCTGCATTATTTCAAGGAGCTGCAAATTTTGATATGTACCTATCACAAGAAGCTTCTTGGGCATTTTTTAATGGAGGTAAAGTATTTGATAAACACCTAGACCGTGCACAGATTGGCTCAGATGGTAATGTAATTAATACAGATGCAACTTACCCACGATTATCGTTAACCAACAATACCGTAAATGAACGAGTTTCATCTTATTGGGTAGAGGCTGGTGATTATATTCGTTTTAAAAACATTGAAGTTGGGTACACCTTCCCAGATGAAGTTACAAATAAAATTGGTATAGATAGATTAAGAATTTATGTAAATGGTCGAAATTTAGCGACATGGTCGAAAATTAAGAACTTAGACCCTGAAAATCCTCAAGCAAGAGGATGGTTTTATCCTCAACAAAAAGTATATAACATGGGTTTCAACCTACAATTTTAAAAAATATTAAAACATGAAAAATATTAAAATATTATTTTCTATACTTTCGTTAAGTATCATTCTAATTTCGTGTGATAGTGATTCTATAGAATTAGAACCTCAAGGCAGTATTTCTTCAGAGATAGTATTTAAAGATCCAGCTTTTGCTGAAGCTTTTTTAAATGCAATATACAATAACATACCTAATGGGTATTCAAGAGGATGGTATATGTTGGCCTCAGCTACTGATGATGCTGAGAATTCATATCCTTGGCCAGCTTCAAATACTATTTTCAATACTGCAAACATTACCCCTAACAATTCTCGTTTTAATGGTTTATGGAACAATTCTTACTTTCAAATAAGAAGGTTAAATAACTTTATTAAAAATTACGATCAACTAGAAGGTACAGATCCAGTAAAAAATAGATTAAAAGCAGAAGCACATTTCTTAAGAGGGTATTTTTACTCATTACTGTTAAGAACCTTTGGAGGAGTTCCTATTATTACTGTTCCTCAAGAGTTAACAGATGACTTATTAGTTTCAAGAAATACTGAAGAAGAAACATTAGCATTTATCATATCTGAATTAGATACATCTGCAGATCTTTTTGCAAATGCTTCTGAACGATCTTCTACAAGAGGATCTTGGGATGCTGCAATGGCATTAAAAGGACGTGTACTTCTATACCAAGGCAAATATAGTGAATCTGCAATTGCCTCTAAAAAAGTATTAGACAACACTTCAAAAACACTTGATAGTGATTATGAGAGTGTATTTGTTACAGACGGTGCATCTGAAGTAATTTTCGACACTCAATTTAGTGATCCAGATAAAATACATTGGGCAAACTTATTTAATACCCCAAAATCTTCAACTTCTATATCTGGATGGGGAGGTACAGGACCAACACAAAACTTAATAGACCAATATGAGATGAAAGATACTGGTTTATTACCAGAAGAAGCAGGTTCTGGCTATGATTCTAGTAAACCATATGAAGGAAGAGACCCAAGATTTGAAGCCTCGATTTTATATGATGGAGTTGAATGGAAGGGGCAAACATGGGAATTTAGACCAGAAGGAAATGCAAGTATTGCATCTAGTGGCGATTGGACTAGAACTGGATATGGAATGAGAAAAATGATTCAAGAAGACAGAAACCATAATGAGCGTAGTACACAACATTGGATTCATCTTAGATTAGCAGAAGTATATTTAAATTATGCAGAAGCCTTAATTGAAGCCGGTACAAATTTAGATTTGGCCGTAGATGCAATAAATACTGTTAGAAACAGAGTAAGTATGCCACCTATTTCTTTAACTAATCAATCGGAATTAAGAAAAAGAGTAAAACGAGAACGTAGAATTGAACTTGCTTTTGAAGAGCATCGTTTTTGGGATATAAGGCGATGGGGAATAGCAGGAAATAGTGAAGTTTTAACTATTTACAGAGTAGATATGGATACCGATGGTAACCTAATAAATGATGGAAAAGAAATTTGGGAAACCAGAAGTTGGAACGACGCAAATTATAAATTTCCTATTCCACAAGGAGAGATGGATAAAAACCCTAATTTAACTCAAAATCCAGGCTACGAATAGTATTTTAAATTAATTTATTTTTAATAGAACCAATTTTTAATTTAAAGAATTGGTTCTATTTTTTTAAAATTTAAAATAATACGAATAAAAACGAGTACAAATTTGGCTGTTTTTTAGTAGTTTAATAGTATTTTTAAGAAGAATTCAATAGCTAAATAATATATTTGACTTATCCGATACTTAAAAATCGAAAATTAGTGCTTTTAAATAACACTTTTATTCAATTAAAATTATAAATACATGAAAAAAATAACATTTTATTTATTAGTTGTTATGTTGGCTTATGCTTGTAAAAAAGATAATACTTCTAAAATAAAACAAATTTTACCTATAAATAAAAAATCAGAAGACCTTTTTACTGTTCTTCCTCCCGATAAAACAGGTATTTTCTTTTTAAATGAACTTAAAGAAAATTTAAATAATAACGGATTATTTTACGAATACTATTATAATGGAGGTGGTGTAGCTGTAGCAGATTTTAATAATGATAATTTAATAGATATTTATTTTGTAAATAGCACAACTACAAATAAATTATATCTAAATGTTGGTAATTTCCAGTTTAATGATGTTACAACAATCGCTAATGCTGGTGGTGGTTATGGATTTGGAACCGGCGTTACTTTAGTAGATATCAATAACGATGGTTTAATGGATATTTACTATTGTAAGTCTGGAAAATTAAAAGATCCTAATAAAAGAAGAAATGAATTATTAGTAAATTTAGGAGTTGACAGTAATGGCAATCCTAAATTTGAAAACCAAGCACAAAAATACGGTTTAGATATCCCCAATTTCACAACACAAGCTACTTTTTTTGATTATGATAAAGACGGCGATTTAGATATGTTTTTACTAAATCATGGTATTGATACCTACGATGAGAATAATTTAAAAAGACTTATTACTCAAAAATCTGAACATAGAGGAAATCGACTTTATAAAAATAATAACGGAAAATTTATTGATGCTACAGAAGAAGCACAAATAATTAATAACATGATTGGTTATGGATTAGGTGTAGGAATTGCAGATTTAAATAACGATGGTTGGCCAGATATATATATAGGTAATGATTTTTCTGAAAAAGATTTTTTATATATCAACAACCAAAATGGTACGTTTAGAGAAGCTTCTCTTGAAGCATTTAAACACATTTCTAATTTTTCTATGGGTAATGATATCGCAGATATAAATAATGATGGTCTTTTAGATATTATGGCAGTTGATATGATGGCAGAAGATAATTTTTCTCAAAAAACGAGTATGAGTGGAATGGCGCCCGAAAAATTTTATAAAAACACGAATCTCGGTTTACACCATCAATATATGTACAATACCCTGCAACTAAATAACGGAATTAGTAAAGAAACAAATACCCCTTTGTTTTCTGAAATAGGACAAATTGCTGGAGTTTCAAGTACAGATTGGAGCTGGGCACCTCTCTTTTTTGATATGAATAACGACGGTAATAAAGATTTATTCGTTTCAAATGGAATAAAAGGTGATTTTAGAAATAACGATTTTGTGAACTATCGAAAAGCAAAACAAGCTGAAGTTATTAAAAATAAAAGTATTGAACCAAAAAGTTATATTGCCGATATTTTATCCAAAATGCCATCTCGTAAAAAGAAAAATTACTTTTATATAAATAATGGAGATTTAACATTTAAAAAAATAGACATAAAGCAAAACCTTACAAACTCTAATGGAGCTGCTTACGCAGATTTTAACAACGATGGTGCCATTGATATCGTAGTGAACAATTCTTCAGGTATCTCTTTTATCTATAAAAATAATGCAACCTCGAACAATTATTTAAAGGTAAAATTAAAAGGGACTAAAAAAAACATGAATGCTTTAGGCGCACGTATTGAATTATATTCAAAATCTAATCAACAAACTATAGAAAATCATTTCACAAGAGGTTTTCAATCGGCTATGGCAGACGCTATTCATTTTGGATTAAATAAAGATGATATAGTAGATAGCTTAAAAGTAATTTGGCCGAATAATAAAGTTCAAATTGTAAAAAAGATCAAACCAAATCAAATAATCACAGTTTCTTACCAAGAAAATAATACGAAAGAAAACTTTAAAAAAATACAGTCTAAAGACTTATTTGTAGATATAACTCGAGAGTGTGGAGTAAATTTTATTCATAAAGAAAATAATTTTAACGACTTTAAAAAAGAAACTCTATTACCACATAGAATGTCTCAGTTAGGCCCTGCATTAGCTGTAGCAGATGTTAATGGAGATGGTTTAGAAGATTTCTTTGTTGGCGGAGCAAAAGGATATACGAGTAATTTATATATACAAGATACGTCCGGAAAATTTTCAAAAAATAGCAGTGCATTTTTTAAAGATAAATCTCACGAAGATGTTGGTGCCATTTTTTTTGATGCGGATAATGATGGAGACAACGATTTATATGTAATAAGTGGAGGCACAGAAGAAAAACCAAATAGTAACTACTACATCGATCGTTTTTATGAAAATACAGGCAAAGGTAATTTTATTAAAAATTCGAACGCGATTCCAAAAATTTTGTCAAGTGGATTAAGCGTTTCTGCTTCCGATTTCGACAATGATGGAGATATAGACCTTTTCGTAGGTGCCAGAGTAAAACCAGGGTTTTATGGCCAGCTTGTTAAAAGTCATTTGTTAGAAAACATTTCTTCAAACGGAAAAATACGTTTTAAAGATGTTACAAATCATAAAATACCAGAAATGATAGAACATAATATGGTAACTGCATCTACGTGGGCAGATATAAATAAAGACGGTCTAAAAGACCTCTTGATTGCCAATGAATGGGGTAACATTGAACTGTTTATAAACAAAAATGGTGTTTTTAAAAACAACTCTGAACAATATGGATTATCAAAACATACTGGTTGGTGGAGTTCTATCGAGGTAAATGATATTGATAATGATGGCGATTTAGATATAATTGCAGGAAATTTAGGCTTAAATTATAAATATAAAGCAAGTTTTGAAAAACCTTTTTTTATGTATATAAATGATTTTGACGATAATAATACCGATGATATTGTTTTAGGTTACAGCCAAGAAGACCAAGTGTATCCATTAAGAGGCAGGCAATGTTCATCTGGACAGATGCCTTTTATAAAGAAAAAATTTAAAACTTACGAAAGCTACGGGTCTGCAACTATAAATGATATTTATGGAGAAAAACTTAAAGAAAGTTTAAAATATACGGCTACATTTTTTGCCTCTGCTTTGTTAGAAAATAAAGGAGATACTTTTAATTTTCAAGCTTTTGAAAACAGAGCACAATTATCGTCTGTAAACAAAATATTAATTGATGATTTTAATAAAGATAAGAACAAAGATATTTTACTCTTAGGCAATATGTATGGTTCTGAAGTTGAAACACCAAGAAACGACGCTAGTTATGGTTTTTTACTTCAAGGAAATAATAGTAATAAATTTAAATCTATTCCTAATAACCTTTCGAATTTATGGGCAGATGGAGACATTAAAAATGCCGAATTTATTTCTATCAATAACTCTAAATCTATTATAATAGCAAGAAACAACGGAAGACTTTCAATTATTAAAATACAATAAATATAGTTTTATCCCAAAATAAATATTTTTTTAGACTAATATTTGGTTTTAATTATTATTTTTCGTAAATTAGACTATTAATTAATTCATTATAAAAAGATGGCATTACCAAAACAAATTATAGTAAAAGAGAGTATTAAAGAATTAAAATCATTACAAAAAAAGAGTAAAGCTTTATTTATTCCACGACTTAGAATGCTACAAGTCATTAAAGAACATAAAGAGCCACTATCTAAAAACGCTTTAGCTAAATTAGTTGGGGTAAATCATAACAGTATTCAAAGATGGCGAACGATGTATCTTAATGGTGGTTTAAAAGGATTACTTGCTCATAAGACCACAGCCTCTGCTCCCTTTATGTTTACCAAGCAAGAACGAGAGAAAATTTATGCTAAGCTAAGTGATCCCAAATCAGGTATTCGCGGTTATAAAGAATTGTTGATTTGGGTAGAAGAAGAATTTGGAAAAACAGTGAAATATAATAGTCTTATGGTATTCTGTCGTAATCAATTTGGTACCAAGATAAAAGTAGCTCGTAAATCACACATCAAAAAGGATGCTAAAGCTGTGGATGCTTTTAAAAAAACTTTGGTCGTATCTGCCAACAAGCCGTAAAAGAAAAACGAGATTCTTACAAAAGCATCAATCTTTATTTTCAAGATGAGAGTCGTTTTGGGATGTTTACCAAAAATGGGCGCGCTTTAACAGTGAAAGGCGTTAAGCCAATTTGCCCTTTTCAACAGGTGTTTAAATCGACCTATCTCTTTGGTGCATTTTCTCCAATTACCGGGGATAAGTTTTTACTGGAATACCCAAACTGTAATGCCGATATTTTTGAGTTGTTTTTGAATGAATTATCCAAAGAAAATCCAACCGAACTTAAAGTCATGGTAGTGGACAATGCGGCTTTTCATAAGGCTAAGAAAATTAAAATTCCTGATAATATCGTCTTAATATTTCAACCTCCATACTCTCCAGAAGTAAACCCTGCAGAACAAATATGGGCTTGGTATAACTACTTGTTTTTATGGTTTAATAGCCAAATACCCCTAAACTAAAAAACTTTAGTTTAGGGGTATTTTTAATATTAAGGATTGAAACTTTATTTTATTATTATTCGTCTTCTTTCCTTCCATAGATCAGAAGTCGTTTCTAAAATATAAATCCCGTCCGATAACTGACTTGCATTAATTTCCCATCTGTGATTACCTACCCTGTTAAAGACTTTTCTTTCTGATAATAAAAGTTGACCAGAAAGATTATAAATATTATAGGTAACATCGGTTACTTTGGAAATGCCAAAATCAATATTGAAATGTCCATCAGAGGCATTCGGATAAATTATCAAATCCTTTAGAGGTATTTCTTCAACATTATTTACCACTCCCTTATCTATCTCTAAGGCAAATTTGGCTAAGCTAGAAACAAATTTTCCAAATACCTGTACTTCTGCTAAAGTTAAATAATTAGTTCCTTCTAATTGAACACGCACATAACGCCCAGTGCGGTTAACATCATTTCTAGTCGGGAAACTGGCTTGTCCAGTTTTATGATAATCACTCACGCCAACTTGGTTTTGAGTATCCGACAGGGTATTACTGGTAAAAGGGACATCAGAAACAAAAATGTGATAATTGGTTAATCGGTCAGAGCAACAATCTAAACGATTAAAAATTTTTATGTGACTAATGTCTGCCAGTTGGCCTAAATCTACTTCCCACCAAGCTTGAGCATCTAAATTTGTATGGGTTACCGAGTTGTTGGTATATTTTACATCAATGTTTCCATCAACAGCTCTGGAAGCCTCAGCAGAAGTATAAGTAGAGGATTGCGTAGCTGGTTTGTTCAAGGCTAAATTCTCCCCAAGATTTAAGCGTGTGTCTTGATACTCGTTATACACTTCCGATCTACTTAGTGCTTTCTTCCAAATCTTTACATCATCGATATAACCTTTATAGTTTTTACTATAATCTTGGGACCACTTACCAATTAATGATTTTACCTCTCTTTTTCTAAATGGAAGGCTAACATTATTTGCACCTACAAAAGAACCATCAATATAGATTTCTTTTAAAGTAGCTCCATTGCCATTAGGTTGCATAACTATGGTAATATGATGCCAATCGTTATTTGCTAAGTTTACTAAGTTCAAATCAAGAGGGTTAGGATTGTATTTTAACCAATAATAGAGTCCATCCGTATTATTATGATAAGTATAAAAACGGACCCCGTTATCTCTAAAAGCTCTGGTCATGGACCAAGAATCTGCATCTAAAAGACGGGCATAGGCATCACCCCAATCATCGGTTCTCATCCAAACAGAAGCAGTTAACTCGCCTTCATAATCATCTGGATGGAAATCAAAGTTCGTATCTATATAATCGTCAACACCATCAAATTTTGCTACTTTACCGCGCTCCCCATCATTTACGTAGATAACCCCGTTATTGATTCCGTGACGTTTATAACCTGATGCGTCTTCTGCATTGTCGTTAAACTCGTAATGCACCAATAAATCCGAACCAACATAATTGGTTTCAATTTCTCGTGGGCTTAGTGCTTTGCTCCAAATTTTCATATCATCAAGATAGCCTCTAAATGTTCTATCTACATTGCCATAGTTGGAATGTCCAATAAACATATTGGTATCGTTATTGGCAACTGATTGAAGCTCTACGATCTCTGTTTTAACTGTATTTATAATTTCTTTTCCGTCAAGATATACTTTTATATCGACTAAACCTCTATTTTGGGTATCAATAACTACGGCAAAATGATGCCAATTGTTGTCAATTACCCCTGTGTTAGATACTGTTGTTCTTTCATCATAAATCCCTCCTATATTATTTCTCTTTTTTACAGCTAATTCTACCCCTTGTGTATGTACAAGTTCCAATCTAAATGTCGAAAAATTAAATAGTACTTTTCCATATTGCGGGATGTTGGTTTTCATCCAAATTTCAGCTGTTAAATCACCTTCATAGGTGTTGGGATCAAAGTTATATGGGACTTCAACTTGATGATCCTCTGTACTATAATGGGCAACCATACCTCTTTCTGGATCGTTAACATAGTCTGGATTAAAATATCCGAAAAGAGGCATGCCATTATAGGCATTTCCCGAACTGTCCGTTGAGCCATCATCTAGTTTATAATGTGCCAATAAATCTATCTTACTGCCTTTATCCGATAATTTGAAATGGTATCTATAGTCTGTCAAATCAGGCGATTCATTGGTGTCTAAACTTAAATTAGTAGCTGAAGACTGCCCGTTAAAAAGGGGCTGGTTTTTTGATATTAATGTAAAGAAATCACTTGCTGCGTCTAACTTATTCAATGAAAATACAGTAGCCTTGTCCTCATGCCATTGCAGTAAACCCCTATCATTGTACAAGAATTCTTTGGTACTTGTAGCTTGTATAGCATAGGTTAAACAACCACTGTATACTATATCGAGCTTTTGATTTGTAATCGGCTCATTATCAGCTACCTCTAATTTGGCTACATTCCTTTTATTGCCTCCAAGAACACGGTTGTTATGTCTATTGACCAACCATACCTTTTTATCTACATAAACAGGCTCTGCAGCTGATACACGTTCCAAATAAAACGTATTACCTTTACTGAAATTGAAAACAAGATCGGTTTCTCCTTGTTGTACACTATGTCCTGGTGTTGCTAAATAGGCTTGTTGGCTGCTATTTATAAGTTTTATTGGATAATTACCTCGTATATCTTTATTCTCAAATTCTATTTGCCAATACAATGCTTCATTATCTGGATTCCAGTTATAAACACCTATCTGACCGTTAACAATACCCAATGCTTTCTTACTATTTTTATCCATAACAGCATAAAGGCCATCGGCTTGATATTCTACCAGCCATTCAGGTTTTAAATCTTGAGAGCTTGTACTTTGCTTAAAAACTTTTACACCCTCTTCATCTGTTTTTAAGAAATGATTTGCAGGGCTATAAATACCATGGGATTCTTTAATATGGTAATAGCCTCGCTTTACTATATTGTTAGTCACGGCATTCATCTTAACCAATTTTCTGGAAAAAGAATTATTGGTATAAAATGTTTTAACATCTACTAAATCACCTCCGGTTATAGGAACATTTAACAGCATAAAGCTAGCATCTTCACCTGCTACACCAAAAGAAATTATATTGTTATTAACAATATGTTGTTCTTCATAAGAAGTCCCCCTATAGTGCACATTAACTCCTTTAACTACCAACGTGTTATTTGTGGATGTTTTACTATTCACATATGCATCAATTACATTTGTTGTTTCACTATTTACATCTCCCTTAAAATCAATAATTATGGTATGTGGATGATTTAACACCTCCAACTCTATAAAATCGATATCTTTTTTGGGACCTATTGTGTAAGGAATATCAAAATGAAGGTTCGATTTTCCAGGCTCAGGAGCAATTACTGAACCTGAGGTAAACTGCGTTTGCGATGTAGTATAAATCTCAGGGAATACGTTTACATCTGCTTCCTGACCCTGTGCCTCTTTTTCAGCAATACTTTCCTCTGTATCCCTGGCTTGGTAATCAAGTAATCTAACAAAAAATAGACTACCCTCAAAATGCGTATGTGGACTAACTCCTCCAGGTCTAGGATTAATCGGGTCGTTACTATCTGTATCCGGGTAAAAAACAGAATCTTCTTCACTAAGAGCTGCATCATGACTTACGGTTACCAAACCAGGGGTGTCCGAGTCAGGCCCCCACGTTTTGGTTAAAGTAAATCGGTTATCACTTCTGGCTGGATCATAATTTTCAGGGAAAGTCCTACCTCTTCCTAAGTAATACTGTCCAAATGTACTTCCTATAAAATGAAATGGCTTTTCAATATTGAATATTAAATACCACGGAGTTTCTGGCCTGCCTAGGGATAAGTCTTTTATCCTTATTGCTAATCTACCCCCGACATCCTCTACATGTAACGTGCTAGGTAATAGTGGACCATCTACTGTATAATACGTGCCGTCTTCCTCTAACCTAGCGACCCAAACCTGTACCTCTCCTTCAAAAAGCTTACTATGCCCCGTATCCATTTTATAGTTATGAAAAACTGTATAATAATCGTCACTATCAGAATCATATGTACGATAGGATCTATTCCATGTATAATTCTGTTTATGTTTCCACGAAGCAGTATATCTATAATAAAGTCTGTTGTTTTCTGTATAAAATGTAAAATCAGGGACATTATACTTATATGTAATTACATTATCCTTTATCCCTTCTGGTCCCGTAATGGTATCTTTAAACGTTGAAAAAGCATACGAGGTATGCGTATTGAAATTAGAAATATTATATACTTCATTTACATGTCGGTCTGCTTTATTTTCCTTAAGATACGTAAGCACGTTCTCACTTCCCATATGTTTTTCAAGATAAAACATTCCGGAAAAACGGTTTGAGTCTGCATTTAAGTCTTCTACTGAAATATGCATGGAAGGTATCATAGGAAATTCAAAGTCTCCTCCGTGCATAATCTTTGCTACATTATGGTCATAATGAATTTGTGACATACGCTCTCCTTCGAATATTGAGAAAGCCTCAAATGCTATAAACCCCAATGCCCCTACAGCTCCAGTAACACCTGACACTAAATCTGTAACACCTATTGCGGCCAAGGCTTCAGTTTCTATATCTACTGCAACTCCTAGACTTCCTTCAACAGTTCCTTCTATTTCCGCTCCTAGTATTTCTCCTTCGGAAAAACCCATTTCGCCACCTTCTTCTCCAATATCAACTGAAAACTTCGTATTTGATTCTCCTTCACATTCGCAACTTGTACAGAGTTCCTGCCCGAAGACTGAAGTACTCATGGCACATAACATAGTCAAAAAAACGATGAGACTAATTTTTATTTTATTTTTTTTCATTTTTGTATATTGTATAGTTGATTATTTCTGTTTAATTATATTATAACTCGGTTTCACAGGACTCTTCTATATTGGTTTTGGTTGATTTTACTCTCTGCCTGAGTTCTGTACCTTGTGTTCCCGTACTTTCTTCTCGATCTGGAATTAATTGCTGGCGATCTTCCAACTCTATGTTTTCTTCTCTGCCTATGCCTCTAACTGTACCCCTTGGCTTATTAACTTTCTGAAAAATACCATAGGCCGTTAAACCAGCTACTATACTACCCGCTGACATTGAACCTGCTAAAAGGGCATTGGCATTGATTGAATGAGCTATTTTTTTACTTTGCTCCCCTGACGACGGGGCTAACCCTGATACAGGCAGTAATCGGTAAGGTAAGGATGCCTCTTTATTGTATAGATCTTCAAAACCATAATAAGTGATTGACTGGCCTGATTCGGTTTTTGTAAAACTATAAAGCTTTAACGCTACTGTATCTGAAACTACTCTAAGGCTTTTAGATAAAATTGTATTGGTATTGAATGTTGATAAAGTATTTGGGCTTAGATGGTCTATACTCAAGTATTTTTTCTTCTTAAAAAAGTTTACGGTATATCCTTGATTATTAGAAGGTTTATCTACCAATACTTGATTGCACGCCGAATAGTTTACTGTTCCTTCTGCGTCTTGATAAGAGAGCCATTGTAGCCTGTCTCCGCTTACCGCTGCACATTGCCCTTTGGTATTGACCAAAACGGCTGGACTGGAGACATCTGATGTTACTGCCGTGGCTAACAGAGCAGAATTGTTATTCTTAGGGTAGATTACTACTGTATAGTCTTCTACTTCACCAATATCATAGGTACCTGATCCATCAGAAGGTGGCGGAGCATTTTTTCGCATGGCTATACGTATCCTTGTCTTGATTCCTTCAACAGGTGCACTAAAATCATCAGGAATAAGAAAACTTGTTGTCAGTTCTTCTTGGTGAGTGCCTGTAATATCTGTAATGACATGTTCTCCCAACCCATCAAACTTGTAATCTTTGTTGTAATCAACCCAGATACTGTAATGCATGGTACTACCTTCTTCTGCCCTAGGGGAGAATGTAATTTCTACTTCTGAGCCTGGTTGTAGATAAGGAAAATGATGCTGTATTAAATTGACATAACCTCCATTGTTTTCTGTTTTAAAAGAAGCTGTTTCTGTATAGCCACCTTGAGGCATAGACACTTCTATTGCTAGAGAATCGATATAAGTTTGACGACTTTCCAGCCCTCGATTTTTAGGATAATCGGGGTTTCTATACAATGCCTTAAACTCTTCAGGCTTGAACAGTTCGACGGCATTACGGAAACCCGATCCTGGGATCTTTAAAGCGCGGATATTGGCTTCATCATAGGGAGATATATTCTTAAGCTCTATAACTACTGGCAAATCGTACTTATAATCTTCTAAAGATTCTATCGTTTGATTGCGAGCCTGAAGGATCTCGTTAAATACATCCTGACTCAGCATCTGATTTTTTTCTTCAAAATCCCCTGTACGTAAACCGGTATGATCTGCCTCTGAAGAGTAAAGTATCTGAGGATTATTGGGGTCATCTCCTATATAAGTCTTAATAGTAAAACTAACCATTCCATCTATTAGATAGACACCTCCTACAGGGCCATCTTTTGATAACAATTTTTTAAATTCTGCCAAATCAAGTTTCATCATCTGACTTGTCGCACCACCTTCTCCAATATCTGGAGTTTTTAAAACTTGGGAAGGGGCAATATTTAGATTAAAACGATCGCTATTGATTTGAAACTCTCCCCTTTCAAATCCATATCCTCCAGGAATGGTTGAAGCATAAGTATGATCTGGATCTAATGAATTCTGAAAAGGAGTATCCCCTTCATCATAGGAATCCCATGCATTAGCTAATAAAGAATATACATCAGGATCATGCGTTTCGCTGTCACTGCCGAGTTCGCTTCCATCTTCGTCATCATCGCCATCACCAAATGAATATACCCCAATTACTTGATTTTCATTATTGAAAAGACCAGAACCACTAGCTCCTTCTTCTATTTTTTCAATATTGTCTTCATAATGGGTCACATACCACCCAAGATAATCATAAGAAAAATCATGTTCTGGTTCTTCCCTAAGAAAATTTTCTTGATATGCAGCGCCGTCAGGAATTTTAAATATTTTCTTTACATCGCCTTTAGGATGGCCAATTACGGATATCGGTAAGAAAGTTTTGTCTCTTGACCACCCAGAAAAATATAGGTTGTCAATAAAATCAGGATAACCTAAACTTTGGGGAGCAAGTTCCAGCAAGGCCAAATCATCTTCCCTTAATATGTCTTTTATTGTTAATAACACCCCATAGGACAAGGGTTCATTATCTTCTGCTATTGACCGTGAAGGCTTAAGTACTTCATAATTAAATGTTAAATAGGCAGGATATAAATCACCAACCATATATTCTAGAAGACAATGCGCAACTGTTAATAAATAATATTTGCCATTTTGATTGACCGTATTTATAAGTGTTGCCGTGCACAAACCCCCCTCATCCAAAAGAACAGTAACCGAACGCTTATTGTCTTGATGAAAACTTCCTTGTGGTTTATTAATATTGATGTTAGCTAGGTTAGACCTACCTGAAGTAAGAACCTTTATTGCCTGTGCTTCTACTATATGTGGAGTAAATAATGCACACATACAAAAAATTGGAGTAAACAGCAGATAGTTTCTTGTATGCCAAAACTTGCTTGTATAAAATTTCATTGGTATTTTCATTTTTTTCATTGGTATTTTCATTTTTATAACATTAGTAAGTACTTTAATTAACTATTCTTATAAAGCAATGGTAACAAGATACTTAACTTCTTATGGATTACTACTTAAGTGCCTAAGTTAATTCTTCTTGTAATCTTGCAATAAAGAAAGATTGCTATATTTGTCGATTTGTCGAACTTATTTTGAATACTTACATTTTTTTCAGTAAAAAAGCAATAATCACTAGACCTGTTATATTTAAAATGATTATAATTCCAGAATTTCATTAAAAGATATAGCTAGGGAGACAGGGTTGTTTACCCCTACTGTTGCCGAGCGTATGTAAAAAATGAATAAAGCTGGTATTATTGATAATTATGCAGCCAAGCTTAAATATGGAAAAGATTGGCTATCCATTAGGTATATATTCAGATGGGGTATTGGACAAGTTCAAAAGTTCAAAAAAAATAAATGAAAACGATTCCTGAAATTTGTGAGCGTCGCAAATTAACAAGGCGTGATTGTATGCTTATGAAGGAATAATCAAAGTCCATAATCCCTTGCTTGTCTCTAACTTCCTTAAACCTCAACTTACAGCTATTCTCGTTAGGGTAATCTTTATAAAAATCTAGTTTTGCGTCGAAAAAGAAAAACGAGGTTCTTACAAAAGCATCCATCTTTATTTTTAAGATGAGAGTCGTTTTTGGGATGTTTACCAAAAATGGGCGCGCTATAACAGTGAAAGGCGTTAAGCCAATTTGCCCTTTTCAACAGGTGTTTAAATCGACCTATCTCTTTGGTGCATTTTCTCCAATTACCGGAGATAAGTTTTTACTGGAATACCCAAACTGTAATGCCGATATTTTTGAGTTGTTTTTGAATGAATTATCCAAAGAAAATCCAACCGAACTTAAAGTCATAGTAGTGGACAATGCGGCTTTTCATAAGGCTAAAAAAATTAAAATTCCTGATAATATCATCTTAAACCTCCATACTTCCCAGAAGTAAACCCTGCAGAACAAATATGGGCTTGGTATAAAAGAGCCTTTACAAACAGAATCTATAAATCAATACCACAAATTGTAGATTTTATCTCCAATAAGTCCGAAAATCTTACTAAAGAATTAGTCAAATCAATTACAAGACAAGAGTATATTTTCTCTAACTAGTGGACTTTTTAGATATTCATTTTGGTGTAAATTGAATTTACCATAATAAACCTTTTTTTTACTTAATGCTTCAAAATAAAACTGGTAAACATCAGTAAGGAATAGTTACATTTTAATCGTTTTGTGTAGGTGAAAATTATTTTTTTGAGTTAGTCATTTAGTTTCTGTACATTAGAACCTTAAAAAACAAGGATATGGGTCAAATTGCAGGACAAGATATACTAAACTTTATAAAAGAACTACCAAATGATGATGCTTGTAAAGCTTATCTAGCAAAAATAAAATAGCAGGATGGTTTTACGTTTAGTAAATCTAGACATAAAAAAGGTTGTGAAAAAACAGGATACAATTATCATTTTTACGCTTGTCATCAAGTAGAAAGCGCAACTGCAAATACACTCTGTTTC
The DNA here is from genome assembly GCF_017498485.1 of Polaribacter batillariae. Classification (NCBI taxonomy): domain Bacteria; kingdom Pseudomonadati; phylum Bacteroidota; class Flavobacteriia; order Flavobacteriales; family Flavobacteriaceae; genus Polaribacter; species Polaribacter batillariae. Next base: position 1,785,331 of record NZ_CP071795.1, on the reverse strand, counting down.
ATAAGGTTAAGTTTGGTTTACAAAAAGCCTTTTGTGTCGCTTTTGAAATGAGTACAAGTAGTAAAAGCATTTCAAGTATTCAAATGGGGAAGCGTTTTAGTATTCGACAAGGAACAGCGTCGAAAAGTAAGTAAGTTCATAAAAAGTAGTCAGCAATACCCATTAGAAATATTAATTTATGTTGACGAATTTACAGTTGGAGGAAAAGAAGAAGGCAAACCAGGTAGGAGTTATAATTCTAAAAAGAAAAAAGCAATAATGGCAGTAGAATTGACGGATAATAATAAAGTAAAAAGAGTTTACATAAAGTCTATTGATGACTATTCTGCAAAATCTTTAACGCCAATATTCGAAGAGCACTAAGCACTTCTGCTAAAATAATAACAGATAAATGGAGAGGATATGAACCTTTAAAAGAAACCTACAATATTGAAGCAGAGATACAGTAATAATGGTGCTAATTTTAAACAATTACATATAGTTATAAGCCAAGTTAAATCGTGGCTTAGAGCAATACCAACTCATGTAAGCAAATGGCATCTTCAAGCTTATTTAGATGAGTTTTGCTTTAGAATAAATCACTCTCAATTCAAGGACAGTATTTTCCATAAAAAAATAACTCGAATGGTAGAAGCAAAACCAATATATCAAAATCAAATAAAACAGAAACTAAACGTATTACTCAAACAATTTGTATAGAAGTCCAGGGATAATTGTGTCCAATTCCAAAGATTAATGAAAAATGAGGATAGAAGAGATGAAATATCAGTAAAAAAAGTAAAATAATTGACCGAAAATCTAATAAAAATCAATTAAGTTAATAACTCAAAAATAATTTTTAATTATGAAAATAAAATCGAAAGAAACCTTTTTATTATTGTTTTTTCTTTTTGGTTTAATTATTATTAGTTCCTGTCGTAAAGATTTTGATACTATTTTAAATACTGGGAAACTAGAATTTTCTAAAGATACTGTATTTTTAGACACAGTTTTTACTAATATTGGTTCAAGTACTTATTCTTTTAAGGTTTACAATAGAAGTAATAATGCAATTACCATCCCAAAAATAAGATTAGAAAAAGGAATTGATTCTAATTATCGTTTAAATGTTGATGGTATAACTGGTAAAGATTTCGAAAACATCAATATTTTAGCAAAGGATAGTATTTTTGTTTTTGTAGAAACAACAATTGATTATTCTCAAGTAAGTACGCCTCTTTATGAAGATAGGTTATTATTTGATAGTGGTGATAATATGCAGTCAGTAACGTTGATAACCTTAGTTCAAGATGCTCATTTTTTATACCCATCTAAGAGTAATGGAGTTATTGAAACAATAATTATTGACGGAGTAGATACTGAAGTTCAAGGAAGATTTCTTAATGATAGCGAACTCATATTTACAGATGAAAAACCTTATGTAGTTTATGGTTATATGGTAGTTGGTGATGAAAGTAATGCCGCAAAAACTCTTATTGTTAATCCAGGGGTTAAAGTATATTTTCATCAAAATTCAGGATTAATTATCAATAACAATTCAAAAATGGAGGTTAATGGAAGTTTAAACGTAGATGGACAAGAAGAAACTGAAATTACATTTCAAGGAGATAGGTTAGAATCAGATTTTGATAATATTCCTGGTCAATGGGGGCAAATTTTATTTAGAACTAAAAGTTTTGGAAACAAGATTAATTATCTAAATATAAAAAATGCAAGTATTGGATTAAATATTTTTGGAGATGGAAGTAATACCAACAATATTATAATTAAAAACACAAAAATATATAATAGTTCTTTTTTAGGAATTTGGGGAAATAATGCTAACATAGAAGCAGAAAATTTAGTAATAAGTAATGCAGGTGTTTCTTGCTTTGCAGGTGTTTCAGGCGGTAGTTATATTATTAAACATTCTACTTTTGCAAATTATTGGAATAGTAGTTTACGAAATACTCCTAGTTTTATACTAAGTAATTATAATGTGTTTCGAAGAGAAGATGAAGAAATAGTCGTATTGAACTTAAACGAAGCTATAGTTTCAAATAGCATCATTTTTGGAAATAATAATATCGAATTAAGTTTAGAAAAATCTGATGATCAAGCAAATTTTAATTATTTATTCCAAAACTCCATTATTAAATTTGATGATACGGGAGGTAATTTTACGAATAACCACCTATTTGATTTCACTAATATTAGTATTTATAAAGATATTATTTTAAATGGCAATGTAGATTTTAAAGATTTTTTATCAAATAACTTAGAAATTGATGCTAATTCAAACGCTATAAATAAAGCAAAAATTAATATTACCCAAGAAGTTCCTTTTGATATTAAAGGTTTACAAAGAGCACTTCCTGCTGATATAGGTGCTTACCAGTTTAAAAACTAAAAAAGTATGTTTCATTCAATTTTTTTTTTAGATTTTATAAAGGAAGAAGCTTGAAAAAAACCTAAGCCATTATTACTAATATTAGTTGGGGGAGATGTAGGAGTTGGGTTAAATAGTCGCCCATCTTGTTTAAATTGTTCTAATAGAAACTTGAAATACTCATATGTTTTTTGTTATTCTACTCGTTTTTACATTTCAAGAATATATTTTCTCTAACTATTGGACTTTTTAAATATTCATTTTGGTATAAAACGGAGGGATGCATTCAAAAATACGAATCGCTCTTTAAAAAAGGCAATTTATTACAGGATTTTCAAATGGTAAATGGTATAATTTAGTGTTAAAAAAAAGAGAAACATTGCTGCTTCTCTTTTTCTACGAACTTTTATTATTAAGATTTCTCGACTGCGCTCGAAATGACAATGGTTACATTATCCTTCACAAGAAGCACATTCTTTCTTTTGCTTGAATTTTTGTGCAGCATTCATACTGTGTTGGTAATACATCGATTTTACACCTAATTTCCATGCGTTTATATATACTGCATTTACATCTTTAATGGGCATATCTGGATGCACCATAATGTTAATGGATTGTCCTTGGTCGATATGATTTTGCCTGTTTGCAGCTTGATAAACGATTACGTTTTGGTCGATTTCTGAATAGGTTCTAAAAACATCTTTTTCTGCTTCTGTTAAGAAATCTAAATGCAATACAGAACCGTCATTATCTCTAATGCTCGTCCAAACTTCTTTGGTATTTTTTCCCTTTTCTTCTAAAACTTTTTCTAAGATTGGGTTTTTAATGGTTGTTTTAATTTTTGCGATGTCTTTTACGTAAATGTTCGACCAAATTGGCTCAATTCCTTGAGAAACTTGTCCTAAAATAAATGCGGATGATGTTGTTGGTGCAATGGCATTTAGGGTGGTGTTACGTCTTCCATATCCTTTTAAAACTGCTGGCTCTCCATATTCTTTCGCCATTTCTTCAGATGCTTTGTAAGACTTTTCTTTAATTACTCTAAAAATTTCGCTGTTTAAGTCGTAGGCTTCTGGGCTATCGAATGCTAACATTTTAGATTGTAATAAAGAATGCCAACCTAAGGCTCCTAAACCTAAAGCTCTGTTGTCTTTTGCGAAGTTATAGGCTTTTTCCATAAAACGAAACGTAAATTGGTCGTCTCTGTTTTTAGAATCTCTATAAACTTCTAACTTTGTAATAAATTCTTGCATTACTGCATCTAAGAAATAGGTTAGGGTTTCTACAGCATCTGTATTTTTCCATTTGTCGTAATGCAATAAGTTTACAGATGATAAGCAGCAAACGAAAGACCACTCTTCGTTAGAGGGTAACATAATTTCTGTACACAAGTTACTTGCATAAATTTCAAGATTTTTATCTTTATAAACATCTACGGTTCCATTATTTGCATTGTCTCTAAAGAGTATGTATGGATATCCTATTTCGCCTCTTCTTTGTAAAATTTTTGCCCAAATGCTTCTTTTTTCTACGTCGCCAGCAATCATTTCTTCCATCCATTGGTTACCAACTGTAACTCCGTGTGTTAATTCTTGAATTGGGTTTCCTTCTGTACCAATTTCTAAAAATTCTTTAATATCTGGATGATCTACAGGTAAATATGGAGAAAAACGACCTCTTCTCACAGAACCTTGGCTTACAACATCTACCATTTTTTCGAACAATTGCATAATATGAACCGAACCAGATGACGATCCATTATTTTTTACTTCTGCACCTCTTTCACGCAACTTACCAAAATAACCAGAGGTTCCTCCTCCTAATTTAGACATCATACCAACCTCTGATTGCGAGAATAAAATATCTCCCATATCGTCTGCAACATGGCTGCCAAAACAGCTAATTGGCAACCCTCTTTTTTTACCAAAATTCGACCAAATTGGCGAGGCTAAAGAAAAGAATCCAGCAGCCATATATTTGTAAAACTTGTCGGAAAAACCGGGTTTTTTTAAAATACGCTCTGCATTGTCTGCGATTTCGCGAATTCTTTGCTCTGGAGTGGTATCTCCTGTTAAATATCCAGACTCTAAAAATTTACGGCTATTTTCTGTTAGCCATGTAATTTCAGGTTCTTTCATATTTTCAAGCATTTCTTTTCTAGAAGCGTTTCTTACTTGAATTAATCTTTCGTGCTCTGTAAGTTCTGTAGTTTTTGTCGTTGTTTGGTTCATGGTTTAAAATAAGTCGTCGCTAGTTATACTTTTTGTTCTTTTACTATAGTTAATAGATCTCTTTACGAAGAAATCGCCGTGTTTGGTGCCAATAATTTCATCATCAAACCAATCTGTTTGCTCTAATAATGCTTCATCTGTATCAAATACTTTATCGATGCCAATGCTTTCTAAAGATTTATTAAATCTATTTTTAATAAATTCTTTGATGACTGTTTTTGGTAAGAAATCTAATTCTCCTTTTTCGAAAATCCAATCGATTATTTTGCTTTCAGATGCATAGGCTTCTTTACAAGTTTCTTGTACTAATAAGCTGTGGCTTTCGTCGAACCAATCTGGATTTTCTTCTTTTATAATTTTAATAACATCGATACCAAAATCTCCATGAATTTGCTCTTCTTTAGAAGTGGCTTCTACTACATTAGAAATTCCTTTTAACACGTTTTTATGCTTGTTAAAAGCCATAATTATTAAAAATTGTGAAAATAAAGAAACGTGTTCTATAAATAATGAAAACAAGATAATTGATTCTGAAAACTCTTTATTGTCTTCGCTATTTACGTTTTTAAGTGCCAATTCTAAATAATTAACACGTCTCATAATTACTGGGTTTTTCTTTAAGTTTTTAAACTCGTTGTTTAACCCTAAAATTTCTAATAAATGCGAATAAGCATCGTGATGTCTTACCTCACTTTCTGCAAATGTAGCGCCTACAGAACCAATTTCTGGTTTTGGCATTCTTTTATAAATGTCTCCCCAAAATGTTTTTACAGCAACTTCTATTTGAGAGATTGCCAACATTGTGTTTTTTATTGCGTTTTTTTCTACCTCTGTTAAATAGGCTTTAAAATCTTGTATATCGCTCGTGTAATTAAATTCTGTATGAATCCAATAAGAGTGTCTAATCGCATCTACATATTCATTTAATTCAGGATAATCGTAAGGTTTTAAGTTTAATCTTTTTTCGAAAATATTTCTTTTTCTATTTCTTGCCTGTTCATCTCTATATAAAATATAAGCTTTGGCAACATCGCGAAAACGACTGTCCATTAACTTATATTCTACGATATCTTGAACCTGCTCTACAGTTGGTATATAGTTAGGTTCATTTAATTTTCTTTCTAATAAAGTACCGTTAACGATATTTGTAATTGCAATAGCGTCTTGTAAAGTACCATTGTTTACAGAAATCATTGCTTTTTCAATGGCTCTTGTAATTTTGTCTAACTCAAAATTGCTAGTTTCGGAGTCTCTTTTTATAATTTGGGTAATTTTCACGGTAAATAGATGTTATTTGAGAGTTAATTAATTGTTAAGAACAACTCCTACAAAGATTGCATTTTTTGCTCCAAAATGAAAGTCATACTTATTCACAAATCCCTTGAAGTTTTTAACAATTATCTTTCGTTTACAAATTTTGTAAAAAAATAACGTTTTTACAATAATTTGATAATCAGTATTTTAAAACCTAAAAAAAACATAACTTACTGCTACTGCTGGCATTCCTAAAAAGAACTTTTTCAAAGAAAAATATCATCAGAAATAAAAAATAAAATTTATACTAAAAGAAAAACACAATTCTTTTTTAATTAAAAAGCTTGTTTATTTAGAATTTTTATGCGAGAGAAGCTTCCTCTAAATATTTTCGAACACTAATTTTTGAAGTATCTTTGTAAAAAGTTTTTTGATGAAAAATAGATTTCCAAAAGTCGTAAAAATTGCTATTATTTCTGTGTATTTAATTTTTATAGCGGGTTCTGTAGTTCGAATGACGGGGTCTGGAATGGGATGCCCAGATTGGCCAAAATGCTTTGGATACTATATTCCACCAACTTCGGTAGCGCAAATTACCTGGAAACCAAATACGGTGTTCAAAAAAGGATATATTATTATAAAAGACGAGGCTTTATTTGTGGCAGAACACGATTTAAAAACCTCTTCTGAATTCAATTTAAAAAATTGGGCAAAATATACCAAACACGATTACAATACATTTAACAAATACCATACTTGGACAGAATATATCAACAGACTTGTTTCTGTTTTAGCAGGTTTTGTTTTTCTGTTTTTAATTTACGGTGCTTATAAAAATAGAAAGAAAGACAAACGAATTCCTATACTCGCTTACACAGCTTTCTTTTTAATGTTGTTTGAAGCTTGGCTAGGAAAAACAGTCGTAGATTCTAATTTAATGCCTGCAACTATTACTCTTCATATGGTGGTTGGTTTAATAATTATCGCCTTATTATTATGGCTAAAATTTATAATTTCTGAAAATAAAATGGTTTATAAATACAATTCGTTATTTAATAAATTACTAATTGTTTCTGTAATTTTTTCGTTGATACAAATTGCCATGGGAACGCAAGTAAGACAATTTATAGACGAGCAAGTGAAATTATACGGCTTCGAAAACAAGAATTATAGTTTAATGAATCCGAGTTTTAAATTCTATTTTCATAGATCGTTTACCATTGCCATTGTGTTGGTAAACTTGGGGTTATTGTATTTAAATCAGTTAAAAAATTTAGGCTACAAACTTGTAAATTGGATTGTTTTCTTAATCTTTTTAGAAACCATTACAGGCATTTTAATGTATTATGCCGAGATTCCTTTTGGAACGCAAGCAATTCATTTATTAGCGGGTGCAATTTTATTTGGGTTGCAGTTTTATTTGTGGTTGCAAGCTTCAGTTGCCAGTCGCAGTTTTCAGTAACAGTTTTCAGTAGCAGTTTTCAGTAGCAGTAACAGTAGCAGTTTTCAGTAGCAGTAACAGTAGCAGTTTTCAGTAGCAGTAGCGAATTTTAAAAAACTTTGAAACTTCGCTAGTTTGCGAGAGAAAAAATTTCACACCAATAACCACAACAGTAAGCACTGAAAACTGCAACTGCTACTGCAAACTAAAAACTTCTCTCCCGAAAATTTCGGGGATAACGTCTATGAAAAATCGAAATCACTCGAAGTGACAGACTCTGAAACTTTGAAGCTAAATAATAAAAAATTTTGCAATTTTGTGAGAAAAGAACTGACTGCAAACTGAAGACTGGAAAACTGGCTACTAAAAACTACGGATGCGCATTTACCCAAACTTCGCCATCAGAAAAATATTCTTTTTTCCAGATGGGTACTGTTTCTTTTAACGTGTCTATTGCGAATTCACAAGCTTTAAATGCAGCTTTTCTGTGTTTAGAAGAAACGGTTATAATTACAGGAATTTCTGCAATTTGCAACATGCCTTCTGCATGATGAATCGCAATTTTATGAATGGGAAATTTTTCTAAAGCCAAATCTGCGATTTTTTGCATTTCTTTAATCGCCATAGGTTTGTAGGTAGAAAAATCTAATTGTTTTACTTCTTTTTCTTGTGTGTTGTTTCTTACTGTTCCAATAAATGCAGAAATTCCGCCACAAGAATCGTCTTCTACAAAATTGTAACATTCTTGTAAATTTAACTTTTTTGGGGTTATTTTAATGGAAGTTCTCTTCATTTTATAAAATGTTAAAACTAATAATAATTTTTATGTAGATACTGAAACAAGTTAAGTACTTAAGCAAAAATAGGAAAACAAATTTGTATTTTTGCATCAAAATTTAAAACCAAAAGTTCTCGATATAATTTCGATGAAAAATCGAAATCACTCGAACTGACAATAACCAAAAATAAATGAAGACTGTATTTAGAATTGTTAGCTTTTTAGAAGGAATTTCTTATTTATTACTGCTTTTTATTGCAGTTCCTATTAAATATTTTCAAGGTAACGATTCGTATGTAAAAATGTTAGGAATGCCTCATGGAATTTTGTTTATGCTGTATATTGTCTTGGCTTTTATGTTGCAAAAACCTATGAAATGGAACAATAAAACTTTAGGAATTATAATGTTGGCTTCTGTTTTACCTTTTGGTACTTTTTATATTGATAAGAAATATTTGAGGTAATTTTTTTCCCATAGATTCATAGAAAACATCGCCAATCTTTGCGATTTTTTTTTTGTACGTTTCTGTTTAATAACTTGTGAAGTTCGTGTCTTTTGTAATTTTTTATATCATGCACTCCACAAGAGTGTTTTTTTCTTTTGGGAAATTAAAAGAGGTTTTTATCCTCCGCTAACAGGCGGAATTACAGCAACAACATCATTATTTTTTAAAACTAAATTGTCTTCTGCATATGTTTCATTTACTGCAATTGCATACGAATTTATGTTTTTTAACTGTGGATATTTTTCTTTCAATAAAATCTTAAAATCGTTTACAGAGCTATTTTCTGAAACCGATAATTCTAAGTTATTTGTTGCGACCAAATCCGAAGTGATTCCGAAAAAAAGTGTTTGTATTTTCATTTTTCAAAATTAGTTAAAAGGAAGGTTTAAACGAAATAAAAAACCGTCTTTAGCAACGCCACCATAATTAGAGCGTACATAATCTACTCGTAAAAGGCGCCATTTGCCAAAACCTATATTATCTAAACCAACAGAATATTCTGTATATGGTTTTTTATCGGCCATAAAAAGACCTTTTACGCCACCAATTAAATGGAAGTTTAATTTATTTAATAACGGTATTTTTCCTAAAACAGCACCTTTAAAATTGTGTTGTGCGTGTGCTTCTGCATATTTATCGTTGGTGTAAAATTTGTAATACTCTAACAAACCAAAACTGGTTAATTGGTTGTCTAAAGGAAAAAGAAGCTGGTTTCCATTTGCCTGCAACTTATCCATAAAAGCGATATTTTTCTTCTTTAAAAAGAGACCACCTCGCATATTATATTCGAATTTCCCATAATTTCCTGCATTTAAATTTTGCCTAAGATTTGCCGAAAATAAATCTGAATTTAATTGAGTATTAGAAGCCCCAAACCTTTTGGTGTATGCTACATGTATTCTTGGAAACTTAGAACCACCAACATTTTCTTTACGGTTTGGATACGACAAATATTTTTGCCCAATAACAAATGTGGCACCCACATTTAAAGTGGCAATATTGTGTGTTTCGAAAGCAGCATTTGTAAAATCTGTTGGATCTAAAGGATTGTTAGAAGTATAACCTCCGTTTTTATCTTGTGGTGCAAACGAATAATTTGTGGTATTAAACAGCGGTTTTCTTTTTGCAAACTCTAAAGAAGAAGAAAAATAAATACCGTTTTTTATTTCTTCGGAATAACGAACTCTAGCAAATTGTTTCTCATAAATTTTTAAATAATTTAAGCAATCTAACAAAGAACTAAAAAGATTGTTCAGTTTTGTAATTGGCTCTCTTCCGTTAAATTGAGGGGTTGTAACACCTGCAGAAACAGTAAGTCTTGGTCTGGAAAAATTATTCCATTTTTTAGTAAAATAAAAAGTAGGTCTTACTCTTTCATCAGAAAAACCATAATTTACGTTGGCACCTGCAGTCCACCATTTTCCTTTTTTATTGATTTGCTCAAAATAACTAAAACCCACAGACGTATTTAAACCTTGTACTGTATTAAAACTTGTTCTTAACAAGGGACCATTGTAAGAAAAAGTCTTGTTTTTATAAGAATTTCTATACGAATAACCCATTAATAAATCTAGTAAACCGAATTTGTTTCCTTTTGCGTCTATGGAATCTAAATATTTCTTCGATTTTCGAACTGTTTTAATACTGTCTTTTATAGAGTAATCTTTTATTTCTTCTTTGGTTAAAGGCACTGGACGTAATTTTTTCCAATATTCAGCCTCTTTTTCAGTGGCGTTTTTCTCGAACGTTAAAACTTCGTTAGTAAACGTATTTTCGTTAAAATCTGGATTAAAATCATACTCAGAATATACATAAGAAAATTTTCCATTGGGTTTAAATCCGAAAAATTCAATATCGAAATCTATGGTTTGTGTTCTTAAAACCCAACCGTCTATTTTATTAGAATACTTATAATTCTGTTTTAATGTTAACGAGTTTACAATAGGAATGTTTATTTGTGTGCCTGTTGTGGTTACGTCTGCTCCATACACTGCCCAATCGTCTTCTACAATATATATAAAACCTTCAAAAACACGATCGCCTTTTCTTTTTGGAGTTAGTTTTATTTTGTTGATGAGTTTTCCGTTTGTATCATAAAAAGTACCTTCTAATTTATATTTATAATAACTAAATGCATTTGTAGAAATTGGTGATATTAAATTGTTGAAAATTTCGATGCTATTGGCATACAAATCGATGCTAGAATCTTCTGCTCTGTTAAAACTTACACCATTATCTTGTCCAGAAACTTTCGAGGCCACAATGTTTTCTTTAAATTTCTTAGGTTTTTTTTGAAAAGATATGTTAGAAAATGTTTCCGATAAGTAAATAATGCCACTTCTGGTAGAATCTAAACCTCCACCAAAATCACCTAAATTTTCTCCTAAAAAACTTTCTGGAGCATTGTTTATTTTTGTAAGACCTCGAGAATAAAATTTGGCAGTATAATTGGCATACTTATCTGTATTTTTTTCTTTGTTATCAATTACATTTCTAATAATTGCATTGGCAGGATTGTCTTTCGAAGAGATAGAAATTTCATCTAAAACCACGTTTTCTTCTTTTAGTTTTACATTTAACTCAAAAGGAAAAGAGGTTATATTTACTTCTTTTTTAACGGTTTCATAACCTAAAAACTGAAAAATAATGGTAAATCTTCCTTTTTGAGGTAGCTCTAAAATATAGGCTCCATTATTGTTAGAAGTTGTTCCGTTATTGGTTTTATCGACATAAATACTTACCGAAGAAAGAGGTTCGCCTTTGGTATTGGTAATGGTTCCTTTTATTTGTGCAAGATTTGTAGTTATTGTAAAAAGTAACAATAGAAAAATAATTTTTTTCATAATTAATTTTTGTTGATAGTCGCAAACATAAAGTTTCTGTTACAAATTAAAGTTTAAAAAATGTTAAACCAGTTACAATTGTCTTTTTATAAGCAATAAAATGTACATGCTTATACATTAAGTTTCGTAGATTCTCTAATTACTAAATCTGTATCTAGAATGATTTTTGTTATAATAAATGGCAATAATTATAAAAAAAAATAACAAATAAAAAAAATTGGCATTAATTTTGTTACGAAAAATAAATTCAACCCCAAAAAATATAATTATGATTCAAAAACAATTATTAGCAGTTATCGGTTTATTTTTAATAATTTCTTGTTCATCAAGTGACAATAGTATGGAACTTATAACAGATTTAGAAGGAGATTTAGAAATAAGATCACTTAAAGATTTAGAAGATCCAATTATTAAAGGATACAAAACAATTCATGGGAATTTAATTATTAACTATACAAATGAAGTGGAAGATTTAAGTGCCTTGGAAAATTTAGAAATTATCAATGGAGGTATCTTAATTAGATATAACGATAACTTAAAATCGTTGCGTGGTTTAGAAAAAATTACAAAATTAAATTTTCTAGAAATTGAACACAATCTTGAACTTAACTCGCTAAATGGTCTAGAGAATTTAACTAATATCTCAAATAGTTTAAGAATTGCCGAAAACCGTAAATTGGAAACTCTAAATTCTTTAAATAGTTTAACTGATATAGGTGTTCAATTTTTTCTCTCTAATAATAATTTATTAACCAATTTAAAGGGTCTAGAGAATTTAAAACAAATTCCTCAAATAATAATTCTAGATAATTTAAATTTAATGAGCTTAAATGGTTTAGAAGGTATTACCTCTTCTGCTAATATTGGAGTTTTATCTAACGACTCATTAACTAATTTTTGTTCTTTAGTTCCGTTTGTACAAGCAAATAGCCAAACAATTAAATTTTCTGCCGGATTTAATAGTTACAATCCTTCATTAGAAGATTTAATTAACAATAATTGCTCTAACTAAAAAACAAACTGAAGCTGTACAATAGTATTTAATTTGGGCAATCTTTTTTTGATTGTTAGTTTCTTAAGATTTTCATATTCTTAACAGGTTTTGTGTACAATACTTCTTTGTTTTGCATTAACCTTTTGTGAATATGATAGGTAACATCCATCCAGTTTTTTTCTTCTGTCCAAAGCGGATTTATCATTTGAGATTGCCAAACAGATAATTTACCATTTAATAGATTTAAGGTTTCTAAATCTGTTTTAGATAGGTCTGTTTTTTCTGAAATATCGTTCGATAAATTGTATAATACCTCTCCATAACCTTTTAATTTTATCAATTTAAAATCGTTGTAACGCATGGCAGATTCTTCTAATTTTCTCCAATACAATTCTTGATGAGGATTGCCTTTTTTCTCTCCTTTTAAATACGGTATAAGATTTACTCCATCCAGTTGAATCTTATTTTCTAATTGAATTTCCGCAGCAGAAATGGCCGTTTTAAAAATGTCTAAAGAAGATGTTAAACCGTTAAAAGTTTGGTTAGATTGTATTTCTTTTGGCCAACTTATAATAAAAGGAACTCTATGGCCACCTTCAAACTTATTTCCTTTCCATCCTTTTAAAATTCCATTATCGGCAGTATTATTATCAGCACCTCCATTGTCACTCAAAAAATAGATTATGGTATTTTTATAAATCTCTAATTCTTTTAATTTTTGAGTGAGTTTGCCAATGTTTTCATCTAACGACCAAGACATTGCGGCTAATTTTTTTCTAGGATGATTTTTATATTTTTCTAAGTGCTCTTTTTTAGCATGCATAGGCGTATGTACAGCATTGTATGCTAGGTACATAAAGAAAGGTTTATCTTTATTTTCTTGTACAAATTTTACGGAATAATCTCCAAGAACGTCTGTTAAATATCCTTTAAATTTAACTCGATTTTTATTGAATTGTAACATGCGTTTTCTGGAAGGATTTTCAATTGGAAAATAAGATCTAGCTCCTGCTAAAAATCCATAAAATTCATCAAAACCTCTGTTGTTTGGGTGATCGCTTTCAGTTGCGCCCAAGTGCCATTTACCTACAGCAGTGGTTTTATAGTTGTTTTGTTGAAAAGCATTTGCGATGGTCATTACATTATCTGCCAAACCAACATCACCACTTTGTCGATCACCTGTATGATTTGCTTCAAAACCAAAACGTTGTTGGTACTTACCTGTTATTATTCCTGCTCTTGATGGTGCACAAACGGTTGCACTTACGTGAGCATCTGTAAAAATAACACCGTCTTTGGCTAATGCATCTATATGAGGGGTTTCTAAATCTTTGCTACCCATAAAACCAAAATCAACATAACCAGCATCATCAATAAGAATAACAATTACATTTGGTTTTTTAGTTTTGTTTGATGTTTCGTTTCTTGTGTTTTCTACTACAACTGTAGGTTTTGTTTTTTTTGAATTACAAGAATATATAAGCATGAAAATAAAAGCGGTTATTAAAAACTTTGGTTTTAATTTGTTATGCATATTCTTGTTTTTATAAAATAGGTAGCAAACATTGTTTAGTTGCCCCCATTTTTGTTAGTTGATCTGTCGCGTATTTAGAAAAAAGATGGTTTGTTAGACAAAAATATCCTTTATTTATTAAATATCAAATTAATTAATACAATGAACAATCTGGTTGAAAATTGCGAAATTATCTTGAATAACTTACCATTTATTCGTAAAGAAATGAATATTTTTTTGCTAATAAGATCTATCTAAATATTAATCGAACTCAGGTTATAAGAATTTTAAAATGCTTTTTTTCTTACTCATAATTACGGTTCTGTGGCATCAAACGATGTGTTTTACCATCTCGAGTTTTAATCGTCAATTCTTTTTCTTGCTTTAAAAGGTGTATCTGAAAATCTTTTAGTTCGAAATTATTCTTAAAATCAACACTTTTTTTACCATTAATTTCTACGATTTCTGTGCCCAGCTCTAACCCATACTTTTCTTTGATGTGTAAACTGGTATAAATACCACTTACAATCATTTTATCTTCTGTCTTTAAAATATTTACCCCAAAGGTTTTCTCTACGGACTTTTCTAAAGAAGTTGTTCTTGGGGTAAGAATAATTGTATGGTTTGCACTATTTACAATACAATTGTAGTGACGAAAGAATTTGTTACCAATTCTTGCGCCGCGTTCTGCAGAGGTTAGGTGAAGTTTAAACGGATGATTTACTGTGGTATCTCCAATTTTATATTCGAAATCTTTTATCGTATAACTTACATCTGGTTTAGAAAAACCGCTTACAGACATGGTAGAAATACCTTGAAAAGTAGATTTCTTGGTGTCTTTAAACAATTCTAACGCAGCTATAGTAACGTTAATGTCGTCTCCATTATAACCAAAATCAATCTCTACTCCATCTTTTACACCATTAAGCTCGATGCTGGTAAACATGGTGTTGTACTCGTTCAATCCAAAGGGAATTGTAATGCCTTCTTCTGCAAATGGCGACTGTGATACGATTACAAAATTTTTGTCGAAATTAAATTTCCAATTCAACTTTTTTGTAACTGTGGCACCAAGTATGCCGTGAATGTTTGCCATAGGCCCAAAAAGAGTTTTAAGATCTACAACAAGAAAAGGACTTTTGTTTATGGTAAATGCACCCAGATCGATTTTGTCGCTTATTTTAAGATCCATATTTATCTTTTTATTAACGGCATCTGTAACCGTTATAGATTCTTGGTCTTTAAAATCATTCAGTTGTAATTTGTTAGATGTAGAGTTATCAAGGGCAGAAAACGAAAAACCGTTGTCCCACACCAAATTTAACTCTGTGTCATTCACTTTGGTTTTTAGAACAATTAAGTCATTTATAATTTTAATAGGTATGGTATCAATTGTTTTGTTAGGTACCAATTCGCCCAAGTTGGCCATTTTTTCTACCTGTTTGTTACTATTGATCTGTGCCAATGCCACAAAAGGAATTAAAACAACAATCGAAAGTATTTTTTTCATTTTTTTAAAAGATATAAATTATAAAGTCTAAAGACGTTTTTTTAAATTGAACGCAAATTTAGTTTTTTAAATTTACCTTAATAGATACTTAACAAAAATTAACGCTATTTTAATCATGTTATAGCTTATTTTTTGGATAAAATGAGGGTTTATTATAAATTTCTTCAATATATTTTTCATTATTTTTAAGAATATTGGCATAGTAATTGTTAAAAAGCAATAATAATCACCTAAAAACGAAATTTAATTATGAAAAAAATGAGCCTTTTTTACAGTTTATGTATTGTATTTTTTATAGTAACATCTTGTACAGAAGATGAAAATATAGAAGAACTACGTGTTCTTTCTTCTCTAGACAAAGCATTGGAAAATAGTAAGTATGTCGAAGAGTTGTACATAAGAGACCAAGAAATTTCCGAGCTTCCAGAATCCATAGGAACATTGGAAGCCTTAAAGATTTTTCATGCAGATAAAAATCTTTTAACAACCCTGCCAGAATCTATAGGAAATCTTTTAAATTTAGAGTTTTTTAATGTAGAAAATAACAGCATAAAGGAAATTCCAGAGACCATAGAGAATTTACAAAACTTAAAATATCTTTGGCTTAGTGGCAATCAAATAACTTCTTTGCCAGAGTCTGTTGTAAAACTTCAAAATTTAGAAATCCTAGAATTATACAATAACAAATTAACCGAATTGCCTAAATCTATAGGGAATCTTCAAAACCTAAAAATTTTTAAGTTAGGAAAAAACAAATTAACAGAACTACCAGAAAGTATTGGCAACTTAACCAATCTTACAGTACTGTATTTAGGTAAAAACGAACTAACAAACTTGCCAAGTTCCATCGAAAAATTAACAAACCTTAGAGAACTGTATTTATTTGATAATAAATTCTCTCAACAAACTATAAAAGAAATCGAGAACTTACTTCCAAATTGTAATATCTCTTATTAAGAAGTCATTTTTACTTTTTTTCTGAAAAAAATGGGGTTTTAGAAATTTGTGTTGCGAAACATAAAAACGAAACCCCATGTATTCAAGTAACGAGCGTATGTACAATAGAATTAGAAATAGTTTTTCTCATATTTACCAAAGAGAAAAGAGAATTTATGCTTAAATGCCTATATACAAGACAATTAATTATTGTGTGTATTCAGTTAAAGACATCTAAAAAATGTCCGTTCGAGTGGTTTTAAGGAACGAAAAAAATTATATCGAGAACTATTTAAAAGCTAAAATTTGTATTCTCGATACAAACGTTACTTATTACTGTAAAATTTATTCGAATTGACAGAATTTTATTAAAATGAACAACAGGTAAATACCATTTATTTAACTGGTAGGTAAATATTGCCTACTGCACCTTCATATAGGAATTTAAGATTTTAGAACACAAAAACATCCGAAGTTTTAACAGAGCTAAAAAACATTAATTCTACATTAAATTCTTTTGATTAAAACGCCTACTAAAACGTTTTCGTAACCTTGGGTTTTGCAAAATTTTTAAGAAAATAAAAATTTAGAACAATTCTAAACAACGTTTTAAAGAAATTTTAAGTATTTATTAATTTCACAAATAAATAAAATATGGTATGGTGTTAAAAAACGAAAAAGAAACCGTTTTTTTGGAGGTACAATTTAGCTACAAAACATTATTTTTCAGCGTTATTGATACTCTTTTTTTATTTTTTCTCTAAAACGAAAATTGCGTATTTGTAATCTGTTATATTTATTTCTAATATCATTTTATTTAACAATAAACATGTAAAATTATTGTTTACAATCTGTTAGTATTTTTAAAATAAAGGGGCTTTTAAGATATTCTCTTAAATATATGTTAAAAATAATTATATTTGTTTCACTATAATACCCATTATTTTCTTTATTAAAAAATACGTATCTAAGATGTTATTCTCAAATGTTACCCATAAGTCATTAAATAGAGAGCTTTTATTTTATTTAATAATAATATTTCTAGCATCAAATATTTCTCTTTTTGCACAAGCGAAACCTTCGTTTAATTTATCTCAAGGGCCCACTTTATTAGCAAACGGAGCACCAGATGAAAGTGTAGGAGCGAAATATATTTATCAAAATGTCGCAGTATCTGCAGATGGTTTAATTGTGGACGCCATTCTTACCATTGTTGCCAAAGTGAATGTTCAAGAATTTAATGCAGGTTCTTTTACGGTAGATACGGTTATAGGTTTAGATGATCGATTCGAACCAACAATTAATACAGGACTAGGAGTTGGTTATGTAGAGTGGCAAATAGAATTTGTACTCGATAATACTGTTGTTACAGCAACTGATGAAGGAATAAGAGCCAGATTAGAATCGTTTACTATGGAAGCAATAGATGTCGATGGGTTTGAGTTTTTCGATGCAGTTGTAACGGGCTCTTACACTTTAGAAGGCGGCTCACCACCAACAGATTTATCTGTTTTTCAAGTAGGAGATTTTACAAGATTTCAAAGTGATGCCGACTTTGCAGCAGGGATTGATACTAATGATACAGAATTTATTGTAAGAATAAATTTTACAAATATTAGCATTATTAAGTTTAGAAACGGTAGCTCTAACGACAGTAATAACAGGCAGAACTCTGTCAGTTTTTTAGGAGAAATAACGTTTAATTCAGAAAACACCGTTGTTGTAAATCAGCCACCTGTTGTTATAGATAATTTAGGAAATCAAATAAATTCTAATTCTTCTTTTTCAAAAGATGTTTTAGTGGGTTCAAGCGATCCTGATGGAAATTTAGATATTTCGAAAGTAAGACTAACAGATCCGAACGATCCTAGCAACCAAGGTAAAGTAAATAGTCCGTTAATAATACCTAGTGTAGGTACGTATTTAGTTTCCAGTAGTGGTATTGTTAGTTTTATCCCTTTAGACGAATTTACAGGTGATGCTTCAGTACTTTTTAGTGTCGAAGACGATTTAGGCGTAAGCTCCGATCAAAAAAATCTTGAAATAACAGTTGTTGACAGATGCAACGCAGCAGTGTCTGGAAATATAGATTCAGATGGAGACAATGTTTCAGATATTTGTGATTTAGATGATGATAATGATGGAATTTTAGATAGCGACGAATTAGTTTGTGAAGATACAACTCCAGTTAATAATGAAATTTTAGTAGCCTCTAGTGGAGGTAGAATATATACAACAAATACTTTAACAGGAGGTAGTACATTATTAACAACCTCACCTTTTACAGGAGGTCTTATTAACGCATTAGCAGCCAACCCAGATAACGATTTGTTATATTACGGAGTAGGTACAAATATTTATTTTTACAATTTACTTACAGACACGCATGCATTACTTGCAGATTTAAGTACGTTTCCAGAATTTTCGGGAGGTAGTTTAGAAAGTGGAGGTGCCTCTTATTTAGATGGAGTGTATTATATAGGTTCAGAACAAACTGGTGATTTGTCAGATGTTTTTGCAGTACAATTATCTACAGATGGTAAAAGTGTTTTAAATGTTGAAGATTTAAATGTTTACGACGCTGCTTTGGCAGATGGGTTTGATTTTCAAAATGACCCTCCTGGAGGCGCTGGTGCTAACGGTTTTGGTGACATAACAGCATTGTACGAAGGGGCAGATATTATAATTTATGGCTCAACCGCTCATAACAACCCAACACGACCAAGCGCCTTTTGGTCTTTTAATACAACTACTAAAGACTGGCAATTAATTACAACAACACATAGTTGGCCAGGAGGGCAAACTGCAGCAGATTCTAATGGTAATTTATATGTCAATCAAGGTCAAAGCATTGTCCAAATCGATAAAACGAATGGTAATATTATTGGGGGTTTAGTTACTGTCGGAGTTTTTATAACCGATTTTACAGGTCCTGCTATAGAAACCCAATGCAATCCTCGCCAAGATACAGATGGCGATGGCATTCCAGATTATTTAGATTCAGACTCAGATGGCGATGGATGTAGTGATGCAGATGAAGCTTATTACGGTTCTATTAATAATGCAGATGCAGATAACAATGGTTTTTATGGTTCTGGTGCACCCACAGTAGATGCACAAGGTAGAGTTGTTGGAGCCTCTTACAATGTAACAAATACTTTTCATTTAAATGGAAATATTAATACCTGCGACGATGCAGATATGGATGGCATTCCAGATTTTGTAGATGTAGATGATGATAACGATGGTATTTTAGATACCGAAGAAGATAGTTGTTCCACTGCAACTGCGGGTTCTATAGATTGGGATCAAGACTTTAGCACCATTTTCACAGGCGAGCGAAGCAATTTTCAAAACGATTTACCAGCCACTTCAGCAACATTAGATGGTACCACTTTAACGGTTTCTTATACAGATCCTGTAGGAGGTTTAGAAAATATAGAAGTTACAGATGGCTTTGGCTTTGGTCAACGAGTTTTACAAATAAGAAATGCAAACAATACTCCAGGAGGAGTTATTACCACATTCGAATTTTCAAATCCTGTAAACGACTTAACATTTTCTATACAAGACATCGATTCTGATGCGAACATAGGAGATGGTTTTGATGATCTGGTAGAAATAAAAGCCTATAGATTAAATGGTTCTATTGTACAAATTACAGCTTCTAATTATGGAGGTACTTTAGGCAATCACATTAAATTTAATGGAAATAATAAATTCCAAGGAGTTGGTAGAGAAGGCAATGCTATTAATGGAGACACAGGAGGGGTTTTAAATTTAACTTTTCCAGAGCTTATTGCAAAAGTAGAAATTACATTTTCTAATTTAGTTTCTCTACCCAATAACAACCAACGTATTGGCATTACAGATTTATCTTATGACGAAGTGTGTGATGTTGATGTAGATAATGATGGGATTCCAAACAGATTAGATACAGACTCAGACAACGATGGCTGTCCAGACGCAATAGAAGGTGCAGGAAACTTTCAAACATCGAACTTGGCAAACCCAGGAACAGACGATAGTTTAGGCGATTCTGTAGAGACAAATGCATCAAGCCCAAATTACGGAGTTCCAATTATAAGCGGAGCTTCAACACAACAAGCCACCACAGCTGCAGTTTTAGACGACACAAATAAAGATGCATGTTTAGTCGATTTAAACTTAATAAAAACCATAGACAAACCGATTAAAAAAGTTGGAGACAACATTGTATTTACAATTACACTAAAAAACGAAGGCGATGCAGATGCAACTAATGTAATGGTAAAAGACATTTTACCAGCTGGTTTAACTTACGACGCATCAACCTCTGTAGTACCAACGAATACCACCTATACACAAGCGACTGGTATATGGGATTTAAGTCTTTTAACAATTAAAAAAGGAGAAACAAAAATTTTACAGATAGGCGCTACTGTAACCACAGCTGGAACGATAATTACCAATAAAACAGAAGTGTTTTCAGCTACAGAAGACGATAAAGACTCTACAAAAAATAATAATAATTAAATACAATTAATTTATAATAATTATAAACAATAAATTAAAACCCTGATAAACAATATTTTAAAAAATATATATTACGCTTGAATTTAAATTTCATTAACAAAACCTTAAAAAAATGTTAATAAATTTAAATTTCATTGCTTATTTTTAACATATGTTAATTTAGTTAGAGTAAGATCCAATAAAATTAGAAAACTTAGACCCATTTTAATGTAGAATTTTTAAATATGAACAAAAATTACCTTAATTCACTTATCGTTAAACAATTTACGAGAAAAACCTACCTTTTGGTTCTTTTTTCTCTATTTAGTGTATGCCAAGGTATTTATGCACATAGTAGCTCGTTTAACTTAGTACCTTCAAGAACGGCTTTAGCTCGCTTAGAAGCATTGGGCAAGTTTACAGTTACAGCGATTAAAAGCGGTACAACAAGCAACAAATATCATTCTACAAATCAAACAAACCCTTTTGGTCAAGTAAATTTAGATGTAAATCAAGAAGGTAAAGCTAAAGTTTTAGATTTAGAGAACTCTAATTTAGCTTCAATTTTAAAAAGGCAAATAACTGCAATAACATTTAAGACAACTTCTACATCTACAGTAATTAGTAGTATAGATTTTGCAACAAGAGTTATAAATACTTATACCATAACAAGTACATTGCCTTTAAGCAATGTAAATTCCTTGTTACTAAGATTAGCTAGTAATAAAGGAACAACAACTAAAAAAATAATAAAAGAATCATAAAGATGAAAAAAATGCACACAATTTTCAACTTAAAAGATAAAACCCCGAAACTGGCAAGAAAATTTTTCCTTGTTTTGGCAATTGGACTTTTATCAAGTTTTTCTTACGCCCAAGGTGTAAACATTATTGTAAATGCCACAACACCTAATGGTAGCGACAATGTTGGAGATACTATAGAATATACAGCATCTGTTATAAATACAGGAGGTACAGCATTAAATGCAGTAACATTTACATCTTCTTTAGGAACCACCATGACTTTAGATAGTGGAGATACAAACAGCAACGCTATTTTAGATGTAAACGAATGTTGGATTTATAAAGGCATACATACAATTACAGCAGCAGAAATTACAGCAACAAAAATAGACAATACATTTTCTGTAAATGCAACAGAGTTAACAAGTGTGCAAACTTTTATGCATACAGAAAATGTACACGAAGACGATATCTCTTTTGCAAGTGTAATAGCAATAAATGATATAGATGCTGTAAATGACGATTTTTCTGCAACAGTTATCAACGGTATTACTGGAGGTGCATCTGGTGATATTACAACTAACGATTTATTAAATGGCGTAGCTGTTACAGACGCAGATATAAATATTACAATCGAAAATAATGCTGGCTTAACAGGAGTTACTGTAGATGCAAGCGGAAATATTAGTGTGCCAGCAAACTCAGCAACAGGAACTTATACCATAACTTATAAAATTTGCGAAAAAGTAAACACAACAAATTGCGATACTGCAACAGTAATTATTAAGGTTGATGGCGATACAGATGGCGATGGCGTTTTAGACTCTGTTGACAAATGTCCAGGTTTTGATGATAATGCAGATAATGATAACGATGGAGTAGCAGATGGTTGTGATTTAGACGACGATAACGATGGAATTTTAGATACAGCAGAAAACGCTACGAGCGGAAATCCTTTTTTAGACACAAATAACAACGGAATTTTAGACTATAAAGATCCAGCACTACCAGGCTTTATCGATGCAAATTCAGATAATATCGATGATCGATACGACATCGATCAAGATGGAAAAATAGATCAATTCGATACAGATTCAGATGGAGATGGTTGTAACGATGTTATAGAAGCAGGTCATAAAGAAAGTGCAACAAACCCAGGTGAAGTTAGCGGAACAGGTTACAATGCTACAGATGGTAGAGTAACAGGTTTTACAACGGCTTATACAGGAACAAACGCGAACGTTTCTTCGGCAGGTACAGCACCAACAATTACAGCACAACCACCAAACAGAAATATTATTGTTGGAGGCACTACTACCTTTTCTGTAACTACAGATGGTACTGTTTTTAAATGGGAATTAAGTACAGATGGTGGTACCATTTATAACACTATTTTAAATGGAGGTGTTTATAGTGGAGCAACTACAAATACACTAACAATTACAGGAGTTACAGCTGCGCAAAATAACTATAAATTTAGGGTAATTGTTTCTAAGACAGATTATGTTTGTCCGGTGACTTCAAATGCAGGAACACTAACAACATTTACAAACGATCCTCCAGTAGCAAGTAGTAATACCATTACGGTAAATGAAGAAAGTACAGACACACCTTTAGGTTTAACGGCTCCAACAGATCCAGATGGAAACACATTAACAATTACAGTTACAGGTTTACCAACATTAGGTGTAGTAAAAAAAGCAAATGGAGATGTTGTTACAAACGGAGCCACCTTAACACCAGCAGAAGTTGCAGGTTTAAAATACGATGCACCAACAAGTTACGATGGTGTTGCAGACCCAGGAGATTTTACATACACAGTTTCAGATGGCATTGCACCAGCAGTAACAGGAACTGCAGATATTACAGTTACAGCAGTAAACGATTTACCAGTAGCAGTGGGCGAATCTGGAACAGCTTTAGAAGACAATCCAATTACATTAACAACAATTGGTGCTAATGATACAGACGAAGATGGCAACGTAGTTCCATCAACAATTATTTTAATAGATCCAACAAATGCTGCAAACACAGGTAAAACAGGAACACCTCTAGTAATTACAGGAAAAGGAACCTATACAGTAGATGCAGCAGGAACTGTTGTTTTTACGCCAGAAGCAAATTTTAACGGAACAGCAGATATTAAATATACCATTAAAGACAATAGTGGTTTTGCTTCAAACGAAGCAACTCTAGGCTTTACAATTACACCAGTAAACGACGCACCAGTTGCAGTGGCAGATGTAAACGCTACAACAGAAAACACAACACTAACAGTTACAGCAGCAAACGGAGTGTTAAATAACGATACAGATGTAGATACAGCCACAATTTTAAATGTAACCACATTTACAGTTGCTGGAAGTGCAACAACCTATACAGCAGATAATTCAGCAACCAATACAGCAACCAATACAGCAACAATTTCTGGAGTTGGTTCATTAAAATTAAATGCAGATGGTAGCTATGTATTTACACCAGATACAGGTTATTTTGGTCCAGTTCCAGTAGTTACGTATAATATTACTGATAATAATCCAGGAACTCCAGGTACAGCTTCATCAACATTAACAATCACTGTAAATCCAGATTCCGATAACGATGGTGTTGCAGATATTGTAGATTTAGATTCAGACAACGATGGTATCTTAGATGTTGCAGAAGGTTTTGGAACAGATCCAACTGCAGATGCAGATAACGATGGTACACCAAACTATTTAGATCCAGATTCAGGAACATTAGATGGAAACGGAATAGCAGCAGGATTTGATTTTGATGGTGATGGCATTCCAAACCACTTAGACTTAGACTCAGATAACGATGGAATTCCAGATGTTATTGAAGCAGGATATGCAGATGCCAATAACGATGGTATTGCAGACGCAGCAGCAGTTAGCGTTGGTGCAAACGGTTTTGCAGACGGTTTAGAAACTGCAGCAGAAAGTGGTATCGCAGCAAACAACCCAATTAACACAGATGCAAGTTCAGATAGTATTGCAGGTCTTTTTAACTTTTTAGACAGAGACTCAGACAACGATGGTATATCAGATACCGAAGAAGCATTCTCTAACAATGCAACATATAACGATACAAATAACGATGGTATTATAGATGGTTTTATAGACGCAGACAACAATGGTTGGCATGACACAATTGATGCAGAAGTAACTTTTCCAACATTCTTAAATTCAGATACAGATTCACTACCAAACTATTTAGATTTAGATTCAGACGGAGATGGTCTTCCAGATACTTTCGAAGGAAACTTTCAAGTGACAGATGGAGACAATAATGGTATTGTAGGAACAGGAATTCCTGTAGATACAGACAACGACGGTTTAGCAGACACAAACGATCCAGATGCTGCAGGAAATATTTTAGGAGGCTTTGGCTTCAACCAAGATAGAGATGGAGATGGTGTAAAAAATTATTTAGATATCGATATCGATAATGATGGTATTATAGACAATATCGAAGGACAATCAACAACACTTTATGTAGCACCTTTAGGAGTTGATACCGATAACGATGGTATAGATGATGCATATGACGTAGATAATGGTGGTGCAGGTATTGGATATACCAATACAGATGGAGGTTCTGCACCAGATTATGCAGATACAGATTCAGAAAATGATGGAATTTTAGATATTTCAGAAAATAATATAGACGACTCAATTGATGCTATTTTAGATGTAGATAATAATGGAATAATAGACCCAGCAAATTTTGTAGATGCAGATGGAGATGGTTTAGCAGATATTTTTGACTTAGTTTCTGGAACAGGAACTGCAAATAATGGAACCAATGGTAACCAAACACCTTCTTCACAACCAGATATAGATCCAACAGGAGGTGATAGAGATTTTCGTGAAGCCTCTACACAAGATAATGATGGAGATGGTATTAACGATACAGTAGATTTAGATGATGATAATGACGGAATTTTAGATACAGATGAAGACTTAAACTTGGATATGGATAACGATCCAAGAACAAACCCATCAGATTCAGATGGAGATGGTATTCCAAATTATTTCGATTTAGATTCAGATGGAGATGGAATTACAGATTACACAGAAGCAGGAGGTACCAATGACCCAGATGGAAATGGACAACCAGAAACAGGAGTTTTAGACAGCACAAAAGTAAACTCTTTAGGAATTCCTTTAGACGTATCTCCAGATACCACTACTGCAGGTACAAGTACAACTTCTAATTTAACAAATGCAGATACAGATTTAGATGGTATTAAAAACTTCTTAGATTTAGATTCAGATAATGATGGTATTGCAGATGTTATAGAAGCAGGAGGTATAGATCCAGATGGTGATGGAGAATATGGTGCAGGTACTGCAAACGATTCAGATTCAGATGGTTTAGCAGATGCCTTAGACCCTTATGATGATAGAGATGGAAATGTAAATACAGCATTAGGAGGTACACCAATAGTTCCTGTAAATTCAGATTCAGATAGCAATCCAAACTATTTAGATTTAGACTCAGATAACGATACCATTCCAGATAACATAGAAGCACAATCAACAACTGGTTATATTGCGCCATCAGGTTCAGATACAGACAAAGATGGTTTAGATAATGCATACGATACTACAAATGGTGGTACAGCATTAAACCCTGTAAATACAGATGGTACAGACAATCCAGATTACTTAGACTTAGATTCCGACAACGATTTAATAAAAGACATCGTAGAATTTGGCAATGCAACAGCAGATACAGATGGAGATGGTACAACCAATAATACTGTAGGTATAAACGGTTTAGACAATAGTTTTGACTCAGCAGATGATTACGTAGATGTAAATGGTAGTTTAGACAATACGCAAGCAGATAATTCTCCAGATGAAGACAACGACGTTGCTTCGGGTGGAGATGTAGATTTTAGAGATATAGCAGATGCAGACAAAGATGGTATTGCAGATGCAATTGATTTAGATGATGATAATGACGGAATTTTAGATACTGCAGAAACTCCTGGAAATGTAAATCCAGATGCAGATTCAGACAATGATGGAACTCCAGACTACAAAGACCCAGACGTTGGTACTTTAAATGCAAACGGAATTGTAACCACTTTCGATACAGATGGAGATGGAATTCCAAATCACCAAGATACAGATTCAGATAACGATTCTTGTCCAGATGTTACAGAAGCTGGGCATATAGTAAGTACAACAAAACCAGGAGAAGTTGCAGGTACAGGGTATGGAGCAGATGGTAAAGTAACAGGTTTTACAACAGCATACTCAGGCACAAATACAAATGTAACTACAGCAGGAACCCCTGTTGTAATTAGTACACAACCATCAAACCAAACAGGCTTTATTGCAGGTTCTGCTACATTTAATGTGGTTTCTACAGGTACAGTTTTCCAATGGCAAGAAAGCACAGATGGTGGCACCATTTTTACAGACATTACAAATGGGGGCAATTACGCAGGAGCAACCACAAACGAGTTAACAATATCAAACTTAACAACTGCACAAAACGGATATAAATATCAAGTAATTATTTCTAAAACAGATTATGCTTGTACTATCACTTCAACTCCATCAGCAACTTTAACCGTTAATAATAACCCACCAGTTGCAGTAGATGATTTAAATAATAGTACAAATGAAGATACTCCAATTACAGTAAGTACTATTGGAGCAAATGATACAGATGTAGAAGACACAACTCCAGATGCATCAACAATTACATTAATAGACCCAAATAATGCATCAAATACAGGAAAAACAGGAACTCCTTTAGTAATTGCAAACGTTGGTACATATACAGTAGATCCATTAGGAAATGTAACCTTTACACCCGTTTTAAATTTCAATGGAGATGCAGATATAAAATATACAATTAAAGATAGTAATAACAATATTTCAAACGAAGCAAATATAGATATTGCTGTTACAGATGTAAATGATGCACCAGTTGCAAATAACGATTCTTCCACAGGTTTAGAAGGAGCAGTTCAAACACTAACGACTATTGGAGCAAATGATACAGATGTAGATGGAACCATAGATCCAACAACAATTATTTTAATTGATCCAAGTAATCCTGCAAATACAGGAACATCAGGAACACCTTTAGTAATAGCAAATGTTGGTACTTATACAGTAAATGGTGCAGGAACAGTTGTTTTTACACCTTTAGAAAACTTTAATGGTGCTGCAGATATTTTATATACCGTAAAAGACAATGACGGTTTGGTTTCTAACCAAGCTACATTAGATATTAGTGTAACTCCAGTAAACGATGCACCAGTTGCACAGCCAGATTCTGGATCAACAACAGAAGATGTTACACTAAATGTATTAGCGGTAGATGGGTTATTAAATAATGATGTCGATGTAGATGCAAACCCACTAAGCATTACTCAATTTGTAGTAAATGGAACAACAGTTCCTGTAAACCCTACTTCAGGAGGAAGCACTACAATTGCAGGAACAGGAACATTAACCATAAACACAGATGGTAGTTATGCTTTTGTACCAGCTGCAAATTTTAATGGTGCAGTACCTCAAGTGACTTATACAGTAAGCGATGGCACAAATTCGGTAAATTCAACTTTAAACATTACAGTAACCCCAGTAAACGATGCTCCAGTATTGGTAGCAGACACGAATTCAACAAACGAAGATGTTACCTTAACAGTAACAGGCGCCAATGGAGTGTTACAAAATGATACAGATGTAGATGCAGGAACAACGTTAACCGTTTCTAGCTTTACCATTGCAGGAGTTGCAGGCAGCACCAATGCAGGCGACCCAGCAGTTACGATACCAAATGTAGGAACTTTCCAAATGAATGCAGATGGAGGTTATGTTTTCGCACCCGCAAAAGACTATGTAGGGCCAGTTCCAGTAATTACCTATACAGCCACAGACGGAACTACCTCAGAAACAAGTACCTTAACAATCACAATCAATCCACAAAACGATGCTCCAGTAGCAGAAGATGATGTGGCTTCTGTAGATGAAGACCAACCTTTAAATGTCGATAAAGCAAATGGATTGATTGATACAAACGATTCAGATGTAGATGGCGACACTTTAAGTATCACTCAATTTGTAGTTGGCGGAACAACAGTACCAGTAAGCCCAACAACACCAGGAGTAAGAGCCATACCTAATGTAGGAACGATTACAGTAAATGCAGATGGTAGTTATAGCTTTGTACCCGTAGCAGACTTTAACGGCACCGTTCCAGAGATTACCTACACAGTAAGCGATGGCACAAATACCGACAATGCGAAATTAAACATTACAGTAACCCCAGTAAACGATGCTCCAGTATTGGTAGCAGACACGAATTCAACAAACGAAGATGTTACCTTAACAGTAACAGGCGCCAATGGAGTGTTACAAAATGATACAGATGTAGATGCAGGAACAACGTTAACCGTTTCTAGCTTTACCATTGCAGGAGTTGCAGGCAGCACCAATGCAGGCGACCCAGCAGTTACGATACCAAATGTAGGAACTTTCCAAATGAATGCAGATGGAGGTTATGTTTTCGCACCAGCAAAAGACTATGTAGGGCCAGTTCCAGTAATTACCTATACAGCCACAGACGGAACTACCTCAGAAACAAGTACCTTAACAATCACAATCAATCCACAAAACGATGCTCCAGTAGCAGAAGATGATGTGGCTTCTGTAGATGAAGACCAGCCTTTAAATGTCGATAAAGCAAATGGATTGATTGATACAAACGATTCAGATGTAGATGGCGACACCTTAAGTATCACTCAATTTGTAGTTGGCGGAACAACAGTACCAGTAAGCCCAACAACACCAGGAGTAAGAGCCATACCTAATGTAGGAACGATTACAGTAAATGCAGATGGTAGTTATAGTTTTGTACCCGTAGCAGACTTTAACGGCACCGTTCCAGAGATTACCTACACAGTAAGCGATGGCACAAATTCGGTAAATTCAACTTTAAACATTACAGTAACCCCAGTAAACGATGCTCCAGTATTGGTAGCAGACACGAATTCAACAAACGAAGATGTTACCTTAACAGTAACAGGTGCGAATGGAGTGTTACAAAATGATACAGATGTAGATGCAGGAACAACGTTAACTGTTTCTAGCTTTACCATTGCAGGAGTTGCAGGCAGCACCAATGCAGGCGACCCAGCAGTTACGATTCCAAATGTAGGAACTTTCCAAATGAATGCAGATGGAGGTTATGTTTTCGCACCCGCAAAAGACTATGTAGGGCCAGTTCCAGTAATTACCTATACAGCCACAGACGGAACTACCTCAGAAACAAGTACCTTAACGATCACAATCAATCCACAAAACGATGCTCCAGTAGCAGAAGATGATGTGGCTTCTGTAGATGAAGACCAACCTTTAAATGTCGATAAAGCAAATGGATTGATTGATACAAACGATTCAGATGTAGATGGCGACACCTTAAGTATCACTCAATTTGTAGTTGGCGGAACAACAGTACCAGTAAGCCCAACAACACCAGGAGTAAGAGCCATACCTAATGTAGGAACGATTACAGTAAATGCAGATGGTAGTTATAGTTTTGTACCCGTAGCAGACTTTAACGGCACCGTTCCAGAGATTACCTACACAGTAAGCGATGGCACAAATACCGACAATGCGAAATTAAACATTACAGTAACCCCAGTAAACGATGCTCCAGTATTGGTAGCAGACACGAATTCAACAAACGAAGATGTTACCTTAACAGTAACAGGCGCCAATGGAGTGTTACAAAATGATACAGATGTAGATGCAGGAACAACGTTAACCGTTTCTAGCTTTACCATTGCAGGAGTTGCAGGCAGCACCAATGCAGGCGACCCAGCAGTTACGATACCAAATGTAGGAACTTTCCAAATGAATGCAGATGGAGGTTATGTTTTCGCACCCGCAAAAGACTATGTAGGGCCAGTTCCAGTAATTACCTATACAGCCACAGACGGAACTAGCTCAGAAACAAGTACCTTAACGATCACAATCAATCCACAAAACGATGCTCCAGTAGCAGAAGATGATGTGGCTTCTGTAGATGAAGACCAACCTTTAAATGTCGATAAAGCAAATGGATTGATTGATACAAACGATTCAGATGTAGATGGCGACACTTTAAGTATCACTCAATTTGTAGTTGGCGGAACAACAGTACCAGTAAGCCCAACAACACCAGGAGTAAGAGCCATACCTAATGTAGGAACGATTACAGTAAATGCAGATGGTAGTTATAGTTTTGTACCCGTAGCAGACTTTAACGGCACCGTTCCAGAGATTACCTACACAGTAAGCGATGGCACAAATACCGACAATGCGAAATTAAACATTACAGTAACCCCAGTAAACGATGCTCCAGTTGCCACAAACGATATAGCTGGTACAGATCCAGGGGTTGCTATAGACATTCCTGTTTTAACAAACGACAATGATTTGGATGGCGACACCATTACAGTAAGTAGTATTACTGTGCAACCAACCAATGGAACAGCAACTATAAATGCAGATGGAACAGTAAAATATACTCCAAATGCAGGATTTAATAATGGTACAGATAGCTTTACTTATGAAATTTCTGATGGAAATGGAGGAACAGACACAGCAGTTGTAAATGTTACAGTGCCTATTTCGCCTTTTCCACCAGTTGCAAACCCAGATACAAATTCGGTAAATGAAGACACAACTTTAACAGTTACAGCAGCAAATGGAATTCTTAAAAACGATACAGATGGTAACTTAGATCCTTTAAAAGTAGTAAACTATACAATTGCAGGAATTCCAGGTACAAAAACAATTGGTACAGTTACAAGCATTCCAAATGTTGGTTCAATAAAAATTAACGAAGATGGTAGTTACGAATTTATTCCAGTAGCAAACTTTAATGGGGCAATTCCAGAAATCACCTACACAGTTACAGACAGTTCTGGTTTAACAACAAACGATACAAGTACATTAAATATTACTGTAAATCCAACAAACGATGCTCCAGTAGCAGTAGCAGATACCAATACAACACCAGAAGATACTAAATTAATAGTTACAGCAGCAAATGGTGTTCTTAAGAACGATTCAGATTTAGATGGAGCAATAAGCGTTAAAGAGTTCGAAATCAATGGGACAACTTACCCAGCAGGTACAGCAGTTACTTTAACAGAAGGAGTATTTACATTATTATCAGATGGTAGTTACACTTTTACACCCACTACAAATTTTAATGGAAATGTACCAGAAGTAACTTATACAATGACGGATGGAACAATAGATGTAGATGCGACTTTAAATCTTTCAGTCACTCCAGTTAACGATCCACCAGTAGCAGTAGATAATTTAGGAAATGTTGCAAATGAAGACAATCCTGTAACAATTGCAGCAATTGGAACCAACGATACAGACGATGGAACAGTAGATCCATCAACAGTAAGATTAATAGATCCTAATGATGCATCAAATTTTGGAGATTCTAATACACCATTAGTAATTTCTGGAGTAGGAACGTACACCGTAAATGCAAATGGAGATGTAGTATTTACTCCAGTTGCAAACTTTAATGGTTCTGCAAATATTAAATATACTATTAAAGATAACGATGGAGTAACTTCAGCAAACCAAGCAACTATTGGTATTACAATTACACCAACAAACGATGTTCCAGTAGCAGTAGCAGATACAAATACAGTAAATGAAGGAGCTACTTTAACTGTTACAGCTGCAAACGGTGTTCTTAAAAACGACTCAGATATAGATGGAAATCCAATAACAGTAACTCAAATTACTATTGGCGGAACTTCTTATCCAGCAGGAACTACTGTAACAATTACAGAAGGAACTTTAGTTGTAAAATCAGATGGTAGTTACACATTTACTCCAGCAGGAGATTTCAATGGAGATTTTCCACAAGTTACATACACAGTTTCAGATGGAACAACAACGACAACAGCTACTTTAGATATTAAAGTAAATCCTGTTAACGATAGACCAGTTGCTAGCCCAGATACAAATACAACAAACGAAGATGTTTTATTAACAGTTACAGCAGCAAATGGAATTCTTAAAAACGATTCAGACGTAGATAACGACCCGTTAATGGTTACAGGTTATACTGTAAATGGTGCAACCAGAACTATTGGAACAGATGTAGTTTTAACAGAAGGAACCTTAAAAATAAATGCAGATGGTAGTTATACTTTTCAACCAGCTTTAAATTTCAATGGAGATGTACCCCAAGTTACTTACACCGTTTCAGATGGTAATTTATCTACAACAAGTACCTTAGATATTAAGGTAAATCCAATTAACGATGCGCCAACAGCAGTTCCAGATACAAATACTGTTGCAGAAGATGTTACCTTAACAGTAACAACTGCAAACGGGGTTCTTAAAAATGATTCCGATATAGATATGGATGCCTTAACAGTTACTAAATTTACTGTTGGAGGAACCACCTATAATCCAGGAGATACAGCACCATTAACAGAAGGTTCAATCAAATTAAATTCAGATGGTAGTTATTCATTTACACCAGCAGCGAATTTTAATGGCACTGTTCCAACGATTACTTACACAGTTTCAGATGGTGTAAACACCTCAAATACAACCTTAAAAATTACGGTAACTCCAGTAAACGATGCACCAGATTTAGTTGCAGACACAAATACAACAACAGAAGATACACAACTAACAGTTGCCGCAGCAAACGGAGTTCTTAAAAATGATACAGATAAAGAGAACAATACAATCTCTGTAACAAAATTTACAGTTGGCGGTACAGATTTTACAGCAGGAACTACAGCAACTTTAACAGAAGGTACTTTAAGATTAAATGCAGATGGTAGTTATGTATTTACACCAGCACCAAACTTTAATGGAGCGTATCCACAAGTTACTTACACAGCAACAGATGGTACAGATACTGCAACATCTACATTAAATATTAATGTAACACCAGTAAACGATTCGCCAGTAGCATTAACAGATACAAATGCTACAAACGAAGACACACAATTAGATGTAACAGCAGCTAATGGATTATTAAAGAATGATACAGATCCTGAAAACGATCCATTAACAGTAACACAATTTACAGTGGGCGGAAATACATTTACAGCAGGAACCCCAGCAACAATTGCAGAAGGAGTTGTAAAAATTAATTCTGATGGTAGTTACACATTCATACCAGCCACCAATTATAATGGACCAGTTCCTGTAATTAATTATACCATAACAGATGGTACAAGTACAACTAACAGCACCTTAAGATTAACTGTAAATACCGTTAATGATGCCCCAACAGCAGTTGCAGATACAAACACAACTACAGAAGATGTAACATTAACAGTTGCACCAGCAAACGGAGTTCTTAAAAATGACTCGGATATAGATGGAGATGCGATTAATGTTTCAGGATTTACAGTTGACGGAACTTCTTATTTGGCAGGAGAAACAGCTACAACAGCAGCAGGAACTATCAAACTAGATTCAAATGGAGGTTATACTTACGTTCCAGCACCAAATTTTAATGGAAACATTCCACAAGTAACCTATACAATTACAGATGGTATTTTAACAGCATCTACAACATTAAATATTAACGTAACACCAGTTAACGACGTTCCAGTAGCAGTAGCAGATACAAATTCTACAGACGAAGATGTCGCATTAAATGTTGCTGCCGCAAGCGGATTATTAAACAACGATTCAGATCCAGAAGGAGATGCAATTTCAGTAACCAGGTTTACAATCAACGGAACAGTTTATACAGCAGGAACATCTGCAACAATTGCAGAAGGTGTTATAAAAGTAAATGCAGATGGTAGTTATTCATTTACCCCAGCATTAAACTATAATGGAGCAGTACCAGTTGTAAACTATACAATTTCAGATGGTTCTAATACTGCAAATAGCACATTAACACTTACGATAAACCCTATTAATGATGCCCCAACTGCAGTAGCAGATACAAATACAACCCTAGAAGATGTAACATTAACAGTTACAGGAGCAAATGGAGTTTTAAAGAACGATTCAGATATAGATGGTAATTCAATTACAGTATCGCAATTCGAAGTAGGAGGAACAACTGTTACTGCAGGAAACCCTATTACAATTACAGAAGGAACAATTACAATTAATACAGATGGTGGTTACGTATTTGCACCAGCAGCAAACTTTAATGGAACCGTACCAACAGTTACATATACAGTTTCCGACGGAACAATTGATGTTGCAACATCAACATTAATTATTACAGTAACACCAACTAACGATACACCAACATTAGTGGCAGATACAAATACAACACCAGAAGACACTGCATTATCAGTAAATGCAGCATCTGGAGTTTTAGCCAATGATATAGATATAGATGGAGATGCAGTTACCGTATCTAAATTTACAGTTGGAGGAACAACTTATAATGCAGGTCAAACAGCAACAATTCCTTCTGGAACGATTCAATTAAATGCAGATGGTAGTTACGATTATACTCCAGCATTAAACTTTAATGGAGCCGTACCAACGGTTACATACACAGCAACAGATGGCGTTAACACAGCAAATAGCACATTAAAAATTACGGTAAGTCCAGTTAACGATAACCCAGTAGCGATTGACGATACTTCATCTACAGACCCTAATGTTGCAGTAAATATACCAGTATTAACAAACGATTCAGACTTAGACGGAGATACATTATCTATTACTGCAATTACAGTTGGTCCTACAAAAGGTACTGCTGTTATTTTTGATAATGGAACTCCAGGAGATACTTCCGATGATGTTGTAACCTATACACCTCAAGCAGGATTCAACAATGGAACAGATACATTTACATACGAAATTTCCGATGGAAATGGAGGAACAGATACTGCAGTAGTAACAATTACAGTACCACAATCTGCATTTTCTCCAGTAGCAAATCCAGATACAAACATAACAGACGAAGAAGTAACTTTAACAGTTGCAGATGGAGCCGCAAAAAGTTTAATTAAAAATGATACAGATGCAAATTTAAATCCTCTAACTGTAACTCAATTTGTAGCAGGAGGAACAACGTATGCTGCAGGAGCAACTGCAAATCTTCCAGAGGGAGATTTAACAATTAATGCAGGTGGTGGATATGTTTTTGTACCAACGCCAAACTTTAATGGAGTTGTACCAGCAGTAAACTATACAATTACAGATGGTCAAGGAACACCAAATGCAAGCAGTACATTAACAATTACAGTAAATCCAATTAACGATGCACCAGTAGCAAATCCAGATGTAAAAACAACTTTAGAAGACACAACACTAACGGTTAGTGCTGCAGACGGATTGTTAGATAACGATACAGATATAGATGGAGATATACTTTCAGTAAAAGAATTTACTATTAATGGAACAACGTATGCAGTTGGGGTTGCAGTTAATTTACCAGAAGGCTCATTAACAATAAATTCTGATGGTAGTTACAAATTTGTGCCTACACCAAATTCAACAGCAAACCTACCACAAGTAACTTACACAATTACAGATGGAACAATAGATACGGTTACAAGCACTTTAGACATTTCAGTAACCAGCGTAAACGATGCGCCAGTAGCAGTAGATGATTTAGGAAACACAACAAACGAAGATACAGATTTAGTCGTAGCAACTATTGGAGGAAATGATACAGACGATGATGCAATAAATCCAGCCACTGTAACTTTAATAGATCCTAGCAATCCTGCTAATACCGGAAACTCTACAACATCATTAGTAATTACTGGAGTTGGAACTTATACCGTAGATAATTTAGGAAACGTAACCTTTGACCCAGTAGATAATTACAATGGCCCAGCAAATGTAAATTACACAGTACAAGATAACGACCCAACAACACCATTAACCTCTAATGTTGCAACCATCGGAATTACAGTAACTTCTGTAAATGATATTCCAGTAGTACAAAACGAAACAAATTCAACACCAGAAGATACACAGTTGGTAGTTTCTGGAGCAAGTACAGATGGATTGCTAAATAACGATACAGATTTAGATGGAGATCCATTAACAATTTCAACTTTTACGATAGATGGAGATGCTACTGTATATAATGCAGGAACTACAGCAATGTTAACAGAAGGAACATTAAAAGTATTAGCAGATGGAGGATATATATTTACACCAGTAGCTAATTTTAATGGAACAGTGCCTCAAATAGCTTATAATGTTACAGATGGCAATATTGTAACACCAATTGCTGCAACCTTAGACATTACAGTAACACCAATAAACGATGCACCAGTAGCAGTAAATGATTTAGGAAACACAACAAATGAAGATACAGATTTAATCGTAGCAACTATTGGAGGAAATGATACAGACGATGGCGCAATAAATCCAGCCACTGTAACTTTAATAGACCCTAGCAATCCTGCTAATACCGGAAACTCTACAACATCATTAGTAATTACTGGAGTTGGAACTTATACCGTAGATAATTTAGGAAACGTAACATTTGACCCAGTAGATAATTACAATGGACCAGCAAATGTAAATTATACAATACAAGATAACGACCCAACAACACCATTAACCTCTAATGTTGCAACCATCGGAATTACAGTAACTTCTGTAAATGATATTCCAGTAGTACAAAACGAAACAAATTCAACACCAGAAGATACACAGTTGGTAGTTTCTGGAGTAAGTACAGATGGATTGCTAAATAACGATACAGATTTAGATGGAGATCCATTAACAATTTCAACATTTGTAGCAGAAGGAACTACTTATAATGTAGGAGACACAGCAGTTTTAAATGATGGCACCTTAAAAATCAACTCAGATGGTAGCTATATATTTACTCCAAACACAAACTTTAATGGAGTAATTCCAACAGTAATTTATAATGTTACAGATGGAACAGATACAGTTGCAGGAGAATTAGACATTTCAGTAACCAGCGTAAACGATGCGCCAGTAGCAGTAGATGATTTAGGAAACACAACAAACGAAGATACAGATTTAGTCGTAGCAACTATTGGAGGAAATGATACAGACGATGGCGCAATAAATCCAGCCACTGTAACTTTAATAGACCCTAGCAATTCTGCTAATACCGGAAACTCTACAACATCATTAGTAATTACTGGAGTTGGAACTTATTCCGTAGATAATTTAGGAAACGTAACCTTTGACCCAGCAGATAATTACAATGGCCCAGCAAATGTAAATTACACAGTACAAGATAACGACCCAACAACACCATTAACCTCTAATGTTGCAACCATCGGAATTACAGTAACAGATGTAAATGATGCACCTATTGTTGCAGATGAAACAACTACAAACTTAATTTTTGAAGACACACCTTACAATGAACCTGCAGCATCTGGATTGTTAATTAATGATTCAGATACAGATGGAGATGCTTTATCTATCTCGACATATGTGGTCGATGGCAATACATACAATGCTGGCGAATCTGCGAATTTAACAGAAGGAACCTTAAAAATTAATACAGATGGTAGTTATACATTTACACCAGCATTAAATTACTTTGGTCCAGTACCTCCAATAACCTATAATGTTTCTGATGGTACAGCAACCACTCCAGCATCTTTAACTATTGCTGTAGTGCCAGTAAACGATCCACCAGTAGCAGTAGCAGATAAAAATACTACAAATGAAGATACAGTATTAACCGTATCTGAAGCAAATGGTATTTTAGCCAACGATTCAGATATTGAAAATGATGCTTTAACAGTTACAGCATTAATGGTAAATGGAAGTCTAGCAACAGTGGGAACTCCAATCAATTTAACAGAAGGAGTATTAACAATACAATCGAATGGTAGTTATGTATTTGCACCAGCAGCAAACT
This sequence comes from Polaribacter batillariae, assembly GCF_017498485.1. Classification (NCBI taxonomy): domain Bacteria; kingdom Pseudomonadati; phylum Bacteroidota; class Flavobacteriia; order Flavobacteriales; family Flavobacteriaceae; genus Polaribacter; species Polaribacter batillariae. Next base: position 1,746,854 of record NZ_CP071795.1, on the reverse strand, counting down.
TTAACGGAGCTGTACCAACAGTAACTTATACAGTAAGCGATGGAACAGATACAACAACAAGCACCTTAAACATTACTGTTACCCCAGTAAACGATGTGCCAGTTGCAGCTGCAGATACAAACACTACACCAGAAGATGTAGCAATTACTGTAAATGCAGCAAACGGATTGTTAAACAACGATTCAGATCCAGAAAATAATTCGTTAACTGTTACAAGTTTTACAGTTGGTGGAACAACCTATGTCGCTGGAAATACGGTTAGTTTAGCAGAAGGTTCTTTAGTAATAAATTCTAATGGTAGCTACACGTTTACACCAGCTACAAATTATAATGGAACTGTACCAACAGTATCCTATACTTTAAGTGATGGAACAAATACAGCAAATAGTACATTAGATATTACAGTAACCCCAATAAACGATGCACCAGTAGCAACAGACGATATTTCATCTACAGACCCAGGAGTTTCAGTAATTATTCCTGTGTTACCAAATGATATGGATTTAGATGGAGATACACTAACAATTGCCAACATTGTAACACCACCAGCAAATGGAACAGTTACAATAAACCCAGATGGCACAATTACTTATACTCCAAACCCAGGCTTTAACACAGGTACAGATGTATTTGTATATCAAGTTTGCGATGGTAATGGATTATGTGATACAGCAACAGTTTCTGTGAAAGTTCCAAAATCGTTATTACCTCCAGTAGCAAATCCAGATGTAAGATTTACATCAGAAGACGTAACGTTAACGGTAGCAGCTTCCAACGGATTGTTAAATAACGATACAGATGCAAATCCGGGAGAAACCTTAACAGTAACTAAATTCCAAATAAACGGAACAAGTTACAATGCAGGAGATACTGCAACAATTGCAGAAGGTACAATTACAATAAATGCAGATGGTAGTTATACATATGTACCTACAGCAAATTATAACGGTTCAGTGCCAGTTGTTAACTATACAATTTCAGACGGTACAGGAACAGCACCCGCATCAAGCACATTAACAATAACAGTTTCAGGAGTAAACGATGCACCAGTTGCGCTTCCAGATACAAATACAACACCAGAAGACACACAACTAAGTGTTTCTGCGACAAATGGTTTAATTAATAACGATACAGATGCAGATGGAACTCCATTAACATTAACTCAATTTGTTGTAAATGGAATTACAAACACTGCAGGAACAACAATTACCTTAACAGAAGGTGCTTTAACTGTAAATGGAGATGGTAGTTATACATTTAACCCAGCAATGGATTATGTTGGACCTGTACCACAAGTAACCTATACAGTTACAGACGGTGTAGAAAATGTAACAAGTACCTTAGACATTACTGTAACAGGAGTTAATGACGCTCCAGTTGCAGTAAATGACTCAGCTACAACTTTAGAAGACACACCTGTAACAATTCCTACAATTACAGGAAATGATACTGACGATAATACTGTAGATCCTTCAACAGTAGTTTTAATTGATCCAAATAATCCTGCAAATACAGGAAACTCTTCTACACCACTAGTTATATCAGGTGTGGGGACTTATACAGTAGATAATTTAGGAAATGTAACATTTACACCAGAACCAAACTTTAATGGATCTGCAGATGTAAATTATACTGTAGAAGATAACGACGGATTAGTATCGGAGACACCTGCGAAAATTAGCATTACAGTTACACCAGTAAACGATGCACCAAATGTAGTGGCAGATGTAAACTCAACAACAGAAGATACTCCATTAACAGTATCATCTGCAAACGGAGTTTTAACAAACGATTCAGATGTAGAAGGTACTCTATTAACTGTGTTAGAATTTACAATTAACGGAACAGATTACCCAGCAGGTACAACAGCAACAATTGCAGAAGGAACTTTAGTAATAAATGCAGATGGTAGTTATACCTACACACCAGCCTTAGACTATGTAGGTTCTGTACCTCAAGTTACTTACACAGTTTCAGATGGAATTAACAATTCGAGCACCACTTTAGATATTACAGTTACCGGTCAAAATGATGCACCAGTTGCAGTAGATGATAGCGAAACAACTGTTCAAAATACACCAGTTACAGTTGCAACAATTGGAGGAAATGATACAGATACAGATGGAACAGTAAATCCATCAACAATTGTATTAATAGATCCAAACAATCCTGCAAATACAGGAGATTCAACAACACTATTAGTAGTTTCAGGACAAGGAACATACACAGTAGATACTGCTGGTAATGTAACATTTACTCCAGAAGCAACATTTACAGGAGTTGCAGAAATCAACTACACAATAAAAGACGATGCAGGCTTAAATTCTAATATAGCTAAAGTTACTATTACTGTTCAATCAGATAACGATGGAGATGGCATCATAGATATTGTAGATTTAGATGATGATAATGATGGTGTTCCAGATACCGTAGAAAATGGAGGAGACGATTCTTTAAAAGATACAGATAACGATGGCATTCCAGATTACAAAGACACAGACAACATCACTAAAGATGATAATAACGATGGCATAGACGATAAATACGATTCAGATGGAGATGGTATTATAGATCAATTCGATCTTGATGGAGATAATGATGGCATTCCAGATATAGTAGAAGGTGGTGGTACAGATACAGATGGAGATGGTAAAGTTGATAATTTTACAGACACCAACAACGATGGTTTAGATGATAACATTGCAACGACACCATTAACCACGCCAGATACAGATGGAGATGGGGTACCAAACTATCAAGATATCGATTCAGATAACGACGGAATTATAGATAATATCGAAGGCCAAGATCCAGCAAATTACATAGCTCCTTCAGGAGTAGATACAGACAAAGATGGTATAGACGATGCTTACGATGCAGATTGTACACCTTGTGGTTCTGTAACAGGAACACCAATAAGTACTCCAGCAAATTCAGATTCAGATACAATACCTAACTATTTAGATATTGATGCTGATAACGACGGAATTGTAGATAATATCGAGTGGCAAACAACCTCAGGATACATCGCACCAGGAGTAGATACAGATGGAAACGGATTAGCAGATGTTTACGAAACAATGCCAGGCTCTGGTATTCCAATTCGCAACCCTGTAAATACAGATGGTACAGATACACCAGATTATACAGATACAGATTCTGATGGAGATGGAGTATTAGACACTGTTGAAGCTTATGATACAGATGGCGATAATGTAGCAGAACCAGGTAAAGTATTTACAGGAGTAGATACAGATAACGATGGTTTAGATGATGCATTTGATTTAAATTCAGGAGGCTCAACAGATCCAAACGGTCCATCAAATAACAACCAAGATGTAACAGCATTCCCTAACGATCAAGACCCAGGAACTGCAGAAGTAGATTTTAGAGATAAAGTAACATTTGGAGTATTAGTAGATACAGATGGAGATGGTATTACAGATGATATTGATATTGATGACGATAACGATGGTATTATAGACGTAGTAGAATCGTTAGGTTTCGAACCATCAGCAAATGCAAACGATCCAAATTGTATTTTACCGAATGTAAGTTTTAGAAACCCAATTTATATCGCAGGAACAGGAGTATCAGGCTCAGGTTCAGTAGGAGCAAAATACCGTTTCGAAAATGTAATAGATGTAACAGGCTTTGGAGGTACAGGAGGTATTTTAGATGCAATTGTCGAAATTACAGACATCCAAGGAGGAGCATCTTTAATCTCTATTGATAACTCTACAACCGGTAATCCAGATGCATGGCAGCCAGAATACACAGTGCCAACACCAACAGGTAATAAAGCAGAAATGGCATTTAAAGTTATTTTAGTAAACGACAACACCAACACGTTATATAATATTAGCAGATTTAGTGGAGTTATTTACGATATAGATGGCGCAAATGCAAGAGAATCTGTAATTTTATCAAGACCAGGTTTGTATGCAGTAGATAACGAAACATTACTAAATGTTACAGACAACCCTGCCACAGGTTTAGTTACCTTCCAAGGACCAGATGACACCTATTCAGGAGTAGATTTATCTCCAAGATTGGCAACATTCTTTGGGTATTACAACTCAGCTTCATTTAATATTCGTTTCTCTGCAGAATTATTATCTGCAACTTCGAATACCAATTTAGGATCAGTATTATTTTCGGGATGTGCCATCAATGGTTTATTTGATGCTTCTAACACAACATCTGCAACAGCATCACAAACCAATGGCGTATCATTGCCTTCAGGTCCTGGAACATTCCCAGTATTTACAGTAAATGATGGAATTGATAGCGATGGAGATGGCAAATCAGACGATAAAGATATCGATTCAGATAACGATGGTATTCCAGATAACGTAGAAGCACAAGTAACAGGTTCAGGGTATATCGCGCCAAACGTTGGTATTGTAGATTCAGATAACGACGGTTTATTAGACGCTTATGATGATAATGCTGTAATTAGCGGATTATCAACCGTAGATACAGATGGAGACAAAATACCAGATTATTTAGATACAGATTCAGATAATGACGGAATTGATGATACTAAAGAAGCAGGTTTTGTAAAATCAACAGCAAATAACGACGCAGATAGAGATGGTTTATTAGATGCATACGATGATGTGCCAACAATCGGAACTTTATTCGATGTAAACGACGATCAAAATGGAGGCGCATCAGATTTACCTAATTTAGACAATCCAAGCAACCCAGAAGTTGACTTCAGAGAAATTAAAGATAATGATGGTGATGGCGTTCCAGATTCTGTAGATTTAGACGACGATAACGATGGTATTCCAGACACAGTAGAACAAAATGGAAACCCTAACAGAGATACAGATGGCGATGGCATTCCAGATCATTTAGATGTAGATTCAGATGGCGATGGCGTAAATGACCTAACAGAATCAGGTTTCGGTCAAACAGATTTAAATAATGATGGTATAATCGATGGTTCAGATACTGGTTCAGGTCCAAATGGTTTATTCGATTTAATTGAAACAACACCAGAAAGTGGAGCAACAAAAGACTCTCCAAAGGATACAGACAAAGATGGCACACCAGACTTCCAAGACATAGACGATGATGGCGATGGCGTTCCAACTGCAGAAGAAGACGTTGTAAATGTTAATGGAGATCCTCAAGATGATGATACAGACAACGATGGTATTCCAAACTATTTAGATACAGATGATGATAATGATGGCGTTCCAACAAAAGATGAAGACAACAACAATAATGGAGATTTTACAGATGATGATGATAACAACGATGGTACACCAGACTATTTAGATCCTTTAGATACAGATAATGATGGAATTCCAGATAGCGAAGACCCAGATGACGATAATGATGGAACTTTAGATGGAGACGATCCAAACCCATTAGTACCAATAGTAATTGGAGATGTATTAACCGTTGTAGAAGGAGTTCCAGGAGTTGTAAACGTTTTAACGAATGACGATTACGAGCCAGGAGCAAACACCACAATTACAGATGCAGGAACAGGAACTGCTACAGGAGTTGTAACATTCGATCCATCAACAGGAGAAATGACGTACACCCCAGCAGCAGGCGAAGAAGGCACAACAATAACTGTAGATTATACAGTTTGTAATACAGCAGTAACCCCTGCAGTATGTAAAACAGCCACTGTAACGATCACAGTTCAGCCAGACAACGATGGTGATGGAGATCCAGACGTAACAGATCCAGACGATGATAACGATGGCAATCCAGACATTACAGATACTGATAATCCATTAGTACCAACAGTAATTGGAGATGTATTAACCGTTGTAGAAGGAGTTCCAGGAGTTGTAAACGTTTTAGCGAATGACGATTACGAGCCAGGAGCAAACACCACAATTACAGATGCAGGAACAGGAACTGCTACAGGAGTTGTAACATTCAATCCATCAACAGGAGAAATGACGTACACCCCAGCAGCAGGCGAAGAAGGCACAACAGTAACTGTAGATTATACAGTTTGTAATACAGCAGTAACCCCTGCAGTATGTAAAACAGCGACAGTTACAATTACAGTTGCAGGAGATAGCGATGGCGATGGTATTCCAGACGCAGTAGATTTAGATGACGATAACGATGGTATTCCAGACCTTGTAGAACAAAATGGAGATCCAAATAGAGATACAGATGGCGATGGCATTCCAGATCATTTAGATGTAGATTCAGATGGCGATGGTGTAAACGATGTTATCGAGTCTGGAAGTGGAGCATTAGACCAAGATAACGATGGTGTTATCGATGGTGCAGACACAGGTTCAGGTCCAAACGGATTATTTGATGGAGTAGAAGACACACCAGAAAGTGGTTCTATAAATTACACTCCAATGGATACAGATAATGATGGCACACCAGATTTCCAAGACATAGACGATGATGGCGATGGAGTTCCAACAGAATTCGAAGATGTTGTAAATGTAAATGGAGACCCTAGAGACGATGATACAGATAACGACGGTATTCCAAACTATTTAGATACAGATGATGATAATGATGGCGTTCCAACAAAAGATGAAGACAACAACAATAATGGAGACTTTACAGATGATGATGATAACAACGATGGTACACCAGACTATTTAGATCCTTTAGATACAGATAATGATGGAATTCCAGATAGCGAAGACCCAGATGACGATAATGATGGAACTTTAGATGGAGACGATCCAAACCCATTAGTACCAACAGTAATTGGAGATGTATTAACCGTTGTAGAAGGAGTTCCAGGAGTTGTAAACGTTTTAACGAATGACGATTACGAGCCAGGAGCAAACACCACAATTACAGATGCAGGAACAGGAACTGCTACAGGAGTTGTAACATTCGATCCATCAACAGGAGAAATGACGTACACCCCAGCAGCAGGCGAAGAAGGCACAACAGTAACTGTAGATTATACAGTTTGTAATACAGCAGTAACCCCTGCAGTATGTAAAACAGCCACTGTAACGATCACAGTTCAGCCAGATAACGATGGTGATGGAGATCCAGACGTAACAGATCCAGATGACGATAATGATGGAACTTTAGATGGAGACGATCCAAACCCATTAGTACCAACAGTAAATGGAGATGTATTAACTGTAACAGTAGAAACACCAGGAGTTGTAAACGTTTTAACGAATGACGATTACGAGCCAGGACCAAACATTACAATTACAGATGCAGGAACAGGAACCGCAAGAGGTTTTGTAAGCTTCAATCCGTTAACAGGAGAAATGACCTACATTCCAATATCAGGTGAAGAAGGCACAACAGTAACTGTAGATTATACAGTTTGTAATACAGCAGTAACCCCTGCAGTATGTAAAACAGCGACAGTTACAATTACAGTTGCAGGAGATAGCGATGGCGATGGTATTCCAGACGCAGTAGATTTAGATGACGATAACGATGGTATTCCAGACCTTGTAGAACAAAATGGAGATCCAAATAGAGATACAGATGGCGATGGCATTCCAGATCATTTAGATGTAGATTCAGATGGCGATGGTGTAAACGATGTTATCGAGTCTGGAAGTGGAGCATTAGACCAAGATAACGATGGTGTTATCGATGGTGCAGACACAGGTTCAGGTCCAAACGGATTATTTGATGGAGTAGAAGACACACCAGAAAGTGGTTCTATAAATTACACTCCAATGGATACAGATAATGATGGGACACCAGATTTCCAAGATACAGATGATGATGGAGATGGAGTTCCAACAGAATTCGAAGATGTTGTAAATGTAAATGGAGACCCTAGAGACGATGATACAGATAACGACGGTATTCCAAACTATCTAGATACAGACGATGATGGAGATGGAGTTTTAACAGAAAACGAAGACGTAGATGTTGTTAATGGAAACCCTGAAGATGATGATACAGATAACGATGGCATTCCAAATTATCTAGATATAGACGACGATGGCGATGGAATAAATACCAAAGACGAAGACAATAATAACAATGGAAGTTTCACAGATGATGATGAAGATAATGATGGCATTCCAGATTATTTAGATAATGATGATACAGATGGCGATGGAGTTCCAGATACTATAGATTTAGACGACGATAACGACGGTATTCCAGATGTAGTTGAAAACGGAGGAGACAATACGTTAGATACAGATAACGATGGCATTCCAGATCATTTAGATTTAGATTCAGATGGCGATGGTATTACAGACCTTCAAGAATCAGGTTCAGGAGCACCAGATGCAGATAGCGATGGAGTTATTGATGGTTCAGACACAGAATCTGGAGCGAACGGATTGTTCGATAATTTAGAAACATCTAAAGACAGTGGAACTATTAACTACAATATTAGAGATACAGATGGCGATGGTAAGAGAGATTTCCAAGATATAGATGATGATGGAGATGGAGTACTTACAAAAGACGAGTTTATGTTAGACTGCGATACAGATAATATTCCAGACCACTTAGACATTACGAATTGCGACTTAATTCCAAATGCATTCTCTCCAAATGGCGATGGTGTTAACGATACTTTTGTAATTCCAGCATTATCTAAATACCCTAACTTTAAGTTAGAGATTTATAACAGATGGGGGAATCAAGTATATGATTACGAAAACAAAGGTAAAACAAGTCCAGATTGGTGGAATGGTTATTCAACAGGAAGATTAACGTTAAACGATAGCAAACCAGTACCAGTAGGAACCTATTACTACATCATATATTTTAACGATGGATCAAGAAAACCAATAACAGGATGGGTATATTTAAACAGATAATAAAGATAAAGGCAAAAAAGATGAAAAAATTTATAGCAATACTTGCAGTTATATTCTTTACTGTTTCTGCAAAAGCGCAACAAGACCCACAATACACACAATATATGTATAATATGAATATCATAAACCCAGCTTATGCTGGGTCATATGATGTTTTAAGTATTAATTTATTAGGTAGATCTCAATGGGTAGGTATAGATGGAGCCCCAAGAACACTTACAATGGGTGTTAACTCTCCAGTAGGTAAAAATGTTGGGTTAGGTCTATCTGTTATTGTAGATGAAATTGGACCAGTACAAGAACAAAACGTTTATGGAGACTTTTCATATACATTAAAAGTGGGTCAAAATGCAAATCTAGCATTAGGTTTAAAAGCAGGTTTTACGTTTTTTAATATTTGTTTACCTTGTTTAAGAAAGGTAAATGGTGAGGACCAAGCTTTTGTAAATCAAAATGCAAATAAAATAATGCCAAACATTGGTGCAGGTGCATTTTATTATACAGATAAGTTTTATGCAGGTCTGTCTGTTCCAAATTTGTTAAAAACTTTTCATTTTGATAAAAAAGGAGGACAAATATCAAGAGCATCAGAAACAAAGCACTTTTTCTTTACTTCTGGTTATGTATTCGATTTATCAAATGATGTAAAGTTAAAGCCATCAACAATGATAAAAGCAGCAGAAGGATCTCCATTATCAATAGATTTTTCTGGAAACGTTTTATTATACGATAAATTAGAATTTGGTCTTTCTTATAGATTAGACGAATCTGTTTCCGCATTAATAAACGTAAGAGCCTCAAACACACTAAGAATAGGCTATGCTTACGATTATACCTTAACAAACCTAGGAAATTTCAATTCAGGGTCACATGAGATATTTGTACTATTTAATTTCGATTTTGAAAGAAACAAAATTAAATCGCCAAGATTCTTTTAGTTAACAAAACAATTATGAAAAAAACAATACAAATTACAATCGTACTTTTATTCAGTTCTTTAACCATATTTGGGCAAACTAAAGAAACGAAAAAAGCAGACGTCCATTTCGAAAATTTATCTTACGCATTAGCTGCAGAAGAATATAAGAAGCTTGCAGAAGATAATGCTACAGAACACGTTCTAAAAAGATTAGGAGACAGTTATTATTTTAACGTAAAAATGCAAGAAGCATCAAATGCTTATAGCAAGTTGTTTGCGAACTTTCCAACACAAAAACCAGAACATATTTTTAGATATGCACAAGCGTTAAGAGCCACAAGAAATTTTAACGAATCTGATGCTTGGATGAAAAAATTTCACGAAGCAAAAAAGAAAGATTCAAGAGGAGTTCATTTTACAAATCACGAAGTCACTTTAAACGAACTTAAAAATGGTAAGCCAAACTATACCGTTAGTAATTTAAGAAGTATAAATACGGTAAATTCCGACTTTGGAGTTACAGATTACGGAAACACCATTTTATTTTCTTCGCCAAGAAAAGGAAACGTATTTGTAAAAAGAAGCCACACAAGAAACAACAAAAACTTCTTAGATATTTACAAAGTTCTTAAAGAAAAAATAACAACTACAGAAGGCGATAATTCTCAGGTAAGACCCATGTTTACAGACGAAGTAAACTCTAAATATCACGAATCTTCTGTAACTTTTTCTCCAGACAGGCAAACCATGTACTTTACAAGAAATAACTACAATAATGGAGTTTATAAAAATGATAAAAAAGGATACAACAATCTAAAAATTTATAAAGCTGTTTGGGTATATAATAAATGGACAAACGTACAAGAGCTTCCTTTTAATAGTGACGAATATTCAACAGGACATCCATCAGTTAGTAAAGATGGTAAGAAGTTATACTTTGTGTCAGACATGCCAGGAAGTATTGGAGAAACAGATATTTATGAAGTCGCTATAAATGCTGATGGCTCTTTTGGTACACCACAAAATTTAGGTTCAGAAGTAAATACAGAGGGTAGAGAAATGTTTCCATTTATTTCAGACGAAGACGTATTGTATTTTTCTTCAGATGGCCATTTTGGTATAGGAGCCTTAGACGTATTTGCAACCAGAAAAGAAAAAGGAGAATACAAAACACCCGTAAATTTAAAAGCCCCTGTAAATTCGCCATTAGACGATTTTGCATTTTCGATAAATCCAATAACCAAAACAGGTTATTTATCTTCTAACCGAGAAGGAGGGGTTGGCGATGATGACATTTACGCAGTTGTAGAATTAGAAAAACCAGAAGCAATTGTTGTAAAACCACCATGTATGCAAGTAGTATCTGGAGTTGTACAAGACAAGAAATTTAAAAACCCATTGCCAGGAGCAAAATTAGTTTTAAAAAATGCAAAAGGGATGGTTGTTAAAGAAGCATATGCAAATGCAAAAGCAATGTTTACATTTACATTACCATGCAATCAACAATATACATTAAATGCGACCAAAGAATATTACGAGCCAGATACAGCCTCTTTTGTAACCACAAAAAATAAAGAATTGCAACTCGATTTAATTTTTGCCTTAGACATTATATCAGATTTTTCATATAACGAAAGAGGAGAACTAATCATTAAAATAAAGCCTATTTATTTCGATTATAATAAAGCGAACATCAGGCCAGATGCCGCAGTAGAATTAAATCATATTGTTAGTATTATGAAAAAATATCCAAAACTAGTAATTAGATCTAGTTCACACACAGATGCTAGAGGTAAAGCAAGTTATAACGAAGCTTTATCCGACAGAAGAGCAAAATCTTCTGTAGCTTATATTATCGAAAAAGGCATTAGCCCTAGTAGAATTTCTGGAAAAGGCTTTGGAGAAACAAGATTGGTAAATAATTGTGTAGATAACGACAAGCATACAAATCGCGTAAAATGTTCTAAAGAACAACATCAAGCAAATAGAAGAACCGAGTTTGTAATTGTTAAAATGTAAAAAACCACTTAACTTTTAAAAAGAGCCTTTATAGGTTCTTTTTTTATTTATAGATTTGCGCAACCTTAAACTTAAGACTTTGCAAACAGAACAATATGATGTAGTTGTAATTGGAGGAGGTCCTGCAGGAGGACAAACATCTAGAAGCTTAGCAAAAAAAGGACTAAATGTTCTTTTAGTAGAAAAGTACAACTCTTTTGCCTTAAACAATTTTTCTAGTGCAGGGATGACGTTAGAACCCTTAAACGAATTTCAACTTCCAGAGACAATCGTTGGTGCCTATTGGAAAGATATCGTAATACAATGCACCCAAAAAGCTTACACTTGGAAAGGAAACACAAAAAAAGGAGTTGTATTAGATTTTAAAAAATTACGCGAATTTTTAGCTGAAGAAACCATAAAGTTTGGAGGCAAAGTGCTAATGGGGCACAAATACATTGGTAAAACAGTAGTAGAAAATGGTGTAATTGTTAGACTGGTAAAAAACAACAATACTAAAGAAATCGAAATAAAAACGAAAATAGTAGTTGATGCAACAGGTCCTTTAAGAAAAGTAATGTACGATACTAATGAAACACAACCAGAAATGGTTTTAGGAAGTGGTACAGAATATGAAATTGAAGTAGAACAAGAAATTTACGATCAATTTAAAGATAAGTTACTCTTCTTTTTGGGACATAAATGGGCTATCAAAGGCTATTCTTGGATTTTCCCTATGCAAAATAGAGTTTTAAAAGTAGGCGCAGGAAAAACACATATAAAATCTAAAGACCAAGAACAAACCAACAAAACCACAAGAAAGATTACAGAAAAAATCATATCAGAATATATTCAAGCCAAAGAATACAAAATTATAGATAAACACGGTGGCATTTTGCGCTACAGTATTGGTTTAAAAGACCAATTTTACAAAAACAAAGTTGTTGCTGTTGGCGATGCAGTTTCTGCGATAAACCCAAGAGGAGGAGAAGGCATACGTTATGCAATGCAAACGGCAGAATTGGCTTCTAAATATATAGAAGAATACATAAAAACCGGCAAAGAAAACTTTCATCTCTATCAAAAAAAATGGAGAAGAAAAAAGTTGCTAAAATGGAAGTTAAGCGAATATTCAGCAAGAAGAATGTATAGCAGATATACAGATCAACAAGTTGAAAATAGAGTACAATTTTTACGAAAAAACTTTACTATAGACGAAATGATCGACAGCTTATTCAACTTTAAATACAATAAAACATTCGCTAGAATTTTTCAGTACGGAGTTTTAAAACTACAATTCTTATTTAAAAAAGAAAAATTTTAGTTGCTACCAAATAAGTAAATGCATTTTAAAGATAGCTACATGCGTATTTTTTAAAGAAATTGATTAATTTCGCAATCTTATTAGAAAAGAGATAAAATGAAAGCGAAATTTCCTGAATATAAAGGACTTGACTTACCAAAAGTAGCCGAAGAAATTCTAAACTATTGGAAAGAAAATAACATATTTAAAAAAAGTGTAACTACAAGAGAAGGTGCAAAACCTTTTGTCTTTTTTGAAGGACCGCCTTCAGCAAACGGATTGCCAGGAGTGCATCATGTTTTGGCAAGAGCGATAAAAGATATTTTTCCGCGTTACAAAACCATGAAAGGTTACCAAGTGAAGCGAAAAGCAGGCTGGGATACGCATGGTTTGCCTATTGAATTAGGCGTAGAAAAAGAATTAGGAATTACCAAAGAAGATATTGGTGTAAAAATTTCTGTTGAAGATTACAACGCAGCTTGTAGAAAAGCAGTAATGCGTTATACAGATATTTGGAACGACTTAACCCAAAAAATGGGATATTGGGTAGATATGGATAATCCATACATTACCTACGAACCAAAATATATGGAATCTGTTTGGTGGTTGCTAAAACAAATTTATAATAAAGATTTAATCTACAAAGGCTATACCATTCAGCCCTATTCACCAAAAGCAGGTACAGGTTTAAGTTCGCACGAATTAAACCAACCAGGAACCTATCAAGACGTTACAGATACCACAGTTGTTGCACAATTTAAGGCGATAGAAAGTACGCTTCCAGACTTTTTACAAAATGAAGGAACTGTTCATTTCATAGCTTGGACAACAACACCTTGGACGTTGCCAAGTAACACAGCATTAACGGTTGGACCAAAAATTGACTACGTTTTAGTTGAAACTTTTAACCAATACACATTTGAGCCAACAAAAGTTATTTTGGCTAAAAAATTAATCTCTAAACAATTTGATAAAAGGTTTGTTCAAGTAGAAGATAAAACAGCGTTAGAAAGCTTTAAAAAAGCTGATAAAAAAATCCCTTTTTACATTGTTAAAGAGTTTTTAGGTAAAGATTTAGTAGGCATTAAATACGAGCAATTATTAGATTATGTCTTACCAAACGACCATCCAGAAAATGCATTTAGAATAATTGCTGGCGATTTTGTAACTACAGAAGATGGTACAGGAATCGTACACACAGCACCCACTTTTGGAGCAGACGATGCCTTGGTTGCCAAACAAGCTTCGCCAGAAATTCCGCCAATGTTGGTCAAAGATGAAAATGGTAATTTAGTTCCGTTAGTAGATTTACAAGGTAGATTCAGAAAAGAAGTAAAAGACGATATCTATGGTTTTGCAGGAGAATATGTAAAAGCAGAATATTTAACGGAAAAAGATTTAGAAGACGAATTAAAAATTCAACAAGAAAAATTAACCAACGTTCTAAAAAATCAAAAAGAATATTTATCTGTAGATGAACGTTTAGGACTAAAATTAAAGAACGAAAACAAGGCTTTTAAAGTCGAAAAATACAAGCACAGTTACCCTAATTGTTGGCGTACAGACAAGCCCATTTTATACTATCCATTAGATTCTTGGTTTATAAAAGTTACAGAGGTAAAAGATAGAATGCACGAGTTAAACAAAACCATTAACTGGAAACCAGAATCTACAGGAACAGGACGTTTTGGAAACTGGTTGGCAAATGCAAACGACTGGAATTTATCACGATCGAGATATTGGGGAATTCCTTTACCAATCTGGAGAACAGAAGATGGTAAAGAAGAAATTTGTATTGGTTCTGTAAAAGAATTAAAAAGTGAAATGGCGAAAGCTGTGGAAGCTGGAATTTTAGCAAAAGATATTTTCGAAGATTTTGAAGTGGATAACAATTCCGAAGAAAACTATGCAAAAATAGATTTGCACAAGAATATTGTAGATCAAATTGTGTTAGTTTCAGCTTCAGGAAAACCCATGAAACGCGAAAGCGATTTAATAGATGTTTGGTTCGATTCGGGTTCTATGCCATATGCACAATGGCATTATCCATTTGAAAATAAAAATAAGATTGATGGAAACGAATCTTTCCCTGCAGATTTTATTGCAGAAGGAGTAGATCAAACAAGAGGTTGGTTTTACACCTTGCATGCCATTGCAACCATGGTTTTCGATTCTGTAGCCTATAAAAACGTAGTTTCTAACGGTTTGGTTTTAGACAAAAACGGTCATAAAATGTCGAAACGTTTAGGAAACGCTACAGACCCATTTACAACATTAGCAACATATGGGGCAGATGCCACTCGTTGGTACATGATTTCGAATGCAAATCCTTGGGACAATCTAAAATTCGATTTAGAAGGAATTGAAGAAGTAAAACGTAAGTTTTTCGGAACACTTTACAATACCTATTCATTCTTTTCATTATATACAAATATCGATGGCTTTTCTTACAGCGAAGAAGATATCGCATTAAACGAAAGGCCAGAACTCGATAGATGGATTTTATCAGAATTACATACTTTAATCCATAAAGTCGATAAATTTTACGCAGCATACGAACCCACCAGAGCCACCAGAGCCATAAGCGACTTTACGCAAGACTATTTAAGTAATTGGTATGTTCGTTTAAGTAGAAGACGTTTTTGGAAAGGAGATTATCAAACAGATAAAATTTCTGCTTACCAAACACTGTACACTTGTATGGTTACCATTGCAAAATTAAGTGCGCCAATTGCTCCGTTTTTTATGGATAAATTGTATCAAGATTTAAATTCTGTAACCGGTAAAGAATCTTCAGAAAGTATTCATTTATCTAATTTTCCAAAATTTAATGAAAGTTTTGTAAACAAATCTTTAGAGCGTAAAATGGAAAATGCACAAACCATTTCTTCTTTAGTTTTATCATTAAGAGCAAAAGAAAAAATTAAGGTGCGTCAACCCTTACAAAAAATTATGATTCCTGTTGATAGTAATCAGCAAAAGGAAGAAATTTTAGCAGTTGCCAATTTAATTAAGCACGAAGTAAATATTAAAGAAGTAGATCTTTTAGAAGACGCATCAGACATTTTAATCAAACAAATTAAGCCTAATTTTAAAGCTTTAGGGCCTAAATTTGGTAAAGAAATGCGATTTGTTGCAGCAGAGATTCAAAAGTTTACACAAGAAGATATTAACAAAATAGAAAAAGATAAGCACATTTCTATAGAAATTAATGGAAAAAATATTACTTTGGGACTCGAAGATGTAGATATTTCGTCAAAAGATATCGAAGGTTGGTTAGTTGCAAACGAAGGCGCGTTAACAGTAGCTTTAGATGTTACCATTACAGAAAAATTACGTAAAGAAGGAATTGCCAGAGAATTGGTTAACAGAATTCAAAATACACGTAAAGACACAGGTTTAGAAGTAACAGATAAAATTAAGCTTACGGTCTTAAACTACGAGAACTTACAACAGTCTATCTTAGAAAATAAACGCTACATTATGAGTGAAACATTAACCGAAGATTTGGTTTTTGTGGACGAGTTAAAAAATGGTACAGAAATTGAATTCGATACCATAAAAAGTAGAATATTAATTGAAAAAATCTAAGATTATGCCAGGTGTTAAAGTAAAATATTCGGATGAAGATTTACAAGAGTTTAAAGAAATTATCGAAAAAAAAATAGCAAGAGCCCAAGAAGATTTGGCCTTATTAGAAGCATCTTATAAAAATGATGCCAATAATGGTACAGACGATACTTCACCTTCTTTTAAATCTTTTGACGAAGGTTCTGAGGTAATGAGCAAAGAAGCCAATGTACAATTAGCGATTAGACAAGAAAAGTTTATTAGAGACCTAAAAAATGCCTTGTTACGTATAGAAAACAAAACGTATGGTGTTTGTAGAGTTACTAAAAAATTAATTCAAAAAGAGCGTTTAAAATTAGTACCCCATGCAACCTTAAGTATAGAGGCAAAACGCAAACAATAACGATAAAAAAGCTTCCTTTTAAAATTTTTAGAACGGAAGCTTTTTCTTTAATTCTTCCATTCTTATGGCTGTTCGAGTTTTACTAAAATTAAACAACCTGTTAATTAAAAGTAGAAAACACAGTATTATAAGAATTTTTTTATGCATATTATTATTTTCTAGTGTTACTTTTTCTCAAAAAAAAGCAATAAAAAAATTTCAAACAATTTTAAAAAATATAGAAGTTGCTACAGCTGGTTTAGACGATTTGGTGCTAGAGAACTCCACTTCAGAATTTATTGAAATTTATTTGTACTCAGAAAACCCGAATAAAAATCATATTATTTTTGAAGAAGAATATGGTGTTGTAAAAATTCGGTTTAACATTCCTTCTTTTGAAGCCGAAGATAAAATTTTTAGAAAATATATTACCAAAAGGCTTAATAGAGCTAGTGCCATTGTAAAGATTCCTAAAAATAAAAACCTTACTATTTTCGGAGAAAATATAAACATAACTTCTAAAAGTTACGATGGAAATTTAAAAATTTATATCGAAAATGGAATTGTAAAATTAAATACGATAAAGCAGAATGTAGATGTAAAATTATATGCAGGTAACGTGTTTGCAAATGCAAAAAAAATAAATTTTAATATCGTTTCTAATACGGGTAAAATACAAATCGATGGTATTTTTTATAAAAAAGAGTACAAAAAAATAATTGCTTATACTTCTAAAAAACTTAGAATTACTACGATAATAGGCAATATTTATATCGATTA
This sequence comes from Polaribacter batillariae, assembly GCF_017498485.1. Lineage (NCBI taxonomy): Bacteria > Pseudomonadati > Bacteroidota > Flavobacteriia > Flavobacteriales > Flavobacteriaceae > Polaribacter > Polaribacter batillariae. The sequence continues at coordinate 1,729,128 of NZ_CP071795.1, read as the reverse complement.
AAAAGTTTAAATCACTTCACAAAATAATTTTTAGTCATAAATTAATTATAAATACTTTTTTAAAAAAATGGTTGCTCCAAAAAATATTAGAATTAATACTAAAGGAGTATGCATATTTACGAAATCATTTTTTATTGCGCCAAAATAATCAAAGAACGGAATTTTATTGATATTCGCATAAGTCACTAAAAAGAAAACAACTTCAAACAGTTTTTTACCTTTTATAATTTGACCTAAAATAACAGATGCAAACACTAAAAACGTAAATCCAACAATAATAAAAGCTGCTTTTATATACAAAAAATTAAATCCTAATTTTATAATTAGTGGAGACGAAATTATTAAAAAAAATAAAAGACTTGCAATAATTTTTGATGCAAAAATCCTTTGAATTGGTTTGTAAGAAGATTCAGAAAACAGATGTATATTAAAGGTTTTTTCTTGTGTAGAGATATCCGAAATTCTATGCACCTGTAAAACCATAAAATTGGTAAAACAATGGTGTGTGCAATTTCTAAAGCTAAAACACCTAACAAAACCATTCCAATAATATTAATAAACCATAACCATTTTTTGCCTTTTCTTACTAATAATAGAAATTCTGTTTTAATTAACGGAAAAATAGAATAATTGGTTTTTGTGGCGATTAATTCCGATAAGTTTACTTCTTTTACAGGTTCTTTTAAATGGATAATTTTCTTTTTTTTCGAAGACTTAAGTTTCTTTTTCAAAGAAAATCGATGAAATAACAGAGAAGAGATGCCTACTAAACCAATTGCTATTATCATCCAAATAAATCTACTGATTATAAATAGCGATGAAAATTGAACCCCTTTAAATTCAAATTTATTGGCTTTTTTGGTATTTCCTAAAACATAACCAATGCTTAAATCTGTATTTTTATCAATTTGAGTAATTGTTCTAACTGTATCTTCTAATTGATGCATGACAACTTTACTTCCAAAAACGTCTAAAGCAAATTCATTTTTATTTTTAGGAGTAAATGCCATCAATACGCAAAACAACAAGAAGAAAATTACATTTTGTAAAACAGCATATTTTGCAAATAGTATTTCAAAAAATACAGCCAAACTTGCAACAAAAACATCGCTGGAATTGTAATGATTGCATAAGGTTTTATAAAATTAACTATTTGAAAAGGATAACCATCGTTATATAAAAAGAAGAGTACAATACTCATTATAAAGATGATAAAAACAATGGTTAAAAGTAAAGTAAAGTTGCTAATGGTTTTAGAAATTAAATACATAAAATTAGAAGTAGGCGTAGCTGCAATTATTTGACCAACTTTGGTTTCAACATCATTTTTAATACCACTATTTATCAAATAAAACCAATTAACGACAAGAAAATACTGCTCATAATTGCGGTTACATAACCAAACCAAGCAGAATTATAATATCCTACATAATCGCTAATTCTTATAGTAGAATAATTAGCATTTGGTTCTGGTACAAATGTGTAGGCAATTGCCAAACTCGCACAAAGTGTAATTAGAAAATTGTAATTTCTAGTACGTTGTAAATAATCTAGTTTTATAATGTTTAAGAATGGTTTCATAAGTTTTGTTTAATGATGAGTAATTCCTAAATGAATTTTGTCTGAAAAAATGCTGCTAATGCTACTAAAGTTAGCATTATGATAGATAGTATGATTAATAAATTACGTGTTGATTTTTTCATTTGAATTATAAATTTAATTTTTATTTAAAAACAAGTAAGCGTCTTCTAAAGTTGCGCTCTGCTTTGTAGAATTTTCAATAGGAGTATTAGAAATGTATCTAACCTTTAATTTCCCATCGATTCTTGATGCATTTATTATAGTAAATTTTTCTTTGTAACTAGATAGTAAATCTGCATCAATAATGGTTTCAAAAACGGCATCCTTAACTTGGCTAATAATTTCATTTGGATTGCCATATTCAATTAGTTTACCATTTTTCATAATAGCAACTTTGTCTGCAATTGTATCAATATCAGAGACAATATGTGAAGATAATATTACAATACAATTATTTGCCAAGTAAGAAATTAGGTTTCTAAAGCGTACTCTTTCTTCTGGATCTAGACCTACTGTGGGTTCATCAAACAAAATAATTTTTGGATTATTTAAAAGTGTTTGTGCAATACCAACTCTTTGTTTCATTCCTCCAGAATAGGTGCCAATTGGTTTTTTTGCATTTTCGATTAAGTTTAGACCTTCTAATAATTGTGTAATTTTAGTCTTTAAATTCTTACCTCCAATACCTTTCATTGCAGCCATATACTCTAAAAATTCGTAGGCATTTAAATTTGGATATACCCCAAAATCTTGAGGTAAAAACCCCAATTTTTTGCGCATATAATTGGCATCTTTTACAATGTTGTTTTTGTTTAAAGTGATGCTTCCGGAGCTAGGTTTACTAACAGTAGCAATCATTTTTAATAAGGTAGATTTTCCAGCACCATTGGCGCCTAATAAACCTAAGATTCCTTTTTCAATATGTATTGAAAAGTCTTTTAATCCATATTTTTCTTTGCTGTATTTTTTAGATACGTTTTGTATTTCTAAATGCATAAACTACGATTTAGGTTTTACTCTTTCTAAAATAGTTTCATAACCATTTTGAGAATACTTCAATCCATTTTTATTGCCTTCAATCCATTGAAAATCAACCCCTCTTTTAGGTTCAGATAGTGTATTTTTATTCTTTGGCAACAATGGGTCTTTAGAAAATTCTGTAATAATGTACATTTTCCCTTTTTCTTCCACAATATCTAATATAAAATTGGCTTCCACCATTTTGTATTTACCAATAAATTTTTTAAAATTTGGGGATTCTACTTTAGTAGTTTCGGTTTTCTTTTTTTGCACAGTTTCCTTTTTTATTGCAACGGTTTCTGCATTTTTTGTTTGACTAAATGCACTTGTTTGAAGGAACAGTAATGCTAAAATTGTAAGTTGTTGTAAAGTGTTCATAATGTTTAAAATTTGGTTATTATACGTATTTGATGTTTATTAAAATGTAAATTTTTATTTCTTTGGTTTGATGCGGTTTATAGTAGTTTCGAATCCATTTTGATTGAATTTTAAGCTATCTGTATTTCCATCTATTTTAGATAAAACTACTCCAACAAGTTTATCAGAAACAGAATTTTTATCTTTTTGAGCAAGTTCACTTTTGACTCCTTGAGCAGCAACAACAATGTACATTTTGTTGTCTTCGAGAATGATTTCTAGTTCTAAATTGGCTTCCTTAAGTAAATAAGTTCCTGTATATTTTTTGAAATTATTAAGGTCAACACTTTTAAAATCTTCGATAGGTTTATTGTTTAAAAAACTTAATAAATCTTTACGAATACTCGCTCTAGAAGGAATGGAGATATTATTAGAAAACATCATAAATAGGTTTTTAGTTGCTGGGTTGTATTGATTTCTAAAAGAGTAACCAATATTGTTGCCTCCATGACCAAAATAGTTTTGATTTTCGAATTTAGATTTAAATATTCCCAAACCATAAGTTTCATTACCAGATTTTAACATTAATTCTAAAGATTCTTTTTTCAATAGTTTTTCAGTTTCAAAAAGAGCGCTATAAAATTGTTCCATATCATATAATGTAGAAGCTACACTACCAGCAGCATAGGCAACATTTGCAAAAAATTGATAGTCTAAATATTCCGAAACATCTTTATTTTCGTGGTATGGAGTTGCTAAATTTGGTAGGTTTTTGTGTAAATAAGGATGTGTATTTTTTAGTTGTAGAGGTTCAATAATACGTTCCCTAAGAATATCAAAATAGCTCTGATCGGTTATTTTTTCAAGAATTTTACCTAATAAAAAATAATTGGTATTACAATAATTGAATTTACCCACCATTTTAGGATTATTCTTTTCTATTTTCTGAAGTAAGTTTTCTTGGTAAACAGCATCTTCTTTAGCGAAAAAAATTTCCACTATATTTTTGCCAATAACTTCATCTAAACCACTTTCATGTGTTAGCAATTGTTGTATTGTTAAAGAATTATCTACATTTTTTATTGGTTTAAGATATGTTCCAATAGAATCAGATAGTTTTAGGTTGCCTTTTTCTTTTTCTTGCAAGATTAGAATTGCTGTAAATGTTTTTGTAGCACTACCAATATTAAAAAGACTATGCTCAGTTAAGTGAAAATTACCTAAACTTAGTGTGCTTCTTTTTCCATCTTTTTTAACCAATATAGCAATACCTTTGTTTTGTTCTTTTAAAGAAGTATTATATTTCTTAGATAAAATTTCTAATGATTTGTTTTGACTAATTGTTATTGTTTGAATTGATAAAAATGCTAAAAGCATTAGTTTTTCTAGAGTTTTCATTTTATTTGTTTTAAAATTGATATCCCAAAAGTGATAAAGATGTTAGGATTTAAAAAAAAAGAATGACGAGTGTAATTAGTTTAAGGATGTACTAACAAAAACACCATTATCATTAAAAAGAAGCTATTCGCATTAAAAAAAGTATCTTTTGTCATTAAAAAAAGTACTTTTAATATTGAAACTCTATTTTTGGAGGAAGTTTTAAAATCAATAAAATGGGAAAATTAGATAACTGGATAGATAACAAAATTGTACAAAACCTCTTTATCTGGGTTTTTCTATTCATTATATTTACGATGGTAATTCAGGCAGAAAATAGGTTGTTAGCATCATTGTTATTTATTGCTTTTATTGCGCCTCCAGTTTATATTAATAATTTAAAAATTTTACCTCTTTTTTTTAATAAAAAAGTAAAATTAGCAGTAGTCTTATTTCTATTAAATGTTTGTTTCTTTTCTTTTTTGGTAGTTGCTTTTTTAAGTAATGGTTTTAAAAGGTTCGAACTTAAAATGTTGTTAAATGCATTTGGAGCCTTGTTATTAATTTTAATTTTTGGAATAGCACTAAAGTTGGCAAAAGAAAGTTTTACCAGAAGGCAGCAAGAAAAAGAAGCCGAATTAAAATTGTTAAAAGCACAATTAAACCCGCATTTTTTATTTAATACTTTAAATAATTTATACGGTTTGTCTGTTATAAAATCAGATAAGTTGCCCAATTTAATGCTAAAATTATCGGATTTATTACGTTATAGTTTGTACGAAACATCAACAATTTTTGTGCCTTTAGAAAAAGAAATTAAATATTTAGAAAACTATATTGCTTTAGAAAGAATACGATTAGAAGATAAAGCAGATATTATTTTCGAAGTTTCGGGAGCTATAGAATCACTAAAAATTGCACCCATGTTATGCATTGTTTTTGTGGAAAATGCGTTTAAACATTTGGGAGTTTTAGAAAACGGAAAATCGTCTGTATCTGTAAAAATTGTAGTAAATAGTAACGAAATTTATTTTAGTTGTACCAATACAGTTGAGGTTTTTCAGATAGAGAGTAGTTACCAATTAGAAAAAGGAAAAAGCGGTATTGGTTTGCAAAATGCGAAAAAGAGATTGGCTTTATTGTACCCTAATAAACATCAACTAAGAATAGAGAAAACAGAAAGTTTATATTGTGTAACGCTAAAACTAGACCAATGAAAAATCTAAATTGTATTATTGCTGATGATGAGCCAATTGCACGTCAAATTTTAGAAAATTATATAGTATCCATTCCATATTTAACTTTAGTTGCTCCCTGCAAAAATGCGTTTGAAGTTTTAGAAAAATTACAAGAACAAGAAGTAGATATTTTATTTTTAGACATTAACATGCCAAAATTATCTGGCTTAAGTTTACTAAAAACACTTCAAAAAAAACCGAATGTAATTATTACAACTGCCTATCCAGAATATGCAATTGAGGGTTTTGAGCTGTCTGTAACAGATTATTTGGTAAAACCTTTTTCTTTAGAGCGTTTTATGCAAGCTGTGCAGAAAGTTTCAAGAAATAAAGTTTCAGAAACTATTGTTATAAACCAACAAGAGCAAACTGCAAAAAGTATTTTTATAAAAAGTGATAAAAAAATTCTAAAAATTAATTTTGATGAAATTTATTACGCAGAAGCTTACGGAAATTACGTAAAGATTTTTACAGATAAAATGATTTTAACACCACAAACCCTATCCGATTTTTTACAAAAACTTTCTTCCAATTTTATTAGAATTCATAAATCGTATCTCATCAATTTTAATTATTTAAAAATGATAGATGGCAACCAAATTATACTTCAAAATGAGGCAAAACTTCCGATAGGAAAATCCTACAAAAAAGAACTTTTAGAGAGAATAGATAATCGCTAAATTATTCTGAATAATATTGTTATTTTTGCAAACACAAATTCAACAAAAATGTCAAGAAAGACACTGGCAATACTTACGGTTTTAATTGCTATTATTGTAGATCAAGTTATAAAAATCTATGTAAAAACACATTTTGCTTTAAATGAAGAAGTAGTTGTTTTCGATTGGTTTAAAATCCATTTTACCGAAAATAACGGAATGGCAATGGGTATTGAGTTTGGTGGAAAAGCAGGGAAACTATTTTTAACATTGTTTAGAATTGTGGCAGTTGTCGCAATTATTTATTGGTTAAAAAGCACCATACATCGTGTGGTTAATAAAGCAGTTATTGTAGCAATTGCACTAATTTTGGCAGGAGCAGTTGGCAATATTATAGATTCGGTTTTTTATGGGATAATTTTCGACGACTCTTACCACAAAGTAGCCACCTTATTTTCCGACAATCCTTACGGAACGTTGTTTCATGGAAAAGTTGTAGATATGTTTTATTTTCCACTTTGGCAAGGTGTTTTGCCAGATTGGATTCCGTTTGTAGGTGGAGAAATGTACACGTTCTTTCAGTATATTTTTAACCCTGCAGATGCCTATATTACCATAGGTGTTGTTTTACTTTTTATTTTTAACAAACAAGCTTTTCCAAAAGAAGACAAAAAAATAGCAGAATAACCAAGCTTGATATATAAAAGTTTGATTTATAACAGTGTTATAATTGCAGAAAAACAAAACCCATTTGGCTAAATATTTTGTATATAAGTCTGCGAAACACGAAAGTCAACTCCATGTCGTTATTTCAAATTTAATTTGTAATTAGTGTTTTAGTGTGCTTATTTTTTTATTAGCCGTTAATGGATTTTTTCTATTATTAACAGTAGAATATTTTATCTAATCTCTTTTTTTAAGAAATTATTTTTATTTATTCTAAATAAGATTTATATTTGCAACATGGAAATGTTAAGTGACGTAACTTTTAATATTCAACTTAAAAGACATACTTTTTGCAACTATCGATTAAAGATAGATCAAAAAGTAATGGCAATTACTTTTCCTCAATTATTACAATTGCGTAATAAAATAAATCAACTTACCGAATATCAAAAATTAGAAGAAATCATTCGAAACGAAAATTTTGTTTTGTTATTTATTGCAGACAGAAAACATTTGGTATTTTTAGATATTCCTAAATTATTAGACTTAAAAGAAGAAATTTCATACGCGTTTTCGAACTTTTAAAACTAAAAATATCTTTATTTAGACTGCTTTTAAATTTTTTTACCTTAACAAAGCAACCACTTTTTAATGTACCTTTGTATAAAAACAAGATATTATGAAAACAGCAATAAGAAGACAAATGACCATTCATCCAGAAGTTATGGATGCTTTAAACGATCAAATCGCTTTAGAAATGCACGCATCTGCCTCTTATTTAGCAATGGCATCTTGGTGCGACCAACGCGAATTATTAAACAGCAAAGCTTTTTTCTACAAGCAAGCAGAAGAAGAAAGACAACATGGAATGAAGATTTTTAACTTTATAAACGATGCTGGAGGTGCTGCAATTTCGCCATCAATACCAGAAGTTAATAACGATTTCGAAGGATTAAGAGAAATTTACGAAAAATCTTTAGACCAAGAAATACACGTAACACAATCTATTTACAAATGCTTTAAACAAGCAAGAAAAGTAGATGATTTTGCATCAGAAGTATTTTTACAGTGGTTTGTAAACGAGCAAGTAGAAGAAGAAGATACCGTAAGAAGCATTTTAGATGTTTTTGAATTGATGGGCGATATGCCATTAAAAATGATCGACGAGCGTTTACCAACAGCGTAAAACGGTTTCTAAAAATAGTAATAAGAGGCTGTCTCGAAAGTATTAAAATTTGTCATTTCGATTGTAGCTTAGAAATCTTATTTATTGAATTTCAGTATTTTAGATTTTTTAACTTCACTCAAAATAACAGTTAAATTTACTTTTGTGACAGCCTCTTTTTAATCGAAAAGAATTCCTCGAGACGATGTCCCGAGTATTGTTGGTTTCAAGAAATTCTTTATGCCAGTTATTTTTGGAAATTACTGGAAAAGAAATGAACGATTTTTTTTCTTAATATAAAGAAGAAAACGAAAGCATAGCCTTAGCCACGGTTTTTTATTCTTAAAATAGAAAGGAAAAAAGGCGATTTATTACAGGATTTTCAAATGGTAAATGGTATTACCGTACAAGAAAATAATAATTTTTCCTAGCAAGTAAAAAAGGGTGTTTTTTACAGAAATTTCAAACAAGAAACGCTATAAGTTCAATTTATAGGTCGTATTCATATCACTTAAAAGAAAATCCTTCTACTTTTTTGTATATTTGAACAACAAACGAAATCGATTGAAATGTATTCAGATTTATTAACACACTTAAAATTTCTCATAAAGCGAAATCCAGAATAAGGCTTCTTTCAGTCATTGTTACTTTTCGACTTTTCTCAAAGTAAACTCTGGCAACAATCTCAATTTAAAAAAGAACAATTATTCACAAGATTCTTGTTTTTATAAGAATTACAAATTAATAAAAAATTATGCCTTTTTATCATAAATTAGGAAAAATTCCACCTAAAAGACACACACAATTTCGTAAAAAAGACGGTAGTTTATATTACGAACAACTGTTTGGTACTATTGGTTTCGACGGAATGTCCACCAACAGCTATCACGAACACAGGCCAACAATGGTCAAACACATTGGCAAACAATACTCAGTAAAACCAAAAATTGCCAAGGCCAATAACATTCAATCTTATCGTTTTCGTGGCTTTCAAGTACCACCAGAAAACGATTATTTAGAAAGCAGAAAAGTTGTTTTAACAAATTCAGATTGTAATATTACTCTTGCAGCACCAAAACAATCTACCAAAGATTATTTTTATAAAAATACAGATGCAGACGAAGTAATTTTTATCCATAAAGGAACAGGAAAATTAAGAACACATTTAGGAAATATCGATTTTAAATACGGAGATTATTTAGTAATTCCACGCGGAATAATCTACAAATTAGATTTCGACAACGAAAATAACCGACTTTTTATCGTAGAATCATATTCGCCAGTTTACACACCAAAACGTTACAGAAACTGGTTTGGTCAGTTATTAGAACACTCGCCATTTTGCGAACGAGACTTAAGAAGACCACAAGAATTAGAAACCTATAACGAACTTGGCGATTTCCTAATCAAAGTAAAAAAACAAGGCGAAATTATAGAAATGACCTATGCTTCACATCCTTTTGACGTTGTTGGTTACGATGGATATAATTTCCCCTATGCATTTTCGATTCACGACTTCGAGCCAATCACAGGACGAATTCATCAACCACCACCAGTGCATCAAACCTTCGAGACAAATGCCTTTGTAATTTGTAGTTTTGTACCACGTTTGTACGACTATCATCCAAACTCAATTCCTGCACCTTACAACCACAGTAATATCGATTCAGATGAGGTTTTGTATTACGTAGATGGCGATTTTATGAGCAGAAACGATATCGATCAAGGGCATATTTCCTTACATCCAGCAGGCATTCCTCATGGGCCACACCCTGGAGCAACAGAACGCAGTATTGGGCATACAAAAACCGAAGAATTAGCAGTAATGGTAGATACTTTTAAACCTTTACAAGTAACAGAAGAAGCCATGAAAATTGCCGATGAAGATTATTATAAAAGTTGGTTATAAAAGCCCATCCGAACCTTCCCAAAAAGAAGGAGTGAGCAGCCTACTCAAAAATTATGTTTTCCATGCTGCTAAATAGTAAACGTTCATTAAAATATAAATTATAAGAAGCTATTTCCTGCTTTCCATTATATCTTTTTTTGCCATAAATGGAAGCAAAAAAAGGATGTCATTTCAATCAGGGCTAAACTTGTTTGGAAACGAATTGCTTTAAGAAATAAAAACTAGCTCCTTTATCAGTAACAAAGACCTCACAGGTTTTCAAAACCTGTGAGGTCTAAAAAGAACAAACAGTAACAACTCAGAAAGTGTTTTTAAACCCTTTCTGGGTTAAAAAAATATACACAAAATGAGTAAAAAAGATATAAAATCAGTCAATTACGGATTAGAAAAAATATTCGAAGGAGCGCAAGATTTCCTTCCATTGTTAGGAACAGATTATGTAGAGTTTTACGTGGGTAACGCAAAACAAGCTGCACATTTTTACAAAACAGCATTTGGTTTTCAATCATACGCATATCGTGGGTTAGAAACCGGCGCAAAAGACTCAGTGAGTTATGTTTTAACACAAGATAAAATCAAAATTATATTAACAACTCCACTAAATAGTAAATCGCCCATAAACAATCATATTGTAAAACATGGCGATGGCGTTAAAATAGTGGCACTTTGGGTAGAAGATGCCAAAAAATCGTACGAAGAAACCATTTCACGTGGCGCAAAATCTTATATGCAACCCACTGTCGAAAAAGACGAACATGGAGAAGTAGTAAGAGCAGGAATCTATACTTATGGAGAAACCGTACACATGTTTGTAGAACGTAAAAATTACAATGGACCATTTTTACCAGGCTTTAGAAAATGGAAATCTGACTACAATCCACCAACAGCCGGATTAAAATACATCGATCATATGGTAGGTAATGTAGGATGGAACCAAATGAACAAATGGGTAAAATTCTACGAAGACGTTATGGGGTTTGTTAATTTTTTATCTTTCGACGACAAGCAAATTCATACAGAATACTCTGCCTTAATGAGTAAAGTAATGTCGAATGGAAATGGGCGAATAAAATTTCCAATAAACGAACCAGCAGAAGGGAAAAAACGTTCTCAAATAGAAGAATACTTAGATTTTTACGAAGGCGCAGGCGTGCAACACATTGCCATGGCAACAGACGATATTATTAAAACTGTTTCGCAATTAAAAGCAAACGGAATCGAATTTTTATCTACACCACCAGAAGAATATTACAAAGCAGTTCCAGGAAGATTAGAAGAATTTAGTCACGAGTTAACAGAAGATATCGAAAAACTAAAAAACTTAGGAATTATGATAGATGCCGATGAAGAAGGCTATTTACTACAAATTTTTACAAAACCAGTAGAAGATAGGCCTACCTTGTTTTTCGAAATCATACAAAGAATGGGCGCCCGAGGTTTTGGCGCAGGAAACTTTAAAGCACTGTTCGAATCTATAGAAAGAGAACAAGCAAAAAGAGGAACTTTATAGAAAGTTGGCTGTTTTTTAGTTTGCAGTAATTAGTAAAAAATATTTTACAGACCTCACAGGTTTTTAAAAACCTGTGAGGTCTTTTCTATAAAACTATTATATCTTTGTTTAACAATCAACAAAAATGAACAGAGACGAAATATTAAAAGCAATAGAAGAAAAATACGATAAGCTAGGTGTTCCAGTAAATGCCATGTTAGAAGGTTTGTTGCACAGCACACCAATTACGTATTGGGATTATATTCAAACAGATGCACTCTTAGGTTTGCAAACGCCAAGAACTACACAACCAGACGAAATGGTGTTTATCATGTATCATCAAGTAAACGAATTACTGTTTAAAATGGTACTTTGGGAAATAGATCAAGTCGCAAAAACGGTGCAAGTTACTGCAGATAAATTTTCGATGCACTTAGGCAGAATCAGCAGATATTTCGACATGCTTTGCAGTTCTTTTAATGTTATGGCAGATGGAATGGAAAAAGAGCAATATCTAAAATTTAGAAACACATTAACACCTGCAAGTGGTTTTCAATCAGCACAATATCGAAAAATTGAATTTGCATCCACAGAACTCATTAATTTAATTGATGCACGTTTTAGAGATCATATCGATAGAAACTCGTCATTTAAACATGCCTACAATCATTTGTATTGGCAAGCAGCTGGTAAAAATTATACAACTGGGCAAAAATCCACTTTACTAAATCTTTTTGAGAAAAAATATATTGGAGATTTTATCGATTTTATGGAAGATTATAACGACATCAACCTCTCCAAAAAGTTTAAACAATTGCCAAAAGAAGTTCAAGAAAACGAAGATTTAATAAAAGCAATGCGTCATTACGATTATACCGTAAATGTAAAGTGGGTAATGGCGCATTACAATGCCGCTGCAAAATATATTGGCGGAAAAGAAAAAGATTTAGAAGCAACAGGAGGTAGCAATTGGCGAAAATACATGCATCCAAAATATCAAAGAAGAATATTTTTTCCTTATTTATGGACCCAAGAAGAATTAAAAAATTGGGGAACCTTTTAAATTTTAAGAAAACGTTAAAAAGTCATTTGCAAATTATGCGTGAATAACTTTTTTCTTTTTTGGAATGGTAATTGTCGTAACTTTTTTATAAGTTTGACAACTATGAAAAAAAATACAATACTAGTACTCGTTTTATTTTTAACTTTCTTTGGATTTTCACAGGAAGAAAAACACGCCTTTAAAAGTGGAGAATCGCTTCGTTATAAAATGAGTTACAGTGGTTTTTTTAGAGCTGGAACTGCAGTTTTAGAAGTAAATGAAACAGAGTTAAATGGAAAAAAAGTGTTTCATACCAAAGGCTCTGGATGGACATCTGGAATGATAAAATGGTTTTTTAAAGTAGATGATGTTTACGAATCTTATTTCGATAAAAAAGAAGTAAAACCTTATTTATTTAAAAGAAAAATAGATGAAGGTGGTTATAAAAAACACAGAAACACCTCTTTTAATTATACTTCTAACAAAGCTTATGTTCAAGACTTTATAAAACAAAAAGACACTTCTGTTGCTTTTTCGAATGTACAAGATATGTTATCTTCTTTTTACTATTTGAGAAATCAAGATTTTAAAAATATGAAAAAAGGAGACGAAATTGCCATCGATATGTTTATGGACGCGCAAATTTATCCTTTTAAGCTTCGTTTTTTAGGAAGAGAAGTTTTAGATACAAGATTTGGAGATGTAAATACCTTAATTTTTAGACCACTTGTTCAATCTGGACGAGTTTTTAAAGCAAAAGAAAGTGTTACCATTTGGATTACAGACGATGCTAATAAAATTCCAATTAAATTAAAAGCAGATTTATCTGTAGGTTCTTTACGAGCAGAATTGGAGCAGTATAAAGGGTTGGCAAACCTGTTTAAAACAAATTAAGAATGTACTTCTTGTAAAATTATAAAAACTTTAACGAATCTATTATTAGAACTTAGTGGGTTAGATTTAAAATAAATCAATTTTATTTGTACTTTTGGGCAACTTATAAAATTACACCCATTTTTTTGAAAAAAGCACTACACCTTTTATTGTTTATAATTGTTTTTTCAGCATGTAATACTGATAAAAAAAAGCCAGTTCCAACATCTAAACCCGTAAAACCAAAACCGGTTTACAGGTATGGTTATAAAATTAACGATTATAAAGTAATTCAAGACACCATAAAAAGTGGCGAGAGTTTTGGGTATATATTAGATAGACATCATGTTAGCTACCCAAAAATTAATAATATCGCGACATCCATTAAAGATATTTTTGATGTTAGAAGAGTAAGAGCAGGCAAGCCTTATACGATTTTAGCAAGTAAAGATTCTTTAGAAGAAGCAAAAGTTTTTATTTACAAAAACGATAAAATTCGAGCGACAGTTGTCGATTTTTCAGACTCTATTGTAAAAGCACACACCTTTTTGCAACCCATAAAAACGGTAGAAAGAATTGTAGAAGGTAAAATATATTCTAACCTTTCAAATGCCATGGATAGTTTGCATTTATCGCCAAATTTAACCTACACGATAGCAGATATTTATGCCTGGACGTTAGATTTTTACAAACTTCAAAAAGGAGATTCTTTTAAAATTATTTTTGAAGAAAAATTTATAAAAGACTCTTTATTCGCAGGTTATGGCAATGTAAAATCGGCTGTTTTTAAACACAATAATCAAGACCTGTATGCTTTTCGTTTTGTGGCAGATTCTGTAAAAGGCATCCCAGAATATTACGACGAAAATGGCAATATGTTAAGAAGCCAATTCTTAAAATCTCCTATAAAGTTTCAATATAGAATTTCATCTAGATATAATTTAAAAAGAAGAATCGCATATTATGGTTACAAAGTTAAACCTCATAAAGGAACAGATTTTGCAGCAAATATAGGCACACCAATTATAGCTACTGCAAGTGGTACAGTTATAGAGTCTAGAAGAAAAGGAGGCAATGGAAATTATGTGAAAATAAAACATAATGGTACTTACGCTACACAATATTTGCATATGAAAAAGCGCAAAGTAAAAAAAGGAGATTACGTAAAACAAGGGCAAGTAATTGGTACTGTTGGTATGACAGGAAATACAGGAGGCCCTCATGTTTGTTATCGTTTTTGGAAAAATGGAAGACAGGTAGATCCTTTAAGCCCAAAAACAAAATTACCAGAAGCAGAACCATTGCATAAAAATATAAAACCAAGATTTTTAAAGTTTATAGAACCTTTAAAATATCAATTAGATTACAATCAATTACCTACAAAAGAGCCTTCAAAAATCACAGAAGAAATTGCACAAAATTAAAGAAATGGCATTAAAAAACATCAATCCGACCCAAACAAATGCGTGGCAAAAATTAACAAATCACTTTAATGATGTAAAGAATATCAATATTAAAGATTTGTATAAAGATGAAAATAGAAAACAAGATTTTTCTATAGAATTTAACGATTTATTAGTCGATTTTTCTAAAAATAGAATCACGCAAGAAACCATTGATTTATTAGTAGAATTAGCCAAAGAAGTCGATTTAAAAGATGCGATTGAAAAGCAATTTAGTGGAGAAATTATTAACGTTACAGAAGGTAGAGCAGTGTTACACACAGCTTTAAGAAGCACTACTGAAACCCCAGTTTTGGTAAACGGAAAAAACGTAAAACCCCAAATACAAACTGCTTTAAGAAAAATTAGAAGCTTTAGCAACAAAGTTATTTCTGGAAAATGGAAAGGATTTACAGGTAAATCGATTACAGATATTGTAAACATTGGTATTGGTGGAAGCGATTTAGGCCCAGATATGATTGTAGAATCGTTACAATATTATAAAAATCATTTAACAACACATTTTGTCTCAAATATAGATGGAGATCACGTTTCAGAAATTATAAAAAAACTAAACCCAGAAACAACGTTATTTGTAATTGTGTCTAAAACATTTACCACGCAAGAAACCATTACAAATGCAGAAACCATTAAAAATTGGTTCTTAAAATCGGCAACAATTTTCGATATTCCCAAACACTTTGTGGCGGTTTCAACAAATTTAGAAGCAGTAGATAATTTCGGAATAGACAAAGCAAACGTTTTTCCAATGTGGAACTGGGTTGGAGGTCGTTTTTCTTTATGGTCTGCAGTGGGTTTGTCTATCAGTTTATCTGTCGGATTTGATAATTACCGAGCTTTATTAGATGGAGCAGAAGAAATGGATGTGCATTTTAAAAATACAGATTTCGATAAAAACATTCCTGTAATTTTAGCCTTATTAAGCATTTGGTATAATAATTTTTATGGAGCAGAAACAGAAGCAGTTTTACCTTACACACAATACTTAAAAAAATTACCAGACTATTTACAACAAGCCATTATGGAAAGTAATGGGAAAGGAGTAGATAGAAATGGCGATAAAATAAACTACCAAACAGGTACCATTGTTTGGGGTAGTACAGGTACCAATATGCAACACGCATTTATGCAGTTGGTGCATCAAGGAACCAAATTAATTCCTGCCGATTTTATTGGTTACAAAGAATCTTTATACGGTTTAACAGATCATCATAAAAAATTAATGGCCAATTATTATGCACAAATGGACGCTTTGGCTTTTGGTAAAACCAAAGAAGAAGTACATTTAGAGTTAAAATTTTCTGGCGATAAAGATAAAGTTGCAAAATTATTACCCTTTAAAGTCTTCGAAGGAAACCGACCAAGCAATGCAATTCTTTTTGATAAACTTACCCCTCGTTCTTTAGGTAAATTAGTCGCTTTATACGAACATAAAATCTACACCCAAGGCATTCTATGGAATATTTACAGTTACGACCAATTTGGTGTAGAATTAGGTAAAGAATTAGCAAAAAAACTATTAAATAAACAGTAATTAGTTGTTTTTAAAATAAAGTTTTTAAAATAGTAACCTTTTTTTCATTTTGATTGATAAATTTATAGATATGTAATTTATTGATTGTCAGATAATAATACTTATTTTAGCGATTTTAGATATCTTAATTTTTTGTTAAAGCTTAACATTAAATTAACATTATAAATGGGTAAAAGAAAGAATTTTGCAGAAAATTAAAATAATCTAAAATTTAAAAATGAAACATTTTAAAAACTTATTATTTGTACTGTTATTTTTTGTAACGGCGACAGTTTTGGGGCAAACAAAACTTACAGGAAAGGTTGTAGATGAAACCAACCAACCATTACCAGGAGCTAGTGTTGTTGTAAAAGGTACAACAAACGGTACATCAACAGATTTTGATGGGAATTTTACTTTAAGAGCAACAACAAACTCAGGAACAATTGCAGTTTCTTTTATTGGTTACAAAACAAAAGAAGTTGCTTTTTCTTCTGCAAAAGCAAGCTTAGGAACTATCAAACTTGAAGAAGACGCAAATTCTTTAGAAGAAATAGTTATTAAAGGAATTATTGATATTGCTAAAGATAGAGAGACGCCTGTTGCAGTTTCTACTATTAAGGCTTCTGAAATTCAAGAAAAATTAGGATCTCAAGAATTTCCTGAAATTTTAAGTAATACACCATCAGTTTATGCAACAAAATCTGGAGGGGGTTTTGGAGATGCTAGAATTGATATTAGAGGTTTTTCTCAAGAAAACATTGCAGTTTTAATTAATGGTGTTCCTGTTAACGATATGGAAAATGGAAGAGTTTTTTGGTCTAACTGGGCAGGTTTAGCAGATGTTACCACAGCTATGCAAGTACAAAGAGGTTTAGGTTCTTCTAAACTAGCAATTTCTTCTGTTGGAGGTACAATAAACATCGTAACAAAAACAACAGATAAAAAACAAGGTGGTACTGTTATGTCTTCTATTGGGAATGATGGGTACTTTAAAAACTTAGTAAGCTACTCAACAGGTAAAAATGAAAATGGTTTTGCAGCTTCAGTTTTACTTAGTAGAACTGCTGGAGATGGATATGTTGATGGTACTCAATTTGAGGGCTATAACTACTTTATTGGTTTAGGATGGGAGTTAAATGATAATCATGACTTACAGTTTTTATTAACAGGCGCTCCCCAAACACACAATCAAAGAACCACGAGTTTTTTTAACATGGCCACTTTAAGTGATTATTTAAGGTATGGAAAAAAATACAACTATAATCATGGTTATTTAAATGGAAAGGAGTTTAATTGGAGAAAAAACTTTTATCATAAACCTTTAACCTCTATTAATTGGAACTGGAATATCAATGAAAAATCTTCTTTAACTACATCTGCTTACGTATCTTTTGGTAGAGGTGGAGGAACAGGTGATATTGGTCGTTTAGGTGGAAATTTTGCAAGCTCAAGTAGATTTAGAGATCCTAATACCGGTTTAGTACAATGGGATGAAATCGTAAAAGCAAATTCTGGACAAGGGGGTAACTTTGCAAGTGGTTACTCTTACGCTAATTCACCAGATCCTACAACTGGTACTTTTATTGTAAATGACGACGGACTAAGAAGCACAGATATTCCTGCAGGTTTAGAAAGAAGAAATGGATTTATTAGAAGAGCATCTGTTAACTCTCACAATTGGTATGGTTTATTATCGAACTACAATGTTGAATTAAACGAAAACTTAAGCTTAGATTTTGGTATCGATTTACGTTCTTATAGAGGTATCCACTATAGAAGAATTGATAATTTATTAGGGGCTGATGGTTATCGTGATAATGATAACATTAATAAACCTTTAAATACATTAACAACTGAATATTCTTCTGACTTATCAAGTCAATGGAATGTATTTAGAGATACTGATGATGAAGAAAAAATCAACTATCACAATGACGGTAAAGTACGTTGGTTTGGTACTTTTACACAATTAGAGTACAAAAAAGATAATATTTCTGCTTTTGTTCAAGCTGCAATTTCTCAACAAGGATATAAGAGAATTGATTTCTTTAACTATTTAGATTCAGATCCAGCCCAAGAAACTAATTGGCAAAACTTTATTGGTGGCAACATAAAAGCAGGTCTTAACTGGAACATTAATGAAGTACATAATGTATTTGGTAACATAGGGTACTACTCTAAACAGCCATTTTTTGATGCAATCTTTTTAAACTTTAGAAACGATATAAATCCAGATGCTGTGAATGAAAAAGTATTTGGTGTAGAACTTGGTTATGGTATTAAATCGGAACGATTTAAAGCAAATGTAAATGTTTACAGAACGCAATGGAAAGATAGATTTGTTTTCTTTGGTTTTGAAAACGCTCAAGGAGAAGAAGGTAATGCTCAATTACAAGGAATAACTCAATTACATACAGGAGCTGAGTTAGATTTTACTTTTGATGTTACAGATCAGGTAAGGCTTTTAGGTACAGCCTCAGTTGGTAATTGGAGATATAAAGATAGAATTACTGGTACTGCATTTGATGATTTTCAAAACCCAATAGGAACTATTGATTTAGATGTAGAAGATGTAAAAGTAGGCAACTCTCCACAGTCTATTTTTAGAATAGGTTTTGATGTAAAACCGTTTGAAAACTTTAAAATAGATATTAATCAGAGATTTAACGATAGATTATTCTCGGCATTAGTAATTGACGACTCTTTAAGTGATGATGCAACAACTTTAGATCCAGCAATTGAACTACCTGGTTATTCTTTAACAGATTTAGGACTTTCTTATAAATGGAACCTTACAGAAAGTCAATCAATTAATTTTAGATTAAATGTTAATAACTTATTTGATGAGGAATATATTGCTGAATCTGCTACGAATTACGAAGTAGGTAGAAGAGGAAATTTTGAGACCTATAGAGGAATCAATACAGATAACAAATTGTTTTTTGGTTTCGGAAGAACATGGAACTTTACAGCTCGATACAACTTTTAATATAATTTTATATTTAAATCAAGAACCACCTCAACAGAGGTGGTTTTTTTATGCATAAAAATTAGTAACTTTGTAAGAACTAATAAAACGAACTATTATGATGAAAGATGTGCACTCTTACTGGGCATATTTAGTACTGGCAATTTTAATATTTACAGTAATAAATGCAATTATTGGATTAACGCAAAAGAAACCATTTAAAGACAAAGACTTGCGTTTAGGTTTGTTTACCCTTATTGTCTCTCATATTCAACTTTTAATAGGTTTAGGATGGTATTTTATGTCTCCTTGGTATAAAGCACTAAAAAATGATGCTGGAGGAGCTATGGCAGATAAAACGACAAGATTATTGGCAGTAGAACACCCAATTGTTATGATTTTAGCCATCGTTTTAATCACAATAGGCTGGTCGAAACACAAAAAGAAAGCAACAGATGCAGCAAAATTTAAAACATTTGCCATCTTTTACGGATTTGCGTTGTTACTAATACTTTCAAGAATACCTTGGAATAACTGGTTATAAGAATGAAAATAGTAAGTTACATGCTATCACCAATCTTTGTATTGGTGTTTTTTTTATTGCTAATTATCTTTCATCCATTACAATGGTTAAGTTTAAATATATTTGGTCATAAAGCACACGATGCAGTTGTTGCTGCTTTAAACTTTTCCCTAGTAAAATCGATGCTAATAATTGGAGTTCCAATAAGACTGATTAACAAATACAAAATACCAGAAGATACTTCTGTCATATTCGTATCAAACCATCAATCTACGTTCGATATTCCGCCAATAGGATGGTTTTTTAGAAAACAACACCCAAAATTTGTCGCAAAAATCGAATTAGGAAAAGGCATTCCAAGCGTATCTTACAATTTAAGAAATGGAGGTGCAGCACTAATCAACAGAAAAGACCCAAAACAAGCAATTAGCGAATTGGTAAATTTTTCAAAGAGAATCAACAAAAATAAATGGGGAGCCATTATTTTTCCAGAAGGTACAAGAAGTAGAAATGGCAAACCCAAAAAATTTGCTATTAATGGCTTAAAAGTAATCACAAAATATAATAAAGAAGGCTATATTGTGCCTTTAACCATAAATAACTCGTGGAAAGTTTTTAAATACGGAAAATTTCCACTAGGTTTAGGTAGCCCAATAACCATTACCACACACGAGCCAATAAAAATCGGTTCTTTACCGTTTGAAGAATTATTAGAAAAAACAGAAAAGGTAATTAAAGAACACATAAAATAAAATAGATGTCCACAATTAAAAATATTAGAAAAGAAGTAATGTTGCAGCTAGAAAAAAGCATGAATACCTTTATGGAAAGGTATTTAATTCCTGCAGAAAAAATCTGGCAACCAACAGACTTTTTACCAAACTCGCAAAAAGATTCGTTTATTACCGAAGTCGAAGAAATAAGAGAAATCTCTAAAGAATTGCACGACGATTTTTGGGTAGTTTTGGTAGGAGACACCATTACAGAAGAAGCCTTACCCACCTACGAATCTTGGTTGTTAGATTTAGACGGAGTAAGCCAAGACCCAGACAACAGCTGGGCAAAATGGGTAAGAACCTGGACCGCAGAAGAAAACAGGCATGGAGACACACTAAACAAGTACTTGTATTTATCGGGTCGTGTAAATATGCGAGAAGTAGAAATTTCTACACAACATTTAATTGCAGATGGTTTCGATATTGGAACCTCTACAGATCCCTACAAAAACTTTGTATATACAACATTTCAAGAATTGGCAACCTATGTTTCTCATAACAATGTAGCAAAAATAGCACGTAAAAAAGGCCACAAAGCCTTAGCAAAAATGTCTAAAATTATTGCTGGAGACGAAATGCGTCATCACCAAGCATACGCACATTTTGTAAAAGAAATTTTTAAAATCGATCCAAGTGAAATGATGTTGGCTTTCCAACACATGATGAAACATAAAATCGTAATGCCAGCAATGCATTTGCGCGAATCTTTTGGCGCAAAAGGCAGTTTATTCGACGATTTCTCTGCAGTAGCCCAAAGAATAGGCGTTTATACAGGTTTCGATTACGTAGATATTTTAAGAAAATTAAACACCATGTGGGAAATTGATAAGATTACAAACCTTACCCCAGAAGCAGAAAAAGCGAGAGATTATCTAATGAAATTACCAGACAGAATGTACAGAATTACAGAAAGAATTGTAATTCCAGATACCAAGTTTAATTTCAAATGGATGATTCCTGCATAGTTTTATTAGGAGCTATTTCCAGCTTTCACTACTCGCTTTTTTTATTCAAAAAAGAATAAAAAAGAGCTCAAACAAACCGTTCAATCTGGGCTAAACTTGTTTGCAAACCAATAGAATAAAAAAGAATTTCTATATTTTTTAAATACACAGACCTCACAGGTTTCCAAAACCTGTGAGGCCTTTTTCATTCTAGAATACCAAAACCCTTTTTGGGCTATTAAATATCAATTTTTAAGGTATAACTCCATATCAACTCTATGTTTTCATGTCCCTATGTAGTAATTTTTTAAAGCTTAAATTTGAACTGAAAAATAATCTCGATCATTTAAAAACCCCAATTTTTCTCTCACACTTTCTTGCTTGTCCTTAAAAATAGTTGCAGTAATATTTCCAACTTCATTTTCACCTAAAGAAGAAAGTTCTTTACCTAAATAATCTATAATTAAAGAATTTCCAGAATATTGGTAATTATTCGCATCTTTTCCTGTTCTATTTACACCCATAACATAACACATGTTTTCAATTGCACGCGCTCTTAAAAGCGTATCCCAAGCTTTTATTCTTACAACAGGCCAATTGGCTATAAACAATAATAAATCGTAATTTTCGGTATTTCTTGCCCAAACAGGAAAACGCAAATCATAACAAATTAACGGGCAAATTTTCCACCCTTTGTATTCGATAATCAGTTTTTTACAACCAGAGGTGTACACTTTATCTTCTCCAGCCAAAGTAAAAGAATGTCTTTTATCATATGTTTCAATTTCTCCAGAAGGAAAAACAAACACAAATTTATTATAATATCTAATGTTATCTTGATCGGATTCGAAAGATCTCTTAATCACCAAACTACCACAAATAGCTGTTTGTTTTTTAGAAGCTATTTTTTGCAACCAAGAAATCGTACAACCATCCATTTTTTCGGCAACATTTTCTGGATGCATGGTAAAACCAGAAGTAAACATTTCTGGCAAAACAATCAAATCTACATCCGAGTTTAACTTTTCGATTTCTTGTTCAAAAAAAGCAATGTTTTTAGCCGGATTTTCCCAAACCAAATCAGCCTGAATACCCACAATTTTTAATTCGTTTTTCATCAAAATTAAAATTAAAGATTTAACACCAATAAAAGTAAGTTTTTTGTAATTTAGAAATTCATTTCGAATGTTAAAAATTTCTATGCAATCTTTTATTTCCGAAACTTTAGACGATATTTTAAAAACGACCACTTCTTTTGAGAACGTACTATTTGTATTGCCTTCTCAAAGAGCAAAAGTATTTGTAAAACAGACGCTAAAAGATAAAATTTCTATCGGTTTTTTGCCTGAAATTTTAAATATCGAACAATTTGTACAACAAGTTTCTGGCATAGAAAAAGTAGATAACATTCAGTTATTATTTCACTTTTATACGATTTATAAAAGCGTAGAAGAAAATCCAGATTTGTTTGATGTTTTCTCTTCTTGGGCGTTTACGGTTTTGCAAGATTTTAACGAACTCGACCAACATTTAATAGATACAAAAGAAATTTTTGTGTATTTAAGAGACATTCAACGATTAAAAAAATGGTCGGTTACAGGCACATTTAAAGAAACAGAATTGGTAAAAGACCACTATGCTTTTTTAGAAAGATTGCATAAATATTATCCTGTTTTTTACGCTTTTTTATTGGAAAAAAAGATAGGATATCAAGGAATTATGTACAGAGAAGCTTCAAAAAAAATAGTTGCTTTTTTAGAAGAAAATTCCAATAAAAAAATATTCTTTATCGGTTTTAATGCTTTAAACAAAGCAGAAGAATTCTTGTTTCAAAAAGTATTAGAAAATGGAAATTCAGAGATTTATTGGGACTTGGATGAAGCATTTTTTAAATCCAATCATCAAGCAGGTACTTTTATTAGAAAGTATAAAAAAGAGTGGAAATATTACGAAAAACACGATTTAAAAACACTTGGTAATTCATTTTCTGAACCGAAAAACATTCAAGTAATTGGGGCTTCTAAAAACACGACTCAAATAAAATATGCAGGAGAAATTTTAGAGCAGTTCGAAAATTTTAATAATACTGCTTTGGTAATGGCAGACGAAACGTTGTTGCCAATTACGCTAAATTCACTTCCTAAAAACATCAATGCCATTAACATTACTATGGGATATCCGTTAAAAGATATTCCAACAACAACGTTAATTTTTTCGATATTTCAGTTGTTTACTTCTCAAGAAAAGTTGCAAAAAACTGCCACCAATGAGTTTTACTACAAAGATGTTGTTCGGTTTTTTAAAAATCAGGCGATTTATAAATTACTAATAGAAAAAGAAACTGCCATTGTAGATGATTTTTGCGATAAAATTGCCAGAGAAAATTTAACCTTTATTTCAAAAAAAACCATAGACCAATTATTAGAAAAGAGTAATAAAGAAATAAGAAAAGTTGTAGGTACTATTTTTACTCCATTTTCTTCAATTTTAGATTTTATTGAGCGAATTTTAGACCTTATTTATCTGTTAAAAGAAGAAACTACAGATTTAGAAAAAGAATATTTATTCCGTTTTTATACGGTTTTTACACAGTTAAAAAACTTGCATTTAGAATATAATTATTTTCAAGATTTAAAAACCTTAGCCTTATTTTTTAGACAGTTAATTGCCACAGAAACCTTGTCTTTCCAAGGAGAACCGTTAAAAGGATTGCAATTAATGGGCATGTTAGAAACACGTGTGCTAGATTTCGAAAACGTAATTTTAACATCTACAAACGAAGGCGTTTTACCCGCAAGTTCGCAACAAAATTCGTTTATTCCTTTTGATGTAAAAGTCGCTTTTGGTTTGCCAACTTACAGAGAAAAAGATGCTATTTTTTCGTATCATTTTTTTAGATTATTACAAAGAGCAAAAAACGTTTTTATTTTATACAATACAGAACACGACGTTTTTGGAAGCGGAGAAAAAAGCCGCTTTGTAACTCAATTAGAAATGTTAAAACCTGGCATTGTTCAAAAAATAGTTTCGCCAGAAGTGGTTTCAGAAAATATTAAATTAAAACAAGTTTGTAAAAACAAATCGATTTTCGAGCCATTAAAAACATTGGCAGAAAAAGGAATTTCTCCTTCTGCTTTTACGAATTATTTGCACAATCCTATTTCGTTTTACAAACAGAAAATTTTAAAACTAAAAGAGTTCGACGACGTTGAAGAAACTGTAGCTTTTAACACATTAGGAACCGTTGTTCACGAAACTTTAGACGAATTATACACCCCATTTGTGGGCAAATTTTTAAGTGCAGAAAATGTTTTAAAAATGGAAGGTAAAGCGAAAAATTTGGTAGAAAAACACTTTAAAACTCATTTTAAAAATGGAGACATTTCTACTGGAAAAAACCGCTTAATTTTTGAAGTTGCAAATCGATTTGTGATGAATTTTTTACAGCAAGAAAAAAAGTCGGTATTAAACACAAATAATCAGCTTAAAATTTTAGCCACAGAAGAAAATTTAGCCACAGAAATAACCATTGATGGCATTGATTTTCCAATAAAAATACACGGACAAGTAGATCGAGTAGATCAGTTGAATGGCGAGTTTCGAATTATAGATTACAAAACAGGAATGGTAGATGCGTCGAATTTAAGAGTTGTAAATTACAACGATTTACGAGAAGATAAATTCCACAAAGCCATTCAGGTTTTATTGTACGCATTGTTGTTTACAAGAAGTAAAAACTACGATTTTAAACAACCGTTAACAGCAGGAATTTATTCCTTTAAAAATTTAAACAAAGGGTTTTTATCTATTAATTTCTCGTCTAATTACAGGCAACCAGATACATTAATAACCCAAGAAAAATTAAACGAATTTTTAGAAGAAATAAAACAATACATTAAAGAAATTTACAACCCAGAAATAGCTTTTATTGAACCTGCAGATTTAAAGTATTAAGATTTTTTACTTCTTTTTAAAAAATAAGTACATTTATAGAATAAAAATAGTTGTAATCAACTTAGTTATGTACACAGAAATTGAACAAAAATCTACCTTTAAAAAATCAATAACTATTTTATTTATCTTAATTTTTGCTATTATTCCTTTGGCAGAAATAGTTATTCATTTAGAGTATAATTCTATAAGTTACTTCTCAATTTACCCTAATCGTTTTCATGGTTTGGATCATCCTTTTGAAGTTTTATCTTTTAAAGCAATAAAATAAGTTTTTAAATTTTTACTTCCCTTTTAAAACCAACAAAGGAACCCTAGAATTAAACTCTTCTTTAAGAATGGTATTTTTCTCCCAAAGTTTTTTAAAGAAACCTCTTTTGCGTTTAAAAACACATAATAAATCTGGGTTATGTGTTTTAATATGTTCCAAAACACCTTGAAAAGTTGTAGAGTTTTCAGTAACCGTTAACGTACCTTGTATTGCCTTTAAATCTTCATGTAGTATTAAATCTTCTTCTTTATAATTGGGTGTTTTTACCAATAATAAATTTACATCCACCTGAAACTTATCAATAATAAACTGTAGTGGTTTTAAGACAGTTTTACTTTTAATTTTTCCAGACTTAAAAGCCATTAAAACTGTAGATATTGGGGCATATTCATATCCATCTGGAACTGCCAAAACAGGTATTTCTGTTTGTTTTACTAAACTTCCAGCAGTTTTTCCTAAAAAAATTTCTTCTTTAATCGAATTGCTTTTTGCACCAACAACTATTAAATCTATCCCTAATTCACTATCAATCGCTTCTACACTATCTACAACATTTCCTTTTGCGGAAATTAGTTTAATATCTACGTTTTTTCGATTGCAAGCATTTACCATTGTTTTTAAATACAAATTTGTTTCGCGCTCTATAATGGCATCAACATTAATCATTGTGCCAGCTTTAGATTGAGAGCTGTATGCTCTAAAAACAAAAACTTTAGAATTTACATCTTCTGCAAAATCAATAGCATATTGTAAGGTTTTTTGTGCACTTTCTGTAGATCCTATAGGTACTAAAATATGTTTCATAGTGGTAAATTTTAATACAGCAAAGTTAGTTAAATTTCAGAGAATCTGTTCTATTTCCATTTTTTAGATATGTACATTTGCAAAAAATCTTTTTTTTTGAAGACAAACATTAGTTTTAAGAATATAAATAAATTGGCAATACCAGCTTTAATTGCTGGTATTGCAGAACCTGTTTTGTCTATTACAGATACCGCAATTATTGGCAATATCGATACAAATGCCACAGAAAGTTTGGCGGCTGTTGGTATTGTTGGCGCATTTATTTCGATGTTGGTTTGGGTTTTTGGGCAAGTAAGAAGTGCAATTTCTTCGATTATTTCGCAATATGTTGGTGCCAATAAATTAGAAGAGGTTAAAAATTTACCTGCGCAAGCCATTACCATTGTGGTTTTAGGGAGTTTGTTGGTTTTGGCGATTTCTTTTCCGTTTTCGGAGCAGATTTTTCGCTTTTACAATGCATCTGGAGTTATTTTAGAGTATTGCATTACTTATTTTAAAATTCGGATTTTTGGTTTTCCATTCGCACTTTTTGTATTCGCTATTTTTGGAACGTTTCGTGGCTTACAAAACACTTTTTATCCAATGATAATTGCTATTATTGGTGCTTCTTTAAACATTGTTTTAGATATTATTTTAGTTTATGGAATAGAAGGTTATTTACCAGCCATGAATATTAAAGGCGCTGCGTATGCGAGTGTAATTGCACAAATTACAATGGCGATAATTTCTGTAGTTTTATTATTGAAAAAAACAGAAATATCATTAAAAATTTCCTTTCCTTTTCATCCCGAAATAAAACGATTGCTAGGGATGATGGGGAACCTTTTTATAAGAACCATTGCCTTAAATACAGCCCTATATTTTGCAACTTCTTATGCCACAAGTTATGGAAAAGAATACATTGCTGCCTATACAATTAGTTTAAACATATGGCTTTTAGGTGCTTTTATGATTGATGGATATTCTAGTGCGGGAAACATTTTATCTGGAAAATTATTAGGAGCAAAAGATTATAAATCGCTTTTAGTACTGAGTAATAAATTATTTAAATACGGGTTTGTTACAGGCTTACTAATGGCAATTATTGGCTTTTTGTGCTACAATTCGATAGGAACTATTTTTACAAAAGAAGCTGAGGTTTTAGAACCGTTTTATCATATTTTTTGGATTGTTTTACTCACACAACCAATTAATGCAATTACTTTTATTTTCGACGGAATGTTTAAAGGAATGGGAGAAATGAAATATTTAAGAAACCTATTAATTTTATCTACAGGTTTGGTTTTTATACCTACTTTGTTACTCTTCGATTACTTCGATTATAAGTTAATTGCCATTTGGATTGCCTTTACCTTTTGGATTTTAGCCAGAGGTTTGCCATTGGTTTTTAAATTTAGAGCCAAGTTTTTACCTCTTGCAGAGAAATAAAATTGCTTTTTTTTGGTTACAGATTTAACAATAAATTATTCTTCTTTATATTCTAAAATGTCTGCAGGTTGGCAATCTAAAGCTTCGCAAATTGCTTCTAAAGTAGAAAAACGAATTGCTTTTGCCTTGCCTGATTTTAAGATGGATAAATTAGCAGTTGTAATTCCGATAATTTCTGCCAAATCTTTACTTTTCATTTTACGTTTGGCAAGCATAACATCTAAATTTACTACGATTGCCATAGTTATATCGTTAAATCGTTTTCTTGTTTGAGCTCTTTTGCTTCCATTAAAACTTTACTAAATATCATTAAAAAGAATCCGAAAATTATCATCAATAAAGATAAATATCTAGAGTCTCCATTAAAGTAAACATAAAATTGTGGAGAGGAAATAAAAAATATTGAAAAACTTAGTACAAAAGCAATAAAATTTGCAACAATAATAAGTTTTCCTGCCTTAAAAAGATATAAAAAAGTTTTGTTGTTAAAATAATCTGTTAGATTTTTTAACAGTAATATTTTAATTAAAAATGAGGCACCATAAATAAATATACAAAATGCAATAAATTTAATAATTACTAATATTTTTAGAGAAATAGGAGTGCCAACTGAATTAAAATGACCAAGATGTAGCACGTCCTTTTCAAATAGCAGTGCTAAAATCACTAATATGTTATCTCCTAAAAACCATAATAAAGTTGCAGCAAACAATATTAAAACTATCTTTTTTAAAATTCTGATATTATCCATAGTTTTATATCGTTAAATCGTTTTCTTCTTTCAAAGTGTTTCCCTCTCTAAAAATTTCTGCCATTATAAAAGCAAAAAGTATAAATAAAATAGGTGATAATGAAATATTATATTTGGTAAACCCACCTTTTAAATAATTTATTGATATAAAACTTGTTAGTATGAAAAATCCAATTAAATATATGCCAATTCGCCTAAATGAAAGAACATTATCTCTTTTAAAAGTTTTAAGATTTTTAACAGAGAGCATTATTTTCTGAAATTCTTTAGTACTTAAAAATAAAAACAATAATATACCTAAATACTGAAAATATAGAATATAAAGTGATGGAGTCCGAATCTTCTCAATTGAATATACAACAGAATCTTCTCCTGCATTTTCCATTTTCCAGCTCGTAGATTTTGTAATGTGAGCCCCGTTATTTTTAAAGTTGAAGGAGGTATTAATATTTTTTATTTTAGCTTGATAAAATTTTCTATTCATCTGAAAATGAATAAAAACTGTGGTTGCTACAATAAATAAAAGAACATAAATTCCTTTAAATGTTTTGCATATGAAAATTGCAATATCTAGGAGTATATTTTTTGTCATCAGAATAAATTTATTATTGTTTAACGATAACAAAAATATATAAAAATTATTGATAAACAATAATAAAATATTATTTATTAATAATATTTTAGTTTCAACCCAAAAAAAATCAGCACTAAAAAGTACTGATTTTCTTTAAAATTATAAAAAAAGTGCCTTAATCTCTAGACATAAAAATCGATAATACATACCAAAAAAGCAACATTAAAGAAGCAAATAAACCCAATGCTGCAGGAATATAATCTTCTGTGCCGAATTTGTTTACCAAATTAGAAGTTTGGTATAAAATAGCGCCACCAGCCAAAACACACATTCCAACCGAGAACCACAAACCTAAGTTAAAACCAAACAAACTTCCGGCAATAATTAAACCAATGGCAATAAAAACCCAACTGTTAAGCCAGATTTTATAAAAGAAAAATCTTTTTTTGTGATAAAAACAATCGAAGAAATACCAATAAATAAACCCAAAGTAACAATGGTAGCCTGTTGCAGTAAATCGTAACTTTCTGTGTAAACAATTGCCATATATAAAAGAGGTACAAAAATAATTGCCTCAGCAAAAATGTAAATGGCATAGGCTAAATATTGTTTGTTTTTGTCTGCAGTTTTTAAAGCA
The DNA here is from genome assembly GCF_017498485.1 of Polaribacter batillariae. NCBI lineage: Bacteria > Pseudomonadati > Bacteroidota > Flavobacteriia > Flavobacteriales > Flavobacteriaceae > Polaribacter > Polaribacter batillariae. The sequence goes on along the minus strand of NZ_CP071795.1, from coordinate 1,699,146 downwards.
GTACTTTCGGCGTAATTGGTTATAAACATAAAACCACCTAGCATTACTAGCCATTTCCAGCCTTGTGTCATCGAAAGCATAAACTCTACAAGGGCATCACTTTGTAATAAAAGATATTCGAAAAGAATAAATAATAAGATTCCGCCAGCAACATGCGTGTATGTTTTTTTGTAAAAATCTACACGAACTTGGTCTGTTGCTTGTGCTAAAAGTAGTTTGTTTTCAAAGGTGTTTTCCATAGGATTTTAATTTTAGTTAAAAATATTTTCTCGAGCGCAGTCGAAAGTCTATTAAGTTATTATTTATACTTTTTTAATTACGTTTGTTACAATTCCCCAAATAATAAAATTATTTTCTTCTGTAATTTTTATAATCGGATAATCTGGGTTTTCTGGTTGTAACCAAACTTCGTTATTTTGTACTCTTAGTCGTTTTACCGTAAATTCTCCATCGACATAACAAACGGCAATTTTCTTATCAGTCGGTTCTAAACTTCTATCAATTACTAATAAATCGTTGTTGTTTAAACCTGCATTAATCATCGATTGTCCTTTTACTTTTGCAAAAAAAGTACTGTTTTTGTTTTTGATTAATTCTTCATCTAAAGAAACTTTTTCTTCTTCAAAATCTCCAGAAGGAATAGGAAAACCTGCAGAAATACCAGTATCTATTAAAATGGCACCACTTATTGTAGAGGGTTTTGGATTGAAAAAAATAAGATTCTCGGGCATTACAAACTAAGATTATCTTTTATAATTGATTTCGGTAAAGGTACTAATTTTTGTCTATTTTTGTATTGATGAAATTTCCGAAAAAATTAAAAACAAAAATTGATTTTCGTACACAAAATAATTCTTTACGAAGGTTAAAGAAATCATCTAATTTGGTCGATTTTTCTTCTAATGATTATCTAGGTTTTGCAAAATCTGAAGAAATTTTTAATAAAACACATCAATTTTTACTAGCTAAAAACACCCAACAAAATGGAGCCACAGGAAGTAGATTATTGTCTGGAAACCATTTTTTATATGAACATGTCGAGTCGTTTTTAAGCACATTTCATCAAACAGAATCTGCCATTATCTTCAATTCTGGTTACGATGCCAATATTGGTTTTTTTTCTTCTGTTCCACAACGTGGAGACGTTATTTTATATGACGAGTTTTCGCATGCATCCATTCGAGACGGAATTCGATTATCAAATGCAAAATCTTTTAAATTTTCGCACAACAATTTAGAAGATTTAGAAAAACATATTTTGTCTGTTCGAGCGCAATCAAAAACAAAAGAAACCGAAATTTATGTTGTTACAGAAGCTGTTTTTTCAATGGATGGAGATTCGCCCGATTTTATAAAGATGACTAAAATTTGCGAAAAACACGACGTCTTTTTAATTGTAGATGAAGCACATTCAATCGGTGTTTTTGGTAAAAACGGTTGTGGACTTGTTGAAGAATTAGCTTTACAAAAAGCTGTTTTTGCCAGAATTGTAACCTTTGGAAAAGCATTGGGTTGCCATGGAGCCGCTATTTTAGGAAGCAAAAATCTACAAGAATATTTGGTGAATTTTGCTCGTAGTTTTATTTACACAACCGCTTTGTCTCCTCATTCTTTGGCAACGATTTATAGTGCTTATCAAAAAATGTTACAACAAGCTAAATACTCACAAAAACTCAACGAGAACATTGCATTTTTTAAAGCAGAAGTTCAAAAATTAGAATTAAAGAATCGTTTTATAAATAGCAATTCAGCAATTCACTGTTGTGTAATTTCTGGAAACGAGAAAGTAAAGAAAATTTCAAGAAAATTTCAAGAAAAAGGGTTTGATGTAAAAGCCATTTTATCGCCAACAGTACCAGAAAATAAAGAGCGTTTGCGATTTTGCTTACATTCGTACAATTCTAAAGAAGAAATTCGTAATGTATTACATTTGTTGAGTAAATTTAATTAAAATTTAAAATACTTTTTTAGGTAAAACATAAAAAATGAATCAAAAAAAATATTTTATCACAGGAATTTCTACGGAAGTTGGCAAAACAGTTGCAGCAGCAATAATAACAGAAGCTTTAGAGGCAGATTATTGGAAACCTGTACAAGCTGGTGAATTAGAAAATTCTGATACCCATAAAGTGAAACAGTTTATTTCTAACTCAAAATCTGTTTTTCATCTCAATTCTTATGCGTTAAAAACGCCCATGAGTCCACATGCAGCTGCAAAAATTGATGGTATTGCCATTAAACTATCAGAAATAAAAGTACCAAAAACTAACAACAATTTAGTTATTGAAGGCGCAGGTGGTTTGTTAGTTCCTTTAAATAATTCTAAAACTATTTTAGATATTATTTTACCAGAATACAAAGTAATTGTAGTTTCTCGTCATTATTTAGGAAGCATAAATCACACCCTGTTAACAGTAAAATTACTGCAAGAAAAAGGGTTTGAGGTGGCTATTATTTTTTCTGGAGAAGAACATAAAACAACCGAAGATGTTATTAAAAAAATAACAAAAGCCAATATTATTGGACGTATTGATGAAGAGCCATATTTCGATAAAAATGTAATTAAAGAATATGCCGAAAAGTTTAAAGAAAAGCTATAATGACTTTACAAGAAAGAGATAAAAAACATCTTTGGCATCCGTTAAAACAGCACCAATTAAATCCAGATAGTTTAGCCATTGTAAAAGCAAAAGGATGCATTTTAACCGACGAAAAAGGCAACGAATATATCGATGCTATTTCCTCTTGGTACACCTGTATGTTTGGGCATTGCAACAACTTTATAACACGCAAAGTTTATCAACAAATGCAAACGTTAGACCAAGTAATGTTTAGCGATTTTACACACGAACCAGCCGTAAAATTATCAGAAGAATTAATTAAAATTCTACCTAAAAACCAAAATAGAATATTTTTTAACGACAATGGTTCTACAGCTGTAGAGGCAGGAATTAAAATGGCATTACAGTACTATTTTAATTTAAATGAAAAGCGCAACACTTTTATTGCTTTCGAAAACGGTTTTCATGGAGATACTTTCGGTGCAATGTCTGTTTCTGGTTTGTCGGTTTATAATGGTCCTTTTGAAGATTTTTTAATGGAAGTAAAACGAATTCCGGTTCCAGATAGAAAAAATCATCCAGAAATTATTGCAACTTTAAAAGAGTATGTAAAAAATAATAAAATTGCAGGTTTTATTTACGAACCAATCATTCAAGGTGCTGCAGGAATGAAAATTTACGATGCAATAGGATTAAACGAGATTTTAAAGTTTTTGAAATCTGAAAATATTTTAACAATTGCAGATGAAGTGATGACTGGTTTTGGAAAAACAGGAAGCCACTTCGCATCCGATTTTATCGATACAAAACCCGATATAATTTGTTTAAGTAAGGCGTTAACAGGTGGTTTAGTACCTTTAGCCATTACTTCTTGTACCGAAAAAATTTACAATGCTTTTCTTAGTAACGAAATGGCAAAAGGTTTTTTCCATTGCCACACATATTCAGGAAATCCAATAGCTTGTAGTGCCGCAAATGCAGCAATAACATTGCTACAAACAACTAAAATTCAGCAAAATATTGTTAGAATTTCGGCTTCACATACAATTTTTAAAGAACGAATACAACAACATCCAAAAGTAAAAACAGCGCGTTCTAAAGGTGTTATTTTTGCATTAGACTTAAATACAAAAATGGAAAGATATGGCGATTTACGAGAAAAATTATTACATTTTTTTATGGAAAGAGGTGTGTTTTTACGTCCGTTAGGAAACACGATTTACATACAACCACCTTATGTAATTACAGACGAAGAATTGCAAAAAGTATATCACACAATTGAAGCTAGTTTAGAAATTGTTTAAGACGTTTAGTACCTTTTACGAATCTATTTTCTTGTTTGAAATTACCGAAATAAATCTTTTCTATTTCATTATAAAATCAACTCGAAAAGGGTTTAAAAACCTTTTTAGGGTTAGGGAAGGTGTTTTTTTTATACCTACAAGGTTTTAAAAACCTTGCAAGAAAATTTATAAATCTTGTAAGAAGATTATAGAGATCTTTCAGGAGTGTTATAAAAACCTTGTAGGACAGGAAAAACCTTAAAAATCTTCAGTTGTTTTTTCGAGTAAATTAATTTGTTCTTGGCTGTTTTTTATAGACACATACAAATCTTCATATATCCATTTTCCATCTATTTTAATTCCTTTTACAACTAATGTTCCTTTATCTTTTAAACCTTTTATTGGAATGGAAAAATCAATCTCTCCATCATTATTATTTAAAGATATATTTCCAGAAGGCATTCCATAAGTTTCGATAGAATCGCCCAAAGTAGCTACCACTTTTGGGTTGTTTTTCGCTAATTCTGTTGCGTATTTAATAGGAATAGATTCTTCAAATATTTTTGAAATTCCGAAAAATGTAGCACCAATTCCAAAAACAAAAAATAAAATAACTGCAATACAGCCACAACCACAACCGCCAACAGGCACTGCCCACATCCAATTGCGTTGAAACCAATTTTTTTGTGCTATTTCTTCCATCTTTATTTTTTTGAGAAAATAAAGATATTTGTTTTTTTTCAGAATAAAGTAATCTAATTAAATTTTAGATGGTTTATTTTTGTAGAAAATATAATGTTTTGAAACAACCAATCTCAATAACATCCATCGCTTCAATTTCTGCTTTAGGAAGTAATTTAGAAGAAATATGGCAAAATTACTTAACTGATAATCATTTTTTGTCAACAAGAGAATTCAATGGAAAGCCCGTTTTTGTTGGGCAAATTTCAGCAGAAAATCAGCAAAAAATTGCAGCTCTAAAAAACTCAGATGCTAAATATCGAAATTTAGACGATGCTGTTCTATTTGCCATTTTTGTTTCTAGAGAGGCTGTAAAAAATGCAAATTGGACAAATAAAAAACACATTGGTAAAGTTAAAGACAGAGATTTTGGTGTTAACTTTGGTTCGTCAAGAGGTGCAACTTCATTATTTGAAAAATACCATAAAGAGTTTTTAGAGACCCAAAAATCATCAACCTTAAGTTCTCCAACGACCACTTTAGGAAATATTTCTTCTTGGATTGCACACGATTTACAAACTAAAGGCCCAGAAATATCGCATTCTATTACCTGTTCTACAGCATTGCACTCGTTATTAAATGGTGTTGCTTGGATAAATGCAGGAATGTCTAATAAATTTTTAGTTGGCGGAAGCGAAGCTGCGTTAACCGATTTTACCATTGCACAAATGCAAGCTTTAAAAGTGTATGCGAAGCAAGAGGTTAAATTAGAATCTTATCAAAATAAAAAAGATTTCTCGGCTGCGCCCGAAATGACAAGTAGCCCTTATCCTTGTAAATCTTTCGATTTAAAAAAGGCACAAAATACAATGGTTTTGGGTGAAGGCGCTGCTGCTATTTGTTTAGAAAAAGGAACTGTAGAAAATGCAATGGCTAAAATTATTGGAGTTGGTTTTGCTACGGAAGTTTTAAAACACAATACATCGATTTCTACAGATGCAGTATGTTTTCAAAAATCAATGAAAATGGCTTTGGGAGAAATTTCACCAGATGCAATTGATGCAATTGTAATGCATGCACCAGGAACTATTAAAGGAGATGTTTCTGAAATAAATGCAATTTCTAAAATATTTTGTAACAAAATACCATTCTTAACTACTAATAAGTGGAAACTCGGACATACTTTTGGAGCTTCAGGAATGTTAAGTCTAGAATTAGCATTATTAATGTTGCAACATCAAAAAGCAATACCTGTCCCATTTTCAAAAAAACAACCAACTCCCAAACGTCTTACTAGAATCTTGGTAAATGCTGTTGGCTTTGGCGGAAATGCTGTTTCTGTTTTATTGACTCGATAAAGTCATTTTATTTAGTCTGAAACGCTATATTTATTCACTTTAAAAACGAACTATTATGATGGAATGGTTTCAAGAGTTAACCTCTTTTGAAAAAACGTACTGGGTACTTACAGGAATTGCTACTTTTATGTTTTTAATAGTTTTAATAACAACAATAATTGGTGCAGATTCTGATGATATTGGAGATGTAGATGCAGAAATAGAAGGAGATACAGGCGCTGGTTTTCAGTTTTTTACATTTAAAAATTTAGTTGCTTTTTTTACTATTTTTGGTTGGAGTGGAATTTCTAGTATCGATGCAGGCCACTCAAAAGCTACCACAGTTATTATTTCTATACTATGTGGGTTGTTAATGATGTTTGTAATGGCAGCTTTATTCTATTACATTAGCAAATTAACTTCTAGTGGTACTCTAAAGATGCACAATGCCTTAAATGCTGTTGGAGAAGTCTATTTAACAGTAGGGGCAAACAGAACAAGAATGGGTAAAGTTCAAATAAAAGTACAAGGTGCTTTACGAGAATTAGACGCCCTTACAGACTACGAAACCGATTTAATACAAGGCAATATTGTAGTGGTTACAGCTGTAACAGAAAACGGAATATTAATTATAGAACCTCAAAACAAAACAAAATTACTATGCTAAACTTAACAATTTTACAAATTAACCAGTTTTCTGGTGTAATAGGAGTAGGAATCGCAATTCTCTTTATTTTTATATTGATAATTGCCATGATAAAACGCTACAAAAGATGCCCTTCTGATAGAATTTTAGTAGTGTATGGTAAAGTAGGTGGAGGCGAATCTGCCAAATGTATTCATGGTGGAGCCGCATTTATTTTTCCTGTAATTCAAGATTACGAGTTTTTAGATTTAACACCAATTTCTATTGAAGTAAATTTGGTAAACGCACTCTCTAAACAGAATATTCGTGTAAATGTGCCAAGTAGATTTACCATTGGTATTTCTACAGAACCAGGAATTATGCAAAATGCTGCAGAACGTTTATTGGGTTTGGCGCAAAACGATATTCAAGAATTGGCTCAAGAGATTATTTTTGGTCAATTACGTTTGGTGGTTGCCTCTATGGATATAGAAGAAATTAATAACGATCGAGATAAGTTTTTAACCAATATTTCTCAATCTGTAGAAACAGAATTAAAGAAAGTAGGTTTAAAATTAATTAATGTAAATATTACAGATATTGTAGATGAATCTGGTTATATAGAAGCATTAGGAAAAGAAGCTGCAGCACATGCAATTAACGCCGCAAGAAAATCGGTTGCAGAGAAAAATAGAGACGGTTCTATTGGAGAAGCAAATGCACTACAAGACGAAAGAAGTCAAGTTGCTGCCGCAAATGCGCAAGCTGTAGAAGGAGAAAATACAGCAAAAATTGCAGTTGCAAATTCCGATTCTTTAAGAAGACAACGTGAAGCAGAAGCAGAGCGTACAGCAATTGCCGCAGAAAAAGTGCAATCTGCAAACGCATTAAAAGAATCGTATGCAGCAGAGCAAGAAGCAGAAGTTGCCAGAGCAGAAAGAGAGCGTTCTTCTCAATTAGCAGATGTTATTGTTCCTGCAGAAATCGATAAAAGAAAAGTAGAAATAGATGCAGAAGCAAGAGCAGAAAATATTAGAAGAATTGCACGAGGAGAAGCAGATGCCATTTTATTTAAAGCGCAGGCAGAAGCCCAAGGTTTGTATGAAGTTTTAACAAAACAAGCCCAAGGTTTAGATCAAATTGTAAAAGCCGCTGGTAACGATTCTAAAAATGCAGCGCTGTTGTTAATTGCAGATAAATTGCCAGAATTGGTAAAAACACAAGCAGAAGCAATTAAAAATATTAAAATTGATAAAATAACCGTTTGGGAAAATGGAGGAGGAAAAGACGGTAAATCTTCTACATCTAACTTTATTTCTGGAATGTATAAATCTGTGCCACCACTGCAAGAAATGTTTAACATGGCAGGCATGCAGTTGCCAGATTATTTAAAAGGGAAAGAAATTTCTACAGAAGATACCCTAAAGAATAAAGAAGAGAACACTAAAGAATCATAAATAACCCATAATAAATTCCGCTTTTACAGCGGAATTTTTTATTTTTGATGTATCAAATGAATCGCATTTATGAGTGAAGTTAGACACAATTGGACCAAAGAAGAAATATTAGAAATTTACAACAAACCAATGATGGAGTTGTTGTACGAAGCTGCAACAATTCATAGAAAACAACACGACCCAAACGTGGTTCAGGTTTCTACTTTATTGTCTATAAAAACAGGTGGCTGTTCAGAAGACTGTGGTTATTGCCCGCAAGCAGCAAGGTATCATACCAATATAGAGGGTAACGATTTAATGAGTATAAACCAAGTAAAAGCACAAGCTTTGCGTGCAAAACAAGCTGGAAGTTCTCGTGTTTGTATGGGAGCCGCGTGGCGAAACGTAAAAGATGGCCCAGAGTTCGACCAAGTTTTAGAAATGGTTAGAACCATTAACAAACTCGATATGGAAGTTTGTTGTACGCTAGGTATGGTTACCGAAAACCAAGCACAACGTTTAGCAGAAGCTGGGTTATATGCGTATAACCATAATTTAGACTCTTCTGAAGAATACTACAAAGAAGTAATTTCTACAAGAGGCTACCAAGATCGTTTAGATACGATCGATAATGTTCGTAAAACAAATGTAACCGTTTGTTCTGGAGGTATTATTGGAATGGGAGAATCTGTAGAAGACAGAGCAGGAATGTTGGTGGCTTTATCTACCTTAAATCCGCAACCAGAATCTACCCCAATAAATGCTTTAGTAGCTGTTGAAGGAACCCCTTTAGAAGACGAAAAACCTGTTGAAATTTGGGACATGATTCGTATGGTCGCAACCACAAGAATTGTATTGCCAGAAACACAAGTTCGTTTGTCTGCAGGAAGAACACAAATGAGTAGAGAAGGGCAAGCCATGTGCTTTTTTGCAGGAGCAAATTCAATTTTTGCAGGAGATAAATTGTTAACAACTCCAAACCCAGATGTAAATGAAGACATGAAAATGTTTAAATTATTAGGGTTAAATCCGCAAAAACCATTCACTAAAAAAGTGCAACCACAATCTGTAGCAGCAAAAGATTCTAAATTTAAAGCATTAGGTGAAAAACCAAAATGGACCAGACCAGAACATAAAATCGATAGAAATGAAGCTGCAAAACAAAAAGGAAAAGCAGTAAAAGCATAGTCTAATCATCTTTTAATTTTTAACCATTATCTGTAAGAGATAATGGTTTTTTGTGTTTTACAAATATTTTCCTAACAATTTCTTAACTTTGCGTTTTCAAAAAAGAAAGTTATGAGTTTAAACTTATCTCAAATAGATCGAGTAAAAACAATTACGAAGGAAGATTTTATTAAAAATTATTTTAAGCCACAGAAACCTGTAGTTATAGAGCAATTTATAGAAGATTGGCCAGCATATAAAAAATGGAGTTTAGACTACATGAAAGAAGTTGCTGGTGATAAGGTTGTACCTTTGTATGATGATAGACCAGTAGATTTTAAAGATGGTTTTAACGAACCACATGCAAAAATGAAAATGAGCGAATATGTAGATTTGCTAAAAAGTAAGCCTACAAAATTTAGAATATTTCTTTGGAATATTTTAAAGGAAGTTCCTTCCCTGCAAAAAGATTTTAAATACCCAGATTTTGGTTTGCGTTTAATGAAAGGTTTGCCTATGTTATTTTTTGGAGGAACAGATTCTTACACGTTTATGCATTACGATATTGATTTAGCAAATATTTTTCATTTTCATTTCGAAGGAAAAAAAGAAATTATTTTGTTTGACCAAGATCAGAATGATTATTTATATAAAATTCCACATTCTTTAATCACAAGAGAAGATATCGATTTTTCGAATCCAAATTTTAATAAATGGCCAGCTTTAAAAAAAGCAAAAGGCTATAAAACAAACCTAGAACATGGGCAAATTTTATATATGCCAGAAGGCTATTGGCATTATATGAGATATATTACACCTGGGTTTTCTATGAGTTTAAGAGCCATTGCAAGAAAACCTAAAAACCTATCGAAAGCAATTTACAATGTTTTTGTAATGCGAACAATCGACAATATTATGCGTAAAATTAAAGGGCAAAAATGGATTGATTGGAAAAACGAACAAGCCGTTATTAACACAAATAGGTATAATAACTTATAAACAAAAAACGGTATTAATATATTTTTTGTATTTTGTTCTGTCTAAACAAATACTATTTATTATGAAAGCCTGTCCAAGATGTAAATCTGTGTCTAGGCACAGAATGAGAAGAAAAGGAATTGTAAGATTAATTCCAGGAACTAAAAGCTACGCTTGTGATACATGTAATATAGAATATACTTGGATTTCTTTTATTAATCGCTCATTTAAAATTTAACCTAAAAAAAAGCCTCACAATTTTCTTGTAAGGCTTTTTTAGTCTTTTAAAATTACTTAAAGAGTCTAAAAATATCGTTTCCATTTGCAAAAAGCAACAACGCTATTAACAAGACAAAGCCAACTACTTGCGCATATTCTAAAAATTTATCTCCAGGTTTTTTTCCAGTAATCATTTCCCAAAGGGTAAAAACTACATGCCCTCCATCTAAAGCCGGTATTGGTAAAAGGTTCATAAACCCTAACATAATTGATAAAAATGCGGTAATTTCCCAGAAAGATTGTGCACTCCATTCTGCAGGAAAAATACTTCCAATAGAAATAAAACCACCCAAACCTTTGTAAGCACCTGTACTTGGATTAAAAATCTTTTTCAATTGCTTCATATAATCTGTAAGCGTTTTCCAAGATTTCTTTAAACCAGCAGGAATCGCTTCTGTAAAAGAGTACTCTATATCTGCTAATTCGTAATAACCTAATTTTTCTAAATCTGTGTAAGGTAATTGTCCTAAAGCAACACCTAGCTTACCTTCTTCTGTTACTTTAACAGGAATTTCTTTAGTTTCATTTCCCCTTTTTATAGTAATAGTAATATCTTTATTTTTGTTTTTATTTAGTTCGGTTTGAGCTTCATCAAAATACTTTATAACTTTTCCATTAATAGCAGTAACAATATCTCTCTTTTTTAAATCGGCATTTATATTAGGAGAATTTTCAGAAACATTACTAATAACAAAAGGAAGTCTTGGGTATAAAAAAGCTCCAGCGTCTTTTCCCCTATCCATTAACTGAGAAATAAAATCTTCTGGAATTTGCTGCTCTAAAACTTGCCCATTTCTTTCAATTTCATATTTATTACCGTTGATAAATTCTAGAGACAAACCATTAAATTTCTTTACTTTTTGTCCATCAACAGTTAAAATTTTATCTCCAGTTTGCAATCCTAAGTTTTCTGCCAGTTCATTTTCTACCCAAATACCATCTTTTACATTCTCATTTGGCAAATATCTTTCTCCATAAGCCCACATTAAACAGATGTAAATAAAAACTCCTAACACAAAATTCACAAAAACCCCACCCAGCATAATAATTAAACGTTGCCAAGCTGGTTTCGAACGAAACTCCCAAGGTTTTGGAGGCAAAGCCATTTGCTCTGTGTCCATACTTTCGTCTATCATTCCCGAGATTTTTACATAACCTCCTAAAGGAATCCAACCAATACCATAAACAGTTTCGCCTATTTTTTTCTTAAAAAGAGAGAATTTGTAATCGAAGAATAAATAAAACTTTTCTACCCTCGTTTTAAACAATTTTGCAGGGATAAAATGCCCCAATTCGTGCAAAACAATCAACAAAGATAAACTTAAAATAAATTGAGATGCTTTTATTAATATTTCCATTCAGCGTTAAATCATAGTTAAAAAACGTGCAAATGTACGTTTTTAAAGAGAGTTGTAAAAGAACTATTGTTGCTTCATTTTTTATTTTAACAAACATTTTAGACAGATAAGCATAAAAACCGCTTTCTAAACGGTTTTTTAAGTCGTAAATTTGCAGAAATAACTTTGTTTTATGGATTTTAAGTTTTTTAGAAAATCATTACCAACACTTATTTTCTTAGTGGTTTTTTCTGCGATTGCCATTCCTGTTTTTTATCATTTATTAAAAGTCGATAAAAAATTAAAAATCTACAATCCAGCAGACGTAAATCCGCAATTGGTAGATGAAACGATGTTGCATGTGCAAAAAAATCATAAAATAGCAGATTTTAGGTTGATAAATCAGAATGGAGAAACCATTACAAACAAAAATTACACAAACAAAATTTATATTGCCGATTTCTTTTTTACAAGATGTAAAACCATTTGTATTGCAATGGCTTACAATATGAGTGAGTTGCAAGAGTACTATAAAAATGATGATGATATTATGTTTCTCTCACATTCTGTAACTCCTGTGATGGATAGCGTTTCGGTTTTAAAAAAATATGCAGAAAACAAAGGAGTAATTGATGGAAAATGGAACGTAACTACAGGTGCTAAAAAACACATTTACGAATTGGCAAGAAAAAGTTATTTTGCTGTTTTAGACGAAGGTGATGGAGGAGAAAACGATTTTATTCATACAGAACAATTTATTTTGGTAGATAAAGAAAGAAGAATTCGTGGTTATTACGATGGTACCGAAAAAGAAGATATGGAAAAGTTAAAGAAAGATATTGTTTTATTAAAGAAAGAATACACGAATTAGCAGTTTTTTCTAATTTTAGTAGTATTTGCATCATTATAAATCATTTCTACTTTTTTTGAGTGTATAAAATTTCTTTAGTTCGATTATTGTAAATTTTAAACTATAAATATATAGGTACGCTATTACAAAAAACCTTCAGGTTTTTAAACCTGAAGGTTTTGGAGTATATCAATTAAATATCACAGTTTTTTAGAACATTAGCAAGATACAGAAAGTATTTGCGAAGCTAGTCTCTGTTTCCTAAAACTTGCAACCCCCAATACAAAAGCATTGCTAAAGAACCCAAGGCAGCAACTAAATAAGTTCTAGCAGCCCATTTAAGCGCATCTTTAGAACCAGCATATTCTTCTCTTGTTACCATATTTTTGTTTTGTAACCAAGCCAAAGCTCTGTTACTAGCATCATACTCTACAGGCAAAGTTATAAAACTAAAAAGTGTTGCAAGCCCCATAAAAACCAAACCAGCAATAGCAATGTAAAAACCTACTCCAACTTTACCAGAAGCAGCGCCTAAAATTAAACCACCAATTACCAACCACTGCGAAAATTTAGAAGTAATGCTAACAATTGGCACCAATTGAGAACGCATTGTTAAATAGCTGTAGGCTTTGGCATGTTGCACAGCATGCCCCACTTCGTGTGCTGCAACTGCAGCTGCAACTGCATTTCTTTGGTTGTAAACAGCTTCACTTAAATTAACGGTTTTGTCTTTCGGATTGTAATGATCTGTTAATCTACCAGGCGTAGAAATTACTTTTACATCAAAAATACCATTATCTGCGAGCATTTTTGAAGCAATTTCTGCACCACTCATTCCGTTTCTTAACTGAATTTTAGAATATTTTTTAAACTTACTTTTCAGTTGATTGCTAACCAGCCAACTTACCAAAGAGATTGCACCAATTAAAATATAAAGTCCCATCATAATTTATAAAGTTTTAAATTGTATATCGTTTTTGTTTGATAAATTTACAACATAAAGTATTCCATTTTATTTTTTAGGATGAAAATTTACTGATTTTTATCTTTACCAGTCAAAAATTAATAGAATATTTACAATTCAATGACAAAATGACAAACAAACCCAACATACTCATTATATATACAGGTGGAACCATTGGTATGATTAAAGACTATACAACAAACGCCTTAAAAGCCTTTGATTTTAGTCAAATTGTAGAAAAAATACCAGAATTACAGCAGTTAAATTGTAATATTAAAAGTATTTCTTTCGAAGAAGTAATCGATTCTTCAAACATGAACACACAATATTATGTAAATATTGTAGAAATTATTGAAGAAAATTATACAAAATTCGATGGTTTTGTAATTCTTACAGGGTCAGATACCATGTCTTATATATCGTCTGCAATAAGTTTTATGTTAGAAAATTTACAAAAACCCATTATTTTTACAGGCTCTCAATTGCCAATTGGCGATTTAAGAACAGATGCCAAAGAGAATTTAATTACCTCTATAGAAATTGCCTCTACAAGAAAAAATAACAACCCCATAATTTCTGAAGTTTGCCTGTATTTCGAGTACAAATTATACAGAGCCAATAGAACCACCAAAATTAGTGCAGAACAATTCGAGGCATTTGCCTCTATGAATTATCCGCCCTTGGCAGAAAGTGGAGTGCATTTAAACTTTAACGAGCATCTAATTCAACAACCCCAAAAAAAAGAAGAAAAATTAATTATTAGAAAGAAACTAGTAACAGATGTTGTTATTTTAAAGTTGTTTCCAGGAATTACAAAAGAAGTTGTAGCAAGTATTTTAAATATTAAAAATTTAAAAGGAGTAGTTATCGAAACCTATGGCTCTGGCAATGCCCCTAATAAAAACTGGTTTTTAAAATTATTAAAAAACGCGATATTAAAAGGCGTTAAAATAGTAAATGTTACCCAATGTGCTGGCGGAAGTGTAATTCAAGGCCATTATGATACCAGTGTTTCTTTAAAAGAAATAGGAATAATTAGTGGAAGAGACATAACTACAGAATCTGCCATTGCAAAACTAATGTATTTGTTAAACGAAGAATTGTCTCAAGAAGAATTTAAACATTATTTCGAGAAGTCTTTGCGAGGAGAAATTACAAACAAGTAGTTTTTTTCAAAAAAAAATATTTTGAAAATAAAAAAAACAGTATTTTTACAATAAATAGATTAGATTTTTTTTAAAACCGATATTTTTTTTGTTACTTGCCAGTCTCTAAAATAGATAATTAGAGATTGCTGCTTAAAAAAAGAAGTTAAAGTAGCAACTATATTTGTTTATTTGATTTGAAAATTTATATCTTTAACCCGTTAACTATTAAAAATTAATTATAACAGAGATGAAAAAAGTAGTAAATGTTCTATCCGTAACAGGATTCATGTTTTTTGGAGCTATTCAATCAACTTTCGCGCAAGAAGCAGCAACAGAATCAAAAACTTTTCACCAAGAATTAAAACAACGTTTTATTGAAGGTGGCCCAGAATTTATGGGAATTGTATTGGTCGCTTTAATATTAGGTTTGGCCATTGCAATTGAAAGAATTATTTATTTAAACATGGCAACTACAAATACTAAAAAATTAGTAGCAAATGTAGATGAAGCCTTAAGTTCTGGTGGTGTAGAAGCTGCAAAAGAAGTTTGTAGAAATTCAAAAGGGCCAGTTGCGTCTATCTTTTACCAAGGTTTAGATCGAGTAGATGAAGGCGTAGAAGCAGCTGAAAAAGCAGTAGTTTCCTATGGAGGAGTTCAAATGGGGCTTTTAGAGAAAAACGTTTCTTGGTTGTCTTTATTTATTGCTTTAGCACCAATGCTTGGGTTCATGGGAACTGTAATTGGTATGATTGGAGCGTTTGATGCAATTGCTGTAGCAAATGATATTTCTCCAGGGGTTGTAGCAGTAGGTATTAAAGTAGCCTTATTAACAACAGTATTTGGACTTATTGTAGCCATTATTTTACAGATTTTTTATAATTACATCGTTTCTAAAATCGATAGTATTGTAAATAATATGGAAGATGCTTCTATCCAATTAATTGATTTGTTAGTAAAGTATAAAAAATAAATAAACAGATGAAAAGCAATAAAATTTTAAGTATTTTAATTGCTGTTATCGCTTTAATTGGTGCATTTCTTTTCATAAGAATTTTTATGGAAGATACAGAAGCAATTGAAACAGATGCAGCTCTTCAAAACAAAGTAATAAGTCCGATAATTTATTTCTCTACCATTTTGCTTTATGCAGCAGTTATTATTACTGTTTTATTATCATTGTGGAGTTTAATAATGAATCCGCAAAACCTTAAAAAAACATTATTGGGTCTTGGAGTATTGGGTGTAATTTTAATTATAGCATACTTTATGGCAGATGCAAACGCAGTAGTAGATGCTCAAGGTTTAGTTTTAGAAGGTGGTGAAGCAGGAGCAACCTCGAACCAATGGGTTGGAACTGGTATATGGTATAGTATTATTTTAGGAGGATTAGCTTCGCTATTTTTCGTGTACGACTTATTAAAAGGATTAATTAAATCATAAAACTATGGCAAGAAGAGAGAATCCAGAAATTAATGCAGGTTCTATGGCAGATATTGCCTTCTTGCTACTAATTTTCTTTTTAGTAACAACAACCATGAATGTAGATTCTGGTATTTCTAAAAAGTTATCAGAAAAACCACCAGCAGATTACGTGCCACCTAAAATTAAAGAGAAGAATATTTTTGAAGTAAATTTAAACTTTAAAAACGAGCTTCAGGTAGAAGGTGAAAGAATGGAAATTAAAGATCTTAAAGATGCTGCAAAGGCATTTATAGATAATGGTGGAGGTGTAGGTAAAGTAGAAGATGGGGTAGGAACAGGACCTTGTGATTATTGTAGAGGAAAAAGAAGCGAAACATCCTCAGACCATCCTAATAAGGCAGTTATTTCTGTTCTTAGTGATAGAGGTACAGAGTATGGAGTTTATTTAAAAGTTCAAAACGAACTCTTAAGAGCCTACTCAGAATTGCGTAATAGATTGTCTAAAGAGCGTTATGGAGTTTCTTTTGATGAGTTAGAAGAGGCTTATAAAGATGATAGAGATAACGCCGATTTAAAAAAGAAAGTAGAAGATATTAAAAATGCATATCCTCAAATTATTTCGGATGCAGAACCAACATCTTTAGGAAACTAATTTTAAAAAATAACAAATATGTCTAAATTTAGAAAAAAGAAAAAAGGAATGCCAGCAGTAAATACTGCTTCTTTGCCAGACATTGTTTTTATGTTGTTATTTTTCTTTATGGTTACAACAACTATGAGAGAAACCGAATTGCTGGTAGAAAATCCTAGATTACCTTCAGCAACAGAGGTTAAAAAATTAGAACATAAAAGTTTGGTAAGTACAATTTATGTAGGTAAATCAAAAGATCCTAAATATGGTACAAGTTATAATAAGATTCAGTTAAATGATAAAATAGCTACTGCAGACGATGTGCCAGCTTTTATTATTAACGAAAGAACTAAGGTTCCAGAAAATCAGCAGCCTTTTATGACAACGTCTATTAAAGCAGATAGAGAATCTAATGTAGGTACAATTACAGATATTAGACTAAAGTTAAGAGATGTAAATGCTCTTAAAATTAGTTATTCTGCTTCAAAAGGAGATAATAATTAATTTTATATAACACCTAATAAATTTTAAAAAAGGGATAATTCAAAATAGAATTGTCCCTTTTTTTGTTTCATTTTAAGATAAAAATAAGAAATAATGTATCTTTATCACTTTGTTGTATATCATTTAGAAGATTAAATATGAAAAGAATATTAGTTATAGTTATTGGATTCTTATTTATGAATCTTTCATTTGGTCAAGAAATAAAAATAGAAACAATATATTAGGTTATAAATTTGAACAAAATGGCAAACAAATTTCTTGGAAAGATCTGGTAAATAAAACAGAATCGAATATTCAGGCTAATTTATTGATTAAAAAAGCTAAATCTCAAAACACGATTTCAAGTATTTTAGCTTTTGCTGGAGGTGGCTTCATTGGAATTCCAATAGGACAATCGATTGCTAACAGAGAACCGAGTTGGACTTTGGCTTATATAGGTGGAGGGATTGCTGCTATAGGAATACCGATAGCTATTAAAGCTTCAAAAAATGTAAAAAAAGGAGTTGATTTATACAATTCATCATTAAATTTAACTTCTAATAATTATTTTAAACCTGAATTTAAAATGATAGCAGACAGAAACGGAATAGGATTGTCTATGAATTTTTAAAAACTTACCTGTATAAATTAGTGCTTAAAACACGCAATTAATCTTATACAAGCACGTTACATGCGTTATGAAACATATTTCATTTACTTTTTTTTTACTTTTTTGTACAATTAATTTACAGGCGCAAAAAGATTCTTTACAACTAGGAGATAGATATGCAGAAGATCAAATTTATGCGTCTATATCTTATAGCCAACTAAACGACCAACCGACTTTAATTCCTAAAAGTAGTTTTTCTTACTCTTTATCTACAGGATTTATAAAAGATTTTATTTTAAATAAAAGCGGAAGCATTTCTTTTGCGGCAGGTATTGGGTATGGGTATGATTTTTTTAACCATGAATTAAAAGTTGAAGAAATTAATGGTAACACATCGTTTTCTAGAGATAATACAATTAACTCTAACTTCTATAAATCGCATAATATTGAGTTTCCTTTAGAGTTTCGATGGCGAACTTCTACTGCAAATAAGTATAGTTTTTGGAGAATTTACACAGGAATTAAGTTTTTATACAATGCATCTAATAGTTTTCAGTTTGAAGCTGCAAACAACAAACAATTTAAATATAATAATGTTGCTGCTTATAATAAATTACAATACGGCTTAACGATTTCTGCAGGTTATGATGAGTTTAATGTAAATGTATTTTACGGTTTATCTCCAGTTTTTAAAAATGCTTTTATAAATGGAGAAAGTGTAAATACGAAAGTATTAAAATTCGGTTTAATTTTTTATCTTTTATAAAAAGTAATACGTGGCAAAAGGCGATAAAAAACCTACAAAATAGCCTAAATAAACCTCTAAAGGAGTATGAGCTTTTAAATGCAACCTCGCATTAGCAACCATACCAGCAAGAACAATTGTAATAATTATTGTTGTTGGAAAAGGATGGCTGTATTTTGCGCCCAAAACCATAAAAAACCCCGTTGTTATTCCCATAGAAGTTAAATGAATGCTAGTTTTAAGGTTAAAGAAAAACAAGAAATAAACCAAAACTAAGGCGACACATGTTGCATAAAATAAGAACCCCAAATCATCTAAATTAGCAATTTTAAAGAGTGTGTTGCCTAATAGATAGAACAGCACAATCATTATTGCAATGGGTATTTTACGTTCTTTAATACTATTTGCATTAAAAGATTTTACTAATTTAATTTTCTTAAATAAGATTAAAATTAATAGTGGAATTAGATATGTGGTTACAAATACCAAACTTAATAGTATTAATTTTTGATTGCTACCTAAATAGTTTGGGACTAATAAAAAATAGAGAATCACACCAATTGTAGGCACTACAATAGGATGTAAAATTACAGATATGATTTTATAGAATTTCAACTAAATTTCTTTACGCAAACGAGCCACAGGTAAATCTAACTGTTCTCTGTATTTTGCAACAGTTCTTCTGGCAATAGGATATCCTTTTTCTTTTAAAATTGTGGCTAATTTCTCGTCTGTAAGTGGTTTTTTCTTATTCTCTTCCGAAATTACAGTTTCTAAAATCTTTTTAATTTCTCTTGTAGAAACATCTTCACCTTGGTCGTTCTTCATCGATTCAGAAAAGAATTCTTTAATAAGTTTGGTTCCATAAGGTGTAGATACGTATTTGCTGTTTGCTACTCTAGAAACCGTAGAAACATCCATATTAATTTTATCGGCAATATCTTTTAAAATCATGGGTTTTAGCTTTCGCTCATCACCCGTTAAAAAATATTCGTATTGGTAATGCATAATGGTGTTCATGGTTACCAATAGTGTTTGCTGGCGCTGTTTTATAGCGTCTATAAACCACTTTGCCGCGTCTAACTTTTGTTTGATAAAGAAAACTGCATCTTTTTGTGATTTTGTTTTCACATTCGATTCTTGGTATCCTTTTAACATGTTGTTGTATTCTCTAGAAACATGCAACTCTGGAGCGTTTCTAGAGTTTAATGTTAAGTCTAATTCTCCATCGACAATTTTAATAGAAAAATCGGGTACAATTTGTTCTGCAATTTTATTGTTTCCAGCATAAGAACTACCAGGTTTTGGGTTTAATTTAGAAATTTCTAAGTTAATTTCTTTCAATTCTTCTTCAGAAATATTGAACTTTTCTTGCAGTTTTTTATAATGTTTTTTTACAAAATGATCGAAGGCAGTTTCTAAAATTTCGATGGCCAAATTTCTATTTTTATTTGGCTCTTTTGCTTTTAATTGAATGATTAAACACTCTTTTAAATCACGAGCACCCACTCCAATAGGGTCTAAAGTATGCACTGCTTTTTTTAGAACAGAAATTACTTTTTCTTCGGTTGTAAAAATATTTGCTGTAAATGCTAAATCATCTACAAGATCTATAATTTCTCTTCGAATGTAGCCACTATCGTCTATACTACCCACCAAAAATTCGGCAATAGCTTTTTCTTCTTCGTCTAAACGAAAGGTATTTAATTGATTTTTTAAAGATTGATGAAAACTGGTTCCTGCAGCATAGGGTACGTTTTTTTCTTCGTCATCTGCAGAATAATTATTTGCCTGAGTTTTATAGTTCGGAACTTCATCGTCGCTTAAATATTCATCAATATTTATATCTTCTGCTTCAATTTTTTCGTTTCCAGTGTCATCATCAAACTCATTCGATAAATCGTCGTCTATAGAGTCTAATTCGTCTTTTCCTGTATCTAAGGCAGGGTTTTCTTCAATCTCTTGTTTTAAACGTTCTTCAAAAGCTTGTGTTGGCAATTGAATTAACTTCATCAACTGAATTTGTTGAGGAGATAATTTTTGTAAGAGTTTATAATTTAAACTTTGTTTTAGCATAGATTTTATAACCTTTTATTAGGGGTTAATTTTTACAATTTTATTACCCTTCATAATTACAAGTTTAGATTTTTTTTCTTTTTTTTCTATAATTAGTTTTTCATAAACCTTTTCTAGACCTTTAATGATTTTTTCTCTAAAATCTAATTGTTTATCTTTTGTTGTCATAATTTTTTAATTTTTTAAACTTTTCTTTATCTACAATTATAAAATCGTTTTCAGAAATTTTATGAGCAATTAATTGATGACTACCAAAAGAGTTGTCAAAAATTAATGCAGAATCCATAATTGGTAGGTAAATATTAAAAAGATTTTTAATTCCATTTATATATCTTCTTTTAATAACATCACTTGGAATGTGATGCCCACCTTCTGAAACTCTTACTTTTACTCTTTCTACTGCTAATTTAGTGTTATTTAGCCAAAAAAAGAGGAGTATTACACTATACCCTTTTTTTTTAGCATATATAACCTTGTTTTTATAGGTTTTAGACGATAATGTGGTTTCAAATGCAAAGGTTTTTTCTTCTAAGAGTAATTCATTAACTCTATTTATCATTATTCTACCAGCTTCAAAAGCAACTTTTTCTGGTTGAAAAGGGGAAAGCCCTCTAGCAATCTCATCTGCATTTACAAACTCTTTACAATTTATAATTTCTGGCAAAATTGTAAAAGAAGCAGTTGTTTTACCTGCACCATTACAACCAGCTATAATGTAAAGATTTTTTTCTTTCATCAAAATAAAGATACGAAAATCTAATTAGAATTCAGCATTTTGTGGCGTTCTTGGAAATGGAATTACGTCTCTAATGTTGCCCATTCCTGTGGTAAATTGTACCAAACGTTCGAAACCTAAACCAAAACCAGAATGTACTGCTGTACCAAATTTACGCAAATCTAAATACCACCAAAGTTCTTTTTCGTCGATATTCATGGCTTTCATTTTTTCAATTAAAACATCGTAACGTTCTTCACGTTGTGCGCCACCTACCATTTCTCCAATTCCTGGGAAGAGTACATCCATGGCTCTTACGGTTTTTCCGTCTTCATTTAAACGCATGTAAAATGCTTTGATGTTTGCAGGATAGTCAAACAAAATAACGGGACATTTAAAGTGTTTTTCGACTAAAAAACGTTCGTGTTCAGATTGTAAATCTGCGCCCCATTTATCAATTGGAAATTGAAATTTTTTCTTTTTATTGGGTTTAGAATTTCGTAAAATATCGATTGCTTCTGTATAAGAAACTCTCTTAAAGTGATTGTCTGTTACAAATGTAAGTTTTTCTAACAAACTCATTTCGCTTCTTTGTGCTTGTGGTAGTTTGCTTTCTTCTTGTGTTAAACGTTGGTCTAAAAAGGCTAAATCGTCTTTGCAGTTTTCTAAAACATACGCTAGAACCGATTTTATAAAGTCTTCTGCCAAATCCATATTGCCATCTAAATCCATAAAGGCAACTTCTGGTTCTATCATCCAAAATTCTGCTAAATGACGTGTTGTATTTGAATTTTCTGCTCTAAAAGTTGGGCCAAAGGTATATACTTTACCCAATGCCATTGCATAGGTTTCGGCTTCTAATTGACCAGAAACTGTTAAATTGGTTTCTTTTCCGAAGAAATCTTTAGAGTAATCTATTTTTCCGTCTTCGGTAACTGGTGCTTTATTATCTTCAAAGGAAGTTACACGAAACATTTCTCCTGCACCTTCTGCGTCTGAACCTGTAATAATAGGTGTGTTTACGTAGTTAAAGCCATTATCTTGAAAATATTTATGGACTGCAAAAGACAGTTTAGAGCGCACTCGCATTACTGCACTGAATGTATTTGTTCGAACGCGCAAGTGTGCATTTTCTCTTAAAAACTCGAAACTATGTTTTTTAGGTTGAATTGGGTATTCGTCTGGATTAGAGTCTCCTAAGATTTCAATTTCTGAAACTTGCACCTCTATAGATTGTCCTTTTCCTTGGCTTTCGGCTAAGATTCCTTTTACAGCAATCGCAGCTCCTGTAGTAATTCTTTTTAATGTTTTTTCAGGTGTGTTTTCAAAATCGATAACACATTGTATATTGTTAATGGTAGAACCATCGTTTAAAGCAATAAATCGGTTGCTTCTAAAAGTTCTTACCCAACCTTTTAAAGCTATTTCTTGTAATACTGTGCCTGATTTTAAGATTTCTGCTACGTTACTTTTCATTGTTATTTAATAAATATATTGTATTTGAAAATAAGTCTATTCAAGGGGTAAAGATACTTTTTTTTGTAGTAAAATATAAGTTAAAAAATATTAGTGTCTGATAAAAAAATATATAAAAGAGAGACTTCTTACTTTTTTATATCTTAATTACTTATGTTACGTAGCGGTTTTATTAAAATTGAGATTGGATGTTGATAGCTTCTCTAAGTGTTTCTATATCGTTAGGTATTTTTTCTAACGGTAAAAGTTGACTTAGCCTTGGGTATATTGTTGTTACTGGCATAATGCTTTTTTTATTCTTTTTCTTTTTTTGTTTCCTTTTCTTCTTCTGGATAGTAAGTAATTTCTCTACTGTATTTTTTTATGGGTTTTGTACCGTCATTAACATAGAGCAAGCACTCTAACCAATTATCATATCTATCGTGACCTGAGTACTCCATACGGTAGGTTACATCTACATCTTTTAGTTTATCTCGTTTGTATTTTACCAATTTTACCAACTCTTCTTTCTCGTTGTAAAAAAACTCGGAAGCAAAAGCGCCTTTGTAGCTACTAAAAAACTTTAGGCCTCTTATGCGTATGGTTTTAGTAAGTTTCCCTTTGGTATTATAGAAATAGTTTTCTTTAAATATTATATTTCTTTCTGTTGGGTCTTCAGCGTCATAGTTAGCAATTTCTATAAGTAGATTTTGCTCATTATAGGTATAGGTTTCATAAGGTACACCACCATAACTTTCTTTTTCATATTGTTTATTTAACCCATGATCTACATAGCCACTCATAATCCACGTAAAATCGTAGTCTTTAGCTATTAGTTGGTTTTTTTTATTGTATTTGTAACTAGCAACGTAGGTTACTGTAGTATCTACAATTTTATCTAAATCTAAATCTGTAAGGTTTAATTTTTTTTCTTTAGTAATTTTATTATTTTTTAATTCATACCCAAACCCATAATATGACTTCATAAAAGAGCTATCTTTTTTAACACGATAATCATAATTATCATAATAATTACTATTTATATATACTCTATAGGGGTTAAAGACTCTTTTTAATGGTTTATACGTTTGTTTTATCTTAAGTTTTTCTTCTAGGTCTTTAAAATATATATATATATATCGATTCTTGAACTGTATATACCAAGTCCTTTTATAGTATCTACACGTTTATATATTACGGTATCATTATTATCAATTTCTGTTTTATCTCCATTCCTTAAAGGATGGTCCTTCAGTATAAGACCATATTTATTAAACTTGTTAAAACCTGATGTAAAACCTATATATTTTTTACTATTGAAACCAGAAAACTCTCCAATAATACTTAAGCTATCTTTAGATTTTGGTCTCTTAATCAATTCTTTATAATACCCCCTAATTATTTTTACTGGCCCATTGGTGTAATATTTATTTCTTACATCGGTATATAGGCTAGGGTATAGTTTTTCTTTAGATATAGAACTACAATAACTAAAAGTTAGTAGTATTACTAGTAAAATATAAAAGTATTTACACATATTTATTGGTTACTTTTTTCTTTTTTTGTTTCCTTTTCTTCTTCTGGATAGTAAGTAATTTCTCTACTGTATTTTTTTATGGGCTTTGTACCATCATTAACATAGAGTAGGCACTCCAACCAATTATCGTATTTATCGTGACCTGAGTACTCCATACGGTAGGTTACATCTACATCTTTTAGTTTATCTCGTTTGTATTTTACCAATTTTACTAACTCTTCTTTTTCATTGTAAAAAAACTCAGTAGCAAAAGCACCTTGATAGCGATCTAAAATCTTGAATCCCCTTATACGTATAGTTTTAGTATGTTGCCCCTTGCTGTTATAAAAATAGTTTTCTTTAAAGATTATATTTCTTTTTTCAGGGTCTTTATATTCATAATTAACAACTTCTATTAGTTGGTTTTGGTCATTATACTTATAGAGATCATAAGGTGTTTCTCCATATTCTCTTCTTTGATAATCGTAACTTAAATCGTGATCTACAAAACCTGTAAAAACCTGCTTAAAATCATAGTCTTTAGCAATGAGTTGTTTTTTTTTATTGTATTTGTAACTAGTAACATAGGTTACGTTAGTATCTAAATTATTCTTAAAATCATAGTCATGAATGTGTAATTTTTTTTCTTTAGTAATTCTGTTGTTTTTAAATTCATACCCAAACCCATAACGAGACTCTAAAAAAGAACTATCTTTTTTAACACGGTAATCATAATTGTAATAATAATCACTATCAGCGTAAACTCTATAAGGGTTAAAGACTCTTTTAAGCGGTTTATACGTTTGTTTTATTTTACGTTTTTCTTCTAGATCTTTAAAATATATATATATATTAACATCTAAATAATACGTACCAAATTGTTCTGTGACCCTTTTTTTTCTACGTCTAATAGTATCTGTAATGTCTAACTCTGTTTTAGCTGCATCTACAAAAGTGTGCCTTTTTATAAGAAAACCTTCCTTATTGAATCTATTAAATCCTGGGTAGTTAAAACCAATTGTTTTACCACTTTTAATACTAGAATTTCTTGTAATTCTTAAACTATCTTTAGATTTAGGTCTTTTAATTAACAACTCTAAAGAACTTCTAATCGTTTCTACTGGGCCATTCAAATAATATTTATTTCTTACATCGGTATATAAGCTAGAGTATAGCTTTTCTTTTGGTATAGAACTGCAAGAATTAAAAGCAAGTAGTATTATTAACAAAATAAAAAACTGTTTGTACATACTTAACGGGTTATTTTTATTAAACTTTGTCTTAAATCTTCGGGCTTGGTATCCTCTTTATCTATATTTACCAATTTTTTTATTTCTGAAACCACATATTGCATGGTCGTATCTATACCAGTAAACTCTATAAAATCGTTATCTTCGGTAAAGGTTGATTTATCTATCAAAGCACCTTCTATACCTAAGGCACCTCTTACTTTACCACCAAAAAGTGCAGCACCAAGGCTAACGCTAACATCTACACCCAGTTTTCCTTCAAAGCCAAACGCAAATTCCTTAATACCAGCTAAAACCACAAATCTTTTAAAAAAATTATCTAAATCCATTTGTCTCCATTTATCTAAACGATTTGTAATTCCGTATTCGATATTTCCAGACAATGAATATTCATCGGCAGGAGTCTCACGAAGTTCTGTAAGTATTTTTTGATTTCTTTCAATTTCTTTATCAAAATCAAAAGAATCAAGTTGCTGTTCTATTATTTTTTTGATAAGTGTTAGTTTATTTGAATTCATAGGTGTTTTTAAGCTATTTTATTAAGTGATGATGTATTTTCTGAGGGATTAAAGATAGTGAAATACTGAAAAAAATAATGATAATTTCATAATGTTTTATTCTGAATGATTAAAAAAAATTACCTTTGAGTTTTAACATTTAAAGATTAGAAAATTATATTATAATAGGGTTAAAAGATGAAAATACCATTAAACGAATTTGAGCAATTAATTAATGAAAAAATTCTACATAGAGGATTGTCCTATTTTAAAAGTAATGCAATAACTGATTTTTCAGAAATTTCAATAGGAGAATATGAAGCTATTGTCTCTGGTACAGATGAATATATAGTTCGGCTAGCAATTAAAAACAATACTATTATAGAGCACCATTGTAATTGCCCTTATGATAGCGGGCCTGTATGTAAGCACATAGTAGCAGTAATTTTCCATTTACAACAAGATGAATTGGAATTAAATCAACTTAATATTTCAAAGCCAAAAAAGAAAAAAACAAAGTCAATTACACAGCAAGTAAAAGAATTGTTAAAAATCATTTCGCACGAAGAGTTAATAGATTTTGTACAAAGTAATAGCAAAAAAGACAGGAAATTCAGAAACTATTTTTTAGCGTCATTTGGTCATTTAAGTCAACATCAATCAAAAGAATTTTATCAAAAACAAATTCATTCCATATTACAAACAGCAGCAGGACGAGATGGTTGGATTGGTTGGTCAGATATGAAATATGTGGTTAGTACTACCGAACCCTTTTTAGAGAATGCAGAAAAGTATTTAGCAAAGAATAACTTGGAAAATGTCTTCTTCATTAGTACGGCTTTACTAGAAGAAATGACAGAAGCATTTCAATATGGAGATGACAGCAATGGTGATTTAGGCTATTTTGCAAACTCAGCAATGGATTTACTTTCTAAATTAGTTAAAGAAAAGCTTTCTAGTAAACTTAAACAAGAGATATTTGAATACTGCATTTCTTCTTTTAATAAAAAGCTGTTTGAGGGTTGGGACTGGCATATAGAAATACTAAAAATTGCTTGTGATTTAATTGAAAAAGAAAATGAAGCAGATATTATATTGAGTTGTTTGGATACAGTAGATGGAGAATATGAGCGTGAACATGCCCAGTTATTTAAATTAGATTTATTAAGACGTTTTAAAAATCAAAATGAAGTTAAAAAATATATTAACCAGAACATTTCAAATCCATCAATAAGAGAATCAGAAATAGAAAAAGCCTTTAACAACAAAAATTTTGAAAAAGTAATAACCTTATCTCAAGACGGAATTAAATACGATGAAAAAGATAGACCTGGATTAGCAAAAGATTGGTACAATTGGTTATTAAAAGTTGCTCAAACCCAAAATAACACTTCCAAAATTATTGAATATGCAAGGCTTTTATTTATTACCAACTTCCATCCAAAACAAGATTATTATCAAATCTTAAAAGATACTATTAAGGATGAAAATTGGCATCTGTTTTTAGAAGAAATCATAAAGGAAATTACTGTTAAAAATAGATGGACTTATACTGAATTAATTCGGAAAATTTACATAAAAGAGCAATGGTGGGATAGGCTATTACTAATGTTAAAACAAAATCTTTCTATGGATAATATTGAGCAAAACGAACCATATTTGTCAAAAGATTACTCTTCAGAGTTGGTTGAATTATATAGTGAAAGAATTACAAACTATGTTGAAAAATATGTTGGAAGAAATCATTACCAAAAAGCCTGTAGATACCTACGTAGGATGAAAAAACTTGGAGGAAATGACAAAGTAAACGAATTAATAGAACTATTTAGAAAACTATATCCTCAACGTAGAGCATTAATGGACGAACTAAATCAGGTATAAATAGTAATCTTTAGTGCTATACATAAGAGTCAATTTATTTGTCCAAAGTTTATTCACTACAAGAGCATAACCATAATTATACCTACCCAATTCATGAAGATGACCACTATCTAAAATATCAATATCCTTACCTATAAGCTCTAGTAATTTCCTAGCGATACGCTCTAGCTGATTCACATCATAATCTTCTAGCTTGCCTAGTGAGTAGAGTGTTTTGTGTTTGGACTTACCATCCTGCTTATAGGATTGGATGATGCGTAGGTAGGTGCCTGAGAATTTTTTCTCTGATCTGATACCATTTAAACATTAAAAACGTTATAAAAAGATTTTAGATAAAATTCATATCCGGTTATAGACTTAATGGTCTTATTATCCATTTGATAAACTAGGTGCTCTATTTTGGATTCTAGTATATCTAAAGTGTCATAAATTTTCATTGCAATTTTACTTTTAAGGTATTGCCAAACTTTTTCAGCTGGATTTAGTTCAGGGCAATATGCAGGGATAGGTAATAAAATAATATTATCAGGCAATTTTACATCTTTAGTAGAGTGGAAAGCTGCATTGTCAATAATTACAATTTTTAGTTCCAAAGGATTACAGGCACTTAAGTCTGTTAAATACTCAATAAAAAAGTCTTTACACACAGTATCTGTTAGCATGCAGAAACTCTCACCGGTAATGGGTGAAAAACTTCCCCATAGCCATTTACTCTGATAACTATGTTTGTACTTTGCTATAGGTTTAACGCCTTTAGCTGTAATGACTCTTTTTTGTTTGGTGATTAATCCAAAACGAGATTCATCTTGAAAAAATAAATTGACCGATTCAAAGTTATTTTTATTTAGTTTTGTTCTAAATAATTTAAAAGTGTTTTCTAGG
This sequence comes from Polaribacter batillariae, assembly GCF_017498485.1. Taxonomy (NCBI): domain Bacteria; kingdom Pseudomonadati; phylum Bacteroidota; class Flavobacteriia; order Flavobacteriales; family Flavobacteriaceae; genus Polaribacter; species Polaribacter batillariae. The sequence continues at coordinate 1,670,337 of NZ_CP071795.1, read as the reverse complement.
TTTTTTAAAAACCATTTCGGCTTTCGGGTCTTTTTTATAGTGTGACTTTCTTGATACTTTTAGCTTAGACTTATGTTTTCGCCTACAATGTGCATAAAGTGCACCATAATTTATCATCTCTGATAAATCTTCGGCTATACGAGCTTGTAACTCTATATAGGAAGTTATGGTGGTATCGCTATTAGATAATGTCTTGGAGATATAGGCTTTTGCTCTATCTGAAATATGAACGGTATTATTACCTCCGCTATGTATTTCTAATAAATTTGAAAGGCCTCCTGTTTCATAGTCTTTAATCCAATTGCCTATGGTGGTTGGACGTCTGCCAAGCTTCTTTGCGATCGCATTACGATAGATGTATTTCCCGGACTTTATGTAGTATAACATTTTTAAACGATCTCTTCGTAATTCTGTAGTGGTAGACTCATATAGTTTTCGCAATTCAACAGATTCTTCTTTAATGGATAAGGTAATTTTCTTTGGCATATTGAAAGATAATAAATTTTACCTCGAAAGATAATAAATATTATCTTGAATTCAAAGTTTAAATGGTATGAGGAATGCCATGCAACAAATTTAGGTCGTTAAAGTGGAAGAAAAAAATAGTTTCGCACTACGCCTATTTTTTTAAATTAAGACAACAAATCCAGTAAAATCAAGGATTCTGTTTTTAAAAATGCCTTTTTTAGCCCTCAAACTGTCAAACTCAAGAATAAGTCGATTTTATGTCAATTTATTTTAGGACTAGACATTTAATAATCTTTAAAATTGGTAGTCAAGAATTGTTTCGGATTTTTATTGGCAATTTTAAAAAATAACTCTTCTCCTATATAAGATCTTAAATTTTGATGTAATGATTTTTCAGTCTTTTTTTGGGTAACAACGTAATAATCGGTGCCATATAATATTTTATCAGAAACTTTTGGGTCGTTTAAAATAAACTTCAGCATTGGAAATAGTTTTTCATTAAAAAGTATGAAGCTAACGTCTGCATAAACGTTTTCATACTTTATCATTAAATCATATATTATAGACAACCAACTTGCATTCCACCAAATTGTTCGCTTACTTTTATGGTTTAAAGTATTTTTAATTTTAAGATAATCTACTTCGCTTGCGTGGCTAATGTTTTTATTATAATTATTCCAACCATCAGTTTCATATTTTTTCCATTCTTTACTACCTCCAAAATGGGCTAAGCAAATTTTTAATTTACTTAAATCGCATTCATAACCTAAATAGTTTGATAAAAGTTCTTTATCTAATAAACAATGATAATTCATTGGATGTGTAAAATTAGTGGTCCATTGATAGTTACCACTTTGTGGTAAAGGAATTGGTTCTGGGTTATCTGTGCCTTTTTTATTATAGGTTAATATTGGATGATAGTTCCACTCTGGTTTCTTTTTTCCTCTGTAAAAAACAGTTCCTTCAATGCAATGAGTCATAATAGGAATGTTATTTTCTTGTGCAAATAAATAACTGTTTACAAGTTCTTTGTCAAACGGATAATAACCTAATGCAGGGTACAGCTTAATTCCATTAAAATTACCTTTTTGAAGTTCAGATTTTAAAAAAGTAGCATAATTTTTTTTCCCTTCTAACGATTTTGTTTCTTTAACTCTTCTTGGGTCTAAAAAAATAAAAGGCAATAAATCTATATTATTTTTTTTTACGATTTTTAACTCCTCTAATTGGTCTAAATATTTAATCTCGGGTTTGCCAGCTTCCATATAATCCATATCCATAGAAAGTACTACTATTTTAGTATTTCTTTCATATGTTTTTTCTAATAAGTCATAAATTCTCGCTTGAGATTTATAGTTAAGAGAATAGCGTCCCAATGTCAAAAACCTTTTCGTGATATCTCTTAGTTCTTTGCTAAAGAAATAATCGACCTTTAAAAATGACGTTATAATTTTAAATACCCATTTTAAAATAAAACTAACACCTAAAATTAACCAATAGAGAATAAAAGTCCATTTACAAAATTGCAATATCCCATATTTTATTTTTTTTAAAGAATGCCTGAATTTTTTATATTTATAATTACCTCTACTAGTAAAATTATTATAATACCATTTGACTAATTTGATAGTAAGAATTTTGGATAGAAAACGAGGTACAAAAGTACGACCAAACTCATTTGGTACATGATCTATCGTAAAGATATGGGCATGACAATTGAAAATAGTTGTATCTTTTTCCTCTTTCATACTAATTGTTTAATAATTTTTGCTTTGGAAATGCGGAAGCTAACGAACGGATAAGTAGAGGAGAGGTTATTCCTACATGAACGGCTAAAAGTCTGTCATTTACTCCGAAATCTACTTTACCATTAAAATATATATATCCAACAACACTGGCTAAAAATACATATATACCTATAGAAACATAAAACGAGAGGTCTTTTAAATTTATTTTCTTTGCGTTTTCTTGCTGTATTCTCTCAAGCAACGTAAGTAGAGGATATGCTAAACCGCCAAGAGCAGAGAGTATAACCCCTTCAGAAAATATTTTAGTTAAAAGTTCCATTATTCTATTTTATTTTTAAATGTATCTAAAAGTTTATTAAAAAACGGAGTTTGTTTTTTGTATAGTTCTCTAGTTGTTATTTCTCCATCACCATTTAAAATTATATTATTAGATTTTAGTACAATAGATTCTATTTCATCCACTGAACTTTTTAATTTTTCTGCTACTTCTTGTTTATTTATCCAATATTTATTTTCTACTGCACATTGTTCGATACAATTAACAACGTCTTTATCTTTAATTTTATTAATCATTTTAAAATATTATCGTTTTTACAACATTAATCATTGTTTTTATCATCTTATTTTTAAAATGACCTAAACTTATTTTATTAACTCCAGAACTGTGTAAGGTCTGCATAACCATAAGATCTTTTTGACTTTTAATAAGCCATTCATATTCTTCTAAATCTAAATCACCATTAGCTAAAAGTTCTGTCCAACGCTCTAACTTAAATTTACTAGATTCTAAAAATTGATCAATATCTTTTTTAGATTCTTCTTTTAAATTATGCCATTTTTCGCCAAAAAGTGAAATTAAATTAGACTTTATTTCTTTCAATATTAATTCAAAATCCATAATTTATTCGGTTATAAGCTCTAATAGTTTCTTTTTTGCTTCCTTATCTTTTTTACCTTCATATTTTAAAAGCAAATCTATTGCTTCCATAATTTGAGATTTAGCTTCCTTTACGAAAAAAGGTTTTAACTCTCCTTTTTCCTTCCATCTCTTAAAAAAACCAACTAGTAGGTTTTTATCCTTATCAGCCAATACTTTCCACATAGCATACGTAATTTCATTATTCGGTTTGTTTTTCTCGTACTCTATTATTTTTTGAATATCCATACCTAATTCCCCTATTTCTTTTAAATGTTCATTATAAGGAGTAGTAGCCTTATCTATTAAGCTTGATGTTTCAACTTTTATTTCTACTGTCTTTTGGTAAGAATAATGGTCGTATAGAGCAGTTTTTAGACTGCTACAAGAGAACAAAATGCTAGTTAGAAATATAATTGAAATTATGTTTTTAATATGTTTCATAGAATCGAGTTTAAAAATTAAAATTTATTGGTGTTATTTCATTAAATATTTCAACTTTAGCTCTTATTATGGCTTTTACATGATAATCTACTATTTTCTGTCTGCCTTCTTTAGTGTTTAGAATATCTCTAAATTCTTCAAAATTATCCATAAAGAAATTTTCTGTTAAGATAGCTGGCATTTTTGTCTTAGTAAGCACATAAAACCGTCTTTCTTTATCTAAATCTCCATCTGAAAAATCGGTTCGTAATCTCCTATTTGGAAATTCTTCTTTAAATTCTTCCCCAAAAATTGTGGCAATTTTATCACTTTTGGTATTGCCAGGAGAGGTGAAAATTTCACTGCCATGTCCACCTCCTGCATTGCTATGCACACTCAAGTAAAAACATTTACGTGTATAGAATCTATTGGCTCTTTTTACACGTGTCTCTAATCGAACATCCCAATATTCTGGAGCAATATTTACAAAAGGAATCTTATAAAAAGTAAGTTGCTCTATAATACCGTTAACGATGGCTCTATTAAATTCTCCTTCGTAAATTATACCCTTTTCTTGCCAATCTTTTCTTTTGCCTTGTGTTTGGTATTCTCCGTTGATTAATGATCCGTGTCCGTTATCTAAAAGTACTAACATAATTATTGTTTTTAAGTCCAAAAATTAATAGTGAAATAAGTTGATTTTTTAACATTTAATAATAGGGTTAATCTAGGGTTAAATCTATGTTTAATACATTATTCTATTTACTATATTTCACACTTCCAATTCGATTATCAAGTCTTGTTAGAATACTATATTCGCAGTAATCGATAGTCACTGGGTAGTCAAAGACTTGATCTAGCGTCGTTGCTTCTAAAGTATCAGACCAATAACGTAAATTTGGATTGTTAGTAACCCATGATTCAGAATTTTGTTTTCTCTGTATTTCACAGTAAAAATTACTTCCTCTTCAAAGAAAAAAAACAAGAAAATCTTTAATCCGTATAAAACTCTCTTATAATTACTGAAGTAGTGGTAGGCATAGTATTACCAGTCACTGATAGTATCTCCATTAGTATTTCTACACTACCACTACCACCATTACTATTGTATTGGTATGTTAAATCAGTTATAATTAAATCTATACCATTAGGATTAGGATTTATTACGTAGTTTCTTACTATAGGAGTATTTAAGATCATAGAATTACCTTCAAATAACGGTACTATATTATTTGAAACATCACTATTATCGCTAATAAATGTAAATCTAAGTTCTACATTTCCATTAACAGAACTATTATTTATAGTAAATCGATTATTTACTGAACGGAATGATGTAGATAAATTTGGGTCATTTATAGAACCTAATACTAATTTACCTAACATTACATGATTATAATTCCTGAAATTTAATAAACTATCTTTAGAACCTTCATAACTACTATCGAAACCTGTAGCATTTGCATTAGCAAAAGCTTCAACTAAACTATTGGTAGTTGCTCCTCCATTATTTTCAATTTCATTTTTTACATCATGAAAGGAAAAGTTATCTGTATTTGGTACTCCCATAATTATTTAGCTTCTAGTTCTTTAATTCTACTTTCTAATTCAGCTATTTTAGCAATAAGTAAGTCTATGTATAGAACAGATTTTTCTCCTTTAGAATCCGTTTTAACTAATTCAGGATTTGTTTTTTCTAATTCTTGCGCAATAACACCATATCTCTTTGATTTGGTTTCATCTTTTTTCATGTTAAAAGATTTCCAATCTACATTGATGATATCTTTGTTAGTTAAAGGTGCTACATTTTCTTTTAAATTTTTATCTGAAGACAGTTGAAAATTATTAGCAACAACATCACCTATAACAATATAATCTCCTTCTACACACCACCTTCTATCTGTTTCATAAAAGCCAAAACGCTTGCCAGTATCCCAACCGTTATTGGCATCATTTTTAGGAGCAAACCAAAAAGATGTAGATTCTGCTCCTGTTCCCTGATATATTTTTAAACCTGACTGAGAATTCGAATTAACTTCTAAACCATTAGTTATATTTAACTCACCATTTAGTGTTCCATTTTGATCATTTCTTAAAAATTGAGAACTGTCAATTCCATCTAAAGTAGCAGCATTCCCACCATCAGGTGAAGTTATATAACCAGCACCATTAGTAAGTTCATTATTATTAGTAGGTATTGTAGGTTTGTTTAATATTAAAGCATCTCCACTAGTAGCATTCCAATCTGATTGTACATTAGGTTCACCTCCTGTATTAGTTGGTTTATCTATTAAATCATTATACGATAATTCATTTAAACTTAATTGAACCACTCCTCCAGCTCCATACCCAATAGATAATAAACCATCTGGACTGGTAAAGTCTAAATCTCCTTCTGATCGAATAGTAGTTCTTTGAACCCCGTCTGTTTTTAAATTAAAAGATTGGTAATTATCATAGGTGTTTTGATCTACAGAACCATCAGCTTTTAAAAACTGAGTTGATAACCCATTCGATTTTTTAAAAGATTCAGCAGTGATATCTTTTACATTAGTTATGTTGTTATTTGATAAATTTAAATTCCCTCCTGTTTTTAAATCTGAATCGATAAATAAACCTTGGTTCTCAATTCCAAATACTTCACTCTCTAAATTTAGGTCAAATCCAGCTCCAGGTGCTCCAGATGTATCTGGGGCATAAAATTTCAATTTAGATTGCTCTCCTACACCAAGATTATTGTTAAATATTTTTTCTCCTGAAATGGTTTGAGTACCATTTAAAGTAACATAATTTTCTAAATCAATATCATTTTTAAAGTTAGTAAGTTCCCAATTATTAGTCTCTTGATTCCACACAAAAATCTTTTTTGTAAAATTATCAGCCTCTGAAGCTTCTTCTTCATAATATAACTCACCTGTAGAAGAAATTCTTTTTATATTGATAGAATTTAGAACTTTTGGGATAGAATAAATCCATCCTTCTGGAGTTTCTTTTTTTGGAATTATTAGTCCAGAAATCGTTACATTAATATTATTATGTAAGAGTCTTAAAGTTGCATTGTTAAATATTGAATTAACAATAATAGAATCTTGGTAAAGTCCAAATTTATTTGAATAAAAGTATAAACAAGAATTTATAGAAACAATATTTAACATTTTAATTACTGTCGTAAAAGATCCATAAGAAGTATTTAGAAATTTACAATTTAACATATTTAATATTATCCATGAAACACTTTCATGTGGCCCAGGGCCAATAATATCTCCGTCTTTATTAGTGCCAAATATTATATTTTCAAAAGATGAACTTGAAACAAAACCGGATGAATAGCCAAGAAAATTTATGTTTTTTAAAAAGTTCGCAGTAAAATTATCAAAATGTAAAGCATCTAATGTTATTACCTTTTCTATAGTAGTACCTGTAGCTCCTATTAAATTAGCATAACAAGTAAATGTAGAGTTATTTATGAATTTTAGGTTTTCGATGTTAAGGTTCACGTTAAATGAATCTGGATTCATTTGAAAAACACTGTTAGCTAAAAATTCAATAATACACTTTGCTACCTTAACAGGTTCTTTATTATTATCTAATTGAAAAACTGAAAAATCTTTGGCTCTTAAATTGGTTTTTGCAAGAGCTTCAAATTCTTTAACTTTTCCATTTGTATTTAAATTATTTAAGAGATACTCTGGAGCAGGAATAATATAAAAATAATTAGCATTGGCTTTTGTTCTTTGTTCTGATGTAAATAAATATTTCCCATCAAATGCAGTCATTACATTTACGTCTGTTGCATCTTCATTAACATTAATAAATTGGTCGATACTGCTATCGGAAAGTAGCCACCTTCTAAATTTTTGTTCTCTCCAATTACAATTAACATCAATATTTAAATCTTTATTAATTCTTCTTTTTATAAAACCTTTTCTTTCTCCAATAACTATTTTATTATCATTCTCTACCTTATTATCGTCAAAATCGAAATGAACTATATCACCTTTATAAGTTAAACTTAGTGCCACAGTCTCAAAGCTGTTAGATGAAAGAGGTGTTAAGAGTATTTTTTCTGGAGTTGGAGCTTGATTTTCTATATCGGTCATATCCATATAAGGAGTACCATCATGAACTTCTGTATTGATAATACCGTTTGGTTTTAAGATAGGTTTTCCATTCGCATCATTAATTACGATATTTTCTTCAATGTTATTATAACGACGTATAAAGTATTCAATTTCTAAACCTTCTACTAAATGAATTTTTCCACTACTAAATTTAAAATAATAATTTGCAAATACTTCACTGACGGTATCTTTGTCTCCAATTTGCAAATCTCCAGAATAGTTTTCTGGTAGTTTTGTAATAGTAACTTCCATTCCCATTAAAAGATCTTCTACTAAAGTGTTAAAAGTTCCATAACCAGAAATTATAGACCCCGTAGTTCTTTTTCTAATCTTACCACTAGAATTTGTGTTTTCTATATAATATTTATGAACATAATCATTTAAAATATAATTTTGCTTTAAGTCTAAACTGTTAGATTCTATTAAGTCTTTCAAATCGGCATAAGTGTATTCGAGGTTATTTCTAACACTCTCTAAGCTATCAATAAGATCTACAAATTGCTCTTCATTAGGAAAATCTCCTGTTTCGAAATAAGTTTTTAAGGTTGTTTTATCTACTATCATCTTTTTTATAATTTTTGTATTAATTAACGTATTTTCATTGGAACTATTTTATAGTCTTTTATTGCTTTTCAATTATCTCCGTCAAAACTATTTATTCGTTCACCAAATTGGATTTTAACAATAAAATCTCCTGTTCGAAAAATGTTTTTCTTTAAATATACTTACCTGTTTATTCTTTTAAGTTATTGTTTAACTAGAAAACAAATTCCTAAACGAATTATCATTTTCCTAAAGTGATGGTGCACTTTAACTTAAATCAATTACCGAATAAAACACAACTACTTTTACAATTAATGTTCCTCCACTCTCATTAATTTTAGGTTTAAGATTTAGAGGCTTATCCAATATACTTGTAGAAAAATTACCACCGGATGCTACTGATATAGATACTTTTCTATTTTCAATATTAATATCCATGAAATTACTATTTCCAACAAAATATTCAGAATTCACATCTAATTCTAGAAGATAATTTGTAGCGTTATTGTTATAAGGAACTGTTATATTTATGTCAAATATTGTTTTATGAACTGATATTATTTTATTTGCTCCTTGAGCGGGCAATATCTCATAAACATCCGTAGTTTTTAAATCGTTAATATTAAATAATTTTGTATTTTTTTTAATGGATTCTGAAGTAAAAGTTTCCACGGCTCTTTTAGCACCTTTAGGGGTTATAAATCTTGTGTTGTCTAATCCTGCTTCAACTTCTGCAAGTGTAGCCTGTTCAACGATACCTTTTTTGGTAGTTGTTGCATCTGGTAAAGCTGGAATAGTCTCCACGAAATTATCATCGTTTTTATTAACAAAACTATCTATGAAATCTGCATAGTTTTGTTCTGTAGGCTTTTTACCTTTCTTAAAAAAATCTTTTAAGGTATTTCTATCTTGTTCTGCCATAATCTTTTTTTTTAAATTTTATCTAACAATATTTGTACTCTCTATAATCATGCTTCCTATTCCTTCTTTAGGTAAATTATTTGTATTAGGAATCGTTAGTATTCTTTCTTCTGTACTTAACATACCTGATGTATTTTCAGCCGTAACTTTAAAATGATGGTACACGGGGTTATTTTCTTCATTTTTAATGGTTAAATCCTCTGAACCTAAATCTGTATCTAAAAGAGATAGCTCCATAGTACTTTCATTACTCTCTAATACATGAATTTTAATCCAATTACCTTGACCATTCATTTTATAAACATGGTATTTTCCTTTATAACAAGTTTTTTGCCATTGTAAGATGATATTGAATAGAATTGTTCCATCCGAGGAAATATAATCAGAGGTAAAATCTACTATTGGAGTAGAAGGGTTTGTTACTTCTACCATCATAGAAGCAACTATCTTTGAAGCTTGTGATGGTTGATACTCAATAGTTGTAGCTCCATTTTTATCTATATATTCAACTTTTCTAGATACTGTAATACGATAGAAAATTCCATTTCCATAAGGAATTTCTATCAAATCTTCGAAAGAATCATAAACCTTCCAAATAGATTCACTTATAATATCTTCATCTTGTAAATTAATAACTTTTACCAATTGCATCGTTCTAACCGATTGAGCGTCTAACTTATTTGTAGCACGATAAATAGTAATTCTTCTAATATTTTGAATATCAGGATATGCATTTACTTCAAGCTGTATAGAAGGCTTGATTCGTAAAATAGGATTTTCTAACACAGGGATTATTCGCTTTATTTCTGGTGCTTCAGGAGGGTTCGTATTTATTAGTTTTACAGGACCTAAGAATGGACTATACTCTCCCATTTTCATTTGTGAACTTATTTCTCGAACACCATAAAAATAAATGTTGTTAGATGTTCCATCTAAATTAAAATCTACAAACTGCGTTTTATGAGGGTTAGTACCAACTATTTTCATCATGGGTGCCATATCAAAACCATTGCCTTCTACATCAGGGGATAATAGATAACCATTTTTATCTCGAATTACTTGTTTCTTGTTAATTGGCTTGTAATCTTCAGAATTTCCAGACCCTTTAATATATTTATAAATAATTGGTACTTCTGTAAGTGGAACAAAAGAATTATAAATAGCACCTTTTAAAAAGTTAAAAATTCTATCATCTCCTGCTGGAATAGTTCCAACATCTGTATCAGGGTCATTTATATCTACATTAAATAATGGAAATAATGGGTTTGGCGTATCAACAATATTTTTATTTAATGCATCAAGAATTTCATTTGCTGATGAAAAGAAACTCAATTTATCTGGATATGGAAATTTAAATTTATCCCCCTCTTCATTATTATGCAAGTATTCTTTATAGTCACCATCAGTTTCTATTTCTCCAAAATTTAAAAAACCTCTCCAAGCTTCTGCATAGTTGTTTTTATTATTAGCTTCTAACTCTTTTAATTTTTCTTTAACCTCTAGTATAGTTGCTTCTTCATAGAGAGCATTTAATAATGCTTCATCATTAGTTCTATAAAATAAAATACTATTGGGTTTATGTTTATATTCTGTAGTAATTGTATAGGTAGATCTTCCAAAGAAATCGGGTCTAGTAGCATAATCTGAACCTTCTGGTTTCTCAGGCTCTAAAGCCTCTATTGTCTCTTGCGCAAACATTAAACTTGGTACACTTATTTTAGAAACATATCTGTCTATACCAGAATTTCTGTTTCTTTCTTGAGATCTTAAACCAAAAATAGAATATGCTGTTGCACCATCCCCTAGATTAGGGATTAAATCTTCTGTAAGTCCATAAACACTATCTGCATACAAATAGGCTTTATAACTTGGATAAAAGTTTACAGATACATTGGTTCCTGTTTTAATATAATCATAACCTGTATCATCTAATGAACCTGTATTTTCATCATATTTAGGAAATGTAGGATCATTCACATATACAACTAAATCATTAAAAGGAGCAATATCCATTGTTCTAATAATATTCTCAATTTTAACTACAGGTAAAATTTTACGTGTTTTTTTGGCGATTCCATTTTGAACACTAGCCTCTGTAAATATTCTAGCAATACCTCTAAACCATTCTACTGAAGCCCCATTTTCACTAAATTGCGGGTGTTCATTAAGTTGGATACCATGAAATGTTATTTTATAAGTTCCTTGGTGTCTTTCATTGTAACCGGTAATTTTCCCGTCATTATCATAGATAGGCTCAAAGGGTTCATTAACCTCTTCAATAGTGGTATGTCCATCATTAAGGCTAGACCAAATTCCTCGAGATTTTTCGACCTCTCTTACAGTTTCGCCATTATCATCTATAGTTTGTAATATTTCTCTATGAAGTTTTATGTTTCCATCAGTGTCCAATTCACTTAAAGCTGTAACATCAATTTTTAGTGGTAATGGATTAGGTACTCCCCAACTAGATTGATTTTGCATATTTTCTACTGCCATAAAGTAACCATCTCCTGTATTTTTGATTGGTTGTAAATTATTTGAATCTACTGTTGGAATATCGTTGATAAGAGCATCACTAATTTGTTTTTTATATACTGAAAAAATAGGACCTTCTGCTCCCTGAGCTATACTGTGAATTATATGTTGCTGATCACCTAGAATAAAAGTTCCGCCAATATAATTATCTTCTGTTCCAGGAGTTATTGTTGGTTTTATTGTTTGACCAATACTAGCCAAAAAATAATTCTCTACCTGTAAGTCAGATAAAAGCTCATTACTATTATTATCAACAACAGAAACTACTTTTCCTTTAATATTATTTGGTACTTGGTCTCTAAAGAAAATATCAATTTCTTCAGCTAATACTTCTTCACTATCAGGGTATAATATATTTGAATTGTTTGTATTAATACTATCTAAAATTTGATCATTTGTTACATCTGAATCTAAAGGTACGTTCCTAGTGATAAGCTCATGACTAGTATTGTAATCAAAAATTAACCTTACTAAAGTTTTATCATTATCGGTAATGTTAGAGAGCCTTGTTTGTTCATCTTCTGATGTTAAAAAAAGTGGACTTTCAGGTCTGATTAATAATGCATTAATATTGGAAGGAGGAATTAATGAGTTTTTAGGTTGTAACCTTGTTTCTATTTCTTGAATTGTGCCACTATTCGTTGCTCTAGAAAACCAGTTGATTCCATAAGAACTATAATAGTGAAAACCACCACTCTTTTGCCTATGTACATAAAGAGGTTTTCCTGATTCTGGCACTTCCAATACTCTAGTTTCATAATGCTCTTCTCCTGAAGCTACTAAATTAGTATATAGAGGGTCATTAGGAAGTTCTGGTTTTTGCCAATTAAACGCTTCGCCTTCTATTCTTTTTTCATTTTTCAGTTCATATTCAATCCCTGAATATATAGGTTCTGTAGAATTAGATAATGAAAACTCATAATCATTTAAATAAAATGGTGTTTCAATTAAATCTGATGGTTGATTTTTAGCATATAATGTAACATATCTAGATTCCCCATTATTGGTATAACCATCTTTATCAGTTATACTTGACTTTTCACCTTCATTTCCTAGAAATGCCCCTGGTGTAATTTCTTTTAAATCTACAGGTAATGGTAAACGTTCATCTTCTATTGTTGTTGGCAAACTCATTGCCAAATGTTTTACTTCTCTGTCTCCTAATCCATCTTCCAAATCACCAGAAGAAAAATATGCAGATAAATAAATATATTTACCTTCAAAAACAGTAGTATCAATATCTAAGAACCCTAAACCTAACATTCTAGCGATGTGGTAATCGTAAGCAGCAAAACTCAACTGATCTAAATTTGAAATCTCAATAAGATTACCATCTTCATCAAAAGGTACTGATTCTTTTGCTGTTGGGTTTGTTAATTTATCACTTAATTCTATATATTTTTCAACAATTTGTTTGATATTTCTATTTGATGATTCATCACCTACCATGGGACGCTCCCATTTTTTTTTGTAATTTTCTACTTTTACATATGCACCATCATTAAAACGTTGCCAGTGACCATTTACTGAGCTTGGAGTTGGTTCCAATTGTGAAAAAGCAATATCATTATCGATTGTTAGTGCAAAATCTCCCATAAAAGACCATTTATCAACATTATTTACAGAAGTAATAAAATCATTATAAAATTCAAACTGAATTTCTAATATTTGGCAATCTGTGGGTTTAAATCGAATACTTCTAATATTTTCATTAACAACTCTAATAGCATTTAATTCTGAAGAAGAAAATGTTTTTCTTGAAGAAACAACTTTAAATGAAGGTCTTTTAGAATCTGAGACAGATAAACTTTCTAGCTGCAATGAACTATTGGAAGTAGTATTTATTGCTTTTAACTCAGAGGCAAAAAATAGTTCTTTCTTATTTTCTATTTCAATAAGTTCAGCTCCATAATTCTGGATAAATTCAGCTGGATTTATAGAAGGGTTAATCGTATTTCTTACTTGATCGTACTTTACTGTATTCCTAAAATATATATAAAAATTACGATTGTTATCAAACTGATATATCCAGAATCTATTGACATCATCTACAACAGATGGGTTCTTAGATAAATCTAAAATGAATTGAATTTTTTGATAAGGCGTTCTAAAAATTGTTACAACATCATTTGGTTTGTTAAAGTTATTTGTATTGGAAGCATAGTCTCTTTTAGGCAAGTGTTTTTCTCCTAAAACACCACCAAAAGCCCATCTTAAATGAATTCCCTTAGTACTTTCAACACCCATAGATCCTACAGACTGCAGATAGAAATTAGGTGTTTGTAATAAGGTGTTTTCTGTGATCGATAAATCAACTATACTTTTACAGTTCAATCCATTATCTTGTATTATCCAGCCAAAGTTCTTTATAATTGCTCTTGCTTCTTCACCATTACAATATGAACTATCTACAGCAAAATGAATGTCTGGCTTTAAATTAAGTTTACTCCAACCAAGTAAAAGTGCGTCATAATTTTTCGTGGATAATTTAACTCCTGTGAAAATACTAGTTCTAGGTGGTAATGTTCTACTACCCAAAAACCCCATATTTTCTACATTACTCACATCCCAAGAACCTAGATTTTGGTCAAATGATAATGCCAGTAAAAACATAGAATCCATATTCGTTACATTACTCACGTCCCAAGAACCTATATCTTGATTGAACGCTGATGCTCCGGAAAACATAGCATCCATATTCGTTACATTACTCACATCCCAAGAACCTATATCTTGATTGAATGCTGATGCGCGGCTAAACATTTGAGACATATCAGTCAATTTAGATAAATTTGGCGTATCAATTGTATTACCAACTAAATTTCGACACCCTTTAAATGCTCTATTCATAGATCTCCACTGGATATTACCCCATTGTTCGATAGACATTATTTTTAAATGATCTCCCTGAAAATTAAAATAAATTTGTGGAAATACACCTATAATTTTTACTGTATATACTCCTGCAAGAACATAAGTGTGGGTTGCATTTGAGTGATAAACTGTCTGTAAAGTTCCATCTCCCCAATCTACAGTATAAGTATATCCATTACCAGTAGTTGGAATTGTAATTGACTCATTATTATTTATTGTTTCCCAAGTAGTTATAAAAGCATCTGTACCTTTACTAAATATTACTATTTCAGTATCTAAAGCATCTTCGTTATTTATCTTAAATGTTAAATTAGCAATACCAGAACTTATAGAATTTAACGAAGCTGTATAAGTTCCGTCTCCATTATCTATTGTACTGCTAATAGTACCCAAAGACGTTTCAATAACTACTGTTTCTCCACCTGTGGTAAGATTATCTCCTAAATTATTCTTTAATTGCACCGTTATTAATGAAGTATCTGTATTTTCTAAAATAATACTTACCTGACTTGCGGTTATAGTACTGGCAGATAAATCAACATTATTTTGACAATTCAATCCATTATCTTGTATTATCCAGCCAAAGTTCTCTATAATAGATCTTGCTTCTTCGCCATTACAATATGAACTATCTACAGCAAAATGAATGTTTGGCTTTAAATTAAGTTTACTCCAACCAAGTAAAAGTGCGTCATAATTTTTCGTGGATAATTTAACTCCTGAGAAAATACTAGTTCCAGGTGGTATTGGTGGAGATATACTACCTAAAAATCCCATATCTTCTACATTACTCACATCCCAAGAACTTAGATTTTGGTCAAATGAAGATGCTCCAGAAAACATAGAATTCATATTCGCTACGTTACTCACATCCCACGAACCTATATCTTGGTTAAAAGAACTAGCATTTTGAAACATTCCAGAAGCATTAATAAGGCTACTTAAAACCCATGAGCTAATGTCTTGATTGAAACTAGAAGCATAGCTAAACATAACTGACATATTAGTTACATTACTTACATTCCAAGAACCAATATCTTGATTGAACTCAGTTGCTTCTGCAAACATAGCTCGCATATTTGTGACCTTACTTACATTCCAATTTCCTATATTCTGATTAAATAGAGTAGAAGCGAACATAAAGGGCATACTTATAACATTACTAACTACCCAAGCACTAATATCTTGATTAAAATTAGTTGCCAAATAAAACATAAATGACATATCGACAATTCCACTAACATCCCAAAAACTAATATCTTGATTAATTGATTTAGCTTCTCGAAACATTCCAAACAAGGAGGTAACACCTGATAAATCTGGGGCATCTGTAGCGTTTATTATAAGATTTTCACACCCAAAAAATGCATTAGACATCGATTGCCATTGGTTATTTCCCCATTGGTCAATTGAAATAATTTTATTTTTATCTCCTGTACCTGCAAAATGAATTCTTGGAAAAGTTCCTGTAATTGTTATCGTGTGTTCGCCTAGATTAGAGTAAACATGAGTAGCATCTCCTGTGAACCCTGTTTCTATATTGCCATCTCCCCAATCTACATTATAATTATAACCACTACCTGTAGTAGGAATCGTAATTGATTCGTTATTAATAGTTGTTTCCCAAGTTGTTATAAAGCTCATCTTTTTCTAATTTTCTTTTTTTATTAAAATGTTCTCCACTAGAACATCACTATTTTTAACATATTCACTACCATTCCATATTTTATATTGGAAGTTAAAATTTAATGTGTTAGCTGTGATTTCTTTACTATTATGCATAATTAAAGCTTGCGAATAGTCTTTAGAGTACAATACTTTATAGGCATTGTCTGGAGCTCCTGAACTTGCATCTACTACGCTAATAGAACCCTGAATATCTTCTAAAGGAATTTTAGGAATATTAAATGGTTCTGGGTTTCTAATTAAAATTCCTATAGTTTTATCTGTATTGATATTCTTTAGAATATTAAATTCCGTATTCTCTGGTGGATTAATGGGGGTAATATTTAGTGCGCCTTCTATTGCTCTATCAAATAAATGATAATATTTAAACTCTAAGCTATCACTATTGGTATCTGTGTTTCCAGCTACTATATTATATGCTGTAGCAATATCAAAATCACTTACATCTAATATAACTTCAAAAACTGCTTGTTTTTCTTCAAGAACATTGTTATCGTTATCTAATTCTTGTAACCAGTAACTTTTAACTTGTCGTTCAAAATCCTTATACTTTGAAGTTTGAAAAACAAATTGATGAACCTCTTCACTTTTAGTATTTTCTAATAAACCTGTGCTGTCTTTATCAAAAGCATTGTATATTAAAGCAGTATATAATTTGCTAGGTTGTAAATTTGTTAATGTTGTATTGAAAGAATAACTGTTGGGTACTATAGGTTTTCCGATTTTTAAATTACACTTTATTACATCATTATTTTCGTTAATATGATTGACCATATTATTTAGCAATTGTAAATGAGCTGGAATCCTAGGATTATTATCAGTGTTCCAATTAGCGTTTTCTTCTTTACCTATATTTAAAATTGTCTGTTCTATGTTTGCATCACTTACTTCCCATTGTATTTTTCCTCCTATCAAATCTAAATTATCAGACAAAGCAGCTTCATCATCAATTCTTATAAATCGATTATCTAATTCAGAGAATAATACTTTATAATTCCCTAATAATTGCCCGTCTTTATCTATGATATTTAACTCTTGAGGAACTTCTAATTCTTCATTATTTGGAGGTAATGAAATATCAATCCAATCTACTTCTAAAAGTGTAGCAAAAGCTTGCTCATTTGGTATCAATTGTTTGTCAAAATCGGCGGGTAATGGGTAAGGAATAACCATATCTGTAATAGGGTCTTTAATTGCGATATGCATATTACCAGCTAACTCTGGTAAGCCATTATAGGCTTCCCATTTACTAAGCATATGATATGTTAATGATCTACTAAAATAGATTGCAATTTTACATTCATTGTGCCCATAAAACAGAGGTTTTGCTTGTAACAAACTACCATCTGCATTAGGGTAAGACCTTTCATAATCTATATATTGTCGTAATGATGTTAATGGATATTGGTCTGGATTTGCACCAGTTGGTAAATAATCTACGTCTGAATCCTTGTGATAATGCCCAACAGGTCCAGCTGTTTTAAATCCATAATAGTAATCGAAAATACCCTCATTAGCTCCATTGTCAACTTCATCTTTTAGTCTAAAACGGATATAGTATTTGGTATTTGGTCTCCATATCGGTTGAATTGTTTTTTGTGAAGCAGCCACCATATCTTTTTGTTCTTTTTCTACAGCTTCTTGTTCTGGAATTGTTAAATTGTATTCTTTATTCTCAACAGTCATCCAACAAATTTCTTGTAAAGAAGTTGTATAATAATAAGCACCTACTTGATTATTAACTTGTTTTCCAACTTCGAATGCCTTTTCATTGCGACTTTCAGGATTCTGTATTTGCATGAATCCAATACCTCCATTCGTTTTATTTTTAGTCTCTATAACAATTTTAGAGATTAAAATATCTTTATTGTCTATATCATCCTTTTTACTGTAAGTAATCTCTTCAGACAGTTCACTTGCTGTTTTGGTTACATCACCAATTTCTGAATAGATCGTATTATTATTTTCAAGACCATCAGATTTATAATATCTAATTGTTACATCCTCTCCATATGTTGTTAATTTTAATGAAACTTCCACGGATGATGATGGCAAAATTATGACTAAATTATTCCCATTATCGAACTCTAATGATTTATTAAAGTCTGAAAATCTATCAAACTCTAAATCATTAGGTGTTCCTTTAATTCTAAAGTTATCATCACTAATTGTTACGTTTTGTGTACCATCTTCATTGGTATTTACTGAAGTTTCAAAATTTCCCTCCAATGTAAAATACGCACCATTAATAAAATGTCCAATATATTGTTGTGGTGGATAATAAACTGTATCTAAATCTTTATTTAGAAAGTTGGTACAGTCATAAGCTATTTCTTCACTTTTACAAAATAATTCTGAAGGTGTAACTCCATATTCTTCTGGAACTAACCAACCAGGTTCTCCTGCTTCTGTATATGAAAAAGGGTTGGTTGCCAATAAACGAATAGCGTCATATTGATTACCCGTTCTTTGCCAATATCCAATGCGAAGATTACTTACTTTACTTCTGTCTCCTGATTTCACTAAAGCTTCAAATGGATGATAATCTACCCATTCATTTGATGCAGACAATGCTTTAATTTCTATACCTACAATGGAATATTTATGTTTTACTTGACGAATTTCTTTACCACCTCTTATTACTTTATTAGGGGGTATTAAATCTATAAAATTATCAGCTCTTCCGGTATGTCCTCCTATTATAGTAGATACTGCACTAGGGTTTAATCCTTTTGCTGTTTTTATGTCTATGTAAGTATCTAATGGAATTGTACTATTAATCGTTATGTTAGGATTAACAACAAAGCTATCGTCACTATCAACTTTAATAAAATCGAGTTCAAAAGACTCATTAGTGAGCATGTTTACTCCTTGTACAAGTTCTTTAGTTCGATTTGAACTATACTCTCCATTCTCATAAGGCAATGCAGGTATTGGATTTCTATCAATTAATTTATTTTCTCTCCCTAACTTTATTTTAACAGTAAAGCTTTTACAAATCCTTACCCATAAAATTTTCACACAAGCACGTAATCTTATTTCTGCATAGATTAAAAATGGTTTTGGAGCTTCAACTGAGAAAATCGCATCTAGTCCAATAGTTACTCCTACAATCCAAATATCAATATCAACCTTCCCTCCAAGCGCAAGATACCCACCTATTTGCGGTCGTTCAAAACTTATAAAACCACCCATTTCTAAGTAGGCATAAATATGCACTTTTGCAGGACCAAACCTTTTCCTCAAATTAAACTCTACCCGAGCACCAGCTTCTATACCACTTGCAGAGAGCATTAAATAAGATTGTGCTGTAACTATGGTTAAAATCCTTGCGGTTACAGGGTTTTCTTTAGTGCCAAAATTTACATACCAAGATTTTTGACCATTAAAGAAAAAACCAGCTTGCACATCGGCATATAAGCTCATAATCCAACCACTATTTTGAGGGAGCTTGAAATCTGCACCCATTCCCATTTCAATTGAATTATCTCCCCAAGCAACAAATGCGAAAAATGGTGGCTCACGATTATCATCTAATCCTAAACGAGCACTTAAAATTGAAGCTTTTCCTTCTACTAAAAATAAACTAGGTAACGATAGTAGTAGCATTGCTCTTACAGAAATAACTGTTCCACTATCAAAACTTGTTCCTAAAACGGCACCAGCGCCTAAAGAAACAGGAAAATCATATTCTTCTGTTCTTTCTGGTCCACTAAATTTTGAAACGTCAACACCTTTTGGAGGATATGTATAATAGTCATACCAAGTATCTTCTCCAGAGATTAAACCTACTGCTTCTTTTTCTGCTACGTAACGAAAACCTAACAAACCTCTAAACCCATAAATGCCTAATGGACCAATGGGTATTGGTGCCGGCAAATCTATATTTGCATCTACTACAAAGGCAGGATATTTTGGTTGCAATGCCATAGCTGCACTACCCGCTATTTTGGCTTTTGGTAGCTTTAAAGAAACTTTACCTATATATTCTGGAGATTCTCCTGGTTGAGGTATTGATAACATACCACTAATTATAGCTAATGCAGATCCAGGACTGGCAGATCCAGGAATTACTAAATTTACTTCTATTGTTTGTATGCGCAAGAAATTATCTCCTTCATCTCCAAACTCATCATTATCTACTGTGTAATAATATTTAACGCCTTCTCCACGAGCATCTATACCTAAGGGATCTAAACTTATAGCACCATCAAAACCCCAATAGTTGTATTTACGTATTCTACCTTGGCTATCTTCTTGTTGATAAGAACCAAAATGAATGCCAGTTACTGCCATTTCTATTGGACCTAGGTTTAAAGAAATATTGGTTGGAATGAATGCGTTACCACCAACAATTTCCATAGAACCATCGTCATAAATTCTAACTCTTGGAAGTATAATTTTCTGATCTCCTAAGACTTTTTTCATTATGGCATTCTCAAAAGTAATCTCACAAGCAGTTCCTAAGAAAAAGCGATCATCATCTTTCCCAATTTCTACAGATACAAAATTTATGTTTACAAAATTGAATAAATTTAAACGAAGTGGGTCTTGTAAAAAGGAGGCTGTTAAAGAAAAATCTTCGCTACTGTACCAATGTCCATCCAAATCAATGGTTGCTTTTTCATCACCCGCTTTATTTGGATCGTTAAATTTTGGTATTTCTAATCGAGCTTTTAAATTAGACTCTACAACTTGCCCGTGATGAAAAGTTAAATCAAAACGATTAAAGCCTAGCCTCCAAGCTTTCTCTGGGTTACTTCCTAATTTAAACCAAATAAATTGGTTAGGATCTATTAGATTTATAAAGTCATTATATTCCTCTTCGTTTTCAAATGTTTTATTACCTGTACTTGTAATAATAGTTAAAGGATACTTAAACTTTAAATCGTAGGGGGATTCTAAACTATTAATGTGTGTTAAAAGGTTCTCATCAGAAGTAATCGATATTTCAGTTTGATTTGATAATACTGTAACTGAAGTACTATAATCTAAATTAAAATACTCTGAATAGTAATCTGTTACTTGTTTGTTATCATCAACAGCATAGGTGGCTCTTAATGCTATAGTACCAGATATTCCGCCTGTACCTATTAGTAATTTTTCTCCAGTAATTGCTAATGTTTGGCTGGTTTCTTTATCAAACCATTTTTTCGGTAATATAATATCAGTTCGTTCTGTATATACACCCATAAATTCTGGGGGTCTATTATCTAAATCTGCTTCTACTATATTTTCTTTGGTACTAAGATCAATTTTTAAATTACGTATGTTAATAATTAAACCTGTATTACCTATCATTGCAGGTTTGCTTGTGTTTAAAATAACATCCATATTATACCCAAACCCATTTTCGGTATCTGCATAAAACAATGCTTCACCAAAACTCAAAACTACTTTTGGGTTTCCTTGGTCATCTTCCGGAATTATTTCTAAATCTGGATAAGGATCTGTAGAATTTTCAGGATATACTGGCTTTAGAATTGAACGTGGAAACTCTAGGCCTGCTCTTAGTAATAGGGTTGCCTTAAATTTTGGAATAAGAATATTTTTTATATATTCTTCTATGTCTTGTGGTAATAGGTTCTTAAAAAACTCTTTTAGTTTTTGTTTAGTTTCTCCTAAATCATTATTTAATATATACTTCCCAAATGCAATAATGGTGGCGTAGTCTTCTGTTTTTGTATATATATCTTGTACTACATTTGTTATTGTGGTTTCTTGTGTTGGTGTTACTAGATTCCAACTAGAATTATAATTATTTAGGTCTTCTACAAATTGCTGTAAAGAGCTGTTACCGTTAATTGGTTCAGTAAAAGTGTTTATAAAGTTGGCAACTGCCTGTTCTTCTGAAATACTCAATGCTATTAAAGCAGTTTCAAAAAATGCTTTAGGAGAAAAATCAAATTGTTCTAAATTAAATGAGCGTACATATGCTAACAATTGCCATTGATATTCTATTGTAATAGGGAAGGACGATATGTCTATATCTTCACCTTCAATATCTGGATTTAAAATTAAGAATATACCTGTACCTGGTACCTCTATATCTAATCTATCTTTAGTAACTATAGACAAACTGTAAAAAGCAGCATCTCCTCTGGCGCTCTTACTAAATTGTAGGTCTTTAAAATGTACTTTTTTCAACAAATTAGAGATGCCATCTTTAAGAAAACCTAATATATCTGGTATGTCTTCTTCTGTTACAACACTAGATAGTGTTGGGTAATATCTTTTAGTAGGAATATTATTTATCTCTGGCATAACAATTTTTTTTTTATTATATGCAGTTACTATACTCTGTTATAATCTGCATTAAATTTTCTTTTATTTTTAAATCGAATTCTTGATTTTTTATTTCCTCAGAAAGTTTTTTACAATCAGATAAATATGTTGCTAATTTTTCTGACAATTGCTGGTTAGACCTTGAGTCTATCATAAAGCCTTTCTTCTGTTTACTAGTTTTTAATACATATTTCTGTTTTTCTACAGGATCTTGAAGCAACATTATATTTTTTTCTTTCTTTAAAAGCTTATAGAAATAAATATTATTGAATTTTAAACTATTTATATTCTGTAGTTTTTTAAATGCCTCTCCTTTTGTTTTTAATGCGTAATAAGATTCTATATTGTCACCTTTAGACACATTGAAAAAAACCCCTTCTTTTGCCTCAATCTTTTTTAAACGAATTTGATCTCTTTTGTTTTTATATCTTACATATACAGATTGTCCGTAATTATCTGGACCATATTCTGGTAGTACATTACCTGTATTATTAACATCTAATTTTTGGAAAGCTATAAAAATAGCTCCTTTATATGCTTTACCATCTTTATCGGTAACTATACCTGATTTGAAATATATATTAGCGCTATTTTCTTTAGCTAATTGTATCTGTGCTTTACGCAATTCGTATCTTTTTTCTGTTATTTGATGTTCTAAAAGATAACCTGACGCTATTAATTCTATGATTAATTCTTGCAAAAAAGCATTGCTATTTGTGCTGTAATATCTATTTGCTGTGTAGCTTATACTATTATTGTCCCAAGTAGTATATGTATATTTTTTTGAGGCTAACTCTCCATTTGAAGTATTCATAGTAGCAACCAAATTTCTATCTAAATCATATACTTTAATGGTTGCATTGGTTCTATCGTAACCAGGGATAATTGTTATATTACCAACAATACGTACTTTACCCACTTGCGTAAATGTAATTTGCTTGTTTGCTCTAACTTGAGGATAATAACGATTGCGAATTTCTATGCCTCTTTTTTTACGTTCTATTTCTTTCTGTTTGGATTCTAACACAATACTTGTGTATTTTTTATCCAAATCTTTTTTGTTTTCTTGAAACAATTTTTGCAACGCCTCTTTATTAATACCATTATTTGTAAACACTTTGTATTTTACAGTTAGTAAGTGTGCTATAATACGTTCTACTTTAAAAGAAGTAATTAAAACTTCGTACTCTATTTGTGCTTTTTGAGTACTGTTGGCTGATTTAATTTCTAGATAATGGTAAATTTCTTCTGTACCATTATCTGCACCTTTTAAATCTACTTCGAATACCTTTTCACCATTGAGTGTTGAAAACTCATAATGGTCTCTAAAGGGAGAGCTTACCTTTGCTGTTGGCTTTTTATCTAAAAGTATTGTTCCTTTTTTTATTTTTACTTTTTGGGCATGTATATTTAAAAAGCTTCCGCTTATAAAGAATAGAATTGATATGTATATTTTTAGTTTCAAAAAAATGTTACTTTATATTATTAATTGTCGTCAGAAATTGCTCTAAAACTACCATTGGTAACTGTGTAAGTTTCGCTACCAATTGTGGCAGCTCCAGAAAAAGTACCTTCTATAATGCCTCCTGTATTGCTAGTTACTACTAAGCTACCTGTATTTAAACTTTGTATGGTTGCCCCATCAACTCTTAAACGGCAGTGGTATAAACCAGATGTAAAGACATCTCCTGAAAAATTATAGGTACCAGGGCTTACATCTTTATTAGGAATTAATAATGTAATACTTACATAATCTGGGTCTGATAGCTGTAAATTGTTGTTGGCGTTTATAGACAATTGCTTAAAGTTGTTGCCACTAAATGCAGAAATTACTCTTGCTTCTCCCTGAATATCTGTTTCTTGATTGTTTAAGGTAAACTTTATGAATAAATCGCTTGAAGATGGTGTCTCTTCATTATCGTTAGCACTGCAAGACTGAAATGTTACACTTACTACTACTAATACTACTACTAAAATTGTTTTTACTATTTTCATTTTTTTCTATTTTGATTTGTTTGTGTTTATTTTTTTATTGTGTTATTTCGATATTGTTTTTTATTCCTCAAAAAAATGTTCGATTGTGACAGCGTGTTTTAACTTTTTCTAAATATGCCTAGGGCTTCTAATAGTTGTGGGTTATTTTCTAATGCTATGCTTGCCATGGCATAGAAATCTTGCATCCAATTTTCCATTGTTTTTAGGGCTTTGTCTTTTTGTTTGGTTGCGTCTTGGCTTTCACCTACTTCTTTTAGATAGTGGGTTCTTGCCTGTTGAGTTTCTGTAAGTAAATCTTGTCCTTGAGCTAATTCTTCTTCTGTTATATTATAGCTTAATAGTTCTGTTTTTATACTTGGGTTTTGTACTATTTGGGTATAAAAATGTTGTATGGTTTCTATTTTACTTATGTATATAGTTGGTATTGTGCCTGTTATTTGTAATTGTACTAGTGTTTGTGGCTGACGTTTAAACTTTGCTTTTGCTTTTTTGCGGTGTTGATTGTATAGGGTAAACAGGGCTTCTCTTTTTGCTTTAAAGGCATTAAAGGCTGCCGTGGTTTCCTGATCTTCTTGCTGGTTGTTTTGCCAAACAGTTTGTGTAGCATTAAGCAACGCTCTGCCTTCTTCTATTTTGGCTGTGTCATAACCAAAATTGGTTATTTGTGTTGCTATTTCTGTTTGCTGTTGACTGTTTTCTATGGCTACATGCCATTGCTCTAATAGTGCAGCCTCTGATTTCTTATTCTTTGCCATTTTTTTATTTTTTTTAACGTTTTCCTTCTTCTTTTTCTAACTTTTCTCCCTTACTCTTTGTTGGTTTTCTATTCCTACTTGTTTATTTTGTGCTCTTACTGGTTTGTTTGCTATTCCTACTCGTTCGTTTTGCATTCCTACTTGTTGGTTTTGTGTTCCTACTCATTAGTTTCGCGCTCCTACTGGTTGGTTTTGCGTTCCTACCAGCTTTTTTGTTGTTTTGTTAGCCTATTTTACCTTTTTGCTTCTAAATAACTTTAGTGTTATGATGATGATGGAGGCGGTGGTATGATACTCCTGGGTTGTTTTGCTCCTCTTTTTTCTGTTTTTAAATTGGTTTTTACGATGTTCATATTGTATTAATTATTTAATGTCCACCTTAAAATTTTTGCGATGTTTTTTGCATCATCTACACCTCTGTGATGTGTACCTTCTAGTGGGATATTTAATTTTTGCAAGGCTTTGTCCATGCCTAAACCTCTTCTTATACCCAATTTTTTGGATAATGCTACCTTAACATTAGTATAGCTATGATGCATAGGGTAAAAAATATTCTTTTTTTTACACTGTTCTCTAAAGAATCTTTGATCGTAAGCACCATAACCTGCAAATTGATAATACTCTGATTGGTATTCTTTCATTAAAATATTACAAGCTTCTGTTAAAGAAACTCCTTCTTCTTCTATCATTTTTGGTGTTATAGAGGTAAGCTGTGTACAAAAAGGACTTATTTCTGAATGTTCTGGTTTTACCAATATGCCTATGCTTTTTGTTATTTCTCCTGTGGTTACTGATAGTTCACAAACACCAACTTCTATAATTTCTGAATGTTCTTTTTGATAATCTCCATCTACCTCCCAGCAGGTGGCTTCTAGATCTATGACTATAATTTTATCTATTAATTTATTTTTACTCATTTTATTTTTACTTATGTTATTTCAAAACCTGTAGGGTCTAAATCTACGGTTCTGAAATATTCTATTTTTATAGGCATTTCACTTTCTTCTGGAAACTCTATGTCTTCAAAAACCGTGTAATAACCTTCTTCTTCTCTACCCCAAGGGCTATCATCTACTACTCCACAATCATAAAAACTACCATCATCATTGTATCTAAAATAGTACTCTAAATCGTTGTATTCAAATTGTTTGTATTTTAAAATAGTATCTGGTTCAAAACCATCCTTGTCATAAATATGATGTTTATATAGGTTATAGAAAACATCTTCAATAAAAACTCTATCGCTTTCATAATATAGTTCTTCATCATAGTATGTTCTCTCTCTCTCTACAAAATAAGGGCCTGTGGTATTGCTAACTACCATAGATACTGAGTTATTTTGTTTGGTATATTCTTTTACCAAAGCCGCTTCATCATCACCATCTTTTAAGTAGTGACTTATATGAGATAATGTGCCATCGCTTTTGATTATCTCTTTCTTTACTCTTATATCATCGATATAATAAATTTTTCTATAACTACTTGATGAAATCAAAGCTTGTTGTTCGGTAATAATACCTGTGTAATTTCTATATTCTATACGCTCTTTATACATTTTTTAATTATAAGGGTCTTCTTCATAAGCCACTAAGCCATTAACAAACTCTGTAAAAGAATTGGCTATTTTATAGGGAACCACCGTGTCTGGAAAAAACTCAAAAATAGCACCATAATCTGCCTCATCTAAAGACATACTGAGAGAACCTGTTTGGGTAGTGCCTATTCTAATGTGTTGTATTGGAGTTGGTGCGTTAGGGAAATAATAACCAAGTCCTTCGCTATTTGCATACCCCAGTTCATCACCCCCATACTTTAATGGAAGGAAATTAAAAAAATTAATTTCATCTTCTAAAGGCTCAAAATAGACCGTTAAATTTATATCTGCTCCCCCCCATTATATTTTAGCAACTGTTGCTTGTATGCCTCAGGTAAAGTTGCGCCAATAAAAGTTTCAAAGGCATCTATATCCGTTTGTTCTATGAGTTGTTCTCTTGCTATAAATTGTATCATCTTATTTGTTTTAACTACATTATCTTTTACCTGTTAAACCTAATATACTTCTAATTTGTGCATTACTACCTGTGTGTGTAAGCTTTCTATGAATTTCAACTCTTGATAATTGAAAACTGCTTTTTAGGCTTGCATCTAAATCATCTAAATGATGCCATGTTAAATCAAGTTTTTTTCTTAGAGTTTCACCAATATTTGGGTTCACTCCCATAGAGAGCCAACAGTTTTTAAAATCTGTATCTCTAAAGCTGGTTACATTTACTTTTACTGTAGCACTATTGCCTTCTAAAAGAGTAAGAATGCGGTTGTATTCTGTTTCGTTTAGCCCATCTATTGGCGGTGGGTCGTTAAATGTTTTTCCATTCCCAAAACGTCCGTTAGGTAACTTGCTTGTGTTTGCCAAATCTACACAAATACCTGCTGCCCCAGAGTATGGTGGGTCTTTTGTTACCTCAAAAGTTCTTGATACACCGTCTACCTCTATAGTTTTATTAGTGGTGAACGCATAATTTTCACCTAATAAAGAATTGTTTGCAGTATTTATTAAATCTATTCGCTCAACCTCTGTTTTATTCATAAAATCTACATAGGCTTCTATCTCATCTATATGATTTGGCTGGAGTGCTTTAAAAAGAATGTCTTCATCTTTTAAAGTGGCTAACGGGTCAGAGTTATCCCTTACTATTTCAAAATTTTTACCCCTAGAACCTCCTGATTTTTTGATTTTAATAGGTGGAGTAATATGTCCTTTATTAATCACCTCTATAAAATCATTAAACAATTTTTGATTGGTAAGCACTAATAAGGAAGCGGTATCGTCATTAATACCTTTTAAGTAAAACTGTTTCCATCGGTCTATAAGCAGCCCATCATTTTTAAGTAGGGTTAGTATCTCTTCTGACTTATCTGCAAATTTTACTTTAAATGCATATTTTTCTGATTCTGAAAGGTTGTTAATTAGTGCTTTAATATCATCTGAAGTATCTACCAGAAAATCGTTTATGAAATCGTCTAATTGTTTTGTTTCTAGGTCTGTTATTTTGTTCAAAAAAGGAGTATACTCTGCAGTGCTTATAACATTCTCTGGAAAAGGATTGTTTACTGGCAATATCTCTTTAAGTTCTTTTGTTGCTTTTCTGAAAAAACGTCTGGCAACAACATCTCCAGACAGAGTAAGGATTTCTAAGGCAAACAAGAATTTTTCTATGGCCTGGCAACGCTGGTAAGCCGCATAATCTGCACTACCAGGTTGTGGTGGTGTTTTACTACAGTCATTATAGTTAGTACAACCACCATTCGCTAATTTGTAAGCTATACTTGCAGTTGCTACAAGGATATCTGCTGTTTCTATACCTCCTAATATTAAAGATTTTTTAGTGAGATTAAAAATTACATTTTTATTTGCCTCTACAACCGTTCTTACTACAACTTTTGTAGATTTTGCTAGTAAAGATCTAGCAATACCCCAACCTCCTGCAAGAATAGAGGCTATGTCTAGTGCTAAAAATAAAGATTCTTCTCCATCTTGTTTGTCTCCTAAGTCGTCTATATATTTAAGATAAAAAATAGGGAGGTTGTTTGAAGATTCTAAATCGCAGACATTGCTAATTGTACCATTAGCTAGTTTTTCATAATCACCACGACTTACAGGAACTTTTGTAGCAAGGTCGTTTTCATTCATGTTGGAAACACCTACTGGTTGAAAAATATCATACTCCCCAAACGGGACTGGATGAATAGATAAATAAGAATCTCGCTCAACCTCAATTCTAGTTTTTAATGGGATTAAAAGTTCCGCAGGATCATTATATTTTACTTGAATCTTTTCTCCTACAATAATAAAAGTCATATTATCTGAATACCATAAAGATTTTTTTTCTGATTGATAAGGTACTATATATGGTGCAGCATTCTTGTCTACTTTTTTAGATTCTTTAATATTTGTAATGGCATTGTAGTTAGTGTACTCGTAAACTTTTGCTTCACTTCCGTGGTCGTAAACAGCTTCTGGGTTGTATTTACTTAAGAGCCATAAATCATACACAGCTTTAATAAATTGACCCTTTGCCCCCTTACCATCTTCAAAAAATACATCAAAGTTAATACTACTCTCTAATAGTTCATAAACTGTTTTTGATTTGTCTGTATATTTAATTTCGCTTAAATTATTAAGCAAATCCATAAACATATTAATCTCATCATACACAATAACACCTTGGTTATCATATCTTATAATAGACTGTACTATTTTTATAACCAACTCTTCTTCTGTTAATTTGTATTCTAATGGCGTAGGAAACCAACGGCCAGAAACATAAAAATTACTGAGAAGCAGGCTTAAAAGTGCTATTTTTTTATCATAAGGTATTTCCCTTAAAGTAGCAGGTGTAAAGAGTCCAAATATTCTGGTTAGGATGTCTTCTTTATCTTCTAATGGCGTATTATACCAAGTTCTACCTTTTACCCAAGTGTTAAATTCTACTAATCTAGAACGTAGTTTTATGAAGTAGTTAAAATCGAGATAAGTATCATATAAACTAATATCATATATATTACCTATGTTATTAATAATTTCAAAATGTTTGTCAAAAATAAACCTTAAGTTGTATTTATCGGGTCCTATTTTTTGAACAAAATCAGTATCACTAAATATTTCATTAAAAAGAAAAACAACATTTTCTATAACATCTATTTGTCTATCGCCAATAAATCTATCTCCTTTATCATTTATTTTAAACTCTCTATCTATAACACTGCCTAAATACCATTTTATATCTGTATTAACAAAATCTATTAAAATTGGATCGGTACCTAAATTATGATTTGAAAATCTCTCTAAAAAAGTATTATTACTTATTATTTGCTCAGAAATATTATCTCCTTCGTCATTTACTGCATAATCTAACTTATCTATAACTTCTTCATGTAGAAAAGGATTGACCTCTGGGTCTGGAAATTCAAACCATTTTACGGTTATCTTAATTTTATCATCTTCACCTACACCATTGTTTTGAATTTCTCTTTTTACAAAATGTATTCTATCGCCTGGTTTAGGTTTACTTCTAAGTACATGTCTAGAAACAATATTTGCCTCTTTAAAGTCATAAATTTTATAAAAGCGTATACTCGTATTATCGTTAGTAGCAACTACCTTGGCGTTATTAGAAACCTTATATTTTTCTCCTAAATCGCCAATATCTATATATCCTTTAAATTTTTTTGAATCTGCACCAAATGCAGCAAGATAATTATTAAGAATACCTAATCTGCCCGTTTTTTCATAAAAAACATAATTAAAATCTCTTGGGTCAAATTCATCGGGGAGTGTTAATAAAAGACTTGCAAATGCAGATTCAGTATAACTACTTAAATTTAACACACCAATATCTTTAAATATTTTGCTAAAACGGGTATCAATATAATTACCATCAACTGTTACAATAAAATGAGCCATTTTTTTAATTAATTAGGTTTATATAATATTCGCTTTCGTAATTTTGAGGCACATACTTTGCGTATTCATTGGAAGCATAAGCATACCCATCTAAGGTGTATACTAATAATTCCTCATTAGGTTCATATATTTTTAGATTTCCATCAGCATCTTCACCTATAACGTTAAGAGCATATTGCTTATATTTTATTCCGCTTTCGGATATATGATAATAATCTTCTTTAATGTTTTTATTTTTAAAGAATATTTTGGCATTATTTAAAGTATTGTCTTTAACAAGATTTTCTAATTTTAGTGACTGATTTTTGGTTAAACCTAATATTATTTTTGTTGGTGTATCATTTGCGTTTGTCTTAAGCAATAAACCAATAATTTCTTTTTTAAAAATATTTAAAGACACAAAACTGAAAAAATAAGGAGATTTTGGGTTATAGTTCTCGCTTTGTTGTTGATTATGAAACATTCCTGTTACTGCATCTATATTTATAGTGTTTTTTTTTGAAATTACAGGATTACTTATTTTTATTTTATCTAATAATGTCTCATAGGTAACTCTATTTATATAGGTGCTTTCATCTACAGTTTGCAAACGGTCTTCTATTTTTTTGTGTTTTATAGTACCAATATCTTTACTGTTAGATGTATTTGGAAAATTGATAATTTGTAAATCTTCGCTTACTACTGTTGGTAGTTGGTTATTATTACTCGTTGTAAATAAACCTTTAGCGTTTAGTAGCCCAAATACATCGTCTATATCTTTTAATGCATGTACTTCTGGAATTGCTGGGTCTTCTCCGGCCTCAGGTGGTGGTACAAAACTTTCTACAAAGAACTCTTTACCTTCATATATGATTTGTGCAAAACTAGCAATGGTGTTTTCTGCTATAGATGGTGTTATAAGTGTGATAGGTTGTGTGTAATTTGTATCTATTATTACAGCAGGATCATCTAAAGGTTCTTGTAATAAATTAATATTTCTAACAAAATTATTTTCGTGTGCAGAATTGATAACCCCAATTTGAGTAAATAGTGCCGCATCTTGATAATTGTCTGTGATTAGCTGAAATGTAATCGTATTGTTTTCGGTTGCCACATCTTGACTGTTGTTTAGAACATGTATTGGCCAACCTAATGTGCCAAAAGTTGTTTCTTGAACATTGCTTACTGTGGCTCCTATTTTTAAAGCGTTTGTATTTTCTGGATGTATATAGTTTTCATAAAAATTATACGAACGTTGTCTGTTACTTTGTATATATAGGTAGAAATTGTTTTTGGTATGAAAGTTTTCTAATCTAGTTGCAATGGTTTCTTTGGTTATTAATGGGGCTGTTGTATTGTCTATATACAATTTTCCTGCTCCGTTGGCCTGTAACCCATAAAAGGCTGCTATGTCTAAAAACTTTGTAGCTGCTTCTTTTATTCTCTTTTTATTAAAATCGGTTGGTTGTGTGCTAGTATCTAAAGTGTAAAAATCTGCTCTTGCGTAGGCTAAATTTAATTGAAAAGGATTCTTGTTCGTTTCAGTTTCTTCTATAGTGTAATCTCCATTATTTAAAATAATGTCTATCCCTATTTGGTCTGTTGCATTTCCTAAATGCAAACCTCTTTCTACCATTGGAAACTCGTAGGCGCTTTCTGGTTTTTCTTCTGCTGTTTCATTTTCGAAAAATTCTGCTATTTTATAGAAATACTGGTCTATTAAAGAGCTATCTGTTTGTACTTCTAATTCTGCTGTTGAAGTTGGAAAACCAATAAAATTTGCTAGAAAATCTGGAGCGATACCTCCATCTTCTACTCCATAAAATTTTTCGAATTCTGACCAGAGGTAGGTAATAAACCCTGATGGATCAGGAGTATTTTTACCTTTAATTTGTATAGGATTTGTAGCAGTATTTATAAAATCGCTTTTATTGAGCCCTCTATAAATAATGTATTTTATATTTATACCATTAATAGGTTGCTTAAAAGGTTTTAAAATTAAATTGACTTTAGTGTCATTACCTGTCTGTGGTTGCAGAAAAACAACTCCTTTACAAAGTGCGTATATCTCTTTATCTTCTGAAAACGAAACACTTGCTGTTGTACGGAATTGATTCTCGCTAATGGCACCAAAAGATTGTTCTGGGGTTTGAATAAAATTGTTTCCTTGAATAAAAAAATGTGATTGAGACTGTAGTTTTGCAACTTTATTAGTTCCGTTTTGGGAACTTGTAAGTTGTTGCATTTGCTCGCTTGTTTGTGGAGTTTCTGGCATTCTTTTTCTTTTTATAGCTTTGTTAATTATATAACTATTGTTACTCTTTCTTTATTTTATATTGATTTGTTAAGATTATTTTTAAATTAATTTCAACAATTTTATCGAACAGCAATTTTATCAGACAGCAATTTTATCGAACAGCAATTTTATCAGATAGCAATTTTATCGAACAGCAATTTTATCAGATAGCAATTTTATCAGATAGCAATTTTATCGAACAGCAATTTTAAAATTACAGGACTAAATTAAAAAAATATTTTATTTTTCAAAATAAAAAAATGTTAAAATCGTAATTTTATTTTAAATCTGCTAGTAAATTAATAATTATAACTATGATAATTTATGAAGTAATCAAATAATAATTTTTTTTAAAATGGATTCATTATTTTATTCGTAGAATTTTGCTTTCTTTCTTTTAAAGAAGAGGGCTTGTTGAAGTTTTAACCCAGAAAGACTAATGCAATAATTTATACTGTTTCTTGTTTGAATTCTCTTTGTTATAAGATTGTAAAACAATGCTAAAAGCAAATGCTATAATTTTTTAAGACAAGAGTTATTGTATAATATAAGAATGCGTATGATTGAATTGTTGGAATCATGTTGGGTGTAAAAATCAAAAAAACCGTAACAAATAAATGTTACGGTTTTTGTACTGAAGGCGGGACTTGAACCCGCACGGACATTACTGTCCACTGGATTTTAAGTCCAGCGTGTCTACCAATTCCACCACTTCAGCATTGGTGTTTAAAATAGAGCGAAAGACGGGATTTGAACCCGCGACCCTCACCTTGGCAAGGTGATGCTCTACCCCTGAGCTACTTTCGCAGTCATTATTTTGTTTAGAACTTGCTCAAAAAATAATAAAATGAATTCTACGTATTTTAAGAGAGGTGCAAATATAATATTTTTTAATTATCTAGCAAATATTTTTTTATTTTATGTGATTTTATTTTTTGAACAGGTGTTGCAATACTAGATTTTCATTATTTCTTCTTCTTTTACAGCTAGTACTTCATCTGTTTTTTTTACGTAAGCATCTGTCAATTTTTGAACATCGTCTTCTGCAATTTTTTTTAAATCTTCAGAAATATCTAGTTTTTTGATGTCGTTGTTAGCCTCTTTGCGTGCATTTCTAATTCCAATTTTTGCATCTTCAGCTTCGGCTTTTGCTTGTTTTGTTAGGTTTATTCTGCGTTCTTCTGTTAATGGTGGTACATTAATCATAATAACGTCTCCATTGTTCATTGGGTTTAAGCCTAAGTTTGCAATTTGAATTGCTTTTTCAATAGGTTGTAGCATGCTTTTTTCCCAAGGTTGTACGCTTAAGGTTCTTGGATCTGGGGTATTTACGTT
Source organism: Polaribacter batillariae (assembly GCF_017498485.1). Classification (NCBI taxonomy): domain Bacteria; kingdom Pseudomonadati; phylum Bacteroidota; class Flavobacteriia; order Flavobacteriales; family Flavobacteriaceae; genus Polaribacter; species Polaribacter batillariae. The sequence goes on along the minus strand of NZ_CP071795.1, from coordinate 1,635,993 downwards.
TGCTACTTGTGTTAAGGGAGTTTGTGCACCGTAATAATCTACCATTACTGTGCCTAACATAGATGGAGTTGCTTTTCCTGCTCTAATGGTGCGTAGTTCTTTTTCTAAATGCGCCATTGCTTTGTCCATAGCTTCTTTGGCGGAGTCTAATATAAATTCAATTTCTTCGTTCATCTTCAGAGTTTTTTAGTCTAATTATCAACAATAGTACCAATTTTTTCTCCAGAAACTAATTTTAGAAGGTTTCCGCTTGTATTCATATCGAATACTATAATTGGTAATTTATTTTCTTCACTTAAAGTAAAGGCTGTCATGTCCATTACTTTTAATCCTTTTTCAATTACGTCTTTAAAGGTAATTGTTTCAAACTTAATGGCGGCTTTATCTTTTTCTGGATCTACGTTGTAAATTCCATCTACCCGAGTTCCTTTTAAAATAGCATCTGCATCTACTTCTATGGCTCTTAAAACGGCAGCTGTATCTGTTGTAAAATAGGGGTTTCCTGTTCCTGCACCAAAAATAACCACGCGTCCTTTTTCTAAGTGACGAATTGCTTTTCTTTTAATATAAGGTTCTGCAACTTCTTTAATTTCTAAAGCGGTTTGTAAACGTGTATAAACACCTTGGTCTTCTAAGGCGCTTTGCAATGCCAAACCATTGATGCAGGTGGCTAACATGCCCATATGATCTCCTTGAACGCGGTCCATGCCATTTGCAGCACCAGCTACGCCTCTAAAAATATTTCCTCCACCAATTACAATGGCAACTTCGATTCCTTTTTCGACTACTTGCTTAATTTCTTTTGCATATTCAGCAAGACGTTTGGGGTCGATTCCGTATTGTCTTTCGCCCATTAAGGCTTCTCCACTTAATTTTAAAAGAATTCTCTTGTATTGCATAGTTTGTTTTGATAGTTGTGCAAAACTACGTTTTTTTTTTAATTTTTTAATAACTAAAAAACCTCGCTTTCAATTATTTTGAAAACGAGGTTTATGTATGTATGCTATTCTTGTATTTGCAAGAACAACAAGATAAGGTTTACCCTAAAGTAACTCTTTTAAAAGTAGTTACTTCAACATCACCATATGTTTTTACATATTGTGCAACGTTTTTCTTTTCATCTTTAATAAAAGCTTGGTCTAAAAGACATTGCTCCATATCTAAAGTGGTGTTATCTGAGATAAATCTTTCCATTTTTCCTGGTAAAATTCTATCCCAAATTTGTTCTGGCTTTCCTTCTGCTTTTAATTCTGCTTTTGCATCTTCTTCAGCTTTTGCTAAAACCTCGTCAGTCAATTGAGATCTAGAGATAAATTGAGGAACATTTTTTAGGGTTTTACCTAATCTCCCTAATTCGATATTATCTTTTTCGATCACAGCAATTCTAGCTTCGGTTTCTGAAGCTACGTAAGCAGGGTCGAAATCTTTGTAAGATAATGTAGTTGCTCCCATAGAGGCTACTTGCATTGCAAGGTCTTTTGCTAAAGTTTCAGCATTATCTACTACAGCAGATAAACCTACTAAAGCCGCAATTTTTCCAATATGAGTATAGGCACCTACATAAGCTGCTTCTACTTTTTCGAAGGCTGTTATGTCTAACTTTTCGCCAATAACGCCAGTTTGTTCTACTAATTTATCTGCCACTGTTATACCATCGAAATCTGCTACTAAGAAATCTTCTTTGTTATCGTAATTTAAGGCGATATCTGCAAATTGACCCGCTAAAGCTACAAAAGATTCGTTTTTACCTACGAAATCGGTCTCACAAGCTAAAACGATGGCAACACCTACAGTTTTGTCGTCGTTAATTCTTGTTACTGCAACACCTTCTGTAGATTCTCTATCAGCTCTTTTTGCTGCAATTTTTTGACCTTTTTTACGTAAAACATCAATTGCTTGTTCGAAGTTTCCTTCTGCTTCTACCAATGCCTTTTTACAGTCCATCATACCAGCACCAGTTGCTTCTCTTAATTTTTTAACATCAGCAGCACTTACTTTTACCATGTTACTTAATATTTTATAAGAAACGATTTGTTTCTAAATGATTATTAAAATTATTTTTTTTCTTCGGCAGGAGTTTCAGTTACTTCTGGAGCAACTTCTGCTTTCGCTTCTTCTTTTTTAGGAGTTTCTGCTTTTGCCTCTTTTTTAGCTTCTTTTGTCTTTTCTTTATCGGCTTTGTCTGCTTTTCTTTCAGATAAACCTTCTGCAATAGCATCTGTTACAAAAGATAATACTTTGTCTATAGATTTAGAAGCATCGTCGTTTGCAGGAATTACAAAATCTACTTCTCTTGGATCGGAGTTTGTATCTACCATTGCAAAAATAGGAATGTTTAATTTTTGAGCTTCTGCTACAGCAATGTGTTCTTTTTTGATGTCGATTACAAATAATGCGCCAGGCAAACGAGTCATATCTGAAATAGAACCTAAATTCTTTTCTAATTTTTCTCTTTGTCTGTTTATTTGTAATTTTTCTCTTTTAGACAATGCATCAAAAGAACCGTCTGTTTTCATTCTATCGATTTGAGCCATTTTTTTAACAGCTTTACGAATTGTAACAAAGTTGGTTAACATTCCTCCAGGCCATCTTTCTGTAATGTAAGGCATGTTTACAGCTTTTGCTTTTTCTGCAACGATGTCTTTTGCTTGCTTTTTGGTAGCTACAAATAAAATTTTACGACCAGAGTTTGCGATTTTTCTTAATGCTTCTGAGCTTTCTTCTATTTTAGCTGCAGTTTTATACAAATCGATAATGTGTACACCATTGCGTTCTGTATAAATGTAAGGAGCCATATTTGGGTTCCACTTTCTTGTTAAGTGACCAAAATGTACTCCATTGTCTAATAATTCTTGAATATTTATGTTTGCCATTTTATAAATGTGTTTACTTTCTGTTTGTGAAATCAATAATTAAGTAGTCTTTCGAGTCTTAACTATTTAGATGCTAAACTGTTTCATATTAAATTTTTGTAATAATAACAGTTCTCGATGTAAAAATACTTTAGTAACCTTTCGACTGCGCTCAAGGAGGACAGGTAAGGAACCAAAAAATATTAACGTTTCGAGAATTGGAATTTTTTACGTGCTTTTTTCTGACCGAATTTTTTACGTTCTACCATTCTTGGATCACGAGTTAATAAACCTTCTGGTTTTAATACAGCTCTATGATCTGCATCAATAGCAACCAAAGCTCTTGTAATTGCCAAACGAATTGCTTCTGCTTGCCCAGTTACACCACCACCGTAAACGTTTACTTTAATGTCGTAAGACTCTAAGTTATCTGTTAACATTAATGGTTGTTGTACTTTATATTGTAAGGTTCCTGTTGTAAAGTAATCTTTGTAGTCTTTTTTGTTTACTGTAATATTACCTTTTCCTTCAGAAAGATAAATACGAGCAACAGCAGTTTTTCTTCTACCTATTTTATGAACTGTATCCATTATTTTAAATCGTTAAGGTTAATAGCTTTTGGTTTTTGCCCATCGTGTTTATGCTCTGTACCTGCATATACGTACAAGTTTCTGTATAAAGCACTTCCTAAAGTATTTTTAGGTAACATTCCTTTTACTGCTTTCTCGATTAATCTTGTAGGATTTTTCTCGAACATTTCTGTTGCAGTTAACGATCTTTGTCCTCCTGGATACCCTGTGTGACGAATGTAAGATTTGTCTCTCCATTTGTTACCAGTTAATACAATTTTTTCTGCGTTGATAATAACCACGTTATCTCCACAATCTACGTGAGGAGTAAAATTTGGCTTGTATTTACCTCTAATTAGCTTTGCTACTTTAGAAGCTAGACGACCCAACGTTTGCCCGTCCGCATCAACTAAAACCCACTCCTTGTTTACGGTAGCGCTGTTTGCTGATACTGTTTTGTAACTTAATGTGTTCATAATTACACTATTAGTTTTTGTTTATTATTAAATGATTTTTTTCCTTAAAAAAGGAGTGCAAATGTACCACTATTTATTTGATTGACAAATAGTAGTTTAGATTTCTTTTTAAGAATGTAAACATACAATCTATTTAACAATAATTAACATATTGTTAAGAAAATAGAAGTTTACTTTTGTAACATGGTAAATTTCTGTTTTTTAGGCATATTTATCCTCGTCAAATACCCATCCAAATAAATGAAATTACAATATATTTCGCTTCTTATAAGTGTTTTCTTTGCATTAAATTTGTGTGCACAAGAAGTAGAAAAAACATCACTTCCTAAAAGAATTTACACTACTAAAAAATTAAAAACATTGCCTGTAATCGATGGTTTTGTAAATGAAGAAGCTTGGAATGTGGTAGAATGGTCTTCTAATTTTACAGAAAATAATCCAGACGAAGGAACCCCACCAACATACCAAACGAAGTTTAAAGTAATGTACGATGCGAAATATTTATACATTGCCATAAGAGCTTTAGATGACAATCCAAAATTAATAGAACAAAGATTAACGAGAAGAGATGGTTTTGCCGGTGATAGAGTTAATGTAATTATAGACAGTTACCACGATAAAAGAACTGCTTTTGTCTTTACAACGACTGCTGCTGGTGTTAAGGGGGAAGAAATTGTAACACAAAATGGAAATAATTGGGACGATAGTTGGAACCCAATTTGGTACACAGATGCAAAAGTAGATAATGAAGGATGGACCGCAGAAATGAAAATTCCATTCAGTCAATTGCGTTTTGGAGACGACAAAGAACAAATTTGGGGTTTTAACATCAACAGAACTATTTTTAGGTTGCAAGAACGTTCTCTTTGGCAACGAATTCCTAACGACCAAGCAGGTTATATAAGTGAAGCTGGAGAATTGCATGGTTTGGTAGATTTAAAATCTCAAAAACAGCTAGAAATTCAACCTTTTATAGTTTTACAATACGATAATTATCCTGCAGAAGTAGGAAACCCTTATAGAGATGGAAACGATTTTAAAATTAATGGAGGTATAGATGCCAAAATTGGGATTACCAACGATTTGACCTTAGATTTAACTATAAATCCAGATTTCGGACAAGTCGAAGCAGATCCTGGAGCCATTGCTTTAGACGGTTTTCAAATTTTCTTTAAAGAACAAAGACCATTTTTTGTAGAAAATAAAAACATTTTCGATTTCGAATTTGCCAATGGAAGAGACAATCTTTTTTATAGCAGAAGAATTGGTAGAAGCCCACATAGAGATGCAAACTTACAAAAAGACGAGTTTGCAGATGTTCCTCAAAACTCAACCATTTTAGGAGCCGCAAAATTTTCTGGAAAAACAAAAGAAGGTTGGTCTATTGGTGTTTTAGAAAGTGTTACCGCCAACGAATATGCAGAAATAAAACAAACAGATGGTAATACAAGAGAAGAAATTGTAGAACCATTAACCAACTATTTTGTCGCAAGAGCTCAAAAAGATTTTAATGAAAGAAACTCTTATTTAGGTGGTATTTTTACAGCCACAAACAGAAATTTAAACGGTAATTTTACCGAATTACACAAGGCAGCTTATACAGGTGGAATCGATTTTAGACACACTTGGCGAAAAAGAGATTTTTATGTTGAAGGAAATACCGTTTTTAGTCACGTTACTGGTAGTGAAAAAGCAATTTTTGATACACAAACCTCAATTGCCAGATTGTTTCAAAGACCAGATGCAAATTATGTAAAATTAGATCCCACAAGAACATCGTTAACAGGAACTGGAGGAAGAATTGAAGCAGGAAAACAAGGTGGAGGAAATTGGAGATACAATACAGGTTTTGTTTGGCGTTCGCCAGAATTAGAATTAAATGATGTTGGTTTTTTAAGAAATACCGACCAAATAATTCAGTTTGCAGAAGGCAAATATTTATGGCAAGTTCCAAAAGGCATTTACAGAGAAATGGAAGTTGGTTTAGAGCAATCATCAACCTACGATTTTGGAGGAAATTTAAACAGAATAAGATTCGAGTTGCAAGGAGAAGTAAGCTGGAAAAACAATTGGTTTACAGAAATTGGAGTAGGAGGTAGTAACCAAATTTATAGCAATGCATTTTTAAGAGGCGGTCCTCGTTGGCGAGCTGCAGATGATACATTTTATTATGCGTTTGTAGGATCAGATAGAAGTAAAAAACTGAGTACTACTTTAGGTTATGTTATGGTTAGAAGTAACGAAGATGTATTTCACATAAATAGATATGTTTTTAGAATGAATTACCAACCTTTCGATTCTTTTAGCATTTCTTTAGACAATGAGTTCGAACAAACCCAAGACAAAACACAATATGTTACTACAAAAGATTTCGAAAATGCAAAAAGATACATTTTAGGTAACATAGAAAACGATTCTTGGACGACTACTTTGCGATTAAATTACAGTTTAAACCCCAATTTTTCGGTTCAGTTTTATGGGCAACCATTTATTTCTAGAGGACGTTATTCTAACTTTAATTTTGTAAACAATTCACTTGCAAGTTCGTTTAACAATCGCGTGAATTTGTTTGATGAAAATCAAATTTCTGTAGATAAAAACGATACTATTTTAATTGACGAGAATAGAGATAATGTAACAGATTATTCTTTCGAAAAACCAGACTTCTCTTTCGTACAATTGCAAACAAATTTAGTGGTAAGATGGGAATACATTCCAGGTTCCGAACTCTTTTTTGTGTGGGCAAGAGGTTCTTCTGGAACACAAGATTTCGACGATTCTTTAAGTAAAAGCATACGCACACAAGTTTTTGATGTTCCTGCAAACGATACTTTTTTAATTAAAGCAACTTATAGGTTTGTTAGATAATTTAAAAATCTGGTGCCATCCTAAAGCTCATTTTTTCATTAGTATTTGGATGTAAAAACTCTATAAATTCTGCATGTAAATGCAATCTGTTTTGTTTTTTTCCATACAAATCGTCGCCAACTATGGGCAAATTTAAACCGTTTTTATGGGCAGCATGCACGCGAAGTTGATGCGTTCTACCCGTTATTGGATAAAAATAAACACGCGTTTTATTGTCTTTTCTTTCAATTACTTCCCAAAGGGTTTCTGCATTTTTTCCATGTTCGTAACAAACCAATTGTTTTGGTCTGTCATCTAAATCTACACGCAAAGGCAATTTTATTTTTCCTTTATTTGCTAATAAATTACCATCTAACAAAGCAACGTAGCGTTTTTTAACAGTTCTATTGATAAACTGACTTTGTAAAATTTTATGAGCTTCTTTGGTTTTGGTCAATAATAAAATACCAGAAGTGGACATGTCTAATCTATGTACAATTAAAGGACCCTTTGCTTCTGGATATTTTGCTTTAATTCGAGAATAAACAGAGTCGCTAATTTCTTTTCCAGGAACCGATAAAAACTCTGCAGGTTTATTTACAACAATTAAAACCTCGTCTTCAAAAATAATTTCTAATTTTTTATCTATAAAAATTTCTTTAGTGAATGGGTTTTCGTCCATTTTAATTCCTGCTAACATATGTTTTAAAATAGGTTTGCATCTACTTTGGCAAGCAGGATAAAAATTTTTATGTTTTCTAATGGCAGAATTTGGCGAAATACCCCACCAAAATTCTGCCATACAAATAGGGGTTAAATTATTTTTAAAAGCATATTGCAACAATTTCGGAGCAGCACACTCGCCAGAACCAGCAGGTGGTTTTATAGCAGGATTGTTAAAAATATCAATGAGTGCTTTTGGTTCTTTTTTTTGATTTAAAAATTGAAATTTTTCGAACAGTGTTTGCTGTAAAAAAGCAGAAGTGGTTTTTCTTTTTTTTTTAAAGTTGAAATTTCTTCTTCAATTTTAGCAAGTTTTGTTCTTTTTTCGTCAACTTTTTGCTCATAATATGCTACCAGTTCTTTGTAAAAAAACTGGTCGTTATAACTTTCTTGCGTTAGTTTTTTCTCAAGATTAATAAAATCATCTGCATTTAAATTTTCTTTTTTTAAGGCTTTTCTCTTGCTTTTATTCTGCTTTAGTTTTTTACGCTGTAGCGCTAAATCGTCTTCGATTTCTTTCAGCAATTTTTTTACTTCTTTTTTTAGCTGAAGATAATTCGTATTGTTTCTTAGCGTTTCTAATTGTATGCTAATCTTCTCAATTTTTGCTTCCCTTTTTTGTAGAAACTATTTTTGGATCTTAAATCGAAAACTGGTGGCACAAAAATTTCTGGGCAACTTTCGTCTTCTAATTTTCCAGAAAAAGCAGTTAAATAACCAAGTTCGTTTTGTTGATTTTTAACCACCAAAACTCCAAACATTTTTCCAATGGCATTTTTTTTATCATTAAGATGCAAACCAAAACTGTGTTTAAAATCGGTTTGAATTTTTAAATAATCTTGCAATTCTTTTGCAGCTATCTTAGCCAATGCATGGGGTTCGTAATAAAATGGAAACGTAAAATTTTCTGGAAGTGCAATTCCAGAGATATTAGTCGTAAAATGTCGAAAATGGTTCAATTTCATAAGAATAATTGCCAAAGATAGTTAGTTTATTGGTTAAAAAAATTAGATAAAGGTTTTTCTAAAGAGTTCGTAATAAATTTATTTGTGTTAATGTAAACTTTTAATTTGCCATAGTTTTGTATCGAATATTAAAACAATTAAAAAAAATAATTTAATTATGAAAACGATTAAAAAATTAACAGCAGTATTGGCAATAACAGGTTTACTATTTGTTTCTTGTGACAAAACAAAGAAAGAAAAAGTAGAAGAAAAAATAGAAGATGTAGAGAATAAAATGGAAGAAATTGGAGATGATATTTCTGAAGAATTTAAAGAAATGAAATTAGAACTCGAAGAGGGCGTAAGCGTAAACTATAAAGTAGATGCAGATGGTTCTTTAGCTTTTGACGATTGGAACTCTTTTACAATCGCCAACAAAGAGTTAAAAGACATCGAAAATTTAGATACAGATGAGGTAAATACCAGAATCGAAAACTTAAAAGGAACGATTGCTAATTTGGGAAATAACATTCCTAAATGGTTACAGACAGATGAAGTTATGGAAGACATTAAAGATGTTCAAAAAGAATATAAAAATGTAATCGATAATAAAAATGCTGCTGCAGATAAGGTAAAGCAAAATATCGAAGATTTAAACGAGAAGTTCGACGATTTGCGTGAAGAATTAAATGAAGTAATTGCGAAATACAAGAAATCTTAATTTTTACAAAAACTGTATAAATATAAAAAAGAGGCTGTCACAAAAGTAAATTTAACTGTTATTTTAGGCATTACTAAAATCAAAAATATATTTTGATTGAAAGTAGCTAACGAAGTTATCGAAAAACCTAAAGTGACACTTTCCCACAAAGTGTGTAAGTTAAAAATTACAGGATTAAATTTTTCATAGTTTAATCCTGTTTTCAAATATAGCCAAAAATTGGTTAAGAATGATACCCCAATTTCTAATAGGCAATGTCCATTTTTTTGTTGATTCTCTCAAAGCTAAAAATACGGATTTAATTACAGCATCATCTGTTGGATATGAGAGTTTGTTTTTAGTGTATTTTCTAATTTTCCCATTTAAGTTTTCTATCAAATTTGTGGTATAAATAATGGTTCTGATTTCTAATGGGAAATCGAAGAAAACAGTGAGTTCATCCCAATTGTTTTCCCATGATTTAATGGCATAAGAATATTTAGAGTTCCATTTATTTTTAAAGTCTTCTAAGGCTGCTTTTGCTGCTTCTTTTGTAGGAGCTGTATAGATTTGCTTCATATCTCTTGTAAAGGCTTTTTTATCTTTCCAGACTACATATTTACAAGAGTTTCTGATTTGATGAACCACACATATTTGTGTTACTGAATTGGGAAAAATAGTTTTAATGGTGTCTGTAAATCCGTTTAAATTATCAGTTGCTGTAATTAAAATGTCTTGTGTTCCTCTGGCTTTTATGTCGGTTAAAACGCTCATCCAAAAAGAGGAAGATTCGTTTTTTCCTAACCAAAGTCCTAAAACTTCTTTTTTACCATCTACTCTAAGACCAACAGCAATGTAAATTGTTTTATTGATGACTTTGGAGTTTTCACGAACCTTAAAAACGATGCCATCCATCCATACAATCAGATAAGTAGCTTCTAAAGGTCTATTTTTCCAAGCAATAATGTCAGCTGTAATTTTATCTGTGATTCTAGAAATGGCTGAACTAGAGATGTTATAATCATACAATTCTCGTATTTGTTCTTCGATATCTGTAGTACTCATTCCTTTGGCATATAAAGAAATAATCAGGTTTTCAACTCCATCTGCAGTACTTTCTCGCTTTTTAATAAGCATTGGATTGAAAGTAGCATCGCGATCTCTTGGAACTTTTATTTTAGTTTCTCCTAAATGCGTCTTTATGGTCTTGGTGCCATAGCCATTTCGTGAATTAGGATTGTTGCTTTTTTGATGCTTATCGTAATCTAAATGTGCATCTAATTCGCCTTCTAAAATCTTTTCTACACCACGTTTGTGCAGTTGTTCTATAAAACTGGTTAGTTCTGAACCTGTTTTAAATTGTTTTAAAAATTCTTCGTTTAATAAATCTTCTGGTTTCATAATAAAAGTGTGTTTATAAATTTAGTGATTATTTAATCGTAAAGTTATTTCCGAAATTTTTCCTCATGGAGCAATTTAAATATTGCTCTAGAAAAATTTCAGAAATAACTTTACTTACACACTTTTTGGTTTAGTACCCCTAAAGTATTGAAATTCAATAAATAAGATTTCTCTATTACAGTTGAAATGACCAATTTTAATACTTTTTAAGACAGCTTCATTTTTTTTGTCTTAAAATCTAAGCATTTGTCTGTTAGCGTTCAAGTTTATAAAAACGAAACAACCAACTTCAAAAAAAAGAAGTTGGTTGTTTTACAAAGTTTGGGCTGATTTTTAAATTTTTCTAAGAAATATATCTCCACTGATGGTATTTAGCTTTAAAGATGCTGTTCCTTTTTTTATAGTAGCAACAATTTTAGAACCATAACTTGTTTTCTTTTTATTCTGATTAAAATCGATATCTAAATCAGAATAGATACCACCAGTTAAGGTTTTGGCTTCAAATTTTGCATCAGAAATAAAGATGTCTATGTCTCCACTAATGGTTTTTAAATGCATGTCTTTTGAGTGTTTTTTAACAGTAATATTTCCGCTAATTAAATTAAGATTTAAGATTCCTGTATAATTTTCGGTTGCTACATTTCCAGAAATACTTTTTATTTTTAGTTCTATTTTTTTAGGAACATAAATAACATAGTTTACATTGTTATTACGACTGTGGGTATGGCAATCGTTATCCTCTTTTTTAGTGTTTTTATCTTCGTCTTTATGAGAATGCTTATGACTGTAATAGCTTCTGTATTTCTTAAAATAATCTCCATAATCTGAGTTTATTTTTAACATTTTGCCTACTTTATCTGCCTTTAGAGTAAAATAATCGTTGTGTTCGTTATCATCTAAATTTACAGTAGCTTCTACAGAAACTTCGTTTTTGTTCCAATTTTTTACAATAATATTATTGGCAAATTTTACATGAACATAAACATTTTCTACGTTCTTACTTTCTATAGTTTTGGTTACTTTTTTTTGCGCTGTTAGGTTACTAAAAGTCAATAGTAATCCTATGAAGAAGAGATATCTTTTCATTTTTTAGTGGTTTAAATTGTGTGAATTAATAATATAAAATAAGTGTTGTTATTCTTGAGCGAAGTAGAAAGGTCTTAATAAATTGAGTTAAAGATTTCTCGGTTTCGTTTTACTTCAGCTGGAAAGACATTTACTTTTTACGTAAATAAATATTACCCATAGAAGATTTAATGTAGATTTTTACACCACCATTGTTTAGTTTAGAAACAATACTTTTTCTACCACTCACATTTTTCATTCCTTTTTTGGTAGGAACTTCAAAATCGAAATTAGTATAAACAGTTCCTTGGGTTTTTAATTCTAAATTTGCTTTTGTATTGGCGGGCAAAGCAACATCAATTTCAGATACAGATGTACTAATCGTTATGGGCGATTTTTGACTTACTTTATCAAAATCAATATCAACTTTACCAACATTGGCGTCAACTGTAATGGGTCCTGTAATATTTTTCATTTTTATCATTCCAACATTTGCAGAGGCTTCAACCTCTCCTGTAAAACCTTCCATTTCTATAGAGCCTAAATTACCTGCATCTACAGATATATTTATGGTTTTGGGTAATTGAATGTTTAACCCTCTTCTTTGATACATCGATTTTAAATCGGTAACATACAATACATTTCCTTCTTTACTAATAGAAAAACCAAAACCATTGGTATTGTCTTTTCCTCCAGGATAAATAGGTGTTAATCCTTTTCTTTTATCTTCTTTGTCTTTGTTGTTTTTATGCCAGTAATTGCGATCTTTGTTTTTTTGATTCGTTTCTAAAATAACCAACTGCGAAGAATTTGTAGCAGTAAGTACTATTTTTGTATCGCTGCTTAGTACCACTTTATTAACTCCTGATAAAGAGTAAGTAAAGTCTTTTTTTTGAGCGGTAGCAATTGCGCTAACAAATAAAATTAGGGTAACTATTTTTTTCATAATTTCTAAGTATTTCTTTTATAATAATGTAGATAAATTGATTTGAACTTCTTGTTTTACAAAGTCAGGTGTTTGGTCATTTGCAAGGATTTTTTCCATGGGTTTTATAGCTCTTTTTTCTTGAATTTTTGCTAAAACCTGAATCAATTCTATTTGAACTGAGGCGTTTTTTTCTGTTTCTAACGATTTAATTAAAGCATCTCTCACAATTTTTTCTGATGAAAATTTAGACAACGTTTCTGCTGCAGCCAAACGTACATTTACATTTTTATCAAAAAACAATCGGTTAATAATGGCTTGAATAATTTTGGTGTCTTTATTAGAGAACTCTTCTGCATTGGTAACTGCTAAAATTCGTTTACTGGCAGAGTTATTTTCTAACATAGTTAACACATCTTGTTTGTTTTCTTCTTTTACATTGGCAATTCTAGAAATGTTAGATTGATATTTTCCAAACAAAAAAGCACTAATTACAATGGCAATACTTGCAGCAACTTTTATAAACGATTTCCAATCTTCTTTTGGTTGCAACTGCACAACTTTTGGTTGCCTGTTTTTAATCTCAGTGGCTAACATTTTTTCGAAACTAGTTTTTAAATTTGTTGAGGGATAATCGATTTCTTGCTCATCTAACAGAGATAAAAATGATTTCATTTCATTGAATTCTTTTTGACAAGCATCACAAGTATTTAGGTGTTTTTTAATATTAGAATTTGCAACTTCTAATAAAGAACCTTCTATATATTCTGATAAATTTTCTTGTATTTCGCTACATTTCTTCATATCGCTGTTTGAAAATATATTTCTTTTAATTTCTTTAAAGCTCTGTGTACTTTTACCTTTACGGCATTTTCATTACTACCAACAATTTGTGCAATTTGCTCGTATTTTATCTCTTGAAAACGATGCATTACAATTAATTCTCTATCAGAATTAGATAATTTTAACAACGCTTTCTGTAAATGGTCTAACTCTTCTTGTTTGCTTTCAGAAACTAAGGTTTCATTGGCTTCTAATTTATCATCATTAATTATATTAGAACGTTCTTTTTTTATTTTTTGATAATGAGTTGAAAATATATTGCGTGCAATTGTATATATCCAAGCTGTAAAATTTCCTTTTTTATAAGATGCTTTGTATTTGATTACTTTTAAGAAAACATCTTGCGTTAAATCTTCACTAACCATTTTATTTTGTACCATTTTGTTGAAATAGTTATAAATACGTACATGGTATCTGTTAAACAGAATTGATAATAATTCTAATTTGCCATTGGCAATTTGTAACATAATTTCCTCGTCAGTTAAATGTTTCAAGGCTGGTTTTGGTTAGTTTCTATTCTTAAAACCATCAATTTACAAAAAGGTTACATTTTAATTTAAAAAAGTTTATAAATAAAAAATCCCAAGCTAAAGCTTAGGATTTTAAAAGGTATAAGTGGTAAAGTTTATTTTTGTTTAGCTAACAAATCTCTAATTTGTTCTAATAATTCTTCTTGAGTTGGTCCTTTTGGTTCTTCAGGTGCTGGCTCTTCTTTCTTTTTAGTGGCATTTACACCTTTTACAATTAAGAACATTACAAAAGCAACAATAATAAAATCGATTACGTTGGTTAAGAAATCTCCGTACAAAATAGCAACTTCTCCTGCTACTTTGCCAGCGTCATCTGCAACACCTTCTTTTACAACCCACTTTAAGTCTTTAAAATCTGTATTAAAGATTAAACCGATTAACGGAGAAACAATTCCTCCAGTAAAAGAAGTTACCACTTGTTTAAAAGCAGCACCCATTACAAAACCTACAGCAATGTCCACAAGGTTTCCCTTCATTGCAAATTCTTTAAATTCTTTAAGCATTCCCATGATTAATTGATTTTTTAATTAGTTAATGAAGTTGCTAATGTAATAAAAAAATATTATTTCTTTAACACTCTTTTAACACGTTGTGAAATCGCAGTTAGTGTTTCGTACACAATTGTTTCAGAAACATTTGCAATATGTTGTATTGTATTTTGATGATTAAAAACAATTACCTCATCGCCTTCTTTACAATCGATTTTAGTAACATTTACCATAATCATGTCCATACAAACATTACCAATAATGGGTGCTTTTTGGTTATTTATTAAAACGTAGCCCTTTTTATTGCCTAGTTTTCTAGACAAGCCGTCTGCATGACCAATAGGAATGGTAGCTGTTTTACTTGGTTTTTTAGCCACAAAAGCTCTGTTATAACCCACAGTTTCTCCTGGTTTTATGAAATGAATTTGAGAAATAATCGATTTTAAATGATGTGTATTTTTAAGTTGTGCAGTTTCTTTTTGGTCATTTCCAAAACCGTACAAACCAATACCAATTCGAACCATATCGAACTGTGCTTTCGCATAATTTACAACGCCAGAAGTATTTAAAATATGCAACATGGGTTCGTAACCTAAATGCTTGTAAAATTGTTGCGCTATGTATGCAAAATTATTAATTTGATTGATAGAAAAATCTTGCTCTTCTAAATCTTCACTTGCGGCCAAATGAGAAAATAAAGACTGTACGTTTACATGATTGGTTTCTTTTAATTCAGCAATAATTTTAGGAACATCTGTATGCCAAAAACCTAGCCTGTTTAATCCTGTATTAAATTTAATATGAATGGGATAATTCATCAGTGGAATTTCGTCTGCTAATTTTAAAAAAGCATCGAAAATTTTAAAATGATACAAGTTGGGTTCCAATCGATAATCTACAATCGACTGTAAATTTGGAATTTGCGGATGTAAAACCAAGATAGGTGTTTTAATACCGGCTTCACGAAGCGCAATACCCTCGTGCGTATAAGCAACCGCAAAATAATCGACTTTGTCTTCTAAAAATTGGGCAACTTGCACAGCATCGCTTCCATAACCAAAAGCTTTTACAACTGCCAAAACTTTGGTTTCTGGGTTTAATTTTTTCTTAAAATAATTTAAGTTGTGCTCTAAAGCATTTCCATCGATTTCTAAAACGGTTACGTGATTATTCATAGTTTTATGCTGTTCCGAAATTTCGGAAGTGTATCTGTTAATTTTAATTTATTTCGGTATCAGCGGCGCTTTTTCGAACGTTTTCTGGGTTCTTTTTAGAATTAGAAGTTTCATTATTTTTTGAAGAAACAGAAGCTGCTTTTTGTTTTTGCAATGCTCTGTAATAAGCAGCTCTACTCAAAGGTTCGTATTCTTGTGTTTCGCCCAACATTACAATTTTATCGTTTTTTGCTTTTCTAAAACTATAATGTGCTAAATTTCCTGTATGTGTACAAACTGCATGCACTTTTGTAACATACTCTGCAGTAGCCATTAAAGCTGGCATTGGGCCAAAAGGATTTCCTTTAAAATCCATGTCTAAACCAGCCACAATTACACGAATACCTCTATTTGCCAGATCGTTACAAACAGCTACAATTTCATCGTCGAAAAACTGCGCTTCGTCAATACCAACAACATCTACATCGTTTGCTAAAAGTCTTATGTTAGATGAAACAGGCACTGGAGTAGAGCGAATTCTGTTATCGTTATGAGAAACCACTTCCTCTTCATCATAACGTGTGTCTAAGGCAGGTTTAAAAATTTCTACACGCTGTTTTGCGAATTGAGCACGTTTTAAACGTCTTATTAATTCTTCTGTCTTACCAGAAAACATAGAACCGCAAATTATTTCTATCCAACCAAATTGTTCTGTATGATTTACTGTATTTTCGAGAAACATTTTGTAATTTTAGGCGTTATATTTTTGTAAATTTACGTTACTTTGATTTTTAACAAATTTAGGAATATTTACGAGTAAAAAATAATTTATGCTGAATTCATTTCAGTAACAACTTACAACGTATGCATAAAAAATTAGAAGCCGATTTAATAAGTTTAGCCCACAGCATTTTACAGA
The DNA here is from genome assembly GCF_017498485.1 of Polaribacter batillariae. Classification (NCBI taxonomy): domain Bacteria; kingdom Pseudomonadati; phylum Bacteroidota; class Flavobacteriia; order Flavobacteriales; family Flavobacteriaceae; genus Polaribacter; species Polaribacter batillariae. The sequence continues at coordinate 1,619,557 of NZ_CP071795.1, read as the reverse complement.
TGAAAAATAAAGACAATGTGTTTTTATTGAAGCAAAAATCGAAAGAAATTTACGAAAAATTAGCTGTTTTAGCATTTGTTGAAGAATACGTGAATTCTACAGTTTATATAAAAGAAACGAAAGAAGAGTTGCTTTCTAAAGTAGAAAAAGCTTTTGAAAAAAAAGATGCTGTTGTAGAAGAAACGGTTAAAGAAGCACCAATTACTTATCAATTAGAAGATGATTATTTAGAATTTGATAACCAAAAACTAGAAGCAGAAATTGGAGACGGATTTGATAAGGAAGATGAAAAAGTGGTGGATAAGGTTGAAAATCTGCAAGAATCGTTAAATTTTAAAAAAGAAGAGGCCATTGAGCAACCTTTTGATGAATTAGAAGAAATTTTAGCATCTGAACCTGAAAATGTAAAAGAACAGATTAAAGAAGAGCCTCCACTAACTTTGGCAGACGTTAAAAAAATTCAAGAAGAAAATAACGCTTCTCCTACAGATTTTAAAGACGATCCAAAAGATGTTGGCGGGTATGGTTTGCCAACTTTAGAAGAAGAACTACAAGATACAATTCCTGTAGATATTATGGCAAATTTGTTTGAACCAGCAAAACCTAAATCGTTAAATGATAAACTGCAAAGTAATATTCAAATAGGTTTAAACGATAGAATTGCATTTGTAAAGAATTTGTTCGAAGGCAGTCAAGAAGATTTTAATCGAGTTATTTCTCAACTAAATACAATCAAAACAGAAAAAGAAGCTAAAAATTTTATCAATAAAATGGTAAAGCCAGATTATAATTGGGAAAAACAAGAAGCATTAGAAGCTCGTTTTATGGAAATTATAGAACGTAAATTCGCTTAAAGGAATTTAAAATTTTGAGTTGAAAAATTCAAAGTTTGGGATTGAGAGAAGTTGAAACAACGAAGAGACCTCACAGGTTTTTAAAACCTGTGAGGTCTGATAACTATTTAAAAGTAGGAGTGTCATTTCGACTTTATGGAGAAATCTTAGTTGAATACACTTGTCATTTCAACTTTATAGAGAAATCTTAGTTGAATACACTTGTCATTTCGACTTTATGGAGAAATCTTTTATAATTAAACATTTAAACATTTAAACAATTACAAAAATTTGAAACCCGTTTTAATTCATACCCATTTTCACAAAAGAAGAACTGGAGTTACTAGAAGTATCGAAAATGTTTTTCCTTTTTTTTCCAACGAGTATGAAGCTTATATTTATGGAAATACCGCAAAAGGCACCAACATTTCTTTTGCTAAATTAAAGAAAATTCTCTTTACGAAAAGAGAAATTGTAGTGCATTGCCATAGAAACAACGAAATTATTCGAATGCTTATTTTTAGAGCTTTGGGGGCAAAATTTAAGTTGGTTGCTACACGTCATGCAGAATCTAAACCTTCGAATCTTACTTTAAAATTATTAAAAAGTGCAGACCAAGTAATTACACTTATACAATCGATGAGCGACAGTTTAGGAGTTGAAAATACCATTATTGGTCATGGAGTAAATGTAAATGAATTTGTACCGAAAGAAAATGTTTCTCTAAAAAATATTTGGCAAGAACATATTATTTTGTGTGTAGGTAGAGTTAGAAAAACAAAAGGGCAAGTTGTTTTATTAGAAGCTTCTAAAGTTCTAAAAGAACATAAAAATTGGGCTTTGGTAATTGTTGGTAAAGTCGATAAACCGGCTTTTTTAACAGAATTAAAAGCAATTTCCAAAAAACATTCTATAGAAAATCAAGTTTATTTTATTAATGAAACTGAAGAGATTGTTTCTTATTACCAAGCGTCGAAAATTTTCGTTTCACCTAGTTTTTCTGAAGGATTTTCTTTAGTAACTGCAGAAGCCATGTCTTGTGGATGCTCTGTAATTGCTACTAAAAATGTTGGAGTTCATTCAGAATTAATTCAAGATAAAAAAGATGGTTATTTATTCGAAGCAGGAAATATAGTTGCATTAGAAACCATTCTTCAGCAAAAAATAAAAGGAGCATTGCCACTTTTAGGAAGCCAAGCCAGAGAAACAATTCTTAAAAATTGGAGTGTTAAAAAAGAAGCAGAAAATTTAATAGAAGTTTATCAATCAAATTAATAAATCATTTAAAATTTTTAAAAAATGAAAAAAGTATTTTTAGCAATTTTACTTTCAGTAGTAACCTTTTCAGCAGTAAATGCTCAAAAAATTGAAAAGAAAAAAGTATTTGGAGGCTATGTTTTTTCTCAAAATGATAAAAGACTAACGCTAAGTGAAATGCAAGAACTTATGAAAAACAACCAAGAAGCTTTCGATTTGGTAAAATCTGCAAAATCTAACCAAACTTGGGCAATGATTTTAGGAGGAATTGGAGGAGGATTAATAGGATATCCTATTGGAACTGCAATTGGTGGTGGAGATCCAGAGTGGGTTTTAGCAGGTATTGGTGCAGCATTTATTGTTGCGACAATTCCTATTGCAAAAGGGTTTAATAGAAAAACAGAAAAAGCAGTAGAATTATACAATGCAGGTCAACCAACTGTAAGTTCTAATTTTCAACCTCAATTTAACTTAAATTTTAAAGGAATGTCCATGGGAATTTCCATGACATTTTAAAAATATTAAGATTTAAATTAAAAAACGAGGCTTCCTCTAAAGTATTAAAATTTGTCATTTCGACTGTAATGCAGAAATCTTTTTTATTGAATTTCAGTATTTTATATTTTTTTCGATAACTTGGTTCGCTACTTTCAATTAAAATATATTTTTGATTTTAGTAATGCTTAAAATAATAGTTAAATTTACTTTTGTGACAGCCTCGTTTTTTTATTTGAGTTTATAGCAATTATCTGCCTATTTTATTTTTTAATTCCTCCACCACTTTTTTACTATTTCCAATAAAAATTTCATTATCCACAATAAAAACGGGTCGTTTTAAGAAAGTATATTCATCTAAAATAAATTGCCTGTAATCTGCTTCCGATAACGTTAGATTTTTTAAATCCATGGACTTGTACAATTTTGCTCGTTTGTTAAACAAGGCTTCATAACTTCCAGAAAGTTGGTACATTTCTTCTAATTGAGCAACATTTACAGGGTTTGTTTTGATTTCTTGGCGTTCGAAACCCTCTGTAGGTATTTCTTTTAAAATTCTTCTACAGGTATCACAAGTTTGCAAAAAATAGACTTTCTTCATTATTTATATCATTATATTTACAGTTCAAAATTAACAATAAAAATGAAGAAACAATTTGATATTCTAAGAAAATCGAGAGCTTTAACATTAAAAACCATTGAAGGTTTAACTTTAGAGCAGCTACATAAAATTCCTGAGGGTTTTAAAAATAATATTGTCTGGAATATTGCACATTTAGTGGTTACCCAGCAATTATTACACTATAAATTATCTGGCTTAAACTGTTTATGCCCAGATGAATTAATAGAAACTCACAGAAAAGGAACCTTTCCAACCAAAAACTTTACCCAAGAAGAATTTAATGAGGTTTTAGAACTTTTTACAGGTTTGCCAGATACTTTAGAAGAAGACTATGAAGCTGGTATTTTCGAGAATTACAAAGAATATACTACAAGTACTGGAGTTGTTTTAGACGCTATGGATATGGCAATTCCTTTTAACAATTACCATGAAGGTTTGCATGTAGGAATTATTTTTTCAATCAAAAAATTTATATAACTTTCTATGGATTATTTTTTAATTGCAACAGTTTTAATTGTATTATCGGCCATTTTTGGGTATATAAATACGAAGTTTCTAAAACTGCCCACCACAATTGGTTTAATGCTAATAACCATCGTTTTTACCTTGGCTGTTTTTGCGTTGAGTTATTTTGATGATACGCTTTTAATGAAAGAAAGAGAATTAATAACAAGCATCGATTTTAAAACAATATTGCTAGACGTAATGTTAAGCTTTTTGTTGTTTGCAGGAGCTTTGCATACCAATTTTCAGCAATTAAAAATACAGCGAAAACCGGTTTTAATTTTTGCCACTTTAGGAACTGTAGTTTCTACTTTTTTGGCAGGAATTTTTGTTTTTTATGTGTTAAAGTTAATTCAGTTTGAGGTCGATTTTATCTACTGTTTATTATTTGGAGCGTTAATTTCGCCAACAGACCCAATTGCTGTTTTAGGAATTATGAAAAAAGTAGGAGCACCTAAAAACTTAGAAACAAAAATTGTTGGCGAATCTCTTTTTAACGATGGAGTAGGCGTTGTAATTTTCTTAACGATTTATCAAATAGCAAAAGGTGGCGTAGAAGTTTCTGTAGGCCATATTGCAGAGTTATTTTTAGTAGAAGTCGTTGGAGGCATTATTTTAGGATTGTTAATTGGTTGGATTACTTACAGGCTGTTAAAAAGTATCGACGAATATGATACTGAGGTAATTATAACTTTAGCGGCTGTTATGGGAGGAACATTAATTGCACAAAAACTACATGTTTCTGCACCTTTGGCAATGGTAACTGCAGGCTTAATTGTAGGTACAGATACGGTTCGAAAAACTTCTATGAGTGTAATTACAGAGCAATATGTAGATAAGTTTTGGGAGCTAATAGATGTACTTTTAAACACCATTCTTTTTGTAATGATTGGAATGGAAATTTTGGTTTTAACTTTAGAGGCAACGTATATTTTAGCTGGTTTTATTATAATTCCTGTATTGCTTTTAGCAAGATATATTTCTTTGTTATTGCCCATAAAACTCTATGCGAAAAAGTTAGGTTTTGTGCCAAAAACTAATTTAATTATGACCTGGGGAGGTTTGCGAGGCGGAATTTCAATTGCATTGGCATTAAGTCTTACAACGAGTATGGAACGTGATTTGTTTTTAGTAATTACCTATATCGTTGTTGTTTTTTCGATATTAGTACAAGGGTTAACAGTGGGTAAATTAATTAAGAAATACGCAAAAGAAACAGAAGCTATAGCGCATTAAATAAACGAATTCTAAAAGAATGAAATTTAATACCAAAACGATTCATGGAGGTCAAAAACCAGAAGCAACAACAGGTGCAGTTGTGTCGCCAATATTTCAAACCTCTACATTTGCGCAATTTAATGCAGGAGAAAGTCAGGCATATAATTACTCAAGAGGTGCAAACCCAACAAGAACGGCGTTAGAAAAAAGTTTGGCTTCGTTAGAAAATGGAACACATGGTTTTGCATTTTCATCTGGTTTGGCTGCCATAGATTGTGTTTTAAGAACATTAAAACCTGGCGATGAAATTATAGCAGGAAATGATTTGTATGGAGGAACTTACAGGCTATTTACTCAATTATTCGAAAAATATGGCTTAAAATTCATATATGTAAATATGAATTCTAAAGAAGCTCTTTTAAATGCAATTTCAGAGAAAACAACATTGGTTTGGTTAGAAACGCCAACAAATCCGTTATTAAAAATAGTAGATATTAAGGCAATTTCTAAAGCGGTAAAAGGTGTAAATTCGGCTATTTTAATAGGAATAGATAATACGTTTGCAACCCCTTACCTACAGCAACCTTTAACATTAGGAGCAGATATTGTGATGCATTCTGCAACAAAATATTTAGGAGGTCATTCTGATTTAGTAATGGGTGCTTTGGTTGTAAAAAATGATAAATTAGCAGAAGAATTGCATTTTAACCAGTTTGCAGCTGGTGCAATTGCTGGTCCAATGGATTCTTTTTTAGCGTTAAGAGGCATTAAAACGTTGCACATTCGAATGCAGCGTCATTGCGAAAATGCGATTAAGGTGGCTGTTTTTTTAAAAAATCATCCTAAAGTTGGTGCTGTTTATTTTCCTGGTTTAGAGGACCACCCCAATTATAAAATTGCCAAAAAACAAATGAAGAGTTTTGGTGGAGTGGTTTCTTTTAGTTTAAAAGATGAAAGCAAAGCTGCTACTTTTAAATTTTTAGAAAATATAAAACTTTTTACGTTAGCAGAATCTTTAGGTGGTGTAGAAAGTATGGTAAATCATTCTGCAACGATGTCTCATGCTTCTATGCCTAAAGAAGAACGTTTAAAAATTGGAATTGCAGATTCTTTAATTCGTTTAAGTGTTGGAATTGAGGCTATTGAAGATGTATTAGCAGATTTAGAAAGTGCTTTGAATTTGTAACAATTTTCCAGACCTTACAGGTTTTTAAAACCTGTAAGGTCTATTTCTGCAAGATTCTTTTACGAAACTTGATTGAGGATGTTTTTTATTTGAAATTGATTTAATTAACGAGTTTATCAAGAAAGAGTTTTAAGCCCTTTTTGGGGTTGTTTTATGGGATTGAGTAAGTGCGTTAGGGATTGAACGGCTTGTTTGAGCTCTCCCGCTTTTTTGCGGGAAGCGAGTAGTGAAAGCCCGCTCGAACGCCCAAAAAATATAAAAATTTATTCGTTTTATTTTATTAAAACAATCCGTTAATTTGAGAATCGATTCTGTCTATAATGTATCCTAAATCTTCTTGATTATCTACAAAATCTAAATGATCTACATCTATAACTAGTAATTTTCCTTTTTTGTAGGTAGAAATCCATGCTTCGTAACGTTCGTTTAATCTGCTTAAATAGTCGATAGAAATGGAGTTTTCGTATTCTCTACCGCGTTTGTGAATTTGCCCAACTAGTGTAGAAATATCTGCACGTAAATAAATTAATAAATCTGGTGGGGCAACTAAGTTTTCCATCAACTCGAATAGAGAGCTGTAATTGTTATAGTCTCTATTGGTCATTAAACCCATTGCATGTAAATTGGGTGCGAAAATATGTGCGTCTTCGTAAATGGTTCGATCTTGAATAATGTTGTTTCCGCTTTCTCTTAGTTCTAAAATTTGACGAAAACGACTGTTTAAAAAATAGACTTGCAAATTAAACGACCAGCGTTCCATTTCTCCATAAAAATCGTCTAAATATGGGTTTTCATCTACAGATTCGTAATGCGGTTTCCATTTGTAGTGTTTGGCTAAAAGTTTGGTTAGCGTAGTTTTACCTGCGCCAATGTTTCCTGCAATTGCAACGTGCATATTTTAAAGTATATAAGATTAAAAAGGGATGCTAAAGGTACACATTTTTTGCAATTGTAGCAGAATTAACAGAGCAATTTATATCCGAAACCGCGTACGTTAATAATTTGTATGTTTTTGTCTTTTTTTAGTTTTTTACGAAGTTTTGTTATAAAAACGTCCATACTTCTTGCATTAAAAAAATCGTCATTTCCCCATAATTTATTCAAGATAAATGTTCTGTCTAAAACTTCGTTTTTCTTTTCAATTAAATAAAATAGTAATTGCGCTTCTCTGTGGGTAAGATTTGTGTTGTCTTCGTTAAAAATTAATAGTTGTTTGGTGTAATTAAAAGTGTAGTTTCCTATTTTAATGTTTTCTATGTTTTGTTTTAACTCTACTCGATTTAACAAGGCTTTTATTCGAACGATTAATTCTTCTATGGAAAAGGGTTTTTTTAAATAATCGTTTCCTCCGTGATTAAAACCTTCTAAAACATCGCTTGTTTGCGATTTTGCTGTTAAGAAAATAATAGGAATTCGTTTGTTTTCTTCTCGGATTTCTTTGGCTAAAGTAAAACCATCTTTTTTAGGCATCATTACATCTAATACCAAAATATCTGGTTTTTCTTGTAGATATATTTGCATGGCTTCTTCGCCATTAATTGCGTGGTAAACCTTAAAATCTCTAGATTCTAGGCTTTCTGTTACAATCATTCCTAAACTGGCTTCGTCTTCTGCTAAGAGTACTTTTATCTTATTCATTGGGCAAGTTTATTTTAAAAATGGTGTTGTTTTTTGTGGTAGATAAATGTAGGCTTCCATTATGTTTTTCGATAATTTTTTTACAATAGTACAAACCAATTCCGAAACCTTTTACATCGTGTGTATTTCCTTTTGGAATGCGATAAAATTTATCGAAAATTTTCTCTTGCTGGTTTTTGTCAATTCCTTTTCCATTGTCTGCCACAGAAATTTCTGTTGTGTTTAAAATAGAGTTAATTGTTACTTCAATCTTATCTCCACCATATTTTACGGCATTGTCGATTAAATTAGAAACGGCGTTTTCGAAATGAAAAACATCTACATTTGCATACACTGGTTGCAAATTTGTAGAGAATGAAATGTTTTTAGAAGGCGATAAGAGTTGATGTTTAACTACTAATTTTTCAACAATTTCTGTAATGTTTTCAGTTTCTTTTTTTAATAATAATTGTTCGCTATCTAAAGTGGCTGTTTCTAGTAGTTTTTCGACCATTTGATGCAGTTTTTTTAACTGAACTGTGGACATGGCAAGGTATTTTTTTGTTTTTTCTTTATCTTTTAAAACATTAAAATTTTCGATGGCTTCGATAGCTGTGGAAACTGTGGCAATAGGGGTTTTAAATTCGTGTGTAATGTTGCTAATTAAATCGTTTTTTATGCTTGCCAATTCTTTTTGTTGATTGATAATTTTTAACAAATAAAATAACGACGAAATTACTGCCATTGCTAATAAAAAAGATAAAAAGATACCAAAAGAACTTCTTTTTAATGCTTCTAAATTAGAGTTTGTATAGGCCAGTTCAAAAACTTCATTTTCTTTTACATATGTAGATTTAGATTTTACAATATTAAAATGGTTGCTTAATAAACGATCTTTCGTTTGATGAAATAAAGTGTCTTTTTTAAGATGATGAAAACTGGTTTGTACGTTTATTTCTCTTTGTTTTAATTGGTTTTCTATTAACGAATCAATTTTTTTGTATTGAATTTTTTGTTCAAAAAAAGAAATAAAAATGGGTTTTAAATTATTAATTAGTTTTAAACTGTCTGCGGCTTTTTTACCTTTAAAATATTTAATTTTTGTTTTAGAACCGTCTAATTTTATATTGTAGCCATTTTTTAAATCTGTAAATTTTGTAAAAAAATTTACAGAATCTGTTTTCTTTTTTTCAGTATTATAAATTAAAGAGTCTTTCTTTAAACTAAATTTCGATACGAGCTCTTTTGTGGAGGTTAAGATAGAATCTACCTTTTCTTTAGAAAAGTTTTTATCTGAGGTAATTTTTATGTCATTAATGGTAAATTTTGGTTTTTCATTATTTTCAGTTTTCGTTGTATCGTTTAAAAATTTAAAATCTTTTGTTTCTATAATTGTTAAAAAATTACTTTTGGCTAAAGAAGAAAAATATTCTTCAATAGCATTGTCTAAACTTAATTGAATTTCATTAGTAACTTGTCGCTTATTTTCTTCGTAATTTTTATAATTCCAATAGAACTGAATAGCAATTGTAGCTATAATTGTAATTACAATTAAATAAAGAATCCATCTGTGTTTTTGTGTATTCATGCCTCAAAGGTAGTTTCTTTTTTTAATAAAAATAAACTGTTAACACTCGTTAACGCTCGTTAACTAAGTAGAATGTATTTGTGTAAGATATTTGTACCATCGAACTAAAATAACAAATTATGAAATCAATTTTAACAACACTAACAATAATGGTTGCATTTGCGTTAAATGCACAAAATTTTCAAGGAAAAGCTGTTTATAAAACGAGTGAAAAAAGCAATTTCGAAATAAAAGATGCCAAAGGCGTAGATGATAAAATGCAAGAAGCACTAAGAAAACGCTTGGAAAAAATGAACCAAAAAACCTACATTTTAAATTTCGACAAAAATGTATCAACTTATAAAGAAGAAGCAAAGCTAGATGCACCAAAACCGCAAATTGGAGGAGCAAATATTAGAGTTATTACTTTTGGTGGTCCTGGAGCATCTGATGTTTATTTTAAAAATCTAAAAGAGAATCGCTATTTCAATCAAACAGAAATTCAAGGAAAACGGTTTTTAATAAAAGACCAATTACCAAAATACGATTGGAAATTGTCTTCCGAAACTAAAAATATTGGAACATATACCTGCTATAAAGCAACTTTTTCTGAAGAAATAGAAAGTAAAAACATTACGTTTAAAGATGGAGAATCTGTAGAAGAGGTTAAAAAAGAAACAGTGGTAACTACTGCTTGGTACACACCTCAAATTCCTTTAAGTAACGGACCTGCAAATTACCAAGGCTTACCAGGCTTAATTTTAGAAGTAAACGACGGAACAAGAATAATTGTTTGCACAGAAATTATATTAAATCCAAAAGAAAAAATCACCATAGAAAAGCCTAAAAAAGGAAAAGTAGTTTCACAAGAGAAATTTAATAAAATTCAAAAACAAAAAACAGATGAAATGATGGAGAAGATAAAAGGTAGAAATGGTTTGGATTTAGGAAATGGGGTAAATGTTAAATTTGGAGGCTAATAGCTTTTACAATTGCCTATTTTTTTTCTAATGCGAAATTAAACTATTAAGAGTTTTTTAAGTCTTAGAGTTGTCCATTAACACTAATTTTTGGACCAATAAATTAGATAAAAATATTATGAAACCACTATTTACAGTATTAATCGCATTAGTAACAGTAACAACCTTTGCTCAAAAAGATTTTCAAGGAAAAGCCACTTACATGTCTAAAACAACTATGGATATGAGTAGGTTTGGAGATCGTTTTAATAAAATGTCAGAAGCTCAAAAGAAGCAAATGGCAGCAAGAATGAAATCTTTTCTCGAAAAGACCTTTATTTTAACATTCGATAAATCTTCCTCGATTTATAAAGAAGACGAAAAATTAGCTGCCCCAACTGCTGGTGGAGGCAGAGGCTGGGGAAGCATGACAGGTAGTGGAGTAAAATATAAAAACACCAAAGATTTAGTAGCATTAGAATCGATTGAGTTTTTTGGTAAAAAGTTCTTAATTTCCGATGAGATGAAAAGACCAGAATGGGAATTAGGTAGCGAAACCAAAAAAATTGGAGAATACGTTTGTTACAAAGCAACCCTTACAAAAGACGTAGATCCAACAGATTGGACCAACATGAGAAGAAGAAGAAATAACGATGATAACAAAAAGAAAGACGAAACAAAAAAAGACACAACCAATGTTGTAAAAATTTCTGATGAAATAGAAATGCCAAAACAAATTACAGTTACAGCATGGTACACTCCACAAATTCCAATTAGTAATGGTCCTGGCGAATATTGGGGGTTGCCTGGTTTAATTTTAGAATTAAACTCCGGAAGAACTACAATATTATGTACCGAAATTGTTATAAATCCAGAAGATAAAGTAACAATAGAAGCACCTAGTAAAGGAACAGAAGTAACTAGAGAAGAGTACAACCAAATTATTACGAAGAAAATGGAAGAAATGAGAGAAATGTATAGAAATCGAAGAAGAAGAAACTAATACCATTTGTCAATTTCTTTTACCGTAATTTCAAAACAATAAAAGCTATAAACATTTACAAACCAAAAATACACAATTTACAGGATGAAAAAATTACTACTATTGGCCATTTTTATGGTTTCATTTATAACAACTGCACAAGTAAAACTTACAGGAGTTGTTAAAGACAGTATTGGAACACCTTTAGAAATGGCAAATGTTTTAGCGATTAATAAAACAACCAAAAAAATGGCTTCTTACGGTTTTACAGATGCCAAAGGAAATTATAAATTAGATTTAGACAAAAACAGCACATTCGATGTAAAAATAAGTTACATTGGAATGAAAACATCTGAATTTGAGATAACCACAAAAACTGAAAATCTTGTAAAAAATATTACACTGTTTGAAGATAATTCTTTAGATGAAATTACCATCGTTTCTAAAATGCCAGTAACCATTAAAGGAGATACCATTGTTTACAATGCAGATTCTTTTAAAAACGGTTCCGAAAGAAAATTAGAAGACGTTCTAGAAAAATTACCAGGGGTAGAAATTAATGACGCGGGTCAAATAGAAGTAGAAGGCAAGGTTGTAGAAAAAATTACAGTAGATGGAAAAGAGTTTTTTAGTGGAGATACCAAATTAGCTTCAAAAAACATACCTTCGAATGCTGTAGATAAAATTCAAGTTTTAAGAAACTACGGAGATGTAAATCAGCTAAGAGGCGTACAAAACAACCAAGATCGAGTGGCAATTAATATTAAATTAAAAGAAGGTAAAAAGAACTTTTGGTTTGGAGATGTTACTGCTGGAGCTGGTAGTGCACCAGACGAAACCTTGTATTTATTTCAACCCAAATTGTTTTACTATTCTCCAAAATATACCGTAAATGTAATTGGAGACATAAACAACTTAGGAGACGTTGTTTTAAATAGAAGCGATTTAAGAAGTTTCGGGTCTAACTTTAGAAGCCAAAGCCCCTCTAATGGAACAAACATTAGCATTGCAAGTGCAGGAATTGGTTTTTTAACCGCGGGTGGAAGAAATGCGAATAAAATAAACACGAAATTATCTGCTTTAAACCTTAGTTATTCGCCGAATAAAAAATTAGACTTAAGTGGGTTTTTAATTTTTTCTAGCAATAGTAATGAACAAAGAAATATTAGAGATATCGATTATGTAGATCCTAGCACTCCAGACGATTTTGTAGATAATATTACCAATCAAACAAGTAATTCTGGGTTGTTTCGTTTTAGTTCAATTTATAGGAAAAACATAAACAATCAATTAAATTACAATGTATCTGGTCGTTTTTCTAACGAATTTAAAACAGAAAGTGCAGACTCTCGTGTTTTAAGTGATATTACAGAAAGAGAAAGAGCGACACCTTATACGATAAACCAAGATTTTAGTTACTTCTACACTGCAAACGAAAATAATATTTTCGCTTTAGAAGTAAAACATTTATTACAAGACGAAGATCCTTTTTATGTAGCTTCATTGGAAAATGATCCTAATAACAACGATGACGCTGATAACGATGGTTTTGATGATGCAGCAGAGAGTTTAGGCTTAGATAGATCTAATTTATTCTATAATTTAGAACAAGATAGAAAAGTAAAATCAAACCAACTAGATGCAAAATTAGATTATTACCATATCTTAAACTCAAAAAGTAATTTAAACTTTGTAGCTGGAACTATTTTAAGCAAGCAAAATTTTAATTCTAGGTTTTTCCAAATTTTAGATAATGGAAATGAGTTTACTCCAAATCCAACAATCAACGGCATTCCAGATCCACAAACCACAAACGATACAGAATATAACTTTACAGATATTTATGCAGGAGTTAGATATCGTTTAAAAGCAGGTATTTTTACAATTACTCCAGGAGTTACTGTACATTCTTATAATTCGAACAATACACAATATGGTACAGAATATTTCAAAGATAAATTTCTAGAAGTATTACCAGAGTTTGAAGCAATTGCACAATTTAAAAGAAGCGAAAGTTTAACTTTTACGTACAAAAAAGAGATAAATTTTACAGATGTGAATCAAATCGCAAGAGGTATTGTAGCAAATAATTACAATTCTTTCTTTGCAGGCAACGCAAATTTAGTAAATGCAAGCAGACATAATGCATCACTTTTTTACAGAAGTTTTAATTTATTTAACAATACAAACGTATTTGCAAGAGTAAGTTATAATAAAACTGCAAATCAGGTAAATAGAAACACAATTTTCGAGCCAGGTTCTGTAGTTTCAAGTTCTACAAATTTAAATTCACCCTTCGATAACGAAAGTATTTTTGCTTTTGCCAATGCAGGAAAACGATTTGGTAAAATTCAAACTTCTATTGGAGCTAATTATTCATTCAGTAAAACTTACCAATTTATTAATACTTTAGAGAACACGAACGAGAGCTTAAATAGAGGGCTAAATGCAAGAATAGGTACTAATTTTAGAAAAGCACCAAACGTTACTTTACGTTATAGAGTTAATTTTTCAGATCAAGACAATACTGCAAGACCAGCAGTTGTAAAATCTGTAACACATGCACCTTCTATAGATTTCGATGCTTATATTTGGGATTCTGTAACACTAACTTCAGATTTTACTTTTAACGAAGTAAGACAAGGAGGAAGCAAGCAAAGTTCATTTAATATTTGGAATGCAAAATTAGCCTACAGAAAAGACAAAGATGCAAAATGGGAATATGAATTGGTAGGGAATAACTTATTAGGTACAGGTTCAGAAACTTCTGTAAACCAAGGTCTTTTTTCATTTACAGTAAACGAAAGATTTATTTTACCAAGATTTGTAAGCTTTAGAGTAAGATATCAATTGTAAGTTGAAAACAAAATACAAATTAAAAAATGGCTCAATTTATCGAGCCATTTTTTGTTTACTTTCTCTATTTTTGCCCCATGAGTTTACTTGCATCAAAATCGCCCTATTTTGCAACGACTAAAAGTTTAGGAGCCTTATTCTTATTTATAGGTTTTGGGCTGTTTTTAGATAGCTTTTATATGGTTTCGCAAACAAATAATGCACAACTATTTGCCAATATTAGTATGTTTATTGGTTTTGGAATTGTCTTCTGGCAAGTAAACAAGAGAGTAAAAGAACAAATGATTGCTGCTGTAATTATTGCAACTTTTGGCGAATATCTTTTCTCTATTTTATTAGGCATGTACACTTATAGATTGGGTAATGTACCACATTATGTACCTCCAGGACATGCCATTGTTTATGTAGCAGTTTTGTATTTTTCTAAGGCATCATCAATAATTAAAAACAAAATTCAAATAGAAAGGTTTCTTACTATTTTTATTTTTATTTATGCGACTGTTTTTTTAATTTTTAAAAACGATGTTTTTGGATTTGTAATGACCATGGCAACGCTTTTAATTTTAAGAAAAAAACCGAGAGAACGTCTCTTTTATTTAGCAATGTACGTTACAGTAGCTTATTTAGAAATTGTTGGAACCACTTACAAATGTTGGTGGTGGCCCAATACAGCTTGGGGAGTTTTCGATTTTTTGCCCAGTTACAATCCACCAAGTGGCATTAGTTTTTTTTATTTTCTTTTAGATTTAGGAACCTTATGGTTTTATAAGCAAAGACACAAGATTACTTGGTCTCGAATGAAAAATATTCGAAAAATTAGAACAAATACGATTGATTAAACTAAAATTAAGATAAATTCGTTTTAAAGATTGTTCAAACTAAATTTGTTATATGTCTATAAAAGTTTCTTCTGTTTCCAAAATTTATAAAACTCAAAAAGCCCTTAATACTATTTCGTTTTCTGCTGAAAAAGGACAAATTATTGGTTTTTTAGGACCCAATGGAGCAGGGAAATCTACCATGATGAAAATCTTAACCGGTTTTATAAAACCCAATGAAGGTAAAGTTTATGTTGATGAAATAAATGTTTTAGAAAACCCATTAGAAGCCCAAAAAACAATTGGCTATTTACCAGAACACAATCCTTTGTATTTAGATATGTATGTGCGTGAATATTTACAGTTTCTGGCATCAATATTTCAGGTCGATAAAAACCAAATAGAAACTTGTATCGAAAAAGTGGGTTTAATTGCAGAAGCTCATAAGAAAATAAATCAACTTTCTAAAGGATATCAACAAAGAGTGGGTTTGGCGGCAGCTATTTTACACAATCCCAATATTTTAATTTTAGATGAGCCTACAACAGGTTTAGATCCAAATCAGTTAATAGAAATTAGAGCATTAATTAAAGAATTAGGAAAAGACAAAACCGTATTGTTTTCTACACATATTATGCAAGAAGTAGAAGCCGTTTGCGATCGAGTAATCATTATAAAAAAAGGAGAACTCATTATAGATAAAAAGATAGCTGAACTTCAAAAGAACCAGCAACAAATCATAAAAGTTATTTTTAATACAAAGGTTGATAAGGTTTTAATCAATCAATTAGAAAATTTAGTTTCATCCATAAATATCGGTAAAAATACTTGGCAACTTACCTTTAATTCTGATGAAGATATGCGTTCTAAAATATTTGATTTTGCACAAGAAAATAGCTTAAAAATTCTTGAATTAAGTTCAAAAAACAAAACATTAGAAAGTTTATTTACAGAGTTAACTTCCGATTAATTCGAACTGTCTTCTTGCCTTTCGTCTTCGCTCAAGATAAACTATGGCAGAAATCTACATTTCTAAATTATTTTTACAGCCATCCTGCAAGGTTTCAAAAAACCTTGTAGCTATTTTTTACGAAACACCTTGTGGGTTTCTTCTATGACATCATTTTTATTGATTATGGAAAAAAACTTGCAGGAATTCAAAAATATTTTTAAAAAAAACCGAATAATAGAATTTATTTTCAACAAAAATGAAAAAAGTAAAAGTGTTCTGGCTGTCATTTCGACCTTGTGGAGAAATCTTAGGCTAAATATAAGATTTCTCAACTACACTGCGTTTCGTTCGAAATGACAATAAACTGGTTTTTAAATAGATATTATCAATATTATATCGAACTCACGTTACAAGGTTTTTTTTGAAACCTTACAGGATCTCACAAAATACTAATTCAACTTAAATTGTATCTGTTGCGTCTATAAAGTCGCCAATAACTACTTGTGGCTATTTTTTACGAAACACCTTGTGGGTTTCTTCTATGACATCATTTTTATTGATTATGGAAAAAAACTTGCAGGAATTCAAAAATATTTTTAAAAAAAAACGAATAATAGAATTTATTTTCAACAAAAATGAAAAAAGTAAAAGTGTTCTGGCTGTCATTTCGACCTTGTGGAGAAATCTTAGGCTAAATATAAGATTTCTCAACTACACTGCGTTTCGTTCGAAATGACAATAAACTGGTTTTTAAATAGATATTATCAATATTATATCGAACTCACGTTATAAGGTTTTTTTTGAAACCTTGCAGGATCTCACAAAATACTAATTCAACTTAAATTGTATCTGTTGCGTCTCTAAAGTCGCCAACAACTACTTGTGGCTATTTTTTACGATAACACCTTGTGGGTTTCTTCTATGACATCATTTTTATTGATTATGGAAAAAAAAACTTGCAGGAATTCAAAAATCTTTAAAAAAAAACGAATAGTAGAATTTGTTTTCAACAAAAATGAAAAAAGTAAAAATGTTCTGGCTGTCATTTCGACCTTGTGGAGAAATCTTAGGCTAAATATAAGATTTCTCAACTACACTGCGTTTCGTTCGAAATGACAATAAACTGGTTTTTAAATAGATATTATCAATATTATATCGAACTCACGTTATAAGGTTTTTTTTGAAATCTTGCAGGATCTCACAAAATACTAATTCAACTTAAATTGTATCTGTTGCGTCTCTAAAGTCGCCAATAACTACTTGTGGCTATTTTTTACGATAACACCTTGTGGGTTTCTTCTATGACATCATTTTTATTGATTATGGAAAAAAAACTTGCAGGAATTCAAAAATATTTTTAAAAAAAACGAATAATAGAATTTATTTTCAACAAAAATGAAAAAAATAAAAGTGTTCTGGCTGTCATTTCGACCTTGTGGAGAAATCTTAGGCTAAATATAAGATTTCTCAACTACACTGCGTTTCGTTCGAAATGACAATAAACTGGTTTTTAAATAGATATTATCAATATTATATCGAACTCACGTTACAAGGTTTTTTTTGAAACCTTGCAGAATCTCACAAAATACTAATTCAACTTAAATTGTATCTGTTGCGTCTCTAAAGTCGCCAATAACTCGTTTGTAATATGAATTTTTGTGTTTCTACTTGGCAAACTTACTTCTAATTTCTCTTTTTCGTCCCAAACTGTAAAATTCAAACTTTGTTTTCCTGGCGAATTTTTTAAAATAGACTCTAAATTTAAAATGGTATTGGCATTAATTTCTTCTATAGGAAGTTGTATGGTTACTTTTTTACAAAGCTCGTCCATAATGTCATGAAGAAGCTTCATTTCTGTAAATTTTAACCTTGGTTCTCCTGTAACACCTTCTTTATTTGTCCAACCTGGTTGAATTGTACATCGCACAAACAAGAAAGAATTGGGCACTAAAAAGTGTTTCATTCTTAAATAATCTTCACCAAAAATTCGAAATTCGTGGCTATCGCCATAATCTTCCATCGTAAACATTGCCCAACCTTTACCAGCTTTAGAAACTCGATGCTGTACATCTGTAACAATGGCGGCAAATGCTAAATTCATGTTTACATATTTTGCCAAATCTTCTTTAAAATATTTTAAAGCAGCGTTGCAAAATTTCATTTCATTTTTAAAATCATCTAAAGGATGTGCAGAAATATAAATTCCAATCACTTCTTTTTCTTGTGATAATAATTCCATGGTTCCCCAACTTTCGCATTGTGGAATTTCTGGTTCTGGAAATTGTACAGTAGAAGTTTCACCAAACATAGAAACTTGTGCAGAATTTGCATTTTCTTGAAATTTGCTTCCAAATTTCATAGCACGTTCTAAGAAGGTAATTCCTTTTTCGTCTTTTGCAAAATATTGTGCTCTGTGTGTATTTGTAAAAGAATCGAAAGCGCCTGCTTTTACCAAGCTATCAAACGATTTTTTATTGGCGGCTCGCAAATCTACACGCTTTGCCAAATCGAAAATAGAAGTATAATTTCCGTTTTCTTCTCTTTCTTTAATAATGGCTCTTACTGCTGCAGCTCCAACACCTTTTACAGCAGCCATTCCAAAACGAACAGCACCTTCTTTGTTTACAGAGAATTTTAGGTAAGATTCATTTAAATCGGGACCTAAAACTTGCAATCCCATTCGTTTACACTCTTCCATAAAAAAAGAAACGGCTTTAATATCTTTCATATTATTAGAAAGTACAGAAGCCATATATTCTGCAGGATAATGTGCTTTTAAATAGGCAGTTTGGTAAGCAATCCATGCATAGCAAGTAGAGTGCGATTTGTTAAAAGCGTAACTTGCAAAGGCTTCCCAATCTTTCCAGATTTTTTCTAATTTTTTTGGGTCATGGCCATTTGCTGCGGCTTGTTCTACAAATTTTGGTTTCATTTTATCTAAAACCGCTATTTGTTTTTTACCCATTGCTTTTCGTAAAACGTCGGCTTCACCTTTGGTAAAATTTGCCAACTTTTGCGAGAGTAACATTACTTGCTCTTGATAGACGGTAATTCCGTAAGTTTCTGCCAAATATTCTTCCATGGCAGGTAAATCGTACTCAATATCTTCTGTACCGTGTTTTCTGTTGATAAAACTAGGGATGTATTCCATAGGTCCAGGTCTGTACAGGGCGTTCATGGCAATTAAATCTGCAAAAACGGTTGGTTTTAAAGAACGCATGTGTTTTTGCATTCCTGGAGATTCGTATTGAAAAATACCTACAGTTTCTCCTCTTTGAAACAATTCATAGGTTTTTTTATCATCTAAAGGAAACGTTTCTGGGTCTAATTCTATACCATGTTTTGCTTTTACAATTTTTACAGTGTCTTTAATTAAAGTTAATGTTTTTAGCCCTAAAAAGTCCATTTTTAATAAACCTGCAGATTCTACTACAGAGTTATCGAACTGGGTAACATACATGTCTGAATCTTTTGCTAAAGCAACAGGAACGTAATCTGTAATATCTCCAGGTGTAATAATTACACCACAAGCATGTATTCCAGTATTTCTAACAGAACCTTCTAAAATGGTGGCTTTATTAATGGTTTCTGAAACCAAATCGTTTCCAAAAGACATGTGTCTTAATTCTTCAACCAGTTGTTTTTCTTCAGCTCTTAAACCTTCTACTTTACTTTTACTTTTAGCATCATCACCAAAAATATTTTTTAGTTTAATTCCAGGAATTAATTTAGCAATTCTATCGGCTTCAAAAAGCGGTAAATCTAAAACTCTGGCAGTGTCTCGAATGGAAGATTTTGCAGCCATGGTTCCATACGTTATAATTTGTGCTACTTGATTAGCACCGTATTTATCAATTACATAATCCATCACTTTACTTCGTCCTTCATCATCAAAATCGATATCGATATCTGGCATCGAAATACGTTCTGGATTTAAGAAACGCTCAAAAAGTAAATCGTATTTAATTGGGTCGATATTGGTAATCCACAAACAATAGGCAACTACAGAACCTGCTGCAGAACCACGCCCTGGGCCTACTGCAACCCCCATGTTTCTGGCTTCGCGTATAAAATCTTCAACAATTAAAAAATAACCTGGATATCCTGTTTTTTCAATTACAGAAAGCTCAAAATCTAAACGTTCTTTAATAGATTCTGTGATTTCTCCATAGCGTTTTTTTGCACCTTCGTAAGTTAAATGGCGTAAGAAATTATTTTCTCCACGTTTTCCTCCATCTTCTTTGTCTTTTTCGTCGATAAATTCTTCAGGAATATCAAAAGCTGGTAACAAAACATCTCTTGCTAGTGTAAAAATTTCGATTTTATCTACAATTTCTTGAATGTTGATAATCGCTTCTGGTAAATCTGCAAATAGGGCTTTCATTTCATCCGAAGATTTAAAATAATACTCCTCATTTGGCAAACCATATCTATACCCGCGACCTTTTCCTTTAGGTGTTGCTTGTTTTTCGCCATCTTTTACACAGAGTAAAATATCGTGGGCATTTGCATCTTTTTTTTCTAAATAAAAGGTGTTGTTTGTGGCAACAATTTTAATATCGTGGGCGCTAGAAAACTTTAACAAAGTTTCGTTTACAATGGTTTCATCTTGTTGGTTATGGCGCATCAACTCGATGTATAAATCGTCTTTAAATTCCTCTTTCCACCAAAGCAATGCTTCTTCTGCTTGTTTTTCTCCGAGATTTAGAATTTTACTAGGTACTTCACCATATAAATTTCCTGTTAAAACAATAATATCTTCTTTGTATTTTTTTACAACTTCTTTGTCGATTCTTGGAACGTAATAAAAACCATCTACAAAAGCGATGGAAGACATTTTTGCTAAATTATGATAGCCGTTTTTATTTTTTGCTAACAAAACAATCTGGTAACCATTGTCTTTAACTGTTTTGTTTTTATGGTCTTCGCAAACGTTAAATTCACACCCAATAATTGGTTTTATTGGGTTTTCTGTAGTTTTATTATGATTTAAAATAGCGCTTACAAAGTGAAAAGAGGCCATCATATTTGCAGTATCTGTCATTGCAATGGCTGGCATATTGTCTTTGGCAGCGGCTTTTACAATGTTGCCTATTTGCATGGTAGATTGTAAAACAGAAAACTGTGTGTGATTGTGTAAATGTGCAAATTTTACATCTTTTAATTTGGCCAAACCAGCAGAAGTCGATTTTGTATCTGCAGTGTCTTTTAATTTTTCGAGACGTTGGCGAATTTTATCGCTTTCTTGTTTTAGGTTGATGTGTTTTAAGCCAATAACCTGAATTGGTTTTGGATTTGCTTCCGAAAAGTTTTTAAAATAATTTTCATCTACATCTAACTCTTCTTTGGTAAATTCTCGTAAACGAATCAATTCTAAAAAACAACGTGTTGTTGCTTCAACATCTGCAGTTGCATTGTGTGCTTCGTTAAAATCGACGCCAAATAAATAATTATGCAATTCTGTTAAAGTAGGCAATTTAAATTTTCCTCCACGACCACCAGGAATTTGACACAGTGTTGCTGTTTTTTCTGTACATGTATCTAAAACAGGAAGAGAAGTAAGGTTGTTTTCGATACCTAATCTATGGAATTCGCATCCCATAATATGAATATCAAATTGTAAGTTCTGCCCAACAATAAATTTTGTTTTTCCTAGAGCTTTATTAAATAATCGCAAACCTTCGTCTAAATCGATTCCTTTTTCTTCTGCTAATTCTGTAGAAATTCCATGAATTCTCTCTGCATCGTAAGGAATGTTATAGCCTTCTGGCTTTATTAAAAAATCGTTATGTTCTAATACATTTCCCATACCATCGTGCAATTGCCACGCAATTTGCACACACCTTGGCCAGTTGTCTGTATCTGTTATTGGGGCATTCCAACTTTTAGGTAAACCCGTGGTTTCTGTATCGAAAATTAAGTACATTTATTGTGTAATTGTGCTTTAAATAGTTTTTACTATTATTTTTTGGGAAGTTAAAAATACAAAAACATAAGAGATTTTAGGTTGCTAATTTTAACCACTTATCAACAACAAAAAAGTCAACCTAATTAAAGGTTGACTTTTTAAAATTTATAATTCTAACTAATTTATAATAAAACAGTGGCTTAAATTACGAAGCTAAATGTTCTTCTAATTTTAAAGAATTAATAGCCGCTTGAATTTGCTGTCTTTGATTTTCTAGCATTTTTCTTGTTGATGGCGCAAAAGAATCTTCTTTTAAGATTTCGTCATACTCTTCTAAACTTGCTTTTTCTCCTCTTAATGCTTCTTCTAAAATTGCTTCTTCGTCATTAGAACTAAATAAAGATTTTAAAGACATCCAGTTTCTGTGCATTGTTCCTTTAAAAGAACCATTGTCTTCTGGAATTTGCCCATAAGATAAAATTTCTGTTCTTAATTCTTTTGCAAACATACTTCTTTCTGAAGCCCTGTTTTTAAAAAAGATTTTTAATTTAGAACTATCTACATTATCTGCAGAATTTAGGTATCCTTTTTCTGCATCGTAATTCTTTTCTAATAATTCGTTTAACTTGTTCGAAACTTTTTCTGTGTACTTCATAATATCATTTTCATTTTAAATTTCAATAAATTATTTTGAGATGCGTATTGTTTCACATCTTAACAACACTTCAAATTTAAGGCAAAGCTAGAGTTTCGATTGCTTTAAAAGATTTGATTATTAACTCATTTGATTTTTTAAGAAATAAACTAAATTCTACATAAGAAAAAAGCGAGTAACCTTTCGGTTTCGCTCGAGGTAAACTCCAGCCCATTAAAACACCCAAAAAAATATTAAAGTTTAGAGTTTTAGTTTCAAAAGGTTTTTGTATTTTTGCGCCCACTTACTACGAGATGGTAAGATTTTTAATAATCGAGGTCGAGAACCTCAAAAAATTAATAAATTATGTCTGTAAAAATCAGATTACAAAGACACGGAAAAAAGGGCAAGCCATTTTATTGGATTGTTGCTGCTGATGCACGTGCAAAAAGAGATGGTAAATACTTAGAAAAAATAGGTACTTACAATCCAAATGTAAACCCTGCAGTTATCGATTTAGATGTAGATAAAGCTGTAGCATGGTTACAAAATGGTGCACAACCAACAGATACTGCAAAAAACATTTTATCTTACAAAGGCGCTATGTTAAAGAATCATTTAGCTGGTGGTGTAAGAAAAGGGGCTTTAACGCAAGAACAAGCAGATGCAAAATTTAATGCTTGGGTTGAAGAAAAAGCAACTAAAATTGCCGACAAAGAAGCTGGTTTATCTAAAGCAGAGTCTGAAGCAAAAGCAAAAGCCTTAGCAGCCGAAAAAGCTGTAAATGAAGCAAGAATCGAAGCAGCGAAACCAGTTGTCGAAGAAGAAGTTGCGGAAGAAGCAGCTGCAGAATCTATTGATGATACACAAGCGAAAGCAACTGAATAATTATAGTTTCTGCGAATTATGCGTAAAGAAGATTGTTTTTATTTAGGCAGAATCGTAACAAAATATAGTTTTAAGGGTGAAGTTGTTATTAAGTTAGATACAGACGAACCCGAGTTGTACAGAGAAATGGAATCAGTTTACGTTGAAATTGGCGCAAACTTGGTTCCATTTTTTATTGAAAAAAGTTCGTTGCATAAGGGAAATCAATTGCGTGTTCAGTTCGAAGATGTATATTCGGAAGAGGAAGCAGATACCATCTTAAAATGTGGTATTTATTTACCTATAAGTTTATTGCCTGAATTGTCTGGAGATAAATTTTATTTTCATGAAGTAATTGGTTTTACTGTTGTAGATGCTAATTTTGGCAAAGTCGGACAAATTGTTCATATAAACGACAAAGCTGCACAACCACTTTTTGAAATCGATAGAGAAGGAAAAGAAATTTTTATTCCTATGGTAGATGATTTCATTAAAAAAGTAGATAGAGAAAACAAAACGATAGAGGTCGAAACTCCTAATGGGTTGATTGAACTTTATCTTTAGTTTTTTTAAATAAGAAAAAACTGAAACAAATTCAGTATAAAAAGAGAGGTGGCCGAGTGGTCGAAGGCGCACGCCTGGAAAGTGTGTATGCGGCAACGTATCGAGGGTTCGAATCCCTTCCTCTCTGCGATAGAGGTATCAAATTAAATGAAAACCCTATAAACATTATGTTTATAGGGTTTTTAATGTATGCTTCATATCAATTAAAATCATTAAAAATTGATCTAAAAGGTGCTTATTAGGTGTCTATTTTCATAATCTTCAACTGACACCGAATTAAACTAAATGTACTGATATTTAATTAGTTATATGTTTTTATAATTTATTTTTTGTATATTTATGTTATAATAGTTAACTGACACCTATGCAACATTTATTCTCTTTTATCTTTTATATAAAGCGTAGTAAAGCTGATAAAAATGGAAAAGCCAATATTTATTTAAGAATTACCGTAAATGGTAAGAGAGCTGAATTAAGTATTTCCAGAAAAGTAGATGTTAAAAAATGGATTTCTTCTGCAGGTAAAATGAAAGGTTCTTCTGGAGAAGCTCAACAGCTTAATAAATATATTGACAGTATAGCAAATAGAATTTATAAAATACATCAAAAATTAGTAGAAGAGAATAAATTAATTACAGCTATAAATATTAGAAATATTTACCAAGGTAAAAATGAGATTAGAAAAATGACTTTGGAAATATTTGAAAATCATAATATTCAAATGGAAAAGCTAATTGGTAAAGATTACGCATTAGGTACATCAGAAAGGTATAAAACTGCAAAAAAACATTTAAAAAATTATATTAATCAAGAATATAAAATAGAAGATATACCAGTAAAAGATATTAACAATAAATTTATTACTGGCTTCGAGTATTATTTGAAAACAGAAAAAAATTGCGCTCATAATACAACCATAAAATACATTACCAATTTTAAGAAAATTGTTAGAATTGCTTATGCCAATGACTGGATAAGTAAAGATCCATTTTATAATTGGAAAGCGAGACTTAAAACAGTAGAAAGAGAGTTTTTATCAAAAGAAGAAATTGAAAAATTGGTATCAAAAGAGCTTGCTATAAAAAGATTGAATCAAGTTAAAGATATATTTATATTCAGTTGTTTTACAGGATTAGCATACAGTGATGTTAAAAAACTGTCGCATAGTGATATTGTAATTGGTATAGATGGTAATAGATGGATAAAAACTTATAGAACAAAAACTAATTCAAGGAGTAATATACCCTTACTTTCTACTGCAGAAGCAATTATTGAAAAATATAGCAATCATCCAGGTGTGGTAAAAAGTCAGTTTTTACTACCTGTACTTAGTAATCAAAAAATGAATGCATATTTGAAGGAAATCGCGGATGTTTGTGGAATCAATAAAAACTTAACTTTTCATTTGGCACGTCATACTTTTGCAACATCTGTAACACTAACAAATGGGGTTCCCATTGAAACAGTTAGTAAAATGTTAGGTCATAAGTCTTTGAAAACAACTCAGCATTATGCAAAAATTCTTGACAAAAAAGTAAGCGAGGATATGAATTTACTTAAGCAAAGATTAAGCTGTTAATTCTTACTTTAATCTAAAACCTTATAAAATATACTGTTTTGTCTCCAAATATTATTGTAATCTGAAAACACAACCTATTTAATACACTTACACACACCTTAAAACTATAAGTATAGTTCTAATTTTATGGTTTTAATAATTTATGGTTATGAAGCAATTGTTTAAATTGGGTGTATTTATAGGGTTTTTATTTTTAGTAACGAGTTGTAAAGAGAATGATACTAAAGCTCAAGGAAATGGTAATATATTAGATAATATAAAAAGTGTACCTGAATGGTTAAAGATGAATGTAGAAGAATCTTTACCTAATAAAGGTCTCAATATTTGGGTGCCAACAGGAAATTTACAAACATCTTCTCTTATAAGGGTTCCTAGGTTTCCAAGAAAAATATCTGAAACAGAAATAAATAAAAACCCAGCGTTAGAAGACTTTGTTATAAAAAAAATAGATGAAGATTCTGTTTTAAAATTACAAGCAGTAAGAAATGAGCAAATTTCTGCACAAATAGCAATAGCTTCTAATAGATATATTGAGGATTTAAATGTTTCATTTTCAGATTTTAAAAATAATAATGGAGATGTATTTAATAAAAAATTTATTCAATCTAGATATGTTAAATACTTATCAGTTGAAAGAGCGAGAAGTGAATATGTTTGGTCTCCAAAAATTGAAGATATTGTAGGTGAAGGGGTTTCAGGTACAATGTCACCAAATGTTGTAGGTGATCCTTTAATGGAATATTCTAAAGTTGATGTACCTGAATATAGAGCACAACCAATCTGGTTTACCTTCAAAATACCTAAGAACCAGAAACCTGGAATTTACTTTGGTGTTTTGAAACTAAAATCAAAAAAATTGGTTGATAAAGAATATAATATCAAAATTATTATTGAGGACTCTTCAATACCAGATTATATAAATTATAAATTTCATTTAGATTTATGGATTAACCCAAGTTCTATAGCTAGTTATTATGGATACAAAGATTGGTCTGATAAACATTGGGATATGTTAGAGGTATATTTAAAAGATTATGCTTCTAGAGGGGGGAAAAATATTACAACTACTATAACACATGAACCTTGGCATAAACCTTGGATAAATCAAACGACAATATCACAATCTAATTTTGGATATAAGAGTATGGTGGAATGGAGAAAAGATAAAGAGGATAATTGGGTTTTCGATTTTTCTGTTTTTGATAAATATATTGAATTGGCAACAAGGTTAGGAATTAATGAATCTATCAATGCATATTCTTTAACTCCTTTTCATACAAATCAAAAAATTCATTATTATGATGAAGCGACAAATACAAATAAGGTATTAGAGTTAAATGTTGGTGACGAAGAATATAAGAAAACTTGGACTAAATTTTTAAAAGATTTTAAAAATCATTTAATTAAAAAAGGTTGGTTTAATAGAACATACTTAGGTTTTGATGAAAAACCACAAGAAGTATTAGAATTATTATACGGAATAATTAGAGAATCATCCCCTGAGTTTTTAGATAGAATTATAGTTGCTGGACATCCAGAAACTACTAAATATGCTCAGAACCTATCAATATCTTATATGTTTTTTCCTGGGCAGAAATTAGAAGAAAAGGCTGTTGTTCCAGTAATTCCAACAATATCAAAAAGGAATAATGAAAATAAAATTACTACTTTTTATTTATGTGCTGAACCCAGTCACCCAAACACACTTACCTATTCTCCAGCTATAGAATCTCAAATGATTCCCTGGTTAGCTTTAAAGTATAAAACAAATGGTTATTTAAGGTGGGCTTATAATAATTGGACAAGTAACCCATTTCAATCCCCTGTATTCATTCATAACCAAGGTGATGATTATTATGTTTATCCAGGTAAAAATGGCCCAATATCTAGTATTAGATGGGAATTGTTAAAGGAAGGTATAGAAGATTATGAGTTATTTTCTTTAATAAAAGAGAATAGAGATCTAAGTGAATATGACCTTAAATTAGCAGTTGACCTAGCAACAAAAAATCAAGATGGTAGGTTTAAAAAAGCGATAGATATGTATATGTATAAAAATCTATTACTAAAAGACAATAGTTTATTAGTAGATAATAATGATTTCAAAATACAAAAAAAATGAATAGCAAAAGAAAAAAAATATTAGACATAGTAATTATTGTATTAATCTCTTTTGGATTCAAGTTATATTCACAAAATATTCAAGGGTCATTCGAATCTAAATTCAAACGTTATCAAAAGAATGAGAGTTTTGAAGGCGGCCAAACTCAAAGTTGGAATTTGGTTGTTTGGAAAGGGGAACGTATTAATAAACAAATAGTGTTATGGAGTAATTCTGATATTAATGGATTATCCTACAATATAAGTGACTTTCAAGGTGGAAGTAATAAAATTGATAATTCAAATATAAAATTACGATTCGGAAAATATATTAAAGGTGATCCCGAGTCAAGAACTTGTTCGCGTTACCCAACGCGCACATCATCTATAGAAATTATTGACGCGCTTATAGAAGAAGAAATAACTTCAATTACACCCACAGACCCATTAAAGCTATGGGTAACTATAGATGTACCCAAGAATACATCAATAGGTGTATATAATGGTACGATAACTGTAAACGGAGCAACTAATTCTTTAAATTTTGATATTAGTATTCAAGTTGTTGATTACACATTACCAGATGTCCCAAATTGGAGCTTCCATTTAGATTTGTGGCAATTTCCTGTTAATATTTTAAATCACTTTAATACTTCTAATCCTTCTAATAAAATAAGGCTATGGTCTGATGAACACTTCAACTTAATAGAGCCTTTTTACAAACATCTTGCAGATAGTGGTCAAAAATCTATTACAACATACATTAAAGAAGATGCTTTGGGTGCAACATCTATGATAAAATGGATAAAAAAAATAGACGGTACTTGGGAGTATGATTTTACAGTTTTTGATAAGTACGTAGGTAAATTAATGTCTTGGGGCATTACAAAACAAATTAGTTGCTTTTCTCCTGTTGGTTGGAATGAAGAAATTATTCCTTATTGGGATAAGTCTACAAATACCAAACTTAACTTAAGTGCTCCATTAAATTCAACAGCATATAGTGATAGATGGGAGCATTTTTTAACGGAATTTAAATTACATTTAGATAGTAAAGGTTGGTTTGATAAATCTGTATTGTATTTAGATGAAGTTTCTGAAGATAAATTAGATAGGGTTGTATCTGTTGTTAAAGGCAATAATCAAAACTGGAAGTTAGGTATTGCTTATTCTCATGGCTTAACTAATGCTTCAAAATCTAATTTTTATGACCTATCAGGTATTTTAGAAGATGCTTCTAATGAAGGTATTACTGGTAATAAAATTTCCACATTTTATACCAGTTGTACTCAACTACAACCCAACAATTATATTACTCCAGAAAATAGTCCAGCAGAAATGTCTTGGATGCCTTGGTATGCTTTTAACAAAGGTTTTAAAGGGTATCTAAGATGGGCTTATGATTATTGGCAAAAAACAGATCCTTTTGACGCAAGAGATGGGGCTCATACAGCAGGTGATTTTTCAATGGTTTATAGAGCCTCTAATAACAGACCATCTACTTTGATAACAAGTATTCGTTTAGAATTACTTAGAGAAGGAATTCAAGATTTTGAGAAGCTAAATATATTAAAAACTTCTTTAGAAGTATCATCAGATCTATATGATAAAGAAATATTAGAAGCACTAAATACTATAATTTCAAAGTTTACTATAAATAGTGGTTCAAATTCCAAACAATTAGTTATTGAAGGGCAAAAAGCTATAAAAGAAATTTCTTTAGGAACTTTTTCTTATTGTAAAGTTAATGGGAATGTTAATGAGGATTATTTTGTAAGTTCTTTAACAACAGAAAATGGAAATAATAACATCAATTACTCAACAAATTTCTATCCGAATACAGGATATAAACGTCATACAAGCTCTAAAGTAAGTGTTTTACCTGGTGCAAGTTTCATTGTAAATTTAACGAATTCATCTGCCTCAAATTGTGCTAGAACAAAAGTATGGATAGATTGGAATAATGATGAAGATTTTGATGATATAGGCGAAGAAGTTTTTGAAGGAGGTGCATCAAATACATGTAATAATGGTTTAGCATATACAATACCAGTTACTGTTCCTAATGATGTATTTCAAGGGATAAAAAGAATGAGAGTACAGGTTAAGAATTCATTTGAATTAGAGCCAAAAGCATGTGGAACAAATGACAAATCCAGTACAACAGATTTTGATATCGAAGTTTTAGATGCGTATTGTAGTGTCTCTGGAACGGGTAATTATAATGCAAATAAAGTAATTACTTCAGGTGGTATTCTAAATATAAATTATAATGGTGGGAGTGGTACGAATAATTACATGTTTAGTGATCAGAAAATAATAACCACCAGATCTTCAACATTTAATTTATCAGTTACCAATTCTAATGGTTGGTCTAGGTCTTTAGTTTGGATTGATTGGAATGGTGATAACGATTTTGATGATTTAAATGAAAAACTAGCGCCATTAAGTGAAGAAAAAGTTTCTCAAGGTACTACCCCCTCATATTCTATAGAAGTTACAGTGCCTCCAAATGCTAAACATGGTGTTCATAAGATAAGAATTGTTACTGGAGATGCTTGGACTTATGAAGATAGTGCTATTCCAGATACTCCCTGTGGTATTCCAACTCCAGATGGTAGTCTTGAAAATGCTGCAATTAAAGATTTTTTCATGGAGATTACCTCTGGTTTAAGTTATAATAGCTTTGAGAAAAATTTAGAGTTTTCAGTATATCCAAATCCAGTAAAAAAATATTTCATAATAGAATCTTCTTCTTTAAGTAATAGAAATGTTAATTTAAAATTAGCCAATTATCTTGGACAAATAGTACTAGAAAAATATATTCCTGTATTTCAATCCCCTCAAAAGATTTATTTACCGAATAAGTTAATGAAAGGAATTTATCTTTTAAAGATAACTGTTAATAATAATGAGTACTATTCAAAATTGCTTAAAGTTTAGCAATATCTTAATATAATACTAAGTTTAAATGTCAGAAAAATATCAAGTAAAAAAAATTGAAAGAGGGAAACTTATTGTTTCTGGTAAAGCTGATAGTATATTTTGGAATAAGGCATATATAATAAATGGTTTATTATCTCCTTGGAGTATTTGTGATGGTAATAAAACAGTATTTAAAGCTTTGTGGGATGACGATTTTTTCTTCTTTGCTTTTATTGCAAATGATTCAGATCCTTACATAGATAATACGGATAATTCAAAATATAGTATTAATAATTCAGATAGAATTGAGCTTTTCTTTAGAACAAATAGTATAATGAATCCTTATTATTGTTTAGAAATAGATCCAACCCCTCGTATAATGGATTTTAAAGCTAAGCCTAATAAAAACTTCGATTTTAATTGGAACTGGCCTAAAAGTGATATTCAAGTAAAATCATCAAAAACAAATACAAATTTTATTGTTGAAGGGAAGATTAGTATAAAGTCTTTAATCACATTTAACTTGTTAATTGAAAATAGATTAGAGGTTGGGGTGTATAGAGCAAAATATACTCTAAATTCAAACAGTTTGTATGAACCAAATTGGTTTACTTGGATAGATCCAAAAACTAAAACACCCAATTTCCATACCTCAAGTTCTTTTGGTGTTTTTATATTGCTGTAAAATACAATTAGAGTCAATTATGGTTAAATAGAATTGGAGTTAAGTCCTTTATCTAACACAGCCAATTCTATTGAAAATCACTCATCTTTTTATTAATTATTAAAATACACACCTTATTTTACCAAAAACGGTATTATGCTTACAAGTTTTTCTTAGTTGTTTTGTAAAGGTATTTCTATGTTAATAATAGAATTCAACTCACAACAAATAAGAATTAGTAATAGAATGTGTAAAAAACCAACATTAGTCATATTAGCTGCAGGTATGGGTAGTAGATATGGAGGCTTAAAACAAATGGACTCTTTTACTCCAGAAGGAGATACAATTATAGATTTTTCTTTATATGATGCTATTCAAGCTGGTTTTGGTAAAGTTGTTTTTATCATAAGAAAAAGCTTTGAAAAAGAATTTAAGGAAATTTTTAATAAAAAACTTCAAGGAAAAATAGAGGTAGAATATATATTTCAAGAGTTGGATAATGTTCCAGAAAAATACAAAAATAAAGAAAGAGTTAAGCCATGGGGTACAGGACATGCGTTATTAATGACTAAAGATGTTGTAAAAGAAAATTTTGCTATTATAAATGCAGATGATTTTTACAGTAAACAAGCTTTTGATGTAATTGCAGAACAGTTAAGAAACACAGATAAAAATAGTTATGATTTTAGTATGGTAGCGTATTCATTAAAGAATACTGTTTCAGAAAATGGTTATGTTTCAAGAGGAGAATGTACTGTAGATGATAATAATTTCTTAACAGATGTTACAGAAAGAACAAGAATAGAAAAAATAGACGGTATTTTAAAAAGTGAGAATGAAAAAGAGGAAATGATTCCTATTAATGAAAACACAACAGTTTCTATGAATTTTTGGGGTTTTACCCCAAAATGTTTTGAATTTGGAGGTGAATTATTTTTAGAGTTTTTAGAGAGTAATAAAGAAAACCTGAAAGCAGAATTTTATTTACCACTTATTGTCAATAAAATGTTACAAAGTAAAAAAGCCTCTGTTAAAGTGTTAGAATCAGACGCTAAATGGTTTGGTGTAACTTATAGTGATGATAAGCTAAAAGCACAAAAAGAAATTAATAAATTAAAAATAAACGGAGTATATCCAACTAAATTATGGGATTAATATGAAAGCAAATACTCTAAAAAATATTTTTAACGAATTTGAGCATAAGTCAACTTTTGTAAGCTATTCTGAGTTAAATTCAGGGCATATTAATGATACTTTTTTAATAAAAGCTACAGGAAACAAAAACTTTATTCTTCAGAGAATTAACCATAAAATCTTTAAGGATGTACCAGGTTTAGTAAACAACAAAGTACTTACCAGTAAACATTTAAAAAGTAAGTTTCCAAATATTAAAGAAGAAGAGTTAAATCAAAAAGTATTAAGCTTTGTAAAAACTAAAAATTCAGATTTCTATTACTATAAAAAAGGGGGTAACTATTGGAATGTTATGATTTTTATTAATGATAGCATTACTCACGAAATTGTAAAAAATGAAGAAGTTGCCTATGAAGGAGGCAAGTTGTTAGGAAGGTTTTTAAACTTAACTTCAGATTTAGATAGTAGTGCGTTAATTAATGTAATACCTAACTTTCATGATATGTCTTTTCGATATGCTCAATATACATCATCATTACAGAGCGCATCTAAAGAAAGGTTGTTTAAAGCCGAAAAATATACAAGGCTAGTATCTAGTTTAAAAGATGAGATGCATATACTTCAAAGATTAAAAGAAACTGGAGATATACCAACAAGAGTAACCCATAACGATACAAAGATTTCCAATTCACTTTTTAACAAGGATAATAAAGGTATTTGTATGATTGATACAGATACTGTAATGCCAGGTATTATACACTATGATTTTGGTGACGCAATTAGAACTATTTGTAATACTGCTGCTGAAGATGAAAAAGATTTATCTAAAGTAGAATTCAATTTAGAATATTACAAAGCGTATGAAAAAGGATTTTTAGAACAAACAAAATTTTCACTGTCAGAAACTGAGTTAAAATACTTACCACTGGGAGCTAAGACAATGATTTTTATTATGGCTTTACGTTTTTTAACCGATTATTTAAATAACGATGTGTACTATAAAATAGATTACCACGGACACAATTTAGATAGGGCTAAAAATCAGTTTAAACTAATAGAAAGTTTTACAAACAAAATATCATAAAATAAAAAAATGAAAAAGTATTTAGTAACTGGAGGTGCTGGTTTTATAGGTGGACATATAGCTCAAACATTATCAGAAAAAGGTAATGAAGTTATTGTTTTAGATAGCTTAAGAACTGGTTTTGAAAAGAATATAAAAGAATACTATGTTAAGTATGTAAAAGGAGATATAAGAGATGCAGATTTAGTTAAAGAATTAGCTCACGGTACGTCAGCAATTTTTCACTTAGCAGCTTTAGTAAGTGTGCCAGAATCTTTATTAAAAATTGATGAATGCATAGATATAAATACAAAGGGTACAATAAATGTACTAGAAGCGGCAAAAGCAACGCAAAATTGTAAAGTAGTATTATCTACTTCTGCAGCAAACTATGGAGATAATCCAGTACTACCAAAAGTTGAAAGCATGACGCCCAAACCTTTAACTCCATATTCGATAACAAAATTAGATGGAGAGTATTATTTAGATATGTACTTAAAACAATGGAATGTGCAAACTTCATCACTTAGATATTTTAATGTTTTTGGCCCCCGACAAAATCCTAAATCTGCTTATGCTGCAGCTGTACCTATTTTTATAGATAAAGCCTTAAAAAATGAACCTATTACAATTTATGGTGATGGTAAACAAACAAGAGACTTTATTTATGTAAAAGATGTTGTTAGAGCTAATATATTGGCTTCGCAAAAAGGTGTTGGTGTATTTAATGTGGCTTTAGGGCAGAGTACTTCTATTTTAGACTTAGCAAATATAATTATAGAATTAACAAACTCTAAATCTAAGATTAAGTTTTTAGAAGAAAGACCTGGGGATATTAAACATTCAAAAGCAAATCCTTCTAAATTTCAAAAACTAGGTTTTAGCCCTAATTATTCTTTAGATGCAGCCTTAAAAGAGACAATAGTTTTTTATGAAAATGAATTAAAAATGAAATAATCAGTTATGCAAATAAGAAATAATTTTGTTCCAATATTAATCATTGCTGGTATGTTTGCAATTTTTGGTTTTGTTACTTGGATAAACGGTGCATTAATTCCATTTATGAAAACCGTAAACGAACTTACTGAAGCCCAATCATACTTAGTAGCCTCAGCATCATATATATCATTTGTAGTAATGGCATTACCAGCTTCCTATATATTAAGTAAAATTGGATACAGAAAAGGAATGTCATTAGGTTTAATTGTAATGGCTGTTGGTGCTTTAGTTTTTATTCCTGCAGCTCAAGCTCGTACATATTGGATTTTCTTACTGGCTATTTTTATTCAAGGTATAGGAATGACTATATGTCAAACAGTAGCAAATCCATACATAACAATTTTAGGACCAATAGAAAGTGGTGCAAAAAGAATAGCTATTATGGGTATAGCGAATAAAACAGCAGGTGCACTAGGATCTCTAATCTTTGGAGCTTTATTGTTATCGGGTATAGATGAAGTTAAAGAGAAATTGGCTATTGTAGCAGCTGATGAAAAATCAGCTTTATTGGACACAATGGCAAACAGTGTGTATGTACCTTACATTGTTATGGCTTTAGTTTTATTAGTATTTGGTTTATTGATGCGAAAAGCACCACTTCCTCATGTTGAAGCAGAAGTGTCTAAAAAAACAGAAGAAGGAATAACGACTAAAACTAGTGTTTTTCAATTTCCACATCTATGGTTTGGAGTCTTGGCACTCTTTGTATACGTTGGCGCAGAAGTAATTGCTGGTGACACTATAATCGCTTATGGCATTTCTTTAGGTTTTACTGGGGAAGAAGCAAAATATTTTACCACATATACACTTCTGGCTATGGTTGCCACATATACTCTAGGAGTTTTCTTAATTCCTAAATACTTAAAACAAAAAACAGCTTTAATAATAAGTGCTTTTTTAGGAATTGTATTTAGTTTTTGCATCATAAATTCTACGGGATATACATCAATTTTATTTGTAGCAGCATTGGGTATAGCTAATGCTCTTGTTTGGCCAGCAATTTGGCCACTTACTCTAGACGGTCTTGGAAAATTCACAAAAACTGGTTCAGCACTTTTAATTATGGCAATTTCAGGAGGAGCTATCATTCCACCACTATATGGAAGGTTAGTTGATTATAAAAAAGAAGAATTAATATTAGATAGTGTTGAACAATTACAAACTACAGCAGAAGCTGCAACAGGAAGTTACTGGATATTAATACCATGTTATGTTATCATCTTGTTTTTTGCTATTTGGGGACATAAACTAGAAAAAAAATAAATAAAAGTCAAATTATAACGTAAAATGATAAAAAGTAATATAGACAAAGCTACAGGATTTGAAAAGAGATTTGAGAACATCAGTACTGTAGTTTTTGAGAATTCAACATCAGCCTCAAAAGCCATTGCAAAAGAAATAGCAGACC
This sequence comes from Polaribacter batillariae, assembly GCF_017498485.1. NCBI lineage: Bacteria > Pseudomonadati > Bacteroidota > Flavobacteriia > Flavobacteriales > Flavobacteriaceae > Polaribacter > Polaribacter batillariae. The sequence continues at coordinate 1,583,846 of NZ_CP071795.1, read as the reverse complement.
TAATTAGAGTAAAACAATCTCAAAAACAACCTTGTATTTTAGGCTTAGCTACAGGTTCTTCACCAAAAGGATTATATGCAGAGTTAGTACGTTTACATAAGCAGGAAGACTTAAGTTTTAAAAACGTAGTATCTTTTAACTTAGATGAATACTACCCAATGGAGCCAGATTCTGTAAATAGCTATGTGCGTTTTATGCAAGAACAATTATTCAATCACGTAGATATTTTACCAGAAAACTGTCATGTTCCAGACGGAACTTTAGCTAAAGAAGAAATTAGAGATTATTGTGATCAATATGAAGCAAAAATAGAAGCTTTAGGTGGTATCGATTTACAAATCTTAGGAATTGGAGGAAATGGTCATATAGGTTTTAATGAATCTGGATCTTTACAGAATTCTAAAACAAGGTTAGTTGCTTTAGACCATATTACAAGAGTTGCAGCAAGTGGCGATTTCTCTGGATTAGAAAACACTCCAAGAACCGCAATTACATTAGGTGTTAAGAAAATAATGGAAGCCAAAAGAGTCATTTTAATGGCTTGGGGAGAAAAAAAAGCGAATATTATAAAAGCGTCTGTAGAAGATGAAGTTACTAGTTTAGTACCAGCTTCGTATTTGCAAGAGCATAGAAATGCTACTTTTATTTTAGATCAAGCTGCTGCTTCTAAATTAACAAGAATTAATACACCTTGGTTGGTAGAAAAAATTGTTTGGACAGATCACTTAATTAGAAAAGCAGTTTTAAGTTTGGCTTTACATTTAAAAAAGCCAATATTAATGTTAACAGATGCAGATTATATTGAGAATGGAATGAGTGATTTATTAGCAGACTCTGGTCCTGCTTATGACATCAACATAAAAATATTTAACAAATTACAAAACACAATTACAGGTTGGCCAGGTGGAAAACCAAATGCTGACGATAGTAAAAGACCAGAAAGAGCAGAACCAGCTAAAAAACGAGTATTAATTTTTAGCCCACATCCAGATGATGATATTATTAGTATGGGTGGTACTTTTAAGCGTTTACAAGAACAAGGTCATGAAGTGCATGTTGGGTATCAAACCTCTGGAAATATTGCTGTAGCAGATGATGAAGCTTTACGTTTTGCTAGTTTTGTATGCGATTATAATGAACAATTTGGAATCGAAAATTCTCAAGCTACAGACATTTATAAAAAAGCTGCAAAATTTTTAAAGAATAAAAAGTCTAGTGAAATTGATACAGAAGAAGTTAGACATATTAAAGGTTTGATAAGAAAAGGAGAAGCTAGAGCTACCTGCCATTTTATTGGAATTCCAGATAACCAAATCCATTTTATGAATCTCCCATTCTATGAAACTGGTGCTATAAAAAAGAACCCTATTGGTGTTGCAGATGTAGAAATTACTAAAGATTTAATAGAAAAAATAAAACCACATCAAATTTATGCTGCAGGAGATTTAGCAGACCCTCATGGAACACATAAAGTTTGTTTGGATGCTATTTTTGCAGCAGTAAAAGAACTAAAACCAAAAAAATTTATGAAAGATTGTTGGGTTTGGTTGTATAGAGGTGCTTGGCAAGAATGGGGAATTGACGAAATAGAAATGGCAGTTCCTATGGGACCAGACCAAGTATTAGAAAAACGAAAAGGTATTTTTAAACATCAATCTCAAAAAGATGGAGTTGTTTTTCAAGGTGCTGATAGTAGAGAGTTTTGGCAACGTGCAGAAGATAGAAATAGCGAAACTGCAGAATTGTACGACCAATTAGGGTTGTCTCACTATGCAGCTATGGAAGCCTTTGTAAGATGGCATTATTAAACTTCAAAAAATTAAATAATGACATTAATAAAATCGATCTCAGGAATTAGAGGAACCATTGGAGGCAAAATAGCCGATAATTTAACGCCAATAGATGCTGTTAAGTTTGCATCTGCTTATGGAGCTTTAATAAAAAAGAGAAACCCAAACAAAGAAAAACTTACAGTAGTTATTGGTAGAGATGCCCGTATTTCTGGTAAAATGATTTCTAGTTTGGTTGCCAACACTTTGGTAGGTTTAGGAATAGATGTTATAGATTTAGGTTTGTCTACCACACCAACTGTAGAAGTAGCAGTTCCTTTAGAAAATGCAGATGGAGGCATTATTTTAACAGCTTCTCACAACCCAAAACAATGGAATGCTTTAAAATTATTAAATGAGAAAGGCGAATTTTTAAATGGATCAGAAGGAGAAAAGATTTTAGAATTAGCAGAAAGCGAAGATTTTGCTTTCGCAGAAGTAGATGATTTAGGAAGCAATACAAAAGACACTTCTTATGTAGAAAAACATATCAACGAAGTTTTAAATCTTGAATTGGTAGATGTAGAAGCCATAAAAAAAGCAAACTTTAAAGTGGTTGTAGATGCCGTAAATTCTACAGGCGGAATTTTTATTCCTGCTTTATTAAAAGAACTAAATGTAGCATGTGTAGAGTTGTACTGTACACCAAATGGACAATTTCCTCACAATCCAGAACCTTTAAAAGAACACTTAACAGATATATCTGAATTAGTTGTAAAAGAAAAAGCAGATTTTGGGATTGTAGTAGACCCAGATGTAGACAGACTAGCTTTGGTTTCTGAAGATGGCTCTATGTTTGGAGAAGAATATACGTTGGTTGCTTGTGCAGATTATGTTTTAGGAAGATTAAAAGGAGGAAACACAGTTTCTAACTTATCATCCTCTAGAGCTTTAAGAGATGTTACCCAGAAACATGGAGGAAAATATACAGCAAGTGCAGTTGGAGAGGTAAATGTTGTAATAAAAATGAAAGAAGAGAATGCTGTAATTGGTGGAGAAGGAAATGGAGGAATCATTTACCCAGCATCACATTATGGACGTGATTCTTTGGTAGGAGTTGCGTTGTTTTTATCGCATTTAGCAAATCAAAAATTATCTTGTAAGGAGTTGAGAGATTCGTACCCAAGTTATTTTATGAGCAAAAATAAGATTCAATTAACGCCAGAAATAGAGGTTGATAATATCTTAGAAACTATGGCTACAAAGTATGCAGACGAAGATGTAAACACCATAGATGGTGTAAAAATAGATTTTACTGAAGAGTGGATTCACTTGCGTAAGTCTAATACAGAACCCATTATTAGAATTTATACAGAAGCAAAATCACAACAAGCTGCAGATGCTTTGGCAGAGAGATTTATTAATGAAATTAAAAGTTTATTTGAATAAAAAATATAATTATTTGATGTGATTAAAGCTATGACTTCTTATCAATGATAAGTAGTCGTAGCTTTTAGTTTTCAATTGAAAATTTTTAAAAATAAAAAACTTAATTATATTTAGAGAATTTTAAATTAAAAAGATTGGAGAAAAAAATAATTTTAACACTTCTCATCCTACTAACTTGTTTTTACAGTAATAGTCAAGATGTATCGTTATTAAAAGTTTTGAATACTCAAAATGGGTTATCAAATGGACGTGTAACATCTATTGCTCAAGATAGTATTGGTTTCATTTGGTTGGGAACAAAGAATGGTTTAAATAGATATGATGGATCTTCAGTAAAGATTTATAATAATAGTAATAGTAATTTAAAATCAAATGATATTTCTGCAATTAAATTAGATTCCAAAAATAGACTTTGGATTGGTACTATTGGTAAAGGAATAGTATTATATAATGCCCAAAAAGACAAGTTTATTTCTTTAAATATTAACGTTAACATAAACAAAATTTATGAAGATTCGAGTAATAAAATTTGGATAGGAACAAATAAAGGATTAATGATTTACAATGAAGTTGATAAAAGTTTTAATCCAGTAAGAAAGTTTCAGAAACTAAACATATCAGCAATAATAGAAATAGATATATACAGTTTTTTAATAGGTACAAATGGTAAAGGCCTATATCTTTTTAACTCACAAACTCAAACATTAGTCCCTTATTTAAAAGAAAATCTTTTAAATCCTACATTTATAAATGTTTTACACAAGTACAATTCTGGTGAAATTTTAATAGGTACAAATGGGAATGGTATTTTAAGTTTTTCTAAAGAGAAAAATACATTAACTAATTTTTTGAAAGATAAGATTAAAGCATCAATAATTAGGAGTATTTATACTGATGAAGATAATAATTTATGGATAGGAACTGATGGGAAAGGAGTATACAAAGTTTTAGAAAAAAATAATAAACAAAAAGTAGAAATAGAGCACTATTATAAAGATAATAATTTACAACTTAAATTAGTAAATAATACAGTTAATTCAATATATGAAGATAATCAAAAAAATATTTGGATTGCAACTGCTTGGAAAGGTGTAAATATTATTCAAAAAAGACAAGATAACTCTGATTTCTTCTTCAGTGATTTTTTTGGGATAAAACCCTCACCAGTACTATCAATATTTAAAGATAAAAAGGATATTTTGGTGGGTACAGATGGAGAAGGGTTAACTGAAATAGAGTTTTCTCAAAAAATAAGTACCAATAAATATTTAGAAAACGATTATATCCAAAAGATAAAAAAAACAAAAAATGGAAATTATTGGGTAGGTACTTTTTCTAATGGGCTATTTTATTTAAATAATAATAAAGGCATTATAAAAAAATATCAGAGAAGTTCTAACATAAGAAACTCACTTCCATATAATGATGTAAGAGATATAGATATAACAGGTTCTGGTGACTTATGGATTGCAACATGGGGTGGTGGCTTAAGTTATTTAAATACACAAACAGAAAGCTTTACAAACTTTAATTATAATAGTACTAATAATTCTATAAGTAGTGATAATGTGCTAGCCATAGAAAGAGATAACGGTAACTTATGGATTGCAACATGGGGTGGTGGCTTAAATTTTTTTAACGTTAGCAGTAAAGAATTTATAGACTATAATCTAGAAGACCAATTAGGCAATTCAGGTAGTAATTATATATACTCTTTAAAGAAAGATAAAAAAGAAAATTTATGGTTAGGTACAAAAAAGGGGTTAGTTAAATTCGATATTAAAAAGAATAAATTTGAAAAAATCACAATTGGCTTTTCCGACAATTCAAACACAGTTGTAGCTGTATTAATTTCTAACGAAAAAATTTGGTTAAGCACTAAAGAGGGTATTTACAGCTATAATCCAACTACTAGAAATATAACTTCATTTAAAGATTTTAAAGGAGAGTATCATATCAATTCAGCTTATAAAGACGAAGAAGATATGTTGTATTTTGGTGGTAATGAGGGTTTTATAAGGTTTAGCCCAGAGAAAGTAAATAGTAGTGTTGATATCCCAAAAATTGTTTTCACAGATTTTAAGCTCTTTAATAAAAGTATAAATAGTAATACAGAAGGTATTTTAAACAAACATATTCCATTTGAAAAAACAATAACCTTAAATCACAACCAAAATGTTTTTACTTTCAATTTTTCGACGTTAGTATTTCCTTTTGCTACTGGTACTCAATTTTCTATAATGATGAAAGGTTTTGAAAAAGACTGGAGATTTATTGGCTCAGAGCAATCTGCTACATACACAAACCTTTCTCCAGGGAGTTATAATTTTTTTGTAAAAACAAAAACAGTTGATACTAATTGGAGTAAACCTATAGGCATAAAATTAATAATCAAACCTCCTTTTTGGCTTACGTGGTGGGCTTATGTAATATATTTTTTCTTTTTAGTTTTAGCAGTCTTATTAGTTAGAAAGTACACCATTAATTGGATAAATATTAACAATAAGTTAGAATTTGAAAAACATAAAAGGGAAGATCAAGATAAATTACATCAAATAAAACAGAGGTTTTTTGCGAATATTTCTCACGAAATTAGAACTCCACTGACTTTAATTATGAGTTCTTTAAATGTTTTACAAAGAGAAGACACTAACAGTGTTGAAAAAAAATCAATTGCAGTCGTAAAAAACAATACACGAAGATTGTTAAATTTAGTAAACGAACTTTTAAACTTTAGAAAACTAGAAACAGGTAATTTAGATTTAACAGTTCAAAAAACAGATATAGTTAGTTTCACTAAAGAGATTTTTTTAGCTTTTTCTCAAGAAGCATTAATAAATAATCTTAAATATAAATTTGTTGGTAAAGAAAAACCTATTCAATTGTGGATAGACAGAATACAATTAGAAAAAGCAATATTTAATGTTTTATCTAATGCTTTTAAATTTACTCAAAATGGAGGCAAAATATCAGTTAGTATTGAGAAAAATGAATCCAACATCCAAATTTTAATTTCTGATAATGGTACAGGAATATCAAAAGACAAACTACCACATATTTTTGAAAGATTTTATCATAGTAAATATAGAGGTTCACAAAAAGGTTTTGGTATCGGTCTTTCAATTGTAAAAGATATAATAGAACTACATAAAGGTAAAATTACTGTTACGAGCAAGGTAGGAGAAGGTAGTATATTTTCCCTTTTACTACCATTAGGTAAAGATCATTTCTCCGGTAATCAAATTAAAGAAGATATAATAGAAGAGGAGCATATTGAAAATTATAAAAAGGGTAAAGTAAATATAAACTTTAAAGAGTTTAAAGGAAAAGTAATACTATTAGTAGAGGATAATAAACATTTAAGGGAATATCTAAGGGATCTTCTTTATGAGAACTATCTAATCATTGAGGCAGAAAATGGTGAAGAAGGGTTGCAAAAAGCACTGCATAATACTCCAGATTTAATCATAAGTGATGTTATGATGCCAAAGTTAGATGGTTTTTCATTATGTTATAAAGTTAAAACAGATGTTCGTATTAGTCATATACCAATAATATTATTAACTGCTAGATCTTTTTCTATAGACAAAATAGAGGGACTAAAAAATGGTGCTGATGATTATTTAATTAAACCATTTAATGAAGAGGTGCTTAAAGCTAGAATTTATAATTTACTAAGAAATAGACAACTAATTCACGAGAGATTTTCTAAAGATACCATATTAACACCTAAAGACTTAGTACTAAGTTCTCCTGATGAGTCTTTTTTAAAAAAATTGGTAGAATTACTAGAGAATAATATAGAAAACTCAAATTTCAATGTAGAAGAATTATCATTAGAAATTGGAATGAGTCATTCAAGCTTATATAAAAAGATAAAAGCCCTTACAGGTATGACAATTGTTGGTTTTATAAGAGACTTTAGATTACAAAGAGCTGCGCAATTATTAATAAATAATAATTTATCAATAATTGATGTATGCTTTATGGTGGGATATACAGATAGAAAACACTTTAGTCAGGAGTTTAAGAAAAAATTTAAAGTTTCTCCAAGTGTTTATATTAAAGAAAACCAGTAAATTAAGATAATTAAACACTCAAAATATAGATTTTATTAAGAATACTTCTATTTTAAACAAAATCTATTCAAAATACGATATTACACCCCTCATTTTATGAAAATCATCATAATATAAAAACTGATTATAATATAATTTGGCACAAAATATCTATGTCTATCATAGTTATTATCAATCAAAAATAATTCAAAACATAATCAAATTATGATGAAAACAAACTTTAAATTTAAATTAGCTCTTCTAGCTTTACTGTTGTCACTATCGTATTCTTGTGAAAACGAAGAATTAGAAGTACCTCTTGAAACTATTGAAATCAACACCAATGATTTTTTATTAGCGATTGATGAGGTAAAGCAAATTGTAGTAAATGCTTCTCCAGGTAATGCTACTCAAAATGTATCATGGTCTTCAAGTGATGAAAATGTGGCTCAAATTCAATTTAATGAAAATGGTCGTGTTGCCGGTGTAAAAGGTCTCTCATTAGGTAGTGCAACATTAACTGCAAAATCTAATAATGGTACTGTAATGAAATCTATAAATGTACAAGTTATTGTAAAAGTTGAAAAAATTGAGTTAGTAGAAGAACCGATTAATGATCCTTCAAAAACCAAATACAATGTTGTTTTCACGCCAGCAGATGCAACATTTCAGACCGTAGTTTGGTCATCTAGTGATTCAAGTGTTATTTCTGTATCTAGTAATGGTGAGGTTACCGCAATTTCACCTGGTGTAGCAGTAATTACAGCAACGTCAGAAGAAGGCGCTAAGACAGCATCAGTAGAACTAAATGCAAGCGGAAATCCTACAATATTAGGTTTGCAATATTGTTCCATTTCAGGAACTGGTGGGTATAATGCAGACACGATAACAACTACAGGAGCGGATGTTAATTTAAATTATAGTGGATCACAACCTGCAGGAAATTATGAGTTATCTACAGAAAAATTGGTGGTTGCAACAGATACACAATTTTCAATGGGGCTTACACAATCAAACAATTGGTCTAAATCAAAAGTATGGATAGACTGGAATGGAGATAAAGACTTCGAAGATGCTGGTGAGTTAGTTGCAGAGTTTGGTTTAGATAGTCAACTTAATAATGGACCTTTTAATGGTAGCATAACAGTTCCTAGTAGTGCAGCTTTAGGGGTAACCAGAATGAGAGTTCAAACTTTAGATGCGTGGGTAAATTACGGTTTATGTGGTGATGTTGCTAACCAAACGACAAAAGATTTTGAAGTAGAAATTTTAGGTGTTTCTTACTGTGCTATTACGGGTACAGGAGGTTATAATGCAGATACAGTGGTTACAACAGGTGCTAATTCTAATTTAAATTACAGTGGTTCTCAGCCTGCTGGAAATTATGAGTTCTTTACTGCTGAAACTTTAGAGGTAACTACAGGTAGTTCTTTTACATTAGACATAAGTCAATCTAACAATTGGTCAAAGACTAAAGTATGGATAGATTGGAACGGTGATGGAGATTTTGAAGATGCTGATGAGTTAGTTGCAGAGTTTGGTTTAGATAATCAGCTTAATGATGGGCCTTTCTCTGGGACAGTAAGTATCCCAAATTCAGCAACCAAGGGCAATACAAGGATGAGAGTTCAAACTTTAGACGCTTGGGTTACTCATGGTCTGTGTGGTGCTGTAGATAATCAAACAACAAAAGACTTTAAGGTTACAATCCTTTAAAATATTTAAATTTATATTATGAAAAAAATAATAATAGCAATACTCTTTACAATTACATCACAGTTACTAATTTCACAAGAGATTATCACAGTACAAGGAACTGTTAAAGCTGATTCTGATAAATCGGTACTGCCATACGTAAATATAATAATAAAAGGTACTCAAATAGGTGTATCAACAGATTTTGATGGTAACTTTACAATTGCTGCACCAAATAATGGCACACTTGTAATAAGTTATCTTGGATATGTTACTAAAGAAGTCGAGATAAATAAGCAAAAGACTATAAATATATTTTTAAAAGAAGATGCACAACAACTAGATGAAATAGTGGTTGTTGGATACGGATCTCAGAAAAAAAGTGATGTAGTTGGATCTGTATCATCGGTAAAAGTATCCGATATTCAAAATATACCATTACCTAGAGCAGATGAGGCTTTACAGGGTCAGGTTGCTGGGGTTAATATAACGAATAATGATGCATCACCTAATGCTAATATATCTATTAGAGTAAGAGGGGTTACATCAATCAATGGAGGTAATAATCCATTAATCGTTATAGATGGTGTGCAAGGTGCTAGTCTTAGTGATATACATCCTAATGATATTGAATCTATGGAAGTTTTAAAAGATGCCTCTGCAACAGCTATATATGGATCTAGAGGTGCTTCAGGTGTTATTTTAATTACTTCAAAAAAGGGTAGAAATAGAAAGCCAGTAATTACATATAATACTTTTATGTCTATACATCAAGTACGTAAAAAGTTAGATTTAATGAATGCCTTTCAATATTCTAATTTCATTAATGAAAATAGAACTGCCAGAGGTTTACCAACAGTTTTTACAAATGCAGAGATAGATAACTTCAGAACTAATTCTACAGATTGGCAAAATGAAATTTTTAGAACAGGTATTTCAACAAACCATCACCTTAATATAAGTGGTGGGTCAGATAATATTGTGTACAGTCTTTCAGGTGACTTCATAGAAAATAAAGGTGTCGTATTAGGTTCAAAATACACAAGATATTCATTTAGACCTAATATCACATATAAGCATAATGATAAATTAAAGATTAATTTGAATTCATTTGTTTCTTTAGCTAAAGACAATCCTACAGTTTTAAATAGTAGAGATAGACAAGGAAGTCCAATTTATGCAGCACTTTTATTTTCTCCAACAAAACCAGTATTCAATGCAGATGGTACATACTCTCAACCAGGTGGAGGTGCTGGTTCTAATACAGAGTTTAATCCAGTTGCGTTAGCTTTAGAACCAATTAGAGATAATTTTTCTGATAGAATAATTCTTAATCCAAGTGTTGAATACGATTTTAATGAAAATTTTAGTATTAAAGTGATGGGGTCATTTCAATCTATAAAAGATGAAAATAATTTCTATTACAATGAAAAGGTGGTGAATGGTGGTGAATCAGATAGAGAAGCTTCAATTGCAAATAGTAAATGGACAAGCTACCAAAACTCTAACATTTTGACATATAATAAGAAAATAAAAGATCATAATGTAAAAATAACAGGTGTTTTTGAACAACAAATCATTAAATCAAATAATAATTTTATAAGTTCAAGCAATTTTCTTTCTAATGCAAATACATATAATAATTTAGGTTTAGGTGCTTCACCAGGTATACCATTTTCTTACAAAGAAGAACAATCACTAGAATCATTTATGGCTAGAATAGATTATTCTTATAAAGGTAAATATTCTGTTACCTTAACAGGAAGGTCGGATGCTTCATCAGTATTTGCTAAGAATAATAAAAGAGCTTTTTTCCCTTCTGTAGGTCTAGCTTGGAATGTTTCTGAAGAAAAATTCTTAAGAGATGCTAAAAATATAAATTCTTTAAAAATTAGAGCTAGTTATGGAGAAATAGGGAATGCTGCAATCTCTCCATACCAGTCATTATCTCAACTTGTAACTGGCGCTAACTTTTCATTCAATGGTAGTACATTAACCTCGGGTGTTAATTTATCTACACAAGCTGAAAATCCAAACTTAAAATGGGAAACTACCAAACAACTAAACTTTGGTTTTGATCTAGGTTTGTTCAATGGCGCATTGAACATAGTTGCAGATTATTATAAAAAGAACACAGTAGATCTACTACAAGAAAGAGCCTTATTTCAAGCTTCAGGGTTTCAAACTCAATTAGTAAATGCAGGTGAAGTTCTTAATGAAGGTTTTGAAATTGCAATTTCTGGAACTCCCGTAAGAAATGATAAGTTCAAATGGAATACGAACCTAACGTTTTCAATGAATAGAAATGAGGTATTATCTTTAACAGACAATCAAACAAGCGTTAGATTAGGAGGTGCAGGTTTACCTGGTTTCTCTGATGCTATTTGGCTAGAAGTTGGTCAGCCAATAGGTCTTATTAAAGGATTAGAATATGCAGGTGTCTGGAAAAGTAATGAGGCGGTACTCGCATCAGCTTATGGGACTACTCCTGGTTCTCCAAAATATGTAGATCAAAATAATGATGGTGTAATCAATAATGATGATTTTATCAATATTGCTAATGCATTACCAGATTATACTTTTGGCTGGAACAATACTTTTACATACGGAAACTTTAGCCTAAATACTTTAATTATTGGTTCACAGGGTAATGATATCTATAACATTGGTAGATCTAGAACAGAATCAAGTGATGATGGTACGAGTGTTAACCTTTTAAATGCTTGGACACCCAATAATGAAAACACAAATGTACCAGGGCATGATCAGGTTGGGGCTTTTCGTAATTCGAGTAGATGGGTTGAAGACGGTTCATATCTAAGATTAAAAAATGTAACACTAGGATATGATTTTTCAGATGAGGTAACTAATTCTTTAAATATTTCATCTCTTAGATTGTATTTCACGGGTACTAACCTTTTAACAATTACAGATTATACAGGTTTTGATCCTGAATCAAATAATTCTAACGGTGTAGATACTTTCGCAGGTGTAGATTTAGCAACATATCCGTCACAAAAGAGATATACATTAGGTTTAGATATAAAATTTTAAAATAAAGAAAAATGAAAAAATATTTAATTTTTATAGTTACAATAGTTTTCACTCTCTCATTTATAAAATGTGCAGATGTAAATTTAGAAGAAACTCCACAATCACTTCTTAGCCCTAACTCTTTTTTTACTACTGAAAGCGAGTTTGAGGCAGCATTAACAGGAACTTTCCAAGCATTATATACTGGTTATTCTGGTTTTGACTATGGATATCCTCTTATTATGACTTCTGGTGCAGAAGATGTAAGATCAGATGCTGGTATTTTTAGAGATTTAGATAGGTTAAGCCCTAATGGAAATGATCAATCTATTCTTAATGTATGGAGACAGTTATATCAATCAATTGCGAATGCCAATACAATAATTGGTAATATTAAAAATGCAAAAGATATACCAGCTCAAAGATTGGGTGAACTGGAGGGGCAAGCTAAATTTATTAGAGCATTTAACTTTTTCTTTCTAGTAAGATGGTTTGGTGAAGTACAACTAACTACTTTCGAAAATCAAACAGATATAGAGAATCTTAAGCAATCATCTGTAAAAGAAATATATGATTCTATAATTTCAGATTTAACTGATGCTGAAAATAAGTTACCACTTTCTTTTCCAGATCCCGGTCGCCCAACAAAAGGAGCAGCTCAAGCTTTATTAGCCAAAGTATATTTAACAATGACAGGTTGGCCTTTAGAAGACGCTTCATATTATGCAAAGGCAAGAGATAAAGCAGATGAAGTGATTAAGAGTGGTGTGTATGATCTAGAGCCTAACTTCTCAGACTTGTGGCAAGAGTCAAATAAACTTTCTAATAAGGAATTTATTTTTGCTTTTTATGGATCAATTGCTGCTGGAGGCGTTTCAGGAAGCCATATGCATATAGCTTCTCGCCATTGGGGTAATGGAGAAGGAGGTTGGGGTGATTTCTACAGTGAAGATAGATTTTTCAACGCTTTTCCGGATAGTCCTAGGAAAGATGCAACGTTTACATCTGTATTTGCAGATGGTACAGACTATGTTACTGCAGGTGTTCAACCTCATATGGCTAAGTACAGAGATGCTGGACAAACGATTAATGATGATGGTGAAGGTTTTAATGTAATGCTTAGATACGCAGACGTTTTATTAATTTATGCAGAAGCAGCAAATATGGCAGGAGGTAGTCCTTCAGCAAGTGCTTTAGAGGCTATTAATAAAGTAAAAAGAAGAGCAATGGGATTAAACTTTAATACGCCAGCTCCTGCTGTAGATTTATCTTCGGGGATGTCACAAAGTGATTTTGATGATGCTGTTATAAATGAAAGAAATTGGGAATTGGCTTTTGAATTAAACAGATGGTTTGACTTGGTAAGAAAGAAAATGATTGTACAAGTAAATCAATCAATACACCCTAATGTTACAGAAAATAATAGATTACTACCTAAACCAACTGCACAACTAATTCCTGGTGTTTTAGAGCAGAATCCTGGTTATTAATTTGTTAAATTAGTTTTCATATTTGAATTATTGAAAAAGGCCAACCGTAGTAAAATACTGTTGGCTTTTTTTTTACTTCATTTATCAATTAGTAAAAGCAGTATTATTTTGGATATAGAAGTTTTTCCTTGGAAAGAAAAAATAGTTTTTAAAAACATAAACAATTATCAACAAGTTCTAAATTGGGTTAGTGGTGAGTTTAGTCTATATCAACAAGAGTCAATTAATGGTTTATAAATTTATAATCCCAACAGTTATATTTTAATTAATAAAATTGCAAAATAGTAATAATATATTAGCAATTATTAAAACTAATTGTTTGGGTATAAAAAATAGAAACAAATTAAAACTCGTCTTTGAAGTTTTCAAAAACTATAGTCAATTTCAAATTACATCATAAATTATGAGCAACTATCACATTAAGCATTTAGAAGAATATTATCAAGTTTATAGAAAATCTATAAGAGAACCAGAAAATTTTTGGGAAGAAGTTGCAGAAGAGCATTTTTTATGGCGAAAAAAATGGAATAAAGTATTAGAGTGGGATTTTAAAAAACCAGAAATTAAGTGGTTTCAAGGTGCACAATTAAACATCACTGAAAACTGTATTGATAGGCATTTGGCAACAAGAGCCAATAAAACGGCTATTTTATTTGAACCAAATAATCCAAATGAACCAGCAGAACATATCAGCTATAAACAGTTATACAAAAGAGTAAATCAGTTTGCAAATGTTTTAAAAGAACAAGGAATTAAAAAAGGAGATAGAGTTTGTATTTATGTACCAATGATTCCTGAATTAGCAATCGCTACATTGGCTTGTGCAAGAATTGGTGCCATTCATTCAGTTGTTTTTGCAGGATTTTCATCCACAGCTTTATCAACAAGAATTAATGATGCAGATTGTAAAATGGTTATTACTTCTGATGGTTCATACAGAGGAAAAAAAACAATAGATTTAAAAGGAATTGTAGATGAAGCTCTAGAAAGCTGTTCTTGTGTAGAAACAGTTTTGGTAGCAAAAAGAATCAATTCAGATATCGATATGAAAGAAGGTCGTGATAAATGGTTGCAACCATTATTAGACCAAGCATCAACATCATATAAAGCAGAAATTATGGATGCAGAAGATCCTCTCTTTATTTTATATACTTCTGGATCTACAGGAAAGCCAAAAGGAATGGTACACACAACTGCTGGTTATATGGTCTATACTGCTTATACGTTTAAAAATGCATTTCAATATACAGAAAATGATGTGTATTGGTGTACAGCAGATATTGGTTGGATTACTGGACATTCTTACATTGTTTACGGACCTTTAGCCAATGGAGCAACTACAGTTTTGTTTGAAGGTGTACCAAGTTATCCAGATTTTGGACGCTTTTGGGAAATTGTAGAAAAGCACAAAGTAAATCAATTTTATACAGCACCAACTGCAATTAGAGCGCTTGCAAAACACGGAACAGAATTGGTAGATAAATACGATTTGTCATCATTAAAAGTATTAGGATCTGTAGGAGAACCCATCAATGAAGAAGCCTGGCATTGGTACAATGACAATGTTGGGAAGAAAAAAAGTCCGATTATAGATACTTGGTGGCAAACAGAAACTGGAGGGATGATGATAACTCCAATCCCTTATGTAACCCCAACCAAACCAACGTATGCTACTTTACCATTTATAGGAATTCAACCTTGTTTAATGGATGAAAATGGAGAGGAATTAAAAGGAAACCAAGTAGATGGAAGATTGTGTATAAAATTTCCTTGGACATCTATGGCAAGAACTATTTGGGGCAATCATTTACGTTACAAAGAGACCTATTTTTCTGCTTTTAAAAACAACTATTTTACTGGTGATGGAGCCTTAAGAGATGAAGTAGGTTACTATAGAATTACAGGTAGAGTAGATGATGTCATTATAGTTTCTGGGCATAATTTAGGAACTGCCCCAATTGAAGATGCAATTAATGAGCATCCAGCAGTTGCAGAAAGTGCAATTGTAGGTTTTCCTCATGATATTAAAGGAAGTGCATTGTATGGATATGTGATTTTAAAAGAAACAGGAGAAAGTAGAGATCAAAACAACTTACGAAAAGAAATCAATCAAATTATTACAGAACATATTGGACCTATTGCAAAGTTGGATAAAATTCAGTTTTCAGAAGGCCTACCAAAAACACGTTCAGGTAAAATTATGAGGAGAATTTTATGTAAAATAGCTTCAAACGAATTAGACAATTTAGGAGATGTTTCTACATTATTAAATCCAGAAGTTGTACAAGGTATTATAGATAATAGGTTGTAATAACTTTATGTTTTAATTTATTTCTCACTTATCAAATCAAAAAATAATGAAAATTTATAAATTAAAAATAATAAATCAAAGCATTGTCCAAGATTTTGAAAGATTAATACCTCAACTTTCAAAAAAATGTATTCCGCCTACAGGCAAAGAACTTAATAGTATAATTAAATTAAAAGCGGCAGATCTTTTTTGTAGCAGAGGAAAACACCAAAATTATTGGTTCATTATCATTAGTGTCAAATAAAATTCCAACTAGGCAAAAAGTATGGATAGAAGATGTTATAGTTGATAAAGATGCTAGGAGAAGAGGTATTGGAAAAGAATTGATGTTATAAATTATTCAAAAAATAACAATACAAAGAGTATAAATTTAACATCGAGTCCAGAAGGAGAAATAGCAAACAGAATGTATCATAATATAGGATTTTTTAAAAAAAAGACAAATGTTTATAGAATTCAGTTAGAATAAAATATGTAAAAACCCAAGGATTGAAAAAATATGAAGAAAAAGTAAAAGAATTAGAAAACAAATTAGAAATATTAGAATCTGAAAATGAAGATATTTTAAAAATAGCAGAAGAAGGTATTAAAATAACAAAGAAAACTCTTATAGAAATAAGAAACGCTGTAATTAAGAAACCTTTTAAAAGTAATTTAGATGAAATAAAATTCTTCAAAACATACAAACCTCAAATATATAGTAAGGTAATATATTATGTAACATTGTTTAATATTGAAAGTAAAAGACCAAGGAGTAGTAATAAATCCATTACCAAATATTTAAATAATTATATAGATAAGTTGCAAATATATTTTAAGACACTTTCCCGCAAAGTGTGTAAGTTAAAAATTACAGGATTAAATTTTTCATAGTTTAATCCTGTTTTCAAATATAGCCAAAAATTGGTTAAGAATGATACCCCAATTTCTAATAGGCAATGTCCATTTTTTTGTTGATTCTCTCAAAGCTAAAAATACGGATTTAATTACAGCATCATCTGTTGGATATGAGAGTTTGTTTTTAGTGTATTTTCTAATTTTCCCATTTAAGTTTTCTATCAAATTTGTGGTATAAATAATGGTTCTGATTTCTAATGGGAAATCGAAGAAAACAGTGAGTTCATCCCAATTGTTTTCCCATGATTTAATGGCATAAGAATATTTAGAGTTCCATTTATTTTTAAAGTCTTCTAAGGCTGCTTTTGCTGCTTCTTTTGTAGGAGCTGTATAGATTTGCTTCATATCTCTTGTAAAGGCTTTTTTATCTTTCCAGACTACATATTTACAAGAGTTTCTGATTTGATGAACCACACATATTTGTGTTACTGAATTGGGAAAAATAGTTTTAATGGTGTCTGTAAATCCGTTTAAATTATCAGTTGCTGTAATTAAAATGTCTTGTGTTCCTCTGGCTTTTATGTCGGTTAAAACGCTCATCCAAAAAGAGGAAGATTCGTTTTTTCCTAACCAAAGTCCTAAAACTTCTTTTTTACCATCTACTCTAAGACCAACAGCAATGTAAATTGTTTTATTGATGACTTTGGAGTTTTCACGAACCTTAAAAACGATGCCATCCATCCATACAATCAGATAAGTAGCTTCTAAAGGTCTATTTTTCCAAGCAATAATGTCAGCTGTAATTTTATCTGTGATTCTAGAAATGGCTGAACTAGAGATGTTATAATCATACAATTCTCGTATTTGTTCTTCGATATCTGTAGTACTCATTCCTTTGGCATATAAAGAAATAATCAGGTTTTCAACTCCATCTGCAGTACTTTCTCGCTTTTTAATAAGCATTGGATTGAAAGTAGCATCGCGATCTCTTGGAACTTTTATTTTAGTTTCTCCTAAATGCGTCTTTATGGTCTTGGTGCCATAGCCATTTCGTGAATTAGGATTGTTGCTTTTTTGATGCTTATCGTAATCTAAATGCGCATCTAATTCGCCTTCTAAAATCTTTTCTACACCACGTTTGTGCAGTTGTTCTATAAAACTGGTTAGTTCTGAACCTGTTTTAAATTGTTTTAAAAATTCTTCGTTTAATAAATCTTCTGGTTTCATAATAAAAGTGTGTTTATAAATTTAGTGATTATTTAATCGTAAAGTTATTTCCGAAATTTTTCCTCATGGAGCAATTTAATGATTGCTCTAGAAAAATTTCAGAATAACTTTACTTACACACTTTTTGGTTTAGTACCTATTTTAATGAAAACTTAGAATTCTACCAATATTATAGAAGAGGTGCTACGTTTTTAGATGAACAATATTTTTTAAGAGGTAAAGCAAATATTCGGTTGTATCCAGATACATTTCACTTTTTAATAGATGTACAATTTTCTACAAGTCACGACAGTACTGTTGCTACAATTTTGGCGTTTGATATGCTCATTATACATCTTAAAAAAGAAGTTGATAAATTAGAAAATAATGATATTGAAACAAATACCGATGGTTTTCAGAAGCAATCAGACCTATTTTGGACAGGCAACAAAACAGACTTGATAGAGCTTATTTATGCCCTCCATAGTACAGGTTTTATTAATAGTGGTAAAGCCAACATAAAAGAAGTAGCGTCAGTTTGTGAACATATGTTTAATATTAATCTGGGCGATTATTACAGAACATTTCTTGAAATCCGTTTAAGGAAAATTAATCAAACAAAATTTTTAGATAATTTAAAAGAATCATTGATTAATAAGATGTTAGAGTCAGACGAATAAAAACCCAACTTGTGTGTTTTTAAAATCTTGCATATTATTTTACAACTTCTACCTTTTTGTTATTTCAATTTTAAAGTGCAAATATCAAATGGTATCAATATAAGTCATTAAAAATGAGTAGATAAAAATACCCAACTTGGGCTTTACTTGTGAATAAAACTCTTTAAATCACTTCATATTTGCCAAACGAAAGTCAAATCGAGCCAAAATATTTTGGCGAAGTCCCCGCGAAAGAGGGAATCTTTTTCAATAACAATTAAAATCGTTTTACTATGGCAGCAACAATTATTACAACAGAAGATTTACAAGAATTCAAACAAGAATTATTAGAAGACATCAAAGCAATGATTAATCATCAATCTGGCTTTGCTCCTAAAAAGTGGTTAAAGTCACCAGAAGTTAGAGATTTATTAAGTATTTCTCCAGGAACATTACAAAATTTAAGAATCAATGGCACACTTCCTTATTCTAAAGTAGGTGGTGTAATCTATTACGATTATGAAGAAATTGTAAAAGTATTAGAAGCAAATCGAATTCATAACAAGTTCTAAATGGTCATTATTTTGTCATTTCGAGCGCAGTCGAGAAACCTCTCTTTATGCAAAACGTAAATTTCATAAAACATCTAAAAGGTATATTCCTGCAATTCTCAAAAGATAATCGCCTCAATCCAACACACATCAGTCTGTACATCGCGCTATTTCAACTATGGAATAACAATCGATTTTTAGATGAATTTCACATCAATCGTGAAGAAGTAATGCGTTTTTCAAAAATCGGTTCAAAATCCACATATCATAAGTGTATTAAAGAATTAAGCTATTGGAAATACATCATTTATTATCCATCACATAATCCATACAAAGGGAGTAAAATTAAGATGTTCAAATTCGAAACAAGTATTGGACAAGCTCTGGTACACAACAATGCCAATATCGAAACAAGCAGTGGACAAGCACTGGTATCTATAAATAAACATATACAAACAAATAGAAACAATAAAAACGTTACTAAACTTGACCAGCCCATAAATGAAAAAGAGGTTATTGATTTTTTCAAAAAAGAAAATTGGCCAAAAATTGAAGCTCAAAAATTTTACAATCATTACCAAGGTATTGGTTGGAAAGTGGGCGGCAAAACAAAAATTGTCAATTGGCAGGCAACAGCAAAAAATTGGATGATAAAAGCTGAAGAGATGTCAGTTCGAGCGCAGTCGAGAACAAACCAAAAATCAGTTAGCCAAAATATGGACAACCTAAAGACTAGTAAAAATAAAAACTATAATGAACCTCTATGATTTATTTAAATAACCTAACATATTTAAAAATATATATGTCACTTCAAGCGCAGTCGAGAAGTTTCTAATCAAATAATTATGAATAGTACACCTCACATCATTCAAGAAGGAAATGTCCAGTTTCAATTAGGTGAATTGACAGGAAATAAAATAAGCTATAATTTCCCTAAAATTCTAATCTATTTAGAAGCGAAAGGTAAATTATTGTTTGGTAAGAATTTCAAAATATATTCAGAAGATGAAGCAATTTTATACAAGTTGTGCATTTATTTTATTCGTGATTTTGATACTTGTGCAAAATTAGGTGTGGATTCAAACAAGGGTATATTATTATCTGGGCCAGTGGGTTGTGGTAAAACCAGTTTAATGAAATTATTACCATTCATAGTACCTCATCAAAATCAACATAGTCTTATTCCAGCAAGAAATATAACTTTTAGTTTTAATAAAAGTGGGTTTAAAATTATTGAAGATTATGGAAATAATGGCTTTTATTGTTTTGATGATTTAGGTGTAGAAACCACTGGAAGACATTTTGGTAAAGATTGTAATGTAATGGGAGAAATACTATTATCTCGCTATGATTTATTTTTAAAAAGAAATTTAAAAACTCACGCTACGACAAACTTAAACGCAGAAGAATTGGAGTACAGATATGGCAATCGTGTACGTTCAAGAATGCGTGAGCTTTTTAATTTAATTGCTTTTGATAAAAATAGTTTAGATAAACGAAAATAGTTTTTAAATCATTTAGTTTAAATTTTGTAATTTGTTAACTTTGTAAAATAATGCAAGTAGCTAAAAATATAGAAAGTTTAAGGAATTTATCACAAATTCTATCTCCTGCTAATTTTAAAAAAATAGTAAAGGATAGGAATTATTTTGATACATTTTATCGTATAAGCAAACACACTAAAATATCAGATTCTACAACTAACTTTGAAGTTATTAATGCTATTTACAAATCACTTTTAGGTACTTACAAAAATGAATATATTTATAAAAATATTCTTTTAAATCAAAAACTTCTTAAAAAGTATAGCTTAAAAAAATCAATAGCACTATCAGAATTTAAAATTGATAATTCAATAGCAGACTTTGTTATTTTAAATGGGGTAGCTCGTGTTTATGAAATTAAAACGGAATTGGATGGTTTAGATAAATTAGATAAACAATTAGCAGATTATAAAAAATTTGCTGATAAAATTTATGTGGTCTCAAATTCAAAACATATTCCTAATCTATTGGTTAAATTTCATAACACAGAAATTGGTTTAATTGAATTAACAAAAAGAAACGCACTTAAAACTATTAAAAAAGCAGAACAAAATTTTTCATTTTCCTATGAAACATTATTTAAAAGTTTAAGAAAAGATGAATACATTAGTTTACTTAAAAAACATTTTGGAGCAATTCCTAAAGTTCCTAACACCCTAATTTTTAGAGAGTGTTTTAAACTTTCAAAAAAAATAGATATTTTAGAGTTTCAAAAATTAGTTATAAAAGAATTAAAATTTAGAAATATTTCTAACCCAGAATTATTTAATGATGATTTAGTCCCAGATTCATTAAAACATATCTGCTACACTTTAAATTTTTCAAAAAAAGATTTTATTGAGTTAGAAGATTTTCTTTACAAAAAAAGTAAGCTATGTATTTCCCATATGTCAGAGGCAAACAATTTGAATTAATCGCATTACGTGAATTATGTGGTTTCCTTCCAAATTTTTCAACTAAAATATCTCCAGTAATCGAACCAATTAAAGGTTCTTCTACTTTAAAATCTGCGTTAAAAAATTTAGCAGCTAAAAATGTAAATTTTAGTGTTATTATCAATCCTAAAGTAGGCGGTTTAGTAGGAGAAGGTAATAAAATTATAGAACTTCTTAAAGATGTATTGGAACATTACAACAATTATCAAATTGCAATAATTATTGATTCAAAAATAGAAGAGCAAATTCCAGCTTTAATTGAAAGTATAAATAATTTAGACTTAAACTATCAGGGTGTCACTTTAATTCATAATTCTGAAATATCTGAAGTCAGTATCGCCGAAATTCAAAATAATATAAATGTTATTTACAATATAATTTACTTTAGTAATACAAGCAGACGGTATTATAGACTATTTTCTGTAGAAAGTAGAATATCATTAGATGATTATTTTAAGGATATGCCAAGAAATGCAGATTATCTTCAAGTAGGTGAAAGTCCTTTTTCTGAAGAGTATAGTTTTTATAAAGATGAAGGCTTTTTTGGTTTTTCTGATTTTTTAACAGTTGGCGATAATTATTCAGATTCAGGATTTTTACCAAGAGCAGTAGCAATGCATTTATCTTATATTAATGCATCAGGCAAAATAATGGTAAAACACTTTGTGTCAGACTCAAATGGAGATGTATCTGATATAGGTGGTAAATTTGCAGAAGCACTTGAAAAACTTGTAAATTGGTGTGTTAGCAACAGTATAAATACCCAAGCTGTTGAAATTTATAAAGACCTTCATAATCGTGGTCATTTTCCTGGTTTAGGCACACTAAAAAAATTATTTATAATGAATCATATCGAATTAATAGTAGATAAGATTTAATTATAAATTGTTTTAATAGCGAATACTTGATAAGTATAATTAATGCTGATGATAGAAATGGGAATTGTGATTTTTGTAATTCGATAAATGTTTCTATTTATTCAGCAAGAGAATTAGCTCCTTTTTTTCGTAATATAATTTCCTTGTATGAAGTGAATGCTGATTCGGTTTTTGATATTGCCCAATCCATAAAAAAAGACTTTAATCTTACTACTAATTTAGTTGATAATAATAAACTATTATTTGAATCTATTTTTGTAGATGAGGAAGAAATTCTAACAGAATTATTCAATAGTAATGTATCATCAGAAATAAAGATTGAACTAATTTCTGAAACTAATCAAATTCATAGTATTTGGAAAGAATTCAAAGAAGAAATTAAATCTGTAAATAGATATCATATTAATAACACAATTGATTTGAAAAAATTAGCCAACTTTTTCAATCACGAAAGTTTCTATAAAACAATAAAGAAAGGTCGTATTTTTTATAGATGTCGCATATCAGATAAAACAGGTTTTACTACAAACCAAATAGGTAATCCACCTAACGAACTTGCTACTGGTGGTAGAGCAAATCCTAAAGGAATATCTTATTTATATATAGCTGATAAGTTAGAAACATCTTTGTATGAAACAAGAGCATCTTTATTTGATTATGTTACAGTTGGTGAATTTCGTTTAAATGAAGATCTTAAAATCCTCAATTTAAGAAATCCAAAGGACGACCCTATTCCTTGGTCTGAAAATGAGGCAATAGAAGATTTTTTAACCTATGTTCCATTTATACAAACTTTACAAAAAGAAATCTCATTACCAATCAGAAAAAGAGATAAACAGTTAGATTACATTCCTACTCAATACATTTCTGAATTTATCAAATCATTAGGTTTTGATGGTGTAGAATATCAGAGTTCATTATTTGCTGAAGGTTATAATTTAGCAATCTTCAATCCAGATAAATTAGAATGCATCGCAACAAAAGTTTATGAAATTGAGAATATAAAACTGCACCATAAATTACTTGATAATAATTAAAATCCCCACAAACCAAAGTCCAGTTTGTTGCAAAAGCAAAAAACCTCTGTCTTTTGGTTTGTTCCGCGCACCAATGCAAGTTTAGCGTTTTAAATATCTACAGGTAGTTGCATTTTAGAGCTTGTTCCATTCGCAAACTCATTACACAAATCTAAAAAGCAATGCGTTTTTATTATTTCATAAAACACAAAAATCCCCAAGCTATATTTACATAATGCGCAGTTATACTGCTCTTCCGTGAAAAACTCCAGGCACTATAACGCCATTATGTAAAATAGCCGCACTTCCATCGCGCAAATCCGTTATCAACAATAAAATTTAATTATTTTAACAACATTTCGTAATTGTTGCATTGTTTTTATAAGTGCTTTTTTAGTTTCAATAATGGAAAGTTAGGTAACATTGAAAATCAGTAATAGTAAGAATAATTCTAAAGCACCTATAAAATCAAGAATAGCCAATAAGAGTATATTTTTTTATTTGTAAGAGAATGGATAATATTGTTTTCACAAAAGCAAATGCTAATCCAAGTTTAAAAGTAATTTAGTAAACATAGAAATTTAGGTACAATAAACATATTTTTTGAGGCATTCACTTTTTACAAAAACAATCAGAAAGATAGTACAAAACAAATAAAAAAATACACACTTCTTTTCGCTTCTGCCAGCGCACTATGTACTTCGTCTTTAATAATTTCCATTCAATCGCCATTGGGCTAACATTTTTAAAGATTGATAAACTCCATACACAAACCAGCCCCTGTTCATCAATCTTTAAAAACGATAATACTCGTTGTCAATTTTTTTCTTATCTCATTCATCTGCACAAAAATTCTGCTAAATTCATTTACTTTCTTTATCACAATTCTTTGTTTGTCTCATTTCGTTAAGTAAAAAATTATAGAAAATAAAAAAAGGACAATTAAAATATAAATGTCCTTTTCTGATAATGATTTTTTGATATTACTTTTTACGCTGTCTTTTAATTGTTTTTACAAAATATTTCATCATAAATGAAGCGATAAAACTCACAATCGCTCCTAAAGTAGCCAATACAATCGTTGTAATTATATCCTCTGTACCAATATGAGTGATTGCAGATAAAAAAGTTCCACCCCAAACACCAATACTTAAATTAGAATGTGAGGCTTGAAAACTCATATTATTTACTTTTTTCAGTTGTTACAGATGTTCCATTCTCCTTATTATCAGAAACCACAGCTTGACTTACAGCAGTGGCCACAGTTCCTGCAACTGTCATATAAGTAGCAATGGTAACAATAGTTGCTGGTATAGTAATAGGAGCTGCGATAATAGTACCACCTGCAGTGGCTAAAGCAATACCAATATTTCTCAATACTCTAAAAAATTTTGGAGTAGGTTTTTTATAACGTTCTATAATTTTCATAATTCTGTGATTTAACGATTAATATTATTTTTTCCTTTCGGTCTATAGCTTGATACACCAAAGACAGTAATTTTTGCATTGCATCCCTTGAATGAATCCCTTTTCCAACACCACTTAAATAAGTTACAGGAGCAATACAACCTTCTAAATCTCTTTTTGCATCATTTGCAGGATGAAATAAAATAAAGCTTCTGTTGGCTACATTTTTCAATATCAAATGATGTTTAAACTTTTTAGAAAAGCGAGGAATAACTTCATATTCTCCTTC
Organism: Polaribacter batillariae; assembly: GCF_017498485.1. NCBI lineage: Bacteria > Pseudomonadati > Bacteroidota > Flavobacteriia > Flavobacteriales > Flavobacteriaceae > Polaribacter > Polaribacter batillariae. Next base: position 1,558,719 of record NZ_CP071795.1, on the reverse strand, counting down.
TGGTATGCAGGAAATATTTCGTTGATTGTTTCTCCAAGGCAATTCAATGGTGTGACAAAGAAACCGATCAGAAATAAACAGAGTACCATTGGTACCCTGTTTAAAATAAGCTCTTTGTAGTACTAATTCCATAACTATGGAGTATCAACAGTCGCAACAGATAATGCATTGTAAGCACCATTTTTAAGGGCGTACATTTCTCCGTTCACTTCCTGATAAAACTCAACTCCAATAACCTGTACTACTTGTAAGGTAGAGTTAGCAGTTATTGTAGCAGATAACGCAATGGCAGCAGTGTCTGCAGCTGTATAGGGTAAAATAGCTGTTGCATCACTCTCAAAAGTTGAGGTTTCATTCTCAAAATCCAATTCTGCAGCACCCATCACAATTTTAAAATGTGTAGTTCCTGCAGGAGCTGCAATTCTAACCACAGGAGAAAAAGCAGCTAAGTCTAAAGTTGCTTCTCCTGTAACTCGATCAAAAGCTTTGCTAAAGGGTGCAAATAATGTTGCTCCAAGCTTTCCATTCAAATTGAATTCAAAACCTTCCAAAAGAACTAAATTTCCATCTTGTAAGTTTCTTAAACCTCTTTCGTTAGTCGTATCGGTTTTCGTGATAGCTACTAAAGATTTTGTCAAACGAGAGACCACTCTTTTGTCTTTAGCATTCTGCAAAAGCAAACGAATGGCGTTTCGCAATACTTTACCACCTTTACCAGCACGTCCAAATTCAGAACCATTTTCACGCGTTCTTTGAAACGCAGGATCATTCTGAATTCTGCTTTTGTCTACACCTCCTTTTTCACGAGCCAGGTGTCCGTCACTTGTTTTGTAAAAAGAAATACCTCCGATAGTTCCTTTTAGCTTAATAATTCCTGTTTGTTTTGCCATAATTTTTACTTTTTTTGTGATTAATATTCCAAATCACGTAACTTTATGGCAGTCAATGAAAAATTAAATTCCGTTTTTGGATGTTCTTTCCGAAAACACCAAAAACGTTATTAAAATATTGATAACACTATCGTGTTGTCAACATTTTAACAACACATTATCCACAACATCATAAAATAATTAAGTCTGTTTTAAGTATAGATAAAGCATAGATAAAGCATTATGAATCAAAAAAGAGCTTGTATATATCCAAAAGATATTCAGCGCATCACAGGGCGTAGTGAAAGGTATGGGCGTAAGCTACTGAATGATATTAAAAACTTTTTAGATAAAGAACCTCATCAATTCGTAACTGTCGATGAGTTTTCTGATTACTCTGGTATTCATGTAGATATAGTAAATGAGTATATAAAAGATTAAATTGTAAGGGACTAATTAGGGGTCAGTATAAATTCTTATATTTGTAAACGCATATAAACAGAGAGTTCTCGAGAGTAGTGTTAGTTCCTTCCTCTCTGCAAACAAGTTTAAGATTTAAACTTTGAGAAAATTCTGTGTTTTTCGCAGAATTTTTTATTCAATATAAAATTTAATTTTGGGGAAACCTTTCCAGTTTAAACAATTTACAATCAATCAAGATAAAACTGCCATGAAAATTGGTACAGATGCTGTTTTATTAGGTGCTTGGTGTACTGTTGATAATAATTTAAACACCATTTTAGATGTTGGTTCTGGTACAGGAGTAATTTCTTTAATGATCGCACAACGTTCAGACGCAATGACAATTGATGCTGTTGAAGTTGATGAAAATGCTTACGAACAAACTGTAGAGAATTTTGAAAATTCAGATTGGGGTGACAGATTGTATTGTTACCATGCAACTTTTCAAGAATTTGCTAATGAAATTTACGAGGAAGAAGAAACGTATGATTTAATTGTTACAAATCCGCCTTTTTACAACGATGATTTTGAAACTGAAAACGACGCCAGAAATAAAGCACGTTTTACTTCTTCTTTATCTTTTGAAGAATTAGTGAGTAGAGTTGCAAAAATTTTATCGAAAAACGGAATTTTTTCAACAATTATCCCTTTTAAGGAAGAGAAGCGTTTTATCGATTTAGCAAACGAAAATCACTTATTTTTGAGTAGAGTTTGTCGAGTTCAAGGGAATGAAACATCAGAAATTAAAAGAAGTTTGTTAGAGTTTTCTTTTCAGAAAAAAGAACGAAAAGAAACACATTTAGTTATTGAAATTGGGCGCCACCAATACACAGCAGATTATATAAGTTTGGTAAAAGATTTTTATTTGAAAATGTAGGTTTTCCCAGAACCACCAAAAACCTAAAAAGTCTTTTGAGATTTACCCAATTACATGGTTCGGGTTATATCCTAAATAAGGAACTTCTCTTTCCGTAAATTGAATTCCATATGCTTCTAATTCCTTTAAAATGGGTATATAAACTTCTTTGGAAATCGGAATTTGAACTCCAGGAGTTTTAATTTCTTCTTTTAATATTTTTAAAGTTGCAATGGCAAGAGGTAAACCTACAGTTTTAGCCATTGCTGTATATGTTTGGTTTTCTCCGAGAACAACTAAATTACTTTCCATTTGTTTTTTTTCTCCATTAATTTCGTAACCAAACAAATGTTGCATTACAATCATATCTTTATCGTTTTGCTGTAGGGTCCAAGAATCTTCTAAAATTCGTTGTAGCATTTTTGCAGGCGTGGCATTTTTAACACCTATTTTTTTATTCGGGTTAAAAAGATCTAATTCTAATAATTTTTCCCACATCACATCGTCTTGGTCTATTTTTAAATAAGAACGTAGTTTTAATTCCACAGAATCTGAAGGAGAATAGGCTAAAAATAAATTTACAAAATCTCTGTAACTCATGTTTTCAGAACCTTCAATTGTGTAAGAATCGTCTGTCATGCCTAACTGCACAAAAATATTCCAAGCTCTAGAAAAGCCCACTTTTCTAATCGTTCCTCTGTACATGGTTGGTATTTTTTCTAAACCATAAGCGTTTCTATATTTTAAAGAATCTCTGTTGGCATATGCTTCAAATTTTGCGTTATTTATTTTTAAAAATTCGGTTCTTCTAAATAATTTATGATACGGAATGTATTTGTAAGTGCCTTCTTGTATAAACATTGCAGCTCCACCTTGCCCTGCTAAAACCACATTTCTTGGATTCCACGTAAATTTATAATTCCATAAATTGTTGTCGCTTTCTGGAGCAACCAAACCCCCTGTAAAAGATTCGAATAGTAACATTTTGGCGTTGTTTTCTCGAATTCTATCAATTATTTTCATGGCACTCATATGGTCTAAACCTGGATCTACACCAATTTCGTTCATAAAAACCAATTTTTTTTCTTTTACTTGAGTATCCAGTGCTTTCATTTCATTAGAAACATAAGAAGCAGTAACCATGTTTTTACTAAATTTTAAGCAATCTTTGGCAACTTCAATATGAAATCTTGCAGGCAACATAGAAACGACAATATCTGCTTTTTGAATTTCTTTTGTACGCTGATTTTTATCAAAAACATCAAAAACAATAGCAGTCGCGTTTTTATGATGATTGATTAATTTGTTTGCATTTTCTATTGAAATATCTCCAATAGTTAAAAACAAATTTTCTTTTTCAGAATTATCTAAAAGATATTTTATTAAAGCTGCACTCGATTTTCCTGCGCCAATTATTAATATGTTTTTCATAAACGAAAAGATGTATTTTTGTGTAATTACGAAGATACATTAATTGTTTAAAATTTAACAAAAACCATTAAAAATGTTTAAAAATATTATTATCACTTGTTTTTTAGGAATGTTAGCGATTATTTTAGGGGCTTTTGGCGCGCATGCTTTAAAAGAAACGCTTACAGTAGCGCAATTATCGAGTTTCGAAACGGCGGTTCGTTACCAAATGTATCATGTAATTGTGTTGTTAATTGTAAATATGTATGCAGGATTTTCAGCAAAACAAAAAAATACAATTAGTTATTTATTTTTTATAGGAATTCTTCTTTTTTCGGGTTCTATTTATGCAATTCAGCTAACAGCTATTTCTGCAAAATCTATTTGGTTTGTTACCCCTTTAGGAGGTCTTTTTCTAATCGTAGGTTGGATTGCCATGATTATTATATTCTCAAAAAAAATAAGAAATAGATAAAATAATAATAATTTTTATCTAAATAGAAGTCCGTTTTAAAATATTGCTTAATTTTGCAATACACAAAAAAACAAAAATATATTGATATGGTAGATACAAATACGAAATCGATTTCGTTAAATCATCTAGGAATCAAAAACGCAACAATTCGTTACCAACTATCTTCAGACGAATTACATAATGAAACTTTAAAAAAAAACCAAGGAGTAGAATCTTCTTTAGGAGCAATTGCCGTAAACACAGGTGAGTTTACAGGACGTTCTCCCAAAGATCGTTTTATTGTAAAAGACAACATTACAAAAGATGAAGTTTGGTGGAGTAACATTAATCTTCCTTTCGATTCTAATAAGTTCGACGCACTTTACGATAAAGTAACTAATTATTTATCTGGAAAAGAAGTTTTTGTAAGAGATTCTTACGCTTGTGCAGATAAAAATTACAAATTAAACATTAGAGTTGTAAACGAATTTCCTTGGAGTAACATGTTTGCTTACAATATGTTTTTGCGACCAACTGCCGAAGAATTAAAAGAGTTTTCTCCAGAATGGACTGTGATAAACGCCCCTGGATTTATGGCAGATCCAGAAGTAGATGGCACTCGCCAACACAATTTTGCAATCTTAAATTTTACAAAGAAAATCGCTTTAATTGGCGGAACAGGTTATACTGGAGAAATTAAAAAAGGAATATTTTCGGCCTTAAACTTTATACTTCCAGTATTTAAAAATACGTTACCCATGCATTGTTCTGCCAATGTTGGTAAAGATGGAGATACTGCTATTTTTTTCGGATTATCTGGAACTGGAAAAACAACACTTTCTACAGACCCCAATAGAAGTTTAATTGGTGATGACGAGCATGGCTGGACTGCAGAAAATACCGTTTTTAATTTTGAAGGAGGTTGTTATGCAAAAGTGATTAATTTATCGCAAGAACAAGAACCAGAAATTTTTGGAGCCATTAAGAAAGGAGCAATTCTAGAAAATGTTGTTATGGATGCAAATGGAGTAATCGACTTTGCAGATACTTCCATTACACAAAACACAAGAGTTAGTTACCCAATTTATCATATAGATAATATTCAACAACCATCCATTGGTAAAAACCCGAAGAATATATTTTTTTTAACGGCAGATGCATTTGGAGTTTTGCCTCCAATTTCTAAATTAACGCCAAATCAAGCAGCATACCATTTTATATCTGGTTATACAGCAAAAGTAGCAGGAACAGAGGCAGGAGTTACAGAACCAACACCAAGTTTTTCTGCGTGTTTTGGTGCACCTTTTATGCCTTTACACCCTACAAGATATGCAGAAATGTTAAGTAAAAAAATGAAAGATGCTGGTGTAAATGTTTGGTTGATAAATACAGGTTGGTCTGGTGGCCAATATGGAGTGGGTAGAAGAATGCCACTAAAATATACACGAGCAATGATTGCTGCTGTTTTAAATGGCGACTTAGGAAGTTATACATACGAAGATTACCATATACACTCTGTGTTTGGAGTGGCACAACCAAGAACTTGCCCAGGAGTTCCAACAGAATTATTAAGCCCTAGAGCTACGTGGAATGATGATGAAGCGTACTATAAAACTGCGTTTAAATTATCGAATGCTTTTAGGCATAATTTTAAGCAATTTGAAGATATCGCAAGCGAAGATATTCGAAGAGGAGGTCCCCAACGTTATGCTTTTTAAGATGAATTTTTAAATTTTACTTCAAGAAAGCACCTCAAATTTGAGGTGTTTTTTTATTTTTAGAAGTATCTTTAACCAACATTATAATTTATGATAAAAAATTGGTTTCAAAACATAGGTCCAGGAACATTAGTTGCAGCTGCTTTTATTGGTCCAGGAACGGTTACAGTTTGTACATTAGCAGGTGTAAATTTTGGTTTTAATTTATTGTGGGCAATGTTGCTTTCTATGATTGCCACCATTGTTTTACAAGAAATGGCTGCAAGATTGGGTATTATTTCTCAAAAAGGCTTGTCTGAAGTCATTAGAGAAGAAATTAAAATTCCGTTTTTAAAACACTTTGTAACGCTGTTAATTTTAGCTGCAATTGTTGTTGGAAACGCTTCTTACGAAGCTGGAAATATTAGTGGTGGCATTTTAGGTTTGGAAACCATTTTTGGGAAATCAACTTTTAATATTGGCGATATTACTATCAATATAATAAGTTTTGTAATTGGTAGTATTGCATTTGTACTTTTATATATTGGAAATTATAAATTTTTAGAAAAAGCTTTGGTAGCACTTGTGTTAGTAATGAGTGTTTCCTTTTTAATTACAGCAATCGTTACCAAACCTAATATTTTAGAAATCTTAAAAGGACTTTTTATTCCGAGGTTTCCAGAGAAAAGTCTATTAACAGTTATTGGTTTAATAGGTACAACTGTTGTGCCTTACAATTTATTTTTACATGCTTCTTTGGTAAAAGAAAGGTGGAATAAAAAAGAAGATTTAAAATTGGCAAGAAAAGATACAATTGTTTCTATAATTTTAGGAGGCTTGGTTTCGATGGCGATTATTGTTTCTGCAGCAGCCATTCCTTTTGGAGAAATTACCAATGCAGCAGATTTGGCCAAAGGTTTGGCACCTTTGTATGGCGAATTTGCAAAGTATTTCTTGGCTTTGGGGTTGTTTGCTGCAGGAATAACATCTGCAATTACAGCGCCTTTAGCAGCTGCCTATGTCGCAAAAGGCTGTTTGGGTTGGAGAGGAGGTTTAAAATCTAAAAAATTTAAAAGTGTTTGGATAATTATTTTGGTTTTAGGAGTTGTTTTTTCTTCCATAGGAATAAAACCAATAGATATTATAAAATTTGCCCAAGTTGCAAACGGAATGCTATTGCCAATAATAGCAGGAATTTTACTATGGATAATGAATAAGAACACTGTTTTAGGCAAGTTTACAAATTCTAAAACACAGAATATTTTAGGTTTTGTAATTGTAGCAATTACCATTTTTTTAGGAGCAAAAGGAATTTTAAAAGTATTTAATTTTATATAAAACTTTCATTGAAAGGCATCAAAAATTAAAACAATATTTTTAATACATAAATTAATAGAACAACTTGCTATAAATTTAAAATGAAAAATACCATCGATATTAATTGTGATGTTGGAGAAGGAATAAAAAACGAGCATTTGTTAATGCCATACATTTCTTCTTGTAATATTGCTTGCGGAGGCCATTTTGGAAATGCTGAAACGATTGATAAAACCATACAGTTAGCAGTTGAAAATAAGGTGTTTATAGGTGCGCACCCTTCTTTTCCAGACAAAGAAAACTTCGGAAGAAAGTCGATGCATATTTCTCATCAAAAACTCCAAAAAAGTATCGAAAATCAGTTAGCATTATTTACCAATAGATTGAGTTTGGTTGCTGAAAAACTACACCATATAAAACCTCATGGAGCTTTGTATAATTTAATTGCTGTCGATAAAAATTTTGCAGAAACTTTTTTAAAATCTATCGGAAAATATACAAAAGACATTTTTTTATACGTTCCATATAATTCAGTAATCGAAAAATTAGCGATTAAAAAAAATATTAAAATAAAGTACGAAGTTTTTGCAGATAGAAATTACAACAACGATTTAACTTTGGTATCGAGAAACAAAGAAAATGCTTTAATTACCGATGTTAAAGACGTTTTAAGCCATGTTTTGTTAATGTGTAAAGGAAGCGTAAAAACCATTTCAGGAGAATTAAAAACCATAAAAGCAGATACTTTTTGTATTCACGGAGATAACGAAAAAGCAGTTTCGATATTAGAATACGTATCTAAAAAACTACAAGAACACGAAATTAAAGTTGCATAAAAAAACAACATACAAGCCCTTTGGAAATGCTGCTATTTTAATAGAATGGCAAGCCATTATTAGTAAAGAAATCTTAAACGATATCATTCTTTTTAAAGAGAAAATTAAAAAAGAAAAAGCGACATTAATTACAGATTTTATAATTGGTTACAATTCTTTAACTTTAAAGTATAAAAACGAAATTGGCAATTATTGTAATGAAGTTGAAAGCTTAAAATTAATTTACAAACAAGATTTTAAACTCAACAAAGTAGAAAAAATTCTTTGGGAAATTCCAGTTTGTTACGATTTAGAATTTGGGATTGATTTGGAAGAAATTTCAGAAAAATCGAACTTATCTGTCGAAGAAATTATTAAAATTCATTCAAAAAAAACATACACAGTTTTCTTTATCGGTTTTTTACCAGGTTTTTTATATTTAGGAGGCTTAGATAAACAATTACATTTCGATAGAAAACCAAATCCAAGGTTAAAAGTACCAAAAGGAGCCCTCGCAATTGGCGGAAAACAAACAGGTGTTTATCCGCAAGAATCTGCTGGAGGTTGGCATATTGTTGGCAAAACACCCATACATTTTTTCGACATAAAAAACGAAAATCTGTGTTTCGCAAAATCGGGAGATCAAATAAAATTCAAAGCGATTTCTTTAGAAGAATTTTATCAAACTGAAAAAGAAGTTTTAAAAAATAATTATATAATCTCTAAAACTTTGTTGAATGGTTAGCGTTTTAAAACCCGGTTTTTATACTTCAATTCAAGATAAAGGTAGAGTAGGTTTTGCCTCAAATGGAGTGCCTGTTTCTGGAGTTATGGATAGTTATGCTGCAGATATTGCAAACAGTGTTTTAAATAATTCTTTAGAGGCGGCTCTTTTAGAAATTACTTTTGGGGGTTGCAAGCTCGAATTTTTATCGGCAACTGCTATTTGTATTTCTGGGGGCGATTTTTCAGCAAAAATAAATAACCAACCAATTGCATTAAATTCAAGAATAAAAATTTATAAAAACGATGTTTTAAGTTTTGGAAAAATTAATTTCGGAGCCAGATGTTATTTGGCTGTAAAAGGTGGGTTTTTAACGGAAAAAGTTTTAGGAAGTAGCAGTTTTTATCAGAACATAACAAATAATTTAACGATTAAAAAAGGAGATATATTGCCAATAACAACGTTTAAAAACGATTTAGAAACAGCAAATTCAGCCATAAAAATACCAGCTATTCATTTTAATTCAGAAGAGTTAAAATGTTACAAGGGACCAGAATTCGAGTTGTTAAATCATCAGCAACAAGAACAATTGTTAAATAACGTTTTTACAATTTCTAACGATAATAATAGAATGGGATATCGCTTAAATGAAATAATCGAAAACGATTTTCCATCAATTTTAACATCTGCAGTTTTGGTTGGAGTTGTTCAATTAACACCATCTGGAAAATTAATTGTGTTAATGAGAGATTGCCAAGTTACGGGTGGTTACCCAAGAATTCTGCAACTTACAGAAGAATCTATTAATAAATTAGCCCAAAAAACAACCCATCAAAAACTAAAATTTGTACTAAAAAGTATTTGAGTTAAGATTTAACGTTATACAGTCAAGTAAAACCCTCTTATGGGCGTATCTTTGTGGTGTATTAATCGATACATCACTAAAAGTATAATTTTAAAAAAAATAAAGATGAAAAATTTATCAGGAGTATTATTAGGAACGATAGTAGGTGCAGCAGCAGGAATTCTATTTGCACCAGACAAAGGAGAAAACACCAGAAGAAAAATTAAGAACGAAGCTTTATCTGCGAAAGATAAAATTTCTGAAACAGCATCTGAATATTCAGAAAAAATAAGTGCGACAGCATCTGATTTAAAAGAAAAAGTGAGCGCAACTTACAACTCAAAAAAAAAGTCTTTTGATGCTCAGTTAGAAGACGTAATGTCTAACGTAAGTTATAAAGCAGACGATGTAATCTCTACTTTAGAGAAAAAATTAAGTGAATTAAAAGAAAAGAACAAAAAATTACAAAAAAACGTTAGTTCTACTGCCAAAAGTGGAAGAGAAGAAATTCAATCAGTATAATTTATGAGTGTATTTAAATCTTTAAACAACTCGTCAGATAATGGTTTTAACCAAGGGAAAAAGTATGTAGATGCGAGTTATAAATACTATAAATTAAAGGCTTTTTATGCATTAACATTTTCTCTTAGTATAATTGTAAAACTCTTAATTATTGGAGGTTTCGTGGCGACAGGAATTTTATTTGCATCTATTGCTTTGGCAATTTTTTTAGGTAATTGTTTAGAAAGTATAGCCTTAGGCTATTTATCTGTAGCAGGAATTTATGTTTTGCTAGGTGTTTTAGTTTTTTTCTTTAGAAAGAATATAAACAAGATGATTATTTCTAAGATAGCAGATAAATTCTCAAACTAAAAAACGAGTAAAGATGAGAAAATACACAAATTTTGTTGAAATAGAAAAAGACTTAAAAATCTTAAGTTTAGAAAGAAAAATTGCTCTAGAAGAACTAAAAATTGTAAAAAGCGATTTCGAAGACCAACTAAAACCGCTAAGCTTAATAGGAAATTTCTTTAAATTTGCTAGTAAATACGGATTATTAGTTTTGATAAAGAAAATATTTAAATAAAATAGAAGAAATTTATTAGGTTATTTAGCGATAAGTAACCGATAAGTGGTTGGTTGATTAATAACCTCAATGTGAAAGCATTGAGGTTTTTTTTGAGATAAAATTTCAAATTTTAAAAGATATAATTTTTATGATATCGATTAACATCTAAATTAATTGAGACAAGAAAAACTTAGGCGATTATTAATTTTGAAAAACTAAAAAACAACAACTATGAATATTTATGAAGAAATAAGAAAAGACCACGATAAACAAAGAGAATTGTTAGATAAATTAGTAAAAACATCTGGCGATACTAAAGAAAGAGATCAATTGTTTAAAGAGTTAAAAGACGAACTAGAAGTGCATTCAGATGCCGAAGAACGCCATTTTTACAAACCATTAATATCTAATGATATAATGCAAGACAAAGCAAGACATGGCATTGCAGAGCACCATGAGATAGACGAGTTGATAGCGCAATTAGAAGAAACGGATTACGATTCTTCTGCTTGGTTAAAAATAGCAAAAGAACTTCAAGATAAAGTAGCACACCATTTAGAAGACGAAGAAAAATCTTATTTTCAATTATCTGGAAAAATATTTACAGAGAAAGAAAAACAAGAGCTAGCAAAAAATTATAGAGATTATATGAGTAAAAATTTGTAAATACTAGATTTTATTGATTTTTAAAAGTCAAAATCTTTCGAAACAGTATTTAAATTAAAAATTAGTATTATAAAAGATTCTGTTTTTTGGTAAAATTTAAAAAAGATGCGAAAGCGTCTTTTTTTTAGTTAAAGATAATCCAAAACAAACTTGTATGAGTTAATAATCAATTTGTTAGGGTTAAACTACAAGTCTTAAAACGGTTAAATTTGTAGTATAAAAAAATAGAAAATACTATATTATTAACCGTTAAAAACTTAAAAACTATGTTACGTTGGACAATCACATTTGTAGTAATCGCCTTAATCGCTGCAGTATTAGGATTTGGAGGAATCGCAGGAACTGCTGCTTATATTGCTAAGATTATATTCTTTATATTTATTGTATTATTTATACTTTCTTTAATTAGAGGTGGAGTAAAAAGATAATAACTATATATAATCTACGGAAAAGAAAATAAACTGTTTGATTTTTTTATTCAAGCAGTTTTTTTGCGCTTATACCATAATTTCAAACAATAACTGGTATAAAGCTAAGAATTTTTGCTAGAAAAATTTCAGAAAAAAAAGACTGCCCTTTAAGACAGTCTCTTGTATTTTACAAAACAAAAGCATAGAAGAGTTTATTTTTTAACTCAATTCTTGTTGTAGGATGCTTATTTTTTAATTAAACTTTTAATTGTGTTTTCTAAATCTCTTATTGTTGTTGAGCCTAAACCACTAGTTAAATAAGCAATTTTCGAATTTGTATCTAAGACAATATGGGTTGGATAATTCGATACGTTATATTTATCGGCAATCTTTTCGCTATCCGGAATTATGTTATATAAAAAGTCTCTTCTCTTTAAAAATTTGTCGATTTTAGTTTTCTCATTTGTAGCAAATGCTAAAAAAACGATGTCTTTATTTTTATATTTTTTTACGATTCTATTTAACTCGGGCATTTCCTCAATACAAGGTTTGCATTCCACAAACCAAAAATTAAGAACAACAATTTTACCTTTTAGGCTCTCTAAAGAGTATTCATTTCCATTAATGTCGGTAACAGAAAAATTAGAAGCATCTGTTCCAATGGCCGAAATCTCGCTATTTATTTGAGTTTCCATTTCTTTTATCATCAATTTCTCTTCTTTCGTTGCAATTCTTAAAACGGCCGCTTTAATTTCTTTATTACTGTCTATATAAAAATCAGGAACGTAGTTTCCAGAAATCATAACTTGCATCATTTCATTGCCTCTTATTCTTTTTCCTTTTACGCTGTAAACAGGAATAGTCTCTCCATCAAGCATAATTTCTTTGTCAGATAAATCCTTTTCACTGGCCTTGGTTAACCCTTTTAAAAACTCTTTTTTACTAATTTTAGTAGAGTCTTTAGTTTGCGTTTGCGCCACTAGATTTGTTAAACAAAAATTGCTAAATAGAACTGTTAAAATAATTATTAGTTTAAGTCTCATTGTTTTTTTTCTACAATGATAAAAAATGATTACTCTACACTAGACTTATTGCGAGTTAAATTAGTGTTAATGTTCGTTTTACACTTCATATTGTTGTGTGAATTATTCATTTAGCATAGAATTATTGGTATGTTTTCAAATAAATTAGAAGCTTCTTTTTTTTATTTGAGTTAATATAAAAACCAGATACAGTATGTGTAATTATTTTAAAATCAAATACTTATTAGTTGCAGTGTTATTACAATAAAAATATATTTTGATTGCAAGTAGTAAACGAAGTTTAGAGCACAGTATTAAAACGAGAATTTTAAATAAATCTCGATTACAATTGTAAAAAAAAAGTTTCATTTTTTTTGAATCCACTATTATTTCTTCTACCTTAGTTTTATAAATATAAGTACTGAAAAACAACGAGTAATCTTTTAAAATTAAAAAAAACATAAAAAAATAACTGATGACAAAAGCTCAAATTAAAGAAAGAGAAAAGCAGCTATTAGAACTTACAGGTGCTTTTTGTATTCAAAAAATCAATCAAGAATATTTAGAACTTTGCGAAAAGCTCATTAAAAAAATGGCACGCAAAAGAGAAGTTCCTTTTAAAAGAGGAAAATTAGAAATTTGGGCATCAGCTGTTATTTACGCGATTGGTTCTATTAATTTTTTATTCGATAAATCTTTTGAACCTTATGTTAGTTCTAAACAAATCTGCGAATATTTTAATACAAAGCAAACTACTGTCTCTAGCAAGGCTAGAATTATAAAAGAAATGTTTGATTTATGGCATTTTAGCCCAGAGTTTTCTACCCAAAGTATGGAAAAAACCAATCCGTTTAATAACGTAGTGTTCGTTGACGATTTGATTGTTCCACTAGACTCTTTGTCTGAAGAAATGCAACAAATGGTACTTGATGCTAGAGCTAAAGGAGATGATATATCTTTTACAACGATCAAATAAACCTGTTTTTAGCAACCACTTAATGCCTCTATAAATTAAATTAACTTACTAAAACAACCTTTTTTACGATTACAGTTCGTAAAACTATCAAATAAGCCAAAGAAACCCTTTTATCTATTTTATTTTTGTTACAAACAGAATACAAACTTAAAAAATTAGAAAAATGAAAATACAAGCTTATTTAGCATTTAACGGAAATTGCCAAGAAGCATTAAATTTCTATGGAGAATTATTTAATGCGAATGTAGAAAATAGAGAAACTTATGAAGATAAGAAAATGGATGTTCCTTCTTCTTACAGAAATAAATTGCAACATGCAGAATTAAAAGGAAAAGGCGTACATTTTATGGCCTATGATGCTGCTCCAGACACACCTATAAGTAGCGGAAATCAAATACACATGAGTATCGATTTTAATGATAAAGCCGCAGCAGAAAAGGTGTTTAATAATTTAGCTGAAAGCGGAATTAAACATCACGATTTTAGCGAAAGAGAATGGGGTTTTTTTGGAAGATGTACAGATAAATACGGAATTAATTGGATGGTAAATGCCAAAAAATAATTTGAAATTTCTAAAGAAAAATTTAATAATGGATTGCATTTGTTTGTAATCCATTATTTTTATGAAAAGATTTTTTTTAAAATTGAAGTTATATTGAAACTCTTAAAATTTACAAAAAAAGGCATTTATTGCATTCCAGGAAAGTTTTATTTAGATCCTTGGTTTCCTGTAGATTATGCAATTATTTCTCATGGTCATGCAGATCATTCTAGAGCTGGAAATAAGCATTATTTATGTCATAACGATTCCAAAGCAATTATAAAACATAGGTTAGGGCAAGATATTTCCATTGAAAGTTTGGGGTATAATGAACCGAGAATTATAAATGGAGTGCAAGTAAGTTTTTTTCCAGCTGGTCATGTAATTGGTTCTGCTCAAATTCGGTTGGAATACAAAGGTTTTGTGGTGGTTTTTTCTGGGGATTATAAAACACAACCCGATTTTATTTCAACACCTTTTGAACCCGTAAAATGTCACGAATTTATTACTGAAAGTACATTTGGTTTGCCAATTTATAAGTGGAAAGAAGAAACAGCATTGCAAACTCAGTTACAAAAATGGGTGTTACAAAATCAACAAAATAATAGAACCAGTGTTTTTTTAGGATACAGTTTAGGAAAAGCACAACGTATAATGAAGTTGATTGAAGGTGTAGATGATATTTATGTGCACACAGCAATTCACAATTTAAACAATGCTATTTCAGGTTCAGGAATAGAGCTTCCAGAAACCAATTTACTGAATTACGATTTCAAAAAAGCAGACCTTCAAAATAAAATAGTAATCATGCCTCCAGGTTTGTTGGGTTCTCGATTATTGAAGAAAATTCCAAATGCATCAACTGCAATTTGTTCTGGTTGGATGCACATTCGTGGAAACCGAAGATGGAAAGGTGCGGATGCAGGTTTTGCAGTTAGCGATCACGCAGATTGGGATGGTTTATTGGAAGCCGTAAAAGCCACTGAAGCCCAAAAAGTGTATGTAACTCATGGTTCACAAGCTGTTTTTTCTAAATATTTGAATGAAATTGGTATTGAAGCACACGAATTAAAAACCGAGTTTGGTAATGATGAATTGGCAAGTGAAGTAGCAATTAAAACTGAAAAAGCGGATTTATGAAAGACTTTTCCAACTTAATTAGCGCGATTGAAATCACCAACAAAACCAATGCAAAAATTGATGCATTGGTCAATTATTTTAGAACTGCTCCAGACAAAGATAAATTATGGCTAATCGCATTGTTTACTGGAAAAAGACCTTCAAGACCTGTAAAATCGAATTTGATGAAAAGTTGGGTAATGGAAATTACACAACTTCCTGAATGGCTTTTTTTAGAAAGTTATGCATCTGTTGGAGATTTAGGTGAAACGATTGCACTTTTATTGCCAAATCCCGAATATAAAATTGAAAAACCATTACATATTTGGATGGATGAACTCATCAACCTAAAACAAAAAACAGACGAAGAAAAAAAGGCCTATGTTTTAGAAGCTTGGAACGGATTAGAAGCTCAAGAACGGTTGATTTTTAATAAATTGATTGGCGGAAGTTTCAGAATTGGAGTTTCTAAAAAAACATTGGTAAATGCATTGGCAAAATTATCAAGAATTGATGCCAACCAACTAATGCATAGTATTATTGGAAATTGGACGCCAAATTCTATCACTTTTAATGATTTATTAAATGGCGAACATATCAATTACGATAATTCAAAACCTTATCCGTTTTGTTTGGCCTATTCTTTAGAAAAAGAATTAGAAGATTTAGGCGAAACAAATGAGTGGCAAGTAGAATATAAATGGGATGGAATTCGCGGACAAATCATCAAAAGAAAAGAAGAGGTTTTTATATGGAGTAGAGGAGAAGAATTAGTAACAGAACAATTCCCAGAATTGGTAGAAGCAGTTGCTCAATTAGAAGGCAGTTTTGTAATCGATGGAGAAATTTTGGCAATAAAAGACAGTGCTGTATTACTTTTTAACGATTTACAAAAAAGATTAAATCGTAAAAATGTAACCAAAAAATTATTAGAAGAAGTACCTGTTGGTTTGTATATTTATGATATTTTAGAAATAAATGAAGTCGATTTGCGAACTTTTTCGATGGAAGAAAGACGAATTAAATTAGAAGAATTATTCAAACAAAATACCAGTGATATTTTAAAATTATCAGAAGTTATCGATTTTAAAAATTGGAACGAATTAGATGCGTTAAGAAATGTGGCAAGAAGTTTTAATTCTGAAGGTTTAATGTTGAAGAAAAAATCGTCCATTTATCATGTTGGAAGAAAAAAAGGCGATTGGTGGAAATGGAAAGTAGATCCCTTAACGATTGATGCAGTAATGATTTATGCCCAAAAAGGAAGTGGAAGAAGAAGTTCTAAATACACAGATTATACGTTTGCAGTAAAAAATAAAGACAAATTAGTAACCGTAGCAAAAGCCTATTCAGGATTAACTGATGTAGAAATTACACAAATTTCTAAATGGGTAAATAAAAATGCCATCGAAAAATTCGGACCTGTAAGAACCGTAAAACCAGAATTGGTTTTCGAAATTGCTTTTGAAGGAATCGCATACAGTAAAAGACACAAAAGTGGAGTTGCCTTACGTTTTCCAAGAATGAAACGTTGGCGAAAAGACAAAACTGTAAAAGATATAGATACAATTGAAAGTGTAAAAGCATTAATTGATGCATGTTAAAATGTAAAGGACGATTGTCATTTCGAGCGAAACGCAGTGAAGTCGAGAAATCTTATTTTAGTGAGAAGAATCTTTACTGATTAAGCTATTTTCTATGAGATTTCTCCATAAAGTCGAAAAGACATTATAACTAAAAACTAAATTGTCATTTCGAGCGAAACACAGTGAAGTCGAGAAATCTTAATTTTAACGAGAAGAATCTTTATTGATTAAGCTGTTTTCTTTAATATTTCTCCATAAAGTCGAAAAGACATTATAACTAAAAACAAAATTGTCATTTCGAGTGAAACGCAGTGAAGTCGAGAAATCTTAATTTAACGAGAAGAATCTTCATTGATTAAGCTGTTTTCTTTAATATTTCTCCATAAAGTCGAAATGACATAGAAACCATAAATTCACTTCAGTTTTGTCACGCTGGAAGCGTCTCACGCAAACATTGTGGAGAAGATTCTTAATAGTGAAAATAACTGTTTGGAATAACAATATGATTATAAACACGCACGCGTTAGCGATTGAAGCAATTGTTTGAGCTCTTTTATGAGAGGAACGAATAAAAAGCGAGTGCGTAAAGCGCGACCCTTGTGGTAACGCCCAAATTATTAAAAATAAATTTCAGTTTTTGCTCCTTGAGAGAGAAAAAAAGGAACAAAAAATATAAAAAGACTTCGCGTCTTTGCGTTTAAAAAAATGAGCAACTTCAAACAAACACAAGGCTATAAAATCATAGAAAACTGGATGGCAGAAAAAGATCAAACGCCATTTAGTTTTCAAACCCAAACTTGGGAACGCTATCATAACAATTTCAGTGGAATGGTAGTGGCTCCAACAGGTTTTGGAAAAACGTTTTCTGTGTTTTTAGCGGTAGTTATCGATTATTTAAACAACCAAAAAAACTATAAAAAAGGGTTGAAATTAATTTGGGTAAGTCCTTTGCGCTCGTTGGCAAAAGATTTGGCAAAAGCCATGAACACTGCTGTAGATGAAATTGGTTTAGATTGGACTGTGGAGGTTCGAAATGGAGACACGCCTACCAAAGATAGAAGGCGTCAAGAACGTGCAATGCCAGACGTTATTTTAACAACTCCAGAAACGCTTCATTTATTATTTTCTCAAAAGAAAAACTCACGTTGGTTTAAAAATGTAAACTGTATTGCGGTTGATGAATGGCACGAATTACTAGGCTCAAAACGTGGTGTAATTACCGAAATTGCGATTGCGAGAATTAGAAATTTATCACCAAAAACTCGTATTTGGAGTATTTCTGCAACCATTGGAAATTTAGAAGAAGCAAAAAATGTCTTAATTCCTTATGACCTAAAAACCACGATGATTCGTGCAAAAGAAAAGAAGAAAATAGATATTGTTTCTCTGTTGCCTGATGAAGTAGAAGAGTTGTCTTGGGCAGGTCATTTAGGAAAAACGATGAGCTCTAAAATAATTCCCATTATTTATAAAAATACGACGACTTTAATTTTTACAAATACCAGAAATCAGAGTGAATTATGGTATCAAATTTTAATTGAAGAAGAACCCGATTTAATTGGACAAATTGCCATTCATCATGGTTCTATTGATAAAGTGCAACGTAATTTTATTGAAGAAGCCATTTCAAACGGATTGTTAAAAGCAGTTGTTTGTACATCTTCGTTAGATTTAGGAGTCGATTTTAAACCTGTAGATTGTGTCATTCAAATTGGTTCTGCCAAAGGAATTGCGCGTTTTATGCAACGCGCAGGCAGAAGTGGGCATTCGCCTTTTGAGCGTTCTAAAATTTACGCTGTTCCCACACATTCTTTGCAATTGATAGAAGTTGCTGCTGTAAAAGAAGCTGTAAAACAGAATGAAATCGAATCGAGAATTCCGTATGTTTTAACCTACGATGTTTTAGTTCAATTTTTAGTAACGTTGGCAGTTGGCGAAGGTTTTAAGGCAGATGAAACTTTTGAATTGGTAAAGGAAATTCACGCTTTTCATTATTTAACCAAAGAAGAATTCGATTGGTGTATTCATTTTATTACACAAGGTGGAAATACGCTAAAAGCTTATGAAGAATTTCATAAAGTAGTGTTAGATGAAGATGGATTTTACCGAGTAAAAAGTAGAAGAATAGCCATGATGCACAGAATGAATATTGGTGTAATTGTAAGTGAAGTAATGCTATTTGTAAAGTTTTTTTCTGGTGGATATATTGGAATGGTGGAAGAATATTTTATCTCAAAATTAAAAAAAGGCGATGCTTTTATTTTAGGAGGAAGGGTTTTAGAGATGAAACAAATAAAAGACATGACTGTTTTGGTAAAAAGAAGCAAAAATAAAAAAGCCATTACGCCAAGTTGGATGGGTGGTAGATTACCATTAACCTCTTACTTAACCCATTTTTTAAGATTGAAGTTAAGCGATGCTTTAATACCTAATAATAGAGAAAAAGAACTTAAATTTTTGCATCCATTATTAAAAAGACAAGAAGCCAATTCTCACATTCCAAAACACGACGAATTTTTAGTAGAACTCATAGAAACCAAAGAAGGTTTTCATTTGTTTGCCTATCCTTTTGAAGGCAGATTGGTGCACGAAATTATGGCTTCGTTAATTGCGTATAGAATTAGTCAGATTGATAAAAGAACCTTTACAATCGCTATGAACGATTATGGTTTTGAGTTGTTAAGCGACCAAGAAATTCCTTTAAACGAAGAAAATATTACTGAAATATTCTCGAAAGAAAATTTAATTCAGGATGTAACTGCAAGTATAAATGCGAGTGAAATGGCTTCTCGAAAATTTAGAGATATTGCTGTGGTTGCTGGTTTGGTGATCCAAACACAACCAGGAAATCGAAAAACGAATAAAAGTTTACAATCTTCATCAGGTTTAATTTTTAGAGTTTTAAATGACCACGAACCCAATAATTTATTACTGAAACAAGCGTATAACGAAGTTTTCGATTATGAATTAGAAAAAGTACGTTTACAAAGTGCTTTTAAACGAATTTCAGAAAGTAAAATCATTTTGAAAAGAGCACAAAATTTTACACCTTTGAGTTTTCCGTTAAAAGTAGATAGTTTGCGAGGAACCATGAGTAACGAAGATTTAAGCAAACGTATAGAACGCATTCAAAAACAAGCTTTAAAAGCCTAAATATGATAAAACCTTTGGTAATAATTTCTAAAAAAATACTTTGTAAAGATGAGGTTTTAGAAGTTACAAATCAACGAGTTTTATATTGGGAATCTCAAAAAAGTTTAATTTTAAGTGATTTGCATATTGGAAAATCGGCACATTTTCAAAAAAGTGGCATTCCAATTCCTAAAAACGTTTTAACAACAGATTTAGAGCGTTTAAAACAGCTAATTAACCATTTTAAAGCTGAAAATTTAATAATTGTGGGCGATTTATTTCACGCAGAATACAATGCTGATTTAGATGAGTTCAAAGAGTGGTTGTTGCAATTCGAAAACTTACAATTACAATTGATAAAAGGAAATCATGATAGATTAAGCAACAAAATTTACGAGCAATTTAATATTGAAGTTTTTAAAACTGAATTGAATATAAACACTTTAAAATTTGTGCATGATTCAGTTGAAGAAAGAAGCGATTTTTTCACCATTTCAGGACACATTCATCCTGGAGTTTTTATCAAAGGAAAAGGAAAACAACGAATTAAATTACCTTGTTTTCAAGTAACAGAAAATCAACTAATTTTACCTGCTTTTAGTTTGTTTACAGGTTTAAACACAAGACAAAGTTTAAGAAAATGTAAAAATTATTGTTTTACAAATGATGGGATTTTTGAGTTGTAGAGACAAAGACCTCACAGGTTTTTAAAACCTGTGAGGTCTGATAAATTATTTTAATTAAGAATGTCATTTCGACTTTATGGAGAAATGTAATAGAAATACATAAGGTTTCTCAACTTCACTGTTTTGCTTCGCAAGCTACTTTCAATCAAAATTCATTTTGATTTCAGTAATGTTCGAAATGACAAGGGTTAGTGCGTTCCATTAGAAATAACCGTTTAATTTTTAGTTCCAATGTCATTTCGACTTTATGGAGAAATCTAATAGAAATACATAAGATTTCTCAACTTCACTGCGTTTCGTTCGAAATGACAAGAATTAATTCCCCATCAAAAAAGCTTTCAAATCTTCATAAGAACTTGCTTTTATGGCTGCTTTTTTATTATTGATTACTTTCTGAATCTGTTCTGGAATTTCGACTTTTATAGGCAAAGTTTCTTCTACAACATCTAAAAACTTAACAGGATGTGCCGTTTCTAAAAACACCCCAAATTCGTTTTCATTTAAACCATATTTTTCCAACCCTAAATAGCCAACTGCTCCATGAGGATCTGCCACATAACCAGAGTCTTTGTAAATCGTTTTCATCTTTTCGCGAGTTGCATCATCAGAAAAACTGTATGAAGAAAAATGGGTTTTTATTGTTTCAAAGTCATTATTATATAATTCTTGAATTCTAATAAAATTACTTGGGTTTCCAACATCCATGGCATTAGAAATGGTTGCTTTTGATGGTTTTGGAATGTATTTTCCGTCTTTTAAATAATTAGGAACTGTGTCGTTTACATTGGTAGAAGCCACAAAATGTTTGATTGGTAAACCTAATTTTTGTGCCATAATTCCTGCACAAATATTTCCAAAATTTCCACTTGGAACAGAAAAAACCAATTCTTTATTCAGTTTTTTCAATTCTTTATAAGTAAAGAAAAAGTAAAACATTTGTGGCAACCAACGTGCCACATTTATTGAATTTGCAGAGGTTAAAGTCTTCGTAATTTCTTCATCTAAAAAAGCAGTTTTTACCATTTCTTGGCAATCGTCAAAAACACCATCGACTTCTAAAGCTGTAATATTTTGTCCTAAAGTGGTTAGTTGTTTTTCTTGAATATCACTTACTTTTCCTGAAGGATATAAAATAACCACATTTACGCCTTTTGCACCTAAAAACCCATTGGCAACTGCGCCTCCAGTATCTCCAGAAGTGGCAACTAAAACAGTGACTTCATCTTCGTTTCCTTGATTGAAATATTCCAAACACTTCGCCATAAATTTGGCGCCAACATCTTTAAAAGCCATTGTTGGGCCGTGAAATAATTCTAAAGAAGCAATTTTATCTGTAATTTTTACCACAGGAAAATCGAAAGAAACCGTTTCTGCCACAATTTCTTTTAATTTTTCCGCCGGAATTTCATCACCCACAAATTGTTGAATCACTTCAAAAGCAATTTCTTGATTGGAATAATCTTCTATATTTTCAATAAAATCTTTTGAAAGTGGCGTAATTGTTTCAGGAAAATAAATTCCTCTGTCTTTTGCCAAACCTTCTACAACTGCGTTTTTAAAGTTTGTATTTGGCGATTTTCTATGTAAACTGTAGTAGTTCATTTTATTCGTTTTTTAGACCTCACAGGTTTTTAAAACCTGTGAGGTCTTTATCTAATTTTATAATATTTTTATTCCTGCTGGATTCACTTTTGAAGTAAAGATTTCAAAATCGATTCCAGTATTTTTATACGTTTTATGAATAGCATTGTGTACTTCTTCTGCAATTATATCACCTTCGCATAAAGCATAAACTGTTGGGCCAGAACCAGAAATTCCTGCACCTAAAGCACCAGCTTTTATGGCGCTTTCTTTCACTCCATCAAAAAACGGAATTAAAGATTTTCTGGCAGGTTCTGCCACCAAATCTACCAAAGAATTGCTAATTAATTCGTAATTGCTTGTGTACAATCCACTTACCAATCCACCAACATTTGCCCATTGTGTAATGGCATTTTTTAACGGAATTTCTCTCGGCAAAACTTCTCTAGCATCTTTTGTTTTTACTTCAATTTGAGGATGAATTGCCACTACTCTCAACTTTTCTGGAACTGGAAGTTTTATAATATCCAAAGGTTCGTAACTTCTAACCAATACAAAACCTCCATAAATTGCGGCTGCAACATTGTCGGCAATTGGAGTTCCGCAAGCAACTTCTTCGCCAAACATCGCAAATTTAGTGAGTTCTAAATCAGAATATTTGTTTTCTAAAAACTGATTTACCCCAAAAGCAGCACCAGCAGCACTTGCAGCAGAACTACCCAAACCACTTCCAGGAGAAAATCCTTTGTGGATGGTAAGTTCAATTCCGAAATCGGCATTAGCTTCTAATAATATCTTTTTCACGACTGCACTTGCTGCATTTTTATCAACATCATAGGTTAAATTTGCACCCGTAATCTTGGTTATTTTTACACCTTTTTCTGCGGTTTTTGTAAACGTCATTTCATCGCCAATGGCATCTACAGCAAAACCCATAGAATCGAATCCGCAGGAAACATTGGCAACAGTTGCAGGAGAAAATATTTTTAAAGTTTTCATTTTTTTTAAGTCTTCAGTCAGCAGTTCTCAGTCTTCAGTTTACAGTCAGTTTTTTTACTGAATACTGCCTACTGAAGACTGCAAACTGCCAACTTATTTAGTAGTTCTAATTATATCAGCAAAAATACCAGAAGCAGTAACATCTGCACCAGCACCAGCACCTTTTATAATTAAAGGATTTTCTGGATATCTATCTGTAAAAAATAATACAATATTATCACTTCCTTCTAAATTATAAAAAGGATGCTCTGCTGGAATGTGTTGCAAACCAACATTTGCTTTTCCGTCTATAAATTCTGCGACATATTTTAAACGACAATTTTTGTCATTTGCTTCCTTAAAAATTTGTTGAAAATGTGCTTCGTTCTTTGTTAAAGAAGCGTAGAAATCATCATTATTTTTGGTTTTTAAACTTTCTTCAGGAAGAAAAGCATTTTTAGAAATATCGCTTAATTCTAAATCGTAACCACTTTCTCTAGCAAGAATTAAAATTTTTCTGGCAACATCCACACCACTTAAATCGATCTTTGGATCTGGTTCTGTATAACCTTCTTTTTGTGCTTGCGCTACAACATCATGAAACGTTGTATTTTTATTAAAATTATTAAACACAAAGTTTAAACTTCCGGATAAAACAGCCTGGATTTTATGAACTCTATCACCAGAATTAATTAAGTTTTTTAAGGTATCTATAATTGGTAAACCTGCACCTACATTGGTTTCAAACAAAAATGGCGCATTGTATTTTCTTGAAATTGCTTTTAATGTTTTGTAATTTTCTAACAAAGAAGCACAAGCAATTTTATTGCAGGTTACGACACCAATACTTTGTCTTAAATAATTCTCGTAAACTTCGGAAACGGCTTGGTTTGCAGTGTTATCTACAAAAACACTATTTCTTAAATTACATTGTTTTGTCTTGTTGAAGAATCTCTCTAAACTTGTTGATTCTCCGTTTTCTAAAAGCGCTTTCCAGTTTTTTAAATCGATTCCTTTTTCGTTAAAAATCATTTTTCTGGAGTTAGACAAACCAATGACACGAACGTTTAGTTTTAAATGCTTTTTTAAGTGTTTTTTTTGCTGTTCTAATTGTGCTAAAAAGCGTTCGCCAACATTACCAACTCCAGTTACAAAAAGATTGATTTGCTTAATTTTTTCTTCAAAAAATTGTTCGTGTAAGGTGTTTAAGGCCTTTTTTGCATCATTTTTATTAATTACTGCAGAAATATTTTTCTCAGTAGAACCTTGTGCAATGGCTCTAATATTCACATTATTTTTTCCTAAAGAACTAAACATTTGTCCGCTTAAACCTTGATGATTTTTCATATTATCGCCCACCAAAGCAATAATGCATAAATCTTGTTCTAATTTTACAGGATTTACTTTTTGTTTCTCGATTTCAAACTCGAAAGTTTCGTCGATTACTGCTTTTGCTTTTTGTGCATCTTCATCAGCAATACCAATACAAATCGATAATTCTGACGAAGCTTGAGTAATTAAAATAATATTGATATTATGAAAAGAAATCGCTTCAAATAAACGTTTAGAAAAGCCTGGAATGCCAACCATGCCACTGCCTTCTAAGGTAATTAAAGTTATGTTTTCTATATGACTAATTCCTTTTACAGGCTTTTTGTTACTAGTTTCTTTGGCGATTAAAGTACCTTCTTCTTCTGGTTTAAATGTATTTTTAATTCTAATAGAAATTTCTTTTTTCAACACTGGCTGAATCGTTGGCGGATAAATAACTTTCGCGCCAAAATGAGACAATTCCATGGCTTCGTGATACGAAATATGTGGAATAGGAAACGCTTGTTTTACCACACTTGGATTGGCAGTAAACATTCCAGAAACGTCTGTCCAAATTTGTAACTCATCTGCATTTACAGCGGCAGCAATAATTGCAGCAGTATAATCTGAGCCTCCACGTCCTAAAGTAGTGGTTTTTCCTTCGCTTGTTTTGGCGACAAAACCGGGTAAAAGTGTTACTTTTTTTTGATTTCCACTAAAATAAGCAGTAATATTTTTATTTGTTTCGGCAAAATTAACGGTTGCATTTAGGTAATTATTAGATGCGATAATAATTTCTCTACTGTCTTTATATCCAGTTTCAAAAGAAATGTTCGCCGCTTTTGCGATAATGTAAGAAGATAATAACTCGCCAAAACTAGAAATGGTTGCCAATGTTTTGGGCGTTAATTCTTCCAATAAGTAACAACCTTCGTAAATGGTTGCTAATTGGTGGAAAAGTTCTTTTGCGTGATTTAGAATTTCAGGTTGATTTTCTAAAGAAATCAAGTCTTTAATTACATTAAAATGATGTGCTTCTAACTTTTCTAAAACCGTTTTATAGGCTTCATTTTTTGTAGCTGCTAAATGTGCACCTTCAATTAGTGCATTGGTTGTTTTTCCGAATGCAGAAACCACAACAGCAATTTTACTTGTTTTTGAAGTTTTTTCAACAATGGCTAAAACCTTTTTTATGTTTTCTGAATTTGCGACAGACGAACCGCCGAATTTTAATACTTTCATCTTTTTTAAGAATAAATATTCTGTGAAATTAATTTTTATTGAAAATTGTTTCAAAATTATTCGAAACAATATAAATGACCTGAGTTGATATGAAATATAGTAAACCCCTAAAGGGTAATTGTTGTAGTTGTGCCAATAATAGTGCCTGCTAAAGAAATAGCATTGGTTAAATTTGTATGTATTATTGGATGATTCACAAGGCAAAAATATTAGAAATATTTAATTCACAAACACGAAGTTGTGTTTATTTTGTGTTTTTATTGAATTTATATCATATTGATAAAAACAAGTGGTGAAAATTTAAAATTTGATATTATTTGGAAAGCTGGCGTGATTTTTCTTTAATGACTTGAGCAATCGGTTTGTTTTCAATCTTGCTTTCTAACCAAGACAAAATATCTAAATATAAAAAAGCCCTTTTTTCGTAAGGATGATTTTCGAACTTCTTTAATTTTGTATGAATTTTTTTAAATTCATTTTTTATTTCGTGCGGAAACACATCACTTAAATCTCTAATAGAAGTTAAGAAAACCTTTTGTACTTCTTGTAAATTCTCCATTTTTAGTAAGAATTTATAGGTGTCTATAAATTGTCTTTCTAAGTCGTAGTCCAAGCCACATTCGTAATGTGCAATTAAATTTAAAACACGGGCAAAACATTGCAAATCTTCTGCAGAACCAATTTTATTGCGAATAATTTTTTGCAAATAGGCGATGCACAATTCGTTTTTACCCATTCCAAAATACAGGCAAGCAATTTTATAATAGAACATTACCACGTAATGGTTGTCTAACCTATGGTTGTAACTTTCAATTTTTTTGTTGATTATTGTAACCAAATATTCACCTTCTTTAAAAGTGCCTTCCAAGAAATGTAAATGCAGTTTATTGGCATATAAGTATTGAAAAATTAAAAGCTCGGTATTGGTGTTTAAAGGAATTTTTTTAGCTTCAATTTCTTCCTCAAAAACGGTCAATTCTTGTTTAAAGGTAGATGCTTTTTTTACAAAAAAAGAAGCTTCCAACAAGTAATTAATTCCTTTTAAATAAAAAACAGGATGTAAAATAATTAATTTTTTATTTTCCTTAAATAAATCTACCCATTTATTAGCGTATTTATAACTCTGTAAGAAATCTTGCACCAAAAAACTGTGCCATAAATGTGCCTTATACAACCATAAACGCTCTCTAAAACCTAGTTTTTCGTACTTGTATTTTGGCAAACGATCTTCGAAATAATTATTTACAAATTGCAATTCTTCTTCGTTTTTTACATAGCCATTTTGTAGTAAATGACTGTACAATTGAAGTGATAAGTTAGACAATTTACTAGCAATTACGTTTTGCTGGCTTAGCTCTTTTGCTTGTACAGAAAGCTGGTCTGCTCTATTACTTAAACTTCGAGTAATGTATTGCGTTTCGATTACTTTTTCGAGTTCTACAATTTCGTAAGCAATATTTTTTTCTTCGTATTCGATGGCTAAATTTTTTGCTTTGTCAAGCAATTTTAAACTCTGTTTATACAATCCTTTTTGATATAGAACTGTTGCAAAATCTAGTTGTTCTCTAATTTGAATTCGAATATTTTTATGAGCAGGGTTTAGTCGTAAGCTAATTAAAATCTGTTTATACAAATGTGCTTTTAAATTCGATAATTGTTGTTTAGAAACAATGCCACTTCCAATAATTACTTTTTCGTCATAAACTTTTAGTTTCTCTAAAAATTTAAAAAGAGAGAAAAATTTTGCATCTACATTACCATCCAATCTTCCAACATAGAGGTTAAATTGCCTTTTTTCGGACTTGGTTAACGATTTAATTAACACGAAAAGAGCATCATTTTGATGATTGGCTAATGTAGTATTTTTACTCATAATTAATTAAAAATCAATAAATTATATGTTTTTAAAATCTTTTAGAAATCGTACTAGCTAGTAAATTTATAATTTATTTGCAAATGCAAGATATATATTTGATTTATAATAAAGATAATCTTTTCAGAAATTATGCAAGACAATCAAGTACAAATTTTCGACACAACACTAAGAGATGGTGAGCAGGTTCCTGGCTGTAAGTTAGATACAAAACAGAAATTAGTGATTGCAGAGCGATTAGATTTGTTGGGCGTAAATGTAATTGAAGCTGGTTTTCCAGTATCAAGTCCAGGAGATTTCGCGTCTGTTTCTGAAATTGCAAAAATTGTAAAAAATGCTACAGTTTGTGGTTTAACTAGAGCTGTAGAAAACGATATTAAAGTTGCAGTAGAAGCATTAAAATTTGCAAAATATCCAAGAATTCATACAGGAATTGGAACGAGTGATTCTCATATAAAATTTAAATTTAACTCTACAAGAGAAAAAGTAATAGAACGTGCCGTAAAAGCAGTTTCTTACGCAAAATCTTTTGTGGAAGATATCGAATTTTATGCCGAAGATGCTGGTAGAACAGACAACGCATTTTTAGCTAAAGTTTGCGAAGAAGTAATTAAAGCTGGGGCAACTGTTTTAAATATTCCAGATACAACTGGGTATTGTTTGCCAGAAGAGTATGGTGCAAAAATGAAATATTTACGTGAAAACGTAAAAGGAATCGAAAATGTAATTCTTTCTTGTCACTGTCATAACGACTTAGGAATGGCAACTGCCAACTCAATTGCCGGAGTTATTAATGGTGCGCGTCAAATAGAATGTACCATTAATGGAATTGGAGAAAGAGCAGGCAATACAGCTTTAGAAGAAGTGGTTATGGTGTTAAAACAACACCCTTATTTAAACTTAGAAACTTCTATCAATACAAAGTTATTGTACGATACTTCTATTATGGTGAGAGAAAGTATGGGAATGCCTGTACAACCAAACAAAGCAATTGTAGGTGCAAATGCATTTGCGCATAGTTCTGGAATTCATCAAGATGGAGTAATAAAAAACAGAGAAACCTACGAGATTATGAATCCAGAAGATGTTGGTGTTACAGAAAGTGCTATTGTTTTAACAGCCAGAAGTGGTAGAGCAGCATTGGCTTATAGAGCGAAGAAAATAGGGTACGAATTAACTAAAATTCAGTTAGATAAAGCCTATACTTCGTTTTTAGAAACGGCAGACAAACAGAAAGAAGTAAAAGATGAAGATATTCATCAAATAATGAAAAAAGTAAATAAAACCTCTAAAATAGCAGTTGCTTCATCTTAGAGAAATTTAAAAATAAACTTTGTCTTCATAGGTAGTTGTGAAATTTTTTAGTCAACCAGCTTATTCGTAAATTAGCAGCTACCTTTGATTTTTAAGATAAAATCTGCAAAAAAATAGTAAATGAAATACACAATAGCAGTAATTCCAGGAGATGGTATTGGGCCAGAAGTAACCAATCAAGCAAAAAAAGCATTAGATGCAGTTGCAGAAGTGTACGACCATATTTTTTTATACGAAGAAGCTCAAATGGGTTCTTGTGCAATCGAGGCAACAGGAAATCCTTTGCCAGAAAAAACAATTGAAATTTGTAAAAAAGCAGATGCCATTTTATTTGGTGCTATTGGCGATCCAAAGTACGACAACGATCCATCGTTAAGAATAAGACCAGAACAAGGTTTGCTAAAATTAAGAAAAGAATTGGATCTTTTTTGCAATGTAAACCCTGTAAAAGCCTACGACCAACTTATTAAAAACTCTCCATTAAAAAGAGAGATTATAAAAGGTACAGATATTGTAATTTTTAGAGAATTAACATCAGGCATTTATTTTGGCAAAAAAGAAGTAAGCAAAGATGGTAAAAATGCATTCGATGTTTGCTCTTATTGCGAAGACGAAATTTCGAGAATTGCACATTTGGCATTTAAAGCAGCACAAGGCAGAAAGAAAAAAGTAACTCTAATAGATAAATCTAATGTATTAGAAACTTCGAAACTGTGGCGAAAAACAGTTACAGAAATTGCAAAACAATACAAAAATGTAGCATTAGAGCATATGTATGCAGATAATGCTGCGATGAAGTTAATTTTAAAACCCAAAAGCTTCGACGTTGTTTTAACAGACAACCTATTTGGAGATATATTTTCAGACGAAGTTAGCGTAATTAGTGGTTCAATAGGTTTATTATCGTCTTCTTCCATAGGAAATAACAACGCATTATTTGCGCCAGTTCACGGAACATTTTCAGAAGCAAAAGGCAAAGATATCGCAAATCCATTAGCATCAATTTTATCTGCAGCCATGCTATTAGAGCACTTAGGTTTGTTAGAAGAAGCAGATGCTATTGAAAGAGCAGTAGAAAAATCTTTAGACTTAAACATCACTACAGAAGACATTAAAGGAAAAAATAAATACGCAGCATCGACGTCTAAAGTAGGCGATTTTATTGCAGATTATATCTTAAATCAAGAAGATAGCAATCTAAATTTTATAAATATTCACGCTGGGCAAAGTACCATTATTTAACAAAGGGTTTTACAAGGGGTTTTAACTCCTTGCAAAAAAAAGTAAATATTTATTTGCATAATAAAATAAAAAATTAAAATATTTGTTGCTCAAATGAAAAACCAATTATCAAATATTATTTCTATTATTATTGTCATCGTAATTATTACGACATGATAAGGAAGTAGTATTTATATATTTTATAAAGCAAACCTTCCTATAAACGGAAGGTTTTTTTATGGAAATATTTATCTGTTTTTGAACGTCATAATAAGAAGTAGTTAAATAATTAAAAATCAAAAAGTTAAGCATGCTTTCGAATACCTGAATTTAAAGATTTTTAATAAAGATTATGCAACAAAAACGTAAAAACACAGTAATTTAGTCAACAAATCGAACAAAACAATAAATGGAATTAAATAAACACAGCAAAAGATTAACACAAGACGAATCTCAACCAGCATCTCAAGCAATGCTATACGCAGTTGGTTTGAGTGACGAAGATATGAGCAAAGCACAAGTGGGTATTGCAAGTACAGGTTATGATGGAAACCCATGTAACATGCACTTAAACAATTTAGCAGCAGAAGTAAAAGTGGAATCTAAAATTGCAGGTTTAGTAGGTTTAGTTTTTAATACAATTGGTGTTTCAGATGGAATTTCAATGGGAACCTCAGGTATGAATTATTCCTTAGCTTCCAGAGATATTATTGCAGATTCCATAGAAACCGTAATGAATGCGCAAAGTTACGATGCATTGGTTTCTGTAGTAGGTTGCGATAAAAATATGCCAGGAGCCGTTATTGCGATGTTGCGTTTAAATCGACCATCAATTATGATGTATGGAGGTACCATCGCATCAGGAAATTACAAAGGAAGAAAATTAAATATTGTTTCTGCATTCGAAGCTTTAGGGCAAAAAGTTGCTGGAGAAATAGACGAAGCAGAATACAAAGAAATTATTAAAAGAGCCATTCCAGGAGCAGGCGCTTGTGGCGGAATGTACACAGCCAACACAATGGCATCTGCAATCGAATGCATGGGTTTTGCATTGCCTTACAACTCATCTATTCCTGCAGAAAACCCGAATAAATTGTCTGAAGCAGAAAGAACCGCTTTAGCCATTAAAAATTTATTAGAATTAGATTTAAAACCTTTAGATATTATTTCTAAAAAATCGTTAGAAAATGCAGTTGCATTGGTAAACGCTTTAGGAGGTTCTACAAATGCAGTATTACACTTTTTAGCAATTGCACACGCTGCAGATATCGAATTTACTCTAGAAGATTTTCAAAGAGTTTCAGATAGAACTCCGTTAATTGCAGACTTAAAACCATCTGGAAAATACTTAATGGAAGATGTACATGGAGTTGGAGGAACACCCGCAATTATGAAATATTTATTAGACAATGGCTATTTACATGGAGATTGTTTAACTGTAACAGGAAAAACTTTAGCAGAGAATCTTGCAGATGTAAAAGCTATAGAATTTGAAGCCCAAGATGTTATTTATCCAAAAGATAAAGCGTTAAAGTCATCAGGAAATATTCAAATTATTTACGGAAACTTAGCTCCTGAAGGAGCAGTTGCAAAAATTTCTGGAAACGAAGGTTTATTGTTCGAAGGAAAAGCAGTGGTGTATGATGGTGAACAAGCAGCAAATACAGGAATTTCTAATGGAGAGGTAGAAAAAGGAGATGTAGTCGTTATTAGATATGTGGGACCAAAAGGAGGACCAGGAATGCCAGAAATGTTAAAACCAACATCATTAATTATGGGAGCAGGTTTAGGAAAATCTGTCGCATTAATTACAGATGGTCGTTTTTCTGGAGGAACTCATGGCTTTGTAGTTGGTCATATTACACCAGAAGCACAATCTGGAGGTGCAATAGGTTTAATAAAAACAGGGGATAAGATAAGAATTAGTGCAGAAGACAACTCTATAAATGTTTTAATTTCTGATGAAGAATTAGCAGAAAGAAAAGCAAAATGGGTAGCACCAGCATTAAAACACAAAAAAGGAATTTTATATAAATACGCAAAATCAGTAGCATCTGCATCAAAAGGTTGTGTCACAGATTTGTAAAACACCTAGAAAGGCTTTAAAAACATCCCGCAAGGTTTCAAAAACCTTGTAGGTATATAAATTAAGAAAGAAAAGAAGTAAGACTAAAAAAGACAAGAATTATAAAACTTTATTCTTTTCTTTTCATCAAAAAAAAATAAAACATATGGAAACACAAACCATACAAAACAAGCAAACATCAGCAAAAGTTACAGAGAGAATTTCTGGGAGCGAAGCAATTGTAAGATGTTTAATAGCCGAAGATGTAAAAATTATTTATGGTTATCCTGGAGGTGCAATTATGCCAGTTTATGACGAACTGTATAAGTATCAAGATAAAATTCATCATGTGTTAACACGTCATGAACAAGGAGCCACACATTCTGCACAAGGTTTTGCAAGAATTTCTGGAAAAGTGGGTGTTGCAATTGCAACTTCGGGGCCAGGAGCCACCAATTTAATTACAGGAATTGCAGATGCGCAGATAGATTCTACACCAATGGTTTGTATTACTGGTCAAGTTCCTTCTCATTTATTAGGAAGCGATGCCTTTCAGGAAACAGATATTGTAGGTATTTCTACACCCGTTACAAAATGGAATTGCCAAGTAACCAAAGCAGAAGACATTCCTGAAGCTTTAGCGAAAGCATTTTACATTGCAAAAAGTGGAAGACCAGGACCGGTTTTAGTAGATATTACAAAAGATGCACAGTTCGAAGAGTTCGATTTTTGTTACAAAAAATGCGAGAAAATAAGAAGTTATACCCCAATTCCAAAAATCGTAGAAGGTTCTTTAGAAGCTGCCGCAAAATTAATAAATGAAGCAAAAAGACCATTTATTGTTTGGGGCAAGGAGTTATTTTAAGCGAAGCAGAAGAGCAATTTAAAGCATTGGTAGAAAAAGCAGAAATTCCTGCAGCTTGGACAATTTTAGGAGCATCTGCATTGCCAACTTCTCATCCATTTAATGTGGGTATGGTAGGCATGCACGGAAATTATGCACCCAATAAATTAACCAATGAATGCGATGTTTTAATTGCCATTGGAATGCGTTTCGACGATAGAGTTACAGGAAAATTAGACGAATATGCTACGCAAGCAAAAGTAATTCATTTCGAAATCGATCCAGCAGAAGTAAATAAAAATGTAAAAGCAGATGTAGCTGTTTTAGGTGATGCCAAAGTAACTTTAGAAGCGATTTTACCTTTAATCAATAAGAACTCTCATAAAAAATGGCATCAAAAATTTAAAGACTTATATGCCATTGAGTACGAAAAAGTAATAAAAAACGACATCCATCCAACCAAAGAAGGGTTAACCATGGGCGAAGTAATTAAAGAAATTAACATTCAAAGTAAAGGAGAAGCTGCCATTGTAACAGATGTTGGCCAGCATCAAATGATTGCTTGTAGATATGCAGATTTTAACAAGACCAAAAGTAACATTACTTCTGGCGGATTAGGAACCATGGGCTTTGGTTTACCAGCAGCAATTGGGGCAAAAATGGCATGTCCAGAACGCGAAGTGGTTTCTATTTCTGGTGATGGCGGATATCAAATGACCATTCAAGAATTAGGCACTATTTTTCAGCAAAAAGCAGCAGTAAAAGTGGTAGTTTTAAATAACGAATTTTTAGGAATGGTACGTCAATGGCAACAGTTGTTTTTCGATAAACGTTACGCATCTACAGAAATGATAAACCCGAATTTTGTAGCCATTGCAGAAGGATATTATTTAAAAGCTAGAAAAGTTGTAAAAAGAGAAGACTTAAAAGAAGCAGTAAAAGAGATGATGGAGAGCAAAGAAGCGTATTTCTTAGAAGTATGTGTAGAAAAAGAAGGAAATGTATTTCCAATGGTGCCTTCTGGAGCAAGTGTTTCCGATGTAAGGCTAGAGTAAGCCGAGAATATGAAGTTTGGAGACAAAAAAATAGAGTAGAGAAAACAGACAGAGAACAAAGATTAGGGTTTTGAGTAAACAACTTTGAAACTTTAAATTTTAAACCTTGAACGAGTAATGAGTACAGAAGAACAATTATATACAATATCAGTATATACCGAAAACAATATTGGGTTGTTGAATAGAGTTTCAGCAATATTTCAAAGAAGAGGTATTAACATCGAAAGCTTAAACATTTCTTCTTCGGAAATTGAAGGGGTTTCTAGATTTACAATTGTGGCCAATATGCTCGAAGATAATGTGAAGAAAATTATCGGCCAAATAGAAAAACAGGTAGAAGTTATAAAAGCTTATTACCACGATGATGAAGAAACTATTTATCAAATTTCTGGGTTGTTTAAAATAAAATCAGATTTATTATTTGAAGAACGTCAAATTCAAAATATCATTAAAGAAAGCAGCGCAAGAATCGTTACTGTAAACAAAGAGTTTTTTGTCTTAGAAAAATCAGGAAAAAAAGAAGAAATAGATCTTTTACACAGAGAATTAAAACCTTTTGGAATTATGCAATACACGCGTTCTGGAAGAATTGCAGTTACCAAAGACGAAATGAAAATTTCTGCACTATTAGAAACATACAACAACTAAAAAAATAGAATAGAGAAAATAGATCAAAGAAATTAGACGGATTATCGAACACAATAAGTCTTTATTCTCTACTCTTTTTTCTCTTTTCGAATTAAACACAACTAAATAAAAAAAATGTCAAATTATTTTAACACATTAACATTAAGAGAAAAATTAGAACAATTAGGAAAATGCCGTTTTATGGACGCTTCAGAATTTGAAGATGGCGTAAACGCATTAAAAGGAAAGAAAATTGTTATTGTGGGCTGTGGAGCACAAGGTTTAAATCAAGGTTTAAACATGAGAGATTCTGGTTTAGATATTTCTTACGCTTTAAGACAAGCAGCAATCGACCAAAAAAGAGATTCATTTAAAAATGCAACTTCAAACAATTTTAAGGTTGGTAATTACGAAGAATTAATTCCAACTGCAGATTTGGTTCTAAATTTAACCCCAGACAAGCAACATACAAACGTTGTAAAAACGGTAATGCCTTTAATGAAAAAAGGAGCAACATTAAGCTATTCTCACGGTTTTAATGTGGTGGAAGAAGGCATGCAAATCCGTAAAGATTTAACCGTAATTATGGTAGCACCAAAATGTCCGGGTTCAGAGGTACGTGAAGAGTATAAAAGAGGTTTTGGTGTGCCCACTTTAATTGCTGTGCACCCAGAAAACGACCCAGAAAACAAAGGTTGGGAACAAGCAAAAGCTTACGCAGTTGCAACTGGAGGAGATAGGGCAGGTGTTTTAGCATCTTCTTTTGTGGCAGAAGTAAAGAGCGATTTAATGGGAGAGCAAACCATTTTATGTGGTTTGTTACAAACAGGCGCTATTTTATCTTTCGACAAAATGGTAGAAAAAGGAATTGAACCAAGTTATGCTGCAAAATTAATTCAATATGGTTGGGAAACTGTAACAGAAGCCTTAAAGCACGGAGGAATTACCAATATGATGGACAGGCTGTCTAATCCTGCAAAAATAGAAGCGTTTAGAATTTCCGAAGAGTTAAAAGACATTATGCGTCCGTTGTTCCAAAAACATATGGACGATATTATGACAGGTCATTTCTCTAAAACCATGATGGAAGATTGGGCAAATGACGATAAAAACTTATTAGCTTGGAGAGCAGCAACAGGAGAAACTGCTTTCGAAAAACAAGAAATTACCAATCAAGAAATTTCTGAACAAGAATATTTCGACCACGGAACTTTGTTAGTTGCCTTTGTAAGAGCGGGTGTAGAATTGGCTTTTGAATCGATGACAGAATCTGGAATTATAGATGCATCTGCATATTACGAATCTTTGCACGAAACTCCATTAATAGCAAACACCATTGCACGTAAAAAATTATATGAAATGAATCGTGTAATTTCTGATACCGCAGAATACGGTTGCTATTTATTCGACCATGCTTGTAAGCCTTTATTGGCCAACTTTATGAAAACAGTAGATACCGATATTATTGGAAAGAAATTTTCAGATTCTAATGAAGTAGATAATCAAGAATTAATTCGAATTAATAGTATTATTAGAAATCATCCTGTAGAAAAAATTGGGGCAAAATTAAGAGCTTCAATGACAGCAATGAAAGTAATAAAATCTGAAGTTTAAGAAAAATTAAATAATATATTTTTTCAGACCCTTCAGGCTCTAAAAACCTGAAGGGTCTTTTATTTTTAAAAGATGCAAACAAAACAAATTTATTTTCCAAGTTTAAAAAACATAAAAGCTGCTGCTAAAAAATTAGAAGGTGTTGCGTATAAAACGCCATTAAATGCGAATATTAATCTTTCTAAAGAATTCGATGCCAATATTTTGTTTAAAAGAGAAGATTTGCAAGTTGTACGTTCTTATAAAATTAGAGGAGCTTATAATAAAATGGCCTCTTTAAATGCCGACGAAAAACAACGAGGAATTGTTTGTGCAAGTGCAGGAAATCATGCACAAGGCGTTGCTTTGTCTTGTAAATTGCTGCAGATAAAAGGTACTATTTTTATGCCTTCGCCAACGCCAAATCAAAAAATTAACCAAGTAAAAATGTTTGGCGAAGATTTTATAGATGTGGTTATTGAAGGCGATACTTTCGATGATGCTTTTAATGCAGCAACATTAGAATGCGATTTTAAAAAGAAAGTGTTTATTCATCCTTTTAATGATAAAAAAGTAATAGAAGGTCAAGCCACAGTTGGTTGGGAAATATTAAATCAAACCGATGTAAAAATCGATTATGTTTTTGTTCCAGTTGGTGGTGGTGGGTTGTCTGCGGGATTATCATCTGTATTTAAAAATTTGTCTCCAAACACAAAAATAATCGGAGTAGAACCAGAAGGAGCACCTTCTATGTTAACATCTATTAGAAATAAAGAAAACACTTTTTTAGAAAAAATAGATGCTTTTGTAGATGGCGCTGCAGTAAAAAAAGTGGGAGATTTAAACTTTGCAATTTGCCAACAAAACCTGCACGATGTCATTACAGTTCCAGAAGGTAAAATTTGTCAGACTATTTTAGATTTATATAACAAAGACGCCATTGTTGTAGAGCCAGCAGGCGCTTTAAGTATTGCTGCCTTAGATTTTTTTAAGGAGGATATAAAAGAAAAAAATGTAGTTTGTGTAGTCAGTGGAAGTAATAACGATATTACAAGAACTGCAGAAATTAAAGAACGTGCCTTATTATACGCGAACTTAAAACACTATTTTATTGTTAAATTTCCACAAAGAGCAGGAGCTTTAAAAGAATTTGTGGCAGAAATTCTAGGACCTAATGACGATATTACTCATTTTGAATATACCAAAAAAACAAATAGAGAAAATGGCGCAGCAGTAGTGGGCTTAGAATTAAAAACATCTGCAGATTTGGCACCATTAATCAACCGAATGAAAGAACGTAACTTCTTTGGAGAGTATTTAAATGACAAACCAGATTTGTTTCAGTTTTTGGTGTAATAAAATAACAGATCGCAACACAACAAAGGGTTTAACCCCCTTGCTATAGGGATGAACGAAAAACCATATCATATAACAACAGCAATTCACGACAGCAGAACTTCATCAAGAATGATAAGGTTTAAAGTTCGAGAACGAAGAGAAATGGGCACAAATCCATATCCAAAAATTATCTATTTTACAGAGGAAGAAGAATTATTAGTTGCACAAACAATTTCAGAAATTGTAAAAGAAGATCATTTAAAACTGTTGGCTTTTAATATTTGTTCAGATCATATTCATTTGTTGTTGGTTTGTGATATCGATGATATTTCAAAAATAATGCAGAAGATAAAAGGAAGAACTTCATTTATTTTGAATAAAAGCAAGGGATTTAAACCCCTTGTTGTAGGAGGAAAAAAGAATAAACCTTTATGGCAACAAAAATATAGTGCACCAAAAGAAATTACATCAGAAATACAACTTAACAATACGATCCAATATATACAGACTAATAGAAGAAAGCACAAACTACCACCACATAAAGATATTTTGCAAGATATTATTAATAAAATGTGTTGTAGAATAGAAGATGCTTTTTAATAAGAGGTTTAAACCTCTTGTAACATACAATTACCGAAATCCTTTTCGTCTTTTAAGATAGAAACAGAACGTTTTACGGTAATTTTTAGTTAATTTTGATACGTAAATAGGTCTAAATATTTACAGTAAAATCAATCAATATCTTAGACAAATTTTTAAATTTCAACTTATGAAGAATACTTTTAAAGAAATTCCGAACGAATATAAAATCACATCACTTGTAAACCAAAATACCTATTTAATTGGTGGTGAATTAAAAGAATGGAAAGGCACAAATGCAGATGTTTACTCAACAATTTCATCAACAAAAGAATATAAACCAACTTTATTAGGAACTGTACCAAATTTAACTGAAAATGAAGCGATAGATGCTTTAAATGCAGCTTTAAAAGCATACGACCAAGGGCAAGGTTTATGGCCAACGATGAAAGTAGAAAGTAGAATTGCTGCGATGGAAAAGTTTGTGGTTCAAATGAAAACCAAAAGAGAAGAAATTGTAAAATTGCTAATGTGGGAAATAGGTAAATCGTTGCCAGATTCTGAAAAAGAATTCGATAGAACTGTAGAATATATTTACGACACGATTGAAGATTACAAACAAATGGACAGAAATTCTGCAAAGTTCGAAAAAAATAGCGGAGTTCATGCACATATTAGAAGAGGACCTTTAGGAGTGGTTTTGTGTTTAGGGCCTTACAATTATCCTTTAAATGAAACATTTGCATTGTTAATTCCTGCTTTAATTATGGGAAATACAGCCATTTTTAAGCCAGCAAAACACGGAGTTTTATTATTATCGCCTTTATTGGAAGCGTTTCAAAATAGTTTTCCTGCAGGAGTTGTAAACATTATTTATGGTAGAGGTCGAGTTTTGGCAACACCAATTATGAAAACGGGTAAAGTAGATGTTTTAGCATTGATAGGAAACAGTAAATCTGCCAATGCAATTCAGGCGAATCATCCGCAGAAAAATAGATTGCGTTTGGTATTAGGTTTAGAAGCTAAAAACCCAGCAATTGTGTTGCCAGATGCCGATTTAGATTTGGCAATTTCAGAATGTATTTCTGGTACAACTTCGTTTAACGGACAACGTTGTACAGCATTAAAAATAGTATATGTGCATGAGCATATTGTAGATGAATTTAATAAGCGTTTTGCAGCAAAAGTAGATGCTTTAAAATTTGGAAATCCTTGGGAAGATGATGTAAAATTAACCCCATTACCAGAAGTAGGAAAACCTGCATACATTCAAGAATTAATTGACGATGCTATTGAAAAAGGCGCAAAAATTATCAATAAAAAAGGAGGAGAAACTA
Organism: Polaribacter batillariae; assembly: GCF_017498485.1. NCBI lineage: Bacteria > Pseudomonadati > Bacteroidota > Flavobacteriia > Flavobacteriales > Flavobacteriaceae > Polaribacter > Polaribacter batillariae. Next base: position 1,519,106 of record NZ_CP071795.1, on the reverse strand, counting down.
CCGAAAATTATATTTTCCCAGCAGTTTTGTATCCCGTTTCTAAAGATTCCAGAGTTTTTGAAGAAGAACAATTTGGTCCTGTAATTCCAGTAGTTTCATTTAAAAACATTCAAGAACCTTTAGACGATATGGCTGCATCTAATTATGGACAGCAAGTAAGTGTTTTTGGTAGTGAAGTAAAAACCTTAGCACCGTTAATTGATACTTTGGTAAACCTAGTGTGTAGAGTAAACTTAAATAGTGCTGCACAAAGAGGGCCAGATGTATATCCTTTTACAGGTAGAAAAGATTCTGCCGTAGCAACTTTAAGTGTACACGATGCTTTGCGTTCGTTCTCAATTAGAACTTTTGTTGCATCTAAAGATACAGCGTATAATAATGCTATTTTACAAGAATTGTTAGATAAAAAAGCATCTAATTTTATTAGTACAGATTATATTTTGTAGCAATACATTTAAAAGAAAATAATTGCCTTAAGCAAAACTTATTATACCATTTCTTGTTTTATCTTACCGTAATTTCAAACAAGAAATGGTATTACACTTTATTGTTTAACTTTTTTAGTTGCTTATTATGGACTTTACTTAAAGTAAGCAATGCTAAAATGGCCCCTAATAAAGCCAACGCCATGTCAGATTGTGTGTCCCAAACATAGCCTTGTGTTCCTAAAAAATCTGCTGCAGATTCTCCAGAGAAGGCAGCAACAAACCATTCAATTAATTCGTAAAAAGCACTAAAACCTAAACAAAACATTACAATTAAAAAATTTTCCCACGCTTTAGAATTTATTATTTTTTTTCTGATAAAAATTTCTCTGGCAATCATTGCAGGAATAAATCCTTGTGCTAAATGCCCCACTTTATCGTAACTGTTTCTAGACATATCTAACAGATCTTTTATAGTGTTAAAAAGAGGAACTTCTGCATAAGTATAATGTCCGCCAACCATTAAAATAATACAATGAATTAAAATTAAAATATACACCAAACGTGTTAATGGAAACGATTTTTCTGTTTGCCATAAAACGATAAAACCAATTATCGCAGGCAAAACCTCTAGAAACCAAGTAAAATAATCATAAGGTTTTATGGCAGACCAAATTAAAACAGCAAAAAAGAGTACAATCCAAATTATTCGAAACATCTGTGGTTATTTTTATTTCGAAGATAAACAAATCTTCCAAACAAATTTAGACGAAAGTGTATTTAGCAACAAACAAAACCTTACGAACCTGAGGTCGAAAAATTGTATATAAAAACATTATTATTTTAAAATCAAGTGTTTGTGAGTTCGAGTTTTACTAAAATTAAAATCTATTTTAATTGAAAATAGCAAACGAAGTTTAGAGAATAGTTGTAAAACTAGAATTTTAAACAAAACATAGTATGTCAATCTATAAAGTTCGTGAATTTTTGTGTAATAACGATCCTAAACCTTTACAGTAAACATTGGTTTTAAAGCCTTTTTAGATAGGTTTTTGGTAACACTTGCCGTAAATAAATGCGAAATTCCACTTCTGCCATGTGTGCTTAAAGCAATCAAATCGGCTTTTTTTTCTTTAGAAAAATTAATAATTCCTTCCTCAACAGAAGTATCATTATATACATTTATAGAGTGTTTGGGTAAATTATACTCTTTTATAAAATTTTTTACTTTTTGTTTTGTATTTGCAGTACTTTCAAAATTAGAAGGCGTATTTATTTTTAATAAATGCACTTTACTATCAAAAGCATTCGCAAAATCTAAAAATTTAGCAAACACTTCTTTGTTGTCTTCTTTAAAGTTAGAGGCAAAGACTAAATTCTTCAATTTAAATTTTTTAGAATCTTTTTTTACAACAATTACAGGTGTTTTAGAGGTTCTTACAATTTTTTCGGTGTTAGATCCAATAATTATTTCTTCAAATTCAGAATGCCCCTTGGATCCCATAATTATTAAATCGGCATCAATTTTATCAGCATATTTTTTAATACCATCAAAAGGCGTGTTTAGTTTTATAAAATATTCAACAGGAATGTCTTCAGAAAAAAAAGATTTTTTAAAATCCAAAACTTTTTCTCTAGTTTTTCTTAGGTACAACATGCTTTCTGGAATGCTAAATTTACTACCAGAACCCATGTCTATAACTCCAGTAGGCAATTCTATCATATGTATTAAATACACAGTAGCCTTGGCTTTTTTGGCAATTTTTGCAGCCATTTTTGCAGCATATTCAGACGGTTTAGAAAAATCGATAGGCACTAAAATTTTTTTCATAAGTCGATATTTTAAGAAGTTAATTTGCTGATATCTAAAGTTACAAAAAAATAATGAATTAGAGTTGCTTTGGTAAATCATAAACAATTCGTATATTTGCATCGAAATTTATTGTAAATGGAGGATTGTAGGGGACTTAAAGTCCCCTCTTTTTATACTTTATTTTAAGGATTAAGATGGATCAAAAAATAGTAAAAGACCTAGTAAACGAAGCATTGGCACTTAACGAGTCGCTTTTTTTAATCGATTTATCAATTTCAGAAAACAATAAAATTCAGGTTTTGGTAGATGGAGATCATGGCGTTCCTTTAAGCGAATGTATTCGAATTAGTAGAAATATAAATAATAATTTAGATAGAGAAGAGGAAGATTATTCGTTGGAAGTCTCTACGCCAGATATTTCTAATGCGTTAACAGATAAGAGGCAGTATAAAAAGAACATCAATAGAATATTAAAAGTTAAAACTGCGGAAGAAGAATTAGAAGGAATTTTAACAGAAGCAAATAAAGATAAAATTGTTTTGCGATGGAAAGCAAGAGAACCAAAACCAGTAGGTAAAGGAAAAGTTACTGTAGAAAAAACAGCAACAATAGAGTATAAAGATATTAAAGAAGCAAAAGTGAAGATTGTATTTTAAGCCAAAAATGTAATGGAAAATATAGCGTTAATTGATTCGTTTTCAGAATTTAAAGATAATAAAAGTATAGACAGGGTAACCTTAATGTCTATTTTAGAAGAAGTATTTAGAGCTGCTTTAAAACGTAAGTTTGGGTCCGATGATAATTTCGATATCATTATAAACCCAGATAAAGGAGATTTAGAAATTTGGAGAAATAGAGTTGTAGTTGCAGACGGCATGTCTGAAGATGATAATGAAGAAATAGAATTAAGCGAAGCAAGAAAAATCGAGCCAGATTTCGAAATTGGCGAAGATGTTTCAGAAGAAGTAAAACTAATCGATTTAGGAAGAAGAGCTATTTTGGCATTGCGTCAAAACCTAATTTCTAAAATTTACGAGCACGACAGTACAAATATCTTTAAACATTTTAAAGAATTAGAAGGCGAACTGTATAGTGCAGAAGTGCACCACATTCGTCACAATGCAATTATTTTGTTAGATGACGATGGAAATGAAATTGTATTGCCAAAAAGCGAGCAAATTCGTTCAGATTTCTTTAGAAAAGGAGATTCTGTAAGAGGCGTTATAAAAACCGTAGAATTAAGAGGCAATAAACCAGCAATTATTATGTCTAGAACCTCGCCACTATTTTTAAATAAATTATTCGAGCAAGAAATTCCAGAAGTTTTCGACGGATTAATTACAGTTGAAGGCGTTGCTAGAATACCTGGAGAAAAAGCAAAAGTAGCAGTAGATTCTTATGACGATAGAATAGACCCTGTTGGAGCTTGTGTAGGGGTAAAGGGATCAAGAATTCATGGCATTGTGCGTGAATTAGGAAACGAAAATATAGATGTTATTAATTATACCAAAAACGAACAATTGTTTATTTCAAGAGCCTTAAGTCCTGCAAAAGTAACTTCAATGGAAATAGAAATGTACGAAGAAGAAAAAAATGGTAAAAAAGGACGTGTAAACGTACTTTTAAAGCCAGAAGAAGTTTCGAAAGCAATAGGTAGAGGGGGTGTAAATATTCGTTTAGCAAGTGAGTTAACAGGTTACGAAATAGACGTTCAAAGAGAAGGTTTAGAAGAAGAAGACGTAGAGTTAACAGAATTTGGAGACGAAATAGAAGATTGGATTATTAAAGAATTCAAAAACATTGGTTTAGATACCGCAAGAAGCGTATTAGAAACAAGTGTTGCAGAATTGGTGAAAAGAACCGATTTAGAAGAAGAAACTATTTTAGATGTGCAGAGAATTCTAAAAGAAGAATTCGAAGAATAGTTAAAAATTAAAGAGTAACGTAAAAAAGCATATTTTTACAAAAATTAAAGGCTAAAAAATAATATATGTCTGAAGGCAAAACAACGAGGCTTAATAAGGTTTTAAGAGAATTAAACATTTCTCTAGATAGAGCAGTAGAATATTTGGCGGATAAAGGTCATGAAATAGAATCGAGACCCACCACTAAAATTTCTGCAGATGTCTATCAAGTCTTACTAGATGGCTTCCAAACAGATGCCAGTAAAAAAGCAGCATCTAAAGAAGTTGGTGAAGAAAAGCGAAAAGAAAAAGAAGCTATTCGTGCAGAGCTTGAAGCGAAACAAGAACGTAAAAAAGCCGAAGAAGCTAAGAAAGAAGAAATTTTAAAAGCAAAAGCAACAAAGCTAGAGTTAAAAAAAGTAGGTAAAATCGATATCGATACTATTGGAAAAAAACCTACAGAGAAAAAAGAAACTGTTGCAGAAAAGCCAAAAGAAGAAGCTCCAAAAGCAGTAGAACCTAAGAAAGAGGTTGTTGCAGAAAAGCCAAAAGAAGAAATAATTAAGGCAGAAGTACCAAAATTAAAAGGATTAAAGGTCGTTTCTAAAATAACAAAAGAAACTCCAAAAAAGGAAGTTCCAAAAAAAGAAAATACAGTATCAGCTAAAAAAGAAGAAACACCAAAAGAAATTACTGCAGAAAATGCAGAAGCAATAAAAACGCAGTATAAAAAATTAGATGGCCCCAACTTTACAGGTAAGAAAATCGATTTAAAACAATTCGAAAAACCCAAAAAGAAAAAACCAGAAGCTAAAAAAGATACAAATTCAGATTCAAAAAGGAAACGCAAGCGCATTAGCAAACCAAGTGGAGGTGGCGTAGGAAGACCATTACCAAACAGAGGCTCAGGAGGAGCTAGAGGAGGTTATAAAGGAAGAGGAAATAACACAAGACCAGCCGTTAAAAAAGAAGAACCAACAGAAGCAGAAATTCAAAAGCAAGTAAGAGAAACTCTTGAGAAACTGCAAGGAAAATCTTCTAGAGGAAAAGGTGCAAAATACCGTAGAAACAAAAGAGAAGCGCACAGAGAGCACACAGAAGCAGAATTAGAAGCACAAGCATTAGATAGCAAAATCTTAAAAGTAACAGAATTTGTTACCGTAAGTGAAGTTGCTACAATGATGGATGTACCTGTAACAGACATCATATCTGCATGTATGTCTTTAGGAATGATGGTAACCATGAACCAGCGTTTAGATGCAGAAACATTAGTTATTGTTGCAGAAGAATTCAATCATAAAGTAGAATTTGTTGGCGCAGAAGTAGAAGAATCTATCGAAGAAGTAGAAGACAAACCAGAAGATTTAATAACAAGAGCACCAATTATTACAGTAATGGGGCATGTAGATCATGGTAAAACCTCTTTATTAGACTATATTAGAAAAGCAAATGTAATTGAAGGCGAAAGTGGAGGAATTACGCAACACATTGGAGCGTATTCTGTAAATGTTGGCGACCAAAAAATTGCATTTTTAGATACACCAGGTCACGAGGCCTTTACAGCCATGAGAGCACGTGGTGCACAAGTAACAGATTTAGTAATTATTGTAGCTGCAGCAGACGATGATGTAATGCCACAAACCAAAGAAGCAATTTCTCACGCGCAAGCAGCAGGAGTGCCAATTATATTTGCAATTAACAAGATAGACAAACCAAATGCGAATCCAGATAATGTAAAAACACAATTATCTCAAATGAACTTGTTAATTGAAGAATGGGGTGGAAACATTCAGTCGCAAGATATTTCAGCAAAAACAGGAGAAGGAATTCCTGAATTACTAGAAAAAGTTTTATTAGAAGCAGAAATTTTAGAACTAAAAGCGAATCCTAACAAAAACGCTGTAGGTGCAGTAGTAGAAGCACTATTAGACAAAGGTAGAGGTTATGTAACCACTATTTTAGTGCAAGCAGGAACGTTAAAAATCGGAGATTACTTATTAGCTGGGAAACACAGTGGTAAAGTAAAAGCAATGTTCGACGATAAAGGAAATAATTTGCAAACAGCAGGGCCATCTACACCAGTATCTATTTTAGGATTAGATGGCGCGCCACAAGCAGGAGACAAGTTTGTTGTTTTCGATGACGAAAGAGAAGCAAAACAAATTGCCTCTAAACGTTCTCAATTACAACGCGAGCAGTCTGTAAGAACTCAAAAAACATTAACATTAGCAGAAATTGGGCGTAGAATAGCGTTAGGAGACTTTAAAGAATTAAACATTATCTTAAAAGGAGATGTAGATGGTTCCGTAGAAGCCTTAACAGATTCTTTCCAAAAATTATCTACAGAAGAAATTCAAGTAAATATATTACACAAAGGTGTTGGAGCCATTACAGAAAGTGATGTCTTACTAGCAACAGCTTCAGATGCAATTATTGTTGGGTTTAATGTACGTCCGCAAGGAAATGCAAGAGCTGTTGCAGATAGAGAAGAAGTAGATATTAGAACCTACTCTATTATTTACGATGCAATCAACGACCTGAAAGATGCCATGGAAGGAATGCTATCTCCAGAAATGAAAGAAGAAGTTACAGGAAATGTAGAAATTAGAGAAGTTTATAAAATTTCTAAAGTAGGTAACATTGCAGGCTGTATGGTAATATCTGGTAAAATCTTTAGAGACTCTCAAGTGAGAGTTATTAGAGATGGAATTGTAGTTCACGACGGAGTATTATCATCATTAAAACGTTTTAAAGACGATGTAAAAGAAGTAGCAAAAGGATACGATTGCGGACTTCAAATTAAAAATTACAACGACATTCAAGAAGGCGATTTAATAGAAGCTTACAAAGAAGTAGCTGTTAAAAAGAAGTTGAAGTAAACCCATTTTTTCATACAAACAAAAAAAACGAAATTCGTAAGAATTTCGGTTTTTTTGTTTGCCTAGTATCAGAAAAAAAATCAGCTTTTAAATACTAAATACTAAATACTAAATACTAAATACTAAATACTACTTTCCCATTGGAACAACAATAATTCCAGAAAACTCTTCTTGAAAAATTAGAAGTGCTCTATCTGCATCTAATTTCGTTTTATAGTTTCCAACTTGTACTTTCCATTCAGGAGCATTATACACCAATCTAGAATACACTCTAGGATACAGTATTTTAAATTGTGCTTGTTTTCTTTTAGCAGTGGTTTCTTTACCATTGTAAATTTGAATTTTATACCCAAAACCTACAACTTTATCATAATCTCTTTTTTTTTCGATAAGACGTTTAATTTCTTCGCTGCTGTTCGTAGCATTTTGTGCAGACAAGGTGGTCGTACCAAAAAACAAACTCACAAATAATATCTTTAAGAATAATGTATTTTTCATAGATTAAAATCTTTCTACAAAAATAACGACTTCATTAAGAATAAATTGAATAAAATACTTATTTAGAATTATTATAAATTAATATTTAACGTTCCTTTAGCTTTTCAGAATTTGGCAATATGTAGTACTTTTGTGCAACTGTTCAAAAATCATGTTTTTTTGAGCGAATTTATACACATTACTAAAATTATAGTTTGTAAATATGAAAAGTGTAGCATTGCACAGTAGCCTAACTTCATTGTTCCTTAAAGGACTTACATTACTTTTATTTTTTGCATTTAGCATTTCTTCGTATTCGCAAGATATGGACGAAGCTCGTCAAAAAAGAGGAAAAGCATTATTTAAATCTCTATGTGCTTCTTGCCATAAATTAGACAAGAAATTAGTAGGGCCAGCTTTAGGAAATGTAGAAGATCGAAGAGAAAATGATTGGTTGATAGCTTGGATTAAAAATAATGCAGAACTAAGAGCTTCTGGAGATAAACAAGCAATTGAAATTTACGAGGAATATAATGGATCTAACATGACTGCTTTTCCGCAGTTATCTGATGCAGATATAAATGATATTTTATACTACACAACCGTTGGAGAAATTAAAAAAGCCCCAGTTGTTGCAGAAGGTGTAGCTACAGGCGCTCCTACAGGAAGTGCTCCAGAATGGTTAATTTACTTATTGGCAGCTGCAATTGTAGTAGCTTTTTTAATGATTGCCAGCTTGTTAAAACAAGTAAGTGAGCTAAAAGGAAATAAAACGCCAGAAGTACAATCGAATTTAAAAAGAGATTTGCAAGAACTATGGGTTGGTGTTAAGAAAAATACTTTCTTAAAAGTTTTAGGAACGATCTTTTTACTTTTAGTTGGTGCTTATTTTGTTTTTGGTGCTTTGTTCCAAATAGGGGTAGATGAAGGGTATCAGCCAATTCAGCCAATTGCATTTTCGCACAAGATTCACGCAGGAGACAATAAAATCGACTGTCAATATTGTCACTCTTCAGCAAAACACAGTAAACATTCAGGAATTCCTTCTGTAAATGTTTGTATGAATTGTCATAAAAATATTTCTGAAGTCGCAGAAAATACAGTAGTAGAATTAGAAGACGGTGTTGTTTTAGGAAAAGCAGAATTAGATTTAGAAATTGCTAAAGTTTACAAGGCTGCAGGTTGGGATCCAGATATATTAGAATATACAGGAGAAGAAAAACCAATCAAATGGGTTAAAATTCATAATTTACCAGATTTTGTTTACTATAATCACTCTCAGCATGTAACAGTTGCAGGAATTGCTTGTCAAAAATGTCATGGACCTGTTCAGGAAATGGAAGAATTATACCAATATTCTCCATTAACAATGGGTTGGTGTATAGACTGTCATAGAGAAACAAAGGTAGATTTAAAAAATAACGATTATTACGAGAAAATTCATAAACAATTGGCAGAAAAGTATGGCACAGAGCAAGTTACAATTTCTCAGTTGGGTGGGTTAGAGTGTGGTAAATGTCATTATTAATTATAATTAAAAGGTTTTTTAAATCTTTCAATCATTAAATAAAAGCATAAATGGCTTCAAACAAAAAATACTGGAAAAGTGTTGAAGAACTAAAAGGTAGTTCTGTTGTTGAAACGCTGGGTAAAAATGAATTTGTAGAAAATATTCCTACAGACGATTTTTTAGGTGATAAAGAAACATTAGAGAATTCTTCTACATCTCGTAGAGATTTCTTAAAATATGTTGGCTTTACAACAGCTGCAGCTTCATTAGCAGCTTGCGAAGGACCTGTTATCAAGTCCATTCCATACGTTGTAAAACCAAATGATATTATTCCTGGAGTTGCAGATTGGTATGCTACTTCTATAGCAGACGGTTTCGATTTTGCGAATATTTTAGTAAAAACAAGAGAAGGTCGTCCAATTCAAATTATGCCAAATAAAGAGGCAAATGGAACTACAAGTGCAAGAGTACAAGCTTCTGTTTTATCTTTATATGACGAAAAACTTCGTTTAAAAGAGCCTTCTAAAAACGGAAAAGCCATTTCTTGGGCAGATGCAGATAAAGAAATAGGTGTAGAATTGTTAAAATTAAAAGAAGCTGCAAAACCAGTAGTTTTATTAACAGGAACAATGGCAAGTCCGTCAACAACCAAAATTGTCGAAGACCTTATAGTAGCACATCCAAACATTTCTCATGTTGTGTACGATGCAGTTTCTGAAGCTGCAGCTGTAGATGCATTCGAAGCAATGTATGGTAAAAGAGCGCTGCCTAACTACAAATTAGAAAATGCAAAAACAATCGTTTCTTTCGGAGCAGATTTCTTAGGAGATTTTCACGGAGGATTCGAAAAAGCATACATACAAGGTAGAAAACCAGAAACAGGAAAAATGTCTCGCCACATTCAAGTGGAGAGTAATATGTCTTTAACAGGTGCAAATGCAGACAAGCGTATTGTTGCAAAACCATCTGATGTTGTTTTTGCTTTAATTAATCTATACAACGCAATTACAAAAGAAGGAGTAGCTTCTAAAGCAACACCTATTGATGTTGAAATTCAAAAAATAGCACAAGAATTAAAGAAGTCAGGTTCTAAAGCAGTTGTTATGACTGGCGTGAATGATATCAATGCGCAATTAATTTCTTTAGCAATAAATAGAGCTTTAAATAGCGAAATTTTAGATACTAATAACTCATTAAATATCCGTCAAGGAAATTACGAGCAAGTTCAAAAATTAGTTTCAGAGGCAAAATCTGGAAAAATAGGAGGTTTAATTACTTATAATGTAGATCCAGTTTACAGTTTAGAAAACGGAACTGCTTTTGCAGAAGCATTAAAAAATGTATCGCTAAAAGTTGCTATTTCTGTCGAAAACAATGCAACTGTAAACGCAATGGATTATGCATTACCTGCAACACATTTCTTAGAATCTTGGGGAGATACTAATTTTTCTGAAGGAAATTACGGCTTAATGCAACCTACAATTCAGCCATTATTTAAAACACGTCAATTTCAAGACACGTTATTAAAATGGTCTGGAAACGCAACTTCTTATTACGATTATTTAAAATCTTTTTGGTCTGCAGAAATTTTAGGAGGTAGTTCTTGGAACAAAGCACTACACAATGGTTTCTTTCAAAAAGAAGCAGTTGCTACTGAAGATGCTGTAGAAGCCCCAAAAGAGGTTTCAATTGCAGAAGCAGCAAGAATTTTAAAAATGAACACCACTCCTTCTGGAATGGAGTTAAATTTATATACAAAAACGGGTTTAGGAGATGGTAAGCAAGCGAACAATCCTTGGTTACAAGAGTTTCCAGATCCAATTACAAGAGCATCTTGGGATAATTACTTAACCATTTCTATGGCAGATGCTAAAGAAATAGGTTTTTCTAATCCTGTAAAAGACAATGGAGCCATTAATGGAAATTATGCGAAAGTAACCGTAAATGGTGCAGAAGTGGTAGTTCCTGTTATGGTGCAACCAGGTCAAGCAAAAGGCTCTGTAGGTTTGGCATTAGGTTACGGAAAAACTTTTGGTTTAAAAGAAGAAATGCAAGTGGGTGTTAATGCATATCCTTTGTACAAAGGTGGTAATAACATTCAATACAATGTAAAAGTAGAGAAAGTGTCTGGAACGCATAAATTTGCTTGTACACAAGTACAAAAAACAATTGCGGGTCGTCACGATATTTTAAAAGTAACGTCTCTAAAAGACTATAAAACTGTAGATCCTAAAGATCATCATCATGGATGGAATAAACCAGCATATGTTTCTTACGACCACAAAGAGGTAGAAGCAAATACGATAGATTTATGGGACGAGCACAATAGAGAAATTGGGCATCATTTTAATTTATCTATCGATTTAACTTCTTGTACAGGTTGTGGTGCTTGTGTGGTTGCCTGTCATGCAGAAAACAATGTGCCAGTTGTAGGTAAAAACGAAGTAAGAGTTGGTAGAGATATGCATTGGTTGCGTATAGATAGATATTACTCTTCTGAAGTAGAAACAAGAGAAGAAGCAAAAAAAATAGGGTTAAGTAGAGGCGAAATGTATGAAGCATTAGAAACCGAAGCAGAAAATCCTGAAGTTACTTTTCAACCAATGATGTGTCAGCACTGTAACCACGCTCCTTGTGAGACTGTGTGTCCAGTTGCAGCAACTTCACACGGTCGTCAAGGTCAAAACCAAATGGCATATAACAGATGTGTTGGTACAAGATATTGTGCAAACAACTGTCCATATAGAGTACGTCGTTTTAACTGGTTTAATTATGCAAATAATAACGAGTTCGATTTTAATATGAATAACGAATATGGTAAGATGGTATTAAATCCAGATGTGGTAGTTCGTTCAAGAGGAGTTATGGAAAAATGTTCGATGTGTATTCAAATGACACAAGCAACCATTTTAAAAGCGAAAAAAGAAGGAAGAAAAGTAAATACAGATGAGTTTGAAACAGCTTGTTCTTCCGCTTGTACAACAGGAGCTATGGTTTTTGGAGATGTAAATAACAAAGAAGACCAAGTAGCTACATTAGCAAAAGACAAAAGAGCTTACAATGTATTAGATTATCTTCAAACGAAGCCTAATGTAATATATCAAGTGAAAGTTAGAAATACAAACGAAGCGTAATTAAATTTTAAGATATAAAATATGTCTCATTACGAAGCACCCATAAGGGAACCTTTAGTATTAGGTGATAAAAGTTATCACGATATTACCGAAGACATTGCAAAACCTATAGAAGGTAAAGCAAATAAGAATTGGTACATGGCATTTTATATTTCTTTAGCAGCAATGCTTTGGGGATTTGGATGTATCTTTTACACAGTTGGAACAGGTATTGGAGTTTGGGGATTAAACAAGAACATCGGTTGGGCTTGGGATATTACCAACTTTGTATGGTGGGTTGGTATTGGTCACGCAGGAACATTAATTTCTGCAGTACTTTTATTATTCCGTCAAAAATGGAGAATGGCCATTAACCGTTCTGCAGAAGCAATGACAATTTTTGCCGTTTTTCAGGCAGGATTGTTTCCAATTATTCACATGGGACGTCCATGGAATGGATATTGGGTAATGCCAATTCCAAATCAGTTTGGCTCTCTTTGGGTAAACTTTAACTCGCCATTATTATGGGATGTATTTGCAATTTCAACCTATTTATCTGTATCGTTAGTTTTCTGGTGGACAGGTTTATTGCCAGATTTTGCAATGATTCGTGATAGAGCTGTAAAACCTTTTCAAAAGAAAATTTATGCTTTATTATCATTCGGTTGGTCTGGTAGAGCAAAAGATTGGCAACGTTTCGAAGAAGTATCTTTGGTATTGGCTGGTTTAGCAACACCATTAGTACTTTCTGTACATACAATTGTATCTATGGACTTTGCTACTTCTATCAACCCAGGTTGGCACTCAACAATTTTTCCACCTTATTTCGTAGCTGGGGCAATCTTTTCAGGATTTGCAATGGTACAAACATTATTAGGTATTATGAGAAAGGTTACTAATATGGAAGAATATATTACACGTTTACACGTAGAATATATGAACATTGTAATTATTCTAACTGGTGGAATTGTAGCAGTAGCTTACGCAACAGAATTTTTTATAGCTTGGTACACAGGATCGCCTTACGAAAACTACACCTATTTATCAGTAGGTGCAGCAACAGGACCTTACGCATGGGCATTTTATTCACTATTATTCTTTAACATTTTAACACCACAGTTACTTTGGTTTAAGAAAATTAGAAGAAGTTTTATATGGTCTTTTATCATATCGATATTTATTAATATTGGTATGTGGTTTGAGCGTTTCGATATTATTGCGATTGTGTTAAGTAAAGGTCATTTACCATCTACTTGGTGGCGTTTTGAGCCAACGTTTGTAGATGTAGGTATTTTTATTGGAACCATTGGATTCTTCTTTGTATTGTTTTTATTATATGCAAGAACATTCCCAGTAATTGCACAAGCAGAAGTGAAAACCATCTTAAAATCTTCTGGTGAATTTTACAAGAAGAGATTAGCACAAGGTATTCCAACAAAACCAACAGTTGTTATTGCTGAAAAGAAAATTATTGAAGTTGATTCTTCAGATAAAAATATAAAAGAATAATTATGGAATTATCAAAAGTTATTCACGCGTTTTATACCGATGACGAAGTTTTGTTAGATGCAGTAAAAGCTGTAAAGGCAAAACACCATCATATAGAAGAAGTATTTTGCCCTTTTCCAGTTCATGGATTAGACAAAGCAATGGGCTTAGCACCAACAAGATTGGCCATTACTGCGTTTCTTTACGGAATTACAGGTTTATCAGTCGCAATTTGGTTAACAAATTATATTATGATTAACGATTGGCCACAAGACATTGGTGGTAAACCAAACTTTACTTGGTGGGCAAACATGCCCGCTTTTGTGCCAATTATGTTCGAATTAACGGTGTTTTTTGCAGCCCACTTAATGGTAATTACTTTTTATATGAGAAGCAGAATTTGGCCATTTAAAGAAGCAGAAAATCCAGACCCACGAACTACAGACGATCATTTTTTAATGGAAATACCTGTTCATAATAACGAAGCTGAATTAACAGAATTGTTAACAAACACAGGAGCTGTAGAAATTAATATAGTAGACAAGCACTAATATATAGATAATGAAGAATTTTAAATTAATTATCGCTTTAGTAGTTGTCGCAAGTTTTATGTCTTGTGGCAATAAAAGAACACCACAAGTACAATTTATGCCAGATATGTATGAATCTGTACCTTACAATGCAGACGCCGCAAACGGTTTAAATGGAAACCCTGTTAATTCGAAACCAGTGGCTGGTACAATTCCAAGAGGTGGAGCTCCAGCATACGATATACCAGATACAACTGAAGGATATGAGCAAGCCAAAACAGAGCTTAAAAATCCATTAGAAAAGACAAAAGAAAACTTAGAAAATGGAAAAGCAATGTACACTATTTACTGTGCATCTTGCCATGGTAAAAAAGGAGATGGAAATGGATATTTGGTAGAAGCAGATAAATTTGCTGGAATACCCAACTACAAAGATAGAGATATTACAGAAGGGAGTATATACCACGTAATTATGCATGGTAAAAACTTAATGGGGTCACACTCATCTCAATTAACATACAAAGAACGTTGGCAAGTGGTACAATATGTGGAAGCATTACGTGCAGATTTGTTAAAATAAATTACAAAAAGAAAGAATACGAAAGATATGTATCAATTCTCAGGTAAATTAAAAATATTCTCTTTAGCACTAATCGTATTAGGAGCTTTAGGTATTGCATTTAGCTTTTATAGTGGATCTCAAATGACCGTTGAGAGTGCTAAAGAAATTATAGCCAATCAATCTCATGGAAATACTCATGGCACGTCTCATGATAAAGTTGTTAAAAGCCATTCAGCAACTAAAGAACACGATACAAGCGGTTCTCATGCAGGTACTGGAAATATAGATAAAGAAATGAGTGCTCATGGAGCTCATGGAGACGATTCTCATGCAGAGCACGTTTTACACCAATTACAAAACAGACCTTGGTCTGCTTTTTATGTAGCCTTATTCTTTTTCTTAGGTACTACTTTATTAGTATTGGCATTTTATGCTGCACAAAGAGTAGCACAATCTGGTTGGTCTATTGTTTTATTTAGAGTAATGGAAGCAATTACCGCAAATTTAGTTCCAGTATCTATTTTAATGTTGGTTTTTATAGGCCTAACAGTAGGGCACTATAACCATATGTTTTCTTGGATGACACCTGGTACATTTGATCCTACAAGCGAAAATTACGATGCTATTGTAGATGGTAAATCTTGGTGGATGAATGTTCCTGGATGGGCAATAAGAAGTGTTGTATATTTATTACTTTGGAATTTATATAGATGGTTTATTAGAAGAAATTCTATTGCAGAAGATACTGCAAACGACGGATTTAAAACCTACAAGAAAAACTATAATGCCTCTGTAATATTCTTATTCATTTTTATGATTACAGAATCTATGATGTCTTGGGACTGGATTATGGGATTAGACCCACACTGGTTCTCAACATTATTTGGCTGGTATGTTTTGGCGACATTACTGGTAAGCGCTTTAACGATTATTGCTTTTGTAACCATTTATTTACGTTCAAAAGGAGCTTTGCCAAAAGTTAACGATAGCCATATTCACGACTTAGCAAAATTTATGTTTGGTTTCTCGGTATTTTGGACATACTTATGGTTCGCACAGTTTATGCTAATTTGGTATGCAGATATTCCAGAAGAAACTACATATTTCTTAGCAAGATTTAACGAATACAAATTGCCGTTTTTAGGAATGGTTGTTATGAACTTTGTGTTTCCAGTATTGTTATTATTAAATAGCGACTTTAAGAGTGTTCCTTGGTTTGTTATTATTGGAGGTATTGTAATATTAGGCGGTCATTATGTAGATGTATTTATTATGGTAATGCCTGCAACAGTTGGTGGTCAATGGTTTTTTGGAATACCAGAAATTAGTGCACTATTATTTTTCTTAGGAATATTTATATATACAGTATTTAGTGCATTTGCAAAAGCAAACGCTGTACCATTAGGAAATCCGTTCTTGCAAGAAAGTGAACATTTTCACTATTATAATATAGAACACAAAGGAGAAGGATCCGCAGATCATCATTAATAAATAATTAATTAAAAATTAAGACAAGATAAATATGCTAGCTCTATTTTATATTTTTATAGGTGTTGCAATCGGTGTAAGTGTTTGGCAAATTACCAGAATTATGAACTTTAGAAGTTCTATTGCCAACGATAATGATAATGCTGCTCAAGGAAAATTTGCTATTGGTTTTATGGCTTTTTTATATGCTATGATGATCTACTGTTTAATTTTCATGAACGTAATAATGCTACCAGAATCTGCCTCTATTGAAGGAGAACACGACGATAATTTATTCAACATTACCTTTTGGTTAATTGGAATTGTACAATTTATCATGCAATTTCTTATCTTTTATTTCACTTTTAAATATAGAGGAAGTAAAGATAGAAAAGCAAAATTCTATGCAGATAGCCATAAATTAGAATTTATCTGGACAATTACTCCAGCCATTGTTTTGGTGGGTTTAATTGGTTATGGTTTGTGGCAATGGAACAATGTTATGGATTTATCTGATGATGAGGCAATCGTTATTGAAGTCTATTCGCAACAATTTCGATGGGATGCACGTTATGCAGGAGAAGACAATACACTAGGTTTAGGAAACGTAAACTACATAAAAGGTATCAACATTTTAGGTGTAGATATGACAGATAAAAACGCTGCCGACGATAAACAAGTAACAGAATTGTATTTACCAAAAGGTAGAAAAGTTCATTTTAAATTTCGTTCGCAAGACGTTTTACACTCTGCTTACATGCCACACTTTAGAGCCCAAATGAATTGTGTTCCAGGAATGGTTACAGAATTTGGTTTCACACCAAAATACACCACAGAAGAAATGAGACAACAACCAGAGGTTATCGAAAAAACCAATGGAATTAATAAAATAAGAAGAGCAAAAGGAGAAGACCCTTATGTATTTGATTATTTGTTGTTGTGTAACAAAATTTGTGGAGCTTCTCACTACAACATGCAAATGAAAATTACGGTTGTAGAACCAGAAGAATACGAAAAGTGGATTGCAGAGCAACCAACATTAGCAGAAGTTATTAAATAAATTAGTTTAAAAAAGACACTACAAATAATAAGATTATGTCAGATCATCATCATAAAGAAACATTTGTAACAAAATATATTTTTACTCAAGACCATAAAATGATTTCTAAGCAGTTCTTGGTAACTGGTATGTTTATGGGAATTATAGGGGTATTAATGTCTATGTTATTCCGTATGCAAATTGCTTGGCCAGAAAAATCGTTTTCAATTATTGAAGCATTTTTAGGACCACATCAAACAGATGGAATTATGAACCCAGATATGTACTTAGCATTGGTAACAATCCATGGTACAATAATGGTGTTTTTTGTACTTACTGCAGGTTTAAGCGGTACTTTTTCGAACTTATTAATTCCATTGCAAATTGGAGCCAGAGATATGGCCTCTGGTTTTTTAAATATGATTTCTTACTGGTTATTCTTTATCTCTAGTATTGTAATGGTTATTTCTTTATTTGTAGAAGCTGGACCAGCATCTGCAGGTTGGACAATTTACCCTCCTTTAAGTGCATTACCACAAGCAATTCCAGGTTCTGGAGCAGGTATGACCTTATGGTTGGTTTCGATGGCAATATTTATTGCTTCCTCTTTAATAGGATCTTTAAATTATATCGTTACCGTATTTAACTTGCGTACTAAAGGAATGAAAATGACAAGATTGCCACTAACAATTTGGGCATTTTTTATTACTGCAATTATTGGTGTAGTTTCTTTCCCAGTATTATTATCTGCAGCATTATTATTAATTTTTGATAGAAGCTTTGGAACCTCTTTCTACCTATCAGACATATTTATTTCTGGTGAAGTATTGCATTACCAAGGTGGTTCTCCAGTATTATTCGAACACTTATTTTGGTTCTTAGGTCATCCAGAAGTATATATTGTATTATTACCAGCATTAGGTATTACTTCAGAAATAATCTCTACAAACTCCAGAAAACCAATTTTTGGCTATAGAGCAATGATTGGTTCTATCATGGCAATTGCATTTTTATCGACAATTGTTTGGGGGCACCATATGTTTATCTCAGGAATGAACCCATTCTTAGGATCTGTATTTACATTTACAACACTATTAATTGCAATTCCATCTGCAGTAAAAGCATTTAACTATGTAACCACACTTTGGAAAGGAAATTTACAATTAAACCCTGCAATGTTATTTTCAATAGGATTGGTATCAACATTTGTAACAGGAGGTTTAACAGGGTTGGTTTTAGGAGATTCTGCATTAGATATAAATATTCACGACACCTATTTTGTAGTAGCGCATTTCCACCTAGTGATGGGAGTTTCTGCAATTTTTGGAATGTTTGCTGGTGTGTATCACTGGTTTCCAAAAATGTATGGTAGAATGATGAATAAAACCATGGGATATTGGCACTTTTGGATAAGCATAATTTGTGCTTACGGAGTTTTTTGGCCAATGCATTTTATTGGATTAGCTGGGTTGCCAAGAAGATACTATACCAACACAAACTTTCCAATGTTCGACGATTTAGCCGATATTAATGTAGTAATTACCATTTTTGCATTGGTTGGTGGTTTGGCTCAAATTATATTTTTAGCAAACTTTTTTATCTCTATTTACAGAGGTAAAAAGGCAACACAAAACCCTTGGAACTCAAATACGTTAGAATGGACAACTCCAGTAGAACACATTCATGGAAACTGGCCTGGTAAATTACCAGAAGTACACAGATGGGCGTACGATTACAGTAAGCGTGTAGATCCAAACGACGATGATAGCGATTATTTACATGGCAAAGACTTCGTGTTACAAACAACACCTTTATTAGATGGAGAAGAGCCATCATAAATAAAAATAAAACAATAAAAAACCTTTCCAACTTTGGAAAGGTTTTTTGCTTTATAGAACATTATTTTATCATCTTAAATTCTATTATCTTTGTTTTTATGAACGAAAACTTAAATCCCAAAAACGATAATTACACAAATGAAGAATTAGACGTAGAAAAAAAACTACGTCCGCTTTCGTTTGATGATTTCTCAGGGCAAGATCAAGCAATTGATAATTTAAAAATTTTCGTAGAAGCAGCCAATCAAAGAGGCGAAGCTTTAGACCACACTTTGTTTCATGGTCCTCCAGGTTTAGGAAAAACTACCTTAGCACATATTTTAGCAAACGAGTTAGAAGTTGGTATTAAAATAACTTCTGGCCCCGTTTTAGACAAACCAGGAGATTTGGCTGGTTTATTAACCAATTTAGATGAACGAGATGTGCTTTTTATTGATGAAATCCATCGATTAAGCCCTATTGTAGAAGAATATTTATACTCTGCAATGGAAGATTATAAAATTGATATTATGATTGAATCTGGACCAAATGCCAGAACCGTTCAAATCAATTTAGAACCATTTACCTTAGTTGGCGCCACAACAAGATCAGGATTGTTAACAGCTCCAATGAGAGCTCGTTTTGGAATAAATAGCCGATTGCATTATTATTCAACAGAACTTTTAACCACAATTATTCAAAGAAGTGCAAATATTTTAGGAGTTCCTATTTCCATGGAAGGTGCAATCGAAATTGCTGGAAGAAGTAGAGGAACACCAAGAATTGCAAACGCATTATTAAGAAGAGTACGCGATTTTGCGCAAATTAAAGGTAATGGAAACATTACTATTGAAATTGCAAAATATGCATTAAAAGCACTAAATGTAGATGCCCATGGTTTGGATGAAATGGACAATAAAATTTTAATGACCATTATCGATAAATTTAAAGGAGGCCCAGTAGGATTAAGTACAATAGCAACAGCTGTTTCTGAAAACACAGAAACAATTGAAGAAGTATATGAACCCTTTTTAATTCAGCAAGGATTTATAATGCGTACGCCAAGAGGAAGAGAAGTTACAGAATTGGCATACAAACATTTAGGAAGAATTAAAGGTAGAAGTCAAGGAGAATTGTTTTAGTCTAAGAAACAAGAAACAAGAAAATAGATTGATTTTCTGATAAAATATAATTTAGTAATACATAAAATAGAGATAATAGATTTTGAGTTGGAGTCTTTGTTCTTAATTCTATTTTCTTTGTTCTGATTTATGAATATAAAAAAAGTAATCCCAATTTTAGAATGGTTGCCAAACTATAATAAATCGCTTTTTAAGGGCGATTTAATTGCGGGCATTACTGTAGGTATTATTCTAATTCCGCAAGGAATTGCGTATGCATTAATTGCAGGTTTACCACCTATTTACGGCTTATACTGTGCCTTAGTTCCACAGGTAATGTATGCCATTTTTGGCTCCTCAAGGCAAGTCGCAATAGGTCCTGTAGCTATGGATTCTTTAATTGTTGCAACAGGAGTTTCTACATTGGCATTAGCAGGTTCCGAAAGTTACATTTCCATAGCCATTCTATTAGCATTATTGGTAGGAACTATTCAATTTATAATGGGTATTTTTAGTTTAGGGTTTATTGTAAATTTCCTCTCTAAACCCGTAATTACAGGATTTACATCTGCAGTTGCATTGATAATTGGACTCAATCAATTTCGAAACTTGCTAGGAGTAGATTTTGTACAAAGCGATCAAGTACATATAATTTTAGAAGATATTTGGTTACAAGTTTCAACATTTAATTTGCATACAACCATTATCGGATTAATTTCTGTAGCAGTAATTATTTTTTTTAGAAAAATAAATAAAAAAATACCCAATGCTTTAATTGTAGTTGTTTTTGGAATTTTAATAACGAAATTCTTTGGAGATTCTATGAATAATGTAGCTATTGTAAAAGACATTCCCTCTGGCTTACCAAGCTTTAGTATTCCTACTTTCGATGTAGAACAAATAAGAGAATTATTACCAATTGCATTAACCTTGGTAATGGTTGGTTACTTAGAAACCATTTCAATAGGAAAATCTTTAGAAGCAAAACAAGAAGAATATCGCGTAAGACCCAATCAAGAATTAATTGCTTTAGGGTTAAGTAACATCGTAGGTTCTTTGTTTAAAGCCTATCCTACAACATCAAGTTTTTCACGTTCTGCCATCAATCAAGAAAGTGGTGCAAAAACAGGAATGGCAGCATTAATTTCTGTAGTAATGGTAATTATTACCTTACTTTTTTTAACGCCATTTTTTTACTTTTTACCCAAAACAGTTTTAGCAGCCATAATAATTGTAGCTGTTTTTGGTTTAATTAACTTTAAAGAAGCCACCTTTTTATGGAAAGCAAATAACTTAGATTTCTGGTTAATGATTGCTACTTTTTTATCAACCTTATTTTTTGGTATCGAATATGGTATTATTGTAGGAGTAGGTTTATCGCTAATTATTTTAATTTTTAGAACCTCAAGACCTTACTTTACAGAGTTAGGCAAAGTGCCAAACTCTAATTTTTATAGAAATAAAAACCGTTTTAAAGAAGTAATTATCGAAGACGATATATTGGTTTTTAGATTCGATGCGCAATTATTTTATGCAAATTCGAGTTATTTTAGAGACAATTTAGATGCAATGGCTTTAAAAAAAGGAGACCATTTAAAGTTGATTGTAATTGATGCAGAAAGTATTAATAGAATAGACAGTACAGGGGTAGAAATGCTTAAAGAAAGAATTAAATACTATCAAAAAAAGGTGTAGCCTTTTATTTTTCGGGTGTTAAAGGCCCAGTTAGAGATTCGCTTTTTAGAGGCGGATTGTTAAAAATAATTGATTTGAATCATTTTTTTATGAGAGATAACGATGCCGTTATTTACTATAAAACAGGAGACAGAGCACATCAAGAAAAGTACGCAAAATACATTCATCAAGCTTACGAATAAAAATAAAATAGCTGACAAATATCATTGGAAAAATTGTATTTCTATTGTTATTTAGAGCTTTGTAATAAAAATAGAGAAGAACATGATTATAGAACAAATTTATACAGGTTGCTTAGCACAAGGTGCTTATTATATCGAAAGTAATGGAGAAGTTGCGATTATAGATCCGTTAAGAGAAGTGCAAGATTACATCGATAAAGCAAATAAAAATAATGCGAAAATAAAATATATTTTCGAAACGCATTTTCATGCAGATTTTGTAAGCGGACACGTAACTTTAGCAGAAAAAACACAGGCAAAAATTGTTTTTGGTCCCACAGCTAAAACAAATTTCGATGCCATTATTGCAAAAGATAATCAGGTTTTTAAAGTAGGAGAAATTACCATAACCTTACTGCATACACCTGGCCATACTATGGAAAGTTCTTGTTATTTGTTAAAAGACAAAAACGGAAAAGACCACGCAATTTTTAGTGGAGATACCTTGTTTTTAGGAGATGTAGGAAGACCAGATTTGGCACAAAAAGGAGACATTACACAAGACGATTTAGCTGGATATTTATTTGATAGTTTGCGAAATAAAATAATGCCTTTAGCAGACGATGTTATTGTATATCCTGCTCATGGAGCAGGTTCTGCCTGTGGAAAAAATTTAAGCAAAGAAACTGTGGGCACGATTGGCGAGCAGAAAAAAAACAATTATGCACTAAGAGCAGACATGACAAAAGAGGAATTTATAAAAGAAGTTACAGAAGGTTTATTACCACCACCAGCTTATTTTCCTTTAAATGTAAAACTGAACAAAGAAGGCTACAAAGACATCGAAGATGTAATTGAAAAAAGCACAAGACCTTTGTCTGTTAAAGAATTTGAAATTGCTGCAAACGAAACAAACGCTGTTGTTTTAGATGTAAGACATCAAACAGAATTTATAAAAGGTTTTATTCCTCAATCTATTTTTATAGGAATCGATGGTGGTTTTGCACCTTGGGTGGGTGCATTAATTAAAGACATTAAGCAGCCTATTTTATTGGTTTGTGAAAATGGTAGAGAAGAAGAAGTAATTACCCGTTTATCGAGAGTTGGTTTCGATAACGTAATAGGTTATTTAGAAGGAAGTTTTAAAGCTTGGAAAAATGCAGGCAAAGAAATAGACACTTTAGAGTCGATTTCTGCGAATACTTTAGAAGAAAAAATAAAAGAAAATATTCCTGTTTTTGATGTAAGAAAACCAGGAGAATTTGCAAGTGAACATATAAAAGTTGCCGCAAATACACCCTTAGATTTCTTAAATTCTCATATTTCTGAATTTCCTAAAAAAGGAGATTTTTATGTGCATTGTGCAGGAGGATATCGTTCTGTAATTGCAGCTTCAATTTTAAAAGCAAGAGGATACCATAATGTAATTGATGTTGCAGGAGGGTATGCAGCTATTAAAAAAACTAGCATAGAAAAAACAGATAAAGTTTGTTCTTCGACTTTAAAATAAGTAAAATGAAAAAATATGTCTTTTGGATTTTAGTTGGAATATTTTTTTCTAGTTGCGATACTCAAGAAGAAATTAAAACAATTTCTACAAAAGAATTAAAAGCACTTTTAGCAAAAGAAAATATTCAATTAATGGACGTTAGATCTCCAAAAGAAATAAAAGAAGGCTCTATTAAAACGGCCATGTTTGCCAATTATTTCGATAATGATTTTGCTAAAAAAGTAACACAGCAGTTAAACAAGTTAAAACCCGTTTATTTGATTTGTAGAAGTGGCAACAGAAGTGGTAAAGCATGCAAGATTTTAAAAGAAAAAGGGTATAATGTAATAAATGTTTCTGGTGGTTATAACCAGTGGAAAAAAGAAAATTAGCTAAATTAAGCTACCCAAAAGTTAATGATAAAAACCCTTTGTGCACAAAGCAAAATCTTTTGTAAGCTTTATAGTTGGTAAAATCGAATATTAAAAGAAGCTGTCTCGAAAGTATAAAAATTTGTCATTTCGACTGTAATTTTGTCATTTCGACTGTAATGGAGAAATCTTATTTATCGAATTTTAGTATTTTAGATTTTTCGATAACTTCGGTAGCTACTTTCAATCAAAATATATTTTAATTTTAGTAATGCTCAAAATAACAGTTAAATTTACTTTTGTGACAGCCTGTTTTATGTTTTAGCCTAAATATGTTCTTAACATGTGTCCTTTAGATTTTGATTTTAAACGATTTAAAGCGCGTTGTTTTACCTGACGAACACGTTCTCTCGATAAATCGAATTTTTCACCAATTTCCGATAAACTAGAAGCAGTTTCATTTCCAATTCCATAAAACATTTTAATAACCTTGGCTTCTTTTAAAGACAAAGTATCCAAAGCTCTGTCTATTTCTATAGATAAAGATTGGTTCATTAAATTTTTATCGGGTTTTGGAGATTCATCATACTGCAATACGTTGTATAAATTAGCATCTTCACCTTCTTTAAAAGGAGCGTCCATAGAAACATGTCTTCTAGAATTTCTTAAAGATTGTGCAACTTCAGTTTCAGTCATATCTAATTGCTTCGCAATTTCTTTATGTGTTGGCATGCGTTGTTCGTCTTGCTCTAATCTGGCATATATTTTTTTAATTTTACTAATGCTTCCAATTTTATTTAATGGCAAACGTACAATTCGAGATTGTTCTGCAAGTGCAGACATTATAGATTGACGAATCCACCAAACAGCATAAGAAATAAACTTAAAACCTCTGGTTTCATCAAAACGTTTTGCAGCCTTTACCAAACCTAAATTGCCTTCATTAATTAAGTCAGATAATTTTAAGCCCTGTCCTTGATACTGTTTCGCAACAGATACAACAAATCTTAAATTTGCGCTCACAAGTGTATTTAATGCTTTTTCATCTCCTTTTTTAATTTTTAAAGCCAATTCTACTTCTTCATCAGCAGTAATTAACCCAATTTTACTAATTTCTTGAAAATATTTTTCTAAAGATTTTGCGTCGCGATTGGTTACTTGTTTTACAATTTTAAGTTGTCTCATATATAATTTTTGATTTTTTTTATTAATTAAATGATTTTTTTAAAGAGAAAAAACGCTCTTAAATAATGTTTGTTATAAAGCAATGTTTCTAAACAAATTAGAAAACAGAAGAAATAAATAAAAGAATTTGATTTTTTAGAACTGATAAATCAATAATAGAAAGATGATATTTTTTTCGATTCTTCATAAAGTCCCAATATACAAAAAAGCGCTATTTTTAGCTAAAAATGGCGCTTTTTCTTTTCTTTTTTAACTAAAATTAACGAAAAAGCCAATTTTAAATAATAATGATGCTGTTTATAATTAATTTTACAAGTATATTTTTAGTAAAAAAATAGTATGTTGTTTATTTTCTAAATTTTTGAGCGTCGTTTAACATAATATCTAAAGCTTTTGTAGATATTGAGAGTTCCCATAAAACAAGTAATAAAGAAACGAGTAAACATAAAATACTTCCTGTAAAAAATAATTTGCCCACAAGTTGATTTTCAAAAAACAAAGCAAATAAAGAACCGGTGCAAAGAATAAAACCGATAACTCCGCATATTTGCATTCTTTGAATTACCCAAATTCTCTTTCTTAAAATAGGAATTTGGTAATTTATTTGATCGTCGTTACAATGTTTTTTGTTCTCGTAAAGCTCTCTTATAAATTTTGCAACTGTTGTAAAACGATTGTTGTAAGCTAACAGTAGTAAACTAATAGAACCAAATAATATGGCTGGCGTACTTAGTTCCATATCTTTAAAATATCCTTTGAGATTTCAAATACATCTTTTTCTAATACTTGGTATTGGTAATCTAAATCTGTAACCATTTGGTTACCTAGTTTTATTTTTTTAATAAATTTTAAGGCTTTGGGTTTTAGTTTTACCACTGCATTTTTATGCATAATAATGGTAGCATTATCAACAGTACCTAATAAGCCTCTAGGTTCTTCTAAAGCTCTTATAGAATAAGAATAAAAAAGAAATTGTGGTTTCCAAAGAGGAATAATTACCCATTCTTTTCTTTTGTGAGCTTCTATAAATGCATTTGTACAATCTTGTATGGTTCCGTTTTTAAACTTAAAACCTAAGGTGTCTAAACCATAGTTTTTTATAATATTTCTCGAAAATCTAGAAATCCCTGCACCTTCATTAATTCCTTGAATGGTTTTATTAAATTTTTCTGCATTTGCGGGTTTTAAAATGTCATTAATAGAACTTACAAGTGTTTTTGGTACATAATCTGGAACTCCCCAAATACAAAACGGATTGTATAATGTAGAAAATTTTACAGTTGTTTTTGCCACAGTTTCAATATATTTTCCATGAGAAGATGGCAACCAGGCACCTAAAACCAAATCTATTTTTCCTTCTCTATATTCTTTAAATAATTCTTCATGGGGTGCAGTATGTAGTTGGTATTGTTGCCCAATAGAATCGAAATAATTAAGTACAACTGCAGCAGCTACTTTATGAAAACTTAAATCAATTTGACCTATTTGTAATATTTTATGTTTCATTTTAAGGTTTACAGGAATAAATGGTGTAACTAATTTGAGTTTTTGTGTAATTTTCTGGTAATTAAAGTATTAAAGAGGTAAAAATAGTTATTCTTAAAAAGAGTTGTTTAAAAGCTCCAACACCAAATTTTGGTGTTGGTCACTTTTATTTTTAATATAAATGGATTAATTTAAAAAAGGATAATCTGTATAACCTCTTGCAGTTCCACCACCAAATAAAGTATGGTCGTCGCTAATTTCATTCATTTCGGCATTTAACTCAACACGCTTAGGATAATCTGGATTTGTTAAAAATTTTCTACCAAAACCAACCAAATCAACTAAATTTTTACCTAATAAATCGTTGGCTTGTTCTGGAGTTTTGTTTCCTGTTGCAATAATTGTTTTGCTAAAATTTTTTCTTAATTGAATTCTAAAATCATTCGGAATTTCTGGAGCATCATCCCAATCGGCTTCACACAAATGAATGTAAGTAACGCCAATGCGCTCTAATTCTTTCGCGGCAATTTGTATGGTTTCTAAAATTTCTGGATCGTTCATGTCTTTAAAACTAATAAAAGGAGACAAACGAACGCCTGTTCTTTCGGTTCCAACTTCCTTGGCAACAGCTTCTGTTATTTCAGTTAAAAGTTTAACTCTGTTTTCTTTGCTTCCTCCGTATTCGTCGTTTCTTTCGTTAGAATTACTTCTTAGAAATTGGTCGATTAAATACCCATTTGCTCCGTGAATTTCTACACCATCGAAACCTGCTTCTATGGCATTTTTTGCACCAACTCTAAACTCTTCAATTACTTGATTGATGTCTTGTTGTGTCATTTCTTTTGGTGTTTCTACAGGTACAAAAGTTGCATCTCCATTTGGGGCGCCATCAAAAATATAAACGCTCGTTTCTTTTGCAATTTTTGCAGAAGGTCCTATAGGTTGTAAGCCATTTACTTTAGAACTCGAAACACGGCCAACATGCCATAATTGTAAAAAGATTTTGCTTCCTTTTTTGTGCACTTCGTCTGTAATTAATTTCCAACCTTCAATTTGTTCTTTTGTATAAATTCCGGGTGTTTTTGCATAGCCCATTCCTTGCAAAGAAACTTGTGTTGCTTCTGTAATTATAAGTCCAGCAGAAGCTCTTTGCCCGTAATATGTTGCCATTAATTGGTTGGGAATATCACCAGGTTGAGATGCTCTTGAACGGGTCATTGGTGCCATTAAAAAACGGTTTTTTTAAAGAAATTCCGTTCATATCATAAGGTGTAAAAAGTGTGTTTTTCATATTATTTTAATTTAAAATTTTTGTTAATTTTTCTCTACTAATTATTGTAATATAGCCCGCAAAAATACCTATTAATAAAGGTATAAATAGCTTGGAAAAAATGGTTGTTATTGTTGCTTCTGAGGCAAAATATAAGACTGTTCCTAAAAAAGTTGCGGCAATAAATTCTTCCCAACCTTCTATAATTTCTAAAAAAATAAGAAGCGTTGCAATCCAAAAAACTACGAATGCAGTAACATATAAATCGAAACTTGGTTGTGCTATTAATGTTTTTAAGTAAACAATAAGGTAATTTCCTAGCAATGCAATAAAAATACCAATAAAAAATGCGATTAACATTTTAAAAGACTTTTTCATGTTGCAATTGTGTAAAAAATAGTTCGCCCACGCAAAAAATACAACCCATGCTTTTATAGAAAGCCAACCAGAGATTACAATAACAATAGCCGCAATTAATCCAACTAAAAGAGAATGAAGTATGGTATTTTTATATTTTTTGTTCATCTATTTTTCTTTGAATTCTACAGTGGTAAATATTATTGTGTTTTTTCCGATATTTTCTAGGTTATGAATAAAATAGTTTTGTTCGTTTAAATGTGGAAAATATTTGATGTCATTTTTTTGATACTCAGTTTCAACAATACGACCATCTTTATAATAAGATCTAGATTTTCCTTCTGTAATTGCTGTGTAAAAGTATGGTTTGCAATGTTTGTGAAAGGGCAACGATTTTCCTGCCAATAATCGAATGTTCCAAACTTTAAAAGTTTCTGTTTCTAACAATAAATGTTCGCCAACATTTTCGTTATTTTCTGCTGTTTTTAATGCTTCTTTTAAGTCTTCTGTCCAAAAGGAGTTCCAGTTTCCTTTTTTGTTTATTTCTGTTGTTTTCATTATTTCTTGTGGATTAAAGTGTCCATAGAAATTTTATTTTTATCGATATTAGTTATAATAAAATAGAAGAACAATGCATAAATCATTTGCATTCCTGCCCACTCCCACTTTTCTATTAAACACGAACCGGTTATTAAAATAATAATTACAATTGCTCCAGTAATACTTGCTCTGTAGGTAAACCACCCAAGGA
The DNA here is from genome assembly GCF_017498485.1 of Polaribacter batillariae. NCBI lineage: Bacteria > Pseudomonadati > Bacteroidota > Flavobacteriia > Flavobacteriales > Flavobacteriaceae > Polaribacter > Polaribacter batillariae. The sequence goes on along the minus strand of NZ_CP071795.1, from coordinate 1,490,197 downwards.
TTAATAAAAGCCCGACTGTAAATTCTAAAAAAGGCAAAACACTTCCCCAGGTTGAAACCATAAAAGTTGGTAAAATACTATCTTGAAATGTGGTAACCATCCAATCTTTAAATCCGTTTAATTTAGAAAAACGCACCAAACCATGCCCTAAAAAATTAACACCCATTGCAATACGAAGCAAGGCAAAACCTGTTTGTTGTGGAGTTGTTTTCATAATTTTATTTTTTAAAATGATATTTCAGCAATTTGTTATCTAACATTAAAGGAATAAAAAGCGATTTCGTTTTTTTATCGAAAAAAGTATCGGCACTTCCTTTTTTTAGGTTGATAACCTTTGTTGTTGTATTTAATTTTTTGGAATAATATAACAGTTCGCCAGCCAACCAATCTGTTAGTAAAAAACCGTGTAAAGTTTCACTTAAACCATCTAAGTTGCCAATAGGTTTTGTAATCGGTTTTATGTTTTTAGATTTTAAATCGACACTTAGTAAATTTCCGTTTGTGGTAGTTTCATAAGTTTTTGGATTCATGTTTTTACCCCAATTAGCAACAAATAATTTGTTTTTAGAAACGTATAAACCATTTGGCATGTTTAAATTTTTGTCTTTTAACCAAAGTTCTACGGTTCTATTTCCTTTTTTAGGTAATTTGTAAATTCCGCTAAAACCAAAAGTGTTACTGGCATATACATTCCCTTTTTTATCAACGGTAATGTCATTTAAAAAAGTAGCGTCTTTAGCTTTAAATTTTTCTACTTTGCCAGATTTTATTTTTATTTCTACAATCTCATCAATATCTGTAGTATATAATTTTCTCTTGAAAATAACCAATCCTTTTGGTGCATTTAAACCTGTAATCCATTTTTCAACTAATATTTTTCCATCTAAACGAACTTTAGAAATATAACCATTTCCATCTTTTTCTGTAGGAGCACCATTTATATTCGAAACATATAAAACGTTGTTTTTTGTGTCTAAGACAACACTTTCTGGGTTTTTGAACCCTGTAAGTTCCCAATCTTTTTCTAATTGAAAAGGCAATTTACTTTGCGCATTTACAAATTGAGAAATGATGAGCAATAATGTGTATAACTGTGTTTTCATTGTGTTTGTTTTTAGCAATTACTTTATTTGATTTTCTTGATTTTCAGCCCCGATTGAACTTTTTAACTTCGCTCAAGACAAACGCTGTGTTTGAAATCCTTTTTGCTATTTCTGCAAAAAGATTAAGTAATAAAAGCAGATTCTTAGCTTCTAATTATTAAACTTAAATTCCGAATTATCTTCTGGTGTATTTGGATCGTTTTTTACCATATTTGCAATCTCGTCTTTACGCATAAATACAACACCTTTGTGCTTTTTTGCATATTGTATAAACTGGTCAACTGCATTTACAACTGCTGGAGTTCCGCCAATTCTATCGTGCATGCTTATAGACATCATGCGTCTTTTTGTTGCCCCTTCTTTATATAATTGATCGAATTCCATTTTTAATTGTGCCAAATGCTGATTTGGACTCCAGTGTTTTCCTTCGATATTTACAATGTCGTTATTTCTTAAAGTGTAAGGCATTACTACAAAGTTCTTTCCTCTAACTTTTGTAATAAATGGTTCGTCTCTACTTAAATCGTCTATGTGGTATAAGAAATCTAATTCTTGTAACACCTTTAAAGTATTTGGGCCTCTTCGCAACCAGTTTGCGTTGTAACCACGACCTCTTTTACCTGTAATTGCTTCTACAGTATCAATTCCTTTTTTTATAAAATTAAGTTCGTCTTTATAGCTTAAATTCCACTGATCTTTCCAAGCAATTCCATGGGCAGCAATTTCGTGCCCTCCATTTGCAATGGCTCTTGCAACTTCTGGATATTTTATAGCGGCTTCGCCAACGACGTGAGAAGTAACATAAATATTGTGTTTTTTCCAAAGGTCTAACATTCTATAAACCCCTTCTTTTGCTCCATAACGAAACCAACTTTCTGCAGGCATGTCTGGATTGCCTTTTGGTAACGGGTTTCCAGAAAAAGGACTTTCTGCGCCTTCTGGTTGTCCGCCAGTTTCAAATTGCATAGAAACCGAAATCACCAATTGTGCACCATTTGGCCAATAGCTTTTTCTGCTTTGTATTTCGCTACTTAATTTCTTTTTTTCTGGTGCTTCTTCTTTTTTAGCATCATATACCGAAAATGTTATTAGTACAATGGCCGCAAATGTTTTGTATAATGTTTTCATTTTTTAAAATTTATTTCTTTTATAATTATTCTACAAAATTAGCGTAGAAGTGTAGGGTTAATGTTGTACAAATTCATTGTATATTTGTATAAAACCATTAAAGTGAGATGAAAAGGTTTACTATTTTAAAATCGATTGATGTTATTGAGTTTGAAGCGAAACAAACTTGGGGATATCCAAAGCACAAACACAATTTTTACGAACTTACCTTTATCTTAAAAGGAAAAGGAAAACATGTGTTTAACGATAGCGCTGTTGCTTATAAAAAAGGAGATGTTTTCTTTTTAACACCCAAAGACGAACACGAATTTTTGGTAAAAGCACCTTCTAAATTTGGAATTTTAAAATTTACAGAACAATTATTTTTAGAGAAAACAAATTTTAGTATAATAAACAAAGAGTTAAAAGCTCAGTTAGAATCGATTATTTTTAATTCTTCAATTTCTGATAAAAGCATAAAAGCTTACCAAGAAGATAAAAAGCAATTGTTATACTTGTATAAAATGATTAAAACGGAGTTGGAATCCCCTAATTTACGGAGTAGAAATATTATTTTAGAGTTGTTTGGTGCTCTTTTATTAATTGTTTCTCGAAATTTAATTTCTAATGTAGATTATGTATCGAACCCAATTTTATTGGAAAAAGAAAAAATTGAAAACATTTTAAGATACATAAGATTGCATCTTTTTGATGCAGATAAAGTAAAAATTAAAGCATTAGCCAATACCTTTAACATGTCTGCCAATTACATTAGTATTTATGTGAAAAAACAAACAGGAATTTCGATAAAAGACTACATTATAAAATCGAAATTAAAATTGGCGGAAAGGCTTTTAGAAGAAAGTAACTTAAATATCACGCAAATTGCTACAAAAACGGGTTTTGTAGATGTGAGCCATTTTAGTAAAATATTTAAAAATAAATATGGAAAAAGCCCAAGTGAATATCATAAAAAGTAAAAAAAAGCTGCCTAAAAAAAATTGAAATGTAATTTCGACTGTAATGGAGAAATCTTATTTATTGAATATCTAGATTTTTCGACTTCACTTAAAAGGATTTGTTATTTTTTAGACAGCCTCTTTTAGTAGGTTTTAGAACTTTAAAGTTACGCCAACTAAGAAGTTTCTTGTGGCTTGTGGGTAATAACCAGCGCCATCTTCTGTAATTGTATTTCCATTTCCATCAGAATAATCGTAGGTGTAATAATACCCTCTGTTTACATATTCTGCATTAAAAATATTATTAACTAATGCAGTAAACACGATTGATTTAAAGATTCTTTTCGGCGAAATTTGATACACAAAATTCAAATCACTCGTAAAAAATGCATCTAAAACGTCGTTATTAGAAACACGACTTCCTAAATTACTCATTAATTGTTTTCCAACGTATTTAGAGAGTAAAGAGAATTGTAAATTATCTAAAGGTTTGTAAGTAAAAATGTTTCCAACAACTACTTCTGGCGAAAAAGAAAGATCTGTTTTTCCTAAATTCTCTAAACTTCCTGCAATAGAAGCAATAAAATTTCGATTCTTATTACTACTAAATGCCGCATTTGGGCGTATAGAAAATCGATCTGAAAGCGTAATATCTGCATCTATTTCTAAACCTAACCTGTAACTATTTCCAGAGGTTGCTCTCACTGGAGCGCCAACATCATCCAAAGCACCTGTTAAAACTAACTGATTTTTATAATTCATATAATAAATATTGGTATTTAATTTTACAGTTTCCTTTTTTAAACGCCAACCCAATTCGTAATCGTGTAAAGTCTCTGGTGTTGTAACTCCGTTTTCGAAATCGTTTCTATTTGGTTCTCTATTTGCCACTGCAAAAGAGGCGTATAAATTGTTGTCGTTGTTAATTTCGTAAGTAAAACCAAACTTCGGATTAAAGAAATTAAAATCGGCATCAACGTCAATAGGCACAATATCCGAAGTAATTCCTTTGGTTTGATAATTTACAAAACGACCTTGTAAATCTACATAAACACCTAATTTCTCACTCACATCGAAAGTTGCTTTTGCGAAAGCAGAAAAATCTGTTTTTTGGGCATCAGAAAAATAATAACGATCTCTAATATTGGCATTTGTACCAAATTGTTTTGCCCAAATTACTTCCCCAAAATGATCTCCATCATATTTAGAATACGAAACTCCAGAAACAAAATTTAAACCTTCTGCTTTATAATTTGTGCTGAAATTTACGACATGAAAATCATTATCTAACCAACGTCTAACAATTAAATCGGTTTCGCCATTTCCATTTGTAGCTTCTACAATTCCGCCAAAATCACTTACATCTTCATCTTCTTTAAACTGCTCGAAATATCCAGAACCTTTGGTGTAATTCAACCCTAAATTTGTAGACCAGTTTTCGTTAATTTTTTCATTCCAGTGCAATTGATAATGATTTTGTTCGTAATTATCTACCTCATTTTCATAGGTATAAGGGTTTTGTCTTCTGTCTTCTTCTAATTGTTTTTTTGTTAAACCAAACCAAGATTGATACGTTCTTTCTTTTCCACCAAAAGTAATGGCTTTTATCAACGTATTTTCATCAGAATAACTTCCTTGTAAATAGTACGATTTTAAATCAGAAAAAGCTCTATCTACATAACCATCTGAATAAATATTAGACAAACGTCCAGCAATTTCTACATTATTATTTAGTTTTCCTGTACTAAATTTTACCGTGTGTTTTCTGGTCGCAAAAGAACCAAAAGAATTTGAAATTTCTCCAAAAGCTTCTTCTGAAACGGCATCTGTTAAAATATTTAAACTTGCACCAAAAGCACCAGAGCCGTTTGTAGAAGTTCCTACTCCACGTTGTAATTGTAAATTCTGAGTAGAAGAAGCAAAATCGCCTAAATTTACCCAAAAAGAACCGTGACTTTCTGCATCGTTGTAAGGAATTCCGTTTACAGTTACATTAATTCGTTCGCCATTAGAACCACGAACGCTCATATAAGTGTAACCAACTCCAGCACCAGCATCGCTAGATGAAACTACGTTTGGCAAATAATTCATTAAAATAGGAATGTCTTGCCCTAAATTACGTTTTGCAATTTCTTTCTTAGATAAGTTCGAAAAAGTAACAGGTACATCTGTATTTACACGAACTGCAGAAACCAAAATTTCACCCAATTGGGTTGCATCTGTATTTAGTTGAATTACATACTCTTCGTCTTTTATAATGGTAATTTTCTCGGAAATAGTTTTGTAACCAACAAAAGAAGCCTGTATCGTATAAACACCTTTTGGTAGGTTAATACTAAAATTTCCATCGAAATCTGTTGCTGTTCCTTTTTTAGTTTCTTTCACTAAAATGGTTGCACCAAATAACGGATTTTTGTTTTCATCGACAATTTTTCCCGAAAACCTAAACGATTGGGCGTTTGCAACAATACTTGCAAACAAGAATAAAAAAATGGATATTTTTTTCATTTTAAAAAAATAAAACGAATAAAAAGAGGTAATTATTCTTATAATTAATATTGAATAACTTCGTTAAAAACTTATAAATTATTAGTTTTAAAATATCACTTCGAGCGCAGTAGAGAGGTTTTAATAATTCTCGACTGCACTCGAACTAACAACTAAATAATTTAGTTAAGTTCGAATTTCCCTAAACAGCATTATCTGTTCTAGGTTCTTTGGGTATGATCTCAGCCTTTTCCAGTATTCAGCCATCAGTATGCAGTTTGCAGTTTAACTGCTTACTGCCAACTAAAAAACTGCCAACTAAATTAGCACCCCTTTTTGAGAGCGACGCAAAATTACGCTATTATTTGTAATTTCTGAAAAGAAATAACGACAAAGGATGCTTAACAGATAAATAATAAAATTTACAAACATGAAAAGAATCGCAATTAATGGAATGGGACGAATTGGACGTGCCGCTTTAAAAGTAATACTAGACACACCAGAATTAGAAGTTGTGGCAGTTAACGATTTGGTTACTGCAGATAATATTGCGTATTTATTAAAGTACGACAGTGTTTATGGAGTTTACGAAAAGGAAGTTTCTCATGACGAGAATCATTTAATTATAGACGGTAAAAAAATTAATTATTACTCTAATAGAAATCCAGAAGAATTACCTTGGAAAGAAAACAATATCGATATTGTTATTGAAAGTACAGGTTTTTTTACAAATCGCGAAGATGCTGCCAAACATATCACTGCAGGTGCAAAAACGGTTGTAATTTCTGCACCTACAAAAAGTGCAGATACACCTACAATTGTACACGGTGTAAATTCTGAAGCTGGTAAAACCAGTATTTTTTCTTGTGCAAGCTGTACAACAAATAATATTAGCCCGGTTGTAGAGGTTTTAGGTAGAAGAATAGGAATTAAAAAAGCAATTATGACAACGGTTCATGCTTATACAGCATCACAAAACATGGTAGATTCTGTTTCTAAAAAGAACTATAGAATGGGCAGAGCTGGAGCTGCGAATATTGTGCCAACTTCTACAGGCGCTGCAATTGCAACCACAAAAGCGTTGCCACAATTTGCCAATAAGTTCGATGGTGTTGCATTGCGAGTGCCAATTCCAGTAGGTTCTATTTCAGATATGACTTTCGTTACAGAAAAAACAGTAACTGTCGAAGAAGTGAATGCAATTTTAGAAGAAGAAGCCACAACAGATCGTTACAAAAAAGTATTAGCGACAACTTACGAGCCTATTGTTTCTTCGGATATTGTTAAAAGTTCGTTTGCATCTACAGTAGATTTAAGTATGACAAGAGTTGTCGATGGCGATTTATTAAAAGTAATGACTTGGTACGACAACGAATGGGGATTTACCAATCAAATGATTCGTCAAATATTAGAAATTTAAATCAAAAAATAATTCCTCGAGGCTCAGTTTCGAGGTTTTTCGTTTAAAATGTCATTTCCGTGAAAACGGAAATCTAAATACAGCATTTTGGTTTTTTGACCTTTTTAGGTAACAATGAAACCAGCGAAATACCTCTGTAGCTATGTCTCGAGGATGGTTAGTTTCAAGAAATTTTTTATTTTCTACAAAGTTTATTAGAAAGAAGCTGTCTCGAAAGTATTAAAATTGTTATTTCGACTGTAATAGAGAAATCTTATTTGTTGAATTTTATATTTTCGATAACTTCGTTAGCTACTTTCAATCAAAATATATTTTAATTTTAGTAATGCTCAAAAATAACAGGTAAACTTACTTTTGTGATAGCCTCTTTTTTGTTTACTCTAACTTTGGCTTTTTTCGAAGTGCTTTTTTAAGTGCAGTTTTTTTATTTTTTTCGATATTTTTTTTAATAGCAGCTTTACTTGGTTTTGTTTTTATTCTTTTTTTAGGACGAATTAAATTTGTTTTAATCAATTCCAAAAAACGTTTTATGGCAATTTCTTTATTTTTATGTTGAGAACGCGTTTCTTCGCAAAATAGCACCAGCGTATTTTCTTTCGTTAATTTTGATGAAAGTTTCGTTTTTAAAAGCTCTTTTTCATTATTGGAAAGCGATTCAGAATTTTCTAAATCGAAGGTCAATTCAATTTTAGATGACGTTTTATTTACGTGTTGCCCGCCAGCGCCAGAACTTCTAATGGCCTTAAAATTTAATTCTTTTATGATGTTTTCTTTATTCATAAATAAGATAACTGTCTGTTCGAGCGCAGTCGAGAACTATTAAAACCTCTCAACTGCGCTCGAGGAGACAGGAATACAATTAATTTTATTTCGCAATTACAATCAAGTATTGGCTCATGACTCTAAAAACGAAGCAATCTTCTTTCTTAATAATTAAAATTAGCACTAAAGCCCTCTGAGTTTTGATGCAAAAAATGCATATCTACATCTCGTAAAGAATCAGAAAACGAATGCAAACCTTTCTTTTCTTTTAGAATTTTATCAATGGCTTTTATGGCGTTTTTTAAACGTGTTTCTTTATTACCTTTTAATAAAATATAATTTTTGTTGTGTTTTTTTAATGCGTTTTCGAAAGCATTAAACATTTCTAAACGCTGTTCTGGCCTGTCACGCAAATCGTCTGCTTCCCAAGGAGTATCTATGTAGGTTAGTAAATACAAATCGTATTCGTTTTTATCTGCTGCTTCATTTAATTGATCATCTACAAAACCACCATAAAATTCTTCAGAATATACTTTTGTTTCTAACAAATCTGTATCGCAAATTAATATTTTGTCTGCTTTTTTAGCGAGCGAATTTTCTAGTTTTATTTGTCCGATTGCGATGGGTAACAAATCGTCTTTTTCGCAAGTTTTACGTTCGTTGTTCCATTTATTTTGCAAATATTCACGAGCAAATTCAGGAGCCCAAACCGTATTGTAATGCCTTGCTAAATGGCGTGAAAGAGTTGTTTTTCCTGTAGATTCTGGCCCAAATAAAACAACTTTTACGATGTTGATTTGGGTTTGTGTAAGTTCTTTTTCCATGCGAAATAACCAAAAATGGCAATAAAAGTAAATCCGAAATATTGAAAACTTGTAAAGGTAAATCCTTTATATAAGTATAAAGGTACAGAAATTAAGTCTCCAACAATCCAAAAAAGCCAGTTTTCTACTTTTCTTTTTGCCATTAACCACATGCCTACAAAGAAAATTCCGGTAGTAATTGTATCTATATAAGCCACCCAACCTGTCCATTTATCGAATGTTTTATAAACGATAAAAACAAACAATAAAGTGGCAAAAAAGATGGCAATCGCTGTTTTTTTCTCTTTAGCAGTTGTCCAAGAAATGGGCGTTACGTGTGTATCATCGACTTTACGTGTCCAAACATACCATCCATAAACGCTCATTATAAAGTAGTAAACATTTATCATCATGTCTCCTAAAAGTCCCCATTTTAATAATAAATACACAAAAATTACGGTGCTTATCATTCCAGTAGGAAACACCCAAATTTTATTTTGTTTCGAAAACCAAACAGATAAAAAACCAAAAACAACAGCAATAATTTCGAGTACGATATCTATGGTGGCGTATTCTTTATATTGAGAAAAAAAGAAATTAAAAATTTCTGACATCGAGTTTTATTTATAAGTTGTAAATTTAATACATTCTGTTAGTTCGAGTGATTTTTTCGATTGAAATGAGAAAAAAATGTATCGAGAACTTTTAGCTAAGTTATTATGGATTTTTGCTGGAGTTTATTTTTAGTGAAGTCAAAAGGCAGGAATGATAAAGAGAATCTACTTTTTTAAATCGTTAAAAAAGCTTTCGTTGTCTTCAAAAGCAGTGCCAATAACTACCAAATCTGCGCCAGCATTAAAAGTTGCATTTAATTGTTTTTTAGAGCGAATGCCACCACCCACAATTAAAGGAATAGTTAAACTTTTTTTTACAATGTTAATAATACTTTCGTCCACAGGCACTTTGGCTCCAGAACCGGCTTCTAAATAAATGAGATTTTTGCCAGTATATTCACCAGCCAAAGCAGTGTTTACAATCAATGTTTTGTTTTTTTGTGCAATTGGTTTTGTGCTAGTTACTTTTTGCGTGGCAGTTTCTTTTTGCCCATCGATTAAAATATAGCCAGTGGGTAAAATCTCTAAATTTGAATTTTTTAAAAAAGGAACTGCTTTAATTTGTTGCTCGATTAAATATTCAGGATTTCTGGCAGAAAGTAAGCTTAAAAATAGAATTCCGTCTGCTTTATGTGTAATTTGAGAAACATTACCAGGAAAAAGTATAATTGGTAACTGCGTTATACTTTTTATTGCCGAAACTACTTTTTCTGTTTGATTGTTTTTATCGGTACTACCACCCACAAAAATATGAGTAGCAATAGATTGATGCACTTTTTCAAGAAAAGAAGGTAAATTTTCTAAATTAATTTTTTCGGGATCAATTAAAACAGCCAATAATTTTTTGCCTTCTTTTTTTGCCTGTAAGATGTTTTGGTAGATATTCACAATTGCGAAAATACAATTTTTTGTTGCCTTGAGTAAAGTAGAAAGTTTTAAGAGTTTAGAGATTTCTCGATACAAATTTTTCGTTCCTCAAAATTCACTTGAAAAGAAAAACTACTTTGTAACTTTTTCATTTAATACTTTAACATTATTTTTAATACGCAAACACACAAGTAAAGCCTTCAAACTCTAAAAACTGAATATTATAAGCAGTTTGCTCTCCATTATAACGAATTTCTCCCGTAGTTTTTTCGTCTTCAAACTTAAAATCTTCAATATAAATATGGTGTAAAAAAGTAGTTTTTTCTTTCCGTAAATTTTGTATAAACTCTCTTTGGCACCCCAAACAATGGTTAATTTGCTTATCAAAGCATCATGGTTTGCAATGGTTTTATACTCTTCGAGAGGTGTAAATTTATGAGCGATTTTTAAAATTTTATCGCGTTGTTTTTCAATATCAATACCAACATGTAAATCATCAGAAATAATAAGGGCAGTAAAGGTAAACGAATGTGTAATGGAAATAAACTTTCTGTCTTTTAAATGGGGTTTTCCAAATTCGTCATAAACCAAATCAAAATCTGTGTAACCTACTTTTTTTAACAGATGTCTTATGCTTAAAAATCCTTTTTGGTGTAGTTCCGATTTCATTGAGTTCAAACGAGTTGAGCTACTTTCAGAAAGAGAAACGCCGTTTTTTAAATCTGGTATCGATTCTTCAATCTTCCAAATCAGTACTTTAGTAGTTTTGTTAACCGTTAATGTTTTGTAAAGAGCCATATTTTTTAATTTCTATGTCGTAACTTTGCAGTCGCAAAAAAACAGAATTTAAATATACAAAAATATGAGTGCAACAAAAGCATACGTTCCGTTTAAAGTTAAAGATATTTCTTTAGCAGATTGGGGAAGAAAAGAAATTGAATTAGCAGAAGCAGAAATGCCTGGATTAATGAGTTTAAGAGAAGAATATGGAGAAAGCCAACCTTTAAAAGGAGCAAGAATTGCAGGTTGTTTGCATATGACTATTCAAACAGCGGTTTTAATAGAAACGTTACAAGCGTTAGGTGCAGAGGTTACTTGGAGTTCTTGTAATATTTTTTCTACACAAGACCAAGCTGCAGCTGCAATTGCTGCAACAGGAACACCAGTGTATGCGTGGAAAGGTATGAACGAAGAAGAATTCGATTGGTGTATTGAGCAAACCTTATTTTTTGGTGAAGATAGAAAGCCATTAAACATGATTTTAGATGATGGTGGAGATTTAACCAACATGGTTTTAGATCGTTACCCAGAATTGGCTGCAGGAATTAATGGTTTGTCTGAAGAAACAACTACAGGAGTTCACAGATTATATGAACGTGTAAAAAACGGAACCTTACCAATGCCAGCAATAAATGTTAACGATTCTGTTACAAAATCGAAATTCGATAATAAATATGGTTGTAAAGAAAGTGCAGTAGATGCAATTCGTAGAGCAACAGATATTATGTTGGCAGGAAAACGTGTTGTGGTTTGTGGTTATGGAGATGTTGGTAAAGGTACAGCTGCTTCTTTTAAAGGTGCAGGTTCCATTGTTACGGTTACAGAAATCGACCCAATTTGTGCGTTACAAGCAGCAATGGACGGTTTCGAAGTAAAAAAATTAGAAACCGTTATTGCCAATGCAGATATCGTAATTACCACAACAGGTAACAAAGGAATTGTTCGAGGAGAACATTTCGAAGCAATGAAAGACAAAACAATTGTTGCAAATATTGGTCATTTCGATAATGAAATTGATGTACCTTATTTAAATGCAAACAGCGAAAAAGTGGAGATTAAACCACAGGTAGATAAATACAATATCAACGGAAAAGATATTATTTTGTTGGCAGAAGGGCGTTTGGTAAATTTAGGATGTGCAACTGGGCACCCAAGTTTTGTAATGTCTAACTCTTTTACAAACCAAACCTTGGCGCAAATAGAATTGTGGACTAATAAAGATGCTTATGAAAATAAAGTGTATATGCTACCAAAACATTTAGATGAAAAAGTCGCAAAATTACACTTGGCTAAAATAGGGGTAGAGTTAACAGAATTAAGCAAAGAACAGGCCGATTATATTGGCGTAACTGTAGAAGGACCTTATAAACCAGAGCATTATAGATACTAAAAATAGGCGTTAATTTTTTAATTGCAATTTTTATAAACTATTTGCCATTTCGAAATACGCCTTTTATGGCGATTGAGAAATGGCATCGAAATTTAAAATCCTTACATTAATTTGTAGGGATTTTTTTACTTTAAATGATTGTTATTCACAAAAAATATATCGATAAGTTGGGCGTTTTAACAGGCTATCCACTATATCTTTTTATGCTAAATTTATTTTCAGCACCTTGTACATTTAAATATTATTTCGAGTCTTAAAAAACAAACTAAAATTTTTATAGAGTTTAGCATAAAAAGGATGCCGTTTCTATCCTTAACGCGGGTTTTCGAGTCTTAAAATATACTATTTATGATTTGAAATTACTGTAATAAAACGCTTTTTTTCCTTTCTATTTTATTACAAAAAGAAACTGTAACGAATGCTATGTTTTATTTTCTAATTTAGAAAAACATCATTTAGTTTTACAGTAAGATCAAATCATAAATTATAAATCTTTAAAAGCAACCACCAAAAATTACTGCTAAAAACGGAATATTTATTCTACAACCACTCTCCAGCCATAAGGGTCCTTAGCTTTATTGGTTTGAATGTCTGTAATTGCTTTCTTTAAAGTTGCTGCAAAAGGTTTTTCTAATTCAGGTAAATCGTAATCTGTTCCTTGGTACCCAAAACCAGCAATGGGAGAAATAACAGCCGCAGTTCCTGCTCCAAACATTTCTTTTAAGTTTCCAGATTGTGCAGCCGAAATTACTTCAGAAACCGAAATTTTACGCACTTCAACATCCATATTCATGTCTTTTGCAATTTGAATAACACTTTTACGTGTAATTCCGTCTAAAATTCTATCGCTTGTTGGGCTCGTAATTAAAGTGTCGTTAATTCTAATAAAAATATTCATGGCACCAGCTTCTTCAATATACTCGTGCGTATTATCGTCTGTCCAAATTACTTGGTTGTATCCTTTCTCAATCGCTAATTGAGTTGGGTAAAACTGCGCAGCATAATTTCCACCAGCTTTTGCAAAACCAACACCACCATTAGCAGCACGTGCGTATTTTTCTTCAATTAAAACTTTTACTTTTCCAGCAAAATAAGCCCCAGAAGGTGCTGTACAAATTAATAATTTATATTCGTTTGCAGGAGAAGCATGAAAACCGTTTCCAGAAGCAAACATAAAAGGGCGAATGTATAAAGAACTTCCTTCGTTTGTAGGAATCCAGGCTTCATCTACTTTTAACAATGTTTTTAAGCCATCCATAAAAACATCTTCGGGTATTTGCGGAATTACCAAGCGTTCTGCAGATTTATTTAAACGTTTACAATTGTCTAAAGGTCTAAATAACAACGTGTTTCCTTCTGCATCTTTGTAGGCTTTCATTCCTTCGAAAATAGATTGTCCGTAATGAAAAATCTTTGCAGAAGGGTCTAAAGAAATGGGGCCATAAGGCTCTATTACTGGGGTTTGCCATTTTCCATCTTTATAATCGCAAACAAGCATATGATCCGAAAAAACGCTACCAAAAGGCAAGTTGTTAAAGTCTATGGTATCTATTTTAGACTTTTTTATATGTTTGATTTCTATAGTAGAACTCATAATTAAATTGATTAAAATTTAGCACAAATGTACATAATTTATTTATCTGAAAGAACATAATAATATGGGTTTTGCACTAAAATTATGTACATTTGCATTAAAATTATTAAATATGCAATCTATAAAGGTAATCGTTAAATTTTGTGCAATCGTAGCATTGGTTTTTACAGCTTGTAAAGATGGAAAAAAAGACCATAAAACACTAGAAAATACCACAGAAGAAATGGCATACGCAACTTTTGGAGATAAAATTTCTGAAAAAGATGCGTTCACAAAAGACCAAATGTTGGCGAAATTCGAAAACATGAATGTGGGTGATACTATTGATGTAAAATTTACTTCAGAAATTAAAGAAGTTTGTTCTAAAAAAGGTTGTTGGATGAAACTACCTTTAAATGAAGAAACAGAAACCATGGTTCGTTTTAAAGATTATGGTTTTTTTATGCCTTTAGATTCGCAAGGAAAACAAGTAATTGTAGAAGGAAAAGCTTTCGTAAAAATTACGCCTGTAGAAGAATTGCAACATTATGCACAAGATGCAGGAAAAAGTAAAGAAGAAATTGCCAAAATTACCAAGCCTAAAAAAGAATTTGCTTTTGAAGCCAAGGGTGTTTTATTAGGAAAAAAATAATATTAATTCGAAGTAATCAAAAAATATAATTTCAATCTAAATCGTGAAAAGAGAAATACGAATTACTTCAGATGGTTCTACAACCATTCATTTACCAGATTGGAATGAGCAATATCACTCTAAAAATGGCTCGATTAACGAAACCTATCACGTTTTTATAGAAAACGGTTTAAGACAAATTTCTGCAGATAAAGTTGCGATTCTCGAAATAGGTTTTGGTACAGGTTTAAACGCTTTTATTACTTATTTAGAAGCCAAAAAACCAGTAGATTACGTTGGGGTAGAGGCATACCCAGTAATTTCAGAAGAAATTAAAAAAATGAATTTTATTACTGTTTTAGATGCCAAGGAAGAAAATGCAATTTTTAATAAAATGCACGAAGTTCCGTGGGAAGAAAAACATCAACTTACATCAAATTTTTCAATCTTAAAAAGAAAACAATTTTTCGAAGACATTTCAGATAAAGATGCCTTTCATTTAATTTATTTTGATGCTTTTGGTGCACGTGTGCAACCACAATTATGGACAGAAGATATTTTTGCTAAAATGTTTACAGCCTTAAAAGAAAACGGAATTTTAGTAACTTATTCTGCAAAAGGAAGCGTTAGAAGAGCTATGCAAGCAGTTGGTTTTACAGTAGAACGTTTGCCTGGACCTCCAGGAAAAAGAGAGATGTTAAGAGCTGTAAAAAAGTAAGTAGTTTTCAGTTGGTAGCTCAGTTTTTAATCTTAGTTTTAAAACATAAAAAGGTGTTATTGTGCATGTTGATAAAATTCTGGCAATTCGAGTAAATTTGTATCGAGAATAAGAACTTTAAGAGGCACAATAATATCAAGAACTTTTACTAAATTTACATTTTAGTAAAAATTATAAAAAAAATGAAGTTCGAAAGAAAATTTGGCAGAAAAAAAGAAACAAAACCCAAAAAAGGACTTTTTTTGGTGATTTTATTAGCAGTTGTTCTACTTCTTTGGTTCAAAGCAGAAGCAATCATGGAGGCTTTATTTTAAGATTTTCTTTATTTTTTAAACGTTCTTCCTTTCCAATTATACTTAGAAAATAAAGATTTTAAAACAATAAACACACTAAAAAAAGGATAAAAAAAACTACACAACACATACCATTTGTAGCCCGACTTTTTATGTTTATAAAAATTAATTGTCGGCATAAATAAACACAAATCAATACTAATTTTTAGGGTTATTGGAAACAATTTAAGCAATACACTATCGAAGTAAAATAAGCTAAAAAGAACCATTAGGTTTGTAAAAAAGATCAATACACCTATTAATTTTACTTTATAATCTTTAATTTTACTGGTTTTGGAAGCCCATCTAACTCGTTGGTTTATTAGGTCTTTCCATGTTTTTACAGGAAAAGTAGTTACCATAGCATTTCTCGATTTTAAAAATTTTACCGATTTTTTATCATTTTCTATAAACTTTTCAAACAGAAAAATATCATCGCCACTGGCAATGGTGTTGTTGCCACTAAACCCATTTAATTTTAAAAAAGATTCTTTTTTATACCCCAAATTGGCACCATTACACAAAAAAGGAAAATGAATACCAAAACCTCCAATTGTGCTTGCTTGCAAACTTATAAAATCTAACAATTGAAACTGCTCTAAAAAACCATGTTTAACCTTATAATTTACAGGAGCAACTACCATTTTCGGTTTTTTTTGTTGAATAAAATTATCGAAAGTTGTTAGCCAATTTTCAGGTAAAATACAATCTGCATCTGTAGTAAGAATCCAACTGTTTTTGGCGATGGAAATGGCTGTTGTAATCGCATCTTTTTTGGGTGAATTTGTGGTTCTTACATTTTTGATAACATGTATGTTCGTTCGAGTGATTTCGCTTTTTCGCGAAATTGTATCGAGAACTCGTTCAATTATCACTAAAGAATTATCAGAAGAGGCATCATCCACAAAAATAAATTCTACTAATTCCTTCGGATAATTTAATAGAGATATAGATTTTAATAAATTCGGCAAATTTTTGGCTTCATTTCGAAAAGGAATAATTACAGAAAACGAAGTTTTTGGTTTTGAGTTTTTAAGTATAAATTCATCAACTTTGGTAAAACCCACAGCGAGTGCAATTATTAAAATTGCATATAAAATGAATGTAAAAAGGGCAAACCAAATCATTTTACGAAGTTAGGTTTAAAAGTTAATACAAAATAGCTTCCAATAATTGCGGGAAACATAAAATTAAAAATCCACATAAGTGTGGTAATCGATAAAATAATAAGCGGTTCAATATTAAAAAAAGAAAACACCCAAATTGCAACAGTTCCTTTTAAAACCACATCGAAAAGCGATAGCATGGGCACCACAGAACTGATAAAATAAACGGTTGTAATCGCAATAATTGCATTTGTGTAAGAAATATCAGCTTTAAAAATTAAAAGCAAAAAATAAAATTGATGCGAAAAAACAACAAATCGGAATAAGGAAATCAAACTAACTTTCACATTTAATTGTAATGGAATTTTGTTGATAAAAATTCTCGCTTTTTCAATAGAATATCCTTTGAAAGAAACATTTTTAAAACTAAAAAAAAGAATAAAAAATATTAAAATACTCACTAATAAAAAGTATAAAATACTAGAATAATCAATAGAAATATTATGATTGCAAACAAAATACCCAAAACCAATAACGCCAAAAACAAGCGTAATTATCATTTGATAAAAGTTGCCCACCAAATTTAAGCCCATAATTTGTTTTCGAAAAGGTTTTTTAAAATACAATGCTTTTGCACCATATTCGCCAATTCTGTTTGGTGTAATTAAAGAAGTTGTTAGTGAAGCGAGGCTTTGAATTGCAGCATTTTTTCTACTTGTTTTTACACAAAAAGAAGCAAGAGTTTGCCATTTTATAATTTCTAAAAACCAGTTCAAAAAAGTAAAAATGAATAGAAAAATAAGGTTTCGAATCGAAAAAATGTTGTTTTGAATCCAATTTTGATAAAAATCAAAAAACAGAAACTCACGATTAGAGGTTAATCTTTTCCAAATAAAATACCCACAACCAATTACAATAGATAGTTTTATGAGCAACCAAAAGAATTGTTTAGATTTGTATGAAAGCGAGTTGTACATTTAGTGCAAAGTAATAAATAATCGTTTGTAAAAAAGAACGATATACACAAAAAACAATCTACGATTGTGGCGATAGAAAAAATAATTTTAGGAATTGACCCAGGAACTACAATTATGGGGTTTGGATTGATAAAAATTGTTGGAAAAAAGATGGAGTTTATTCAAATGAATGAGTTACTGCTTACAAAATACGACGACCATTATTTAAAATTAAAACTAATTTTCGATAGAACTATTGAATTGATTGACACTTATAACCCTGATGAAATTGCTATTGAAGCGCCCTTTTTTGGAAAAAATGTACAAAGTATGTTAAAATTAGGAAGAGCGCAAGGTGTTGCCATGGCTGCAGGTTTGTCGAGACAAATTCCTATTACAGAATATTTGCCAAAGAAAATTAAAATGGCAATTACCGGAAATGGAAGCGCGAGTAAAGAGCAAGTTGCACTAATGTTAAAATCGCTTTTAAACTTAAAAACTTTACCCAAAAATTTAGATGCTACAGATGGTTTGGCGGCTGCAGTTTGTCATTTTTACAATTCTGGGCGAGTTGTTGGAGGAAAAAACTATACTGGTTGGGCAAGTTTTGTAAAGCAAAATCCTAAAAAAGTTAAATAATTTTTTAGTTTTCAGTAGCAGTAGCAGTAGCAGTAGCAGTTTGGGTTAACAATTTTTAATATAATTTAAGTCATGAGCTTTATAGACCTATTAGCATTTAAAAAATCGTTTACTTTATCGATGAAAATTTTTGAAATTTCTAAATCTTTTCCAAAAGAAGAAAGATATTCTCTAACAGATCAAATAAGAAGATCTTCTAGAAGTGTGTCTGCAAATATATCTGAAGCTTATAGAAAAAGACAATATCCAAAACACTTTTCAAGTAAGTTAACTGATTCTGATGCTGAAAATTCGGAAACTTTAACTTGGCTAATGTTTGCTTTAGAATGTAAATACATTGATAAAGGTACTTTTGAAAATTTATCTGCTGAAAACTCAGAAGTTGGAAAGTTAATTAATTATATGATTAATAATCCTGGTAAATTTGGAGTTAAATAGCTCTGCCAACTGATACTGCTACTGAAAACTATTTTATGTCTGGAATCTACATTCACATCCCATTTTGCAAACAAGCATGTTTCTATTGCGACTTTCATTTTTCTACTTCTTTAAAGAAAAAAGAAGCAATGCTTTTAGCTTTCATTAAAGAAATCGAAATCAGAAAAAGCGAGTTAGGTGATAAAATTGTAGAAACCATTTACTTTGGAGGAGGAACCCCATCTGTTTTAAATAAGGATGAAATAGAGCTTTTAATAAATGCTGTTTACAATAACTTTAAAGTGGTCGCCAACCCAGAAATTACTTTAGAAGCCAACCCAGATGATTTATCTGAAGAAAAAATAATCGCACTTTCGAAGTCACCAATCAATCGACTAAGTATTGGAATTCAATCTTTTTTCGAGAGAGATTTAAAGTTGATGAATCGTGCACATAATTCCATAGAAGCTAAAAATTGTTTGTCTGTCGCAATTCGCCATTTTAAGAATATTTCTGTAGATTTAATTTACGGAATTCCAGATTGTTCGAATAAAGAATGGCGAGAAAATATACAAACAGCCTTAAGTTTTGGTATTTCACACATTTCTAGTTATGCCTTAACTGTAGAACCAAAAACGGCTTTAGAAACGCTTATTGCTAAAGGAAAAATTAAAAAGGTTAGCGAAAAAAAAGCGCAAGAACAGTTTTATATTTTAATGGAGGAATTAGAAAAGGCTGGTTTTATTCATTATGAATTATCTAATTTCGGGAAAGAGGGGCTCTTTAGCAAAAATAATTCTTCTTATTGGTTAGGAAAATCGTATTTAGGCATTGGCCCTTCTGCACATTCTTTCGACGGAAAACAACGGAGTTGGAATGTTAGAAACAATACCCAATATATTAAATCTATTCAAGAAAATAACTTGCCAATAGAAAGAGAAACTTTATCTAAAACCGATAATTATAATGAGTATATAATGACAGGTTTACGCACCATTTGGGGCGTTTCTTTAGCGAAAATAAAAAGTAATTACGGAGAAAAATACCTACATTATTTAAAAAATCAATCTCAAAAATATATAGATGAAAAATTACTAGAAATTGTAGTTACAACAAACGGAGTAGAGAAATTAACAACGACAAAAAGAGGAAAATTCTTATGTGACGGAATTGCATCGGATCTTTTTATGTTGAATTCAATTTAAAAAACCAATAAGATTTTTTAAACATCTTCTAAAAAAGGTATATTTGAGATAATATTAGTGTAATTTTTAGCATCCATGAAGGCAACCATAGAGTACAATTCTAGGAGAATAGTCGTAAATATTTCCAATCCTTTAGATATTTCTATACCCATAGACACTTCGAAAGAGAATGTAAATGCTTGGTATATAGGCGATCCAAAAATTTCTCCGGAAGAAATCGATGGCGAAACTGTAAAAGTTTCAGAAGGGGCTGTTGTAAATTTTAATAATATTCACTTTAACCCACATTCGCATATTACGCACACAGAGTGTGTGGGGCATATTACAGAAAAAGTACATTCTGTAAATAAAAATTTAAAATATTTTATATTTCTTGCAGAAGTAGTTACAGTTGCGCCAGAAAGTAAAGGCGACGATTTGGTAATTTCGGCAAAACAACTAAAATCGGCGTTAGGAAATAAGAAAAGAGATGCGATTGTAATTAGAACGATACCGAATTTATCAGATAAAAAGTCGATGAGATATTCGAATACGAATCCGCCTTATTTGTTAGAAGAAGCTGCTATTTATTTAAGAGAAAAAGGCATCAAACATTTATTAATCGATTTGCCTTCTGTAGATAAAGAAAAAGACGATGGGGCGTTGTTAGCACACAATGCTTTTTGGAATACTTCAGGAAAAATAAGAATGAATGCAACAATTACAGAGTTTATTTACGTGCCAAATTCAGTAGAAGATGGAGAGTATTTGTTGAATTTAATGATTGCTCCTTTCGAAAATGATGCAACTCCAAGCAAGCCTGTTTTGTATAAGATTATTAAGTAAACTTAAATAATGTTCATTCAAATTTGTTAAAATCTGTAAAATTTCTGAAATTTTTGTCAGTTTTTTTTAGAGAAATTCGTGTCTTAAATCAGGATTTTCAAATGGTAAATGGAATCAAACCCTAAAACCACTTTTTACGTTTAAAGTACCAAACAGAAACAATGGTTACTAAAACCATTACTCCTAACAAAATAAAATACCCATATTTAAATTTTAGTTCAGGAATATGTTCGAAATTCATTCCATAAATTCCTGCTAAAAACGTAAGCGGAATAAAAATTACAGAAAGAATCGTTAACGTTTTCATTACTTCATTTAAACGATGTCCTTGAATACTAAAAATTAAGTTTATTTTACTTTCTAACTCTTGTAGTTCAAAATCGATGTTCGATATTAAATTATTCGTTTGCTCTTTTAATTCGCTAAAATATTTTACGTTAAAACCTTTAATTTCTATTTTTTCTAACTTAACAATGGTGTCTTTTAAACTAATGGTTGCTTTTTTAAAATTAAATAACTCTTGCTTTCTTTTTTCTACCAAAGAAGTAAATTCTGGAGTTGGTTTTATATTCGCAGAACTCAACTCATTTGAGCTTAATTCTGCGTTTTCTTGATAGGTATCTTGGTAATTATCAATAATAGATTCTAATAATAAAAATAATAAATAATCGGCTTTTTTCTTTCTAACAATGCCTTTGTTTCCTTCTAAACGTTCGCGAATCCAATTAAAATAATCGCCTTGTTTTTCTTGAATAGACCATAAATAATCAGGCGAAACAATAAAAATCATTTGTTCAGACTCAAATTTAGCGCTTTCAGTAATTAAAACACGTGTAGTTACAAACAACAAACCATCTAGTAAAATAACCTTATTAGGGTGTTCTTCGTCGCTTAATAGTTTTATTAAAAAATCGTCTAATTTATTTTGATGAATTACCTTTTTAAAATCTTCTTGGTATTTAATACCATAAGTGTTTAACCATTGTGTAGTCTCATCATTTTTAGTAAAAATTATTTCATTTAATGAAGCAGTACTTCTTTTTTCGTAGTTTTTACTCGAATAATTTATAATAGAGGACTTATTTAGAAATTCGTTTTCCATTTGAATAATAGTTGTAAATTTGGTAGATAAAGGTAGTTTTTAAATTGTAATAAATATAATATTTTATGCACATAGAAGAATTAAGAGATTTTTGTATTGCCAAAAAAGGAGTTACAGAACATTTTCCTTTTGATGATGTAACCCTTGTTTTTAAGGTGATGGGAAAGATGTTTGCTTTGGTGGGTTTAGATAGATGGGAAAATGGAGAACAGAAAATAAATTTAAAGTGCGACCCAGATAAAGCCGAAGAATTACGTGGAGCGTATGAGGGAATAGAACCTGGTTTTCACATGAGTAAAAAACATTGGAATACCGTAATTATAAATTCTTTAGATGTTTCTGATGATTTGGTTAGAAAATTAATTAACCATTCTTACGAATTAGTAGTAAAAGGTTTGACGAAGAAATTACAGGCAGAATTAGATAATTTACATTAAAAATAATCTTAAAAAAACTGTTTAAGTGAAGTTTTACATCATTTAAACAGTCTTTTATTGATTTTAATTAGCTAGTGACAGCTACAAGTAGGAGTTGTAAAACTATTTGTTTTTAAATTTACAGGAAAACCTTGGTTGTAATCTAGGTTTTCAAAATAAAACTTTCCTCTTTTTTTATTGTAGTTTCCAATTTCGTTCATGGTATTTACATCGTATAAACGGCCATTAACCATCGTATAAATAACAGAATTAGAGTTTCGAATGTTTTCTAAAGGATTCTTATCCATTACAATTAAATCTGCTAATTTACCAACTTGTAAAGAACCAATTTCATCTGCAGCACCAATGTATGCTGCACCATTAATGGTAGCTGCTTTTAAGGCTTCTAAATTCGACAAACCTCCTTGTTGTAGCATCCACAACTCCCAATGTGCACCTAAACCTTGCAATTGTCCGTGTGCACCTAAATTTACTTTTACGCCCAATTTTGAAAGATTTGTAGCAGACTCAGAAACTAAAACATGTCCGTTTTTATATTCTTCTTCAGGCACCATAGTTCTGTGTCTCGAACGTGTGTCCACGACATATCTTGGGGTGTATTTTAACAAGGTTTTATTTTCCCAAACATTTGTTTTTTGATACCATTCGAACTCGCCATTCATGCCTCCATAATTTACAATTAAAGTTGGTGTGTAGCCAGTTTTACTATTTTTCCAAAGAGTTAAAACATCTTTGTACAAAGGTGCAACAGGTATGTTGTGTTCAATTCCTGTATGTCCATCAAAAATCATACTCATGTTTGCATAAAAATTAGAACCACCTTCAGGTACAACATTTACACCATATTCTCTTGCTGCCTGCATAATTTGTTGACGCTGTTCTCTTCTTGGTTGATTGTAACTTTTTACAGATTTTGCTCCAAAAGCTTTTGTTCTAGAAATTGCAAAACGAGCATCTTCTAGGTTATTAACAACAGCTTTAAAATCGCCTTCTGCTCCATATAAAATAAAGCCTGTAGAAAACATTCTTGGGCCAACCATTAAACCGCTTTTTTGCAGTTCTTCTAAAGTAAAAGCGGCAGCTGTATTTACAGAAGGATCGTGAGCAGTAGTAACACCAAAAGCTAAATTTGCATAAAATTGCCAGTGTTTTTGGGTGCTTAATCCGTTTCTAAAAGCTCCTACGTGTGCGTGAACATCTACAATTCCTGGCATAATTGTTTTGCCTTTTAGATCGTACACTTTTGCATTAGATGGCACAGCAACTTCTTTAGAAGTACCTATTTTTTCTATTTTGTTTTTATGAATAACAATGGTTCCGTTTTCAATAATCTTATCATTATCCATGGTAATTAAACGAGCGTTTGTAAAGGCAATTCTTCCATCAGGAATGTCAGATTTTGTCGTCAATCCAATTTTTGTACTGGTTGCAGCTACCGTCGATAAATTGGTTTTTGCAAACGGATTTGTAGTGTTATTTTCGACAATTTTCGAAAAATATTCGTCACCCAAAGTCCAATGTACTTTTTGGTCGTTAGAAGACCAATGCAAATTAATTCCAGCATTTTCCGACAAACTTTCTACATGAAAAGATTTGGTATTGGCATCTAAATTAATTTCACTTCCATTCATTACAAATGGTGCTAAATACAATTTATGAAGATGAATAAAGGCTACCCAATTGTTACTTTTACTTGGTACCAATCTGTTGGCCAATTTAGACGAGAAATGGCTTTTTACGTCTTCTCCATTTAAATTTACACTCTTTAGTTTTTTTGTTAAACCACCAAAGAAAGACCCACCAGTTTGAAAAAACACTCGTTCGTCATTGGCAGAAAATGTTGGAAATTCTCCTTCATCACTTATTTTATTCGCACCAGAACCATCTAAATATGCAGTGTAAATTCCTGCTTTTGTAGTGTAATCGTAACCTTGATCTCCATTGCCGTTTTCTTTTCGATACACAATTCTTGTTCCTGCATTATTATAAGCAGGAGTTCTATAAATTCCTTTTTCTGAAGTTAATTTAGTAACTCCAGTACCATTTAAATTAACTTTATAAATTGCGCCTAAATTCTCGTCATTCCAAGTTACAAAAATTACTGAATTTCCGTCAGGAGAAAAGTTTGGTTCTGCTTCAAAATCTTCTAAAGAAGTTAATCTTATTGGTGCACCATTTGGTAATTCTTTTTTGTAAATATGCCCTAATGCAGTAAAAACAACCACCTTACCATTGGGCGAAGTTTTTAGGTCTTTAATCATTTTTGAAGTAAAATTAGGTTCAAAAACCTTTCTTTTTACACGATGTGTCTTTGCCAATTTAATATCTTGATTCACTTCAAAAGGAATGTTTACGACTTCTTTAGAATCGATATTAATTTTGTTGATTTTACCTTCTGACCAAAAAATAATTTCTTTGTTATTTGGCAACCACGAAAAATGCGGATACACACCAAAAACAGCCCACGCTTCTTGTTGGTCTTTACTTAAATCGTAATAAATGGGCCATTCTCGTCCAGTTGCTAATTCGTGTATGTATAAAACTGTTTTGGTTCTTACACGTTTTACAAATGCCAATAATTTACCGTCTTTAGAAACTACAGGTCTTGCAGCACCCCCAGGACCACCTGTAACTTGTTTTGTTTTTCCAGTTTCGAAATCGTATTGTTTGATAACGTAAATCTGCTTGTTTGGGTCTTTGTTATATTGAAAATACCCTCCAGGATACATATCTTCTGCATAGTATAAATACCTTCCATCTGGTGAAATAGAAGGGTCGTTTACATCTTGTTGGTCGTTTTTTCGGGTTGTTAACTTTAAACCGGCTTCGCCAGAAAGTGGGTATTGCCACATTTCTCCAGCACCAACAGAACGTGTAGATGTAAAGTGTTTTCTAGCCACTAAAGATTTTCCATCTGGCGTCCAAACGGCGTTATTTAACAATCTGTATTTTTCTTTTGTAATCGATTTTGCGTCACTTCCATCAGCTCTCATTACCCAAATATTATTTCCTCCTTCTGCATCACTAGTAAAAGAAATGTATTTTCCATTTGGGCTAAACCTAGGTTGCACTTCGTAGGCCAAACCAGAACGTAAAATAGTTGTAGTTCCGCCAGAAATTGGCATTTTATAAATATCGCCTAATAAATCGAAAACGATGGTTTTACCATCTGGACTTACATCTAAATTCATCCAAGTTCCCTCGTCTGTATTTAAAGTAAATGTATTGTATAACCAATTTTCGTGCGGATTATTCACATCCCATTTTGCCGGTTTTTCTTGTGCAATTAAGGCAGAAGAAATTACAAATAATAAGATATATATGCGTTTTTTAATCATTATAAATAAAATTAATGTTTTTTTTGAATTATAAAAATAGGGTTTATATTTTAGTCGAGTTCATAAAGTTTTCTTTAAAAACTAATTTTAGGTAAAAAATAACTTCTTGGGCATCTTTTTTTGAAAAAATAATGGGTGGTTTTATTTTAATGACGTTATTATCAGGGCCATCTGAGCTCATTAAAATTCCAAAATCTTTCACTCTATTGATTAAATATTCAGTTTGTTTTGGTAGCGGTTGTAAATAATTGTTAACCAGTTCGAAACCAAGAAATAAACCTTGGCCGCGAACATTTCTAATTATTGGAAATTTCTTAGATAATTTTAAAAGTTTTTGCTTTAAATAATCTCCAACTATCAACGCATTTTCTTGTAAATTATTGTTTTTTACAGTCTGTAATACCTGAGTTGCAATTGCACAAGAAACTGGGTTTCCGCCAAAAGTATTAAAGAACTCCATGCCGTTAGCAAATTTTTCTGCAACTTCTTTTGTACAAACCACTGCCGTAATTGGGTGTCCATTACCTAAAGGTTTTCCAATGGTAATAATATCTGGAATTACGTTGTGCAATTGAAAACCCCAAAAGGTTTTTCCTACTCTTCCAATACCCGTTTGTACTTCATCTGAAATACACAAACCACCTGCATTTTTTACTTTTTGATATGTTTTTGCTAAGAATCCTTTAGGCAATTCTACTTGTCCGCCACAAGAAATAATGGGTTCTATAATAAAACCGCCTACTTTTTTATTTTGTTGATGAATGTTGTTGATTAAAAGTTGCACTTCATTAGCATATTTTTCGGCCGTATTTTCGCCTCTATATTTTCCTCTAAACGAGTTCGGAATTGGAAAAATATGTGTGTTTTTTGGCGTTCCTTTTCCACCTTTTCCATCAAATTTATAAGAAGAAATATTTATGGTTGCATTTGTGTTGCCATGGTAACCCATTTCGCTTGCAATAATTTCTTTAGAATTTGTAACCGTTTTTACCATTCTAAGAGCAAGTTCATTAGCTTCGCTTCCAGAATTTACAAAATATAAAACCGCCATTTCTTTTGGTAAAGTTTCTAGAATTTCTTTTGCTAAATTGTTAATGTTTTTATGTAAATAGCGGGTGTTGGTATTTAAAACCGCCATTTGTTTTTGCCCCGCTTTTACAACCTCGAAATTTTCGTGCCCAACATGTGCTACATTGTTTACGGTGTCTAAATATTTTCTTCCAAAAGCATCCATTACATATTGGTTCCAACCGCGAACAATATGTAATGGTTTTTTATATTGAAGTCGCATTGCTTTTCCTAAAAGTGTTTTTCTTTGAGAAAGAATTTCCTTAGAATTATCAATTAAATTCTCTTTAGACCCTTTAATTTTAAATAATAAATTCGGGTTGGGGCATATGCTTTTCCAAACCTCAATTTCATTAAAAAAGGCAACTCCTGGAAAAGTGTTTTTATAATTTAGCATCGATAAAAACGCTTGAAAATGTAAATGTGGTGCCCAATTGCCATTTTCTGGATAATTTGCTAAAACAGCGATTTGTTCTCCTTTCTTAATTGTGTCTCCAGTTTTGTGTTTTAGAACGCTTTCTGCAGTATTGTGCCCATACAAAGTATAAAAATAAAAGTCTTTTTGTTGATGTTTTAAAATAATGAAACCGCCATAATCTTTATCACTTAAATTCTTATTGGCAACCACAACTTCTCCATCGAAAAGTGCGTGAACAGGTGTGTTTTCTGGCAACCAAAAATCAACTCCTAAATGAATCGTTCTACTTTCTTTTCCGTAATTACCAACTTTATCGTAAGAGGTAGCAGTGTATAAAGAACGAGGTTCTAAATAGCCCCCAGCAATAATTTTAGAAGGCACTTTTTTTTGAAGTTGATTGATTTTAAATTGAAATAAATCTAAATCGTTGTATTGTTTTTGATGCCCAATCCAAAGGCTAG
The DNA here is from genome assembly GCF_017498485.1 of Polaribacter batillariae. Taxonomy (NCBI): domain Bacteria; kingdom Pseudomonadati; phylum Bacteroidota; class Flavobacteriia; order Flavobacteriales; family Flavobacteriaceae; genus Polaribacter; species Polaribacter batillariae. The sequence goes on along the minus strand of NZ_CP071795.1, from coordinate 1,462,679 downwards.
AAACACTTAAATCTAACTCTTCAACTTTATTTTTATTGATGGTTGGAAACAATGTTGCCAAAGAAAAATCTTGTTTTTTAGCCCAATTTTTAAATAGATGTTCTTTTGGATGTGCCGTAAATGCACACGCATTTCTAAAACTATAATGTGCAAAATCTTTAGAAACTAATTTCCATTTTCTTAGTAATTTCCAAGCAGGTTTTTCACTTATTAATAAATAATGGTTTTCTGGATTTTCTTTTTTGTTAATTGCCGATTTTGTGACAGAAATCACCAAACGAATTCCTATTAAAGTATATAAATATTTTAATTCTTGTTCTTCTAATTTAAAAACGGAATGATAGCCTTTTACAATGGATAAACTGGCTTCTAAAGGATCGTTATAATGCATTATTGCATAAGCACAAGTTATCGCAACATCGTTAATTATTTGTGTTTTTATAGCGTCTCCAAAATCTATTATCGAAGTTACAGTTGGGTTTTCTAAATCGTCGGAAACTAAGATGTTGTTGTCATTAACATCATTATGTACAACACTTTTTCGAAGCGTTTGATACTCTTTTTCAAAATTATAAAACTGATTTAAAAAATAGGAAACCAATTCTTTTTTATCATTAGAAAACAAATGCAAATATTCTTTTACCCAAGCAGTTTGTGCAATGTCCCAAGCGAATGTTCTGTTTGCTTTTTTATGATTAAAATCTAAAAGAGTTTTGGTAATTTCTCCTGCTTTTTGTCCTAAACTAAAACGTAAATGGTTTAATTGCGGGTTTACTTTCGACCAAACTCGACCATTTATCCAAGAAAGCAAACGCACTTTTCTAAATGATCCGCTTTCGGTTTTAATTTTCGAAGTATAGTTTCCAGAATTGTTTTTTACCAACTGAGGGAACTCAATATTTTTTTTAGAATTAGAAAGATGCAACAGCATTTTTTCTTGAAAATCTAACTCAGATTGAGGAGAATTTTTAGAGGCAAATTTTAAAATATAAGTCGGTTTATTGTTAACTTTAATTTTAAAATTTGACTCTAATTCTCCAGGTAATTTTGAAGCCTTTCCTTTAATACCATATTGTTCAAAAAGAACCTTTTCGGCTTCAATTACCTGCATTTTAGAAACTATTTTAAGTTTTTAAAAGTTTTATGTATTTCTACAAAATCGGTTTTGTTTTTATTCGAAAAAGGAACTAAATAAAAACTATAAGAATATGTATTATTTGCTTTAAATTGATATTTTTCTTGTGGTTTAGAGTACCAACTATCATCACCACCTACTCCTCGTTGACCAAAATCGATGTTTAGTTGTACCAAGTTTTTTTCTTTAATATCTATGGTGTGTTTGCTTCTGTTAGAATTGTTATAATCTAAACCAGCTGTAGCGTCAAAATCTTCATTTTCCATATGAAGGGCACTAAAACTTACGAGGTTTTTATTTCCAGAAACAACCAACAATCCGTTATTAGAGTTGTTAGAAACTGCCAACCAACGTGTGTCTGTTTTATAACCATTTTCTTGTGGGCGAATGTAAGGCACATATTGTTCGCTTACTTTCGAGTTGTACAAATCTACAAATGCAGAAGCCTTTCGATCTTGATAATTTTCCCAAGGTCCGCGTCCAAAATAAGTAAGATTATCGAATTCTTTTTGAACCTGCATTCGCATTCCAATTCTTGGAATATCGCCTTTATATTCCGACGAATTTAAAGTATTGTCAATTTTAACAACACCATTTTCTAAAACGGAATAAGTAGATGTAAAGGTGGTGTTTACTCCTGGTAAATTATAAGTAATAGTTACCAAAACTACATTGTTTTCGAGGGTTTTTGTTGCGATATTTTTTACAGTTGCGTTTAAAGAAGCATTTTTCCACTCGATATTTCTATTTTCCATTTTGTTTCCAAAATCGTTGTCGGTTACAGCTCTCCAGAAATTTGGTTTTGGTCCCTTTTTATTGTTTAAAAGTTCTTTGTTTTCGAATGTATAAGATGTTATTTGTCCTTTATTTTTATCGAAATTTATTTTAAAATTATTGCCAGAAATTACTATTGAATTTCTGTTTTCAGAAACATTTGGTTTGTTGTTTTTACTTAGTTTTGTGGCTTTAGAAACATATTTACTGTCTAACGAAATTTGCTCGTGTGCCACTTCGAAACCTTTGGGTAACAAGCCCCATTTGTTTTTTGTGGTTGCAGAAATCTCAACAAAATATTCTGTATTAGGTTTTAATGAAATGTTTTTTAAAGGAATTCGAATTAGTTTTCCAGTATGTGTTTCCACTGAAATATCTGTAAAAGAAGTTTCTTCTAAAACAACTCCATCTGCTTTAATTTTTACAGAGAAATTAAAATTATTTAAGTCGGTAAAATCGTATAAATTTTCGAGTAAAACTCTTAATTCGTTATGTCTGGTAATTCCTTTGTTTTTAAAGTTAATAAATTCGTGTGCTTTTTTAACTTCATGTAAGCCAGGTTGCGGTGTTCTGTCTGGAAATACAATTCCGTTATTCAAAAAAGTATTGTCTGTTGGCATATTTTTTCCATAATCGCCACCATAAGCATAAAATTTCTCTCCTTTTTCGTTTGTTTTCCAAATCGATTGATCTACCCAATCCCAAATAAAACCTCCTTGAAGATTGTCATACAACTCAATAATATCCCAATAGTCTTGAAAATTACCTGTGCTGTTTCCCATTGCGTGTGCATATTCGCTAGGTATAAAAGGACGGTCTGTTTTCGATTTTCCAATTTCTTCGAATCTTGCTGGAGAAGGGTATTGAGGCACAATTATATCTGTATTAGAATCCATATCAAACAAAGTCGAATCGTAATCTTTGTATGGTCTTTCGTATTGAACAGGCCTTTTTGTGTTGTCGTTCGCTTTAATTTCGCTATATCCTTTATAGAAATTTACACCATTTCCAGCTTCATTTCCCATAGACCAAATTACAACAGATGGGTGGTTTTTGTCTCGTTTTACCATGCGCACCATTCTATCTACATGCGCTTTTTCCCAGTTTGGTTTTTTGGCCAAAGAATATTTTCCATAATACATTCCATGAGACTCGATATTGGCTTCATCGACAACGTAAATTCCATAAATATCACACAGTTCGTAAAAACGTTTTCCTCTTGGATAATGGCTTAAACGAACTGCATTTATATTGTTTTCTTTCCAAAGTTTTATGTCTTTTAAAATTAATTCTTCCGACATTACATGTCCAGTTTCTGGATCTGTTTCTTGGGTATTTACCCCTTTTAAAGTAACTCTTTGTCCGTTTATTAAAAGCAAACCTTGTTTAATTTCAATAGAACGAAATCCAATTTTTGTGTTTGAAACCTCTAATAAATTTCCTTTAGAATCTTTAACTTTTATAAGAAGTGTATATAAGTTAGGGTGTTCTGTATTCCATTGTTTTACATTTGGTATTGTTGCAGAAAAACGAATTTTCCCTTTCGATTTTTTCGAAATTTCATCCGTTTTGGTGTCTGTTTTTACAGATTGGTTGTTGCTATCTAAAAGTTGATATTCGATTGTTGCATTTTGTGATTTGGTCAAATGATTTTCAACATCAACCTCTAAATTAAAAACCCCATTTTTATAAGCACCGTCTAAAATTGAAGTTACTTCGAAATCTTCAATTCTAACTTTTGGTTGTGCATACACAAAAACATCGCGTTCAATTCCGCTAATTCTCCAAAAATCTTGGCATTCTAAATAAGAACCATCTGTCCATCTAAAAATTTGAATAGCCAACCTATTTTTTCCTGTTTTAGCAGCATCTGTAATATTAAATTCTGCAGGAAGTTTACTGCCTTGAGAATATCCAATATATTTTCCATTTAGCCATACAAAACCGCCAGATTTCATAGCGCCGATATGTAAGAAAATTTCTTTTTCTTTCCAGTTTCTATCGATATTAAACTCTTTAATATAAGAACCAACAGGATTGTAATTATCTGGAACATCTCCTGGGTTTTTAGGGTATCTTGTATTCACTAACTCGATATCATCTGCAATCATCGCTTTGTAATCTGCAAACTCGTATTGATGGTTTACGTAAATAGGCGTGCCAAAACCTTCTACTTCCCAGTTAGAAGGTACTTTTATATCGCTCCATTTTTTAGTATTGAAGCTGTTTTTCATAAAAGTAGTAGGTCTTTTTTTAGGATTTTTTACCCAATTGAATTTCCAAATTCCGTTTAATAATTTATAAAATTCTGGACGGTTAGAAAAACTACTTTTTTCATCCGCAAAAGAAGTAAAAGAAGCATGTGCCTCTAGCTTATTTTCGCTAATAACTTGTTCGTTTTCTATATAAAATTTGTAATCTTTTATAGGATTTTTTTGTTGAGAATTTAAGTTTGATGTAAAAGCAACAAAAGTAATAAGAACTGTAAATAAATGTTTCATTGGGTTAAATTTTGCCCTAAAAATAAGTATTTCTTGCCAACCCTCAATGATTATTTGTAATTTTGGAAAAATATTTTTTATGGTTGTAAAAGGAAACATTGTAGAGATACAAAATAAGCGGATTTTTAAAGGAGAAGTTGTTGTTGAAAATGGAAAAATTTTAGAAATTCGAGAATCTAATCACAATCAAGAAAATTTTATTTTACCGGGTTTTGTAGATGCACATATTCATATAGAAAGTTCGATGTTAGTACCTTCTGAATTTGCAAAAATTGCGGTAACTCATGGAACTGTTGCCACGGTTTCAGACCCACATGAAATTGCCAACGTTTTAGGTGTAAAAGGTGTTGATTTTATGATTGAAAATGGAAAGGAAGTTCCGTTAAAATTCAATTTTGGAGCGCCAAGTTGTGTGCCAGCAACTTCTTTTGAAAGTGCAGGCGCAATTATAAATTCAGATGATATTAAAAAAATGATGGAAAATGCAGATATTAAATATCTCGCTGAAATGATGAATTATCCAGGTGTTTTATTTGATGATGAAGAGGTTTTAGCAAAAATAAAACATGCAAAAAATAACAACAAACCAATTGATGGACATGCCCCAGGATTAAGAGGCGAAGATATTACCAAATACATTGCTGCAGGAATTTCTACAGACCACGAATGTTTTTCTTATGAAGAAGCGTTAGAGAAATTGCAAAAAGGAATGAAGGTTTTAATTCGTGAAGGAAGTGCCGCAAAAAACTTTGAATCTCTAATTGATTTACTACCAGAATATTTCGAAAAAATGATGTTTTGTTCTGATGACAAACATCCAGATGATTTGTTGTTAGGTCACATCAATCAACTTTGTGAAAGAGCAGTTTTGAAAGGTATTGATGTTTTTAAAGTTTTACAAGCAGCTTGTGTAAATCCTGTAAAACATTACAATTTAGACGTTGGTTTATTACAAACCGGAGATACTGCCGATTTTATTGTTGTGGAAGATTTACAAAAATTCAAAGTTTTAGAAACCTATATTAATGGAGAATTGGTCGCTAAAAACGGAAAATCTTTTGTTAAAAATGTAGATTTTGAAGTGTTGAATCATTTTAACATAAACAAAAAGAAAATACAAGATTTTAGATTTGAATCATCAGCAGAAAAAATTAGAGTTATTGAAGCTTTAGATGGCGAATTAGTTACCAATCAAATCGAAGCAAAAAGTTTAATTCTGGATGGCAATTTAGTTTCGAATACAAAAAAGGATGTTTTAAAAATAACGGTTGTAAATCGTTATAAAAATGAAAAACCAGCAATTGCATTCATCAAAAACTTCGGATTAAAAGAAGGTGCCATTGCAAGTTCAGTTGGGCACGATTCGCACAATATTATTGCAGTTGGTGTTTCTGACGAAGCCATTTGTAAAGTTGTAAATTTAATTATTGAAAATAGAGGAGGAGTTTGTGCTGTAAATTCATCCGACGAAAAAATTGTTCCATTACCAGTTGCAGGAATTATGAGTGACAAATCTGCTCAAGAAATTGGAAAAACGTATGCAGCATTAGATAAAATGGCTAAAGAAATGGGTAGTAAATTACGAGCTCCTTACATGAGTTTGTCGTTTATGGCTTTGTTGGTAATTCCTTCTTTAAAACTGTCTGACAAAGGGTTGTTTGATGGAAATAGTTTTCGATTTACTTCATTAGAAATTCAATAAAAAATGTTTAAAAAAGAACTTCGAAAAATATATAAAGCAAAAAGAAAAGAATTATCTCCAAATCAAAAATTAGAAATGGAGCAAGAAATTTACAATCAAATTTTTGAATTGAATTTTTCTGAAATACAGGTTGTTCATCTTTTTTTAACTATCAGAAAATACGATGAAATTAACACACAACCCATTATCAATTTTTTAAATAAAAATAACAAAACAATCGTAGTGAGTAAATGCGATTTCGATAACAATACATTACAACATTTTATTCTCGATAAAAACACCCAATTAGAAGTTAATTCTTGGGGAATTCCAGAGCCTGTAAATGCAAAAGAAATACACCCCAAAGAAATAGATTTAGTTTTTGTGCCTATGCTAATTTCTGATGAAAATAACTACAGAGTTGGCTATGGAAAAGGATTTTACGATGGTTTTTTAGCCGAATGCAAACCTACCGTAAAAACAATTGGAATTAATTTTTTTAAACCGATTTCAAAAATTAAAGATATTCATAAATTTGATGTAGCTTTGAACCAAATTATTTACCCAAAGAAATGAGCTTACAACAAGATTTAGAAAACAGAAGTGGAGCTAAATGCGAACTCTGTGCTGCAACCAATAATTTAGCTGTTTACGAAGTAAAACCAACATCTACAGGTGGTGTTGATGGTAGTTTGTTGGCTTGTGAAACTTGTATCGATCAAATTGAAAATCCAGAAAATACAGATGTAAATCATTGGCGTTGTTTAAACGATGCTATGTGGAGCGAATTTAGAGCTGTAAAAGTAGTTGCTTGGAGAATGTTATCTCGTTTAAAAAACGAAGGTTGGCCAAAAGATTTGTTAGACATGATGTATTTAGAAGATGATGATGTACGTTTCGCAAAAGAATCTGGAGATCATTTAGACGAAAGCGAAAAAATAATTCACAGAGATGCCAATGGCGCTATTTTACAAGCAGGAGATTCTGTAGTTTTAATCAAAGATTTAAAAGTAAAAGGCTCTAGTATGGTTGCCAAACAAGGAACTGCAGTTCGCAGAATTTCATTAGACCACGAAAATGAAAAATATATTGAAGGTAGAGTAGGCTCAACTCAAATTGTAATTATTACAGATTATGTAAAAAAAATGGCTGATAAAGAATAGTACTATTTGGGCGTTTCCTTTCAGGTCTCGCTTGGAGTTTATCTTGAGCAAAGTCGAAAGGAACTCGCTTTTTTTCTGAAAAAGAAAAAGAGCTCAAACAAATGCTACAATCGCTAATGCACCTGTTTGTCAATAACTATCATTACAACATTTTTTGTTGTTTTTTATAAAAAGAATCAGCTTGCAATTTCATTAAATCACGAGCCATTTTTTGTTTATAAGCATATATTTCTTCCTCTGTGGCAATATCTTCATACACTTTTTTGTTAATAGCAATATCTGCTTGTAACAATTCATTTCTTTGGTTTACTTGTTGTTTTACCCATGTTTTTACAGCAGTTTCTTCGCCTTCTAATTTAAAATCATACTCGCCTTTTGGAGAAATTAATTTGGCGAAAATGGGTGAGGTTTCAATTGCTAAAAACAACAAGAAAATAAAGAAAGAAGTAAACCAAGGCAATTTGTTTAAAGCATTAATTCTTGCCATCAAACCGTCAAAATTTGTAATAATAGGCTGTGTTTTGCTTTCGTAGTTTTTCTGATTTTCTATTAATGTTGCAATAGCTGCTTCTTTATTTTTAATTTTTTCGGCGTTTTCTTTTCTTAAATTATTCAATAAAAGTAAAGAAGCATCGTGTTTTTCTCTTTTTTCTTTATAAACAGGTCCTTTGCCCAATAATTTGGTTCCTTTTCTACCTTCAGCTTCTGCAATATAGGTTTCGTACAAAGCATTTGTTTTTGCTTCTTGTGTATTTATTTCTTGTTTTAAGACCTCAATTTCTGCATTTATTTTTGCGATTTCTGGTGCAAATTGTGCTGCTATTTGCGTTTTATTATCCAAAGTCATTTGGTTTTTTTCTGCTAACAAAACCTGATTAATTTCTTTCTTAAACAGCTTTAATTCTAATGGTTTAGAAATTACAATCGCAATAATAACTGCCAATAAAATACGTGGTGAAGCTTGTAAAAATTCTTTCCATTTAGCATCTGATTTTTTTATTGTGGAAACAATAAAACGATCTAAATTAAAAATTAGCAATCCCCAAATTAATCCAAAGAAAATGGAAGTATAAATGTTATCAAAAACTGTAAACAGCGCGTAACTTCCAGCAATGGTTGCCATAATTGCTGTAAAAAAAACGGTGGCTCCAATACCCACATATTTGTTTTGTTCTCCATTAGAACAGTTTTCAATTAGGTTTTTATCGACTCCAGAACAGGTAAGAAAGAAATTTTTAAGCACAGATATTTGTTTTTTAAACTGTCAGTTCTAGTAGAATTACTGAGGGATGAATTTATTTATAACGAGAGCTTATAAAAGACTTCTCGATACAATTTTCTCATAAAATCGAAAATTACTCGAAGTGACATTGTGAATACTTACAACGTATTAAAAAAGAATTTGTTACATAAAAAACCTCGAATTTCGAGGTTTTTAGATTTATAATGGGTGTTGACTTTATTATTCAGTCATTATAAATTGATTTAGTTTATTTTTTCTCTGGTGGAAGTGGAGGTGAAATCTTATTTGGAGCTGTAACTTTTTCACGCTCTTTATCCCGCATTATGCATTAGGAATACACAAAAGGAGGACTTAAATCATTAATTTGGGAGAATAAGCCATCCATCCAAGGTCTTTTTTTAGTGTTTAAAGCAATCTTTAAGACCTTTCTGTTAGCATGATTTACTGTCCAAGCTCCTAATGCAAAGCAATAGACTTTTAGGGTTTTTAAAGTTGCTCGATTATGATGATTTAAGGCAAAATGTCTAAACAAACTCATTAGGTTATAAGCCACCATAATGAATCTAAAGGAAGCCTCAGTTGCCCAAAAATCCTTTAAACAAAAGTTATCTAATCCAAAGTCTTCTTTGAGTTCTTTGATTCTGTTTTCACAATCAGCTCTGGTGTTGTAGATATTCCAAACTTGGTCTAGCGGTAAATCTAGATTGGTTACATAGCAACTAAAACGATAACCAGGCAGATCATCAAAAAGTAATTTTCCAGCTGCTTTTGGACGATCTTCTACTTTCTTTTTTATGACAATATAGCGCCTTGACTTACCATCTGTATGGTTAAAAATCATCTCATTAAGCTCAATTCCTTTTGTGAGTTCTATCCAATTATCCAAACCCCAAACTGCATTTTTTATATTTGGGTACATACGTGCTGCCATAATGTAATTGAGTTGTTTGCCTTCTAGATAATCTAATAAATCTTGTGTGTAAAAACCACTATCTGCACGAACTAAACCAACTCTTTTGTCCTTTAAAGCTTCATTGAAGGTTTCTTCCATAAACTCTTTACAGCTACTACTATCTGCTGTATTGCCTGGTCTTAACCAAGCATTGGCAACCATTCTGGTTTGGCTTACAAAGGCCATTAATGGGTGATGTGAGTTCCTGCCTTTTTTATTGGGATTATAACCTTTTGCGCTACCTTGTTGCTCTCCATATCTTGTAATAACTGTGCTATCAAAATCTATAGTTAAGTTGTCAACATCTAATTGCTTGAAAAACCAATGTTGCAACTTTGGAAATACTTCTGTATTGCGCTTTTGAGAAAACTTGCCAAAAAAACGACTATAGGTACTTTGTGATGGCATACGATTCCATCCAAAAATATCTTGCAATGTGCTATCATAACGTAACCAATCACAATGGATATAACGAGAAGCTCCTGTCCAAATACTCAACCAAAAAGCTTCAGTTATATGTGCAGGATTATAACCTGCATTAGAGCTTGGTTGAGGTAAATCTAATTGTGCTAGTTGTTCTCTAATTTCTGTTTGATCAATAAAACGCTTCATTAAGCTCATCCCTCCAAAAGGGGTGACTTTCTTACTTGAATACTCAATAGGGAGATTAACCATTTGGGTTATGTGTTAAATTCGCTATAAAGCTAATAATCATAAGCGTTTATACAAAATTTTAAATCATCTATTGCATAATTCAGGTTTATTAGACATTTTATTGTTATAAATTTCTTTCAAATAAATTAGGTTTGCCTTTCTGTTATCATCAGTTCGTTTTACTTTACTAGCAAGTCTTTGATAAGTATATACCCAGTCTGGTTTTGGTGGTGGAGGAACAATTTCAAAAACATTTTCAACTGATTTTTTTTGCGTTGCAGACATTGAATTATAAATGTTTTGCATTTTTACAATATTTTTTTGTTTGTAAATATTGTTTTTTTTTCCAGCCGTCAAAAGTGTTTTATACTCTTGCATTTGCTTTTTTGAAGCAATTGGTTTTTGTGGGATTGTATCGTTTAAGTAACTGTCTTTTAAAGTATTTAGGTCTTCCAATTTTGTGCTTTCTTCTGGTTCAAATTGTAATTTTTTAGGAATAAATTGCTTAGAAGATGAATTACTCGGTATTGGAGAATCTATATATTTTTTGTCTAGTTTACTTTTATCATTAGACTCTTTTAAAGACTTATTTTTTTTATCAGAAGTTTTTAATAATTCTCTTAAAACTTTATTTAGTTGAATTCTTAATTCTGGTTTATCATCAAAAAATTCGCAAAAAACAGTACCATTATAGAATGTTTTAGTAATATAATTGTCAGGTAATACAGAACTTGCTTTTGCCCTTCTATTAGAAAGTATTTTACCAGAACTATTGGTTAATTTACCATCTTTATTGTAATATTTTGTGTTGTTGTCCACTTTTACATAATAATAATTTTGCTTCTTTATTTTTGTAAAACCTGTTTCTATTTTTTTATCTTGATTTGTGTAAGCCTGCTCGTAAATAGTTTCAATTTTATTTTTCTTTTTAGAAACTGCTTGTTCATAAATAGTTTCAATAGGTTCTTCCTTTTCTTCTACTATTACTTTTTGAGCCTCAACTCTTTCTGCAAAGAGGAAGATAAATGCTGCTAAAAGTGGCATTACAGCCAGTTTTTTTAACCAGATTATGGTTTTAGAACTTTGTGTTGTCATCATTTCTAATCTTTTTTTTGTGAGTGAATAATTCAAATTACTGGCCAAGTAATATTCGTTGTTCCAAGCAGCTTTATTTAATAATAAATGCTGGTATTGGAATGGATTTTTATATAGATTGATAACCTTTTCGTCGGCTAAAAATTCATGATTTAATTGGATTGCTTTTTTTAAGAAAATAAACAACGGATTTATCCAAAAAATAGCTTGCAAAAGTTCTATAAATAAAACGTCAAAAGTATGTTTTTGAGTTACATGTGTTAATTCATGTGTAAATAATTCTGCTTCTATTTTTCCATCATTAAAATCGTTTTTGTTGATGAAAATAAAATTCCAAAATGTGTGTGGTAGTATTTTATCATTTACCAAAACAAGTGTTGCTTTTCCGTGGTTTACTTTTTCATTTTGACCTATTTTTCTTATAATTTTAAATAAATTTCTTCCAAACCTAAATAATAGCATCGCGAAAATAAATAAGTAGATTCCAAGAATTATTTGAGAAAAATTGATACTTTCTTCTATAAGTATTGGAGTGGTATTTTCCACAAAAAAAGAATCTTCTATGGTTTTTGGAACTGTATTTACAACCACTGGTTTTACATAGGTTGTAAAAGTTGTTAATGGCGCTAAAAATGAAAAAAACACACTTCCTAACAAGTGAAAACGATTAAAATTGTGCATCTTTTCTTTTTCCAACATAAAATGATAGAAAAATAGCAAAAGTGCTAAACAAGTTGCTGATTTTAAGAGGTAAATAATCATTTTTGTTGCTTTTTAATTTGACTGTCAATTACCTTTTTTAATTCTTCTAGCTCTTCTGTAGAAAGGTTGGTTTCCTTTGTAAAAAAAGAGGCAAATTGGCTCGCAGAATCATTAAAGAAATTTTTTATTAAGCCATTTACATGGTTCGAAAAATAATCGGTCTTTTTAATAATCGGATAATATTCTCTCGATTTTCCAAATAATTTATAGTTGATAAAACCTTTATCAGTTATTCTTTTTAGCAAAGTTGCTACTGTTGTTGTGGCTGGTTTTGGCTCTGGAAAATCTTCTAATAAATCTTTTAAAAATGCTTTTTTACGTTTCCATAAATACTGCATTAATTGTTCTTCGGTTTTAGATAATTGCATACGAATTTCATTTTTATTCTACAAACATAGAATAAAAAATTGAATTCTACAAGTGTAGAGTTGAATTTTTTTTGCAAAAAAACACCCCATAACAAAATGTAACTTGTTATGGGGTGCAATCTTTAAAGTATTACTAAATAATAATTAATACGAACTTTTATTATCTATTTGATAAAAAGTGTTACTCTTCTAGCTAATTGTCTAGCATCTTTAGCAACACTGGTGTCTTCACCTTCACCTTTATAAGACAATCTGTTCGCATCGATACCTGAAGCTACTAAAATATCATACACTTTTTTGGCTCTGTTTGTAGATAACGTTTGGTTGTATCCGTTAGCTCCAGTTTCATCTGCATAACCCACCAATTCTGCTTTTACAGATGTGTTTTCTTTCATGTATAACTTTAAGTAGTTAATGGCATTATGAGAACCTTTTTGAATGGTTGTTTTATCAACATCGAAATAAACATTTACGTAACCATTATTAAACAACTCTTTAATAAAGTCTGTATTTGCAACTGTATTTGTAGTGTTGTTATTGGTTGCTTTGTTATATCTACGATCTAATTCCGACATTAATTTATTTTTATCAAAGTCAGTATTTTTCTTTTTCAACTCAGCAATTTTATCTTCTGCTTGTTGCAAACGTTTTTGAATTTCTTCTAACTCGTTTGTTTCCATAACATCTTCTGAGTACCAATCTGCATGTTTTTCGTGGCTACCTAAAGCAATGTTTAAACCAGCAGAATAGTTAAAAATACCACCAGTTAAACCTCTTCTTTTAACAGTTGTTGTTCCATCGAAAGTACGTTGTTGATAAAAATGACCAATTGCAGATACATCTAAAAATAAAGAAACCCTATCCGTTAATTTTACTTGTGGAGTAATACCAGCCATTACATTAATTACTTGGTCTCGACTAACTTCTACAGGCGATTTTGGGTATAACCTAGAAAGACCTGCTCCACCATGGAATAAAAGATTAAAACGGTTTGTCCAACTTTTAAAGTTTAAGATATTTCCTGCATTTACAACACCTTCTAAAGTAGCTCTGTAATAGTTAGATTCAAAAGGTTTACTGTTTTTACCTTCGGTAAATTTATTGTACCCCAAATCTAAGCGCAACCCAAATTTTTCGTTAAACATGTATCTAACCCCTAAGTTAGTTTGCCAAAAATCTGGATGTTTAATTTCTGGATTGTAACCCGAAGCAAGTGGAAATACAGGTGTATGAACACCAGCACCTACATCTATAGACCATTTGTTAAAATCTTGAGCGTTTGCTTGAAATATGGAACCCAATAAAAGTGCTCCTAGTAATAATTTTTTCATAGTTTTATATATTTAAAATTTAATACAAAAATAAACCATTAATATTGAAAGCGATTGAGAAAAGCGTTAAAACTATGCATATTTAAAGTGAAAGTTTTCTTAAATTATGGGCTTGTTAGGTGTTAAAATTTAACAATTTATTAAAAGTTCTTTCGAAATTGTAAGTATAGAAAAGCTTTTTATATTTGTATTGTACAATTAATAATTTTAATCTATAAATACTATAAATGGTATTGTCTAAATAAAAATGAAAAATAAATTAATACTATTGGTAAGTGTCGTGCTTTTCGCATCTTGTGCGACTAAAAAATTTAAAGAAAAATGGTTAGAAAAAGAAGCACCAGCAACTTTTAAGGCAAGATTTGAAACGACACAAGGTAATTTTGATATTGAAGCAACCAGAGAATGGTCTCCAAAAGGAGTAGATCGTTTGTATCAGTTAATTAAATATGGTTATTATAATGATGTTGCGATTTATAGAGTAGTACCAAATTTTGTGGCTCAATTTGGTATTCATAACGATTCTTTAATTAATAAAAGCTGGCAAAAAGGTATTGAAGATGAACCTGTAATTATGAAAAATGATTCTATGACGATTTCATTTGCTAGAGGAGGAGTAAACACAAGATCGAATCAAATTTTTATCAATTTAAAAGAAAACCATCGGCTAGATAAATTGGCATATTCTGGTGTTACAGGTTTTCCTGTGGTTGCAAAAGTAATTGCTGGGCAAGAAAATGTTTTAAAGTTTTACGATGGTTATGGAGATAAATTAGGAAGACAACAAGGTAAAATTAATAAATTGGGCAATGCTTTTTTACGAGAAAACTATCCAAAGGTAGATTATATTAAAAAAGCGTATTTTATAAAATAACGTGTAAAAAAAACCTGTTGTGTTTTTTCATTAAATCCTGTCAGTTCGAGTGATTTTATGGAACGAAAAATTGTATCGAGAACTATTTAAAAGCTAATACCATTTTAATCGTAAAATTTACTCGAACTAACATTTTTAAATGTTTTTAATTCAACATATACAACATATAAAAAATTAAAATTTACTTATTTTTCGTATAAATGTAAAAATTGGGATCTACTTTAAAATCATTTTCAGTCGATTTTAAACTCAATTTTTTCCAATTTTCAGATGGATAAATCCATTGTTCTTCATTATTTATGGTAACTTTTATAGGCATTTTAAAGCCATCTACAACATTTACCCATCTATAATTTAAAACGTTATTGTTTGTTGAATATTCTAACGTAGGAATTCTAATATCTCTTAAATATTGATTGAAAAACGGAGTTAAATCCATACCTGTTTCTTTACTTAAAAAACCTTCAATTTGTTGTGTGGTAACTGTTTGATGGTAAAAAACCTTGTTTATTTTTCTTAAAATCATTCTCCATTTTTCATCATTATCTACCAATTGTCTTAAGGTATGTAGCATATTACCACCTTTGTAATACATGTCTCCAGAGCCTTCTTTATTTACATTGTAAGTTCCAATAATGGTTTTTTTATTGGTAATGGCTTTTCTTGTACCAATTACATATTCAGACGATGCTTTTTTACCATAATAATAGTCTAAAAATAAATTTTCTGAATAATTGGTAAAACTCTCATGGATCCACATATCTGCAGCATCTTTGTAAGTAATATTATTTGCAAACCACTCATGGCCCGATTCATGAATAATAATAAAATCGAACTTTAAGCCCCAACCAGTTCTCGATAAATCTTTTCCTAAATAGCCTTTTTTATATTTATTCCCATAGGTTACAGAGCTTTGATGTTCCATACCTAAATAAGGTACTTCTACCAATTTAAAACCATCTTCGTAAAAAGGATAAGGACCAAACCAGTGTTCGAAGGCTTTCATCATTTTTGGGGCATCTTTAAAATGTTCTTTGGCTTTTTCTAGATTGTATTTTAATACGTAATAATCCATATCTAAATCTCCTTTTTCACCAGGAAATTTTTCAGAAAAATGGGCATAATCGCCAATATTTACATTTACCCCATAATTGTTTATAGGATTGTTTACAAACCAATGGTATGTTTTTGTATCTCCATTTTCTTCTACTTTTTCTAATCTTCCGTTCGAAACATCCATTAAATTTTTAGGAACTGTAACACTAATTCGCATGCTTTCCACTTCATCATACATATGGTCTTTGCATGGCCACCAAACACTTGCCCCTAAACCTTGGCAAGAAGTGGCTACAAAATGATTTCCGTTTTCGTCTTTTTTCCAAGAAAAACCTCCATCCCAAGGTGCTCTAACGGCCTCTTTTGGGTGTCCTTCATAATAAACAACCACACTTTCTGTTTTTCCAATTTCTTGCTTTTTAAGTAATTTTATAAAATGGGCATTTCCTTCGTTAATAATTTCCAACTCTTTATCATCTTGTGTTGCTTTTAAGATTTTTAAAGGGTTTTGCAAATCTATTTGTAGGGTTTGATATTCTTTTAAAACTTTATATTTAATGGTGTTTTTTCCAGAAATAAACTTCCTGTCGGGATCTACTTTTACATCTAAATGATAGTAGGTTAAATTCCACCAAATTCTTTCTGGGGTAATAGCGCCTCTTAAAGTATCTTGTCTTGTAAAATTGCTTTCTTTTACATTTTGATTTTTAGAGTTGTTTGATTTCTTTGTTTTTTTATCGCAAGAAAAAATAAGAAAACAACAAATTGCAAGGCAACATAAATTTTTCATAAGGGGTAATTTTAATGATAATTATTTAATTTGAAATCCTTTGGCAGGTTTGGCATTTAAAAGATGAGTTACAAAATAATCCCATCGTTTTCGAGTCATATAATTAGTCATGTCTCCATAACCATGTCTTTTGTTTGGGAATAAAATCATATCGAAATCTTTATTGGCCTTAATTAATGCTTCTACAACCAGCATTGTGTTTGAAGGAGGAACATTATTGTCCATAGAACCATGGGTAATTAATAATTTTCCTTTTAAATTTTTTGCAATTAATTGATTTGCCTGATTGTCGTAATTCGTGGTTCCATCTGCTTTTCCTTCCATTTTTCCGTTTACCAAAAGACCTTGCCATTTTTCGCCCCAATCTGCTTCGTAATTTCTATTGTCGTGGTTTCCAGCTCCAGAAACAGCAACGTCATAAAAATCTGGATAGGCAAAAACAGCTCTTGTAGAAGCAAAACCTCCACCAGAATGTCCCCAAATTCCAACACGCTCAATGTCCATTCCTTTATACTTTTGTGCCAATTGTTTAATTGCTGTAATATTATCTGGCAAACCATTATCGCCCATGTTTCCATAATACGCATCATGAAAAGATTTAGAACGCATTGGAGTGCCCATGGCATCTACAGCAACCACTACAAAACCTAACTCTGCTACTGCCTGAAAATCTCCCCAAACAGGTTTAAAACCATAATATCCAACACTACCAGATTGTGGACCTGGATAAATATAATTTAAAACAGGGTATTTTTTAGCTTCATTATAATTACTTGGTAAGAACATTAATCCGTAAATATCTGTTTTTTCGTCTCTTGCTTTTACAGAAAATTCGATGGGTTCTTGCCAGTTATTGGCTTTTAATTCAGAAATATCTGCAGTTTCTAAATCCATTATTTTTTCTCCATTTCCGTTTCTTAAAACAGATATAGGAGGATTTGTTGTGGTAGAATAAATATCTACCAACAGAGTATAATCATCAGAAAAAGTAACAGAATGTGTTCCCTTAGAAGGGGTTAAGTTAATGAGGTTTGTTCCATCGAAATTTATTTTGTAGTAATAATTATGGTATGGATTTCCTTCTTCTTTTCCACCAGCAGTAAAATAGATTTGTCTATTTTTTTCATCGATATTTTTAACCTGTTTTACAATCCAATCTCCAGAAGTAATTTGGTTTTTTAACTCTTTTGTTTTTAAATCATACAAATAAATATGCCCCCAATTGGTTTTTTCTGAATACCAAATAAACTCGTTAGAATCGAACAAAACTTTCCAGTTTTCGGCATTTACACCAGATTCGTAATACGTATCTACTTCTTCTTTATAAATCGATTCAACTTGTCCAGAAAAGGCATCTGCAATTTGTAAATGAGCAATTTTATGATCTCTAGAGCCAGAAACAAATGCAAATAGGGTTCCTTCTTTATTCCATTGAGCGTCTAATAATTCGTTATTCCAATCTGCTATATGGTCTGTGGTGGTGCCTCTTTGGAAATCTGGTTTCATTTTTAAACGAACTGTTTTTGGTTGATTTCCTAAATGGATAATTACCCTTTCTATTCTAAAAACTTTTTTATCTCCAGGAAGTGGGTGTTTCCAAGCTTCTAATTTTGGATGCCCAACATTGGTAGAGGTTAAATACATCATACCCACACCTCTTGCATCTTGCTGAAACGTAGCAATTTTATCGGAATTTGGCGACCATTTTAAAACGGCTCCGTCACTTTTAACCCAACCAGCATTGTTGGTTGCGTAGCCATAATCTTCTTTTCCGTCGAAAGTAATTTGCGTTTTTTTACCTGTTTCGAGATTACGAATCCAAAGATTGTAGTCATTAATATAAGCTGCTAATTTTCCATTAGGAGAAACATGCTCGTTTCTATTTACTCTTTTTGTAGTTGATGTTTTTTTAGAGATAGAATTATCAGATAAATTATAAATATACTGTTGTCTGTTTGCTGAAAAACTTACCGTTTTTAAATCTTTAGACATCGAAACTCCATAAATCGGCAATTTGTTTGCCTTTATTTCTTTATCGAGTTCTTTAGATAGTGCCTCTGCTAGTTTTTGATGATCGAAAGCATCTTTTTTCGTTTTAGAGTTTGCATTTGCCAAAACAAACTTTTTTCCCTCTTTATTGGTGGTTGAATATAGTACAGAATTTTCGCCCACAAAAGAGCTTCCAGAAACCTGGTTATGTACTTTTCGATACAAATTGCGGTTCATATGTTTTGCAGCCGCTTCATATTCTGCAATTGTAAATTCTTTCTGTTTTTCTTCCGAAGAACAACAAAACATTAATAAAGAACAACAAGTTATAGCCGTAATTTTAAAAATTTTGAATTCCATTTTTGTTAATTTTTTGATTGCTGATGTAATTCAGAGAAATATTGATAAAAATAAGGAATCGTTTCGATGCCTTTTAAATAATTCCAAATACCAAAGTGTTCGTTTGGCGAGTGAATTGCATCAGAATTTAAGCCAAACCCCATTAAAATAGTTTTACTTTTTAATTCTTGCTCAAAAAGAGCTAGAATAGGAATACTACCTCCACTTCTTTGTGGAATTGGTGTTTTACCAAAAGTAGTTTTATAGGCTTTACTAGCTGCTTGGTATGCAATATTATCTATTGGAGTTACATAAGCTTGCCCTCCATGATGCGGTTTTACCACTACTTTTACAGCTTTTGGAGCAATACTTTCGAAATGTTTTTTGAATAATTTGGTGATTTCTTTCCAATCTTGATTTGGCACCAAACGCATAGATATTTTAGCAAATGCTTTACTTGCAATTACTGTTTTTGCACCTTCGCCAATGTAACCTCCCCAAATTCCGTTTACATCTAAAGTTGGTCTTATAGCATTTCGCTCGTTTGTAGAATAGCCTTTTTCTCCATAAACATCGCCAATAGCAATCGATTTTTTATAATTCTCTAGCGAAAAAGGAGCTTTTGCCATCTCAGCTCTTTCTTCTTCGGATAAATCTTCAACTTTATCGTAAAAACCTGGAATGGTAATGTGATTATTTTCATCATGTAAAGAAGCAATCATTTTGGTTAAAATATTAATAGGATTTGCAACTGCACCACCATACAAACCAGAATGTAAATCTCTATTGGGTCCTGTAACTTCTACTTCAACATAACTTAAACCGCGCAAACCTGTTGTAATGGAAGGAATGTCGTTGGCAATCATGCCAGTATCAGAAATTAATATCACATCGTTGGCTAATTTTTCTTTATTTCTTGGAACAAACCACGCCAAACTTTCTGAACCAACTTCTTCTTCGCCTTCAATCATAAATTTTACATTGCATGGTAAATTTCCTGAGGAAGTCATATATTCTAAGGCTTTTACGTGCATGTACATTTGACCTTTATCATCACAGGCACCTCTTGCAAAAATGGCTCCTTCAGGATGATTTTCGGTTTTTTTAATTACGGGTTCAAAAGGTGGAGAGTGCCATAAATCGATAGGATCTGCTGGTTGTACATCGTAATGCCCATATACTAAAACTGTGGGTAAAGCCGGGTTGATAATTTTTTCTCCATAAATTATTGGATATCCAGGTGTTTCGCACATTTCTACATGGTCGCAACCCGCTTTTTTTAAACTTTCTAAAATAAAATTAGCTGTATTAAAAACCTCTTTTTTATAGGCTTTGTCTGCACTAATAGAAGGAATTTTTAATAAATCGATTAACTCGTCTAAAAAGCGTTGTTTGTTATTTTTTATATAAGAATTTATAGAACTCATGTATGTTTTTTTTATTTCTCTCAAAAATATAAAAATTATAATGAACAAGTTTGTAGTTTCTAAGGATTGTTTATATTTGCATCCCGAAATCTTCGGAAAAGTTGCAGGCGTGGTGGAATTGGTAGACACGCTAGACTTAGGATCTAGTGCCGAAAGGTGTGAGAGTTCGAGTCTCTCCGCCTGTACAAAGTAAAAGCTGAAGTGAAAACTTCGGCTTTTTTATTTTAATTATTTTTTATGAAAGCATATCCATTAAAATTTTCGCCAGTATTTAGCTACAGATTGTGGGGAGGAGAAAAATTAAAAACGGTTTTAAATAAAGAATATTCAGAAAATAATATTGGAGAATCTTGGGAAATATCTGATGTAAAAAACAGCGAAACTGTAGTTTCTGAAGGGGTATTTAAAGGAAAAACGTTAAGAGATTTAATTAAAGAATTTAAAGGAGATTTTTTAGGAGATAAAGTTTACCAACAATTTGGAAATGAATTTCCTTTATTGATAAAATTTATTGACGCAAAAACACCTTTATCCATTCAAGTGCACCCAAGTAACGAAATCGCAAAAGAACGACACAATTCCTTTGGAAAAAACGAGATGTGGTATGTAATGGAAGCAGATAAAGATGCCGAATTAATCGTTGGTTTCGATAAAGAATTAGACAAAGAATCTTACAAAAAACACTTAAAAGAAGGTAGTATTTTAGAAGTTTTACATCACGAAAAAGTTTCTAAAGGAGATACTTTTTACATTCCAACAGGAAGAGTTCATGCCATTGGTGCTGGAGTTTTATTGGCAGAAATCCAGCAAACGTCAGATATTACTTACCGAATTTACGATTACGATAGAGTAGATGCTAAAACCGGTAAATTAAGAGATTTACATAACGATTTGGCGATTGATGTAATTGATTTTAAACCTTATAAAGAATATAAAACTTCTTATAACACCACGAATGCCTCTAATAAATTAGTGCACTCACCTTATTTTAAAACCAATATTTTAATTGTTGAAAATAGGGTTGAAAAAGACTACTCTAATTTAGATTCTTTTGTAATTTATATTTGTGTTGAAGGCTCTTTGGAACTTAATTTCGAAAACAAAATCTATCTATTTAAAAAAGGTGAAACTATTTTGTTACCAGCTTCTATAGATAAAATAGAATTTAATTCGCTTTCTAAAAACAGTAAGCTTTTAGAAGTTTATTTGTAACGTGGGTTTTATGTAATGTATCGACTATATTACCCATTATTTTTATTTTTTTCAAAAGCAAAATTTTCAGACCTTTCTGGTTTTAAAAATATAAAAAACACTTTGTAGGCAATATGAACAAATACATAGACCTCATAAAAAAATCTTATTCCGATTATTGGAATTATCTCAAAAATTCTGTTTTGATGGAATTAAACTGGGAAAATTATTTTTATGGTTTGATTATTATTTCGCTAGTTGTTTGGGCTTTAGAAGCTATTTTTCCTTGGCGTAAAAACCAATCGTTATTTCGAAAAGATTTTTGGTTAGACACTTTTTACATGTTCTTTAATTTCTTTTTATTAAACCTTATTGTGCTTGTTGCTTTGTCTAATTCAGCCGCCGAAATTTTTAATGATATTTTAGGAATTATTGGTTTATCTATTTCTAATTTTCAACTATTAGAAATTAATAAATTACCTTTTTTTGCAAGAATTTTTATCTTTTTTATTGTGGTAGATTTTGTACAATGGTGGACACACAGATTGTTACATCGATCTGAATTTCTTTGGAATTTTCATAAAGTGCATCACTCTGTAAAAGAAATGGGCTTTGCTGCACATTTACGCTATCATTGGATGGAACCCGTGGTTTACAATTCTTTACGATACATTCCTTTGGCAATTATTGGAGGTTTTTCTGCACAAGATGTGGCATTGGTACACTTTTTTAACATAGCCATTGGGCACTTAAATCACGCAAATATCAATTGGGATTATGGTTGGTTAAAATATGTTTTAAACAATCCTAAAATGCACATTTGGCATCATTCTAAAAAATTACCTGAAGAGAGAAAATATGGAGTAAATTTCGGGCTAACTTTAAGTATTTGGGATTATATTTTTAAAACAAATTACATACCGCATTCTGGAAAAGATATTGAGTTGGGTTTCGAAGGTGATGAGGATTTTCCGAAAGATTTTTTTAAACAAGAATTGTATCCTTTAAGTAAAAAATAAACCTGTTATTCCGAGCGAAACGCAGTATAGTCGAGAAATCTTGGAATGTAATTTAGATTGCTAAATTAAAGATTTCTCTACAAGTTAGAAATGACATTGAAATTGATAGATTTTTTTTATAACTTGTATTTACATTATTTATTCCTCCCTTTTTCATTAGGATATAAACTTGGCAATTTATCGCTTTGTACATATTGTTTTGTTGCGACATTCATCGCACAAATTTTTCCCGTAAAGGCAGCTCCAGTATCAACATTCCAAATATTTAGAGCATTCATTGGTGTTTCTACATTAAAATTTAAAGTAGGTGTATGCCCTATAAAAATTTCTTTATAATGTTGCACTCTTTTGGGATAAAAAGTAGAATTGCTATCTATTTTTTGATTTGCAGCCAAAGCCATTTCCCATAAAGTTCTATCGAAATAAAAATTTTCTTTAAAAATTTCTTTTTCAACGCCATGCATAGAGGTAAAACCTGCGTGTAAAAACAAACGATTTTTATCATCTAAATAATACAAGGGCATCTTCTCGAAAAATGCGAAATGTTGCTTTTTTTCTTCTGCCGAAAAACCTTCGTAGCTATCTATGGTTTCTTTTCCTCCATGCATATACCAAGTAGGGTTTACTTGATCTTTTTTTAACCAATTTTCACACCAAACATCGTGATTTCCCTTAATAAAAATACAATTAATTTTTTCTGATAAATCTATTAAAAACTCAATAACTTGGGCAGATTCGCTCCAACCATCTACATAATCTCCTACAAAAATTAAAGTATCTTCTTCTGTAACTTTAATTTTATTTAAAACTTGAAGTAAGGCTTTTAAACCTCCATGAATGTCGCCGATTACAAATGTGTTTTGCATACTATTTTTTTACAAAACTAAGTGTTTATTTTATAACTAAACTTGCGTTAGGGATAGAAATGGCATCCTTTTTAGTTGCTAGTTCGAGTGAATTTGTGAAGAATGAACAAATTTATATCGAGAACAAAACTAAAAAGATATAATGGATAGCCCGTTAAAACGCCCTAAAAATATTGACCAATTCCAAAAACCAAACCGCCTTTAGAGTTGTTTTTTGAGTTTAAAAGACTAAAACCATAATCGATTCTAAAGGTGGCATTGTATATTTTTTTGCTGATAAAACGCAAACCAATGCCAGAGTAAATTCTGATATTTTTTTCTTTAAAAAAGTCGTTTAATTCGCCTCCAGGATTTCTCCATGAACCTGCATCTGTAAACATATTGGTTTGTATGGCTAGCCAACCTTTGTCGTAAATTGTGTGCCGATATTCTGTATTTAAAACAATACTTCCTGTACCTCTATCTACTAAAATACCTACACCCCGTAAATTTATATTGTTGTCTAGGGCAAATGGTGCAAAAGGGGTTTTGTCATTAGAAGACAAACCAAAGCGAAGTCTATTGGCCCAATTGCCTTTTGCTCCTATTCTTCTGTAATAAAAAAAATCGTTCCAAGCAATTAAAAAATCGTTTTGAAAATCGTTTTCTGTAATTACATATTGGGCATATAAGACGCTTTTAAAACCAGTAACATATTGGAAAAAATAATTTAAACTATCGTAAGAATAAACCAGTTTTAAAAGAATTTTATCTAAATCTAAATTTTGAGGGATGGAAGCATCTGTAGCTCCTGATAGATATTTGTATTTTTCTGAAAAAAAGTTGAAACCAAAATCGAAGCTGTTTTTTAAATTGATTTGGTGCAAAGCTAAAACTTCAAAAGAAATATTATTGTATAAATAATTTGCTGTTTTGTCTCCAAAATACAGGGGTTCTTCGCTTTTCCAATCTTGATGATTTATTGCGACACCCCATTTTTTAGAGAATAGGTTGGGTGCTCTAAAGTTAATGGCGTACGAATCGAATCCGTTGTTTTGGTAAAAACCGCCAAAGGTAATATTTCTTCCTAAAAAGTTGTAATCATAAAGTCCTAATTTATAGGAAAACTGATTGTTTGTGGTGGTCCAAAGGTTAATTTCTGGAATTATTGTAAAGTTTTCTTCGATAGTAAATAATACTTCGTAATTGTTCTCTTGAATTTTGTTTACTTGATAAGAAACATTGCTAATTGCAGGCAATCTTTTTAGAAAAATAATGTCTTCTTCTATTTTTAAAGAGTCTAAAGGTTTATTTTTTTGGGTTAAAATAACACTCTGTAAATAAGAAATTTTTAACCTTTTATGACCTTTAATTTTAACTTTTGTAATTTGATTTTCTTGTGCGTGTATAAAACTTACTAAAAGCAAAAAGGGAATTATAAAAATGCTTTTATTAACCTTCATTACTGCACAATAAAAATTTTCTGAATTACTAAATTTACCCAATTATCTTCACTAATTCCGAATAAAGTAAGGGTGTTTTCATCATCTAAAACAAATGCTGGTGGCGTACTTTTATTTAAATTTTCGGTTACATTAGAAGTATCGTAATATTTAAATGTTTTTTCTGTTGTGTAAGTACCAGATAAAAAACTATCGTCTTTTTTCGTAAAAATTTGAAGGTATTTTACATTATCTGTATGTGTGCCATCTGTCCAAGTAAATCGTGGTTTTAAAGTTTCGGAATCGTCGATTGTAATTTCGCTTTTCCACTCTGTAGTTTTTGTTTGATTTTTTGTTTTAATAGGATCCGAAACATATAACTTATCGCCAGAAATAAAGGTAACTATGCACCAAACTTCTTTAGAACTATTGTTAGAAAATCTTCTAAACTTATTTCCTAAAGCTGGTGTAGATGTAAGGTTTTTTCTTCTGTAGTTAGAGAAATCTGTTTTAAGAACACTTGTATCTTCTGTTTCGTAATATCTAAAATCGTAGGCATCTGCAACTGGCTGGTAATAAATATAGGTAGTTTCTTTATTGCCATTTGCGTTTGCTGCAAAAGCTCTTGCTGTATTGATTGTTTTATCTGTATGTACAGCAATATATTCCTCTAAACTTCTTGGTATGAATTGTTTTTCGATAATTAAGTTTACCCAATTGTCTTCACTTACCCCCATTAATGTAAAATTGTAAATCTCGTCTTCTACTAAATCTTTTGGTTTTGTGGTATTTATATTTAAAACTACATTAGAAGTATCGTAATATTTAAATGTTTTCTCTTTGGTATATGTTCCAGAAATAAAGTTGTTTTCTTCATCGGAAATTACCTGAAAATAAATTTCATTTTCTTGGATAGTTCCATCTTTCCAAGTAAATCGTGGTTCTAAGGTTTTGGTATAATCGATAGCTACTTCCGAGTTATACTCTGTATCTTTCGAGGCGTTTTTTAAACGAATAGGGTTAGAAATATGTAATTTACCTTCTTTTATATAAGTTACCAGACACCATGTTTCTGTGGCACCAGATCGCAAAAATCGTTGTAATTTTCCTCCAAAAACATCTTCTTGTCTTAACGTTTCTCTTCGGTAATTAGAGTAGTCTTTCTCGTTAACATTTACATCTTTAGTTTCGTAGTAACGAATATCTGTTGCGCCAGCTTCTGGGTAATAGAAAATATAATTTAAGCTTGTATTTCCATCTGCATTTGCAGCGCAGGCAATTAAATCGTCTAATTCTAGGTTCGAATTTTCATCTACATATTGTTGCAAATTTCTAGGGACGATAACATCACTATCCTCTGAACACGAAAAAAATGTTGCAATAAAAATAAAAAAGAATAAAAAACGCTTACAATTCATTAAAAATCTAAATTTTAAAAGTCATAATTGGTAAAGTAGCATGGTTGCTTAAATCTTCGGAAATGCTTCCAGAAAAAATATGCGACAATCCTTTTCTACCATGTGTTGCCGTTGAAATTAAATCGGCACCAACTGCATTCGAAAAAGTTAAGATACCATCTTCTATCGATCTAGAACAAACAAAATGAACGTTTATCAAACGGTCTGCATTTCCTTCGGCTTCCATTAAAAATTGGTAAGCCAATGCATCCATTTCTGGTGTTGTTTTAAAGTTTTCGTTTGGTAAATTTACGTACAAAATATGTTTTTTTGCATTAAATAATTCTAAAGTTTTAAGCATTTTTTTAAATGCAGGAATCGATTCTTTTGAAAAATCGGTTGCAAATACGACATCTTTAAAGTTTACGTCGTGCAATTCGTTTTTAATTACCAACACAGGAATTTCGGAATAACGAACTACTTTTTCTGTATTTGAGCCCATAAAAAACTCTTTTAAACCGCTAGCACCATGTGAGCCCATAATAATTAAATCGGCATTTACCTCTTTGCCAACAGCATTTATTTCGCTAAACACTTTGTAATGTTTTATAATTGGCACTACATTTACCTCTTTTAAATAGTCTTTTTCTAAAAAGGTTTTAAATTTTTTTTCTGCTAATTTTAAGAAAAAAATGGCTTTTTCTTGCTGATAACTAGGGCTTTCTGCTAGATTAACTTCTTGTATATCTAACATATGCAATGCAATTATAGATGCATTTGTTTTTTTTGCCAATTGTGCTGCAGTTTTTAATGCATTTTCTGAGTGATTTGAAAAATCTACGGGTACAACTATTTTTTTCATAATGATTATTTTTAATTTACTCAAATTTACAATCGATTTTTTGAAAAGAAAACGATAATTATCATGTTTTATTGAGCATATAATTTTCTTAGCAATTCTTCTGCAGGTTTGTTTTGTGGTGTAAATCGGTTGTTTTTTTCTCCTCCAACTCGATCGTGGCTATGAAACCATTTCCAAACGAAACCGCCTGCAAACCACTCTTCTTTCCAAAACTGATTGTGTATTGCCTGCAAGCCATTTACTTGTGCTTCTAAATTTACATTTTCTGTTACTCGATTAGAATTCCAAGGTTCTTTTCCTGAAAAATCGATGCTTCTATAACCGAACTCTGTAAATAAAATAGGTTTTTTAAATTGTTTTTGTACCTGTTTAATTTCGTTTTTATGTGGTTTCCATCCTGCTTCAAAATCTGCAACTGATGGTGTTTTTTTATCTGTTAAAGGAAAATAAGCATCAATGCCTATGTAATCTAATGCACTCCAAAAAGGCACTCTTTTAAATTCGTCCCAATTTGCTGCGTATGTAAGTTTTCCTTTGTAAACCTTTCTAATTTCTTTGATTAATTTTTGCCAATAAACGGGCCTATTCATTACAAATTGCTCTAATTCTGTTCCAATGCATAAAATGTCTGCTTGTAAATTTTCGGCGGCTTTTGCATAGGTTAAAATAAATTCTAAATAAGAATTTTCTAAAATTGTCCAATTTTTTTCAGAAGTCATTTTTATATTTCCAGTAAACTCTCCATGATATACCCAAATATGTGGTTTTACCATAATTTTTATGCCTTCTTTTTGAAACTTTTTCGCATATTGTAGCAAGCCATTTTTGGTTTCTCCAAACCATTGCCTGTTTGTATTATAAATTATTTTGGGCGTAGCTAATTTTCTAATAAAGCCAAAAGGCATCAAAGCAACATAATTGCTTTGTGCCTTTAGTACAGGTTTTATATGTACTTTGTGTATGGTATCTCTTGATGCTACAAAACTAACACCATTAATTTTTTTAGTTTGACTTTTACAGGAAAAACATAACGATATTAAAAGAGATAAAAGGAAGTTTTTTGTTTTCATAAAATCTCCCTAAAAATAGTTCTTTTTGTTAAAACAATGCTCTTAAACCAATGTTAAAACTTTGTCCTAAGCCAGTATTTTCTCCTCTTACAAACTTACTATACAAAACTTCTAAGTTTAAAACCTCGTTTAATTGATATTTGCCTCCAAAACCCAATGCTGTAAAATCTTGAGTAAAATCTCCAAAACGTTGCGAATGTTGTACAAAACCTAATACTGTAGATTTATCTGATGGAAAATAACTCATAAAAATTCCTGGAGCTAGTACAAATGTATTGTTTGCAAAACTTGCCTCTTCTCCAAAATGATACTCTGTATTTAGTTCTGTAAACAACTGCCAATCTCCACTTGGCAACGTATAATCGTAGAAAAATCTATTCTGAAATGTGTATGCTGTTTGGTCTAAAAAGACTCCGTCTGTATTTTTCTCTCCTTCAAATAAAGGAATATGAAAAGCACTCTGAATAGAAAAATTACCAATATTTTCTATTGGTTGAATTTTAATCGCTGGTGCAAAAGAAGATAATCCTTTTCTTGAATTAACATCATTTCCTAAATCAAAAACGGCTAAAGCACTTCTTCCATTTATGGTATTTGAACGATATTCTAAAATTGCACCAACATTTATTCTATTATTATCGGAAACACCAGTAAAAACCTCTATCGTAGATGTAAAATAATTTTCTCTTGGCTTATCTTTTTTAACTCCTTCAAACTTTCCTTTTGTTTCTGTATATAAATTATTAAAAAATTTAATGTCCCACTGGCCTTTATTTAATAATTTAGAAGGTGTGTAGGTTTGAATGTTACTTTTTGCGTCATCGTCTTCTTGAGCAAATGATTGCAAGCTTATAATTAAAATAGCTGCAAATACGAGTTTAGAAATTGTTTTGTTCATTTTTTTGATTGAATTTAATTTTATTTCGATATTAAAAATTTTCTAACTAAGTCTTTACTTCTTTCGATAACTTACAAAAAAAAATAATTCCTTATTTAAAATAATTCTAAACTACATTTAAATTTTAAGTTCTTAACTTTAGCTTCGACATAAAAGCAACAATCAATTAATTATGGAACACATCGTTATTATTGGTAATGGAATTTCTGGAGTAACTGCAGCCAGACATATCAGAAAAAATTCTGATAAAAAAATTACCATTGTCTCTGCAGAACACAAATATTTTTTCTCACGAACTGCACTTATGTATGTATATATGGGGCATATGAAGTTTGAGCATACACAACCTTACGAAGATTGGTTTTGGAAAAAAAACAACATCGAATTAAAAAAAGGTTATGTTGCAAAAGTAGATACCGAAAATAAAAATTTACAATTCTCTAACGGAACTTCTTTAACCTACTCTAAGTTAATTATTGCAACAGGTTCTAAACCCAATAAATTTGGCTGGCCAGGGCAAGATTTAGAAGGAGTTATGGGAATGTACCATAAACAAGATTTAGAAAAATTAGAAAAACATGCACCTAATAACAAAGTTTGTAAAAGAGCCGTAATTGTTGGTGGTGGTTTAATTGGTATAGAATTGGCAGAAATGTTAAGAAGTAGAGACATTCCTGTTACTTTTTTAGTGCGCGAAAATAGCTTTTGGAACGGAGTTTTACCAGCACAAGAGTCTGCAATGATTAACAATCACATTAAAGAACATCATATAGATTTGCGTTTAAATACAAATTTAAAAGAAATTAAAGCTGATGAATTTGGAAAAGTACGTTCTGTAATTATTGAAGAAACTGGCGAAGAAATTTTTTGTAACGTGGTTGGTTTAACTGCAGGAGTTACACCAAATATCGACTTTTTAAAAGATAGCAATATCGAAACCAAAAGAGGTGTTTTGGTTAACCGTTTTTTAGAAACCAATGTTAAAGATGTTTACGCTATTGGCGATTGTGCAGAACAACACGAAGCGATAGGTCAAAGAAGAAATATCGAAGCAGTTTGGTACACAGGACGTATGATGGGAGAAACACTTGCACAAACGATTTGCGGAAATAAAACAGAGTACAAACCTGGGCATTGGTTTAATTCTGCAAAGTTTTTAGACATCGAATACCAAACTTATGGTTGGGTTTTTAGCGAAAAAAGCAAGCAAGAAAACGAAGCTTATTTTCAATGGAAACACCCAAAAGAACATAAATGCATTACCATTTCTTTTGATAAAAAATCCAACAAGTTTTTAGGAATAAATACTTTTGGCATTCGAATGCGTCACGAAATTTTCGACCAATGGTTAACCGAAAACCAGTCGATTGAACATGTATTGGAACATTTAAAAGATGCCAATTTCGATCCTGAATTTTACAAACTACATGAAGCTGAAATTGTTAAAAAATTCAACAAAGAAAACAATACAAACATTCAACTAAAAAAGAAAAGTTTAAAAAGAATTTTTAGCAAAAGTTACTAAAAAAACCATATCAAATAATACTTAATTCCCACAAAAAACTATCATTTTGAAAATCATAAAAAATCTAGGTCTAATTATCTTTTTAACAGGATTGGCCATATTTATAGGAACTATTTTTTCGGGCTCATTCAACTTAAAACAAGCCGAGTTAAATTCTTTTTTGAAGGAACAAAATTACAAAAACGCACTAATTAAAGAGGCTTTACAAGAAGCTGTTGTGACAGATGAAGCGTTAAACATCTTCGAATTTTCGAGTCGTGTGCGAAAAGCATATCAAAAATCTAACGATTATTACGATAAGCAAATTGCAAAATACGATGCAGAAAAAAATTGGGACGCGAAAGGCGAACAATATCAATATAAAATTAATGGAAAACCACATACATTAAGTTTTAATTTGGCAAAAAAAGCAGGAAAAGGTTTTGTGACTAAAAATCCTGGTTTGGCTTGGTTTTTAACTTTTGGCTTAGGTATTATTGGAGCTTTATTATTTATTCTTCCGAACTTTATTTTATTAGGAAAACCTGGAATTAAAAACGATCATATTTACCACGAATCTGCAACAAACAGAGGTTTTATTGCATGGTTAGTACTTATCTTTTTAGTTGCCTTTTACTTGGTTTTATATTTCTTTGCAGATTATGTAGTAAATTGGACCTTTATTTTAGATCCAATAAGCCAGTTTTTAGCAGATCGACCTGCAAGCCAGTGGTTTGTTTATGGTTTTTTATACTGTACAGTAATGCTAACTATGGGTGTTCGAATGTTTATAAAATATCGACACAATAAGTATCAAATTGTAAGAACCATTTCTGTTTTATTCTTTCAAATAGTGTTTGCTTTTTTAATTCCAGAAATAATGGCAAGCTTACAAATGCCAGAATACGATTTTAAAAATGCGTTTCCTTTAGATTACGATTTTTTCTTTGAGTGGAATTTAAAAAGCTTAACAGAATCTGGTGGCATTGGAATTTTTATCTTAGTTTGGGGTATTGTTTTAACCCTAGTTATAGTGCCAGTGATGGTTTATTTCTTCGGAAAAAGATGGTATTGTAGTTGGGTTTGTGGATGTGGTGGTTTGGCAGAAACTTTAGGAGATCCTTACAGGCAGCATTCTAATAAAAGTTTAAATGCATGGAAACTAGAAAGATGGTTAATTCATTCTGTGTTAGTTTTCTCTTTAGTGATGACGCTAGTAACGCTTTATTGTTATTTTACAGGGACACAATCGTTTTTAGGAATCAATTCTCAATGGATTAAAGACAGTTATAGCTTTTTAATTGGTGCGTGGTTTGCAGGTGTAATAGGTACCGGTTTTTACCCAATTTTTGGAAACAGAGTTTGGTGCCGTTTTGGCTGCCCTTTGGCTGCATATTTAGGTTTGGTACAACGTTTTAAATCGAGATTTAGAATCACTACAAATGGTGGGCAATGTATTTCTTGTGGAAACTGTTCTACTTATTGCGAGCAAGGAATTGATGTAAGAGCCTACGCACAAAAAGGAGAAAATATCGTTCGTGCAAGTTGTGTAGGGTGTGGAGTGTGCTCTGCAGTTTGTCCAAGAGGCGTTTTAAAATTAGAAAACGGTCCTGAAAATGGAAGAATAAATTCGACTGAAATTTTGCTTGGAAATGATGTAGATTTAATGAAATTGGTAAATGAAAAATAATAAATTAGGTTTCAGTAACAGTTTCTAGTCTCAGTTATGGTTTTAGTTTGTTGTTTGCGGTAGAATTTAATATAGAATAATGAAAAACAGTAAATTTATTCGTAAACTTTTTCAAAAGAATAAAAATTTTGCACCTTTGCGATTTTGTATAACTCTTTTATTAACAATCGCGTTTTCAACAAACATTCTTGCTCAAAAAAAATACCATAAAGAATACTACAAAAATGGGCAACTAAAGCAAGAAGGCTGGCTTTTAAATGGAACAAAGGTAGATTACTGGAAGTATTATTACAAAAATGGGAGTTTAAAAAAAGAAGGACGTTTCAAAAACAATTTTGAAGTAAAATATTGGTATTTTTACCGCCCAAATTCGAATGTAGAAAAAGAAGGGCATTTTAAGAAAGGCAAAAAATATAACTGGTGGTTATTTTATGATGAAAAAGGAAATATAAACCATAAATGTCAACTGAAAAATAATCAAAAAAATGGATATTGCTTAATATACAACAATAAAAAGTTAGTAAAAGCAAGCAAGTTCAAAGATGGAAAAAAAATAAAAGAATGGACAGATTTTTCATCCTTTAAAGATGAAAACAATCTAAATGATTTAAGACAATGACCCCAATTATAAAAGTTATTATACCTGCTTACAACGAGCAAGATTCTATTGAAAATGTTATAAAAGATATTCCTAAAAACGTACAAGAAATTATTGTTATTAGTAATAATTCTACAGATAATACAGAAGAAAACGCCTACAAAGCTGGTGCTACTGTTTTATCTGAAAATAGAAAAGGGTATGGCTATGCTTGTTTAAAAGGAATGGAATACATTGCAGACCAAGAAAAAAAACCAGACATTGTTGTTTTCTTAGATGGCGATTATTCCGATTATCCAGAGCAATTAACAGAAATTATTTCTCCAATTATTAACAAAAATATCGATTTTGTAATTGGTGCTCGTGTAAAACGACTGCGTGAAAGCGGTTCTATGACTCCACAACAAGTTTTTGGAAATTGGCTTGCAACCTTTTTAATGAAATTATTTTTTGGTGCAAAATTTACAGATTTAGGTCCTTTTAGAGCCATTAAATATAATAAATTACTAGCCTTAAATATGGAAGACAAAACCTATGGCTGGACCGTAGAAATGCAATTAAAAGTATTAAAACAGAAAATGTCTTATGTAGAAATTCCTGTAAAATACAGAAATAGAATTGGTGTTTCTAAGGTTTCTGGAACCGTAAAAGGAAGTATTATGGCCGGAATTAAAATTTTAGGCTGGATTTTTAAATATAGTTTTAAATAATGATATTAGATATTATCATCTTCATAATAATTACAATTTATTCAATTTCGCTATTGCTTATTTTTATGTATGCTTTGGCACAATTAAATCTACTTTTTAATTACTTAAAAGCAAAAAAAGAAACAGATACTTCAAAAAAATTCGATTTTACAAACCCTAACGAAATTCCGTTTGTAACCATACAATTGCCCGTTTATAACGAGTTGTATGTAATGAAACGTTTGTTAAAAAATATCGCAAAATTAAAATATCCTTTAGACAAATTAGAAATTCAGGTTTTAGACGATTCTACAGACGAATCTATTGAAACCACAGCAAAAGAAATTCAAAAAATTCAAGAAAAAGGAATCGACATTACGCACATTAGAAGAAGTAATAGACAAGGTTTTAAAGCAGGTGCATTAAAAGAAGGCTTAAGAATCGCAAAAGGAGAGTTTATCGCTATTTTCGATGCCGATTTTTTACCTCATAGCGATTGGTTATACCAAACGGTTCCTTATTTTAAAGATGAAAAAGTAGGCGTAGTTCAAACACGCTGGGGGCATATTAATAGAAATTATTCGACCTTAACTAAAATTCAAGCTTTTGCTTTAGATGCGCATTTTACATTAGAACAAGTGGGTAGAAATAGCAAAGGACATTTTATAAATTTTAACGGAACTGCTGGAATTTGGCGTAAAGAATGTATTTACGATGCAGGCAATTGGGAAGGAGATACACTTACAGAAGATTTAGATTTAAGCTACAGAGCACAACTAAAAAAGTGGAAGTTTAAATATTTAGAAAATGTAGAAACCCCTGCAGAATTACCCATTGTAATTAGTGCAGCAAGATCGCAACAATTTCGCTGGAACAAAGGTGGTGCAGAAAATTTTCAAAAAATGATGCATCGTGTAATTCGCAGTAAAAACATTTCTTTTAAAACCAAAATACACAGTGTTTTACATTTGCTAAACAGCTCTATGTTTACCTGTATTTTTTTAGTTGCTGTTTTAAGTATTCCTATGTTATACATTAAAAATGAATTCGAACATTTAAAAATTTATTTTTATGTAATGAGCTTTTTTGTAATCAGCTCTTTTATATTTTTTGTATGTTACTGGCACATGTATAAAAATATTTATGGAGGCGGATTCTTAAATTTTATAAAATATATTGGTGCATTTTTTACCTTCTTTTCTATTGCAATGGGCTTTTCTTTACACAACACAATTGCTGTTTTAGAGGGGCATTTTGGCAAAAAAAGCGAATTTGTAAGAACACCTAAATTTAATATAAAAAACATTAAAGACGCTTGGAAAACCAACAAATACATTAAGAAAAAACCATCTGGTAATGTAATTATAGAAGGTATTTTAGCCATTTATTTTGCTTACGGAATGTACAGTGCTTTTGTTGTTGGCAACGAAGATGGCGATTTTGGTCTTTTTCCTTTTCATCTAATGCTATTTATTGGATTTAGCTATGTGTTTTTTAAATCTATTTTTTCTAAAGCATAATGTCTTTTTCAGAAAAAAATAAAGCCGTTTTTTTAATTAGCATTAGTGTAATTCTGTATTTTTTCTTTGCCTATTTTTTAGAAAGAACGGCTTTTTATATGCTTTTATTTCTTTGGCTTTCTTTGTTTGCTGCTTTTTATTTTTTAGTAAAAAATAAAAGTATTTCTTTTGCCACTTATGTGGCAATTATGTTGCTTTTTAGAATTGTTTTCTTATTTTCGATTCCGAATTTGTCACAAGATTTTTATCGATTTATTTGGGATGGGCGCATGATTCTTAATGGATTTAACCCCTATTTATCGCTACCAGAAACTTTTATACAGCAAAACTTAACACCAGTTTCAAATACGGTTGAATTGTATCGTGGAATGGGCGAACTAAATGGAAGCCATTATACAAATTACCCTCCACTAAACCAGTTATGTTTTTTAATTGCAGCCCTTTTTGCAAGCAAAAGCATTTTTGGCTCTGTAATTGTGCTTAGAAGTATTATTATTTTGGCAGATATTGGTATTTTATACTTCGGAAAAAAATTACTCGAAAGGTTAAATTTACCAATTAAAAATATTTTTTGGTATCTTTTAAATCCGTTTATCGTTATAGAAATAACAGGCAATTTGCATTTCGAATCTGTCATGTTATTTTTCTTCGTTTGGGGTTTGTACAAATTACACCAACAAAAATGGATTTGGGCAGCGGTTTTAATCGCTTGCTCTGTTTCTGTAAAATTAATTCCTTTGTTGTTTTTGCCCTTGTTTTTTCAATGGTTTGTGCCACTTTTCAATTTTAAAAAAGAAGAAAATAGCGAACACAAATTAATGTCTGTTCGAGCATTATTGAATTTAAAAGATCTTTTAAATGAAGATAGTAAGCCAAGTTTATCGAGAACGACACAGTTCTTAAAACTAACTGCTTTTTACACAATAATTTTGGCAACCACACTCTTATTATTTCTTCCTTTTTACTCTTCAGAATTAATAGCAAATTATTCCAACTCTGTTGGTTTGTGGTTTCGAAATTTCGAGTTTAATGCTAGCTTTTATTATATTTTTAGAGAAATTGGCTACTTGTTTAGAGGGTATAACGAAATTGCAATTATTGGAAAGATTACACCAATTTTAACAATTTTGGTCTTAATTTACATTTCTTTTTTTAGGAAAAACAACAATTTAACACAACTAATAACAGCCATGTTGTTTGGGTTGTGTTTTTATTATTTTACAGCCACTACAGTGCATCCTTGGTATTTGGCAACACCTTTAATTTTATCTGTTTTTACAAAATATAAATTCCCAATCGTTTGGACCTTTGTGGTTATTGTAACCTATCAAGCCTATGCCAATAATCCTTGGAAAGAAAATTTATGGTTGGTTGCTTTAGAATATTTAATTGTATTTTCGGTCTTAATTTTAGAACTTCAACAAAATTATAAGATAAAGAAAATGTAAAATCTTTAGACGATTCTCTATTTCTAATGAGATTTTTGTATTTTAGTCGCTTATATTTTATTATATATGAAAAGACTTACCATAAAAGACATTGCTAAAGAATTTGATGTTTCCATTTCAACAGTATCTAAAGCGTTGAACGATAGTTATGAAATTAGCGTAAGTACGAAAGAGAAAATTCAGAAATACGCTAAAGAGAACAACTACAAACCTAATTTTAATGCGCTAAGCTTAAAAAATAGACAAACAAAAACAATTGGAATTTTAATACCGAATATGTTAAACTATTTTTTCGCACAAGTTTTTAACGGAATGGAAAAAGTAGCCAACGAAAAAGGGTATAAAATTATTTCTTGCATTTCTAACGAATCTTTTCAAAAAGAGGTAGAAACCATAGAAATGCTTTCTAATGGAAGTATAGATGGTTTTATTTTATCGCTTGCAGAAGAAACCGTATTAAAAAACGACTTTAAACATTTAAAAGAATTAATAGATAATGGCACTCCAATTGTTATGTTCGATAGAGTTGCAGAGTCTATAAATTGCGATAAAGTAATTACAGACGATTTTGATGGCGCTGCAAAAACCGTAAAATATTTAGCAAAAGCAGGAAGCAAAAACATCGCTTTTATTTCTACCATTAGTAATTTAAAGGTAGGTAAAAAGAGACATCAAGGATATTTAAAAGGTTTAGAAGACGCAAATTTAACAGTCGATAACAATATTATTATTAATATTATTGATGAAGATTATAAAAAATACGAAAGCATTTTAGAGCCAATTTTCGACAAAAATAAAATAGATGCCGTAATTGCAACCGACGAATCTTCTGCAATTGCAGCGATGAAAGTCGCGCAGAAAAAAGGACATAAAATACCAGAAAACTTCGCTGTAGTTTCTTTTTCGAACGGAATTTTAGCAAGACACTCTAGCCCAAAACTAACAACAGTTAGCCAACATGGAGAAATTATGGGAGTGACTGCTGCAGAAATGCTAATTAATCGATTAGAAAGTAAACCCGAAGCAAAACAAGCACCACAAACAGTAATTATAAAAACCGATTTGGTAGAGCGTAACTCTACAAAAAAAACTTAGTTTTCAACTAATTTTTGTACTAATAAGAATAAGAATTTTATTTATGAATTTAGAAAAAATAAAGTTAGTTGTTACAGATATGGATGGAACTTTACTAAATTCTAAAAATGAAGTAAGTTCACATTTTTTTAAATTATTTCAGAAATTAAAAGAAAAAAACATTCATTTTTGTGCCGCAAGCGGAAGACAATACAACAGCATTGTAGATAAATTAGCCCCTATTAAAAACGAAATTTATGTAATTGCAGAAAATGGTGCAATTGCCAAAAAAGGAAACGAAACTTTGCTTTTAAATTCTTTAGACGCTCAAAAAATTATAAATATCATTCCTGTTTTACGAAAAATTAATGGCGCAAATATGGTTTTGTGTTCGCAAGATGCTGCTTATATCGAAAGTAAAGATGCGCGATTTATCGATTTATTTCAAGAATATTACTACAGTTATCAAGCGGTTGACGATTTAATTGAAATTGCAAAAACAACACCTATTTTAAAAATTGCTGTCTTTCATTTTAACTCTTCGGAAGCATTTATTTACCCTGAAATAAAACACTTAAAAAACAAGTATCTCCTAAAAGTCTCTGGGCAAAATTGGTTAGATATTTCTACAGACAAAGCCAATAAAGGAAACGCTTTAAGAGAAGTTCAAAAAATATTAAATGTAACCAAAAAAGAAACCATGGTTTTTGGCGATTACCACAATGATATTGAAATGCTAAAAGAAGCCGATTTTAGTTTTGCGATGGAAAATGCACACAAAGACATTAAAGAAATTGCAAATTTCGAAACCAAAAGCAATAACGATTTTGGTGTTGAAAATGTTTTGGAAAAGTTGATCGAAAGTAAAATCAAATAACCAGGGTCTTCTTAAGCGCAGTCGAGAGGTGATTTAAGATTTATAACACCTTCTAATATAACAAAACATTTTTGGTCTTCGACAAGTAAAAACCAACAGACGTTTTTATCAACGGAACGTATAAGAATAGTAGCGGATTTCTAAGCACTTACTTTTCGGTTTGCAACTGTCGTTCGATTTATAAATTTCATTTCGTTTTAGCGATTAAACCGCCATTATTTTTATACAATGTTGTAAATAGTGTTTTTCTCATCGTTCCACCCAGTTTTCAATTTCGATATCAGATATTCGCTTGAATTCTTTTACGTTTTCCGTAACCATAATCAATTCGTTTGCAATTGCGGTTGAACCAATTAATAGGTCAAAATCACTTATCATAATTCCTTTCTTTCTCAAACGGACTTTTTCCTTTGCATAAATATGAATTGAATTAAAAATCGGAAGTATTTTAACTTGCTCCGAAAACTGGTCAATAATTTTGGAGTTCTTTTTTGGGTTTGGACTGTTTTCCGCACCAAATATTAATTCGGCAAGGGTAATTTCCGAAATGGCGCAGTCATCAAGTTTTACTTCCTGAAATTTTTCTATCAAATTATATTTACCTCGAAAAAGGTGAATACAAATATTTAGTATCTAATAAGTATTTCATACGAAACTTGGATTATCTCGTTTTTCAATTCGTGAAGATTTAATTTCGTTAATTATTTCATCCGAAGTTCTATCATCTTCCCACGCACCGAATATTGATTTAATGTCAAACGCTTTTTTCGATTTGGTTTCGATGGATTTGGTTAATTTAATAATCAAGCTCTTTTTGGCATTATTGTCTAAATTCTTTAAATAACCAAAATACTTATCTAGAATTTTATTTGATATGACTAAACTTCCCATTTTATTCTTTTTTTGCAATATACAAATTTATAGTACATTTTTTTTCGCATTATTTGCAACAGACATTATTAAAGTAAACTAAAATTACGTAAACTTACAATATACGCTAAGCATTTCGATAACCTCAGCATAGGCCTGTAGTACGTTTAATTGTCATAAGAAACTGTACTTTGCCTCTCTCTATTTACGTGCAACTTAGTAACATCTGGTCTTGAATAATGCCCAACAGCATCAAAATTTTGTCTTTCTTCTAAAACACGATTAAAATCGAGCGTTTCTATAATTAAACCTTCTTTATACAAAACTGGGGCTACCAACCATTCTCCATCTGGAGACGCAATACAAGAGCCTCCATTTGCTAAAATATCTGGAGCATCTTTTACAATTTTATGATAATGTGGTATTTCTTCTGGAAAATCGGTTTTTGCCATTAAACTAGAAACAGAAATTACAAAAGACCGAGATTCTCTTGCAATAAAACGTGTAATATCTTTGGTATTATGTTCGCTTCCAGGCCAAACAGCAATGTGTAAATTTTCACCTAAACCATATAAAGCTGTTCTTGGCAAAGGCATCCAATTTTCCCAACAATTTAAACCACCCACAGTAAAATCTTTTAACGAATGCACTTGCAAACCATTTCCATCTCCTGGAGCCCAAGTTAAACGTTCTTCGAAAGTTGGTTGTAATTTTCGATGTACAGATTTTATTTCTCCTGCTTCGTTTATATACACTAAAGAAGCGTAAATGCTATGTCCGCCTCTATTTTGTGCACGTTCCATCATACCTAAATAAATAGCAATTTTATTGTTTTTTGCCAATTTACAAATGGAATTTAATTCGCCTTTTTCTATGGTAATTGAATTTCTTACGTAATGCGCATGAATTTCTTTTTGTGTTTTAGAATTCCACGCTGCACCATTGGTTAACGAAATCCAAAATGGATATCCTGGCAATAATGCTTCTCCAAAAACAATTAATTCGCAATTTTCTTTGGATGCATCTACAATTGATTTCTCGATTTTTTCAATTGTTTTTTCCTTATTTAACCAAACTGGAGAAATTTGCGCTAATGCTACTTTTAATAAATTGTTTTTCATGTTTTTTTAATTATTTCTCTGTAAACTTTTGTGGCGTTATTTTACAAAGTTGTAGGTATTAAACCTCAATCCTTACCACCAAACCTTCATTACTTCTAATATTAAAAACGGTTTCATCTTCAAAAATTAAATATTGGCCTTTTATTCCGACTAATTTTCCTGAATAATTGGGTGTTTTTATCAAATTTAAACTTTTGGGTTTAAGTGGATATTTTTTAACTGGAAAATTTAAATTCGTTTCAGCATTACTATTAATAAAATAGGCTTTGGCCTCTTCTGGAATGTAAGGTTCCAATTTGTTTCTCCATTCCACTAAGTTTTCATCATCTACATCGTTCTTTAACATTTTTCGCCAATTGGTTTTGTCTGCAACATGCTCTTTTAAAGCAATTTCTGTAATTCCTGCTAAATACCTATTTGGAACCTCTACAATTTCTATGGCTTCATGTGCGCCTTGATCTATCCATCTGGTTGGAATTTGCGCTTTTCTGGTAACACCCACTTTAACGTTACTCGAATTTGCCAAATATACAATATGTGGTTGCAATTGTACCGATTTTTCGTACACCAAATCTCGGTCTTCTTGGTCTAAATGTGCTGTGCTTAACTCGGGTCTAATAATCCAATCTCCTGCAGAAGGAATCTCAAAAAAACACGATTTACAAAAGCCTTGTCTGTATATTTTTTTTTCTAAATGACAATTTAAACACTCGTATTTTACGAAAGAAATCGTAAACGTTTTATTTAATAGCTGATTCATGTTTAAAAAATCAGAATTCATGTCTAGGTAATACTGAATTTCTTCTGCATTTTCCGTTTTCATTTTTTTTAAAACTCCTTGGTAGGTCATCTCACAAATTTTAGTATTTTTAAACTTCGGTTTTAAAGCGCTTTTTGTTTTAAAACTCAACTAAACAAACTTACGAATTTCTATGGCGTTTCAGATTATCAATTCTATTATTTCTTGGTTTTTAAAGAAGCGAAAACATCAAATAGAGCTTTTTCTTAAATATCCTATTGATGTTCAAAACGAACTGTTGTTAAAACTAATTAGTTCTGCTAAAAATACAGAATTTGGAAAAAAAAACGAGTTTTCGTCCATAAAAAGCTATCGAGATTTTATAGATAGAGTTCCCATTCAAAAATACGAAACTTTCGAGCCCTTAATTGAACGTTGCAGAAGAGGAGAACAAAACCTTTTTTGGTCTTCGCCGATAAAATGGTTTGCAAAATCGAGCGGAACTACAAATTCGAAGAGTAAATTTATTCCTGTGAGTGACGAAGCTTTGGAATATTGCCATATGAAAGCAGGAAAAGATATGTTGTGTTGGTACATTAACAACAACCCCAAAACACAATTATTTACTGGCAAAGGCCTGCGTTTGGGCGGAAGTTCGGACGTTTATAGAGACAACGATTCTTATTTTGGAGATTTGTCTGCAATTATTATAGAAAACATGCCTTTTTGGGCAGATTTTAGTTCTGCACCGAGCCAAGAAGTTGCTTTAATGAGCGAATGGGAAACCAAAATGGATGCAATTATTGACGAAACCATTCACGAAAACATTACCAGTTTGGCAGGTGTACCAAGTTGGATGTTGGTTTTATTAAACCGAATTTTAGAACGAACTGGAAAAGACAACATTCTAGAGGTTTGGCCAAATTTAGAGGTTTATTTTCATGGTGGTGTAAACTTTAACCCTTATCGAGAGCAATACAAAAAAATAATTCCCAAAAAGGAGTTTAAATATTACGAAATTTACAATGCTTCTGAAGGCTTTTTCGCAATTCAAGATCGAAATGGCTCTAAAGAATTGTTGTTAATGTTAGATTACGGAATTTTCTACGAATTTATTCCTATGGATAGCTATGATGGCGAAAACTCGGTGGCGATTCCACTTTCTGAAGTAAAAAAAGAGGTAAATTATGCCATTGTAATTACTACAAATGGAGGTTTATGGCGTTATTTAATTGGTGATACTGTAAA
Organism: Polaribacter batillariae; assembly: GCF_017498485.1. Taxonomy (NCBI): domain Bacteria; kingdom Pseudomonadati; phylum Bacteroidota; class Flavobacteriia; order Flavobacteriales; family Flavobacteriaceae; genus Polaribacter; species Polaribacter batillariae. Next base: position 1,420,443 of record NZ_CP071795.1, on the reverse strand, counting down.
ATTTACAAATTTACATCCGTACAGAATTAAAATTACGGGTCGTACAAAACATCATATTAATGTTTTTGGCGAAGAATTAATTATTGAAAATGCTGAAGATGCTTTGCGATTGGCTTGCGAAAAAACCGAAGCAACCATTAAAGATTATACTGTTGGCCCAATTTTTATGGAAGGAAAAGAAAAAGGGGGGCATGAATGGATTATCGAATTTGAAAAATCGCCAGAAAATCTTTTATTTTTTACAGAAATGTTAGACAATGCTTTAAAATCTATAAATTCTGATTATGAAGCAAAACGCTATCAAAACATGACGTTGATGGCGCCAAAAGTTCACAAAGCAAAAAAAGGGTTATTTTACAGTTGGTTAAAGAAAAAAGACAAATTAGGGGGGCAACACAAAGTGCCACGCTTGTCTAATTCTAGAGAATTTGTGGAAGAATTGTTAGCGTTATAAATCTATTCTTTAACACAATTCTCACAATAAGTAGCTCTTAAATATTTGTTTTCTAATAATTGAAAAGTAACTCCTTTGTTTAAAGAAGAATTAAATAATTTACAGAAACGTTCTTTGTTCATTTCAATGGCATTTAACATTATGGTTCTGTAATTTTGTGTTTCTACTGCGTAAGAATCAATTAAAGTTAAGTTTAAATAATAGTACAACAAATCTTCATCTACTGTAATGGTTCTTACTTTTTCGTCTAAAAGTTCGGTGGCTTCGTCTGTATTTGCGTAGTAAGCTAAAAATTGTGCCAAACTTAAATAATCGAAATTAGAAAGGTTAAAATTCTCGTACGTATCTATAATAAATTCTATAGATTCGTCTTTTGCCTCGTACTTTCTTTCTCGCATATTTTTTTCTGCTTTTACGATGTGAAAATTTACCAACATTCTGTCGATTAAATTTTTAGTAATTCCATAGTTTTTTAAGGCTAAAATTTGTTTTTTAAAATCGGTCTCATTTATTTTTTCCCAATTGTTTCTCCATATAATAAACTTTACAACTACAATATTGTACTTAATGCCTTTGTTTTTGGGGTCGATTTTCTCTAACTTTTTTAATTCTGCATATGCAATTTTCGCATAACTTAAATCTAACACATATTTAATAATGCTATTTTTATTTAAAATTGGCGAAAACTTTAATTGTTTTGGAACGTTTAGTTTGTTTAATAAATCTGGCGATTTCTCTTCTTTTAACTTATCGAAAATCGAATTTTGTACCACCAAAGCCTTATCTACAAAGCCTTTTAACACAAAATCATTAAAAATTTCTACTAATTTTTCTTTAGACATGTCTTTATATCGATCTTTCTTGTCTAAATCTAAAATAACAACTGCTTTTCTATGATTTTTTAGGTACTTTTCTAAATCTTTAGAAGTTGCTCCAACTACTTTTTGCTTGATTTCTTTCTTCGATAGTTTCTTTAAATCTTTATATTTTGTGTTAGAAATGTCGTTTAAAAACTCTACCCAATTTTCCGAAGAAGAAATCTCGGTAACAATGTTGGGTTTCTGAAAAGATTGTAACGATTTTGCAATACTATTGGCACGTTTTTCTTGCAATTCTAAGTTCCTCTTTAAACTACCTTCTATGGAAGAATAGGCTTTTATGTGTATTTTTTTGATGTTAAAATCGGTCAGTTTTAAACTGTCGTACAAAGGTTTTATATCTTCCTTAGAATATACTGCTTTATTTTTCTCGAAAGGAATTACAAATTTTAGGGTTTTATATTTTGTTTCAAACCTGTCGGAAGTCGTTATTTTCTTATTTTTATAAGTCAGCGAATCTAAATAAACACCCATGTCTAACAAATCCCAAGCATAAGCTTTTAAGTTATAAATACGTTGATAACGACACAACGTTTTGTTATTTAAAAACAAAATATTAAACTCTAATTCTTCGTCTTTTAAATTTGTAGGAATCGTTCCAATAAATGTTTGTACTCGATTAGACCTAGGCGTTTTTTTAAAACCTCTTATTAATTTTTGAGCAAAAACAGGTGGCAAAACAGTGCCTTTTATTTGAGATTCACTCACTTCTTTATCGCAATTGTATATCGATTTCGGTACCACATCTATGGCAACACCATCTCCAGAATTTTTAAAAACGTTCGAAAACCAATTTTTATCGTTGGTACTAAAAAAGAGTTTGTTACCTTCTTTTACAATGCTAAACTGAACTTCCTTTGGTTTTTGTTTGAAAGCATTTGCAAAATAAGTACATTTTTGAGTTCTCTCTGCGTTTGAAGTCGGCAAAGTAAACCCTAAGTGATTTTGTGAAAATGTAAAATTTGAAAATAATAAAGCAATAAATAGGATTGAAAACTGGGCAATCTTCATAGTTTTTTCTTTTATTAGAAATCCAAAAATAGAAAAACTTAAGTAGTAAAAAAACTAAATCTTGCGTGCTACCACATAATCTATCATTGTAAGTAATGATTTTTTGTATTCAGATTCTGGATAATCATCTAAAATAGCCAATGCTTTATTTTTGTAGTCGTTCATTTTGGTGGTTGTATATTCTATTCCACCATTTTGTTTTACAAATGCAATTACTTCTTTTACACGTTTTTTATCTTTATTGTGTTTTTTAATCGAATTAATTAACCAAGCCTTTTCCTTTTTAGAACAGTTATTTAAAGTATGAATTAAAGGCAAGGTCATTTTTTGTTCTTTGATATCAATTCCTGTTGGCTTTCCAATTTTATCGTCGGTATAATCGAATAAATCGTCTTTAATTTGAAAAGCCACACCAATGTATTCTCCAAATTTTCGCATTTGTTGCACACAATCTTGATTTGCACCAACAGAAGCAGCTCCAATGCCACAACAAGCCGCGATTAAAGTGGCTGTTTTTTTACGAATAATATCAAAATAAACAGTTTCTGTAATGTCTAATTTTCTAGCCTTTTCGATTTGCAATAATTCGCCTTCACTCATTTCGCGAACCGCGATAGAAATGAGTTTTAACAAATCGAAATCTTCATTATCAATCGATAATAATAAGCCTTTAGACAACAAAAAATCGCCTACAAGCACAGCGATTTTATTTTTCCACAAGGCATTTATAGAGAAAAAACCTCTGCGCCTGTTGCTATCGTCAACCACATCGTCGTGTACCAAAGTTGCTGTGTGAATTAACTCTACCACAGATGCGCCTCTGTAAGTTCGTTCATCAAAACCGCCATTAGAAACCATTTTTGCTACTAAAAAAACAAACATTGGGCGCATTTGTTTTCCTTTTCTGCGAACAATATAATAGGTAATTCTATTTAACAACGGAACTTTAGAAAGCATCGATTCTTTGAACTTTTCTTCAAAGCGCTCCATTTCATTTTTAATGGGTAGTTTTATTTGCTCTACAGGCTTCATGTATGCTGAAGTTATTTTCGGTATGGAACTGCGAAAATACGAAATTTAAACAAGAAGTTATTGGATTTTGATGTTGGAAAAAAAGACGCAGATTTTACAGATTTGAATAGATAAAATTGCACAAAAAATCCGTGAACTCTGTGTCTATATTTTATCCTTTATTCGCTAATTGCCCGCAAGCAGCATCGATATCTTTTCCTCTTGAACGTCTTACATTTACGGTAATATCGTTCATTTCTAAATTAGAAATGTAATTATTTATGGCAGATGCACTTGCTTGTTGAAACTCGCCATCGTCAATTGGGTTGTATTCTATTAAATTGATTTTGCAAGGCACATATTTACAAAATTCAACCAAAGCTTTTATGTCTTCTTTTCGGTCGTTAATGCCACCCCAAACAATATATTCGTAGGTAACTGCTCGTTTTGTTTTTTCGTACCAATATTCTAAAGATTCTCTTAAATCTGCTAAAGGAAAAGTGGTGTTAAAAGGCATAATTGAGGTTCGAACTTCGTCTATTGCTGAATGTAGCGAAACTGCTAAGTTGAATTTTACTTCTTCGTCTGCCATTTTTTTAATCATTTTTGGCACTCCAGAAGTAGAAACCGTTATTCTTTTAGAAGACATTCCTAAACCTTCTGGCGAAGTAATCATTTCTATCGATTTTAGCACGTTTTTATAGTTCATTAAAGGTTCTCCCATTCCCATAAAAACAATATTGGTTAGCTTTTTATGGTAATACAATCTGCTTTGTTTGTCGATTACAACGACTTGATCGTAAATTTCATCTGGATTTAAATTTCGCATTCTTTTTAAACGTGCAGTTGCACAGAATTTACAATCTAAACTACAACCAACTTGGCTAGAAACACAAGCTGTGGTTCTTTTAGGTGTTGGAATTAAAACAGATTCTACAACCAAACCATCGTGTAATTTTATGCCATTTTTTATGGTACCGTCTTTACTTTTTTGCATAGAATCTACCTTAATATGGTTGATTACAAAGTTTTCTTGCAACATTTCTCTGGTTTCTTTAGAGATGTTTGTCATTGCTTCGAAAGTATGTAAAGACTTGCTCCAAAGCCATTCATAAACTTGATTTCCACGAAATGCTTTATCGCCATTTTTTACAAAAAAATCTCTTAATTGCTCTTTTGTTAAGGCTCTTATGTCTTTCTTTTTGGTCAAGTTTTCTATGATTTTGAAAAGTTAAAATAATACAGCTGCAAAAATACGCATATAATTTGAAGTTATGTATAAAGCTGGCAAATAGGTGCGTTAGCGATTGAAATGGCATCCTTTTTAAATGGGGAAATAATGGGTGCATTTTAATAATAAGATCGCCACATAAAGCAAAAAAAAGGCCGTCACGAAGGCAAATGTAACTGTTATTTTAAGCGAAGTTGAAAAAATATAAAATACTGAAATACAGTAAATAAGATTTCTCTATTACAGTCGAAATGACAAATGTTAATACTTTCGAGACAGCTTCTTGATTGTAAGATTTTCGTTTTTACTGAAAATGACAGTTTTAACGGTTACTTTCAAAATTAAATTTTGAAGAACATTGGTTAGATAATTAACATTGCGTCTCCGTAAGTTGAAAATTTATAACCTTCTTTTATGGCTTCTTTGTAAGCTTTCATTAAAAAATCGTATCCTGCAAATGCAGCAGATTGCATCATTAAGGTAGATTTTGGTGTGTGAAAATTGGTAATCATTGCATTGGCAATACTAAAATCGTGAGGTGGAAAAATAAATTTATTGGTCCAACCTTCAAATGCATTTAATTCTTGTTTCGAAGAAACCGAAGATTCTACGGTTCTCATAACTGTGGTACCTACAGCACAAATTCTTCTTTTTTCTTTCTTTGCTTTGTTAATTTTATCTGCAGTTGCAGCCGGAATTACAATTTGCTCAGAATCCATTTTGTGCTTCGATAAGTCTTCTACTTCAACTGGGCTAAAAGTTCCTAAACCAACGTGAAGTGTCATTTCTGCAAAATCGACTCCTTTAATTTCTAAACGTTTCATTAAATGTTTAGAAAAATGCAAACCTGCTGTTGGGGCTGCAACAGCGCCTTCGTGTTTTGCAAAAATAGTTTGGTAGCGTTCTTCGTCGAGTTCTTCTACCTCTCTATTAATTTCTTTTGGTAAAGGGGTTTCTCCTAATTCTAACAATTTAGCTCTAAATTCTTCGTAAGAACCGTCGAATAAAAAACGTAATGTTCTACCTCTTGAGGTGGTATTGTCTATAACTTCTGCAACTAAGCTATCGTCTTCTCCAAAAAATAATTTGTTTCCAATTCTAATTTTTCTTGCTGGATCTACTAAAACATCCCACAATCTGTTTTCGGCATTTAATTCTCTTAAAAGAAAAACTTCGATTCTGGCACCCGTTTTCTCTTTATTTCCATACATTCTTGCAGGAAAAACTTTGGTATTGTTTAACATCATAACATCACCTTCGTCAAAGTAATCTATAACGTCTTTAAATTGTTTGTGTTCTATAGTTTGCGTTTTTCTATCCAAAACCATTAAGCGAGATTCGTCTCTGTGTTCTGCTGGATAGACTGCTAACAACTCTTTTGGTAAGTCAAATTCAAAATGCGATAATTTCATATGTATATTTTGCTATAAGGATGGCAAATATACGATATGGAAATAGGGGTTGTCAAGTGTTTCGACGTTTAATTTATAGTTTATCTATTTTAATACCAATTTGTTGCATATCGTCCCAAAATTTTTGATACGATTTTGTAACCACTTCTGCATTTAATATCTTAATAGGAACTCTTAAAGCCAAAGGCGCAAATGCCATAGCCATTCTATGGTCGTTGTAGGTTTTTATAGAAATATTTTCTTTAATTTCTGATGATTTTTGTAAATGCAAACTTTTGTTTGTTACTAAAATTGAAGCTCCTAAATTGGTTAATTCTTCTTTTAAAGCTTCTAATCTGTCGGTTTCTTTAATTTTTAAAGTATGTAAACCTGTTAAATTACAAGCAATTCTTTCAGAAAAACAAGTTACTGCGATGGTTTGTGCAATGTCTGGTGCATCTCTTAAATCGATTTCTAAAATATTTTTACGGGTTTCTTTTTCTTTTTTAAGGATGATAAAATTCTCTCCAAAAGTTGTTAAAACCCCAAAATGTTGATAGATTTCCGCCAAACAAGAATCGCCTTGTAAACTTTCTTTTTTATAGGCAGATAATTTTATAGACGAACCAATTTCTGAAGATGCCATAATCGAATAAAAATAACTTGCAGAAGACCAATCGCTTTCTACGACAACTGTTTGATGATCGACTTCTTTTTTCGGAAATACGTTTATAATAGTTCCTTCGAAATGGGCTTCAATACCTAATTGATGTAGCAAACTCAACGTCATATTTATATATGGAATTGAGGTAATTTCTCCTACCAACTCAATTGTGAGTCCATTTTCTAATTTTGAAGCAATTAATAATAAAGAAGAAATATATTGGCTACTTACATTTCCATTTATTTGTACTTTATTTGCTGTTATTTTTTTTCCTTTGATGCGAATGGGAGGGTACCCAACTTTGTCTTCGTAAGAAATAGTTGCGCCTAAATCTTTTAAGGCATTTACCAAAATTTCAATCGGTCTGTTTTGCATTCTTTTAGAACCTGTAAGCACAGTTTCTCTGCCTTCTTTTACTGCAAAATAAGAAGTTAAAAACCGCATTGCGGTTCCTGCATGCCCAATATCTACAGTTTCTTTATCTGTAGAAAGTGCATGTTGCATATGAACAGAATCGTCTGAATCTGATAAGTTTTCAATTGAAATTTCAGGAAATAAGTTTTGTAAAATTAGCAATCTGTTCGATTCGCTTTTAGAACCAGAAATTGTTATTTCTTCTGTTATTTTTCTATCCTTTAAAACATTTAACAATATATCCATTCTAAAAACTGATTTTAATTCTTACTTTTAAACTCCTAAATTACAACTTACCAAACATGAAAAAATATATTTTTCTAGCCATTTGTATGATTTCTTTTGCGAACGCCAAAGTTAACGCACAAAAAAATGCTAACAAAGTTTCTAACGAATATTTTAGTGAAATAAAATGGCGAAATATTGGTCCTTTTCGAGGAGGAAGAAGTGCTGCTGTTACTGGTGTTTCTGGCAAATTAAATCTTTTTTATATGGGCGCTACTGGTGGTGGCGTTTGGAAAACTACAGATGCTGGTAACACTTGGCAAAACATTTCCGACGGATTTTTTGGAGGTTCTGTAGGGGCTGTAGCCGTTTCTGAATCGGATAATAATGTAATTTATGTTGGAATGGGAGAGAAGACCGTTCGTGGAAATGTTTCTTCTGGAGATGGAATTTGGAAATCGGAAAATGCAGGAAAAACATGGAAACATATGGGTTTAAAAAACTCAAGACACATTCCAAGAATGAGAATTCATCCTAAAAACCCCGATGTTGTTTTTGCAGGAGTTTTAGGAGATTTATACAAACCAACACAAGAAAGAGGGGTTTACAAATCTATTGATGGTGGAGAAAACTGGAAAAAAGTGCTGTTTTCTGATGAAAACTCTGGAGTTGTAGATTTAATAATCGACCCCAATAACCCAAGAATTTTATATGCAACTACTTGGGATGTTCGCAGAACTCCTTATAGTTTATCTTCTGGCGGAAAAGGTTCTGCTATGTTTAAAAGTACCGATGAAGGAGAAACATGGACAAACATTTCTGCAAATAAAGGTTTGCCAAAAGGCATTTGGGGAATTTCTGGTGTAACTGTTTCACCCGTAAATTCCGATATTGTTTGGGCTTTAATTGAAAATGAAAAAGGGGGTGTGTACAAATCTACAGATGCTGGAAAAACATGGAAACTTATCAATTCTGAAAGAAAATTACGTCAAAGAGCTTGGTATTATACACGTTTGTATGCAGATACCCAAGAGGAAGATATTTTATATGTATTGAATGTGAATTATCATAAATCTACAGATGGAGGAAGAACATATACCACTTATAATGCACCTCATGGAGATCATCACGATTTATGGATTGCTCCAGAAGACAACCAAAGAATGATTATTGGAGATGATGGAGGAGCACAAATTTCTTTTGATGCTGGCGAAAATTGGAGTACGTATATGAATCAGCCAACTTCGCAATTCTACAGAGTAACTACAGACAATCATTTTCCATATAGAATTTTAGCTGCACAACAAGACAATTCAACAATTCGAATTCCTCATAGAACTGCTGGTGGTTTTATTACAGAATCGGATTGGGAATCTACTGCAGGTGGAGAAAGTGCACACATTGCTGTAGATCCTTTAAATGATGATATTGTTTATGGAGGAAGTTATGGTGGTTTGCTAACCAGAAAAAATCATAAAACAGGAGAAACTAGAGCCATAAATGTATGGCCAGACGATCCTATGGGGCATGGAGCCGAAGATTTTAAGTATCGTTTTCAATGGAACTTCCCGATTTTCTTTTCGCCAAATAATAAAAAACGTTTGTATGCAGCTTCCAATCATTTACACGTTACAGAAAATGAAGGACAATCTTGGAAATTAATTAGTCCAGATTTAACAAGAAACGCCCCAGAAACTTTAAAATCTTCTGGTGGCCCAATTACACAAGACAATACGGGTGTAGAATATTATGGAACTATTTTCGCAGCTACAGAATCGCCTTACGAACCTGGTTTAATTTGGACGGGTTCAGATGATGGTTTGGTGCACATTTCTAAAAACAATGGCGATTCTTGGGACAATGTAACTCCAAAGAAAATGCCAGAATGGATGATGATAAATTGCATTGAAGTAGATCCGTTTACAAAAGGTGGTGCTTATATTGTAGGTACAAAATACAAATCTGGAGATTACAAACCTTACATCTACAAGACAGAAAATTACGGAAAATCCTGGAAATTAATTGTAAACGGTATTGGAAACGAAGATTTTACAAGAGCTTTAAGAGCAGACCCAAAACGTAAAGGTTTGTTGTATGCTGGAACAGAAAGAGGCATGTATATTTCTTTTAACGATGGAAAAGATTGGGAATCTTTTCAACAAAATTTACCAATTGTACCGATTACAGATTTGGCCATTAAAAACGATAATTTAATTGCGGCAACACAAGGTCGTTCGCTTTGGATTATTGATGATTTAACGCCAATACATCAATTAAATTCTTCAACTTTAAAAGAAAAAATTGTTTTATACAAACCAAAAGACGCTTATAATATGGGTGGTGGTCGTGGAAGAACTTCGAGAACTGCTGGAACAAATCATCCTGGAGGTGTTGCTGTAAATTATTTCATCAAAGAAAATGGAGAAAATGATGTGGTTTCTTTATCTTTTTATGATGCCAATGATAATCTCATTAAAAAATATGCTACAAAACCAGATAAAGAAAAGAAGGAAGAAACTTTAAAAGTAAAAGACGGAAATAATATTTTCTATTGGAACATGATGTATCCTGGAGCTGAAACTGTAAAAGGAATGATTCTTTGGTGGGCTTCTTTAAGCGGACCAATGGCATTGCCTGGAAATTACAAAGTTGAATTGGCTGTAAATGATAAAAAAATGACTCAGAATTTTAATATTTTAAGGAATCCAACTTCGGAAGCTACAGAAAGCGATATGAAAGCTCAGTTTGATTTTATTAACGATATCAACACAAAAATGACAGAGATTCATAAAGCATTAAAAAATGTAAAGAAAGTTAGAAGTCAGGTTGGGTTGTTAAAAAAAGCGATCAAAGATAAAGAAAAACACAAAGCATTGTTGGAATATGCTGATAATTTGGTAAAAGACATGACTAAGATTGAAGAAACCTTGTATCAAACAAAATCTAAGAGTAACCAAGACCCTTTAAATTACCCTATTCGTTTAAATAATAAATTGGCGCATTTAAACTCGTTAACCAGAATTGGAAATTACGCACCCACGCAACAAGCCATTGATTTTAAAAAAGAAATTACCCAAAAAATTGATGCTGAATTGGCAAAATTAAATGCTTTGTTTGTAAACGGAGTAAAAGAGTTAAACCAAAAAGTAAAAGAAAGCGATATCGATTTGATTCAGTTGGATTAAAAATTATATTTTCAGTTTATAAAAAAAGTCAGTTCTAAAAATTTAGAACTGACTTTTTTTATGTCATTCCTGCGTAGGCAGGAATCCATAATTGATAAATAAACAAAACTGTAAAACTTCAATTAGAAAGTTACTTTTTTAAGAAAAAGGTTTTTGAATGTTTTGAAAGACTATTTTTAGATTCCTGCCTACGCAGGAATAACAAAAACCTATTTCATTTTCTTATTCGTTACCCAAATACCATAAAAAGTACTAATTACCAATTTTAACCCCCAAAAAGTTTTCCACTTTCCATTGGCAAAATTCACTTCGTTTACTTTTGTAAAATTACCCGCAAAAATATCTCGCCAGCTATTCATAAATAGTGAAATTAAGGTTACTAAAATAAAAAAAGGAATGGCAACTTTGGCAAAATTCGTCCAAAAAAGGGGCTGTTTTATTTTTTCTAAAAAAGTCATTTTATTTTAATTTTTGGTTGTTGTGATGGCGATTGTGATCACGTTTTGTTTTAATGTTTAACTTCTTCTCAAAAGCATCTTGCAAATCGATTCCTGTTTGATTTGCCAAACATAAAACAACGAATAAAACATCTGCCAATTCTTCGCCTAAATCTTTATTTTTATCCGATTCTTTTTCACTTTGTTCTCCATAACGTCTTGCAATAATTCTTGCCACTTCACCAACTTCTTCCGTTAATTGTGCCATGTTGGTTAATTCGTTAAAATAACGAACTCCGTGATTTTTAATCCAATCATCTACCTGTTTTTGTGCGTTTTCTATGTTCATTTTTTGTAGTTTCAGAATTACAAAGTTACAAAGTATAAAAGAGAGTTTTAGCAGAATAATTTAGTTTGTATTTAATTATTTTCAACTAAATTTGTTAATGTATAAGTCGTTAAAACGACCAATAAAAAACATAAAATATGGCAATTTGGCTTTTCAGAGCAGGAAAATCAGGAGAATATGAAAATAAGTTTTTGAATGATGAAAAAATTTACTTGACGTGGGATGAGCTCAATATAGATTTATCAAAACTATCTGATAGACAAGAATTACTCGACTATTTACTGAATCTCTACTCTGACGCTAAACGAAATACTGTCAGAAATTGACTTGGTCAGATATATCCGATTGCTCACAGAATAAAAAAAGGAGATTGGATAATACTGCCAAGCAAACTTAAATCTGCTATTCACATCGGAAAAATTTTTGGAGAATATGAATATCACCCAAATGCCAACAACCCCTTTTTTCACTCAAGGAAAGTTAATTGGTTTGCTAAAGACATTCCTCGTTCAAAATTCGACCAAGATTTACTCTATTCATTTGGAGCATTTATGACTGTCTGCCAAATAAAGCGAAATAATGCTGAAGAGCGTATTAAATTTATGTCTAAAAATAATTGGAGTTCTAAACATTCTGACATATTAACTCATCAAAATGAAATGATGGAGGATGATACAGCAATAGATTCTTCGCAAATTGACCTTGAAGAATTTGCCAACGACCAAATAGCAAAACTTATCATTCGTAAGTTTAAAGGTCACAGAATGGAGTTCTTAATCCAATCTATTTTACAAGCAAAAGGTTATACAACATATCATTCACCAGAAGGAGCAGATAAAGGAATTGATATTTTGGCAGCTCCTCAACCAATGGGTTTCGGACAACCAAGATTATGCGTTCAAGTTAAATCAAGTGATTCTCCAATTGATCGACCAACCTTAGACCAATTAATTGGAGCAATTCATAATTTTGGAGCCGACCAAGGATTATTAGTCTCTTGGAGCGGATTTAAAAGTTCAGTTGAAAAAGAAAGACCAAATCAATTTTTTAAGGTTCGACTTTGGAGTCAAAAAGAAATAATAGATGAATTTTTAAGAAATTACGACAAATTAGATGAAGAAATTAAAGCAGAAATTCCGTTAAAGAGAATTTGGGCTTTATCAATACCAGAAAACGAATAAAAAAAATTGCGCAACGATGCCAGTTCTCGACTGCTTCTAAAAATCTACTCAGCAAAATTTAAACAAAACCTATGATGAAAAAAATTAGACTTTTACTATTATGCTTTTTCTGCATAACAATTACTATGTGTACCGATGATAATCAAATCGAAAAAACAAAAACTGAAATAGAACTATTGACCCAAAAAAAATGGAGTTTTAATTATTTTGATTTTACAAGTTCGCCATCAACTAATTTCAACTTTACAGACAAAGAAGTTGAACAACATGTTAATAATTTAGCAAAAAATTGGTTCATTAAATTCAACGATGATATGACAGGTTATATGGAATACCCTGATGGAACAAAAAGTGTTTTTAATTGGAAAAAAAATCAAGAAATTTTAAATTTAGAGCACCCGAATGAACCCAACAGAAGTACTGAATATGTATTAAATTCTGTTAAAGAGAACGAATTAAATATAACTTATAATCATTTTGCAGTTTACATTATTAACGGAATTGAAACGGATATATTCGGTAATTATATATTTAAGTAAAACTATTTATAACAACGAAAAAATTAAATACTTTTTCGAGCCTGCTCACAAAAATCCTTTTAAATTTTCTATTCGGTTTGTATTTGCAAATTTAATTATTGAAACACACAACAAAACCATAGGCAAAAACGTTAACAAATATCAAAAAAAACAATATTATTAATTTAAAAACCCAAAAAATGATTAAAAAAACAATTTTATTATGTGCAGTATTACTAGCTTTCAGTAACTTAAAAGCTCAAGAGAATATTGTAAAGGCTGGTGCTATTCTCGGAAATTTAGGTGTCCAATACGAACGTTCTCTTTCTGACCATTTTTCTGTAATTGGACAATTAGGTTATTCTAATATCAAAACTACTGTAAATAATGTCGATTCGAAATCAGATGGTTTGGGTTATTATTTCGAAGGAAGGTATTATTTTTCTTCAAATAAAGATTTAATGGAAGGATGGCACATAGGACCATATTATAACAGTATAAATACTAAAAACGATAATGATGTAAAAACGAACATTTCTTCCTTTGGTCTTGCTACTGGATATCAATGGGTTTTAGATTCTCAGCTAACAATAGGAATTATATTCGGAGGAGGAACTTTAAACATCGATAGCGATAATTCTGATATCGAATTCTTGGGCGATATTGGGTTCCTTCCCCATTTAGGATTTACTTTAGGATACAGTTTTTAATAAAAACATTTGCCAACACCATACAAAATAATGGTGGTTTTCTACAATAAAGGTACTTGTAGTGTTAGAGACAAAATACCTAATTCGTCGAGCCTTAAAAAGGTGTTTTTCCTTTTTTAAGGCTCGATTATAAAATAGGAAAACAAAAAATAACCTTCTTACGGTTTCTTTTTTATAATGAAATCGTAAGTAACTTCAAACAAGAAAAAGTCTTATATTTTACTTTCCTTCGAAAAATTCTCACACGCAAACCTGCAACTTTCCATATACATCATTTCCACTTAATACCGCAACCAACGCTTGGTTTTTGGTTTTCTAAAACAGGTTTATTTTGCAATAAATTATCTAAAGCATTTCTTATATCTTTTCCTGTTAATGGCACTCCATTATTGGGCCTGGAATTGTCTAATTGTCCATGATAAACAGATTGTAGGTTTTCATCAAACACATAAAAATCGGGTGTACAAGCAGCATCGTAATTTTTTGCTACTTCTTGAGTTTCATCAAACAAATACGGAAAAGGATAGTTTAACTTTTGGGCAACTTGCTTCATGTATTTTGGCGCATCTTGTGGGTAATTTTCTATCTCATTAGAGCTTATTGCGATAAAACCAATACCTTTTTTTTGATATTCATTCGCCATTCTTACCAACTCATTATTTAAGTGAATTACAAACGGACAATGATTGCAAATAAACATAATTACGGTTCCTTTTTCGCCTTTTGCCTCGGTTAAAGAAACCATTTTATTGTTTACTGTATTTCGTAAAGTAAAATCGGGTGCTTTTGTTCCTATTGGAAAATTATTGGATTCTGTTAGTGCCATAAAAATGGGTTTTAGTTTTTTATTTTCAACTTTATTATTGCATGTCATTTCGACTTTATAGAGAAATCTAATATAAAAAAAAATAATTTTTAGATTTCTCAATTCCGTTTCATTTCATTCGAAAAGACAATATTATTTTTTAATTTTCAGCCAAAGCTTTTGCACAGATAAAACCACCTGTCCATGCATTTTGGAAGTTGAAACCACCAGTAACAGCATCAATATTTAAAACTTCGCCTACGAAAAATAGGTTTTTGTGTTTTTTACTTTCAAAACGCTTAAAATTAATTTCTTTTAAATCGATTCCGCCAGCAGTTACAAATTCATCTTTAAACGTAGTTCTACCATTCGCATTGTACACTCCCTTTGTTAATTGATTTGCCAAATTTTCTAATTGACGAGAATTTAAATCTGCCCAATTCTGGTTTGCATCAATATCTGAAAACTTTACAAAACGTTCCCACAATCTTTTAGAAATTTCCGCAAAAGGCGATTTTAATATTACTGTTTTTCGAGGTTCTTTCTTTTTCAAATTCAATAAAATATTTAAAATTTTATCAGTAGGTCTTGAAAGCCAATTTACTTCAATATTATATTGGTACTTTTTATCCGCCAAAATTCTTGCGCCAAAAGCAGAGAGTTTTAAAACGGCTGGTCCACTCATGCCCCAATGTGTAATTAACAAAGGTCCTGAAGCTTCTAATTTTGTGCCTACGATATTTACAGTTGCATTTGGAACAGAAATACCTAATAAATCTACAATTCTTTTATCGTTGATATTAAAGGTAAACAAAGACGGAACAGGCTCAATAATAGAATGCTCTAAGTTTTCGCATAATTGCCACATTTTTTTAGAACTTCCTGCAGCAACAACCACTTTATCGGCTTTAAACACTTGTTCTTTTGTGTTAATAACCCATTGATTATCTTGTGGATAAATAGAATTTACACCATGGTTTGTGAACACTTTAATACCTAACTTATCAACAGCTTTTTGAAAACAATCTATAATTGCTTTACTTGTATTTGCTTCTGGAAAAACACGATTATCGCCTTCTATTTTTAATGGAACTCCTCTACTATCAAACCATTCAAAAGTATCTCCCGTCATAAATTGATGAAAAGGACCTAACAGTTCTTTTTCTCCTCGTGGGTAAAATTTTACCAATTCTTTGGGTTCAAAACAAGCATGAGTAACATTACACCTTCCACCTCCAGAAATTTTAACTTTCTGTAAAACATTTTTTCCTTTTTCTAGAATTGTAATGTCTAAATTAGGGTTATTTTCTTTCGCGTTTATCGCTGTAAAATATCCTGCGGCTCCACCTCCAATAATTATTATTTTATTCATTTTCTGCATAAAACCTCTCGACTGCGCTCGAGGAAACATTTAGTAAGTTAATTGTCAGGTCGAACGCAGTCGAGACCTAAAAAATCTTTTATAAAATCATTTCTGAATACGAAAAAAATGTTTCAAACCCTTTATTTTTAAAATAAGCTGGTGTTGTTGAGTTTCCTGTAGCTAATACAAAATCGCCACCCCAAGCTCCCAAACTTTTAATTTCTCCAAAATAATCTGGAAATAATTTTTCTTTTACAGGTTGTAATTTGATGATTGAACTGATAATTTGTTCGTGTTCAACAATTAAATTGTTAAATTCTGAAATCGTTTTTGCAGTTAAAAATTCATCAGAAATTGTAGAAATTCTTTCTATTTCTTTATTAAAATTATTACCCCTTTCTCTAAATTTTGCAATCCCTTCTTTAGAATCTTGTTTCTGATTCAAATACACAAAAAACAAATTTTCTTTAAAGCTGGGATTAAATTCAACTTGTTCTACTTTCGGTGTCATTTCGAGCATTTCGACTTCGCTCAATACAGGCTGCGTTGAGAAATCTCTTTTAATTTGATAAAAAATGGGCGTATTATTTTGTGCACAAGCAATATCGTAACCACTTCCTTTAAAAGAATTCCACAATAGTTGAAATGCATCTACTTTTGCCCAATTTGCAATCGAATTTATTAAGGTTGATGAGCTTCCTAAACCCCAATCTCTTGGAAAAGTAAGTTCCGTTTTTACAAGAAAACCGTTTTCTGTTTCTAAGAAATTAGGGTTCATTTTTTTGGCTTCCTTTAAAATATCTAACAACGTTTCTGCAATTGTATCTGCACTACCTTCTTTATTAGAATTAAAAGTTGCAGATGTTAATCGTAACTTTTTTAAATCGAAAATTGCTTCAAACCAACATTTGCCTTTGTTTGTAAAACTTCCCCAAATGATTTCTGGTTCTTTGATGCTTTCTACAATTAAATTTTGCCCAAATTTGGTGGGTAAAGCCAACGATTTAGCACCATCTAAAACAAGGTATTCGCCTGTTAGTAAAAGTTTTCCGTTCGAGTAATAGTTTTTCAAAATAATTGTCTGGTCGAGCGCAGTCGAGACCTAATTTAAATACGTAATATTATTAACCTCTCGACTGCGCTCGAGGAGACATTCTTATACCAACCCAAATTGTTTAAAATGATGTGTAAAATGCTTTACATGAAATTTCTGCCAATATTCATAATCTAGCTCCCCAAAAAATGGATGATTTTCAATTTTAGCAGTTTTAAAATGCTCCGTAAAATCTTCAATTTGTAAAATTAAATCATTTATCGACTCTTCAAAACTTGCAAACTTTACTGGAATTGGCTCTTCAGACAACATAGGCGCTTTAAAACCAACTTGCAATTCGCCTTCTGTATCTAAAAAAGCTTTTCTTCTTGCCGATTTTTCATCCTCTACAAAGAAGTCTGCATGTACTTTTCCGTTAGAAACTTTCATTAAAAAAGCCAAATGCTCTACCATTTGTTGTCCGTTCATTTTTCCAAAAAGAGGTTTTGCATCTGCTTTTAAAGCTGAAAGTGTGTGTTTTAATTCATCGAAATTTAAAAAATTTACCCAATGTACTTTTGAGGCTCTTAATGCTGCAAACTTTGTTTCAACTGCACTATGAGATATCGTTTTGGTATCGAAATATTTTTCGATAGCTGCTTTTTCGGCATCATTTGCACCTAATTGGTTTAAGATATTTTGCAAGTGCATTTTCATATGCCCATGTTGTATTCCTTTTGTTGTTAATGCTCTTAATGCTGCAAAATTCTGAGCCAAACCAGCAGCAGCCATAATTTGCATTAATTCTCTTGCAGACGGTTTTTGTAACATTTCTAACGATAGTTTTGCCATCGGGTGCAAGGCTGTTAATCCGCCTACGGTTCCTAAAGCCAAAGGAAGTTCTATCCAAAATTTAAAAATTCCGTTTTCTATGGAACAATGAGACAAACTTGTGTATTCTCCAGATCTTGCAGCATATGCATGAACGCCAGCTTCAACCGCTCTAAAATCGTTTGCAGTGGCTAAAACTACGGCATCTACCCCATTCATAATTCCCTTATTGTGTGTAACTGCTCTATAGGGCTCTACTTCTGCAATTTGCACTGCTTGGTAAAATTTCTCTGCAAATTTTTGAGGGTTTTCTCCACCCAAATCTTCTATTTTACAACTTACTTCTGCTCTTACCAAACACTCTGGAACGTAGTTAGAAAGGATGCTCATAACCACTTCAATTTCTTCGTTTTTAAACGCATTTGCCATCGCCTCTAAACACGAATTTATAAAGTTTGCCCCCATAGAATCTTTGGTTTCAAACGTTACATGAAGCTGATAATAGTTAGGAATTTTATCGGTTTTATCTTTTAATTCTATATCTAAAATGCCTCCACCACGTTTTTCCATATTTTTAGTAATGGAAGCTGTTGCTGCGAATAATTCTGTTTTATTTTTATTAAAATAAGTTTCTAAATCGGCTTTTTTACCAGCATACATAAAATGGATTTGACCTATTTTGGTTGTCGAAATTACCTCCGTTTTAAAACCGCCTCTTGTACTCCAAAATTTTCCTACTAACGAAGCTGCAGCCACTACAGAACTTTCTTCGATTACCATTGGCAAAACATAGGTTTTATTGTTAATTACAAAATTGGGCGCCACACCAAATGGTAAATAAAAATTTGTGATGGTATTTTCTATAAAATCGTCGTGCAGTTGTTGTAAATGCTGTTCTTCGTTCCAATATTGCGCTAAAATAGATTTCGCATTGGAATTCTCCTGTAAATAATTCTCTGCTAGCCAATTAATTTTTTCCGCTTTTGTAAACTTGGAAAAACCTGATATTTTTTTGCTCATTTATCTTTCTCTAATCTATATTGAACAAATATAAATGAATCCTCTAAAACATCGTACAATATTCAACTTTTCTCATTTTTTAACCTATATTTTGCCGATTTTTCCGTAAACTTGGCAAACTTTTATTAAATATTAATGTCTGTAATGAAAAAACTATTCATTTTAGTTACTATTTTACTTTTATCTAGCTGTAAAAAGAAAGAAACAACCACTTTAAACGATGCTGTAGGCACAAAAGAAATATCCTTAGAAGAAATTTGGGATGGCACTTTTTCTACAGATAGAATGAATGCTTTAAATTCTATGAATGGCGATTTTTATTCGCTTTTAAATTACGATAAAGAGACCAAAGAAACAACTGTAGATAAATATAGCTACCAAACTTTAGAGAAGGTAGAAACGATTGTAAATAGTAAAAATTTACAAGACTTAGAGGATTTTTCTTCTTACAGTTTTAATAACGATGAAACCAAGCTGATTTTAGGAACCGATTTCGAAAAGAAATTTAGACGCTCTTTTAAAGGTACTTTTTATGCCTATGATATTGCTTCAAAAAAATTAAGTTTAATTGGTAAAGGCATTCAAGAGCCTATTTTTTCTCCTGATAACAAAAAAGTTGCCTACGCTAAAAACAATAATATTTTTATTAAAGATTTCGCAAATAATGCTGTAATTCAAGTGACCAAAGATGGCAAAAAGAATTGTATAATTAATGGAATTACAGATTGGGTTTACGAAGAAGAGTTTGGTTTTGTAAGAGCTTTTGAGTGGAGTAAAGATAGTAGAAATTTGGCTTTTTTACGTTTTGATGAAACCAATGTACCTACTTTTTCTATGGATATTGTAGGCACAGGAAATTACCCAACGCAGCAAGTTTTTAAATATCCAAAAGCAGGAGAGAAAAATTCAGAGGTAACCCTACACATGTTTACACTTTCTTCTAAAAAAACAAAGAAAATTGGTTTGGGAGATTATGAGTATATTCCAAGAATTAAATGGTCTAATGATGCAAATATTTTAGTTGCTACGACTTTAAATCGCCATCAAAACGATTTAAAGCTATATAAGGTAAATGCCTTAAAAGGAAATGCCACTTTGCTTTTAAATGAAACGGATAAAGCGTACGTTAATATAGATGATAATTTAACTTTTTTAGCCGACAATAGTTTTATTTGGACAAGCGAAAAAAGTGGTTTCAATCATATTTATCATTACGATTTCTCTGGAAAGTTAATCAACCAAATCACAAAAGGAAAATGGGAAGTAACCAATTACTATGGTTTTAACAAAGATAAAAAAACGATTTATTATCAATCTGTAGAAAATGGCTCTACAAACAGAGGCATATATTCTATTGATTTAGATGGAAATAACAAAAAACTTTTAAGCAAAAAAGAAGGCACAAATCGCGCTGCTTTTAGCACCAACTTACACTATTTTATAAACACGTACTCATCAGCAAAAACACCTCCAATTTATTCTTTATATACTGCTGAAGGAGAAATGCTAAAGGTTATAAAAGAGAATTATAAACTCCAAAAGAAATTATCGGATTATAAAATGAGTCCGAAAGAATTTTCTACTATTACAATCAACGGAAATGAGTTAAACATGTGGATGATAAAACCTGTAGATTTTGATGAAAATAAAAAATATCCATTATTAATGTATCAATATTCTGGTCCTGGTTCGCAACAAGTGGCAAATCGTTGGAATGCTAGCAACGATTATTGGCACAATATGCTAGCCCAAAAAGGAATGATTGTGGCTTGTGTAGATGGACGTGGAACTGGTTTTAAAGGAAGTGATTTTAAAAAATCTACTTATTTAAATTTGGTAAAATACGAAACCGAAGACCAAATTGCCGCCGCAAAAAAATTAGCAGAACGTTCTTATATCGATAAAAATAATATTGGAATTTGGGGTTGGTCTTTTGGCGGTCATATGAGTACCAATTCGTTATTAAAAGGAAACGATATTTTTACTACTGCAATTGCTGTTGCTCCTGTTACTTCTTGGCGTTTTTACGACACTGTTTATACAGAGCGTTTTTTAAGAACTCCACAAGAAAATCCGGCTGGTTACGATGAGAATTCTCCAATTAATTATGCCGATAAATTACAAGGTAACTATTTGTTAGTGCATGGAACTGGGGATGATAATGTGCATGTGCAAAACTCTTATAGAATGACAAATGCTTTAATTGAAGCCAATAAACAATTCGACCAATTTATTGTACCAGATAGAACACATGGTATTTATAAAGGAAAAAACATGCGTTTGAATTTATATACAAAAATGACAAACTTTTTAGAAGAAAATTTGCTGAATAAAACAAAATAACAAACCGAAATAAATAATAATTATGTTAGACAAAGGAGTTAGTACAACCATAGAAGAACCACAAATGTTTGGGCACCCAAAAGGGTTATTTTACTTGTTTTTTGCAGAATTATGGGAACGTTTTAGTTTCTATGGAATGAGAGCGTTGTTAACGCTTTATATGGTGCAAGAAATATTTAAAGCAATTGTAGAACGAGATGCAGCAACAGCAGCTGTGTATGCTTCTTATGGTTCTTTGGTTTATGCCTCTACAGTAATTGGCGGGCAAATTTCTGATAAAATATTAGGAATGCGTAGTTCCATCTTTTTAGGAGGAATTTTAATGGCAATTGGTCATTTTGTACTAGCAATCGAAAACGACATTGCTTTCTTTTTAGCCTTGGCATTTATTATTGTTGGTAATGGTTTCTTCAAACCAAATATATCAACTTTTGTTGGTGCTTTATATAAAGAAGGTGATATTAGAAAAGACTCTGGTTTTACCATTTTTTATATGGGAATTAATATTGGTGGGTGGATAGCACCACTTTTATGTGGTTGGTTAGCTGCAGAATATGGTTGGCATTATGGTTTTGGTTTGGCAGGAATAGGAATGATGGCTGGTTTGATTTTCTTTTGGAGTGGAATTAAAAAGCATGTTTTTGGAGACAAAGGTATGCCACCTAGCAAAGAAGTTTATGAAAAAGCAATAATAGGTATTCCACAAAAAACTCTTATTCCTATAATAGCAGTATTATGTGTACCTGTAATTGCTTTTGTCTTATCTTCATATAAATCTATAACTTCAGAAGACACCTTTTTAATTGGAGAAAAAAACTTAGTGGGTATTATATTTTTAGCGATAGGTATTGCTATAGGTGTGTATCTAGTTAATATTTTAATTAAAGTTACTTTAGAAGAACGTAAAAAATTAATTATGGCAATTTTAATTACTTTTTTTATGACTCTTTTCTGGGGTTTCCATGAATTATCTGGAAGTGTAATTACTTTATTTGCATCGAGAAATGTAGATTTAACGTTTATGAATGCGAGCCAAACTAATTCATTAAACTCTATGTTTATTATTATTTTAGCAATTCCAATTTCTATGCTTTGGGCATATTTAACTAAAAAGAATATGAACCCAAGAACACCTTATAAATTCGGTTTTGGTTTAATTTTAGCAGGTTTAAGTTTTTATATACTATCTATAAGTAAAGGAAGCGCAAATGCAGAAGGCATGGTGCCTTTTGCATATTTAATTGCGATGTATTTAATCATTTCTATTGGAGAATTATTTATGTCTCCTGTTGGCTTGTCTAAAATTACAGATTTATCTCCGAAAAATATTGTTGCTTTTATGATGGGGATTTGGTTTTTATCGTCTGCATACGCATTTCAAATTGTAGGCTTTATATCTAAGCAACTAGCTGTCGAAAGTACAGATGCAAATGTTGGTGGTTTAGACACATTAGATATTTACACAGACGGATTTTTACTAATCGCAAAATATGCTTTAGGAGCAGGATTAATTGTAATTGTATTCTCTCCTTTAATGAAAAAATTAATGGGTAAAGTTCATTAATTAAAATATTTTAAAAACTCATAAATTTAATTTTATGAGTTTTTTCTTACATAAAATTTTAAAAAATGAATACAAAAATTGAACATAAAGAGTTTAGTTTATTAGGGCATAAACCTGCACTATTTGTCCTATTTTTTACAGAAATGTGGGAACGTTTTTCTTATTATGGAATGCGTGCTATTTTCGTGTTATTTTTAACTGCTTCTTTCTCTGATGGTGGCTGGGAATGGACCAGAGAAAGAGCTTTGGGGCTGTTAGGAATTTATACTAGCTCTGTATATTTAACCCCTTTAATTGGTGGTATTATTGCAGATAAACTTTTAGGCTACCAAAAAGCAGTTGCACTAGGTGCTTTTGTTATGACTTTAGGGCATGCAGCAATGTCTATGGAAACAGAAATTACTTTATACATTGGTATTGGTCTTTTAATTATTGGTAATGGATTATTTAAACCAAATGTAACCTCTATCGTTAGCGGTTTGTACGACAAATACCCTGAACGTAAAGATGGCGCTTTTACTATTTTTTATATGGGAGTAAATGCTGGCGGATTTCTAGGAGTCTTGTTATGTGGGTTCTTAGCCAATAATTTAAGTTATTCTTGGGGATTTGGTTTAGCTGGTGTTTTTATGTTTTTAGGAACGCTACAGTTTTGGTTTGGTAGAGAAATTTTCGAGAATATAGGAATTTTACCAAGCAAAAAAGTAAATTTATCAGATGCTGTTGCTAAAATCGAAATTACAGCAGATAAAGTACCTGATAATATTCAAACTCATAGATACATTGTTGTAGGAATTCTAGCATTCTTTACAGTATTCTTCTGGTGGGCTTTTGAGCAAGCTAGTGGATCTATGAATATCTTTGCCAGAGATTATACACAAAGGGCATTAACTGGCAACGCTGCACTGGTATTTAAAATTGTAGACATTTTAGTGTCAACAGTGCCATTACTTATAATTTCTTGGGTTTTATTTAAACTATTTTCACAAACTCTAAAAAAAATCACACTCTCTAATACTGTTCTAGGAATAAGTTTTTTAAGTATTTGGGCAATTGTTATCTGGAAATTAAGTGTAATAATTCCACAACAAAATGCAGAAATTGAAGCTTCTTGGTTTTTAATTTTGAATTCGTTATTTATAATTTTTCTAGCTCCTTTATTTTCTAAGTGGTGGGAAAGTAAGTTCAACCCTTCTGCTGCTGTAAAGTTTGGTATAGGTATGATTTTGTTAGGAATAGGTTTTGGCGCATTAGCTTATGGTGCTAGTTCTATTCCTCAAGGTGCAAAAACTGCTTCTGTTAGTTTAATATGGTTAGTTTTGGCATATTTATTTCACACAATGGGAGAGCTATGTGTCTCTCCAGTTGGTCTTTCTTATGTTTCTAAATTAGTTCCCGCAAAAAAAATAGGAATGATGTTTGGAATATGGTATTTGGTAAATGCTTTAGGAAATTATTTGGCTGCAAAAACAGGAAGTTATATAGATCCAATAGTCGAAGAACATTCCATGTCTTATTTCTTTTTAATTTTTACTATAATACCAGCGTCTGTTGGTTTAATTTTCTTGCTAATAAACCCTATCATAAAAAAATTAATGCATGGTATTAGATAATATTTACAGTTTAATGTAAATTACAATTATTAAGAAAAACAGTCTTTTCTTAACGCATTTTAACTAACGTTATAAAAAAAGCACAGTTATATATTGTTTTATTTTTTGTAAGTTTGGCATACGATTTGCGAACCAAAATAACATGAAAAAATTAATAACACTTATAGCAATTATTACTTTTGCTTTTCAAACAAAAGCGCAAGAAATAAATTGGATTACCTTAGAAAAAGCGGTAGAACTGCAAAAAACAAATCCTAAAAAATTATGATGGATATGTATGCGGTTTGGTGTGGTCCTTGTAGGATATTAGATAAAAATACTTTTCAAAATAAAAGCGTGGCAGCATACGTAAATAAAAACTATTATGCTGTAAAGTTTAATGCAGAGGGAAATGACGAGGTTTCTTTTAAAGATAAGGTTTTTAAAAATCCAAATTACGACCCTAAAAAAGCAAAAAGTAGAAATTCTGGACACGAATTATCTACCTACTTTGGTGTAAGAGCCTATCCAACAATTGTTTTTTTAGATGAAAAAGCAGAGTTTATTGCTCCTATTCCTGGTTATAAAACACCCAAACAATTAGAGTTGTTTTTAAAACTTTTTAAAAATGACGACTACAAAGAAATCAAAAGCAAAGAAGATTTTGTTAAGTATCAAGAAGCATTTCAATTCGAGTTTACTGAATAATTTTTCTTAAAAAGAATTAATTTTTTAAAACATAAGCTCCATTTTTACCAGTATAATAAAATGGAGTTTTTTGTTTTCTAGACGTTTCTTTCCACCTAAATATATAACTTTTGTAATTAGACCCGTCTGCAATTATCTGCCTTGGTTTTAAAGCCCTAATGAGCCTTTCTAAATTTATTTTTGGCGAATATTGTAAAATAATAATTGGGTTTTCTACATGTTTTAATGCATACACCCCTAAACTATCTACCAACATAATATTCTTGTTTTTAAACCGAGTAAAATGTTGAAAGTTTACAGATTTTATTTCCGAAATTCCCTCAGAAATTCGGTAAGATTTAATGCTAAAATCATCTTTAAAACCAATCGAATCTAAATTGTGTTGCAATAATAAATTACTTCCTATTCTTTTTCCGATAATAGAAGATTTACTTTTATGAAAAACAATAATTTCTTCTTTATTTAGGTTGATTTTCTTTTCAAAAAAATAGATGCCTTGTACTCCTAAAATAACGATTAAAACAATTATTAATTTTTTAGCTTTTTTGTGCATTAAAAAATCTACCCCTAAAATAATAAAAGCATACCAAGCCAACATCCATAAAAAAGACATAGATATTTCTTTAAATAAAAAGGTTTCTTGTTGCGAAATCCAGCGTACAAAACTATTCATCCAAGAAATTACAACTCCATATAAATCTGCCAAAAATTGCGGTAAAATATTTAATAAAGAAGTAAAAATTACTAAAATGCCACCAATTAAAATATACATCAAAACAGGGATAATTACCAAATTCGAAACCAAAAACAATCCAGGAATTTGTTCAAAATAATAGATACTTAAAGGTAAAATACCTACTTGAGCAGCTATAGAAACTGTAAATAACTGCCACATTTTATCTAAAATTTTTAGTTTGGGTTGCATTAATTGATACAATTTTGGTTGTACCCAAATAATTGCAAAAACAGCCAAATAACTTAATTGAAAACCAACATCAAAAAGAAACATTGGTTTTATAATTAGCAATAAAAATAAAGAAGAAACTAAAGAAAAGAAAACAACATTTTTCTTTTTAAAAGTGAAACCAACCGCTAAAAAAGTAAACATGGTAACCGCTCTTAATACAGATGCAGAAAGACCCGCTATAAAAGCAAACATCCATAAAAATAAAATAATGATAAATAGTTTTAGGTATTTTCCGTTTTTGAATCTTTCTAGGGGCTTAAAAATAAAGGAAAGGATTAATAATATTACACCAACATGTAAACCTGAAACCGCTAAAATATGAATGGCACCTGCTTTGGAATAATTTGCAATTAATTCTTTAGAAATATCTTGTCTTTGACCCAAAAGCAATGCATTTATTACAGACAATTCATCTTCTTTAAAATGATATTTCTTTAACGAAGCTTGTACCAAACCTCTAAATTTAGCAGACAAACCTAAAGGCGAAAAGTTTTTTGATTCTAATTTTAAAAAGCGATTATTTTCTGTAAATATTTGTTGATGAATGCCTTGTTTTGCCAAATATGCTTTATAGTTAAATTGATGCGGATTTAAAGGTAGATTTATTTCTAAAAACTCTGGCTTTAAGCAAATTAAATCATCGACATTTAGCAGCTTACCAAAACTATCTTTTTGCACGTTTAATAAAACAGTGCCCATAGTTTTTTGCTGTTTTATTTGAATTACTTCAGCTTTGTATTTATTTGAATAATTACCAGATTTTAATACCTTTTTTATTTTAAGAACAACGCTTTCTTCCTCTTTTAGATGATGCTGATAATAGTTGTCGTAATTTACATCATCTGTAATAAAAACAGCAAAAACACCCAAGTTAAAGAAAATAAATGCGGTTAAAATAGTGGTAAAAAAACGGTTTTTAATCAATAATAGAAGTGCAAAAAACAAGAATATTAGAAAAGATTCCTGAAAATTAAATTGCCAAAATTGTGTGTAAAATTGGACGAGGATTCCAATAATTAAAAACACAGTAAAATGCATTGGCAAATAATTCTTTAGCTTTCTCATGGCTAGCTAAAAGTACTATTTTTTTTTCTAAATAACTAATAAGCAGTAAATTAAAAATAAGTCAATCTATAAAATAGCCATTGCTTTTACAAATGCTTTTTTCCAGTATTTTTCTGATAATGAAGAAATTATAACTCCTCTAGAAGTTGTAGAGTGTATAAATCGAATACTCCCTTTATTTACAGAAACGATTAAACCAACATGGTTTATTCTTCTTCTTGTTTTAGAGGTTTTAAAGAAAAGCAAATCTCCTTTTTTGGCTTTTTCAAGCGGAATTTTCTTTCCGCTTTTTGCCATATCTCTAGAAATTCTTGGCAGCTGTACATTCTCTTCTCCAAAAGCAACGTAAACAACTCCAGAGCAATCCATTCCTCTTTGGGTAGTGCCACCAAATTTATACCTTACACCTTTATATTTTAGCGCATTTGCAACGATTTTATCTGCTTTTGAGGCAGGTTTACTAGTAGTTTTTACAACTTTTTTAGAAGACGAGCAACTCATCAATATAGAAAAGAAAAGTACTAAAAATACACCTTTTTTCATCTAATTAAATTGTTTTACAATTTTTGTGGCGACCTTTTTAGAAGCTCCTTTTCCGCCTAATTTTTTTTCTAAATCGAAATACTGTAAAAATAATTCTTCTCGATGTTTTGTTTCTAGAATTTTAGAAAGCTCTTTTCGAAGGTTTTGGGTTGTAAAATCGTTCTGAATTAATTCTTTAACCACCTCTTTGTCCATTATTAAATTTACTAAAGAAATAAATTTTAGCGTTATAATTCTTTTTGCAATTTGATAAGAAATTGCACTTCCTTTATAACACACTACTTGTGGTACTTTAAACAAAGCGGTTTCTAAAGTTGCAGTTCCTGAAGCGACCAAGGCAGCATAAGAAATGCTTAACAAATCGTGTGTTTTGTTATTGATAAATTTTACTTCTTTGCCTTTAATAATATTTTGATAAAAACTTAAATCTTGACTCGGAGCTCCTGCAATTACAAATTGGTAATCTTCAAAATCATCAACAATCGATAACATTACAGCCAACATTTTCGAAATTTCTTGCTTTCTACTTCCTGGTAATAACGCAATAATGGGTTGTTTACTTAAATTATGTGCTTTTCGAAATTCTATTTCTGATACTTGATTTCTATCTGCAATTGCATCAATTAAAGGATGCCCTACAAAAGAAACTTTATAGTTGTATTTTTTGTAAAACTCTTTTTCAAAAGGAAGAATTACAAACATTTTATCGATGTCTCTTTTAATATCTTGTACTCTTGCAGCTCTGCTTGCCCAAACTTGTGGCGAAATATAATAATTGGTTTTAAAACCAGCTGTTTTTGCCCATTTTGCAACACGTAAATTAAAACCAGAATTGTCTATAAAAATAATTACATCGGGTTTAAAATTTGCAATGTCTTTTTTACAATATTTAATAAAACCTAAAACTTTACTTAAATTTCTTAATACTTCTACAAACCCCATAAAAGCACGTTCTTTGTAGTGAGTTACCAAAGTTCCGCCAACCGCTTGCATTAAATCTCCACCCCAAAAACGAATGTTTGCTTTTGTATCTATTTTGTACAATTCTTTCATTAAGTTAGAACCGTGTAAATCTCCAGAAGCTTCGCCTGCAATTATATAATATTTCATAATAATTAATATGTCTGCTCGAGCGCAGTCGAGACTTAATTAAACTCTCGCAAACTGCTCTATTATCTTTAAATTAAAAAAACTTTAAAATTAAAGTGGTTAATGCAATTAAAATGGTAGCTATTAGAACTCCTTTTGCTCTATTATCTTGTTTCTTTTTAATGAAAACAAAAAACACAAATAAGTTTGGTATTGCAGCTAAAGAAAGTACTTTCCCGTATAAATTTCCTTCTTTTATCATTTGTAGAGTATCTGCAAAACTGTATTTAGAAAAATATTCTAAGTACAAGAAAATGCCACCAAAAGTGGCAAATAAGGCGACTAAAATGCCAATTAAAACATCTTTTTTTACAGTTCCCAAGAATTTAATTTTTGAATCATGTGGTGTGCAGTCATATCAAATTGAACAGGTACCACAGAAATATACCCATTTTCTAAGGCATAAATGTCTGTATCTTGTCCTTTGTCTTTATTTACAAACTCGCCAGAAAGCCAATAATATTCTTTTCCGAACGGACTTTTACGTTTGTCGAAAATTTCTTTCCAATAACCATTTGCTTGCCTACAAATTTTTACTCCATTAATTTCTTCTTTTTTTAAATTAGGAATATTTACATTTAAAACAACACCATCTGGTATTCCGTTTAAAAGTGCGTTTAAAGTTATATTTTTTACAAATTCTTCTGATGGTTTAAAATCTGCATGCCATTTAAAATCTAATAAAGAAAAGCCAATTGCAGGAACCCCTCAATACCAGCTTCAATTGCAGCACTCATGGTACCAGAATAAATAACATTTATAGACGAATTTGCTCCGTGGTTTATGCCAGAAACACACAAATCTGGTCTTCTATTTAATATTTGATTAATTGCCATTTTTACACAATCTGCAGGAGTTCCAGAGCAGGTATATTCTAATTGTGGTCCCTCGTCTATAGTAATTGGGTTACAAGTAAGCACATTATCAACAGTAATGGCATGTCCCATTCCGCTTTGTGGACTGTCTGGAGCAACGACTACAACATCTCCAATTTTGTTCATTATTTTAATTAAAGCTCTTAATCCTGGAGCTGTTATTCCATCGTCATTGGTGACTAAAATTAATGGTTTTTCTTGCATTCGAATTGTTTTAAATACAAATGTAATTTATTTTTACCGATTTTGTTTTTAACATTTTGTAAAGAATGTTGTATTACATTTTTATGTAACATTGTAAGAAACTAATTTTTAATGAAATGAATCGTCTATTTTTAAAATTAATAATAGTTTTATCGTTCTTTTTTTCAGATAAATTTACAGCGCAATCGAGCTCAAATAAACCTTGTGCTGGAGTAGTATACAATCAATTTGATTTTTGGATAGGAGATTGGAAAGTCTATGACACAAAAGGAAATTTAATTGGAAAAAACAGCATTTTAAAAATACAAGAAAATTGTGCTTTACAAGAAAATTGGGTTTCTAACACTGGTACTAATAAAGGTACAAGTTATAATTTTTACAATAAAGTTGATAATACTTGGAACCAAGTTTGGATAGATAATACCGGATTTTCTTTAATTTTAAAAGGGGGGCTCGTAAACGGAAAAATGGTTTTAAAAAGCAAATTAATTGAATCTAAAAAAGGAAATTATTACAATAAAATTACTTGGAGTAAAAACAAAGACAATTCTGTCACTCAAATTTGGGAGTATGTAAATGAAAATGGAAAAGTACTCTCTGAAGTATTTAAAGGAATCTATAAAAAATAATGTAAAAATCAATTTTTTAAATTTTTTGGCATTATTTTAGTAATTTAGAAGTTAAACATATTATTATTCAATACAAATCACGATATATTATTTTATGAACAAGAAACAAAAAATTAACATTTCGATATTGGCATTTTTTATGCTGTTATTTAGCGTAGGGTTTCAAGCGAATAACGACGTTGAAATTAAAGACCCCAACAAAGACAAAATTCTTATTTATGTTTTAAAAAATATACTTACAAGAGGGCATTTTGTTGTAAAAGACATGAATGACGATTTCTCTGAAAAAGTATATAAAAACTTTATAGATGGCTTAGACCCTAGTAAACGCTATTTTACACAAGAAGATCTTAAAGAATTTTCGAAATACAAATACGAAATCGACAACCAACTTCTAAAGGACGATGTTTCTTTTTACAATTTAGTATATGGTCGTTTTTCAGAGAAAATAAAAGACGCAAAATTATACTATGCAGATATATTAGCGAAACCCTTTAACTTTAATAAAAAAGAAGTTATAGATGTCGATTACGATAAAGTACCATTCGCAAAAAACGAAAACGAATTGATTGATTATTGGAGAAAGCAATTAAAATTAAGTACACTAAGCAGAATACAAGACAAGCTAGAAAAACAAAATAGTAAATTAAAAAAAGATAAAAAGTACAAGACAAAATCATTTAAAGAATTAGAAAAAGAAGCTAGAGCAGAGGTTCTAAAAAATATGAACGAATTGTACTTAAGAATCGAAGAATTAGAACACGAAGACTGGTTTTCTACTTTTTTAAACAGTGTTGTTGGGGCTTTTGACCCACATACAACATATATGGCTCCAAGAACAAAAGAACGTTTCGACCAAGACATGTCTGGAAAATTAGAAGGAATTGGAGCTCGCTTAGTAAAAAAAGGAATTTATACAGAAATTTTTGAATTGGTTTCTGGCGGTCCAGCATGGAAACAAGGAGAGTTAGAAGCAGGAGACATTATTTTAGAAGTTGCCCAAGGAGATAAAGAACCTTTAGACATTGTAGGCATGCGTTTAGATGATGCCATAAAATTTATCAAAGGTAAAAAAGGAACAGAAGTAAGGTTAACTGTTAAGAAAAAGTTAGACGGTTCTACCAAAATAATTTCAATTATTAGAGATGTTGTAGAGTTAGAAGAAACGTTTGTAAAATCTACAATTGTAGAAAAAAACGGTAAAAAATACGGTTTAATAGATTTGCCAAGATTTTACATCGATTTTTCTGACAGCAATGCCAGAGATTCTGCCAAAGATATGGAGAAAGAAATTGAGCGTTTAAAAGAAGAAAATGTTGCTGGCTTATTAATCGACTTAAGAAATAATGGTGGTGGTTCTTTAAAAACGGCCATTGAAATTGCTGGTTTATTTATTACAGAAGGCCCTATTGTTCAAGTAAAATATCGTGGCCAAGACCCAATTGTAAAAAATGATGTAGATCCAAAAATGCAATGGGATGGTTCTGTTGTAATTTTAGTAAACGAATTATCTGCTTCTGCTTCAGAAATTTTTGCAGCAGCAATGCAAGATTATGGGCGTGCCGTTATTATTGGAGGAAATCAAACCTATGGAAAAGGAACCGTACAAAGTGTAATTCCTATTAACAACTTTTATCCAAAATTTGAAGATGATTTAGGCGCAATAAAAATGACCATTCAAAAGTTCTATAGAGTAAATGGAGGTTCTACCCAAATTGAAGGAGTTTATTCTGATATTGCTATGCCAGACAGATATAGTTATATGAAATTTGGAGAGCGAGATTTAGAAGGTGCTTTAACTTGGGACAAAGTTCCGCAAGCAAAATACACACGAACAAATTCCTACGAAAACTTTTCTGAAGTTGTAAATAACAGTAAAGAAAGAATTGCAAATAATCCAAAATTTAATTTAATAAACGACTATGCAAAATGGTTAAAACAAAACCAAGACAATACTTCGTTTTCTTTAAATTTTAAAGAGTTTTCCAACCATAGCAAACAACAAGAAAATTCGGCAAAAAAATACAAATCTGCTTTCGATTACAAATCGAATTTAAGTTTTAACTCTCCAAAATACGAACTACCTTTATTAAAAAAAGATTCTATTTTAGAACAAAAAAGAGAAGATTGGCATAAAAATCTCTCTAAAGATGTTTACGTTGCAGAAGCACTAAATGTTTTAAGTGAGCTAAAGCTTAAAAATAATAGACAAATTGTAAAAAACTAAATTAAAACACCTTATTTACCTGATAAAATTTTAAATTTTATCAGGTTTTTTATACTACAAACCATGAACTTTAAAATTGAATTTGCAACAAAATGGTCCGATTTCGACCCGAACAGACACATGCGTCATACAGCATATAACGATTATGCTGCAGAAGTGCGTGTTCGTTTTTTTGCTGCTTATAATTTTTCTATCGAAGAATTTACAAAACACAATATTGGTCCGATTTTATTTACCGAAGAAACTTCATTTCGAAAAGAAATTCATTTAGGAGAAAACATTACTGTAAATTTAAAAGTATCTGGTATTTCTAAAAACAACGAACGTTGGAAATTAGTACACGAAGTTTTTAATGAAGCAGGACAATTATCCGCAGTTATTAAAGTTTATGGTGCTTGGATAGATTTAACAAAAAGAAAACTAACAGTTCCACCTAAAGAAACCGAAAGCTTGTTTTTATCTGCAGAAAAAACCGAGAATTTCGAAATTATTTCTATAAACTAAATTATAAACCTGATTTCTAGATAAAAAGTACACATAAAAACAGCACATCTTGCATTAAATTACCGAAAAGACCCTTCAGGTTTTTAAAAACCTGAAGGGTCTGAATAAAAACCTGAAGGGTCTGAAAATAAAAATAACGAATGTTGGAAATTAGTACACGAATTTTTTAATGAAGCAGGACAATTATCCGCAGTTATTAAAGTTTATGGTGCTTGGATAGATTTAACAAAAAGAAAACTAACAGTTCCACCTAAAGAAACCGAAAGCTTGTTTTTATCTGCAGAAAAAACCGAGAATTTCGAAATTATTTCTATAAACTAAATTATAAACCTGATTTCTAGGTAAAAAGTACACATAAAAACAGCACATCTTGTATTAAATTACCGAAAAGACCCTTCAGGTTTTTAAAAACCTGAAGGGTCTTAATAAAAACCTGAAGGGTCTGAAAATATATTTACCTGAGTTCGATTAATAAATTGTCAACTGATTAGACTTTACAGTCTGATATTTTATAGCAGGTTTTTTTGGTAAAAAGCTATATGCAATAAGACCTGCGATTATGTTTGACAAGAAATTAGTAAAACTTCTATGTCTAGAATGTTCAATTTGACAAATATTTTTGAGTTCGTCATTTACGGTTTCAATAACAGAGCGTTTACGCAGTAAAATTTTATCACTCATTGTCATTAAAGAATTCTTCATATTGTTTTTAATATGAGTAATTAAATGCAATCCATCAGCAAAAAGTAACTGCATTAAATCTTTTCCAACATAACCTTTGTCCGCATATAACTTACCATAAATTTTATCTAAAAAAGACTTCTTTTTTAATGGCGTTCTATCATCAACATTAGCTTGGGTTATGCAGAAGTTTAGGATTTCACCTTTATCATTTATAACGATATGCAATTTAAAGCCATGGAACCATCCTATAGTGGATTTTCCAGTGGTTGCAATGCCTTTAAATACTTTATTATTCTTAATTCGTTTGGGGCTGCAAACTCTAACAGGTGTAGAATCTACAAAAGAAATACCCGTAGAATTACCTAAACAACATGTCTTTAAAAATAAAGTCATTGGCATGAGGTTTTGCTGCATGAGTTCTGTAAATCTATTGTATGAAACTGTAGCAGGGAAATCATCTTGCATATGCTTTTGCAAGTAATACACGTAAAAGTGTTTAAAGGTCCTAAAACCACTAAGCTGAAACAAAATGGTAATGGTAATTACCTCGCTATTTGACATAACACTGGGACGTTTTGATGGATTGCCTAAAAGGTGTTTACTTACTATTTGGTCATATTCTTTACAAAATTCATCAACAAGACAGAAAATTTCAGTAATTTTAGAGTAGATTATCATAGATAGATTTTTAGATTAATAAATTGAAATTCAATACTTTAATTTACTGAAAATCTATCTTTTTTACTAGAAAAAAATGCCTAAATTTTAATCGAACTCAGGTTATTTACTCCAAAAAAAGTTGTTTATTCTTGTTGTTAATAAAAACTTTTCTTTGTTCGTGAGTTGAAATAAAGTTTTCAAGTCCATCAAACAAATCTAAAACTTCATTTCTATCGAGACTTGTCTCTTTTGAAGATAAAAAAGATTGGTATGATGAAAATTTATAACGACTAAAATTATTAGAAATTTGATGGTTTTCAGGATTCAAATGAATATAAATAATTAATGTTTTTAAATAATTTTCATCAGTAATGTTTATTCTTTTAAACGGTTTTTCTAACAAACTTCCAGTTCTTTTGTATTTCTTATTTATGGCTTTGGTGTAAGCATTAAATAAGTTAGAAAAGTATTTTGATGGTTTCTCACAATCATCATTAATTCTTAAAAGAATGTGAAAATGATTTTTAAGTAAACAATAACAATAAATTTTAGAAATTGGTAACAAATATTTTTTAATTAAATTGAGAAAATAATCATAATTTAATTCTTCAAAAAAAATATCTTGACTATTATTACCTCTATTGTAAATGTGATAATAAAATCCGGAATTTATTTTTTCTATTTGCATATTTTCTAAAATAAGCCCCTCAGGTTTTCAATACACTATATCACTTTAATCGCTTCTTTAAAAAGTGTTATCATTTTTGGTTCTGCTTCATTAGCAATGGCAATAATTTCTGAAATATTTACAGGTTGTAGATTTTCAGGATCGCACTCGTCTGTTAACACAGAAATAGCTGCACAAGGCAAATTTAGTTGTTTGGCAACAATTACTTCTGGCACTGTGCTCATTCCAACAGCATCTGCTTCTAAAATTTGCAACATTCTGTATTCTGCTCTGGTTTCTAATTGTGGTCCTAAAACACTTGCATAAACCCCTTTATGTAATTGAATTTTTTGTTTTGTTGCAATTAAATTTAGTTTTGTGTTTATTTCTTTTGAATAGGGTTCTAACATATCCGCAAAAATATTTCCAAAATTATTGGCTCCGTTAAAAGCTAATGGAGAAGTTCCTTGTAGGTTAATATGGTCTTCAATTAGCATTAAGTCGCCTTTTTTATAATCGAGATTTACTGCGCCTGCTGCATTTGAAATCAGTAAAGTTTTAATTCCTAAACCCTGCATTGTTCTTATTCCGTAGGTAACTTCCCAAGCATTGTAGCCTTCATATAAATGAAAACGACCCGACATTACCAATACTTTTTTGCCAGATAATTCGCCATAAATTAATTTGCCAGAATGAAACTCTACAGTTGCCTGCGGAAAATGTGGTATATCCGCATATCCAATTTCTAATTCGGTGGAAATCTCATCAACCAATTTCCCCAAACCTGTACCTAGAACAATTCCTATTTCTGGAGTTGTAATTCCCTTTGATTTTAAAAAATCGATTGTTTCTTGTAATTGTTGCTTTTTCATTAATACTGAATTTATTTTATAATAATTCAGCATTAAAAAATAATTACTGAATCACTAATTTTTGAGTTTTAGATGCATTTTCAACAGAAACATTAATCATATAAATTCCTGGTGGTAAGAAAGAAACATCTATGGTTTTTTCTTGTTTTTCTTTTGATAGAAAACTTGTTTTCCTAAAACATTAAAAATACGAATTTCTGCAGAATTTGCCTCTATATTTTCAATATGAATTTTGTTTTTTGCGGGGTTTGGGTAAACTTTCGTTTTTTCTAAAACAGTATTTTTTACAGATAATACAGAACAGGTATTATTATTAAATGGCGTTATAGAACCAAAATCCCAAAAAGCATTAAATTGAAGGCAGTAAAAGAAAACAGTATCGAATTTTGTAATGTCTTTTCCTGATGGAATTGCAACCGTAAAAGTTTGTGCCCCACTAGAATTAATTAATCCGAATTGAAAATTATCTAAATTATTTATCAAAGAATTTCTTAATTGTGCATCTGTTTTTCCATTTCTGTTTACCAAATACGCTCTAACATCTGGTCCAGAAGCAGTTTTAAAATTGCTTGCTAAATTTAATGTAACTGTATTATTTGTATTTAAAGTAACAGATACATTGCCAGAAATATTATAAGAAGTAATGGAGGTGTTGTTGCCAAAGTTTGTGACATTTTCGGAACATTGCCCATTTATTTGAGAAAAAATAAGCGAAAAAAACAGTGTAAGTAATGTTGTTTTCATGGAAAGCTATTTAGAGTTGATAAACGTATTCATAATTTCTGGGATATTTTCAATATCCCCATATACATCTATGTCGTTTTTAAACTCCAATAATTTCACTTTTTTGTTTTTTAAATCTGCTAGCGTATTTTTTAGAACCGTTTCTGTACCCCATTTTTTATTTTTGAAGATATTTTCTTCCAAAGAATTCATTCCTAGTAAATAATAACCACCATCTACTGCAGGGCCAATAACTACGTCGTTGTTATCTAATTCATGAAACGCTTTTTCAATATTTTTAGACGATAAATCGTACAAATCGCTTCCAATAATTAATACTTTTTTGTAGCCAGCATCAAATCCGTTTTTGAAAGCATTTTTCATTCGAATGCCTAAATCTTCGCCAAACTGTTGATATTTTTGATAAATTTCTGGATTCCAAATATCGTTTTCTCGAATTTTTACGGAGTAATAAACGGCTTTGTCTGCAGTTTTTACTTCCGAAGAAATATTTCTGGTTCTTTCTAATAAAAATTTATAAATTTCTAAAGCAGTTTCGTCTCCAACCCTTTTTGCCAAACGTGTTTTTGCTTTGCCTAATTCAGGATTTCTTGTAAAGATTAGTAGTAGGTTTTTGTTCATTTTCAATAAGATTATTTGGATTCGTTTATCTGAATTAAAGATTCTTTAAGAATAAGGTTTAGCAAATAAATAATTAAAAGAAATGACAAGAAAATCAAGATTGCTTCATTTAATTAAGGTTTATAATGTTTTTTCATTGCAGTGAAAACTGCGACTGCCAACTGAAGACTGAAATACTGCCAACTGAAGAATTACTCATAAACTTTTTTTCCTTTTTTAAGCCATTTGCTCCAGCTTTTACTAAAAGCATGTACCTTTTCAGTTTCGTTCCCTAAAGTGTCAACCACTTTAAAATCGGCATTTTTCCATTCAAAAATACCTCCATACAAATTGTAAACATTTGTGTAACCTTCTTGTATTAATTTATGAGCAACAGTTTCCGAGCGAATTCCTAAAGAACAATACACCACTATTTTTGTGTTTTTATCTTTTGGTATTTTTTCTAAGGTTTCTTTTAATTTAAAATCGTCATAACCCACACGAATTGCATCTTTTAAATGACTAACATTAAATTCTTTTTCTTCTCTAGCGTCTAGTAAAATAGCTTTTGTTTTTGGTAACGCAAGTGTTTCTACAGAAATGTAAGGTACATTTCTGGTATTCCATTTATCTAATAATTTATCTAGTTTTTTTTGTGCAGAAATTGTTGAAGGAACCAATAATAAAAGGATGAATATTTTTTTCATTTTTTAAATTTTAAAGTTGAATACCAAAACCTTGCAAACCAGTTTCTATGGGTGGTAAAATTTCTGTATTATCCCAAATACCTGTAACAATCGTTCTTGAATATTCTTCTGGAAGCAAACCATTTTGCATTAATTTGCTGGTTAATTTGTAATTGTATTCTAGTGTTTTATGTGTAAAGTTAAAACTATTATTTGAATCATTTAAAATTGCATACCAAACAGTTGGGTTTCCATCATTAGCTGGCATTCCAATTACTCCTGCATTCAACCAAAGTTTGTCTTTTTCTTGATGATTGAAAGGCAAACCACAATGTCCGCCAATTATAACATTAGCATTTGTTGCTTCAAAATTGGGTTCTTTTATGGCCCAATCTGTAGATTTAAAAATAAATTCTGATACATTAAAAAAAGAACCATGTACAACAGTTACTCTCTTTTTTGCATAGTTAAATGAAATGTTGTTCGGAATCGTTTTTAAAAATTCCATCGAATTTTCAGACAATTTACTTTGTGCATAAGGGTACCATAGTTGAGAAAATTCATCACAACGTGAACCTTCTCTAAAATCGCAACCACAATCTTCTGCATTTTCTCGTAACTGAATTTCTACATTTCCAGCAATACTTCTAACTCCCCATAATTTAAAAAGTTGCACTGTTTCTTCGGGTTGTGCACAATACCCCACAATATCTCCAGTGCAAATACAATTTTCTGGCGGGATATTTTCCTTTTCAGCAATTTGTTTTAAAGCTTCTAAAGCTTGTAAATTGCTATAAACACCTCCAAAAACGAGTATTTTACCAGATATTTCGCCTAAATGCGTTATTTTTTGATCCATTTTGGAATAAAATATAAAATGATACAACTTAAAATTCCCCAAAGATTTACCCAAAGCAAATCTGCATATTTTCCTTTTGTAAAAATTAATGATTCTGGGAACGACTTCAACACTAATAAGATTCCAAAAATTAAACCACAAATTACGCTTGCATAAAAACTAATTTTTGGCACTTTTACCTTCCAAAAGATAAAAACGGGTGTTAGCCCGATAACCATGGTTCCAGAAATGGTGGTTGCCGATAAAATTTCTGCACCAAAAAATACGGGTAATGTTCCTAAAACGGCAACAATTATCATCGAAATTCTTCCGAAAGAAACCGTTTTTCCTAAATTTAAATCCACAGATAATAATTTAGAAAATGAAGAGAAAGTAGAATCTAATGTGGAGGCTGCAGAGGTGATCATAATAAAATTAATCACCAGTAAAATTACAACACCCAAGGCTTTACCTACTTCTACAGCTGCTTGTCCTTTCATGCCTTGTGATTGTGCATACACACCAATTACACTAAATAAAATAATACAAATTGCACCTAAAATACTTGCCCATAAAAAACTTTTACGCGTTACTTTTGGTGAACTTATAAAACCTCGATCTGTTAAAACAGGATCGTGAAAAGGATAACTAAAAGATTGAATAAGAGCCGCAAAAAAGAGGTTTAAACCCAGTTCGAAACTCCATGTTCCTGACGAAATGATTTCTTTTGTAGTAAATTCTTCCGCAGAAAAAATAGTTGCTAAAATAATAATTAGCAAAACAGAAAATAAAACCATTTGAATTACATCTGTAAAAATAGAGCTACTCAAACCACCTTTTAAAGCATAACCTAAGGTTAAAATTGTAAACACAAGAATCGACCAATAATAAGATGCGCTTTCTTGTTCACCAAAATAACTTCCAATAACCATGGTGTTACTCCAAACTTCATTAAAAAGCCGAAAAGCTATTAGAATAGAGAAAACAGCCACTGCTTTTTTTCCGAATCTAGATGTTAAAAATTGATGAATACTTGTAAAACCACCTTTTACTCGTAATTGATAAATAATAACACCAGCAACTGCAAAAGAAAGATAATAACCAGCATAAGCAACTCCACCAACAATACCAAAAGACAACCCTAAATTTGCGGCATTTGTAATGCTTTTTGCAAAAATCCAAGAAATGATTAAACTTCCAGTTAATACTAAAGTATTAGGTGCTTTTTTTTGGTTTACAGCCTTAAAAAACTGGTCTGTTGTTTTTGCGAGCGGAGATAAAAAGAACAAGATTAAACTTGAACTTATTACCAAAAGCCATTGCCAATTAATTACATCCATATTTTTATAGATACTCCTTTAGATTTAAAAACAAAAAGAATTTATTTTTACTCGTTCCACCAAACTTTTACATCTAAACTATTTCCGTTTGTTGCGGCTTCTGCAACTTTATAATTCTCTGCATTTAATGTAGCTGCATCAGCAGGATAAGGCATTCTTACAGGAATTAATCCATTATTTAAACTGGCAGCAACATTTTTTAAAGCTGGAAATCCTGTTCTTCTGAATTCAATCCAACTTTCGTAACCGTTAATTGTATTTGCAATCCATTTTTGCGTGATAATTTGCTCTAATGGTGTTTTTCCTACTGCGTTTAAATTGGCATTTCCAGCTAAATATGTTGCTGGTAAATTTGTATTCCAATACTCAAAAGCCAATGTAACTGCATTGTTGTATAAAGTTTCCACATTTGTGGTAATCAAACCTTTTTGAGCAGCTTCTGCTAATAAAAAACTGGTTTCCCAAGCAGTCATAAAATTTGCGTCTAAAGTAGAAGTATCTTCTCTAAAAATTTTACCCACTAAAGAATAGTCATTTGGAGATGGAGTAGTGGTAGAGGCATTAATTCCGTTAATTAAACCATTAAATTCGTTAGAATTAGAGTTTTTAAAAGGTTGATAAAAAGTAGCAACTCTATTGTCATTTAAATCAGCAAAAATTTCTTCAGCAGTTTCCGACATTACAAAATTTGTAAAATCGCCATCTCTTAATTGTGCAAATCTAAAATTATTTGGAGCCGTATTTGTAAAATCGAAAGTGGCGTTTTCGCTATTATTTTTGATGTAATTTCCACTCGTAAATATGGCTTGTAATTGATTTGAAACATCAACTTTATTAGAAATACGCATTAAATATTTAATTTTTAAAGAATTTGCAAAACGTACCCAAGCGTTTAAATCGCCATTAAATAGAATATCTCCTTCCAAAGGAATTGCAGCTGTATATGCGTTAATGGCAGCAATTGCTTTATCTAAATTATCTAAAATTCCGTTTTCTTTTTGATAAATGTCTTCCTGTAAATCGTATTTTGGAGTTACAGTGCCTCCAACACCATTAAATGCTTCAAAATAAGGAACATCACCAAAAATATCTGTTAATGCTGCTGCCATATAAGCTTTTAAAATTAATGCGGGTCCTTCATAAACCGCAAAAGCTGGTGCTTCACGAGATTTTTTGAGTATAATTTCATTGTCACGTAAATTGGTAAAAAATATGGGCCAAGGATTTCCACCTAATTGTGGAGATTTTAAATCGTGCCTGTCAAATAAATTAAAATCTAAAAGTGCATAGTGTTGTGATAATAAGTTTCCTGCTGCAAAACCTTCATAACTCATTTGTTCGCCATAATCGTAAATAACTTGTCTTAACAATAAGCTTGGTTGTACAGAAACTGGCGAATTTTGGTTGGTATTAATTTCTTCAAAATCTTTGGTGCAACTGGCAAACGTAATTGCAAAAATTGCGATGATATATATAATTTTTTTCATTTTTTATGTTTTCTGTCATTTCGACCTTGTGGAGAAATCTTAACGTATATAAAAGATTTCTCCACAAGGTCGAAATGACAAATTTGTTATTAAAAATTAAACCCTACTTTAAATCCTAAACTTCTACTGGTAGCATAACTCATATCTTCTACACCACTTACAAAACCATTTCCTTGAACCGCTAATTGTTCTGGATCGAAATGAGGGTTTTCTGTAATTACAAATAAATTGTTACCAATAACAGAAAAGTTTAGAGTTGAGGTATCTTTTAAACCTAAAAAACCTTCTTTTAAGTCTAATTGATAACCAATGGAAAACTGACGTAATTTTAAATAAGAAGCGTCATACACATTGTTTTCTTCGTGATTTCTGTCGTAAAATTGTCTGTAATAACTTTCTGCACCAACTGCAACTGTGTTAGGTCGTCCTGTATTTACATTAATTCCTTGGGCTACAATTCCAGCATCTGGTCTAAAAGCAGTTTCTGCCAATTGTCCACCAACGTTTCCTAAAGCACGTGTTCTAGATACGATTTCTCCACCATGTCTCCAGTCGAATAAGAAACTTGCATTCCAATTTTTATAGTTGAAATTATTGTTCCATCCTAATGTAAAATCAGCATTGTAATTTCCTATTTTCTTTAAAGTATTATCAGCAATATAAGTTCCATCATCATTTATTAAAAAATCTCCGTTCTCGTTTTTTAAATATCCAGTTCCGTACATATCTCCAACTCTGCCACCTTCTTCAACTTGAAAAAATACAGTTTGGTTAGCACTATCGTAAATTCTGCTATAAGCTAATGTTAAACGACCATCTTCTTGAGGTAAATCTTTAATAATAGCCCTGTTTGTTGCAAAATTAAAAGTGGTATTCCATCTAAAATTTTCATTTTTAATGGGGGTTCCTCCTAAAATAACTTCAACACCTTGTGTATTTACACGCCCACCATTTACAACTTGTTGATTGTAACCTGATGAGATTGCAATTGGCAAAGAAATAATTTGGTCTTTTGTTGTGGAGTTGTAATAGGTAAAATCTACATTCAAACGATCCTTAAAAAATCTTACATCAGCTCCAATTTCATATGAGGTAGTAATTTCTGGTTTTAAATTTGCATTCGGAATAAAATCTTGATTGCTAAAAGTAGGCTGTCCATTAAAAGGAGTTTGCGATACAAAAGCACCAGAAGTTTGGTACGGATTTGTATCATTACCAACCTGAGCAACACTGGCTCTCAACTTTGCAAAAGAAATACTTTCTGGCAATTCTGTTGCGTTCGATAAAATAAAACTTGTAGAAACTGAAGGGTAAAAGAAAGAAACACCATCCACAGAAAAAGGAGTTGCCAAAGCACTCGACCAATCGTTTCTTCCAGTGATATCTAAATATAAATAATCTTTATATCCAAATTTTGCAATTCCGTATAAAGAGTTGATTCTTTTTTTAGAATTAAATTGAAAAAACTCAACAGGCGAAGCAGCATTATTTAAACTAAAAATACCAGGTTGTGCCAAATTGGTCGTTTGTGCTTGTTTTGTAGATGCAGTTTGGTCTAATCTGTTTCCTCCAAAAGAAGCATCAAAAGAAAAATCTCCAAAATTATCGGTATAATTTAGCAAGAAATCTGTGTTTATTTCTCTGTAAAAAACATCGTGTTCTGCATAGGCTCCATTGGCAAAGCGGTTTGAACTAAAATTACGTTTAAACTGTCTTTTTTCTGAAGAATAATCCATTCCAGATCGTAAAGAAACACTTAATTTATCGGTAAACTTATGATTTACAGCAATGTTTCCAAAAACACGATCTCTATTAAAAGAGTTGGTATTTTCTTTTAAAATGAAAAAAGGATTGTCAAAAAACCTATAGTTAAAATTGTATTGTTGCACGCCTTCTAAACCAGGTTGCCAATAATCTCTTAAACTATCGATATTTAAAGATCTTGGCCCCAAGCGACTAAAGAATAATTTACATTTTCGCTACCATAACCGTTAGAGGGTCTATTATCGCTGCTTGAATTTACATAATTTATGGTAGAAGTAATTCTTGTTCTTTCTGTCGGATTAAAATTTGCTTTTAAAGCGACCGTTTTACGTTCTAAATTCACACCAGGAATAATAGATTCGCTATCTAAATCTGTAAAAGACAATCTGTAAGAACCTTTTTCGAAATTATTATTTATAGAAATATTATTGATGGTGGTCACGCCAGTTTGATAAAAATCTTTTAAATTATTGGGGTTCGATTTGAATAATGTTGGCGTAATTGTATTTCCACTATATAAAGAAGTATCGCCACCACGAACCACAGTTCCATCTGCTAAAGTTACAGGAGAATCGAATTGAGGAATTAAATTTCCAATATCTAATTTAGGACCCCAAGAGTAGGTAATTTCATCATTAACTCCAGCTCCATCTCCGTTTGCATATGCAAAATTTCCGCCATTTCCTTGCCCATATTTATTTTGAAATTTCGGCAAACGAAAAGGACTATCTAAGGTTACAGAAGAATTGATACTAATTCCCAAACCTTTTTTCTTGCTTCCATCTTTTGTTTTTATTACAATCACTCCGTTAGAAGCTCTTGTACCATATAAAGCAGCAGCACTTGGTCCCTTTAAAACAGTTACAGATTCAATATCATCTGGATTTACCTCCATGGCTCCGTTTCCAAAATCAATTTCTTGAAAACCATTTGCAGATTCATCTGTAAAGTTAAAAACTGTATTGTTATTTATTGGAGTTCCATCTACAATAAAAAGCGGATTGTTATTAGAGAACGAAGCTTCGCCACGAATGGTAATTTTTGATGAAGAACCCACACCTGTTGCGCCTTGAGAAATTGTTACACCCGCTAATTTCCCTGATAAATTATCTAAAAAATTCGCAGTTTTAACTTCTGTTAATTCTTTCGCTTTTAATTCTTGAACCACATATCCTAATTC
The DNA here is from genome assembly GCF_017498485.1 of Polaribacter batillariae. Taxonomy (NCBI): domain Bacteria; kingdom Pseudomonadati; phylum Bacteroidota; class Flavobacteriia; order Flavobacteriales; family Flavobacteriaceae; genus Polaribacter; species Polaribacter batillariae. The sequence continues at coordinate 1,375,840 of NZ_CP071795.1, read as the reverse complement.
TTTGGTTTTTCTATTTAAACCCAATGCCGTAACAACGATTTCGTTTAAATTTGTTTCGTCTTCTTCTAAAGAAATATTGATAACAATTCGATTGCCAACTGTAGTTTTTTTGGTTTTATAACCTAAATAAGAAAAGGTTAAAATATCTGTAGATGAATTTACGTTGATGGTATAACTCCCGTTTTCATCTGTAGTGGTTCCATTGCCTTGTTGGTTGGTAACACTTACCACTGGTAATTTTTCGCCAGAATTTTTATCAGTAACTGTTCCAGTAATTTTGATTTGTGAAAAAGTTATGCTAGCAAATAGCATAAAAATCCACATAAAAATATGTTTCATTTAGGTTTGATTTTTTGTGTAAAATAAATTTTGAAATTTTAGTATTGAATTTTATCAATACAATGGCTATTTACGCAAAAACAATAGGTGAACCTTTATTGAAGTTTGGAGCATGAAATACTTTTTTTATGTTGAAAAAAGTAGAAAAAACAAATATTTTTTGAAGTTTTATATATCTTTTTAAAAGATGTAAAATTGAAGCTGAAAGTGTTTTAAAACTATCGATTATTAATTGAACATCTTCTAGTTTGTCGATATCACTTAGAATTTCTAAAAAAGTAATTTCTAAATTTTTAGATTTTGAAATCGTGGAAATACACTTCTGTAAACGACTGGTTTGCCAAGGTAGTTTTAAAAAGGTTTTTTTATTGAAATGAGCCTTTTTAATTCCCATTAAATAAAAACCACCATCTTTTGAAGGACCTAAAACCAAATCGTTAGAAACTAAACTCTTTTCAGTTTCTAATAAATGGCGAACTTTTAAGTGAGGTGTGTCACTACCAATAGTAATTACATTATCGAAACCTTTATTAAAAAGGGTTTCGATGGCATTAGAAAAACGTTCTCCAAAATTGTTTCCAACTTGTTCTTTTTCAGAAAAAAGAAAGTATTTAATTTTAGACTTTTTAACTATTTTTAAAGTTTGCCTATTTAACGCAGAAAAAATTTCAGTAGAAAGAAACGATTTTCTTTCCACTTCTTTTTCAGCAGAGTTTGCAAAAATTAATATGGCAGTTTTGTTTCTCATTTTATTTATGCAAGGGGTTTAAACCCCTTGTTGTATTCAATTTTCCCCTTTAGGGAAATGTCCGAAGAACAAAGGGGATTTAAGCTACAACACCTTGACAACTACTTCCTGCGCCAGCAGTGCAACCATAACAATGTTGATTGATAATAATGTTTCTGTCTTGTAACAATTCTTCGTTATAATCTTTAATGTGTTTTACCTTACTTGCTACTTTTAAATTTAGCATTTGGTTAAAATCACAGTCAAACAACCAACCATCCCAACTTACGGATAATGTGTTTGTACACATTACATTTTCTACAGCTGCAGGATTGTATGCGTCTAACAAAGAGTGCATATAATCTTCATAATTATCTGAAGCAATTAAATAATCTAAAAAACGGCTAATGGGTAAATTGGTAATTGCAAAAAGACTATGAAAATCGATATCAAAATCTTCTTTCAATGCTTTTTTAAAATCATTTTCTAAAGCCATTTGATCTCCAGGTAAAAATGCTCCTGATGGATTATATACTAAATCTAATTTTAGATGAGATCCTGGCATTCCATAACCCACTGCATTTAATTCTTGCAATGCTTTTATAGATAAATCGAAAACACCTTTTCCACGTTGTTTGTCGGTTTTTCCGCGAGTCCAATGTGGCATAGACGAAACTACGTGTACATTGTGTTTTTTAAAAAATTCTGGTAAGTCGTAGTATTTTTTATTCGCTCTAATTATGGTTAAATTAGATCGTACAATAAAATCTTTAATTCCGGCTTTAGATGCTTCTTCTACAAACCATCTAAAGTTAGGGTTCATTTCTGGAGCTCCACCAGTTAAATCTAACGTGTGTGCTTCTGTTTTTTTGATGACTTCCAAACACTGCTTCATGGTCTCTACAGTCATAATTTCTTTTCTGTCTGGTCCAGCATCTACATGACAATGTTCACACACTTGGTTGCACATATACCCTAAATTTATTTGTAAAATTTCTAGTTTTTTAGGGCGCAGTGGAAAGTGACCTGTTTCTTTAATTTTTTCTGCAAATGTTGGTAATTCTCCGTTTGCAAAAATTCCGTTAGAAAGAATTTCCATTTGGCGAGACGTATTTGCAATATCGTTATTTCTTGCTTTTAATGATTTTGTAGCCATGTATTTTAGTATTCAGCTGTGCAGTTACAATTTTCAGTTAGCTGGTTTATGGCTACTGAAACTGTAAACTGTTTGCTTTTTTTACTTCTTTTTAAAATAATTACTTTTTAATTTAAAAATAAATGTATTTATAGTATTTACGAAGAAATTTGTGTTTTGGTTTTTTTGAAATTAGAGATTTCGCTAAAAAACGGGATAAGCGACCTCTAAAATTTTTTTCAAAAAGCAAAATTCACTTGAACTTATAGATACCCACTTTCGTTGGCATAAGCGATTCACACATTTTTTGCAAAAGCAAAAAATGGTTCTCTGTTTACATTTCTAATTTATTTACTTTATTCATCATTTGAACTCCATGCACCAAAGTTGCACCACTTTTAATGGCTGCACCCACATGAATTGCTTCCATCATTTCTTCTTTGGTAATACCTCTTTGTAAGGTGTCTTTAGTGTATGCATCTATACAATAAGGGCATTGTTCTGTATGTGCAACTGCCAAAGCAATTAAAGATTTTTCACGAGCAGTTAGTGCACCTTCTTCAAAGACTTTTCCATAATAATCGAAAAACTTGTTTCCAAGTTCTTCGCTCCATTCAGTTATTTTTCCAAATTTTCTTAAATCTGCAGAATCGTAATATGTTTTAGACATTATTTTTTTATTATGATTAAAAAGTGAAAGATAATAAATTTATTTTCCGTTCAAACTCCAATCGTACTTCAAATAACTTATTCTTGCATTTTTATTAATTTCTGTATTGGAATATTTGTTTAAATAATCGATTACAGAACCATTTTTAGTAAAATCTTTTTTAAACCAATCGAAAATTGAAGAAATTTGAACTTTTTTATTCGATATTTTATTTCTTGAAGAATCGTTTACGAATTCTTTCATTAATTTTTCTAAAGTAGCATCTACATTTTCTTCTGTAAACGCCATGTTTCCTAATTTCGGACAAGAACCAGATGCACAATTTACACCTACATGAATTCGAGGATCAAACAATTTCTTGCGTAAAATTTCATGTTCTATATGATCTAAAGTATAGGTTTTTCCACCAACTTTAGCAAAAGGGATTTTCCAAGCGGTTTTTCCTTTTTCTTTAATATTCATAATGCTTTTTAGTGGATAGTTTTCTAAAATAAGTTTAATGGTATAAGCATTGTACGCATTAATCCAAAAAGCTTTTTTCTTGTTTTCTGACCAAGAACTCTCTGGAGAGGTTTTTTCTAAATAAGAAATGTAACTGTCTAATTTAGCTTTGTCTTCTTTAAAAGCCTTGTAATCTACAACACCATCTTCGGTAACGTGCTTTTGAAGTAAATTGTTAAATATAGATGTTTGTGCGTTTGTTTGTGCGAATGTAAAAACGGTAATTAATGTTAAAAGTATTTTTTTCATTGTATATTTTTATTTGTTGCTCTTTTAGACGAAGGTTTTTTAAGTTGATTACAATAATAGTTCCAAAAGTTGTTAAATATACTGTTTGAGCTAATTTTTCTTTTGTTTTTTGAGAAAAATTAGCTCAAATTGAATCTTTCGCCTTCAATAAAGCCGTTAACCTACCTGTTGACTAGCAGTTACCTTCAAATAAAAATGATTATTTTTGCCGACAACTAAACAAATAAAAATACTAAAAATGAAAGCATATATCTTTCCGGGTCAAGGAGCACAATTTACAGGAATGGGGTTAGATTTGTACGAAAAATCTGCATTGGCACAAGAATATTTCGAAAAAGCAAACGCTATTTTAGGGTTTTCTATTACAGATGTTATGTTCGAAGGAACTACAGAGCAATTAAAAGAAACGAAAGTTACTCAACCTGCTATTTTCTTACATTCTGTAATTTTAGCGAAGGTTTTAGGAGATTCTTTTCAACCAGAAATGGTTGCTGGACATTCTTTAGGAGAATTATCGGCATTAGTTGCAAACGGTGTTTTGTCTTTTGAAGATGGTTTAACCTTAGTTTCTAAACGTGCTTTGGCCATGCAAAAAGCATGTGAAGCAGCACCATCTACAATGGCTGCAGTTTTAGGTTTAGAAGATCATGTTGTAGAAGAAACCTGCGCAGAAATAGATGGAGTAGTAGTCGCTGCAAATTATAATTGTCCTGGGCAATTGGTAATTTCTGGAGAAATTGAAGCAGTTGAAAAAACCTGTGCAATTTTAACTGAAAAAGGAGCAAAAAGAGCCATTTTATTGCCTGTTGGAGGTGCATTTCATTCGCCAATGATGGAGCCTGCAAGAGAAGAATTAGCAGCTGCAATCGAAGCAACTGAGTTTAAAGAACCATCTTGCCCTGTTTACCAAAATGTAACTGCTAGTGCTGTTACCAATGCAAATGAGATTAAGAAAAATTTAATGCTTCAATTAACTGCGCCTGTAAAATGGACCCAATCGATCCAGGCAATGATTGCTGATGGAGGTACCGAATTTATAGAAGTAGGACCAGGAAAAGTGTTGCAAGGTTTAATGCGTAAAATCGATAGAAGTGTGGCTGCAAGTGGAGCTTCTTTCGAGTAATTTTAATGATTATTGTGTCTGTTCGAGTGCAGTCGAGAACTATAGTTTTCGTTACATAATAAACCTTTCTTTAAATTACGTTTAGCTACTTTCAATTAGAATTATTCTAAATTTCAGTAATGCTCAAGGAGGCATTTAATAATAAAAAAAATCCCACTTTCTAAACTAGAAAATGGGATTTTTTTGTGAGATTTAACTCATAACTCATAACTCATAACTCATAACTCATAACTCATAACTCATAACTCATAACTCATAACTCATAACTCATAACTCATAACTCATAACTCATACTCTTAATTCTTAATTGGTTTCTGCGTTTCATTTAACAAGATAGGTTCTCCATATCCTAATTGTTTCATCCTTTTTAATTGTGTTTCTGCATCACCAACCACTAACCAAATCATTTTATCTGGATTTACATATTTATTTGCCAATTCTTTAATTTGCTCTTTGGTCATGTTATTTACAATGGCTTCTCTATCTTTTACATAGTCTGGCTTCCAACCATAATCGCTAATATTAGCGAGCATTCTTAATTTTGCACCAGCAGTTTCAAAAGCTCTTGCATTGCTTTTTATTAAGAAGCTTTTTGTAGTTTCTAAATCTTTATCAGAAAAAGTTTCTGGGTATTCTTCTAAAATTTTCTTTATTAATTGTGCAGATTCTAATGTTACATTGGTTCTTACTCCGCTAGAAATCGTAAAAGCACCTTTTGCTTTCGAACCAGAAAATCCAGAACGAATTCCATAGGTATATCCTTTTCCTTCACGTAATTCTTGTGTTAAGCGAGAAGCAAATCCGCCACCACCAAGAATGTAATTCATCACAGAGGCTGGATAAAAATCTTTCTCTGTAGCCGCTAAAGCTGGTGTACCAAATTGTAAAATAGATTGTTTTGCATTTGGAATGTCGTAAAAATAAACTGTAGGTTTTGTTGGAGCATCTGGAGTTTTATATTCAGGAATTGTTACTTCTTTACTTTTCCATTTAGAATTTAAATTGTCTAAAGATGTTATTAATTCTTTTTTAGAAATGTCTCCTACCACTAACATTTTGGCAACAGAAGGCGAAATATAATTGTTGTAAAAATCTTTTACGTCTTGTAAAGTAATCGATTTTACAGAAGAAACGGTTCCTAAAGTATTTTTAGAACGAATGTTGTCTTTTCCGTAAATTAACTCGTTATAAACATTTCTAGCTACAGAATTGGGGTTTGCTTCTTGTTGATTTAAGCTTGCAATGGTTGCTTTTTTAAGGAGATCGAATTCTTCTGCATCGAACCTTGGTTCTAATAACATTTCTTCGACCAAAGCTAATGTTTTGTTGTAGTTCTTAGAAAGTGTTATTCCGCTAATTGTTATTTCTTCTTTTCCAGAATAGATATAAATAGAGGCTCCTAATTCTTGAATGGCTTCTTCTAATTCTTGTACAGTTTTGTTTTTTGTACCTTTATTTAATAAATCTGCTGTTAAATTAGCGACCCCTAATTTATCCATAGATTCTAATAATTGCCCACCATCAATAGTAATATTAAATCTAACCAAAGGAACTTCGTTGTTTTCTATTCCGTATATTTTTAAACCATTCTCTAAGCTACTTTCATACACTGTAGGCACTGCTAAAGAAGGTGTTTTTCCGTAAGGAGGTTCTATACTTCTATCAAAAGAAGAAGGTGTTTTTTGGTATGTTGCAGCGATTTTTGGATCGAATTTTTCTTCTGCACCTTGTACAATTTTTTCTTCTACAACTTCGGCTAATTTAGAACCCTTTAAGGCCAGTGCTGCACTGTTTTTAGGTACAAAACTAGTGGCAATGTAATTTTTGTCTTTAATATAGGTATTATAAACACGCATTACATCTTCTGTGGTAACTGCTAGCGTTTTTTTAATATCTTCGCTTACATAACCTGGGTTTCCTGTATAGGTATTGTAAGAAGCTAAATTGGTTCCTTTTCCTAAAACGCTAGATAAACTTTGATAAAACTCGGTTTCTTGGCCTGCTTTTATTCTTTTTAAATCTTTTTCTGAAATTCCTTCTGCTTCAAATTTTGCAAACGCTTTTTCAACTCCTGCTTTTACTTCATCTAGACTTACATCATTAAAAGCTCGAATAGAAAGTTGCGTAGAGCCTGCTAATTCAGAAATATAGTTATACATAGAAGTGTAGGAAGTAAGTTTTAAATCATCTACCAAAACTTCATTTAAAGGAGCCGATTTTCCGTCAGATAAATACTGTGTTAATACTTCTAAAGCGTAAGAATCTGGATGATAAGATTCTACAGTGGGCCAAACCATTGTTAATTGTGGTACTCTTGCAAAATTATCTTCGTAGTATAAAAGTTTTGTTTCTTTTACAACCCCTGGTCTTTTATTTAAAGGAGGAATGTCTTCGCCTCTTGGAATTTCATCAAAATATTTATGTACCCATTCTTTTGCTTGAGCAACATCGATATCTCCAGATAAAACCAGAGTAGCATTATTAGGTACATACCATTTTTTAAAGAATGTTTTTACATCGTCTAAGGTAGCGTTTTGTAAATCTTCTAAAGAACCTATTACTTGCCAATTGTATGGATGATCTTTTGGATACAGGTTTTTTCCAATAACATATTGGTTGTGCCCATAAGGTGCGTTATCTACTCTTTGTCTTTTTTCGTTTTTAACCACTTGTTTTTCTTTCGCTAGCACTGGCTCTGTAACTGTGTTTATAAACCAACCCAATTTATCGGCTTCTGCCCAAATCATTTTTTCTAAGGCGTCTTTTGGCACGGTTTGTAAATAATTTGTTCTGTCTCTAGAAGTTGAACCATTTGCTCCAGAACCACCAATTCTTGCACTCATTTTATCTAAACCTCCTTTTCCTAAATTCTCAGATTCTAAGAAAAGTAAATGTTCAAATAAGTGGGCAAAACCAGTTCTGCCTTCAATTTCTCTGGCAGATCCAACATGTACCATTAGCTCTACAGCTACAACTGGGTCTGATTTATCTACGTGAAAAATAACATCGAGTCCATTGTCTAACTCTATTTTTTCATATTTAATACTTAGCTCTTTTTCTTTGGAACTAGTTTTTTTGGTTGAATTATCGCAAGCAATAAATAATAAAATACTCGCAAATACAAGGGTGATTTTTTTCATTTTTATGATAGATTTTAAAGACTAAAATTACTAAAATGAAATGAATAATGCTTTGGAATAGTGTTAAATAAAGGCAAAAAAAAACCTGAACTTAAAATTCAGGTTTTCGATTAAATTATTTTGCTAAAACGCACTCTTCGCAATCTTTTATTTCTCCGTAATACGTTTCTCTATATTTGTGTAAAGTTGCTAACGGAATTAAATTGAAGAGCATTTTTTTTATATACGTTACGTTGGTGGTTAGAACGCCCATTTCTCGGGTATGACGTTGTTCTAATTGAGTCTTTCTTTTAATGTTAATCAGTTTCATTGGTGTTCTTTTATCATTAATAATATCGGTTACAAAGTTAAGGTTGATATGTGTTGATGTCAATTTAGAACTGTTAAAACCTTAAAAATGAGCAGAGAAATGTAGAACTAAAAATGATACTGAGGTATCTTTAACAATTTGATAATTCAAGTACCTTATCATTATCATATAAAAAATAAAAAAAGATCTTTTTTAGTTGAAAAAAGCAAAAAATCACTCAAAATTAACTAAAAACGAGCTAAAATTGAGTGATTTCTGCGTAAAAACGACTTGTGATTTAAAATGATACAAGACTTAAATTTGACTTAGGACTTAGGACTTAGGACTTAAGACTTAGGACGTAAGACTTAAGAGGTAATGAAATGACCTAAGACGTAAGACAAAAGATGGCTTATAGTTTTAAATGCACTTGAGCCTAAAGCTAAAAAAAACGGTGCCCACGACTGCTAACTGAAGACTAAACACTGCCAACTGACTTACTGTTTCAACTGCCATTGCCAAGCAGAAGCCAAAGCTTCATCTAATGTTTTTTCTGTTTTCCAGTTTAATTCTTTATTTGCAATGGTTGTGTCTGCATAGGCAGCTGTAATGTCGCCTTCTCGTCTTCCAACAATTTTATAATTTAAAGGTTTTCCAGATGCTTTTTCGAATGCTTTTATTACTTCTAAAACAGAACTTCCTGTTCCTGTACCTACATTAAAAAATTCGAAACTTTTTTTATTTTTTTTGTTGATTAAACGCTGCAATGCTGCAATGTGTGCTTTCGCCAAATCTACCACGTGAATGTAATCTCTTACAGCTGTTCCGTCTGGAGTTGGGTAATCGTCGCCAAAAACCGATAATTCTTTACGAATTCCTGCTGCAGTTTGTGTAACAAATGGAATTAAATTTTGAGGCACTCCTAAAGGTAATTCACCAATTTTTATACTTTCATGAGCACCAATCGGATTAAAATAACGCAAAGCAATTGCGTTAATTCCATGTGCTTTGCTGGCGTCTTCAATAATTTCTTCACCAATTTGTTTGGTATTTCCATATACAGATTCTGCTTTTTTAACAGGTGCTTTTTCTGTAATTGGCAATTCATCTGCTTGCCCATAAACGGTGCAAGAAGAAGAGAAAATAAAATGATCTATTTTTCGATCTCTCATTTCTTGTAAAAGATAAACCAAAGCACTTAAATTATTTTCGTAATAATCTAAAGGCTTTTGCATGCTTTCTCCTACAGCTTTAAAGGCTGCAAAATGTATAATTCCATCTACTTTATTAGTATCGAAGAAGTTTTTTACATCATTTTTAATACGCAAATCAATTTGATAAAAATCTGGTTTTTTACCTGTAATTTCTGTAATACTATCTAAAACTTTTAAGGTTGTGTTCGATAAATCGTCTATAATAACCACTTCGAAACCTGCATTTTGCAACTCTACAACGGTATGTGAACCTATAAAACCTAAACCTCCTGTGACTAATATTTTTTTCATACTATTTTATAAATTGATTGATTGTTTCCGTTATAAACTCTAATTGCTCTTTTTCTAATTCTGTATGCATTGGTAAAGAAATTACTGTTTTTATCAACTCGTTTGTTACAGGAAAATCACTTTCTTTATAACGAGTGTCTTGATATGCTTTTTGAGCATGCAACGCAACTGGGTAATAAATGGCATTCGGAATTTCTTTGTCTAACAAATGTTTGTGTAATTCGTCTCTCTTGCCATTGGTAATTTGCAGTGTATATTGATGAAAAACATGGCAATCGCAAGTATCGCAAATTTCGCCACAACTGTTTGTTGCATTCGATTTTGTGGTTGGTGTAATAATATTTGGGTTATTTTTAAACGCATTATTGTAAAAACGAGCGGCATTTCTACGAGCATTACAATACCCATCTAAATGCGGTAATTTTGCTTTTAAAACTCCAGCTTGTATCGAGTCGAGTCGAGAATTTACTCCAACTACGTCATGGTAATAGCGAGTGTACATTCCATGATTTACAATGCCTCTTAACCTGTGTGCTAATTCATCATCATTTGTAAAAATAGCACCTCCATCTCCATAACAACCTAAGTTTTTTGATGGAAAAAACGAAGTTGTACCTACATTTCCAATGGTTCCTGCTTTTTGTTTTTTGCCATTTTTAAATGTGTAATTGGCGCCAATTGCTTGTGCATTGTCTTCAATTACAAATAAATGATGTTCTTTGGCAATTTCTAAAACAGCTTCCATATTTGCCACTTGACCAAATAAGTGAACTGGTACAATTGCTTTTGTTTTTGGCGTAATTGCTTTTTTTAAAGCATCAATATCTATGTTAAACGTATCTTTTTCAACATCTACCAAAACTGGGGTTAATTTTAATAAAGCAATTACCTCTACTGTGGCTGCAAATGTAAAATCGGCAGTAATAACTTCATCACCTTGTTTTAAACCTAAACCCATCATTGCAATTTGCAAAGCATCTGTTCCGTTAGCACACGGAATTACATGTTTTACGTTTAAATATTTTTCTAAGTCTGCTTGAAATTCGTGCACCAAAGGGCCATTTATGTATGCAGAAGAATTTAAAACTTCTTGAATTGAAGTGTTTACGGTTTCTTTTATCGGTTCATATTGACCTTGTAAGTCAACCATTTGAATTTTTTTCATAAAGAAAATTTTGAACCTCAAAAATACAAACAAACTTTCATTGTTTTTGTATGAAAACAGAAATAATAAATCGTTTATCTTTGGTAAAAATCAATATTTATGAAGATTTTAAAGAATTTATTAAAAATACTTGTAATTCTAATGATACTAGTCGTTGCTTTTGGATGGTATTATAAAACAACTTTAGAGCCCCAATATGCAGGAGAATTAGAAATTAAAAATTTAAAAGAAGAGGTAACTGTTTATTTTGATGAAATTGGTGTTCCGCATATAAATGCGAGCAATCAACAAGATGCTTATGTGGCTTTGGGGTATGTGCATGCGCAAGATAGATTGTGGCAAATGGAGTTGGTTCGTAGAATTGCAGCAGGAAGATTGTCAGAAATTTTTGGAGAAAAATTAATAAGAACAGACAAACTTTTTTCGGGTTTAGGAATCGAAGAAGCCGCCGCAAAAACAATCGAAAATTTAGATAAAAACTCAGAACCCTACAAATTGGCAACTGCTTATTTAAAAGGTGTAAACGATTATATAGAAAATGGAAAAACGCCTATTGAATTTACTTTAGTAGGTGTAAAAAAAGAGAAATACACACTAAAAGATATGTACAATGTTTTGGGGTATATGGCTTTTAGCTTTGCAGTTGCTCATAAAACAGATCCAATGTTAAACGAAGTGAAAGAAAAATTAGGAGATGCTTATTTTAATGAATTAATTGGAGTTGAAAAAGAGAATTTAACCCTTATTAAAAACGAGAAAAACCCCGAAATTACAGGGGCTTTTTCTTATGCAATGCATCGTTTAATGGAAACTTTACCAATTGCGCCATTTATAGGAAGTAATTCTTGGGTTCTTGGCGGAGATAAAACCAAAAACGGAAAAGTAATTTTCGCAAACGACCCTCATATTGGCTTTTCGCAACCTTCAGTTTGGTATCAGGCACACGTAAAAACACCCCATTACGAAATGTACGGTTTTCATTTAGCTTTGGTGCCATTTCCATTATTGGGCCATAATAAAAACTATGCTTATGGTTTAACAATGTTCGAAAACGATGATGTTGATTTTTATATAGAAGAAAATAACCCTAACAACGAAAATGAATACAAATACAAAGACTATTTTTTGAATTATACTATTGTTGAAAAACGTTTAAAAATAAAAGATAAAAAAGATTCGCTTTACACAATTAAAACAAGCAAACACGGGCCTTTAATGAATGGAATTGTAGCGCATTTAGAAGACAACCGCCCAATTGCAATGCAGTGGATTTACACCAAATTAGAAAATAAAATTTTAGAGGTTGCTTATGAGATTTCACATGCGAAAAACTTAACAGAATTTAAAAATGGGGCCAGTAAATTACACGCTCCAGGCTTAAATATAATGTATGGCGATTCTAAAAATAACATTGCTTGGTTTGCTTCAGGAAAATTGTATAAATACAGAGATTCTTTATACACAAAAACTTTTTTAAATGGTTCTTCTGGTAAAGATGAAATTGTAGAATATTTAAACTTTGACCAAAATCCACAGGCTATAAACCCAAGTAATAAGTATGTGTATTCTGCAAATAATCAGCCAGATTCTATTGCAAACATGTTGTATCCTGGTTATTATTTGGTAGAAGATAGGGCAAAAAGAATTGTAGAGTTGCTGGCTCCAAAAAACAATTGGACAAAAAACGATGTTGCTAAAATGTTGTTAGATAATACTTCGCCAAATGCACCCAAAATTGCTAAAAATTTGCTAAATTCTTTAAACAAAAGTAATTTGTCTGCAAGTGAAAAAACAGCCATACATATTTTAAAAAATTGGAAAGGAAATTTCGATAAAAATGAAGTTGCACCCGTAATTTACAATCGTTTTATTTACGAGTTTCAGAAAAACACTTTTGCAGATGAAATGGGAAAAGGATACAGTCAATTGATAAATACTCCTTTTATAGAAAAAGTTTTGCCAGTGCAAGCTAAAAGAGAAAATTCGGTTTGGTGGGATAATGTTTCTACAAAAGATAAAATTGAAACCAAGCAAGAAATAGTTACAAATTCTTTTAAAAACGCGTTTTCGTTTTTAGAAAACCAATTAGGCACCAATGTAGAACGTTGGAAATGGGAGCGCGTAATTTCTGTAGAATACAAACATGCAGTTGGCGAGGTTGCCGTTTTAAGAAGTTATTTTAATGTTGGTCCATTTGTAACTGCGGGTGGAGATCAAGTAATTAACAATCAAATTTACAATATCGATTCTACAGGAGTTTATAAAGTGCTTGCTGGGCCTTCTACAAGAAGAATTGTCGATTTTTCTGACGTAGATAATAGTTGGGCAATTGTACCAACAGGACAATCTGGGCGCGTTTTTAGCAAGCACTACAAAGACCAAGCTAAACAATATTTAAATGGAGAATTTGTAAAAATGAATCTCAATAAGGCAGATGTTGAAAAAAGCAAGAATGTTTTAATTTTGAAGCCTAAGAAAGAATAGTTGCAATTACTGCTATAAATACCACTGTAATTATTAAATTATTGAATTGATGCCCATGAACATCAAAATGATTTTTAGAATTTTCGACGCCAAAAACGTACTCATTATACCTGTATTTTGACTTGTTAAAAATGGTTCTCCAAATGGTTCCGTAAACCCATCTTAGAGTTCCTCCAATAAAATTGCACAATAAATACATGATTTCTAACCCCAAAAAATCTCCCATTTTTAAATTTCTCTATAAACTTCATCAAAAGGAATTCTAAACCGCTCTCCGTAAACACCTTTTTCGTCTCTAATTCCGCAAGAAACAATCATATTTATTTCAGAACCAAAAGGTAAATTCAGTAAATTTTTAACTCGTAAAGTGTCAGAACCTTCCATTGGGCAAGTATCATAACCTTCTGCAGCCATAGAAATCATAAAATTTTGTGCAGCCAATCCACAACTTTTATGGGCAACAATTCTCATGTCGCTATTTCTTACTTGCCTGTATATGGGTTTAAAAATTCCAATACTAATAACTAGTAAATATTTTAGAAAACCTAGAATTCTTAAAAAATCTGCATACGCAAACGGAATGATTTTTCCATAATAATTTCTAGCTACTTTTTCTCTGCTACTTTGTTTTTCTTTTGGATTGTTTTTACCAAAAACAGCATCCATAAATTGTAAGTTTGCTTTTGCTCTTTTTTTCCATAAATCTTTTCTGGTAACAAAAATAACCAATTGTTGTGCGGTTTTTGCTGCATTTTGGTTGAAGCAAAATGGCGCAATTTTATCGATGGTTTCTTTAGAAACCTGAGTTCGATTAAAATTTAGGCATTTTTTTCTAGTAAAAAAGATAGATTTTCAGTAAATTAAAGTATTGAATTTCAATTTATTAATCTAAAAATCTATCTATGATAATCTACTCTAAAATTACTGAAATTTTCTGTCTTGTTGATGAATTTTGTAAAGAATATGACCAAATAGTCAGTAAACACCTTTTAGGCAATCCATCAAAACGTCCCAGTGTTATGTCAAATAGCGAGGTAATTACCATTACCATTTTGTTTCAGCTTAGTGGTTTTAGGACCTTTAAACACTTTTACGTGTATTACTTGCAAAAGCATATGCAAGATGATTTCCCAGCTACAGTTTCATACAATAGATTTACAGAACTCATGCAGCAAAACCTCATGCCAATGACTTTATTTTTAAAGACATGTTGTTTAGGTAATTCTACGGGTATTTCTTTTGTAGATTCTACACCTGTTAGAGTTTGCAGCCCCAAACGAATTAAGAATAATAAAGTATTTAAAGGCATTGCAACCACTGGAAAATCCACTATAGGATGGTTCCATGGCTTTAAATTGCATATCGTTATAAATGATAAAGGTGAAATCCTAAACTTCTGCATAACCCAAGCTAATGTTGATGATAGAACGCCATTAAAAAAGAAGTCTTTTTTAGATAAAATTTATGGTAAGTTATATGCGGACAAAGGTTATGTTGGAAAAGATTTAATGCAGTTACTTTTTGCTGATGGATTGCATTTAATTACTCATATTAAAAACAATATGAAGAATTCTTTAATGACAATGAGTGATAAAATTTTACTGCGTAAACGCTCTGTTATTGAAACCGTAAATGACGAACTCAAAAATATTTGTCAAATTGAACATTCTAGACATAGAAGTTTTACTAATTTCTTGTCAAACATAATCGCAGGTCTTATTGCATATAGCTTTTTACCAAAAAAACCTGCTATAAAATATCAGACTGTAAAGTCTAATCAGTTGACAATTTATTAATCGAACTCAGGTTAGAAGTGATGTGATAAAATTCCCACAACTGCATATTGCTACTGTTGGGAGCCAAAGTAGCTTGCTTTAAACATTTTTTTACGAGGGTTTTATCAATAGATTTTTTAGCATTGTATATTCTAACAGAGCGTCTGTAGTAGATTGCTTCTGAAACCGTTTTTTCTGTATTCATAGTTTTTAATATGCTTTTGTATTTAAAAAAAGAAGATAATTTCTTCCTTTTAAAATTAATTATTTCAAACAAGCGTTCCAAATAACTTCTGTTGGTGTAGGGGCTAAAACATTAATTTCTTTCTTTGTAACAGGATGCATAAAATTAATTTTTCTGGCATGTAAAGAGATGCTTCCATCTTTATTACTTCTATCAAAACCATATTTTAAGTCGCCTTTTATAGGGCTTCCAATATGCGCTAATTGTGTTCTAATTTGATGATGTCTTCCTGTTTCTAAATCGATTTCTAATAAACAATAATGGTCTAATTTTTTAAGAACTTTGTAATGTAAAATGGCTTTTTTACAACCTTCTATCTCTTTTTTATAAACAAAAGATTTATTGTTTTTAGGGTTTTTCTTTAGAAAGTTAATAAGGGTATCGCTTTGTTTTTTGGGCGTATTTTTTACAATTGCCCAATATGTTTTTTTAATGGTTTTTTTACGTAGCATTTTGTTTAAGCGTTCTAGCGCTTTAGAAGTTCTTGCGAAAATAATAATTCCAGAAGTAGGCCTGTCTAACCTGTGAACAGTTCCTAAAAAAACATTCCCAGGTTTGTTAAACTTGTCTTTAATGTACTCTTTTACAACATCACTCAAAGGTGTATCGCCAGTTTTATCTCCTTGGGTAATATCGCCAGCGCGTTTATTAACAATTATAAGATGATTGTCTTCAAATAAAACCTGTAAGTTGTTTTTTGTAGATTGCATTTGTTGTGTCGAACGCAGTCGAAAGGTTATTTAAAATTATCTTTTACATCTTCGTTAACACTATTAATAAAATCTAAAAACTCTTTTCTTCCAAGTCCTGTTGAAGATGATGTTAAAAACGTGTTAGGTAAAGACTCCCAGTATTGCAATAGTTTTTTCTTATAAGAAGTAATTTGTTTGTTTAATTTAGAGCTTCCTAATTTATCTGCTTTTGTAAAAACAATACAAAACGGAATTTGGTTTTCGCCTAAAAACTGCATAAATTCTAAATCTATTTTTTGTGGGTCGTGCCTAGAATCAATCAGTACAAACGTACAAACGAGTTGTTCTCTTTCTTTAAAATAATTTTCTATAAAATATTGAAAAATAACTCTTTTTTTCTTTGAAACTTGTGCATAGCCGTAACCTGGTAAATCTACCAAAAACCACTCGTTATTAATTAAAAAATGATTGATAAGTTGTGTTTTTCCGGGTTTTCCAGAGATTTTTGCCAAATCTTTTCGCTCCATTAGCATGTTAATAAGAGAAGATTTACCAACATTAGAACGCCCAATAAAGGCGTATTCTGGTTTTCTGTCTTTTGGAGCTTTTGTAACATTACTGTTACTCATTACAAAGTCTGCAGATTTAATTTTCATCTTACTGGGTTCAATTTTTTCGATAAATTTCTCGTTGAGAGAATTATATTTTTCTTGCAGTAAACCAGTCCATTAGAATTTTATTAAACTCTTCTGGTCTTTCCATCATGGCTGCATGGCCACATTTATCAATCCAAAATAAATCGGAATCTGGCAATAAATTATCAAAATCTGTAGCAACTTCTGGAGGTGTAACTGTGTCTTGTTTCCCCCAAATAAGGCAAGTAGGCTGTTTCATATCTGGTAAATCGTTTGCCATATTATGTCTAATAGCACTTTTTGCAATCGATAAAGTTCTAATTACAGCACTCCTGTTATTTACAATTTTAAAAACATCATCTACCAACTCTTTGGTGGCAATTGTTGGGTCGTAAAAAACAGCCTTGGTTTTCTTTTCAATATATTCGTAGTTTCCTCTTTTTGGAAAACTATCACCCATGGCTTTTTCATACAGTCCAGAACTACCTGTAAGCACTAAAGCACTAACTTTTTCTGGATAATGTTTTGTAAAATACAAACCAATATGCCCGCCTAAAGAATTTCCTAATAAAATTGCTTTGTCTAGTTTTTTAAATTCCATAAAATCTTTTAAAAAAGAAGCCATGCTTTTTACATTCGTTTTTAAAAGTGGTAAAGAATATAGAGGCAATTCAGGAATTAAAACATGATATCCATTGTTAGAAAAATGATTAAAAGTTGCACCAAAATTACTTAAAGCCCCCATTAATCCATGTAAAACAATGATTGCAGGTCCCTCTCCAGCTTCTGCATATGTAAATTTCCCTTCGGTTTTTAACTGGTCAGTCATTGATTTTTTTTTCATTTCACTTAAACGCAAATGTAATTCTTTTTTATTAGAAAGTTGGCGTTTTTGTAAATCACTGGTATTCATTTTTTAAGGTCGAAATGAATCTCTTTTTTTCAAAATAAAGAAAATTTATTAACAATGTGGTAAAAAGTGGTAAAAAGTGGTAAATTTTATATATTTTTGATTCTTAATTAAGACCTAAATTTCTTGTGATTAATTTAATTGGTACATACGAATGTAAAGCAGATGCAAAAGGTAGAGTGATGTTTTCATCGGCTCTAAAAAAGCAATTGCAACCAGTTTTAAATGAGGGTTTTGTAATTAAAAGAGCTGTTTTTCAACCTTGTTTAGAGTTGTATTCGATGAAAGAATGGAACTTGATGATGGAGAAAATAAACAAGTTAAACCGTTTTGTAAAAAAGAACAACGATTTTATTCGAAGGTTTACAGCGGGTGTAAAAATGGTAGAATTCGATGCGACAGGAAGAATTTTAATTCCAAAAGATTTGTGTGAATTTGCGTCCATTAAAAAGCAAGTGGTTTTGTCTTCGGCAGTAAATATTATTGAAATTTGGGACAAAGATAAGTACGAAAAAGCGATTGACGATGCAACAGTAGATTTTGCAGATTTAGCAGAAGAAGTAATGGGAAATACAGATTTCGATGAATTATCATAATCCAGTTTTATTGCAAGAAAGTGTAGATGCACTGGCGATTAAAGAAGATGGTGTGTATGTAGATGTTACTTTCGGAGGAGGAGGGCATTCTAGAGAAATTTTAAAAAGACTAGGAGAAAAAGGAAGGTTGTTTGGTTTCGATCAAGATCCAGATGCTTTAGAAAATGCAATCGATGATGATCGTTTTACATTAATTCCAGAAAATTTTAGATACATAACAAGGTTTTTAAGATTTTATGGAGTTCGTAAAGTGGATGGTATTTTGGCAGATTTAGGGGTTTCTTCTCATCAGTTTAATGAGGCAGAAAGAGGGTTTTCAACACGTTTCGATGGCGAATTAGACATGAGAATGAATCAAAAATCGAAAGTATCTGCGCAAGAAATTATCAATACATATTCCGAAGAAAAATTAGCGAATATACTGTTTATGTATGGAGAGTTAAGAAATTCTAGAAACTTGGCAAAAACCATTGTAGAAGAAAGAGAGAAAGCAAAAATCGAAACGAGTTTTCAATTAAAACAAGTTTTAAAACGCTATTTACCAAATGCAAAAGAGCATAAAATATTGGCTCAAATTTTTCAAGCGATAAGGATAGAGGTAAATGAAGAATTGGATGTTTTAAAAGAGTTTTTAGAGCAAACACCAAATTTATTAAAAGAAGATGCAAGGTTAAGTGTAATCTCATACCATTCTTTAGAAGATAGATTGGTAAAAAGATTTATAAGAACAGGAATGTTTAGTGGCGAGCCCGAAAAAGATTTTTTTGGAAATACAAGTGAGCCGTTACAAAAAGTTGGAAAGTTAGTAGTGCCTACCCCGCAAGAAATTAACACAAACAACAGGGCTCGTAGCGCTAAATTAAGAATTGCAACTTTAAAAGTTAAAAAGTAATTTAAATAGAAAATGTCTAAAGTTAAAAAAGGTATTTACGGTTTTTTACGAGGTAGTTTTCTTACAGACGAATCGGCTTTTAAAAATTGGCGAATCATCATTTTTGTGGTTGCGCTTTTGTTAATTATGATTTCAATGGGGCATAGTGCAGAAAAAAAAGTGTATAAAATTTCTGAACTAAATAAATTAAAAAGAGAGTTAAGGGCAGAATATGTAGATGTAGGAACCATTTTAATGAGAATGAAAATGGAATCGAATATCAGAGAAAAAGCAAAAGCTAGAGGACTAAAACCTTCGCAAACCCCACCAAAAAAAATAAAAGTAACCTATAAAAAATAAACAAATTGGCAACTCATAAAAAAAGCATACTTACAAAATTCTACTTGGTAGCTGCTTTTATGACGCTTTTATTGTTGGCTGTTATATTTCGTATAATAAACCTACAATATGTCCAAGGAGATAAATATAGAAAGTTGGCAACCGAGCTTACAATTAGACCAGATACTATTTATGCAAATAGAGGAAATGTATATGCAGCAGATGGCAATCTTCTCGCAACATCCATGTCTAAATTTAATATTTATATGGATTTGGTTACTGTAGATAGTAAAGTGTTTGAAGAAAACATTGCTGGTTTGTCTAAAGAGCTTTCTAAAATGTTGGGGCGTTCTGTAAATTACCACCAATCGAGATTGCGCAATGCTAAAAATAGAAAAAAACGTTATTTTTTAATTGCCAGAGATATTGGTTATACCGATTATTTAAAAATGAAGAAGTTTCCAATTTTTAATTTGGGAGTTTATAAAGGTGGTTTTATCGCAAAACACAGAACAGAGCGTGCGCATCCAATAGGTAAAATCGCAGAAAGAACAATTGGGTATGACGATTTTAGAGGAGAGGCTGGTATAGAAGGAGCCTTTGCAGATTATATGCAAGGGAAAAACGGGTTAAGATGGGTGCAAAAAATCGCAAAAAACCAGTGGAAACCAATTAGCGATTATAACGAAAAAGAACCCATTGACGGCGACGATATTATAACCACCATAGATGTTAATATGCAAGATATTACACACCATGCTTTGCTGGCTCAATTAGAAAATTACGAAGCGGACCATGGTTGTGCAGTAGTTATGGAAACCAAAACCGGAGAAATTAAAGCAATTGCGAACTTAGGAAGAACGTCAAAAGGAAAATATTACGAAAAAAGAAATTATGCAGTTTGGGAAAGTCACGAACCAGGTTCAACATTTAAGTTGGCGAGTTTAATGGCGGCTTTAGAGGATAAAAAAATAGATACATCTACAGTCGTAGATACAGAAAAAGGAAGAATTTTTATTCATGGTTCTAAGGTAGAAGATTCTCATAGAGGAGGTTATGGAAAAATTTCTGCGGCAAGAGTTTTCGAAGTCTCTTCGAATGTTGGTATCGTAAAGTTAATTCAAAAGCATTACGACCATCAACCAGAAAAATTTATCGAAAAAATCGAATCTTATGGTTTTACAAAACCGATTGGTTTTAAAATTAAAGGAGAAGGCATGCCAGTGGTACCAAAACCATCAGACAAAAGATGGAATAAAATTTCTTTAGAATGGATGTCTTGGGGTTATGGAATTTCTATAACACCAATGCAAACATTAATGTTTTACAATGCTGTTGCGAATAATGGAGTCATGGTAAAACCACGTTTTATTAAGGAATTAAGAAGACAAGAAAAAACAGAAGAAGTTTATGAAACCGAAATTGTAAATCCTAAAATAGCTTCAGAAGAAACCTTAAAAAAGATTCGAAAAGTAATGGAAAATGTAGTTATTAAAGGAACTGCAGATAATATTTACTCTCCAAACTTCTCAATGGCAGGAAAAACAGGAACTGCTAAAAAGTTTTTACCAAAACATATAGACGAAAACGGAAAAACAGTAAATGCAGGGTATTCAAACAAACACTATGTCGCTTCTTTTGCGGGCTTTTTTCCTGCAGATAAACCTAAGTATTCTTGCATTGTGGTAATTCATGACCCTAAAAAGGAAAAAGGATATTATGGAGCAACCGTGGCTGGACCTGTGTTTAAAGAAATTGCGCAGAAAATTTATACAACAACGCCAATCGATAATCAATCTGTAGAAGATAAAATTCAGTTTGCACAAATCGATAAGGAGTTTGCGGCATACCATTCAAAATTAAATAAAAACTATACAAAAATTCCTAATGTAAAAGGAATGTCTGGAATGGATGCAGTATCTCTTTTAGAAAATTTGGGGTTAAAAGTAAAAATATCTGGAGTAGGTAAAGTGCAATCTCAATCTTTAAGCAAAGGAGAGAAATTAGAAAAAGGAAAAACCATCGTTTTAAAATTATCGTAGTCTGAAAAATTTAAAAGACATATTATATAAAGTTTCTATAAATCAAGTATTTGGTAGCACCAATATTGCGATAAAAAATCTTGTTTTCGACTCAAGAAAAGTAGAAGAAAATGCTGTTTTTGTTGCACAAAAAGGGGTTTCTGTAGATGGACATTTATTTATTGAAAAAGCCATTTCTTTCGGGGCAATTGCAATTATTTGTGAAGATTTTCCTGTTGATAAAAAAGAAGGAATTACCTACATTCAAGTTTCAGATGCAAACGAAGCTTTGGCGATTATGGCTTCTAATTTTTACGATTGTCCTTCCGCTAATATTCAATTAGTGGGTGTTACAGGAACAAACGGAAAAACAACAATAGCATCACTTTTATATCAATTATTTAAAAAAGCAGGTTACAAAGTTGGTTTGCTTTCTACAGTAAAAGTTTTGGTAGATGAAACTGAGTTTAAAGCAACACACACTACTCCAGATTCTGTAACCATAAATCGTTATTTAGATAAAATGATTGATGCTGGTGTAGAGTTCTGTTTTATGGAAGTGAGTTCTCATGGAATTCATCAAAAAAGAACAGCGGGCTTAACATTTTCGGGAGGAATTTTTACAAACCTTTCTCACGACCATTTAGATTATCATAAAACTTTTGCAGAATATAGAGATGTAAAGAAATCGTTTTTTGATGCTTTGCCAAAATCGGCATTTGCATTAACCAACATCGACGATAAAAACGGTGTTTTTATGTTGCAAAACACCAAAGCAAAAAAAGCAACTTACGCTTTAAAAACCTTGGCCGATTTTAAAGTAAAAGTTTTAGAAAAACAACTTTCTGGAACGTTAATCTCTGTAAATAATACAGAAGTTTGGACGAAGTTAATAGGTGTCTTTAACATCTATAATTTAACCGCAATTATTGCAACTGCAACATTATTGGGCTTAGAAAAATTAGAAATTTTAACCATAATTAGTGAACTAGAAAGCGTAAGTGGGCGTTTTCAGTACATTGTTTCAGAAGACGGTGTTACTGCAATTGTAGATTATGCACACACACCAGATGCTTTAAAAAATGTATTAGAAACCATTAATGATATAAGAACAGGAAACGAAAAAGTAATTACCGTTGTTGGTTGTGGTGGAGATAGAGATAAAACAAAAAGGCCTAAAATGGCACACATTGCTTCGCAATTAAGCAATCAAGCCATTTTTACTTCAGATAACCCAAGAACAGAAAACCCACAAACGATTTTAGATGAAATGGAAGCTGGAGTTTCTCCAGAAAACTATAAAAAAACAATTACAGTTTTAGATAGAAAGCAAGCAGTAAAAACGGCTTGTAAATTTTCTGAAACAGGAGATATTATTTTAATTGCAGGAAAAGGACACGAAAATTATCAAGAAATTAATGGTATTCGAACTTATTTTGATGATTTAGAGGAAATACAAAAATGTTTCAATCAACTAAAAAAGAACTAGAATGCTGTATAATTTATTCGAATATTTAGAAAGTCAGTTTAATTTTCCAGGAGCGAGTTTGTTCCAGTTTATTACATTTAGAGCAACAGCAGCTTTTCTTTTATCACTTTTAATTAGTGCCATTTATGGAAAAAGAATTATCAACTATTTAAGTAAACAACAAGTTGGAGAGTCGATTAGAGATTTGGGTTTAGAGGGGCAGGTTCAAAAAGCAGGAACCCCAACTATGGGTGGTTTAATTATCATTTTTGCAACTTTAATACCAGCGATTTTATTAGCAAGGCTAGACAATGTTTATGTAATAATTCTGCTAATTACCACAGTTTGGATGGGTTTAATTGGTTTTTTAGACGATTATATTAAAGTATTTAAAAAAGACAAAGGAGGCTTAAGTGGTAAGTTTAAAGTTTTGGGACAAATAGGTTTAGGAGTTATTGTTGGTGCCATGCTATATTTTAACGAAGATGTTGTAATTAAAGAGCAATTGCCAATAGAACAACAAATTGTTCAAGAAAATGGAAAGAAAAAAGTTTTTGGAGAAGCGCATAAATCTACAAAAACAACAGTTCCTTTTTTTAAAAATAACGAATTAGATTATTCCAAAGCATTGAGCTTTTTAGGAGATGATTACGAAAAATATGGGTGGATTGTTTTTATATTCATCGCAGTTTTTATTATAACCGGAATTTCTAACGGAGCAAACCTAACAGATGGCATTGATGGTTTGGCAGCAGGTTCTTCTGCAATTATGGTGGTTACACTCGCCGTTTTTGCATGGGTTTCTGGTAACATTGTTTTTGCAGATTATTTAGATGTCATGTACATTCCGAATTCGGGTGAAATGACAGTTTTTATTCTTGCTTTTGCAGGGGCATTAATTGGTTTTTTGTGGTACAATACCTATCCAGCACAAGTATTTATGGGAGATACAGGAAGTTTAACCATTGGAGGCATTATTGCTGTAATCGCAATTTCTATTCGTAAAGAATTATTGCTTCCAATTTTAGCAGGAATTTTTGTGGTTGAAAATCTATCTGTAATCCTGCAAGTTTCGTGGTTTAAATACACTCGAAAGAAATTTGGTGAAGGAAGAAGAATTTTTAGAATGTCGCCATTGCATCATCATTATCAAAAATTAAGTTATCACGAAAGTAAAATTGTTGTTCGCTTTTGGATTGTAGGAATTATGTTGGCAGCACTAACGATTGTTACCTTAAAATTGAGGTAAATGAAGAGGCTGGTAATACTTGGTGGAGGAGAAAGTGGTGTGGGAACTGCAATCTTAGGAAAACAAAAAGGATTTGATGTTTTTGTATCTGATAAAGGTAAAATATCAAAAAAATATAAAGAAGTTCTTTTACATCATAAAATAGATTTTGAGGAGAAAAATCATACAGAAAGCAAAATTTTAAAGGCAGATGTGGTGATGAAGAGTCCTGGAATTCCAGATAAAGTTGCTTTGATTTTAAAGTTGAAAGAAAAATCAATTCCAGTAATTTCTGAAATTGAATTTGCAGCTACATATACAACAGCAACAATGGTTGGTATTACGGGTTCAAATGGAAAAACCACCACAACTATGTTAACGCATCATATTTTAAAAAAAGGGAATTTAAATGTTGGTATGGCTGGAAATATTGGAGACAGTTTTGCGCAACAAGTTGCAGAAAAATCTTACGAACACTACGTCTTAGAATTAAGTAGTTTTCAGTTAGATGGTATTGAAAAGTTTCGACCACATATTGCCATAATTACAAACATTACACCAGACCATTTAGATAGGTACGAGTATGATTTTAATAAATATATCAATTCAAAATTTAGAATTACAAAAAATCAAAAAACCACCGATTATTTAATTTATGATGCAGATGACGAAGCAATAAATAATTGGTTATCAAAAAATAAAACAGAAGCAAAATTAGTTCCGTTTTCGCTCGAAAAAGAGGTAGCATATGGAGCGTTTATAAAAAATAACAATATAATTATCAACCTTAACAAAGATAAAATTAACATGCCAACATCAGCTTTAACACTAAAAGGAAAACACAATACAAAAAATGCTATGGCTGCAGCTATGGCTGCACAATTATTAAAAGTAAGAAAGCAAAAGATTAAAGAGAGTTTAGAAGACTTCGAAGGAGCAGAACATCGTTTAGAAAACGTAGCGAAAGTCTATGGAGTAGAATACATAAACGATTCTAAAGCAACAAATATCAATGCAACTTTTTATGCTTTAGAATGCATGGATAAACAAACAGTTTGGATTGTTGGTGGTGTAGATAAAGGAAACGATTACAGCGATTTGTTACCATTGGTAAGAGAAAAAGTAAAAGCAATTGTGTGTTTAGGTTTAGATAATCAAAAAATAATTAAAACGTTTGGCAACGTGGTTGATATTCTTGTGGAGACAGCTGGCGCAGAAGAGGCTGTTAAGGTGGCTCGTAAATTATCAGAAAAAGGAGATGCAGTTTTATTGTCTCCAGCATGTGCAAGTTTCGATTTATTTGAAAATTACGAAGATAGAGGCCGTCAATTTAAAAAGGCGGTTAGAAGCTTATAAAATGTTTAAACTGGTAACTGTAAACTAAAAATATTTAAGAACAAAGAACAAAGAACAAAGAACAAAGAATTAAGAACAAAGAATTAAGAACAAAGAATTAAGAATTACGAATGAAAACCATTTTTCAGCATATAAAAGGAGATAAAGCTATTTGGGCAATTGTTGCTGCTTTGGCAATATTCTCATTTATGCCTGTCTATAGTGCAAGTACAAACTTGGTATATGTAGTTGGTAATGGTTCTACTTTAGGGCATTTGGCAAAGCATGCAGCGTTGTTAATTTTTGGGTTTTTAATTATTTATGGAGTTCATAAAATTCCTTATCGATATTTTTCTGGAGGTTCTGTTTTAATGCTGCCAGTTGTATTTGTTCTATTAATTTTTACCTTATCACAAGGAACCACCATTGGAGGTGCAAATGCCAGTAGATGGATTCGTATTGGAGGTATTGGTTTTCAAACATCTACTTTAGCAGGCTTGGTTTTAATGGTATATGTAGCAAGATATTTAGCTAAAAATAAAGAAAAAGAAATAAAGTTTAAAGAAAGTTTGTGGCAATTATGGTTGCCAGTAAGTTTGTTACTAATTTTAATTTTACCAGCCAATTTTTCTACCACAGCAATTCTCTTTTTTATGATATTGGTAGTTGCTTTTATTGGAGGTTATCCACTAAAATATATCGGAATTATTGTAGGAGCTGGTATTTTAGCACTCGCATTTTTTGTGTTAATAGCAAAAGCATTTCCAGATGCAATGCCAAATCGAGTGCAAACTTGGCAAAATAGAATCGAAAATTTTTCGCAAGAAGGAGGCAAAGAAGCTTATCAAGTAGAAAAAGCTAAAATTGCAATTGCAACAGGTGGTCCCATTGGTGTTGGACCAGGAAAAAGTGTTCAGAAAAACTTTTTACCACAGTCGTCATCCGATTTTATTTATGCAATAATTGTCGAAGAATATGGTTTGGTTGGAGCCGTTTTGTTAGTAGCCGTTTATTTTTTATTGCTATTTAGAATTTTTGTTGTGTTAAAAAAAACAACAACAATTTTTGGAACTTTATTAGTAATTAGTGTGGGTTGCCCTATTGTTTTTCAAGCAACCATAAACATGGCAGTTGCCACGAATTTATTTCCAGTTACAGGACAAACTTTACCATTAGTTAGTAGTGGAGGAACTTCTATTTGGATGACCTGCTTCGCATTAGGAATGATTTTAAGCGTAAGCGCTTCCAAAGAAGAAACAGAAGAAGATATTTTAGATGATAATCCTTTAGATATTTTGCATGAAACACTGGACTAAAATAAAAATAGAAAAGAGGGTATGAAACAATCGATTAACATACTAATTTCTGGCGGAGGAACAGGTGGGCATATCTATCCTGCAATTGCGATTGCAAACGAAATAAAACTGCGATATCCGAATGCTAATATTTTATTTGTAGGTGCAAAAGATAAAATGGAAATGGAAAAAGTTCCGCAAGCGGGATATGAAATAGAAGGCTTATGGATTTCTGGTATTCAAAGAAAAATCACAAGAAAAAATGCAAGTTTTCCTTTTAAACTTATAAATAGTTTATGGAAAGCAAGAAGAATTATTAGAAGGTTTAAGCCTGATGTTGCTATTGGAACTGGTGGTTTTGCAAGTGGCCCAACATTAATAATGGCAAACAGAAGAAAAATACCAACTTTAATTCAAGAACAGAATTCTTACCCAGGAATTACAAACAGATTATTGGGTAAAAGAGTACAAAAAATATGTGTTGCGTATGATAATTTAGAGCGATTTTTTCCAAAAAATAAAATCGTAAAAACAGGGAATCCTGTTCGACAAGATTTATTAACAATTCATTCTAAATTACAAGATGCCAACGATTTTTATCAATTAGATAAAAGTAAAAAAACATTGCTTGTTTTAGGAGGAAGTTTAGGAGCCCGTAAAATAAATCAATTAATAGAAAATAATTTAGGCTTTTTTAAAAACCAAAACATCGAATTGATTTGGCAATGTGGAAAACTGTATTTCGATGAATATAAAAAATACAACAGCCATAAAAATGTGCAAGTACACGCGTTTTTAAATAAAATGGATTTAGCCTATGCAACTGCAGATTTTATAGTCTCAAGAGCAGGTGCAAGTTCGGTTTCAGAATTATGTATTGTTGGTAAACCTGTAATCTTTGTACCCTCGCCAAATGTCGCAGAAGATCATCAAACAAAAAACGCAAAGTTTATTGTAGATAGGCATGCAGCTTTAATGATAAAAGAAAGTGAATTAGAAACATTTTCTGTAGTTTTTGAAAGTTTATTAAAAGACATTGGCAAACAACAAAGCTTATCAGAAAATATAAATGAATTAGCATTGCCAAGTGCCACAAAAAACATTGTAAACGAAGTAGAAAAATTAGTACCCCATCTTTAATCTTCCCATTTCGTCTGTAATCAATGCAGGCTCAAGGAAGAAACACGGTTGTGTTCGTTAAAGGTTCTAAATTAGATTGATAAAAAATGAGTAACTTATATCAAAATACCAATAAGAATAAAAAAGTCCTTCCTAAAGGAAAGGATTTAAGATGGGCTTCTTGCGTATTTTTTATTGGAATTGGTGGTATAGGAATGAGTGCAATTGCACGTTACTTTGTTGCCAATGGAAAGCAAGTTGCGGGTTACGATAAAACAGCTTCACAGATTACAAAAGATTTGGAAGGTTTGGGTGTAGAAATTCATTTTGAAGATGCTGTAAAAAATATTCCGATTTCGTTTTTAGACTCAAAGAAAACATGTGTTGTTTATACACCAGCCGTTCCAAAAAATCACGAAGAGTTAAATTATTTTAAAAATAATAATTTTAAGATTTTAAAAAGGGCAGAAGTACTCGGTTTAATTACAGAAACTACGTTTTGTTTGGCAGTTGCAGGAACACATGGAAAAACAACAACTTCTTGTATTTTAGGGCATATTATGCAACAAGTAAATGCAACTTCTTTTTTAGGTGGCATTTCAGAAAATTACAATTCGAATTTAATTTTAGGAGAAGATAAAATAAGCGTTGTAGAGGCAGATGAATTTGATAGATCTTTTTTGAAGCTGAGCCCGAATATTGCTTGTGTAACTTCTATGGATGCCGATCATTTAGATATTTACGAAAAGCCAGAAGCGCTAACAGAATCGTTTGTAGAGTTTGCAAATAAGGTTTCAAATACATTAATTGTCGCAAAAGGGTTGCCTTTAAAGGGGTTAACATATGCTATTGAAGAAGAGGCAGATTACAAAGCTTTCCATTTAAAAATTGAAAAAGGAGCGTATGTTTTTGATGTACAAACACCTTCAGAAATTATAAAAAACATTAAATTTTATTTACCAGGAAAACATAACGTTATGAACGCTTTAGCTGCGTTTGCAATGGCAAATGTTTACGGGGTTTCATCAACAGTTATAAAACAACGTTTAGAAAGTTTTAAAGGTGTAAAACGCAGGTTTTCTTATAAAATTAAATCAACAGATTTTGTGTTGATAGACGATTATGCACATCATCCAACAGAAATAAATGCTGTGGAAAATGCAGTAAGAGAAATGTATCCGAACGACAAAATTATGGTTGTTTTTCAACCACATTTATTTTCTAGAACAAGAGATTTTGTAGATGATTTTGCTGCTGCTTTATCAAAATTTAATGAAGTTTTGTTGTTAGATATATATCCTGCAAGGGAAGAACCCATTTTAGGGGTTACCTCTAATTGGTTGCTAGAAAAAATCAAAGGCACGCATAAAAAAATAACACAAAAAAATAATTTGGTAAAAGATATTAAAAACTCAACTGCAAAAGTAGTGGTTATGTTAGGTGCAGGCGACATTGGCGTATTGGTAAACGAGGTTACAAACAAACTTTTAAAACTCTCCAAAAATGAAGTTTAAAAAGTTATTAAAATATTTGTTATTTGCAGTGTTAACAGGGTGTTTAGCATTTTTGTATAGTTTTTCTTCAAAGAGAAACGAACGAAAAAAAATATCGAAAATAGAAGTTGAATTTGAGGCTGGAGACAATCATTTTTTAACACACGCCATGGTTAATAAATTGTTAATACAAAATGATACCACAGTGAAAAACCAAGCAAAATCTGTGATAGATTTATACAAATTAGAGAATAACGTATCCAAAAATCCTTATGTAGAAAAAGCGGCAGTGTTTTTAAGCATCGATGGCGTGTTAAAATCTACCATAAAACAACGTACGCCAATTGTAAGAATTATTACAGATAAGGGTTCTTATTATGTTGATAGACAAGGGGTAAAAGTACCGTTATCGAGCAATTATTCTGCAAGAGTATTGCTTGTTTCTGGTGTAAAAAGCGATAAAGATGTAAAAGAAATTTTGCCTTTAGTTCGCTATATATTAGCAGATAATTTTCTGCAGAAAGAAGTTGTCGGAATTCAAAAATACGACACTAACGAGTATGAATTTTCTGTTAGAAGCGGAGATTATAAAATCGATTTTGGAACATTAACTAACGTCGAAGTGAAATTTAAGAAGTTAAAAGCATTTTACAACACGACATTTAAAGACAAAACGATTCAAGAATATAAAACCATTAATGTAAAATATCACAACCAAGTTGTGTGCACAAAATAAATCAAAATGGAAAACAATAAAATAGCTGTTGGTTTAGACATTGGTACAACCAAAATTGTTGCCATGATTGGTCGTAAAAACGAATACAACAAAATAGAAGTTGTTGGTATTGGTAAAGCGAAAAGTTTGGGTGTAAAACGGGGTGTTGTAAGTAACATTACACAAACAATTCAATCGATTCAGCAAGCAGTAGATGAAGCAGAAAGTGTATCAGGAGTTAAAATAGAAGATGTTGTTGTAGGTATTGCTGGCCAACATATTAGAAGTTTACATCATTCAGATTATATTACAAGAAACAATGCAGACGAGGTAATAGAAGATTTAGATATCGAGAATTTAGTAAACCAAGTTCATAAGTTAGTAATGTTGCCTGGAGAAGAAATAATTCATGTACTACCACAAGAATTTAAGGTAGATTCTCAAGCAGATATTAAAGAACCCATAGGCATGTATGGAGGCCGTTTAGAAGCGAATTTTCATGTAGTTGTTGGGCAAGTTTCTTCTATTAGAAATATAGGGCGTTGTGTAAAAAGTGCAGGTTTAGGGTTAAGTGACATTACTTTAGAACCTTTGGCTTCTGCAGATGCCGTTTTAAGTCAAGAAGAAAAAGAAGCAGGAGTAGCATTGATTGATATAGGTGGTGGAACCACAGACTTGGCCATTTTTAAAGACGGAATTATTCGTCATACAGCAGTAATTCCGTTTGGAGGAAATGTAATAACAGACGATATTAAAGAAGGCTGTTCTATTATAGAAAAACAAGCAGAGTTGTTAAAAATTAAGTTTGGTTCTGCTTGGCCAGGAGAAAATAAAGAAACAGAAATCGTTTCAATACCAGGTTTAAGAGGTAGAGAGCCCAAAGAAATTACACTTAAAAATTTATCTAAAATTATACATGCGAGAGTTCAAGAAATTATAGAACATGTGTATTTAGAAATAAAAAATTATGGACACGAGACCGCAAAAGGAAAATTAATTGCAGGAATTGTGTTAACAGGTGGTGGTTCTCAATTAAAACATTTGCGTCAATTAGTAGAGTATATCACAGGTATGGACGCAAGAATTGGTTTTCCTAACGAACATTTGGCAGGAGATTCCGATGATATTTTATCGAGCCCTGCTTATGCAACTGCAGTTGGTTTGCTAATGGAAGGTTTAAACAGACATACCAAAGAAGAAGAGGTAGAAATAGAAGAAGCAATTGAGCAAATTATAGAGGTAGAAAGTTCACAAACTTTAGAAGAAGAAACCCCGCCAATTGTAGAAGAACCAAAGCCTAAAAAGAAAAAAAAGAAATCTTTTTTCGAAAAATTTACAGAAGGCTTAAAAGATTTCTTAGACAATGCAGAGTAGAAAAAAGTTTACAGTTTTCAGTAACAGTTTTCAGTTAAAAATGTAACGTTGAAAAGTTGGAAGTTTGAAATCTGAAACAGATTTATAAGAAAAGAGTAAAAAGAAAAAAATATTAAAATTACGTTATTATGAGCGCAGAATTCGATAACATTTCATTTGACATGCCCAAAACACAATCGAACACCATTAAAGTAATTGGTGTTGGTGGTGGTGGAAGCAATGCAGTAAACCATATGTACACACAACAAATTAGAGGGGTGGACTTTGTAATTTGTAATACAGATGCACAAGCTTTAGAGAACAGTCCAGTGCCTAATAAAATTCAGTTGGGGGCTAACTTAACTTCGGGTTTAGGAGCAGGAGCAAATCCAGAAATAGGTGCACAAGCAGCCAAAGAAAGTTTACAGGAAATTCAGCAAATGTTAAATACCCAAACAAAAATGGTGTTTATTACTGCAGGAATGGGAGGTGGAACAGGAACAGGAGCAGCACCAATTATTGCCAAAATTGCAAAAGATATGGACATTCTTACGGTTGGTATCGTAACAATGCCATTTGCTTTCGAAGGTAGAAGACGTTTAAAACAGGCCCAATTAGGTATCGATCAACTGCGACAAAATGTAGATTCTTTAATTGTAATAAACAATAATAAATTACGTGAAGTTTACGGAAACCTTGGTTTTAAAGCAGGTTTCTCGAAAGCAGACGAGGTTTTATCTACAGCTTCTCGTGGAATTGCAGAAGTAATTACACATCACTACAAACAAAATATCGACTTGCACGATGCAAAAACCGTACTTTCTAATAGCGGAACTGCCATTATGGGGTCTGCAAAAGAAGAAGGCCAAGACAGAGCGAAAACAGCCATTATAAAAGCATTGGATTCACCACTATTAAATGACAATAAAATTACAGGCGCTAAAAACGTATTGCTATTAATTGTTTCTGGTTCTAACGAAGTTACTTTAGATGAAATAGGAGAAATAAACGACTTTATACAAGATGAAGCTGGTTACGATGCCAACATTATTATGGGTATTGGAGAAGACGAAGAATTAGGAGATGCCATTTCTGTAACAATCGTTGCGACTGGTTTTGCAGCCGACCAACAAAGTAGCATTACAAATACAGAAGTAAAGAAAATTGTACACACGCTAGAAGACGAGCAAAAAGCAACATACGATTTTGGAGAGAAAACAATCACAAAAGCGCCAACATTAAATCAGCCAATTTCTAATGCTCCAGAACAGAAAATTATACACACTTTAGAAGATGATGTAGAAACGGTTGCAAAGCCAAATTCTCCGCAAATGGAATTAGTTCCAACTTCAGAAATTATTGCAAATATGCCAGTCTCTTATGATGAAATTTCTTTAGAAACCCTTTCTGATGACGATTTTATTATTACAGATGTTACATCAATTAACACCAGTTCAAACGAAGTCGAGAAAGAGGAAGCTCCACAACAAATGCAGGCAGATTTATTGTTCGATTTGCCTTTAAATTCTTCTAAAACAGAAGCAAAAGAAGAAGATGAAATTAAATTTGACTTACAAGAAAAAGAGGCAATAAAAGCACTAAAAGTTTCTGAGCCTGAAGAAATAAAGGTCGAAAAAAGATACGTTTTAGAAGATTTTGATGCACAACCAACTATTGGAAAAAGCTCTCATATCAAAGAAAATAAAACGATTGTAGAAGAAGAGGAAATTCGTTTTGAATTAAAAACAGCAACTTCGCAATCGGAAATAAACCCAACTGAAACGAAAAGCGAAGAAGTTTCTCCTTTAGATTTAACAATTTCGGAATTACAACAAAGAGCTGAAGAAAGACGTAGAAAAATGAAAGGTTTCAACTATAAATTTAACGATCAGTTAAATAAAAATATAGACGAAATTGAGCGTCAGCCAGCCTATAAAAGGCAAGGTGTAGATTTAAATGTAAATGCTCCAATTAGCCAATCTAAAACAGCAATTAAAAAAGAAGACGACCCAATAGATTTTAAATCGAACAACTCTTTTTTACATGATAATGTAGATTAAACTCATTTTTCTCATTTAAAAATAGTTCGATTTTTTTTCTCGCTTCAGATAAGCAAGCTTTCTAAAAAAAAAAATCGAACTATTTTATTTTTAAAATAAGCCCCAACAGCAGTTTTGTGTACTGTTTTTTAAGGTACTAATATCTAAGAAACTCAGCTGTATAATTGTTAAAAAGCAGAATAAAAATTTTATTAATTATTAGATTCAATTGGGTTTTCATTCGTAAACTCTGCCAATACTTTTTCTATAGAATTGGCAATTCTTTCTTTGTCTGTATTGTATTTTGGCAATAACCCATTTTTCTCTGGAAACTGTTCTATGGTTACAGTAGTAGAAGGAAAAGCAAAATCGACCCCCAATTCTTTTGCTAATTTTACAATGGCAATGTGTAATCTATGTTTCGAAGATTGCTCTACACCCCAAGCTAAACTTTTAAAGTAAACGTTTACCATTATTAACAAAGCAGAATCTCCAAAACCTGTAAACTCTACATTGTAAGAATCGGACCTTGTTTCTGGATGCGCAATTACAATTTCTCGAACTCCTTTTACAAAAGCTTCAATTAATTCTGGTGGTGTATCGTAACGCAAACCTAAATTGGTATTATATCTTCTAAACAATCGTAAACCCTTATTATTTATAACAATTTCCGATAATTTACTGTTTGGTATTTTATATACAGACGTATCTGCTGCGCGAACGCTAGTAGAACGAAAACCTACTTTTTCGACAGTTCCTACAACTTCTCCAGCTTCAATCCAATCTTCTATATGAAAAGGTTTGTCAAGAAAAATCATTAAAGTTCCTATTAGGTTTTTAACGGTGTCTTGAGACGCCAAAGCCACAGCCAAACCACCAATGGTAGCTCCTGCCAAAATTGTGGTTGTATTTACGCCAAATAAAGTAAGCAATTTAAAAATACCAAGTACAATAACCAATCCAGTAAAAAAATTATTTACAATTGGTACCAATTGGTCGTCTAATCTACTATGTGTTCTTTCTGTAAACTCAGAGTAAATTTCCATAATCACTTTTACAAGCTTTAAGAAAACGTAAATCCAAAATACGGTTTTGGCAATATTTAAAGCCAAAAACACCCAAGTATTTATTTCTAAACCAAACTGTAAAGAAGGAAAAACTTTATCGATAATTGCTACTATAAACAACAAACTTATAGGATGAGCCAGTTTTTTAAGTACAGCATCTACTTTTAAGTTGGTGGTTTTATTTACTAGATATTTTATTTTTTGTAAAATAAAAAATGCAATCTTTTTTGAGATTAAAAAAACAATATAAGACAAAACGAAGAGCAATAACAAACCCACAAACTGCCATAATTCTATTTCTAAAAATTCTTTATGTCCGGCAATTGGAATTATACTTTGTAATTTTTGAATGTACCAAGGAAAAGTCTCTTTGTATAAATTATCTATTTTAGCTACGGTTTCCGAAGAGTAATACCATTTATCTCCTATTTTTTCGACATAAATCTCTGGCATTCTTTCAGGAAAGATTACATATCTATAATAAGAAGTATAGCCAATGGTATCTTTAAAATTATTGTTTGTAGGAACCTTATTTAAATCGACATACAATCCCTTACCATCTAAAACTTTTTTTATTTTTATAGCCTTTTCTATGGCTTTCTCTTCGCTAAAGCCTAAAATAGTTTTTGCAGCTTTTTTAGGCTCGTAAGAATCGGATTGTAAAAAATACAAATGGGTGTAAATAGTAGCATGAGGATTGCTTAAGTTTACCTTAATAGAATCTTTCTCTTGTTCTTGTGCTACTAAAGAAGATGTAATAAAAAATAAGAATAAAAATAGGTTGCGCATCATTAATTTCTTAAATTATTGTTAATCGATTTTGCAAATTTAAACCTTTTCATTTTTTAATAGTCAAAGAAGTATAAATAATAAAAATAATAAGCATATTTTGGTTTTAAGAGTTGTATTTTCTGCTGAAGCTTGAAAAAAATCGGAGATTTAAAGTTTATTTTTTGCGAAACAAAGTAAAACTAAACCTTATGGATTGCTCTAATTGCCTATATAAAATAAGACGAAGCAAAGTAGAAAAGCAATAAAAGAGTTAAAAAAGGCGAACTAAGGAAAATAAAAAAAGAAACAGTAACTAGTTTTTTGGGTTGATTGATTAGTTTATTGATAGGCTCAGATTCTTGATTGAATCTGGGCTTTTTTTGCGAATAAAAATCACTTAAATAATTGTTAATTAAGCAAATACAATTAAACCTTTCTTCTTTTTAAATGTCTTAGTAGCATAAAATAATCACATTAAAATTTATAAAAGATGAAAAAATTAGCAAGTATTTTAGTTTTCGCACTTACTTTTTCGACACAAGCACAAAGAAAAAGAAATCAAGAAAGACCACAGTTAACCGTGGAGCAACATACAGATTTAGCCATTAAAAAAATGACCTTGGCTTTAGATTTATCTGAAAAGCAACAAAATAGAATTAAACCTATTATTGCTTCAAAAATGGCAGAAAGAAAAGCTTTTATGGAAAAAAGAAAAGAAGCTATAAAAGAGAAAAAGAGACCCACTGCAAACGAGATTTATGCCATAAAAAGCAAAATGTTAGACCACCAAATTGCATTAAAAAATAACATGAAAGAAATCTTAAACAAAGAGCAGTTTGAGAAGTTTATTAAAATACAGAAAAAAAGAAAAATAAAAGGAAAGAAAATGATGCGGAAAATGAAAAAGAGTAAAAAGGAGAAAAAAGTAAAATAATTTTGGTTTATTGATATCGCCTAAAAATAAACATATTTTTAGGCGATTTTTTGATTTTATCGTTTGGTTTAGAAATAAACTGTCACGAGTTTTTAAATTCACTCTTCCAGTAAATATTAAGATAGCTTTAGAAATTTTGATTCGGCAAGTTCAAATAAGAATATTTTTATTAAGAAATTTTCTTTAAAAAAGACTCGTATGAAACACTTTTGCTTTTATCCAATTCTTAAATATCTTGTTTTATTTCAGACTGCTTTGGTAAGGTTAATTCATCCCAAAAACCAACTTTTTCTTTTTTACAAAGTCAGCTACCTTCTGGATGAAATCAGTATTTTCAGTCTCCAAAATCGTTTTTAGCAGTCCAAGTTTTGTTGTTCGAATATCCATTAAAAAAAACTTTTAATAAATGTACATAAAATACGATTCAGTTCGATTTTTCTTCAGAATGAAGCCAACGTCTTTGTTTATAGAAATTTACGATTTTGTCTGCGAGGAATTTTCGAAGGAAAATTAAACAGTAGGCAAAAGTGCAATTAACTTTAATAAGGCTAACTGTAGCAATTTTGCATAAAAGGTATTGGGTGTAATTTGGAAAACTTACCAATTTTTGGTATTTTTGAGTAAATGTTCGAATTATGAGTAAAAATACATCAATATCACTCGGAAATTATTTTGACCAATTTGTAAGTAGCCAAGTTTCTGCTGGACGATATAAAAATGTAAGTGAAGTAATTAGAGCTGGACTTCGACTTTTAGAAAACGAAGAAAGTAAAGTCATTGCTCTGAGAAATGCAATCCAAGAAGGAATTGACAGTGGAATTGCACACGATTTTAACCCTGAAAAACATCTTCAGGAATTAAAAGCTAGACATAAAAAGAATGGCTAAATATGAACTGACTAACAAAGCTGTTGAAGATTTGACTGGAATTTGGGAATACACAATTGAAAAGTGGTCTGAACAACAAGCTGACAGATATTATAACTTGCTTTTAGATAGTTGCCAAGACATTGCTAATAATCCTGATTTAGGAAAAAATTACGAGGGAATACCAATGACTTATTCGGACTTAAAACAAGCAGACATATCATTTTTTATCGAAAACGAGTTAACCTAACGATTGAAATTACGAGAATTTTACACGGACAAATGGATTTAAAAAATAGAATAACTGAATAAAAAACTATACCCAACAATGTATAACCGTAATTACGGCGGATTCGACTACGTCCGAATCCACTCGGAATTGCTAACGTCAGTGCTAAACCGAAAATTGACGCATATAAACCCGTAACTGAAGGTTGTACGAGACCGTTGGTTCTTTTTTAGTTTATAATTCAGTTTAGAGTAATTCAGCCAGTTTTTTACAACGGTTGATGTAAAGCGCGTTTTAATACGCTTTACATTTTGTTATTTTTTGTCATCTGATGGTTCATATATAAAAGTGTTTCCTGCTTTTATTTTAATTGGTTCTACTTTGTTCTTGTAAACCAAATTGAAATTGATATCGTTCTTAGAACTGATTATTGCTTTGTCTAACTGATGATTGCTCCAAAAAACATCTAATGTTAAGCCACCTCTAGCTTTCAACCCTTTTATATGGCCATTATCCCAACTTTTGGGCAAAGCAGGTAGTATTCGAATAGTGTTTTCTTCGTGCGATTGCAAAAGCATCTCTGAAACACCGGCTGTATAACCAAAATTTCCATCAATTTGAAATGGAGGGTGTAAGTCAAAGAGATTATTGCTCATCGATTTTTTTAATAAAAGTTGAATATGCTCGTACGCCATTTCACCATCTAATAATCTGGCACTACAATTAATTAACCAAGATCTACTCCATCCTGTACCAGCTCCGCCATTGGCCAATCGATAATCTAAAGTTTTTTTAACAGCTTTAAATATATCTGGATTTTTATCTTTTGAAACACTAGTTCCAGGATGAAATCCGTATAAATGAGACATATGTCTGTGTCCGGGTTCTGGTTCTTTATATGCTCTATCCCATTCAAGAATTCTACCATGATCACCAATAACAAATCCAGGACGTAACCTACTTTGCTGTTGTTTTACCTTTTCTACAAAATCGTTACTAATATTTAAGATGTCACATGCTTTTATATAGTTGCCAAATACCTCATAAATAATTTGCTGATCCATTGCACTGCCCAAACAGGTGGCAACAAGCTTTCCTTCTGCATTAACAAATCTGTTTTCAGGTGAGGTGGAAGGTGCAGAAATTAATGTTCCATCTCTAGGATCTTCAATAATCCAGTCACTATAAAATTTAGCGACTTCCTGAATGGCAGGAAAAGCTCGCTCTTTTAAGAAAGTTTTATCTCGAGTAAATTCATAATGTTGCCAGTAATGTTGCATCATCCAACCACCAGCTCCTACCGAACAACCCCAATAAGCTGTTGGTGCTCTTAGCCATGTAGGTGCCCATAAATCTGTTGCATGAGGGATAAACGTACCACTACAACCAAAATTTTTGGTGGCTGTTACTTTTCCATTTTCAACTAACCTGTCTATGTAATCAAATAGTGGATTGTTGAGTTCCCCAAGATTGGTAACATCGGCAAGCCAATAATTCATTTGTAGATTGATATTGAGATGGTAATCGGCATTCCAAGGTGCTTCAATGTGTTCGTTCCATAATCCTTGAAGATTTGCAGGGTTAGAACCTTGTCTAGATGATCCAATAAGAAGATAACGACCGTACTGAAAAAGTAAAGCTTGTAACCCTACGTCATTAGCACCATTTTTTACTCTTTCTAGTCTAACATCTGTAGGAATTGTATCTAAATTTGCAGAATTTGCAGAATTTGCAGAGTTGAGTTGTAAATCTACTCTTGAATATAAACGTTGATAATCTTTAACATGTTCTTTTTTTAGAGCATCAAAACTTTTTGAAGCAATGGCTTCCATATCGAGTTTGTTCTGTTCTTGATATGATTTAAAGTAATAAGATGAATTAGAAACTATATAAATGGTTGCTTTTTTTACATTTTTTAATTCAAGATATTTTTCGCCTCTTTCTACTAAACCGCCTTCATTATTTATCTTTAAAGATGTTTCAAATTTGACTCCATTTAAAATTGGATAGGGTTCTGAATTGAATTTTCCTCCTCGCTGAGTTACTTCTCCTTGCATGAGTAGAAGATTCTTTTCGGTTGAAAGTACTTTTACGGTCTCAAATCCTTTGTCTTTTGGTCTGCTTAGCCTAATCTTAGCATTTAATCCTTCTGGAGCTTCTGAAGTTAGTTGAATTATTATTGCTTTATGAGGATGGGAAACAAACACCTGTTCAGTAACTAGTGAGCCATTTGTTTTGTAAGAAACCGTGGAAGATGCATTACTTATGTTTAACTCTCTTTTATAATCAGAGATATTTTGATGATCGAAATCGATGTATAGATCACCTAAAGTTTGATGAGACCGAATTACACTTTTGCGTGAAAACTTATCTACAAATAACTTATCGGCTTCTTCGTTTTTTCCGTTAAATAATAATTTTCTAATCTCTTTGAGGTCGTTTTTATCCCCTTCAGGCTCATTCCAATTTTCATTATCAGCAGGCCACATTGAATCATCATTTAATTGAATACGCTCGTTGCTTGTATTGCCGAAAACCATTGCACCAATCTTTCCATTGCCTAGTGGTAGCGCTTCGTTCCAATTGTTGGCGGGTTGTTTATACCAAAGTGTAATATCTTTCTTTAATTTTTCTTTTGGGGAACAAGTAACAAATAAAAAAGTGAATAAGATACTGGCGCAGTTAATAAGTAGTCGATTGTAGTTTTGCATTATTATTAGTTGTGAATTCTAGGCACTAAAGTTAGCAAATAAAACACAAATAGAAATGATGTGCACCCAAAAGTTTAGACAAATTTATAATTAATTTGATAATAATGAGCTCTATATTCGATCGGGCTCATTCCTTTTAATTTTAGTTTAATTCTCTCATTATTATAATAGTTTATATACTCTTTAATATCCTTTTTTAATAGAGATACTGAATTGTATTTATTTAAGTAAAACAGTTCAGATTTTAAGATTCCAAAGAAGCTTTCTATAACAGCATTGTCTAAACAATTTCCTTTACGAGACATGCTCTGTGTGATTCCTTTTTCTTTTAATAATCTTCTATATTGTTTCATTTGATATTGCCAACCTTGATCAGAATGTAATATTAAATTAGTGTGATTAGGTACTTTCTTAAAAGACTTTTTCAGCATTGAAACTACTTGCTTAAAGTTAGGTGTTTCAGAGAGTTCATAACTTATAATTTCTCCGTTAAACAGATCAATTATTGGAGATAAATACAACTTATTTCCTAATACTTTAAATTCTGTAATATCAGTCGCCCATTTTTTATTTGGCTTTAATGCTTTAAAATTACGCTTTAATATATTGGGAGCTGTTTCTCCAACTTGACCTTTATATGACTTGTATCTTTTAACTCTGATTAAACTTTTAATTCCTAATTCACGCATTAATTTCAACACAGTCTTATGATTAATTAAAAAACCTTTTTTATTGATTTCTAAAGTAATTCTTCTATAACCAAACCTTCCTTTATGGTAATGATAAATTTTAAAAATTAGCTGTTTAATCTCTTTATATTTATCTACTAAAAGACTCTTTTTTGATGATAATAATAACTACTTCTTGCCATTTTAGCATGCTTTAATAATACTTCTAAATCATACTTATGCCTTAATTCTGTTACGGCTTGCGCTTTTTGTTTTGATCTTCTTGAATTAAGGCTTGAAACTTTTTTAGCAAGTCCAGTTCTGCTCGTAAAGATTCATTTTCTAGTAAAAGTTCCTCTTCTCTTGTTAAAGGTTTATTAGATTTCTTTTTTGCTCTCTTAAATTGCATTATTTTAGGTTTTCCTCTTGGTTTAATATTTAAGCCTACAATACCTTGTTTTTTATAACTTCTCTGCCATTTGATAATTACAGATTTTGTTGGAATATTAAATTCCAAACAGGCTTGGCTTAAAGATAACGAATTTGTTTCGATAGCTTCTACAACCTTAAGCTTGAACTCCAAACTATAGATTCTATTTTTTCTTGGTAATAGCGCTTTTTTACCATATTTTTCATAAAATCGAATCCAATCATGTAAAGTTGTATGATGACAACCATTTAACTCTGAAACAGCTTCTACTGTTTGATGACGACTTAAAACTTCTTTTACACAATGAAGTTTAAATTCATAACTATACTTAGCTTTTCTTCCCATAAAAATACCCTCAAATAGTGTCTAACTTTTTGGGGCAGTTCAAAATCCGCGAGGATTTTTGTAAGTAGGCGAGAACTAGCAATAAATTATATACGGCTTAAGTTTGTAATTCATTAAATTTGAACATAATTAAGAAAAGACAAAAGAGAGGAGTAAGGTTAATATACACGCAGAAGCATAGACTTCGTCAACATTGAAAATCCCCTCTCTTTTCTACACAGATTTCGTACAGTTCTATGAGGCTTTTAGACCTCGCTTTTAAGTCGTTGAAACTCGCGTAGTATGTCCTTTCGTAAAAACATTTACTTATGAATAAAGATATTAAATATTTTGGAATAGACATCAGTCATTTATTTTTTGATGTCACAGATTCAGATGGCAATTATTACCAGTTTAAAAACAATTTAACAGGCTTTAAAAAGTTTGTAAAATTATTAGATTTAAAGAGTCATTGCGTGATGGAAGCTACCGGTTATTATCATTACCAATTAGCCTATTATTTACAAGAAAAAGGTTTTAAATTGTCGGTAGAAAATCCATTATCGGTAAAACGTTTTATTCAAATGAAATTGTCTAAAATAAAGACAGATAAGAGCGATTCTAAACTAATTTGTGAGTATGCAAAGCAGGTTAAATTAAAGTTGTGGAAAGGCAATTCTAAACATCAGCTGGAATGTTTACAAATGACAAGAACCCTTTCAGCATATACAAAGCAGAGCACTATGCTGAAAAATAAATTACATGGCGAAGCCGTTTTAGGTACACCAAGTAAATCTGTTGTGAGGTCTTTAAAACGCAGTTTAAAACATGTTGAGAAAGAAATAAAACGATAGAAGAAGATCTATTGATTTTAGTAAAAGAAGTTCATAACGATGTTTTAACACGTTTAAAAAGCATCCCAGGCATTGGTCCCAAAACCTCTTTAATGTTAGTAGTTTTAACCGATGGATTT
The DNA here is from genome assembly GCF_017498485.1 of Polaribacter batillariae. Classification (NCBI taxonomy): domain Bacteria; kingdom Pseudomonadati; phylum Bacteroidota; class Flavobacteriia; order Flavobacteriales; family Flavobacteriaceae; genus Polaribacter; species Polaribacter batillariae. The sequence continues at coordinate 1,333,412 of NZ_CP071795.1, read as the reverse complement.
GAGCGTTTTACGAGTGGTAGTGAATTGTGTAGTTATGCAGGTCTAACGCCAACAATTAGACAAAGTGGTAGTAGTGTAAAAGGACGATCGAGAATAAGTAAAATAGGGAATCAAAAACTAAGAAATTTATTGTTTATGTGTAGTTTTAATGCATGCAAATACAACAAGGCTTGTCGAGATCTTTATCAACGAATCGTAGCCAAGGGAAAGAGCAAAAAATTAGCCTTAATCGCAGTCTGTAATAAACTACTAAAACAGGTCTTTGCAATAGCAAAATCAGGATTAATATATGATGAAAATTATAAAAGTACTTTCGTAAAAAATTAATGAGTTTTTACTTGTTTTTTACCACAGTACTTTGTTGTAAGTAGTGCTTTTCACGTTCTGCTTGGTTTTCCGATGTTTGTTATTTAGTTCGAATGTGAGCGTTGGCAAGACATACTCTTTTGCAATTTTTGGTGTAGCGTTGGCTGTAGCGAATTGCGAATGTGTATGGCTTTGAGCGTTGGCTTTTTCATCCTTACTGTTTGTTATTTTCATTTCAAAGAGTTTAGTAATTCATTTAGTATATTTTTACCTAGACTTAAGAATTTATCTGCTTCTCCATTTTCTATTTGGCTAATATGAGCTGCTTTGTTTCTATAATCGTCTGTTAATGTTTTCAGGTTACTAATGAATATAGAATTTAATAATCGCTCTCCAGAAACAGAGGTAATATGTTTACGAAATTCTTGCAGTAAACTGGAAGATTTGATTGTTTTTCCATTTTCGTCTGCAACATATCCGAGTATGAAAACCATTGTTCCTAAGGTGAATTTATCTGTTTTTTTACTTAATAATTTAGCAAAAACCTTTGTTTTATTATTCCCAAATTCTTTTTCTAAAACATCAGAATCTTTTTCTAATATCCTTTTTAAACTTGAATAAAAAGAAAAGAATACTTTATGCAATAATTCATTTTCTATTGCTCTAGAAAATTGTAAAATAAATGGTGAGAAATCAACCACATCGTTAGTCTCAAATTTATCTTTTAAGAAAAAAGCGGACGCTAAAAACATTTTGGAATTATCAATTAATAAATCATAGTTTTCTATGCTATTTTCAACATTTGAATAATAAACTTGAAGATTACTTGATTTAGAATTCTCATCTAAAATTTTATAAATAGTCTCTATTCTATCGTCCCTTTCAATTGATGATTCTTTTATTTCATTGAATTGTAAAGAAAGTTTTGAGAAATAGCTTTCTACGGTATTTCTTAATTGGAAAACAACGGTTGTTAATTCCTTTATCTCATTTAGAGTTTTTTCTTTTGATTTTATTTCAAATACTTCTTCAATAATTTTTGCGATATCTTTTGCTGATATTCCGCCTTTTGCATCATCCTTAGTAATTATCAAAGAACCATTATCGCCACCACCTTCTTCAATTGGAAGTATATTTTTGGATTTATACCAATCTAGTTTTTCATTCCATTTTTGAGCATAATTTGAATAATTTAACATTCCTAAATGCTCCCAATAGTAATCGATACCACTATCATCATCTACAATGTAAAAATCAGGTCGTTTTATTTGACCGTCAATTTCTAACTTATATTCATATTCTGGTTCTAAATCATTTTTTAGAAGTAATTCATAAATTATAACTTCAGATTTTGAACGCAAGAATTTTCCATCAGATGCACAATGAATTAAATTCTTTTCAAATAAAATCTCTTTGTATTTAGTAATATTTGGTTTGTAAAATAGGTTGGTTATTCGTTGTAAATTTGCTGAATGAGAATCATTAGTATAGTTGAAGAGCATTTGCGAATTACCTTGGTAAAGTAATATAACTTTATCTTCTTGTCTAGTCATTGCTGTATAGAGAAGTTCACGAGACAATAAAACGCAAGGTTCTGGAATCGCCAATATTACAGTTTTAAACTGACTACCTTGTGCTTTGTGGATTGTTAAAGCATAAGCCAATTCTAAAAAACTCCCATTTTCTTCATCAAAATCTCGGGAAGTAAATTGATATTTATATCCAATTTGAGAAGAAAATTCTACTTCTAATTGATAAGGCTGTTTTCCTTTCCATTTAGTATTCTTCCAGTTTGTTCGACCAACTGCAACTCCTATTTCTCCATTTGCTAAATAATTTATTCCATCGTTTGGATATGTTCCTTTGTCTCTTTTACCATTTTGAAGGTTAATTACTTTGTCGCCATAAATAATATTTTCTATTCCAAGAGGTTTGGGCGTTTTTTTTCCATTATAAGCCCAATGCAAAGCATCTTTTTTAAATTTTTGATGAAGACCTCTGTTCAATTGATTTGTTCCAAAAACTTTTGATTTTATTGGGCTAAGTAATTGCCAATTTTCAACACTTTTTACTGATTCTCTCCAATTAAAAAAACCTGCATCATTTGCTCCAATAGATTTGTTAAAAGATGCTTCGTCTGTAATTCCTAATTCATTTTCCAATACATCAAATAACACATTTTCAAAATCGGACTCATTATTCCAATTAAATATTTTTATGTTTTCACTTTTACCGCTAATTACTTGTTCAAAAATGCTGTCAGCATTATTTTCCTTAATATTCCCACCGAAAAGATTCGCAAAATCAGTATCAAACCTTTTTTCTTTATCCACTTGTACCTGTCTGGCAGATGCGGTTAGTTCAATATATGATTCTCCTATTTTCGGAAATTGATTTTCAATTCCTTTAGGTTTAATATAATTAATGATGTCAAAGAATGGTCTTCCAGCACCAATTGGCGGAAGTTGTCTATAATCTCCAACAAGAATAAGTCTTTCAACTCTTTTTAAATGTTGTAAAGTTGCAGCCAACATTTCTTCTGTCAACATAGAACACTCATCAATAATGACTGTTTTATAACCCATTTCTTTATCAGCATCATTTAAGTGAAAAGTTTGTGTCGAGCCCTTAAATCTTCTAGATTTAAATAAAAAACTTGCTATCGTTTTTGCTGTAACTCCGTGTTTTTTTGCTTTTTCTTCCATTCTAACACGAGCTTTACCAGTAGGTGCTAGAAAGAGAATATTACCTTGTTTAATTTTTGGAATAGATGCCAACGCTGACAATAAAGTTGTTTTCCCTGAACCAGCTTGCCCAATTAAAACAGAAAAACGAGAATTAGCCATTACTTCTAAGGCTTTAATCTTTTCTTCTTTAGCTTTTTTATCAGCTTCTGTGTCTTTAAATGAAATTTCATTTAAATATTGTTCCCAATTTTCTTGAAAATTATGTTTTTTAGCCTTTAATCTTTTTGTGATTACTGTGTTTATTAATTCTGCTGTCTCATCAAACCTTGATAATTGATATGCTTTTTTGTTATCCGCTGTGTAGTGAGTTATTATACTTTTATCAAAAATTGAAGATGCCAGATTAAAGTAATCAGCATTTAGGTTACATTCTGGTTCAATCGGTAAATTGGCAATGTTTTTAATTATTTCATCTTCTGGAAATAGTGTATGCCCATTATTTGCTTGCTTTTCCAATTGCATTACGGTCAATGCCTTTATTCTTTCCTTACTTAATTTAGAAAACTGTTTTGTTTGACTTGGTTCAAGCTTTTTATTTCTATTTAACATTAAACCAGTATCTATTACTGAATAATTTATTGGCTCTGTTGAATGTATAGAGATTTCATATAGCAAGTATGGATTTTCAATTATCTCCTTGTCAGTTTTATATTGATATTTTTTTCTTCGTTGTTCAATGTCAAATATTACATTTGCTTGAGATTCACTTAGATTAAATCTACTTATCAATTGTAAAAGGGATAAGCGATTTGTTTGTTGTTTTTTATAGTAATTCCATATTTCTACATTTTCTATAGAAACACTATCTTTTAAATTGTCTGGTAACAGATTTAAATTAGACAAAACTTTATCTAAAAAAGCCCAAGGACAATCTCCTTTTTTAATATTGTTAAAAATATACTGTGCTAGAAAATGACCTCTTTCTATTCCTAAACTTGTTAAAGCAACTCCAAAACCTGGATAATCGCCTCTTAGTTTTTTTACAACAATTAATTTTTTACTTAACCATTCTAAAATGTTATCCCAATTACTTCCAATTTCCAACTCTTTTGCTAGTTCTATTTTTTTAATAGATTCTCGTATAATATAAATTGCAAAATCGTGTGATACGTGTTCGGTTGCATATGAAAATTCAGACCTAAATTCATTAGGAATTATTACAGCAATACTTTTTGGGTCAAAATTGGGATGCTCCTTTTGGTACTCTATTGCTTGATGATATGGGAATAAAAAACCTTCTTTACAATTTGGTCTTATACTGTGATTAACCATATGTTCCCAAGGCATAGAGATAAAACCTGTATCGTCTGATGTGTTAAAAGCCTTTTGCTCAATTATAGAAGTTATTTCGCCTAGACCAACTAGAACTCTATTGTTTTCTTCTACAAAAGGCACTTCTTTTGCGTAGAAAAAACTTAAAGATTCAATAGGATTGATATGTTCAAAAAAACAATTAAATACAGACTTTTGATTTATGTAATCTTGTACCCAATTCGTAGTAAATCTTAACGATTCGTCATTCGTTTTTTTATAAGGTTCTCGATTTGAATCATAATCTAAGTCATATTGTTCGGCAAATTCCTCAGCGTTTTCGGGCATTCCCCATCTAAATGGGATGGCAGTTGCACTATATTTTGGAAAAATTACTGGTGTAGGTTGAAGATGTTTGTAGTAGTCATTATAACTTGTTGCGTATGGATGTTTAAGGTTTTTGGTAAAATCAAAATCCGCCATAAACATTGCACTTTCAGAAATACAAGGTGGTAGTTTTGTTTCATCTTTAATATCACAAATCCTTTTACCTGCGAGCTCTTTTTCTATGTCGTCATTTCTATTCTCAGCACAATTTTTCAGAGCTAAACAAGCATCATTATTCTTTGCGTTTTTACAAATTGTTCCATTCCAAGCGTTGTCGTGCCAAGGAACTCTAATAGATAAATGCTTTTTTATGTATTTGGGATTGTAATTTATTTTCATTCTTATGTTCCTGTTTTTCGGGAATTTGAGCGTTGGCAAAAAACAGCGCTTTTGTTTTTTTTAGCGTTGGCTGATGTGTCGGCAAAAAACAAATGTGCTGTTTGTGTGTTGGCGTTTTTAGTTCAAATGTTGATGTTTAGTACGATTTTCCGCATTACTTACAACGGCTCCGTATATGAAAAGTAGCGCAGTAAAGAAGCGATAACTTTTCGGATTAAACACAAGCCGAATTTTTAAATTTTACTATTTATTTTTTTACTTGGAAATCGTCAAATTTAAAAATTTGGCGACTTTCCAAAATTGCCCAAACCTTAGTGTTAGCAATGACTTGCGCTATTTTTTATATACATTGTTAGCCCTCGTTTTTTTCCGCTGTTGCATTCAATTCGGGATATTTAGCAAAAATGTCATTTACTAATTTACCTGTTCCTTTTCCGTGTTGATTGCTAAAAACGTATGTCTTTTCATTATGCACCAAAAGTTCGCTGTCATCATTGAACCAACGACTTGGGTCATATTTTCTTTGATTGGTTGCTCGATATTCCGTTTCAAATTCGGCACTTGATTGGCAAACTTTATTAACCCAAAGCCATCTACTTTTTCCTGTAAATTCCATTAATTCGGTTGGCGAAATTCCATTTTTTACACACATTTTCATTGTTAAAATCATTGTTTCTCTTTTGTTGAGATTTGAATGCTTAACTCCATTAAATGTCAAGTCGAATTTTGAATAATCTCTTTGGCTTTCTCTTCTTGCCTGTCTTTGTTCGATTGCTTTTTCTCTCAATTTTACTTGATAGTCAGCAGTCTCTGGAAGAGGAATAATTTGTTGAATGTCAAAATATAATGTTTCTCCGTCTTTTTGCGGTTTAATTCGGATACACTTTATATCAATTCCTCTTTCGATAAGCCACAATACCGAATTAGTAATTTCAATTGAAAAGTCAGCAGAAACCAGAATAATTCTAACGTCATTGCCAAAATCATCTTCGTTGTTCTCGTCCCAACCTAAATATTCCAAAATATCTTCTTCTGCATTTCGTTCCGCAATTCCGACTTTGGTCAAATATCTTTGATGGGCTTTAACTGCTTTTTCGAAGGTCATATTCGCAACCATAGAAGCATAACGGATTGATTGTAATTCCATATGTCCACCATCTTCTGTTCTTTTGAGTTCAACGACCACAATATTTGCATTTTTGTCGATACACAGAATGTCAATTTTTCTACGACTATCTTCCCAATCTCCGAATTCGCTGGATAAAACGAATAGGTCTGTTTCAATTGCATTAATTGAATTAATAATGAATTTTTGTAAATCCCTTGCCTCTAAAATTCTTTCGTTTGCAAAAGAAGTCGGACTTAATTCGGATATTCTATCTCCTTGTAGTTTGTAAATTGCCATTGGTTTTTTTCAAATGAGGGCTAACGTATTTGTTTATGGAAAGTTGCGATTTTGTCTGCGAGGAATTTCCGAAGGAAATTCAGCAGTAGGCAAAAATGCAACTAATTTTGATGAGGCTAAAAGTAGCAATTTTTTATAAGCGGTGTTAGCAAATGCGTGTTTTTATGTTTTTTTCAACGTTTTTTTTATTTTCCGCAAAGATTTTAATTCCGCATTTTGCTTAATTCAAAAAACGTTTTAAACTCAAAAGTTGAGTAAGAATTTCGCGTTTAATTTTTTCAGAGTTTGAGTAAATTCACACGTTTTACAATTCCAACTATTTGCAAAATTCCGCCTGAATTTTGCGAGCGAGAGAGTGTTCCACATTTTAAAAATTCCTTTTTCTTTCGTTTTAAAATTCAGAGTTTAAAATCACAATTTTGATAAAAAACCAGGCTTAAAGGGCTTATGCTTTTTTTGCGCAAATCAGCAGTTTTTGCTAACGTTAACGTATAAGAATAGTAGCGGATTTTATGCGCTTACCTTTCGGTTTGTTACTGTTGTTTGATTTATATATTTCACTTTGGTTTTAGCGATTAAACCGCTATTATTTTTATACAATGTTGTGCGCTGAGCTGTGTGTCCTGCGTTACTTGGGGATACAATATATGATTAAGTTCATTGAAAAGCAAGTAACAAAACTGTAATTGAGATGAGAGGCTCATTATTTTATTCAGAAACGAGCTTGGGAAAAAAAAAAACAAGAAGGACTCACGCAAAGGATAAGTAATGAGGATTGGTCTCTCGGCTGGGATGTATAGGCAAATCAGTCAAACCGCCTTATGGGGCTTAGTTTTCACGACTTGGTCTTGAGCGATAAGGTTAAAGGCACTACTGCCGTTTGTATGGTAAGTAGGAAGCTATGGTGGGAGTAAAGAAGCTGAAAGAGACGAGATTGAACCCTTGTAGAAGTGTCGTAAACAACTTTAGTATTGTCAAAATCGGGGATGGGCGGTCTTACGAGATAGAATTTGACGGGCGTAACCTAATTTACTGGTCAAATGGCAATCGGCATAAAGAGGGCAGGAGCTTTACCAGACGGCTCAATTACGGAACAGGAGAAGCTAATTGATAGTGCAAAAATACCACAACCCCGAAGGGCAAGGTAGAAAGTAGCTATACTATTAATTAGTGGCGGATTAGTCCGTAGTAGCGATGAAGTTTCTGTAATGGAAATGGAGCGAAGGGACTGGCTTAACAGTTTTAAATTGTATTACAACTAAAGATTTTTTTTTTTAGGATGATTTTCAGTGAGAAACAAAAGTCGCAACCGATAGAAAAGCGACAGGTAATGGATGCCTTTAAAAAGGTACGTAGTAACAAAGGTGCATCAGGAGTTGATAAATTATCAATTCAGGAAGTGCATTCACGCCCTATGAAATACTTGTATCCGGTATGGAATAGATTGGCAAGTGGTAGTTATTATCCAAAACCTGTACGCGAGGTAGAAATACTCAAGACCGATGGACGTATCAGGAAGCTAGGTATTCCAACGGTACAAGACCGAACGGCTCAAATGGTAATCCGAGAAGAGTTGGAGCAAATTGTAGATAAACAATTTAGCAAGAATTCTTTTGGCTATCGCCCAAACAAATCAGCGCATCACGCCATTAAACAATACAGGAAAAACTGTATGGAGATGGATTGGGCAATAGATTTGGACATCAAGAGTTTTTTTGATGAGATAGACCACGATTTAATGCTTAAAGCGTTAAATCATTTTACCAAAGAAAGGCACATTCACTTGTACGTAAAACGTTGGTTAGAAGCCCCTGTCCAAAAGAAAGATGGAAAGATTTATCCACGAAGCAAAGGCACACCACAAGGAGGCGTTATAAGCCCATTATTGGCAAACATTTTCTTGCACGTGGTATTTGATAAATGGATAGAAATCCACCATCCCGAAGTAAAGTTTGAACGCTATGCCGATGATATTATCATTCATTGCAATAATTTCAAACAAGCCCTGCGGACACTGGAAGCAGTAAAAGCCCGCTTTAAGCAATGTAAATTGCAAATAAAAGACGGCAAGAGCAATATTGTGTATTGCAAACGCAACCAAAAGAAGCATCCACCATTTAAGGTACACTATGTAACGTTTGATTTTCTCGGCTTTACATTCAAACCCCGAATGGTAAAGGGTTACTACGGAAATTTTCATTTGGGGTTTACGCCCTCGATTAGTCGTAAAAGTCAGAAACGTATCAATCAAACCCTGTTTAAGTTAAAACTCCATCGTATGGTTCACTTACGTTTGCCCGATTTGGCAGGCATTATAGCGGAAAAAGTACGAGGTTGGATTCATTACTATGGCAAGGTTCGAATGAGCGAATTACATTGTGTATTCCGTTTCTTGAATATGCGACTGGCAAAATGGGTACGCAATAAATATCGAAGATTTAGGCGAAAACATTGGTTCTATGCCTACAAATGGTTACGGGAAACTGCAAAGCATTATCCCAGCCTGTTTGTGCATTGGCAATATGGTTTTACGCCTTAGACTTGTTAAGAAGAGCCGTATGATGGGAGACTATCACGTACGGTTCTGTGAGAGGTTTAGGGGGGAAATTCCCCTTTACCTACTCGACTTTTTGATCATCTCATCAAAATTTTTGGGAGTTTTCTATACATTTTTTAATAAAAGTTTCCTCTTCCTTTTTATTTCTTACATAGTTAGGAAAAAATATATCTTTGACTTCACTATCATTATTCAAAATGATAAAAACAGGAGTGTATATAAATTTTAATTCTTTCCTTATTAAATCTTTTTCGTCATTGAAAACAAAATTTTTATAGTTGTTTTTTAATTGGTCTCTTCCAACATTTGAAGAAGATGAAATGATGTTTACAAGTTTACCATTATTTATTGAATCTATTTTTTTCCCTATTTCATAACCTATATCTATACAGACTTCACAGTCAAATCCGTTATATAAGAAAAATACTTTATTAGAAGTATTAATAGTATCTCCTACAATTTTAGACAGAGAACTGATTTTTTTTCCTTTGATAAATGACATTTGTTTTTCTAATTTTTTCACAAATTCATCATTGTTTGATTTATCTATTATGACTTCACTATTTTTTATGCTTTTTTTACATGAAAAAATAAGGGAAATAATCATAATTAAAATAACTGTCCTTTCTTTTACCATAAGAAGAAATTATTTTAATTTAAATTCTACTAGAGAACCATTTGAAGCCAATAAAGTACCTTTTGTAATACAAATAGATTCAAACCAGTCATTGCCTAAATCTAATAATCTAGATGCTCTAAAAGCAGTATTGTTTATTTCAATCTCTAGCACTTTATTTGAAAACATCTTATTCTGATTATAAAAAAGAGTTAATAAATAGAGCTTATCTGAAAACAAATATGCATCTGAAACAAACTCATAATAACTATTTTCTTCCTGTTTTTGTTTTTCAATATAGTCCATAGTATTTGAAACAGATTTGATACTTCTGTAATCAAATTCTAAAACAAAGTCACCTGTCATATTATACATTTCTAATTTTGGTTTATTGTCTGAAACAGCTATAATAAAATCCTGATATTTTAAAATATATTTACCGTTCTTTATTCGGGTTTCTTTTTCTGTTCTATACTTTTCTATTAACCCAAATTGTTTGATATTCTTGTTATATGAATTGTATCTACTTATACTTCCATGGGAATTTACATTTGACAAATAAAAATAGTTATTTGATTTAACAAACTTTTTCTCAGCTGATAATCTAATTTCTTTGGGAGGAGAAATTGTTTTTTGATGTTTAAAAAAATCAAAAGCTTCAATAGTTCTGTGTCCGTCGTTCATTACGTAAATTGTATCATTATCAATAAATAATTGCGAAGGACCAATAAATTCCCCAGGACCTTTTCCTGCTGAACCTAATGTTTTTTTTAGTTTTAATGATTCATCTAATACAATTACTTGATTTCTTTTATAATCTGATAAATAAATATCTTCATTATAATTAATAATAGCTCGAACATCATAAATAAAAGAAGAATCCGAAAGTCGCTCAATAACTCTCTCTTTTTTTAATTTAGAAATTTCAATTCCTTTGTGTTTCGAACAAGAAGATATAATAATGCAAAATACACATAATAGCAGTGCTTTAATTCTCATATATATTTGTTTATAAAACGTAGAGTTGCCACAGCAACTCTACGTTGGTTTAGGTCATAAATTAACATTCCGTTTTTTTTCCATCACATTTTACCCATTCAGAACCTCTTGAACAAGTACTGCCACTACAACTTACTGAACCACTTACAGTACCAAAACCCATGAAACAAGTACTAGTTACAGTACATGAATATCCACCTTCAGCGTTAGCGGTATTTAGACTTATAAAACTAGCTAAATCTAAATTAGATTTGTTGTCATTGATAGAATTTGTGTTTAAAAATAATGCCATGGCAATTACGGCTATTCCTAAACTTGTTAAAATTTTTGATTTCATTTATGAAATTTTTAATTGTTATTGAGAGCTTTACTCTCTTAAAATAAGTTTGTGTTATTTTTTTAGTTCAGCGAGGAGTTTTACTTTTGCAAAACAAACAGAATTTTAAGGCTGTAATCTCAAATAACAAAGATTTCCTCTGAGATGTTTTTGTTAATCTATTTCATAGGTTTTCATTTTTTAAGTTAAACATTGTGATATATTTTAATTTTTTGTCTCAGAGGTTTTATAGATTAATTATTCTTACAAAATAAATATGTTTGAGGGACAAATTTTGTCCGTTTGCTATTTTTTTAACTCTATTTAGACTTATTTCTGGACGGGTCATAATGTGGCATAACGTATTTGTTTATGGAAAGTTGCGATTTTGTCTGCGAGGAATTTCCGAAGGAAATTCAGTAGTAGGCAAAAATGCAACTAATTTTGATAAGGCTAAAAGTAGCAATTTTTGGCTTAATAGCCAAAAATAGTTGGTAAAATCTTTTGAAACCCTTATAAATACTGTGCAAATTAAAAGTTTATTGAAACTGGTTTCAATAAACTTTTTTTGTATGATGAAAACATCAAAAAAAAGCGTTGTTGGGCTTGCCAAAGTCTCGACACAATTAAATGGGGGTAAACAAAAAAACAAACAACGTTATAAGTGCAATTCTTGTAGCATATTATTTACATTTCACAACCAATCAGTACAAGAATCTAATCGATTTATTTGGTTCGAAAAATGGATTATAAAAAGAAGAACAATACAAGAAATTTCAAAAGAAAGTGGTTATTCAGTAAGAACGCTTAAACGTTATTTTGACAACTATTTGTCAAAGCCTCCAAGGCTCTCCGTTTATCCATCAGAGAAAGTAAACTTATTGATAGACGCAACTTATTTTAGCAATGGAATTTGCCTAGTTTTGTACAGAGATGCAACTATAAAATTCACACAACTCTACAGACTAACAAATGGTGAACATTATTTGGAAATTAAAGAGGATTTAGAAAATTTACTAGCACTAGGTGTACAGATTGAAAGTATTACAAGCGATGGGCACAAATCTATATTAAAGGCAGTAAAAAAAGTAATCCCAAATGTCATTTTACAACGCTGTTTAGTACATATACAAAGAGATTGCAGGATATGGCTAACCAAACACCCCAAGAGTTTTGCAGGTCAAGACTTAAAGAAAATAACTTCTGAAATGCATTTAATTACGTCACATTTTCAATTAAGTTTTTGGCTATTAAAACTTCATAATTGGTATGAGAAATACAAAGGCTATATCAATGAAAAAAGCTATAATTTAGAAACTGGAAGGTACTGGTATACCCATAAAATGGTTCGTCGATCTTTTATGTCCATAAAGAGAGCATTGCCTAACATGTTTCATTATTTAGATAACCCTAGAATACCTAAATCTACCAACTCTATTGAGTCTTTTTTCGGACATATGAAAGGACATTTAAACATTCATAGAGGATTATCCTATACACATAGAAAACAATATATAATGTGGTATTTATACTTTAAAAACAAAACGTAGGTTTTTTAAGCCATACAACTTACCAGAAATAAAAAAAGGACTCTGATAAAAGTCCTTTTTATTTCTGTATAAGATTAATCTTATTGCTAATAAGTTGCTCCTCAGCAGAGCTTATCTCCTCTTCAGATTAATGCCGATAAAATAGTAAATGTTTTTGAAAAAAACACCAACTATTTTTGGCACCATTACCCAATTTTTTATAAGCGGTGTTAGCAAATGCGTGTTTTTATGTTTTTTTCAACGTTTTTTTTATTTTCCGCAAAGATTTTAATTCCGCATTTTGCTTAATTCCGAAAACGTTTTAAACTCAAAAATTGAGTAAGAATTCCGCCTTTAATTTTTTCAGAGTTTGAGTGAATTCACACGTTTTACAATTCCAACTATTTGCAAAATTCCGCCTGAATTTTGCGAGCGAGAGAGTGTTCCACATTTTTAAAATTCCTTTTTCCTTCGTTTTAAAATTCAGAGTTTAAAATCACAATTTTGATAGAAAAACTGGCTTAAAGGACTTATGCTTTTTTTGCGCAAATCAGCAGTTTTTGCTAACGTATTTGTTTATGGAAAGTTGCGATTTTGTCTGCGAGGAATTTCCGAAGGAAATTCAGCAGTAGGCAAAAAAGCAACCAACTTTGATAAGGCTAAAAGTAGCAATTTTTTATAAGCGGTGTTGGCATTTCGTAGTTTTTTTTAGTTTATAATTCTGTTTTTTAGTGATTATTCCGCCAAGTTTTTGATTCAGCATTAGAATGAATTTTCCGCAATTCTGATTTTCCGCATTTACTCAATTCTGCAAGTTTTTTAAATTCAGCGTTTGAGTAAGCATTCCGCCAAACTGATTTTCAGAGTTTGAGTAAATTCAAGCATTTTTTGGCTCATTTTTTCTCAATTTTTCAAAGTTTTGCGGGCGAGAGAGTGTTCCGCATTTTTCAGTTTTTCTCATTAAAATTCAAGTTTTTCCAAGCTATAAATTCACTTTTCGGAGTTTGAATGGGCTATGAATGCCAACGTTGTTGTATATGGTTTGTTGCGTGTTTTAAGCAACTAATTTAGTAAATAATTACCAACCAAGAAAGTCCGCGAGGACTTTCGCAAGTAGGCTTTTACCAGCAATTTTTTTACACGTCTTAAGTTTGTAATTCATTAAATTTGAACATAATTAAGAAAAGACAAAAGAGAGGAGTAAGGTTAATATACACGCAGAAGCATAGACTTCGTCAACATTGAAAATCCCCTCTCTTTTCTACACAGATTTCGTACAGTTCTATGAGGCTTTTAGACCTCGCTTTTAAGTCGTTGAAACTCGCGTAGTATGTCCTTTCGTAAAAACATTTATTTATGAATAAAGATATTAAATATTTTGGAATAGACATCAGTCATTTATTTTTTGATGTCACAGATTCAGATGGCAATTATTACCAGTTTAAAAACAATTTAACAGGCTTTAAAAAGTTTGTAAAATTATTAGATTTAAAGAGTCATTGCGTGATGGAAGCTACCGGTTATTATCATTACCAATTAGCCTATTATTTACAAGAAAAAGGTTTTAAATTATCGGTAGAAAATCCATTATCGGTAAAACGTTTTATTCAAATGAAATTGTCTAAAATAAAGACAGATAAGAGCGATTCTAAACTAATTTGTGAGTATGCAAAGCAGGTTAAATTAAAGTTGTGGAAAGGCAATTCTAAACATCAGCTGGAATGTTTACAAATGACAAGAACCCTTTCAGCATATACAAAGCAGAGCACTATGCTGAAAAATAAATTACATGGCGAAGCCGTTTTAGGTACACCAAGTAAATCTGTTGTGAGGTCTTTAAAACGCAGTTTAAAACATGTTGAGAAAGAAATAAAAACGATAGAAGAAGACCTATTAATTTTAGTAAAAGAAGTTCATAACGATGTTTTAACACGTTTAAAAAGCATCCCAGGCATTGGTCCCAAAACCTCTTTAATGTTAGTAGTTTTAACCGATGGATTTGAGCGTTTTACGAGTGGTAGTGAATTGTGTAGTTATGCAGGTCTAACGCCAACAATTAGACAAAGTGGTAGTAGTGTAAAAGGACGATCGAGAATAAGTAAAATAGGGAATCAAAAACTAAGAAATTTATTGTTTATGTGTAGTTTTAATGCGTGCAAATACAACAAGGCTTGTCGAGATCTTTATCAACGAATCGTAGCCAAGGGAAAGAGCAAAAAATTAGCCTTAATCGCAGTCTGTAATAAACTACTAAAACAGGTCTTTGCAATAGCAAAATCAGGATTAATATATGATGAAAATTATAAAAGTACTTTCGTAAAAAATTAATGAGTTTTTACTTGTTTTTTACCACAGTACTTTGTTGTGCAACGTTTTTTCTCCTGTTATAGTTGTTTGTAAAGGTTTCAATCAAAGTAATCACGTAGCAAATTCTTTGTATTTATATTTTTAATGTATGAATTTTCGATAGGCGTCACCGGTTTATTTAGTCCGGAGTTCAATCATCTCGGGTATTCGGTCATCTTTTTTTAATCTATCAATGAATTCGTCGAATTTTTTGTCCGTTTCCGGTTCTTCTCTTGATTGTAGGTAGTAAAATGAATTGTCTTTGTTCGGAAATATTATGACCGTCTGCCCAAAGCGCAAGTCAAATGTTTTGAGATTTACCAAAATGTAACCCGAATCCTCTTTGACGCTTTTGATACCGATAAAGTCAAATACATTTTCTAGTCCGATCTGTCCTTGACCTAATAAATATGGGTAATTGCGGGAAGATGCCTGACCATTGATTTGGATGTCTTGTTCTCCGGTATGAAAAATTATGGCCATTTCATGTTTAAATTCGTATTTGCCCTTCGATATCTCTCTATTTTCTCCAAATGCGATTCCGGAAAAATGTGAATCTCCGATTTGAAAGTGGAACGGTTTGGTAAAAACATAGTAGTCATATTCCTCCACGGGGAAGGCGAAGTCATGCAGGGGCTCCGTTTTTTCGCCCTCGGCATTTTCTTTGTACATCTCCAAAAGTTCCAGATTCCATTTTTCGGGTTTCTGATTATTGATGGCCTTTGACTCGAGACTGTCAATTAAATTCTGTCCGGTGGATAAAATCGGAATGGAAATAAGTATCAATGTTGAAATTACCTTATTCATTCAATCTTGCTTGAAATGTTGCACAACGGTCTCGGCTATGAGTAGTTGCGTGGGTTAGTACTTAACTTTACAAGTACACACCAAACTGAAAATCCGCGCGGATTTTCAGAAGTAGGCGAGAACAAGCAATTACTTATAGCCATTGTTAGCCGTAGTTTTTATTTCGTTATCAATTTTTGCTATTTTTTCAATCAAATATTCCCCAAATTCAGGTGTCAGTCTTAATTTGTCTGCACCACGCATTAAACTCCCAAAACTATTTTTCCCGCTTGGTGTGACATTGAATTTTCCTTGTTTAATCACTTCATTCTTTTGGTTTGTAATTGTAATGTTTTGAGAATTCCAATTTTGTCCATAAAAAGGTGTTAGATTTTCTCCAATCACATAGTATGGCCATCTGTCATTTTCATTTCCGGTATATTTTACTTCTGATTTGACCTTATAGATTGAAAGAATATTTGAATGTCCAACTGCATAGCAAATGAGAATGTCATTCTTTTTAACTCCTTTTGGTCTCAATTTGGAAAAATGTAAATCGCTGTCAATTTCATCAAATTCCCTATCCCAAGGAATTATGTCTCCACTAACTCCAATCGGTTTAAGCCAGTAGTTAACATTTTTTTCAACTAAAAACGGATTCTCTTTTAATTCTATTTGCTTGCTTAAATCTAAATCTGTTGGATTACTATTAGTTCCCTTTTTCGGGTTTTTAGCAATCAGTTCTAAAAAATGGTCAATATCTTTTTCTTTTAATGGCTCCAAAATTACCTTGCTTAAAATTCCATTTTCAAGTTCGGATATTTTTTCTTGGTTACTAATTTTAGTTCCCCATTCGTTATTTAATCTTAAACCATTGTTTGTAAAATTTGCTGAAGTTATTATAGCTTCTGAAGCTCCATTTTCATATTTTGAAATATAAACTTTTCCGTGCAATGAGTTTTCAATCAAAAGATTCAATTCAATATTAGAGTTATTACAAAATTCAAATAATTGTTTGAAAAAAGGAACTTTAGAGTATTGGTCTAAATCTTTAGGTTTAAGAGTTGTTATTATTGTCAACCGTTTAATTCTTTTCAATTTTGCAAAAGGGAAAAAGTCAAAAGAGTTTGAAATGAATGGACTAACGATAAGAATATCAATTGCATTTTCAAAACTCATTAATAGTTTTTGCAAATGATTGTCTCTTGTTAAATTGTTGATTATTTCGTTCATTTCTTAAATTACGGCTAACGGCTCCGTATATGAAAAGTAGCGCTGAAAACAAACTGTTACTTTTCGGATTAAACACAAGCCGAATTTTTAAATTTTACTATTTATTTTTTCACTGGAAATCGTCAAATTTAAAAATTTGGCGACTTTCCACAAATGCCCAAACCTTTGTATTAGCAATGACTTGCGCTATTTTTTATATACATTGTTAGCCACTGGCATTTTTGCCGAATATATCATCAAAGTTCAAATTTGGCTTTATGTCAAATGGTTTTTCTTTTAAAGAAACTATGTCGTCTAATAACATTATTGTCCTTAATAGACATCGTCTGGTTTCGGCTCGAAATACTTCACTATGCACTCCTTTATTCGCTAAACTATTCAGTTTATCCCATTGTTCAAATAAAGTTTTGGTTGTGGCGACAATCAAATCAATGTTTGTACTGCTCTTTCTCGAAGTATCTGCATATGCAAAAAGGCGATTCTTATATTTATCAGCTTTTAAAGAATGACCATCCATTTTTTCATCTGATGGTGGGAATATACAATCGACTACATATTCGAAAATTCTTCGGCAAGAAGCGGTTACTTGGGCAAGCTGTTCATTAGTTTCAGAATCCTCAAATGTTTTAAGTGCAGACCATAATTTGTTGCCAATATCAGGCGCAATGTCAGAAAGTTTTGAAACTATTTCATCCGCAATAAAAGCTAAAAGCCCGCCTGAATTTCTTTTCCATTCCGCTATTCTTCTTGCCTCTTCAAAATTCGAATAAGTATCAAATATTGTGTAACGTCCATTTAAGGATTCTGGATTTATTTTTTTAAAACCAAAGGTTTCGTAATCGTTAATCAATAAGTCCTCTGTGTCATCTTCTGGTTGATGAAATAAGTTGAATTCATCGTTGTGAATTCGACCTAGTGCAATTAATGATTGACTATAAAGAATCCAATGAATTTCGGATGAGTCATCAACTTCGAGAGCTCCGAGGTAAGCTGGATTATTTTCTAGTTCAGTATTAAGATATTCAGCAGTTTTTAGGTCTATACTTTCAAAGCAAATCACGTAAATATCTTTTCCGAAAGAATGTTCAATATTTTCTTCAGAGTATCTTTTCCACGTGACATTTTGAGGATTTGCCCAATGATAGAACACATTCAAATATTTTTCTTCATTAAACGAGTATGAAAATTGAGTTTCGCTGATTGTTGTTTTATCTCTTGCTATCATCATCATTAGCAAGTCTCCAACAAAAACTTTTGAGTTGGCAGATAGGTTTCTATGATTTAAAATTAGTCTAAAAATTTTTTCTTGTAAATCGAGTCCGTAGAAAGTCGCTAGCGATTCGTGTTGTGAGTCAAAATGGAACGCTATTTTCATAAGGTCTTGGTTTGCTTGTGGCTAACGTATTTGTTTATGGAAAGTTGCGATTTTGTCTGCGAGGAATTTCCGAAGGAAATTCAGCAGTAGGCAAAAAAGCAACTAATTTTGATAAGGCTAAAAGTAGCAATTTTTTATAAGCGGTGTTGTAAAAAGCGGGTTTAATTTTCCGTAATTTATTTTTCAGTTTTTAAAATTCTCACTTTTTCATTCAGTTATAAATTCCGTTTTGAGTGATTTTTTCACGCTTAGGATTTTTCAGATTTTGCTCAATTCAGCCAACTTTCTAAATTCAGCGTTTGAGTAAGCATTCCCCCAAAATGATTTTCAGGATTTGAGTAAAATTTCTTTAGTATTTGATTTTCAGTATTTTATAGTTTTAATCGTTTGCAAAATTCCGCCTGAATTTTGCGAGCGAGAGAGTGTTCCGCATTTTTGGATTCAATTTTTTTTCAGATTTCGAAACGGTAAAAAACTAAAAGTTATTTTTGGAGAACTGATTTGTTTTTGGCGCGATTCAGCCAGTTTTTTACAACGTATTTGTTTATGGAAAGTTGCGATTTTGTCTGCGAGGAATTTCCGAAGGAAATTCAGCAGTAGGCAAAAAAGCAACTAATTTTGATAAGGCTAAAAGTAGCAATTTTTTATAAGCGGTGTTGGCATTTCGTAGTTTTTTTTAGTTTATAATTCTGTTTTTTAGTGATTATTCCGCCAAGTTTTTGATTCAGCATTAGAATGAATTTTCCGCAATTCTGATTTTCCGCATTTACTCAATTCTGCAAGTTTCTTAAATTCAGCGTTTGAGTAAGCATTCCGCGAAACTGATTTTCAGGATTTGAGTAAATTCAAGCATTTTTTAGTTCATTTTTTCTCAATTTCTCAAAATTTTGCGAGCGAGAGAGTGTTCCGCATTTTTCAGTTTTTCTCATTAAAATTCAAGTTTTTCCAAACTATAAATTCACTTTTCGGAGTTTGAATGGGCTATGAATGCCAACGGTCTCGGCTATGAGTAGTTGCGTGGGTTAGTACTTAACTTTACAAGTACACACCAAACTGAAAATCCGCGCGGATTTTCAGAAGTAGGCGAGAACAAGCAATTACTTATAGCCATTGTTAGCCGTAGTTTTTATTTCGTTATCAATTTTTGCTATTTTTTCAATCAAATATTCCCCAAATTCAGGTGTCAGTCTTAATTTGTCTGCACCACGCATTAAACTCCCAAAACTATTTTTCCCGCTTGGTGTGACATTGAATTTTCCTTGTTTAATCACTTCATTCTTTTGGTTTGTAATTGTAATGTTTTGAGAATTCCAATTTTGTCCATAAAAAGGTGTTAGATTTTCTCCAATCACATAGTATGGCCATCTGTCATTTTCATTTCCGGTATATTTTACTTCTGATTTGACCTTATAGATTGAAAGAATATTTGAATGTCCAACTGCATAGCAAATGAGAATGTCATTCTTTTTAACTCCTTTTGGTCTCAATTTGGAAAAATGTAAATCGCTGTCAATTTCATCAAATTCCCTATCCCAAGGAATTATGTCTCCACTAACTCCAATCGGTTTAAGCCAGTAGTTAACATTTTTTTCAACTAAAAACGGATTCTCTTTTAATTCTATTTGCTTGCTTAAATCTAAATCTGTTGGATTACTATTAGTTCCCTTTTTCGGGTTTTTAGCAATCAGTTCTAAAAAATGGTCAATATCTTTTTCTTTTAATGGCTCCAAAATTACCTTGCTTAAAATTCCATTTTCAAGTTCGGATATTTTTTCTTGGTTACTAATTTTAGTTCCCCATTCGTTATTTAATCTTAAACCATTGTTTGTAAAATTTGCTGAAGTTATTATAGCTTCTGAAGCTCCATTTTCATATTTTGAAATATAAACTTTTCCGTGCAATGAGTTTTCAATCAAAAGATTCAATTCAATATTAGAGTTATTACAAAATTCAAATAATTGTTTGAAAAAAGGAACTTTAGAGTATTGGTCTAAATCTTTAGGTTTAAGAGTTGTTATTATTGTCAACCGTTTAATTCTTTTCAATTTTGCAAAAGGGAAAAAGTCAAAAGAGTTTGAAATGAATGGACTAACGATAAGAATATCAATTGCATTTTCAAAACTCATTAATAGTTTTTGCAAATGATTGTCTCTTGTTAAATTGTTGATTATTTCGTTCATTTCTTAAATTACGGCTAACGGTCTCGGCTATGAGTAGTTGCGTGGTTTAGCAGTTAACTTTGCAAGTACACACCAAACTGAAAATCTGCGAGGATTTTCAGAAGTAGGCGAGAACAAGCAATTACTTATAGCCATTGTTGGCGGTAGTTATTTTATTTTTTTAGTTCCTGTGTAATATTCAACAGTTTTACCATTGTATAACCAAATTCCATCTCCACCACCTATCCATATATTACCTTTTTTATCTTCCACTATTCCAAAAAACATTTTTTCTGATTTAAAAACCTCCGTCACATCAAAATCGTTATTGTTTATTGTGTCTCCTTCAATATGCTTGAGCGTCGAAGCTCCTCCATTAAGCATTCCTGTATGCCAAAAATCACGTTTCGAATCCTCGTAAATTTTCCAAACATTTTGTTTTTTATAAATAAAGGTCTCATTACTATATTTCCAAAGACCACTACTATCAACTAACCATACATTATCTGATTTGTCCTCAATGATTGACCAAACATTGAAAAATGATTTGCCCTCATTATTTTTTAATTCAGAAAATGTATGTCCATTGAAAAGTCCCGCATTTCCTCTTGTCCCAAACCAAATATTTCCTTTATTATCCTCAAGAATTGTGTTAATGTCATTATGAGGTAATCCGTCTTTGATTGTAAAATTCCTAAACTTTATTCCGTCATATTTACTCAAACCTCCTTGGCCACCTACCCAAATATTTCCATCCTTGTCTTCATAAATGCACATATTTCTTAAATGGCCGAGTCCATCTTCTGTCGTAAAATTTTTAACAGTACCAGTTTGAGAATCAATCCGAAATACTCCTGATTGGTCACTTGCTATCCAAATATTCCCTTTACTATCTTCTAAAACATCAAATGCATACCAGCTTTTTAAACTCTCGGGTTTGTTTAATAGACTAAATGAATCTCCATTGTATCTAATTATATCGTCATAAGCTGCAATTAGTAAGTTTCCTTGACTATCCAATTTGATATTCCTTGTTATTCTTTTAGGTGCATTGGTGTCAAAAATAGTGTCAACTTTTGAAATTAGAGATAGCGATTTATCTGTATCAATTTCCAAATCAATCTTACTTTCTTTTCTATTCGTATTATCCTTGTCTGTTTTGCAGGAAAGAGCAAAAATTAAGATTAAGAGTATGCATTTATATTGTGACATTTTTCAGTTTTTAATTACCGCCAACGTATTTGTTTATGGAAAGTTGCGATTTTGTCTGCGAGGAATTTCCGAAGGAAATTCAGCAGTAGGCAAAAAAGCAACCAACTTTGATGAGGCTAAAAGTAGCAATTTTTTATAAGCGGTGTTGTAAAAAGCGGGTTTAATTTTCCGTAATTTATTTTTCAGTTTTTAAAATTCTCACTTTTTCATTCAGTTATAAATTCCGTTTTGAGTGATTTTTTCACGCTTAGGATTTTTCAGATTTTGCTCAATTCAGCCAACTTTCTAAATTCAGCGTTTGAGTAAGCATTCCCCCAAAATGATTTTCAGGATTTGAGTAAAATTTCTTTAGTATTTGATTTTCAGTATTTTATAGTTTTAATCGTTTGCAAAATTCCGCCTGAATTTTGCGAGCGAGAGAGTGTTCCGCATTTTTGGATTCAATTTTTTTTCAGATTTCGAAACGGTAAAAAACTAAAAGTTATTTTTGGAGAACTGATTTGTTTTTGGCGCGATTCAGCCAGTTTTTTACAACGTATTTGTTTATGGAAAGTTGCGATTTTGTCTGCGAGGAATTTCCGAAGGAAATTCAGCAGTAGGCAAAAAAGCAACTAATTTTGATAAGGCTAAAAGTAGCAATTTTTTATAAGCGGTGTTGGCATTTCGTAGTTTTTTTTAGTTTATAATTCTGTTTTTTAGTGATTATTCCGCCAAGTTTTTGATTCAGCATTAGAATGAATTTTCCGCAATTCTGATTTTCCGCATTTACTCAATTCTGCAAGTTTCTTAAATTCAGCGTTTGAGTAAGCATTCCGCGAAACTGATTTTCAGGATTTGAGTAAATTCAAGCATTTTTTAGTTCATTTTTTCTCAATTTCTCAAAATTTTGCGAGCGAGAGAGTGTTCCGCATTTTTCAGTTTTTCTCATTAAAATTCAAGTTTTTCCAAACTATAAATTCACTTTTCGGAGTTTGAATGGGCTATGAATGCCAACGGTCTAGTATAAGAATAGTAGCGGATTTTAAAGCACTAACTTTTCGGTTAAACACAGACCTTCTTAATATTTACTAACTTTCATTTTAGCGATTAAACCGCTATTATTTTTATACATTGTTGTAAGCTGGCTTTCTCCGTTCTGCTTGGTTTTTCCGAGGTTTTTCTGTTTATTCAGAAGTGAGTGTTGGCGTGAAAGCTCTTTGCAACCGCAGGAACGAGGATTGCAATGTGCTTGAGCATTGCTGTTGGGATTATAACGAAGACGAATAAGGCAATGATTTTATATAGTCTTCCATATATTTCCAATTCGGTTTTCCATTTTTGTCAACCGGCAATGAAATCTTTTCTTTGTTTAGTCTGTAATCACTAATTTCTCTGGCAAAATTGTATTTGGGTTTAATCGATTCAATAATTGGTTTTAAGAATATGGCTATGTATTCATTCAATTCAATCTTTTCGTCAAGAATTGAAATAACGGTACAATGGTCTGAAGCCACAAAATCATAATTATGATAAAACACATAACCAACACTTCCGCTATTATTAATTGTCATAGAATTATTATAAACCGTCATATAATCAGGTGGTGATATGTAATTGTCAATTCCATTATTTTCTTTTGTAGAAGAAATGTATGCTATATCTCCATCATTTTGGTCTAGTTTGGTTAATCGTTTACCTCTTTGAAATTTAAATACATCGTAAAAATTAAATTCCTTCCAAGTATCAAATTCAAATGTTAATGACGACTTCAAAATTTCAGGTTCTCTTTTTATGCTATCATCCAAAAGTTCAAGTAAAGTAATTTCATCTATATCTTTATTAAGTAGGTTTAGCTTGAATTTTAAAGAAAATATCAAATACTGCTTGATACTTTTTACAAAGGATTTTTCACTTAAATGGTGGTAATCCGTTTTTGAATGGGCTTGAATTATCCATTCATCATTTGAAGATATTTTAGTTTGAACTAAAGTTAAATTATCTTGAAGGGATTTAGCATTGTCAATTTTATTGAGGACATCCTTTTTTATTGGATTCCATTTATTAAGAACATCTGTTCTTCCTCTGTTCTTAGAAAGAATAAATCCGTCATCCTCTAAATTGTAGAATACAACCTCTTTATTATTATGAGGAAAGTTAGTTTCGAAAACTGCAACAGCAGTATGCGTTGCAGCATTTGGTTGAAACAATTCCCCTGGCATATTGATAACGTATTTTAAGGTATGTTTCGACAGAATTCTATTCCTTATAACATCATCTTTAAAATAAGTAGAAAGAGGTGCTATAATTACTCCAAAACGACTTACGTTATCTAAGAGGGATTCAAGAAATTGAATCTCTTTTTTAGTTGGGTTTGTATTATTATCTTTTCCTCCGTATGGCGGATTAATGAAACCAATTGTAGGTGTAATTCCTTCTTGTCTTAAATTTATCAGTACATCTGTGGCTTTTTCAGAAAATGCATCAACGTGATAAATTCTAGACTTACCATCTCCTCTAAATAACATATTCGAAATTGCAAGAGAATACATTGTACTGCTATTTTCAAAGCCAACTAATTGGTTCTGCTTTAAGGTTTCAATTCGTTCTCTTTTATTAGTTAGGTTAGAGTTTTCAATTTCTTTAACTAATTTATTCATTCCTGATATGAGAAATGCTCCTGTTCCACAACAAGTATCAAAAATCACATCATTTGTACGAAAATCAACGAGTTCCGTAAACAATTGTGTGATATGACTAGGTGTTAAAACTATTCCTTTCTTAACATTAGCAACACCTGCATATCTCAAAAACTCTTCGTAAAATTTACCAATTATATCATAGTTGGTTTTTTTGTTGAATAATGGAATTACATTGTTTTCTAGCTCTTTAAGGATATCTTTCAAGATATCAGAAGAATTTAAATCGTTATCAGTTGTTATAAATGCAAGTTCATTTATAAGAGTATTTATTTTATCAGTATCTATACTTTCGTTAGTAAGAATATCAAGTATAGTTGTTGGAATATTTCTAATAATGTTTGCGGTTGACCAATTACTGTAACTTCTTTTAAAGTCATTTGCAACATTATCTTTGTCATAAAGACAAATCATTAGTGCACTTAAAAGTATAGGTCTCTTTTGGGAATCTAATGTTCTAAGAATTCTATTTATTTCACTAGAGGATTTCGAAATATTCTTCGAAATACTTTCAATATCAATATTCTCAAAAAAAGCTAAATAATCCTCTTCATCAAGAATTTCTTTGGTCTCAATATCTTTTAGTTCATTTTCGGAAATTATAAATGTTGTAACTAAATGATTGTATTCGTCATTTATGTCACCTGAAAATGCAATTCCGATTATTGACCAATCTTTAAAATGTTTCTTTAAAGAAGAGTTTATATTATCAAGGTTTTCTTCGAGAAAAAATGAGGTATAATGAATTGCTCCGTCTACAGCGAAATCTTTAGGTTTATTTCTTTTTTTCGATTCGTGGTCTCCAATCGAATCTTTATTTTCAACAAGAATTAAGATTTTCTTATTTTCATTTACATAAATCAAATCAGGTTCTCCACGAAATCCTGTTCCGCTTTTACTAGAAGTATCTAAAACAGTCTGAATGTATGAATTGGACGTTTTTTTTGTCTCCCAAGAATTATAATATTTCTTAGTATTTGACAAATAGTTGAATAGGTCAATATCAACTTTAGATTCGTTTTTTCTTTTTTTTGCCATTTTACAATCCTAATGTACCTTGTTTTACATTCTTGTTTCTTAAATATTTTGATTGGGATTCTGCAACTGAAAAAACAGAATCCGAACAATTATATTTATGCACTTCGTCAACTAAAATGTCCGCAACGTATAAGTTTTTTAATTCTTCAATATCTTTTTTTAAAAAGTCCGCAAGTCTTTGAAGATTAGCATAAGGAAATTTTTTATGTCCGTTCTCTATTTTACTTATGTCCGTCATTATAACTCCAACTTCTTGACCAAAATCACTTTGATTTAATCCCTTTCTATCTCTTTCTGACCTTAAAAATTCTCCGAATGTTGCCATTATTCTATCTTGCTATCTTTAATCTTGCTGATATTTAGCAAATATATGGAAATATTCCAAATTGCAATCATCTTATTTATGGGTGGCGGTGGGAAAGGGCAAGCTCTTTTTATTTTGTGAGGCACGAGCAAAATGAAATGTGCTTGCCCGTGTGGTGGCTTTTTTCAGCTTGCTTACAACGTATTTGTTTATGGAAAGTTGCGATTTTGTCTGCGAGGAATTTCCGAAGGAAATTCAGCAGTAGGCAAAAAAGCAACTAATTTTGATAAGGCTAAAAGTAGCAATTTTTTATAAGCGGTGTTGGCATTTCGTAGTTTTTTTTAGTTTATAATTCTGTTTTTTAGTGATTATTCCGCCAAGTTTTTGATTCAGCATTAGAATGAATTTTCCGCAATTCTGATTTTCCGCATTTACTCAATTCTGCAAGTTTTTTAAATTCAGCGTTTGAGTAAGCATTCCGCGAAACTGATTTTCAGGATTTGAGTAAATTCAAACATTTTTTGGCTCATTTTTTCTCAATTTCTCAAAATTTTGCGAGCGAGAGAGTGTTCCGCATTTTTCAGTTTTTCTCATTAAAATTCAAGTTTTTCCAAGCTATAAATTCACTTTTCGGAGTTTGAATGGGCTATGAATGCCAACGTATTTGTTTATGGAAAGTTGCGATTTTGTCTGCGAGGAATTTCCGAAGGAAATTCAGTAGTAGGCAAAAATGCAACTAATTTTGATAAGGCTAAAAGTAGCAATTTTTTATAAACGGTGTTAGCAAATGCGTGTTTTTATGTTTTTTTTCAACGTTTTTTTTATTTTCCGCAAAGATTTTAATTCTACATTTTGCTTAATTCAAAAAACGTTTTAAACTCAAAAATTGAGTAAGAATTCCGCCTTTAATTTTTTCAGAGTTTGAGTGAATTCACACGTTTTACGATTCCAACTATTTGCAAAATTCCGCCTGAATTTTGAGAGCGAGAGAGTGTTCCACATTTTAAAAATTCCTTTTTCTTTCGTTTTAAAATTCAGAGTTTAAAATCACAATTTTGATAAAAAACCAGGCTTAAAGGGCTTATGCTTTTTTTGCGCAAATCAGCAGTTTTTGCTAACGTATGCGTACATGGCAAGTGAATAGCGAAGCTCATTTGCTATGTGCGCTGTTGTGTGCAGTAAATATAGCAATTAGTTGGCTAATTTCATATTTACGTAGTCAGTCAAACGCTACGATAATTCGCTTTTCATATCTTATTAGTTTATTTTTTTATGAACTTTATACCAACTGTATAAGGTTACGTCAAAAAATAATCGGAATTCATTCTCTCTACCTTTTACTTTTTAAATCACTAAAATTCAATCTTTTATTTGACTTTCTCAAAAAAAAACCGTAATTTACAAACTTAATAACGTTTCAACGTTTTTGATAGTGTAACTCTCACACGATGTAATCGATAAGTTTGTAAACCGAAATTTCCTTCTAGTCAATTTCCGAATTGATTTAAAAAGTAAAACATTCCGCTTCTAAAAATTCCGAATAGTAAATATGAAAAAGCAAAAAGTTTGACTTATTGCTCACAACGTATTTGTTTATGGAAAGTTGCGATTTTGTCTGCGAGGAATTTCCGAAGGAAATTCAGCAGTAGGCAAAAAAGCAACTAATTTTGATAAGGCTAAAAGTAGCAATTTTTTATAAGCGGTGTTGGCATTTCGTAGTTTTTTTTAGTTTATAATTCTGTTTTTTAGTGATTATTCCGCCAAGTTTTTGATTCAGCATTAGAATGAATTTTCCGCAATTCTGATTTTCCGCATTTACTCAATTCTGCAAGTTTCTTAAATTCAGCGTTTGAGTAAGCATTCCGCGAAACTGATTTTCAGGATTTGAGTAAATTCAAGCATTTTTTAGTTCATTTTTTCTCAATTTCTCAAAATTTTGCGAGCGAGAGAGTGTTCCGCATTTTTCAGTTTTTCTCATTAAAATTCAAGTTTTTCCAAACTATAAATTCACTTTTCGGAGTTTGAATGGGCTATGAATGCCAACGTATTTGTTTATGGAAAGTTGCGATTTTGTCTGCGAGGAATTTCCGAAGGAAATTCAGTAGTAGGCAAAAATGCAACTAATTTTGATAAGGCTAAAAGTAGCAATTTTTTATAAACGGTGTTAGCAAATGCGTGTTTTTATGTTTTTTTTCAACGTTTTTTTTATTTTCCGCAAAGATTTTAATTCTACATTTTGCTTAATTCAAAAAACGTTTTAAACTCAAAAATTGAGTAAGAATTCCGCCTTTAATTTTTTCAGAGTTTGAGTGAATTCACACGTTTTACGATTCCAACTATTTGCAAAATTCCGCCTGAATTTTGAGAGCGAGAGAGTGTTCCACATTTTAAAAATTCCTTTTTCTTTCGTTTTAAAATTCAGAGTTTAAAATCACAATTTTGATAAAAAACCAGGCTTAAAGGGCTTATGCTTTTTTTGCGCAAATCAGCAGTTTTTGCTAACGTATTTGTTTATGGAAAGTTGCGATTTTGTCTGCGAGGAATTTCCGAAGGAAATTCAGTAGTAGGCAAAAAAAGCAACCAACTTTAATATGGCTAAAAGTAGCAATTTTTTATAAGCGGTGTTGTAAAAAGCGGGTTTAATTTTCCGTAATTTATTTTTCAGCTTTTAAAATTCTCACTTTTTCATTCAGTTATAAATTCCGTTTTGAGTGATTTTTTCACGCTTAGAATTTTTCAGATTTTGTTCAATTCCGCCAACTTTCTAAATTCAGCGTTTGAGTAAGCATTCCGCCAAAATGATTTTCAGGATTTGAGTAAAATTTCTTTAGTATTTGATTTTCAGTATTTTATAGTTTTAATCGTTTGCAAAATTCCGCCTGAATTTTGCGAGCGAGAGAGTGTTCCACATTTTTGGATTCAATTTTTTTTTCAGATTTCGAAACGGTAAAAAACTAAAAGTTATTTTTAAACAACTGATTTGTTTTTGGCATGATTCAGCCAGTTTTTTACAACGTATGCGTACATGGCAAGTGAATAGCGAAGCTCATTTGCTATGTGCGCTGTTGTGTGCAGTAAATATAGCAATTAGTTGGCTAATTTCATATTTACGTAGTCAGTCAAACGCTACGATAATTCGCTTTTCATATCTTATTAGTTTATTTTTTTATGAACTTTATACCAACTGTATAAGGTTACGTCAAAAAATAATCGGAATTCATTCTCTCTACCTTTTACTTTTTAAATCACTAAAATTCAATCTTTTATTTGACTTTCTCAAAAAAAAACCGTAATTTACAAACTTAATAACGTTTCAACGTTTTTGATAGTGTAACTCTCACACGATGTAATCGATAAGTTTGTAAACCGAAATTTCCTTCTAGTCAATTTCCGAATTGATTTAAAAAGTAAAACATTCCGCTTCTAAAAATTCCGAATAGTAAATATGAAAAAGCAAAAAGTTTGACTTATTGCTCACAACGTATTTGTTTATGGAAAGTTGCGATTTTGTCTGCGAGGAATTTCCGAAGGAAATTCAGTAGTAGGCAAAAAAAGCAACCAACTTTAATATGGCTAAAAGTAGCAATTTTTTATAAGCGGTGTTGTAAAAAGCGGGTTTAATTTTCCGTAATTTATTTTTCAGCTTTTAAAATTCTCACTTTTTCATTCAGTTATAAATTCCGTTTTGAGTGATTTTTTCACGCTTAGAATTTTTCAGATTTTGTTCAATTCCGCCAACTTTCTAAATTCAGCGTTTGAGTAAGCATTCCCCCAAAATGATTTTCAGGATTTGAGTAAAATTTCTTTAGTATTTGATTTTCAGTATTTTATAGTTTTAATCGTTTGCAAAATTCCGCCTGAATTTTGCGAGCGAGAGAGTGTTCCGCATTTTTGGATTCAATTTTTTTTCAGATTTCGAAACGGTAAAAAACTAAAAGTTATTTTTGGAGAACTGATTTGTTTTTGGCGCGATTCAGCCAGTTTTTTACAACGGTCTCGGCTATGAGTAGTTGCGTGGGTTAGTACTTAACTTTACAAGTACACACCAAACTGAAAATCCGCGCGGATTTTCAGAAGTAGGCGAGAACAAGCAATTACTTATAGCCATTGTTAGCCGTAGTTTTTATTTCGTTATCAATTTTTGCTATTTTTTCAATCAAATATTCCCCAAATTCAGGTGTCAGTCTTAATTTGTCTGCACCACGCATTAAACTCCCAAAACTATTTTTCCCGCTTGGTGTGACATTGAATTTTCCTTGTTTAATCACTTCATTCTTTTGGTTTGTAATTGTAATGTTTTGAGAATTCCAATTTTGTCCATAAAAAGGTGTTAGATTTTCTCCAATCACATAGTATGGCCATCTGTCATTTTCATTTCCGGTATATTTTACTTCTGATTTGACCTTATAGATTGAAAGAATATTTGAATGTCCAACTGCATAGCAAATGAGAATGTCATTCTTTTTAACTCCTTTTGGTCTCAATTTGGAAAAATGTAAATCGCTGTCAATTTCATCAAATTCCCTATCCCAAGGAATTATGTCTCCACTAACTCCAATCGGTTTAAGCCAGTAGTTAACATTTTTTTCAACTAAAAACGGATTCTCTTTTAATTCTATTTGCTTGCTTAAATCTAAATCTGTTGGATTACTATTAGTTCCCTTTTTCGGGTTTTTAGCAATCAGTTCTAAAAAATGGTCAATATCTTTTTCTTTTAATGGCTCCAAAATTACCTTGCTTAAAATTCCATTTTCAAGTTCGGATATTTTTTCTTGGTTACTAATTTTAGTTCCCCATTCGTTATTTAATCTTAAACCATTGTTTGTAAAATTTGCTGAAGTTATTATAGCTTCTGAAGCTCCATTTTCATATTTTGAAATATAAACTTTTCCGTGCAATGAGTTTTCAATCAAAAGATTCAATTCAATATTAGAGTTATTACAAAATTCAAATAATTGTTTGAAAAAAGGAACTTTAGAGTATTGGTCTAAATCTTTAGGTTTAAGAGTTGTTATTATTGTCAACCGTTTAATTCTTTTCAATTTTGCAAAAGGGAAAAAGTCAAAAGAGTTTGAAATGAATGGACTAACGATAAGAATATCAATTGCATTTTCAAAACTCATTAATAGTTTTTGCAAATGATTGTCTCTTGTTAAATTGTTGATTATTTCGTTCATTTCTTAAATTACGGCTAACGTATGCGTACATGGCAAGTGAATAGCGAAGCTCATTTGCTATGTGCGCTGTTGTGTGCAGTAAATATAGCAATTAGTTGGCTAATTTCATATTTACGTAGTCAGTCAAACGCTACGATAATTCGCTTTTCATATCTTATTAGTTTATTTTTTTATGAACTTTATACCAACTGTATAAGGTTACGTCAAAAAATAATCGGAATTCATTCTCTCTACCTTTTACTTTTTAAATCACTAAAATTCAATCTTTTATTTGACTTTCTCAAAAAAAAACCGTAATTTACAAACTTAATAACGTTTCAACGTTTTTGATAGTGTAACTCTCACACGATGTAATCGATAAGTTTGTAAACCGAAATTTCCTTCTAGTCAATTTCCGAATTGATTTAAAAAGTAAAACATTCCGCTTCTAAAAATTCCGAATAGTAAATATGAAAAAGCAAAAAGTTTGACTTATTGCTCACAACTAGTTATATCCAAACAAATATATGTTTTTTTTAATTATAATTACGGGATAACACAATATTTCTATTGTTGTTATTTACATTTTTTGTTTGCTGTAAAGCAACATCTAACGGATTTTGAATGTTCATTAAATCTTTACGCTTTACATGTGTATAAATCATTGTAGTTTCTGGTCTGGCATGTCCTAACAACAATTGAATATGGCGAATATCAACCCCATTTTCTAATAAATGTGTTGCATAGCTATGTCTTAATGTATGTGGTGTAACCGTTTTTCTAATATTTGCTTTAAAAGCACTTCTTTTTAAAAATTGCCGCACACTCTCGGCACTGTATTTTTTTCCACTTTGTCCTTCAACAAAATAAAATTTTGGTTTAAAACTGTTGTAGTAGCTAGATAATAAAGGCAAAAAACTATCTGCCAAACTTACATATCGATCTTTTCTTCCTTTTCCTTCTTTAACAACTAGTTGCTTTCTATCAATTTTAAAATCTTCTAATTTTAAATTTATCAACTCACTTATTCGTAAACCGCAAGAGTAAATTAAAGTAATAATGGTTCTGTGTTTTACGTTTTGTGTAACTTTAATAATATCTAAAACTTCTTCTTGAGAAAGCACATTTGGCAATTGTTTAGACTTTTTAGGTCTTTCTAAAGAAAGTTTGTTAATTTTTGTGTTTGGGCAAAAACAAATAAAAATTTTAACGGCACTTATAAATTGTCTTTGTGTGCTAATTGAATATTTACGTTGTATAAACACGGTTTCAATAAAAGATTCAACATCTTTACTGGTAAGACTTTCTAGGCTTTTAGAGGAATGAAAACTTATAAAATCTGCAATAAAAAAGGTATAAGTTCGTACGGTGCTTTTACTGTATCTTTTGCCTTTTAAATAAAGATAAAAATTGTTTAAAAGTGTTTTTTGGTTTTGTGTTAAATTTCTTTGGAAGGTTTCTTTTTTAGAAATTTTACTTGTATGTATTGTGGTAACATTTTTAAATGTTTGCCAAATAAGTAGTTTGTTTTCTCTAGAATTTTTTAAGTACCAAGCCTTATGGGTTTTACTCCACAGCGAACCTTTTATGTTTTTTACCAACCCAATTAAATAATCGTTGTATTTAAATTTGATAAAGATTTGTGGTGTTTTTCTATGAACTTTTTGTTCTAAGAAAATTTCTGGATACTTGTTCAATTTTATAATTTTACGAGTTCAAAAAGGTATAACAAAATACTTGATTTTAAAAACAATTATGTATTTTGTTATAATTTTTATATCGAACTTAGTTTTGTAAGAGATTGTTACCCCAAAAAAAAAGTGCCGTTTAAAAGTTTCTTTATTTTATTAATTGTTTAATTCCTGAGATTAAAAAGGGTTTTAAAGGTAGGGTTTTTATTATAGAAATATCTTCTACGAGCGAACTTTCGTTGCCTAAGAAAGCCAATATTTTTTCTGCAGATATTTTTTTAAACATTTTAGTAAAAATGTATTTTCCTGATAATTTTTTTGAAAGCAAAACATCAATTAATGTTCTATCGTACCAATTAAAGCGTTTTTGGTTGAAAGATAGGGGTTGTTTTGGGGGGGTATCTGCCTTTAAATTTGCCACAATTTTGGCAACATTTTTTTGAATGAACTGAAATGTATAACCACTACTGGCTTTTGTAAATCCGCCAGCTGTTCCTATATTCACAATATTTTCTTTTGGATTTTGCTCGAACTTTGCCAAAGACATGGGTATAACTCCAAATTCTTCGTGAACAATTTCGTAATTATTTATTTTTAATTCTTGGCGAATGTATTTTTTTAATTCTAAAGCATATTTTTCTTTGTGTAATAGGGTAGGGCTAAAAAGGGTGTATTCTACTAAAGCTTTGGTTGTAGAAGTTGGTAGAACATACATAAAAGTGGCGCCATTTTCTTGCGAAACTCTAAAGTCCATTAAACGCCCAACTTTAGCATTAAAAGAAGGTGTTTTTGTTTTAATAACCCAACCTTTAAAATGTTGTAAAAGTGAATTTTCTTCGGTTATTTTTGGATTGAAAAAATTGGTAGAATTAAAAATATAGTTTGCAGAGTAAACAGCGTTTTTTGTTGTTAGGGTTGCTAAATTTCCATCAGAATTTATAGAAAGAATGTTTTCTTGCAGCAAAGTTACGTTTTGGAATTTTTTCGAAAAATTAATTACAAAGTTATAAAAATCGATACCTTGTATCATTTTATAAGTATAGGTGCCTAAATCTAATTTTTTTTCGAAATTGGTAGATAAAAACTCTAAAGTATGCCATTTGGCATGTACAATTGCTTCAAATACGCCTGGTTCTTTTTCCCAAAAACACCAAGTTCTATCGTTGCTTTTTTTATCGTCTTTGTCTATCACTAAAATAGACCGATTTTGCAACACAGGGTCTTGTAAAAGAGAGTATAATAGGCTTAAACCTGCACAACCTGCACCTGCAATTATGTAGTCGTATTTTGTCATTCTTATCTTAAAAATCGGCCATACCAACTGTCTTCAATAGCAACTTGCCAATGGTTTTCGAATTCTTGTTTTGTGGCAATTAAGTTGTCGAAAATAATGGTTTTTGCAGTTATTGCTTTGTTTTTAAGCAATTTTTTAAAGTCTTTTAATTCTTTGTATTGTATATACTTTCCTTGTTTAAAACAAACATTCATTTTATCTAAAAGCGCTACTTTATAAGTTTCTTGTAATTCTAAAATAAAGGCAACAGAGGCATCTATATCTTTGTTAGAAAGTGTTGTTGTAAGATGGTCTGCCGCTAAAACAATAAAACGATTGTGTAAAATTTTATAGGAAGCTTTAAAGTTTTCGCTATCTGTTTTCCAAGTTTTAACGAAGTTTTTTACTTTTTGTTCAACTTCATCAATTTCATTGGCATAGAATTTTCTGCTAGATGGATAAATCCACACTTTTGCGTCTTCTGGAATCGAATCGAACTCTACTAACATTGTTTTTCTTTTGAAGCACAAATATAACCAAAAGAAAAACCGTAAGCTCTATCTGCCTACGGTTTTATAATTTAATGTGTTTTTGTTTTGCTAAACTTCTTTAGAAACAGCATTTTTTACAAGTGCCACAAAATCGTCTTGTACACCTTGCCCTTTGTCTTTATTGTACCAAATTTGCAAGTCTTTTTTAAACTGGGCATCTAAACTTCCATTTTCTGCTTTGTAGTCTGCGACCATTTTTGCAGCTACAGTAGGTCTTGGTCCCCAGGTAAAAATAACATTGTTATTTGCGTCTAAAGCAATTAATTTAGGAATTGCTCTACCTCCATTTGTTAAAAACAAATCCATCAACTCTAAATTTTCGTCTCTTAACACTATTTTTAAATCGATTTTCGAGTTTATTTCCGCAATTTTATTAATTACTGGTAAATTCTGTGCGGCATCTCCACACCAGCCTTCGGTAATTACCAACCAAGTTTGTGGTTCTTGTATTTGTTTAAATTCTTGAATGGTTTCGTTAGAAAGTTTAATGGTCTTGTCTAAACGCTTCATTCTTTTATCGTTTAACAAACTATAATTTGTTAAAGCTGCAGATTGTTGTGGTCCTGTAGATTTTCCTTCGGAAAGTAAATCGCTAACTAATGTTCTGTATTTTTTATAAGATCGTGTTTTAACGAAGCTTTTTTCTATAATTTCTTTCATAATAAATAATGCTAAATTCTTTGGTTTAGACGAAGTTTGTATAAAAACTTACAACACAGTTTTTAGATTCTTAAGAATGTCTGCGGTTATCGAAGGCAAATCGAATTTGTGTTTCCAGTTCCAATCTCTTCTTGCTTCGGAATCGTTTATAGAAGAAGGCCAGCTATCTGCTATTTGTTGCCTAAAATCGGGTTTATAAGTAATTTTAAAATCGGGAATGTGTTTTTTAATTTCTAAAGCAATTTCTTGAGGAGTAAAATCGATCGCAGCCAAATTATAAGAAGATCTAATTTTTACATCTTCGCTTTTTGCTTGCATTAATTGTATGGTTGCGTTTACAGCATCGCTCATATACATCATAGGTAAACGAGTTTTTTCTGATAAAAAACACTCGTAATTACCATCTTCTAAGGCTTTAAAATAAATATCTACAGCATAATCTGTGGTTCCTCCACCTGGTTTTGTTTTCCAAGAAATAATTCCAGGATAACGCAAACTACGAACATCTACTCCAAATTTTTCGTGGTAATAATTGCACCAAAATTCACCAGAAATTTTACTAATTCCGTAAACTGTAGCAGGTTCCATTATGGTTTTTTGAGGAGTGTTGTCTTTAGGTGTGGTAGGTCCAAAAACCGCAATAGAACTTGGCCAATAGACTTGTTTAATGTGTTTTTCTTTTGCCAAATCTAAAACCGCTAAAAGAGAGGTCATGTTTAAATCCCATGCTTTCTGCGGAAATTTCTCTGCAGTGGCCGATAACATTGCAGCCAATAAATAAACTTGAGAAACTTTATATTTTTTAACCATTTTTAAAATGGTTTGTTTGTCTGTGGCATCAATAATTTCAAATGGCCCAGAAGCCATCATCTCTTTATTTCCTTCTTTAATGTCAGAAGCAATTACATTATTGTTGCCATAAATAGCTCGCAATTTTTGGGTTAGTTCGTTTCCAATTTGCCCACTTGCTCCTAAAATTAAGATGGTTTCACTCATATCTATATTTAAATTAAAATCAATTACAAAGATAATTATTTAAGTATTCGTAAAAAACATTCGTTTCATTAAATATTTAATAATATTAAAGGTTCTTTTTTAAATTTGTTAGTATTTTCTTAAAATACATTGGTGTATTTTTAAATTATGTATTTTTACAACTAAAATTCAACTGTGAGACATCTAATTCTTTTACTGTTAAGTGTTTTTGTAATTTCTTGCGGAAATAAAACCCAAGATGTTGCAGATTTAGAAAAAGCAAAACCTTTAATGCGTGTTGTAAAAAAGCATAAAGCAACCGTAAATGTAAAATCTGCGTTTTTACAAGAAGTCGAAAATTGGCAAGAATTAAAAGCAGTCGATTCTTTTTTTGTGAAATTTAGAGAAATATCTCCCAACGAAGCTTTAAGCAATGCTTTAGAGTTAAAAGATTTGGTAAAGAATTTAAAAGATAGCGTTACACCTACTTTATTTGATACCCCTTCTTTTAAAACTCGTGTAAATATTTTATACAACGAAACTTTACGACTGGCAGATTTAACTTTAATTTCCGCGATTAAAGCCAATGAAGTAAACAAACAGGTAGATAAAACAATCGATGCATTTTCGGCAGTAAACACAAAAATAAATACGGTTTTAACAAAAAAAAGATTCGAAGACGAAATAGATATTAAAATCGATTATATTGGTTTAGATTCTACAAAAATCGATAGTGTTTCTAAAAAATCGATTCATTTACTTTCTAAAGAAAAACCAATTAAAATGCACGATTTAGAAGAAATTTCTAAGAAAAACCAATAACAATTATGAAAAACACAATTTTAGTTTCACTTTTTTTTATATTAATAATTGCTTGTAATTCTTCGAAAATTAAAAAACCTGTCGATCAAACAAAAATTAAAAACAAAATAAACACCATACTAACAAACTGGCACAAAGCAGCAGCAACAGCCAATTTCGATAATTATTTTGGAGCTTTAGACAGTGTTTCTATTTATATAGGAACTGCAGCCGAAGAAAATTGGACAAAAGCGCAATTTGCCAATTTTAGCAAGCCGTATTTCGACAGTGGCAAAGCGTGGAGTTTTACGGCTTTAGAACGTAATATTTATGTAAATAAAACCGGTAATTTTGTTTGGTTCGACGAGTTGTTAAATACCTGGATGGGAACTTGTAGAGGCTCTGGAGTCTTAGAAAAAACAGGTGATTCTTGGAAAATAAAGCACTACGTATTGTCGGTTACAATTCCAAATAACGATATTCAAAAGGTTATAAAGGCTAAGAAAAAGAACGATTCTATTTTTTTAAAAAATTTTAAGCAATAGTTTTTGAAGCTATTTCCAGCTTTCACTACTCGCTTTTTATCTCTTTACCAAGAGATAAAAGAGCTCAAACAAACCGTTCAATCTGGGCTAAGCCTATTAGCCAACTTTTTGGTTTTTAATTTGTCTAATTGCTAATTAAGAAACTACCTTGTTTACAACTTCGTAAATCAATTCATTTTCAAAACCTTTTCGCATTAAAAAGTCAATTAACTTTTTCTTTCTTTTGTATATATTTGGTTCAGAAATTAAGGCATTTCTATTTTCTGTTATTCTGTAAATGGTTTCGATATATTCGGTTTCGTGAATTTCTTTTAAAGCCGTTTTAATGTTGTAAGCAGAAATGTCTCTAAATTTTAACTCTCTAATAATTCGTTGTTTTCCCCAGTTTTTTATTCGAAATTTTCCGCGAGCAAAACTTTTCGAAAAGCGTTCTTCGTTTAAAAAATTATCTTTCATTAAACTTAAAAGAATAAATTCTCTAGCTTCAGAAACTAAATTGTATTCTCGTATTTTTTGTTCGACTTCTTTGTGACATCGATCTTGGTAAACGCAGTAATTTTCTAGTTTGCGTTTTATTTCATTAACCGTAAAAGATTTTTTCTTTTGTTTGAACATGGTTTCGAAAATACAAAAAGAGACTTAAATGTTAACAAATTTTAGCCTCTTTTTACGATTTCTCCTGCAAGGTTTTGTGTTTCTCTTGCAAGGTTTTTAAAACCTTGTGGGTGTAAATTACGTTCTTTTTAATACCCACAAGGTCGAGAAAACCTTGCAGGTAGTGTTCTAAGTCTAATGATTTTATGCATCGAGTCTTTTATCCATATTAAAAACCAATGCTTGTTTTTCTAATTGATGTGGTAATTGCCCTTTTATTCTCATCTTTAATTTGGTTATTAAAAAGAATAAAATAGGTACTACAATTAACGTTAAGAAAGTTGCAATTAGCAAACCATAAATTACTGTTTTTGCTAAAGGTCCCCAGAAAACAACGTTATCTCCACCCATATAAATATTGGCGTCAAACTCGCTAAACAGCGTAAAGAAATTAATGTTTAAACCAATTGCTAGTGGAATTAACCCTAAAATCGTGGTAATTGCCGTTAATAAAACCGGTCTTAAACGTGCTTTACCTGCTTTTACAACAGTCTCGTACAAACTAGTTAAAGGCAAATAATCTTCTTGCGAAATATCTTCTTGTATTTTTTTTCTATCAATTAATAACTGAGCGTAGTCTAACAATACAACTCCATTATTTACTACAATTCCTGCTAGAGAAATAATACCAACCATAGTCATCATAATTACAAAAGGTGCTCCAGAAATAACCAAACCTCCAAAAACGCCTATAAAGCTTAAAAAGATAGCCAACATGATAATTCCTGGTTTAGAAACCGAATTAAATTGAAAAATTAAGATGAAGAAAATTAATAATAAACCTGTAAAAAATGCGCCCATTAAAAAGGCCATTTGTTTGTTTTGTTCTTCAATTTGCCCTGTATAATCTATTTTAATTCCTTTGGGTAGGTCTTTAAAGCTCTTCATCGAATTTTGAATTCTACTAACCACAGCACCTGCATCTGTTTCGCCTGGAGACAATGCAGAGTAAACGGTTACCACTCTTTTTACGTTTTTGTGTTTAATGGCACTAAAACCAGAACTATTGGTTTGCGTTGCAACTGCAGAAACAGGAATTTCTTTAATTTTTCCGGTAGCTGGATCTCTAAACGTTATTTTTTGATTAAAAACGGCACTTTTATCGTACCTATCTTCTTCATTAAAACGAACATAAATATCGTAATCTTCGCCATTTTCTTTATAAATACCTGCTTTATTTCCAAAAATAGCAGCTCTTAATTGTTGCCCAACTTGCCCTGTAGAAACGCCTAATTCGCCAGCTTTTTTTCTATCAACCAAAACCTGCATTCCAGGTTTCGATTTGTTTACATCTATTTTTAACTCATCTACACCAGAAATACTTTGCGTGTTTAAGTAATCGCGCATTCTTTCTGCTGTAAAAATTAATTCTTCGTAATCTTCGCCATTCAATTCTATATTAATT
The DNA here is from genome assembly GCF_017498485.1 of Polaribacter batillariae. NCBI lineage: Bacteria > Pseudomonadati > Bacteroidota > Flavobacteriia > Flavobacteriales > Flavobacteriaceae > Polaribacter > Polaribacter batillariae. Next base: position 1,294,121 of record NZ_CP071795.1, on the reverse strand, counting down.
GGTGGTCCTGCTGGTGGTCCGTTGGCATCTTTTTCTACAGAAATTAAAACGCCAGGATAAATGCCAACTAAAGCTTCTTGTACTTTTTGGCGTAAAATTTCACTATCTTCTCCACGTCTGTATTTATATTCGCGCATAGAAGCTGTAATTTTTCCTTTGTGTGGCATTTCTGCAGACGAGCCTCCATCTGTTTGCGGGTTTCCTGCTCCTTCACCCACTTGCGAAACCGTACTTTCTACCATAAAATTATAATCGCCATCTGTGTATTGATCTTGATTTAGAACACCATAAACCTTTTGTTCTATTTCTTTGGTAATTTGGTTTGTTTTCTCGATATCTGTTCCTTCTGGATATTCGATGTAAACAATAATTTGATTGGGTTTGTTGTCTGGGAAAAATTCAATCTTTGTTCTTTGAGTGCTCACAGACATGCCAAAACTCATAAAAGCGAGAATTAATAGAACAAAAGTTCCTGCAACTAAAATATAAGGCGTCCAACCAGAAAGTGCTTTTTTTAACTGTTTTTCGTACCAGTTTTCTAAAGAAACTAGGGTGTTTTTTTGAAAATAATTGGCGGCTTTTCTTAAAAATAATCGATACACCCACAGCATAATTGATGTAAAAATTATTAAAGTTCCTAAAGCATTGTATGCTCCACCAAAAAAGAAAATTAACAAGCCAATTATGGCCATAATACTTGTTAGCCTGATAATGTTTTTTAAAGGCATGTCTTTATCTTCTGTATTCATAAATTGAGAAACTAAAACTGAGTTAAAGAAAATTGCTACAAATAAAGAAGAGCCTAAAACAATCGATAAAGTAATGGGCAATATCATCATAAATTGCCCCATAATTCCAGGCCAAAGGCCTAAAGGAACAAATGCTGCCACTGTTGTTAAGGTTGATATAATTATGGGAAATGCGATTTCTCCAATTCCTTTTTTGGCGGCTTCAATTCGGGTCATTCCTTCTTCGTCCATTAAACGATATACGTTTTCAACAACCACAATTCCGTTATCTACCAGCATTCCAAGTCCCATAATTAACCCGAAAAGTACCATTGTATTTAAAGTTTGCCCAAATAAATTTAAGATCATTAAAGACATAAACATAGACATTGGGATGGCAAAACCTACAAAAATGGCATTTTTAAAACCAAGGAAAAACATTAAAACAATAACCACTAAGATAACTCCAAAGATAATGTTGTTTACCAAATCATCTACTTGCCCAATGGTTTTTGGAGATTGATCGTTTGCAATGGTTACTTTTAAATCTGGGGGGAAATGATCTTTCTTTGCTTGTTTTACTATTTTACCAATTTTATCTGCGGCTGCGACCATGTTTTCACCAGATCTTTTTTTAACATCTAGCATTACAACAGCTTCACCATTTTCTCTAGCGTAGGTTGTTTTATCTTTATCTCTAAAGAAAACTTTTGCGACATCTTTTAAGTAAATAGGATTTCCGTTTTCAGATTTAATTACAAAATCTTCTAAATCGGATGGTTTTTCTATTTCACCAATAATTCTAATGGTTCTTCTTTGCTGACTTGTAATAAAATTACCTGCAGACATGGTTACATTTCCACGGTTTATGGCATTTGTAATATCATCGAAACTCACTTTTGCAGCCATCATTTTGTAAATATCTACAGCAACTTCTACTTCTTTTTCTTGTGCTCCACGAATATCTACTTTTTTAATTTCTGTTAAATCTTCGATTTCGTCTTGTAAATATTCGCCATATTCTTTTAGTTTTGCAACAGGGTAATTTCCAGAAATATTAATATTTAAAATCGGAATTTCTTCAGACATACTCAATTCAAAAACATTGGGCGTTACTTTGGCACCATTAAAAGTTGGCCAATCTTCACCTGCAGTTTCTTGGTCTATTTCGTCTTTTACCTTTTGTTTTGCTTTGTTTACATCTATTTTTTCGTCGAATTCTACGGTAATTATCGAATAATCTTCTTGAGATGTAGAGGTAATTTTTGTTACATTACTTACCGATTTTAGCCTGTCTTCTAAAGGGTTTGTAACTAATTTTTCGATATCTTCTGCAGTATTTCCAGGATACACAGAACTTACATAAATTTTTGTTTCGTTTATTTCTGGAAAATTTTCTCTAGGCATAGAAAAATATGCCGAAATTCCTAAATAAAGAATCAAAAACATTAAAACATAAATGGTGGTTTTGTTATTTATTGCCCACGACGAAAGTTTAAATTCTTTATCTACTTGTTTGTTTTTCTTCGCCATTTTATTGCTTTTTATGAATTACTTTTACAGCTTGGCCATTGTTTACACTTCTTGCACCTTCTATAATAACTTCAGTATCTGCAGTAAGGTTTTTTGTTACCTCAATTAGGTCTCCTTGTGTTTTTCCGGTTTCGATAATTAATCTTTCTGCAATAGCTTCGTTATTTTCGTTTTTATCTTTTATTATGTAGATAAATTGCGCTCCTTTTGCATTTTCAGAAATGATAGATTGCGGAATTAAAACCGCATTCGGGTTTGTGTAATCGTTTAATTTTAATCTGGCAGTTAAGTTTGGTTTTACTTTTCCGTTTAAATTAGGAACTCCAATTTCAATTTTAAAAGACCTATTATTGGGGTTGATAAAATTACCAACTTGTCTAATTTTAGAGTTTACAGTTTCTCCTAAAACAGGAAAATTTACTTCGACATCTTTATTTTTTGTGATACGACCAATGTATGTTTCTGGAACTTCTGTTTCTATATACATGTTCGAAAGATTTACAATTCTAAAAATTTCTGAACCCATGCCTGGTGCAACCACAGTTCCTCTTTCTTTAAAAACATCGTCTATAATTCCAGAAAAAGGTGCTCTAATGGTAGCTTTGCCCAACTGACTTTTTAACTGTTTTACAGCATTTGTTTGCGATTCGTAATTTGTTTTGGCTTGTAAGAACTGAATTTCTGAACCAATTTTTTGATTCCACAGTCTTTTTTGACGCTCGTAAGTTGTTTTGGCCAATTGTGCATTTGCTTCTAATTGAGCTAATTGAGAAGACATTCCTCCATCGTCTATTTTTGCTAAAATTTGCCCTTTAGAAACTTTTTGCCCTTCTTTTACATATACGTTTTCTAAAATTCCAGGCATTTCTGGATATATTAAAACATTTTGTTTTGTTTGTACGTTTCCTTGCAATTCTATATAATGATTAAAAACTTGCTCTTTTACTTTGTAAGTAGTAATTAAAGGAATGTTTTTATCTTCATTTAAATCGTCTAATTTGTCGTTTAATTTTTTTAAATCGTTTGCGATTTCTTGCTGTTTTGCATCTAAATCTGCTTTTTTCGATTTAATTTTAGCAATGTCGTTTGTAGCGAGAACATCATCAACAGAAAGCTCTTTTTTGTCTCCACAAGAAGTTATTAGAAGCCCTATTAAAAGTAATAAATAGATGTTTTTCATAATAATTTGGTTATTTAGTTGGTAGGTTTAATGCGTTTTCTAGTGTTGCTTTTTTGGCAATTACATCTAACATAGATTGTATGTAATTTTGTTGTTGCGTATATAATTGATTTTGCGCTTGTAGCAAATCGAAACTAGAAGAAATTCCTTCGAAAAATTTAATTCTTTGTTTCTTTTCTATTCTTTCTGATAAAGCAAGATTTCTTTTTGAAGTTTGATAGTTTTCGATACTAAATTGATAATCGTTTTTTGCTTTTTGTGCTTGTAAACTTAAACGTTGCTTGGTTTCTTGTAAACGCAAATCTGCAGTTTCTAAATCGATTTTTGCTTGTGCAGTTTTAGCACTTCTGCCCAGACTGCTAAAAATAGGAATGTTTAAACTAACCCCTAATAAAGAAGAATCGAACCAACGTTGGTCGCTATTTAAAAAGGTAAAAGAATTGGCGTTTGCTTGTGCCCCATAATTTAAAAATGCGCTTAAGCTTGGCAATGCCTTACTTTGTTCTAATTTTACTAACAAACGTTTAGATTCACGATCGTTTTGGGCAATTTTAAAATCGATGTGATTATCGACATTAAATTCGGTTGCAATAATGCCTAAATCGATATTTTGCATGGTTAAAGAATCTAAACTATCTGTTAAAGTTAGTTTGGTATCAATTGGGTTTCCCATAGAAAGGTTTAACATTTGATAGGCGATTTCTTTCATTCGAACCACATTGGCAAGTTGATTTTTAAGATTTCCTAAAGTAATTTCTAACTGTTCTACATCTTCCTCTTCATTCAATCCGTTTTCGTAAATTTTCTTGGCGTCATTAAAATTTTTCTGAAGAACTTTAATATTTTTTTGTAAAATGGCAATGGTATTTTCACTCACTAAAACATTTCCGTAAGCATTTATAACAGCTTCTTTGGTAAGCATTTCTGTTTTAATATTTGCCTGTTCAGAAATTTTTAAAAAGGTTTTGGATGCCTGAAGTCCAACTAAATAAGAACCGTCAAACAAGAGTTGTCTTAAAGTTACAGAGGCATTCATGTTTTGTTTGGTTCCAAAAACCACAGGAATAAAGCCTTCAGGCGCAACAACTTCTCTGTTAGCTTGTAAATCGAAATAGTCTTCAACTGTATTTACAGTCGAAGAAGTATTGTCGAAAGCAGCAGCAGGCAATAAAGAAACAGGCTGTTTTAAAAAATTCTGATAATCTACTTTCGCATCAATTTGTGGCAAACCAATAGTGGTGGTTTCCCAAACTTTTTTCTGTGCAGAAAGAATGTCGTTTTGAGATGCTTTTGTATTGTAGCTGTTCTCTAAAGCAAAATCGATCGCTTCTTGAAGAGATAAACTCATTTGTTTTTCTTGAGCATTTGAACTCAAGTAAAATAAGCTGATAAAAAACATCAATAATATTTTTTTCATCTTTTTATTTCTGATTTAGTTGTTTTTTTAGTTCTTGTACTCCTTTTTCTGTGGCAATTCCTCTAATATGATATTCTAAATAGTGGTTCGTAAGTTCATTCATCGAAAAATAGGTAATCGGAAAAACTTCTTGGTCTTTAATACCATTAATTCCGTAGAAATAAATTCTAGAAATAAAATCGATGTTAATTTCTTTTCGAAACAAATCTAACTCAACACCTCTTTTAAGATTGTCTTTTATAGTTTCTTGCATCACTTGAAACTGTTTTTGTTTTAAAGATGCATAAATTTTAGGATAATATTTTTGAAGTTGATATTGTGGAGACGATTTTTCGTCTTTTAAATGTTTCATTACCATTCTTTTAATAGAAAATATTTCTTCTATAGGATTTAGGTTTTTCTTACAGATATCGTTAATTCCATTACAAATAATAGCAAACATATATTCTGTAACCGCAGTTACCAATGCTGTTTTATTTTTAAAATATTTGTAGATGGTTTTTTTGGAAACCCCTAGATTGCTGGCAATTTCGTCCATAGTAACGCTTTTAAACCCTAGGTTTAAAAACAAATCGTTTGATTTTTCTAAAATTTTATTTCTCATAATTTTCGGATGCAAATATACGCACGGAAACTTTAGAAACAAAAAAAGTTTCCAAAGTTTTAATAATTTTTTTACTTTTCCTTTAGAAAGTAAAATTTCTTTACATTATTTTTACAAAAAAATACAAATTTGGATATTTTACATTATCAAAAAGAGTTTCTGTCTTATTTAGAATCAAAAGAATGGATTCGAGAGCCTAAAAACTTATACGAACCCATAGATTATATTTTACAATTAGGAGGTAAAAGAATTAGGCCTATGCTTACTTTAATGGCTGCAGATATTTTTTCTGGGGAATTTAAAAAAGCATTGCCAGCAGCGTTATCAGTAGAGGTTTTTCATAACTTTACTTTAGTGCATGATGATATTATGGATGCGGCTCCTTTACGAAGAGGAAAAGCAACTGTTCATGAAAAATGGAATATCAATACAGGAATCTTATCTGGAGATGCAATGCTTATTTTGGCATATCAGTATTTCGAGAATTACGAGCCAGTTGTTTTTCAAAAATTGGCAAAATTATTTAGCAAAACGGCTTTAGAAGTTTGCGATGGACAACAATTAGATGTCGATTTCGAAACAAGAAACGATGTTGCGATAGACGAATACATAAACATGATTCGCTTAAAAACCTCTGTTTTAGTTGCTGCAGCATTAAAAATGGGGGCAATTGTAGCAGAAACAAATGATGAAAATGCAAATTTAATTTACGACTTTGGATTAAATTTAGGGTTGGCTTTTCAATTACAAGACGATTATTTAGACACTTTTGGAGATCCAGAAACCTTTGGAAAACAAATAGGAGGAGACATTATAGAAAATAAAAAGACCTATTTATATTTAAAGGCGCTAGAGGTTTCTAATAATCATGATAGAGGAAAATTAAAATACCTTTATAGAAAAAAACTGAAAGAAAATACGGTTAAAATTGCAGATGTTAAAAGAATTTTTCAATTGAACGACATTCCTTTATTAGTAAAAGATCAAATAGAAAACTATACTCAAAAAGCCTTTGATACATTGGCTAAAATGGATATTGATGCGACTGGAAAAACCAACCTTAAAAACTTTGGTTTGTGGTTAATGAACAGATCTGTTTAAGATTTTTATTTTTTCTTATTAGATATTTAAAATAAATAGTACATTTGCATCCAATAATTTTGGTCCCATAGCTCAGTTGGTTAGAGCACCTGACTCATAATCAGGTGGTCCTTGGTTCGAGCCCAAGTGGGACCACTTTTATTTTAAGCAAGTATTTAATTTAAAAATTATATATTTGCGACTATAAATATTTCAAAATTTTAATCTGGGGGGAATAAAATGAAGAAAAAAACTTTTTTAGTGCTGTTTACAGTGCTAATATTTACGTGTATTGTTAACGGTCAAATTGTGCCACCAGCACCAGGTCCACCACCACCACCACCAGGTCTTCCAGTTGATGGAGGGTTGCTATTCTTACTAATTTCGGGAATAATTTATGGAGTTAAAAAAGTTAGAGAATAAGATTTTATCTAACTGTTAACCTAGTTACGTACTTTCCAATAACATCAAATTCTAAATTTACTTTATCATTTAATACGATGTTTTTGAAGGAAGTGTTTTCAAAAGTATAAGGTATAATTGCGACACTAAAAGAATTCTTTTTAGAATTTATTACAGTTAAACTTACACCATTTACAGTAATAGAACCTTTTTCTATAGTAATATTATTTTTTTCTGAATTATAACTAAAGGTAAAAACGGTGCTTCCATGCTGTTTTTCGATGTTTGTACAAATGCCAGTCTCATCTACGTGACCTTGTACAATATGTCCATCTAACCGATCGCCTAACTTCATAGCACGTTCTAGATTCAGAATATCATTTGTTTTTAAAGATCCAATGGTTGTTTTGTCTAATGTTTCTTTAATAGCTGTAACTGTATATTTATCATTATTTATAGCAACCACAGTTAAGCACACTCCATTATGGGCAACACTTTGGTCTATCTTTAGTTCGTTTGTAATTGCACTCTTTATAGTTAAATGAACATTCTCTTGCTCTTTTTTTATATTTGTTACAACTCCAAGTGTTTCTATAATTCCTGTAAACATTCGCTAAATTTTGGTTACTTTTGTGCAAATCAAAAATACAAATATTAGAAGAGTTACTATGGATAAATCTGATAAAATTATCGTTGGAATTTCAATTGGAGATTTAAACGGAATTGGAATAGAAGTTATTTTAAAAACATTTCAAGATAAAAGAATGTTAGATTTTTGTACGCCAGTTTTATTTGGAGCTACTAAAGTAATTTCTTATCATAAAAAAGCCCTTGGTTTAGAAGTTCCAGTTTATGGAATTACATCTTTAAACCAACTAAACCACAATAAGGTAAATGTATTAAATATTTGGAAAGAAGAGGTTAATTTAGAGCTAGGTACATCTACAAAAGTTTCTGGAGAATATGCCGCAAAATCTTTAGCATCTGCTACAGAACATCTTAAAGAAGATCAAATAGATATTTTACTTACAGCGCCAATTAATAAAGAAAATATTCAATCAGAATCTTTTAATTTTCCTGGGCATACAGAGTATTTAGAAGCAAATTTAGAAGGCGATAGCTTAATGATTTTAATGACCGATAAATTAAAAATTGGTTTAATTACTGGGCATATTCCAATTTCTAAAGTGGCAGAGGCAATTACACCATCGATTATTAAAGAGAAAGTAAACATAATGTACGAATCTTTAAAGAAAGATTTCGCAATTAACAAGCCAAAGATTGCTGTTTTATCTCTAAACCCACATTGTGGAGACAAAGGAGTTATTGGAAAAGAAGACGACGAGGTTATAAAACCAACGATAGATGAAATTAAAGAAAATGGGACTTTAGTTTTTGGTCCGTATGCAGCCGATGGTTTTTTCGGTTCAGAAACCTATAAACAGTTCGATGGAGTGTTGGCAACTTATCACGACCAAGGTTTGGCACCATTTAAAGCACTCTCATTTGGGAATGGCGTAAATTTTACGGCAGGTTTACATAAAATTAGAACGTCTCCAGATCATGGAACCGGTTTCGATATTGCCGGAAAAAATTTGGCAAATCCCTCTTCTTTTAAAGAAGCTTTGTTTACAGGTATTCAAATTTATAGGAATAGAAACGAGTATTTAGAACTTACTAAAAACCCTCTACCAGTAAAGTAATCGATTCAAAGATTTTTTTTAAAAAGAAAGAGGTGTATAAAACATTTTTTTATATCTTTGCACGCTCAATTGATGTATGGTAATGAAAGACTTAAGACAATTCAACATATCGTTTGTAGGATTAAAAGAAGGAAAGCATTTATTCGAATATTCGATTGACAATACGTTCTTTAACGCATTTAATTACGACGAGTTTGAAAAATCTTCGGTAAATGTTACTTTAGAGTTTGTAAAAAAAAGCACTTTATTAGAGCTTCTTTTTAAGGCTTCTGGAACTGTACATGTTCCTTGTGATGTTACAAATGAGATGTTCGACCAAGAAATAACATCAGTTTTGCCATTAGTGGTAAAGTTTGGTCCAGAATATAACGACGATAATGAAGATATTTTAATATTACCTCACGAAGCATACGAACTTAACGTAGCACAATTTATTTATGAAATGATTGTGTTGGCAGTTCCAAACAAAAGAGTACATCCAAAAGTTTTAGATGGCACTATGGAATCTGAAGCATTAAAAAAGTTAGAAGAACTAAAAATAGAAAAAGTACAAACTGTTGAAGAAACAGACCCTAGATGGGATAAATTAAAGAATTTAATAACAGATAAAAAGACATAAAATGGCGCATCCTAAAAGAAAAATTTCGAAAACAAGAAGAGATAAAAGGAGAACACATTATAAAGCATCTTATCAGCAGATCGCTACAGACCCAACAACTGGTGAGGCACATTTATATCACAGAGCTCACTGGCACGAAGGTAAATTATATTATCGTGGTCAAATAGTATTGGAATCTGCAGTTGCAGAAGCTTAAAAAACAATTAAAATGTTTGAAAAACCCTCAAATTTGAGGGTTTTTTTGCGTTTTTATGCTAAAATTCACTGTTTTTGATAACTTTTTTCCTGAAAAGTGAAAATATTTTCATTACTTTGGATTTCCTTAACATTTGGATAATAAACCAAGAATTATGACTAAAATCACTGCAGCAATTACAGCAGTAGGGAAGTATGTTCCTGAATATATTTTAACCAATAAAGAGTTAGAAAGCTACGTAGATACCAATGACGAGTGGATCACTACAAGAACAGGAATAAAAGAAAGAAGAATTCTTAAAGGAGAAGGTTTAGGTACTTCTTACATGGCAATAAAAGCAACCGAAGAATTATTACAAAAATCTAATTGTAATCCAGCAGAAATAGACTTAGTAATTGTTGCAACAGCGACTCCAGATTTACCAGTAGCGTCCACAGCAGCCTATGTAGCTTCAGAAATAGGAGCAGTAAACGCTTTTGGGTACGACTTGCAAGCAGCATGTTCTAGTTTCTTATATGGTATGTCCACAGCAGCAAGTTATATAGAATCTGGAAGATATAAAAAAGTATTGTTAATTGGGGCAGACAAAATGTCTTCAATTATAGATTATACAGATAGAGCCACATGTATTATCTTTGGTGATGGTGCAGGCGCTGTTTTATTTGAACCTAACAACGAAGGTTTAGGCTTACAAGACGAGTATTTAAGAAGCGATGGAATTGGTAGAGATTTCTTAAGAATCGAAGCAGGTGGTTCTATAATGCCAACAACAAAACAAACAGTCGAAGATAAAAAACATTTTGTATATCAAGAAGGAAAAACAGTTTTTAAATATGCTGTTTCTAATATGGCAGATGTTGCTGAAAAAATGTTAACAAGAAATAATTTAACAGAATTAGATATTCAATGGTTGGTAGCACACCAAGCAAATAAAAGAATTATTGAAGCTACTGCAAAAAGAGTAGGGGTTTCTTCGGAAAAGGTAATGATAAACATTCATAAATATGGCAATACAACATCTGCTACTTTGCCACTTTTATTAGCAGACTATGAAAATGAATTAAAAAGAGGAGACAATTTAATTTTTGCTGCATTTGGTGGTGGTTTCACATGGGGGGCTGCATACTTAAAATGGGCGTACAATTCGTAATACTAAACAAACTAAATAATAAGAAAAATGGATATTAAAGAAATTCAAAATCTTATAAAATTTGTAGCTAAGTCTGGCGCAAGCGAGGTAAAGTTAGAAATGGAAGATGTAAAAATTACAATTAAAACAGGTTCAGAAAAAACAGAAACAACAATTGTTCAAGCTGCACCTATGCAACAAGTTCCTGCGACACCAGTAGCTACTGCTCCACAACAAACCTCGGCGCAACCTGTAGCAGCAACACCAACAGAAAGCAACGATAATGCTAAATACATTACTGTTAAGTCGCCAATTATTGGAACATTTTACAGAAAACCAGCACCAGAAAAACCTAATTTTGTAGAAGTAGGTTCAGAAATTAATGTTGGAGATACAGTATGTGTGATCGAAGCAATGAAGTTATTTAACGAAATAGAATCTGAAGTTTCAGGTAAAGTAGTTAAAGTTTTAGTGGACGATTCTTCTCCAGTAGAATTCGACCAACCATTATTTTTAGTAGATCCATCATAGGTTCATCCGAAAAATCAATACTATAATTTCGAGTATTTTTATTCAATTATATATTGATATATGATGTTTTTTCTAATGAACTATTTTCTAACGAAACGAATACTACAAAGATGTTTAAAAAAATATTAATTGCCAACAGGGGTGAAATTGCACTACGTGTAATTAGAACTTGTAAAGAAATGGGTATTAAAACGGTTGCAGTATATTCTACTGCAGATGCAGAAAGTTTGCACGTAAGATTTGCAGACGAAGCAGTTTGTATTGGCCCTCCAATAAGTTCAGAATCGTATTTAAAAATGCCTAATATTATTGCAGCTGCAGAAATTACAAATGCAGATGCAATACATCCAGGTTACGGATTTTTATCAGAAAACGCAAAATTCTCCAGACTTTGTGAAGAACACAATATTAAGTTTATTGGAGCCACTGGCGATATGATCGACCAAATGGGAGACAAAGCAAACGCAAAAGCAACCATGAAAGCTGCTGGAGTACCATGTGTTCCTGGAAGCGAAGGAGTAATTACAGATTTTGAAGAATGTGAAAAATTAGCATTAGAAACAGGCTATCCTGTAATGCTAAAAGCATCTGCTGGTGGTGGTGGAAAAGGAATGAGAGCCGTTTGGAAACCAGAAGATTTAAAAGATGCTTGGGAATCTGCAAGACAAGAATCTAAAGCAGCTTTTGGTAATAACGATATGTATATGGAAAAGCTTATTGAAGAGCCAAGACATATCGAAATTCAAATTGTAGGAGATGCATATGGAAAAGCTTGTCATTTATCTGAAAGAGATTGCTCTGTACAAAGACGTCATCAAAAGTTAACAGAAGAAACACCTTCGCCTTTTATGACAGACGAATTAAGAGAGAATATGGGTAATGCAGCAGTAAAAGCAGCAGAATATATAAAATATGAAGGTGCAGGAACTGTAGAGTTTTTAGTAGATAAGCACAGAAACTTCTACTTTATGGAAATGAATACTCGTATTCAGGTAGAGCACCCAATTACAGAAGAAGTTGTAAATTACGATTTAATTCGTGAACAAATCTTGGTCGCTGCAGGAGTACCTATTTCAGGTAAAAATTACTATCCACAATTACACTCAATCGAATGTAGAATAAATGCAGAAGATCCTTATAACAATTTTAGACCAGCTCCAGGAAAAATAACAACGTTACACACACCAGGAGGTCATGGAGTAAGAATGGATACGCATGTGTATGCAGGATATATGATTCCGCCAAATTACGATTCTATGATTGCAAAATTAATTGTTACAGCTCAAACTAGAGAAGAAGCAATTAATAAAATGAAAAGAGCTTTGGATGAATTTGTAATTGAAGGCGTTAAAACAACCATTCCGTTTCATAGACAATTAATGGATCATCCAGATTACATTTCAGGGAATTACACCACTAAATTTATGGAAGATTTCGAATTGAAATAGGCCGTATTTAGTTATTGCAATAATAATGATAAATAGAGAACATAGTTTGTGTTCTCTATTTTTTTTATCTTTATGCGAAAATATTTATAAATGAAAATTGACGGGATAGACAAAATAATTATCAAAACCTTGGTAAAAGATGCAAGAACGCCAGTTTTAAGTATTGCAAGAGAAGTAGGCATTTCTGGAGCAGCGATTCATCAACGATTAAGAAAATTAGAAAAATCTAAATTAATTGAAGGGTATAACATGAAGCTAAATCCGAAAGTTTTAGGATATACAACAACCGCTTTTGTTGGCATTTTCTTAGATTCTGTCGGAGAAATAACTTCAGTAATCAAACAAATAAAAAGAATTCCAGAAGTAGTAGAAAGTCATTACACAACTGGCAATTACCCTATTTTTATTAAAATTTTATGTAAAAGTAACGAACACCTTTTAAGCTTACTTCAAAACAATATTCAAACAATTAAAGGAATTTCGAGAACCGAGACTTTAATCTCTTTAAACCAACAAATAAATCGTCAAATTTCTATCTAAGTTGGAAAAACCGAACCTGAATTACATTCAACAAATTTCTGCAGGAGACAAAGATTTCGAATTGTCTATGCTCACAATTTTAAAAGACGAATTTCCAAAAGAACTTTATTTAATAAAGAAAAGTTTTAAGGAAGAAAATTATCGTAAACTTTCGTTTAGCATTCATAAAATAAAACATAAAATAAGTATGTTAGGCATGGAAAAAAGTTTCGATTTGGCTTCGGAAATAGAGCAAGAAATAAAAAATGGAAACTTAGAACAATATGCAAATTTGATAACTATTTTAGAGAGAATTAATGTATATTTAAACAATAAATAAGCCTCTAAAAAAAATGAATTGTATAATTATCGATGATGATGCCTCTGCTAGATTGATTATAAGGCAGTTGTGTAAACAAACAAAATTAAAAGTAAAAGAAGAATTTTCTTCTGCAATAGATGCTATAAAATATTTAAATTCAAATTCCATTGAAGTTATTTTTCTAGACATACACATGCCTACTTTTTCTGGGTTCGACTTTATAAAAACATTAAAAATATCTCCCCAAATTATATTAACCACCTCAGATAAAACATTTGCATTAGAAGCTTTCGAATACGATTCTGTAGTCGATTATTTGCTTAAACCCATAAAGTTAGAACGTTTCTTAAAAACGACAGCTAAATTATGTAAAACAAGCACTAATAAGAATGTTAATGAGTCTTTAATAGTTGAAAATAAGGATTTTATATTTGTTCACGTAGATAAAAGATTGGTGAAAATTGATGTTCCAGAAATTCTTTTAATTGAAGCAAAGGGAGATTATATTAAGATTAAAACAGCTAAGAAAAACTATATAGTGCACTCTACTTTAAAAAAAATAGAAGAGAAACTACCATTACAAATGTTTATGAGAATTCATAGGTCTTACATTATAAATACTTCAAAAATTATAGATATAGAAGACAATACAGTCTTAATAGAAAAGCATGTAGTTCCTATTAGTAGATCTCATAAAAGCAAATTAATGGAAAAACTAAATTTATTGTAAAACAAATAATCGAAAGAAAAATACCATTTAACGATTCTTTTATCCTCTTTGTCGAAATTACAATTTTAGCGCTTAGAAATATAGCTTCTTTGTAATTCACAATTATAAATTGGGGGATTTATAAGGTTGTATAAAAAGAGTTGAAAATTTTATTTTTGACTCTTTTTTTTAACTACCAACTTTTGGTATAAAATCTAAAACACCTACGCAAACCTTTAATAACAGCATTAAATTAACGAGAAAAAAGCTAATTGATAGCCAAGAGTTAGTCTTTGACAGTACACTAGAGAAAACGACCTTATTCAAAAAAAAGGCGAGTAAAATAAATTTTCTTCGGATAATAATGGTATGATTACACTTCAAAAAAAATTACTCCTCTTTTGTGTCCTCAATAATACCCATTCTTTTTGCACGATTTTCCCAAGACTTTCTTGCTAAGGCTTGTAAATCTGCTACAGAATCGGTTTCGTCCATAATTTCTAAACCTAATAAAGTTTCAATTACATCTTCTTGAGATACAATACCACTTATAGAACCATATTCATCTACAACTAATGCAATATGTTCTTTTTCTTTAATTAATTTATCAAACAAATCGGGTATAGATAATTCTCTATCTGTTACTAAAATATTTCTTTTTATAGAAGCTAAGGTTTCGTTTCCTTTTTTATTAATCATAGCCTCTAACATGTCGTCTTTTAAAAAATAACCAGTAACTGCATCAGGATTTTCAGAAAAAACAGGAATTCTAGAAAAACGTAATTTTTTATGTTCTTTGTAAAACTCTTCAATCGTTTGGGTTTCATCAGCAATTTCTAAAACGACCCTTGGCGTCATTACATCACTTACTTTTATCTCTTTAAATCCTAATAAATTCCGAATTACTTTGCTTTCATTTTCTTTAAAAACACCTTCTTTTTCTGCCATATCTGCCATTACTAAAAAGCTTTCTCTACTTAAAATACTTCCATGCCCTTTACCACCAATTAGTTTTGTGGTTAATTGTAAAATCCATAAAATACCGGTATATTTTAGTGGAAAAATCATTACTTTTAAGGCTTTAGAAGTAAAGTTTGCCAATTGTTTCCAATAAGTAGCACCAATGGTTTTTGGTATAATTTCTGAAGCGACTAAAATTAAAATCGTCATAATTGTAGAAACGATTCCAACCATTACATCTTCAGTAAATTTAATTCCTAAAATACTTTTTACATCTGTACCATACATTTCTGCATAAGCAACTTTTGCTTGTACACCTACTAAAATTGCACCCACAGTATGTGCAATGGTATTTATGGTTAAAATAGCAATTAAAGGTTTATCGACATCTTTCTTAAAAGTTTCTAGCTGGTGTGCATAATCTAACCCTTCACTTTTTTTTAGGTTGATAAAAGTTGGGGTAATACTTAATAAAACGGCTTCTAAAATAGAACATAGAAAAGAGAAAAATATCGAAATGGTAGCGTAAATTATTAGTAATGTCATGTATTATTCATTTTGAAAGGCAAAGTTACAAAATAAAAAACCTCAATACTTCTAGACTTCATTCTAAATACTTAAAATCTTTATTTTCTAACTTTTAAGGCTTAATTTATAGGTGTATTTAGAGTTAAAAATAGTCAAAAATGTTAGTCTAAGTGATTTTGAAGAAATAAAAACTGTATCGAGCACTATTTCAAATTATAAAAGATATTATTTTCGATACAAACTTTACTCATTTTAACCGTAAAATTTACTCGAATTGATTCAATTTTATCAAAATATAGATGCTAAAACGAGTATTTATAATTGCAAATAGTGTTTTTAAAATAAAAAATTACACCCTAATGCAAAAAAAGTATTAGATGAGCGTCATTTTGTTGTAGCATTATATTTTTATATTAATAAATTTGTAAGACATATTGCATTAAAGAATTAAAGAGATTTTATAAATGAGAAGCGTAGTAAAAATTTTAGTGTTATTTATGGCAACACAGTCTATGGTTTCACAAAGTAATTACAAGCCAACCAAAGAAAATTTAGAAGCCAGAAAATCTTTTCAAGACGATAAATTTGGAATGTTTATTCATTGGGGTGTTTACAGTATTTTAGGAGACGCAGAGTGGGTAATGACCAATCAAAATATAAAAATAAATCGTTACGAATTGTTACCATCTTTTTTCAATCCTATTGAGTTTGATGCAAAAAAAATTGTAAAATTAGCCAAAGATGCTGGCATGAAATACATTACAATAACCACCAAACATCACGATGGTTTTGCAATGTATCATTCTAAAGTATCGAAATACAATATTGTAGATAGTACACCATTTAAAAGAGATATCTTTAGAGAGTTAGAGCAAGAATGCGAAAAACAAGGCATTAAATTATTCGCTTATTATTCTCAGTTAGACTGGCATCATACAGATTATTATCCAAGAGGTTCTACAGGAAATGGCGTTGATAGACCCAATGCTGGTAATTGGGAGAATTACTTAAAATACCAAGACGCTCAAATAAAAGAATTGGCAGAAAACTATAACATTGCTGGCTTTTGGTTCGATGGTTTTTGGGATATTTTAAAAGAAAAAGGGCGCACACCAGAAACCAGAAAAGAAGGAAAAGATCGATGGAAAATAGAACAAACTTATAAGATGATTCACGATGTAAATCCAAAACTTTTAATAGGTAACAATCATCATTTAGCACCTTTTGTAGGAGAAGATTTTCAAATGTTCGAAAAAGATTTACCAGGTAAAAATACCACAGGTTTTGGAGGATTAAGTATTGGAGATTTACCTTTAGAAACCTGTGAAACGATTAATTATTCCTGGGGTTTTAATCTTCAAGATGGCAAACATAAATCTGTCGAAAATTTAATTAAATATGTTGTAAAAGCTGCTGGTAATAATGCCAATTTCTTATTAAATGTAGGGCCTATGCCAAATGGAGAAATTCAAAAAGAACACGTTACACGCTTAAAAGCAGTTGGAGCATGGTTAAAAGAAAATGGTGAAACTATTTATGGAACTCGTGGAGGAATTATTCCAGCGACCGATAATTATGTATCGACCCAAAAAAATAAGACGCTTTATGTACATGTTTTAAATAATAAAACAGAAACTTTAAAAATAAATAATTTTAAAGAACGTATTAAAAAAGTAACCTTGTTTAAAGATAAAAGCAACCTAAAATTTAAACTTAAAAAAAGACAATTAACTATTTATCTTCCTAAAATAAAGAAGGAAGCTGTAGATACGATTCTAGAAATTACGTTAAGATAAAACGTAAAAATATTGTTAGAAGTTGGTAAAAATTAAAAAATAAATAAAAGTATAATTATGAAAAAATATCTTGTGTTCTGTTTCTTTTTAGTAAGTATTATGTCTTGCAACACCTCAAAAGAAGAATTACCAAAAACAAGTTCAACCATATCAATAGATAAAGACGATACAAAAGATTCTATTATATACAAAGCTGCGCATGTTGTGCCAACTAAAAATCAATACGAAGCTTTAAAAAATGAATTCATAGCCTTTATTCATTTTGGACCAAACACATTTACTCGAATGGAATGGGGTAATGGAATGGAAGATCCTAAAGTTTTTAACCTTAAAAATTTAGATACAGACCAATGGTGTAAAGCGATGAAAGATGCACAAATGAAAATGGTTATTATAACGGTTAAGCATCATGATGGTTTTGTGTTATGGCAAAGTAGATACACAAAACACGGCATTATGTCCACTAGTTTTAAAGATGGAAAAGGAGATATTTTAAAAGAACTATCTGCTTCTTGTCAAAAATACGGACTAAAATTAGGCGTGTATTTATCGCCAGCAGATTTATATCAAATCGAAAACAAAGAAGGCCTTTATGGAAATTTAAGCAAGTACACAGATCGTGTAATTCCACGACCAGTTGAAGGGCGTCCGTTTAAAAATAAAACCACTTTTACTTTTAATGTAGATGATTATAACGAATATTTCTTAAACCAGTTATTCGAATTATTAACCGAGTATGGGCCAATTCACGAAGTTTGGTTTGATGGCGCACACCCAAAACGAAAAGGCGGTCAAAAATACAATTACATAGCTTGGAAAAAATTAATTGCTACCTTGGCGCCAGAAGCCGTTGTTTTTGGAAAGCAAGATATTCGTTGGTGTGGAAACGAATCTGGTGCAACAAGAGATACAGAATGGAATGTAATTCCGTACCAAAAAAATCCGCTCGAAATGAATAGTTTCGCAGATATTACAGGCAAAGATATTGGTAGCAGAGAAAAATTATACGATGCCAATTTTTTACATTATCAACAAGCAGAAACAAATACTTCCATTCGAGAAGGCTGGTTTTATAGAGATGAAGATACACAAAAAGTACGAAGTGCAGACGATGTTTTCGACATATACGAACGTTCTGTTGGCGGGAATTCTACCTTTTTATTAAACATTCCGCCAAATAGAGAAGGCAAATTCTCACCAGAAGATGTAAGTGTTTTAAAAGAAGTTGGGCAACGCATTAAAGAAACCTACGAAACCAATTTATTTGCAGATGCATCAGGTGCTAAAAATGTGTTAGACAATCATGCAAAAACATATACATTGTTAGATGCAAACCCAAAAGAAATCATTATTAAAACAAAAAAACCAGTAACTATCAATCGCTTAGTTCTTCAAGAAGCCATAGCGACACATAGCGAACGTGTAGAAAAACATGCTGTTGATGCTTGGGTAAATAATGCTTGGAAAGAAATTGTTTCAGCAACAAATATTGGTTACAAACGTATTTTACGTTTTCCAGAAGTAACCTCAAACCAGTTTAGAATTCGTATTTTAGCGTCTCGTTTAAACCCAGCAATTTCTAATATTACAGCGCATTATTATCATACGCGACCACCACAATTAAGCATCACAAGAAACTTAGAAGGTTTGGTAACGATTCAACCTAAAAAACACAAATTTGGTTGGAAACCACATGGCGAAGACGTTTCTAAAAACATCAATTCTGGAATAGAAATAAGATATACTATAGATGGAAGTACGCCTAATAAAATTTCTCAAATTTATAACGAACCGTTTTTTGTAGCTTCTGGTGAAATAAAAGCATTGGCTTTTTCTAAAGATGAAAAAGGAAGTATTGCTTCAAAAAAAATAGGAATTCTAAAAAAGAATTGGAAAATTCTTAATGAAGATAGTTGGTCATCAACTCATGTTGGAGAATTTGCCATAGACGAAAATCCAAAAACCTATTGGATGTCTGATGCAAAAAACAAACCACATTTTATTGAAATCGATTTAGGCAAAGAACATACCTTAAAAGCTTTTGGTTATACTCCGCAAACGAAAGATTCGAACGGAATGATAGAACAAGGAATCATTAAAATAAGTACTAATGGAAAATCTTGGAAGATTTTTGAGAATTTTGAATTCGGCAACTTAATAAACGACCCAACACCAAGAACACATTACTTTAAAAAAGCGTTGAATACACGTTTTATTCGAATAGAATCTAAAACCATTGCAGGCAATAAAAAACAAGCAGCAATTGCCGAACTTAATTTTTTTAAATAGCCGTTAGTACAAATGAAAATACTTAAATCGCTTCAGATATTATCTCTTTTATTTTTTTTTGTATTCGGTATTGCCCAAAACAACACAGATAATTTACGCCTGTATGATAATTTCGAGCCAATTGCTTCAGATAATATTTTTAAAACCGAAGGTTATTATAATTGGGGCACCTCGATTATCAAAGGAAAGGATGGCAAATACCACATGTTTTATGCAAGGTGGAAAAAAGAATATGGCTTTTTAAGCTGGTTAACCCATTCAGAAATTGCACACGCAACTTCTAAAAGCCCTTTAGGACCATGGAAATTTAAAGAAACAGTTTTACAAGGTGCACGAAAAAATAGGTGGGATGCCATTACAGCGCACAACCCTAAAATAAAATATTTCGATGGTAAATATTACCTGTATTACATTGCTACTAATTTTGGAGACAAGCCCTTTACAGAAGAAGAATTAATTGAAACCGCACGAACCGGTTATCGTCATCCTAACTGGAACATTTTGCGGGTCAATCAACGTACAGGTGTCGCCGTTTCAAACTCCATTAATGGTCCCTGGAAACTTTTAGACAAACCTTTAATAGAACCTTCGGGACCAATTACTACACTTACTGTAAACCCAGCAATAGATAAAGGAAAAGATGGTAGGTATTATTTAATTGTAAAAGGAGATAAACCGAACGAAAAACGATTTATTAGAAATCAAGCGATTGCAATTTCAAATTCGCCTTTAGGTCCTTTCGAAATACAAGAAAAACCAGTAATCGATTATATAGATACAGAAGACATGTCTATGTGGTACGATTCGAGTAGAGACCGTTTTTATGGTGTTTTTCATGCTCACGGATTTATAGGAATGGTTACATCAAAAGACGGTATTCATTGGAAAAAAGCCAACGAATATGTTTTAATGCCCAAAAAAGTAAAAATGGCAGATGGTTCGGAATTGATTCCAGATAGATTAGAACGCCCGTTTGTTTATCAAGAAAACGGAAAACCCAAAGTGCTAAGTTTAACTGTAAAAAAGGGTGACGAATCTTACAGTATTTTTATTCCTATAAAAGAAAATAAATATCCCGTTCCCAATAAAAGGCAAATAGCTTGGCAAGAGGCAGAATTGGGTGTGGTATATCATTACGATTTGCATGTTTTTGATGGTGAAAAATACAGGCAAGGCAGTAATAGAATAAATCCAATTTCAGATTATCAAATTTTTAATCCGAAACAATTAAATACCGATCAATGGGTAAAAGCAGCCAAAGATGCTGGTGCAAAATTTGCTATTTTAACAGCAACGCACGAAACCGGTTTTGCCTTGTATCAATCAAATGTAAACCCTTATAGTTTAAAAGCTTTAAAGTGGAAAGATGGAAAAGGAGATATTGTTGCAGATTTTGTGGCTTCTTGTAGAAAATACGGAATAAAACCAGGCATTTATTTAGGCATTCGTTGGAACTCGTTTCTAGGAGTTCATAATTTTAAAGTAAATGGAGAAGGTGATTTTAGAGAAAACCGTCAAAAATGGTATAACAAAATGGTAGAAGGTATGGTAAAAGAAATTTGCACTAAATACGGAGATCTTTTTGAAATTTGGTTCGATGGTGGTGCCGATCATCCAGAGAATGGAGCACCAGATGTATTGCCAATTGTAAGAAAATACCAGCCCAATTGCTTGTTTTATCATAATGGGCAATTGGCAGAAGCACGTTGGGGGGGTTCAGAGTCTGGAACGGTTGACTATCCTAACTGGTCAACTTTTCCATACATTTCAACAGGAACAGGTAAAAATGCACAAAAAAATATTTATAAAGACGATTATAAACTATTAAAACAAGGAGATGCTAACGGTAAATTTTGGGTTCCAGCAATGGCAGATGCACCATTAAGAGGTTATAATGGTCGCCACGAGTGGTTTTGGGAACCTGGTGATGAAGCACATATTTTTCCTTTGGATAATTTAATGGATATGTATTACAAATCTGTTGGAAGAAATTCAACTTTAATTATGGGTTTAACACCAAATCCAGAGGGTTTAATACCAGAACCCGATGTAAAAAGATTGAAAGAATGGGGTGATGAGATTAAAAGACGTTTTCAAAATCCAATCGCTTCAACCTCTGGAAAAGGAAAAGAATTGGTTGTAAAGTTGCATAAAAAAACACCCATCAATCACATAATTATTCAAGAAGACATTCAAAAAGGAGAACATGTTAGAAATTATATGGTTGAAGGTTGGGTCGATGGAAAGTGGATTGTTCTCACAAAAGGAGAAAGTATTGGACACAAAAGAATAGAGCAATTTAAAACAGTAAAAGTTGGTAAAATTAGACTTAAAGTTTTAAAAGCAAATCGAGAACCTCAAATAAAAAAAATAAGTGTTTATAACGTAAAACCTAAATTATGAGAAAAATTAATAAATTACATGTTTTTATGTTGTTAATTCCACTATTAATTTTTTGTGGTTTTTCTAAGAAAAAATCTAAAATTTTAATTATTGGAGATTCTATTTCTATTGGGTACACCCCTTTTGTAAAAGAAAATTTAAAAAATAAAGCGATTGTAAAACACAATCCAGGAAATGCACAGCATACAGGTACAGGGCTTCAAAAAATTAAGGAATGGGTTGGTACTGAAAATTGGGACATTATTCAAATTAATTGGGGTTTGTGGGATTTATGTTATCGCCATAATGATGCTAAAGTTTATGGCAATAGAGACAAAATTAATGGAACGATTACCTTTTCCTTAGATGATTATGCAAAAAATCTAGAAAAAATTGTACAATCTATTAAGCAAGTTTCTAACGCTAAACTAATTTTTGTTACCACTAGCTATGTTCCAAAAAACGAGGCAGGAAGATTTCGTAAAGACGCCCAAAAATACAATAAGGTTGCAAAGCGAATTATGAAAAAATACAACGTTAAAGTAAATGATATTTATAAAAAATCTAAAGCGATTCATAAAAAATATGGAAAGGGAGAAGATGATGTACATTATCAAGAAAAAGGTTACATGGCATTAGGAAAAATTATATCTAATTTTCTAGTTAAAGAAATTTAAAAAATACAAAATAAGATGAAGTTTGTTTTGAAAGTATTTTTAGGTATAATTTTAATATTTACGAGTTGCAAGCCAGCAAAGCAACCCATAAAAATAGCATGTATAGGAGATAGCATTACTTACGGAGCTGGTATGGACAATCGAGAAAAAAATGCCTACCCTAACCAATTACAAGAAATGCTTGGAAACAACTATCAAGTAAAAAACTTTGGTGTAAACGGAAATACATTATTAAAAAAGGGCGATTATCCGTACTGGAAATCTAATACATACCAAGAAGCTTTAAGTTTTGCCCCAGATGTGGTTTATATAAAATTAGGAACGAATGATAGTAAACAACAAAACCGCATCTATTTAGATTCTAATTTCGAAAAAGATTACAAAGCACTCATTCAATCATTTAAAGAAAAAAATAATCAGGTTCGTGTAGTTTTATTATTACCAGTACCTTCATTTTTAAACGATTCTACAAGTATTTGGAACCCTATAATTAAAAATAAAATCATCCCTTTAACTCAAAAAGTAGCTTATGACACTAAAAGTGAGGTAGTTGATTTATACCAGTTGTTTGCAAGTGACCAAAATATGTTTCCAGATAAAATTCATCCATCATCATTAGGGGCAACAAGAATTGCAAGACGTGTTTACGAAGATGTTATTTTTAAGGCAGAAGATTCAAGTTTACAATTGGATACTTCAAAATTATCAGAAAATAAAACGAGTATTTTTCATGGTTTTAAGCAAACCGATTTTAAATATAAAAATATTCCTTGTAAAATAGTAAGCCCAAAGCGAGTAGCCAAAGGAAAACCATGGGTATTGCGTGCTCGTTTTTTTGGACACGAACCGCAAACAGATATTGCTTTGTTAGAAAGAGGTTTTTATATTGCTTATTGCGATGTTGCTGGTTTTTATGGAAATAAAGACGCCGTAAACCGATGGAATTTTTTTTACGATTTTATGGTTAAAAACGGGTTTTCGAATAAGGTAGTTTTAGAAGGCATGAGCAGAGGAGGGCTAATTGTTTACAATTGGGCTGTTGAAAATCCAGAAAAAGTGGCCTGTATTTATGCAGATGCTCCTGTTTTAGATGGTACAAGTTGGCCAGGAGGAAAAGGAAAAGGTGTTGGAAGCAAAGCAGATTGGAACAAATTTAAAAAAATGTACCATATTTCTTCAGAAGATAAAATGGCCGATTTTAAAGGAAACCCGATTCATAAAACAAATGCGATTGCAAAAGGCAATTTTCCGATGTTTCATGTTTGTGGAGTTGCAGACAAAGTAGTTCCTGTTGATGAAAATACCCGAATTTTTGAGCAAAAAATAAAAGAAGCTGGTGGAAATATAGACGTTATTTACAAAGAAGGTGTAGGGCACCATCCACATAGTTTAAAAAATCCTTCGCCAATAGTTAATTTTATTTTAAGGGCAACTCGTAAAAAAGTAAATTTCGCAACAATTCCTGCTCCAGGTTCCGAGTATCGTTCAGGAGCTGGTTGGGTAGCAGGTAAAGGCTGGTGGTATCAGATGGAAGACATTAATAACTTATCTCAATCAACAAAAGATTTAGACATTCTATTCATAGGAAACTCCATAACCCAAGGTTGGGGTGGCAATCGAAATTTTACAACTTATAAACCTGGTAAAGCAGCAGCAAACACTTATTTTAAAGAGATTAACTATGTAAATGCAGGTATTTCTGGAGATAGAACAGAACACATACTTTGGAGAATAAGTAATGGAAATTATAATACAAATTCTCCTAAATTAATAACCTTGGCAATTGGCGTTAATAATTTTAGATTTAATACTGCTGATGAAATTAGCAAAGGCATCGTTAAAATTGTAGAATTGATGGAAAATGAATTTCCAAATTCTCAAATAGTGCTTTTGGGTCCACTACCAGTAGGTTTAAATGCCCATTCTCTTCGCAGGCAAAAATATAATAAAATTCATAAAGCGATAGCTTATTTAAATAAGAAACCTCAAATAAATTATTACAATCTTATTGATTGGTTTTCTGATGAAAATGGGAATTTAAAAGAGAATCTCTATAATGCAGATGGGATTCATTTAAAGCCAGAAGGATATCAAATTTGGGGAAAATTTATAAAAGAAAAATATAACGAACTCATAAAAAATAAAAATAATACAATTGAGAGCAAAAAGAAACCAAAAACTAGGAGTACAATTACGAAGCCATAAAATGGGGCATTAAGGCTTCAAAACAAGCTGTAAAAACATATCAAGTTTAATTAATATTGAAGTAAAATAATGTTAAAATATATTTTCATTTTAGTTGTATTTTTTTTAGTAAGTTGTAAAAGTTCTTCATCTAAAATTGTTGATGGATATCAATACATTCAAAAAGATACTGTTAAGGTAAAAGACTGGGAATTAGTTTGGAAAGACGATTTTGATGCACCAAAAATAGACACTACCAAGTGGACAAAAATTCCTAAAAACAATGCCGATTGGGGAAATTATATGACGAGCGATGCTAAATGTTACGCAATTTTAGACGGAAAACTATATTTAAAAGGCATTGTAAATACAGACACTATTTCCGATTCTAGACCTTTTTTAACAGGAGGTATTTATACAAAAGGTAAATTTGCTTTCCAGTATGGAAAAATTGAAATTAGAGCAAAATTAGAAAGCGCACAAGGTGCATGGCCAGCTATTTGGATGTTATCAGAAAATAATAAATACGGAAAATATCCAAGAAATGGAGAAATTGATATTATGGAGCATCTAAATTACGATGATTTAATTTATCAAACAACACATTCGTACTACACACTAGAGCTAAAACAAAAAGACAATCCGCCTTATTATAAAACCACCAAAGTCGATACAGAAAAATTTAATACATACGGTTTAGAATGGTATCCAGATAAATTGGTTTACATGTTAAATGGAGAAGAAACATATACCTATCCTAGAATTAAAAATGTAGATAAATCTCAGTGGCCATTTAATCAACCTTTTTATATTTTAATCGACCAACAATTAGAAGGTGCTTGGGTAGGTAAAGTTAATCCGAAAGATTTACCTGTAAATATGATTATAGATTGGGTAAAAGTATATCAATAATTAGTGGCTCCTTTAAAGAGTACGAGATGTATTTAATGACTCGTTATGGTAAAGTGAAAAACACTTATACCCGTTATTGTTTGAAATTACTGGAAAAGAAATGGATGATTTTTTTTCTTTATACAAAGAAGAAAACGAAAGCATGGCCTTAGCTACGGGTTTTTTTTATTCTGAAATAGACAGGAAAAAAAGGCGATTTATTACAGGATTTTAAAATGATAAATGTATTGCTTTAAAGACCGACAAAGCTCCAAAAATAACTTTATTCATACACGCAAACCACAACTTAGACGAGTCTATGGCACACAAAACATTCGATTTAAGAGCCAGAGAAACCATGGAGATTTCCAGAGGACTTTTGTGCATATTGGGTACAGCTTGGTTTGTATATGAATAATAGAATAATAAATAGTATTAATTAAAAGAAGCTGTCCCGAAAGTATTAAAATTTGTCATTTCGACTGTAATTTTGTCATTTCGACTGTAATGGAGAAATCTTATTTATTGAATTTCCGTATTTTAGATTTTTCGATAACTTCGTTAGCTACTTTCAATCAAAATATATTTTAATTTTAGTAATGCTCAAAAACGACAGTTAAATTTACTTTTGCGACAGTTTCTTTTAATTTTTTAAATTCAATTACTTAGAAAGAATAACTCAAGCCAAATAAGTAATAAGATTGTAATTTGTTGTCAACATCATTAAATGTTGCATCTGGGTTAGGGTTATTAGTTCTTGTTTGTAAATTGTCTAAAGCTTCTTGTTTGTTTTTACGCAAACCTAATTCGAAACCTACACCAATTCCTTTCCAAAGAGTGTATCCTAAAGAGTTTGTCCAAGTCCAGTTAGAAAAATCTGAAGATTTATAACTTTGGAAAACAGATAAATTCGATTTTACACTCAACTTGTTATATTTGGCGGTATAATCTGCAACAATTTTAGCTCCCAAAGAAGATTCGAAAACTGTTTCTCCACTGCTAAAAACAAAATTGTAGTTTCCAGGGTGAATAACAACTACCAAGTTGTCTGTTGGTGTCCAAGTTGCACCAGCACCAAAATCTAAATAACCAGGATCGTTAAAATTATCGATAATTGTAGTTCTGTATTCAGCTAAAGCAGATAGTGCCCAAGTTTTGCTTAATCTTCTACCGTATAAAGAGGTAATTGTAAAAACATCTGTAGCAGTATCAAAACCTTCGTCTCCAGAAACTCCTTTTTCATCTAATTTTACCCAACCTAAATTTATGGTAGAAGAATTTCTCCAAAAGAAATCTTTCTCGATTAAATTTGCAAAAGCATTTACAGTAATGCCTATATTTCCTGCAGATGCAGTTGGGGCAGACCTAGAATACCAGTTTTTAAAACCAGAAAGGCTTCCACCTACCGTACCAAAAGCACCGATTCTCCAACCTGGAAGTGCATCTATTTTAGCTTGAATCGCTTTTACTTCTTTTTGTAACTCTGCTATTTGTGCTTTTTTAGGAGCTAGTTCTTCTTTTAGTTCTTCTTTGGTTTGTGCATTTGAGGCAAAACCTAAAAAAATAAATAATAATAGGGTTGATAATTTTTTCATTTTAATTTCTATTTTAATTTTTGATTTAATTTTATTGTTAGACAATTTTATAATTAATAAGTCACTTTTTCGTGGAAGCTATAATTAACTCCCAAACCAAACAATTCTCTGTACTGAAATCTTCCAGAAGCGTTATCATCGAATATGGTATGTAATGTAATGTGCATTTTAATACTCTTATTTACTTTAAATCGAAGGTTTGCTTGATACTCTAAATCTATATTTTGTGGTTTGTCTAAGTAATCGGAGTAAACTGTAAGAATGTTTTCTAATTCAACATTGGTCATAACATTTGTTTTGTAGTAACTTGCTAAGTTAAAACCTAAACTCAATGCTGAATTTTTTCCTTCATCTACCCCAAATTTTCCAGAAAACATATCGTTTACAAAGGTAAGTCTTGCAGTCGCTGGAGCAATATTTATGTTTAAATTATCCGATTTTTTCCACAACATTCCAGGTCCAAAACTTAAATAAGCAGGAGATAGAAAGTCAGAGACAGATACTTCTGGTGTTTTCGAATAATCGAAACCTCTTGTGTATTGTGTTTTTATGTTTGTAAAATAAGAGAAAAACCAATATTTAGAAGATTTTAAACCTAAAAGAGAGTTAAAATCGAACCGATCGTTTGTTTTTCTATATCCTTTTCCACTTAAATAACTTAAGCCATAGCCTGTTATTAATCTACTATCCCAGTTCCATTTATTTTTTTTATAATTAAAATCGTAGTTAATACTTACATTACCAGCAACTGTATTTTGCCCTCCAGCAGCCCAATTCGAAAATGCAGATTGATTGAAAAGAAAGGTAAATCTGCCATGAATTTTCCACTTTGGTACAGGCGCTTTTTTCTTTTCTACTTTTTTCTGTTGGCAATTTGCAGCAATAGAAATTATAAGAAAAAACGTAAGAAATAAGTATTTTAAAAGAGAATTAAAATGAAACAAAATTGTATAATTTATTTTTTTGCTTTAAACAATGGAACTGTAGAACATGCTTCTCCAAACATAATCGATTTTGCAATCGGTTGTAATTTTTCAATTAAAAATGCGTATGCAGCGTTTGGAATCGGTTTGTTGGCACATCCTTTTATAATTACAGGAGCGTCTGTAAAATCTCTAAAATCTATAAACTGTAATAATTCTTGGTATAAAACAGTTTCTAACAACTCTAAATTACCAATAACTACTTTGTTTGCAAAAGGTGTTAATTCAGTCGCGACCAACATAAATGCCCAAGAAGGTATTATGGCATCAACAGAACAAGTAATCGCTACAAACTTATTTTTATATTGAGACCAATTGTGGTTTTTTACAAAGACTCTAAAATCTCTTTCTTTTAAAATTAACTCTTGAAATAACCAATCTTTCACATCAAACAAAACCCTTTCTCCTTGAGGGTAAATTTCTTCTAGATCAAACGTTTTTAGTTGGCTACTCGCTACTCTGTTTATGATTTCTTCTGCCATTTTTTAAATTTCAAAGTTTCAAAGTTTCAAAGTTGTACAACTTTTAACGGGTCACTTAAAAACTCAACATTTATAACTATTTACAACATTCCTAATTCTAACTTTGCTTCTTCGCTCATCATTTCTTGTGTCCAAGTTGGGTCGAAAGTAATTTCTACTTCGCAATCGTTAATTTCTTTTAAAGACTTTACTTTTTCTTCTACATCTCTAGGCAAAGATTCTGCAACTGGGCAGTTAGGAGAAGTTAAAGTCATTAAAATTTTGGCATCGTTTTCTTCAGAAACAAAAACATCGTAAATTAAACCTAGTTCGTAAATATCTACAGGAATTTCTGGATCGTAAATTGTTTTTAAAACACGTACAATTTTATCTCCAATTTCTTCTAATTCTTTATCAGTCATTATATTTTTTATTTTACAAGGGTTTTAAACCTCTTGTAGCTTGTAATTTAATTTCGAATTTTTGTTTGTTGCGCAATTGCGTACATTTTTATTTGCTTAATCATAGAAACCAAACCATTTGCTCTTGTTGGCGATAAGTGCTCTTTTAAGCCAATTTTATCTATAAAAGTAGTTTCGGCTTTTAAGATATCTTCTGGTTTTTGTTTAGAGAACACCCTCAATAATAATGCCACAATTCCTTTGGTTAAAATTGCATCGCTATCTGCTGTAAATTTTACTTTATCGTTTTCTAATTCAGAATATAACCAAACTTTAGATTGACAGCCTTTTATTAAATTTTCATCCAATTTAAACTTTTCGTCGATCATTGGTAAAGATTTTCCAAGTTCTATAATGTATTCATAACGCTCCATCCAATCGTCGAACATCGAAAACTCGTCAATAATTTCTTCTTGTATTTCTTTGATAGTCATTTTTAAAACTTATTTTTGCGCTGTATTAGAACAGTCTTTTTAAAAAAGGCAAAATTACACAAAAAATAAGGAATGAGTAAATTATTAGCAGTTGGAACTGTTGCATTTGACGCAATTGAAACACCTTTTGGAAAAACCGATAAAATTTTAGGAGGATCTGGAACTTTTGTTGGGTTGGCAGCAAGCCAATTTGGCGTAGAAACAGGCGTGGTTTCTGTAGTGGGTGGAGATTTTCCTACATCGTATTTAGAGATGATGAATTCTAAAGGAATAAATACAGATGGAATTGAGATTGATAAAGATGGAAAAACATTTTTTTGGAGTGGAAAATACCACAATGATATGAATTCGCGTGATACTTTAATTACAGAATTAAATGTATTAGAAACCTTTACACCAGTAGTTCCAGACGGTTTTAAAGATGCAGGCATTGTAATGTTGGGTAATTTGCATCCATTAACACAAGCCTCTGTTTTAGACCAAATGTTAAAAAGACCCAAATTGGTGGTGTTAGACACCATGAATTTTTGGATGGATATTGCTTTAGACGATTTACATACCGTTTTAAAAAGAGTAGATGTTATTGCCATTAACGATGAAGAAGCTCGCCAACTTTCTGGAGAATATTCTTTGGTAAATGCTGCTAAGAAAATTCATACAATGGGGCCAAAATATGTGGTCATTAAAAAAGGAGAGCATGGGGCGTTACTGTTTAACAAAGGAAAAATGTTTTTCGCGCCAGCTTTACCATTGGCAGAGGTTTTCGATCCAACAGGAGCAGGAGATACATTTGCAGGAGGTTTTTGTGGCTATTTGGCAAAAACAGAAGATATTTCTTTCGAAAATATGAAGAATGCCATTATTTACGGATCTAATTTGGCTTCTTTTTGTGTAGAGAAATTTGGTACCGAGCGCATGCAAGAACTTACAAAAGAAGAAGTTAAAGCACGTTTGCAAGCTTTTAAAGATTTAACACAATTTGATATAAAAATAGCTTAACTTTAATCCGCAGTTTCGACCGCGGATTTTTTTTTACAAAAACACAACAAAAAACTACAAATACCAATGAGTGACGCTATTAAACACGAATGTGGAATTGCACTTGTTCGATTAAAAAAACCTTTACAATTTTATAAAGATAAATACGGTTCTGCTTTTTACGGAATAAATAAAATGTATTTATTAATGGAAAAGCAGCACAATCGTGGGCAAGATGGCGCTGGTTTTGCAAGCGTAAAATTTAATGTATTACCAGGTACAAGATATGTAAGTAGAGTGCGTTCTAACCAATCGCAACCCATACAAGATATTTTTGCGCAAATTAACCATCGTTTAAATAGTGTTTTAGAACAAAACCCAGATAAAAAAGACGATGTTGCTTGGCAAGAAGAAAACATGCCTTACATTGGAAACCTGTTTTTAGGACACGTTCGTTACGGAACTTTTGGTAAAAATAGTATCGAAAGTGTGCATCCTTTTTTGCGCCAAAGTAATTGGAAACACAAAAACTTAATTGTAGCAGGTAATTTTAATATGACCAATTCTAAGCAAATGTTAGAAGAACTGGTAGAGTTAGGGCAACATCCAAAAGAGTTTACAGATACTGTAACAGTTATGGAAAAAATTGGTCATTTTTTAGAAGATGAAGTAGCGAAATTATATCAAAAAGCAAAGAAAAAAGGATTTACTAAAAAGAATGCTTCTCCGTATATCGAAGAAAATTTAAGTCTAAAAAAAGTATTAAAAAGATCTTCTAAAAACTGGGATGGTGGTTATGCCATGGCAGGTTTGGTAGGTCATGGAGATGCTTTTGTACTAAGAGATCCTAACGGAATTAGACCCACTTATTTTTATGAAGATGAAGAAGTGGTAGTGGTTGCTTCAGAAAGACCCGTAATACAAACCGTATTTAATGTTTCTATAGATAAAGTACAAGAACTAGAAAGAGGGCATGCATTAATTATTAAGAAAAACGGAAAAACATCCATTAAGCAAGTTTTAGAACCAAGAGAAAAAAAATCTTGTTCTTTCGAACGCATTTATTTCTCTAGAGGAAGTGATGCTAATATTTACGAAGAGCGTAAAAATTTAGGGAAACTCGTGTTTCCAAAAATTTTAAAATTAATTGATAGCGATATTTCCAATACCGTTTTTTCTTATATTCCCAATACTGCAGAAACTTCTTTTTATGGTATGACAGAAGCTGCAGAAGATTTGCTAAATCAACAAAAAACAGAAAAAATATTATCTGGAGGTAAAAACTTATCGGCAACTAAGGTTACCGAAATTTTATCAGAAAGACCTCGTTTCGAAAAAATTGCCATAAAAGATGCCAAATTAAGAACATTTATTGCAGACGATACTTCTAGAGACGATTTGGTGGAACATGTTTACGACATTACTTACGGTGTTGTAAAACCAACAGATAATTTGGTAATTATAGACGATAGTATTGTAAGAGGAACAACGTTAAAGAAAAGTATTATTAAGATTTTAGATAGGTTGCAACCCAAAAAAATAGTGGTAGTTTCTTCTGCACCACAAATTAGATATCCAGATTGTTATGGTATAGATATGGCAAGAATAGAGGCTTTTATTGCTTTTAAAGCAGCCATAGCACTTTTAGAAGAAAATAATAAAAAGCACATTGTTAAAGAGGTGTATGATAAATGTAAAGATCAACAAAAATTAGCCGATTCAGAAATCGTAAATTTTGTAAAAGAAATTTATGCACCATTTACAGATGATGAAATTTCGGCAAAAATTGCTCAAATGTTAAAAACCAAAGACATCAATGCAGATGTTAAAGTGGTATATCAATCTGTAGAGAATTTACACAAAGCGTGTCCAGATAATTTAGGCGATTGGTATTTTACAGGAGATTACCCAACTCCAGGAGGTATGCGTGTTGTAAATCAGGCCTTTATAAATTATTTTGAAGGGAATGATGAAAGGGCTTATTAGATATAAATTCTTATTTTAGTAAAAAAAGAAGCCGTCTCAAAAGTATTAAAACGTGTTATTTCGACTGTAATGAAGAAAATCTTATTTATTGAATTTCAATAATTTAGATTTTTCGACTTCACTCAAAACAACAGCTAAATTTACTTTCGAGACAGCTTCTTTAAGTTTATAAATTTTTTGAAACTTCACTTACATCAAACATAAGCTAAGAAGCAAAAAGAAACTGCATTGTTTATTTCGCTGCAGCATAACGTTTTTCAACTTCGTTCCAATTGATTACTTTAAAGAAAGCATCAATATAATCTGGTCTTCTATTTTGGTAGTTTAAGTAATAAGCGTGTTCCCAAACGTCTAAACCTAAAATTGGTGTTCCGCCACAAGAAACGTCAGGCATTAAAGGATTGTCTTGATTTGGCGTAGAACAAACCTCTACTTTTCCACCTTTATGAACACATAACCAAGCCCAACCCGAACCAAATTGTGTTGCGGCAGCATTCGAAAAAGCATCCATAAATTTTTCTTTTGAACCAAAAGCAGCTTCAATAGCATCTTTTAATTCTCCAGAAAGATATCCTTTGTCTTCAGGATTCATAACTGTCCAAAATAAAGAGTGATTGTAAAAACCACCACCATTGTTTCTAACAGCACTATTGCTCATATCTAAATTGGTTAAAATATCTTCGATAGATTTTCCTTCCAAATCGGTTCCTTCTATTGCTCCGTTTAATTTTGTTGTATATCCATTATGATGTTTTGTGTGATGAATTTCCATCGTTCTTGCATCAATATGTGGTTCTAAAGCATCATAAGCATAACCTAATTCTGGTAATTTGAAAGCCATTTTTTTATTTTTTAAAGTTAATATTAGTTTTCAGATGTAAATTTAATCAATATGTAACAGTTTCCCAAAATATTAAGGCTTTCTTAACTTATAGTAGTATAAAGAGTATTTATACCATTTGCCATTTGAAAATCCTGTAATAAATCGCCTTTTTTTCTTTCAGAATAAAAAAAACCGTAGCTAAGGCCATGCTTTCGTTTTCTTCTTTATATGAAGAAAAAAAATCATCCATTTCTTTTCCAGTAATTTCAAACAATAATGAGTGTTATTCACCAAATTCTTTCATAAAAGCTTCTAACTTTTCTACCATATTTTTGCTTCCGCAAATAAAAGGCACTCTTTGGTGTAATTCAGTAGGTTCTACATCCATTGTTCTTGTATAACCATCAGAAGATTTTCCATTCGCTTGTTCTGCAATAAAAGCGATAGGGTTGCATTCGTATAACAAACGTAGCTTTCCATTTGGGTTTCTAGAGCCTTTAGGGTACATATAAATACCTCCTTTTATCATATTTCTATGAAAATCGGAAACCAAAGAACCAATATATCTACTTGTATAAGGTCTGTCTCCTTCTTCTTCCTGGCAGTATTTAATGTATTTTTTTACACCTAAAGGAAAATCTAAATAATTTCCTTCGTTTACAGAATAAATGTTTCCGTCTTCTGGAAAAGTCATATTTGGGTGCGATAAATAAAACGAGCCAATTGCAGGGTTTAATGTAAAACCATTTACACCATTTCCAGTAGTGTAAACTAACATGGTAGAGGTGCCATAAACCACATAACCAGCTGCAACCTGTTCACTTCCTTTTTGTAAAAAATCTTTTAATTGAACAGGAGTTCCAACAGGAGTAACTCTTCTGTAGATCGAAAAAATAGTACCTACAGAAACATTTACATCTATATTCGAAGAGCCATCTAAAGGATCTATTAAAACAATATATTTGTTTTGATGATTTTCGTCTATACTATTAATACTAATAAAACGATCTTCTTCTTCACTCGCAATGCCACAAACAATATTTCTTCGAGTTAAAGTTTGTATAAATTTATTATTTGCATAAACGTCTAATTTTTGCTGGTCTTCTCCTTGAATATTGGTATCGCCATAAGCTCCAATAATATCTACTAAACCAGCTTTGTTTACCTCGTGATTTACCACTTTTGCAGCCAATCTTATCGAGTTTAAAAGGCTAGAAAGTTCTCCTGAGCTATATTTAAAAGCATGTTGATTTTCAATAATAAATTCACCCAGAGTTTGTTTTTTGACAGTCATTTTTAAGAATATAGTTTGCGTTACAAAGATGCCATTTATTTTTAAAACTACAACGTTTTCGTGGCTACTTTTAGAGAAGTTGTTTTATAAAATTCGATAATTTTTAAACAAATCGAAATTAATTGTGTAAAATATTTAAATATTTTTAGAAGGTAACAAAACAACTATCTTTGCCCCCAAATTTACAACAAATGAGTTTTATTATAAGAAAAGGCGAAGAGAAAGATGTACAATCTGTATTTGATTTAATTACAGAGTTAGCTGTTTTCGAGAAAGAACCAGAGGCTGTAGAAATTACTGTAGAAGATTTATTAAGAGACGGTTTTTCGGAGCCACCAAAATTTAATTTATTTGTTGCAGAACAAGATTTAAAAGTTATTGGAATTGCGTTGTTTTACGAACGATATTCTACTTGGAAAGGAAAAACAATTCACTTAGAAGATTTAATTGTTACCAAAAGCAAACAAAAAATTGGTGCAGGAAAAGCATTGTATTCTGCAGTTTTAAAATATGCATACGACCATGGTTTTAATAGAGTTGCTTGGGAAGTAATCGATTGGAATACCCACGCCATAGATTTTTATAAAAGTACAGGAGCGACCTATTTAAAAGATTGGTCTGTAGTACAAATGAACAAAGAAAATTTAGCAAAATTTATTCAAAAAAATAATTAAGAAAATGTCATTTCGAGTGATTTTCTACTTTTAAAGAAAATGGTATCGAGCAGTTTTACTATTTAATAATTCTGATATGAAAATATTTAAATTTGGAGGAGCGTCTGTAAAAGATGCAGCAAGCGTAAAAAACATTACCAATATTTTACAAAGCGAAGGAACAGAAAATACAGTTGTTGTAATTTCTGCAATGGGAAAAATAACCAATGCTTTTGAAGAAGTAATTGATGCATATTATCATAAGACCGATAAATTATCAGAAAAATTAGGTGTTATAGAAGATTTTCATAAATTAATAATGAACGATTTATTTGACACAAATGATGAAATTTATAAAGAAATAGACATTCTTTTAGGAGAATTAAGTTGGTTTTTGGCCAGAAACACTTCGCAAAGATTCGATTATGTTTATGATCAAATTATCTGTTTTGGAGAATTGTTATCAACCAAAATTGTAAGCGCATATTTAACAAAAATTGGTGTAGAGAACCATTGGTTTGATGTTAGAAATTATGTAAAAACAGATAGTAATTATAGAGATGCAAAAGTAAATTGGGAGTTAACGCAAGACATTATCAATGCAAAACTAGATGCATCTAAATTAAACATTACACAAGGTTTTATTGCTGCAAACGATACCGAAAACACCACCACTTTAGGTAGAGAAGGTTCCGATTACACAGCAGGAATTTTTGCCTATTGTTTAAATGCAGAAAATGTTACTATCTGGAAAGATGTTCCAGGAGTTTTAAATGCAGACCCGAGAGTTTTTAAAGAAACTACTTTATTAAGACAAATTTCGTACGAAGAAGCCATAGAAATGGCATTTTATGGAGCTTCTGTAATTCATCCAAAAACATTGCAGCCTTTAGAAAGAAAAGAAATTCCTTTATTGGTACGTTCTTTTGTGAACCCAAAAGAACCCGGAACAAGAATTTCTAAAGGATCGGATTTAGAACCCTTAATTCCTTGTTTTATTGTAAAAAAAGATCAAATTTTGGTGTCTATAGCTGCTTTAGATTTTTCTTTTATGGTAGAAAACAATATCAGTTATATTTTTCAAAAACTACATGAGTATCAGTTAAAAGTAAATTTAATTCAGAATTCTGCGATTAGTTTTTCTGTTTGTATCGATAATAAATTCAGACAATTCGATGCATTTTACAGCGACCTAAAAAAAGATTTTAAGATAGATGTTCAAAAAGGAGTAGATATGTTTACTGTGCGTCATTTCGACGACAAGGCAATTGCTACCATCGAAGAAAAAGGAACTTCTTTGTTAACACAAGTCAATAAAGAAACAATTCAAATTGTTTTGGCAACAAATTAATATTTCTATATTTCTTTTTTTAGTATGTTTGCAAATGCGTCTAATAAAAATTTATGGCATTAGTAACATCTAAAGAAATTGCACAAGTAATTGGTTTAGAGAAATTTGGTTTTCTTGGCACCTTTGTTGGTTGGCTTCTTTTAAGAATTCTTCGTATTTCTTCTATTAATAAAATTTACGACAACAATAAAAATAAAGCAGATTTAGATTTCTTAAATGGAGTTTTAGACGATTGCAATATAAGGTTCGAAATACCAGAAGAAGATTTAAAAAGAATTCCAAAAGATGGGGCTTTTATAACAATTTCTAACCATCCTTTAGGAGGTATAGATGGCGTTTTATTGTTAAAATTATTAATAGAAAAAAGAGCCGATTATAAAATAATTGCCAATTTTTTACTTCACAGAATAGCACCTTTAAAACCTTATGTAATGCCAGTAAACCCTTTTGAAACAAGAAAGGATGCCAAATCGAGTGTTGCAGGAATTAAAAGTGCGTTATCGCATTTAAAAGAAGGAAAACCTTTAGGGATTTTTCCAGCAGGAGAAGTATCTACCTATAAAGATGGAAAATTAAAAGTAGATAAACCTTGGGAAGAAGGCGCTGTTCGTTTAATTAAAAAAGCAAATGTTCCTATAATTCCTATTTACTTTCATGCTAAAAACAGTCGTTTGTTTTATTTTTTATCTAGAATATCAGATACTTTAAGAACTGCAAAATTACCTTCGGAAGTAATTTCTCAGAATGGAAAAGTGGTAAAAGTTAGAATTGGAAAACCCATTTCTGTCACAGACCAAAACGAATACAAAGACATTCCTACTTTTTATGAATTTATTAGAAAGAAAACATATATGTTGGCGAATCCTTTTGAGAAAGCACACAAATTAATTTCTACACAAAACATAAAAATTCCGAAAAAACCCGCTAAAAAAATAACATCTCAAAGAAACACCAATTTATTTGTAAAAGAAATAAATACGTTAAGAGAAAAAGAAGCTCGATTATTAGAAAGTAAGAATTACGAAGTGTTTTTTGCAAGTGCCAAAGAGATTCCTAATTTATTGCATGAAGTTGGCAGGCTGCGCGAAGTTACTTTTAGAGAAGTTGGCGAAGGAACCAATAAAGAAATCGATTTAGATAAGTTCGATAAATATTATCATCATTTATTATTGTGGGACAGAGAAGCAAGCTGTTTGGTAGGTGCTTACAGAATGGGGCTTGGAAAAGAGATTTATAAAAAGTACGGAATCAATGGTTTTTATGTACAAACACTGTTTAGAATCGAGCCAGAATTGTTTCCGATGATGGAAAAAACCATCGAAATGGGACGTGCGTTTATTATTAGCGAATATCAGCAAAAACCAATGCCATTATTTTTATTATGGAAAGGAATTGTGCATATAACCTTACGTTATCCAGAATATAAATATTTAATGGGCGGTGTTTCTATTAGTAATCAGTTTTCCGACTTTTCTAAATCTTTAATGATCGAGTTTATGAAATCGCATTATTACGACCCTTATATTGCGCAGTACATTTATCCGAAGAAAGAATATAAGGTTAAATTAAAAGATGGTGATAAAGATTTTGTTTTTGATGCAACACAATCAGACATGCAAAAGTTCGATAAAATTATCGACGAAATTGAACCTGGAGCCTTAAGAATACCTGTTTTAATTAAGAAATATGTAAAACAAAATGCACGTTTGGTAGCTTTTAATGTAGATCCAAAATTTAACAATGCAGTAGATGGTTTAATGTATATAAAAGTAGCAGATATACCAGACAGTACTGTAAAACCAGTAATGGAAGAATTTCAAGCAGAGTTAGAGAGAAAAGCTACTGAGTTACATAATAAATAAGTAAAGCCAAAACTTATATTTGTTTTGACTTTACAGTATTTTAAACATTAAAAGTCATCCATATCATCTTCATCATTGCTTAAGTTGTTGGTTGCTTTTTGAAGCCTCGCTAACTGAGTTAATTCGCCCAAATATGCTTGCTCGATTTGAGAGAATGCGACTCTTAATTTTGGAGAACCTCCGCCAAATAAAATTCCAATTATCTCATCAATCAGTAACAACAAACCATCAATCCATTTAGGAAGTTTAATTCCGAATATATTCAAAATTTCTTTCACAATTTTTTTAATTTCTTTCACGATTCCATCAATGCCAAGCTTACCAACAATAGAGCCAATGCTAGGCAAAGAAAGTTTCATATTGTTAATCATTAAATTAGGAGAAGCTATTTTTAAATACTGTTCTGTATCTAATTGAGCTTGTTTTGTTGTTTTTTGGCGCTGTTCTTCTATGTAATTAGAGAGTTCTTTAAATTGATTGTTTAAAGCAGAGGAATAAGTGTTTATTACATTTTTTTCGTCTTCATCGTCTGAGAATTTAATTAAACTGTCTGTTATTTGGTTGGGAATTTTCTCCATATTAGTAAGAAATTCTGAAAGCAAGCCTTTTTTGTTTTGATTTTTTTCCATTTTTTAGAAATTTTTAGTTTATATTTTATGCTGTAAAGATCATTTTTAAAAACTTATTTTAATAAGGAAGACACCCCAAATATGTAAAGGTTTTTTCTTTCATATAATAAGGTAATATCACTTAAAACCTGCCAAAAAAGCAGGCTTCTTAATTTGGTACACTTTTCGCTATTTGTAGAAAAATAAAATCAATTTATATGAAAACATTTTTAAAAATATTATTAACGGCTGTTGCAGTAATTGTTTTAGCAAATATTTTACAAGGAGTAGCAGTTACTGGTTACTTATCTGCAATTATAGTTGCAGCAGTAATTGCTTTATTAAATATGTTTGTAAGACCTTTGTTAATCTTCTTTACATTGCCAGCAACTCTAGTTACATTTGGCTTGTTTATTTTTGTAATTAATGCAATTATAATTATGTTGGCAGATAAATTAGTAGATGGTTTTGCAGTAGATAATTTTTGGTGGGCGCTGTTGTTTAGTATTTTATTGTCGATATTTAGATCTGCATTGTTTTCTCTTTTAAAAGACGATAAAAAACAGTTAGATAAATTATAAATGGCATTAGCCATAGTTATTAAAAAACCATTACGAACTGTTTTTTAACTCATTATTTTATGGCTAAAGATTTGTATCTGGTTTATGAAATCAGTGAATTTATTTGATGCTGAAATAGAACCACTTAAACATTTGTGCAATCAATTAAAAAGCGTAATTTTGCACTCGATTTTTTCAAGATAAAAGAACAAATAAATGAATATTACAAAAGAGAACATAGATGCGTTAAACGCAGTTGTAAAAGTTGATATTGTGGCAGACGATTATCAAGCAAAAGTAAACCAATTACTAACAGATTATCGTAAAAAAGCAGACATTCCTGGTTTTAGAAAAGGGCACGTGCCAATGGGAATGATTAAAAGGCAATATGGTAAATCTATAATGATAGATGAGGTAAACAAGCTTTTACAAGAGTCTTTAAATAAATTTATCACAGAAGAAAAATTAGATATTTTAGGAAATCCGTTACCAAGAATTCAAGACGATTTCAATTGGGATGCAGACAAATTTTCTTTTGAATTCGAATTAGGCTTAGTGCCAGAATTCGATATAGACTTAGACGCTATAAAGAAAGTAACACAATATAAAATTGTTACAACAGAAAAATTATTAGAAGAAGAAGTAAAAAATATTCGAACTCGTTATGGTAAAATATCTTCTTTAGAAGAAGTAACTAAAGATGCAAATGTTACAGCAACTTTTGTAAACGAAGCAAAAGAAATTAATAAAAAAGGTACTTTTTTAGTTAGCGATTTAGAAGATAAGAAAAGCGAAAAGAAACTTGTTGGGGCTAAAGTTGGCGATGTAATAGAGTTAGAAACAAAGAAATTATTTAAAGACGACCATAAATTACAACATATTTTAGGGGTATCTCACGAAGAAATTCACGATTTAGATATCAAAGTAACACTCACTATCGAAGACATAACAAAAACAGAACCTGCAGATTTAGACCAAGAATTGTTCGATAAATTATTTCCTGACGGAAGTGTAAAAACAGTGTTAGAATTAAAAGAAAAAATAAAAGAAGATGCAGAAAAGAATTTTGTAGAGCATACAGACCAACAATTGTTAAATGCAGTAACAGAACATTTAGTAGAAAATACAAAGTTCGATTTACCTGAAGAATTCTTACAAAAATGGTTGCAAACTGCAGGCGAAAAAGAATTAACACCAGAAGAAGCAAAAGCCGAATACGAAAAATCTGAAAAAGCGTTGCGTTATCAATTAATCGAAGGAAAAGTACTAAAAGATAACGATATAAAAATAGATTATGTAGAATTGATAGATTATGCAAAAGGGTTAATTCGTATGCAAATGGCACAATTTGGTAATATGAATCCAGAAGAAAAAGAGTTAGACGATATTGCTGCAAGAATTTTACAAAACCAAGAAGAAGCCCAAAAGTTACAATCGCAATTAATTAGTCAAAAATTATTAGATTTTTATAAAGAAAACATACATTTTAAAACAAAAGAAGTTTCTTATGTCGATTTTGTAAAAGAAGTTTATGACCAACAAGCTAAAGATCAGGCTTTAAATAAGTAAAATAAGTGGAAGCGATTAAGTATAATGCTTAAACAAATAGTTGTATTTTAACCATAAAAATTAATATTTTTTTAAGAAAGTTAGATTCTAATTAACAGGAAAAGTAGAATTAACTAAAAAAATAAAATTATTTAATTAGCTTCAACAATATAATGTTTAATAATTAGTTATTTGAATGTAAATTTTGCGCAAGGGCTTTAAAATTACATTCTCTATTATTTTAAAAGAACAAATCTAAAAGAATATAAAATATTATAATTCAAAACTTTAAATTATTTAAAATACAGAAATAAATAGAACTTAAAAAAAATATTATGAAACATTTCACTTTAAATAAAATAAAAACGATTTTTCTATTTGCTAGCTTTTTCTTTCTTTTATATGGTTGCGAATCCGAACCCGATTTAGAAATAAGAAGCCAAACATATACTACTGGAGGTATTGGAACTAGTTCTGTGAATGGAGCCATTTTATTTAGCTTTAATATACCTAGTTATTATTTAACATCTTACGTGCGAATAGTATTGCATGATGGAAATAATTCTACTAGAACTTCTTATGGAGCTGGTTACAAAGAGGTAAGATTTTCTAATTTAGAAGCAAAATCTTATGACTATTCTCTAGAGTTTTGGACAGAATCGGATAACGACCAAGGAGCTTATGCTAATTATACTTTTCAAAACGGAAAACTAATTAATACAAGTTCAGGGTCTTTTGTAAACTATAATCAAGTTTTAAATAAAACCGAGTCTATAAATGGCACTGTTACAGCAAAAGCAAACCAAACCCTTAAGATTGATGTAAAATTAGATTAGATTAAAAAAAATAAATTTATTTAGTTTTTTTACTTTTTCGAAAGCATTGGGTAAAAAGTAATTAATATAGAAACAAAAAAACCTGAATTGTAAAATTCAGGTTTTTTTATCGACAACTCAAACAAAGCTGTAACAAAATAGTAAGAAAATAGTTCTTATATTTACAGCACAAAACTTAAATAGAATCACGAAAATGAATTACGGAAAAGAGTTCGAAAAATACGCAACAAAACATCACGGAATTAGCAGTACCAACTATACAAAAATAACCAGTAGTTTAACCCCATATATTATGGAAGAACGTCAAATGAACATCACTCAAATGGACGTTTTTTCGCGGTTAATGATGGATAGAATTATCTTTTTAGGAACCGGTATTAACGACCAAGTTGCTAATATTATTCAAGCACAGTTGTTGTTTTTAGAAAGTGTAGATGCTAATAAAGACATTTCAATATATATCAATTCTCCTGGAGGAGGCGTGTATGCAGGTCTAGGAATTTACGATACCATGCAATTTATAAAACCAGATGTTGCCACAATTTGTACAGGAATGGCAGCTTCTATGGGAGCCGTTTTAATGTGTGCAGGAGAAAAAGGAAAACGATCTGCATTGCC
The DNA here is from genome assembly GCF_017498485.1 of Polaribacter batillariae. Taxonomy (NCBI): domain Bacteria; kingdom Pseudomonadati; phylum Bacteroidota; class Flavobacteriia; order Flavobacteriales; family Flavobacteriaceae; genus Polaribacter; species Polaribacter batillariae. The sequence goes on along the minus strand of NZ_CP071795.1, from coordinate 1,251,243 downwards.
ACACTCAAGAATTATGATTCATCAACCTTTAGGAGGTGCTCAAGGGCAAGCTTCGGATATTGAGATTACTGCAAGAGAAATCTTAAAATTAAAAGACGAATTGTATGCAATTATCGCAAATCACTCAGGACAAACAGTAGAGAAAGTTCATAACGATTCAGATAGAGATTACTGGATGAAAGCAGATGAAGCAAAAGCATATGGTATGATTGATGAAATTTTAGTAAGAAAATAAATCGTATTTAGTTTTTGGTTGATGGTTTTTGGTAAAAATCTTATCAAAAACCATCAACTAATTACCAAAAACCAAATCAAAATGTCAAAAGAAGAAAATCTAGAATGTTCGTTTTGTGGACGAAAAAAAGCAGAAACCGACTTGCTAATTGCAGGAATGGATGCCCATATTTGCGATAGATGTATAGAACAAGCCCATGGAATTGTAGAAGAAGAAATTTTTGATGCAAAAACAAGTGGCTTGTCAAAAGATTTAACACTAAAAAAACCTTTAGAAATTAAAGAATTTTTAGACCAATACATCATTGGCCAAGACGAAACAAAACGCTCTATGGCAGTAGCTGTGTACAACCATTATAAAAGATTATTACAATCTAAAAACGATGAAGATGAGGTAGAAATCGAAAAATCGAACATTGTTTTGGTAGGAGAAACCGGAACAGGAAAAACCTTGGTTGCAAAAACAATTGCAAAAATGTTAAACGTTCCTTTTTCAATTGTAGATGCGACTGTTTTAACACAAGCAGGCTATGTAGGCGAAGATGTAGAAAGTATTTTAAGCCGTCTTTTACAAGCCGCAGATTACGATGTAGAAAAAGCGCAAAGAGGTATTGTTTTTATAGACGAGATCGATAAAATTGCCAGAAAAGGAGACAATCCATCAATAACAAGAGACGTTTCTGGAGAAGGGGTACAACAAGCTTTATTAAAATTATTAGAAGGAACCGTTGTAAATGTTGCGCCAAAAGGCGGAAGAAAACATCCCGAACAAAAATTTATAGAAGTAGATACCAAAGAAATTTTATTTATTGCTGGAGGCGCATTTTCTGGAATCGAAAGAATCATCAGCAAGCGGTTAAACATGCAAGCTGTAGGTTTTAGCGCTTCTTTGGACGACGACAAAGTAGATGAAGAAAACCTGTTGCAATACATCATTCCATCTGACTTAAAAGCATTTGGTTTAATTCCAGAAATTATTGGACGCTTACCAGTTTTAAGTTACATGAATCCTTTAGATGCAACCACCTTAAGAGCTATTTTAACAGAGCCTAAAAACTCAATTATTAAGCAATATTCTAAGCTATTTACAATGGACGATGTTGCATTTACAATCGAAGAAGAAGCCTTAAATTACATTGTAGAAAAAGCAGTAGAATATAAGTTAGGTGCAAGAGGGTTACGTTCTTTGTGCGAAGCAATTTTTACAGATGCAATGTTCGAGTTGCCGAGTTCTAACGAGAAAGAATTTAACGTAACCAAAGAATATGCAGAAGCAAAATTAACCAATACCACGTTAAAAAAATTAAGAGCAGCTTCTTAAAATATTTTTTTGGGCGTTTTAACAGGCTTTCCATTATATCTTTTTAGTTTTGTTCTCGATATAAATTTGTTCATTCTTCACAAATTCACTCGAACGAACAACTAAAAAGGATGCCATTTCAATCCTTAACGCATATTGCTAACTAAAAAGAGAAAGTTCTTAAAAATAATTATTAGCAAAAGACCCTTCAGGTTTTTAAAATCTGAAGGGTTTAAAACAGTAAAATAATAAATGATTTCAAGAAGTACAATAGACCGAGTTTTCGAATCTGCAAGAGTAGAAGAGGTAATTGGCGAATTTGTACAATTAAAAAAAGCAGGAAGTAACTTTAAAGGCTTAAGTCCGTTTGTAGATGAGAAATCGCCCTCGTTTATGGTATCTCCTGTAAAACAAATTTGGAAAGATTTCTCTACAGGAAAAGGAGGAAATGTGATTTCTTTTTTAATGGAACACGAACATTATACCTACCCTGAAGCCATAAAATGGTTGGCAAAAAAATACAATATAGAAATCGAAGAAACCGAACAAACATCTGAAGAAAAAGCGCAGATGAATGAGCGAGAAAGTATGTTTTTGGTGTCTAAATTTGCCAAAGATTACTTTCATGAAACCATGCTACATACAAATAAAGGAAAAGCAATTGGTCTTTCTTATTTCAAAGAACGTGGTTTTACAAACGATACTATAAAAACATTCGAACTAGGCTATTGTTTAGACGAATGGGATGGTTTTACAAAGGCAGCTTTGGCAAAAGGCTACGATTTAAAATATTTAGCATCCACAGGGTTAACCATCGTAAAAGAAAACAAACAATTCGACCGTTTTAAAGGACGCGTAATGTTTCCTATACACTCTATGTCTGGGCGTATTTTAGGTTTTGGAGGAAGAATTTTAACTGCAGATAAAAAAGCAGCAAAATATTTAAACTCTCCAGAAAGCGATATTTATCACAAGAGTAAAATTTTATACGGATTATATCAGGCAAAAAAAGAAATTGCAAAACAAGACAATTGTTATTTGGTAGAAGGTTATACAGATGTAATTTCTTTCCACCAATCTGGAGTAGAAAATGTAGTAGCTTCATCTGGTACAGCCTTAACTTCGGATCAAATTCGTCTAATAAACAGATTAACAAAAAATATTACAGTTTTATTCGATGGAGATGCTGCAGGTGTTCGAGCTTCCATTCGTGGAATCGATTTAATTCTCGAGCAAGGAATGAATGTAAAAGTGGTACAATTTCCAGATGGAGAAGACCCAGATAGTTTTGCCAAAGCCCATTCAACTGCCGAATTAAAAGAATATTTAAAAGAATCTGCACAAGATTTTATCAACTTTAAAGTATCGCTTTTATTACAAGACTCTAACAACGATCCTGTAAAAAAAGCAGGCGTAATTAGAGATATTGTAAGTAGCATCTCTAAAATTCCTGATGGCATTCAGCGTGAAGTATATGTACAAGAATGTGCAAGAATTATGGATATTTCCGAACGTGTTTTATTCAGTGAATTGGCACAAATTTTAAAGAAAAATATTCAAGAAAAAAATAAGGCTGCTAAAAAGCAAAGTTATTCTCAGCAAGACCCCAATGAACCACCACCAGAATATTTTTTAGAGCAAGAGCAAGCTCAAATGGGAGTGGTAAGAGGTAAAATTTCATCAGAAAAAATAGATCAACTGTCTATTTTAGAGAAAGAAATAATTCGAATTTTACTTTTATACGGAAATGAAGAAGCAGAATTTATCGAAGAAGTAGAAACAGAAGACGAAGAAGGGAAAGTAACCATTTCGAATAGAAAATACGACAACAACGTTTCTGCGGAAATTTATGTACACCTTCAAGAAGACGAAATAGAGTTTACAAATAGTGTTTTTCAAGAAATTTATATAGAAATCATTCACCAATTAAATCAGTTCGAAAAAGTAGAAATAGATGCTTTGGTAAATCATAAAAACCCAGAAATATCAAGTACAGTTACTTCCATTTTAATGGACGAAGAGAAATATTTGCTAAGTAATTGGGAAAGCAAAAATATCGAAGTAAAAAGAGAAGTAGAAGTATTGCCTAAATTGGTCATTGATGCAGTTTTTAATTTAAGAAGAATTTTAATTGGAAAAAAAATCGAAGAATTAATGAAAAATGCTACTCAAAATACTGATAATCAACCTTCTGTAACGGTAGATTTAGAAATCATAAAAAGCTATACAGGGTTAAAAATTAGATTGTTCGAAAAGCTAAATAGGGTGGTTTAATGTTATTAAATTGTAAAAACAGGTATTTTCCCCTACCCAAGTTTTCTTGTAATAAATTGTTTTTACGTATATTGCACCCGCTAATGAGAAAACCCAAAGCTATTATGAAAAGAATTTTACAACTACTAAAAATCGTTCAACTATTTATTCTTTTGCCTTTTGAAATTTCTAAAGGCTCCAAAAAAAGAGCTTATATGAGAATAAAAAAAATGATGATTGCAGCAAATTTATTGTAGTGTTCATCTAAATTTTTAGTTAAAGAAGGCTGTCACAAAAGTAAATTTAACTGTATTTTTAAGCATTACTAAAATCAAAAATATATTTTGATTGAAAGTAGCGAACGAAGTTATTGAAAAATCTAAAATACTGAAGTTCAATAAATAAGATTTCTCCATTACAGTCGAAATGACAAGTTTTAATACTTTCGAGACAGCTTCTTTTGTTTTAAACGAAGTTTTAAACCACTTATTTTAAATCCTCAGGAATTTTACAAACAGGAATTGGAACCATTTTATGTTGGTTGATTCTATTTAATCTCTCATAAATTTTAAAAACTTCCTTTTCTCTTCCTGTAAAATCATGTTCGGTTTTACCAGCATCTTGCATGTTCATTGCCCATTCCAATTCGTCATAAGAAGCTCCTATTTGATCTTCGTCTGTTCTGCTATCTCCAAACAAACCATCTGTAGGTTGCGCTTTTTGTATGGAATCTGGTACTTTTAAATAAGCTGCTAAATCGTAAACTTCAGATTTCATTAAATCTGCAATTGGGCTTAAATCAACTCCACCATCGCCATATTTTGTGTAAAAACCTACTCCAAAATCTTCTACCTTATTTCCAGTTCCTGCCACTAAATAACCATGCAATCCTGCAAAATAGTATAAGGTTGTCATTCGTAATCTTGCTCTTGTATTCGCCAAAGACAAATCTACTTTTGGCGACGACTTTGCAGCTGGAACCACGTTTTTAAAATCTTCGAAAGTAGAGGTTAAATTCACTCTTACTTCAGAAACATTAGCGTATGTATTTTTTAATTGTTTTATATGTTCTTCTGCTCTTGTAACCTGGCTTTGTGCTTGGTGTATTGGCATTTCTACACATAAGGTAGAGAAACCTGTTTTAGCACATAAAGTAGAGGTTAATGCCGAATCAATTCCACCAGAAACTCCAACAACAAAACCTTTTACGTTCGCATTTGTAGCATAATCTTTTAGCCACTTTACAATATAATCTGCCACTTTTTCAGTCTTCATTAATAAACTATTTTAGTATTTTTAACGTTCTATAATTCTATCTAGCAATATACAAAGTTTATGAGGTTTTATCAATTCGTTTTAATGGTTTTATTAAGTTTCTTTTCTTGTAAAAAAGAGGTTCGTAAAAAAGTTGATGTTTCTAATGTAAAAATTGATTTTTCTGTAGAGAGGTTTGACGAAGATTTTTATACTTCAGACAAAAAAAACCTTTTTAAATTGAAAGAAAAATACCCATATTTTTTTCCGAAGCAAATTACAGATAGTATTTCTTTATCAAAAATAAACAATACAGACGAGCAAGAATTGTTTGCAGAAACCCAAAAAATATATAAAGATATTTCTCCACTAAAGGAAAAATTAAAGTCGCTTTTTAAGCATGTAAAATATTACAATTCTAAATTTATTGCTCCCAAAGTTATTACCATGTTAACGAATATAGATTACGAAAGTAGGGTAATTTATGCAGATAGTTTACTAATTATTTCTTTGGATGTTTATTTAGGTAAAAAACATCAATTTTATGCAGATTATCCTAAGTACATAAAAGAAAATAACACAAAAGAACACATTATAGTAGATGTTGCAAATGCTATTATAGAAAAGCAAATTGCGCCATCAAGAGATCGAAGTTTTATTGGCAAAATGATTTTTGAAGGAAAAAAGATGTATCTATTAGATTTATATTTACCATTAATTTCCGACAGAGAAAAAATGGGTTACCAAGAAGATAAATTTAATTGGGTAGTTGAAAATGAAGCACAAATATGGGCGTATTTTATTGAAAAGAAATTATTGTTTAGTACAGATGCTAGTTTAAACAAACGGTTTTTAGAAATTGCGCCTTTTTCTAAGTTTTATATGGAGCATGACAATTTATCTCCGGGCAGGGTTGGCGTTTGGGTTGGTTGGCAAATTGTTCGTTCGTACATGAAACATAATAATGTATCTTTGCAAGAATTATTAAATAAAAACGAAGCAGATTTGTTTAAAGAATCTAATTACAAACCTAGAAAATAATGTCGGTAAAACATACTTCAGAAATAAAATTTAAAATTGGTTTAGACGAAAATAAAGTGCCAGAAGAAATGTATTGGAGTGCAAAAGATGGGGGTATTGAAAATGAAGCATCGAAAGCAATTATGATTTCTGTTTGGGACCATCAAAAAAAAGATACTTTGCGTATGGATTTGTGGACAAAAGATATGCCTGTAGATGAGATGAAACAGTTTTATCATCAAACCTTAGTTTCTATGGCAGATACATTTGAAAGAGCTACAGATGATCAAAAAATGAGTGCTACAATGCGCGATTTTTGTGATTATTTTGCAGAAAAACTAGAGCTTAAAAAATAATACCATTTACCATTTGAAAATCCTGTAATAAAACGCCAAAGCTACTTAAAAAATAGCTTTTTTTGTTTTATAATCAATGGTATAATGCTTCGTAAAATAGAAATTTTACATAAAAAAAGGAGGCTGTCACAAAAGTAAATTTAACTGTTATTTTAAGCATTACTAAAATCAAAATATATTTTGATTGAAATTAGCTAACGAAGTTATCGAAAAACCTAAAATACTGAAATTCAATAAATAAGATTTCTCCATTACCGTCGAAATGACAAAATTACCGTCGAAATGACAAATTTTAATACTTTCGAGACAGCTTCCTCTTTTTAATTTATTATTTTCTTAGTCTGTAGAACCTACTGGCTTTATTTCTACTCTTCTGTTTAATTGTCTTCCTCCTGGATTGTCGTTAGAGAATTTTGGTCTAGATTCTCCATAACCTTTCGACTCTAAGTTATTACTCGAAATTCCTTGTTGAATCATGTATTTCTTAACAGCATTTGCTCTTCTTTGAGATAAGTATAAGTTATATCGATCACTATTTCTATCATCTGTATGCCCTTCAATCACAAATTTAACATCTGGTACTTTTTTCATTAAGGCAATAATTTTATCTATGGTTGCAAATGATATATTTTTAATTTTATCGCTATTTGTATCAAAATAAATGCTTGCAGCTAATAAGCCAATTTGTTGCGTAACATTGGTTGGTTCTGCCTTATCTTGTTTAGGGCAACCTCTATTTTCTACAACTCCTGGTGTGTTAGGGCATAAGTCTTTGCCGTCCATAACACCATCTCCATCTGTATCTACATTTAATGGGCAGCCTTCATTTGACTCAGGACCATATTCTAACGGGCATTTATCTTTATAGTCTGGTAAACCATCTTTGTCTGAATCTACAGCTTTACCATTTCCGTAAACCATAACTCCAGCTGGAGTATTAGGTTCGATGTCTAATTCGTCCATTACACCATCTTTGTCGGTATCGATAATTTTAAATTTACCTTTACTTTCATCATCTTCCTCACCCCAAATAGTAAAAATTTTCTTCTTTCCTAATTTTACAGTAACCCCAATACTAGATACAAAGAATGTTTCCCAGTCTTGTTTGTTAGAAATGGCCGCATCTAAATGGTCTTCGTAATTAAAGTACATTCCTGTTCTAAATTCTAAATCTAAACGTTTATTAATTCTTCTTTTTAAGCCAAACTGAGCCGATAAATAAATAGAACTTGCTTGATTTACGCTATTTCTTGCGGGGTTTCTACCGAAGTCAACTAAAAGTTCATCAGGTCCGTTGGCTTCTCTTTCAAATAAAGCAGAGTCGTATTGATGATACCCAATTCCAAAATATCCTGCAGCATGCCATTTCGTTGCTGTGGTGTGGTATAAATTTGTAAAACTAAAAATTAAATTCAATTCAGCACCATAAGCATTTCCTTTAAAATACATATTGTCTTGTAAAACTACATTGTCTTCGGTATATAAAACTCTGTAGGCATCTGTGGTAGAAAAATATTGTGCTCCACCAGACATTTGCGTGTAAAAAGCTTTAATTTCTAAACCTAAAAGTGGGTTAAACATTTTGTCTAGATACGCGTAAGCTCCAACATTAAAATAGTTTGTATCGTCTCCAGAACCAATAGAACGTAAATCTCCATGCATGATAAAATTGCTAATACCACCACCAACAGCCCAGCTGTTGCTATTGTTTAAATCGATTCTTTTCCTGTAAGTAATTTCGTCTGTAGTAAATTGACCAAATATTGTAGTTGTTGTAAAACAACTTAAAATAGCAATTAAAAAAATTCTCCTCATTAGGTTATTTATAATCGTTAATCAAATAAGTTATGGGGGAATATCCAGCAAAAGTATAATTTTTTTTTTAATTACACTTTATTTTATTAATAATAAAGTTATAGTCTGCGCTACTATTTACAAAATCAATTTCAGATACATCTATGACTAATAAATTTAAATCTTTTTGAGTATTAATAAAACTTATGTAACCATCATGAATTTTTTTGAGGTACGATTTTTCTATATTTTTCTCATAAGATCGTCCTCTTTTTTTTATATTTTCTAACAAACGATCTGTATTTTGGTATAAATAAATATACAAATCGGGTTTGGTAATTTCTTTATAAATTAAATTAAAGACTTTCTTGTATAAAAAATATTCGTCTTTAGAAAGTGTTACTTGTGCGAATATTAAAGATTTGAAAATATAATAATCTGAAATAATAAAGCTTTTAAATAGGTCGAATTGTGCTAAATCGTCACTCAATTGTTGATATCTGTCTGCTAAAAAACTCATCTCTAATGGAAATGCATAGCGTTCTTTGTCTTCGTAGAATTTTGGTAAAAATGGATTGTCTGCAAAGCGTTCTAAAACTAATTTGGCATTAAAATTTTCTGAAAGTAAATTTGCCAAAGAGGTTTTTCCTGAACCAATATTGCCTTCAATAGCAATGTAATTGTATTTTTCTACCAAAGGAATAGGACGAATTAATTTTTCTTCGATTGTTACAATTTCAGAAGAGTCGTTTATATTTTGTAAGCAATTGATAATTTGTTTCTTTTCTGCTGGATGGGTTTTATTTGGTGCAATTTCTGCCAAAGGAATCATCACAAATTTGCGTTCTAACATTTTTGGATGAGGAATTGTTAGTGTTTTCGAAATGATAATTTCATCATCATATAATAAAACATCAATATCTATATTTCTATTTTGGTATTCTTTTGTATCGTTTCTTTGTCTTCCTAAATCTCTTTCAATTTGTAAAAGAGAGGTTATTAATGTTTCTGGAATTAGATTTGTAGAAACTAAAAGACATATATTGTAAAAATCATCGCCTTTAAAACCCCAAGCAGGTGTTTTGTAAATAGAAGATATTTTTTGAACATCGCCAATTTGGTTTGCAATTAAATAAATTGCTTTTTGGAGGTTCTCTAACTTGTTTCCTTGGTTTGTTCCTAAAGATAAATATGTATGATGTTGTATTTTCATAAAGAGTTACAAAGAAAATAAAAGCATTTTACAAAAAGCTTATAAACGCAAAAAATCGCTAAAATTAATTAGCGATTTTTAATATCGATTTAAAATACTGAAAAAAATTCAGTAAAAAAATTAATCTTCTTTTCTTGGTGCTCTTGGTTTTCTGTCTTCACGTCTGTTGTCACGTCCGCGATTATCTCTTCCGCCAGAACGATTGTTGTCTCTTGGTGGTCTTGTTACATAACCTTCTGGTTTTGGTAGTAATGCTTTTCGAGAAACTTTTTCTTTACGCGTTCTTGGGTCTAAACCAAAGTACTTTACATCAAAAACATCTCCCATGTTTACAACGTCAGAAACGTTTTCTGTACGTTCCCAAGCCAATTCGGAAACGTGCAATAAAACTTCGTTTCCTGGTGCTTCAACATATTCTACCACTGCACCAAAATCTAACATTTTAATTACTTTTACTTCGTAAACGCTACCAACTTGTGGTTTAAATAGCATCGAATCGATTCTAGCAATTACTTGTTCAATTCCTTCTGGTTTTGTGCCTAAGATTTCGATAATTCCTTCTTCGGTAGTGGCATCTTCTGTAATTACAATAGTAGTTCCAGTTTCTTTTTGTAATTCTTGGATATGTTTTCCTCCGGGTCCAATAAATGCACCAATCATATCATTAGGAATTCTTCTTGTAATCATTTTAGGAGCGTGTGCTTTCACTTCTGCATTTGGTGTTGCAATTGTATCTGTAAGCTTCTCTAAAATATGCAAACGACCATCTCTTGCTTGTTTTAGTGCGTTCACTAAAATCTCGTAAGAAAGTCCTTTTACTTTAATATCCATTTGGCAAGCTGTAATTCCGTCAGCAGTTCCAGTTACTTTAAAGTCCATATCACCTAAATGATCTTCATCTCCTAAAATATCAGATAAAACTGCGTAACGTTCTCCATCAGAAATTAATCCCATTGCAATACCAGAAACGGGTTTTTTTAATTGTACACCAGCATCCATTAATGCCATGGTACCAGAACAAACCGTAGCCATAGAAGAAGAACCATTAGATTCTAAAACTTCGGAAACGACTCTTACTGTATATGGGCAATCTGCAGGAATCATTCCTTTTAAAGCTCTTTGAGCCAAGTTTCCATGACCAACTTCTCTACGAGAGGTGCCTCTTAGGGGTCTTGCTTCTCCTGTACAAAATGGAGGAAAGTTATAGTGTAAATAGAATGTTTCTTCGCCTTCGTAAGAAGCCATATCTATTTGGTTTGCTTCTCTAGAAGTACCTAAGGTTACAGTTGCTAATGCTTGTGTTTCTCCACGAGTAAAAATTGATGAACCATGAGTTGATGGTAAGTAATCTACTTCGCACCAAATTGGTCGAATATCAGTGGTTTTACGACCGTCTAAACGCAAACCTTCTGCTAAAGTTAATTCTCTAACCGCTTTTTTTTGTGCCTTATTAAAGTATTTTCCAACTAAACCACCAAAGTCTTCTAATTCTTCTTCGGTAAAAGTCGCTAAAATTTCTTCTTTTACTTCTTCAAAAGCTGCAGATCGCTCTGCTTTAGAAGTTCCTTGTTTTGCAATTGCATAACATTTATCGTATGCTAAATCTTCGATTTTTTTAGCTAAATCTTCATCTTCTCTTTCTGGTTCGTACTCACGGGTTTCTTTTTTCCCAAAAGCTTCTGCCAAACGAACTTGTGCAGCACATTGTACCTTAATGGCTTCGTGTGCAAATTTAATTGCTTCTGCCATTTCTTCTTCAGAAATTTCATCCATTTCGCCTTCTACCATCATTACAGAATCTGCAGAAGCACCAATCATCATATCAATATCAGATGTTTCTAATTGTGCTCTTGTAGGGTTAATTACAAATTCTCCATTTACTCTGGCAACGCGTGCTTCAGAAATTGGAGTTTCAAAAGGAATGTCTGATAATTGTATTGCTGTAGATGCTGCTAAACCTGCTAAAGCATCTGGCATTACATCTTCGTCATGAGACATTAACTGAACCATTACTTGTGTTTCTGCGTGGTAATCTTTTGGAAATAATGGGCGTAAAACACGATCTACTAAACGCATTGTTAGTACTTCACCATCACTTGGTCTTGCTTCTCTTTTAAAGAAACCTCCAGGATAACGACCTGCAGCCGCAAATTTTTCTCTATAATCTACTGTAAGTGGTAAAAAATCAACATCACTTTGTTTGTAGTTAGAAACTACTGTACATAATAACATTGCTTTACCCATTTGAACAACAACAGAACCGTGTGCTTGTTTCGCTAATTTACCGGTTTCTAACGAGATGGTTCTTCCATCTCCAAGGTCTATAACCTCTTTAAATACTTTTGGAATCATAAAATTTAATTCTAATTTTTAATTTGTTTGTTGTTGTGTTGTTTTGGTTGTTGTGTGTTTTTTCCAATGGAAATTCGAAAATATTGTTGGTATTTTCGATTTTTTATATAAAATCTGTTTGTTAAGCAGAGAATATTTATTTTAAATCTCTTTCGGTGGTAGCCAAAAGAAAAAAAAGAGGCACGTTTATAGTACCTCTTTTTTTGTAAGAATTATTTTCTAATTCCTAATTCTTTAATAATTGCACGATATCTTTCAATATCTTTTTTCTTAAGATAGTCTAATAAACTTCTACGCTTACCAACCATTCTTACTAACGAACGTTCTGTGTTAAAATCTTTACGATTTCTTTTTAAATGCTCTGTTAAGTGATTGATTCTGTGTGTGAACAATGCAATTTGCCCTTCTGAAGTACCTGTATCGTTTTTTCCTTTACCGTGTTTTTCGAAGATGCTTTCTTTTACTTCTTTTGTTAAGTACATGCCAATATTATTTAAATGATTTTTATGTATTTCAACGAAATTTTTTTCATTGAGGTTGCAAATGTACTATTATTTTTTCGATTAAATAGTTTTTTAAAAGAGGTATTTTATATCGTAGATTCAAGTACCAAGTGCAAGTTTTTGATTTTGGTTAATAAATTGATAAAAAACCTCTTTAGGGGTTCTGTATCCTAACTTTTTTCTTGGTCTATTATTGAGTTTGTTTACCGTTTCAAAAATATCCTTTTGTTTGACATTATCCAAGTGTTCATTTTTTGGGAAATATTGTCTGATAAGTTTGTTCGTATACTCGTTAAGTCCACGTTCCCAAGAGCTATAAGGGTGAGCAAAATAGACATCACAATTTAATTTTTCTGCTATTTTTTTATGTCCTGCAAACTCTTTTCCATTATCATTGGTAATTGTTCGAACCCATTTTTTATGTGGTGCTAAAGTGTTTATAGTCATTTTTGTAATCATATCTGCTTTTTTTCCTGTCACATTTTCAATCCATAAAAAACTAGAATAGCGATCTACAATGGTTAATAAAGCTCCTTTATGGTCTTTTCCTATAATTAAATCAGATTCTAAATCACCTACTCTTTCTTTGAGTTCTACAATTTTTGGACGTTTTTCTATAGACACTTTATCGGGTATTTGTCCTCTATTGGATTTACTTCCATACCTTTTTTTATATTTTTTTTGACCTGTTCGTAGTTCTTTATAAAGCAATCCTCCTTGTCTTTTATCTTGCCAAACATATTGGTAAATTCGCTCGTGAGAGACCATCTGTATTGCTTTAAGTTTACACCAACCAACTATCTGTTCTGGAGACCATTGAAATTTAATCATTTTTTCTTTGATTATTTTTTTCATTTCCGTTGAAAAAATAGTCTTATAATGGCCTTCTTTTTTACGCTCATCAGCTAATTTTTGTGCGTGTTTAGCACTATAAGTCCTAGGTTTTGAGTTCCTTTTCAATTCTCTATAAAAAGTACTTTCATTAATACAAAGTGATTTAATAATCTCTTTTTTACTAATTTTTGCCTTAAGCATTAATTCTATTGAGTACCTTTGTTCGAAAGTTAATTGTTTGTAGTTCATATCACAAATCTTTGACTTTTTTTGGACTTTTCCTAACGGGGTAAAACCCGTAGGAAAATCCTATCAAAAACTTGCACTAGCATTTGAATCTAGGTATGCGATTTAATTATTTTTTATGTTGATTATCAGAGTAATTTAAGTTGTAAACTTATATTTTAACTTTTTTATTTTTTTAAATATATTATTAGTTCTCGTATTTGTAAAGAAATTCATAAAATGGAATAACTTTATAACACTATTTTTAGTGATATTTAAATTTTGTTGAAAAAAATATAATATTATTTGTTTATCTAAATTTAATCTTTAGATTTGTCACGCAAAACAAAGAGCACAAAATGTTACACAACAATTTTACACGTTTCTATTTTTACTTTTACTTTTTTAGTAAGAGGTGAGACTTTGTATCATGTTGTTAAGAAGCATAAAATATATATAAAGTCTCGAATTTACTTCGAGGCTTTTTTTTTGATATTTTTTTATCACAAATAAATGAGAAAAACAATCGCCATCCAAGGAGCAGAAGGCTCAAACCATCATAAAGTCGCACGCGATTTTTATGGAAACGATATTCAACTAAAAGAATGCATGTCTTTTGATGTGTTGGTGGATAGCTTGTTGGATAAAACAGCGAGTTTAGGAGTAATGGCTCTAGAAAATACCATTGCAGGTTCTATAATTCCTAATTATGCGTTAATAGATAATAACAATTTGCATATAATAGGAGAAGAATATTTGAATATTCATCATCATTTAATGTGTTTAGAAAATCAAACGATTAAAGATATAAAAGAGGTTTGGTCGCATCCAATGGCATTATTACAATGCAAGGAGTTTTTTAGAAATTACCCTCATATTAAGCTGGTAGAAGATGTAGATACTGCAGAAGTAGCCAAAAGAATATCAAAAGAAAATTTAAAAGGAATTGCGGCCATTGCACCAAAAATTGCGGCAGAAATTTTCAATTTAGAAATTATCGAAGATGAAATTCAGACGATAAAAGACAATTCTACAAGATTTGTAATTGTACAAACCGAGGAACCAACAATTAATGAAGAAGTAAACAAAGCCTCTTTTAAATTTCAATTAAATCATAAAAGAGGCAGTTTGGCAACCATTTTAAATGTGTTGAGTGATTGTAAAATGAACTTAACTAAAATTCAATCTTTGCCAGTGATAGAAACACCTTGGAAATATTCTTTCTTTGTAGATGTTACTTTCGACGATTATAAAGAGTACGAAAAAGCAACAGCAATTGTAAAAATAATGGCAGAAGAGTTTAAAATATTAGGAACTTATAAAAACGGAAGAAAATAATGTACAATAATATTTACAAAGTTCAAAACAATGTCCTTTTGAGCGAAATGCAATGGAGCCGAAAAATCTCTTCATTTCCATTCAATGTTTTAGATTTCTCAATTTCACTGCGTTTCTTTCGAAATAACAAATTAAATAACTTTTGTATAGCATAAATTATGATACAACCTGCAAAAAGATTAGACACCGTTCAAGAATACTATTTCTCTAAAAAACTAAGAGAAGTAAGAGGTTTAGCAGCCGCTGGAAAACCAATTATAAACATGGGTATAGGCTCACCAGATTTACAACCTCCTGCACAAGTTTTAAATGCCATTCAAGGAAGTTTAGGAGAAGCTTCTGCACACAAATATCAATCGTACCAAGGGTTACCAGAATTAAGAAATGCAATTTCCAACTTTTATAAAAACAAGTTTTCTGTAGATTCAAACCCAGAAAATGAAGTTTTACCATTAATGGGCAGTAAAGAAGGAATTATGCACATTTCTATGGCTTTTTTAAATGAAGGCGATAAGGTCTTAATTCCGAATCCAGGATATCCAACTTATACATCTGTCACAAAATTAGTAGGTGCAGAGCCTCTTTTTTACAATTTAAGTGCAGCAAATAATTGGCAACCAAATTTCGAAGAGTTAGAGCAACAAGATTTATCTGAAGTAAAAATTATGTGGGTAAATTATCCGCACATGCCAACAGGAACCAATGCAACTTTAGAGACTTTTAAAAAGTTGATTGCATTTGGGAAAAAGCACGAAATTTTAATTATAAACGACAATCCTTATAGTTTTATTTTAAACGATAAACCTGTAAGTATTTTACAAGTCGAAGGTGCAAAAGACATTGCTTTAGAATTAAACTCTTTAAGCAAAACCTTTAACATGGCTGGTTGGCGAGTTGGCATGGTTTTAGGAAAGGCAACATACATTAACGAGATTTTAAAAGTAAAATCGAATATGGATTCTGGCATGTTTTACGGAATTCAAAAAGGAGCTATAGAAGCCTTGCAATTAACAGACGCTTGGTTTACAGAGCAAAATAAAATTTATGAAGAACGTAGAAATTTAATTTGGAAATTGGCAGATAAATTAGACTGCGTGTATGATAAAAACTCCACAGGATTATTTGTTTGGGCAAAAATTTCTGAAGGAAAAAAATCAGAAGAAATTACAGATTCGGTTTTATACAATAAAGATATTTTTATAACCCCAGGCACTATTTTTGGTTCTCAAGGCGAAGGATATATACGATTTTCTTTATGTGTAACATCTCAAGTAATTAAAGAAGCGATTAGTAGGTTTTAAATTAAGTTGGCAGTATTTCAGTTGGCAGTTGGCAGTCAGTTTGTGGTAAAACTCTCTACAAGGTTTCAAAAACCTTGTAGGTATAAATAAATAATAACAAATAATCCCTGCGTTTTAAAGAATTTGCAGGAAATATAATAACACCTGCAAGGTCTTAAAGACCTTTTAAGAAGTAGAAAAGAAAAATGAAAAATATATTTTTTATTGGAGTTGGTTTAATTGGTGGAAGTTTCGCAATTGATATCAAAAAAAACAATCCAGAGGCTATTTTACACGGAATTAGCAGAAAAGACGGAACGCTAAATAAAGCATTAGAGTTAAAATTGATTGACAAAAAAGCAACCTTAGACGATTTAGAAAATGCAGATTTGGTAATTGTATCCATTCCAGTAGATGCTACTGTAAAATTACTACCAACAATTTTAGATAAAATTTCCGATAATACCTTGGTCATAGATGCAGGTTCCACAAAAGAAGCCATTTGTAAATCTGTTGAACATCATATAAGAAGACGCAATTTTTTAGCATGTCACCCAATAGCAGGAACAGAAAAATCTGGGCCAACAGCTGCGATTTCTGGCTTATATAAAGGAAAAACGAATATTATCTGCGAAGTAGAAAAAACAACTTTTAAGCTGCAAGAAAAAGCATTGCAACTTTTTACAGACATTGGAATGCGTATTCGTTACATGGATCCGGTTTCGCACGACAAACATATTGCGTATGTTTCGCACCTTTCTCACATAAGTGCGTTTATGTTAGGAAAAACAGTAATCAATAAAGAAAAAAACGAACGCGATATTTTCGATATGGCAGGTTCAGGATTTGCATCCACAGTTCGTTTGGCAAAAAGTTCGCCAGCCATGTGGGCACCCATTTTTAAACAAAACAAAGAAAACGTTATAGAAACCTTAGAAGAATACATTAGCAATTTACAACACTTTAAAGAGTTAATGCAACAAGATAATTTCTCGGAAATTTTTAACGAAATGGAAAATACAAATTATATAAAACAAATTTTAAACGGCATAAATTAAAAGCCAAAATCGTTGATTATTTTGTCATTTCGACCTTGTGGAGAAATCTCAAACTAAGCAACACAAATTAATTAGTAAAATGAAGAATACAGCAGCATTAAGAACATGGTTGGACGATATGAAATTAGATCATCCACTAGTAATAGCAGGGCCTTGTAGTGCAGAAACCGAAGAACAGGTTTTAAAAATTGCACACGAATTAAAAGATTCTGATGTAAATTATTTCCGAGCAGGAATTTGGAAACCAAGAACAAGACCAGGAAATTTCGAAGGCGTTGGCGCTTTAGGTTTAAAATGGCTTAAAAAGGTAAAAGAAGAAACAGGCATGAAAACCTGTACAGAAGTTGCAAACGCAGCACACGTAAAATTGGCTTTAGAAAACGATGTCGATTTATTATGGATTGGCGCACGTTCTACAGTTTCGCCTTTTATTATGCAAGAAATTGCAGACGCCTTAGAAGGAACCGATAAAATTGTATTGGTAAAAAACCCAGTAAATCCAGATTTGGCTTTATGGTTAGGTGGTATCGAAAGATTATACACAGCAGGAATCAAAAATTTAGGCGCAATTCACAGAGGATTTTCAACCTACGAAAAATCGAAATATAGAAACATTCCAGAATGGCAATTAGCCATCGAGTTTCAAAATAAATTCCCAGACTTGCCATTAATTTGCGACCCTTCGCACATTACAGGAAACAGAGAAATGATTTTCGACGTTTCACAAACAGCTTTAGATTTAAATTTCGATGGATTAATGATCGAGACTCATTTCGATCCAGACAACGCTTGGAGTGACGCTGCACAGCAAGTTACACCAACAAAACTAAAGCAAATTATGGAAGATTTAAAAATAAGAAAAGAAACCGAAACCGATTCTGGTTACAGAGATTCCTTAGAAAATTTAAGAGCTCAAATTAACGTTGTAGATGGCCAGTTAATAGATATGTTAGGTAAAAGAATGAGTGTTGCCGACAAAATTGGTCAACTAAAAAAAGAGAAAAACGTTGCCGTTTTACAATCTAGACGTTGGAACGAAATTCTAGGAAACATGATTTTAGAAGGCGAAAGCAGAGGTTTAAGCGAAGAATTTGTCTTAAAAATGTTCAAGGCAATTCACCAAGAATCCATCAATCATCAAGAAAAGATTATAAAAGGATAGTTTTTGGGCTTTACCAAGCAAAAAAGCTTGGTCAGGCTTATCGTTGCAATCTTTTGCCTTTTTTTTTAAGGCAAAAGGATTTCCACTGCAATCCTTAACGCGTATCGCAAACCTAAAAAACAAGTTATTAAAAATAGCTTTTAGATATATTTTTAGACCTCACAGGTTTTTAAAACCTGTGAGGTCTTTTTACAGGTTTAAAACTCCAATCTCTAAAGGTTTCAAACCTTTTCTGGGTAAATTCACCACAAACCATTTTAATTCGCGAATTCGCAACAATTTCCACCACAACTTTATGTTTTCTATATTCCTATTGTGCAAAAAAATAGTTTTTTTTAAAACCCTGTCACTTCGAGTGAAATTTCTTTTTCAGAAATTTTGTATCGAGAATTTTTCTTCATTCTAACAAGTTTTGGGTACAAATTTCTTAAAAAAAATCAAAAATCACTCGAACAGACATTATTGTAATTACTTAAAATTCTAACCTAAAAAGAAAGTTATAAAAAATAACTTTTAGACATGTTTTCAGACCCTTCAGGTTTTCAAAACCTGAAGGGTCTTTTCGTTAACTTCCAGCTCAATCTCCATAACAATTCTATGTTTTTTATGGTCCTATGTGGTAAAAATAAAAACCGCTCATTTTCCACCAATTTTTCATAATTCAATTTTAATTCTGCATCTTTGTAATAATGATAGGAACCGTTTACAAATCTACAGGAAGTTGGTATCAAGTAAAAGCCAATCATGGCGAGTTTTACAAATGTAGAATTAAAGGAAAATTCAGAATAAAAGACATCAAAAGCACCAACCCAATTGCAGTTGGCGATAAAGTTGTGTTCGATTTAGAAAAAAAAGGAGACGAAGAAACAGGCGTTATCAAAACTATTTTAGATAGAGATAATTACATTGTTCGTAAATCTGTAAACCTTTCTAAACAAATACATATTATTGCTTCGAATATCGATCAGGTTTTTTTATTAATTACAATTAACAATCCACCAACATTTACTACGTTTATAGACCGTTTTTTGGTTTCAGCAAGAGCCTATAGAATCGATGTAATTTTAGTTTTTAATAAAATAGATGCTTACGAAATAGAAGAAAGAGCAGAAATTTTATACTTAAAAGACATTTACCAAGCCATTGGTTATAGATGTGTAGAAGTTTCTGCAACCCAAAATAAAAACGTAGCTACCATTAAAGAAATAATGTTGGGCAAAACATCGATGTTTGTAGGGCATTCAGGAGTAGGAAAAACCACTTTGGTAAATGCAATAGACCCTTCTTTAGACTTAAAAACTAAAGAAATATCCGACCAACACAATCAAGGAAAACACACTACAACTTTTGCAGAAATGTTCGATTTAAGCATCGAAAACAAAAACGATACAAAAATTATAGACACACCAGGTATTAAAGGTTTTGGAGTAGTAAATATCGACAAATACGAATTAGGAGATTATTTTCCAGAGTTTTTCGCGTTAAAACAAGACTGTAAATTTAATAATTGTATTCATACAAAAGAACCAAAATGCGCTGTAAAAGAAGCTTTAGAAGAAGAAAAAGTATCTTGGTCTCGTTATAAAAGTTACTTACAAATTTTAGAAGGCGAAGAAGAAACAGAGCATTTTAGAACAGATGTTTGGAACGAAGAATAACCCGCTTTAATTTCCCAAAGGAAAAAATCTCTCTTAAAAAGAATAATTTAAAAAAAATAAGAATAGTAATTATTTACGAAGTAGATGTTTCGTTTTAAAAGAAAGAAAAGATTTAAAGTAGTCGTAAAAGTTTATAAAAATTCAAAAAGTAAAAGTTCCTTTTGGAGATTTAGGTAAATATGAAAATTGTAATTCAAAGAGTTTCAAAAGCAAGTGTAACTATTAACGAAGAAAAAGTTGCAAACATTAAAAACGGACTCTTAATTTTATTAGGAATTGTTGCAGAAGACACACAAGAAGATATCAATTGGTTGGTTCGAAAAACAGCAAACTTGCGCATTTTTAACGACGAAAATGGAGTTATGAATAATTCTTTATTAGAAAGCAATGGAGATGCGATTGTTGTAAGTCAGTTTACCTTGCAAGCATCTACCAAAAAAGGAAACAGACCCAGTTACATAAAAGCAGCAAAACCCGATATTGCCATTACTTTATATAACAACTTTGTAAAAACGTTAGAAAACGAGTTGGGTAAAAAGGTGCAAACAGGCGAATTTGGTGCAGACATGAAAGTCGAGTTATTAAATGACGGTCCAGTTACTATTATTATCGATTCAAAAAATAAAGAATAGTTATTTTGACTTTTATCGACATTCATACACACCAAAAGTCTTTCGCAGAAAACGTTTTTTCTATAGAAAATAAATACCCAAATTCAGTAGATTTTTCCTCGCCTTTTTCAATCGGAATTCATCCTTGGTATCTCAATAAAAATAATATAGAAGAAGAACTTTTATTTGTTGAAGAGCAACTTCAACATAAAAACTGTTTTGCAATTGGCGAATGTGGCTTAGATAAAATTACAGAAACAGACTTTAAACTTCAACAAGAAGTTTTCAGAAAACAAGTCTTGCTTTCAGAAAAACACAACAAACCTTTAATTATCCACTGTGTAAAAGCATTTCAAGAAATTATTGAAATTAAAAAAGAAATAAAACCAAAACAAAAATGGATTTTACATGGCTTCAATAAAAATGTACAAGTAGCCAAAAGTTTATTAAAAAATGGAATTCTATTATCATTTGGAGCAGCAATCATCAAAAATAAAAAATTACAAAAAGTAGTTTCAGAAATTCCTTTGAATGTGTTACTTTTAGAAACAGACGATTCAGAAATTAAAATTCAAGAAATTTATCAAAAAGCAGCAAATTTAAAAAGAATAGAAGTTGAAAAGCTTCAGCAAATAATAAAAGAAAATTTTAATTTTTTGTCTCCTCGAGCATTACTTTCAATAAAAAGAGATTTTTGTTAAAAGTAACGAACGCAGTTCTCGAGAGGTTAAAAGAATTAATAAGATTAAAAATTAGTTCTCGAGTTTAGCCTGTCTCGAGCGAAGACGAAAGGCTCGAACAGACATTAATATTTTATAAGTTTAGTATGAGTTGGTTAGAAAGAACCGAATTATTGGTACAAAAAGAAGGGATTGAAAAATTACAAAAAGCCAATGTTTTAGTCGTTGGTTTGGGAGGAGTTGGCAGTTATGCTGCAGAATTTATTGCAAGAGCAGGCGTTGGAAAAATAACTATTGTAGATGGAGATGTTTTTGATAAAACCAATATCAATAGACAATTACCAGCCTTACAATCTACCATTGGTAAAGCAAAAACAACAGTTTTATCAGAAAGATTAAAAGACATCAATCCAGATTTAAAATTAACAGTTTTAAAGGAATTTTTATCTCCAGAAAGAGCGTACGAAATCGTATCAAAAGAGTTTGATTATGTGTTGGATTGTATCGATAGCATTACACCAAAAATTAATTTAATTGTTGCTGCAAGAAGAAAAAAAGTAAAAATTATTTCTTCTATGGGAGCAGGAGGAAAGTTAGATGCTACTAAAATTCGAGTAAAAGACATTGCCAAAACAAAGAATTGTACCATGGCAAGAGTTTTAAGAAAACGTTTAAAAGAAAGAAAAGTAGATAAAGGTGTAAAAGCAGTGTATTCAGAAGAAGTTCAAAGAACAGAAAGTGTAAAAATTACAGATGGAACCAATTTTAAAAAATCGTATTATGGCACCATTAGCTTTATGCCTGCTGCTTTCGGATTGCAGGCTGCAGCTCACGTAGTAAACTATTTAATAAAAAAGTAAAAAATAGTTTCCAAGGAAAATAAATTAATTGTATATTTGCCATGGAAAATAAATACCCAAAAAATAAAAACGAATTTTAAACTAACAAAAATGAAAAAAATAATTTTATCAATAGTAGTTGCAGCATCAGTTTTAACTGCATGTAAAAACAAAAAAGAAAAAGTAGAAGTTAAAGAAGCGGTAAAAGTAGAAGTAAATGCTGCAGATTTAAACAATGTAAATACAGAAGCTTCTGTAATATCGTGGAAAGGGACAAAACCAACAGGAGCACATGACGGAACTGTTGCTTTAAAAAGTGGAGGTTTAGTTGTTGAAGATGGAGAATTAAAAAATGGTGTTTTTGTAATAGATATGACTACAATTAAAAACGAAGACATGAAAGGTTCTGAAGGAGCTGGAAAATTAGAAGGGCATTTATCTTCTCCAGACTTCTTTGATGTTGCGAAATATCCAACCTCTAAATTTGTAATTACAAGTGTTAAAGAAAATGAAGGTAAATTAGCAGTAACAGGTAATTTAACTTTAAAAGACATTACAAAAAGCATTACAATTCCGGCGACGATTTCTACAGAAGGCAACATTACCACTTTTAAAAGTGAAACATTTAATGTAGATAGAACAGATTTTGGCGTTACTTATAAATCTAAAAAAATAGATGCTGCTTTAAAAGACAAATTTATCGACGATATTATGGAGTTACAATTTACAGTTGTAACAAAATAAATATTAAAAAATATTAAGTTTTTGCAAAAACCCAGAACGAAAGTTTTGGGTTTTATTTTTCCATATTCTTAAGAAGGAAAACCCAACATATTTCCCATACCAACAGTAAATAACCAGCAACCATAAATAGCGTGTTCGATAGAAACTAAAAAAGTGGACTTTGTTTTTTTATAGGTAATTGCAAATAAAAGACCGCCTATAAAAGTAATGATAATAACAATAGTATTTCTAAAAAATAAATGAGCCACAGAAAACAAAACTGCATTTATAAAAAGAAATAATTTCTCGTTTTTAAACAGATTTTCATAGCGTTTAAAGAAGAACGTTCTAAATAAGACTTCTTGCGGATATACAGATAAAAAAGCATAAATAAGTAGAAATAGCATCCACATAAAAGGTTTGTTTACAACAACAGTAAAAAAACTTTCTTTATCAGTAAACCAAACAAAAACGGCTGTAAAAACAGCAATTACCAGAAATTTTAAAAGTGTTGTTTTCCAAAAGTTTTTCCAATTGATATCCTTTCTAATTGTAAGTTGAATTTTCTCTACCTTTAAAATAACATACAAAATATACGCAAAACCCAAAAGACCGATAATCAGTTTTAAAATTGGTGAATATTTAAAGCAAAAACTAATTGGAATCAATATAAAAAAAATAAAAAGTTCGGTAAGTTTATAGTTGGTAGTTTGCATTTAAGATAAATGTATAGCAGTCGTATTTTTTACTTTTTCGATGGTAAAAGTACTCTGTGTACTTCCAATATATTTTATAGCTGTTAGCTTGGTTACCATAAAATCTCGGTATTCGTCCATATCTTTAGCGTAAATTTTTAATATATAATCGTAATCTCCACTTACGTGAAAACATTCCGAAACTTCTTCGAGTTTTAAAATTTCACGCTCAAAAGTGGTTACATATTCTTTAGAATGTTGCACTAGTTTAATATGGCAAAAAACTAAAAAAGACTTTTCAATTTTATTTTTATTGATGATGGCAACATACTTTTCAATCACCTTTTCTTTTTCCAATTTTTTAATCCGTTCATAAACCGCAGTTACAGATAAATTTAACTGTAAAGACAGTTGTTTTGTAGTCTGTTTACTGTCTTTTTGCAGTAAATTTATCAGTTCTTTATCGATTTTGTCTAACATATACACTAAAAATTATCTAAAAACAGTAAATAACGAATCGGTTTTTAGTTTTTAAAACTATTAATTAAATCAAATATAGAAATAAAAACTATATTTTATATGTTATGTTGATTAATTATCTGTATATGTATAGTTTTGTGCTAAATTTAAAAATAGTTACAAATGAAATTCAATCCAGCAGATAAAATTCAAGATTTACAATATTTTGGCGAATTCGGTGGTGTAAATCCATCCATTTCAGATTCATCTACCTATACCTTTTTATCCGCAAAAACAATGTTCGATACGTTCGAAGGCAATGCAGATGGTTGTTATTTATACTCACGCCATTCTACACCTTCAAATTTATATTTAGGCGAAGCATTAGCAGCGATGGAAGGCACAGAAACCGCCAATGTTACAGCATCTGGAATGGGTGCAATTACACCGGTTTTAATGCAGTTGTGTGGTGCAGGAGACCATATTGTTTCCAGCAGAACCATTTACGGAGGAACCTATGCTTTTTTAAAGAATTTTGCACCAAGATTTCATGTAGAAACAACTTTTATAGACATTACAAAACTAGATGTTGTAGAAGCTGCAATTACAAAAAACACCAAAGTTTTATACTGCGAAGCTGTTAGTAATCCGCTTTTAGAAGTTGCAGATATCGCAGGTTTATCCGCTTTAGCGAAAAAATACAATTTAAAATTAGTGGTAGATAATACCTTTTCGCCATTGTCGATTTCGCCCGCAAAATTAGGAGCAGACATCGTTTGCCATAGTTTAACAAAGTTTATCAATGGCTCTTCAGACACAGTTGGTGGTGTGGTTTGTGGTTCACAAGAATTTATTAACGATTTGCGAAATGTAAACGATGGCGCTTGTATGTTGTTAGGTGCAACAATGGATAGTTTGCGAGCTGCATCTATTCTAAAAAATATGAGAACCTTGCATATTAGAATGAAACAACACAGTTTTAACGCCGCTTTTTTAGCAGAAAAATTCGAGAAAGATGGTTTAAAAACGGTTTATCCAGGTTTGGCATCTCACCCATCTCATCAATTATTTACAACCATGATGAATCCAGAATACGGTTTTGGAGGCATGTTAACCATAGACGTTGGCTCTTTAGAAAAAGCCAACGAATTAATGGAATTAATGCAGCATAAAAATTTGGGGTATTTAGCCGTAAGTTTAGGTTTTTATAAGACATTATTTTCTGCACCAGGAAGTTCTACATCCTCAGAAATTCCAGAAGACGAGCAAAAAGAAATGGGGCTTTCAGATGGTTTAATTCGTTTTTCAATAGGCTTAGACAACAACATAGAAAGAACCTACGAAATGATGAAATCGTGTATGCAAGAAGTAGGCGTTTTATAAAAACAGCAATTTAAATGAACGAAATAATCGCATTCGGTATTTTATCATTCACGTCATTTTTTACGTTGATAAATCCCTTTGGTACGATGCCAATTTTTATGACAATGACTGCAGATTTAGATGCAAGTCATAGAACCAAAACCGCCAGAAAAGCATCAATAGTAAGTTTTATAACCATTATAATTTTTGCTTTTTCAGGGCAATTATTATTTAATTTTTTTGGTATTTCAGTAAACAGTTTTAGAGTTGTTGGTGGTGTAATATTCTTTTTAATGGGCATGGACATGCTACAAGCAAGACTAGGAAAAGTAAAATTAAAAGAATCGGAAGTTAAAACCTATGTAAACGATATCTCTGTAACACCCTTAGCAATTCCTATGATTTGTGGTCCAGGAGCACTCACAAACGCCATTGTTATGATGGAAGATGCAGATTCTATCGAGAAAAAAGCAATTTTAATTTTTGCCGTATTTGTAGTTATTTTACTTACCTATATAATACTTTACAGTTCCTCGAAAATCATTAAAATTTTAGGGCAAACAGGCATAAATGTAATGATGCGTTTAATGGGCTTAATTGTAATGGTAATTGCTGTAGAATTTTTCTTTAGCGGATTAAAACCCATCTTATTAGATATTTTTAAAGCAGTTTAAAAGCGAAGATTTTTTTGGGCGTTCCCAAGCAAAAAAGCTTGGTCAGGCTTTTCGTTATATCTTTTTTCTGAAAAAGAAAAAAGGATGCCACTACAATCCTTAACGCATATCGCAAGCCCGAAAAGGAAGTAATTTAAAAATACAATTAGATTTCCAGACCTCACAGGTTTTTAAAACCTGTGAGGTCTATTTTTTTGATTCAACTCGATAAAATTATTTCAATCGAATCTTTAAATTATCAAATAATTCTTTTTTAAGATTTTGAAAATTTTGTTCGCAAATTGATTTATCTTTTTTGGTAGTTTTCTTTGAGTAGTATTTTTCAAGTATAATATCAAACTTATTTTCGTATTCTTTAATGCTTAAAATAATATTCTTCGCATCAAAAAATGTTTTTGGTTCAGATAAAATTTGTTCCCCAATATTTATTCGATACTCAAACAATGTTAGTGGTTCATGTGTGGCATGATTAAATCTAAATAATTGATTATCATTATACCCATTATCTTCCCATTCACATATGCTACAAACCTCATATGATGCAGGTTTATTTATAGTTGGGTAGCCACAAGAAGCACAAATAAAAGAGAGTTCTTCATATTGTTTTAAATAAGATTCAAACAAGTTTTTTCTATCTTCATAATTCTGAAGTATCTTTAGTTCATGAGAAGTTTTAGCACGATTTTTTAATTCCTTTTTCATATTTAAAAATCTTCCTAATTAAATCCCCCAAAAACGTTCTGTAAACTTTGCAAAATCTTCTTTAGTTGGCGAATCTCCCTCAAAAGGTAAAATGTCCCATTCGTTATTTTCAAAAAAAACAGTAAAATTAAAAAGAGACGTATTGGCATCATTAGGGTTTATCATTGGATACCGTAAATCTGTGTATTTATAAGTACCTACTTTTTCTTTTTTATAAACATTGTAATAACCATTACTAAACCACGCTAATTTTTTTAGATTTTTGTCAGTCATATCTATCAAACTGTGCTGTTTATCAACCGTAATAATTTTATTTGCAGTTTTACTTTTATCAAATAAAGAATAAAAGGTAAGATGATATTTATCTTTAGTTTCAGCAACTGCATACCATAAAATATTGTTTAAAATAGTAGGTTGTGCAGAAAAACGCTGGTACTTAATTCCTGCTTTTTTAAAAGATTTTTCAAAAACAGCATCCATATACAGTTTATTGCCAATCGTAAAAATCATGTATGCAGAACTGATGTAAATGCCTGCCTTAGTCCATTTTAATCTTTTAGGGTTTGTTCTTTTTAAAAATAAAACAACCATGATACAAATTAAAAAAGGCAATGTATATAAAGGATCTACCACAGAAATGTTATTAAAAGCAATTCTGTAGTGAGAAAAAGGCGCAAAAAGTTGTGTTCCATAAGGTGTAAAACAATCTAAAATAGGATGCGTAAAAAGTGCTAGAAAGAACAGCCAAATCCAATCTTTTTGGATTGTGGTTCCTAACCTTTTCCCAGAATTATAGAGTTTGTAAGTAATTCGCCCAAAGAGAAAAGCACCCAAAATTGAAAATAGAATAGAATGCATAAAACCACGATGAAAAACCATGGCCTGAATTTCGTTAGAGTACAAAAACCTGCCAATAAAAACATCTAAATCTGAAATTGTGCCACCAATTGCGCCAAATAATAATGCCTTGTTTCCAATCTTTTTTCCAAGAATAATTTCGCCACAAGCAGCCCCTAAAACAATTTGCGTTAATGAATCCATGAAAACAAATGTAAGATAAACTGTTTTAACAAATTAAATTCCTGCAAGGTCTTTTTTCGACCTTGTAGGTATAGAATTGATGTTAAAAGATACCTACAAGTTTTTTTTGAAACCTTGCAGGATGTTTTTGAAACTTTGCAGGAAGATTAATTATTTTAAGAAGAAATTAAATCAAATAGTGTAATACCAAATCAATTTGCATAACTTCTTCTAAAATCGTAACATTACAGTGCAAAAAAAATATCAAATGTCAAACGAAAAAAATCTCTCAGAAATACATATCGAAGACCAAAAAATTATCGACAACAAAGAATTAAATCTTTTAGAATCTTTAATTCCTGTAGTAATTTTAATGTGCTTATTGGCATATAACATCTTTTTTGTAGAAGATCAAGAATGGTTTGGGGCCTATACAAATCAGTATATTTTATTAATGGGAGGTTTGGTGGCTGCTGCAGTTGGTTTTTTTAATAAAGTATCTTTTTCTAGCATGATTGCAGAGGTTTGGGAAAATTGGAAAAGTGTTTTTGTACCTATAATGATTCTTTTTTTAGTAGGAGCTTTAGCAGGAACTTGGCTCGTTAGTGGTATTATTCCTGCAATGGTTTATTACGGATTGCAAGTTTTAAGTCCCGAAATATTTTTACCAACATCTGTAATAATTGCAGCCATTATTTCTATTGCAACAGGAAGCTCTTGGACAACGTCTGCAACTGTTGGTATTGCTTTAGTAGGCATTGGAAGTGCCTTAGGAATTGCCCCAGGAATGATTGCTGGCGCTGTAATTTCTGGCGCTTATTTTGGCGATAAAATGTCACCACTTTCCGATACTACAAATTTAGCACCAGCAATGGCAGGTACAGATTTGTTTACGCATATAAAATATATGGCAATTACAACTGTGCCAACGATTATAATTACGCTAATTGTTTTCGCAATTATCAGCGGAAATATAGATACTACAGGAAGTGCAGATATTAGTAATTTATTGGCTTCGATAGATAATACATTTTATATTTCCCCTTGGTTATTTTTAGTGCCAGGAATTGTAATTGCAATGATTTTAATGAAAACAAAACCATTAATTGCTTTGGGAATAGGAGTTGTTTTAGCTGCAATTTTTGCATTTATTTTTCAAGGAGATGTGTTGGCCAATTTATCTGATTCGAAATTCTCGTCAATTATAAACTCCATTTTAACGGATACAAATATTGAAACTGATAATGAGAAATTATCAGAATTATTCTCTTCTGGTGGAATGAATGGAATGATTTGGACAATCTTGTTAATTATTTGTGCCATGGTTTTTGGGGGTATTA
This sequence comes from Polaribacter batillariae, assembly GCF_017498485.1. Lineage (NCBI taxonomy): Bacteria > Pseudomonadati > Bacteroidota > Flavobacteriia > Flavobacteriales > Flavobacteriaceae > Polaribacter > Polaribacter batillariae. Next base: position 1,222,304 of record NZ_CP071795.1, on the reverse strand, counting down.
TGGATGCAGTTGGGGCTTTGGCAAAAATTACAAAGAGTTTGTTGGCTGTGGCAAGTTCCGTTTTTGGACTTTTTGCAAGTACAGTGGTAAGTTGTTTGGGGTTAAATGCAATTGCATCCGACCAATATTTGGCAATTGTAATTCCAGGAAAAATGTTTAAAAAAGCCTATGAAGACAAAGGTTTGGCTCCAGAAAATTTAAGTAGAACTTTAGAAGATTCAGGAACTGTAACATCTGTTTTAATTCCTTGGAACACCTGTGGAGCCTACCAATCTGGAGTTTTAGGGGTTTCCGTAGCCGATTATTTTGTGTATGCTATTTTTAATTATCTAAGTCCGTTTACGACGTTGCTTTTTGCGGCTTTAAATATTAAGATTAGGCAGTTGGTTAAAAAATAGATTTTTACAAAAGAAGTAAGAAGGAAAGAATTTCACGCAACCTAGCGCGCTTTTGTAGAAAAGACGCTTCCAGCGTGACAAACTGTGTGAAGAAAAATAAAAAATAGATTATACAAATTGTTTCGTGAGGTGTTTGTAACATTATAAATTTGTTGAAGAAGCAAATTCCATACAACTATCTGTTTTTTGAGTGCCTATGTTTTTAAATTATTTTTCCGTCGAACTTATTCCACACAGTTTGTCCTCCTGAAAAGATTTCACGCAACCTAGCGCGCTTTTGTAGAAAAGACGCTTCCAGCGTGACAAACTGTGTGAAGAAAAATAAAAAAATAGATTATACAAATTGTTTCGTGAGGTGTTTGTAACATTATAAATTTGTTGAAGAAGCAAATTCCATACAACTATCTGTTTTTTGAGTGCCTATGTTTTTAAATTATTTTTCCGTCGAACTTATTCCACACAGTTTGTCCTCCTGAAAAGATTTCACGCAACCTAGCGCACTCTTGTAGAAAAGACGTTTCCAGCGTGACAAACTGTGTGAAGAAAAACAAAAAAAATAGATTTTACAAATTGTTTCGTGAGGTGTTTGTAACATTATAAATTTGTTGAAGAAGTAAATTTCATACAGCTCTCTGTTTTTTGAGTGCCTAAGTTTTTAAATTATTTTTCCGTCGAACTTATTCCACACAGTTTGTCCTCCTGAAAAGATCTCACGCAACCTAGCGCGCTTTTGTAGAAAAGACGCTTCCAGCGTGACAAACTGTGTGAAGAAAAAACAAAAAAATAGATTTTACAAATTGTTTCGTGAGGTGTTTGTAACATTATAAATTTGTTGAAGAAGCAAATTCCATACAACTCTCTGTTTTTTGAGTGCCTATGTTTTTAAATTATTTTTCCGTCGAACTTATTCCACACAGTTTGTCCTCCTGAAAAGATTTCACGCAACCTAGCGCACTCTTGTAGAAAAGACGCTTCCAGCGTGACAAACTGTGTGAAGAAAAAACAAAAAAATAGATTTTACAAATTGTTTCGTGAGGCGTTTGCAACATTATAAATTTGTTGAAGAAGTAAATTCCATACAGCTCTCTGTTTTTTGAGTGCCTAAGTTTTTAAATTATTTTTCCGTCGAACTTATTCCACACAGTTTGTCCTCCTGAAAAGGATCTCACGCAACCTAGCGCGCTCTTGTAGAAAAGACGCTTCCAGCGTGACAAACTGTGTGAAGAAAAACAAAGAAATAGATTTTACAAATTGTTTCGAGAGGTGTTTGCAACATTATAAATTTGTTGAAGAAGCAAATTTCTTGCAACTCTCTGTTTTTTGAGTGCCTAAGTTTTTAAATTTATGATTGATACTAAAATAGTAGGATTCTACTTTTTAAAACAGCCAAAAGAAAATTCGATAGCGTTAGAAATGCTATTTGTGTTGCCTAACTTTGTAAACCAAGGAATTGGAAAGTAATTATTAACACATTCCTTTGAAAAAGCAAGGTCTTTACTCAAAAAAAATGATTTTATTAGCAGACCCAAATGCAGTATCTTTTTATAATTCACAAGGGTTTTATAAAGTTGATGAAAAAGAAAGTACAATAGTAGGTCGTTTTTTACCAATGATGCAAAAGGATTTATAGTAATATTTTTCAATTTCTTGATTCATCTTTCATTCTTATTAAATTATGCAAAAAGAGATAAAACTTATTATTAATAAATCTCGAGAATTCTTATCGAAAAAATTTCCAAAATACAACGAGAAATTGCCTTATGCAATTACAGTTTTAATCACTTTAATTGTTGTTATTTCTGGAATAAAAATCTTTGTGGAACTTACCGAAAATATTCATACAGATGTTTTAGGAACGTTTGATACAAAGATTACCGAGTATATTATTTCTTTTAGAAACCCTTCTTTAACTAATTACTTTACGTTTGTAACAGAAGTTGGAGATGCATTAGGGTATTTGGTTGTTTTTACTTTATGTTCCCTAATTTTTTACTTCGTTTTTAAAAGATTGAAATATATTGGGCAGTTGGTTTTTGTATTATTTTTAACCTTAACTTCAAACCTAATTTTAAAGCAAATTGTAAACAGAGCCAGACCCACATTAGAGCATTTGGTAACCGTAGAAACATTAAGCTATCCAAGTGGCCATGCCATGACAGCCATGGCTTTTTATGGTTTTTTAATCTATTTAATTACTACATTTAAGATTAAAAAAGTATTTAAATTCATTTTAATTACACTTTTAGCAACTCTAATTTTAAGTATTGGAATTAGTAGAATTTATTTAGGCGTGCATTTTCCTTCAGATATTTTAGGAGGATTTATAGCTGGTTTTGTTTGGGTAATTTTCTGCATTTTATTATTGAATCTTTTAAAAGTATTTAAAACAGATTCTAAAACGTAATTTTAAGTCAAACATATATCAATAAAAAGAAATTTTACTTTTTTATATTGGTTGAAAAGAGGTTTAAAATAACTGAAATTAGCAATAAAATCCAAGGAGTTCCATGTAGTAAAACATCAAACCAATCTGCGAATTTCATTCCTTTTTCTGGAGAAAAAGCATTTCCGCCTAAAAGCCATTGGATTTTACCCCAAATATGTGGCGGATTAAAGGTGCTAAACCCAAAGTTAAGCTTGCCAAAAGGAAAAGTTTCCAGTTGTTTTTTAATTGATTTTTCATATATAAAACTTTTGTGCTTTCTGCCACATTGTGGTTATATAAACCAATTCCAAACCAAGCCAAAACGAATTACAAAATCTCTATAAGGGTAATTGGGTGCAGAAAAATAGTTCTTTTTAGAAAAACTCGAAGTTGCATTGTCTATTTTAAGGTACAAACGAGTTCTTCGTACTTGCGCATTAAAGAAAACATCGAACGTTGGAAAACCTATTTGCTCGTTATTCTGTATTTTAAATTCCGATAATAAAGGGTCGTAAGTATTTGCATTATATTTTGTAAAGTACTTAAAGGTAATTCCAATATTTACCAACATTGGCTTTCCTTTAAACCAATAATCAGCATAATACAAAGTGTTTCTCGTTACAAATTCGGGAACTCTAAAAACAGAGCTTCCACTACTAACATTTTGATACATTAACGTATTGTTCAAAGCAAATTTCTTGTAGGTAAACTCACGACTGGCTTTTACTTTTAAGTAAGTAATTTGTCCAGAAAATTGTTTAGGTTGGCTATCTTCATCAAAATAGGTGTAATTATCGATATTGGTAAAATTTAAAGAAGCATTTAACCATTTAGAAGCAAAGTTAAAACCTAAATCTCTAGTATTTACATTACTAAAATTATCGTTTTGCCAATTGTAATTGTCGTATTCGCTTTGGTGTAAAAGCGTATTAAAATTTGGCGATTTAGAACTAATTAATAAAGTACCTTTTGCACTAAAAACACTGTCTTTTGCATATACAGCTTCACCTTTTAAATAATTGCCAGAAAGTCGTCCAGAACCCGGTGTTATAGAAGCATCTGCATTTAGTTGAAAGTTTTTAATTTTGGCATTCCAATCGGCTCCAAAAGAGATGGCTTTTCCTTCTAATTTTAATTTATCAATATTACTTTTACTGTTTAAAATGGTATCGTAACTATAAGAATAATGGGTAATATTTGTTTTGGCTTTAAACTTTCCTAAAACGTATTTAGAGTTGAATTCTAGATTTAATTCGTTATTGGTAATTTTATTTGCAACCTTCGAATTTCTGGGCAGAGAAGAGTTTGATGTTCCAAAAAAGTCTGGTGTAAGTGTTGATTGAATAAAATCGTACGTTTTATTTTCGTTATTAAAAATATGCCCAATTTTTAAATTGCTAAAATCTTTGTTATTAATGGTGTCTTTGCTGGCGAGTAATTTGTAACTATGCTCTAAATACACTCTATTTCCATCGAATTGAGTTTCTGTTCCGTTTAAATTTACATCTAAACGCGCTCTAGTTTCAAAATTAGGATCTTCGTTTTTAAAGTTTTCTAAAGCACTTGGAGTTAAACCTCCATTTTCTTGATGAAAGAAATCTTGCGTAGTTAAATGACCTCGAATTTGATATTGATTTTTTTTCGTTCTATAATGAAAAGTACCTCTAAAATTACCATTACTAACCAAAGCTCGCCTGTAAGCTCCTAAAGAACGAATGCCTTTGTAAGAGAGAGAAACATTTAATCTTTTAGAAAAATTTAAGGTAAATAAAGCATCTAAAACCTGCCCTTGTTCTAAACCAGTTCTGTATAAAATTTCTGAAGTTGGTGTAGGAACTTCGTAATACTTAATATCTTCGACCTCTAAATAACTAACTTGTTTTGCTGTAAAACCAATGTCTGGCAGCCTATTTATCGCATTAAAATTATAGCCTAAATTATTTAAAGTTTGCCCTTGGTTATGAAAAGGCAAAAACTCGAAAAGATCTTTTCTTAAAAAATTAAACCTGTATTCTTTTTTAATATTTAAAGTAGTATCTATATAAGTGGTGTCTCTTTTGTGAGAAAAAACTTTATAATCTGTATATTTTGTTTTTCCAGAAAGTGTAACATTAATTTCTCCGGTGTTTAACGAATCTCTACTTGTAAAAGAACCACTTTCGTTTTGTCCAAAACGCAAATTTGTTCCTAAATTTCTTTGAGAAAAAAGGACATTCGTAGATAAAAGAATACTTATAAAAAAGAAAAATACTTGTTTATTCATACATAAAATGTGCAGCAACAAATGTAAAATAATAAAACGAAAATAATAGCCAATAATTACTTGGAAAACTGTTAATTATTTTGTGTGATTAAAATTTAAAGAGAAAGATTTCTTTTCTTTGTAAAATGTTACAATTAAATTACAGTGGTTTTTCTTTAGAAGCAGGAACAGACGAGGCTGGTAGAGGCTGTTTGTGTGGTCCAGTTGTTGCAGCTGCAGTAATTTTACCAGAATATTTTTCACATCCTTTTTTAAACGATTCGAAACAATTATCTAAAAAAAAGAGAGACGAAGTAAGAATTTTTATTGAAGAAAATGCCCTAGCTTTTGGGGTTTCTTTCGTTTGGCAACAAGAAGTAGATAAAATTAATGTACTACAAGCTTCCATTACAGGAATGCATCGCTCTATAGAAGCTTTAAAAATTACGCCAGAATTTATAATTGTAGATGGTAACAAATTTAAAAACTATAAAAACATTCCACACGAAACCATTGTAAAAGGCGATTCGAAATACCTAAGTATTGCAGCAGCTTCTGTCTTAGCAAAAACATATAGAGACGAATATATGGCTAAAATTCATCAAGAATTTCCAATGTACAATTGGGCAAGAAACAAAGGTTACCCAACCAAAGAACATAGAAATGCAATTCGCAAATTTGGCTCGACAAATTATCACAGAAAAACGTTTAAACTACTGCCAGAACAGTTAAAGCTAAAACTCTAAAATTATTTTTAGGAGTTATTTTCTACTTGGAATTTATCTTCAGCAAAGTCGAAAAGGTTATCTTTTTTTTAGAAAAACAAAAAAAGGATGCCACTTTAATCAAGGCTAAAACTATTTATAAACTTTTTTAACAAATTTGGTGCAATAATACTCATATGCATGAGTTACTAGGGAAATAATTTTAAATCTTAAATAAAAATGAAAAAAACAAACCATTTCAATCTGATTATTTGTGCCTTTTTATTCATCGCTTTTTCCTCTTGTAATAAAGATGAAGATATTACACCTAATGCATTCGATCAAATTTCAGAGATTGCTACCTTCCATGGGAATTTAGAAGCAGACATTGTAGTCGTTAATACTCAAGGAGGTCCCATTACTCAACTTGAAGATGAACTATTAGATGAACTTATAACAGGAACAGGAACCCAATCAGCGTTATATGTGAATGTTCATCAAGAACAAACAAAAAATCCTGCAAAATTCACAAGTTCAGATATTACTTTCGAACAAGCAAAGCAATACGATTTGCAAAGTGTAGTTAATTTGAAACGTGTTGTTGATTTTTTTAAAAACCAGAAAGGAAAAACGGTTTATGTGCTTGGCATTTCATTTGGTGCTTTTATGACGCAAGAATTAATTGCGACACATGGTATTGATGTTGCAGATGGCTATCTTATTATGGTTGGACGTCTTGATATCGATGAAGGCACTTGGCAACCATTTAGTCAAGGAAAATATACACAGTATATTTACGATAATAATGGTAATTATACCATTAATTCATTGGGAGATGGATCTGATGCAGAGGAAAGAAATATGGCGAGATTAGCTGCGGGTTTAGGATATAATCGTTACACAGACAGACTAAGTAGTATAAGCGATTTGTCAAAAATTACCTATATATATGGCAACAGAGACGAACAAGTAGGACCACTTTCTGTCCAAGAAATTCAATTTTTAAAAGGAAAGAATGCCAATGTGATTCTTTCTAATGGAGGAGATCATGATGGCGCCATAGACACAGGCCTAAATCTATTAAAACAAATATTTGGAATAGAATAATAACAGTTGGTTGCAATAAGCAGTGTATAAAAATAGTAGTTAAGTGCAAAGTACAAAATTTGCATTTAACTACTGTTTTTGTTTTTAATTGAAAAAATTACACTTTTAAATCTGCTACTTTTCATATACTAGATTAGTAATTGGTATTATAATTTTAAAAACTCATTCGTTTATTAAAAAAACTTCAACTATTTTTACGCCCTTAATTTTACAAGATGATTAAAAAAACACGCGCAGAAATAACCAAATGTATTCTTCATAAAGTTGCCAATAAATTTAACAGTGGCCAGAATGTTTTTTCTGATGATTTAATTCGTTTCGACCAAGAAAGTTACGATTTAATGAAAAATTTTCTACTAAAACCATTTGGCAGTTTAACACAAAGTTATCGTTTTACGCATCATGCAGATGTGCGTTTAAATGAGTTAAATAACTACGCTTCAGAAATATTTAAAGAAGAAACTTCTTTTGTAGAAAATTCTAAAAATATGGTAAACCATTTATTCGAGCAATCGAATTCGGCACAAATAAAAACCGGAGATGTAATTGTGGTTTTTATAGAAGGCATAGAGTATAAAGATATTTTAACAGAAGCGGTTGGTATTTTTAAAATCGAAAATAAAGTAGATTTCTTTCAAACGTATTTAGATGATAATGAAAGTTTTGATGTTGTAGTTCAAAAAGGAATTTCAACAAAAAAAATAGACAAAGGTTGCTTAATTTTAAATGCCTCAGACACAGAAGGAACTGTTGTTTTTTCTGTAGATAATAACAATTACGATGCACAATATTGGATTAAGAATTTTTTAAGTGTAAAATTGGCAGACGATTATAATTCGCATACACAGAGTTATTTAGAGATGTGTAAAGAGTTTTCTGAAGAAGTAATTAAGCCAGAGTTGGGCATGCAACAACAAGGAAACTTCTTAGCAAATACAGTCGATTATTTTAAAGAGCATGAAACGGTAGATTATCACGATTTTAAAGACGAAGTTTTCGAAGACGAAAAACACAAAGAAAAATTCGACGAGTACAAAAAACATTTCGAAAACTTAAATGATGTTTTAATTCGTAATAATTTCGATGTTTCTGGAGTTGTATTAAAGAAAGAAAAAAGCAAACTAAAAACAGAAATTAAACTCGATACAAACATCAATATTAAATTAGATGTAGATGCTCCAGAAGCAGCTTCAGAATATTTAGAAAGAGGTTATGATGAAGAAAAGAAAATGAAATATTATAAAGTATATTTTAACGAAGAGAAGTAGATTTCTGCTTTAGCCTTTAGCCTGTAAGCTGTTCATCCTGCATTTATCCTGCAAGGTTTCAAAAACCTTGTAGGTCTAAAACTAGGGTTAAAACTCAACAAACTGTCTGCGAATTATGTGTAGTTCTCTAAACCACAAACTCTTCTACCTCAAAAAGATTTTTAAAATGCTTTAAGATTTTTTCTTTTACTTCTTCTACATCTATTTTTTTACCTAGTTCTGCTTCCATCGAAGCTACCGATTTTCCGCGAATTCCACAAGGAATAATATTATCGAAATAACCTAAATTGGTATTTACATTTAATGCAAAACCATGCATAGTTACCCAGCGAGAAGAACGTATGCCCATCGCACAAATTTTACGAGCAAAAGGTGTACCAACATCTAGCCACACCCCAGTTTCGCCATCACTTCGTTCTCCTTTTAAACCATATTCTGCAATGGTTAAAATAATGGTTTCTTCTAGTAAACGAAGGTATTTATGAATGTCTGTAAAAAAATTTTCGAGATCTAAAATTGGGTAACCAACTACCTGTCCAGGCCCATGGTAAGTAATATCGCCACCTCTGTTAATTTTATAAAAAGTAGCTCCTTTTTCTTCAAGCTGTTTTTCATTCAATAACAAATTACTTAAATCGCCACTTTTCCCTAAAGTATAAACGTGTGGATGTTCCACAAAAAGAAAGTGATTTTTTGTAGCTAAGGCAAGATTTTTTCTTCGATTATTTATTTTAAGATCTACAATTTCTTGAAGCAGTTTTGTTTGATAATCCCAAGCTTCCTTGTAGTCTTTTCTTTTGAGATCTTTTAAAAGTATATTTCTGTTCATAATTACGACCACAAAGATAAATAATTGATTATATTTGAGGCTACATAAGTAACAGAATAATAGAATTACTTGATGAAAAAAATTAGCTTAATACTTCTATTTTGTTTTTCTTCCATTGCTTTTTTAGCACAAGAAGAACAATGGAAGAAAATACCAGACAGTGTAGGAGAAATATCTGAGAAAAATGTAATGGTTAGAAATGATATGCCTAAAGAATATCAACTTTACTCATTAAAAACAGAAAGTTTTAACAAGAAAATAAAAACAGTAAAAAGTTCTAAAAAAGAAACTATTGAAGTACCAACAAGAAACGGATTAAAGAAGTTTTATATAGAAGAAACCTCTAATTTTAATAAAGAATTGGCTTCAAAATATAGCAATATTGTATCGTATTCTGGTGTTCAAGTAGATAATTCTTCGATTAAGATGAAATTTTCTAAAGGTGTAGATGGATATCATTTTTCTATTTACGAACCAGGCAAAAATACTTTTTATGTAGATTCTTACACAAAAGACCATAAAAAGCTAATTGCTTACAATAGAAAAGACTTAATAAAAGAAGCAAAAGATTTTACATGTCAAGTAAAAGAATTCAATAAAGATGTACCCTCTTTTCAATCTAAAAATGCAAACGATGGTTTATTAAGAACTTATAGATTAGCACTTGTTTGTACTGGAGAATATGCACAATTTCATTTAAATCGTTTGGGAATTTCTCCAGCCGAAACAGAACAAGCAAAAAAAGCAGCAGTTTTATCTGCAATGAATACAACTCTTACTAGGGTAAATGGTGTTTTTGAAAGAGATTTGTCTGTAAGAATGGAAATTGTAGCAAATAACGATGCCATTATATTTTTAGATGCAGATACAGACAATTTAACAAATGATAGTACAAATGAATTGATAGATGAGAGTCAGGCAATTTGTGATAGTGAAATAGGAAACGGAAATTACGATATTGGGCATACTTTTAGTACTGCAGCTGGTGGTTTTGCAGGAGCTGGAGTTGTTTGTATAACAGGTCAAAAAGCCTCTGGAGTTACAGGAATTGCGCAACCGTTTGGCGACGAATTCGATATTGATTTTGTAGCACATGAATTTGGGCATCAATTTGGTGCACATCATACATTTAATGGAACAGCTTCTAGTTGCTCTGGAAATAGAAACAATCCTACAGCTGTAGAGCCAGGAAGTGGTACTACAATTATGGGCTATGCAGGAATTTGCGCTCCGCAAAATATTCAAAACGATAGCGACGATCATTTTCACTCAGTAAGCATAGACGAAATGTGGAACATTATTACCACAACAGGCAATTGTGCAGCGCAAACGCCAACAGGAAATACAGCCCCAAGTGCAAATGCTGGGTTCGATTATTCCATACCAAAATCTACTCCATTTGTTTTAAAAGGAACAGGTACAGATGTAGATGCAGGAACAACACTACTTTATAGTTGGGAACAAATAGATAACGATGTTGGTTTTTCAATTCCGCCATCAGCTACAAGTACAGGTGGTGCCGTTTTTAGGTCTTTGCCATTGTCTTTATCGCCCAATAGATATATGCCTGCTTTGCCAACAGTACTTTCTGGAAGTACGCAATCTACTTGGGAAGTAGTTCCGTCTGTAGCTAGAGAATTAAATTTTTCTTTGGTAGTAAGAGATCAAAATTCTGGAGGAGGAAGCAGTGCAAGAGACGATATGAAAGTTACAGTAACAGATGCAGAAGCATTTACAGTTTCTGCACCAAATACAGCTGTTGTGTGGGATACAGGATCTACACAAACGATCACTTGGAATAAAGGAACTACAGATGTAGCTCCAATTAATTGTGCAAATGTAAATATTAAATTATCTATAGATGGAGGGGTAACTTTTCCTATTACTTTAAAAAGTAATACACCTAACGATGGTTCAGAAGAGGTTACAGTTCCTAACAACCCAACATCACTAGCAAGAATTATGGTAGAAGCCGCAGATAATATTTTTTACAATGTAAACGCATCGAATTTCACAATTAATTCTATCATACCTACATTTTTATTTACCGATGAAAGTGGTGGTACTCAATTTGTTTGTAATTCTGGAGGAAACAATGCTGTTTACAATTTAGATTTAGATTTTGTGAATGGTTTTTCAGAAAATGTAACTTTTACAACTATTGGGCAACCTTCTGGAGCAAATGTTTCTTTTAGTCCGGCTTCCATAAATTCAGATGGAAAAGTAACGATGACGGTTTCTAATTTAAATGGAAAAACAGCCCAACCTTATACCATCAATGTAGTGGCTTCTACAAACACGGTTACACAAGATTTAGAGGTTCAATTAGTAGTAACAAAAGCAGATTTTAATGCAGTAACCTTGGAGACTCCTTCTAATGGTGCAACTGAGGTGCCAGTTTCTCAAGAACTAAGCTGGGTTTTAGACCAAAACGCAGTCACATACGATATTGAGATTGCAACAGACAGCGATTTTTCGAACATTGTAGCGAGTGCAAATACTCCAAAAAATACATTTAAACCTAATAATTTAATTTCAAATACTACTTATTATTGGAGAGTAAAACCAAAAAATAGTTGTGGAGAAGGCGCTTTTTCGAATGCCTTTAGTTTTAAAACAGAATTGTGTTTAGTTTGTACTTCTGTAGCAAGTACTGAATTTGATACAAGTACAACCTTGGTAAAATTTAATACAATAAATAATTCTACTCCTGTAAAAACAGCTGGTTATAGCGATTTTACAGCAATGGCTACTACTGTAGAAGTTAATTCTTCTTACGATTTAACAGTAAATACCAATACAGCAGACGATTCTGAAGGAGAATATACAACCCAAACCTTGGTTTGGATAGATTGGAACCAAAATTGCGATTTTACAGATCCTGGAGAACAATACGATTTAGGTACCACAACCTCAAGTACAAACGGCGAGACATCATTAAGTCCTTTGTCGATTACTGTGCCTTCGGATGCAAATTTAGGAAGTACTATTATGCGAGTTTCTACAAAATATACAGGAGATGGAAGCCCAAATTCTTGTGAAATGGGAGCAGATGGAGAAGTAGAAGATTATACAATTATTATAGATGGTGTTGGTTCGATTCCTAACGATGTGTTTAAAGAATTTAACTTATATCCAAATCCATCTACTGGTGTTGTTAGTTTAAAGTTTAATATCGAAGATTCTAATCAGGTTTCTGTTCAATTAATTGATGTTAGGGGGCGTTTAATAGATCAGAAGAACTTTAACAATATCACCACCAATAGATTTTCTGAAAAACTCTCGTTTGAAAACGTTTCTAAAGGATTGTATTTGCTAAAAATTACGAACGGCTCTAAGTACACCACTAAAAAATTAATACTTAGGTAATACCATTTACCATTTGAAAATCCTGTAATAAATCGCCTTTTTTTTCTTTCTATTTCAGAATAAAAAAAACCGTAGCTAACTAAGGATATGCTTTCGTTTTCTTCTTTATATAAAGAAAAAAATCATCAATTTTTTTTCTAGTAATTTTAAACAATAACTGGTACAAGTTGTAAAAAAAATCATAAAAAAAGAGGCTGTCACAAAAGTAAATTTAACGGTCATTTTGAGCATTACTAAAATCAAAACATATTTTGATTGAAAGTAACTAACGAAGTTATCGGAAAATACAAAATACTGAAATTCAATAAATAAGATTTCTCCATTACAGTCGAAATGACAAAATTACAGTCGAAATGACAAAATTACAGTCGAAATGACAAATTTTAATACTTTCGAGACAGCTTCTTTTTTGTGTTTTAAAGAAACCTGTTTTTTATCCTAAGAAAGGGTATTTGTAATCTTGTGGAGTTACAAATGTTTCTTTAATTAACCTAACAGAAGTCCAGCGTAATAAATTTTGTGCAGAACCTGCTTTGTCATTTGTTCCAGAAGCTCTTGCGCCTCCAAATGGTTGTTGCCCAACAACAGCTCCAGTAGGTTTGTCGTTAATATAAAAGTTTCCGGCAGCGTTTTCTAACGCTTTAGAAGCCTTTTCTACAATATATCTATCTGTAGAGAAAATTGCACCCGTTAAAGCGTATTCTGTAGATTCATCTACCAGCTTTAAAGAAGCTTCCCATTCTTCATCTTCATATACATAAACTGTCATTACTGGACCAAATAGCTCTGTACACATGGTTGCATATTTGGGAGAATTGCTTACAATTACTGTTGGTTCTATAAAATATCCTACAGATTTATCGTAGTTTCCACCAATAATTATTTCAGCATCTTTGTCTTCTTTTGCAGCATCTATATAGCTTGCAATTTTATCGAAAGAAGCTTCATGAATTACTGCGTTTACAAAGTTCGAAGGGTCTTCTGGAGAACCCATTTTTAATTCAGCGGTTTGTGCCATTAAATGTTTTTTAACATCTGCCCATAAAGATTTAGGAATGTAAGAACGCGAAGCTGCAGAACATTTTTGTCCTTGATATTCGAAAGCACCTCTAGTAATTGCAGTTGCAATTTGTAAAGGATTTGCAGAATTGTGTGCCCAAATAAAATCTTTTCCGCCAGTTTCTCCAACAATTCTAGGGTATGTTTTGTAGTTGTGAATATTGTTACCAATTTGTTTCCAAAGATTTTTAAAAACATGTGTAGAACCAGTAAAATGCAATCCAGAAAAATCTGGAGAAGCTAAAACAGTATCAGAAATCATTACAGGATCTCCGTAAACAACATTTATTACGCCATCTGGCAAACCAGCTTCTTTAAATAAATCTACAATTACTTGTGCAGAATATGCTTGATGGTCAGATGGTTTCCAAACCACAACATTACCCATTAAAGCGGCTGAAGCAGGCAAATTTGCAGCAATAGAAGTAAAGTTAAAGGGAGAAATTGCATAAACAAATCCTTCTAAAGGTCTGTATTCAACTCGGTTCCAAATTCCTGGTGCAGATGCTGGCTGATCTTTAAAAATATCTGTCATATATTGCACATTAAAACGGAAAAAATCTATCATTTCGCAAGCGGCATCAATTTCTGCTTGATGTACGTTTTTAGATTGAGCAAGCATCGTAGATGCATTCATCTTAGCTCTATAAGGTCCTGCTAATAACTCTGCAGCTTTTAAGAAAATAGAAGCACGCTCCATCCAACTAACGCTAGACCAAGCTTCTCTTGCAGCTAATGCTGTAGCAATGGCTTCGTTCACGTGTTTTTTTTCTGCGATATGATATTGCCCAATAACATGCTTATGGTCATGAGGAGGTGTAATATTTTTGGTATTTCCTGTTCTTACTTCTTCTCCATTAATATGCATTGGCACATCAACATTACTTTTGTACATTTCCTTATAAGTCGCTAATAACTCTTCTCTTTCTGGAGAGCCAGGAGCATATGCTTTTACTGGTTCGTTAACTGCTGTTGGAACATTAAAAAATCCTCTTGCCATTTTGTCTATTTTTAAATTTTAATCTACTAATTTTGAAGTTGCAAAGTTACAATTTTAATCAAACGATTTCGTTCCTTTTTAGAATGAATTTTTTTAAGCTATTTTAAATGTGCACAGTTACGTATTTACCTCTTGATAATGATAATTTTATTTTAACCTCTAATAGAGATGAAACTCCTTTGAGAAAAACAGTTCCGCCTAAAAAATATATAGAAAATGGAGTAGAAATTACCTATCCAAAAGATGCATTAGCAGGTGGAACATGGATTGGTTTGAGTGAAAAAAAACGCTTGGTATGCCTACTAAATGGAGGTTTTACAATTCATAAAAGAAAAAGTTCTTATAAAATGAGTCGTGGAATTATTGTAAAAAATATTCTTACCAACAACCAGGCACTTCATTATATAAAAACATTCGATTTTACAGATATAGAGCCGTTTACATTGGTTTTTGTAGATTGGACTGTAAATTTAGCAACTTACGAATTGGTTTGGAATGGAGAAACAAAACATTTTCAAAAACTACCCCAAGAACCCAAAATATGGTCTTCTTCTACATTGTATTCTAACGAAATGAAGGAGCTTAGAAAAAGATGGTTTGCCGATTTTTTAGAGCATCATAAAGAATACAATCAACAAGAAATTGTCGCATTTCATAAAAACGAAACACTAGGTACTATCGATATTTCACCAAAAATGAAAAGAGAATTTGTAGAAACTGTAAGTATTACTTCAGTAAAGAAAATTGCTTCAGAAATTGATATGAGTTATATCGATTTTCTTGAAAAATAACGATTTAGTAGATCGCAAAGGAAATAAGAAGAACAACTACAACCCCAATAATTGCTACTATTAAATAATTAAAATTTAATAATAAAAATTTGATAAAAGTTTTAAAATATCCTTGCTCGTAGAATTTCTTCATCGCAATAAATAAATACACTAAAAAGAGAATTGTAAATATCCATAACGCAGGATTTGCGCCAAATATTTCTAACAAAAAATAAATTGAAAACAGCATAAAAAATACTGTTTGCACATGAAATACAAATATTAAATGATCTACATAAGTATATTTTCTACGAATGTAAAACAGTTTTAAAAATAGGGTAAAAAATGGTAAAAAAACAAACAAAGCAACAGAGCCATAAGATAATAACTGACTAAAAAAATGGTCTCTATTATCTTTTTTAGTAAGAGAGTTTAATGTTACAACTCTTGTATATAAAAATCGATTTGTAAAATTTTTATCGTAACCCAAAGAATCTAGTGCTACATCTATATTAGAGTTAGGGTATTTTTTCTGATATCTCATAAACTTATCTAATTTAGAATCATTTCCTAGATAAAACTTTATGTTGCCACTTTCATATTTTGTTTTTAAGGTATCTCTTGCTTCTTTTTCTACCTCTTTTAAAATGTTTTTACGAGTACTTTCAGGAATAGGTATATAAGAGTTTTTCATCTTTTTGTCTAACTCTTTTTTAATAGAATCGATGTCTTTTTCCTGTAATTTTTTGTTAGAATTTTCTTCCTTTATAACTTCCTTTATATTCGCTTTGCTTTCTTTTGCAAGAGATTTATATTTTTCTTTAGTACTGTAAATACCAACAATTAAAAAGAAAACAATAGAAACTGTTAAATAAAAACGAAAAGGATTGGAATATCTTTGTCTTTTTCCGTCGATATAATTTCGTGAAACGGAACCTGGGTTTATTAAAAGAGGAATAAAGGTATTCCAAAATTTGGCATCAAAATTAAATAATCCGTTAAATACTTCGTGGATAAAATTCTTAAAAGTAATGCTATTGCCTTTGTTTGCTTGTCCGCAATCTGGGCAAAATTTTTCCTGTCCGTTAAACGGATGTCCACAATTTAAACATTCTGGATCTTCAATTTTTACAAGTTTCTTTTTAGATTTTATTAGTTTAATAGTACAGGTGTTATTAGCTGAAAAGTTGGTATAAATACTTTAAATTGGTCGTAATTATTTAGGTTTATCATGGTGTAAAACCCTTTCATAGCACCTATGTTCGATTCCAAAAAACAACCAGAAGTATAGGTGTAAATATCATTAGGTTTTAAAGTGGGGGTTTGGCCAACAACGCCTTCTCCACTCACAATTTCTGTAGGGTTTAAAGAATCGTAAATCTTCCAAAAACGATCTGTAAGCTTTACAGTATTGCTGCTTTTGTTCTCAATGGTAATTTCGTACGCAAAAATATGATACAATTTTGTGTTTCTTAAACTTGTACCATTGTATTCTGTTGCAACAGAAATTTTAATTCCTTTTGTAATTTGCTGTATCATAATACATAGTAAATGTAGTTTTTTTGAAGAAACCAAACAAATTCGCGACTGTAATTTTTATTTTTTAATTAATTTAAGGGAAAAAAGGAGGCGAACAACTATCTATTTTGATTGAAAAATCCAGTACCAACACCAATTACTCTATCATATAAGCCGCCCAAAGGTTTGTAATAAACTAAAACGTTATAAACATTTTCCGTTTCAAAGAAAGTTCCGTTAATTTCGTTCGTATTTACAAAGTTATCTTTTCCTAAAGTAGCAAATGTATAATTATAAAAACCTTGTTTTAATAAAATGCGAGCATTGTAAGTTTGGTTTTTCTCGTTATAATACATTTTATTGTCTGCAGATATTTCAAAATTATTAAAAGCACCATATACATATACTTCCTTGTTTTTAAAAGGTGCTTCCACTTCTAAAGTAAAATGCATTGCTGCATAATCTGCTTCAGTTTTTGGGTCATTTGCCTCTAAAGTTCTAATTATAAACTGTCCGTTAATATCTGGATTATACGTGTATTCTTTAAACGGATTGTACTTAAACGGATAAATATAAAGGTTAAAGAGATTGTCGTTGGTAATTTTTACAATATTTAAACTTCTACTTCTTATTACTTTACTGTCGAAATTTAAATATTCATTTCCTCCCCAGAAATTTGTTTTGTTTGTGTAGGTGTATAATAACTGATTGGGTTTAAAAAAAGTGGGTTGTAAATTTGTGATTGTTTCGTTCCAATTGTTATTTTTTATAATGGCGACATTAATTTCTTGATTCGGATTATTAATGCGAATATTTGGATGATTTACCGAAAACTGAACAGTTTGTTGTGTATTTAACGTTTTTGTATCTCTACTTCTAGTAACAGAAACCCCAATTGTAGTGGCGTTTTCGTACATAACGAAGCGTCTTGTAAAAACAACATCGTCATAAGCATCTAAAACCGATAAAAGATAGTTTCCACTTTTAGTAATGATAGAATTCGTATTCGGAATTTTTACAGAATAATGCGTGTAATTTTGAAGTGTATTGAACGAATTTGTAACATCGATAATGGTGTTTTGGTCAAAACCATCTATATATTGGCTAGAAAGCAATCTGCTTTTTTGCCAATCGTGAGTCATATGCTCAATTTTGTATTGATAACTTTTGTTGTCTGCATCTAAATCATCAAAAGACAGTTCTAAAACGGTTCCTAAAGGTACAATTGCCGAAAAATTATTTTCTTGCAAAGGTCTTAATTGAATGGTTTTAATATTCTGGGCGTTCAAAAATTGAATCGAAATCAGAAAAAAAAGGAGTAATTTTTTTTTAAACATGTTTACAAAAATACCAATCATTTCTTAGAATCATCAATTTTTAAGCCAAAAAAATAGAGAGATAACGATTTCAAAAAAATATTTATTTAGAATTATTATAAATAAGAATAATTCAGTAAGATTACCATCAAAATATATCACTCTTAACCCTCAAAATCTTTATTTTTGCATGATTTTTTTAGATAACTAAATATTCCAATTTACTATGTCAAAAGACATTCGTATTAAAAAAGGCTTAGATATTAAGCTTGTTGGCGTTGCAGAAAAAACTACTACGAATAGTACACAAAGTAGTATTTACGCAGTTAAGCCAGAAGACTTTCACGGAATAACACCCAAACTTATTGCTAAAGAAGGCACAGAAGTAAAAGCAGGAGAAGTACTTTTTCATTCGAAAAGCGACGAACGCCTTTTATTTCCAAGTCCGGTTTCTGGTAAAGTAGTAGAGGTTGTTCGTGGAGCAAGAAGAAAAGTATTAGCAGTTAAAATTTCTGCAGATGCAACACAAACTTATAAAGATTTTGGCATTAAAAATGCAGATTCTATGTCTGCAGAAGAAGTGAAAAATCATTTATTAGTAGCAGGTTGTTGGCCATTTGTAAAACAGCGTCCTTACGATGTTATTGCAAATCCAAATCAGGCTCCCAAAGCAATTTTTATATCCGCTTACGCAAGTGCACCTTTAGCTGCAGATTTAGATTATACTTTGGCAGGTAAAACAGCAGAATTGCAAGCAGCAATAGATGCAATTTCTAAACTAACAGAAGGCAAAGTACATGTTTCTGTTGGCGCAAATGCCAATTCTCCCTTAGCAAGTTTAAATGGAGTAGAACTGCACAAGGTTTCAGGGCCACATCCTTCAGGAAATGTTGGAACTCAAATTGCAAAAATAGATCCTATTAACAAGGGCGAAGTTGTTTGGGTAATTGCACCTCAAGATTTGGTGGTTATTGGAGAGTTGTTACTAACAGGTAAGTTAAACTTAACAAGAACTGTTGCTTTAACAGGGTCTAAATTTAAAAAGCCACAATACGTAACTGCAATTGCAGGAGCAACTGTTGCAGATTTTACAAAAGGAAATTTAAATAACGATAATACAAGAATTATCAGCGGAAATGTGCTTTCTGGAAAAGAAGTAAAAGAAGACGAATTTTTGGGTTATTACGACAATCAAATTACTGCGATTCCAGAAGGAGACGATTATGAGTTTTTTGGTTGGAACAAACCAATTTTTAATAAAATTTCTACCTCTAGGGCACTTACTTTTTCTTGGCTAACACCTAATAAAAAGTTCGATTTAAATACAAATACAAACGGAGAACACAGGGCATTCGTGGTAACAGGAGCTTACGAACAAGTATTTCCTTTAGACATTTACCCAATGCAGCTGTTAAAAGCATTTATGTATAAAGATTTAGACGAAATGGAAGCTTTAGGCGGTTACGAAGTAGCACCAGAAGATTTTGCACTTACAGAATTTATTTGTGTATCTAAACAACCTCACCAGAAGATAATTCGTGAAGGTTTAGATTTAATGAGAGAAGAATTAGGATAAGGTTATGAGCTTAAAACAAAACTTACATAATTTAAAAGAAAAATATAAAGGAACAAAAATGGCTCCTGCGTTTAATGCAATCCATACCTTTTTATATTTACCGAACGAAGTTACTCACGGAGGAACTCACATTAAGGCAGCAGACGATTTAAAGCGTACAATGAATATTGTAATTATGGCTTTAATTCCTTGTTTAATTTTTGGAATGTTTAACGCAGGTTACCAACATTATGCAGCTATAGAAAGAGCACAAGGAATTACTTCAGAGTTTTCTTTATTGGGTTCATTTTTAACTTGGGATAACCTTTGGATAGGAATCATAAAAGTATTACCATTAGTAATTGTTTCTTATGGTGTTGGTCTTTTAGTGGAATTTATTTTCGCAGTAATAAAAGGGCACGAAGTTGAAGAAGGCTACTTAGTAACAGGAATGTTAGTTCCATTAATTGTACCAGTTGACACACCTTTGTGGATGTTGGCAGTTGCCGTTGTTTTTGGAGTAGTTATTGGTAAAGAAGTATTTGGTGGAACAGGAATGAATATTTTAAATCCTGCTTTAACCATCAGAGCATTTTTATTCTTTGCCTACCCAACTTGGATGTCTGGAGATAAAGTTTGGGTATATGATGCTGTAGAAAGAACAGGAACTCCAGATGCAATTTCAGGAGAAACCATCTTAGGAAGTTATGCACAAAACCAAGAAGTAATTTATTCTACTTGGGATAAGTTTATGGGATTCATACCAGGTTCTGTAGGAGAAACATCAACATTATTAATACTATTAGGTGCAGCATTTTTAATTTTTACAAAAATTGGAAGCTGGAGAATTATTGTTTCAACATTTTTAGGAGCAGCAGTAATGGGCTTTATTTTCAACCAAGTTGTTGCCGCAAATATCATCACAGAATCCAGTAAATTTTACGGATTAATGAGCACTGTTTGGTGGGAACACTTAATGATTGGTGGTTTGGCATTTGGTGCAGTTTATATGGCAACAGACCCTGTAACAGCATCACAAACAAATAAAGGAAAGTGGATTTACGGTTTTCTAATTGGTTTCTTGTCGATTATGATTCGCGTATTTAACCCAGCATATCCAGAAGGAGTATTCTTAGCCATTTTATTAATGAATGTATTCGCACCAACCATAGATCATTACGTGGTGCAAGGAAACGTTAAGAAAAGAATGAAACGTTTAAAAGCTAAAACTGCTTAATTATGAGTAATAAAACAGATAGTAATAGTTATACAATTATTTTTGCCATTGTTATGGTGGTAATCGTTGGTTCGTTATTAGCATTCACAGCATCGTCGTTAAAACCAACTATTAAGGAAAACGAACGAATGGAAAAGCAACAAAATATTTTGTATGCAATGGGTGTTAACGAAAATGAAGAAGGAAGCATCACATTTGTTTCTACAGATAAAGTAGCTGAGATTTTTTCAACTAAAATTTCTGAACAAATTGTTTTAGAAGTTAAAGACGGTAAAATTCTTAAAGAAATGAATCGTGAAGAGTTCATGGCAGCTAACAACAAAAAAGAACCGTATTTAATTGATGTTAAAAAACAACAAACCAGAGCTAAAAACGGCAAATCGAGATTTTTGCCTTTATTTATAGGAGAACAAGAAGGACAAACAGTTTATGTAGCACCAATTAGAGGTAAAGGTCTTTGGGATGCTATTTGGGGCTATGTTGCTTTAGATAAAGATATGGTTGTAAAAGGTGTATTTTTCGATCACGCAGGAGAAACACCAGGTTTAGGAGCTAACATAAAACAGCGCTATTTTATGGACGATTTTTATGGTGAAAAATTATTGACAGATGCTGGTGTTTTCAAAGGTATTACAGTTGCTAAAGGAAATAACGATCCATTAAATGAAGATAAAGACGATCATGAAGTAGATGCTTTAGCAGGAGCAACCATTACTGGAGATGGTGTTGCTGCAATGATAAAAAAAGATTTAAAGTTGTATTTACCATACTTCCAAAATTTAAAAAATAAAAACTAAGATGGGACTACTTTCAAAAAAAGACACAAAGTTAATCACAGATCCATTAGCAGACAATAACCCAATTACCATTCAAGTATTAGGTATTTGTTCTGCATTAGCAATTACTGCAGAGTTAAAAGCTTCTTTAGTAATGGGCGTTGCAGTATTGTTTGTATTAGGAGTTGGTAATGTTGTAATCTCTTTAATGAGAAACATTATTCCTTCTAAAATTAGAATTATTGTACAGCTAATTGTAGTTGCTTCTTTAGTAATTATTGTAGATCAAGTTTTAAAGGCATTTGCTTACGAATTAAGTAAAACACTCTCTGTATTTATTGGGTTAATTATTACAAACTGTATTATTATGGGACGTTTTGAAGCTTTTGCTTTGGCAAACGGACCTTGGAAATCTTTCTTAGACGGAATAGGAAATGCGTTAGGATACGCCGTTATTTTAATAATTGTTGGTTTCTTTAGAGAATTATTAGGTTCTGGAACTTTATTCGGAATTCCAGTTTTAGGAGATTCAATTAAAAAAACAGGACTATATGCAACAGGGTATGAAAACAACGGTTTTATGTTAATGCCACCAATGGCGTTAATTATTGTTGGATTGATTATCTGGGTACAAAGAAGTAGAAACAAAGCACTAATAGAAGATTAACAAATAAGTTTACAGTAGCAGTCGCAGTTTGCAGTAAAAAGCTAACTGATTACTGATACTGAAAACTGAAAACTATAAATTATGGAGCACGTAGAATTATTTTTCAAATCAATTTTTATTGATAATATGGTGTTTGCGGTATTCTTAGGTATGTGTTCATACTTAGCCGTATCTAAAAAAGTAGCAACAGCAGTTGGTTTAGGAGCTGCAGTAATTTTTGTATTGGCAATAACAGTTCCTTTAAACTGGCTATTAGATCAATATTTATTACAACCAGGTGCATTAGTTTGGTTAGGTGATGAATATGCAGACTACGATTTAGGTTTCCTTTCTTTTATTATGTTTATCGCAACCATTGCAACCATGGTGCAATTGGTAGAGATAATTGTAGAGAAATTTTCACCATCATTATACAACTCATTAGGTATTTTCTTACCATTAATTGCTGTAAACTGTGCAATTTTAGGAGGTTCTTTATTTATGCAAGCAAGAGAAATCGAAACTTTAGGTTTGGCATTTAATTACGGAATTTCATCTGGAATTGGTTGGTTTTTAGCAATTTTAGCCATTGCAGCCATTCGTGAGAAAATTAGATACTCAAGCGTTCCACCAGCATTAAGAGGCTTAGGAATTACTTTTATTATTACAGGTTTAATGGGTATAGGTTTCTTAAGTTTTGGAGGAATGTTAACTGGAGGAGATGAAGAAGGAGAACCTTCTACAGAACCAGAAGTTACTACTGAAAAAGTGCAAGTACAAAAAGAAAAAGAAGAAATAGCAAAAAATACTAAAACTATAAATTAATATGATTTTAGCAGCAGGAACTACAGGAACTGTAATCGCAACAGTAGTAGCATTTTTAATAATCGCTTTATTATTAATTACAATATTATTGGTTGTAAAACAAAAATTATCGCCATCTGGACCCGTAAAAATTATGATTAATGGAGAAAGAGAAATAGAAGTGGCTTCAGGAGACTCTTTACTATCTACTTTAGGTAATAATAAAATTTTCTTACCATCTGCCTGTGGTGGAGGTGGAACGTGTATTCAATGCGAATGCCATGTAAATTCTGGTGGAGGAGAAGCTTTACCAACAGAAGTTCCTCACTTTTCTAGAAAAGAATTAAAAGAAGGTGCACGTTTGGCTTGCCAAGTCAAGGTAAAACAAGACATGAATATTACCATTCCAGAAGAAGTTTTTGGAATAAAAAAATGGGATGCTGTTGTGGTAAGAAACTATAACGTAGCCTCTTTTATTAAAGAATTTGTAGTAGAAATCCCAGAAGATATGGGGTATAAAGCGGGTGGATATATTCAAATTGAAATACCTCCTTGTACCGTAAATTATAAAGATATAGACATTACTGCACATCCAGAAGAACATGAAACTCCCGATAAGTTTCAGGCAGAATGGGATAAATTTGGTCTTTGGCCTTTGGTAATGAAAAATGATGAAACAGTAGAACGTGCTTATTCCATGGCCTCTTACCCAGCAGAAGGAAGAGAAATTATGTTAAATGTACGTATTGCAACGCCACCTTGGGATAGAGCAAAAAATGGTTGGATGGATGTAAATCCAGGAGTTGCTTCTTCTTACATTTTTAATTTAAAGAAAGGCGATAAATGTGTAATTTCGGGACCTTATGGAGAGTTTTTTATCAATGAATCTGATGCAGAAATGCTATATGTAGGTGGTGGTGCAGGAATGGCGCCTATGCGTTCTCATTTATACCACTTATTTAAAACCTTAAAAACAGGTAGAAAAGTAACGTATTGGTATGGAGGTCGTTCTAAAAGAGAATTATTTTATATCGATCACTTTAAATCATTAGAAAAAGATTTTCCTAACTTTAAATTTTACATGGCACTTTCAGAGCCTTTAGAAGAAGATAATTGGAAAGTAAAAAAAGATATAAATGACGAAGGTGATGGTTTTGTTGGCTTTATTCACAACTGTGTAATCGATAATTACTTAAACCACCATGAAGCACCAGAAGACATCGAATTGTATTTCTGTGGGCCACCATTAATGAACAAAGCTGTACAAAAAATGGGTGAAGATTTTGGTATTCCAGATGAAAACATTCGTTTTGATGACTTTGGAGGATAAACTTCAAATTGAAATAAATTATTTAAAAAAAACCAATTCATTTTTGAATTGGTTTTTTGTTAAACCTCCATTTTTTTGGCTACATAAATTAATTTTAATATTTTTAAATTGGTTAAATCGAGATGGCCATAAGCAGATTAAAAAACGGGTACATATTATCCAAACAATACTTTTTTACCTGAAGTCATCTTAACTTTTTTTAGTTAAAAGTTATAGGGTTGTAGATAATTTTGTTGCGAAACATAAAATTATAACCCAGTGTACCAAGTACTCAACAAAAATAATGATAGAATTAGAAATACTTCCCTATTTACCACTGCCAAAAAGAAGATTTAAACCTAAAGTACCTCTTTGTGAGATTGTTAACGCTATTCTCTGTACATTAAAAACAGGTACTCAATAGGAATATTTACCTGTTGAAATGTGTTCTTTAGTAAAGAAAAACTAAACTATCAAACTGTTTTTGGTCACTATCGAAAGTGGTGAAAAGAAAATGTTTAAAAATTTTGTTGGATTCAAGTTTTAAAAAAGAATCACTTTTAAAAACCTAAGACATTAAAAATGTTTTGAGATGATATTTGGGTTCATTATTTTCACATTCAAATAAGCGAGAATAGTCCATTACATTAGAAACATTATCGAATTTGCACAATAGCTCAACTACTGCACAAAGACCATTAAACAATACTTTTTTAGAAGTAGGGTTTTGTGGTCTTTTGTTATAATGGCAAAGAGGCGTTTTAAAACCACAAGCATCTAAAAACACTTTTTCTATTTGTAAAATTTCTAACGGAGAATACCCATTAAACTTTCTTCCTAAATTTTGATGCACGCTTCCTACATAATTCAATTGCAA
Source organism: Polaribacter batillariae (assembly GCF_017498485.1). NCBI lineage: Bacteria > Pseudomonadati > Bacteroidota > Flavobacteriia > Flavobacteriales > Flavobacteriaceae > Polaribacter > Polaribacter batillariae. The sequence continues at coordinate 1,197,095 of NZ_CP071795.1, read as the reverse complement.
AGAACCGTGTTCATTCGACAAATGTTTCCAACTATCAAGATTATCTAAAATATTACCAACTGCACAAGCTGTACAATCTTCTGGATTCAACTTATTATTATGGTAAGCATTATATAATTTAATTAATGCCTGTTCTAATCTTTTAGAAGTTTTCATTATCAATTAATTTAGTTCACTAAAGATAAGAAATTATAAAATTGAAATCAAATCAAAATTTTAAATTGTATTTTTGAAATCTTATAAATTTATATGAAACGTTTAGAAAAAATTTTAAAAAAGAACAAGTATGTAAAAATTTCGTTAAAGAAAATTGCAACAAATCATTTAGAATTAAAAGCAAAAATTAACGGAGTTAAAGGGCGTTTTATTTTAGATACTGGAGCCTCTAACTCTTGTGTAGGTTTAAATGCCGTAGAAAATTTTAAATTAATCGCAGAAGATAGCGAAACAAAAGCCGCAGGTGCAGGGGCAACAGATATGGAAACGCAATTATCTGAAAATAATTCACTAAAAATTGGTGGCTGGAAAACCAAGAAATTAAATTTGGTATTATTCGATTTGTCGCATGTAAATACGGCTTTAATACAGCACAATGCAAAAGAAGTAGATGGTATTATTGGCGCAGATATTTTACAAAGCGGCAAAGCATTTATAGATTATAACAAAAATGTTTTGTATTTAAAAAAATTGAAGAAAAATAAATAATTAATAAAAATCTTGAACTAAATTTAAGACGTAAAAACTAAAAATATGAGTTTGCAAAAACAAGTAATGGATAAAATGAAAGAAGCAATGAAAGCGAAAGATACCCTTGCTTTACAAGCTTTAAGAGCTGTAAAATCGGCTTTTTTATTGGCAAAAACAGAAACTGGAGTTCAAGCAGAATTAACAGAAGACCAAGAAATAAAAATTATCCAGAAACAAGTAAAACAAAGAAAAGACAGTGTAGCAATTTTCGTAAAACAAGGCAGAGAAGATTTGGCCGAGCCAGAACTAGCAGAAATTGCAGTTTTAGAACAATTTTTACCAGAAGCCTTAACAGAAGAAGAAATAGAAGCGGTTGTAATTTCTACCATTGATGAAGTAGGAGCTTCTGGAATGAAAGATATGGGAAAAGTAATGGGGATGGTTTCTAAAGAATTGGCAGGCCAAGCAGATGGAAAAACAATTTCTATGTTGGTAAAAAAATATTTGACAAAATAAATAAAATAGATTGCTACATCTGTAGAAATTAAAAAAGGCTGCGTAGTTCAATTGGATAGAATATCAGATTTCGGCTCTGAGGGTTGGGGGTTCGAATCCCTTCGCAGTCACAAAAAAACGAGGCTGTCTCGAAAATATTAAAACTTGTTATTTCGACGGTAATGGAGAAATCTTATTTATTGAATTTCAATATCTTAAATTTCTCGATAACTTCGTTAGCTACTTTCAATCAAAATATATTTTGATTTTAGTAATGCTAAAAATAACAGTTAAATTTACTTTTGTGACAGCCTCGTTTTTTATTTTTAGAATATTTTTCGTGTTTGTTACAAAATACGACTAAAGAAACAATTCTCAAATGATAAAAATCATGCATATTTTTTTTGTTTTTTCTGAAATTTGTTCAAGAACTTTAAAACAAATGTCATGAAAAAAAGAACACCAGTATCAGAAATTATGTCTAAAAAATTAGTTACGTTAAGTAGCTCTGATAGTTTAGAAAAAGCAGAGAAACTATTTAAAGAGAAAAAAATTAGACACATACCTGTAGTTCGAAATAAAGAAATTATTGGAATGTTAAGCTATACCGACATTTTACGAATTAGTTTTGCAGATATAACCGAAGACGAAAAGAATGTAGATACATTCGTGTACGACATGTTTACAATCAATCAAGTAATGGCTAAAGATGTTTGCATAGTATCTCCAGATACAACAATTAAAGAAGTATCAGAATTATTATCTAAGAAAGAATTTCATGCACTTCCTGTAGTAAAAGAAGGTGAATTAGTAGGTATCGTTACAACTACAGATTTAATTAATTACTTAATTGCACAATTTTAGTTTTTAAAAAGAGATAGAGAGAGGCTTTTTGGTTTCTCTCTTTATTGGTGCTTAGAAGTTCGTTTATCTACAATTATGCCATCTTCTAAAGTTACCAATAGAAGACGTTCCCCAGAAATTATTACTACATTTAAAGAACCATTTAATCTAAAAGAATTTCTAGAGGCTTTGGCTCGAGTTTATCTTTGAAATTGTTATTCCTGTGAGAACGAGAATTTAAATACAACATTTTTTTTTGACCTTTTTAAGCAAAAATAAAACGAGCAAAATACCTCTATGACTCTTATGAGGATTGTTGATTTCAAGAAATTCTTTATTTGTTTTTATGAATGTAAGCCCTCAATATTTTTTGAATATCGCTATTGTCTTTCTGTGGTTGTACAAAAAACTGATAATCTTCCGGATTTTCTAATAGTGCATCTTGGCCTGTATCTAAATAACCAAAACCTTTGTAGCTTCCATTTAAAATCAATGCAAAACCAATTTCGTTTGCAGTTCTTCCAGATTCTTTTAAAACTAAATTTTTAGAACCAATACTTACAGAAATAATGGCTTCTTGCACTCGTTTATTATAACTTTCTACAGTTTCTTTATCGCAACAAATGCCTCTACATTCTTTAATTTGATGATGAAAACAACGGGTAACATTTGTTTGTAAATGACAATATTTAGGGCACAATTCAAATTCTTGACAAAGTTTTTCTAAAAACGTTCTGCAAGCAGTAAGAGAAAAGAAACTCATAATTGGGTTTGGAGTCAACTTTAGTTTGTTAAAAGCCAAATGAATAATGCCTTTTTGGTCTTCGTAAGTAAAAAGCCCAATTGCTTCTCTATTGTGTTTTTGTGCATGGTTGTATTTTGGATATCGATGTTTTATTTCTGAAGATTCTAACAATAACGCTAGTAACTCGCTTCCGGTTTCTGTATAAGAAACCTGTGCGATTTCCATACACATTTCTTGTTCTTTTTTCTTTCGATTGTAAAAATGGCTAATTACACGTTGTTTTATGTTATTGGCTTTGCCAACATAAATAATTTCTTTTCGAATGTTTTTAAAATAATAAACACCATGTTTTTCGGGTAAATTATCTACTAACCTGAGTTCGATTAAAATTTAGGCATTTTTTTCTAGTAAAAAAGATAGATTTTCAGTAAATTAAAGTATTGAATTTCAATTTATTAATCTAAAAATCTATCTATGATAATCTACTCTAAAATTACTGAAATTTTCTGTCTTGTTGATGAATTTTGTAAAGAATATGACCAAATAGTCAGTAAACACCTTTTAGGCAATCCATCAAAACGTCCCAGTGTTATGTCAAATAGCGAGGTAATTACCATTACCATTTTGTTTCAGCTTAGTGGTTTTAGGACCTTTAAACACTTTTACGTGTATTACTTGCAAAAGCATATGCAAGATGATTTCCCAGCTACAGTTTCATACAATAGATTTACAGAACTCATGCAGCAAAACCTCATGCCAATGACTTTATTTTTAAAGACATGTTGTTTAGGTAATTCTACGGGTATTTCTTTTGTAGATTCTACACCTGTTAGAGTTTGCAGCCCCAAACGAATTAAGAATAATAAAGTATTTAAAGGCATTGCAACCACTGGAAAATCCACTATAGGATGGTTCCATGGCTTTAAATTGCATATCGTTATAAATGATAAAGGTGAAATCCTAAACTTCTGCATAACCCAAGCTAATGTTGATGATAGAACGCCATTAAAAAAGAAGTCTTTTTTAGATAAAATTTATGGTAAGTTATATGCGGACAAAGGTTATGTTGGAAAAGATTTAATGCAGTTACTTTTTGCTGATGGATTGCATTTAATTACTCATATTAAAAACAATATGAAGAATTCTTTAATGACAATGAGTGATAAAATTTTACTGCGTAAACGCTCTGTTATTGAAACCGTAAATGACGAACTCAAAAATATTTGTCAAATTGAACATTCTAGACATAGAAGTTTTACTAATTTCTTGTCAAACATAATCGCAGGTCTTATTGCATATAGCTTTTTACCAAAAAAACCTGCTATAAAATATCAGACTGTAAAGTCTAATCAGTTGACAATTTATTAATCGAACTCAGGTTACTATTTTTTTATCTAAAAGCGGAGGTAGTGTCGCTTGTCTCGATTTCGGGTTTAAAAAAGAATTAATTGTAAAATTGGTGTCTCTTTCTATAATTTTTCGAAATAATTCTACGGTTGCTTCTGCATCTCCTTTTGCTCTATGTCTTCCATTAATTGGAATATTTTCGGCACTACAAATATTGCCCAAACTATAAGATCGCAACCCCGGAATTATTTTTCTAGACAAACGAACTGTACATAGTTTTTTACGTTTAAAATCGAAACTTAATCGCTTGAATTCTTCTTTTATAATATTGTAATCGAAATTAACATTATGCGCAACAAAAATGGTGTCTTGCGTAATTTCTTCTACTTGTTTTGCAATTTCGTAAAACTTGGGTGCGTTTCTAACCATGGCATTTGTTATGCCAGTTAAATTGGTTATAAAAGGAGGAATATTTTGTTCTGGATTTACTAAAGATGTAAACTCGTTAACCACTACTTTTCCATCGAAAATTAAAATGGATATTTCGGTTATTTTATGACCTTTATATCCATTTCCTGTGGTTTCTATGTCTGTAACTGCATATAACAATTATTCGATTATTCGATTATGTTTTTTAAATCGGCAATGGTTTCTGTTGGATTTTCTGAACCAAAAACGTAACTTCCAGCCACCAAAACATTGGCTCCAGCTTCGATTAATTCGTTGGCGTTTTTGTTGGTAACACCACCATCAATTTCTATTCGGCAGCTAGATTTCGAGAATTCGATTAAGTGTTTTAATTGAGCTGTTTTTTTGTAGGTATTTTCTATAAAAGATTGCCCGCCAAAACCTGGGTTTACACTCATTAAACAAACCAAATCTAATTCTGCGATAATATCTTCTAAAACAGCAATGGGTGTATGTGGGTTTAGAGCAACTCCTGCTTTCATCCCTGCAGCTTTTATGGCTTGTACAGTTCTATGCAAATGTGTACAAGCTTCGTAGTGAACTGTTAAAATCTCTGCACCTAACTCTGCAAAGGTTGGTATGTATTGGTCCGGATTTACAATCATTAAATGCACATCTATTGTTTTTTTTAGCGTGTTTGGTAATTGCTTTTAAAACGGGCATTCCAAAAGAAATGTTGGGTACAAAAACGCCATCCATAATGTCAATGTGAAACCAGTCTGCTTCACTATTGTTTACCATTTCGATGTCTCTTTGTAAGTTGGCGAAATCTGCCGCTAAAATTGAAGGTGCAATTAAATTACTCATTATTTTTTTTTGATTGTAATGTTATTTTTTACAAAGGTAATTAAATTTTTGCTCGAAATGTCGCAAAGTCTCAAAGTTGAATGCTCTTCATATTTCATTAAAATGATGATTAAAAACTGCTATTATTTTCATTATATCTTCATGTTTGTAATGTTAGAAGCGTCTCACTTAAGCGTGAGTATTATAGTATATGTTTCCTAGGAAATAACAAGGTTTTTGTTAATTGTAATAGTTTATAAACAGGTTTAGCTCTAATTGAAAGGGCATCCTTTTCTGAAGAATGAAGAAAAGATATAGCCTTTCGACTTCGCTCAAGATAAATTCCAAGCAGGAAATAGCTTCTAACATGATTTCGATATAATATTCATAATACCAGTTATTGTTTGGTATTACTGGAAAAGAAATTGATGGTTTTTATATAAAGAAGAAAACGAAAGCATAGCCTTAGCTACGGTTTTTTTATTCTGAAATAGAAAGAAAAAAAGGCAATTTATTACAGGATTTTCAAATGGTAAATGGTATAATATCTATTTAAAAATCAGTATATTGTCATTTCGAACGAAACGCAGTGTAGTTGAGAAATCTTATCTTTAGCCTAAGATTTCTCCATGAGGTCGAAATGACAGTTGTTTTAAAAAAGAAAAATCATAACTATTTGATAAACAGTATTTTTTAAATTGAACTCACGTTTCTAATAAAAAAAACTCCCGAAAATAAATTCGAGAGTTTGTCTATTTTGTAGGCAATAGTGAAATACCTAATGCAATCTGTAAATTGCTAGCCTAAATATGTCATTAAAATTTTACTTCTAGAGGTGTGTTTTAATCTACGAATTGCTTTTTCTTTAATTTGACGAACTCTTTCTCTTGTTAAATCGAAAGTTTCTCCAATTTCTTCTAAAGTCATTGGTTGGTGTTCTCCTAAACCGAAATATAATTTTACAACATCTGCTTCACGTGGTGTTAGTGTTTCTAAGGCTCTGTTAATTTCGATTCGTAAAGATTCGTGTAATAATTTACGATCAGGGTTTGGAGATTCTCCAGAGTTTAATACATCGTATAAATTCGAATCTTCGCCTTCAATTAAAGGTGCATCCATAGATACGTGACGTCCAGAATTTTTCATAGATTCTTTTACGTCGTTCACAGTCATGTCTAATTTCTTAGCAATTTCTTCGGCACTTGGTGGGCGCTCGTTTTCTTGTTCTAAGAAAGCATACATTTTGTTAATTTTATTAATAGAACCAATTTTATTTAACGGTAAACGTACAATACGAGATTGTTCTGCTAGTGCTTGTAAGATAGATTGACGAATCCACCAAACTGCATAAGATATAAATTTAAAACCTCTTGTTTCATCGAAACGTTTTGCGGCTTTAATTAAACCTAAATTACCTTCATTTATTAAATCTGGTAATGTTAATCCTTGATTTTGATATTGTTTTGCTACAGAAACTACAAAACGTAGGTTTGCTTTTGTTAATTTCTCTAAGGCTCTTTGATCTCCAGCTTTAATTCGCTGCGCTAATTCAACTTCTTCGTCTGCAGTAATTAAATCTACTTTCCCGATTTCTTGTAAATATTTGTCTAAAGATGCAGTTTCTCTATTGGTAACCTGCTTAGTAATTTTAAGTTGTCTCATGTATTCTAAATCCGTAAGCTTTTTTAAGATTATTGAGAGGAGCTTACAATTACTTATACGTTAGAAAAGAACTTTATGTTACAAAAAGAGTTGTTTTTTTTAAAATAAATAAATGTCTATTTTCTAAAAAGACAATATGTTGCCATTTACCGATAAAAAACGACTGCTTATCTTTTTTCGGGAGTTTAATTGTGACTTACTTTGTTACTTAGTGTCAAAATCTTAGAGCATTGAAAACACTAGCAGCCAAAATTACCGACGAAGAATTAGTATTTGAAATAGTAAGAACCAACAATACAGAGTTATTTGCCACTTTATATGATAGGTTTTCTACAGTAGTTTATAACAAATGTTATGGTTTTTCGAAAAACAGGCAAGAGGCAGAAGATTTAATGCAAGATGTTTTTGTAAGACTGTTTGTAAAGTTAAGAACTTTTAAAGGGAAGTCTAAATTTTCGACTTGGTTGTACTCGTTTACCTATAATTTTTGTGTGAATTATGTACAGAGAGATCATCATAAAAAAAGAGAAAGAGTAACTGTGGTAACAGATCGAATTAAAGAAGAAGATTCTTTTGAAGAAATCGAAGACCATAGTTTATTTGAATTAAAGTCTAAGAAATTAGCAAAGGTATTAACTTTAATAGAGCCATCAGATAAAATGATTTTATTGATGAAATACCAAGATGAAAAAAGCATTAAAGAAATAAAAGAGATTTTAAATATTGGCGAAAGTGCTGTTAAAATGCGAATTAAAAGAGCAAAACAAAAAGTAGTTAAATTATACGAAGCGCTGTAGAGTGATGAACAATCCGTTTAAAAAAAATCTTCCCAACCATAAAGCTTCTCCAATTGTAAAGAAGAAAGTGCTTTTAGACATAAGTATGATAAAACGTACGCTTGATGTCGCAGATAAGTATGTGTTAAAATATCCAAAAACACTTACAGACTTTTTTATTGGAAAAAAAAAAGCAAATATTAATAAAACAGCAGCAAACTAAAGTTCAAGTGATATATCAAACCAACTTGAAGATTAAATGCCTACTCGCTATAACACTTCTATCTTAAAATTACTGTAAAAGAAAAAAATGATGATTTTTTTTTCTTTATATAAATTAGAGAAATAAAGCATAGCTTTTTTTTTGTTACGGTTTCTTCTTAATAATGAAATAGAAAGAAGAAAACGGCGTTTTATCTCAGTAATTTCAAGAAATAATATTGTTTTTATTTTCAAAAACTTCGGCTTGCAATCTACCTACTTTATTAGAAAATAAATATTAATAGTTCAACTCTGCTTAAAATCTTGTGATTTCTTCTTCTCTTAAAGGTGCTTTTTTTATTGAAAAAAAAGCAAATATTAATAAAATAATGGCAAACTAAAGTTCAAGTGATATATCAAACCAACTTGAAGGTTAAATGCCCACTCGTTATTTTTGTTTTCAAAAACTTCGGCTTGCAACCCATCTACTTTATCAGAAAAGAAATATTGATAGTTAAACTGTGCAGCCAAATCTAATTTTTCTGTCAATTTATATCGAGTTCCAAGTCCTATAGAAAAAACGAAAGATTCATTCGCGCCAACATCTACATGTCCATTATTTCGATATTTTTCTGGAAGTACAGAAATATCGTTTTGCCAGTCTCCTAAATCGGAAGTGAGTGTATTGTTAAAGAAAGAGTATTGAAATCCGAAGGTAAAAAAAGGATTGAAAGCAATATCGGAATATGGATATACAAACTCTTCTAATGGGTGTAAAAAGTATTCTAAATGCACACCAACATTTAACATTCTTACTGTTCCTTTCATGGCTCTTAATTGTTCTCCAGCAAAACTTTGCTTAGAAGCATAAATTCCATGATGTTTTAATTTTGTTTTACTCAAATACTGCAAGCTGGTTTTTACCATCAAGTGATTGTGTAAAACGTTGTTAGGATCCCAACGTAAGGTTCTGTTGTAGAAACTAAGGTAATGTGCCACTGAGAACGACATACCTTGGTTGTTTAATTCGCTGCCAAAATGGTTTCTCTCTCCATAATCGGTTTGTAAACTAGTAGAGCCCACAAAACCACCAATATCGTGTGTGTAATGTTGAGCCTTTATTTCTAGAAAAAAAACAATTACAAATAGAATTGTTAAGGGGTTTTTCAAGATTTAGGGGTCTTAAGTAAAGTGGCAAATATATAAAAAAATAAGTAATTTTACGATATTAAAATTAATTTACAAAAAACGTTTCGAAAACATAGTTGTTTGCTCGTAAATCTATTTGGGTTTTAAAATAAATAATTTTTTCTGGTTGCTTCATTTCTAGGTAGTTACCTGTGTCCCAGAAATTGTTTTTATTACGGTCTATAATTGCTCTAAAAGCATAAGATTTGGGTTCTAATAAGTCGAAAACTAAGCTTTCGGAGCTACTTATGTAACGTCTTTCTATAATTTTATTTTTTTCTTTGATAGAGATTAAATCAATGATTAAGTTTTCGTTTTTAGAATTTTCTACGTTTAGGGTTATTTTTCCATAGTCTTCTATTTCTTGTGTTTTAAAACTAAACCTTAAAGTATCTATTGTTGTTTCGTAAATATCGGTTATAGCGTTTGGTAACAATTTTAAATTGTAAGCACTTTTTTGTTTTTTTTCAAAAATAAAGCCTAATTTATTTTCTTTTTTTGAGTTAAAAATATTAAAAGGAATCCTTAAAGTGTCTGCATCTATTAAAGAAATTTTACTGGTATCTATCGCTGTGATAGGATTATTGCTTTTAAGAAACAAAGTATCTCTAAAATGCAACAACTTATTTGAAGGAAAGCTTACAGATAAAGAATCTATCTTTTTTTTTCTTAATCTAACCGTTACTGTATCGATAAAAATGTCGTTGGTAACTGTAAAGTTTAACGAATCTACATCAATGGGCGTAAACCAATAGTTAAGGGTATCTTTATCTTTTTCGAAACGAGAAACACTTTTAAAAGAATCTGGAACTTTCGATAATAAATTTACTTTTAAATCTTTTATTTTTCCATTGTAACCAAACTGAATTTTGCCTTTGGTAATTTCTTTTCCTCGCCTAAATTGATAAGGCTGAATTTCTTTAAAAAGAATAATAGGTTTCGAAAGAATGCTGTCTCTAGGCAAAGAAATCGTATCGTTATAAAACCCTATTTTATCTAATTTCGGATTAAAAAGATAATCGCTAGAGTTTTCTTGTAATGCAATTAATCGATATTTGCCTTCTTTAAGATTGCTAAAATTAAATTTGGTAGTATCTAATGCAGATGTTACATAATTTGGTTTTTTCTTATAAATAAGAGAATCTGTATAAGTGCTGTCTATTTTATACAAAACAATATTTGTTCTTTTGGGTTTTTCTCTTAAAAAAGCATCTTGTACTTCTCCAAATATTTTAAGAGAATCGATATAGGTTCCTGTAGAAAACACGTATTTAAAACCCTCTAAAACATTACTTTCATTATTGTCTTCAACAGCATTTCCAAAGTTAAATATATAGGTAGTATTGGTTGTTAATGTATCTAAAATTTCGATTTTTAAAAATTTACTAGCTGTACCTTGTGGACTTATTATCAGTGGGTTTTTTAAAGGAGGAGAAACCACCAATTGTTTATTTAAGTCTTTTAATTTTACAAACTCATTAAAATATAATTTTATTTCTTTTCCTTTAAAATTAATAGATTCATAAGGTGGGTTTGCAGTTACAAACAAAGGGGCATCTTCGTCTTTTGGACCACCATCTGGCCTTCCTGTTTTTGCACAGCTACTAATTAAAACTGCAAAAACAATTAGTAAAATAAGATTTTTAGAGAATTTCACAAACAGTAAATTTTATACAAATTAACAATTTATTTTTTACTTAAAAATTATAAATTTAACTCGGTATAACCAATTGTTAAAAAGCTAATTTTAATATTTTCTGTTTTTTGAAGTTCTTTTGCACACGCTTCTAAAGTCGCTCCAGTGGTAACAACATCATCTACAACTAAAATGTGTTTGTTTTTTAACGAAGTATAATCTGTTAAAAGAAATTTAGTGTCGTTATTTGTAAACCTCTCAAAACGAGATTTTAAGGTTTGTGTTTTTGATGATGAAATTCTCTTTAAAAGATGTTCGTTAAATGGAATTTGAAGGTGTTTGCCAATGGTTTCTCCAAATTTGCTAACTTGATTGTAACCTCTTAGACGCTTTTTTTTAGGATGAAGAGGTACAGGAATAATACAGTCTATGTCACTAAATTTTTTGTTTTCTTTTAACATTTCGCCCAACCAATTTCCAAAGAAAATACCAATATTCTCATTTCCTTTGTATTTTAATGCATGAATTAGTTTTTTGGAAATACCGTCTTTTCTATAAAATAATAATGAATAGGCTTTTTCTATAGCAATTCTTCCATAAAATATCTTTGCAACTTTATTTTCTTTATAACTATCGAAGTTTGTAAGCGGTAAATCGTGTCTGCAAAACGTACATAAAATAGGTTCGTTTTTAATTAATAGAGCATCGCAGTTCGCACACAGTCTAGGGTAAAAAAGTTGAAAAAAATCCGTTAATATTTTCATTTTTAAATAAATGATTCAATTTAAAGATACTATAAAAAAATTATTTCGTGTAAAGATTTTAGAAATGATAAAAAACCGATGCGATTTTGATGTTAAAAACTCCTTATTTTTTTGTTGAAAATTTCTGTAAACGTGTATCTTTGTCGGCATTATGGCAAAACAAGAAGATCAATTTAAAAAGGTATTATCGCATGCGAAGGAATATGGTTATGTATTTCAGTCGAGCGAAATTTACGACGGATTAAGTGCCGTTTACGACTATGCCCAAAATGGAGCCGAGTTAAAGAAAAACATAAGAGATTATTGGTGGAAAGCAATGGTGCAAATGCACGAGAATATTGTGGGTATAGATGCAGCAATTTTAATGCATCCAACCACATGGAAAGCCTCTGGCCATGTAGATGCTTTTAACGACCCTTTAATAGATAATAAAGATTCTAAAAAACGTTATAGAGCCGATGTTTTAGTAGAAGATTTTAGAGAGAAAATTTCTGAGAAAATTCAAAAAGATGTAGATAAAGCAAAAAAACGTTTTGGAGATGCTTTTAATGAAGATGAATTCAGAAGTACAAATCCGAATGTTTTGCGTCGTCAAAAACAAATGGATGAGATAACTGAAAAGTTAACCAAAGTTCAAGAAGAAAGCGATTTGGTTGGTTTTAGACAATTAATTATCGATTTAGGTATTGGTTGCCCTGTTTCTGGTTCAAAAAATTGGACAGAAGTAAAGCAATTTAACCTAATGTTTGGCACCCAAATTGGCGCTTCCGCAGAAAACGCGACCCAAGTATATTTGCGACCTGAAACTGCACAAGGTATTTTTGTGAATTTCTTAAATGTACAAAAAACAGGAAGAATGAAAATTCCTTTCGGAATTGCACAAACAGGTAAAGCCTTTAGAAATGAGATTGTTGCAAGACAATTTATTTTTAGAATGCGTGAGTTCGAACAAATGGAAATGCAATTTTTTGTAAAACCAGGTACCCAAAAAGAATGGTATAACCAATGGAAAGAAACACGTTTAAAGTGGCATTTATCATTAGGAATGGGGGCAGAGAATTACCGTTTTCACGACCATGATAAATTAGCACATTACGCAGATGCTGCTGCAGATATTGAGTTTAAGTTTCCTTTCGGATTTAAAGAACTAGAAGGAATTCACTCCAGAACAGACTTCGATCTAAAAGCACACGAAAAATATTCGGGAAAGAAATTGCAATATTTCGATCACGAAGAAAACAAAAGCTACGTACCTTATGTTGTAGAAACTTCTATTGGTTTAGACAGAATGTTTTTAGCCGTTTTTTCGAATTCTCTACAAGAAGAAGCTTTAGAAAACGGAACTACAAGAACTGTTTTAAAGCTACCAGCAGTGTTAGCACCAGTAAAAGCAGCCATTTTTCCGCTGGTTAAAAAAGATGGTTTGCCAGAAGTTGCGCGTAAAATTATAGACGATTTAAAATGGGATTTTAATGTGTTTTATGATGAAAAAGATGCAGTAGGCAAACGTTATAGAAGACAAGATGCAGCAGGTACACCTTTTTGTATTACTGTAGATCACGATACTTTAGAAGATAATTCTGTAACGATTCGTCATAGAGATACCATGGAGCAAAAACGTGTGGCAATTGCCGATTTAAAAGAGATTATAAAGCAAGCAGTAGATGTAAAAACTTGGTTGCAGAAAATGTAGCGTACTTATCTTTTTTAAAAGACTAAATAACGAGGCTGTCACAAAAGTAAATTTAACTGTTATTTTAAGCATTACTAAAATCAAAATATATTTTGATTGAAAGTAGCTAACGAAGTTATCGAAAAATCTAAAATATTAAAATTCAACAAATAAGATTTCTCCATTACCGTCGAAATGACAAGTTTTAATGCTTTCGAGACAGCTTCTTTTTGTTTGAGTATAAATACTTGTTTCTATAAATTGGTAATATCACTCTAAATTTTTGTGAGATTTTTTTAGAGATTTATCTTTTAATAATAAAGGTGATTTCTGAAAAACCTATCAAAGAGTAAGAGACATTAAAAAACAATTAATTATGGCAGGATTAGCAAACATAGAAAGCGAGATGAAACTTGGTGGAGGAGCACAATTTTGGGTGTATTTGTCGCCACAAAACAATACTGTAGATGTTGTAAAAGGATGGCAAGTAAAATTTTCTCAAGGGAATTGGAGCGACTCTATTACTTCCGAAAACCCTACAAAGCAAATTAAAACTCCAAATCTTTCAGGTAATTTTACTATTGAATTAACAGCCCTAAATCATTCTACAAATCCTCCAACAAGAGTAAATATTCCTGCACAAGCAGGAAGCGAAAACGTTATTGGATGCAATTCTAATTGTGCTTCTTTTGTAGGAATTGTAGCCAATGAAAAGCCATTGCTTGGAGGCGTAAATGCACAGTTTTGGACAACTTGGGATGCCATTTGTTCTCGGGGTTAATTAATGGTATTATATAAAAAATCCGTTAGAAATAAATTTCTAACGGATTTTTTTATATTTGAGATTTCTCCATAAAGTCGAAATGACAAAAGTGAAAGAAAATAAATTATTAAACAAAAGAGTAAAATAATTTATCTGCAACGATTCGTTGCTTACATCATTCCTGGCATTCCACCACCCATTGGAGGCATTCCACCAGCAGGCGCATCTTCTTTAATGTCTATTAATGCACATTCGGTTGTTAAAATCATTCCAGCAACAGAAGCAGCATTTTCTAAAGCAACACGTGTTACTTTTTTAGGATCTATAATTCCTGCTTTTAGCATATCTACATACTCGTCTGATTTTGCGTTGTAACCAAAGTCTTTTTTACCTTCTAAAACTTTATTTAAAACCACAGAACCTTCACCACCAGCATTTTCAACAATAATTCTTAAAGGAGCTTCAATTGCTTTGTTAATAATTTGTACCCCTGTAGTTTCGTCTAAATTTTCTGTAGTTAATTTCTCTAGAACTTTTTTAGCGCGTACTAAAGCAACCCCACCACCAGCAACAATACCTTCTTCTACAGCGGCTCTTGTCGCGTGTAAAGCATCATCTACTCTGTCTTTTTTCTCTTTCATTTCTACTTCAGAAGCAGCACCAACATATAAAACAGCAACTCCACCAGCTAATTTAGCCAAACGTTCTTGTAATTTTTCTTTGTCGTAATCTGAAGTTGTAGATTCAATTTGTGTTTTAATTTGGTTTACTCTTGCTTTAATCGCTTTTGCGTCTCCAGAACCATTTACAATAGTTGTATTATCTTTATCGATAGTTACTGTTTCTGCAGTTCCTAATAAATCTAAAGTTGCATTTTCTAGAGAGAAACCTCTTTCTTCGGAAATTACAGTTCCACCAGTTAAAATAGCGATGTCTTCTAACATGGCCTTTCTTCTATCTCCAAAACCAGGAGCTTTTACAGCAGCAATTTTTAAACCGCCACGTAATTTGTTCACTACTAAAGTGGCCAATGCTTGTCCATCTACATCTTCAGCAATAATTAAAAGAGGTCTTCCAGATTGTGCTACAGGCTCTAAAATTGGAAGAATTTCGTTTAAGTTAGAAATCTTTTTATCGAATAATAAAATATATGGATTCTCTAAATCTGCAATCATTTTATCTGCATCCGTTACAAAATATGGCGATAAGTAACCTCTGTCGAACTGCATTCCTTCTACAACATCTACATATGTTTCCATACCTTTTGCTTCTTCTACAGTAATAACACCTTCTTTACCAACTTTGGTAAAAGCAGTTGCGATTAATTCTCCAATGGTATCGTCGTTATTTGCAGAAATTGCAGCAACTTGTTTTATTTTTTCTGAAGAATTACCCACTTTTTGGGTTTGCTTTTCTAAATTTTCAATAATTGCAGTAACTGCTTTGTCGATTCCACGTTTTAAATCCATTGGATTTGCACCTGCAGCCACATTTTTTAGGCCTTCTTTTACGATTGCTTGTGCCAAAACGGTTGCAGTTGTTGTTCCATCACCCGCTAAATCGTTGGTTTTAGAAGCTACTTCTTTTACCATTTGAGCTCCCATATTTTCGAGCTCGTTTTCTAATTCTACTTCTTTTGCTACAGAAACACCATCTTTAGTTACAGTTGGTGCACCAAAAGATTTAGAAATAATTACGTTTCTACCTTTTGGTCCTAAAGTTACTTTTACTGCATTTGCTAAAGCATCTACGCCACGTTTTAATCCGTCTCTTGCTTCAATATCAAATTTTATATCTTTTGCCATTTTTATTCTTTTTATTGTTTTTCCTGCATAAGCAGGAATTTTGTTAAACTTTTTTCGATTTTATTTATATAGAGAGTTCTGCCTGTGCAGGAATAACAGTTGTCTATTGTAACTCTCTACTGAAGAATTACTAAATAATAGCTAAAATATCAGATTCGCGCATCATTAAATAATCCTTTCCTTCTAATTTTAAGTCTGTACCCCCATATTTGCTATACAAAACAGTGTCGCCAACTTTTACAGTTAAAGGCTCGTCTATTTTGCCATTACCAATGGCTACAACAGTTCCTTGTTGTGGTTTTTCTTTTGCATTATCTGGTATAATTAATCCAGACGCTGTTTTTGTTTCTGCTGGAGCAGGTTCTACAAGAACTCTGTCTGCTAAAGGTTTAATGTTTAATCCCATTTTTTATTTTTTTTTTGATTAATTAAATAATTTTTTATGGTTATAGCAATGGCAGAAATTATGCCATTACAAGAAAACTGCCAATTTTTCGCTGTATAGATTTTTTAGTAAATTATAGCATAAAAAAAATGCCAACGTGTCATTCACATTGGCATTTTAAATTATTTATCGACAGTTATTACAAGCTATCATTTTTATTTGTTGTTGGGTTTGTTGGGGCTGGAGTTGTGCTTTCTATACCATCTAAAGTATTGTCTAATTTAAAGTTTTCTTCACCACCTCGTGGTATGGCTACATTTGCTAATAAAATTAAAGCGAACATTGCAATGGCTAAAGTCCAAGTTGTGTTGTCTAAAAATTTATTAGTGTTTTGCACACCTCCTAAAGATTGTGCTCCACCTCCACCAAAAGAAGAAGACAATCCTCCACCTTTAGGGTTTTGTACCATAACAATTAAAATTAAAGCGACTGCAATAATTAAAATTAGAATTAAAAAAGCTGTATAACTCATAATTTATTTTTTTGTAAAATTTGTATTCTTTTAATTTGGTCTGCAAAGAAACCACTTTTTTCTGGATATTTCAAACTTAAAATTCTATAAGCTTGTATGGCATTGTTAAACTTCTTTTGTTCTAAATAAACTTTTGCCAAAGTCTCTGTCATAAGAGCAGCATCTTGCTCGTTTTTAGTAATAGGAACAACGATTTTTTTATCTTTTGGAAGCGCTTCTATTTTAGGATTGTTTTGTATAAATTTCTCTATTAATTCTTCTTTTTAAGAAGTTTTTTTACTGCGTTTTTTTCTTTTCGAACAATTGGTTTTTTTGTTGAAAGTTGTAACCATTGGTTGAATGAATGATTTTCATCTGCAGAAAAAGCAATCGGTTTGCCAATTTTTAAAGTTTCTTCTACAACTTTAATTTCTGAAACCGTTTTTTCTTTGGTTGTAGAAATGTTTTCTTTATCTTTTAAGACAGCATTTTCTTCGAGAGTTTCTTTAGAAATTTTTTTTGAAATTTGTTGATGAATATTTTCTTGCTGCGAACTAAAATTAGAAGCGGTAATGTAATTAAACAATACTGTTCTGTCTGTTGTGTAGCCTGCAGTAATTTTTAACTCGTTGTTGTATTTAAAGCTATCTTGGTTTTTTAATCCTTTTAAATATAAGGCCCTTGCTGCTTGAAAAAACGGATATTTTTCGACAACAGATTTTAATTCGACAGTTTCTAATTGCCGAATTTTTACTTTATTCTCTAATAGGTCTAAAAATACTTCTTTTTTCAAGTTTAAATTTTGTTTTACTCTATACTTTAAAAACTACCATTTTCCAACAGAAGCATTAAAAATATCTTGTGTAATTCTTTCTAAAATTTCTTTAAAAGCGGTCTCTTTTACTCCTCCAGTTAATTGAGATGTTGCAGGGTAATCGGAATAAAAAGAAAACTGTTGTTCGAAATTTTTCTTCTCATCTAATTTGTTTACATAGCGTACATTTACAGAAATTGTTAGCCTATTTTGTGCTGCTGTTTGATTAGAAGTAGCACTCATTGGTGTTATTCTATAACTTGTAATTTCTCCACTAAAATACAAATCTCCATTAGAAGAAGTTAAAGTTAAATTTGTTTGACGCGTAAATAAGTCTTGTAATTCTTGTGTAAATTGCTGACTTAATTCGGGTTCTATTAACTGTGCTTGGTTCTGAAAATAATCTACCTGTATAGTTTTTGCATTACCTACGTCACCTCCTGTAAAACTATAAATTCCGCAAGAAATAAATAGTAGCGAGCTAACTATAAAAGTTGATATATAAAGGAGTTTTTTCATGTTGATGTATTCTAGATTTAATATTCAAAGTTTAAAGTTCAATTGACTTTAAATTTATAAATCGTATTGTTTAATTTTTCTGTAAAGTGTTCTTTCTGAGATGCCTAATTCTTTAGCGGCTAATTTACGTTTATTGTTGTTTTTTTCTAAAGATTTTTTAATCATTTCTATTTCTTTGTCTTGCAAAGATAAACTCTCGTCTTCTTCTATGGTCTCAATAAAATCATACCCTTTTTTAGAGGGTGATGTTTGTGGAATATTTAAAACTTCGATATTGTGTTCTTTTAATTCTTTATCGCTGTAAATTTTTTCTAATAAATGATGGTTTTCTTCTTCGATTTCTTCAATATTACCATTTTTTTTCATCAAATCTAAAGTTAATTTCTTTAAATCGTTGATGTCGTTACGCATGTCAAAGAGTATTTTGTACATTATATCTCTTTCAGAAGAAAAATCGCTTTCTTTTTTACCGCCAATAATTGCGGGTAAATGGCCAGAATTATCGGGTAAGTATTGTTTTAATTTTTCGCCTGTAATATTTCTACCTTCTTCGATTACAGAAATTTGTTCTGCTAAATTTTTTAATTGACGAATATTTCCTGGAAATCGATAGCCAAGCAGTTCTTTTACAGCACTTTCGTCTAATCGAATAGAAGGCATTCTGTATTTTTGAGCAAAATCTGAAGCAAATTTTCGAAACAATAAATGAATATCTTCATTGCGTTCTCTTAAAGCTGGTAGATGAATTTCTACAGTGCTTAATCGATAATACAAATCTTCTCTAAAGCGTTCTTTTTCGATTGCTTGTTGCATGTTAACATTGGTTGCAGCAACAATTCTAACATTTGTTTTTTGTGTGGTTGAAGAACCTACTTTTATAAATTCACCGTTTTCTAAAACCCTTAGCAATCTTACTTGAGTGGTTAATGGTAACTCTCCCACTTCATCCAAAAAAATAGTTCCACCATCTGCAACTTCAAAATAGCCTTTTCTGTCTTGTGTTGCTCCTGTAAAAGATCCTTTTTCGTGACCAAAAAGTTCGCTATCTATGGTTCCTTCTGGAATTGCGCCACAGTTTACAGCAATATATTTTGCATGTTTTCTATGTGATAAAGAATGTATTATTTTTGGAATACTTTCTTTACCAACACCACTTTCTCCAGTAACCAAAACAGAAATATCTGTGGGTGCAACACGCACCGCTTTTTCTATGGCTCTGTTTAACTGAATATCGTTTCCAATAATTCCAAAACGTTGTTTTATTGCTTGTAAGTTTTCCATAGTTTTAAAATTGTATTTTACAAAAATGCATTTTAATTTTCGAATAATAATTTTGCATAAGGTGTTCCGTTTTCGTAATATCCTAAAATTTCGCAAATAATAACATCTTTGTCTTCTAATTGACTAAAAGTGCGCCTTACATCTAGTCTTTCTGTTCTGTTATATATCGACTTTTTTATGGGCATTTTAATTGTTTTGTTATTAAAATAAAATCTAGGTTTCCCTGAGGTATTATTGCACCTAACTAAAATTTTTTGTTCGGTTCCAATAAGGTTTTGCAGTTCTTTTTTTAGGTTATTTAATTTTAGTTGATTGCTATCGACTTTGTGAATATTTAGTATTGCAGAAATTTTGTAATTCTCTCCGATACTTACAATATAACATTCTATAAAGTCGCCGTCTTTTAAGGTGTTAATTATTTTATGTACTACATTTTTGTTGTATAAATGTTTGTAATACTTGTTTTGTGTTAATATTTGTATGGGTTTATTTTCTAGATAAAAAATCTTATTTTCATTATACGTCTTTACCAGAACTCGTTTTCTATAATTTTCTGTATTTTGTTTAAACCTATTAAAGTCTTTTTCTTTCTCGTCTCTTTCTTTTTCTATTTCTTTGTGTGTTAATACTATTTTATTAGATTCTCTATAGCCACTAAACGTGGTAGTAATAATATTACCTACTTCAATCTTGTTTAAAAAAGATATTTTTTCTGTTTTTTTTGCATAAATTAAGCCAATTACAGAGCCATATTGCCAATTAAAATCGTAACCAATATCTACTAAAATTCCAAATTTTAGTTTTTTTATAACAATGCCTTGGTATTCTATATCATTTACAAGAATAGGGGTTTCTAAAGCATGATTTTTCGCATCAACAAGTATAGAGTTTTCTTTTATTTGATATATTTTTCCTTTAAAAGAGGTGTTAATTAAAGATTTGGATACGGTTCTCCATTTATTTAAGTGACTGTATTTCCAAGGCATATGAGCAAATGAGACATAGCCAAATAAGCCTTTTATTTTTATTAGAAAACCATTTTTTTTTACCCCTACTATTGTAAAAGAAACAGATTTGTTTTGTTTTTGTATATTTTCTATATTTTTAAACAGTTCTATTAAATAGTCTTTGTTTTTTTCTTCAGGTTTTTTAAAGATTATATTTTTTAAATTTTTTAAAAAAACCACTTTTTAATTGTTTTTAGAATAACCAACAGCAACTCCTTTTAACGTAGCAGACGTACAATCTTTAACTTTAACATTTACAAAATCGCCCAATTTATAGTGTTCTTTTGGAAAAACAATTACTGTATTTTGTGTGTTTCTTCCTTTCCATTCATTGGGGTTTTTCTTAGAAGTTCCTTCAATTAAAACTTCTTCTATTTTACCTAAATGTTGTTGTGTTCTGTATAAAGAATGTTCTTGCTGTAAATCGATTACTTCTTTTAATCTGCGTTTTTTTACAGCAAGAGGCACATTGTCTTCCATCTTTTTTCCTGCGAGAGTTCCAGGTCTTTCAGAATAAGCAAACATAAAACCAAAATCGTATTTTACATACCTCATTAAATCTAAAGTATCTTGATGGTCTTGCTCAGTTTCACCACAAAAACCAACAATCATATCTTGTGACAAAGCCATTTCTGGTACAATTTTAAAGATATTGTCAACCAACTCCATATATTCTTCACGTGTGTGTTGCCTATTCATGGCTTTTAACATGGCATTACTTCCGCTTTGTACAGGTAAATGAATGTATTTACAAATATTTTTATGTTTTGCCATTACATGAATTACATCTAAACTCATGTCTTGAGGGTTAGAAGTCGAAAAACGAAAACGTGTTTTTGGGAATCTTGTAGCACACATGTCTAACAATTCTGCAAAACCTACAGCTGTTGCTTGTGCTATTTCAGATGCTTTTTTAAAATCTTTTTTTAAACCTCCACCATACCAAAGAAAGCTATCTACATTTTGACCAAGTAGTGTAATTTCTTTATAATTTTGATTTACCATAGATTGAATTTCCTCTAAAATACTTTTAGGATCGCGACTTCTTTCGCGTCCACGAGTAAAAGGAACTACACAAAAAGTACACATATTGTCGCAACCTCTTGTAATAGAAACAAATGCAGAAACACCATTTGTGTTTAATCGAACAGGCGAAACATCTCCATAGGTTTCTTCTTTCGATAAAATAACGTTAACAGCATCTCTACCTTCGCTAACGTCTTCTAATAAATTAGGAATATCTCTATACGCATCTGGCCCAACAACCAAATCAACAATTTTTTCTTCCTCTAAAAATTTTTCTTTCAAACGTTCTGCCATGCAACCCAAAACCCCAACTTTCATTTTAGGATTTATTTTTTTTACAGCATTGTATTTTTGCAAACGCCTACGAACTGTAGTTTCCGCTTTTTCGCGAATAGAACAAGTATTTACCAAAACCAAGTCGGCTTCCTCTAAAATTTGGGTGGTATTGTACCCTTGTTTGTCTAAGATTGAAGCGACTATTTCACTATCATTCATATTCATTTGACAGCCGTAACTTTCAATAAATAATTTCTTAGTATTTTCTTTTTTATTTTCAGTTACAAGGGCTTTTCCTTGTATTCTTTCGTCGATAACTTTTTCGATTGGTTCCATATTCAAAAAAAAATGAATTGCAAATATACAACCAAAATTGAAAATTAATGACAAATTGGCAGAAAACAAAAATAAATTTTATTGATAAATATGTAAAAAAGGATAGATATATTTAAAGTGTTTCTTGTTTTTTGTATTATTATTTATAGATTTGAGAATCTATTAAAATTTTCCAATGAAAAAAAATCTAATTTTATGGCTAATCGTAACACTTATTTCTTGTAAGAAAGAGGTTGTAGAGAAAATTAAAAAACCTAATGTTTTATTTATTGTAGTAGATGATCAAGGATATGCAGATTTTACCCCTTTTAAAATAAATGAAGAAAATGTTGCAACACCAAATATTACCAGATTAGGAAATAAAGGCAAAGTTTATACCCAAGCTTACGTAACAGCACCAGTTTGTAGTCCTTCTAGGGTTGGTTTTTTAACAGGTAAAAATCAATTTCGTTGGGACAAACCAGCAAGTTGGGGGCCAGGTTTGCCAGATAAAGTAAAAACAGTTGCAGAATATTTAAAAGAAGCAGGGTATGCAACTGCAAAAATTGGTAAAAATGATATGGGGAGAAAATTCCATAGAAATGATGTGAGAGAATACCCAATAAACCATGGTTTTGATGAGTTTTTAGGATTCAGCGCTCACGCACACGATTATTGGCTAAATTCTCAAAAAATAAAAGACATCACTCCAGATCCTTTTGGAACCAGTGCTTTGCTTGGGCCTTTAATGCATAATATGGGCGAAAAAAGTTACGATAAAGGTTATTTAACGGATATTTTTTCTGATGAAGCCATTAAATATATAAAAGAAAGAGATGCTGAAAAACCTTTTTTTTTAATGCTTTCTTACAGTGCAGTTCATCATTTAATTCACGAAGTTCCAAAAAAGTATTTAGATAAATATGGAGTTAAAGAAATTCCGAATTACCACCCAGATAGTTTAATTGCCTATGGAAAGAAAAAAGCAGGAACCTATGCTGCTTATTACGACAAATATTCGAGAGTTGGCGATTTAAAATCAGATCAGTTAAGAAAATATTATTTGGCAAATTTAAACTGTTTAGACGATAATATTGGTCGTGTTTTAGATGTTTTATCTGAAGAAAAAATAGACAAAGAAACCATTATTGTTTTTATTTCAGATAATGGAGGCTCTCCATTAACAGGGGCAAATAATGCGCCTTTAACAGGTGGGAAATATGCACTTTTCGAAGGTGGAATACGTGTGCCAATGGCATTGGTTTGGAGTGGAAAAGTAGAAGCAAATTCTACACAAAACACTTATGTTTCTGCAACCGATATTTTACCTACTTTAGTAGAAGCTGCAGGTGTAAAATTAACAGATAACACGATTGATGGAAGAAGTTTACTCTCGAAACCAGATAACGAACGTTTATTGGTATGGAAATGGAGAAAAAACTGGGCAGTTAGAAAAGGAGATTGGAAATTAACCAATGCCAAAGAAAATCACTGGAAAAGTGAGCCTACAGAATATTATATTCCGCCAATTGTAGATAACAGAGAGTTGAAGTTGTTCAATGTAAATAAAGATGCTGGAGAACGTAAAAATTTAGCTTCTAAATATCCAGAAAAAGTTCAAGAGTTGAAAAAAATGTATGATGATTGGTATGAAGCAAATCAAGGAAAATATTGATAAATTTTGTAATTATTCATTAAAGCAATCTTGAGATAGTTTTATTCAAAAACAAAATCTTTTGAGATGTTATTTGTTTACATAAAATAATTAAAAACATGTTGTTACTTCGAGTACATTTTTGAAGAATAAAAAAAATTGTATCGAGAAGTCTTTAAAATTAAAATAAAAGAAACTTTTTATTTAAGAACTTAAACCTATAAATTATGAGCAAATATATTTTAGCATTAGACCAAGGAACCACAAGCTCGAGAGCTATTGTTTTCGATAAACAAGGAAATATAAAATCGATTGCTCAAAAAGAATTTACCCAAATTTTTCCAAAACCAGGATGGGTGGAACACGATGCAGTAGAAATTTGGTCCACACAAGCAGGCGTTGCTGCAGAGGCAATTGCTAGTAAAGGTTTAGATATGGAAGATATTGCTGCGATTGGCATTACAAATCAGCGAGAAACTGTAGTGGTGTGGAATAAAAATACTGGAAAACCAGTATGCAATGCCATTGTTTGGCAAGATAAAAGAACCTCTAATTATTGTGATGAGTTAAAAGCTGATGGGAAATCTAAAATGATTAAAGAAAAAACAGGTTTAGTAATAGATTCTTACTTTTCTGGTACAAAAGTAAAATGGATTTTAGATAATGTAGAAGGGGCAAGAGAAAAAGCAGAAAACGGAGAATTACTGCTAGGAACCATCGATTCTTGGCTGGTGTGGAATTTTTCAAAAAAACAAAAACATATTACAGATGTAACAAATGCATGTAGAACTTTACTATTCAATATAAACACAATGGATTGGGATGATGAGTTGTTAGAGTTACTTACAATTCCGAAGTCTATGTTGCCAGAAGTAAAACAATCTAGCGAAATTTACGGACATACAAAATCTACTTTTTTCGACTGTAATATACCTATTGCAGGAATTGCAGGAGACCAACAAGCCGCACTTTTTGGGCAAATGTGTACCCAAAAAGGAATGGTAAAAAACACCTATGGAACAGGTTGTTTTATGTTAATGAATATTGGTAATAAACCCATTGTTTCAAAAAACAATTTATTAACCACAGTGGCTTGGAAAATTAATGGTAAAACAACTTATGCTTTTGAGGGAAGCGTTTTTATTGCAGGTGCTGCTGTACAATGGCTAAGAGATGGATTAAAAATTATTAGAAATTCATCAGAAGTAGAATCTTTGGCAAATTCTGTAGAAGATTCAGATGGTGTTTATTTTGTACCATCCTTTGCAGGTTTAGGTGCACCACACTGGAACCAAAAAGCACAAGGCACCATGTTTGGTTTAACAAGAGGTACAACAGATGCGCATATTGCAAGAGCAACTTTAGATGCCATAGCCTACCAATCTATGGATATTTTAAAGGCGATGGAAGCAGATGCCAAAATTACTATTAAAGAATTAAGAGTAGATGGAGGTGCAACCGTTAATAATACCTTAATGCAATTTCAATCGGACGTTTTAAATACAAAAACAGTTAGACCAAAAGTAATAGAAACTACAGCAATGGGAGCTGCTTTTTTAGCAGGTTTGGCAGTTGGTTTTTGGAAAAGCGAAGAAGAAATTCAAGAAATTTGGCAAATTCACGAAACTTTTAAGCCGTCTAAAAAAAGAAAAAAAATAGAAAAGAATATTAAAGGTTGGTACAAGGCAATAGCAGCTTTAGAATATTGGACAAATAACTAATAAATTGTAATTATATGACAGCATTTGTAGCAGAAATAATAGGAACGTTTTTGTTAATTCTATTAGGTGGAGGCGTAGTTGCCAATGTAGTTTTGGAGAAAACAAAATCGAACGATTTAGGTTGGATGGTTATTACAACAGCTTGGGGTTTTGCTGTTTTTGTAGGGGTTTCTGTTGCAGGGCCCTATAGTGGTGCACATTTAAACCCAGCAGTAAGTATTGGTTTGGCGCTCGCAGGAAGATTTGAGTGGAGTTTAGTTTTAAGTTATATTATTGCCCAATTTATAGGAGCAATGTTAGGTGCTTTTATGGTTTGGGTGGTTTATAGAGATCATTTTAAAGCAACAGAAGATGGAAGTTTAAAAAAAGCGGTATTTTGTACTTCGCCAGCGATAAGAAATTTTTCTAGTAATTTAATTAGTGAAATTGTAGGCTGTTTTGTTTTGGTTTTTGTGGTTTTATATTTTACAAATGCAAATTTAAATGATGTTAATAATGGATCAATACCAATTGGTTTAGGTTCTTTAGGTGCAATGCCAGTAGCAATTTTAGTTTGGGTAATTGGTTTGTCTTTAGGAGGTACAACTGGGTATGCTATTAACCCAGCAAGAGATTTAGGCCCAAGAATTATACATGCAATTTTGCCAATAAAAAACAAAGCTAACAGCGATTGGAGTTATTCTTGGATTCCTGTTGTTGGTCCCATTATTGGAGCCGTTTTAGCAGGTTTTTTATCTTTAATTTTGTCGCAATAATTTCATTAAAATATGAGTTTTAAAGCTTCACCACTTAGAAACATAGTAAACATAGAACTATGCGCTCTATATTTCTGTGCGGTAGAAAAGAAAAATTTTATCTTCCTAATTTTTAATAAACATGTTTTTTGGTTGAAAAAACTATTTTTTTTATTTATACTCTCTTTTTCTTCAATATTATTCGGTCAAGAAATTCCGCCAATTTTAAAATTTCTGCCAGAAGATTATCATTCAGAAAACCAAAATTGGGCAATTACACAAAATAAAGATAAATTTATCTATGTAGCGAATAACGAGGGGTTACTGGAATATAATGGAGCAAGATGGAAGCTATACCCTTCTCCAAATAACACCATTATTCGATCGTTGTTGTCTGAGAATCATAAAATATATAGTGGTGCTTATATGGAGTTTGGGTTTTGGGAAACCCACAAAAACGGATTCTTAGAATACACTTCTTTATCAGAAAACATCAAAGAAAAACTAATTGAAGATGAGAATATATGGAATATAAAAAAGTTCGATCATTGGGTTTTGTTTCAATCTTTTCATCGCTTATATTTCTACAACACAAAAACTCAAGAAATAAATTTCTTGTCCGATTCGAATAATTACTACAGAATTTTTAACATTAATAATGTTATTTATATTTTTAAAAAAGATGGAAATTTAGTTGAGCTTGTAAACGGAAAAGAGAAAATAATTGCCACAATTCCTAAAGAATTTAATGTAAAGTTAGTGCTTTCTATTTTTAAAAACGAAGCAGGTTTTCTTTTGTTGACAAGAAATGAAGGTTTTTTTCAAATAAAAAATAAGAAAGTAAATAAATGGAAGACATCATTTTCTGATGTTGTAAAAAAGTATCAAATTTTTTGCGGTATTCGTTTAAAAGATCGAAGCTTTATGTTAGGAACAATTTCAAACGGAATTCTTCATCTTTCTAAAAACGGAAAAATAATTAACAAAATAGACCAACCAATAGGCTTAGTAAATAACACCGTTTTATCTTTGTTTGAAGATGCAGATGGCAATGTTTGGTCCGCTTTAGATAACGGAATAAATTGCTTAAATATGCAATCTTTTATTCGTGAATATAATGATGATAATGGCGATTTTGGTACCACCTATTGTTCTGTAAAATATAAAGACAAAATTTATATAGGAACCAATCAAGGGTTATTTTACAAGCAAGCGAATAAAAATTCAACCTTAAAAAAAGTAGTAGGAATAAATGGGCAAGTTTGGTCTTTATTTATTGCTGATGAAGATTTGTTGTGTGGGCATACTTCTGGAACATATCAAATTAAAGAAGACAAAGCATTACCTATTTCTATATTTTCAGGAACTTGGAATTTTCGAAAAATTGGTAACAATCCGAAAAAAAAATTGCAAGGGCATTATTCCGGATTAAGTATTTTAGAGAAAAATAACAATACTTGGAGTGTACTATATAAAATAAAAGGGTTTAATAATTCTGCACGTTTTTTCGAAATTTTGGGCACTACAGTTTGGGTAAATCACGAATACAAAGGAGTTTATAAATTAACATCAATAGATAGTTTTAAAACATTTAATAAAGTTAAATTACTTTCTAAAGTTGAAAAAGGAAAAGGTTCGGGATTGGCTTTGTATGATCATAATTTATTATACAGTTATCAAAAAGGAATTTTTAAGTTAGATAAAAACAAACAAGATTTTAAAAAAGATAGCACTTATAGTCAGCTTTTTACAGAAAAAGAATTTGTTTCAGGAAAATTAATTACCGATAAAAGAAATCGATTATGGTCCTTTAATAAAAGCACCATTAGTTATTTAGAAAAAACACCCATAAAAGGTAGGGTTTCTGTGAAGTTTATTCCAATTCAAAATTATTTAAGAAAAACAACAGTTAGTTTCGAGAATATTTCGAACATCGCTAAAAATGAATATCTAGTTGGAAAAACAAATGGTTATTTGTTGTTAGATTTAGATAAAAAAGAAGACCAACCCCATTTTATTTATTGGAACAAAATCAATATTAAAAATTCAAAATCAGAGATTAAAAATATTTCTTTTCAAAAATCAGGTAATTTTAAAGATGATGAAAAATCGATATTTTTTAAATTTAGTACTCCAGTTTATAATAAATACGAATTTATAAATTATCAATACAGGCTTAATTCGAAAAGCTGGGTTGATTTAGGAAATACCTCCGAGCTTTCATTTGAAAACCTTTCATTTAAAAATTATAAAATAGAAATAAGATCGATCATTGGAAATCAGGTTTCAGAAAATATTTTAAGTTATACTTTTAAACCTGAGTTCGATTAAAATTTAGGCATTTTTTTCTAGTAAAAAAGATAGATTTTCAGTAAATTAAAGTATTGAATTTCAATTTATTAGTCTAAAAATCTATCTATGATAATCTACTCTAAAATTACTGAAATTTTCTGTCTTGTTGATGAATTTTGTAAAGAATATGACCAAATAGTCAGTAAACACCTTTTAGGCAATCCATCAAAACGTCCCAGTGTTATGTCAAATAGCGAGGTAATTACCATTACCATTTTGTTTCAGCTTAGTGGTTTTAGGACCTTTAAACACTTTTACGTGTATTACTTGCAAAAGCATATGCAAGATGATTTCCCAGCTACAGTTTCATACAATAGATTTACAGAACTCATGCAGCAAAACCTCATGCCAATGACTTTATTTTTAAAGACATGTTGTTTAGGTAATTCTACGGGTATTTCTTTTGTAGATTCTACACCTGTTAGAGTTTGCAGCCCCAAACGAATTAAGAATAATAAAGTATTTAAAGGCATTGCAACCACTGGAAAATCCACTATAGGATGGTTCCATGGCTTTAAATTGCATATCGTTATAAATGATAAAGGTGAAATCCTAAACTTCTGCATAACCCAAGCTAATGTTGATGATAGAACGCCATTAAAAAAGAAGTCTTTTTTAGATAAAATTTATGGTAAGTTATATGCGGACAAAGGTTATGTTGGAAAAGATTTAATGCAGTTACTTTTTGCTGATGGATTGCATTTAATTACTCATATTAAAAACAATATGAAGAATTCTTTAATGACAATGAGTGATAAAATTTTACTGCGTAAACGCTCTGTTATTGAAACCGTAAATGACGAACTCAAAAATATTTGTCAAATTGAACATTCTAGACATAGAAGTTTTACTAATTTCTTGTCAAACATAATCGCAGGTCTTATTGCATATAGCTTTTTACCAAAAAAACCTGCTATAAAATATCAGACTGTAAAGTCTAATCAGTTGACAATTTATTAATCGAACTCAGGTTTTAAAATAAATCCACCATTTTTTTTAACTACAATTGCTTTTGTTATTTATATTTTAGCATTTCTTTTGCTAGGTTTCTTTGTACATAAATTGTATAAAAAATATTATAAAAAACAACACCAAAAAATAATAAAAGAGAATTTAAGACAATTAGAAATTCAGAAAATTCAAGCAGATAAAGAAGTAATACGTTTAAGAAACGAGAAGTTGAGCCAAGAAATTGAAGCAAAGAATAGAGAGTTGGCAATTTCTACAATGAGTATTATAAAACGAAACGAATTTTTACGAAGCATTAAAAAAGAACTAAAAAACACTAATGAAATTGATGAAACAAACCCTGTCTTTAAATTAATTGAAAAAAATTTAAACAGTACAAAAGATTGGGACTTTTTTAGAGAGGCTTTTAATAATGCCGATAAAGATTTCTTAAAACGCGCAAAAAAATTGCATCCAGACTTAACACATAACAATCTAAAATTTTGTGCTTATTTAAGATTAAATTTGTCTTCCAAAGAAATAGCACCATTATTAAATATTTCTGTAAAAAGTGTAGAAATTAGAAGATATAGATTAAGAAAAAAGCTCAATTTGCCACACGAAACAAACTTAACAGACTATATTTTGAGTATTTAAACTCTAAAAAGTAGATAAATAAACTCTACATTACCTCTACATTCTATAAAAAGCATACTTTACTGTAAAAAAAATAAGTTATTAAAAACCTTATAATATAAAGGTGTTATGGCTTTTTTTAACTTTTTTTTAAGATGTAGCTTTTTTGTAAAGGTGGTTTTTTATTGACACAACATTTAATATACATAAATTTGATTTGTAAGTTAATGTTACGATAAACTTGGTTATAGGTCTTTTACGTAATATTGGAATATAAATCAATTCAAAAATTAAATAGAATGTGTAAACGAATCAAAAAAAGAGAACAAGTATTTGTGTCTTTTTTATTGTTACTTGTAATGAGCTTTTCAGCATATGCTCAAAAAACAATAAAAGGTACAGTATTAGATGAATCTGGATTACCCTTGCCAGGAGCATCTGTGGTAGTTAAAGGCACAAGTAATGGAACATCAACAAATTTCGATGGAAAATTTTCATTAAAAATATCAGAGAATGCCAAGTTTTTAGTAGTCTCTTATATTGGTTACAAAGCGAAAGAAGTTTCAGTTATTAGTAACTACCTTACCATTTCTTTAGAGGTTGAAGCAAATGCTTTAGACGAGATTATTGTAGTTGGTTATGGTACTCGTAAAAAGAGCGATTTAGTGGGTTCTGTAGCAAGTGTAAATGTAGAGGAAGCTTCAGTTATCCCAACAACGAACGTGTCAGAAATGTTAAGGGGTAGGGCTCCAGGTGTACAAGTTAATTTGGGAGATGCAAGACCAGGAGGAAAATCAAATATTACTATTAGGGGAAAAGTTTCTATAGATGGTGGTAATAGTCCGTTAATTATTGTTGATGGTATTCCTTATGACGATATTAATGATGTTGCACCGGAAGATGTTGCAAATATCGAGGTTTTAAAAGATGCTTCTTCACAAGCTATTTATGGAGCAAGAGCTGCAAATGGAGTGATTTTAATTACAACCAAGCGTGGTAAAGAAGGAAAATTTAAAATAAATTATCATGGTTATACAACGATACAATCTTTAACAAAGAATTTCGATTTGTATTCTGCAGAAGAATTTGCACAGTTAAGAAGAGAGGCAGAAAGATCTGATAATGGAGAGGTATATAGGCCAGATGAAGATATTTTTAACTCTTTTGAACTAGAAAGTTTACGAGATAAAAATTTTGTAAATTGGGAAGATTTGGTGTTAAAAGATGCTAAAATTAACAGTCATGCCATTAGTGTTTCTGGAGGAAGTGAAAAAACAAAAGTATTTTCAAGTATTAATTATTTTAAGCAAGATGGTCTTATTCCAACTTCTGGTTTTGAAAGAGGAACATTAAGATTAAATGTAGATCAAAAATTATCAGAAAAATTTAGTTTTCAAACGAATATTAATTTTCAAACAAGTAAACAAGACCTAGAAAGTAACTCATTAAACTTTATAAGCATTTCTCCACTAGCAAAACCTTATGATAGTGAAGGGAATTTAAATAAATTTCCTTTAGGAGAAGGTTCAAGAAGTATAAATCCTCTTTGGAACATTAGAGAATCTGCAAATGAAATTAAAACAAAATTAACAGATATTAACTTAGTTTTAAAATACCAATTTAAACCAAATTTTTCTTATAAGTTAAATACATTTTTAAGAAATAGAAATGCAGAACAAGGAATTTATAGATCTAGCTTACATTCTTCTGGAGATGATGGTGTAAATGGACGTGGAGTTTTAGCAACTAAAATATATAGAGATTTTTTAATTGAAAATATTTTTGAATATACGCCTGAAATTAACGACGATCATAAATTAGATTTATTGCTTGTAAATGCGGTTAACGAGCGAAGAACCGAAGAAAAGTCAATTACAAAAGAAAATTTTAACAATGATTTTTTAGGATTCAATGGAAATGCAGCAATTATTTCTAATGCTACAAGAGAGGTAAGTGAACGTAAGCTGGTTTCTTTTTTAGGAAGAGCGAGATATAACCTTTTTGATCGTTATTTGTTTACATTAACTGCAAGAGCAGATGCTTCTTCTGTATTTGCAGAGAATAATAAATGGGGATTCTTTCCTGCAGCAGGTTTTGCATGGAAAATAGATGAAGAAGATTTCTTAAAAGATTCTAAAATTATTAATAATTTAAAACTAAGTGTAACTTATGGAGATACGGGTAATGAGGGTATTAATCCTAAACAATCTTTAGGTGTCGCAAACTTTTTACCTTATGTTTTTGGAGGGCTTGCAGTTGGTGGTAATGGAACATTAAATAGATTGCCAAATCCAAATTTAAAATGGGAAACAACAACAGCTTTAAACGTAGGTATAGATTTTGGGTTATTTAGTAATGTTTTAACGGGTTCTGTTGAGTATTATAAAGCAAACACAAAAGACCTTCTTTTAGATAGAATATTATCTGGAGTTTCCGGTTATGAAATTACGCGTTTTAATATTGGTGAAGTTGAAAACAGAGGTTTCGATGTTGGTTTAAATGTAAATTTAATAAGAAATGAGAATTTAAAATGGTCTGTTGGCGCAATTTGGTCTTCAAACAGAAATGAAGTATTATCTTTAGACGGTACATTGGATGCAGACGGTAAACCTTTAGATTTTGTTTCTCAAGGTATATTTATTGGGCAGCCAATAGATAATATTCGCAATTACCAATTTGATGGTATTTGGCAAGAAGGAGATGATATTGCTAATTCTGCGCAACCAACAGCGGAGGTTGGAGACATTAGAGTAAAAGATATAGATGGAGATGGAAATATTGGTCAAGAAGATTTAATTATTACTAGAGAAACACCAGATTGGTATGGTTCTGTAAATATGAATATCGAATACAAAGGCTTAGAGATGTTTGCAGATTTATATATAGTTGAAGGAGCTACAAGATTAAATAATTATTTATCTGATTATAATAATGGAGCAACTTTACAAGGTGTTTTAAATGGTATAAAAGTAGATTATTATACTCCAGAAGATCCGTCTAACGAATTTCCAAGACCAAGAACAACTGCTCCTGCATTTTTATCGTCAGCAGCAATTAAAGATGCTTCTTATGTAAGGTTAAGAACATTATCTTTAGGTTACAATTTGCCAAAAGAAGCGCTGTCGAAAATTAATTTATCATCAGCAAAAATATATTTAACTGGTACAAACTTGTTTACAATAACAGATTATAAATCATACAGTCCAGAAAATAATGCTGGTGCTTTTCCAGATGCAAAAGGAATTACAGTAGGTGTTAAATTAGGTCTTTAAAAATATTAGTATCATGAAAAACATAAGAAAACTTTTAAAAACGAGCATTAAAATAGTAGCAGTAACAGTACTATTGATATCATTTTCTTGTAAAAATTATTTACAAGACGAACTACTTTCGGACACGTCTGCAGATTTTATTTATAACACTCCAGAAGGTTTAGAATTGGCTACAATTGGGTTGTATAATTTAAATAGAAGTCTCTACCAAAATGGAGCATTGAGAAATTCGGGTTTACCTTTAGTACCACAAGCAAAGTCAGATATAGTATTGCCTAGAGCAGGAGAAATTGCTTTTATGGCAAGACAAGTTACTTGGGGTGTAGATCAAACAAGAGCAGGAACAAAAAGGTTAGCAGAATTCTGGCAACACTATTATAAATTAATTGATAGATCTAATGCTGTAATAACATATGCAGAAGATGTAAGTTTTACAGATGTTAAAAGAAAAAATAGATTAATTGCAGAAGCAAAATGCTTTAGAGCAAATTCTTATTTTACCTTGTATAGACTATTTAATAATATTTTTGTTACCACAGAACCAACAACACCAGAAAATGCCTTTAATAGACCGCAAAATAAATCATCAGTAGAAGAAATTTTTTCACTTTTAAATAGCGATTTAAATGACGCTATTAAAACGTTAGAATGGACAACCACAGAAAATGGTAGATGGACACAAGCAGCAGCTCGACATTTAAAAGCAAAAGTTGCAATTTGGCAAAAAGATTATGCAGAAGCCGTTACACAAACAGATATAATTATTAACAATGCTAATTTTTCTTTAGTGCCAACTACAAAAGAAGTCTTTTTAAATGATATGAATCATTCAGAAAATTTATTTTCTATCCAGTATAAAGTAGATGACGATATTGCTGGAGGAGGAACAAATCAAATGAATTTTCAATTAATTCCACAGTACGATGTTGTACCAGGAGCAACTTTTTCTATTGAAAATGGAGGGAATGGATTAGGAGGTTTATTGATGAATGATTACATTATAAATTTACTAGCACAAGACCCAAATGATGATAGGGATGATGGAAATTATTACATTACAGAATATAAATATAATGACGCAGCAAATTTACCTCCAGGAAAACAATTAGGAGATGTAATAGACATATATGATAGAAATTCTAACAAAGCAAGCGAAAGAAAAAACTATTACAGATTTATAAATCCAGGATGTATTAAATTTAGACAAGAAACTGCAGATCCTGCAGAATCGAACCACGTTTCTACAATAATGATTTATAGATTAGCAGAGACCTATTTAATTGGTGCAGAAGCTCATCTAATGCAAGGAAATACTGCGAAAGCTTTAGAGTATGTCAATAAAATTAGAAATAGAGCAAAAGCAGCAAACATTACAACTGTAAATATGCAAGCAATTATGGACGAGAGAGCAAGAGAACTAGGTTTCGAAGGACAACGTTTTTATTTCTTAAAACGTACAGGAACATTCCTCTCTCAAATACAGCAGTTTGCAGGAAATAATGGAACTAAAGCTGCAGATTACAACCATGCTAGGACAGCTGTTAAAGATTATTATGTGAATTTTCCAATTCCAATTGCAGAATTAAATCTTTTAGGACCAAACTACCCTCAAAACGATGGTTATCCAGAATAATTAATAGTATTTAAATTAAGAATAGTATCGAAACAAAGCCCCTAATCTCTTTTCGATACTATTCTCTTTTATCATTACTTATTTATAGCTTTTAATATTTTTAAAAATGCGTTTTTTACCAACATTCTTTATTTTCTTTCTCTTTCTTTCGTGTGATAATTCTTCTGATATCAAAAAAATAAATTTTGCAAAAAACCCAGTAATTGCTCATAGAGGGGCTTGGAAAGCAAAGAATTTGCCACAAAACTCTATTGCATCATTAAAAGAAGCCATTCGTTTAAAATGTCATGGTAGCGAGTTAGATGTAAGAATTACAAAAGATGGGGTCTTAGTAGTTACCCACGATAAAGATTATAAAGGCTTATTAATTGAAGAAACAACTTATAAAGAATTAGCAAAAACGAAACTCTCTAATGGAGAAAAACTGCCAACTCTTAAAGCGTATTTAAAGGCCGGAATGAAAAATAATACCTCCACAGGATTTGTTATAGAAATAAAACCAACCTCTTCAGAGAAACGAAACGAATTGATAACAGATCGAGTTTTAACTCTAGTAAAAGAGTTAAAAGCAAGCAAATATGTTATTTCTTACATAAGTTTCAGTTTCGATATTTTAAAAAGAATTGTAGAGAAAAATCCAAACGCAAAAACACAGTATTTAGATGGTTACAAATCTCCAGAAGTTCTAAAAGAAAACAGAATTACAGGTTTAGATTATTTACTTTATAAAATAAAAAGTAAACCAGAATTTATAAAAAGTGCCAAAAAATTAGGTATTACCTTAAATGGTTGGACAGCAAATAAAGTAGAAGATATCGATTGGATGTTGGCAAATAATTTTAATTATATTACCACAAACGAACCCGAATTAGTTTTCGAAAGAATCGAAAAATCGCCAATTAAAGAAGGTTATAAATTAGTTTGGAGCGACGAATTTAATTACAAAGGCAAACCAAACCCCAAAAAATGGAGCTATGCTTATGGTTTTATTGCCAATAAAGAAGAACAATATTATACAGATAGCTTAAAAAATGCAAGAGTAGAAAACGGAAAATTAATTTTAGAGGCACACAAAGAAACAATTGCAAATAAAGATTATAACAACCCCATTTTTTTAAAGAAAAGCTGGAAAAAATACGCAGCAGAGCGTAAAATAGGCAAATATACTTCTGCAAGATTAACCACTAAAAATTTAGCCTCATGGAAATATGGCCGAATAGAAGTGCGTGCAAAATTACCAAAAGGGGTTGGTCTTTGGCCAGCAATTTGGATGCTGGGCGAAAATAAAGAAGCAGTTGGTTGGCCAGAATCTGGCGAAATAGACATTATGGAACACGTTGGTTTTAATAGCGAATCTATTTTTGGAACGGTGCATACAAAAGCATACAATCACAATAAAAATACAGAAAAAGGGAAGAGCATTTTAATCGATAAACCTTATGATAAATTTCATGTTTTTGCTTTAGAATGGACATCAGAAAAAATGGATTTTATTTTAGATGGTAAAATATATAACACCTTTAAAAACGAACACAAAACAACTGCAGAATGGCCTTTTGATCAAAAATTTTATTTAATTTTAAACGTAGCAGTAGGTGGCATGCTAGGTGGTAAAAAAGGGATTGATGATTCCGTTTTTCCACAACGAATGGAAGTAGATTATGTAAGGGTATTTCAAAAAGAAAATTAAGAATTATGAAACATATTTTGTTAACAATTGTAGTAATTTTTGCAAGTTGTTCCCCAGAAAAAGAGTTAGAAAATTTAAAAGTAATAACCTACAATCTTCGTTTAGATGTTGCTTCAGACGGCGAAAATGCTTGGGCGAATAGAAGCGATTACCTAATTTCACAAATAAAATTTTACGAACCAACTGTTTTTGGAACTCAAGAAGGCAAACCCAACCAAATTGCAGAAATGCAAGAAAAACTTACCCATTACAATTATATTGGCACAGGTAGAGATGGCGAAAACAAAGGCGAATATTCGGCTATTTTTTATGATAAAAGAAAAGTGAAATTTAGCAATGTAAAAACATTTTGGCTATCGCAAACTCCAGAGAAAAATTCTAAAGGTTGGGATGCTGCCTACCCAAGAATTTGCACCTATGGCTTAATGACTGTTTTAAATTCGGATAAAAAAATATGGTTTTTTAACACACATTTAGATCATAAAGGAACGCAGGCGCAATTAAAAGGAATGAAATTAATTGAAACCGAAATCAAAAAAATAAATACCAAAAACTATCCTGTAATTATAACAGGAGACTTTAATGTAGAGCCAAACAGCGAATTAATTTCATCATTAAAAAACAACTTTTCTGATACCAAAGAATTGGCAGGAGAAAACGTGTTTGGGTCAGAAGGAACCTTTAATGGATTTAAATTTCACGAACCAATAACAAGAAGAATAGACTATATTATGCTTTCTAAAAACAGTAATTTAAAAGTAAAGAAATACGCCGTTTTAACAGATTCTAAAAACCTAAAATATCCTTCAGACCATTTTCCTGTGTTTGCAGAAATCGAATTTAAATAATTTACAATGACAAAATCAAAATCGCTTTTTATTACAACATTAATCATTATAACTATATTTTTTAATTGTAAAGATTCTAAGAAGTCAATGGCAAATTCCAATTTAGACGAAAAAATAGAACAGAAAGTAGATTCTGTTTTAAATCTAATGAATTTAGACGAGAAAATTGGGCAAATGGTACAATATTCCGCAGGTTGGGATTTAACGGGGCCAGCATCCTCTAAAAGTGCGCAAGACAAAGTGGACAAAATGAAAAAAGGCTTGGTAGGTTCTGTTTTAAATGTGGTTTCTGTAAAAGAAGTTCGGGAAGCGCAAAAGTTAGTGATGGAAAATTCTCGTTTAAAAATACCCATGATTTTTGCGTACGACGTAATTCATGGACTTAAAACCATATTTCCAACACCTCTAGGAGAAAGTGCCAGTTGGGATCTAGAAACCATTCAAAAAACCGCAACAATCGCAGCAAAAGAATCTGCAGCTTCTGGTTTAAATTGGACGTTTGCACCAATGGTAGATGTTTCTAGAGACGCAAGATGGGGTAGAATTATGGAAGGTGCAGGAGAAGATCCATATTTAGGATCTTTAATTGGTGCTGCTAGGGTGAAAGGTTTTCAAGGCGACGACTTATCAAATATAAATACAATTGCGGCCTGTGCAAAACACTTCGCAGGCTATGGTTTTGCCGAAGCTGGTAGAGATTACAATACCACTACTGTTGGCGAATTTGAATTGCATAACATGATTTTACCTCCCTTTAAAGCCGCTGCAAAAGCAGGTGTCGCAACTTTTATGAACTCTTTTAACGATATTGATGGAATTCCTGCGACAGGACACAGAGTGTTGCAAAGAGACATTTTAAAAGAAGCTTGGGGTTGGAATGGGTTTATTGTGTCAGATTGGGGTTCTATTGGAGAAATGAGGTCACATGGCTATGCAAAAGATAAAAAACAAGCTGCAGAAATTGCATTAAACGCAGGTTCAGATATGGATATGGAATCTTATGCATATGAAGCACATTTGGCTGAATTGTTAGAAGAAAATAAAATTTCATTAAGCGATTTAGAAGACTCTGTAAGAAGAATTTTACGAGTAAAATTTCAATTAGGTTTGTTTGATGATCCTTATAAATATTGCGATGAAGAAAGAGAAAAAAACAATATTTATACAAAAGAGCATTTGGCTATTGCAAGAGAAGCTGCAAAAAAATCGATTGTTTTATTAAAAAACGAAGGCAATATTTTACCAATCGCCAAAGATGTAAAAAGTATTGCAGTAATTGGTCCGTTTGCAGATAATAAAGACACTCCTTTAGGAAATTGGAGAGCAAAAGGAAGGTATAATTCAGCAGTTTCTTTGTTAGAAGGTGTTAAAGCAAAAGTGAGTAAAAACACGAAAGTGTATTATGAGAAAGGAGTCGAATTAACAATACCAACCGTAAAACCAGGTAGTAATCAATTTTTGTACCCTTTAGAATTTAACACAAAAGATAAAACCGGAATTAAAGAAGCAGTTGCAGTGGCTAAAAAAGCAGAGGTTGTTTTTTTAGCAATTGGAGAAGATGCCTATCAATCAGGAGAAGGAAGAAGCCAGGTAAATATTGGTTTTTTAGGTTTACAAAACGAATTATTAGAAGCAATTTATAAAGTAAATAAAAACATTGTTTTGGTATTGTCTAATGGAAGACCAATGGATATTTCCAGGGCAAGTGAAATTTTACCAGGAATTTTAGTAACCTGGCAATTAGGCTCAGAATCTGGAAACGGAATTGCAGATGTGTTGTTTGGCGATTACAATCCATCAGGAAAACTGCCAGTTTCCTTTCCAAGAAACGTAGGGCAAGAACCATTATTTTACAATCAAAAAAATACAGGAAGGCCTTACAATTCGAAACACGTAACCTATTCTGGTTATACAGACTCTAAAAAATCGGCATTATATCCTTTTGGCTTTGGTTTGAGTTACACTACTTTTTCTTATGATAATTTAAAAGTTGATAAAGAAACCATGAATGTCGATGGGAAAATTACCCTTTCAGTAGATGTTAAAAATACAGGAAAAGTCGCTGGAGAAGAAGTTGTACAATTATATATTAGAGATTTGGTGGCAAGTATTGTAAGACCAACCAAAGAATTAAAAGGTTTCGAAAAAATTATGTTACAAGCAGGAGAAACAAAAACAGTTTCTTTTACAATCGATAAAGAAGTGCTTCAATTTTATACAATTAATAGAAAATGGGAAGTAGAATCAGGAGAATTTTTGCTATTTGTAGGTGAAAATTCAGCCACAAAAATGAAGCAAAAAATTACGGTAGAATAAAATTTCTGTAAAAAAATGAAGTAAAAAAGCTTCAAAGAAAAATTAATAAAAAAAAACTACATACTTTTGCAGTCCATTAACTTGCAGTTTCGGTTGCGAGAATTACGACAAAAGAAAGATACATGGCAAAGAATTTAGTAATTGTAGAGTCACCAGCAAAAGCAAAAACAATAGAGAAATTTCTTGGAAAAGATTTTCAAGTAGAATCGAGTTATGGGCATATTGCAGACTTACCTTCCAAAGAATTAGGCATTGATGTAGATGGAGATTTTAGTCCAAAATACATTGTTTCAGAGGATAAAAAATCAGTTGTAAAAAAACTAAAATCACTCGCAAAAAAAGCAAACACTGTTTGGTTGGCAAGTGACGAAGATAGAGAAGGAGAAGCAATTGCGTGGCACTTAAAAGAGCAATTAAACTTAAAAGACGATAATACGAAACGTATCGTTTTTCATGAAATTACAAAAAATGCCATTTTAAAAGCAGTCGAAAATCCAAGAGATATCGATTATAATATGGTAAATGCACAACAAGCACGTAGAGTTTTAGACAGGCTTGTTGGTTACGAATTATCGCCAGTTTTATGGCGTAAAGTAAAAGGAGGTTTGTCTGCAGGAAGAGTACAATCTGTTGCAG
The DNA here is from genome assembly GCF_017498485.1 of Polaribacter batillariae. Lineage (NCBI taxonomy): Bacteria > Pseudomonadati > Bacteroidota > Flavobacteriia > Flavobacteriales > Flavobacteriaceae > Polaribacter > Polaribacter batillariae. The sequence goes on along the minus strand of NZ_CP071795.1, from coordinate 1,156,683 downwards.
TGCGCTTAATTGTAGAAAGAGAACGCAGCATTCAAGACTTTAAATCAGAAACATATTATAAAGTTGTTGCAGAATTCGCCAATAACGAAGGTAAAACCTTTAAAGCAACCATTCCAAAGAATTTCGATTCTAAAAAAGCAGCAGAAAATTTCTTAAAATCCTGTGCAAAAGCCAATTTTTCAATTGCAGATTTAACAAAAAAACCAGCAAAAAAATCTCCAGCACCACCATTTACAACATCTACCTTACAACAAGAAGCATCACGAAAATTGGGCTTTCCAGTAGGCAAAACCATGCAAGTAGCACAACGCTTGTACGAAGCCGGTTTTATTACCTATATGAGAACAGATAGTGTAAATTTATCTATAGATGCAAGAAATGCAGCAGCAGAAGAAATTAGCAATTATTACGGAAAAGAATACAGCAAACAACGTGTTTTTAAGTCGAAATCTAAAGGAGCGCAAGAAGCGCACGAAGCAATTAGACCAACAAACATGAAAATGCATACGGTCGAGACAGAATACGACCAAACAAGATTGTACGATTTAATTTGGAAAAGAACATTGGCATCACAAATGAGCGATGCACAATTAGAACGTACCAATATCAAAATAGAAAACTCAGAAAACAGTAAAATTTTTACTGCAAACGGAGAAATGATAAAGTTCGACGGTTTCTTAAAAGTATATTTAGAAGGTACTGATAATGAAGATGAAGAGCAAGCAGGAATGTTGCCAAACCTAAAAATAAACGAATCTTTAGAGTACAACTTTATCAATGCAACACAGCGTTTTACCAGTCCACCTTATCGTTTTACAGAAGCTTCTTTAGTGAAGCAATTAGAAGAATTAGGCATTGGAAGACCCTCTACGTATGCACCAACAATTTCTACAGTACAAAGAAGAGGTTATATAGAAAAAGGACAAAATGAAGGTGTAGAGAGAGCATATCAACAATTAATTTTGTCTAATGGAAATCTGGAAACACAAACCTTAACAGAAAAAACAGGTTCAGATAAAAATAAATTAGTACCTACAGATATTGGCAATATTGTAAACGACTTTTTAGTAGCTAATTTTTCAAATATTTTAGACTTTGGTTTTACAGCTAAAGTAGAAAATTCTTTTGATGATATTTCCGAAGGAAATGAAAATTGGACAGAAATGATTAAAGATTTCTATCAAAAATTTCATGATAATGTAGAAGATGTAAAAGAAAATGCAGAAAGAGAAAGTGGAGAGCGTATTTTAGGAAAACATCCAGAATCTGGAAAAACGGTTTTAGTACGATTAGGTAAATTTGGTCCCATTGCACAAATTGGAGCCCCAGAAGACGAAGAAAAACAATTTGCAAGCTTAAATACAGACCAAAATCTTGGAACCATAACTCTAGAAGAAGCACTAGAACTGTTCTTACTTCCAAAAAAGTTAGGAACCTACGAAGATGAAGAGGTAATTGTTTCTAACGGACGTTTTGGCCCTTATATTAAATTCGGAAACATGTTTGTTTCTTTAGATAAAGGCGAAAACCCAATGGAGGTAGATTTAGAAAGGGCAAAAGAATTAATTGTCGCAAAACAAAAAGCAGATGCCCCAATTTATCATTACGAAGGTTTACCAGTTCAAAAAGGAGTTGGACGTTTTGGTCCGTATATAAAATGGAACGGAATGTTTATCAATGTAAATAAAAATACGATTTTGATAACCTTTCAGACGACGATATTGTTGAGTTAATTGAAGTAAAAAAGCAAAAAGAAATCGATAAAGTAATCCATAATTGGGAAGATGTTGGTATTCGTGTAGAAAAAGCACGTTGGGGAAGGTACAATGTGCTCAAAGGAAAAATTAAAATAGAATTGCCAAAAACTACAGAAATCGAGAAACTTTCTAAAGAAGAGGCAGTTAAGATGATAGAAGCCAAAACACCAAAGAAGAAAGCTACAAAAAAGAAAACTGCGACTAAAAAAACCACCAAGAAAACCGCTAAGAAAAAATAATGATTTAGTATCTTGCGTACTTTATTTTAAAATAATTAATGGATATAGATTTTTTAACCCCTGTAAAAGAAGCTGTTGTGGCGCATTTAGTGTCACAGACTTCACCTTCTTTAGGAAATAAAATTGCCATTCATACACAAGAAAATGGTTTTCCAGACCTAGAAAATGTACAAATTGCCATTTTAGGTGTTCAAGAAGATAGAAACTCTCAAGACAACTTTGGCTGTGGAGAAGATTTACACCATATTCGTAAAAAATTGTATCAACTTTTTCCGGGCAAATGGACTACAAATATTGCCGATTTAGGAAACGTCTTAAAAGGAAATACAGTTTCAGATACCTATTTCGCTGTTTCAGAAATTATAACTTATTTGTTAAAAAGAAATATCATTCCCATTATTATTGGTGGTGGCCAGGATATTACCTATGTAAATTACAGAGCCTACGATTCTTTAGAACAAACCGTAAATTTAGCAGCAGTAGATAGTCGTTTCGATTTAGGAAATTTAGAAGACGAGCTAACTTCGCAATCGTATTTGAGTAAAATTATTATGCAAGAGCCTAATAACTTATTCAATTACACAAATATTGGATATCAAACCTATTTTAACTCACAAGACGAAATAGAACTTTTAGACACTTTGTATTTCGATACAATTCGTTTAGGAAAATCGAAAGACTTAGAAAGTATAGAACCCGCTTTTAGAAATGCAGATATTGTTTCGATAGATATTGGAGCAATTAGGCAAAGCGAAGCACCAGCAAACAACAATGCGTCTCCAAATGGATTTTATGGCGAAGAAATTTGTGCAATTGCAAGATATGCAGGCATTAGCGATAAAGTTTCTTCATTTGGTATTTACGAATACAATTCTAAGCACGACAATAACCACCAAACAGCACATTTAATAGCGCAAATAATTTGGTATTTTATCGAAGGTGTTAATTTTAGAGTAAAAGATTATCCGTTTTCAGGAAAAGAAAACTATCAAAAATTTACAGTATTGTTAGAAGATGACGATCCTATAACTTTCTACAAAAGTAACAAATCTGGTAGATGGTGGTTAGAGATAAATATTTTATCAGATAATAAATACAAAAGACATGCGTTAATACCATGTACATATAAAGATTATCAGGATGCTACAAAGCAAATTATACCAGAAAAATGGTATAAAGCAATGAGAAAACTGGTGTCGTAAAAAAATATTGAAAAGTAATACGTTAAAATACAATTAGAACATTGTTTATTAACAAAAAAAATAATAGGTTTACGAACTTTTTAGTAAAGATATATTTAGAATATGAAGAAAGCAGCAATATTTGCACTCTTAATAACAGTAATTTACAGTTGTGGCTCTAATGATAGAGGAGAATTGGTAGGTGTAAAAGCTAAGAAAAAATGGTTTTCAGAAAAACCATATGGTATGGCATTAATACCAGGAGGTTCTTTTACAATGGGAAAACAAGACCAAGATATTATTGGTACCATGAATTCGCCAACAAAAACAGTAACAGTTAGACCTTATTATATGGACGAGACTGAAATTACAAATAGCGAATACAAAGAGTTTGTTTATTGGGTTAGAGATTCTATCGTAAGAACAAGATTAGGGTATCAAGCAGAGTTTGCTGCACTGAGCTCTACACCAGATCCTAATGGAGCATTGCCTTCTGGAGGTATTCACGATTACGCATTTGCAACTGCAGATACAACAAATGCAACTCCTTATCAAAAATACATGTACGACAACTATTGGAGTTTAGGAGACGGAATCGACTCTATAAAACCTTTAAATTGGGAAAAAGAATTGATTTGGAAAACAGAAGAATATCCAGATGTAGATTATGTAGAGGTTATGGATTCTCTTTACATTAGTAGAGAAGAAGCCGTAGATGGAATTAGAACCTTTAATACAAAATTTTTAAAATATAGATACTCTTGGTTCGATCGAGACAATGCAGCAAGAAAAGGAGGAAATAGAAAAGATTTTGTTCAAACAGAAGTTTTAAATATTTACCCAGATACAACAGTTTGGGTAAAAGATTTTAATTATTCTTATAACGATCCAATGCATCAAGATTATTTTTACCATCAATCTTATGGAGATTATCCTGTTGTTGGTGTCACTTGGGGGCAAGCAAATGCATTTTGTAATTGGAGAACAAAAAAGAAAAACGATTACTTAAGAACCAGAAAAAACGTAACGCAAGTACCAGATTTTAGATTACCTACAGAAGCAGAATGGGAGTATGCAGCACGTGGAGGCTTAGAATTTGCAACATATCCATGGGGTACAGGAAGTACAACAAGCGATAGAGGTTGCTTTTTAGCAAACTTTAAACCCGTAAGAGGAAATTATGCAGTAGATGGTGCTTTATATACTATGGAAGCAAAATCTTTTAATGCAAACGATTACGGTTTGTACAACATGGCAGGTAATGTATCTGAATGGACAAACAGTGCTTACAACTTATCTTCTTACTACATGGCCTCAACAATGAACCCGAATGTAGAAGATAGAAAAAATAAAAGAAAAATTGTACGCGGAGGTTCTTGGAAAGACGTAGCATATTTCTTGGAAGTATCTTCTAGAGATTACGAATATGCAGACACTGCAAGAAGCTACATTGGTTTTAGAACCGTACAAAATTACATAGGAACTACAAACAAATAATACAAAAAACCCCTAAAAATTAAAAAAAATTATGGCACAATCAAGAACTTACAAAAGAACAATGAATTTCGTTTACGGAATGGGAGCAGCAGTAGTAATTATTGGAGCTTTATTTAAAATACAACACTTTTCTATAGGCCCTTTAACAGGAGGAGTAATGTTAACAATTGGTCTATTAGTAGAAGCAGCAGTATTTGCAGTCTCTGCTTTTGATGCCCCAGAAGACGATTTAGATTGGTCTAAAGTATATCCAGAATTAGCAGATGAAGGCTTGTCTTCAGAAAAAGAGCAGAAAAAATTAGGAGCAGAGGGCATGCTATCTCAAAAATTAGACAATTTATTACAAGAAGCAAAAATAGACTCTAGCTTAATGGAAAGCTTAGGAAATAGCATGAAAAACTTTCAAAATGCCGCAGAAGGTTTATCTGCAGCATCTGGTTCTGTAGCTTCAACCAACAAGTATAACGAAGAAATGTCTAAGGCAGCACTTCAAATGGAGTCTTTAAACAACTTATATAAAATTCAAGTAGAAAATTCTAGCAAACAAACAGAATTAAATACAGAAGTCGTACGAAATACAGAACGATTAAAAGAACAAATGGATGCTTTGGCTAAAAACATGTCTTCTTTAAATGGAGTGTATGGAGGAATGCTTTCGGCAATGTCAACAAAATAATAATTAGTTAAAACGAAATGTATAACAACTTAAAAACTAATTAGAATGGCAGGAGGAAAAATGTCCGCAAGGCAAAAGATGATTAACTTAATGTATCTTGTATTTATTGCAATGTTAGCAATGAATATGAGTAAAGAAGTACTATCGGCTTTTGGTTTTATGAACGAAAAATTAGTAGAAAATAATATTTCTACGACAGAGAAAAATGCTTTAGCATACGCTAATTTAGCAACAAAAGCATCAGAACAACCAGCAAAATTTGGACCTTTAAAAGCGAAAGCAGATAAAATTAAAGATTACTCATCAGATTTTTATTCTTATTTAGACGAATTAAAAACTAAAATGATTTCTGAAATTGAGGATAAAGATAATTATGAAGAAATGGATAAAACAGACTGGCTAGATGCTTATTTCTTTAAAGGAGATGGTTACACAGCGGAAGGACAGGAGTTTTTAGATAAAATGAATGCTTATAGAAATAACCTAATTACCGTTTTAGGAAAAGATAGTAAGTTTGCTCCAATTATTAACGAAAGATTTAATACAAATCCTGTTATAAATAGTAAAACAGAACAAGAAGTACCTTTTTTAAAAGCTCGTTATGAAGGATTTCCTATGGTAGCTTCATTAACTAACTTTACACAAATTCAGGCAGATATTAAAAATACCGAAAGCGATATTATTTCAGATTTATTAGGGGGCCAATTAGAAAGTGAAGTTTCTATGTCTAACTATAATGGAATTGTTCAATTAGATAAAAATGCTTTTTATCCTGGAGATAAAGTTACTGGTTCTGTAGTTTTAGGTAGGTACGATCCTAACCTAAAACCAAGTAGAGTCGAATTAAATGGTAGTAAATACGATAACTTTAAAGATGGTAGCGTAGTTTTAGATTTAAGAGCTGGTAGTGTTGGAGAAAAAGATATTAAAGGGACTATCTATTTTATGGAAAATGGAGAAGAGGTTCCTGTTCCTTTTAAAAGCACATATTCTGTAATATCTAAACCAAATGCTCCTGTAGTTTCTGCAGATAAAATGAATGTAGTCTATAGAGGTTTGCAAAACCCTATTTCTATTTCATTACCTGGAGTTCCAGACAAAGATATCAAAGCAAGTGCACCTGGCTTAAGAAAAACAGGAGCTGGTAAATATATGATGAGCCCACAAGGAGGAAAAACCGTAAAAATAAATGTAAATGCAAAATTAGCAGATGGTAACTCTATTAATACAAGTTCAGAGTTTAGAATAAAAGATATTCCTGCTGCAATGGGTACCGTAAGAAATCAATTCGGAACTGTAAGAATGCCTAAATCTGGTCTAGCAAATACACCAATTGGCGCAGGTTTACCAGACTTCTTATTCGATTTAGATTTAAGGGTAACAAGCTTTAAAGTTAAGGTTCCTGGTCAACTAGCAATAATTGTTAATGGAACTGTATTTAATGCAGCAGCTAAAAAAGCCTTAGCTAAAGCAAGAAGAGGTGATATGATTAATATTTTTGATATTAAAGCAGAAATTAAGAATAACTCTTACAAATTAAAAAAAGTATTACCCGTTAATATCGAGTTAACAAACTAGAATAAAATAATAGATAAAGATGAAAAATTTTATAATACTATTTTTTACCCTTTTAACAACAGGTTTGGTAAGTGCGCAAGCAAACTTATTAAATGCAAAATCTGTAGATCAAATAGGTGTAAAAAGCGAGCAACAATTAGCTGCAGATAACGATGGTCCATTACCTTATGGGTATGTAGATGATAGAGATGTGCTGTGGTCGAAAGTTGTTTGGGAATTTATAGATTTAAATCAAAAAATAAATTTACCATATTATTTTCCAATAGATACAACCAACATTTCTACAGATAGAAGATCTTTGTTTGATACTTTAATTAAAGGAATTCGGCAAGGAAAAATCAAAGAAGCATATTCCGATTCTTTTTTTACTTCTAGAATGACACCAGAAGAAATAAATTCTCGTTTGGTAAACGTTCGTGAAGAAAATGGATATACAGATACCTATAGAATTCAATCACAAGATATTGGAGGCTATATGATAAAAGGCATGTGGTATTTCGACAAACGACAAGGAGAACTAAAATACCGTTTATTAGCACTCGCACCAATGGGTAAAGATGTACAAACTTTAGGCGTTCAAGAAATAGAAGACGAAGAATTGTACGAATTATTCTGGATTTTCTTTCCTTCCGCAAGAGACGTTTTACACGACGCAAAAGTTTTTAATCCACAAAATGCTTCACACCCTATTTCATTCGATCACTTATTAAACGCAAGAAGATTTAGCTCGGTAATTGTGCGTGAAGAGAATATTTATGGAAATAGAAGCATAGAAGACTATGTGCGCGGAAACTCATTATTTCAGCTTTTAGAAGCGAACAAGATTAAAGAAGATATTAGAAACAAAGAAATGGATATGTGGAATTACTAAATTCATTTTAACAATAATAATATGATAAAACGTTTGCGAAAGCAAGCGTTTTTTATTTGAAGCTATTTACTACTTGTAGTTTATCTTGAACGAATTCGAAAGACACTCGCTTTTTTTTATGCTGTATCTATTTTAGTACCTCCACTTTTTAAAAAAGTAATTTCATAATTATAACAGATACCGAGTCGAGTTCAGCATAAAAAAAGAGCTCAAACAAATGCTACAATCAGGGCTAAGCATACCAGTAATTTTCGTTCAATTACTATAATTTTTAGCATAACTTAACTACTTTTGGCATATGAAAGTAGATTACATAATTGTAGGTTTAGGTTTGGCAGGATTGGCTTTTGCAGAGGAGTTAATAACTGCAAAAAAAACTTTTATTGTTTTCGAAAATGCCTCGCAAACATCATCTTTAGTCGCTGGTGGAGTGTACAACCCTGTTATTTTAAAAAGGTTTTCTCCAGTTTGGAAAGCCAAAGAACAATTGGCAGTAGCACTTCCATTTTACGAAAGATTAGAAAAAAAATTTAATACAAAGTTCGATACAAAACTTGTCATTAAAAAAGTATTCAAATCAATAGAAGATCAAAACAACTGGTTTGCAGCTTTAGATAAACCCAATGTGGCTCCATTTTTAGATAAGAAATTAGATAAAAAAAACTATTTAGGAGTTGTTGGAGAACAACACTTTGGAAATGTAAAAGAAGGAGGGAGAATAGACACTCTAAAATTAGTAGAAACTTACAGAAACTATTTAAAAGAAAACCATTCGATTCGTTTCGAAAAATTTAACTACAAAGAAATTGTTTTCGACCAAAATTTGGTAAAATATCAAGATTTAGAAACAAACACCATTGTATTTGCAGAAGGTTTTGGCATTAAAGAAAATCCATATTTTAAATATTTACCATTAAAAGAAGCAAAAGGCGAGTTAATTACCATACATGCACCAGAATTAAAGATCGATTTTTTACTAAAATCAACACTATTTGTAATGCCTTTAGGAGACAATTATTATAAGGTTGGTGCAACTTTTAACCATGCAGACAAAACGTCTAAACCATCGAAAGAAGGAAAACAAGAATTGGTAGAAAAGTTACAGAAAGTAATTTCTGTTCCCTATAAAATTGTAGATCACACAGCAGGCATTAGACCTACTGTAAAAGATAGAAGACCAATGGTTGGTGTACATCCAAAATTTAAAAACTTAGCAGTTTTAAATGGCTTAGGAACACGTGGAGTTATGATTGCCCCAACAGTGGCAAAGAACTTATTTCATCATTTAACCAATAATAAAAAGTTAGATAATGAAATAGATATTAAAAGATTTAAGAAAGATTTTTTATTCTAAGTTAATCACTTTTTTAAGATAATAATCCTTTTTTTACGACTATTCGTAAATCTTCTTTCTTTTCTGCAATTTTACTCTTGTGGTTTTTGTTTCTGGGAGAATTTTTTATAACCCACAAACATATTTATCCAAAGAATTCGAGACAAACGTAAATTTACAGGAGCCAAAACAACTAACGCCACAATAATTACAATAAAAGATTGTAATAAAGTAAAACCGAAAAGTAATTTCGAAATTAAAAAAACAATAATAGAAAGTGCAACTGTAATGCCATAATTTACGTACATAGCACCATAAAAAAAAGAAGGCTCCATCATATATTTTAAATTACAACTAGGGCAGTTACTATGCAATTGCGTAATTTTAGAAGGGTTAAAGGTAAATTTATATCTAAAGAAATCTCCTTCATGGCATCTTGGACATTTCCCTTTTACAATACTGTAGATTTTTGTTCCTTTTTTAAACATCTGAACCTTAAAAATTATATACTTTTGCAAAGGTAAATTTTTTACAACTTTAATTCGGTAACAATCATTACATTTCATGCTAAACGTTCATAATTTAACAGTTTCTTTTATGGGAACTGATTTGTTTTCAGGAATTACATTTAAACTCAACAAAGGCGATAGGGTGGGTTTAATTGGTAAGAATGGAGCTGGAAAATCTACGCTTTTAAAAGTACTTTCTAAAGATATAGAAACAAGTGGGGGCACCATGGCTTTCGACAAAGACATTCGTATTGGTTTTTTACGCCAAGATATCGATTTTGTAGAAGGAAGAACCATTTTAGAAGAAGCATACCAAGCTTTTGAAGAAATAAAAGCCATAGAATTAGAACTTGAAGAAATTAACGAGCAACTAGCCACAAGAATAGATTACGAAAGCGAAGGTTACACACAGTTAATACACGATTTAACCGATAAAACAGAACGTTACGAGTTGTTAGGAGGTTATAATTACCAAGGAGATACAGAGAAAATTTTGCAAGGTCTAGGTTTTCAAAGAGAAGATTTCGATAAATTAACAGACACTTTTTCTGGAGGCTGGAGAATGCGAATCGAGTTGGCAAAATTGTTGCTCCAGAACAACGATATTTTATTATTAGATGAGCCAACAAACCATTTAGATATCGAATCTATTATTTGGTTAGAAAACTTTTTAAAATCTTACACAGGCGCCATTGTATTGGTTTCTCACGATAAAATGTTTTTAGACAATGTAACCAATAGAACTATTGAAATTTCTTTAGGGCAAATTTACGATTATAAAAAACCATATTCCGAATTTTTACTATTAAGAGGCGAAATTAAAGAAAAACAGTTGCAAGCCCAAAAGAACCAAGAGAAAGAAATCAAACAAAAACAACACTTAATAAACAAATTTAAAGCAAAAGCGAGCAAAGCTTCTATGGCACAATCTTTAATGAAGCAATTAGATAAAGTCGAATTAATTGAGGTAGATCAAGATGATAACCAAGCCATGAATGTTCGTTTTGCAGTTTCAAAAGAACCAGGAAAAATTATTGTAGAAGCAGAAAATTTGTCGAAAAGTTATGGAGATAAAAAAGTTTTAGAAGGTGTAAATTTATTAATTGAAAGAAATAGTAAAATCGCATTTGTGGGGCAAAACGGACAAGGAAAATCTACTTTGGCAAAAATGCTGGTAGGAGAAATTCCTTTCGAAGGACGTTTAAAACTTGGGCATAATGTAGAGGTAGGATATTTTGCCCAAAATCAATCTGAACATTTGCCACCAGAAAAAACCGTCTTAGAAATTATGGAAGACGCTGCAACAGATACCAATAGAATGCGAGTTAGAGACATGCTAGGTGCTTTCTTATTTGGTGGAGATGCTGTCGATAAAAAAGCAAAAGTACTTTCTGGAGGAGAAAGAAATCGTTTGGCATTGTGCAAATTATTACTCTTACCATTTAATGTGTTAATAATGGACGAGCCCACAAACCACTTAGACATTGCTTCGAAAACCGTTTTAAAAGAGGCCTTAAATAATTTCGACGGAACTTTAATAGTAGTTTCTCATGATAGAGAGTTTTTACAAGGGTTAACCACAACAGTTTATGGTTTTAAAGACAAAGAAATTAAAGAATATTTAGGCGATATCGATTATTTCTTAGAGCAACACAAAATGGAAAGTTTGCGAGAAGCAGAAAAGAAAACCGTTGTAAAAGTGGCTAAAGATACTTCTAAGAAAGAAGCACAGCAATTTTCTAGAGAACAAGAAAAAGAATTAAAAAAACTAAACAATAAGCTTTCTAATATAGAAACAGAAATTGCAGACTTAGAAAAAGAAATCGAAAAAATAGATTTAGAATTGGCTAATAATTACGACGAAGTTGCTGCAAGACCCAATTTTTTCGAAACATACAAAGCTAAAAAAGCAAAAGTAGATGCCTTAATGGAAGAATGGGAAAAAGTAGAAGATCAGGTTTCTAATTTTTCTTAAAATAAAATAAAAACCTTACCAGTTTTTAAAATTGGTAAGGTTTTTTTTAAATATGGACTTCAACAAACAAATAATTTCCGAAAACCAACAAATTCATCTTCCCATTCTCGAAGAAAAAAAAGTAGCCCTTTTTATCAAAAGAGAAGATGTTATTCATCCTTTTGTTTCTGGAAATAAGTTTCGAAAACTAAAATACAATTTAGCGGAAGCTAAAAAACTAAAGAAAAAAGCACTTTTAACTTTTGGAGGTGCCTTTTCGAATCATATTGTTGCTACTGCAGTTGCCGGTAAATTAGCAGGTTTTAAAACTTTTGGTATAATTCGAGGAGAAGAATTGGGTAAAAACCTCAAAAAAACCTTAGAAGAAAACCCAACTTTAAGACAGGCACACAAAAACGGAATGAAATTTAATTTTGTTTCCAGAGAAGTTTACAGACAAAAAGATTCTTTCGGTTTTATCGAAAAAATGAAAAATAAATGGGGCGATTTTTACTTGGTGCCAGAAGGGGGCACAAATTGTTTGGCAGTAGAAGGTTGTAAAGAAATTTTAACAGAAGAAGATGCTAATTTCAATTATATTTGTGTGGCTGTTGGTACAGGTGGTACCATTGCAGGTGTAATTAAATCTCGAAAAAAGAAACAGAGAATAATTGGTTTTTCTGCATTAAAAGGAAATTTTCTTGTTGAAGAGGTTAAAAAATACACAATTAAAAATGATAATTGGTCGTTAAATAACGAATATCATTTTGGCGGATATGCAAAATACAACGAAGAATTAATCGATTTTATAAATAATTTTTCGAAACAAACCCATATTTTGTTAGACCCTATTTACACAGGTAAAATGATGTTCGGAATTTTAAATTTAATCGAAAAAGAGTATTTTCCGGAAAATAGTAAAATACTAGCAATTCATACAGGAGGAATCCAAGGAATAGAGGGTTTTAATCAGAAATTAAAAAAGAAGAATCAGCAAATTATTAATTATTTATGAAGTTAAAAATTTTACTTGGGTGTGTATTTTTATTGTTACTTGCTAGCTGTGGTTCTAAGAAAAAGGTAATTAACAAGAAAAATCCTGGAGTTGTAATTATCGAACCAGAACCTGTAGAATTACCTTCTGTAAACGAAGTAAAGCTTACCAAAAAAATAGCCAAGAAAAACCCGAAATTAAATAAACATACGTTAGCTTACATTCGAAAATATGCTCGAATTGCCGTAAAAGAAATGCACGAATATAAAATTCCTGCAAGTATTACTTTGGCCCAGGGAATTTTAGAATCCGGAAAAGGAAGAAGCGAATTAGCGCTAAAATCTAACAATCATTTTGGCATAAAATGCCATACACAATGGAAAGGCGAACGCGTTTATCACGATGATGATGAAAAAGGAGAATGCTTTCGAAAATACGTATATCCAGAGACTTCTTACAACGACCATTCTTTATTTTTAACCCAAAGAAAACGCTATGCATTTCTATTTAATTATAAAATAACAGACTATAAAAAATGGGCTTATGGTTTGCGGAAAGCAGGGTATGCAACAGACAGAAAATATCCTGCAAAATTGCTAAAAATTATAAAAGACTATAAATTATATGAGTTCGATAAGGTTAAAAAAGAAGAATTTTCCGAAGAAATTAAAGAATTAAATGATGGAGAAGCTTTCGAGAAACCAATTGTAATTGAAAAAGCAGCAGGAAAATATTACACCGTAAAAAAAGGAGACACTTTATATTCTATTTCAAGAAAATTTAATATTTCGGTAGCAGATTTAAAAGAAATTAATAACCTGGCAGACAATGTTATTTCTATAAATCAAAAATTATTGATTGAGAAATAATACATAATTTCTGGTTGAATGCTGTCGAAATCAAAATAAGAAATTCTTATTTATTTGATTTCGAACTTTATATAAACAGACGTTTTTAAAACCATTTTCTCAAACTGAACAATCGATTTGTTACTTCTAAATTTAGAAATTCCAGAACCTGCTCCATAGCCCAAAACATTGATATGATTTGCAGCCACAAAATTAGGATTATGGGTTTCAATTTCGTTAATTTTAATCGGTTTTCCTACCTTTTCGTTGATAGCAGATAACAGATATGTTGCTTTGGCTTTTGCGGCTTTTATTGCTTCAATTCTATTTTCTTTTTTCAATGCTACAATTTTAGAATGTGTCGCTTTTGTAATATTTACATTGGTTATTTTAAGCGCTTCAAAACACTCGAAAAGTTGTTTTAATTTCTTGGGATTTTTTACCTTTAAGTGATACTTTGCAGTAGAAAGAATTTCTTTCGAAAACCAACCCGTTTTCGATAAAACCGAATTTATATCAGAAATAAATAGATTGTTTTCTGGAATGCCAATGTTTTTTAACTCTTGTTTTAATTGATTTTCTAGGCGTTCTAACTTTATTTTATTTCCTTTTTGCATTCTTTCCTTCAAAAAAATATCTAAGTAAATTTCATCGGGTATTATTTCTTTTTCTGAAGTGCCAACAACTTCTATAAAAGATTTTTCTTGTGTAAAATTTTGACTGTAAGTAACAGATGCCAATAAAAAAAATACGAATAGTTGGTAATATTTCATGCTATTATTTTTTAAGAGGGCATAAAATTAAAGTCAACTTTTTAAAGAAAAAAAGTAGAATGAGTAAACACAACTTTTCTTTGAGTGAACAAGCATAAAAGATTCGTAAACGATACAAAATGAGCTGTAAATACAAGAATTTTAAAACAAACACGTTTTTTTAGGTAATTTTTTGTGTGTATGTTTACAGCAATTATATTTCTAAATGAATTTTAAAAAACACATTATTTTATTACTTCTTTTTTTAAATGCCATGTTTTTTGCACAAGAAAAAAAGGGTCTTATAAAGGCAAAAGATTTTTTTGTAAAGGTAGTAGTAGAATCAGAAAAAACAGGGAATTTAATTACAAATGCAGATGTTTCGATTAACGGAAAACAGTTTCTATATTCAGATTTTTATAGGTGCTACAGAATAAAAGCAAAAGTAAATGACGAGTTGATAATCAGGCATCCCGATTTCGAAACGGTGTATTATGTTATAAAATCGAATGAAGAAATAAAAATTTTAGTCAAAGATTTTCCAGACGAAAATTATTCTATTTCCAAGCTTCGAAAAAGCAAAAAGCCTACAGATAATTTTTATTTGCAGTATTTAGATTCAGCAAAATATTACACAAAAAAAGACATCGAAAAGAGTTTAACTTTTATCGAAAAAGCCCTACAAGGCACTAATAGTAGAGAAAGAAATGCCACCACCTATAAAACGTTAGCCAATATTTATTTGTATTGGAAACAGTACGATTTAGCGGTTTACAATTACAAATTAAGCAATCAAATTTATAGAACAATAGATACCAGAATTAAGTTGGCAAAAGCGCAATTTCTATTGAAAGATTTCGAAGGCAGTAAAAATACACTCAAAAAACTAGAAACAGAAAAATTACGAAATTTCGAGAAAATTTTAGTGTTCGAAAGTTTAGGAGATATTGCTTTTAAAAATAAGAATTATACAGAAGCAAAAAAGAAATATCAACAAGCATTTAAAGTTGCAAAAAACAATAAGGTAACCTCTAAAATTACAGATTTAAGCTCTAAATTAGGCACTGTTTTTTCTGCTCAAGGAAATTTAAAACAAGCGAAATTAAGTTTTAAAAATTCTTTAAATTTTGCTGAAAAAGAAAATGAAACTCGTGTTTTAGAGGAAGAAGAAAAAGTAGCAGATTTTTTAAATTCCAATAAAAAATACGACGAAGAAATAGAACTTAGAAAAAAGAGTTTAGAAAAAACAAAATCTAAAAAAATACCGTCGAAAAGTGTTGAAAATGTAAAGTCAGATTCGATTACTTCACAAAAAATAAACTATAAAATAGGAAATGCCTATATTTTAAAAGAAGCGTATAAAGAAGCCATTCCGTTTTTAGAAAAAAGTAGAATAGATGCCAAAGAAAATAACGATATTGTTGTAGAAAAAGATGCGACTAGAAAAATATCGGAAGTTTTTGCAAATCTTGGAGAATACGACAAAGCTTTAAAAAATTACGAAAAATATGTGGCTTTGGTCGATTCTTTGTATGTTCGAAAAGAACAAGAAATTCAACAAGCAAAACGTTTGTCTAAAAAAATTGCCGACAACCAAAATAGAATTGCAAGTTTAGAAAAAGACAAAGAACTTACACAAAGTAAAATTAGTTTGGCGTACATAGACCAAAAATTATCCGAAGAAAGCAACCGCAGACAGCGACTAATTATTTACTCTTTAATTGGCGGTTTTTTATTGATGTGTTTATTGGCTTATTTTATGTACAGAACAAACAAACAGCAAAAACTGGCAAATAATTTATTGGCTTTAAAATCGATGCGTTCGCAAATGAATCCACATTTTATATTCAACGCTTTAAATTCTGTAAATAGTTTTATTGCTGTAAACGACGAGCGAAATGCAAACAGATATTTGTCGGAATTTTCGGTGTTAATGCGATCTGTTTTAGAAAATTCCGATGAAGATTTTATTTCATTAACAAAAGAAGTAGAATTGTTAGAATTGTACGTAAAACTAGAACACAATAGGTTTAAAGACAAGTTCGATTACCAAATAAATATCGATAAAAATATCGATTTAGACCAGTTTTTAATTCCGCCAATGTTGTTGCAACCTTATATAGAAAATGCAATTTGGCACGGATTAAGGTATAAAAAAGAGAAAGGAAATTTAGAAATATCCATCAATCAAAAAGATGCAGAAACCATTTCTATTTTAATTATAGATGATGGAATTGGAAGAAAACAGTCTCAAGAATTAAAAACGAAGAATCAGTTAAAACAAAAGTCTAAAGGAATGAGTACCATAAAAAACAGAATTGCGATTTTAAACGATATGTACAAAGACCGAATTTCTGTAGAAGTTTCGAACGTTTTAGAAACTGGAGAAGGTACAAAAGTAGCGTTGTTGTTAAAAAAAGTCTAAAGATAGAAGCTTAAAGTTGGAAGATTTTGAGCATTAAACTTCCAACATTAAGCTACGAACTTCTAACTATAAAATATATGAAACTAAAAGCCATAATTGTAGAAGACGAACACATAAGTAGAGAAATTCTACGCAATTATTTAGGCAAGTATTGCCCAAATGTAAAATTGTTAGGCGAAGCAAGCAATATCGAAGAAGCCTATAGTTTAATTAAAAAACACGAGTTAGATTTAGTGTTTTTAGATGTAGAAATGCCTTTTGGAAATGCCTTCGATTTGTTAGAAAAAGTAGAAAATAGAACCTTTGAAACCGTTTTTGTAACTGCTTACGACCATTATGCAATAGAGGCGTTAAACAATCATGCCAGTTATTATTTGCTAAAACCAATTTCGATAGACGAGTTGATAAAAGCCGTAAATATTGTTACAGAAATTAAAGAAAAAGAGAACGAATTGCAAGACCAAATATTGGCGCCAAAAACAAATTCTGCAACTGGTAAAATAACCATTCCACATCAAGAAGGTTTTGAAGTTTTAAACATTAACGATATTCTTTTTTGCAAAGCAGACGATAATTATACAGAAATTCATTTAGAAAATTCTAAAAAATTAGTGAGCAAAACTCTAAAATATTTCGAGGAAACTTTAAAAGAATATACCTTTGCAAGAATTCATAAATCGTATTTGGTAAACGTAAATGCCATTATTAAGTACAAAAAAGGAAAAGGAGGAAGCGTAATTGTTTCGAGTGGAAAAGAAATTTTGGTTTCTGCTTCTCAAAAAGCGAATTTGCTGTCGTATTTTAAATAAAGAAGTTATTCAACAGGAAGAAAACTCAAAACGAAAAATTCGAAGAAAAATATAAAAATTACCCAAAATTCTCGAAGAACAAAGTGTTTTATAAAAAATGTAAATTTAAATCTTGAACTTTAAACTTTAAACCTAAATCATGCCCATCATAAAAGCTGTAAACGGAAAATATCCACAAATACCAGAAGACTGTTTTGTGGCAGAAAATGCTACAATTCTTGGCGAAGTTTTTCTAGGAAAAGAATGTTCTATTTGGTACAATGCTGTAATTCGTGGCGATGTTCATTATATAAAAATTGGCCATAAGGTAAACATTCAAGATGGTGCTGTAATTCATGCAACATATCAAAAATCGCCAACCAACATTGGCAATAATGTTTCTATAGGACACAATGCAATTGTGCACGGTTGTACAATTCACGATAATGTTTTGGTAGGCATGGGATCTATTATTATGGACGATTGTGTGGTAGAATCGAACTCGATTATTGCTGCAGGAGCAGTTGTTACCAAAAATACGCATGTAAAAAGTGGTAGCATTTATGCAGGAGTTCCTGCCAAAAAAGTAAAAGATATTTCACAAGAACTCATTTCTGGAGAAATTAATAGAATTGCCAATAACTATGTAAAATATTCAAGCTGGTTTAAGGAGTAAGTTTTGGTAATTATTTAACGCACAGTTGCCAGTTTAGTCTTTACCTTTGTTTGTACAGTTTAAAAAAAATATTGATGAAACAGCATAAAAAAGCAGCTTTGGTTGGTCTCATATTCGTGTTGATATACTTTTGCTACGACATTTACCATATCATTAGAATAAGCAAAGGATTTAGTTTTGAAGAATCTTTGTTACCAGAACTTGTAATTCTTTTTATTAATCAATTATTACTTATTGCGCCTGCAGTGGTCTTATTTATAATTAAAAGCTTTAAAAAAAAGTACATTTTTGCGGTGTGGTTGTATCCGATTATTCTTGCTTTAGGTTTTATAAATATTTTAGTTTCTAATGATCCATTAGCAGCTGGGTTGCCAATGGTTTTTTTGGTATTTCCTGCTTGCATAATATTGGCCATTTTATATTTTTTATTCCGAGAAAAAGATAAATTCTAGCTTTAAAATCGATTTTTAAAAGAGGTAGTTTTGTTGTTTTGTAAAATTATTTTCACTTTTTTTTCTGATTGTCGTAAACTATAAATGCTACATAAATTAAATTTTGGCATTTTATAAAGAAATTAAAAATGTAACATTTTGTTTTTCTCGTCGTCTTCTAAATGTAATCAACAAAACAAAAATAGTTTAAATATACCATTATGAAATCGACAATCACACCTACACAATTTGAAAGAGGAATTTTAACATCTGTTTACAAACAAGATATAAAGAGCGGATTTGCAAAAACAAAATCTTTATGGAATGTAAAATCTTCTATTTTCCACCAAGAATGTATCGAAAGTCAAATAGGTGTTGTTTTAAGAGTTTCTCTTTTTGCAATCGCTATTATTATGATTTCTTTCTAAGGAGTACCCAATCAACCCAAAAAACACTCCATACATCAAGAAAGGCTTTGTTCTCTTTCTGTATAAAAGAATTCGTAATTTAGACCTCTCAAGATTTTAAAAATCTGTGAGGTCTTTTTTTTTAACAGGTAATAAATTAGCTTACAAGTAAGCTTGTGTGAAAGATTGTAGCAATTGTTTTGATCTGTTTTTTCTTTTTCAGAAAAAAAGCGAGTGCCTTTCGATTTCGCTCAAGATAAACTCTCAACCTGAGTTGAAAGGACACGCCCAAAACAAAAAAAATCCACCTTAAAAAAAGATGGATTTTATAATTTTATAAAAAAAGAGTTCTCGTGAACTTCGTTCGATACTTTCAATTAAAATATATTATATTTGAAAGTAATGCTCGAACTGACTTTGAACTTTTAACTCAATGCTTTTTTAATTCTTTTAATGGCTTCACGAATTTGTAATTCGGATGCTGCATAAGAAATTCGAATACAATTTGGCGCACCAAAAGCATCTCCTGTGACTGTGGCAACATTGGCATTTTCTAAGATAAACAAAGAAAAATCGCTTGCATTTTCAATTTTTGTGCCTTTAATAGTTTTACCAAAGAAAGCAGAAATGTCTGGAAAAACGTAAAACGCACCTTCTGGAACATTTACTTTAAAACCATCGATTTCTCTAAGTAAATCGATTACAATATCTCTACGAGTTTTAAACTCATCTACCATATACTGTATTTTTTCAACAGGCGCTAAAACAGCAGTAATTGCTGCTCTTTGGGCAATACAATTGGTTCCAGAGGTAATTTGCCCTTGCATTTTTGTACAAGCCTTTGCAATCCATTCTGGTGCTCCAATAAAGCCAATTCTCCAACCAGTCATTGCAAAACCTTTTGCCAAACCGTTTACAGTTATTGTTCGATGGTACATGCTTTCGATAGCCGCAAAACTAAATGGTTTCGAATTGTAATTTACGTGCTCGTAAATCTCGTCTGATAAGACATAAATTTGTGGATGTTTTTCTAAAACGGCTGCTAAAGCTCTGTATTCTGCTTCAGAATAAATCGTTCCACTTGGGTTATTTGGCGAATTGAAAAACACCATTTTTGTTTTTGGTGTGATTGCCGCTTCTAATTGTGCTGGTGTAATTTTAAAATCGTTTTCTATTGAAGAAGGAATTTCTACATATTTTGCTTCACATAATATTGCAATGGCAGAATAACTTACCCAATAAGGTGCTGGCAATAAAACTTCGTCTCCAGGGTTTAATAAAACCTGCGCAATGTTTGCAATAGACTGTTTTGCACCTGTAGAAACCACCACTTGGCTTGGTTTGTAATCTAAATTATTGTCGCGTTTAAACTTTACGCAAATTGCTTCTTTCAGTTCTGCATAACCATCTACTGGAGAATACGAATTGTAGTTTTGATTGATGGCTTCTATGGCAGCATCTTTAATAAAATCTGGTGTATTAAAGTCGGGTTCTCCCAAACTTAAACCAATAATGTCTTTTCCTTCTGCTCTTAATTCTCTTGCTTTGGCAGCCATTGCTAAAGTTTGAGAAACGGGTAAACTGTTAATTCTGTCCGATAATGGATGTTTCATTGTACTATTTAGTTGTTTTATTTATGCTAATTCTGGTTTTTGACCTAAAACGCCCAAATGTCTAAAGTGCTCTATAATTGCTTTGCGCATTGTTTTGTATTCGTTGTAAGGCAAATTAAACTCTTGTGCTGTTTCTTTTACAATTTTAGCTAATTTATTATAATGTACATGAGAAATATGCGGAAAAATATGATGTTCAACTTGATGATTTAAACCTCCTGTATAGAAGTTTACCAACCAATTCGTAGGTGCAAAGTTAGAGGTGGTATATAACTGGTGGACTGCCCAAGTGTGTTCTAAATTACCATCTTTGTCTGGAAGTGGCATTTCTGTATTGGGTACAATGTGTGCCAATTGAAAAACCAAACTTAAAATCATCCCAGCTGTATAGTGCATTACAAAGAAACCTAAGAGAACTTTCCACCAAGCAACGTCTAAAACCAACAATGGTAAAACAATCCAAAGTGCATAATAAACAATTTTAGAAATTACCAGTTTTGTCCACTCTACTTTAGGATTGGGAAATTTACCATAAGATAATTTGCGTTTTAAATACCTGTGCATTTGTTTAATATCTGTGGTTATTGCCCAGTTAATAGTTAATAACCCGTATAAAAATATCGAATAATATTTTTGAATTTTATGAATTGGAAACCAAGAAGAGTGTTGAGAAAAACGAATGATTCTACCAGCATCTATATCTTCATCATGGCCTTCTACATTGGTAAATGTGTGGTGCAAAACGTTGTGTTGCACTTTCCAGTTATATACGTTTCCTGCAAGAATATAAATACTGCTTCCCATTAATTTGTTTACCCATTTTCTTTTCGAAAAAGATTCGTGGTTTGCATCGTGCATTACATTCATACCAACTCCAGCCATTCCAATTCCGGTAATTACCATCAGCAAAACCATAGCCCATTGAGGCATAGAAACTGTTAATATTAAAATAAACGGAATTAAGAAAAGCGAAAACATAATAATTGCTTTGGTGTACAATTTCCAGTTTCCTGTTCTTTTTAGATTGTTCTCTTTGAAATAATTGTTTACTCTTTTATTTAGAGTTCTAAAGAATTTGGCTTTATCTACTCTAGAAAAATTTATTGTTTTCATTAATTGTTTTAAAAATAAGTTACAAAAATAATCTTTTTGAATTTGCTTTATATGATAAACGTCAGCTTTTGTTGCCAATTGTTTGTTAAGTATAACTATTTTTGCACTTTAAATGTTATATAGATGGATATTATTCACAAATATTTTAAAAATTTATCAGAAACGCAAATTCAGCAATTGGGTAAGTTGCAAGAGTTGTACCAAGATTGGAATTTGAAAATAAATGTGGTTTCTAGAAAAGATATCGACGAATTATACTTGCGTCATGTTTTACATTCTTTAGGAATTGCAAAAATTGTTAGTTTTAAACCAGGTTCTAAAGTAATGGATGTGGGTACTGGAGGTGGTTTTCCAGGAATTCCTTTGGCCATTTTGTTTCCAGAAACGCAGTTTCATTTGGTAGATTCTATCGGAAAAAAGATTAAAGTGGTAGATGAAGTTGTGGCTGGTTTGGGTTTAGAAAATGTAAAAACCACCAATAGTAGGGTAGAAGAAATAAAAGATACCTACGATTTTATTGTGAGTAGAGCTGTAGCGCAAATGGAAACCTTTGTGGGGTGGACCAAAGGAAAAATCAGTAAAAAACAAAACCACGATATTAAAAACGGAATTCTATATTTAAAAGGTGGAGATTTAACTGAAGAATTACAAAAATATACTTCTGCAACCATTTACGATTTGCCCAATTATTTTGATGAACCTTTTTTTGAAACTAAAAAAGTGGTGCATTTAGGGATGAAGTTTAAGGGATAATTTTTGCAAACCACTCAAATTTAGCCTCATATCCTATTATTTGTTGTTCATACGATGCTGAGGTTTAGAGATTTTCTTTCTTTTTTATAGTTTTACTTTTCAACGAAAAAAAGGAAGGAAATGAATTTAAAAAGAACATTTGGAGCAGTATTAACCACATTAGGAATTATAGGATTAATCTACACAGGATATATGGTTTTACAAGGTGGAGGAGAAATTACATCTATGATTGTATTTGGGATTTTAGGTTTTATCTTTTTTGCTTACGGAATTAGCTTGCTAAGAACAACTAAAGATAAGGCTTAATATTAGCTCTTAAAAGATATTCATAAAAACAAGAATCTTTTTGAGATTTCTGTTTTTTGATTTTCGTTAATGTGTTTTATATAAAAAGTAGCGATAACTTTTCGGATGATACACAAGCCGAATTTTTAAATTGTACTATATTACTTTTTTGTTGGAAATCGTTAAATTTAAAAATTTGATGGACTTGCAAACACACCCTAACTTTGATTGAGCAACTAATTAGCAGTGAGCGATATAGTTATTTCGATTATTGTTTTTAGCTCGAGTTAAATATTCAGCGATAATTTCAAGCTTCCACCCAATCCTTCTCGGATAATTCTCATCAAAGTAGAAAGTCGAATATCACTTGCGTTATTTTCAATTCGGGAAATATAACTTTTAGTCGTTCCGACTTTATCTGCAAGTTGTTGTTGGGTTAGATTTTTGCTTTTTCTTGCTTCTTGAATCAAAACACCAATCTTAAAAGCTTCAAACTCTTCTTGGAATTTTTCTCTACTGTCAGTACCTTTTTTTCCGTATTTGGCGTCTAAATGGTCGTCCCAATTCGTAACGTTATTTTTTGTCTTCATAATACTCTTTTTTTAGTTTTTCAGCTCTTTTTAATTCCGATTTAGGTGTTTTTTGCGTTTTCTTTTGAAATCCACTTAACAGAATAACCAAATTTCCTTTGTCAAAAAAACAAAATATTCTAAAAATTCCTTTATTCGCAGACACTCGCATTTCCCAAAGGCCATCTGTGTTAGTTAGGTGCTTTAAAAATTTGTTAGGAACAATTTTGGTTGTTTGAACCATTGTTACAGTCCAATCAATTTTGTCCTGTACATTTTTGTCTTGCGTATTATAAAAATCTCAAAAATGGTTTTTATAAATTTCAATTTTCCGTTTAAATTTGCTCAATTCTGCTAAGTACTGAATTTAACACAAAGTTAGCTAATTAGATAACATTAGGCAAGTTTTATTCTAGAATTTTAGATTCGAAGACGAATTTCCGGGTATTTAATGGCAACTTAATACACTCACAATATCTTTTTAGTGATTTATAAAAAAGTAAAAAAGAAAATAGTTGAGATACTTTTATATCGTGAATTTTGATTGAAAGTAGTAAGTTCTTCAATTTTATTGAAAGTAGTAACAGAATTTTACAATTTGATAAAATTAATTTTTAATAATTTTGAAAGTATTTTTTACTTGTGTTTTATTGTCTAAAGTTATAAAAGTATAAAGTCCTTTTGGTAATTCAGAAATATTAAAATCTACTTTTTTTGAGACACCTTGTTGAATTACATTAGTATTGTAGTCGAGTATTTTATATCGAAAATGATCGGAAGAATAATTTTTAATAGTAAAATTAGTGCTTACAGGGTTAGGGCTTAGGTAAGGTAAATCGGCTAAACTTGGTAATGGTTTTGCTATTGTATAGTTGATGGAATTTTCTAAATAATAATTTAAATCGTTAGAATCATATTTTTGAGTGTAGTTTAATTCTTTTGCTTTGTTTAAATATTTAAGAGATTTCTCGAACTCCCCTAATTCATTATATATAACTCCTAAATTTTTATTTGCATAAGAATTTTCTTTATTAATTTTTAAAGCTTCTTCTAAATCTGTAATTCCTTCATCAGTTCTATTTAATTTGTGTAATATAAAACCTCTAATGGTTCTAATATCTAATTCGGCTTTACCGTCTCCAAATTTATTTAAATTAGCTTCTTTTTCGAAGGCTAAATTTATAAATTCCAGTGCTTTTTCATAATCTTGAAAATCGGAATAAATAGCGCCCAAAATCCAATTAGAAAAAGCATGCTTTTTCCATTTTTCTTTCACTTTATTAAAGTAGGTTATTGCTAATCTATAAGATTTAATTTGAAATAAATAAGCACCTAAATTATACTTATAAGTATAATTTTCTGGAAATTGATCTATTGCTTTTAATTTATAGTGAATTGCTAAATCTTCATTTTCAAATTCAGCAAAAATAGCACCTAATTGACTATATAAATCACTTTTAAGTTTTGGAGAAACTTTTTCTCGAACACTTTTTCGATGTATAAATCTCTCTGCATTTTGAAAGTCCTGCAGAGCTAAAAAAGTATTTCCCAATCTTTTTCTGGCAACAGCTCTTATATAAAAATCTTTTAAAGTTTTAGGATTAAATTCAGTTCTTTTATTAATACCTTTTAAAGTATTAATATTATTGCGAACTTTTTTCTTGTTCTTTTGATTAAATTCTAAAGCGAAATCATTTCTATTTACAAGTTTACCATTCTTAAATTCCCAAGTAACTATTTTTTTATTTTTATCGTTAAATTGAAAACAGTTTCCGTGAATTTTTTCATCATTATTATAATAGAAAATTTCTTTTTTGTTCCCAGAAAGATAATACGTTTTTAAGCTATCTAATTTATTATCATCGCCAAACCAACTTTCTATAGAAACAATACTATCTTTAAAATAACCCCTAACAACTTTGTTTTCTTGCGAAAGTGAGTTTAAGTGTAGTAACAGAAAAAATATAAATAAGAAGATTTTATTTTTTTGCAACATATTTTGTGTGTTAATTTTCTGGTATTTAAGTAAATAGTTGATTTTTTTATATTTTACCTCTATTAATGTAGGAAAAGTTCTTCAATTTTATTGAAACTGACAAATTAGTTTTAAAAAATAGAGCAAGCTGTTTTTGTTGTAAAATGCTCTAAAAACAACATTCCTTTGTAAGAGTTTCCTTTTTTATTTAATTTTGGGCTCCAAACTGCAATACAAAATCCATTTGGATGAATCGCGACAATTCCTCCACCAACACCACTTTTTCCAGATAAGCCAACTCTAAAAGCAAACTCACCAGACTCATCATAAAAACCACAAGTTAGCATAATTGCATTAATTCTCTTTACTTGGCTTTTTGTAATTACTCTTTTTTCTTTGTGGGTTTTAAAGTTATTATCTGCTAAAAACAAAAATATTTTAGATAATTCTTTGCAGCTCATCTCTAAAGAGCAGATATAAAAATAGAAGTCTAAGACTTTATCGACATTATTTTTTATATTACCAAAAGACTTTATAAAATTACACAGAGCGACATTTCTAAAACCTGTATTTTTTTCTGACTTGGCTACTTTTTCGGAATAATTTAATGTAGCATTGTTTGATAATTCTCTGCAAAAAGCTAAAAATTCTTCTTTTGGGTTTTCTAAATGGCTTATTAAAACATCGCAAACTACAATGGCGCCTGCATTTATAAATGGGTTTCTTGGAATTCCGTTGTCAGATTCTAATTGTTGTAACGAATTAAAAGGGTTTCCAGAAGGTTCTACATCTACTCTTTGCCATAATTTTTCGCCTTCTAGTTTATAGGCCAAAGCAAGGGTTAGTATTTTAGAAATACTTTGTATAGAAAATTTTTCTTCGAAATTGCCAATACCAAAAGTTTCGTTATTTATTTTAGTGATGTGTATGCCGAAATTATCCGCAGAAACACTTCCTAATTCTGGAATATAATTAGCTACCTTACCAATGTCTTCGACATTTTTTATGTTGGAATAAATTTCCGTAATTATTTTTTGATATTCTTTTATTTGCATTTTGTAAACTTACTAAAAGCGAAGTTAGTTTTTTTAAACAAAAAAAGGAACTACATTTCTGTAATTCCTTTTCATCTTATACTTTAAAAAACTTTTACAAAGCTTCCACAAACAAACCTTCGTTTGTTTTAGAAACTTTCGCAACTTCTTTTTTAGTTAAACCTTTAATGGTTTTGTCCCATTTTTTGTTAGACAAGCCCGATTGCGTTTTTAACTCGTTTAAATCTATTTTCTCTACTTTTGCAATCATTGCCAAGACTGTTTTTTCTTCGTCATTTAACTCGACAGAAGGCGTTTTTTTCTCAGGACGCATTTGTGGGAAAAATAATACTTCTTGTATAGATTGGTTGTTGGTTAAAAACATAATTAACCTATCCATACCAATTCCCATTCCTGATGTTGGAGGCATACCATATTCTAAAGCACGTAAAAAATCGTAATCTATAAATTCGGTAGCTTCATCATCTCCTTTTGCAGCTAATTTTAACTGATGTTCAAAACGTTGGCGTTGGTCAATTGGGTCGTTTAATTCTGAATAGGCATTGGCAATTTCTTTACCACAAACCATTAATTCGAAACGTTCTGTTAGTTCTGGATTGTCTCTATGTTCTTTACACAGTGGAGACATTTCTTTTGGGTAATCTGTAATAAAAGTTGGTTGAATGTAGTTTCCTTCGCATTTCTCGCCGAAAATTTCATCAATTAATTTTCCTTTTCCCATGGTTTCATCCACTTCGATATGCATCGATTTTGCTGCGGTTCTAATTTCATCCTCAGTTTTATCATAAATATCAAAACCTGTAAATTCTAAAATAGAATCGCGCATAGAAATTCGTTTGTAAGGCGCTTTAAAGTTAATTTTATGTTCGCCAAAAGTAGCTTCTGAAGTTCCGTTTACAGCAATGGCACAATGTTCTAACAAGCGTTCACAAAAATCCATCATCCAATTGTAATCTTTGTAAGAAACATAGATTTCCATGGCTGTAAATTCAGGATTATGTGTTCTGTCCATTCCTTCGTTTCTAAAGTTTTTCGAGAATTCGTAAACTCCATCGAAACCACCTACAATTAACCGTTTTAAATACAGTTCGTTGGCAATTCTCATATACAAAGGAATGTCTAACGAATTGTGATGCGTAATAAAAGGTCTTGCTGCAGCACCTCCAGGAATGGGCTGTAAAACCGGGGTTTCTACTTCGAAATAACCCGCGTTATTAAAAAAAGAACGCATGGCATTAAATAATTTTGTACGTTTTATAAAAACCTCTTTTACGTGCGGATTTACCACTAAATCTGCATAACGTTGTCTGTAACGTAATTCGGGATCGTTAAACTCGTCAAAAGTATTGCCTTCTGCATCTGTTTTTGGTAAAGGTAAGGGTTTTAATGCTTTAGAAAGTAACTTAAAGCTTTTTACCATTACTGTTTTTTCGCCTACTTTAGTAGTAAAAAGTGTTCCTGTAATTCCTATAAAATCACCAATATCTAATAGTTTTTTATAAACCTCGTTGTACAAAGTTTTGTCTTCACCTGTACAAATTTCATCACGATTAAAATACACCTGAATTCTTCCTTCACCATCTTGTAACTCTGCAAAAGAAGCTTTCCCTTGAATTCTACGCGACATTAATCTACCAGCAATAATTACCTGTTTACCTTCAGAAAAGTGCTGTTTTATTTCTTTTGAATTTGAATCGATTGGAAACAAATCTGCAGGATAAGGGTTGATGCCCAAATCTCTTAATTTTACAAGCTTTTCTCTACGTACAACTTCTTGTTCTGATAATTGCATTTTGTATGGTATTAGGTTCTGTTTTTATAAAGGTTGCAAAGATACAATCTATAAAAGAATTAGGCAATTGGCGGTATTAATAAAATGCAGATTATTATTTGCGGAAATACGAAATCGTTGTATATTTGCATGCTACTTTTTGTTGAAGTAGCATTTAGTTGTGTTGTTTGGCACTTTAGAAAAAGTGTCTTGGTTTTGTTAACCAATGGAAAGCTTCCCTTAAAAGGGTCGCTTTTTTTGTTTAAAAGAGTTTTTATTTCTTGGTATTTCCGTTTTTACTTGAATAACAGTTTTAGGGCAAATCCCTAGGCATCGCTTCGAGGATTTTTTTGGTTAAAAACAGTGAAAATTAAAAGAAATCTCCTTTAAATTGCCAAAACTTCATTAAAAATAAAATAACAAAAACCACAGCCACAGAAAATTTAATGGTTGCAGAAGCTAGCAATCCAATAAAAGAGCCGAAAGAGGCTTTTATTGCTCTGTTGGTGTCTTTACTATCGTATATTAATTCGCCTATAAGAGCTCCAAAGAAAGCGCCAATTAAAATACCAAAAGGAATAGGGGTAAGCAAACCAATAACTAAACCTATTGTGGTTCCATAAACGCCATATTTACTTCCACCAAAACGCTTGGTTCCAATTGCAGGAATTATATAATCGAGCACCCAAATAAGAACGGCAACGCCTAAGGTAATTCCTAAAAAATTCCAATTCATTGGTATTACAGATGTAAAATGCAGTACCAATAAACCAATCCAACCTGTTAAAGGACCAGGTAAAATGGGTAAAAAAGAGCCTACTATACCTAATAATACTAATATAAAACCAATAAAAAGCAAAAGAATATCCATAGTTTATTTTAATTGTAAGACGAAAATACAAAACCTTTGTTACATATTTTTAACTAAAAAATTAGTTTAAACTAATTTTTTAGTTATATTTGTGTGGTTAAAAAAAAAATTATGCAAAAAATAGTTCTTCAAGCGTTGTTATTGATAACCATTTTTATTGTAAAATTTGGTAAGGGAAAATAACCGTTTTTGGAGAAGCAGCAGTGTTTACAGCGCAAACACTAACGAATAATTCTGGGACGTTTAAGTTTGGTTTTCACGCAGAAAGCGCTCCTAATAACATTCGATTTATAAGAAATTTAATGTATTGGTTAAGTAAAAAATAAACATCTAAAAAATGAACAAACAATTAACAAAAGCAGAGGAGCAGATAATGCAGGTTTTGTGGGATTTAGAAAAAGCTTCTGTAAAAGAGGTTATCGATAAATTGCCCAAACCAAAACCCGCTTATAATACTGTTTCTACGATTATAAGAATTTTAGAAAATAAAGAATTTGTAGCTCATAAAGCTGTAGGTAGAGGTTTTATTTATTATCCAATAATCGATAAAGAAACCTATAGCAACCAAAGTTTACACAAATTAATGAACGGTTATTTTAACGGCTCGTTTAAAAGTATGGTTTCCTTTTTTGTAAAAGAAAATAAAATGGATGTTAAAGAATTAGAAGCAATTTTAAAAGAAGTGAATAAGAAGTAGTAAGCAGTAGGCAGTAGGCAGTGGGCAGTTTGAAGTGGGCAGTTGGCAGTAGGCAGTAGGCAGTAGGCAGTAGGCAGTAATCAGTTGGCAGTAGGCAGTGGGCAGTGGGTAGTTTATAGTAGGCAGTCTAAAACCCTGTGTTTTTATATTCGTATAAAAAATGTACTGACTTAAAGTCTTTTTGAGGAAAATTTAAAAAACAAAAAACAATGATAAATTATATAATTCAAGTCATTTTATTTCAAATGCTATTCTTGGCTGTTTTGACCCCTATAAAACAAGAGTAATCTTTTAAATTTCGATTATTAATTAAGCTGTTAATTTATTTCTTCTAATAAGGTGTTTATCTTGACTCCATTTTTCCATTGGAGTTATTCGTCCTAATAGACCATGGATCCTTCTATTATTGTAAAATTTCACGTAGCGTTTTAGTATTTGCTCTATTTCTCCAAAATATTGATAATCGAACCTTTTGAATACTTCTTTTTTTAATATTCCGTGGTATGCTTCAATATGTGCATTCTCTTCTGGAGTCGCAATGTGTGTAAATTCTTGTTGTACTCCGATTAATCCTAAATATTCACGCACTTTTTTTGCTATAAATTGACTGCCATTATCACTCCTAATAACTACATTATTGGGATAATCACAATCTTCAAACAATGCAGATAATAGCGCTATTACGTGATTTTGTTTGATATTAAAGGAAAAATAGTCTTTCAATATTCTACGTGTGTGAACGTCAATAACCGAGAGTAAATAAGCGTTTTTACCTACACTTGGTATCCAAACCATCTTTATATCCATCTCTAAACACTCCAAAGGTCTAGAAGTATAAACCTTTCTAAACTTTACAAATTTACGTCCAGAACCACTTCTATCTATCCTATTGTCAAGCTTCAACAGACCTTCTTCCTTCATAATTCTATATAGCTTTTTATGGTTTATAGTATAGCCGTCTCTATTTAAATAACTGGTCATTAATCTATAGCCACAATCTATAAATTCATCCTTTAAAACCTCTTTAATAGCTGCAACTACGTCATCCTGCAATACCAGGCCTTTAGTCTTGTGAAAGGTCTCTTTAGTTGGCTTATTTCCTTTTTTACCACCACTAGGCTTTCTATAATAGCTACTTGACACAATACCTACCATTTTGATAATCTTACTCTTGCTAATTTTATGTTTTTTATATATAGCGTCTACTAGATCTTTCTTGGATCGGACGTTCCAAACTTTTTTTTTAAAAGTTCTCGTTGCACTTCAAGTTCTATTTCTCTATCGCTTAGTAATTTTCTTAAAACACGATTTTCTTGTTCGGCTTCTTTAAGTTCTTTGCTTTTAGTGTCATAGGTAACTTTTAAACCAGCTTCACCTTTGTGCTCAAACTTTTTCCGCCAACTGTAGAAAGTACCTGTGCTTACACTGTATTTTCGGCAGGCTTCAACAATGCCGATTTCTTCTGAAACTGATAGTATTTCTAACTTCTGTGCTAATGTCCATTTCTTGTATTTCATATCTCAAATATATTTATTTGAAATTTAAAATATCACTCCGAATTAATAAGGGGCTAAAGTATTGGCTTTGTATGATTTTATATTAAGTAAAGAAACATTTTTTGTAAAAAATCGATGGTATTTGTTAAGTACACCAATTTTATCCTTTTTATTGCCATTGGTAAAAATACCCACCTTTAAAAAAGCAGTTCCGCAAGAATTTATTATTTATTTACCAGAAATAGTTTTATCTCCGCAGAAAGTAATTCAAGAAGCTTCTTGGTACCAAAGTATTAATTACATAGATGTTTTTTTGGGTATTGGTTTTATTGTTTTTAGCATTTTTTTTATCGCTAAATTATTACAAATTATACATCTTATAAAAACTCATAAATTAATTAAAAAAGAAGGATTTACCTTGGTTATCATTGCTAATAAAACCAAAGCTTTTTCCTTTTTTAATTATATTTTTTTAGGGGAAGAAATTCCAGAAACTCAACGACCTCAAATTATAGCCCACGAATTAGTGCACAGCAAGCAGAAACATTCTTTAGACTTATTGTTTTTCGAATTTTTAAAAATTGCAATGTGGTTTAATCCAATAATTTTTTTATATCAGAAAAGAATAAGGCTTTTACATGAATACATTTCAGACGAAGTTGCCACCAAATTACTGCCAAAAGAAAATTACATTAACCATTTATTATCGAACTTTTTTCAAGTTGAAAACATTGCGTTTATCAACCAATTTTACAAACAAACATTTATAAAAAAAAGAATTATTATGATCACAAAGAAACAGTCAAACAAAATAAATCAACTAAAATATTTATTATTAATTCCTGTATTAATAAGCATGCTTTTTTATACTTCGTGTTCTGATTCTCCAGAAATTATCGAAAATGAAACTTTAGAAAATTTATCTTCAGACTTAGAAGTTGAAAGATTATTAAGAGAGAATCAATTATTAAAAGATTCATTAATCAAAATTAAAAAACAAGTAGAAATTCGATCTAATTTAAAACGTTTTTCAAAAAATAACATGTTAGAAAATTATAAAAATTTTACTAATAAAGAAGAAATTTCTTTTATGAAAATTGATAAAGCACCTACTTTTCCAGGTTGTGAGTCTGGAGATAAAAACTGTTTTTCTAAAATGGTACAAAAACATTTTAGCAAAAACTTTGATGCGAAATTGCCTAATCAACTAAATTTAAGTTCAGGAAGAAAAAGAATTTTTATCATGTTTAAAATAGATAAAGATGGAAATGTGGTAGAGGTAAAGGCGAGAGCTCCACACGAAAAAATAAAAGAAGAAGTGCTAAGAGTTATGCAATCTTTACCAAAAATGATTCCAGGAGAACAAGATGGTAAACCAGTGGCTGTTAAATATTCCATACCTTTTGTTATTGCAGTTGAAGGAAATAATAAAAATTAGATGAAAAAGAAAATTTTAATTGCATGCTTATTTTTTACCATTTTAAAAGTGCAAGCTCAATCTTCAATTTTTTCTGCAGTAGATAGTTTGTTCGAAAAAGGAAGGTATCAATTGGCTTTAAAAGAATTGGCAAAAATAGAGGCTTCTTTTATCTCTAATTACAAAACAGCAACAATTTACGAATCGATAGATAATTATAAGAAAACTGCCTATTTTTTAGAAAAAGCCTTAGAATTTCAAGACGACGAGCAAGCCAAACTAAAATTGGCAAAAGCCTATCAAAGACTTAAAAAGCCAAGTAAATCCATAAAAATTTACAAAGAAATTACTGCCAAAGATTCTTTAAATTTAGTACTAAAATATCAATTAGGAAAACTATATTTAATTACAAATAACGCTACAAAAGCGGTTAAATTATTTAAAGATTTAGTAAAAAAAGACTCTTTAAATGCCCATTATTCTTATCAATTGGCTTTGGCCTATGCAAAAAGAAATGATACCAATAGAATGATAAATAGTTTTATAGATACTTTCGAAAAAGACACCACTCACTTAAAAGCAATTGCGCATTTAGCGTCGAGTTTTCAAAAATTAAATAAGATTGATTCTACAAAGCTATTTATAGAAAAAGGATTGAAATTGGATAAAAACCATATCCGTTTAAATAAATTAAAAATCAACCAATTATATAGAGAAGAGAAATATAAAGAAAGTATTCCTCTACTTTTAAATTTAGACACAATAGATAAAAAAGACACCTATGCTACCTCTATGTTGGGTAGAACTTATTACAATTTAGATAGCTTAAAAATAGCTAAAAAATATTTTAAAAAGGTATCTTTTTTAGATAAAGAAAACTATAAAGCTTATACCTATTTGGGGCATATTGCTATGAAAGAGAACGATTATAAAAATGCACAATTCTTTTACAGATTGTCAACTTTTATAGGAAAAAAGAAAAGAGATGAAGAGTATTTTGGGTTGGCAACCATGTATTATGAAACGAAACAGCCAAAAAATGCACTTATAAATTTCGAAAAGGCCTACAAAGAGAATAGAAAAAATTATAAAGCATTATACCAATTAGCAAAAATTTCTGACGACTATTATAAAGATAAAAAAATAGCATATAGACATTATATAAAATACATGGATCATTTTCAAGATAAAGATACAGAGATAACAAATTTTATAAAAAGGAGAATTGCAGAAATTAAAAAAGATTATTTTCTAAAAGGAGAAAAGTTAGACGATTAATATCGTTAAAATTTAGTAATTTTACGCTCTTATTTTCAAACAATAAGAGCGTTTTTTTTTGCCATAATGATGAATATTTACTTCCTTTTTTAAAGTAACTATTTGTTATAATTTATGAATTGAAATTAAGAAAAAAAAAGATGATGATTTTTTTACAGTAAGCGAAAAAAGACGTTTTATTACGGTAAAATTGGATTAAGATATTATTTTTAGTAGAAGAATTACAGGAAACTTCAGGAGTATTTATTGTTTTCTGATAAAAAAAACTAAGTTATATGTTAAGATGTTACTCTTAGTACACAATTAATTTAGATATATTAGTCTAAGTTCTGCATAAAAATTAGATATAAGACACATAATCATCTTAAAATCAAAAATTTATCAGTTTTAGCTCAATCTTAAAACTAGAATTTCAAATAAATCTCGATTACGCTCGACTTGATATTTGAATTAATATATTGATAGTGAGTAGTGTAATGGATAAATTTCCTCGAACTCACGTTAAAAGAATTGCTAAAAAAAGTAGGTAAATCATTACTTATTTAAAATATTTATTATTCGATAGTAAATTTATTTTTTTTTATCATGTTAATATTAACTACTTTTCGCGTCACTTTGTAAGAAGTTTACTCACACATATTGTTTTTTAATTAAATAAAATATTTACTTTTCAATATTTTAAAGTTATCATGGATAATAACCTCATAATAAAGCAACTAAAGAATAAAGATAAAAAGGTCTTTAGAAATTGCTATGAGTTATATTTTGAAGATTTGGTGCTTTATGCAAATAAATATGTGTACGACTTTTCTATAAGTGAAGATATTGTTCAAGAGGTTTTTGTACAACTTTGGATGCAAGCAAACACTATAAATATTAAGGTTTCTTTTAAATCTTATATTTATAAAATGGTAAAAAATAGAAGTTTAAATTATTTAAAGTCAGTTAAAATTGTCGATACCGAAAATTATATAGAATTAAGTAATTTAATAGTTAGTGATCTTGATGTTTCTGATTTTTCGGAAGAAGAGAGAGAAGCAAAATATCAAAAAATTATGCAGGTGGTACAAACAATGCCAAAAAAAATGCAAAAGATTTTTAAACTAAAATTTATAGAAAATTACAAGTATAAAGAAATAGCAGACGAACTAAATATTTCTATAAATACAGTAAAAACTCAACTGAAAAGGGCTAAAGTTAAGTTTGATAAATCTTTAATACTATTTTTACTATTCCTATTCTTAAATAATTAATGAATTTTAGATAATCTTGCTCGAAATTAATTACCTGTTGTGCATTTTTACTTAAAAATATGCAAAAATTGTCGTTAGTTCGAGTGATTTTGAGGATCGAAAAATGGTATCAAGAACTATTTAAAAAACTAAAATTTTTATTCTCTACACCAATTTTATTCATTTTAATCGTAAGATTTCCTCGAATTGACAGAATTTTATCGAAATGTACAACAGGTTTCATCATGTTTTTTTAATAATTAATTAACTTTTTTGTAACCCTTTTTTAGTTTTAAACTGTCTTAGTTAAAAATGCTATCAAAAGCCTCTGTTTAAATAGATGTTTATGGAATTTAAATTAATTATAAAAAAAATTAACAATACTCTTTCAGAAAAAGAAAAAGAGGAATTCGAGACTTGGTATTCAGAATCAAAAGAACATCAAGAGTATTTTCATAAAGTAAAAAATAATAAGGAGTTTTCTGATTATATTTTAGAAAAAGAGAAAAAATGGAATTCTATTGTACAAAGAACAACTAAAAATCATCATAAAAACAACAACAAGAAATATTTTGCAGTAGTAGCTTCAATTGCTTTATTTTTTTCAGTTTTTTACTTTTTTAACATGTCAGGAAAAAAAGTTCCTGTAAAAGAAGCTGTTGTTAAGTATGATAACTTAAAAAAAGTTACACTTACTTTAAATAACGGAGAGAACATTAGTCTAGAAGACAATACTAATATTGAAGTGTTAAATGTTAAAAATAAAAATAAAACATTAGAATATTATAAAGTAGAAGACGCTTTAAAAGAGAAAGAGAAAGAAAATCTAACAGAAATAGCTTATAATTTTTTAACGACGAGTAGAGGTGGTGAGTATTCTTTAGTTTTGGAAGATGGAACTAAGGTTTGGCTAAATTCTGAATCTAAATTAAAATATCCCGTAAATTTTATTGATGGAAAAACAAGAGTTGTAGAACTTATTTATGGCGAAGCTTATTTTGAAGTTTCATCGAGTAAAAAACATTCTGGAGATGGTTTTAAGGTAGTTCACGCTTTGCAAGAAGTAAATGTTTTAGGGACACATTTTAATATTAAGGCATACCCAGAAGATAGAGAAATAATTACAACTCTAAAAGAAGGACGTGTTTTAATCGAGAATATAGATGGTAAAAAAACATATTTAAAACCCAATGAGCAATTTATTTATAACAAATTAGATGCAAGTGCTATTTTAAAGAAAGTTAATGCAGATGAACAAATATCTTGGGTTAGAGGTTTTTTTACATTTAAAAACACATCATTATTTGAAATTGCAAAAGTGCTTTCTAGATGGTACGATGTAGATATAAATATAAAAGATGAAAAAATTAAAAATTTAAAGTTTAATGGAGTTTTAAACAAAAAACAAAATTTAGATCTAATTTTAAAATCAATTACAAATACAAGCAATATAAATTATGAGAAAAATAATGGAAGTCTAGATTTTAAGAAATAAAAAAAGGAATGCGGTTTTGTCAATCTCTCACAATATAAAAACCAACATTCCCTATAATCATGCTAATTAATTTAACACTTAACAAATTTATGGAAATTAAATTTACTGGAGTTTTTTTCTTTTTAAGAAAAAAACTATTAACTACTATTATGAGAACGTTCATATTCTTATTCTGCACAATTTCGTTTGCGTTAGTACCAAATGAAGGATTGTCTCAAAACGCAAAAATTAAAATTGATTCAGATAAAACAGTCTCTGTAGAAGAGGTTTTTGAGTTAATAAAAAACCAAACAAATTACACCTTTGTTTACGAAAATCATCTTTTTGAAAAATTACCAGAAGTAATTCTAAAAAAAGGTATTATTGTCGTAAAAGATCTTTTAAACCTGAGTTTAAAAACAAGTAATATCGTATATACATTCGATAAAAGTGGCACAATTCTACTTAAAAAGGGTGTTTTTCAGCAGAAAATTAAAGGAACTCTATTAGATAAAAATAAACAACCTATTGTTGGTGCTTCTGTTTTAGTAAAAGGAACTGGTAAGGGAGTTTCTACTGATTTTGATGGAAAGTTTTCTATTGCAGCTTCCAAAGGAGATATTTTAGTTTTTCAATCTTTAGGTTTTAAATCAAAAGAAGTATCAATTCTAAATGCTTCTGAAATTACTGTAGTTTTGGAAGATTTTGCTGAAAGTTTAGGTGAAATAATTATAACAACTGGTTATGATAAAATTAATAAAAGAAGTTTTACAGGTGCTGCAACTACTATTAAAGCGGCAGATTTAAAAATCGATGGAGTTGTAGATGTAAGTAGAATGTTAGAAGGTAAAATAGCTGGTGTTAACGTACAAAATATTACAGGAACATTTGGTGCAGCACCCCAAATTACTATTAGAGGTTCTTCTTCTGTTTTTGGAAATAACAATCCGTTATACGTTATAGATGGTGTTGTACAAGAAGATATTGTAGAACAAGATTTAGACGCATTAACTTCTGGTGATGCATCTACACTAATTAGTTCTTCTATTGCAGGTGTAAACTCAACAGATATAGAAAAGATAGATATCTTAAAAGATGCATCAGCAACCTCTATTTATGGTGCAAGAGCTAGAAATGGTGTTGTGGTAATTACCACAAAAAGCGGTAAAAGATCTAGTCCGTTAAAAGTTAATTATACACTAGAGCAAACAGTAAGAGACATTCCATCATATAACCAATACGATATTTTAGACTCAAAGGAAACTATTGGTGTATTAGAAGGTTTAAGAAGTCAAGGCTATTTAAGATTACCAAATGTTGGAAACGCAAGATTTTCAGGTGTTTATGGTGTTTTAGAAAAGCAAATAAATAGCTATTCTAATGGTGGCTTTGGTGTGCCAAATACACCTGAAGGAAGAAGTGCTTTTTTACAAAATTACGAATTAGCAAATACCAATTGGTTTAAAACACTTTTTAGACAGTCTCTAATGCAAAACCATACATTAAGCTTTACAGGTGGTGGAGAAAATAATTCTTTTTATGCCTCTGTTGGTTTTTTACACGATCCAGGATGGTCTGTGGCAGATAAAGTAACAAGAATTACATCGAATATAAAAAATACGTTTTATTTTTCAGATAAATTTAATTTATCTATCTCCACTGTTGCATCTGTAAGAAACCAAAAAGCACCAGGCTCCTTTAATAGAGAAGCAAATGTTGTGGATGGGCAATTTAGTAGAGATTTTGATATCAACCCATTTAGTTATGCATTAAATACTTCTAGAGCACTAAGACCTAGAGATAATAACGGTAATTTAGAATATTATACAAATAATTGGGCACCATTTAATATTTTAGAAGAATTAGATAATAACACGTTAGATTTAGATGTAAAAGATATTAGATTTCAGATTGATGCATCTTACAAAATAACCGATCACCTTACTTACGACTTAAACACATCTGCCAGATATGTAAACAGTACAAGAGAGCATCAAATTAGAGAAAATTCTAATGTAGTTAAGGCTTATAATGCCGATCAAACAGCGGTTATTGCAAATGCAAACATTTTCCTATACAGAGATCCAAACAATCCAGATGCAATTCCAATTCCTGTTTTTCCTGAAGGAGGTTTGTATCGTAAATTCGACAATTCTTTAACGTCTTATTATTTAAGAAATAGTTTTCAATACAAAAGAGATTTTAATAAAAAACATAGTTTTGATGCTTTATTAGGTCAAGAGTTAAGGTATGTTGATAGAAATGATGAGAACTTTACAGGTTATGGTTTACAATATGAAAACGGTTTTGTACCATTTACTGATGCAAGATTACTTGAAAAAATTATTGCAGAAGGGGGGAATTATTTTGGACTAGGAAGAGAAAGAGAAAGAACTGTCGCTTTTTTTGGAAGAACGACTTATTCTTACGATAACAAGTATGTTTTTTCTTTAACAGGAAGATACGATGGTTCTAATAGGCAAGGAAGAAGTGCTAAATCTAGATGGTTGCCAACTGGAACAGTAAGTGCAAAATGGAATGCAACCGAAGAAAATTTTATTCAAAAATCTAATACCATTAATAATTTACAATTTAGAGCATCTTACGGTTTAAGCGCTTCACCTGGACCAGCTACAAATTCTTTAGCAATTTTCAGAAGCCAAATTACAGATAGGCTAACACCTTCTGAAAGAGAAACGTATCTCGATATAGATGCATTAGAAAATTCCGAACTTACTTGGGAAAAACAATACGAGTTCAATATTGGTATGGATTTAGGCTTGTTTGATAACAGAATTCAGTTTACAACAGATATTTACCAAAGAAATATTTTTGATAATATCGATTTTGTTAGAACATCTGGTATTGGTGGTGAACTTGTAAAAAGTGGTAATAATTCCGACAGTGAACAAAAAGGTATTGAATTCGCAATTACATCAACAAACATAAAAACAGATAACTTTAAATGGGTTACCTCTTTAAATTTTTCTTATTTTGATCAAAAGATTACAAAACTTCAAAATAGACCTAGAGTTATAGATGTAGTAGGTTTACAAGGTGGTTCCTTAGAAGGTTATCCAAATAATTCATTATTTTCATTCAATTTTAATGGACTTAATGAAGATGGCATTCCTACATTTGTTTTACCTGATGGAGACAATCCTGTTACAGATGTAAATTTTCAAGACAGTTTTAATATTACAGATTATTTAGTTTACAATGGATCTGTATTGCCAAACAAAGCTGGAGGTATCTCAAATTCATTTAGTTACAAAAACTGGAACTTAAATGTTTTGATAACAGGTGCAGGAGGTAATAAGGTAAGGTTAAACCCTTCTTTAGATAATTTTTACTCAGGTACAAATGTATTTACAAAAAGTAATATTAACAGATGGATTTTACCAGGAGACGAAAATATTACAAGCATTCCAAAAATTATAGATGTTAGAGATAATAATATTTATAACCAAAGCGATTTATCAAGAGCATATAACGCTTACAACTTTTCTACAGCAAGAGTTGCAAATGGAGATTTCTTAAGAATGAAAAGTATTTCTTTAGCATATAATTTTAACAAAGATGTTTTAAAGAAATTAGATCTTTCTCAATTACAATTAAAATTACAAGGTACTAACTTGTTCTTATTGTATTCAGATGATAGATTAAATGGACAAGACCCAGAGTTTTATGGAACTGGAGGAGTTGCCTTACCTATAACGAGACAATTTACTATGTCTTTAAATATTGGACTATAAAAAAAACAAAATGAAAAAATTACAAAAACATATATTTAAAATAACTACAGTATTAGTATTTTCTTTACTAACAGTTAGTTGCGACGATTATTTATCTGAATTACCAGATAATAGAGCAGAAATAAATTCTCCAGAAAAAATAAGTGCCTTAATAACAGGTGCATACTCACAAGGAAATTATCAATTAATTGCAGAAATTATGTCGGATAATGCAACTTCTAGATCAAATATTAGAAGTTACATCAATGTTTTACTTCACGAACAAATGTTTACTTGGGATATAAGTTTAGATGAAAATCAAGACTCACCAACATTTTTCTGGTCAAACAGTTACGAGGCAATTTCACAAGCAAACCAAGCATTGTCGTCAATAAAAAAATTAGAAGGGCAATTTAATTTAGACGCGCAAAAAGGAGAGGCTTTATTAGCAAGAGCATATGCACATTTTATGTTAGTTACCTTTTGGGGGAAACAATACAATCCAAGTAGTGCCAATTCAGATTTAGGTGTACCCTATATTTTAGATCCTGAAACAGAGTTAATAAAACCTTACAAAAGAAATACGGTACAAGAAGTATATGACTTAATTGAAAAAGATTTATTAGAAGGTTTAAATTTAATACAAAATAGAGAAAAGAACCCTAAATACCATTTTTCTAAAGAATCTGGAGCTGCATTTGCAACAAGATTTTATTTACAAAAAGGAGATTGGGACAAAGTAATCTTTTATTCAAATCAAATACTTACAAATCCAAGATTACAAATTAGAGATGTTGTTGAATATTCAAATTTATCCTATTCTCAACAAACATTACAATATAGCAATTCTTTAGAAGACGCAAATTTACTTTTAAACTCTACATCTTCTTGGTGGGCAAGAAATTTTTGGAGAACAAATTACGGATTATCATTTTTAAACACCGAAGAAATTTTCCAACAAGATAATCCATTTAACAAAAACTGGGCCTATGGTATTTTCGGGTCAAATGAAGCAAGTAATGTTCCTAAATTTGATGAATATTTTAAGATTACCAATCAATCTGCAGGAACAGGAAGAGGTTATACAAACTCCGTTTTATTTGGTTTTGATGAAGTTCTTTTAAACAGAGCAGAAGCCTATACAATGAAAGAAGATTATACAAATGCTATTAAAGACTTAACAGATTTTTTATCAAAAAAAACAGAAAACTTTAACCCAAGTACAGACATTTTAACAGAAGATATGATTGTAAGCTTATTTCCTGTAACTACAGGAAGGTTAACACCATTTTACGGTTTTATAAGCGACAAACAAAATTCATTTATAAACGCTATTTTAAAATTTAGACAAAAAGAATTTTACCATGAAGGTATGAGGTGGTTTGATGTAAAAAGATTCAATATCGCCATTAAAAGATACTATAGAAAAGAAGATAAAGAAATCGAATTAACTAAAGAAGATTTAAGAAAACAATTACAAATCCCAGAATCCGCAATTAATTTTGGAATAACACCTAATCCTAGATAATTATGAAAAAAACATATATGTATATAGCAGTAATAATTTTCGGAATTATTTCTGCTTGTAGTTCAAACGAAGAAAAATTAACCGAAAGCAATTTAAATACAGAAACACCAGAATTAAACGCAACTGATGTTTGGTTGAGAGAAAACATTACAAACGATTATAATATTGATGTTACCTATCAATGGGATGAAGGAAGAGTAGATTTAAATAGATATTTATTTCCACCAACTTTAGAGAATGTCATTCCAATTATGAAAGTTGTTAAAAAAGTTTGGATTGATACTTACTCAGAATTAGGTGGTGAAGATTTTATAAAAAGAATAGCGCCAAGAGAAATGGTTCTAATAGGTGGTTTTAATTTAAATCCAAGTGGAACAAGAACTTTAGGTTTTGCTGAAGGTGGAAAAAACATCGTACTTTTTGAAGTTGATGAAGTAGATGTGAAAAAAAAAGATGATGTTACAGAATTTATAAAAACCATTCAACACGAATATACCCATATTTTAAATCAACAGGTGCGTTATGACGAAGAAGCTTTTAAGCAAATTACACCAGGAGGTTACACTGCGCAATGGTTTAATCCAGCAAATAGGCAAGAAAGATTCGATATAGCCAACAAACAAGGATTTATAACAGATTATGCAAGACTAAACGAAAATGAAGATTTTGCAGAAATGGTTGAAACAATGTTAACAAATAACGCGACTGAATATCAAGCATTATTAGATAATATAAAAAATGGAATAATAAAAAATGCTGTAGAGAAAGCATTAGACGATTTAGGTTCAGGAGCAACACAAGCAGAAAAAGACGCAGCAACACAAGCAGCAAAAATTACTGCGACTCCAGAAGCAGACAATGCAATAGCATTAATTAAAGCAAAAGAAGCCATAGTAGCGGAATATTTTAAGAAGTCTTTTAATATAGATTTATATGAATTACAAAAATTAGCTACAGATAATATTTTAGAAGCAATTAAATAATAAGAAAAATGAAAAAAAATAAAATTAACACCTATCAATTATTGGTAGCACTTTTTCTTCTAATATTAAGTAGCTGTCAAGACAATAGTGATCCAGATCTTCTTTTCGAAGACACTCCAACAGTTAGAATAGAAAAAGCAATAAAAGAACTAGAAGAGTCTTTACAGAGTTCCGAAAATGGTTGGAAAATGACTTATTTTACTGATAATACACAATTAGGTGGTTATACCTTCTTATTTGATTTTATTAGTAATTCTGAAGTTAAAATGGATTCTGATTTTGGAACTCCAGACGCAAGTAAAGTTAGCTTGTATGATATTACTTTAGGTTCTACAGTAAAATTAACTTTCACAACAAAAAATGTTATTCATGAATTATCAGATGGCGCTAATTCTCCCG
Source organism: Polaribacter batillariae (assembly GCF_017498485.1). Lineage (NCBI taxonomy): Bacteria > Pseudomonadati > Bacteroidota > Flavobacteriia > Flavobacteriales > Flavobacteriaceae > Polaribacter > Polaribacter batillariae. The sequence goes on along the minus strand of NZ_CP071795.1, from coordinate 1,113,524 downwards.
ATAGCGATTTAGTAGGGCAAGGTTATAGAGGGAGTTTTGAGTTCTTATATTTCAAAAAAGAAGGAGAAGATATTCTTTTTAAATCCAATAGAGACAGAGACAATATCATCCGTTTTACAAAAGCAACTGCAGATGATTGGACGAATTTGACAACCCAAAATAAGGCTATGTTAAATGATAATATTCCTAATAAACCTTTAAAATCGGTATTTAGAAATCTTACTATAGAAAACAATGGGCAAATTACAGTTTACGATTTTTCTTTCAACAAAAATAGAAGATTTGCGACTGTAACTGCAATTACAAAAGATGTAGCCAAAAAGACATTAGCTTTGGAATTTCACCAACACCAGATGGATTTAAAATTAGTCCAAGAGTAGAAGTAGGAACTGCAAAAATTAGTGAATTTACGTATAATGCTACAGAAGATGAATTTGTAGCAGAAGCTAATGGAGTAAAACTAACTTTAAGATACGAAAGCGATTTAAACTTTGTTTTACCTGCCTATGATTTTGGAAACGAACCATCAGGGAATAATAACATAAGACTATATTCGACAAGATTCTCTACAAGTGATGATAGCCCAGCTTTTACAAAATTTATGGATGAATTTAGGGCGTTTTTTACAGCAACATTAAATGGACGCTCTGTACAAAGACTTTACCTATATGATTTAGATCAACCTGAACCTTATCTTGAACTACGTTATTTATCTGGGACTAGAATTTTTACCCAAAGGTTTTCTGTTAAACTTACAATTACTGAAGATACTTTAGGAAATAAAATAGCAAAATTTACTGAAATTTTGCCTAGTAATACTCATTTTTCAAGAAGAGGTTTACTCCCTTTCTTAGAATATATAACTAGAGATAGTGGTTTTTACATTCAAAAAAGAGCAAATTTAAATGCAACGCAAAATACAATTGGTTTAATTGCTGTAGATGATTTTACATTACTTTCTCATTGGTATGATTTTTAATATTACTGTACAGGAGTAACTCCAAATTTATAACTTTTAAATTAAAACCCTTTTGGAAACAAAAGGGTTTTTGAATTTTTGAGATATTTATCAAAAAGTATTAATACCATTTAAACATTAAAAACGTTATAAAAAGATTTTAGATAAAATTCATATCCGGTTATAGACTTAATGGTCTTATTATCCATTTGATAAACTAGGTGCTCTATTTTGGATTCTAGTATATCTAAAGTGTCATAAATTTTCATTGCAATTTTACTTTTAAGGTATTGCCAAACTTTTTCAGCTGGATTTAGTTCAGGGCAATATGCAGGGATAGGTAATAAGATAATATTATCAGGCAATTTTACATCTTTAGTAGAGTGGAAAGCTGCATTGTCAATAATTACAATTTTTAGTTCCAAAGGATTACAGGCACTTAAGTCTCTTAAATACTCAATAAAAAAGTCTTTACACACAGTATCTGTTAGCATGCAGAAACTCTCACCTGTAATGGGTGAAAAACTTCCCCATAGCCATTTACTCTGATAACTATGTTTGTACTTTGCTATAGGTTTAACGCCTTTAGCTGTAATGACTCTTTTTTGTTTGGTGATTAATCCAAAACGAGATTCATCTTGAAAAAATAAATTGACCGATTCAAAGTTATTTTTATTTAGTTTTGTTCTAAATAATTTAAAAGTGTTTTCTAGGTTTTTTAAAAACCATTTCGGCTTTCGGGTCTTTTTTATAATGTGACTTTCTTGATACTTTTAGCTTAGACTTATGTTTTCGCCTACAATGTGCATAAAGTGCACCATAATTTATCATCTCTGATAAATCTTCGGCTATATGAGCTTGTAACTCTATATAGGAAGTTATGGTGGTATCGCTGTTAGATAATGTCTTGGAGATATAGGCTTTTGCTCTATCAGAAATATGAACGGTATTATTACCTCCGCTATGTATTTCTAATAAATTTGAAAGGCCTCCTGTTTCATAGTCTTTAATCCAATTGCCTATGGTGGTTGGACGTCTGCCAAGCTTCTTTGCGATTGCATTACGATAGATATACTTCCCGGACTTTATGTAGTATAACATTTTTAAACGATCTCTTCGTAATTCTGTAGTGGTAGACTCATATAGTTTTCGCAATTCAACAGATTCTTCTTTAATCGATAAGGTAATTTTCTTTGGCATATTGAAAGATAATAAATTTTACCCCGAAAGATAATAAATATTATCTTGAATTCAAAGTTTAAATGGTATAAGTATGATTAAAACTAATTTAAATTGTATTTTTACTACATATTGTACAATTATGTGTTTTAGGTTTTTTTCTTTTTTAATTTTAACTCTCTTTTGCATTTCTTGCGATAAATTTACTTTCAAAAAAAATACAAATGTGCAAGTTTTAGATACATTTGTTAACTTTTCTTCTATAGACACGTATCCGTCTTTTAAAGTTTGCGATTCATTAATTGAAAAAGCTCAACAAGAAGACTGCTTTAGAAACACCATCCATAACAAAATAGGAGAGGAGTTGCTAAAACACGAATTCACAATAAAAGATTCCATTTTCGAAACTGTAATTGTTAATTTGCTAATAAATTCTAAAGGAAATATAGAATTGGAAACGATTGAATCTTCAGAAATTATAAAAAAAGAATTACCAGAGTTAGATAGTATTTTAAAAGTAAGTATTCGGCAAATTCCAATAATTTATCCCGCAATTAAAAGAGGTATTCCTGTAACTACCAAATATAGGTTGCCAATACAAATTCAGTTAAAAGAATAAAGAAATGGAATTAGTTTAGCATCTTCCATAGTTTATCTTTTAATTCTTGTAAGCCAATTTCTGCTACTGAAGAAATAAAAATAGTCTCTATACCTTTTGGCAAATCTTGTTTTATTTCAGTTATCAATTCATTATCTAACATATCTGATTTAGAAATGGCCAACAAACGATCTTTATCTAACAATTCTGAATTGTGTTTTTTTAGTTCGTTTAACAAAATTTCATATTCTTTATTAATATCATCACTATCTGCAGGAATTAAGAATAATAAAGCAGAATTACGTTCTATGTGACGTAAAAAACGATGTCCTAATCCTTTTCCTTCAGCAGCACCTTCTATAATTCCAGGAATGTCTGCAATAACAAAGGTTTGATGATTTCTGTGCTCAACAATACCTAAATTGGGTTTTAAGGTGGTAAAAGCATAATCTGCAATTTTAGGTTTTGCAGCAGTTAAAACCGATAATAATGTCGATTTTCCGGCATTTGGGAAACCAACCAAACCTACATCTGCTAATAATTTTAATTCAATTCTAAACCAGCCATCTTGTCCGTCAATTCCAGGTTGCGCATAGCGTGGAGTTTGGTTTGTCGAAGATTTAAAATGCCAATTTCCAAGACCGCCTTTTCCACCAGGTAATAAAATTACTTCTTTTTGATCTTCGGTAATTTCGTGCAAAATTTCGTCGGTATCTGCATCTCTAACAATTGTTCCTAAAGGTACATCTATATAAATATCTTTGGCATCGTGACCAGTACTTCTGCTTGCGCTTCCAGCACCACCATTTTCTGCTCTAAAATGGCGTTTAAATTTTAGGTGAAAAAGCGTCCACATATTTTTGTCTCCACGTAAAATAATGTGTCCTCCACGTCCACCATCTCCACCATCAGGGCCTCCTTTGGTAATAAATTTTTCTCTGTGTAAATGCACAGAACCTTGCCCTCCTTTTCCAGAAGATGCGTATATTTTTATGTAGTCGACAAAATTTCCTTCAGTCATAGTTTTTGTGTAATTGTGTAATTGTTGAAACGTGTAATCGTACTCGTTGCTTAAACAATTAAACGCTTAAACAGTTACACATTTTTACAATTTATTAAATACTTTTGCGATACGTTGTGTAATTTCTTCAATAGAACCTACACCATTTATTCCATAATATTTATTTTGAGCTTCGAAATAGTCCTTTAAAACGGCAGTTTTTGTGTTATATTCGTTAAAACGGTTTCTAATTTTAGCTTCATCAGTATCGTCTGTTCTTCCGCTAGTTTTTCCTCTTTCTAACAAACGCTCTACCAATAAATCTTCTGGTACTTCTAAAGCAACCATTCCGTTTATTTGTTCTCCTTTATCGGCTAAAAAAGCGTCTAAAGCTTCTGCTTGCGATTGTGTTCTTGGAAAACCATCGAAAATAAAACCATTGGCATCTGCATTTTTTTCTACTTCGGCTTTTAGCATATTTATGGTAACTTCATCTGGTACTAAATCGCCTTCATCCATATATTTTTTGGCTAATAAACCCAATTCTGTTTCATTTTTAATGTTAAAACGGAATACATCTCCTGTAGAAATGTGTACCAAATTGTACATGTCTTTTAAAAATGTTGCTTGTGTTCCTTTTCCTGCTCCTGGAGGGCCAAATAATACGATGTTTTTCATTTTTGGTGGTGTTGATAATTGATATATTTCTGAATAATTTCTTCCTAAACCCTTGTAGTCTAATCCATAACCTACAATAAATTTATCTTCGATACTTTTTCCGATATAATTTATGGGCAACTCTTTTCTAAAAACGTCTGGTTTAAAGAATAAAGAAGCCACTTTTAATTGTTTTACATTCTTGTTTTTAAAGATATTATAAATTTCTTGGAGCGTAGTTCCTGTATCTATAATATCTTCTAAAATAATAACGGTTCGTCCTGTTAAATCTTCATTTATGCCCACCAATTCTTTTACATTTTCGGTTGAAGAGGTTCCTTGGTAAGAAGCTAATTTTACAAAAGAGACTTCGCAATTTCCTTCAAACTCTCTAATAAAATCGGCAGCAAATAAAAAGCATCCGTTTAAAATACCCACAAAAATAGGTACTTCGTCTTTAGGAAGATCTCTTTTTACCTTTTTTGCCAGATATTTTACGATACTTTTAATTTCGTTTTCTGAAATAAAAGGTTTAAAATATAAATCGTGAAGTTTTATAATACTGCTCATAGAAGTGCAAATATAACTGCTATTGATTGAATAGAAAAACCGTTTTCTTTTTGAAACCAAAACAAGTTTCGCCTAAAGAAAACGGTTTTTATTTATTTTAGTTAGAACTATTTTTTCTTTTCTTCTTTTTTAGACGAATCGTACATTATTGGTGTTGCCACGAATAACGATGAATAGGTACCCACAATTACCCCTACAATTAAGGCGAACATAAATCCTTTAATAGAATCTCCACCAAATAAGAAGATAGCTAACATTACCAATAATGTGGTTAAAGAGGTGTTTATGGTTCTTCCTAGAGTAGAACTAACTGCTTTATCTACGTTTTCATTTAATGGTCTGTTTTTGTAGTCTCCTACAAATTCTCTAATTCTATCGAAAATTACCACAGTATCATTTAAGGAGTAACCCACTACCGTTAAAATGGCGGCGATAAAAGATTGACCAATTTCCATATCGAAAGGCATAAAATTGTATGTTATTGAGAATACACCCAATACAATTAATACATCATGAAAAACGGCAACTACAGCTCCAATAGAGTAAGATATTTTTCTAAAACGTAATAAGATGTATAAGAAAACTACTAACAAAGAGCCAAAAACGGCATACAATGCATCTGTTTTAATATCATCTGCAATGGTTGGTTCTACTTTCATATAACTCATTACACCAGCACCTTCTTTCTCGAAACCTGGTTTAAAGTTTTCGTAAGTTGTATTTCCTAAATACGGTTTTAATCCATTATATAAAGTGTTTTGTACAGCATCATCTACTTCTTGCCCTTCTTCATCAATTTTATAAACGGTTGTTATTTTTAACTGGTTTGCACTTCCGTATGTTTTTACTTCTGGAGCGGTTCCAAAAGCATCTTTTAATGTTCCAGCAACTTCAGTAGCGCTCATATCTTGGTCGAAACGAACTACATAAGAACGGCCTCCTTTAAAATCTACTCCTTGTTTTAAGCCAATAGAGAAAATAGAAACGATTCCTGCTAAAATAATTGCTCCAGATATGAAGTATGCAATTTTACGTTTTTTTAAGAATTCTACATTAATGTTTTGGAACCATCCTTTAGAGATAGAAGTATTAAAAGTTAAGTTTGTACCTCTATTGATAGCGCCATCAATTAAGATACGCGTAATAAATACTGCTGTAAATAAAGAAGTTGCAATACCAATCATTAATGTTAAGGCGAAACCTTTAATAGGGCCTGAGCCAAAAACATATAAAATAATACCTGTTAATAAGGTCGTAATGTTTGCATCTATAATTGCAGAAAGTGCTCCTTTTACAGAGAAACCTTCTTCCACAGATTGTTTTAAGCCTTTTTTACCAAATAAACCTTCTTTAATTCTTTCGAAGATAATTACGTTTGCATCTACAGACATACCTATGGTTAAGATAATACCAGCAATACCTGGTAATGTTAAAACGGCGTTGAAAGATGCTAATATTCCGAAGATGAATAAAATGTTTACAAGCAATGCAATATCTGCAAATAAACCTGCTTTTCCGTAATATAAAATCATCCAAAGTAACACTAAGATGATTGCCAAACCAAAAGATAAGAAACTGGCATCAATTGCTTCTTGCCCTAAAGATGGTCCCACCACTTCTGCTTGAATAATTCTTGCAGCTGCTGGTAATTTACCTGCTTTTAAAACGGTAGCAATGTCTTCTGCCTCTGCAACCGTCATGCTTCCACCAGAAATAGAAGTTCTACCACCAGTAATCGCTTGGTTTACGGAAGGTGCAGTATATACATAGTCGTCTAGAACAACAGCAACAAAATTACCTACATTGTCTGCAGTCATTTTTGCCCATTGTTTTGTTCCAGAACTATTCATGGTCATGCTAACTTCTGGCTTATTTAATTGGTCGAAAACCTGTGCAGCGTCTAAAATAACATCACCTTCAATTGTAGGTTTGTCTTTTCTGTTAGATTTTATAGCATATAAAGAGATAATTTCTGTACCATCATCAATTTTATTAGACTTATAATCCCATAAGAATTTTGCATATCTTAATTCGTTTGGTAATAAGTCTCTAACTTCTTTATTTTTTAATAAGCTATTTACTCTTGCAGTATCTGCTACTTTTGCTTCTGCTACAACAGAGCTAATTTGTTGTTGAGATTGCGCGATGTTTGGTCTTAAATAAGTAAATAGATTTTTTTGAACCTTAGTAGAATCTACTGTTTCTCCTAAAAGATCGTCAATATCGTCTTTTTTAACAGAATCTTTTGCTTGTTCAACTTCAGAATCGTCTTTTAATAATTCAGTAACTTTAGCATTTGCAGAAAAGAAAAAGTTTTGTACTTCTGCATTTGTATAGACTTCCCAAAACTGTAATTCGGCTTTGCTTGTAATTAATTTTGTAACACGTTCTATGTCTTTTGCACCTGGCAATTCAATTTGAATTCTACCAGAATTTCCAATTCTTTGAATGTTTGGAGAAGCAACTCCAAACTTATCAATTCTACTTCTTAATACTTCAAAAGCAGTACCAATAGAGCTGTTAATTTCTTCTTGTAAAGTTTCTCTAACAGAAAAATTATCTTCATTAAAAGAAATTTTATCGCTTAAAGCTTTTGTTCCGAAGATAGAAGGATCGCTTAATTTTGTAGTGCCAGCAACTTTTTCGAATTCTTCGAAAAACAAATCTAAATAAGTAGCATTGCTGTTTTTTTGTCTTTCGTCTGCGTTTTCTAAGGCTTTATTAAACGCTTCGTTTTTAGAGTCGTTAGACAAACTTTTTAAAACTTCTTTTACAGAAACTTGTAAAATGGCATTAATACCACCTTTTAAATCGAGACCGAGATTCATTTCTTTGTCTCGAACATCATCGTAGGTATATTGTGCGATACCTAAATCGATAACATCTTTGTTGGCAACGCTATCTAAATATTTTTTCTCGAATTTAGCTTTTTGTCTAGCATCGTTGTCTGGTGCATTTTGTTTAGCGTACACTTTCGCATCCTCTTCTACTTTATTGGCTAGAAATGTGAACGATAATTGGTATAAACTCACTAATCCAAAAAGAATAGCGAATAATTTAATGAGTCCTTTGTTTTGCATTTTATATTTATTTAGTCAAAATTTTTTAAAAAACGAGCAAATATATGCCTTCTCGTAAAATCTGACAATTATTTTAATGGTTTGTTTTTTTGTGATGTGTTTGATTTACATTCACTTAAATCGTTTGAAAAAAATGTAAAAAAGTTTACATTTTAAGCGAAGTATTTTTGTGGTCCAGCTCTCACTTCTGGCTCTTGATAAGAAGTGTAATCTTTAATGTAAAGGCTGGTTTTGTTCGCTTTATAAGCTGTTTTAAAGAGTTGATTGGCTTGGTTTTCGAGCACTTTATAAAAACAGAAAATATTATTTGTGGTAAACCTATCTGAATGAGGTTCGATTTCAAATATAAACTTATCGTCTAAATTAGAGATATCAAGTTTATTTGTTAGTTCGTAAATATCGATACTATAGGTAGTGGAGTCTCTATTTTCGTTTTCTTTTTTAGAATTTTTATTTAAAGATAACCTATGTTCTTTTGTAAGTGCTTTTTTAACGTCATTTACATTTACAATACTGTAATAAGAGATTTTTAAAGTGCCTTTTTCTGTTTTTTGAATGGCGATGTTTGTAACCCCAATATCTACAAGTTTTTTTTGAACTTCAGAAATGGTGTTTTCAATATTTTTATTCTGCGAAGAAGTATCTATAAATTCTAGAACAATTTCTTGATTGGGTTTATAAACCTGCTCTTGGAATACTCCAAAACAAATGCATATGAAGAGAAAAGCACTAAGGTACCATTTAGAATTCATGCCCCAAATATATGTAAAAAAATGGGTTTGTACTTTAGAAATAAAAAATCTTCTTTTCTAAGAAATTTATAGTTGTAAAATGGATTGATTTGTCTTCTTCTATCTTACAAAATTAACTATATTTAATTTTTGAAAAAATTTAAAATAAAACAATACAAATTGTAAATATGGCTTACTTAACAGACATTAAAATTGCGCAAGCAAAAGAACTGAAACACATAAGAGAAATCGCAAAAAAATTAAATATTAATGAAGACGATTTAGAAATGTACGGAAAGTACAAAGCAAAACTTCCTTTAGCTTTAATTGATGATAAAAAAATAGCCCAAAATAATTTGGTTTTAGTAACAGCGCTAACACCAACTCCTGCTGGAGAAGGAAAAACAACGGTTTCCATTGGTTTAACAGAAGGATTGAATAAAATAGGAAAACAAGCAACCGTAGTTTTAAGAGAACCTTCTTTGGGACCTGTTTTTGGAATAAAAGGCGGAGCAGCAGGTGGAGGGTATTCTCAAGTGGTACCTATGGAAGATATTAATTTGCATTTTACTGGAGATTTTAATGCGGTTGAAAAAGCGAACAACTTGTTATCTGCATTAATTGATAATAACATTCAGAGTAAATCCAATAATTTAAATATAGATCCAAGAACCATTCTTTGGAAACGTGTAATAGATATGAACGATCGTTCTTTGCGTGATATTACCATTGGTTTAGGAGGAACTGCAAATGGCGTTCCAAGGCAAGATGGTTTTCATATTACACCAGCTTCCGAAGTAATGGCGATTCTTTGTATGGCTTCGGATATCGAGAACTTAAAAAAGCGTTTAGGAGATATCTTTATTGGTTTTACCTATAAAAATGAACCCGTTTTTGCACGAGATTTAAAAGCAGAAAATGCGATGGCAATTTTATTAAAAGATGCCATTAAACCCAATTTGGTACAAACTTTAGAAGAAAATCCTGCCATAATTCATGGAGGACCTTTTGCAAACATCGCACAAGGAACCAATACGATTATTGCTACCAAAATGGGGCTTTCTTTATCTAATTACGTAGTTACAGAAGCGGGTTTTGGTGCAGATTTAGGCGCAGAAAAATTTCTGAATATAAAATCTCAGTTCGCAAAACTGAATCCTAAATGTGTGGTTTTAGTCGCTACAATTAGAGCTTTACGCCATCATGGAGGTGCAACAACAGAAGATTATAACGCCCCAGATTTAGAAAAAGTAACAGAAGGATTTAAAAACCTCGAAAAACATATCGAAAACATTCGCAAATATAATATAGAACCTGTTGTCGCAATTAATTCTTTTGTTTCAGATTCTGATGAAGAAGTAGATTTTGTGATTGAAAAATGTGCCAGTTTAGGCGTGCAAGCAGTATTGTCTGAAGGTTGGGCAAAAGGAGGAGAAGGAACCAAAAAATTAGCTGAAGCAGTTGTAGAGGTGGTCGAAAATAAAGCAACTCAATACAAACCTTTGTACAATTGGAACGCTCCAATTAAAGATAAAATAGAAACAATTGCCAAAGAAATTTACGGGGCAAAAAATGTCGAATACAGCAAACAAGCTCAATTAAATTTAAGAAGAATTGATCGATTAGGATTTAATAATTTTGCGGTTTGTATGGCGAAAACACAAAAATCGTTTTCAGATAATGCCGCTTTAATAGGAAGACCAGAAGGTTTTACAGTAACCGTTCGCGAAATTGAAATTGCTGCTGGAGCCCAATTTGTGATTCCTATTTTAGGAAAAATGATGCGTATGCCTGGATTGCCAGCCATACCAGCTTCAGAAAATATGACCATTGATAACGATGGTGTTATTTCTGGTTTGTCTTAAAATTTACCAGACCTTACAGGTTTTTAAAACCTGTGAGGTCTTTAAATATTATTTGTTCTTTAAAATAAGCGTAATACTTATTCTTATTTTGGAATAAGAAACTTCTTCATTTAGTTTTTCGTAAATCGGTTTTAGTTCTATTTTTCTGTCGAATTCATTAAAAGCAACACGCACTTTCTCTATGGTTTCTTTGCTAACATATTGTTCTAAATCTACCTTTTTACCTTCGGAATATAATTGAGACAAATGCGAAAAAATAGTAGTGATAGATAAATTTCTTTCTTCTGCAATTTCTTTGGGAGTCAATCCTTCTTTGTATAATTCGAAAGTTTTTAATGTGGTAGGCGTTTTTCTTGGCTTTGCAACATTTTTATACTTTCGAATAACACTCATAAACTCATCTCCATACTTTTCCATTTTGTTCATTCCCACTCCAGAAATGGCTAAAAATTCGTTTTCGGTTGTTGGGAGTTCACTTGCCATTAATTTTAATGACTTGTCACTAAAAACAATATAAGCAGGCATATTTTCTTCTTTAGAAATAGAATATCTTAGTTTTTTGAGTTCTGTAAACAAGTCTTTATTTGTTTCGCCTTCAATTATAATTTTTGCTGTTTTTTTAATTTTCTTTTTTTCATCAATACTTATTGGGGTTGTTAATCTTATCGTTTTTTCTCCTTTTAAAACTTTCCAACCAATGGGTGTTATTTTTAAAGCAGAACCTTCTGCATACATGATTTCTATCAAACCTTGGTTTGCCATTTGAATGATGTAATCTCGCCAGTTAAAAAAAGAAATGTCTTTTCCTATTCCGTATGTTTTTAGACGAAAGTATTGTTTTTCGTGAATAGCTGCATTGTTACTTCCTCGTAAAACGTTAATTAGCATTGTAATTCCGTCTTTTTCTCCCATTCTTGCAATTCCAGAAAGTGCTTTTTGGGTAATAATAGTGCCATCAAAACCTTTGGGCGGATTTGCACAAACATCGCAATTGCCACAATTTTCTGTTAAATGTTCCCCAAAATAAGACAATAATATTTTTCTTCTGCACGATTTTGCTTCCGCAAATTGAAGCATTCTATTGAGTTTTTCTTTCTGCATTTCAGTATTTGCGCCTTCTTCTGCAAACTGACTATACAAAACAAAATCTCTCATATTATAATACAGCAAAGTTTCAGAAGGCAACCCATCTCTTCCTGCTCTTCCTATTTCTTGGTAATAACCTTCGAGGTTTTTGGGTAAGTTATAATGAATCACAAAACGTACGTTCGATTTGTCAATTCCCATCCCAAAAGCAATTGTAGCAACAATTATTTTTGTGTCATCATTTATAAAATCGGTTTGAGTTTTTTCTCTTTCCTCATTACCCATTCCAGCATGATAAAAAGCAACAGAATGCCCAAGTTCTTTTAAATGATTGGCAACTTCTTCTGTGTTTTTTCTGCTCAAACAATAAATAATTCCACTTTCGTTTTTTCTTCGATTTATAAAACTAACAATCTCTTGTAGTTTTTTCTTTTTTTGAACTTGTCCACGAACTTCAATACTTAAATTTTTACGATCAAAAGAAGAAATAAATAATTTAGAATTTTTTAAACCTAACTGTTCTTCGATATCTTTTCTGGCAGATTTATCAGCAGTGGCAGTCAATGCCATAAAAGGTATGTTTGGAAGCGAATTTCTAAATACTTTTAACTGTGTGTATTCTGGTCTAAAATCATGCCCCCACATACTTACACAATGTGCTTCGTCAATAGCAACCAATTTTATATTTAGTTGTTTTAGCCAAGTATTGCTAACGGATATTAATTTTTCTGGTGATAAATACAATAGCTGTAGATCGCCATTCATGGCTTTTGTAATGACTTCGTTTTCTTCTTGAACAGAAATAGAGCTATTAAAAAAATCGGCTTTTATTCCATTTGCTTTTAATGCTTGTACTTGGTCTTTCATTAAAGAAATTAAAGGAGAAACTACGATTGTAATTCCATCGAAAAGTAAGGCAGGAATTTGAAAACACATCGATTTTCCACCTCCAGTTGGCATCAATACAAAACTATCTTTTCCTTCTATGGTTCTGTTAATAATGTCTTCTTGTAAAGGACGAAAATCTTCAAAACCAAAAATATTTTTTAATAAAGTGTGGGGTTGGCTCTTCAATTTATGGACAATTTAAACACAAACATACATATTGAATTTTAAAATTTCTTAAATATTGATAAAAACACGAGTAAAAAAACAACTCTTTCAAGATTTTGAAAGAGTTGGATTTATACTATTTATTAAAAGCTAAGTATTAATTATTATAATTCTAACAATCCATTCGTTTTAGAAACGCCTTCTGCAGACGCTTGCATGTGTGCTTTTTCTGCATCGTTTAAATTGATTTCTACAATACTTTCAATTCCGTTTTTACCTAAAACAACAGGAACTCCAATACACAAATCATTTAAACCATATTCGCCTTCTAAGAAAGTAGAACAAGGGTAAATTTTCTTTTGGTCGCAAGCAATTGCCTGAACCAAACCACTAACAGCTGCTCCAGGAGCATACCATGCAGAAGTGCCTAATAAACCAGTTAATGTTGCTCCACCAACTTTTGTGTCTTCCTTAACTTGATTTAACCTTTCCTCTGAAATAAATTCTGAAACAGGTACAGAGTTTCTTGTTGCCAACCTCGTTAAAGGCACCATTCCTTTGTCTGAATGCCCACCAATTACCATTCCATCTACGTCAGAAATCGGTGCGCCTAAAGCTTCTGCCAACCTGTATTTAAAACGAGCAGAATCTAATGCACCACCCATTCCAATAATTCTGTTTTTTGGCAATCCTGTAGTTTTATGAACTAAATACGTCATGGTATCCATAGGATTAGAAACCACAATAATAATTGTATTTGGAGAATGCTCAATTAAGTTTGAAGAAACTGTTTTTACGATTCCTGCGTTTATTCCAATTAATTCTTCACGAGTCATACCAGGTTTTCTTGGAATTCCAGAAGTAATTACACAAATGTTAGAATCTGCAGTTTTAGAATAATCGTTTGTGCTTCCAGTAATCTTCGTATCAAAACCATTTAAAGAAGCAGTTTGCATTAAGTCCATCGCTTTTCCTTCTGCATATCCTTCTTTAATATCTAATAAAACCACTTCCGAAGCAAAATTTTTAATGGCAATATACTCTGCACAACTTGCACCTACTGCACCTGCACCAACAACTGTAACTTTCATATTTTTAAATTTTAATTTATGTTGAATAATCGTTTGCTAAAATACGATTTTTAGACGATGTTTTAGTTAATTTAAAGCAAAAAAAAGCTGTCACAAAAGTAAATTTAACTGTTGTTTTTAGCAAAGTATAAAGATATAAAATACTAAAAAATCAATAATTAAGATCTCCCATTACAGTCGAAATGACAAATTTTAATACTTTCGAGACAGCTTTTTTTGTTAAATTTTAATGTTTTTTATCTGATGCTAATTGCAACTCCTAAAGTAGCAGTGTTATATTGCTGTAGAGTATAAGCTCCAAATATTTTGAAAAAACCTAAACTTAGTCTAGCGCCAACTGTTGTTGTAAAGCCACTGGCATCATAATCTAAAGTTAAAGGATCTTTTAAAGTTCTATTATAATTATTAATACCATCGCTATATTGTAAATCGTATTCTCCTGCCAAACGTAAAGTAGAAGAACCTGAAGTATATCCAACTCCTCCATATAAATTAATAATAGGAAAATTTAAAGAGGCTAAAGCTTGAAAAGTGTAAGAATTTAATTTTAATTCAGCTAAACCATTTGTAATATTAATATCATTTCCATTAGGGTCTTTAATGTTATGAGAAATGGTCATGTTGGTAAAAGCTCCTAACAAAGAAATATGAAGAGGGGTTTTGTCCATTGGTCCAAACCAATCTGTAATTTCTTTTTTTAGGCCTAAACCAAATAAATTAGCTTTGGTTTCGTTACTACCAACATTAGGAACGAATCTTAGTGTTGCTTCGAATTTAGCGGGAAGTCCAAGACTTAGTTGAACTACAGGTGTAGGAACACTATTAAGTGGGAGTTCATCTCTATAACCATCTGGCATTGTAAAATTTCTTTTTAATTCAGGATGAGTTCCTCCATTAATATTTGGGTCTGAATTTGCAGGTATCGTTACCTCAAAGGCATTAACAGCAGCTGCACCTTTTCCAAAAATAGTAGGAGAAGTAGATGGGTTTTTAGTGATTTTATTAGAAAGTTTTAAAGAGTTAATGTCGAAGTTATTTTGGTTATCGCCTGCGAAAGAAAAATTACCTCCAATTGCAATGTCAAAGCCAAATGGCTTGTGAACCTTAGCAGTATGATACCAGCCATTACTCATTCCAAAAATTAAGGCTTCTGCAGCAGGTGTTAAGTATCCTTTTGTAAGCTCGTTAGCGTCTGATAAATCGGCAAATAGGATATTTTCGAAACCATCCTGTGCTTTTGCATTAAAAACTAGGGCGAATACACCCATAAAAATTAAAATAGATTTTTTCATTTTGTGTGGTTTGGTTAGTGTTATTTAGTTGAATAAGGGGATATATATGTAGCGAATATATAAAATTATGTTAATAAATTTAATATTTGAGGCTTCTTAGGGGTAAAAAAAGGGAAAAATACCTAATTATAGGTACAAAAAAAAGAGACTGTCTTAAAAATAAATTTAGCTGTTATTTTGAGTGATGTCGAAAGATCTAAAATATTGAAATTCAATAAATAAGATTTCTCCATTACAGTCGAAATGACAAATTCTAAAACTTTTAAGTCAGCCTCTTTTGGTGCTTTAATTATTTATGAAGAATAAATTAAACGTCGATGTTTGCATATTTTGCATTTCTTTCGATAAAGTCTCTTCTTGGCGGAACATCATCTCCCATTAACATAGAGAAAACTCTGTCTGCTTCTGTTGGGCTGTCTATAACTACTTTACGAAGTGTTCTAAATTCGGGGTTCATGGTTGTGTCCCAAAGTTGTTCTGCGTTCATCTCTCCAAGACCTTTATATCTTTGTATGGCTACAGAGCCTCCCATTTGCTGTGCAATTAAATCACGCTGATTATCGTCCCACGCATATTCTTTTTTCTGTCCTTTTTTTACTAAATATAAAGGTGGTGTTGCAATGTAAATATAACCTTGCTCTACCATTTCTCTCATATATCTAAAGAAAAACGTTAATATTAATGTAGCAATATGCGAACCATCAACATCGGCATCACACATAATTACAACTTTATGGTATCTTATTTTTGATAAATTTAAAGCTCTTGGATCATCTTCAGTTCCTATAGAAACACCCAAAGCAGTAAACATATTTTTAATTTCTTCGTTTTCAAAAACTTTATGTTGCATTGCTTTTTCAACATTTAAAATTTTTCCACGAAGAGGTAAAATTGCTTGAAAATTTCGATCACGACCTTGTTTTGCGGTTCCACCTGCAGAATCTCCCTCAACTAAGAAAATTTCACATTGTGCAGGGTCAGTTTCTGAGCAGTCAGATAGTTTTCCAGGCAAACCACCAATAGACATTACCGTTTTACGTTGTACCATTTCTCTGGCTTTACGTGCTGCATGTCTTGCAGTGGCTGCTAAAATTACTTTTTGGACAATGGTTTTTGCATCGTTCGGATTTTCCTCTAAATAATCAGTTAACATTTCTGAAACTGCCTGCGATACTGCAGAAGTAACTTCTCTGTTACCTAACTTAGTTTTGGTTTGTCCTTCGAATTGTGGTTCTGCTACTTTTACAGAAACAATGGCGGTTAACCCTTCACGAAAGTCGTCTCCAGCAATTTCGAATTTTACGTTTTTTAACAAACCGGATTCGTCTGCATATTTTTTTAACGTACTTGTTAAACCACGTCTAAAACCAGATAAATGCGTACCACCTTCGTGTGTGTTAATGTTGTTTACATAAGAGTGTAAATTTTCTGCATAAGAAGTATTGTAAACCATGGCAACTTCTACAGGAATGCCATTTTTTTCCCCTTCCATAGAAATTACAGAACCAATTAACTGCTCACGCGTAGAATCTAAATACTTGATAAACTCTGGCAAACCTTCATCAGAATGAAACGTTTCTGAAATAAAGTTTCCTTCATCGTCTTTTCTTCTTTTATCGGTTAACGTAATGGTAATTCCTTTATTTAGGAAAGACAATTCACGCATACGAGTTGCTAACGTTTCGTAATTATATTCAGTTGTTTGTGCGAAAATCGATTTGTCTGGTAAAAAAGTAACAATGGTACCTGTAAAATCGGTTTCTCCAATAGTTTTAACAGGATATAAGGCTTTCCCTTTTTCGTATTCTTGTTGCCAAATTTTACCTTCTTTATGAACGGTTGCTGTTAAATGATCCGATAATGCGTTTACACAACTTACACCCACACCATGCAAACCACCAGAAACTTTATAAGAATCTTTGTCGAATTTACCACCAGCACCAATTTTTGTCATTACAACTTGTAGTGCAGAAACGCCCTCTTTTTTGTGAATTCCAACAGGTATTCCACGTCCATTATCTTTGGTTGTAATAGAATTGTCTTCGTTTATGGTAACATCAATTGCATCGCAATAACCACCCATTGCTTCATCAATAGAGTTATCTACAACTTCATATACCAAATGGTGTAAACCACGTATTCCAACGTCTCCAATATACATAGATGGACGCATTCTTACATGCTCCATTCCTTCTAATGCCTGAATACTGGACGCATCATATTCTTTCTTTTTGTCTTCGCTCATTATAAAAGTGATTTTTTATTTTTAGGTTGATAAAACTCGTCTTAAAAAACGAATTTTGTAAACTCAAATTTACAATTTTTAGTGTATTTTTCAAGTGTTTTTAGCGATTTAGTTCTAAAATTATCAACATTTGTTAAAAACAAGAAAGTGTCTTAAATCGCTTAAAAATGATTTTATTTTCGATTTTTTAAATTTTGAATTAGTTTTTAAAAACCGAAAACAGCGTAATTGCTTATATCTTTAATTTTTGTGCTTAAAATTTTAGAAGTTTAACTATTTAAGAGTATATTCTTCTTAAAACCTTTCTTTTTTCTGATTAAATACGCGTGGTAAGCACTTGGAATATCGTGCGTCCATTTAGGAAGAATTAGAATGATTAAAATTACATCAATATGAGAAATTAAACCAAAAATAATTGCTAAATAAAATGGAATTCCTGCGTAATTAAAACCTATTAAAGAGGTAAAAGCAATCAATAATGTGAGTCCCCAAATTTTAGATAGAAATGCGTGGGTACAAGTTTCTTTACCAAATTTTAAATAACTAATTACATAACAAGCAATTTCCATAATAAGAATAGACCATATTGCAATAGAGTTTTCTTTGATTAAATTCGGATATAAAATCCAAGTTGCAAAACCAATTGAGAGCCAAAAAACCATATCTGTTTGGCTGTCTAATCTCCTTAGTTTTTCTGACGAAATTTCTTGTTTCCTTGCAATAATTCCATCTAAAATATCGGAAATTAAACCTAAATACATTAAAATTAAAATGATTGGTTTTGAGGATTCTCCAATAAAATAAGCAAGGCATAAAATTATAGGAGCTAATAGAAATCTGAATAAAATGAGTTGTTGTGGTATATTTAATTTAAGTTTCATAAGTTTATTTTTTAATTACTCGGAAGTTTTTAATTAAAATGTAAATAACATTTTTGGTGTAATCGCAAAACTGCCAATATCTTCTTTTACTGCACCTTCAATTTTATAAGGCGAATATTGTGCTCCTAAAGCAATTGTAAGTTCAGTTTTGTTTTTTAGCTTCTTTACAAATTCTAAAGAAGGATTCATTAGTATAGAAGAAATCATTTCATATTTATCTTCGTCTTCTTTGCCAGTATAGAAAGGATTTCTAGCATTTGTTTGAATTCCAGATGCTCCAATACCGAACCTAAAATTTATAACTGTTTTTGACTTTTCTAAAATATTCTTCTTTAAATAAAATACAATATTTGCCATAAAAGTGCTTTTTGCTTTTAAAGTATCTATAGTTCTTCGATAAGTAAATTCTTTTTTTTGCGTTGGAACTGCAAATTGCAAGCCTATTCCGAAAATGTCTTTTTTAAAGAATGGAAAATCGGAACTTATTTCAAAATAAGGCGAAGTGCCAAAATATTTTGTCAATTCTCCTTGTGGAATAAATAAACCAACTCCTGCTTTAATTTTTGGGTTTTCTTCGAATAGGTTGTTTTCTTGTGAATTGATGTTTATTGATACAATTAAAATAAGACCGAATAAAATTATTTTTTTCATGATGATGTATTTAAAATTAATACGTCAAAATTATTTCTTCAATAAAAAACAAGAGTCCAGAATTTCTCGATTTTAGGAAATTCTGGACTCATTTGTGGAATTCTGGACAAATTTTTATAACTTTTACGAATTGTTTTTTAAATTTTACGGAATCGTGTTAAAGATTGCAATGGCATCTTTTTGCTTTTTTGGCAAAAAAAGATATCTTTTTGGATGGTGATTAAGATAAATTCAAGCTCGTTAAAAGACTCAAAAAAACTGGAATGATTAGCCAGTTGCAGTTTTTAGTTTTTTTTGAAAAAAAAATCAGGGCATAAAAAAACCGATGCAATTTGCATCGGTTTTTAGATATTATAAACTTTTACTGAGATACTGAAAACAAGTTCAGTATAAAGAATTACTTCTTCTTTTTCGCGCCAGCTTCCATTTTTTCTTTAAGTGCTGCTAAACCACCAATGTCTCCAAAAGTTGTTTTTTCTGCATCTGCAGATTTTTTAGCGGCAGCTTTGATGTTTCTTTTTTCTTCTTCTTTAAAAATTGAAGTATGAGAAACAACTACTCGTCTGTATTCTTTAGAAAATTCCATTACAATAAACTTTACTGTATCTCCTTTTTCTAATTTAGAACCGTCTTCTTTTTCTAAGAAACGAGTTGGTGCAAAACCTTCTACGCCATCAGCAAAAGTTACCACAGCTCCTTTATCGTTTTTTTCTTTAACAGTACCTTCGTGTATAGAACCGATTGTGTAGGTAGCTTCATGCGCATCCCAAGGATTTTCTTGTGTTTGCTTATGACCTAAGTTTAACTTTCTGTTTTCTACATCTAACTCTAATACTTGTACTTCTAACTTGTCTCCAACAGTTACAAAATCTGACGGATGTTTGATTTTCTTCGTCCAAGATAAATCAGAAATATATACCAAACCATCAATACCTTCTTCTAATTCTACAAACACACCAAAGTTCGTGTAATTTCTTACAGTTCCTGTATGTGTAGAACCTATAGGGTATTTAGAGGTAATATCTGTCCAAGGATCTGGGTGTAATTGTTTGATACCTAAAGACATTTTACGGTCTTCTCTATCTAAAGTTAACACTTGTGCTTCTACTTTATCTCCAACTTTTACGAAATCTTGTGCAGAACGTAAGTGTGTTGACCAAGACATTTCCGAAACGTGAATTAACCCTTCTACACCTTGTTCTACTTCTACAAATGCACCATAATCTGCTAAAACAACCACTTCTCCTGTTACTTTATCACCCACTTTTAAAGTGTCGTCTAAAGCTTCCCAAGGATGTGCCGATAATTGTTTTAAACCTAATTGAATTCTAGATTTGTTATCATCAAAGTCTAAAATTACAACGTTTAATTTTTGATCTAATTCTACAACCTCATTAGGGTGATTAATTCTAGACCAAGATAAATCTGTAATGTGTATTAAACCATCTACACCACCTAAATCTACAAACACACCATAAGAAGTAATGTTTTTAACAACACCTTCTAATACTTGTCCTTTTTCTAATTGGCCAATGATTTCTTTTTTCTGTAACTCGATATCTGCTTCGATAAGCGCTTTGTGAGAAACGACAACGTTTTTAAATTCGTGGTTGATTTTTACAACTTTAAATTCCATTGTTTTTTCTACATACTGGTCGTAATCTCTAATTGGTTTTACATCTATTTGAGAACCTGGTAAGAATGCTTCGATTCCAAAAACATCTACAATCATACCACCACGAGTTCTACACTTCACAAAACCGTTTACTACTTCACCAGTTTCGTGAGCATTATTCACTCTTTCCCAAGCTTTAATTACTCTTGCTTTTTTATGAGACAATACTAATTGACCAGAAGAATCTTCTCTTTTGTCAACCAATACCTCTACTGTATCTCCTTCTTTTAAACCTTGGTTGTAACGAAATTCGTTTAAAGAAATAACCCCTTCTGATTTAGAATTGATGTCGATAATTGCATCTCTATCTGTAATTCTAATTACTGTTCCTTCAATAACGTCACGTTCGTTTACAAAACCTACAGTTCCTTCTAATGCTTTTTCAAAATTTTGCAATTTTTCTTCATCAACAGCCTCAATACCTTGTTCGTATTTGTGCCAGTCAAAATCTGCTAAAAATTGTTTTGGATCTTTTTTTTCTTCGACAACAGGAGTTGTTGTTTCAGTTTCTTGTACTTCAGTAGCAACTACTTGCTCTTCTGTGTTTTTTGTTTCTTCAGACATGTGTCTAAAATTAATTTTGTATCTTATTGTTTTACAGATTTTTAACGATTAAAACGCAAAGAGATGTTTTTATAAATAATTGTTTTTAAATCCTTTTACAAATCTGTTCTCGTAAAAAGGAGTGCAAATTTACAAAATACATTTGATTTTTAAGTACTTACAAGTAAAAATATTTCACATAATTTGTTTTTATATTTGTGTTGAAAATCAAAACTTTATGAAAATTACTTTAAAAATCTTATTTCTTTTTTTATTATTGATGAATTTTTCCTGCAAAAACGAATTAAATTCTATTATAAAACATCACAAATCTCACGAAAAAAGCAGGCAAAATGTTCCTTTTTCAGATGCTGTGCAAGTTGGTAACATCTATTTCTTAACTGGACAAATTGGTAAAAACCATAAGACTGGTAGAATTGTTGGGGGAGGCATAGAAGCAGAAACCAAACAAACTCTCGAAAATATTGAAGCTGTTTTAAAACAACACAATTTAACATTAAAAGATGTTGTAAAATGCACCGTAATTTTAGCTAATATTGATGATTTTTCTAAAATGAATACAATTTATCGTACTTTCTTTACCGATAATTTACCTGCAAGAACTACCTTTGCAGCCAATTTAGTTGCTGGCGCAAATGTAGAAATTGAAGTAATAGCCGCAAAGAGGTAAAATGGACAAAAAAACGCAGGATTTAATCGATAAAGGAATAATGCTTCCGTTAATGGAAGAATTTTACACCATACAAGGTGAAGGCTCTCATACAGGAACTGCAGCCTATTTTATTAGAGTTGGTGGTTGTGATGTGGGTTGCCATTGGTGTGATGTAAAGGAAAGTTGGAACGCAGATTTGCACCCGCCAACTTTAGCAGATACAATTGTGCAAAACGTAAAAAAGTACGCAAATACGGTTGTAATTACTGGTGGTGAACCGTTAATGTGGTCTATGGATTACATTACAAACCTACTTCAAGAAAATCATATAAAAACACATATCGAAACTTCTGGAGCGTATTCGTTTTCTGGAAAATGGGATTGGTTTTGTCTCTCGCCTAAAAAAACAAAACTACCATTAAAAGAAAATTACAGAGAAGCAGATGAGCTAAAAATGATTATCCACAACAAATCAGATTTTGATTTTGCGGAGCAAGAAGCTGTAAAAGTAGGCAAGAAATGCCAGCTTTTTTTACAACCCGAATGGAGTAAAAAAGAAAAAATGACCGAAGAAATTGTAAATTATGTGATGAAAAACCCAAAATGGAAAATTTCTTTACAGACCCATAAGTATTTAAACATTCCTTAATTTTTTTATTTGAAGCTATTTCCAGCTTGGAATTTATCTTGAGCGAAGTCGAAAGGTTATGTCTTTTTGCTGAAAAAAGCAAAAAGGATGCTGTTTCAATCTGGGCTAAGCAAGTTTATAAACTTTTAGTTTTCTTGAAGTTTTCTGTCAATTAAACTACAAATTCTCTCGAACTGTTCTTTTATTCCCATATCAGAATTATTAATTTCTACAGCATCTTTGGCTTTTATTAATGGAGAATCTTCTCTTGTAGAGTCTATTCTATCTCGTTCTTCCACATTAAAAAGTATGTCTTTAAAAGAAACCTTATCGCCTCTATCTATTAATTCTTTATAACGTCTTGTCGCTCTTTTATCTGCAGAAGCTGTTAAAAATAATTTTAATTCAGCATTCGGAAAAACAACAGTTCCAATATCTCTTCCATCCATTACAACACCACTTTTTTCTCCCATTTTTTGTTGTTCTGCCACTAATTTTTTTCTTACTTCAGATATTGCAGCGACTTTGCTTACCAGCTGAGAGATTTCTAAGGTTCTTATTTCTTTTTCTACATTTTTGCCATTTAAAAACATTTCAGCAAAACCTAATTGTTTGTTAAACTGAAATGAAAGAGAGATGTCTTTTAAATTTGAAATTAATTTTTCTTTATCTAAAAAATCTTTACCTACAAAAAAATGTTGTTTGGCAAAAAGCGTAACAGCTCTGTACATTGCACCTGTATCTACATAAATATAATTGTATTTTTTTGCAATTAATTTTGCGATACTACTTTTTCCTGTTGACGAAAATCCATCGATTGCAATAGTAATTTTTTTACTCATATTAATTATCTGTTTCTTTGACTATTCAAATCAATTTCTAAACTAAATGTACTCGCATTTGTAGCTGAATGATACTTAGAATAGGCATAATTTAATTTAAATCTATTCATTTTAACACCAAAACCGAAAGAAATTCCGCTAAAAGTTCTGGTATTTTGTAATTTTAATTCTGCTGCTCTTCTAAAGTTGTAGCCTACTCTTAAATTGATAAGACTTTCTGGAAATAGTTCTGCACCTATTACCAAATGTCTAATAGCATTTCCTAAAAAGCCTACATTTTTTTCGGTAATGTTGCCTTCTAAATCAATGGATTGATCAGAAGGGTTTGCAACAGAAATATTCCATTGTTGTAAATTAGTAATGGTTCCATACCATTTTAAAGGTACATATTCTAATTTATAAGAACCTCCTAAAGCAACAACGAAAGGTAATTTTTCAATTTGTCCGTTAAAAGATTTAATTTGAGTTCCAATGTTTCTTGCTACTAAAGTAAAAGAAAACGATTTATATGGGCTATAATATAAAATTCCAATATCTGTAGCAATTCCAACCGAAGAAAAGTTACTTATGTTTGAATGAATTAATTTAAGATTGGCTCCTATATAAAAATTTGTATATGGTAAATTATAAGAGTAACCAACAGATATAGCAATATCATTAGCATTAAAAGTACCAGTTTCATTTCCTTGTTGATCTGCTTCAATAAACGATCCATAATTTAAATATTTAATGCTTCCTTGAATAGTTCCAAATCTTTTTGATATTTCTCTAGCATAAGAAACAGACCCAACATTTATTCCTGCTAAATAACTAGAATAGTTTGCCGAAAACTGATTGTCAAGTTCGGCATTTATAGTAGCAGGATTCCAAATAGGTTGATTTACATCGTCTAATAAAGTTAAAACTTCCCCTCCTAAACCAATTTGTCTTGCAGAAGTCGAAAGATTTAAAAACTGATATATATTTTCTCCTCCAACTTGTGCATTTATCGTTGTTAAAAAAATGAAGAAAAAAAATAAAAATTTAGTAAATTTCATATCACTGCAAATAAACGAAGTATCACAACAATAACGAAAATAATTAAAAATATTTTACAGCACTGTATATAATTACCCCGATTTTCTTATAATTTTAGATGATTGAGTTGAGTAGATGGTTTTTTGCATTCTAATTCAACAAAACCAAGTATTTACGAAGATTTTTATTGGAAAAAATCTTCTAGAGTATAGTAAACACTCCTAAAACGATGATAACTGTAAAGAGTATTTAAAAAAAAAGGATTTAAATAAGCATTATTTTTAAAGCTTAAAACCCAAAATAAGATATAAGAGTGGCACTTTTAACGATGTATCTTGCTTTTAGTGATAGAAATTAGAGGTTAATAATTTTTCTTCAAAAAAGTATCGAAGAACTCTCATTTTTAATAGAACAAAGTTTTAAATTAAAAATCGATAAAATCTACTTACAGTAAATTTAAATTATTCTTTATCAGTAAACTTTTTTTGTATCTTTCCAACGTTCTAAATCATAGAATATGGAAGAAGATATAAAGAAGAATATAAAACCACATTCACCAGAAGAGAATTCTAAACCCGAAGATTCTAAGCAAAGTGTTAAGAATGAAGCAAAAGGATTGCTTGAAAGTATTAAAAATTTTTTAATTGAACTTTTCGACTTTAGAGACGACACAGATCAGGAAGCTACTTTAGAAGCCATAAAAGCAGATATTCCTTTTAAAGGCGCAACAGCTTGGATTCTTATATTTGCCGTTTTTGTGGCGTCCATAGGTTTAAATGCCAATTCTACAGCAGTGGTTATTGGAGCCATGTTAATTTCTCCTTTAATGGGGCCAATTTTAGGTTTGGGAATGTCTTTTGCTTTAAATGACATTAATACATTTAAAAAATCGCTTATTAACTTAGGAATTATGATTGGGCTAAGTTTATTTGCCTCTTTTATGTTTTTCTATTTTTTTCCTTTAAGTGAAGATACTTCAGAATTATTAGGTCGTGTAAGTCCAGATATTCGAGATGTTTTAATTGCGTTTTTTGGAGGTTTAGCACTAATGGTTGCACGAACTAAAAGAGGCACAATTGCTTCTGTAATTTTTGGGGTTGCGATTGCCACAGCTTTAATGCCTCCTTTATGTACAGCTGGTTATGGCTTAGCAAAAGGCAATTTTTCTTACTTTTTTGGTGCCATGTATTTGTTTACAATTAACACCATTTTTATTGCCTTGGCAGCTTTTATTGTATTAAAAATGTTGCGTTTTCCTATGCATAAATATGCAAATGCAGCCAAAAGAAAGCGGTATGCAACAATTGCGTCTGTAGTAGGTGTTGCAGTAATGATTCCTGCAATATTTACATTTATTAATGTATTTAAAGAAAACCAAGTGAATACAGAAATTAGAAATTTTATTAAAAATGAAATCAGTTCTAATCCTTCTTATTTGTTAATGGAAAGTCCTTATGAGAAAGAATCTAAAACATTAGAATTAAAATTTTTTAACGAAGTAAGTGAAGCTGAAGAAAACTCTTTAAAAAATAGGTTGTTAACCGACCCAAGATATAAAAATCTAAAAGAAATTTCTTTAAAAATAAGAGATAGTGATACCAAAAGCTTCGATTTAATTACAACTGCTTATAAAGAGAAGCGTGAAGAACTTCAAGAAAGTAAAAATATTATTGCAGGTTTACAAAAGCAAATTGCAGAGTTACAAGAAACCATCTCTACATTAAATGCAAGAATAGAGCAAGATGCACTAAATAAAAATCAAAAAGTTATTGCTTTTAGTAGAATTGCAAAAGATGCTAAAATTAGGTATGTAGATATCGAACAAATTAGTTTTGCCAATAAACTATCATCTAAAGATTTTATAAATATAGACACAATACCTGTGGTTGCTATAAAATGGAATAAAAAATTAAACGATAGCATAATTAAACCCAAAGAAAGAGAACTTAGAAATTGGCTACAAAAAGAAATGCAATTAGATACCTTATTTATTAAAAGAGATTAGCAAAGGTAAAAAGCTTCTTTTTTGGAGCTTTTATATCTTTTAGAAGATTTTATTTTAAACAAAATCGTCGCCAAAGTTCGCTTTCACTTGGGTACTAATTTGTTTAATATCTTGCTCGTCTTTTTTAGGACAAATTAAAAGTACATCTTCTTTTTCTATAACCATAAAGTCGCTTAAACCTTGTATAACTACTTTTTTACCAGATTGTGTACGAACCATATTTCCATTGGCGTTTCTAAAAATAGTAGTTGCGCCAACAACAGCATTTTCGGTTTCGTCTTTTTCTAATTTGCTATACAAAGAGCCCCAAGTACCTAAATCGCTCCAGCCAAAATCTACTGGAAGAACATGTACATTATTTGCTTTTTCCATAATGGCAAAATCAATTGAAATATTTTTACATTTTGTATAATTATTTTTGATGAAATCGTCTTCGAAATCTGTATTATACACACGATTGCCATCGTCTAAAATATCGACCATTTCTGGTAGAAAATTTTTAAATGCTTTGATAATACTTTTGGCAGACCAAACAAATATACCTGCATTCCAAAGGTAATCTCCATTTTCTAAAAATTTTTTTGCTGTTTCTAGATCTGGTTTTTCGGTGAAATTGGTTACTTTTTTTATTTTTGAAGCTTCTTTTTTAAATTGAATATAACCATAACCCGTATTTGGAGAGTCTGGCTGAATGCCTAAAGTCATTAAAATATCTTTTTCTAAGCAAGCATCAAAAGAAGTTTTAATGTTGTTTGTAAACTCATTTTCGTCATCTATCCAATGGTCAGATGGAGCAACCAACATTACACCATCAGGGTTTTGATTGTAAATTTTTAAAGCGGCATATAAAATACAAGGAGCTGTATTTTTCATGGCAGGTTCTAACAATAGCTGGTTTTTCTTTACTTTTGGTAATTGCTGTAAAACCAAATTCTCGTAGTTTTCGTTAGTAGCAATTAATATGTTTTTTGTAGGAACTAAATCGTTAATTCTTTCGAAAGTACGCTGTATTAAACTTTGTCCAACTCCCAAAACATCGTGAAATTGCTTTGGATATTTAGAGGTGCTAATTGGCCAAAATCGAGTACCAATTCCTCCAGCCATTATTACTGCGTAATAATTTTTATTATTTTTCATACACTGTTATCTCTACATTTTGGTTGAATAAATAAACCTTTTTATTGCTCATATTCAAACATTCGAATCTTGTTCTACGCTTATTGCCTCTTTTGTAGATGGTATTTTTAAAGACAAATAAGCTTCCATAAGGAATTTCAAAGATAAAACTCTTTCCTGTTTCAGCAATATTTCCTTTTAAAGCTAACGATAAATTAACATCTGCGTCTGTACTCGCTTTCGGATTCTTTAAATAGTTGGCAAGGTAAGGCAATATTTCTTTTGGATAAATTTCAGGATTTAAAAACGGCAACATTAAATGCTGAAAAATAGCTTTCCATTCTTGTCCATGAGGTTGAACTCGTCCAAATTTTTGATGCGTTACATGATGTGCAATTTCATGTATTAACGTTAGTAAAAATTGATGTTTGTTGAGGTTGTTATTTACCGTAATTTGAAAACTTCCATCAGGCAATTGTCTAAAATCTCCATGTTTTGTAGCACGTTGATTTACAATTTTAAGTGTAAAATTGTGCTCGTTTATTAAAAACTCTACAAACGGAATGGCTTTAGCAGGAACAAAATTAGCCCACCCTAATCCTCGCAAAGGCAAGGAACCTTTATTCTTGTTTAAAAAGTTGTCTTTATTAGAAATAACTTTATTTTTTTATTATTGAACCACAGCTGTTTGCTAATTTTTATGGTGTTGACGAAGAAACTTGTAAAACTTTACCATTGTAAAATTTATTTCCGTTTAAAGCGAAATTAAATATATAATCTGCCATTTCTTTTGCCGAAAGTGGGGCTTGATAACCAGGAAAAGCTTCTGCTAACATTTCGGTTTGTACTGCTCCTAAAGCCAAAACATTAAAAGCAATTTGTTGTTCTTTATATTCTTCTGCTAGTAATTCTGATAATGTAATTACGGCTCCTTTTGCAGACGAGTAGGCTGCCAAACCAGGAAATTTCATGCTTCCTTGAATACCTCCCATAGAACTTATGGTAACCACATGACTTCCTTTTTGCAAATACGGAATCGTTAATTTGGTAATTTCTGCAACTGCAAACACATTTACTTTATAAACCTCTAAGAATTCTTGCGAAGAAATTTCGGTGAAGGGTTTGTTTACTAATTTACCAGCGTTATTCACTAAAATATCAACTTTAGGCCAATTGTTTTTAATAAAATTAGTTACTTTTTGCAAATCTTTACGATTTGAAATATCTACAGAAAGTACTGTTATATTTTTATGGTTGATGTCTTTTAAAGGTTTCGAATTTCTTGAAATGGCTAAAACTCGATGGCCATTTTCTGCGAATTGTTGCGCCAATTCAAAACCAATTCCTCTACTTGTACCTGTAATAACAATGTTTTTCATTCTTTTTGTTTAAAAGAAGCAAATTAGGTAAAATTTCATACATTTAAGAACTAAAAATACAATAATGAAAAAAATATTCTTTCTTTTTTGCACACTATTTCTTTTTCAAAACTTAATAGCGCAAACCACACATATTTTATGCGGAAAATTAATCGATACAAAATCAGGAAAAATCGAATTAAAAAAAACAATTGTTATCGAAAAAAACAAAATTGTTCGTGTTTTAAACGGTTATGTAACACCTAAAGGTAAAAATGCCCAAACAATTGATTTAAAAAATAAAGTGGTAATGCCAGGTTTAATAGATTTTCATGTACATATAGAACAAGAATTCGATAGAAATACACGCTTAAATCGGTATATTTTAAATGAAGCAGATATTGCCTTTAATTCAGTAGGGTTTGCAAAAACAACGTTGTTAAATGGTTTTACAACAGTGCGCGATTTGGGTGGAACTGGTGTAAATATTTCCGTTAGAAATGCCATAAATGCAGGTAAAATTTCAGGACCAAGAGTGTTTACCGCTGGTAAATCTTTGGCAACTACAGGAGGTCATGCAGATCCAACAAACGGAAGCAGTAGGGTTTTAACTGGCAATCCTGGGCCTAAAGAAGGCGTTGTAAACTCTGTAGAAGATGCAAAAAAAGCGGTAAGACAGCGTTACAAAAATGGGGCAGATTGTATTAAAATTACTGCAACTGGTGGCGTTTTAAGTGTGGCGAAATCTGGTGACAATCCGCAATTTACAATCGAAGAAGTAAAAGCTATTTGCGAAACTGCCAAAGATTATGGAATGCATGTTGCTGCACACGCCCATGGAGATGAAGGTATGCAAAGAGCCATCATTGGAGGCGTAAAAACCATAGAACATGGAACGTATATGAGTGACAAAACGATGGAACTTATGAAAAAACACGATGCCTATTTGGTACCAACAATTACTGCAGGAAAAGAAGTAGAAGAGAAGGCAAAAATAGCTGGATTTTACCCCGAAATTGTGGTGCCAAAAGCCTTGGCAGTTGGCCCGCAAATTCAAGGAACTTTTGCAAAAGCGTATAAAAAAGGTGTTGGAATTGCATTTGGTACAGATGCAGGAGTTTTTAAGCATGGTAATAATGGCAAAGAATTTGGGTTTATGGTAGAAGCAGGAATGCCAGCAATGGAAACCATACAATCTGCCACAATTACAAACGCGATGTTATTAAAAATGGAAAATGAAATCGGACAAATACAAAAAGGTTTTTATGCCGATATTATTGCTGTGGATGAAGACCCAACAAAAAACATCTCTACAATGGAAAACGTGGTTTTTGTAATGAAAAATGGTGTGGTTTATAAAATATCTAACAATTAAATAGAAACCGAAAAATGTTAAAAAATAAAAATTGGGATGTATTCTTTATGATTGTAGCTTTGCTAAATGTTACGTTTTCTTTTGTGGGAGATAAAGAAGTAGAAAAGATTTTTAGCTACGAAATAAATATTTGGAGTTATAGAATTCTTTGGGCTGTGCTTGCCGTTATTTTTTTTATGAATTATAGAAAGAAAAAGAATTTAGAAGCAGCTGCTAATCAAAAGTAATGTGTTGGTAGGCACCAATATCTGGGCTCGAAGTTCTGTTAATTCCTAAAATATCTGTAGTAAAAGGTGTTGCAATGGCTTTGTTAATGGCGTCACTTTTTTCTCCTATGATAAAATCTTCTTTTTGGCTATTTCTAAAATTTGGATTTCCATTTAAAATGCAGTTGCTATAATTTGTGTTATTTTCAAAATCAACTTCAGCAATACCCTCGAAAGAATTATTGGTGTCGTTAAATTTAATCATACAATTTTTTATTGTGTAATTAAACATTCCTCCGTCATCTAATCGATCTAAAAGAAATTCTACATTGTTATTTCCATCAAAAATGCAGTTGGTAAAATTAGCCTCTATTAAATTTCTAGTTTCAATAACTTCTTGTTTGTTATCATCTAAATAAGTAAAAAAATTATTAATTAAAACTGCGGGCAATTGTCTTAAGCCTTTGTTCCAATAATTGGCAAACGTACTGTGTGTAAAATTATACGTTCCGCCAGCAGTTGCTGCCAAAGAAGCTTGCCCAGCAGCACCAATAACCACATTGTGTGCTTCTATGTTGGTTTCTCTGGCTAGTATTCCGTAATTAGAATGGTTGTAAATTTCTGTATTTTGTAATTTTAAAGTAGGGGTAGAGGTGTTTCCAATACTATCGATTAAAATTCCGATAATTCCGTTTTTAATTTGAGCGTGGCTAATTTCGTTATTGGTGCTTCCTGCGCGCATCCAAATAGCGCCCCATTGTCCAGGAACATCACTAAAACTGTTTTCTAATCGATCGCCTTCTATAATTACTTTTTCGGTTAAAGTTCCATTAATTTTTAAAGTGGCTTTATCGTCTATAATTAAACCCGAATTATCATGAAAATGCACTCTTGCACCAGCTTCAATAGTTAATGTTTTATTTGCAGGTACAGCTGCATAACCATAAATAACAGTGGGTTTGGTTTTAGAAAAAACAAGTTCTTTAGGTTCTAAAAAGCGTCCTTTTATTGTAGTGGGTTTTCCGTCTAAAGTTAAGCTATCTATTTTCATAGTAATAGGGTCTTTTCCTGGATAAATAAAAGTAGCGTCTTCTACCAAAGTTACTAAATCTACATCTTGTTGGTTGTTTCCATTATCAAACAAAATACGATCTGTGTATAAAGGATTTGTTTCTGTAGAAACGTTTACAGTGGTTTCTATAAATACGTAAATGCTGTCTTTTGCGAGAATGTCTATATTGCTAAAATCTTTTCCAGGAATACCATCGACATTTAATCGGTAGTTAGAAGAAGCTCCTTTTTCTAACTGAATTCTAGGAATGGTAATTGCATTGTTACTTCTGTTATATACTTTTAAATTGTAGGTTGCAGAGCCAATATTTGTAAATATGGTATCTAAAAAAACCGTGTCTTTAGAAAATTCTAGATTTCCAGAACTAAGTATGGTCGAAAAATCTTTTCTACAAGAACTTATAGAAATTAGGGCAGTACAAATTAAAAAAGTTAAAAAATAACGCATAGATTTTATTTCTGTCTCTTCGATCGCAGTCGAGAGGTTAATACCATTTACCATTTGAAAATCCTGTAATTTCAAACAATAACTGGTATAATTTTAGGTCTCGACTGCGCTCGACCTGATATTGTTGTGTAAACAAGATAACTTATAAAATTAGTAAATATTACTTTTTAATTAATTCTATTTCAAATAATTTTCCCCAATACTTTCCAGTTACAAAAAGCCTGTTGTTTTCTTTGTCGTAAGCAATTCCGTTTAAAACTTCGTCGTTAGCAACTAATTTTTGTGTTTTTGCCATTTCTTTTTCTAAAGATCTTAAATCTGCCAAACCTTCTACAATACCTGTTTTTGGGTTTATAATTGCGATGGCACTTTTTTGATAAATATTACCGTAAATTTTTCCGTTAATTAATTCCAATTCATTTAAACTTTCTAAAGCTCTATCGTGTGTATAAACTTGTATCGAATGCTTTTCTTTAAAAGTTTCTTTGTCTAAAAACCAAATTTTGTTTGTACCATCAGATTTTATCAAATTATTTTCATCTTGTGTTAAACCCCAACCTTCTTTACTTTTATTATAGGCAAATTCTTTTTCTTGTTTAAAAGTTTCTAAATCGTACACAAAACCCTTTTTGTTTTGCCAAGTTAACCAAATAATTTTATGGTTAACGATGGTCATTCCTTCTCCAAAATATTTTTTATCTAAATCTATTTTTTGAAGCACTTTACCAGTTTTAATATCTACTTTTCTTAAAGTAGATTCTCCTCTTCGTCCAGTGGTTTCGTATAAAAAACCATTGTAATATTCTAAGCCTTGCGTATATGCTTTTGTGTCATGTGGGTAGGTGTTTACAATTTTATAATCGTAAATGGCTGGTTTTTTATTGGCAAAAACTTCAATAAAACTATTTTTCTTTTTTGTTTTTCCGTCAAAAAAAGCCAAAGCAGCCACACTGTGTTTACCAACCCCTAAATTTGTGGTATTTATTGTTGCAGTATTGCCTTCGCTAGCAATTTCTTTTCCGTTTACATAAAACTGAATTTTATCTACAGGTTTGCCATTTTTCTCTACCATTTTAATGGTTACAGATTCATTTAAAACAGTTTTTGCGGGTTTTTCAATCGAAAATTTATAACCATCGTTACAAGATATGGCAATTAATAAAATAGATACAAAGGCTATTAAAATAGAAAATTTCTTCATTATTTATATAAATTTCAATGTTTTGGAGTGTAAATATTCAAAAAAAAGGCGATAAAAAACAATTTTCAAGCACTAAAAGAGCCTTAAATTTTTAGAATCTTTACAGATGTTCAAATAAAAACAATTTATTTATTTGTAAATTAAAAAATAAGGTTAAATTTGCATCCTCAAAATAGTTAAAAACAGCTATTTAGAATTTTTGAGTAGAACCTTACCAATTTTACTCTTGCAAACATAACACTAAAGTATTAAAATATAATAAAATGAAAAAAGGAATTCATCCAGAGAATTATAGAATGGTAGCATTTAAAGACATGTCTAATGACGATGTATTTTTAACACGCTCTACAGTTGACACGAAAGAAACGATAGAAGTTGATGGTGTTGAGTATCCTTTAGTAAAATTAGAGATTTCTAGAACTTCTCACCCATTTTACACTGGTAAATCTAAATTAATTGATGCTGCAGGACGTATTGATAAATTTAAAAACAAATACAAAAAATTTAAAAAAGACTAATTTTTTTAGAATTTTAAAGATATGTAAAACTTCAACATTTATTTGTTGGAGTTTTTTTATGCAGCTTATTTCAGTATTTTTATTTTGGGCGTTTCCTAAAATTCGAACTTGCAATTTGTATTGAATGTAGTCAAAAGGTGTAGTTTTGTTCTCGATATAAATTTGTTCATTCTTCATAAATTCACTCGAACTGAGAGCTAAAAAGGATGACATTACAATCTCTAACGCGCATTTTTATTAACAATTTTTTTCTTTAAACTTATACCATTTCTTGTTGTAAATTACAGTAATTTAAAATGATAAATGATCTTACTACTTGTTAAATTATTTTACAGAATCATTTAATAGAATTATCTTTGTATTTAATCAAAAAACAACCAAAAAGAATGACATTAATCAAATCAATTTCAGGAATTAGAGGAACCATTGGTGGTAAAACAGCCGATAATCTTACTCCAATAGACGCGGTAAAATTTGCATCTGCTTACGGGGCATTTATAAAAGCAAGAAACCATCATAAAAAAGACATTAAAGTGGTTATTGGAAGAGATGCACGTATTTCTGGAAAAATGATTTCGAGTTTGGTAGCCAATACTTTAGTTGGTTTAGGAATAGATGTTGTAGATTTGGGTTTGTCAACCACACCAACTGTAGAAGTTGCAGTTCCTATGGAAAATGCAGACGGAGGAATTATTTTAACAGCATCTCACAATCCAAAACAATGGAATGCTTTAAAATTATTGAATGAAAAAGGAGAATTTTTAAATGGAACTGAAGGTGAGAAAATTTTAGAGTTAGCAGAAAATGAAGATTTTGAATTTGCAGAAGTAGATGATTTAGGAAATTACTCTAAAGACAGTTCTTATTTACAAAAACACATTCAAGCTGTTTTAGATTTAGAATTGGTTGATGTAGAAGCCATTAAAAAAGCAAAATTTAAAGTAGTTGTAGATGGTGTAAATTCTACAGGAGGAATCTTTATTCCTGCATTATTAAAACATTTAGGTGTAGAATGTGTAGAACTGTATTGTACACCCAATGGACAATTTCCACACAATCCAGAACCTTTAAAAGAGCACTTAACAGATGTTTCTGAATTAGTTGTGAAAGAAAAAGCAGATTTCGGAATTGTAGTAGATCCAGATGTAGATCGTTTGGCTTTAATTTGCGAAGATGGTTCTATGTTTGGCGAAGAATACACGCTAGTTGCTTGTGCAGATTATGTTTTAGGGAAATTAGGTGGTGGAAATACAGTTTCTAACCTATCATCATCAAGAGCATTAAGAGATATTACAGAAAAACACGGAGGCACGTACACAGCATCTGCAGTTGGAGAAGTAAACGTAGTTATTAAAATGAAAGAAACCAACACTGTAATTGGTGGCGAAGGAAATGGAGGAATTATTTATCCTGCTTCGCATTATGGTAGAGATTCTTTGGTAGGTGTCGCATTATTTTTATCGCATTTAGCAACCCAAAAAATGTCTTGTAAAGAATTAAGAGATTCTTATCCAAGTTATTTTATGAGCAAAAATAAAATCCAGTTAACACCAGAAATTAATGTTGATAAGATTTTAGAAACCATGGCTTCTAAATATGCAAACGAAGATGTAAACACCATAGATGGTGTAAAAATAGACTTTGCAGAAAAATGGATTCACTTAAGAAAATCGAATACAGAGCCAATTATTAGAATCTATACAGAAGCAAAATCGCAACAAGCTGCAGACGATTTAGCGGTTCGTTTTATCGATGAAATTAAAAAAATTATAGCTTAGAAATATTGAAAACAAAATTAGTAGTATTATTTTTTTTATTGATATCTGTTACTCTTTTGTCACAAGAAAAAAAAGTAAAAAAAACATCAAATAAAGGAAAATTGTTTTTTTATTGGGGTTGGAATAGAGCGAGTTATTCGAATTCAGATATTCGTTTTCAAGGAAATAATTACGACTTTACATTACAAAATGTAAGCGCAAAAGATAGACCCACAGATTTTACGTTCGATTATTTTCATCCTACAAAAATAACCTTACCACAAACAAATGCTAGGGTTGGTTATTTTTTAAGCGATAATTATACGATTTCTGTAGGTGTAAATCATATGAAGTATGTAGTAAGATCTTTTCAAACAGTAAAAATTAATGGAGAAATAAATGCAGGAAATACTTTTGATGGAATTTATAATAAGGAAGATATCCAATTAACCCACGATTTTTTACAGTTCGAACATACAGATGGTTTAAATTATGTTAACGTAGAGTTTAAAAGGTTTGATGAAATTGGACATTTTATTGGAATGAATCATAAAGATTTTCAATTAAATGTAACCGAGGGTTTTGGGGCAGGTGTTTTGTTTCCAAGAACAAACTCGAAGCTTTTCAATCAAAAAAGGTGGGACGAGTTTCATGTTTCTGGTTGGGGTATTTCTGCAGGAGCCGGTTTAAACCTAACGTTTTTTAAGTATTTCTTTGCTCAGTCTGATTTAAAATACGGCTACATTAAAATGCCAAGCATAAGAACTACAGAAAATGCAGAAGATAAGGCTTCACAAAGTTTTACATTTTTCGAAAAAACAATTGTGTTTGGGGCAAAATTCAATATTTAAAACATAAAGTAATGGATTTAGAAAAGTATTTTAGTCAGTTTAGAAAAAACATTGTAGGCATCAATCAAAAATTTACTTCTCCTTATGGAGAACAAAATTTAATTTATACCGATTGGACTGCCAGTGGAAGGCTGTACTTGCCATTAGAAGAAAAAATGCTTCATAAATTCGGACCTTTTGTAGCGAATACACATACAGAAACTTCTACTTCTGGAGCGGCAATGACGTTGGCATATCACGAAGCTAGAAAAATTATAAAAAAACATGTAAATGCGAATGAAAACGATGTTTTAATAACATCGGGTTCTGGTATGACAGGAGTTGTAAATAAATTTCAACGTATTTTAGGTTTAAAAGTTTCAGAAAATTTAAAAGACCATACCCATATTCCAGAAGAAATAAAACCCATTGTTTTTGTATCTCATATGGAACACCACTCTAACCAAACTTCTTGGTTAGAAACCATTGCAGATGTAGAAGTTGTACCTTGTAATGACGAAGGTTTAGTGTGTTTAGAAAGTTTCGAAAAGTGTATTAAAAAACATGAACATCGTAACATAAAAATAGCTTCAATTACTTCTTGTTCTAATGTTACTGGTATTAAAACGGAATATCATAAAGTAGCAAAACTAATACACAGTTATAATGGTTTGTGTTTTGTAGATTTTGCTTGTTGTGCACCTTATGTAAATATAAATATGCATCCTGAGGCAGAAGACGAATATTTAGACGCTATTTTCTTTTCTCCTCATAAATTTTTAGGAGGTCCAGGCACTTCTGGAGTTTTAGTTTTTAATAAAAAGTTATACAAAAATACCATTCCAGATAATCCTGGAGGAGGAACCGTAAGTTACACAAATCCTTGGGGGCAACATGATTATTTTGATGATGTAGAAACCAGAGAAGATGGAGGAACCCCTGCATTTTTACAAACAATTAGAATTGCTTTGGCGATTCAATTGAAAGAAGAAATGGGCGTTGAAAACATTAAGAAAAGAGAAGATGAAATTAATAAAGTTATTTTTAAAACTTTAGAAGATTTAAAAGGAGTTAAAATTTTAGCACCCAATCATAAAGAAAGGTTAAGCATTTTTTCTTTCTATTTTGAAAAATATCATTTTAATTTAGTAGTAAAATTACTAAACGATCGTTTTGGAATTCAAACAAGAGGGGGGTGTTCTTGTGCAGGAACTTATGGGCATTTTTTATTAAATGTAGATCAAGAAACGTCTAACAGAATTAAGGACCAAATTTTACACGGTTGTAATACAGAGAAACCAGGTTGGGTTCGTTTGTCTGTGCATCCAACAATTACAAATAAAGAATTGGAATATATATGCAATTCTTTAAAAGAATTATCTAAAAATATCGAAAATTGGTCTAAAGATTACGAATATCATCCAATTAAAAACGATTATGCACATAAAACTGTAGCAGCAATCGAGCATCAATTGGTAAACGATTGGTTTTATAAAGATTAGAATTTATTTTTTATCGTTCGTTAAAATAATATGAAGTGTTTTTTAAAATTATAAAAATTCTTTTGGCACTTTATCTCTATGCTTAAATCGTTTGTGAGACCACAAATAGAATTCGGGTTGGTCTAAGATGTTTTTTTCTGTTAACTTAGTATATAAATCTGTAATTTTATAATTTTTAAATTCTTTTGGAGCTTCCGTTATTAACTGAAATTCTATTTCGTAATAACCTCTTTTTACTTTTTTTGCAACGTAGTTGATCACTACTAAATTAAATCTTTTCGAAAGCATTTCTGCACCTGTATGCACTGGAACTTTTATATTAAAAAATTCTCGCCAATAATAGGTTTTGTGAGGTTGTGGAGATTGATCACTTAATAAAATATATGCACCTCTTAAACCTTTACTGAAATTACTTTGCATTCCCTTTATCGTATTCGAAGTATCAAAACCATCGATACCAAATCTTTTTCGAGACTTGTAAATTTTCTTTTCGAAGTATTTATTTTGAAGTTGTGCGTATGTTCCGTAAACAGTAATGTCTAATACCAATGGCATGGTTACAGACCATTCCCAATTTGCTTGATGCGCTCCAACCAAAGCGATATTTCTTCCTTGTTTGGCATACGAATTTACTAATTCTGGATTTTTATACTTGTACCGTTTTAAAATTTCTTTTTCAGAAATAGAGAAAGCTTTTACACTTTCCATCATTAAATCGATTAAATGTTTAAAGAATTTTTTTCTAATTTTTAAAAGTTCTTCTTCAGGTTTTTCTGGAAAAGCCAATTTCAAATTCTCTAAAACAACGGTTTTTCTATAGCCAATAACATGATAGATCAGAAAGTACAAAACATCAGACTTTATATATAATAATCTCATTGGTAGTCTCGAGAGTATCCAAATAATAGGGTATGTAAGTGCAAAAACAAGAAATTGCATAATAAGGTTTTATCTTGCAAATATCGGATATAAATTTAAAACGAAAAGAGATATTTCTAAAGGTTTTTATTATGTTTGTTGTATGATAGAAAGTATAAATAGCGCCGTTTTATTTATTATTATTGCCAATGTTTTGGTTTCGATGAAAGGTTTTAACGATTATTCTTTTTTAGACACCTATAAATTTCAAGTTAGTAGAATTTTATCTGGAGAAAAAGTAAGAATGTTTACCTCTGGCTTTTTACATGTAGATTGGATGCATTTAGCATTTAACATGTATGCATTGTATTTATTTGGAGGAATTGTTTCTGGAGTGTTAAAAACGCCTAATTTTTTAATAATTTACTTCGGTAGTTTGTTAACAGGAAGTTTGTATTCTTTACTTTATCA
This sequence comes from Polaribacter batillariae, assembly GCF_017498485.1. Taxonomy (NCBI): domain Bacteria; kingdom Pseudomonadati; phylum Bacteroidota; class Flavobacteriia; order Flavobacteriales; family Flavobacteriaceae; genus Polaribacter; species Polaribacter batillariae. Next base: position 1,074,493 of record NZ_CP071795.1, on the reverse strand, counting down.
CAAAAAAGAGCCTTATTATAGTGCGGTTGGAGCTTCTGGAGCGGTTTCTGGAGTTATATATTCTTCTATATTATTGTATCCAGACATGAGTTTATATTTATTTTTTATTCCAATACCAATTCCAGGATACATTTTCGGAATTGCCTATTTACTATATTCTATTTATGGAATGAAAAAAAATCTAGGAAATGTTGGTCATGCAGCGCATTTAGGTGGGGCAATGGGTGGTTTTGCTATTACATTAATTCTAGTTCCATCATTAATTTCTACGAATACATTAATGGTTATTTTATTAGCTGTTCCTATTGTATTGTTATTAATTTTTGGAGATAAATTAAAATCATAATTACATTTTTTCTAATGATAAATGGTACTAGAGTGGAAAGACTATATTTACCTCAATTTCGTTCGATATAGATTTTTCCTAATATTTTTGTGAGTCCAATAGTGGGCAGTTAGCGTAAATTAATTTTGTTTATAAGGTGTTTTAAATCAATAAAATGGCTTGTAAGTGTGTTAGTGATTCGAAAAAACGGCATGCACCTCTTTTCGTTTCTTAAACATTAAAAACAAAATCGTTTTTACTTTGTCTCCAAGGCTTTTTCTTAATGCAGAAAATGCTTTCGTAATATGGGCTTCTACAGATTTTATAGAAAGATTTAAATATTCTGCAATTTCGATATTTGTAAGTCCCTCTTTCTTACTCAGTAAAAAAATTTGCTTGCATTTTGGAGGTAGTTTTTCAATTTCTGTTTTTACAAGGCCAATTAATTTCTCTAAATTCTTTTCTTCATTCTCTTCAACAATAAGATTTAGTGCATCAATATGAATTTTTTCGAGCATTAAAACTTTTTTCTGTTTTCGATATAGGTCTATAAATTCATTATAAACAGACTTGTATAAATAATTTCTTAAAACAAAATCTTCTTTTAATTTTTGGCGATTTCTCCAAATCTTCATAAAAACATTTTGCACAATGTCTTCTGCCAAGCTACTATCATTTGTTAAACTAAATCCATAAACACAAAGTTGATGGTGATAATTTTTTACTAAAAAACGATAGGCTTCAGATTCTCCATTTTTTAGAGACTTTATAAGAGAAATCGTATTAGAAAAATGATTGTTCATTTAGAAAATGATATTTTTTGAAGTTATTCTATGCGAAAGTAAAAAAAAATGCATCAAAAAAGTTAGGGTTCAATAAAAATGTAACGTTATAATAACATATACGTAAAAGAATGATTTCGAATAAAGTGCAAAATATAATTATAAAATACCTAAACAAACAGGCTTCTGCATCAGAATTAAACGCCTTAGAAGAGTGGTTGAAAGAACCTTCGAACATCAAGGAATTTAATGCGTATGTAAAAGTAAATTATCTCTCAGATTTCAACACGAAAGAATTCGATGCTATTGCTTCAGAAAAAAAAATACTTCATTTTATTGCCAAAGATAAAAAGAGATTACGGCTTAAAAAAGTTACCAATTTTCTTAAATATGCGGCTACAATAGCCATATTTGTTTCTCTTGCTTATTTCTATCAGCAAAATAATTCTAAAAATAAAAAAGAAGTTGCACTTCCTTCGGAAAAAATTACATTACAAACGAGTAATGGAAAATTTACTGTTTTAGAAGAAGATGGAAACTTTAAAATACAGGATAAAGAAGGAAATGTTATAGGAAGCCAAAAAGGAGACGAATTGGTGTACGAGAAAAAGAGTGAAGCGAAAGAGCTTATTTACAACACTTTAAAAGTACCTTATGGAAAACGGTTTGCCATTGTTTTGTCTGACGGAACAAAGGTAAATTTAAATGCAGGTACTTCTTTTAAATATCCTGTAAATTTTATAGAAGGAAAAGAAAGACAGGTTTTTATTGAAAGTGGAGAAGCTTATTTCGATGTTACAAAAGACCCTAAACACCCATTTATCGTAAATAATAGGAATATGAATGTACGTGTTTTAGGAACACAATTTAACATTAGTTCGTATCCAGAAGACGCAAATATTACTACAGTATTGGTTGAAGGTGCTGTAAGTTTGTACAATGCTAAAAATAATTACAATGCAAACAATACCACTTTGCTAAAACCTGGTTTTAAAGCAAATTGGAATAAAAAAGATTCAAATATAAAGGTTCAAAAAGCAGATATCGAGATTTATACGGCTTGGATTAACGGAAAAATACTTTTAAAACATATGCCTTTTAAAAGTATTATTAAAAAATTAGAAAGACATTACAATGTTGAAATTATAAACAATAATAAAAAATTAGATAACGATTTTATTACTGCAACTTTCGAAACAGAAACTATTCAAGAAGTTTTTGAGGTAATAAATGAAGTGCATCCAATAAACTATACAATAGAAAAAAATAAAATAATAATTAACTAAACCTAAAATCTAAACAGCCAATGAAATAAGTACTTTACATTTTAAATAAAAGAAATCTACTTTTTAGTTACCATTAAAAAAAACCGAAAGATGCTGGAACATCTTCCGATTATATAGTGTGACTAAATGAATTAATCACTTAAATACACCACAAAAATATGAAAAAAGTAATTAGGTCTGTAAGAGTAAAAAAACCTTACCCTATAAAACTCAATTTAAAAATGAGAATTACAACATTGTTATTCTTAGTATCGTTATTTCAGCTTCAAGCCACTGAATCTTATTCACAAAAAACCAAAGTTACATTACACTATAAAAATGTAGTTTTAGAGGAAGTTTTAAATAAAATAGAATCTATCACAGATTTTAAATTTATCTACAAAGACAATCATATAAACTACACAAAAAAGGTTTCTATAAAGTCGGCAAAAGAACCCTTATCAAGTGTTTTAAAGAGATTATTCTCTAATACACAGATTTCCTTTTCTGTAAAAGGTAAGCAAATTATTTTAAAACCTGCAAAAAACAAAACTTCTACAGAAGATACTATTCAACAGCAAACTAAAATCACAGGAAAAGTTACGGACATAAATAAGGAACCACTTCCTGGGGCTAGTATTCTTATAAAAGGGACTACAAAAGGGACTGAAACAGATTTTAATGGTAACTTTTCTATAGATGTTACAAATGATAATGTAATACTTATTGTTTCTTACATTGGTTATACTTCTAAAGAGATAGCTATTAAAGGACAAAATAATTTAAAAATTATTTTAGAAGAAAATTTGCAATCTTTAAATGAAGTTATTATTAGAGGATATCGTAAAAGTTTAAGTAAAGCTATTGATATAAAGAAAAATACTGTTAATAGTGTTGATGCTGTTGTTGCTGAAGATATTGCCAAATTTCCTCAATCAAACATGTCTGAAGCTATACAAAGAATTTCAGGTATTCAAATTAGAAGAGATAATGCAGGTGGAGTTGGTAATGAAGTTAGTGTTAGAGGTTTGCCTCCAGAATACACTCAGGTAACATTAAACGGACAAGCCGCTCCAAATTCAAGTGAAGCAAGTAGAACTTATAATTTTAATACTATACCCGCTGAATTATTTGGAGCAGTTGAAGTGTTTAAATCTCCTACAGCTAAATTAGACGAAGGTGGAATTGGAGGAACTGTTAATTTAAAAACAAGAAAAGCTTTAGATATAAAAGACAAAATTTTGGTAACATCACTAGAAGGATTGTACAATACACAAGGAGATAAAATTACACCAAAAGCAAGTTTAGTGTATGGGAAAAATTGGAATAATAAATTTGGTATTATTGTGGGTATAACATACAATAGATTTTTAAATGCTTCAGAAGGTTACGATATTGTAAGATATAGAGACCAGTCTTTTGACACTAATAATGATGGAACAGATGATATTACTGATGTAAGAGTACCACTACCTAGATACGTTCATCAAAACCAAGACGTTAAGCGTTTTGCTTTTAATTTTGGTTCGCAGTATAGACCTTCAGATAATTTTACACTTACGTTTGACGCGCTATATTCAAAAAACAAACAACTTGAAACTCGTTACACTCCTATTTTTTTCGTACAAGGTACAGAAGCAATTAATGTAAAAAATGATGGACCACTTCTACTTTCAGCAGATTTCCAAGATGTACGAATTGTTTTAGAAAATCAGCAACAATTAAATGATACAGATGTATTTCAATCAGGCTTAACTGGTAAATGGTTTATGGGTAATGACTGGCAATTAGAAACAACTGTTTCATATGGTACAAATTCAAGATTTATTGATAGACCAAGATATTATGCACAAAATATAAATACGGTTTCTTTCAGTATTGAGGATGATAAAAAATGGTTTAATCTACAAACTCCTACAGATTTAACCAACCCCTCTCAATTTACAGTAACAGAAGCAAGAGCACGTAATTTAAATTTAAGCGATAAAGTTTTTGGAACGCAGGCAGATTTCACAAAAATAATAAATAACCTAAAACTAGAATTTGGTGCAAAATTTACTAATAGAAATAAAGAGAGGACATTTTTTGATAATAGAATTAGAGGTCTAAGTGATGATTTTGCTCCTATTTCTAAATTATTTACTGGTTTTTTAGACAATGTAGATGAAGCAAAAGGACCCGAAGAATTTTTGGTTCCAGATTGGGATAAAGCAAGAGATATTTATGCTTCTCAAATTGATTTAAAAAACGCGGAGCGTAAAGATGCTTTCTTCGACATTACAGAAAATGTTACAGCATCTTACATTATGGGTACATTTGATTGGACAAAGATTAAACTTAATGCAGGTATAAGATTCGTGAATACATCAATAATTTCAAGAGGTTTAGAGTTAGATGAAACTTCTGGAAATTTTTCTAATCGTGAAGTAAAGTCTAGTTACGTAGATGTTCTACCAAGTATAAATGCCAATTATGAAATTGGTAAAGACTTATTTGTAAGAGCAAATTATGCTCGTGTTATGACAAGACCTAATTTAAGTGATTTAACCTCTTATAGAGAAATTGACGATGTTAATCTTACTATTTCAGAGAAAAATCCAAATTTAAAACCATTTAGAGCAAATCAATATGAAATTGGTTTGGAATGGTATCCAAAAAAAGAAACATTAGTTTCTGGAGCTGTTTTTGTAAAAGATATAGAATCTTTTATTACAAATGAAACGACGCAGGTAGAACTTGACGGACAAACATATACTTTAAGAAGACCAGTTAACGGAAATCAAGCATCTATTGTTGGTATGGAATTGAACTACCAGCAACCATTTTCTTTTTTACCTAGTCCTTTTGATGGTTTAGGTGTTGTAGCTAATTATACACTTTCAAATAGTAATTTTAAAGAAGTTATAGATTTAGGAACAGGAGAAACTGAAAGTTATGATTTACCTAATAATTCTAAGCACTCTTTTAATTTAATTGGTTATTACGAAAAATATGATTTTAATTTTAGAGTTGCATATAATTATAGAAGTGATTTCTTACGAAGTAAACCTGTACCTGAAGACGGTCTAAAATTTAGAGATGACTATGGTCAAACAGATATTTCTGCAGGTTATGATATTTCTGACAAATTTGGAATTACTTTAAATATACTAAACGCTTTTAACGCTCGTAGGTTTGAATACATTTTCAACCCTAATTTTCAAGATAATATTTCTGTTTTCGGAACAACATGGCAATTAGGAGCTAGATACTCCTTTTAAAATTTAATTTCCTGTTTATAATCTATAAACAGGAGATTATTTTTAACTCTTTAAAATATGCACAAATTATTTTGCACTTACCTAATTTTTACATCTATCTTTTATTCTTGTAATAAAAAGAACTTGTTAGACGTAGAGGAAATTGAAAAAAATATACCTCATGGAACAGGTATAGATTCTGAAATAAATCGAACTAAAATAGATTTCTTAATAGATAAACTAAATAACCCAGATAATAATTATGTTTTAGTAGCTTCTCATAGAGGTGGTATTTATTGGAATAATGCTCCTGAAAACACTATTAAATCATTTGAAAGAACATTAGGGACAGGAACAGATATCATTGAAATAGATATAAGAAAAACAAGTGATGGTAAATTAATTGTAATGCACGATAGTGATTTAGAAAGAACAACAAATGGAACAGGAAAAATTTCCCATCGTACCTTATCTTATATCAAATCTTTAAAAATACTAAATAGAGATGGACAAATTACAGATAATTTAGTTCCAACATTAGAAGAAGTAATGCGCTTTGCAAAAGGAAAAACTTTGGTTATGATAGATAAAGCCAACGATTCTTTTGAAGAAGTTAAAAATATCTTGATAAAAACAAAAACAATGGACCATGCAGTTTTTGTTGAACCATATCAAAAAAACGAAGCTCAAAAAAAATTAACACCTTATTTATTTGAAAAGAGTCATTATATACCTAGAGTAAAAGAAACCGTTGATAATGTTGCAAGGTATGTTACTCCATTTTTAAAAGATGGTAGTGCAAGTGCATTTGAAATCAGATTTTCAACAGAAAATTCTCACACATTAAATTTAATTCAAGAGTTTAAAAAACAAAATATAAGTGTATGGATAACAACGCTATCTAAAGAAATGTGTGCTGGACACGATGATACTTTAGCACTAACAAAACCTGAAGAAGCTTGGGGTTGGTGTGTTCGAAAAGGGGCAAATATTTTACTTACTGATTATCCAGAAAAGATGGTAAAATTTTTAGAAACTAAAAAACTACATTAATTTTATGCGGAAATTAAAGGCAATAATATCATTTATTATTATATCATCTTTTGTATTATTTTTTATTTCTTGTGAAAATAATAGAGTAAATAATAAAACTTCTTTAGAGTGGGAAGAAGGTTTTTTAGATATCCATTTTATCCATTCTGGAGGAGGAAATGTTTCTTTTATGATTTTTCCAGACGGAACTTCTTTACTTTTTGACGCAGGAGATGCAAAACAGCGAAAAAAACATCCATATTATCCACCTTTCGATAATAAAAATATTTCTACAGGAGAACGCATTGCAAACTATATTAACTATTTTTTAGATAAAGATACGCTAGACTATGCGCTAATTTCCCATTTTCATAGCGACCATTATGGAGAAGTTACTAGAAATACTCCCATAGCAAAAAATGGAGCTTATAAATTAACAGGCATTACCGCCGTTGGAGATATTATACCTATAAAAAAATTAATTGACAGAGCATATCCAGAATACAATTATCCTCTTGACTTATTAAAACCAAATGGAAAGGTAAATTTATCGATGGATAATTACTTAAAATTCTTGTTGTATCAAAAAGAAAATGCTGGTTTAAAAGTAGAGCAGTTATTTCCAGGTACTAACAAACAAATAATATTAAGACATCAACCATTAAAATTCAAAAATTTTGAAGTTAGAAATATAAAGGTTAATAATTTAATTTGGGCTGGTAAAAATAACGAAATTAGTAAATATACATTTACCCCACCACTAGTTAATAATAAAGGTTATTATAATGAAAACCCTTTAAGTTTGGCTTTAAAAATTTCTTATGGAAAATTCGATTATTATGTTGGTGGAGATTTGCCAGGGATAAATGATTATCCAGATTATGATATTGAAACTTCAATAGGAAAAATTCTTGGAGAAGTAGATGTATTAACCTTAGACCACCATGGCCATAAAGATGCTACAAACGCTTACTTTTTAAAAAAACTGAAACCTCAAGTAATCGCTCATCAAAGTTTACATGACCCGCATTTTTCGAAAAAAGTTCAAAACAATCTTCAAGACAGCAAAGCAGATGTTTTTTCTCCTTTTGTAGGCGAAGAAATAAAAAAACAGTTTGGTCGTCAAATAAAAAAAGTCTATAAAAGTACAAAAGGGCATTTTTTTATTAGAGTATATCCTAATGGAGATAGTTTTGAAATTTTCGTTTTAGATCATAATAAAAATACTTATAAGTTAAAAGAGAAATTTGGTCCCTACAAATCAAAATAAAATTTTATGAAAACATCAATATTAAAAATAAGACATTTTATATACATTCCTTTAGTGCTAATTTTGCTCGTTTCTTGTAAACAACGGGCAAATGATATAACTTCAAAAAAAACGAATAAAAATACTATTCGAAGTTTAATAGCAATGTTAGAAAATGCTGATTCCAACAATGTAATGGTTATTGCACATAGAGGAGATTGGAGAAATGCACCAGAGAATTCTTTACAAGCCATTCAAAACTGTATAGATATGGGGGTAGATATAGTAGAAATAGATATCCATAAGACAAAAGATGGAAAACTCGTTTTAATCCACGATAAAAAATTGGATAGAACTACAACAGGTAAAGGTTTGGTAAAAGACTGGACTTTAGATAGTTTGAGAACGTTGTATTTAAGAAACGGTGCCAATCATCCAACACATCATAAGATACCAACGTTAGAAGAAGCAATGTTATTAGCTAAAGGAAAAATACTTATCAATTTAGATAAATGTTATAGTTATTTTGATGAAGCCTATGAAATACTAAAAAAAACAGGAACTACAGATCAAGTAATTATGAAAGGAAAAGTAACCCTGCCAGAAGTTAGAAAAGAGTTTGGAGAATACTTAGACAAAGTCCCTTTTATGCCTGTAGTTGTGCTTCACGAAGAAAACACGGAAGAAACCATTAACGAATATATAGAAAAATTTTCGCCAATTGCCTTTGAATTTGTTTTCAAAGATGAAAAATCTCCCATACTTAGTAAATTTAAAGAAATTAGAAAAAAGGGTTCTCGGATTTGGGTAAATTCTTTATGGAAAAGTTTAAATGCTGGTTATGAAGATGATATGGCCTTAGTAAAAACGGATAGCATTTATGGTTGGTATATTAAAAAAGGTGTAAATATGATACAAACGGATAGACCTCAACTACTCTTAAACTATCTTCGAGATAAAGGACTTCATAAATAGAATTATTTTTTTACAACCTATTTTTTTTTGAAGATACAAACGAATGTATCTTCTAATTTACCCTATCAAAAATTTAAAAAAGTATATGTTTCAATTTTTCAAAAAATCAGCTTCAAAAGACATTTCTTTAGCAGAAAATGCTCAAAAAAAGTATTACAAAAAACTAAAATGGCAAGTTTTTATTTCCGCAACTTTAGGTTATGGCTTCTATTATGTGTGTCGTTTAAGTTTAAATGTAGTTAAAAAACCAATTGTAGATGCTGGTGTATTAACAGAATCTGAATTGGGCATTATTGGTTCTGCCTTATTCTTTTCTTATGCTGTGGGTAAACTAACCAATGGTTTTTTAGCAGACCACAGCAATATTAAACGTTTTATGGCAGTGGGTCTTTTAATTTCTGCCTTGGCAAATTTAATAATGGGGTTTACAGGCGCATTTTTGTTTTTCGCTATTTGTTGGGGCGTAAATGGTTGGGTACAATCTATGGGGGCTCCCTCTTGTGTTGTTTCATTATCTAGGTGGTATAAAGACAAAGAACGGGGTAGCTTTTATGGTTTTTGGAGTACCAGTCATAATATTGGTGAAGCGCTTACCTATATTTTAACAGCAGTGGTAGTTTCTTACTTTGGTTGGGAATGGGGTTTTAGAGCTGCTGCAATGGTTGGTTTATTAGGTGCGTTAATGATTTCCTTATTTTTCCACGATACACCAGAAAGCAAAGGTTTACCTCCTGTAAACAAAGATTTTAAAAAGGTAAAAACCTCTACTTGGGAAGAACAAAAGGGTGTTTTAAAGAACCTTAACGTATGGATTCTCGCTTTCGCCAGTGCATTTATGTATATTTCTAGATACGCCGTAAATAGTTGGGGACCTTATTATTTCGAAGCTGCAAAAGGCTATACATTAACCCAAGCCAATAGTTTAGTGGCTATTAGTGCCGTTTTTGGAATTTTAGGAACTGCTTCCTCTGGGTTTGTTTCAGATAAACTTTTTAAAGGAAGAAGAAATGCGCCTGCTTTAATTTTTGGATTAATGAATGTGTTTGCGCTTTCACTTTTCTTATTGGGACCTAAAAATATGTGGTGGTTAGACGCCATAAGTATGGTTATTTTCGGATTGGCAATTGGGGCATTAATCTGTTATTTAGGAGGTTTAATGGCCGTTGATATTGCTTCTAAAAAAGCTTCTGGTGCTGCTTTAGGAATTGTTGGAATTATGAGTTATGCTGCTGCAGGAATTCAAGATATTGCAAGTGGCTATTTAATAGAAAATAACAAATCTGTAATAAACGGAGAAACACTTTATAATTTCGATACCATTACTTTTTTCTGGATTGGTGCCGCAATCTTATCTACTTTACTTGCCTTATTGGTTTGGAAGAAAACGTAAAAACCACTAAGAAATTACATTTTTTATTAACTTAATAGTCTCACAAAAACCTTATTATCAATAGATAAAATTCTTACAAATGCTAAAAAAAAGGTTTCATTTTTTTAGCTCTTTACCATACTTTAAAAAATAGTTTACCTAATCTTAATATACATATTGTAAGTTTATAAAGTTATTTTATTGTAATTTGTAATTTTATAATTACTAATTTAATATCTTAATTTTTCTTGGTAGCGGCAAAAAATATACAAATTAAACAAGATTTTAAGCAAATCTTCGACGATAATTACGAGGCATTAGTTCTTTATGCAACAAGATTTTTACCATTAAAAGAAACTAGCGAAGACTTAGTACAAGATCTATTTGTAGATTTATGGAATAAAAACAACTCTTTCCCAGACAATTTGTCTCTTAAAGCTTATTTATATAAGGCAACTCGTAATAAATGTTACAATATTATAAAGCATTATAAGGTAAAAGACAAACATTCTTTAAATACAATTAAGGCGTTGCATGACGATAATCTTTTTTTTAAAAACATTTTAGAAGAAGAAATTGTAAAACAGTTGCATCAGGCAATAGAAAAATTATCAGATCGTAAGAAAGAAATTATAAAACTTAGCTTAAAAGGAATAAAAAATAATGAAATTTCAGAAAATTTAGGCATCAAACTACAAACTGTAAAAACTCTTAAATCTCAAGCTTACAAGATTTTAAGAGAACAGTTTAGAGATATAGAAAATACTATTTATTTCTTATTATTTAGCAATAAACGAATCAATATTTCAAAAAAAATACATTTCTAGTAGTACCATTTTAAATCTGTGTTGTTCTATACAAAAGAACAGGTAGTATGAAGGGTATTTTAAAAATATCGAAACTTATCATTAAAAAGAAGCTGAAAATAATTACAGCTCAAGAAAAAATAGCTTTAAAACAGCAGTATAAAGAACATCCGTTTTCTAAAAAAATAGATTTTGAAAAAGTGGTAGATAGACTTTCTGAATACGAAACGATTAATAAAGAACAAGCTTGGGAAAATATTCTTTTAAAAAGGGAAGCAATTCAGAAAAAAAACAAAAAAACCAAATCAATTGTTAAAAAAAACTGGTTTAAATTTGCTATTGCTGCCATGTTCGTAGGAATTTTAGCTGCCAGTTACTTCTATAAAAACCAGTCTTTTAACATAACTACAGAAAAAAACATTTCTAAATATATAGATACCATAATACCTGGTAGCAACAAAGCGACACTAACTTTGGCAAACGGAACTTCTATCCAGTTAAAAAAAGGAGCGTCTTTTTCGACAAAAAATGCAAATAGTAATGGAGAAAAATTGGTTTATAAGCCTAATAAACAAGAAGTTACAGAAATTGCATACCACTATTTAACAATACCTAGAGGGGGTAATTTTTTTCTAGAATTGTCTGATGGTACTAAAGTATGGTTAAATTCAGAAACACAATTAAAGTATCCAGTTACATTTTTAGATGGAAAAATACGAAAAGTCGAATTGATGTATGGAGAAGCATATTTCGTTGTTTCACCAAGCACACAACACAAAGGTGTAAAATTTAAGGTAATTAATAGCGCACAAGAAATTAATGTTTTAGGAACAGAATTTAATCTAAAAGCCTATAAAGATGAAACAAATATTTACACCACTTTGGTAGAAGGTAAAATCTCTATAGATGTAAATGATAAGGAACAACAATTAACTCCAAATCAACAATTAAATTACAACCTTATAACAAATACTTTAACTACAAAAAAAGTAGATGTTTACAACGAAATTTCGTGGAAAGATGGTTTGTTTAGTTTCGATAATAAATCTATAAAAGAAATGATGAAAGTACTATCTCGTTGGTATGATGTAGATATTATAATTAAAAATAAAAAAATAGAAAATGAAGAATTTATTGGAGTTTTAAGAAAACAACAACAAATTGAAGATATTTTAAACAGTATTAAAAATTTCGGAACAATTAAAAACTTTAAAATAATGGATAAAAAAATAATTTTAGAATAAAAAAAAAGGAACGAAGTATAAACATTTGGCGGTGTCAACAACTTCGTCCCCAAGTAATCACGTATCAATTAAAAACAAATATTTAACTAACACATGCAAACTTATGAAATTTAGTCCTATTAATTTTAGTTTCTTATGTAGGAAACAATTATTCAAAGTAATTATGAAAACCTTTATCTTTTTAATGTGCACAACCGTTTTTAGTTTCAATACAAAAAACACAATAGCACAAAACAAGGTTTATATCGAAAGTGATAAAGAAGTTACCATCGACCAAGTATTTAAAATCATAAAAACACAGAGTGATTTTAATTTTGTGTATCCTAAAAATTTATTTAAAAAAACACCAAAAGTTAAAATAAAAAAGGGCGAAATCGAAATTACTCAACTCTTAAAGAATAGCTTATCAAATAAGAACGTTACTTTTGAAATAATAAAAAACCATACCATTATTATTAAAAGAAAACCTGTTGTTAAAACACCAGAAAAACAACAACAAAGCATTCGTGGAATGGTTACAGACGAAGCAGACAATCCTTTGCCAGGAGCTAGTATTCTTGTAAAAGGAACGACAAAAGGTACCGAAACCGATTTCGATGGTAACTTTTCTATAGATGTTGCAAATGACAATGCAATACTTGTTATTTCTTATATTGGATACACTACAAAAGAAGTAGCCATTAAGGGTAAAAACCAGCTTATAGTAAAGCTTAAAGAAGATGCTAGCCAATTAGAAGAAGTTGTTGTAATTGGTTATGGAAAACAGTCGAAAGCCAAAGTTATTGGTGCAGTTAGTAAAATTAATGCAAAAGAATTAAATAAAGTAGCTTCTGTTTCTTTAGACCAACAGTTGGCTGGTAAAATATCTGGTGTGGTTGTAAATCAAAGTAATGGGCAGCCTGGTGCTTCTTCAAATATCTCCATTAGAGGTGTTGGAACGTTAACTGCAGGTACAAACCCATTAATTGTGGTAGATGGTTTTCCTTTATCTGAAGGGAGCTCTCTAAACTCTATTAATACCAACGATATCGAAAATATTAGTGTCTTAAAAGATGCTGCTTCTGCTGCTATTTATGGTTCTAGAGCAGCAAATGGTGTTATTTTGGTAACTACTAAAAAGGGGAAAAATAACCAAGAAACTAAAATAACGTTAGATACTTATGTTGGTTTTCAACAACAAAGTTCTGGAGTAGAATTAGTAGATGCCTACCAACATGCACAATTTTTAAAAGAAGCGAGAGATTGGGGGTATGTTTCTAAAGACCCTAGCAATAGAAATGCTTCTGACCCAAATAGCGTACGAGTTACCAAAAAACTAAATGGTAGAAATATCGACGGTCGTGAGCTGAACTTAGATTTTCTACAACCTTATTTAGATAGGCAACCTGGTTTAACAAATACAAATTGGATGGATGTTGCCTTTAGAACTGCGCCCATGTATAACTACAACCTTTCTGCATCTGGTGGCAATAAAAAAACAAATTATTATGCTTCTTTAGGGTATTTTAATCAAGAAGGTGTTGTAATTGGAACCGATTTAAAACGCTATTCTGCTTCATTTAATTTATCTTCTAAAATCAACAATAAAATTAAATTTGGCATTTTGCTAAATCCAAGTTTTACCATACTAAATTCCAAAAACCAAGGAAGTAGAAGTTCTGGTGCTTTAGGTTTACTTCCATTAAGTTTTCCTTATTACAGCCCGTATAAAACAGACGGAAGTCTAAATATTAGCGAACAGGTTATTAGCGAGCAAAGAGAATTAGAAGGCGTTCGTATTAATGGTACTCCTGTAGAAAATTTACTAGCAACCTCTACAAAAGTAATCGACCATAAAAAAAGGTTTAGAGTTTTTGGAAACATGTTTGTTGAAGCAGAAATATTAAATAATTTAACTTATAAATTGCTTTTAGGTGGAGATTATGATGCTTATAATAAAGATTATTATTACCCTTCTAGTATTGGTTCTTACAGAACTCCTGCTCCAAGAAAAGATGCAAATGGAGAAGAAACAAAGCAATTTCGTTATAATTATTTAGTAGAAAACACGTTAAATTATAGTTTAGAATTTAACAACCATAGTTTTAACATTTTAGCAGGACATACTTTTCAAAAAGAGTTTAACAATTTCACGAAAGTAACAGGAACAGGCTACCCAGATGATAACATTCAAAATATCGCTGGTGCTAGTGCGTATTCTGCTGATTACAATTCTTCCATTTGGACACTAGAATCTTATTTAGCAAGGATTCAATACGATTATCAAACAAAATATTTAATAAGCGCAGCAGTTAGAACAGATGGCTCTTCAAGGTTTGGTGTAAATAATCGTTGGGGAAGTTTTCCTTCCTTATCTGCGGGTTGGATTTTCACGAAAGAGTCTTTTTTCCCAGAAAACGACATTCTAAACTTTGGAAAACTATCTGCAAGCTGGGGTAAAACAGGAAACAATCAAATAGGAAACTATGGTTCTCAAGCCTTAATTACAGACTCTAATTATGTTTTTAACGACGCTTTAGCACCAGGATTTATTACGACCTCTTCTCCAAACCCAAACTTAGGTTGGGAAGTAGCCTCTTCTCTAAATATTGGTTTAGATTTTCGTTTATTTAACAAATTAAATATTAGCACTGCTTATTACAAAACCAATACAAAAGATTTGTTGTTAAACCTACCAGTACCACAACAAACAGGTTACAATACAGTATTAGCAAACATTGGCGAAATGGAAAATAAAGGATTTGAAATAGACCTTTCTGCCAATAATTTAAAGTTAGGTGCATTAAATATTGGGTTTAATGCAAATATTACCACTTATAAAAATACGGTTTTAGCTTTAGGACCAGACCAAGACGTAATTGCCACTGGAAGAGACGAAAATTTTGTAACTAAAATTGGTCATTCGATCGCAGAAATATATGGTTACGAAATCGAAGGAATTTATAAAACACAAGAAGAAATAAATAACTCACCACACCTTAGTGGAACTTTAACCGGAGATTATAAAGTAAAAGATATTAATAAAGACGGAAAAATCGACTCAAGTGATAAAGTCTCTAAAGGTTCTTTTTTACCAGACTTTACTTATGGTTTTGGTGCAAATGTGGCTTACAACAACTTTAGTTTTAGTTTCGATTTTACTGGGGTTACTGGTAGAACTTTAATGGATGGAGATATGGCTTCGTTAACAGAAGCTGGAGAAGGTTTTTCTGTACCAACAACCTATTATTTTAAAAACAGATACCACCCAACCAACAATCCAAACGGATTTTTAGGACAACCAAATTTTGGAAACTTTTCTAACTCTAGAAAGCAACTTAGAAGCTCTTCTGTAGTAGAAAAAAATAATGGTGATTATTTAAGACTTAGAAACATTCGTTTGGCATACGATTTTTCTCCTTCGGTTTTACAAGCCATAAAAGTATCTAGTTTTCAACTATACCTTTCTGCAAATAATGTTTTTACACTTACAAAATATAGAGGTTGGAATCCAGATGGAACCAGTTCTAACGTATTAACTTCTGGGTATAATACAGGTGCAAACTATCCAATTGCTCGTACTTTTTTAATAGGTGCAAGAATTCAACTTTAAAAACAAAAAAATACAATATTATGAAACGTATTATAGTAATTTTAATCACAATCGCTTTAACCACTATTTCTTGTCAAAACGAATTATTACAAGAACCTATTACCAATAAGGTATCTGGAAAATTTTATACCAATGAAAAAGAATTAGAAGAAGCTGTAAATGCAGTATATGCATCCTTACAATTTACAGGAAATTTTAATACTGCCATTCCTGCAATAGGAGAAATTCCTGGAGAAGATGCATACGATGCAACACCTGCAAACGATGGTGGTGTTTATGGGCAATTAGACGATTACAATGTAATTCCACAAAATGGCTTAATAGGTACTATTTGGCAAGATGCTTACAAAGGCATTCAAAGAGCCAATATTGTTATTAACAGAATAGAAAATGTTACCTACGAAAATAACGATACCAAACAAGCAAGAATTGGAGAAATGAAATTCATTAGAGCTTTATACTACTTTAACTTAGTAAGAATTTTTGGTAATGTTCCTTTAATTATTGATGAAGTTGAAAATCCACAAGACTTTTTCGATCAAAAAAGAGCAGCAACTACAGAAGTTTATTCACAAATTAAAGCAGACTTAGAAGACGCAATTTCTAAATTACCAACTCGTAATGACAGTAACAAAGGTAGAGTCGTAAAATCTGCAGCATATACTTTATTAGGTAAAGTAGCTTTAACCTTAAAAGAATATGCAGATGCAAAAACACAGTTATTAAAAGTCGTAAATACCCAAATTTTTAAATTAATCGATGCAGATAAAGTTTTTGCAATTGATAATGAGTTAAACGAAGAAATTATTTTCGCAGTACAATACGCTTCAGGTATTAATACAAACAAAGAAGGTTCAGACGCCTACAGAATGTTTAATCCAACAAGTAGAGTTGTAAACTCTTTAAGTGGTGCCAAAGGGCATGGTGTGTTAAAAGAATCTTTTTACAATTTATATGCAGCCACAGATGCTCGTAAAGATGTATATGTAGGTAAATTATCTAGTGGCGAAGCCTACAACAATAAAATTGCAGTACCAACTACAGTGATAACAGATGCTGGTAGCGATTGGGTAGTTTTAAGATATGCAGATGTATTGCTAATGCTAGCAGAAATAGAAAATGCATTAAATAACCAAGACCAAGCAATTTTTTATGTAAATGAAATTAGAAAAAGAGCAAAATTAACACCATATACTGGTACAAAAGATAAAAATACTGTTTTTAATGAAATCGATTTGCAAAGAAGATTAGAGCTGGTTTGGGAAGGCCATCGTTGGTTCGACTTGCTACGTCAAGAAAGAGCACAAACGGTCTTAGGAATTACAGATATTAATAAACTATTAATGCCAATTCCAGCAAGTCAAATAGCGGCAAGTACAGCTTTAACTCAAAACCCAGGATATTAATTAAGATGAAAAAAATACAACTATTGTGTAGTCTTTTGTTTCTTCTTTTTTTAATGAATTGCAAAGAGGCAACCCCAAAAGAAGAGAATAAAATTACAGCAAAAAAAGTAGTTACAATTAACGATTTAATTACGAATTTGCAAGATTCTAAAAATAAAGACGTAATTGTAGTTGCTCACAGAGGAGATTGGCGAAATGCACCAGAAAATTCCATACAAGCCATAAAAAATTGTATAGAAATGGGGGTAGATATGGTAGAAATAGATGTACAAGAAACCAAAGACGGGCAACTCGTTTTAATGCACGACAAAACCATTAACAGAACCACAACAGGTAAAGGAAAGGTAACCGAACTAACTTGGGAATATTTACAGAGTTTACATCTTTTAGACGGAATTGGGCATGAAACTCCGCATAAAATTCCAACATTAGAAGAAGCTTTAAAAGTTTGTAAAGATAAAATTTTAGTAAATTTAGATAAGAGCTACGAAATTTTCGATAAGTGTTTCGAAGTTGCGAAAAAAACCGGAACATTATCTCAAATTATTATCAAAGGAAACAAAACGAAAGCAGAAGTAGAAACTCAGTTTGGTAAATATTTAAACAAAGTTAACTTTATGCCTATTGTTCGTTTAAATAACCCGAATTCTAAACAAATTATAAACGAGTATTTAAAAGATAAAAACAACATTCCTGTAGCATTCGAATTTACTGTACCACAAGATACAATCGCATTAATTAAAGAATTTAAAAACATTCGAGAACAAGGCGCAAGTATTTGGGTAAATTCACTTTGGCCAAAACATAATGGTGGCCATGATGATGAAAAAGCCGCGCTAAATACAAAAGTGTACGACTGGTTTTTAAACAATCACGTAGATATTATTCAAACAGACAGGCCTGCCTTACTCCTTTCTTATTTAAGAGAGAAAGGAAAACATCAATAATAAAAAACATCAACAATAAAAAAATATCAATAATGAAAAAAATTATAATACTTGTATTCTTTTTTGCGACCACTTTTTACGCGCAAGAAGCTAAAGTAGAAACCAAAGCAACTGCCATTTTAAAACGTTTAAAAAACCCTTCAAAAGATTATATTTTAGCAGTTTCACATCGTGGAGATTGGCGTTATGCACCAGAAAATAGCTTGGCAGCCATACAACGTTGTATCGATTTAGGGGTAGATGTTGTAGAAATAGATGTACGTCTTACAAAAGATAGACACATGATTTTAATGCACGATAAAACTGTAGATAGAACCACAAACGGAAAAGGCAAAGTAAGCGATTTTACACTGGCAGAAATTAAAAAATTACGTTTAAAAAATGCCTGCGGTGTAAAAGGTTCTATACATCAAATACCTACTCTAAAAGAAGTTATGGAGTTGGCTAAAGATAAAATTTTAATCAATTTAGATAAAGTAGAAGGTGAAACTGTAAAAGAAGCCTACGCAGTTTTAAAAGAAACAGGTACTATAAAACAAGCTATTTTTAAAGGCCGCAAACCCGCAAAATATATGCTCGATAAATATGGAGATTTAATGAAAGAAATAATTTACATGCCTATTTTAATAGACAATGTTACAGATGCCAATAAGTATGTAGAAGAATACAATAACACGATTTCGCCTTTTGCATACGAAGTTACGTTTCCTTCTACGAGTTCTAATAACTTTAAACAAATTAAATATTTAAATTCAAAAAATATAACTGTATTAACCATTCCTCTTTGGGACGATTTAACAGCTGGTCATACAGATGAAAAAGTAATTACTGAAGGTGCAGATGCTGTTTGGGGATGGTTAATTAACAACGGAGCCAATGCAATTATGACGGATAGAACTGCCATGTTAATGGATTATTTAAGAAGCAAAAATCTTCACGACTAAAAGCTAAAAAAGTTTCAAATAAGAAATTGGTATTAGGCTAAAAAAGACGAGACTGTCTCGAAAGTATAAAAATTTGTCATTTCGACTGTAATGGAGAAATCTTATTTATTGAATTTCAGTATTTTAGATTTTTCGATAACTTCGTTCGCTACTTTCAATCAAAATATATTTTGATTTTAGGAATGCTTACAATGACCGTTAAATTTACTTTTGTAACAGCTTCGTCTTTTTTTACATCTCATGCCTTTTAAAACTTTTAAAATAAGTATCTTGTCATAAAATACTTTTTAAAACAATAATTATGAAACTTAAAGTTGGTTTATTGGGTGGTGGTTCTTGGGGTACTACAGTTGCGTCTTTAACGGCCAAAAATAGCGAAACTACACTTTGGGCAAGAAATCCGGAAACCGTAAAAGAAATTAACGAGCATAATTCCAATGAAAAATATTTACCTAATGCAAAATTGCATAAAGGTTTAAAAGCATCAAACTCTATAAAAGAAACCGTACAAAATGCAGATGTTATTGTTATGGGAATACCATCGCAACATTTTAGAGCTGTATTATTAGAAGCAAAACCATACATAAGACCTTGGGTTCCTATTGTTAGCTTGGCAAAAGGTTTAGAAATTTCTACTAAAATGAGAATGACTCAAATTATTGAAGAACTCATGCCAGGACATCCAGCAGGAGTACTTACAGGACCTAATTTGGCAAAGGAAATTCATTTTGGTAAAGCTGCAGCAGCTGTAATTTCTACTGCAGATAAAACCATTGCAAAAAAATTACAAACCGTTTTTAGTTCTGGTTTGTTTAGAGTTTATACAAATACAGATGTAATTGGAAGCGAATTGGGTGGTGCTTTAAAAAATGTTATGGCAATTGCCACAGGAATGGGTGATGGAGCAAATGCTGGTGATAATACGCGTTCTGCGTTAATTACAAGAGGTTTGTCTGAATTAACAAGATTGGGTATAGCCATGGGTGGTAAAAGAAGAACTTTTTCTGGGCTAACAGGTTTAGGTGATTTAGTCGCCACTTGCTCTAGCTCAAAAAGTAGAAATCATCATGTAGGTTTTCAATTAGGAAAAGGAAAAAAATTAGAAGTTATTATAAAGGATATGAATGAAGTTGCAGAAGGCGTTAAAACAACAAAAGTAGTTATGGAATTAGCAAAAGATTATAATGTAGATATGCCTATAACCAAAGAGGTTTATAAAGTTTTGTACGAAGGAAATACTGTTTTCGACGCTTTTAGAGGATTAATTACACACGAAGTAGGTTCTGAAAAAGAACCAGGATAGCACAAAATTTATATATTTATAATATCTTTACTTTTTAAAGTCGAGTTTTTACTAAAATTGTAAATTTTTATGCTAATTATTGGAATTGCTGGTGGAACAGGAAGTGGAAAAACAACTGTTGTAAATCAAATAATCAAACAACTACCTTCAGACGAAGTTTGTGTAATTTCGCAAGATTCTTACTACAATGCAACCGATAACTTAACTTACGAAGAACGCTCTAAAATTAATTTCGACCACCCAAGAGCAATTGATTTCGATTTAATTATCAAGCACTTAAAAGCATTAAAAAATGGCAAAACCATCAATCAACCTGTATATTCTTTTGTAACGCACAATAGAACCAAAGATGTTGTAAAAATACACCCAAGAAAAGTAGTAATTGTAGAAGGCATTCTTATTTTAAATAATAAAGAATTAAGAGATTTGTTCGATATTAAAATTTTCGTACATGCAGAAACAGACGAGCGTTTAATAAGAAGATTAAAAAGAGACATTTCTGAAAGAGGTAGAGATTTAGACGAAGTTTTAAACCGATATCAAACAACTTTAAAACCGATGCATCAACAATTTATAGAGCCAACAAAAAACTTTGCAGACCTTATAATACCTAATGATAAATACAATACTGTTGCCATAGATATCGTTAGAACAGTTATAAACGAACGATTGTAATATAATGATTTTAAAGAACTTAAAAGAAAATAAAATTGTAAAAATTCTAACAAATATTTTTGTTTTAATTTTAATTCCGTTTGTAATATGGATGCTTTTTTTTGATGACAACTCTTATTTAGTACATCGTAAATTCAACAAAGAAATAGAAGATTTAGAAAACACCATCTCATTTTATAAAACAAAAATAAAAGAAGACAAAGCTACCATAAAAAAATTACAAGATTCCTTACAATTAGAACGTTTTGCCAGAGAAAAATATCTAATGAAAAAAGAAAACGAAGATATTTATATTATTGAATTCGATACCATAAAAAAATAATGAGCACATTTTTATTTGACAATTTTAATGGAACTTCGCCAGCTGCTTGGAAACAAAAAATTCAAGTAGATTTAAAAGGTGCAGATTATAACGAAACATTACTTTGGAAAACAAATGACGGACTTACTGTAAGACCTTTTTACACAAAGGAAGACAGAAACCATATAAAAATTAACTTACCCAAAGAAAATTTTAAAACTTGCCAAACTATTTTTATTAATGATGAAGAAAAAGCCAATCTTTTTGCCTTAGATTCTTTAAAAAGAGGGGCAACTGCACTACAATTTGTGGCAAAATCTAAATTCGATTTTAAAGCTGTACTAAAAGAAATTCAATATAAAAAAGTTTTTATTTATTTTAAATTCAACTTTTTAGACGATTCTTTTACAAAAAAAATATCCGAATTTGTAAATAGCAAAATTTGTTATTTTCAAACAGATATTCTTGGAAATTTTTCAGAAAGTGGTAATTGGTTCGTTAACTTAAAAGAAGATCATAAAAAGCTAGAAAGTATTGTAAATTCTACCGAAAACTCGATTTCTGTTTCTGGAGATTTGTATCAAAATGCGGGGGCAAACAACATTCAGCAACTAGCATATACATTGGCGCATGCGAATGAATATTTAAATCATTTTGGAGCTTCAATCGCCTCTAAAATTCATTTTCAGTTTTCTGTTGGTGGAAATTATTTTCACGAAATCGCCAAATTAAGAGCATTTCGCTTGCTTTGGTCTTCACTTTTAAATGAATATAATATTAAAGAAAAAGAAGATGTTCATTTGTTTGTGCAACCTTCTTTACGCAACAAAACATTGTACGATTACAATGTAAATATGTTACGAACAACCTGCGAATGTATGAGTGCCATTTTGGGTGGTGCAAATACAATTGCCAATATTTCTTACAATGCGATATATGCAAAACAAGATGAATTTGGAGAAAGAATAGCAAGAAACCAATTACTAATTTTACAAGAAGAAAGTGGTTTAAAAAACGCCCAAAATTTTGCAAACGGAGTCTATTATATAGAGTCTCTAACACAACAAATAGCCGAAAAAGCTCTTATTATTTTTAAACAAATAGAAAAAGGTGGTGGCTTTTTAAAACAATTAAAAGAAGGCAATATTCAAAGAAAAATAAAAGAAAGTGCCGTAAAAGAAGAAAAACAATTTGCGAAAAAAGAACTTATTTTATTAGGCACAAACTTACAAGCAAACAAACAAGATTTTATGAAAAGTAAATTAGAAATAGATCCTTTTCTAAAACAAAGAAATATAAAAACATTAATTGCCCCATTAATTAGAAAACGCCTTTCAGAAAATCACGAAAAACAACGATTAAAAAATGAAAGCAATTTTTAATGAATCGTTAATAAAAATGAATGAAGAAAAAAGAAATATTAATACAGCAGAAAAAACAAGATCAATTAAAAAAAGAAATAGAATACATTAAAAAAACAATTCCAATTTGTTTAGCGGGTTTTAGCTTTGTTATGCTTTTAATTATATTTTTTTTAGAAGATAAATTGTACATCTATTTTAAAGGAGCTATAAATTTTATTATAGTAGGTATTGCATTTACAATAATAATTGGAATTTTATTCTACAGCTATTGTCTGCGAAAAATTAAGGCGAAAGAAAAACAATCTAAAGCAATTAGTATAAAGTTATACAGCTTAATGAAGCTAGAAAAATGAGTAGAAAATCAGTAGAAAATATCACGCTAAAAAAAGAGGTGTCTAAACCTTTAAAATCTTTTAAGCACGAAGATTTTGTGGCAGGAATTGCGCCAAATTTACGAGGACCTTACTCCACAATGTATGTTAAAAGACCCTGGACAATAAGACAATATGCAGGTTTTTCAACAGCAGAAGAAAGCAATGCTTTTTATAGAAGAAATTTAGAAGCTGGGCAAAAAGGCTTGTCTGTTGCATTCGATTTGGCAACTCATAGAGGTTACGATTCCGATCACGAACGTGTGCAAGGAGATGTAGGCAAAGCAGGTGTTGCCATAGATTCTGTAGAAGACATGAAAATTTTATTCGACCAAATTCCTTTAGATAAAATGTCGGTTTCCATGACTATGAACGGGGCTGTTTTGCCCATTTTAGCATTTTACATTGTGGCAGCAGAAGAACAAGGAGTTTCGCCAGAATTGTTATCAGGAACGATACAAAACGATATTTTAAAGGAGTTTATGGTGCGCAATACCTACATTTATCCTCCTGCTTCATCTATGAAAATTATTGCAGATATTTTCGAATATACCAGTAAGAAAATGCCAAAATTTAATTCGATTTCTATTTCTGGCTATCACATGCAAGAAGCTGGTGCCACTGCAGAAATTGAATTGGCATACACACTCGCAGACGGATTAGAATACATAAAAAAAGGCATAGAAGCAGGGATGGACATCGATTCTTTCGCACCAAGATTATCGTTCTTTTGGGCCATTGGAATGGATCATTTTACTGAAATCGCAAAATTAAGAGCGGCAAGAATGTTGTGGGCAAAAATTGTAAAAGATTTCAATCCTAAAAATCCAAAATCTTTAGCTTTAAGAACGCATTGTCAAACAAGTGGTTGGAGTTTAACAGAGCAAGATCCATTTAATAATGTTGCCAGAACAACAATCGAAGCCAT
Source organism: Polaribacter batillariae (assembly GCF_017498485.1). Lineage (NCBI taxonomy): Bacteria > Pseudomonadati > Bacteroidota > Flavobacteriia > Flavobacteriales > Flavobacteriaceae > Polaribacter > Polaribacter batillariae. The sequence continues at coordinate 1,050,376 of NZ_CP071795.1, read as the reverse complement.
GGCAGCCGCTTTTGGTGGTACCCAAAGTTTACATACAAATGCATTAGACGAAGCCATTGCATTACCCACAGATTTTTCTGCAAGAATTGCAAGAAATACACAAATATACTTGCAACAAGAAACTCACATTACAAAAACAGTAGATCCTTGGGCTGGAAGTTATTATGTAGAAGAATTAACAGAAAAAATTGCCAATAAAGCTTGGGAATTAATGCAAGAAGTTGCAGAATTGGGAGGCATGACAAAAGCCATCGAAAAAGGAATTCCGAAAATGAGAATTGAGGAAGCTGCAGCAAAAAAACAGGCAAAAATAGATAGTGGACAAGACGTTATTGTGGGGGTAAATAAATATCAATTAGAAAAAGAAGATCCTTTACATATTTTAGAAGTAGATAATGAAGCTGTTCGAAATTCTCAAATCGAACGATTAGAAAAATTAAAATTAGAAAGAAATACTGCTGAAGTTAAAAAATCTTTAGTAGCTTTAACTGAAGCTGCAAAATTGAGTTTAAATAAAAAAGATCCTGATATTCATCAGGATAAAAATTTATTAGATTTGGCTGTAAATGCGGCAAGAAATAGAGCAACTTTAGGAGAAATTTCGGATGCTTTAGAGGTCGTTTTTGGCAGGCACAAAGCAGTTCATAAAACCATATCTGGCGTGTATAGTAAAGAAATAAAAGAAGACAAACTCTTTAAAAAAGCAAAAGATCTAGCAGATAAATTTGCAGAATTAGAAGGAAGACGCCCAAGAATTATGATTGCCAAACTAGGGCAAGATGGGCATGATAGAGGCGCAAAAGTAGTTGCTACGGGTTATGCAGATTTGGGTTTCGATGTAGATATTGGGCCACTTTTTCAAACCCCACAAGAAGCGACAAAACAAGCTGTAGAAAACGATGTGCATATTTTAGGAATCTCTTCTTTGGCTGCCGGACATAAAACTTTAGTGCCAAAAGTTATTGCCGAACTAAAAAAATACGAACGCGAAGACATTATGGTAATTGTGGGTGGGGTAATTCCTGCACAAGACTATCAATTTTTATTTGATGCTGGTGCTGTTGGTGTTTTTGGTCCAGGAACAAAAATCGCACAAGCTGCTATAGAGATGTTAACAATTTTAATTGATAGTGTTGTTGAATAACTTCATCAAAAAGAATTCCTAGAGCTTCTGTATCAAGGTTTCCGTTAAAATTGTTCTGCTTCGAGGATAGTTGGTTTCAAGAAATTCTTTATTTTGTTTCTAAACGTATTTTCCGAATTTATATATAGCAGATTACCAATAACAGTAAAAATTAAAAATGACAGACATTGCAATCTTACCTCTGGCACTAACAGTAATGTTGGGCCCCCAAATTTTAGTGGGTATGTTATTAATTACCAGAAAAGATCCCGTAAAAAGTTCTTTAGTTTACGTTTTAGCCATAATAGCTACTTTAATATCTACAACCTATTTATATTATTTGCTTGCAAATATTACAGATTTGCACAAGGCTTCTATAGGCAATAAGCCTTTGGTTAAATACTTTTTAATTGTAGTATTTATATTCTTAATAATTCGTTCGATAGTAAATCGTAATAAAATTACAGAACCACCAAAATGGATGCAAGGTATTTCAACAGCCTCTTTAGGTAAAATTTTTGTTATTGGGTTTTGTTTAATTGCTTTTATGCCAACAGATATTGCAATTGCTTTTAGTGTTGCAAATCTTTTAAATAGCGAATCCAATTCCTTTTTAGAAGCAATGCCTTTTTTTGGAGCCGTTTTATTTATATCTATCTTGCCTTTAGCCATTTATTTTTCTTTAGGTTCAAATGGTTCAAAATATTTAGAGAAAATAAACATTTGGCTAAATACCCATGGCTATATTATAAACGTTATTGTTTTAACTTTTTTTATATTACTTTTAATTTAATCGAAATAATTCGCCAACAAAATAATACCATTTACAAGGATGGCAACCTATACAAATTAGGCAACGAAAACCAAACAAAACTTTAGTTTTACATAAAAATATTCTCGTCTTTAGAGATGTTTTTCTTAGGAATTTCCTTAAAAAAATCTGCGATTTCTAAATCTGCAGTAGCGCCATAAGAAGCCACTAAAGTCCCTTTTGTGTCTTGGGTTTCAATTACATATAAGATAGACATGTCAGACGGATTGCTCATCCCTTCGAACCTATGTTCTGCAACAATTTTTACATCTTTTGGCGTGTATTCTTTTTTTGCATTGTTAGCAATCAGTTTATCGTCAGCAACTCTATAGCTTTCTACATACCCTTTTTCTTCGTATTTTTTAACCTGAGTTCGATTAAAATTTAGGCATTTTTTTCTAGTAAAAAATTACTGAAATTTTCTGTCTTGTTGATGAATTTTGTAAAGAATATGACCAAATAGTCAGTAAACACCTTTTAGGCAATCCATCAAAACGTCCCAGTGTTATGTCAAATAGCGAGGTAATTACCATTACCATTTTGTTTCAGCTTAGTGGTTTTAGGACCTTTAAACACTTTTACGTGTATTACTTGCAAAAGCATATGCAAGATGATTTCCCAGCTACAGTTTCATACAATAGATTTACAGAACTCATGCAGCAAAACCTCATGCCAATGACTTTATTTTTAAAGACATGTTGTTTAGGTAATTCTACGGGTATTTCTTTTGTAGATTCTACACCTGTTAGAGTTTGCAGCCCCAAACGAATTAAGAATAATAAAGTATTTAAAGGCATTGCAACCACTGGAAAATCCACTATAGGATGGTTCCATGGCTTTAAATTGCATATCGTTATAAATGATAAAGGTGAAATCCTAAACTTCTGCATAACCTAAGCTAATGTTGATGATAGAACGCCATTAAAAAAGAAGTCTTTTTTAGATAAAATTTATGGTAAGTTATATGCGGACAAAGGTTATGTTGGAAAAGATTTAATGCAGTTACTTTTTGCTGATGGATTGCATTTAATTACTCATATTAAAAACAATATGAAGAATTCTTTAATGACAATGAGTGATAAAATTTTACTGCGTAAACGCTCTGTTATTGAAACCGTAAATGACGAACTCAAAAATATTTGTCAAATTGAACATTCTAGACATAGAAGTTTTACTAATTTCTTGTCAAACATAATCGCAGGTCTTATTGCATATAGCTTTTTACCAAAAAAACCTGCTATAAAATATCAGACTGTAAAGTCTAATCAGTTGACAATTTATTAATCGAACTCAGGTTTTTAATTAATTCGGCTTCATTTTTAACATTTTTCATAATAATATCGGTTTTTATTTTTATCAAAGTAACAAAATAGTAGAGAATTGTTTTATTGCAATCCGTCTTAAAATTAGCTCATATAAACAAGAAGGATATCATTTATTATCGAATCGAAGTATATTATCGAATCGAAGTAATTTTTAAATCTAATGAGTTCAAATAATTTTGTTTTATTCTCCATCTTTGTAAAAAAAATAACCAATGGCAATCTTAGGAAATCTTATCAAAGGCTTAATCGATTTAAAGGGGTGTTTACATCTGAGGTAAACCATATCGAAAATCAAGAAAACGTGCTTAAAAACTTATTAGAAAAAGCAAAAAATACGCAGTTTGGAGAAAAATATCAATTTAACGATATTTTAAATGCAGAAAACTTTCCAAAAATATTTTCTGAAAAAATTCCTTATTTCGATTACAATAGCATCGAAAAAGAATGGTGGCACAAATTACATGAAGGAGAAAAAGATGTTACATGGCCTGGAAATCCTTCTTATTTTGCCTTGAGTTCTGGAACCACAGGAAAAAGCAGTAAAAAAATTCCTGTTACAGATGAAATGATTGCAGCCATAAAAAGTTCAGGAATAAAACAAGTTACCGCTTTAAGTAATTTCGATTTGCCTGCAGATTTTTTCGAAAAAGATATTATGATGTTGGGGAGTTCTACAGATTTAGAAGAAAAAGACGATCATTTAGAAGGAGAAATTAGCGGAATTAGTGCCAGTAATATTCCTTTTTGGTTTAAAGGATATTACAAACCTGGAGAAGAAATTGCTAAAATAGAAGATTGGGACGAACGTGTACAACACATTGCAGAAAATGCAAAAAATTGGGACATAGGTGCTTTAAGCGGAATTCCTGCTTGGATAGAATTAATGTTGCAGAAAGTAATAGCGCATCACAATTTAAAAAACATCCACGAAATTTGGCCCAATTTGCAAGTTTATACTTCTGGCGGCGTAGCTTTTGGTCCTTACGAAAAAAGTTTCAACGCACTTTTAGGAAAACCAATTACGGTCATAGACACCTATTTGGCTTCCGAAGGCTACATTGCCACACAAGTAAGGCCAGAAACAGACGCCATGCAATTGAATACCGAAAACGGAATTTATTTCGAGTTCGTGCCTATGAATCCAGATTACATAAACGAAGACGGTTCTATACATCAAAACGCGCCAGCACTTACGCTAAAAGAAGTAAAAACAAACCAAGATTATATCTTAATAATTAGTACAGTTTCAGGCGCTTGGCGCTATTTAATTGGCGATACTATTAAGTTTACAGACGTAAAAAAAGCCGAAATTAAAATTACAGGACGCACAAAATTCTTTTTAAATACAGTAGGCTCGCAATTGTCTGTTAATAAAATGGACGATGCCATTAAAAGTTTAGAAGAGAAATTCGACACTTTAATTCCAGAATACACCATTTGCGCAAAGCGTTTCGAAGACGGCGAATTCTACCACTCTTGGTATTTAGGAACCGATTTAAACAAAAACGAAGAGGAAGTTGCCACTGCATTAGACAATTTTTTAAAAAACGCCAATAAAAATTACAAAGTCGCTAGAAGCAAAGCTTTAAAAGGAGTAAAAGTGCAATTAATTCCAACAGAAAAATTTTACGATTGGAGCGATAAAAACAAGAAAAAAGGCGGACAAGTAAAAATGGAACGCGTTATGAAAGAAGAAAAATTTGCCGAGTGGGAAAAATTTGTAAATAACTAATTCTATTTTGTATCACTCAATTTTTATACAATTCTTTGGGCGTTCGAGCGGGCTTTCACTACTCGCTTCCCGCAAAAAAGCGGGCGAGCTCAAACAAGCCGTTCAATCCCTAACGCACTTAAAAAACGGCGATTTATAAAGATAAATTTATTTCATTGTACTTTTGTAATTATTAAATTTATAAACCGACTTTATCTATAGAATATATTATTTTTAGTTTCTTTAATTCGAAAACTTATTCCATGAGAAATACCATACTTTCTATACTTATTTTAGCAACAGTTCTTTGCGGGGTTTTGGTTTATTTTATACCACAAACAGGCACTATAATTTTACTGGCGATAGCAGGAATCTTAACCTTAATTGCAATTTACGACAGTTTACAAACCAAACACTCGTTATTAAGAGCATTTCCATTAGTAGCAAGATTAAGGTGGTTTTTCGAAGAAGAAAGAGATAAAATTCAGCAATATTTTATAGAAGATAATTTAAATGGCACCCCTATAAATAGAGAAAAAAGAAGTTTGGTGTACCAACGTTCTAAACAACAAATAGAAACAGTTCCTTTTGGTACACAACACAATGTGTATAAAAAAGGATACGAATTTGTAAAACATTCGATGTTTCCACGAGACCATCATCAAATAGCTGGAGAAAGAGTAATTTTTGGTTCAGATAAATGCACGCAAAAATATAGTGGTTCCATTATACATATTTCTGCAATGTCTTTCGGTTCGCTTAGTAAAAATGCCATAAAGGCATTAAATCAAGGAGCAAAAATGGGTAATTTTGCCCATAATACAGGAGAAGGCGCAATTTCTCCTTACCATTTACAAGGAGGCGATTTAATATTTCAAATAGGCACAGGATATTTTGGGGCAGGAAGATTCGATGGAGAAGGAAAAAGAATTTTCGACGATAACACTTTTAAAAAAAATGCCATTCGTCCAGAAGTAAAAATGATTGAAATTAAATTTTCGCAAGGAGCAAAACCAGGACATGGAGGTATTTTACCTGCCAAAAAAAATACCGAAGAAATAGCAGAAATTAGAGCTGTTACGCCGTTTACAAAAGTAGATTCGCCTCCAGGTCATTCCGCTTTTTCAAATTATGATGAAATGGTTGTTTTCATTCAAAAAGTAAGAGATTTATCTGAAGGAAAACCAGTAGGAATTAAATTATGTGTTGGAAACAACGACGAAATCGAAAACATGATTAAAACCTTTGCACTTGCTGGTAATTATCCAGATTTTATTTCGGTAGATGGAGCAGAAGGAGGCACAGGAGCTGCCCCATTAGAGTTTTCTAATTATATAGGCACTCCATTAATCGAAGGCTTGGTTTTTATAAATAAGTTACTAATTGCATACGGATTAAAAAAACAAATTAAAATTATTGCAAGCGGCAAAGCTGTTGATGCTTTTGATGTAGTAAGGTATTTGGCTTTAGGGGCAGACGCTGTTGCAATGGCAAGAAGTTTTATGCTTAGTTTAGGGTGCATTCAAGCAAGAGAGTGTAATTTAGATACCTGCCCAGTTGGTGTTGCTACCCAAGATAAAGATTTGGTAAAAGCATTGGTTGTAGAGAAAAAAAATGTACGAGTAAAAAATTACCATCATAAAACCATTGCAGCAATTAAAGAAATGGTTGCAGCAATGGGCATTAGTAATATTAGCGACTTAAAACCCAAACATGTTTTTAGAAGACAAAAAGAAAAGGTAGTAAATTTAGAAGAGGTTTATTATTTAGAAAAAGAGGTAATTTAAAAATATGAAGATTTTCGATATTGTTATTATTGGTGGAGGTCCCATAGGAATTGCTTGTGGCTTAGAAGCTCAAAAAAAAGAGTTAAGCTATTTAATTTTAGAAAAAGGACCCATTGTAAATTCGCTATATAATTACCCTGTAAATATGCAGTTTTTCTCTTCTTCAGAAAAGTTAGAAATCAACGAAATTCCGTTTATTAGCAAAGAAGCAAAACCAAGAAGAAGCGAAGCGTTAGAATATTACAGAAGAATTACAACCTCGAATAAACTAAATATTAACTTATTTGAAAAAGTAACTAAAGTTTCTAAGGGAGAAGATAAATTTACGATTGTTTCTAATAAAAACACTTACAAATCTAACCATGTAATTATTGCAACGGGTTTTTACGATATTGCCAATATGCTAAATGTTATAGGAGAAAATTTACCGAAAGTTTCGCACTATTATAACGACCCTCATTTTTATGCAGGACAAAAATTAGCTATAATCGGTGCGAGTAATTCCGCAATCGATGCCGCTTTAGAATGTTACAGAAAAGGAGCAGAGGTAACTTTAATTATTCGAGGAAAAGAAGTTGGGCAACGTGTAAAATATTGGGTAAGACCAGATATTATTAATAGAATAGAAGAAGGCAGTATTAAAGCATTTTACAATTCTACCGTAAAAGAAATTTTAGAAGATAAAATAATCATCAATACTAAAAACAGAGAAATAACAATCCAAAACGATTTTGTTTTGGCCTTAACAGGTTACAAACCCAATTTTACTTTTTTAGAACAAATAGGTATTAGTTTTTCTAATGACGGTAAAAAAATACCATCTTATAACAAAGAAACGATGGAAACCAATATCAAAGGAGTTTATTTAGCTGGCGTTATTTGTGGTGGCATGGAAACCCATAAATGGTTTATAGAAAACTCTAGAATTCATGCTAAAATTATTGTTAAAGCTGTTTTAGAGAGGGGTAAAAAGGTTTAATTAGCTACTTTACGAAATCCTGTAAATAGCAATTAAATATTTTCCTTTATATTTGCAGAACAATTTGAAATCAATTCACAATAAGGATTATTCCGTTGTGAAAACATTTAAAGCGGCACGAAAGTGTCGCTTTTTTTTATCTTCTTCTTTGATTTACGAATTTTTACATTGTAATTTTTATTTTTTCTCTTAAATTTAGAAATTGAAGTCATCTTTACTTTTTAAGATTATAAAAAAAACGATATGAAAAAGATTTTAGGATTAGATTTAGGCACAAATTCTATTGGTTGGGCTTTAGTAAACGAAGCGAACAATTCCAACGCCAACGAAACATCAGAAATTATAAAATTAGGAGTTCGAATTATTCAGTACGATAATTTTAGTAAAATCGATAAAAGTGGTAAAGTTACAGAGTCTAAAAGCCCAATAGATGATTTTTTAGCTGGTAAGGGTTTGTCTCCAAATGCAAGTAGAACTCAAAAAAGAACTGCAAGAAGAAATTTACAGCGCTTTAAACTTCGCAGAGAAAATTTAATTGATATTTTAATCAAAAATAGAATTATTTCAAAAAACACTTTTCTTACAGAAGTGGGCGAAAACTCAACACACGAAACTTTATTATTAAGAGCAAAATCTGCGAGCGAAAAGATTGAGCTAGATCAATTTGCTCGTGTTTTATTATCGATTAATAAAAAACGTGGTTACAAAAGTAGTAGAAAAGCAAAAAACGAAGAAGAAGGAAACTTTATTGACGGAATGGCAATTGCCAAGGAATTATATGATAAGGACCTTACTGTTGGACAATATGTGTATAATTTGCTAAAAGATGGAAAAAAGTTTATTCCAGAATTTTATCGTTCAGATTTACAGACTGAGTTTGATAAGGTATGGGATTTTCAAAAGCAATTTTACCCAGAAATTTTAACTGATGATTTTTATCGAAAATTAAAAGGGCAAGGACAACAAAATAGCAGAAAACGGTTTTTAGCGATTCATGGCATTTATACTGCTGAAAATAAAGGAAAAAGAGATGAGGTTAAAGAACAGCATTACAAATGGCGAAGCGAAGCAATTTTAAATCAATTAAAAATAGAAGAAGTTGCTTATGTCTTAGTCGAAATTAATAATAACCTTAATAAATCGAGTGGGTATTTAGGTGCTATTAGCGATAGAAGTAAAGAACTCTATTTTAATAACGAAACTGTAGGGCAAAATTTGTACAGACAAATAGTAGCCAATAAACATACTCCCTTAAAAAACCAAGTTTTTTATAGACAAGATTATTTAGATGAATTTGAGAAAATTTGGGAAACACAAGCCCTATTTTATCCAGAATTAACTTCAAAATTAAAAGAAGAAGTTAGGGATGTTATTATTTTTTATCAACGAAAATTAAAATCGCAAAAACACCTAATTTCAGATTGTAGTTTCGAGAAAAACCATAAAGCGGTTCCAAAATCGTCTCCACTATTTCAAGAATCTAAAATTTGGGCAATTTTAAATATTTTAGAGTTTATAAATGCAGAAACTAAAGAGAAGAAAATCTTAGATATAGAAGATAAAAAAGAGTTGTTTAACAAATTAAATACTCTTGGAAAACTAACAGAAAGAGAAGTTTTAAAATTTGCGGGTTTAAATAGTAAAATTTGGAAAACGAATTTTCCTGAAGGAATTGAAGGGAACAATACCAATCAAAAACTATATGAAGTTTATAAAAAAATAGCAGAAAACGAAGGTTATGGTTTCGATTGGGATAAAAAATCAATAAAAGAAATTAAAAAAGAATTAAAAGCTGTTTTTATTTCTTTAGGTATAAACCCCGAAATTTTAGATTTCGATGCTAATTTAGAAGGAAATAGTTTTGATAAACAAAAAAGTTATCAGTTTTGGCATTTACTATATTCTGCAGAAGATGGAGATAAAATATTAGCCGAAGATAAAATGGTTTACGGAAATTCTAATGTCGCTTTAAAGAAGAAATTACATCACAAATATGGTTTTAAACCCCAATATGCAAATATGTTGGCAAATATTTCTTTACAACAAGATTATGGAAGTTTAAGCGCCAAAGCGATAAAGAAAATTATGCCCTTTTTAATTGATGGTAATGTGTTTTCCGAGGCTTGCAAACTAGCTAAATATAATCACTCTAATTCTCTAAGTAAAAAAGAACTAGAAAATCGTGTCTTAAAAGATAGGTTAAATTTATTACCGAAAAATAGTCTAAGAAACCCAGTTGTTGAGAAAATTTTAAATCAAATGGTAAACGTGGTCAACCAAATTATAGACGAATACGGTAAGCCAGATGAGGTAAGAATAGAATTGGCAAGAGAATTAAAAAAATCTGCTAAAGAAAGAGCAAAAACTACAGAGTATATTAATAAAACAACTTTAGAAAATGAAAAAATTAGAGAAATTTTACGAAATGAATTTTATATTAAAAACCCAACAAGAAACGATGTTGTTAAATATAAGTTATACCAAGAATTAAAAGATAACAATTATAAAACCTTATTTACAAACCAACACATACCACAAGAAAAACTATTCTCAAAAGAAATTGATATTGAGCATATTATACCCAAAGCGAAATTGTTTGATGATTCTTTTTCGAACAAAACATTGGCTTACAGAAGTATAAATTTAGAGAAAGCGAATACTTTGGCTTTTGATTTTATAAGCAATAAATACAATTTAGATTTAGAAAATTATAAAGCTCGTGTAGAAAGTGCTTTAAAATCTGGTGCCATTACTAAAGGAAAATATAAAAAACTACTACTTTCAGAAAAAGATTTACCAAAAGATTTTATAGAAAGAGATTTAAGAAATAGTCAATACATAGCAAAAAAAGCAAGGCAAATTTTACAAGAAGTTTTTAGAAAAGTAACACCCACAGTTGGTAAAATTACAGATAAACTTCGTGAAGATTGGGATTTAATAAATGTAATGAAAGAATTGAATTTGCCTAAATACAGAGAATTGGGCTTAACAAAATTAGAAGATAGAAAACATGGTAAGAAAGTAGAAAAGATAATAAATTGGACAAAAAGGAATGATCACAGGCATCATGCAATGGATGCCTTGGCAGTTGCATTTACCACAGAAAACCATATTCAATATTTAAATAATTTGGCAACTATAACGAACTTAAAAACTACAGAAGAAGATTATAAAAACAGTAACTTATTTGGTATAAAACAAAAATTACAAAAATTTATAAAGATAAAAACGGAAGAGGAAAACGTAAATTTATCTTACCAACAGATAATTTTAGAAGAGAAGCTAAAGAACATATCGAGCAAATTTTAATATCATTTAAAACCAAAAATAAAGTAGTAACTAAAAATAAAAACAAAACTAAAACTAAAGGAAAAGATAAATATCTAGAAAAAGTTCAATTAACACCTCGTGGCCAACTACATAAAGAAACCGTTTATGGTAAAATAAAAGAAGAAACTATAAAAATTGAAAAAGTAAATGCAAAGTTTACTGCAGAAAAAATACAAACAGTTACAAAACCTGCTTATAAAGAAGCACTTTTAAAAAGATTACAAGAATTTGGTGGAGATGCTAAAAAAGCATTTGCAGGAAAAAATACACTTGCTAAAAACCCAATTTATTTTTCAAAAGGAAAATTAATGCCAGAGCAGGTTAAAATAAAAACTTTTAAAAATAATTATACGATTAGAAAAGAAGTAAATCCAGATAATTTTAAAGACCTAAAAAGTATTCAAAAAATAATTGATGTTGGAGTTAGAAGAATTTTAGAAAAAAGATTATTAGATTATAACAATAAACCCAAAGAAGCATTTTCAAACTTGGCAAACAACCCTATTTGGTTAAATAAAGAAAAAGGTATTTCCATTAAAAGAATTTTAATTAGTGGAGTTAAAAATGCCGAAAATTTACATATTAAAAAAGACCATTTTGGAGCAATTATTTTAAATGAAAATGAAAAAAAAATAGAAAACGATTTTGTAAGTACTGGAAATAATCACCATGTTGCAATCTATAAAGATAAAGCTGGTAAGCTACAAGAAAAAGTAGTTTCTTTCTTTGAAGCAGTAGCAAGAGTTAATGCAGGGCTATCAATTATAGATAAAGATTACAACTCTAAAGTAGGTTGGGAGTTTCTGTTTACAATGAAACAAAATGAAATGTTTCTATTTCCTACAGACGATTTTAGGCCTACAGAAGTAGATTTACAAGATAAAAATAATAAAAAAAATATTAGTAATAATTTATTTCGAGTTCAAAAAATTGCTACAAAAAATTATATGTTTAGACATCATTTAGAAACCACTGTTAATGATGTAAAAGAATTGAGAGGTACATCATATATTCACATTAGAAATACCGAAGCTTTAAGAAATATAGTAAAAATAAGAATTAATCATATTGGAAAAATAGTTCATGTAGGAGAGTATTAATAAAGGCAGTTATGATTAAAAGAACCATTTACATAGGCAACCCGTCTTACCTAAAATTAAAGCAAAAGCAACTAGTTGTTCAAGAACCAGAAAGTAAAGAAATAATTGGTACAGTGCCAATAGAAGACATAGCTTTGCTAATGTTAGACCATTATCAAATAACAATTAGCAATCAGCTCTTAATAAAATTACAAGGCAATAATGTAGCTGTTATTAGTTGCGATGAACATCATTTACCATTTGGAATGATGTTGCCAATGTATGGACACTCAGAATATTCAGAAAGAATAAAACATCAATTAGCAGCCTCAGAACCTCTAAAAAAACAACTATGGAAACAAACCGTTGAGCAGAAAATAGCAAACCAAGAAGCGTTATTAAATTTGAATAATAAATTTTCAGAGCCTTTAACAGAATATAAATTGACGGTAAAAAGTGGCGATACAAGCAATAGAGAAGGAATGGCTGCACAATATTACTGGAAACATTTGTTTGATAATTTTTCGAGAGAACGTTTTGGAGAGACACCTAATAATTTGCTAAATTTTGGTTATGCAGTTTTAAGAAGTATAGTGGCGAGAGCCTTGGTTAGTAGTGGCATGTTACCAGTTTTAGGAATTTTCCATAAAAATAAATACAATGCATATTGTTTGGCAGATGATATTATGGAACCTTACAGACCTTTTGTAGATAAGTTAGTTTTTAATTATGTGAATAGTAGTTATCGAGATAGTTTTAAATTAACGAAACCGGCAAAAGCCCAAATTTTAACCATTGCAACACAAGATGTCTTTATAGATGGAGTGGTTAGACCTTTATTTGTAGCGGTTACGACTACAACATCGAGTTTATATAAATGTTTTACAGGAGAATTAAGGCAAATTAAATATCCAGAGTTAGATTAGAATATAAATGTCAGAAAATAGATATAGCGCTTATAGAATTATGTGGGTACTAGTTTTTTTTGATTTACCAACAGAAACCAAAAAAGAGCGAAAAGCAGCAGGCTTATTTCGTAAAAAACTAATTGCCGACGGTTTTACCATGTTTCAATTTTCTATTTACTTAAGACATTGCCCAAGTAGAGAAAACTCTAAAGTACATAAAAAACGCGTAAAAAGAAGTTTACCCAAACACGGTAAAGTCTGTATTTTAGAAATTACAGATAAGCAATTTGCAAATATGGAGCTTTTTCATGGTATTAAAGAAATAGATTTGCCACAACCCACCCAACAATTACAATTATTTTAGAAAATAGAATTAAAAAAATAACTGTAATTTGTTTCTAAAAGTGCTAAGAGTATTGTTTTTCTAATTTAAAAAAGGAATCCCAAAGTATTGATTTTACTCAATATTTTGGGATTGACCTTGTGAATTCTCACGTAAAAATACAATTTGAAATCAATTCACAACGGAATGTATAAAATCCCTGAAATAGCAAAACTTGTGAATTCTCACGTAAAAATACAATTTGAAATCAATTCACAACAAGAACAGAACAAGCAACAAAAACGCGATACTTGTGAATTCTCACGTAAAAATACAATTTGAAATCAATTCACAACGAAGAGATAGAAGAAACTGCTTTAAATAGACTTGTGAATTCTCACGTAAAAATACAATTTGAAATCAATTCACAACTAGGAATAAGTAATATCATGATTTTTATTGCTTGTGAATTCTCACGTAAAAATACAATTTGAAATCAATTCACAACCCATACGCTTGCCGATGCGAACCGCTAGACCTTGTGAATTCTCACGTAAAAATACAATTTGAAATCAATTCACAACACTCGGCCACGGCTGCTGTGATGACCACTGCTTGTGAATTCTCACGTAAAAATACAATTTGAAATCAATTCACAACATCAGAATTTAGTCGAAATAAAAAACAACACTTGTGAATTCTCACGTAAAAATACAATTTGAAATCAATTCACAACGTGGTTCTGGTGGTGGTAAAACTATAACCACTTGTGAATTCTCACGTAAAAATACAATTTGAAATCAATTCACAACGCACATCACAAATATACAATACTTTACGATCTTGTGAATTCTCACGTAAAAATACAATTTGAAATCAATTCACAACTTACAAACCAAAGATTTGAGTTGCAAAAGACTTGTGAATTCTCACGTAAAAATACAATTTGAAATCAATTCACAACTTGCGTTAGCCAAAACGAAAATCATAATTACTTGTGAATTCTCACGTAAAAATACAATTTGAAATCAATTCACAACTAACAATGATAAAAGAAGCAAGATTTAAAACTTGTGAATTCTCACGTAAAAATACAATTTGAAATCAATTCACAACTATTAGATGATGAATAATTATGGCAATATCCTTGTGAATTCTCACGTAAAAATACAATTTGAAATCAATTCACAACGCCTGACTTATAAGCGTTTAACGTACTTATCTTGTGAATTCTCACGTAAAAATACAATTTGAAATCAATTCACAACGCATATAAATGTTCTAACAAAATTTCTAAACTTGTGAATTCTCACGTAAAAATACAATTTGAAATCAATTCACAACCTAACAGCCATTTTTAACAAGTTTTTAAAGCTTGTGAATTCTCACGTAAAAATACAATTTGAAATCAATTCACAACTTGGCAAAACAATCTCCGATAGGGACGCTCCTTGTGAATTCTCACGTAAAAATACAATTTGAAATCAATTCACAACCTGTTTTACTTATAAATGCTGACCATCCTGCTTGTGAATTCTCACGTAAAAATACAATTTGAAATCAATTCACAACTATACTTACAATGATAAGTTTGTTTTCATTCTTGTGAATTCTCACGTAAAAATACAATTTGAAATCAATTCACAACCTGTTTTACTTATAAATGCTGACCATCCTGCTTGTGAATTCTCACGTAAAAATACAATTTGAAATCAATTCACAACCCAGCAACAGAAGTATAAGATTTTACAACACTTGTGAATTCTCACGTAAAAATACAATTTGAAATCAAACTTTCTTCAGGTAGAAATGTACTTACTAAAACTTTGTTGCTAGTAGTGCTTTACGTTACTTTAAAGTCAAAATCATTCATTTCGACGCTAAATCGGACGTTTGCTTTTAAGGCTTTAAATACCTTTAAAATTGTTTCGATAGTCACGTTTTTCGTGTTTCTTTCCAATTTAGAAATTTGTGATTTCTGAACTCCAATTAATTCGCCAAGTTGTTCTTGTGTTAAATTTCGTTCTTTTCGTACAGATTTAATCATATCGCCAAGGACTTCCATTCGCAAGTCAAATTCATATTTGTCACGCTCTGGCGTTCCAATCTTTCCGATGTCTTTGTCCTTCATTTGGTCAAGTGTCATCATTTTCATCTTTTTATTTTTAGTTGCCATAATTTCAAGTTTACTCGCCAAAAAATTCAGCTCTAATTTTTAATGCTTTTTCAATTTGTGCTTTTGGAACTTTGCTCACTTTTTTAACCATTCCGTGAGTAGATAAGACAAGAGTTTCAGTTTTATCGTTTTTGTCCCAAAAAGCAAAAAGTCTATATTGAATTCCTTGGTAAAGTGTTCTAAACTCCCAAATTTCATCAGTCAGTTTCTTAAACAGTTTTGGGTCATTCTCAAGTTTTGCCTTATCCAAATTATAGTAAATTTTCTTTTTTGCTTTAGCATCTATTTTACTCATAAAGTCAATAGCTTGTTCAAGAAAAATTACCTCAAATTTTGGTTTCATTCAGTTTATTTGTCGGTTTACTTTAACAAAGATAATAAAAAAGTTGAATTATATGGAAACTTTATGGATTTGTCTCGCATTACTAGCAACTCCGATTAAGACAAAAACGCTTTTAGAAACCTTGTGAATTCTCACGTAAAAATACAAATTAAACTTTCTTCAGGTAGAAATGGACTTACTAAAGTTTTGGTAGAAAATGTTCGTAAGTTCGAAGAAGCACATGGAGAAATAAAAAATTACCAGCAACCACCAATTCCAATGAATTTTGGACCTACAAATCCGCCTTAAAAATAATAAATGGTATTTATCATAAAAGACGATTTTTTAAAAGATGGTCTTTTTTTGTGATTTTATCAAAATTTAGAAAAACAACCGTATCAAATATCAATTAAAATTATTGTAAAAACAAATTTTCCTAAACGTTAAATCTCGTTTATTTTCATTCAAACTTATCATTTTCTTTTCATTTAGTTAATGATAAAAATGCTTTGGCATTGCTAATTTTATGGTTTATAAATCAACTATAAAAATGAAGCAAACTAATTTATTAAAATTCTTTTTTCTAACGATATGCCTATCGTTTTTAACTCAAAAAGTAACAGCACAAACAGGAAGCATTCAAGGCTTAATTACAGATGAAAATGGTATGTATGTTCCAGGTGCAAGTATCGAAATTAAAACTCTTAAAAAAGGAAGTATTTCTAACTTCGAGGGGCGTTTTACAATGGTAGCCATTCCAATTGGAAAACATACAATTAAAGTTACATACCTTGGCTACGAAGATGTTAAAAAAGAAATTCTTGTAAAAGATAATGAAACGACAAGTGTAAAAATTCAACTTAATTCTGCGAATATAGAGCTAGAGGGAATTGAGATTAAATCTTACAGATTAGGAGGGCAATCGAAAGCTTTAAATACCCAAAAAAACAATTTAAACATTACCAATGTGGTTTCAACAGATCAAATTGGTAAATTTCCAGACAGCAATATTGGAGACGCTGTAAAAAGAATTCCAGGAATTACAATGCAAGTAGATCAAGGTGAGGCTAGAAATATTATCATTAGAGGGCTTTCTCCACAATTAAACTCGGTAACTTTAAATGGAAGTAGAATACCGTCTGCAGAAGGAAATAACAGAAATGTACAAATGGATTTAATTCCTTCTGACATGATACAATCGATTCAAGTTAACAAAGCAATCACACCAGATATGGATGGAGATGCTTTGGGTGGTTCTGTAAATTTAATAACCAAAACTGCACCTATAGGTTTTAGAGTATCTGCAACAGCAGGTTCTGGGATAAACACCATTACCAATAAAAGAATTTTAAACGGTTCTTTTTTAGTAGGAAACCGTTCTAAGAATAAGAAATTTGGTTGGATGGTTTCTGCAACTATAAATGATAACGATTTTGGTTCTGACAATGTAGAAGCAGAATGGACAGATAAATTCGGGTATTTTAATGGAACAGATGAAGTGGAGATAGACGTAAACCCTTACACAAATGTATTCGAACAACGCACTTATTTGGTACAGAGAGTTCGTAGAAGTTTTGCCGCAAATTTCGATTATCGAATAAATAATAACAACAACATCTATTTAAAAACCATGTATAATTGGAGAGACGATCGTGAAAATCGTTTTCGATTAGAGCAAGAAATTTTAGATGCAGAAGATATAGAAATGGCCGATTTTACACTTACAAACAATACACCAACAAGGTTTCCTGTAGAAGTAAAAAGGCAGTCTAAAGGAGGTATAAATAATAACAGAAATAAAAACAGACGATTAGAAGACCAAAGAATGCAAAATTACAGTTTGGGAGGAAATCATATTGCAGGAAATTTAAAAATCGACTGGATGAGTTCTTTTTCCAAAGCTTCCGAAGAACGTTTAAACGAACGTTACGCAGAATTTGAATCTAAATATAGTATAAATAACGACATCTCTAATCCTAGATTTCCGCTTTTTACTGCAGAAAATTCTACTGACTTTAATAATCTTACGAGTTTCGAATTTGGAGAAATTACTGAAGAAAACCAATATACAGAAGAAAAAGATTACAATACATTTATAAATTTTGAATTGCCAGCCGACTTTTTTGGAGAAGGAGCAGGATTCATAAAATTTGGAGCAAGAGGCCGATTTAAAAATAAATTAAGAGATAACAATTTTTTCGAGTTCGATTTAGAAAGCGAATACCCAACCTTGGCTTCTGTACCCACAAAAAATTACTCAGACCCTAATTTTTTAGTAGGAAGTCAGTACCAAGCAGGTATTTTTGCTGATGAAAAGTGGTTAGGAGATTTAGATTTAACTAATGGAAAAGCAGTTACAGATGAGTTTTTACGCGCAAATTATAAGGTTAAAGAAAATGTTTGGGCCGCTTATATAATGACCAATCAAAAATTAACAAACAAATTAAGCGTCTTAGCTGGTTTTCGTTTCGAACAAACCAACTTAACAGCAACAGGAAATAATATTTTAGATGAAGATACTTTAAATGGTGTAATTACGAAAAAAAACTCTTACGCTAACTTTATGCCTGGTTTGCATTTTAAATACGACATATCTAAAAATACCGTCTTAAGATTTGCGTGGACAAACACCTTAGCAAGACCCAATTATGTAGATATAACGCCCACTTTAGATGTTATTACTGGAGACGAAGAAATATATATTGGAAATCCAGATTTAAATCCTACAACTTCGATAAACTTCGATTTAATGGGAGAAACTTATTTTAAAAGTGTTGGTATTCTTTCTGGAGGTTTGTTTTACAAAAAAATAAAAGATTTTATTTATACCTTTCAAACCGAAACTACAGGAAACGATTACGGACCTAATACAACAGGATTCGAAGTTTATCAACCTTTAAACGGAGATAAAGCCTCCATTTTTGGGGTAGAACTTGCTTTGCAGAGAAAATTAGATTTTTTACCAGGATTTTTAAAGAACTTTAGCATTTACGCAAACTATACATATTTAACTTCAAACGCAAACGGAATTCGTAACGAAGATGGAGAAGAAAGAACAGATTTAGACTTGCCCAACACAACTCCGAACATGTTTAACGGTTCTTTAGGCTATGCAGACAAACGTTTTACGGCAAGAATTTCTGCCAATTTTTCCGATTCTTATATCGATGAAATAGGAGGAAACAATTTTGAAGATCGTTATTACGACAAGCAATTTTTCTTAGATTTTAACACAACAGTAATTATCAATAAAAATTTTAGAATTTATGCTGATGTGAATAACATTACGAATCAACCTTTGCGATATTATCAAGGAGTTAGAGAGCGTACAATGCAAATAGAATATTACGGTAGAAGATTAACAATAGGTTTAAAATACGACCTTTTTAACAACTAATAAAAGATATGGTTTTTTATAAAATAAAAAATAGCATTGTTTTTACAATTTGTGTTCTAGTTACTTTATCCTGCTCGAAAGGAAGCCAATTACCACAAATTAAACCAGATGTTATTACAGAAAAAACGGTAAACGATACAGATGACCCTGCAATTTGGATTCATCCAACAGACCCTTCAAAAAGTATTGTTTTTGGTACAGATAAAAAAACAAACGGAGCTGTTTATGCTTTTAATTTAGAAGGAAAAATTATCGAAGATAAAACCATTAGAAATATTAAAAGACCCAATAATGTCGATTTAGAATATGGTTTTAAAATAAACGATTCTACAACAACAGATATTTTAGTATTTACAGAAAGAGAAAAACAACAAATTCGAATTTTTTCTGTTCCAGAGATGAAACCTTTAGATAATGGAGGTTTGCCAGTTTTTAAAGATGAAAAAAAGATAGAAAATAGGCTTCCTATGGGGGTTGCTTTTTACAAATCTCCCATAGATTCTTCTTTTTATGCAATTGTTGGGCGAAAAAGAGGGCCAAAAGAAAAGTATTTATATCAATATAAACTAATAGCTAAAAACGGTACGATTAAAACAGAATTGGTAAGAAAATTTGGTAATTTTAGTGGTAAAAAAGAAATTGAAGCCATTGCTGTTGATGGTGAAATGGGCTTTGTTTACTATGCAGATGAGCGCCACTGCATTCGAAAATATTATGCAGAACCAACCAAAGGCAATACAGAGATTAGTTGTTTTGGCGGAGACTATTTTTTAGCAGATATCGAAGGAATTGCAATTGCAAAAATGCCAGATAAAACGGGTTACTTAATTATTTCCGATCAAAAAAAAGGGCAATTTAATTTATTTGATAGAACTACAAATGCATTTGTAAAAGCGGTTAATTTATCGACTCTAGAAACCGATGGTTGCGAAGTAGTAACAGTTCCTTTAAACGACACATTTAAAAGCGGATTGTTTGTAGCGATGAACAGCGAAAAGAACTTCTATTTTTACGACTTAGATAAATTGTTGAAATAAAAACAGATTTCTCTAAATTTAAAAAGAGGTTATCTCGAAAGTATTAAAATTTGTCATTTCGACTGTAATGGAGAAATCTTATTTATTGAATTTCAGTACTTTATGTTTTTCGATAACTTTGTTAGCTACTTTCAATTAAAATATATTTTGATTTTAGTAATGCTCAAAAATGATAGTTAAATTTACTTTTTTGACAGCCTTTTTTTAAAATGATACCAGTTACTGTTTGGAATTACTAGAAAATAAATTGATGTTTTTTTTCTTTATATAAAGAAGAAAGAGAAAGCATAGCCTTAGCTACGGTTTTTTTTATTCTGAAATAGAAAGGAAAAAAAGGCGATTTATTACAGGCTTTTCAAATGGTAAATGGTATTATACTTTTCTAGATTTGTTAAGTAACCAAAAATCAGCTAAAACGAGTGCAGTCATTGCTTCAATAATTGGCACAGCTCTTGGTACAACACAAGGGTCGTGCCTGCCTTTTCCAGTTATTTCTGTAACCTCAAAATCAGAATTTATAGTTTGCTGAGCGCTCATAATTGTAGCAACAGGTTTAAAAGCCACTCTAAAATAGATGTCCATCCCATTGCTAATTCCACCTTGTATTCCGCCAGAAAGGTTCGATTGGGTAGAGCCATCTTCATTAAAAACATCATTATGTTCAGAACCTTTCATTTTAGCGCCACAAAAACCACTTCCAAACTCAAAACCTTTAACAGCATTAATAGATAACATTGCTTTGCCCAAAGCTGCATGTAATTTGTTAAAAATAGGTTCTCCCAAACCCACAGGAACATTTTGTGCAACGCAAGTAATGGTTCCTCCAATGGTATCTCCTACTTTTCTAATTTCTTTAATTTTATCAATCATTTTTTCTGCTGAGGTTGCATCAGGACAACGAACAATATTACTTTCTGTCTTAGAAAAGTCTAAATCTTGGTAAGGTTTATCGATAAAAATATCTCCAACAGAAGAGGTAAAAGCATTAATGTTTATCGAGGAAATTAATTGTTTTGCCAAAGCACCAGCAACTACCCAATTTGCAGTTTCACGAGCAGAACTTCTTCCACCACCTCTATAGTCTCTTATTCCGTATTTTTTATCATAGGTGTAATCTGCGTGAGAGGGTCTGTAAACGTTTGTATTGTGGTTATAATCTTTAGATTTTTGATTTGTATTTCTAATGATAAAGCCTATGGAAGTTCCAGTGGTAATTCCATCAAAAATTCCTGATAAAAACTCTACAGTATCTGGTTCTTTTCGCTGTGTAACAATTTTAGATTGTCCAGGTTTACGTCTATCTAACTCTTCTTGGATTGCTTCAAAATTCACTTTTAAACCCGCAGGAAATCCATCGATAACTCCACCAATTGCAGTTCCATGCGATTCACCATATGTTGTTACTTTTAATAAGTTTCCAAAAGAATTAAATGACATTATTTTTGTATTTATTTAGGGTACAAATATACTAAAGTGATTCTTACGAAATTTTATTTTTCTTTATAAACCTAAGTTCGATATTAAAATTACATATAAAACATTTAATTGTTTTAAAATCAGTTATTTATCGGTTCGAGCATTGCTGAAAATCAAAATATATTTTAATTGAAAGTAACAAACGAAGTTTAGAGAGCAGTTGCAAAACTAGCATTTTAAATAAATCTCGACTACGCTCCATTTAGTTGAAAAGAATTTCTTGAAGAACGTTAGTCTGTCTCAAAACCACCATTTGTTGTTAAATATAAGAAATTTAAATTATTTCAGATTATTTTAAGCAACTTTTAAAGGTTTAATTTTATGAAATTGGTTTCGGTTTTTTGATGTAAAAAGTGTGTGAAATAGGCTTAAAATAACGCGTATTTGGGTTAAAAATAGAACCGAGGCATTCCATAAGCTTTTAAGTGGGTTTATGCCTTGATTTTTGAGAATATTCAGAATTCTACGCAAGTTATTTTTTCTAATTGGCGAGAGGAACGCATGCGGTTCATGTAGCCATAGATGAAGAGTTTGAGTAAATCGGCGGGGTTGTAAGAAGGCCTTCCTGTTTGGGCAGTCTTGGTCAAATCAAACTGGGATAAATCCAAGCGATCTACAAAAATGTCAATGGCTCGAACGCTGTTATCCTTATCGATCATGTGGTCCAAGGCGGTAGGGAAAAGTCCGAGTTGATTACGAGGGGTTCGTGCGATATATTCCATACTTAAAGACATAGAATTTTTACTTTTTTACCAATAAAATTGATGAGAGTTTTGAGACAGTCTGACGTTGTTGTATATGGTTTGTTGCGTTGTACTAGGAATTAAAGTTAGTTAAAAATTGATCATTTATCGCTTCCGTGTATCATTCCGTTGGAAACCAATCTAGCAATGAACGTTATACTTTGTTAGCTACTGCCACGTATATTTTACTCATCAAGTCTTGATTCAATATCCATTCTTTGGTGTAATATTCTAATGATTTCGACTCTTTCTTTTTTTCGATTGATTTTGTAGAAAATAAAATGTGATTTGATTCTAGATCTATAATATCCTTTTCTAATTTCATTGTAATCTTTTCCTGAAGTGGGATTTTTAGCGATATATTCAATTTCGTCCAAAATCAGATTAAAATACCTGTCGGCTTGTTCCGCTGACCAGTTTTCGAAAGTGTAGAGCCAAATGTTTTCGATATCACGATTTGCCTCTTGACTGATTTTATATTCCATTATTCAGTCAAATACTTTTGATGAATTTCTTTCAAGAGTTTAGTTCGGTCTAAGTTTTCTACAAATCCGGATTTTTCACCTTTTTTGAGTGCTTTGATCAATTCAGATTTCTTTGATTCCTGATGTTCAAACATTCTCAAAGCGGCTCTAACGACTTCACTTGCGGAAGAGTATTTTCCGCTTTTTATTTGTTGACTGATGAATTTATCGAAGTAATCACCAAGAAGAATAGAAGTGTTTTTCGGCATAACATGAAGTTTAAATTCAAATATACCAATACTTGGTATGTTATTCAAATTTTTTCTTTCGAAAATGTTTGCGAGTGGTTGTAGCTAACTCACTTTATAACAATTGTTACAACTTTAATACTAAAATAAACCTTAGATAATGAATAAGATAGATTGATGCGTTAGCGATATTTAAAAAAGATAAAAAATAATCGCTTTTTTCTTTTACAGAGTTAAAAAAGCTTTATATATTTGCATCCGCATTCAGGAAATACCTGAAAGATTTCTGGAGAAATGGCAGAGTGGTCGAATGCGGCAGTCTTGAAAACTGTTGACTGTAACAGGTCCGGGGGTTCGAATCCCTCTTTCTCCGCTAAGAAACCAAACCCTTGTATTTTCAAGGGTTTAAATTTCTTAAAAGTATTATTTAGGGCTCTTAGCTCAGCTGGATAGAGCACCTCCCTTCTAAGGAGGCGGTCGAAGGTTCGAATCCTTCAGGGCTCACATAAAGCTTCACAGAAATGTGAGGCTTTTTTGTTTTTATAGGTTTTGTAAGGGTTTACAGGATCAAGTCCAAAAGTTGTGTTTACGCAAAATATTGTTGTTAATCCAAAAAAAAATATCCGAAAAAACTACACTTTTTTAGTAGATTTTAATTGGTATAGGTGTCTTATTTTTGTAAAAAATAAAAATAATGAGGAATCGATATTGTAGAAACAGAATATACCTTATACCATTTAAACTTTGAATTCAAGATAATATTTATTATCTTTCGAGGTAAAATTTATTATCTTTCAATATGCCAAAGAAAATTACCTTATCCATTAAAGAAGAATCTGTTGAATTGCGAAAACTATATGAGTCTACCACTACAGAATTACGAAGAGATCGTTTAAAAATGTTATACTACATAAAGTCCGGGAAATACATCTATCGTAATGCGATCGCAAAGAAGCTTGGCAGACGTCCAACCACCATAGGCAATTGGATTAAAGACTATGAAACAGGAGGCCTTTCAAATTTATTAGAAATACATAGCGGAGGTAATAATACCGTTCATATTTCAGATAGAGCAAAAGCCTATATCTCCAAGACATTATCTAATAGCGATACCACCATAACTTCCTATATAGAGTTACAAGCTCGTATAGCCGAAGATTTATCAGAGATGATAAATTATGGTGCACTTTATGCACATTGTAGGCGAAAACATAAGTCTAAGCTAAAAGTATCAAGAAAGTCACACTATAAAAAAGACCCGAAAGCCGAAATGGTTTTTAAAAAACCTAGAAAACACTTTTAAATTATTTAGAACAAAACTAAATAAAAATAACTTTGAATCGGTCAATTTATTTTTTCAAGATGAATCTCGTTTTGGATTAATCACCAAACAAAAAAGAGTCATTACAGCTAAAGGCGTTAAACCTATAGCAAAGTACAAACATAGTTATCAGAGTAAATGGCTATGGGGAAGTTTTTCACCCATTACCGGTGAGAGTTTCTGCATGCTAACAGATACTGTGTGTAAAGACTTTTTTATTGAGTATTTAACAGACTTAAGTGCCTGTAATCCTTTGGAACTAAAAATTGTAATTATTGACAATGCAGCTTTCCACTCTACTAAAGATGTAAAATTGCCTGATAATATTATTTTATTACCTATCCCTGCATATTGCCCTGAACTAAATCCAGCTGAAAAAGTTTGGCAATACCTTAAAAGTAAAATTGCAATGAAAATTTATGACACTTTAGATATACTAGAATCCAAAATAGAGCACCTAGTTTATCAAATGGATAATAAGACCATTAAGTCTATAACCGGATATGAATTTTATCTAAAATCTTTTTATAACGTTTTTAATGTTTAAATGGTATTACTAAAAAAGAGCAAGAGATAATTAAAGATTATCCCATAATATTAGGAGGTAGTGGTATAGGTAGTAATATTGCTGAGTGTGCTTTAAGGCTTGGTTTCGAAAACATAACCATTGTCGATGGCGATCAAGTAGAATTGTCTAACCTAAACAGGCAAAATTATACTGAAAGTGATATTTCAGCAGATAAAACAGAAGCCCTAGCAAAAAGATTGAAATCAATTAACAGCAAAGCAAAAATAACTGTTCGTAATTGCTTTTTAACTTCTAAAAATGTTAAAGAATATATTCAAGGGTATAAAATAGCGATTAATGCTTTAGATTTTTCTTCAGAAGTCCCTTTATTATTTGATAAAATTTGCCAAGAACAAAATATTCCTGTTTTGCATCCGTATAATTTGGGTTGGGGAGGATTGGTAACAGTAATTACTCCAAAAGGTCTTTCTTTAAATGCAATTGCAAAACCGAATGAAACATTTAGTGAATTAAATATGGTCGAATATGCTTCAAGTTATATGAAGTTTTGGAATGATAAACAAAGTTGGATAGATAATGTAATTAAAGAATATAAAAAAGAGAAAGAAGATTTATCGCCACCACAATTAGCGATTGGCTCATGGATGGTGGCAGCTATGTGCACCCATATACTTTTTAATATTGCAACAAAAAAAGAGGTAAAAAAATTTCCTGAATTTTATTTGTCATCAATACATACAATGTAACTAAATAAGTTTGTTATTTGTTGCGTAAGCAATGGCTTCAGAGACATTGGTAACGCCTAATTTTTTAAATAATTTTCTTCTATGAAATTTCACAGTGTCTGCAGACACACAAGTAGCTGCAGCAACTTCATTTATAGTAAGCCCTCTTGTTGAATATTGAAGTATTTCTTTTTCTCTGTTAGATAGCTTTATTTTTTCTTCTGCTTTCCACAAATCGTTTTGCAAATCGTATTTAAGTATTTTATCACTTCCCTTTTTATGGATTTTTATATTTCCAGAATTTTGGTTGTTAGAAAGAGATACGATGCATATCGCTTTCCATACTTTTCCATCGTCTGTTAAAAATAAAGGAGTTAGTTTTTGATTGATTAAAATAGTTTTTTCTTCTTGATTTTTTAAATGGAAATCATAAGAGATGGTATAATATTTTCGTTCTCCTAAAGGAATTTTATCATAAAACTCAAACCCTATCGTATTTATCTTTAAAAGTAAATCAAGATCTGGTTTAGTTACATATTTAAAATAAAATGCATACCCTAAGGCTAGTACTTCTTCGGCTGTATGGCCACATAAAAATAATGGATTGTCAGAAACATATTCGAACCCTTTTTCTTTATAATCAATAACGTAGATACTTTTATAAGTCGTTCTTGCGAATGCTTTAATGGTCTCTAAATAGTTAGCTGTTTGTTTTTGCTCGCTATTAGAGACGTTGTTTACTGTATTTCTAAAAGAGAAAAAATCGTTGATAGTTGCCATTTATAAAAATCGAATAGTTCGTAATAGTGTTTGGTAATAAATAGTTTTACAAATTAACAAATAAAAATAATATACTAATTTCGACAAAACATGATACTTATTTTGCACTTAATAATCTAAAAACTACAATTTGGTGTAATGCTACTTATATACAGGCTAGATAACTTTACGAGTAAAATATATTATTATGATACTCAAAAAAAATTATTTAGAAAAACTTGAATCAGATCAGCTATTTGATTTAGCAGAATTTATTGTAATGGAAAACTTCAAACACCATTCGAACCAGGTTTTACCAAAAGATTACAGGAAAGATATTCATTCTATTTATAATGAAGAAATAATTTATTGTAAAAATTCAGAAATTTTTGTGGCTAAAGATCATTTAGGAGGTATGGTGGGGGCTATTCGTGTGTTAAAATGGAATTATATAGACGTTTTACCAATTCAAAAGATATTTGGAATCAATCCATTAGTAGCTACTAAAGAAATACATGTACACAATATTTATCATATTGGGCGATTTGCCATAAAAAAAGAAATAGGCAACATTTATTTGTTTAAACAGTTAATGATTTGTGCCATAGCCTCGGTTTGTGCGTATAAAGATAATATTGTTTTTGCCGAATGCGACAGTAAGTTAGTACGCATATTATCGCTACTAGGTATAAAAACGAATGTTATTGGTGCATCTATAAATTATTTAGGTTCCGAAACTATTCCTATTTCAATGGATTATAATGGACTTATTGAATTTTATAATAAAAACAAATCTTAGTGCCTAGAACTATCTTACATCTAAAAAAAAACTTTTGTATTAACGATAGTCAGCCCAGATTTTTTTAGTAAACAGCTACATAATGTTATCATTAGTGGTGTAAAAGTTCATAATTAGAGAAAAAACTACCCTTTAGTGTATTGACTTTTAGAAGATTATTTATTAACTTTGTTTTTTACCCAAAAAACAGATTTCATCATGTCGTTAACAAAAGCCTCTAATATTGTTTTAGTGCTTATTGTTGGTTTGCTACTAATGGTATTGCCTCAAATTAACATTGCAAATTATGTGCAATCTACCATTACAAGTAAATTTATAGTTTTTGCATATAGTTGTTTGGTAATTTTGGTAAGTTTTATAGCAATGTTTCTTTTTTCTAAAGGAAAAAGAATACAAATTTCTAAATTAGACATCATTTTTTTATTGCTTTTTGGTTGTATCACTATAAATAGATATTTTATTCAGCCCGATTATGGTTTTTCCATACGTTATATGGAGCTATTGGGGCTAGGTTTTTTGTATATTATCATGCGAAATATATCCTATAAAACCTATGTTTGGTTGTTGTTAGCTATTGTTATTTCAGGGATTATCCAAGCCATTTATGGCAATTTGCAATTGCTAAATTATTACCCTTCTAATCATTCTAGGTTTCAACTTACAGGTAGTTTTTTTAATCCAGGACCATATTCGGGGTTTCTTGTTGCAGTATGGCCCATAGCTTTAAGCATGTATCTATTTAAAGAAAAGTTCGTAGAACAGGTGCAGGCTCAAATGACCAATCACGCTAAATTCGTAAATACTATAGTAAAGTATGCCTTCGAATACATTCCTTTGTTAGGGGTAATAAGTATTATTTTAGTAATACCTGCCACGCATTCTAGAGGGGCTTGGCTAGCAGTAATAGTAAGTAGCTTACTTTTGTTAGAGTTTCGATATCGTTTTATAAAAAACACTTTTTATAAAGCTACTCTAACAAAAAAAATAGTTGTAATAGTATTCGCCACAAGTTTATTTACTACGGGGTTATTGGGTGTTTATCATTTTAAAAAAGAATCGGCAGATGGAAGACTCTTTATTTGGAAAGTCTCCTCAGAAATCATAAAAGATTACCCTTTTACTGGTGTAGGCTTCGATAAATTTAAAGCATATTATATGAATTATCAAGCCAATTATTTTGTAAAACATGGTGAAACAGCAGAAGCTTTGGTGGCAGATAACACCTACTACGCTTTTAACGATTGGTTGCAATTTGTTGTAGAAAACGGTTTAATGGGTTTTTTGCTATTGGCTATTGGTATATACATGCTTTTTAGAATAAAAGCTGGAGACAAAAACTATTACTTTTTTTTTATAGTAAAAGCAACATTTTTGGCCATTGGTACTTTTGCACTGTTTTCTTACCCTGTACAGATATTGCCTATTAAACTTATTATGGTGGTAGCTTTTGCTTTATTAGCAACTATAGACAAACAAAAATATACGGTTTTTAATACCCACAAAAGTACTATACCTTATATAGTGTGGGGGTTAAAAACAATCGTGCTAGCATTAGGTTGGGTAGGACTATCTTTTGGAATTGGGCATGTCCAAACCCTAGATTCAGGCTTTAAAACATGGAAAAACGCTTTAAACATGTACCAATATGGTGCTTATGAAGATGCTATAGAAGATTTTACAAGTGTCTATTCTATATTTAATAAAGAAGGCGAATTTTTAATGAACTATGGCAAAACCTTATCATTAGCAAAACAACATAAAGAAGCCGTGCAAATTTTAGAAGCAGCAAAACACCATTTAAATACCACTATTATAGAAACAGCATTGGGAGATGCATATAAAGGCATAAAGCAATATAAAAAAGCAGAAATAGCTTACCAACATGCGGCTAATATGATACCTGTTAGATTTTACCCTTTGTATTTGCAAGCAAAGTTATATGAGGAAAGCGAACAAAAAAACAAAGCGATTGCCATGGCTAAAACCATATTAAAGAAAGAGGTTAAAATACCCTCGACAGCAATAAAAGAAATAAAAGCCGAAATGAAAAAAATAACAACAGAAAAACCTCTGGGTTTAAAAAATTAAAAAATACAGTACAATCTTTAATCTTAAAAAATGTAACACAATGACTTAGCTTTACAATACCCCAGAAGAAATCTTTACTATTTTAAAGATATTATTACCTAAAAAAATAAGTGATTTTGGTGTTTGGCAAAAGTAGCACCTTCTCTAAGACTTTGCAAAATTAATAATTAATAATATACGCAAGAATAAGATATTCTTGTTAACAGTTTAAAATTTAACAAAATGAAAAAAATAATAGGAATTATAGGAGTTGTTGCTATAGCAATGACTGTGTTCTTTAGTTCTAACTCTGGAAATAAAAATACAGATTTAGCAGGTTTAATTGCAATGAATACTGCAAATGCTGAAAGTGACTCTAACGGTTGTGATGATGATTTGCACGATCAATGCTTGATTTATGGACAAACAATTCAAGATTGTGATCCTTCAAGGGCATGGCATACTTGTAGTAAATAATTGAAAAAATTATCATATAGACAAGGTGGTTTGAGAAATATCAAGCCATCTTTTTATAGGTTTAAAATTAATCATAATAAGAACAATATTTATATAATGACAATAAATAATAAATTATTAATTTTTAGTACAACTCTATTTTTTATTCTCATTTCTTGTAGTAATAAGAATAAGGTTGTTTTAAATCATAGCAATTCTTCATTTGCTAATTTTCCAAAGGAACAAAATGTCTCATTTGAAAATCTTTTTGAATACAAAGTTGGAACTCCAAAAGCTATGAAATTAGTTGATTCTACCCTAATAATATTTAATTCAACTAAGAAAATTAAATCATTTTTTTATAATTATTCTATTAAAAGCGGTCAAATATCCCGTGGATATTTACACAAAGGAAGAGGTCCTAAAGAAGCTTTAGGTGCTTCTTGCTTTGGAATAGTTGATAATATATTATGGGTACATGATGTAACGTTAAAAAAAATATTTATTATGGATAAAAAAGAAATTTTATCCGGAAACATTTCATCTTTTAAAGCATACCCCTTAGAAGGAAACTATTATCAAATTTCTGTTATTGATAATAGTAGTATCTTAATCAATGGGAAAATAGATTCTAATTATAAAATTCAAGAAATAAATTTTTCCGAGAGATTATTAAATGAATTTGGAGAGTTTGAAAATTTACCTAAAGATTTGCCTCTTGACGCGCTAAAAGATGCTTATCACTCTTTTTTCTTTTTAAGCCCTTCTAAAGATAAAGTAGCCATTTCATATTTATATACAGATTTGTTAGAAATATACAATTTAAAAAGTCCATATGAAAATGAAACAGTACAGGGACCTGAGGGTATTAATATAGAATTTGAGATAGGAAAAAGACAATATTACAATTACATGAAAAAGAATGAAGGAATTAGAAAAACTTTTCTTGCTGGTGCAGTTACAGATAAACATATT
Source organism: Polaribacter batillariae (assembly GCF_017498485.1). Classification (NCBI taxonomy): domain Bacteria; kingdom Pseudomonadati; phylum Bacteroidota; class Flavobacteriia; order Flavobacteriales; family Flavobacteriaceae; genus Polaribacter; species Polaribacter batillariae. Next base: position 1,019,507 of record NZ_CP071795.1, on the reverse strand, counting down.
TACTTAGCTTATTCTGGTTTAAGCTATGCCGAGAGAAATGATATTAATTATTGCAAATATGTTTATGTGTATGATTGGAATGGAACCCCAGTAAAAAAGCTAAATTTGAATAAGCGTATTATGGGGTTGGCTGTTTCTGGTGATGATAGAACCATATATTCATACGATGCGGATACTGGATTTATTGTTAAAGCTGAAATTGAATAACATGAAACAAATTTATATTTTAAAATATTTTGTACTAATTACATTTGTTTTTTGCATAATATCTTGCAAAAAAGGAAGTAATAATGAAATTAAGCCTCTGAGATCTGTTATTGAAAAAACAATAGGAAAGAAATTGGTACTCCCAGATAATATCAAAATATACGCTCCTTTTTCAAATTATATTGCAGATAGTAGTAATATTTGGAATTCTGAATATAGAATTTATTCAAGAATCGACGCTTCATGCGGTACATGCATAGGAAATATTAAGATGTGGAGTAAATTGATTCCTGAATTTCAAAAATATAAAGTTCCTATAATTTTAATATTTCATTCAGACGATAGATTTGAGTTGATTAAATATTTTTGTGAATCTGGTCAAATAGAAGAATTTTCTTTTCCATTCTTTTTCGACAGTGAAAATAAATATGCCGAAATGAATGAGTTTATGAAAATAAATAAAAATTTTGAAACAGTTTTAACTGATACCAATAACACCATACTTTTAACCGGAAACCCAACTACATCTACCGATATTATGAATTTATATATAAAAGAAGTAAGTAAGTAAGTAAGTAAGTAAGTAAGTAAGTAAAACAATCATTTTTGTTGGAGTTATTTTTAGTTTAATTTTTTTTTCAGCAACTCTAAAGAAAGGAATGATAATGGCGTAATAGATGAACTACAATCTAGAATGTTATTTAAAACGATGTGTATAATTTTGGCTTAATTCCAGCTAAAAAAGATACAACTGCTGTTTTTAACTTTTCTAACACAGGAGAAACTCCATTAGTTATAACAGGTGTAAAAACCAGTTGCGTACCATACCAGAATACCCTAAAGGTATTATAAAACCTAGCGAGAGAGGAGAAATAAAAGTGGTATATGATACCAAATACCCAGGACGTTTTAACAAAACGATTGCCGTATTTTATAATAGTAAGGGTTCGCCAAAGATATTAACTATAAAAGGAGAAATACCTTATCCAAAAGATGTTAAGAATTAGAAGCTTTAAAAGCGTTAAAAGAATATGACTATAAAAACTAAATCACTCATTCAAGTAAAAAGATCACTAATTCTTTTATTAGTTACCTTCTCGTCTTGCAAAAAAGACCAAGCCAAAGCAGAAGAGGAAACCATTGAAAATAAGCAATACCTCCCCGAAAAAAACAAAGCCATTGCCCTAGCTAAAACCATATTAAAGAAAGAGGTTAAAATACCCTCGACAGCAATAAAAGAAATAAAAGCGGAGATGAAAACAATAATAACAGAAAAACCTCTGGGTCTAAAAAATTAAAAGATACAATGTTTAACATTAAAAATATAAAACAATGACTTTGCTTTACAATACCCCAGAGGAAATCTTTACTATTTTAAAGATATTATTACCTAAAAAAATAAGTGATTTTGGTGTTTGGCAAAAGTAGCACCTTCTCTAAGACTTTGCAAAATTAATAATTAATAATATACGCAAGAATAAGATATTCTTGTTAACAGTTTAAAATTTAATAAAATGAAATCAAAAATTTTAACAAGTTTGGGAATAGGCGCTATTGCTATGGCTCTATTTTTTTATACTAATGCAATTAATGACAAAAATACCAATGTAGATTTGGCCAGCTTAATTACTATCAGTAATGCTAATGCTGAAGAAAATAATTGCCAAATAGGAGGTCTTGCAAACTTATGTTGTCCATACTGGAATGTAACAATAACATGGACTTTTACTGGTCCTAAAACTTCTTGCACTACAGGAGGTTTATTTAAATGTAAGGAATGCTAACTAGACAAGGGAGCATAGTTATGCTCCCTTACTTTTAAAAATTAAAAATATGATTTTACAAAAAATAAGCTTATTTGTTTTTCTTCTTGCCGTTCTTTCATGTCAAAATGAAAAAACTAATTTATTACCTTCTAATATGAAAGTAAAATTAGAAAAGGTTTGTAATCTTAATTCGAATATCGAACAAATTGGAGAAATTCAATCTTTCGATTTTATAAATGAAAAGGAATTTATAATTTCAATTAAAGAGAGTAACGATATTTTCATATACGATTTCAATGGGAATCAAATTAAAAAAATAAATAATTCAGGTAACGGGCCAAATGAATACGGAGACGCTTCTATAATAAGGGTTTTTGACCAAAAAATTTATGTTTGGGACTCAACTAAATTGAATGTGTTTGTTTACGACCTCAATGGAAATTCTATAAAAGAAATAAACAAATTAGGAAGTGCAATTAAAGACTTTATCCCAACAAAAACCCATATTATCTACTATTTAGCAGGTGGTTATGAAAATTTAATTGCAAGTTATGATATACTCAATGATAGCTATAAATATTTAGGGAACACATCAGAAGAGCATATCCTTCTAAATATGAATAGTCATTCTGGGGCATCACTCTTTTTAATGATACAATAAGGTATTGTAGTTCTGATAATTTAACCCTTAACAATTATGATTTAAAAAGTAGTTATACTTCCCATATTTCAATAAAAGACAAAGAATTTGAAGTTCAAAAAGTCAAGAACGGCGTTTCCCTTGTAAATGGAAATAGAGAAAAGGCAATAAAGTACCTTATGGAAAACAGCCTAGTCTCTGGACTTTTCTCAACTAAAAAGAATATTTTTCAAATAGCAGATGTTGGAATATTAAAGACTGAAAACAATTCTTTAAATATTTCGAATAGATTTAAAAAATTTTATATTTTTAACAAAAAAATGGAATTAGAGGGAGTTGCAAAAATAAATTACTCTCTAACCGATAACATTTATACGAGCAACAATGAAAACCTTTTTTTAATCAAATTCAACTACGAAAATAGTAAACCCAGATATGAATTGTTTAAAGTTAAATTGGGTTTAAAATAGTATATATAATTTATGCTATAAAAACGTTTTCATCAGCAGCGTACAGCAATGGCTATATTATTGGATCTTCAGACAATAAGCGATTCGGTTCGTATAATTTAACTAATAAAACCAGTGTTGAAAAATTTGAGTACCCAAAAGGCAAAGGAATATTAAGTGACCAATATTGTTTTCAAAGTCACCCATCAAAGAATTTTGTTGTAGGAGTTCAACTTTATTCAAAAATAATATCAATCTTAGAAATAAATAACAATAACCTACATTTAAAAGAACTAGTTTGGTGGCAAAATACGAATAAGCAATTACAAAGTGGAAATGAAATTACAAAACAAATTTCATCATTAGAAGACAAAAATTGTTTTCTGGATGTAGCAACAACTAAAGACTATATTTATGTTTTATATAGTGGAAAACCTTACGGAAATACAAAAGCATCTGTTGGTAAATCGTATTTAAGCAATTTAATTTATGTATTTAATTGGAAAGGAGAACCTGTTAAGAAATTTAAATTAGATAAAGAGGTAATATCAATAACAATTGATAAAAAAATAAGACTTTATATGCAGGTTCTTTCGAAAATTTAGAGCCGTGTTTGTTAAAGTTTAAATTAATTTTATGAAAAGAGTTGTATCTTAAAGAAATTAACAAAAGGATTTAATACTTTAGTCTGCCATAAAGAAAATAATATGTGTAAAAAAAGAAAAACACTCATCCACTTAAAAATATTTATCATCCTTTTTGCGATTACTTTCTTGTCTTGCAAAAAAGACCAAGCCAAAGCAGAAGAAGATCGTCTTGAGAAAAAGCAGTTCCTTCCCGAAAAAAACGAGGTAAATGCGATGGTATTAGAACAAGGAATTTTTAAAAAGGAAATCGTTAGCAATGGTAAGTTAGTAGCTTTACAAAAAAATCAACTAAGATTTAATGTAAGCGAAAATCTAGAAAAACTCTATGTAAAAAACGGAGACTATGTAAAAAAAGGGCAAACTTTGGCTGTTTTAAAAACCTTTACCTACCAACAAGCTTATACCAAAGCCAAAATTAATTTAAATAAAGCAGTATTAGAACTTCAAGATAAATTGGTAGGTCGTGGATACGAAAGCTTTAACAAAGACAGCATTCCATCAGAAGAATACGAGATGCTTACTATTCGATCGGGTTATAAAGATGCGTTGCATGAGTTGCAAAATACAGAGTTTAAATTAAAATCTACCAAACTTATAGCACCTTTTAGCGGTAAAATAGCGAATATAAAAAATAAACTTTACGAACATATAAATGCAGGATCAGAAATTATGACCTTAATAAACGATCAAATTTTTGAAGTAGAGTTTTATTTAATAGAATCTGAAGTTTCGGAAATCGCAGTTAACGAACAAATACAAATTGAGCCCTTTGCACTAAAGAAAACCTATCAAGGGCGAATCGTAACCATTAACCCCCAAGTAGAAAAAGACGGTACCATTTTAGTGAAAGCCAGAGTTAAAAATGATGGCAACCTAATTGAGGGAATGAATGTTAAGGTATTTATCCAAAAAGATGTTCCCAATCAATTTGTAGTCCCCAAAGCATCTGTAGTTTTACGACAAAACCAAGAAGTACTATTTATCATAAAATCTGGAAAAACCTATTGGACCTATGTACAAACAACCAATGAAAATAGCAAGCAATACACCGTAATTCCTCACCCAGATAAGAGTAGTGCCTCATTAAAAGTTGGAGATACTATAGTGGTTTCAGATAATTTAAACTTAGCACACGATACAGAAGTAACTATTAAAAAAATAATAGATTAAGTGAGCGCAATTAACCCATGTATTTTTACAATTATCGTAGCATTGTTATTAAGCTTATCTTCTTGTAGTGAGCCCTCTAAAGAGATAGGGCAAGCTTTAAAATTAGCAGGCGAAAATAAAGCGGAACTGCAAAAAGTAATAGATCATTACCAGGCACCAAAAGATAGTTTAAAACTAAAAGCAGCCCTTTTTCTTATTGGAAATATGGATAGTCATTATTATAAAACCATTGCACCTAGAGAAAAATGGGAAAGAGTATTAAGAGCTTCAGATAGTTTAATTAAAAACAAAATTCCTGATTACAAAAAAAAGATAAAAGACATGTTTTATAGTCAGGGAAACTTAATAGCTTCTCCTCGTTTAGATGTACAGACTATAAAAGCAAAAGATTTAATAACCAATATCGAATTGGCTTTTAAAGTATGGCCACAACCTTGGAACGATTTTTTAGATTTTGATGGTTTTTGCAACTTTATATTACCATATAGATCAAAAAATGAGCCTTTTACTAAAAATTTTAGAACACAAAGTCACAACGAACTTTTTGAGCTTATAAGCAACACAAATTCTAAAGATATATTAACAACTATCGATAGATTGTCGCCTCTTGAAAACGGGGGCAGGCTTATAAAATTATTCCCTACAGATTTAGCGATAAGCGATATAGAAAAGGGTAAAATGGCAGATTGTATCGATGCAACAAATTATGTAATTGCAAAAGGAAGAGCTGTTGGAATTCCTATGGCTATGGACTTTACCTTTTGGGCAAATGGTAGAAGTAGCCACTATTGGAATGCATTTTTATATAGTAAAGACAGTTTACAAAGAGCAGACAGCATGTTCTTTTGGGGATCTCCTGGAACCTATAAAACAAGAAATAAAGTAGCCAAAATTTACAGGTTTATGTATAGCAAACAAGACCAAAATATTAAAAATAAAGAAATCAATACCTTTCTTAACAGCCCTTACATACAAGATGTTACTTCGCAATATATAAAAACCACAAACATAAAATTAACACTAAATAAAAACGAAGGTAAAAAATACACAAAAGCTTATCTCTGTATTTTTAACGATAGAAAATGGACTCCCATAGCTGTAACAAAAATAAATAATGAAAACAAAGTCAGCTTTCCAGATGTTGGTAGAGAAAATATTTTTGTAATTGCAGCTTATAGAAACCATAGAATAATTCCCTTACATGACATTTTATCTTTAGACAAGACAGGCAATATTCAAACATATATAATTGATAATAACAAAACAGAAAGTGTTATTTTAAAACGCAAGGCAAACAAAAGTAAAAGCTTAGATTGGGTTACTTCTAGCATGCTTCATTCTTCTTTTGAAGTATCTAACCATTCTAATTTTAAAGAATATCAAACAATATACAAACCACAGCCTGGTGATGATTTAAATAATGGAAGACCCATAAAAGTAACGCTAAACTTAGATCATTCTTTTAGATATTTTCGATTTAAAACTGAAATAAAAGACTGGCTTACATTAGCAGAAATGGCTGTTTATTCTAAAGGTAAAAAAATAGAAGGTAAAGTTATTTATTCAAAACATTTTAAGGCTGAAAATATAAAGCCAATGTTAAAGATTTTTGATGAGGATCTTTTAACCTTTTATACGGCTCCCAATGCAAAACATTCTTATTGGGTTGGGTTAGATTTTGGAAAAAGAAAAGAACTAAATGAATTGTTTTATGCCCCTAGAAGTGATGTAAATTATGTGAAGCCTAATGATGTTTACGAACTTTTTTATTGGAATGATGCATGGGTATCTCTTGGAAGCAAGGTAGCTAAAGAATATTTTATAAAGTACGATAACGTTCCTAAAGGTGCTATTTTATGGTTGCGTAATTTAAGTGAGGGTATAGAAGAAGATCTGTTTGTTTATAAAAATAATAAACAATCATTTTGGTATTCCAAAAATTAATAAAAAAATGGTAAAGTTTCTCATACATAAGCCTATAGCTGTATTGATGACCACTCTTGGAGTGCTTATCCTTGGGCTGTATGCTTTTGGTTTTATTCCTGTGTCGCTAATGCCAGATATCGATATTCCTGAAATTACAGTACAGGTATCTTCGGAAAACATGTCTGCAAGACAATTAGAAGATGCTGTGGTAAAACCACTGCGTAGAAATTTAATGCAGTTGAGTCACTTAAAAGACATTAAAAGCGAAACGAATAACGAAACAGGTGTTATACGATTGCGATTTAACCACGGTACAAAAATAGATTATTCTTTTATAGAAGTTAACGAAAAGATAGATCGCGAAATGGGCAACTTTCCTAAAAACATAAAACGCCCCAAAGTCATAAAAGCAAGTGCCACAGACATTCCTGTGTTTTATTTAAGCATGACGTTAAAAGAAGAAAAAAAACAATTCACTTCCAATAAAGATTTATATCCTGTATCTCAAGAATTTATAGACTTTAATCGCTTTACCAATCAGGTAATTCGCAAGCGTATAGAACAAGTTAATGAAGTGGCTATGGTCGATGTAAGTGGATTGGTATCTCCAGAAATATTAATCATTCCAGATACTAATAAACTCACTGCTTTAGGTATTAGTTTAGATGAATTAGAATCCAATATAAAAAAATACGATCTCGAAATAGGAAGCTTACTCATTAAAGATAGTCAATACCAATACGATGTACGTTTAGGGAATACCTTAAATAATATTCAAGAAATTAAAGAAATTTATATTCGTAAAAACAATAGAGTTTATCAATTAAAAGAACTAGCAGAAGTTTTAGAACACCCACAAAAACGAACAGGCCTTGTTTTGTCTGATGGTAAAGAAGCCGTTACTATGGCCATCATTAAACAAAGTGATGCTCGAATGGGAGACCTAAAAAAAGCTTTAAATAAACAGCTAGAGTATTTTAAAAACGATTACCCTAATATCGATTTTACAATCACTAGAGACCAAACTGCATTGCTAGATTATGCCATTAGCAATCTCTTTCAAAGTTTGCTATGGGGTATGCTTTTGGCCTTTGGAATTATGTTTTTGTTTCTTAAGAATGTAAAATCTCCGTTGTTAATAGGTATTACGATTCCAACATCTATTATTGTTTGTTTGCTTTTTTTTCAACTATTAAACATCTCTATTAATATTATTTCTTTATCGGGTTTAGTACTTGGTATCGGTTTAATGATAGACAATTCTATTATCGTTATTGATAATATCACGCAATTTAGAGAAATGGGTTTTACCCTTAATAAAGCCTGTGTAAAAGGTACCAACGAAGTAATTAAACCATTATTAAGTTCTGCCTTAACTACCTGTGCCGTATTTTTACCATTAGTGTTTTTAAGTGGTATTAGTGGAGCATTATTTTATGATCAGGCTATGGCTATAAGCATAGGTTTATTTGCTTCATTTTTTGTTTCTATTACTTTATTGCCAGTACTGTTTCGCTTATTTCATTTACGTAAAAATACTAAAGACGGGCGTATTACACGTTTTCTTACCAAAACAAATACACTAGATTATTCCGCTTTATATGAAAAAGGATTTCGCTGGGTTATGCGCAAACAGAAGCTCTCATGGAGTATCTGTATTATTTTACTTTTATTAACTTTTGGTTTATTTACGCTATTGCCAAAAACACAAATGCCTCATTTTACCAAAACCGAAACACTGTTAAAAATAGACTGGAACAAACAAATACATGTAGAAGAGAATAAAAAACGTCTCTTAGATTTATTGAATCCTATAAGAGATGATTTATTGAACCAGACAGCATTAGTAGGAAATCAACAATTTTTACTTGATAAAAGTACCGAGGCAAGGGCTTCAGAAACTACCTTGTATTTTAAATGTAAAACCCCCGAAGAATTAGAAAAAATTAAAATAGCATTAAGTAATGCTATTAAAAAGAATTACCCATCATCTTTATATGAATATAAAGATGTAGATAACATATTTAATCTTATTTTTTCTGATGAAGAAACCTCTTTAATAGCTCGCTTACGAAATGTCGAAAATTTAGGAAGAAGCCAAAATAATGAGTTAAAAAAAATATGGTATAAAGTACAACAAGGTTTAGAAAATATAGAACTTAAACCCATTGTTTGGCAAGATTATTTAACCTTGGTAGCCAATCAAGAAAAATTAATAACCTATGGTGTAAGTGCCAATAACATATTTAATACTTTAAAAAGTGCTTTTAATGAACGAGAGATTTTATCCATTACCGATAATCAAAACTTTGTTCCCGTAATTTTAGGAGGGGCTTCAAAACAAATTAATAATATTTTAAGTGAAACGACAGTGGTTTCGAAAGACAGTGCTGTATTTCATATAAAAGATTTTGTTAAAGTTGTACCTTCAAATGACCTAAAAACAATCAAAGGAGGTACAGAAGGTGAGTATTACCCATTAGAGTTGCAAGTAAAAGAGCATCAAATAGATAGAACTATAGCCAATATAAAAGAAGTAGTTCATAAAAATCCTTGGTATGATGTGAGTTTTTCTGGAAGCTATTTTAGCAATCAAGAATTAATGAGCGAGTTAAAAATCGTACTCCTTATTTCTTTAATATTACTCTATTTTATTTTAGCATCTCAATTCGAATCTTTCACGTTACCAATTATTATTTTATTAGAAGTACCTTTAGATTTAGCAGGAGCATTCCTTTTTTTAAAACTTTTTGGAATGAGTATTAATCTAATGTCTATGATTGGTATTGTGGTAATGAGCGGTATTATTATTAACGATTCTATTTTAAAAATAGATACCATTATTCAATTACAACGTCAAGGGTACTCCCTAATAAAAGCCTTACTTGTAGCTGGGCAGCGCCGTTTAAAACCTATTTTAATGACAAGTTTAACCACCATACTAGCACTTACTCCCTTATTATTTTCAAGTGGTTTAGGTGCCGAATTGCAAGCTCCTTTAGCTATTGCCTTAATTGGTGGTATGTTATTAGGTACATTAGTTAGCCTATATTTTATACCACTTTGTTATTATTATCTTGCTAAACTTAAAACCCATGTTAAAAAATAATCGTTTTAGTAAAAATAAAATGTTCGTTCGAGTAGTCTCTATAAGTCTTTGGGTGATATCGAAAACAGGTATTTTAAATATTAAAACTAGTAGAGTTAGTACTATAAAAATTTCGATAATGGTTTTTATGATGCTAAGTTACGTCTCATTAGTAGCTCAAGAACCTGTAAATTTAGAGCAACTCAAACAAAAAATCTCTTTAAATGAAGTTTTAAAACTCGCAAGTCAAAACTCGTTAGACGCCTTTAAATCTAAACGCAAATATGGTGTTAGTTACTGGCAATTTCGCTCGTTTAAATCGAGTTTATTGCCAAAAATTAATTTCGAAACTCGCCCTTTTACCTTTAATAGAGCATTGGTTAAACGTTACGATTCCGAGCAGAATGTAGATGTATTTAGGTTACAGCAAAATTTAAGTTCTTACGCAAATGTATCTTTAACCCAAGATATTCGCTCTACAGGAACAAGTCTATTTATTAATTCTAGTTTCGATAGGATTGTAAATTCTGGAACTTCGGAGATAGAAAACTATAGTGCAACCCCCATACGAATTGGACTCATTCAGCCTATTATGGCATACAACCGTTTTAAATGGGAAAAGAAAACAGCTCCCTTACAATACCAAAAAGCAAAACAAGAGTTTATTTACGAACAACAAACCATTAACCTTAAAACTATCGACTTCTTTTTTAACTGGGCTTTAGCTAGCAAAAAAGTAGAGATTGCACAAGAGAATAAAACCTCTGCAGAAAAACTATTTAAAATTGGAAAAAAACGCTACGACATAGGGGCCATAGAACGAGACGATTTACTTAATTTAGAAATGGATGTTTATAACGCCAATACCAACCTTACCCAAAATCAACAAAGTTTGCAAAAGGCAGAAGCCGCACTTAAATTGTATTTAAGAGATGTTTTACCCAGTAACACTATTCCAGAGTTGCCAGATCTAATAACCAATATACAAATAGATATTAATGAGGCTACGCAATATGCCAAAGCAAATAATCCAGAGCTTATCGACCTAAAATTGCGACAAGTAGAAGCTTTACGTGATTTAGATAAAGCGATTAAAGATAACCGATTCGATTTATCGATAACAGCTAGTTATGGGTTAAACCAACAAGCCAATACCTTTAGAGACGCCTATAGTAACTTGTTAAACCAACAAATGGTATCTGTAAACTTTAGCATTCCTATTCTAGATTGGGGAGAACGTAAAGGCAATATAAAAACAGCTAGAATGAACAAAGACGTCGCTGAAATAGAATTACAACAAGACGAGGATAAGTTTAAACAAGATATTACCCAAAAAGTAATTGATTTTAATTTACAAAAAGATTTAGTAGAAGGCGCTTTAAGAACTAGCGAAATAGCTAGAGAATCTTATAAAATTACCGAAAAACGATTTTTATTAGGAAATTTAGATTATTTACGATTAACCGCTTCAAGACAAGCATGGCAGTCTGCAACAGAACGTTATATACAAAGTTTATTAAATTATTGGAAATTATATTATCAGGTGCAGCAACTAACACTTTACGATTTTATAAACAATAGAACTATTGAACAAAATTTCGATATTATTTTAAATGATTAAAAAAGAGGCCGTCTTAAAAGTATTGGAATTTGTCATTTCGGTTGTAATGGAGAAATGTTACGTATTGATTTTTAGTGTTTTATGTTTTTTTGATTTCGCTCAAAATAACAGCTAAATTTACTTTTAAGACAGTTTCAATTGTGCTAACATTCTTTATTTTTAACAAGAATGTTTAAGAGAACAAGTATAGAATTAGTAGTAGTATTTAAAAAAATAAAATGATTCTTTTTAAAAATAAAAATATATTAAAATATCTCATCATTTTATTTTTGCTTTTTATCATTGGGCTATGGTGGTTTGCCATCATTCTATTAATTGGTACTTTATTGTACTGTATGGTTTTTAAATTGTTAAAAGTTATTAAATATGTGCTTTTAAAAAAGATAGCAAAAAGTATTTTTTTATTTCTTTTTATATTCCTTACTGCGATTTGCATTAAATTACTAATGCTCGATATTTATAAAATACCAAGTTCTTCTATGAATGATACACTATATACAAATGATGTTATTCTAGTAAACAAGCTAAAATACGGTCCTAAATTACCTCGTTCACCTTTTGATATTCCTTGGTTGAACATAGCATTTTATTTTAATGACAAGGCTAAAAAAAGAATAAAAGAAAATTGGTGGAAGTATCATCGGTTATCTGGTTATTCTCGTATTAAAAACGGAGATGTTCTAGTATATGAATATTTTAGCAAAAACAACTTTTTTGTAAAACGATGTGTTGGTATTGCCGGAGATACATTAGCAATTAAAGATGGACAAATTTTTATAAACAGTAAACTACAGAATTTTTCTAATAACATAAGAAACACTTATCGCTTTAAAATAACCAACAAAAAACAGTTTAATAAAGACATAGACCGTTTAGAAATAGATCAATTGATAGGTAAAGATTTAGAGAACTTAACTTTTTTTAAAAGCTCTTTAAAAAGAGGAGATTACGATAAGTTAAAGAAATTACCATATATAAGCAACTTACAACAAATAATAGCATCTTTTGACCCAAAAGATGGCTTATTTGCGAAACCCCAAGACAATCTTTGGACAAAAGATAATTTAGGTCCCATTGTAATACCTAAAAAAGGTACAACTATAACACTAAATACCTTTAATTTCAACGTATATAGCACGGCTATAAACAGTCACGAAAAAGAGGTTCAAATAAAACATAAAAATGGCCAATTTATCATCAACGGAAAAGAAGTTACAACTTATACATTTCAACAAAATTATTATTTTATGATGGGAGACCATAGAAATGGCTCATACGATTCTCGTTTCGTTGGTTTTATTCCTGAAGAGAAGGTCGTAGGCAAAGTACAGTGTATATTGTGGTCTAATTACCAAGATGAATTTCAATGGAGCCGATTATTTAAAAGTGTTAATTAAATTGTTATGAAACGAAAAATATCTTCATTTACGATTCTTACCATTTTCATTAGCCTATCCATTATAGGGGCAAGTTTAATTCCTTTATTAAGCGTACAACTTACCCCAACTCGTAGTAATAAATCGCTTAGTGTTTATTTTGGTTGGCATGAGGCTTCTGCAAAAGTGATGGAGCAAGAAGTCACTTCAAAATTAGAAGGTATGTTTAATACAGTTCGCGGTATTAAAAGCATTAGTTCCACATCACGAAAAGGTAGTGGTTCTATTTCTATGGATTTTAAAAAGTTTGTAGATATGGACGCTGTACGTTTTGAAGTGGCCAATCTTATTCGGCAAGGCTATTCAGAACTACCAGAAGGTGTAAGTTATCCTTCCCTGTCTAAAAGTACAGCCAATGAAAACACTTCTCCTATCGTATCCTACAGCATTAATGCCAATGAAAGTCCATATTATATAAAGAAGTTTACTAAAAATAACATCCTGCCTAAATTAACAACAATAAAAGGGGTAAATAAAGTAAATGTATATGGAGCAGCACCCTTTGAGTGGGTAATAGAGTATAATGCCAAAAATTATACCAGCTAAATATATCTGTTGGTGAAATACAAAATGCTATTGGCACTTATTTAAAAAAACAAGAATTAGGAAATGCTTTAATCCAATCTAAAAACAGTAAAGTAAATCAAGAAATTTCGTTGGTATTGGCACATAAACCAGAAGGTGAAATCGATTGGAACCATATCCCCATCAAAAAACAAACAATCGCATTATCTATTTAAAAAATCTTGCCAAAGTTAACTATAAAGAAGGCAAGGTAAATGCCTACTATCGCATTAATGGACTTAATACAGTAAATATGGCAATCTATGCAGAGAAAGATGTAAACACGATAGATTTGGCTAAAACCGTAAAAACCATTGTCGATGATTTAAAAAAAGAAATGCCCGCGGGCTACACCATAAAAATGACTCAAGATACTACCGAGTTTATTATAAAAGAGTTACAAAAAATACAAAAACGTACCCTATTTTCATTTTTAATTCTATTGGTGTTAATTGTCTTAATTAATAGAAGCATTAAGTATTTAACCGTATTATTTTTAAGCATTATTACCAACCTACTTATTGCTGTTATTTTCTATTATACCTTTAATGTACAATTACAATTGTACTCTTTTGCAGGCATAACTATTTCTTTTGGAATTATTATAGACAATAGTATTATAATGATTGACCACTTGCGGAATAAAGGCAATAAAAAAGCCTTTTTAGCAATTTTAGCAGCTACTTTAACCACCATAGGAGCATTAATGGTTATATTTCTATTAGAAGAAAACCAAAGATTAAATTTATGGGATTTTGCATTAGTTATTGCTATTAATATTGGCGTTTCTTTATTAGTCTCTTTGTATTATGTGCCTGCGTTGCTAGAAAAAATAAATTTACAGAAAAAGCGAGTACATTTTTCCAGAAAAAGAAAACGTCGTATCTATAAATTTACAAAAAGCTATATGAATCTTATAAATTGGATGCAAAAACCTAAATTTAAATGGGCTTTTGTGACATTATTTATTTTAGGTTTTGGATTGCCTATTCATTTATTACCAAAGGAATTAGAAGGAGATAATGTTTGGGCTAAATTATATAATAACACTTTAGGTACAGAATGGTATAATGTAGAACTACGTTCTAGTTTAGAAAAGATTTTAGGTGGCTCATTACGATTATTTACTGAAGATGTTTTTGAAAATTCGTATTATAATGAACCCGAACGCACTACTCTTCGTGTAACTGGGAGTATGCCAGATGGCTGTACCATAGAACAATTAAATGATGTGATTCTAAAAATGGAAAATTATATAGGACGTTTTGATGAAATATCCTTATATGAAACACGAATTAACAATGCAAAAAGTTCCAGTATTACCATTCATTTTAAAGAAGATTTTGAATTTGGTGCTTTCCCATACACTTTAAAAAGCATGCTAGAATCTAAAGTAATTAGTTTAGGAGGGTTAGATTGGTCTGTAAGTGGTGTGGGGCGAGGTTTTTCTAACGCTTTAGGAACAGGTTATAAAAACAACCGTATAGAGTTAGAAGGCTATAATTATGATAATTTATATGGTTATGCAGAATTACTCAAACAACAATTAGAAACGAATTCTAATGGTCGAGTAAAAGAGGTCGAAATAACAACTGGTGGTTGGGGTAGTAACACCCTTAATGAATATTATTTAGATTTTAACCAAGAACGATTGGCAATGGCTAATGTATCTCAAAACCAACTGTATTGGTATTTAAAAAATCAAATGCATTCGGGAAACATTACCTCCATCGTTAAAGACCATGAGTTACAGCAAGTAAAATTGGTTTCCGATAAGTATCAAAAATTTAATGTGTGGGATTTAAAAAATACTCCAATTCCTATTAATAATAAACAGTATAAGTTAAATCAATTAGCTTCTATTAAAAAAAGAAAAACAGGTAATACGATCCAAAAAAATAATCAACAATACCGTTTAACAGTTGCTTATGACTTTTTAGGAACACATCCTTTAGCAAAAAAAGTAAGAGAACACAATGTAGAAGAAATAAGAACGAAGTTACCAATAGGCTATCGTATTTTAGAACAATCTTATAGAGGGTGGAATAAAAAAGGCTCGAAGCAGTACTATTATCTTTTTGTTGTTATTTTTATCATTTTCTTTATTTGTAGTATTTTATTAGAATCTTTAAAACAACCCTTTGCAATTATAAGCATGATTCCCTTGTCTTTTATAGGGGTGTTTTTAACCTTTTACCTTTTTGATTTTAATTTCGATCAAGGTGGTTATGCTTCGTTTATTTTGTTATGTGGTATTAGTGTAAATTCTGCCTTATTTATTATTAACGACTATAATAATTTAAAAAGACAATATCCAAAAAGAAATACACAGCAACTGTATTTTAAAGCTTTTAATTATAAAATCATACCTGTTATTTTAACCATAGTATCTACAATCGTTGGATTAATTCCTTTTGTTTGGCATGGACAAAAGGAAGCTTTTTGGTTTTCGTTTGCAGTAGGTTCTATAGGTGGTTTAATTTTTTCTTTAATCGGAATATATTTTTATTTACCAATGTTTAGTTTAAAAAATAAATTAAAATAGAAATGGTATTGTATAAAAAGAGGCTGTCACAAAAGTAAATGTAACTGTTATTTTAAACGAAGTCGAAAAAATATAAGACGCTGAAAATTCAGTAATTAACATTTTTGCATTACAGTCGAAACGACAAATTTTAATACTTTCGAGACAGCTTCTTTTAATTAAGAGCCGATGGAGGGACTCGAACCCACGACCTGCTGATTACAAATCAGCTGCTCTAGCCAGCTGAGCTACATCGGCTTTTTATTTAACGAGCGCAAATAAAATACAAATTTTAAAATTGACCTAAATAAAGTTGATTTTTTTACATAAAAAAGCTTCAAAATTATTTTGAAGCTTTAATAACAAGAAGAATAAATTACATTGTATAGAAAAATTGCTCGTTGGCAATTTTTCCATCCTGTACTTCAAAAACGCAAAGTTCGTCCATTTGTTGCCTTCCTCTGCTTTTAAATGTTACATCGAAACTCATTTTACTAGAAAAATGATTGTCTGCAACTACTGGCTCAGAAATTTCGCTGCTATGAAACTCTACCACATCTTCTAACCATTGTTTGCTTTTTTCAAAAACATTTTGTTTACCGGTAACAACTTCACTATTAGGAAGGCCTGGCATTTCTCTACTAACTACATTGTCTGCATACAATTCATTAATGCATTCTAAATTTTTTCCTTCTTGGCACATTTGGCGCCATTTGTTTGCAACTTCTAAAGTGTTCATAATTTTTATGTTTTGGTTTGACTTTAAATTTAAGAAAATTATTTTAATGCCTCTTTATAAGTTTTTAAACAACGTTCTCTTGCTTCTTTATGGTTTACCATTTCTTTCGCATACCCTAGTTCTTGAAATTCGGGCACCCATTTTTTTATGTATGCCAAATCTTTATCGAACTTTTTAATTTGCGTTGTGGGGTTAAAAATTCTAAAATAAGGCGAAGCATCTACACCAGAACCTGCAACCCATTGCCAATTGCCCACATTGCTAGCCATTTCGTAATCGTGTAATTTTTCGGCAAAGTAGGCTTCTCCCCACCTCCAATCGATTAACAAATGTTTGCATAAAAAACTACCTACCAACATTCTTACTCTGTTGTGCATAAACCCCGTTTTGTTTAATTGACGCATTCCTGCATCTACTAGAGGATAACCTGTTTGTCCTTCGCACCATTTTTTAAATTCATCTTCGTTATTTCTCCATTCGATTCTATCGTATTTAGCTTTAAAAGCTTTTTTGTGAGTATGAGGAAAATGCCATAAAATTTGCATAAAAAATTCTCGCCAAATTAATTCTTGCCAAAAAATCTCATTTTTTTCTGCAGTAGCTTTTTTAATTATTTTTCGAATACTCACTGTTCCAAATCGTAAATGAGGTCCTAATTTTGAGGTGGCATCTTTTGCTGGAAAATTACGTGTGTCTTCGTAGTTTTGAATTAAAGTAGGTGTAACATCGTAATCTTTAATTTTTTGTTTGGATTTGGTACAACCTAAATCAGCTAGCGAAACATTGGGTAAACGTGTGTTTTTTACCAAGTTTTTTAAGAAAGAATTGGTATAGTAAATATCTAAATTATAGGTTTTAAACTGCTCTTTCCACACTTTCATATAAGGTGTGTAAACTACGTATGGTTCGCCATCTTTTTTTACAACTTCGTCTTTTTCGAAAATTACCTGATCTTTAAAAGTCTTAAAATTAATGTTATTATTGGCTAATAATTTTTCTATTTCTTCGTCTCTTTTTGTTGCATAAGGTTCGTAATCTCGGTTTGTAAAAACGGTATCTACTTTGTAATTTTTTATTAATTTTTTATAAATATTTTTTGGTGTTCCATAATAAATAGCCAAACTACTGTCGTTTTCGTCTTGTAATGTTTTTCTCATTTTTTGCAATTCATCAAAAATAAAAGTAACTCTGGCATCGTTTTTTGGCAATTTGTCTAAAATATTTTCATCAAAAATAAAAATAGGAAGTACAGGGAAATCACTTTTTAAAGCGTTGTAAAAACCGATATTATCATCTAATCTTAAATCTCTTCGAAACCAAAAAATGTTTATTTTGTTTTTCATTTATGCAATTTTTTATTCAGTTTTAATGGGGAATTGTGGTAGTTACACAATTTTATGTCATATATCAAAAGTCGTAAAGCGACAGCGTTCTTATGTCTTATTTTTTGTATTCTCCAAAAAGTTCTACCAATTTTTTTGTCTGTATTCAAAGATTTCTTCTAATTTTGGTTTTACTAAAAACGGATGTGCCATTTGCCCTAAAAAGCCCATAGGAACTTTGTAATCTATAACATCTTCCATTTCTATACCACCATTAATTTCTTTGATAAAGTGTTTGTGATGCCATAAAGCATAAGGTCCAAAACGTTGTTCATCTACAAAATATTCTTTGTCTTTTACATGCGTAATTTCTGTGACCCATTTTGTTTTTATCCCTAAAATTGGAGTTACAATATACTGAATTATTTGTCCAGGAAACATAGGTCTGTCTGCACCAGAAAGAATATCGAAACTCATATAATCTGGTGTAATTGTTTTTAAATTCTTTGGATTTGATAAGAATTCCCAACCTTTTTCCAATGAAATTGGTAACTTTTGTTTTTTATGAAGCGTATATATTTTCATTTTAATTGTGTATAAAAACATAAAGATTTAAGGAAGTTGCAATGCACAACCAAATCATGTAAGGGAGTAACAAATATTTATAATTTTTTACTTTAGCACTTAGTTTAAAGAAGTAATAAAAGAGGAGGGAAGTTAATAGAGTAATGGTTATCAACCCGAATAAAACCAAATGCTGATTGAAGAAAATATAATTCCAGCTGACATTCAATATAAATTGAAAAAGAAAAACAAGTTTCGTTTTTTGGGTATTTTCTTCAGAAAAAAGTTTGCCTAAATATATTGAAAAGCAAATCATAATCAAGGTCCAAGCTACCCCAAAAACCCAACCTGGAGGTGTCCAAGGAGCTTTGTTTAAGTTAAGGTACCAATCTGTCATTGGTCCATTTTCCATCAACCAATTTCCAATGGCCAATCCACCAAAATTAATGATTAAAAATAAGATGGTAAGCTTTAATTGTTTCATTTTTAGAAGTTTAGTAGTTTTGTTTTTTTTAATAAATTCTCGGCTTGTAAATGTTTTTAATTACTATCTGTTCTATGAAAAAGGTTTCAGTTAAAAACTTATTGTGAAGTAAAACCACATTTACAAGTAAAATATATTTTTTTTGTATTCAGATAAATCAATAGCTTTTTTTTTGTAAACTATTAATTTTAATATCGTAGCTATTGGTCCATCTATTTTAAATTTTAAAACTGACAATTCCGCAGTCTAATTCGAAAATTTGTCCAGAAATAGATGTTGCTTTGTCAGAAATTAAGAAAGTTGCCAAATCTGCAACTTCAGCAGGCTGTAAGAATTTTTTAAGAGGATGACGTTCTGTGATATTTTCTACCATACGTTCGTTTCTTAAAAGTTTAGAGGCCAATGCTGTGTTTGTAACTGTAGGTGCAATTGCATTTACACGAATTGTTGGTGCAAATTCTGCCCCTAAAGATTTTGTTAAGCCTTCTACAGCAGATTTTGCAGCAGCTACACTCGCGTGAAAAGGCATGCCCAATTTGGCAGCAACTGTACTAAATAATAAAATATTAGGGTTGCTTCCTTTTTTTAATGAAGGTAAATAATGCTGAATTGCTTTTACAGCACCAACAACGTTAATTTCGAAATCGTTTCTAAAGTCTTCTAACTTTAATCTCGAAATTGGTTTTAAGTTAATACTTCCAGGACAATAAATTAAAGCGTCTATAGTTTCAATATCTGGTAAAGCATCTTTTAAAATATTGCAATTATGATGAGTGAGATTAGTGTGAGGCTGCAAAGGAGCAGATCTACTGATGTTAATAACTTCGTTTTTTTCAACTAAAGCATTTACAATGGCGTTTCCAATTCCTTTGCTTCCTCCAATAACTACTATTTTTCTCATAATGCTTTTAAGGTCTTCCTTTCAAGCGTTTTTCAATTTTTTGTTTTACCACTGTTAAACGCTTCATTAAATCCATTAATTCTGGATCTTTGTCTTTTTTATATTCTTCGTTAAGCTCTAATACTAAAGCTTTTACTTCTCTTGATGCTAAAATTCTATCACTTGTAGTTTTAAATGAGAATTTTCTATTTTCAAATTCTACGGCCTTTTCTTTTAATGTCATTATAATATGTATTCGATTTTTTTTCTAATTTTCGAATATAATTATAATTGTTAGAAAAGCAAGTAAAAAGTGAATTTATTATGCAGTTAAAGGTTTTCCCTTTAAACGTTTCTCGATTCTTTGCTTAATTACAGTAAGTCTTTTCATAATATCCATAATTTTTTCGTCTTTGTTTTTTTTGTAAATTTCGTTTAAACTTAAAACTAAATTCTTTGCTTCTCTTGCCGCCATAATGCGATCGCTGGTGGTTGGAAATCTCATTTTTCTTGTTTCGAATTCCAAGGCTTTTTCCATTAATTCTTTCATAATTAGTACTTTAATGTATTTTGTAATTCTGCTATTTTTTCTTGATTGTTAAATTTTCCTCCAAAATAAGAAGTAACTGTTGAAGAGGTATCGTCTTTTATTCCTCTTGAAGAAACACATAAATGTTTTGCATCAATAATTACGGCAACGTCTTCTGTATTTAAAATTGCTTTTAATTCTTCTGCAATTTGGTTGGTTAATCTTTCTTGAACTTGAGGTCTTTTTGCATAATATTGTACAATTCTGTTCAATTTAGAAAGACCAATTACTTTTCCTGAAGAAATGTAAGCAACGTGAGCTTTACCAATAATTGGTACAAAATGATGTTCGCAATTCGAATAAAAAGTAATATTCTTTTCTACCAACATTTGGTTGTATTGGTATTTATTATCAAACAAAGCAACTTTTGGCTTATTTGCAGGATTTAAACCGCTAAATATTTCTTCAATATACATTTTGGCAACTCTTTTTGGAGTACCTTGTAAAGAATCGTCTGTTAAATCCAACCCCATTACATCCATTATTTCTGAAAATAAATGAGCAATTTTTTCTTTTTTTTCTTCATCAGAAATTTCAAACGCATTTGGTTTCATTGGAGTTTCTAAACCTGTAAATAAATGGTCGTCTCCAACTTCTTCAAATGAAAAGCCGTTTAATTTTTCTGAAAATTCTTTTTCTTTTGTTATTACTTCTGTAATCATTTTTTGTCTTTTTTATGTGCTGTCTTTAAGTACTCTAACCTTAAAAGCAAAGCACGATTTTTATCTTTTTGCTATAGAGTTGTTTGATATTTGTTTTTGTCTAGAACATTTGAATCTGCCTTTTTCAAAGGTTCTTAATTTTTCGTGTTTCGTTTTTCTTCCTTGTACTCTTTTTCGCCACATTTTAAAGCTTTTTGGCTTCATTTCTCTTCGCATTAAATCGATAACTTCTTGTTCTTTTAAACCAAACTGAAACTGAATTGCTTCAAAAGTTGTTCTGTCTTCCCAAGCCATTTCTATTATTCTATCAATTGCTATACCATCTAAAACCATTTCTTATCAATTTAATTTATAGTGTTATAAGACTCGTAATTCTTGTTGTTTTCGATTTTTAAATCCACTAGTTTTGCAATAAATTTTTTATTTTCTTTTAGTAGTTTGTTGTTTGTAAATCTCACAAAGTTGCCTTGGGCATGAATACTAAAACCATTTGTTTTATACATGTATAATTGATAAAAAGGAATTGCCCAACTGAAGTTTTTTAATCCTTTATTGATGTGAATAAGAATGCCTTTTTTTCTGATTTCGATATTCGCATAATTGATGTCGGAAACTGTATTCATTACATTTTTAAATCCTTGACTTACGTCTGTAACTACCATTCTTTTAGATCCTACACCTTTCATTTTTATAGCTTCTATAAAAGAATAACGTGCTCCAACTAAATCGTTTATTGTAGTTTCTGCATCTTTATTTGTATGTGTTGTATTAAAAATCACACTCAAAGATACATAAAATATATTTTTGTTTAACTATTTTTTAATATAGATAAACAAAAATTATAAAAGTATTAACAAAACCATCTTCTATTTGGGTTTAATAATTTGATTGTAAGGTGATTATTTTATACCATTTTATTACTACTTGTGATGGTGTGTTTTTTTAAAATTCTTCTGTTTTCTGCTATAACATCAGGATTGTCTTTCATTTTCCAAAGAATTTCAGTGGCTTTTTTACGAGTCAAATTAATATCTACAATTGTTTTTGGGTAGTTTTTACCTAAATGGAAATTATTAAATTGCTCATCTAAAGAGGTCATTAAATATGGTTCATGAATAAATGCAGTTGGTAAATTTGCTAATTCTGGAACCCATTTTTTAATAAAAGCAACATCTTCATCATGCTCTTTACTGTTTTTAATTGGGTTGTAAATGCGGAGTGTATCTAAACCAGTTTCACCAGAGTTCATTTGTAATTGAGGAAAATGAATTCCAGGTTCAAAATCTAAAAACATTTGCGATAAATGTTTGCTAGCATCTTGCCAAGGTTGCCATAAAATATGTGTAAAAAATGAAACTAATAGTGCGCGCATTCTAAAATTTAAATAACCAGTTTCATTTAAGCAGCGCATACTTGCATCTACTAAAGGGAAACCTGTTTGTCCGGTTTTCCAAGCTTCTTGATATTTTTCTGAGATACTTTTTTTTAATTTTCTAAAACCTTTATTTAAACTAGCTTTTTCCATGGTATGTTCCATTTCAAACTTTTGAATAAAATGAGCTTGCCATCTTAAACGAGATATAAAAGCATCTAAATGTTTTTATTGTTATTGTTTTTAGCTTCGTTTGCTTTTTGAAATATTTGTCTTATGGAAACATTTCCCCAAGAAATATAAGGTGACAGTCTGCTACAGCTTTCTCTTGCCAAAGCTGGTTTTGAAATGTGAAACATGTATTGTTTGTGCCTTGTTTCAAAAAAAGTATTGGCATATTTCCAAGCTGTTTTTGTGCCTCCTTTTTGAAATTTTTTTGAAGGAGTTGTTTGTAAATCAACAACAGTAAACCCTTTTTTTAAATTGGCAATTTCTGCTGACGATACTAGTTTTTCTGTTTTAAAATTTATTTTTATTTGATTGGCATTCATGTATTCTTCCCAATGATCAAACCAATCTTCTCTATTTAATAAACCTCTTAAAATCGCATTGTTTTTATTTTCTTTCCATTTAACCTGAATTATGCAATAGATGATTTAAAATTTTGTATAAACGCTTATGATTATTAGCTTTATAGCGAATTTAACACATAACCCAAATGGTTAATCTCCCTATTGAGTATTCAAGTAAGAAAGTCACCCCTTTTGGAGGGATGAGCTTAATGAAGCGTTTTATTGATCAAACAGAAATTAGAGAACAACTAGCACAATTAGATTTACCTCAACCAAGCTCTAATGCAGGTTATAATCCTGCACATATAACTGAAGCTTTTTGGTTGAGTATTTGGACAGGAGCTTCTCGTTATATCCATTGTGATTGGTTACGTTATGATAGCACATTGCAAGATATTTTTGGATGGAATCGTATGCCATCACAAAGTACCTATAGTCGTTTTTTTGGCAAGTTTTCTCAAAAGCGCAATACAGAAGTATTTCCAAAGTTGCAACATTGGTTTTTCAAGCAATTAGATGTTGACAACTTAACTATAGATTTTGATAGCACAGTTATTACAAGATATGGAGAGCAACAAGGTAGCGCAAAAGGTTATAATCCCAATAAAAAAGGCAGGAACTCACATCACCCATTAATGGCCTTTGTAAGCCAAACCAGAATGGTTGCCAATGCTTGGTTAAGACCAGGCAATACAGCAGATAGTAGTAGCTGTAAAGAGTTTATGGAAGAAACCTTCAATGAAGCTTTAAAGGACAAAAGAGTTGGTTTAGTTCGTGCAGATAGTGGTTTTTACACACAAGATTTATTAGATTATCTAGAAGGCAAACAACTCAATTACATTATGGCAGCACGTATGTACCCAAATATAAAAAATGCAGTTTGGGGTTTGGATAATTGGATAGAACTCACAAAAGGAATTGAGCTTAATGAGATGATTTTTAACCATACAGATGGTAAGTCAAGGCGCTATATTGTCATAAAAAAGAAAGTAGAAGATCGTCCAAAAGCAGCTGGAAAATTACTTTTTGATGATCTGCCTGGTTATCGTTTTAGTTGCTATGTAACCAATCTAGATTTACCGCTAGACCAAGTTTGGAATATCTACAACACCAGAGCTGATTGTGAAAACAGAATCAAAGAACTCAAAGAAGACTTTGGATTAGATAACTTTTGTTTAAAGGATTTTTGGGCAACTGAGGCTTCCTTTAGATTCATTATGGTGGCTTATAACCTAATGAGTTTGTTTAGACATTTTGCCTTAAATCATCATAATCGAGCAACTTTAAAAACCCTAAAAGTCTATTGCTTTGCATTAGGAGCTTGGACAGTAAATCATGCTAACAGAAAGGTCTTAAAGATTGCTTTAAACACTAAAAAAAGACCTTGGATGGATGGCTTATTCTCCCAAATTAATGATTTAAGTCCTCCTTTTGTGTATTCCTAATGCATAATGCGGGTTTAATGGAGTTGTTTCTACAAAATCGTGCAAAATCTTTATCTCTATTGTATGTTAGTAACAAACCTGTTTCTTGATGCGAAAAAACAGTATTTATTTTATAGGTGTTTAAAAGTTGATTAAATGTGGTATTTATTTCTGATGAAACACATAGTATTTCTGAGTCATATTTTTTTAAATCTTCATTTAAATCTACTAAAGATTGTTTTATAAAATTCCAATGACGCTCACTATAGTGAATGTCATCTTGTAGTGATTTTTCAAAAACGTATATAAAAAGAACTCTTTTTTTTGAGGCCAGCGCATTGTAAATCGCTTCGTTATCCTGAATTCTTAAATCGCGTTTAAACCAAACAATATTTATTTCTTCTCTGTTACTCATGGTCTAATTGATTTAAAAATAATTTAGCGTTTTCGAAATGTGCTTCTTTTTTATCTTGATTCATTTTGTCGAAAGTTCTTATTAGCATTCCCAATCTTGGGTTGCTTAAAAAGAAATCTCTGTGCTTGTCCATAAAAGTCCAGAACAAACCATCCCAAGTTTTTTGCCAATCGCCTTTTTTGTAATTGCTCATTTTCATGATGTAATTACTACTACTTATATAAGGTTTGGTACTCATTAATCCTCCATCTGCAAATAAACTCATTCCATAAACATTGGGTACCATAACCCAATCGTAAGCATCAATAAAAAGTTCCATAAACCATTGGTAAACTTCATCTGGGTCAAACTCACACAAGACCATAAAATTCCCTAAAATCATTAAGCGTTCTATGTGATGTGCGTAAGCAGTTTTATTTACTTTTTTAATCACATCGTCTATAGGTTGAATGCCAGTTGTACCATCATAAAAAGATTTTGGTATTTTTCTACTGAATTTCCAGAAGTTTTTGGTGCGTTCTTCAGTTCCTTTTACTTCGTAAACACCTCTTATAAATTCTCGCCAACCTAAAATTTGACGCACAAAACCTTCTGTAGAATTTATAGGAACATCATTTTTTTTTGAAAATTCTATAGCTTGGTCAATAACATATTTTGGATTTAATAAACCTATATTTATTAAAGGAGATAATAAACTGTGATTCAAAAAATGTTCTTCTCTAACAATTGCATCTTCATAAGCACCAAATTCGTGAAAACGTACTTCAAAAAATTGTTGTAACCACTCTTGGGCAGATTTATAATCGATAGGATACACTAAAAATTCGTTTAGTTTTCCGTAGTTTTTTGAGAAGTTTTCATTTACATATTTTGTAGCTTCTTTGTGATATTTATTTTGCGCAGGAAACTGAATTATTGGAGGTGTTTTTGTCTTCGGATATTTCTTTCTGTTTTCATCATCAAAAGTTAATTTACCACCAACATGGTTTTTTCCATCCATTAAAATATCTCTATTTTTTCTTTCACTTTTATAAAATGAAGTCTGGAAAAATTTCTTTTTTGTAGGTTTAAAAAAAGTTGATAACTCTTCTTTTGTATTGATAAATAAAGGATTATCGTAACAAATTAATTCTAAATCTTCTTTAGATTGATGAATATGTTTTTCTAACCAATTGTCTGTTGGGTCGATAATGTGGATTTTAGAAACACCGTCTTTTGATAATTTTGGGAGTAATTTTCGAACATCACTCAACTCATTTTTAGCCTCTATATAACTTACTTTTTTTCCTTTTTCGGTTAAAAAGTCCGCATAAGATTTCATACTTGCTCTGTGAAAAGCAATTTTTTGTTGATGAAATTTATACTGATTGAAAAACAAATATTCTTCAACTATAATAATATCATCCACTTTAGCTAATACTTTGGAAGTTTTAAAAAGTTGATGCGGAAAAATAATATGTATTTCATTTGATTTCATAAAAAATAATGTTTTCTATTCAATAGTTTTTAATGTGATTAAATTTTGTCAGGTCGAGCGCAGTCGAGATCTAATTTAAAATTCAAATAACTTAAAAAAACCTCTCGACTGCGCTCGAGGAGACACTAATTTTAATAACCTTAAAACAAGGTTTTTTGCAACCATAATTTTCTAAACTTATGATTCGCATCATAACGTTCTGCTTGTAATTTTGTGTTGAATTTTCGATCTCTTGGGTCATTTCCAACACCAGCAACATACATCCAGTTTCCATAATTACTATGCACATCGCAATCTATTAACAACGATTCGAAATAAGCAGCGCCAATTCGCCAATCTTGTAGTAATTCTTTGGCAAAATATGAGGCAACATTTTGTCTTCCTCTGTTGCTCATCCAGCCAGTTTCTTTTAGTTCTATCATGTTGGCGTTTACAAAATCGTCTTCTGTTTTTCCATCAATCCATTTTTGAATAATTTCTAAATCGGTATTCCAATGATATTCTTTTTCTAAAACTCCACCAATTTTAAAGATTTTTGAATGATACTTTAAGGAAATGTATTTAAAATAGTCTCTCCAAATCAATTCAAAAATTACCCAATAAGTAGATTGATTTGCGCCAAATTCAGCTTCAAATTCTTTCATTTTCCAATAAATAGTTTTTGCTGAAATACTTCCGTTTGCTAACCAAGCAGAAAATTTTGTACTATAATCTGTACCAACTAAACCGTTTCTGGTTTTTTTATAAAAAGCAACTTTTTTAGTTTCAAAAAAGTAATTGTTTAGTCTTTCTAATGCCGAATTTTCGCCACTGGAAAAAGGGAAAGCAGTTTTTTCGTTTTTTTTAAAATTTTGAAAACCTAACTCTGTTAAAGTTGGAATTTTTGTGTTATTTTCAATTAAATTAGTATCCGAGAGCTTTTGAGTAGTATTCAATTCTTGAATTTTCACTTTTTTTTCTAACTTTTTTCTGAATTGTGTAAATACATTCGGAATTTTAGAAAAATCTGTTACAACTGTATTTGGATGATATAAAAACTGGTCATAATCTTCGATAAAAGAAACATTTTCAGGTAACGTATTCTTTATTAAATTATTGGTATCAACTTCTTCTTTTGTCCATTCTTTTTGAGTGTATATGGTGTCAATAGAAAATTCGCTACAAATTGCATGAATTTTATCTTCTGGAGCATCAGAATAGGTAAGGAGTATAATGTTTACATCAGAAAGATTTTTTTGTAAATCGGTAATTGTTTCAATTAAAAACTTTGCTCTAAATTTTCCAGTTTTTTGGAACCCAAACTCATCAATTTTAAAATATTTTGGATCAAAAAAATAAACTGCAATTACGTTCTTATGATTTTCTGTTGCTTTTTTTAAAGAGATATTGTCATTTACTCGTAAATTATTACGAAACCAAACTAAACCTGTTTTTTCTTGTTTCTCCTGCATTTTTCGCTACAATATTTTACTTCTTCCCAATTTTTTTCCCATTTTTTTCGCCAAGTAAATGGTTTCTCACAAACCAAGCATATTTTTTCAGGAAGATGTTGTTTTTTCAAAACTACTTGTTAATGTTGTTTATCATTCCATTAAATACAAACCAATGGAAAGGCATTACTGCATACCAATACAATCTACCAGCCAATCCATGAGGTCTAAAAGTGGCGGTTTGATATAAAATATCGTTTTCGATTTTAAACTCTAGCCAGGCTTCTCCTGGTAAAATCATTTCTGCATAGAGTAGGAGTTTGCCTTTTTCTTTATCAGCATAAATAACTCGCCAAAAATCTAAAGCGTCTCCAGCATAAAGTTCTGTTGGGTGTCTTCTTCCTCTTCGTAAACCTGCACCACCAAAAATTTGATCTATAAATCCTCTTATTTTCCATAAAAAGGTTCCATAATACCAGCCAGTATCTCCACCAATTGCCCAAATTTTATTTAAGGTTCGTTCTTTATTTGTTACTTTTCTCTTTTTAAAATCTTTAAAACAACCATATTCTGGAACATTGATAAACTCGTGTACATAATTTTTTAACTTACCACTGCTTACATAAGAATCTTTCCAACTAGAAACGATGCTATTTTGCTCAATTTTTTTGAAGGCCAATTTTACAGCTTTCTTGTATGTCATTGGGTTTACGTCCAAAATTTTATTAATGTCACTCTTTTTTCCTATAACTTCTACACCCATAGAATTTACCAAAGAACTCGCTAATTTATAAGAAGTAGATGTTACGAAATACAACCAATAAGAAGATAGTTTAGGTGTCATTACAGGAACTGTAATGATGGTTCTCTTTAGTTTTCTTACGTCTGCGAATTGTAATAACATTTCTTTATAAGTCAATATTTCTGGACCAAAAATGTCGTAAGAAGTGTTGTATAATTCTTTTTTACCAAGCGCCTTGTGTAAAAATGATAATACATCTCTAATGGCTAAGGGTTGTGTTTTGGTATTTAGCCATTTGGGGGCAATCATTGCGGGTAGTTTTTCAACCAAATCTCTAATAATTTCAAAGGAAGAACTTCCAGAACCCACAATTATACCTGCTTTAAAGGTGGTTAACGCGTATTTGTTAGAAGCTAAGGTGTTTTCGACATTTTTTCTTGATAATAAATGTTTAGACAGTTTGGTGTCGTTTGTAATTCCGCTTAAATAAATGGTTTGTTTTAAGTTTGTTGTTTTTGCAAATCGTTTAAAATTGAAAGCGCATTTTTTTTCTAAAATATGAAATTCTTTGGCAGAATTAGACATCGAATGAATTAAATAATAAGCAATATCGATATCTTTTGGTATGTTTTTTAGGCTGTCTGCATCTAAAAAATCGGCTTCAACAAGAATTATATTTTCTTTTTCTTTGAAGTAATTTTCGGCTCTTTTAAAGTCTCTAACAGGGCAAACAACACTGTGTCCATCATTTAATAATAAAGGAATTAATCTTTTACCAATGTAACCAGTTGCTCCTGTAACAAGAATTTTCATAGCGTTTATAGTTATTTTTTGGGTCTCTGGTATGGCAATTGCTTCTTAAATTGTGGAATTGCATAGGTGTCTAAACCGTTGATAGTTGCCACGTTTGCCAACGATAAGTTTACCAAACCATCATCTTGTAAAAGCGCATCTTTTATATACAATTCTTCAATTTGAGAAACGATAAGCATCACATCATTCGAGGGTACATAAATTTCTTCAATAAATTTCATACTCATTTGAACAGGACTGTTTTTTACAAAAGGTGCTTTAAAGTTTCCTTTATATTCTTCTTTTAAATTGGTCTTATCAAATTCTGATATTTCTTCTGGATATTTTGCTGAAGTATGATGCGCGTCTTCAATAATATCTTCAAAAATATGGTTGATGGTAAAAAACCCGGTTTCTTTTATGTTCTTGTACGTATTTCTAGGAACCGTGGTTGGTCTTAAAATAAAGCCCAAAGTTGGCGGATTGGAGCCTAAGTGTGTTACAGAGCTAAAAATGGCAACATTGGGTTTACCATCTGTAGAAATAGAACCCAAAAGATTTGCAGATTTAAAACCAGAGCAACTATTTATTAAATTTATTTTATAAATTTTGTCTAATCGATCGATGTTTTTTCTATTGAAAAATGCCATTATAGAGATTTGTAGTTATCGATTTTTATGTTTTTTGCCTTTAAATCGTGCATTAAATTATACAAACCAAAAAAGGTTCTGTTGATGTAAATAAAGTGTTTAGAGCCTCTATTTCCATTCATGTTTTTTTAACTCTGTACTTTTAGAATATTTTGCACCTAATTCAGAAAGCTTTCCGAAAAATACTTCGTCAGAAAAATCGAAAGTTTCTTGGTGGAAAGGTTGCGTAAAAAGGCTTAACATTTCGTGAAACATGGCTTTAAAAAAGATAAGTTCTTCTTTAGAATCTTCTTTTTTTAAAATTTCTAATTCGTATAATTTTTGTTCAAAATATGCTGCATTTGCTAAGTTTTCTTTTTTTGATAATTCAAAATAAGGAACATAAAAATCGTTAGGAATGGTTTTCATACATCCAAAATCAATTACAATCAACTCATTTTCTGGAGAAATTAAGAAATTTCCAGGATGCGGATCTGCATGTACTTTTTGTAAGTTATGAATTTGAAACATGTAAAAATCCCACAGAGCTTGACCTAATTTATTGGCAACTTCTTGGTTTTTAAATTTAAATTCAGATAAGTGTACACCATTCATCCAATCCATCGTAATAATTCTGTCTGAAGATAATTCTGGATAATAATTAGGAAAATTTAAATTTGGTATATGTTTACAAGCATCTACAATTGCTTTACTTTGCTCAACTTCTAAAACATAGTTGGTTTCTTCAACCAATTTGTTTTCAACCTCTTTAAAATATTTATCGGAATCTTTTCCTCTAATATTAAACATTTTAATGGCAATAGGTTTTACCAAAGCCAAATCGGATGCGATGCTTTCTGCAACTCCAGGATACTGAATTTTAACCGCCAGTTTTTTGCCATCTTTTTCGGCTTTATGCACCTGACCAATGCTTGCGGCATTTACAGAAACAGTATCGAATTTATCGTAAATCTCATTCGGATTTTTACCAAAATATTTTTTGAAAGTTTTTGTAACTAAAGCAGGAGATAGTGGTGGTACAGAAAATTGAGATAGTGAAAACTTTTCTACATAAGCTTGTGGCAAAATGCTTTTTTCCATGCTTAACATTTGGGCTACTTTTAAGGCACTTCCTTTTAATTTTTTTAAGCCATCGTAAATATCTTCTGCATTATTTTCATTTAATCTTGCTTTGGCTTCAACTTCTGTTTTGGTAATTTTATCTCCATAATATTTTAAATAATTTACGCCTATTTTTGCACCTGTAGTTACTAATTTACTGGCGCGTTGCATTTTTGATGTTGGTATGGAATCTATGGTTTTCATGGCTTTTTATTTAGTAGAAATTCACTTTTTCTTTTAAAATGAATTTTCCAAAATCGATGATGCTTTTTAAGGGTTTTATATCCATTAAATCGAAACGAGCATTGATTGACTTTTCAATAAAAATATCTGTTTTTTCGAAAGATGGAGAAGTATCATCTAACCAAAACTTTAAAGTTATTAATAAATGCATCCACGAAGATTCTTTGATAGAAGTATTTTGAATTTTCTCTAATGTTTCTTGTTTTAATTCAATTCTTTCAATATTTAAATCTTCAACAAATTGGGTGTATTGTTTACGTAAGTTCTTTAAAGATTTTAATTTTTTAATATCTTTTTTACTATCTTCTAGTGCATAAACCACGTAACTTCTGTTTGCTGTTAATATTTCAAAAAAGGTGAAATAGAAAATGAGTAGCTTATTTCTAGCATCATAATTCTCAAACTCTTCGCTTTTATGTAAAATCTTTATGGTATGATGGAAGAATTCTGAAAAAATTGCTTCTTCAATAGCTTCAAAAGAACCATAAAATTTGTAGAAATCACTTTCTTCAAAATTATTTTCTTTTGCAAAACTAAAAACGGATTTTGGTTGATGGTTGTTTTCAAGTACAAACTCCATGTACCAATTAATTAACTGATCTTTTGTGATGTTTTTTTTTCGAGCCATAATATAGAATTTATGTAAAGATACGAATGTTTAATAAAATTAATAAATTGTTAAACAATAATATTTTGTTAAATTGATTTTATTCGGGGCATTTTAAATGATTAGTGGTATAAAAAAAACCAAGAACGGCTGTTCTTGGTTTTTTGAGTTATTTTTATTGTAAAAGTCTTTTAAAATCCTGTACCAGGAGCTTCTGGGCTTTGTGCTTGGGCTTTCTGTGGATTTAAAATCATATAGGTGCCTAATGCAGTTAAGGCTGCGTATTTTCCGTAATTACCAATCTTTTTAAGAGCATCTTTACGAGAAATTTTTTCGTTTTTTTGTTTGTTATTTATATGTTTCTTCATGATGTTGCGTTTTTGATGTTCTCGTAAGTTATTCTAAAATTATTTTCTTGTATAACTTTGCGTTTTCTGCTTGTAATTTTACAATGTAAACTCCTTTTGCTAATTTAGGTAGCGCAATGTTATTTACGTTTGAAGCTTCAAAAGAAGTGTTTAAAACTTGTTTTCCTAAAATATTGAATAAAGAAATTGTTGATGTTCCTTTTTGTAAACCAACTACTTTAAGATTATTATTAGAAGTATATATGTTAACGGTGTTTAAAATTTCTTGGTCTGCACTTAAAACAGAAGAAGTTTTAGCGTGTATATAAAAACGCCCCTCTATATTACCAGCAGCTACGTTTGTTTTGTATTCTGAATTTA
Organism: Polaribacter batillariae; assembly: GCF_017498485.1. Classification (NCBI taxonomy): domain Bacteria; kingdom Pseudomonadati; phylum Bacteroidota; class Flavobacteriia; order Flavobacteriales; family Flavobacteriaceae; genus Polaribacter; species Polaribacter batillariae. The sequence continues at coordinate 986,676 of NZ_CP071795.1, read as the reverse complement.
CTTCATCTAAACGAGTAAAAGTATTGTTTTCTCTATCTTCTAAAAATACTTTATAGTCTGTAGGTAAATTTAGTGCTTCTGCTGTAAAAGTAATTTCTTTTGCAGTTTTAGTGAAAACTCCTAAAGGAATTACCATGTCTTCTAAATTACTATTAGGTAATGATTGTATTTGATAATTTTTACTTTGATTACCTTCTAATAACTTACTAAAAATATCTATATTATTTGGAACTCCGTTAAAAGTTTCTCCATCATATCCATTATCAAAACCTAAAGTACTACCATTTTGGTATCTTACTTTTGCATATCTTGTTACGTCTCCATCCTTAATATTTACTATTATTTCTGGTTTTCCAACAGATTTTAAGAAAGTATCTGTATCGTGACTTAAAGAAGAGGTTTCAAAAGTTACATCTCCATTACCAGTTGCTGCTTTTGCTTTTACAAAGAAAGCTTGTCCAGGAGCAATTTTAAAAGGTGTTACGTCTCCAGATAATTTTGCATCGTAGTTTTTAGAAGATGGATTCCAAACCCAAATTGTTTCAGAATCTAATAAAGCTGTATTTGCTGCCAATTCTAAAAAAGTTTTAGCATTCACATAAGCAGTAAAAGGGTTGCCTATTAGATTAAAATCGGTTCCGCTTGCACCAGATTGTGTGCTAATTGTAACATCTGTAATATTCGTAGTATTTAAAGTTCCTGTAAAAGAAACATCGCCTGTAGTCGTTCTTTTTATAGAATATCCTGTTCCGGTATTAAAAGTAGCAGCAGTTCCTGTAGAATATGCCCAGTTGTTTGAAGCTACAGTATTATTATAGGTAGCAACACCTCTATTGGCTCCAGTACCACTAGCGATATTATTATCAGTAAACCAAGTTGTAGCACCACCATAAGCTTGTCCGTTAACAGGAGAAGACATTAAATGCCAACCTTCTAAATTATCTATAGAAGTATCTCCAGTTGGAGCAGGAGTTGTAATGTTTCTGTTGTAAGTTACCTCTCCTGTAGAGGTTCCTGATACTATTAAAGAACCTCCAGAATTAATGGTTAGAGAAGCTCCAGCATCTATCGTTAAATTATTAACTGTTGCACCTGTAGTTGCTCCAATTACTGGGTTGTTGGCACTTACTTGAACGTCTGCATCTGCTGTTGCTATTGGAACAATACCATTTGTCCAGTTAGCTGTAGTTGCCCAGTCTGAATCTGTACTACCAGTCCAAGAATTACTTGTTGTAAAGGTATTTAAATCAGTTGTTATAAAATCAAAAGTGATTACATCTCCTGATTGTGGAACAGTTCCATTATTGTGAACACCTAAACTTAATTTAATCTGATTGAAGTCATCTGTAAGACCTGTTTTGGTAATTGATATTTCTTGCCATGTATCTGCAGCTGCTACAGCAGTTACACCTGAAAATTGAGCAGAACCTATAAGTGAACCTCCAGCATCATAAAATTGCCATCTAGCTCTTACATTAATTCCGGCTCTTGACGACTTTGCCCAAAAATTTATGGTCATTTCATCTCCTGTTAGGCCTACAGTTTCTCCAAAGTCATAGATGTCGTTTTCTAACCAATTACCTCCTGATGTTGCATTTTGTGTAAAGGTAACTGTTCCTGATTGTGAACCTATTATAGGATCTGTAGTAGTATAACCTCCTGTAATATCAGGACCATTAGCTGTCCAGTTTGTCATAGTTTCAAAATCTGGATTAGAAAGCCAGTTATCAGTATCAATAATTACTATTTGTGCAACTTTTAATTCTCCTCCTGCTGACCAATCGTAGGCATTACCTTGTTTTGCTCTAATGGCAATTCTATCTATTATACCATCAGGTGTAGTTGTTTTTACGGTAATTGGAATATCATAAGTAGTAAATCCTGAACCAGCAGCAACAGGTGTTATTGTAAAATCTGTTCTACCAGCTGTATTACCTGCCGTACTTCCAGGTTGATAATTCATAATTTGCCATTCAGAATTTGCAGTAGAATTTTCAACCACAATTCTTATCACTCTATACTTTGTTTCTGATAAATTTAAGCCTTCAGGTGTTCTAATTTGCTGAAAACCGCCTGTAAATGTAGTTGCATCGCCAGTAGTTACAAAACCGTTTGCATTATATGCAAAACTTGGAAAACCACCTTGTGTAAAGGATTCTGTATCTGAATTGAAATTATAAACAACATCTTGTCCATAAAAATTTACAGAAAAGACTGTTAAGAGAATAAGTAAAACTTTTTTCATAATTTTTGTTTTTAGTTAATAATTAATTTTTGTGTTTTTGTGTTATTATTTTCGTCAATTAACCTTAGTAAGTACATACCTTTGCTAAATTGAGAAAAATTTAATGATTGATTATTAAATTTATTGATTTCAAATACTTTTTTACCAATTAAATTAAATAACTGTACAGAAGATAATTGTGCTTTTGTTTTAATATTTACAATACCATTACTTGGGTTTGGATATACAGATACATCTGTAGCAAATTTATTATCTTCTACCCCTAAAACCACATGAGAAAACTGAGAACTAACATTATCGAAAGTTACAGTATCTCCTGTAAAAGCGGTTGAAGATTCGTTAATTTTAAGCCTAACTTGAATTTTATGAAATGGTTTTGTAATTGGTTTATTAAATGTAATTGTTTCCCAGGTATCTGCAACAGTTACTGTTTTTTTACCTGTATTTGCTGTTTCTAAAACAGCGCCAGAAGCATCTAAGGTTCTAAAAACCACTTGTAATTCTATTGCTGTATTATTTGATTTTGCATCAAAACTTATAGAAATACTAGAAGGGTTAACTGTTTGACCAAAATCGTACTCATCGTTATCTAAAAAATTAAATGTTGTAATGTCTTGAGTAAATGTTAATACTGCAGCTGTAGTACTTCCGTTTCCTGTACCAGAAGTTAAACTTACATCTGCTCCATTATTTGTCCATCCATCTAAAGAACCTGTTTCAAAATCTCCGTTTGTAACAAACATATCTTCTGTTGTAGTTTCCAGTAACTCAACATCATCTATTAAATAAGTGGCATTACCTGTTCTTGCAATAATTCTAAGGTTAAGTGGGTCTGTTGTTAAGCCGTTAAAAGTTGTTACATATTCTTCCCAAACGTCAGTTGCTTTAATTGTATAAACAGCACCTCCAAAGAAACTACCTTGAAAAACATCTCCACGAATTTGAGAATCTTTCGTTCCTTTTACTTTAAATTTAAGAAGGTAATTACCAGCTTGCGTAAGTGTGATATTGGGATCTATTTTTGCCCCAGAGTTTTGAAGCGATGTAGCTATAATTTTTAAAGAACCATTTGCGGTTGCTCCTTCTGAAGCTTCATGAGAAATAGTTCCAGAATTTTGAGAAACCCAGCCATTTATGTCTGTGTCAAAGGTACCATTTACTACTTGCGAAAAGCCAATGGTGCTTAAGAATAAAAAGAATGCTGATAAAGTAATTTTCTTCATATGAATAAGGTTTTAATTGATTGCGATTTTCGAATGATTGAATGTGTTATCTTCAAAAAAAGTTCTTAAAAAATAAACTCCGGTGTTAAATTTAGTTAAATCTATGCGATTGTGCAAAATTTCAAGTTCGAAATGTTTGTTATTAATTGTGTAAAGAATTATTTTTTTTATTTTTTTTGAAGATTCTACGTTTAAATATTGATTTACGGGGTTAGGATATGTTTTAAAAATATTTTTAGCACTCGAAACATTTTCGACACTTAGCACTTTTCCTTGTATAGAAAAATCATCGAAATAATATTCTCCTGAAATTTTGCCACACAAAACCTGAAATTCTATACTTGTTGTGTTAGAAGGTATGGTAAAATTAAACTTGTATTGTTCGAAATTTGTACTGGATACGCTAAAACTATTGGAAGCATTGAATGTTGCTACACCATTTGAAATTGTTTTTATTCGAAATTTAAATTGTTGTTGAGGTGTAGATGCTTTTGCAAATACACTAACTTCAATAGTTTTATTAGAAAAGGTATCATTATTAATCGTGCTATTTTTTAAGATTACCTCATTAAAGCTATTGCCAGCATTTGTAACATTTACATTTAAAGATTTGTTGTTTTTACTATTGTTAGGTGTGGCTTCTGTTAATGAGGCTACTGCATTATTTTGTGTAAAGAGATGCCATATGTGGTTTGCTCCGCATTCTATATCTGTATTTTTAATTAATTCGTTGTTAATACATGTACTTACAGAGGTGCCAAGCAAAACATTTTTAATTTCTTCAACCCAAGTTCTGTCTGTTACTTTATAGACTGTTTTTTCTGCTTTGTCTCCTGCATCCCAAGCTGCAAAACTAAAACCTCTACTGATAGCAGCTTCTGCTAAATACTCGTGGTAAGCAATTCTAGAGGCTTTATCTGGCCCGCCAAAGTTGCCACATTTGCCTTTTACATAATTATAACCACAAACATTGTCTGCGGAGAATTCCCCTAAAAAAATAGGAACGTTGTTGTTTGTTGCCCAGGTTTTTACTTGATCAAATTCAGAATCTACAATTGCTTTATCATCCGTAGTTCCCCAATCGTTATCTGTAAATTTCTCTTTAGAAGAACTAGTAAAATTAAAAGGTCTATAATAGTGAAACGTTGGTATTAAGTAAGAATCGCTGTTTAAAATAGTTGATGAAATTTGTAATGGTGCTTGCCAAGAATTAGCACCACCCCTGTAATTATAATATTTCTAGCAACATTATTGTTTCCGGAGTTTCTTATAATATTTATAATATCTGTATTTAAAACATTCATTTCTGTGGCAAACATTCTAAAATAAGGTTCGTTTACAATTTCAAACAATAAATTATAGGAATAGTCTTTAAAACGTTCGGAAATTTGCGTCCAAATAGCTCTAAACTTTTGATTATCAGCTACACGTTTTGCTGAGGTTGGATGGGTGTATAAAGCTGGTTTATAAGAAGCATCAAAAGTATCTAAAAATTCTTCTTTTAGTTTGGCTCCATGAAAATCTAAAATAACAATAAGATTTTCGTTTAAAGCCCAGTTAATAACGGTTTCAATTCTATCTAAATAAGAAGCATTTACAACATAGTCTTTAGAAGTACCAGTGTAAGATGCAGATGTATTCGCACTTTTAGAATATATAGATGTATCTCCAGAAGTTCTACTCCCAAAAAAATCCATTGGTATTCTTACATTGGTAAAGCCTGCAGTTGCAACGTCTTGTATGTAGGTTCTTTGTAGCACAGGTGCCCAGTTTCCTTCTACAGGAGCACTAAGTACATTGCCAATATTTATGCCTCTTCCCATATTTTTTACCATTTGGTTAGGAGCAATTTGGGCAATGGTAAACCCCGTAAAGAGAAAAAATAATAGCGAAACTAAAGAAAACAGTTTTTGCATGGTAAAATCTTTGTGAGATTATCATTTTTTTCTACTTTTTTTTCTTTGGGCTTTTATTTGCTCTTTTGTAAGAATTTCTGAAAAAATCTTTTTATAGTAAGATTTATTAAGTTTGTCTTTTTCTTCTTTACTAGCATCTTTGCCTAATTTTTTTAAAGCATTAATTCTTTCTGTATGAATTTTAATGATTTCAACTTTTTGTTCTTCAGATAGTGCTACATTGGCATTGCCTTTTACAATTCTGTCATTTAATTTGTTGGTAATTTCAGTAGCTTTAGTTTTAACTCTTAATACCTCTTTCTTTGATTGTGAAAAAGTTGTGAACGACAACCCTAAAAAAAGGACGAATAAAAAAGTAATTTTTTTCATGACTTAAATTTATTTATTGTTTTTAAATATTATGAATGTAAATATCTATCTATAATATAAATTTAAGGTTTAATAATTGTCAGTAAAGGTATTAAATGAGTGAATTCTACTGGAAATTGCAAAAAAACGACTGTTTTTGTAAAGATTTTGCATTATTTTTTAGAAAACAGCAATTGCAAACCTTGGTAGTTTTGTTCGATAATAACCTCAGGATCACCTCCTTTTACGTGTCCTAAAAGGTTAAAAGGGCCTCTGTAATTTAAGTCAATTAATTGTTGAATCATTTGCTTTTCTAGGTTTCCTTTTCCAATAGTAATTATTTTGGGACCCTCTGCTTTCATTCCATTTAAACTTACAGACCATAAGTAGGGTAACAAGCTTTTTATGTTTTCGTGATAATTATCTAAAGAATCGTGTGCATGATGAAAATTAAACACAACTCCTAAATCTTCATTTGGCAACGCTTTTATAATTCGAAGTTGGTTTTGAGGCTTCCCAAACCAACCTCCATGGTTGTACAATGCTATTTTACAACCTAATTTATTTGCTCTTTTAGACAAATAAGATATCATGTTTACAGATTGTTTTAAAGCTTCTGCATCTGTTAAGTCATTAAAATATTCTGGATAAAAACCCACCCAAATTTGAGTTTTTAAGCCTACTTTTTCTAGATTTTTAAAAACAGCTTCTGCATCGGGTCTTAAGGCACCAATACTATCTTTATATAAATTTACATAAAGCCAAACTGCAGAGAGTTTTATGTTTTTTTGAGCTGCCAACTGCCATTCTTGTGCCATGGTAGGCAAATGTTTAGGGCGATAACCATAAGCATATTGTTTGTACCCTAAACGTTCTAACATTTCTAAACGCTGCTTTGGTGTACGCTCTTTTACGTCGAAACCAACGATAGACCAAGGAATTAAGTTTTCTTTTTTAAACAATTTAGATGCTTCCTTTTTATCGGATTTACAGCTTGATAAAAAAACAACTAGCAATACAAAAACAGCTTTTTTTAATACATTCATAATTTGTATTTAGGGTTTTTTACAGGCTTTTGGTATTCTGTATTTAATTTCCATGTTTCCAGTCTTTTTTTCATTTTTGAAATAATTTGTGGGTTTTTTTTGGAAATTTCAATTGTTTCATAAGGGTCGTTCTTTAGATTGTATAAATTATATTTACCACTTTCTATAACTTCTGTCATTTTATAACCATCCATTTGAATCACATTTACCCATTCACTGGCAAATTCTTTTTTCTTCTCGTTCCATCTTGCATAGTTGGTGTATTGCCAAATTAAGGCATCTCTTTTGGTTTTTGATGTTTTTTGGAATAATATAGGCGAAATATCTTCGCCATCTAAAATATAATTTGTGGGTTTTGGTGTTTGGGTTAAACCTAACAATGTTGGGTAAATATCTACGTGAATAATGGGTTCTGTTGATTTTGAGCCTGCTTTAATTTTGTTTTTCCATTTAAAAATGTACGGAACACGAATACCGCCTTCAAAAGTTTCTCCTTTTACACCTTTATAAGGCTGATTAAAAATATTACTTTCGGTTTTATAATGTCCATTATCACTAGTAAAAACGATAATTGTATTGTCTTCTAAACCTAATTTTTTTAAGGTTTGCAATAATTGCCCCACACTATCGTCTAAACTTTTAATCATCGCTAGCACCTTAACCTCATCGTTACCAACCTCTTTATGGTCTTTTAGTTTTTGTTTAAAATAAGATACATATTCAGGCTTTGGTTGCAAAGGTTTGTGCACTAAATAATAAGGAACATAGGCAAAAAATGGCTTGTTAGCTGCTTTTGCTTTTTTGATAAATTCAATTGTTTTTTCAGTAATTACATCAGCAGAATACAAAGTATTGTCTAAATCTGTTTGATTTGGCGATGTTTTAAAGTTGTAATGCCCTGTAATTTCATAACCTTCATCAAAACCTTGATTTTTTATCTGCAATTCGTTTTTACCTAAATGCCATTTACCATAGGCAGATGTTGTGTAATTATTACTTTTCAATGCTTCTGCAATGGTTATTTTATCTAAACTTAAACCAGCTCCAGAACCTTTTACTTTATTAATTTCTGGTGGTAAAAACTGCATGGCTTTCAATGTTTTTTTATCTTTTTTATACCTGTCTGCAACCCTATAGACTTTGTGTCTTGGCACATATTGGCCTGAAATTATGGATGCTCTAGAAGGGGCACAAGTTGGGTCGTTCGAATAGCCGTTTGTAAAATGCATGCCTTCAGAAAAAAGTGTATCGATATTTGGCGATTCTACCAAAGTATTGCCATAACAGTTTAGGGCATTAATACCCAAATCATCCGCCAAAATAAAAACGACGTTGGGTTTTTGTTTAATTGATGTTGCATCTTGAGCCTTACAAGAGTAGAGAGTAAAAAACGATAAAAAGGCCAATACCAACTTATTCATAACTATTAAATGCTGTAATTTGAATTGCTTTTGTGTTTTTGAATACGTTTAAACGAATTCCATAAATAGCATTTCCATTCAGTTTTATTCGCAAACCCTCGCCAATTGTTTTGCCATTATAAATAGTATTCCAATTGCCATTTTTGTCTTTTGTTTCAATTGTAAAATCACGGACACAATGCGAACGCATATTTTCACTTAATAAAACCGTATTTACCTTTTTTGCTGATGTAAAATCTAAACTTAAACTAGGATTTTTATCGTCTTTTCTAGGTTCCCACCATTTTTTTAGATGAATTCCTTCGCTAAACACATTGCCTTTGGTGTTGTAAATAACAGTTCCTTTTTTATTTTTATCTAAGAAGGAAGATTCAGAAACGATAAATTCTTCTTTAGAAATTGGTTTGGCTTTCCAGGTTTCAATTCTTTCAAATTGATTAGGATTTTCAGCCAAAGTCAACTCAACAATGTTATCTAAATTTTTATCAAAATGAAGAATGAGTTTTCCGTTTTTAATTTCGTGATTTTTGAAGCCTTCTGTAATGCCTTTTGCTGCTATTATTTTTGTTGGCAGTTGAGGTAATACTATAGCAACTTCTGTATTGTTTGCTCTTTTTTGCAAAACATGAATGTACAATTTGTTGCCAATTTGAGTGGATGCGCCATAATCGCCACCAATATAAATTCCACGACGTGTGTTTTTAATGGTGTTTCCGTATTTTTTAATCCAATTTCCAAGTTTTTCTACTTCAACAACTTCTTTTTCTACAAATTCTCCTTTTCCATTTGGGCCTAAATTTAATAGTAAGTTTCCGCCATTTCCTGCAACCTGAATTAACATACTTAACACAGTTTCATATGGTTTTATGGGGCCTTTTGGGCTGTACAACCATTTGTCTGTCATGGTTAAGCAGGCTTCCCAGTATCTATGATGATTTACGGGGCCTAAACTTTGTTCTGGAGTGTCGTAATCTCCTCGATCTTCCAAAGGCCAACCAAAACCCACTCTGGCATTGCTTATAATTCCTGGTTGCCATTTTTTTAGATCTTTTAAGATGTGATACGAATCCCATTGCCAATATTTTGTTGCTAAATGATCCCAAAAAACACCGTTAATTTTACCATATTTTGTAAATAATTGTTGGATGTGTTGTTTCATGTAAGGCAAATAATTTTCGTAGTGTTTTTCTCGAAGATTGTCTGGATGAAACCAATCTGGTTGCGAATAATACCAAAATAATTTTACACCTGCTTTATGTGCAGCATCAGCCAATTGTTTACAAATATCTTTTCCATAAGGCGTATTCATAATACTATATTCTGTATTTTTTGCATCAAAAAACACAAAGCCATCATGATGTTTTGCTGTAAATACAATGTATTCTGCACCCCAATTTTTTATTTGTTGCATCCATTTGTCTGCATTAAAATTTTTTGGGTCGAATTTTTTATAAAGATTATCGTAAATTACTGGTTTTATACCATTTTTAGCGGGTTTTCCTGCTCCAGGTCTTTCTCCATTTCTGCCCCAACTCAACACATTTGTTTTTAATAAGGCGGGTCCCCAATGCACAAAAATACCGAGTTTGGCGTCTTTAAACCATTCTATTTCTGTTTCTGTAGCATAGAGTTCTTTTTGTTGCTCTGCAGTTACATAAAAACTAGAATCTTTGGCAGCAAACTGCCATTGATCTTTATAGCTGGGTTGCTGTTTTTGAGCGACATTATTTAATGAAACGTATATAAATAATAGAAGTAGTGTATATTTCTTCATACTTTATATAAGACTCTAAAACTAAAAAATAGTTTAATTATTTTTTTAAAAATTGATTAAAATCTTTTACGTTTTCACAACAAACTTGTTCCATAACTTGTTGCAATTGTGTTTTTAAGATAGCGATTGTGTGGTCGCCACCTTTTTTTCCTAAAGCAGAAACACCATACATAAAACTGCGTCCCATAAAAGTAAATGCTGCACCACTGGCTAATGTTCTGGCAATATCTGGGCCAGAGCGCATGCCACTATCCATCATTACTTTAATTTGATTTCCATATTTTTCGGCAATTCTTGTTAATGGTTTTATGGTTGATTCTCCTGCATCCAATTGTCTTCCTCCGTGATTCGAAACAATAACTCCATCTAAGCCTAATTGAATTGCAGTTTCTGTATCTGCTTCAGTAGCGACTCCTTTTAAGACAATTTTACCTTTCCACATATCGCGAATTGGTTTAATTTTTTCTTCCGTTAAACGTCCAGAAAAAGTATTATTCATAAATAAGCCTAGTTGTTTTAAATCGAGATTTTTAGGCATGTAGGGTTTTAAGGTTTCAAAATTAGGTTGCCCATATTTTAAGGTGTTAAATGTCCACTCTGGTTTTCCTAAAACTTGAAGAATGTTCGATAACGACATTCTTGGTGGCATTGCCAAACCGTTTCTAATATCTCTGGGTCTAAACCCAAATGTAGGTACATCGCATAAAATAACCAACACAGGGCAATGTGCGGCTTCTGCTCGTTTGATAATATCGTCTCGTAAACGGTCTTCTGTAGGATGATATAATTGAAACCACGCTTTTCCTTCTGTAATTTCGCTAATGCGTTCGATACTGCTAGTTGTAACAGTGCTTAAAATAAACGGAATGTTATGTTTGTGAGCCGATTTTGCTAAAATTTCTGGTGCATTGGGCCACATTAAGCCTTGCAAGCCAACAGGAGCAATTCCAAAAGGAGCATCGTATGTATGGCCAAAAAGTGCTGTTTTTAATGTAGAACCTCCATGTGGGTCTAAGTACTTAGGAATTAATTCTACGTCTCTAATTTCTTTTGTGTTTTTATGAAGGTTTACATCGTCGTTACAACCACCATCTAGGTATTCGAAAGCAAATTTTGGAATGCGTTTTTTTGCTTTTTTACGCAAATCATCAACTGATGGGTATTTTGTATTGTATTCTAAATTCATTTTTATTCTAATTGAAAAATATGCTCCATCAATCGCCACTTTTCGTTAGGTTTTGATGTTGGTAATTTTTGTTGATATGTCCACATAAGAGTTTCCCATTCTTGTACTTTTGGGTTTTTAGCATCCATCATTGCTTTTTTTTCAAAAGAAAAAGTACTATTTACCTCCATAATCATAAACAATCGATTATCTACACAGTAAATATCTAAGTTTTCTATACCAGCGTTTCTAATACTAGCAGTAATTTCTGGCCATATTTTTTCATGATATTTTTTATATTCGGCTATAAGTACAGGATCATCAACTAAATCTAACGCAAAACAATGTCTTTTTAAACCTTTCATTTTGTAAACTGTATATATTTAACGATTTATTGTTTCGTGTTTTTTAAACACGGTTAAACCATACCAAGCGATATAAGCAAAGCAAATTAAAGGCAAAATAAAAGAGAAATTAATTTCTGAAACCCCCATAATTTTGGTGTCTGCAACGCCTCTTCCTCCAGCATCTATAATTACCCCTTGTAGCATTGGCAGTAATGCACCCCCAACAATGGCCATGACCAATCCTGCAGAGCCTACTTTAGATTGTTCTTCTGTTAAGTCATTTAATGCAATTCCGTAAATAGTTGGAAACATTAGAGACATGGCAAAAGATATGCCTACAACACCATATAAACCGAAAATACCTTCAATAAATATAGCCATTAAAACAAAAATGCTTGCGAGCAATGCAAAAGACATTAGTAATTTGCCAGGGCTCATAAAACGTAGCATTGCTGTTCCTACGATACGACCTAAAGTAAATAACACAAATGCTATAAATTGGTAAGTAAATACGTTAATTTTTTCATAGCCAACCACATTTGCATTTGCTAAATCGATCGCTTCTGCATATTGGTAAATATAAGTCCATGTCATAATTTGAGCTCCCACATACAATATTTGAGCAATTACACCTAAAACATATTTTTTATTGCCTAAAAGTTTTTTAAAAGTATCTTTTAAGCTAGGCATTGTTCCTTCTTCTTTTGATTGTGGCATTTTATTTACTAAAAATAAAACGAATACCGCTAAAATAACCAATCCTAATATTACATATGGATCTCTAATTACGGCCAAATCAGAGACTCTAATTAAGGCTCTTTTTGTTTCGTCTAAAGCACTAAAATTTACAATATCGTCTGATTGCAGTTTGTCATACACAAAAAATTTAGCGACTAGTAGTCCAGCAATTAATCCAACAGGATTTACAGATTGCGCTAAATTTAAACGTTGTGTTGCTGTTTCCTTTGCACCCATTGCTAAAATATAAGGATTTGCTGCAGTTTCTAAAAACGCCAAACCAAAGGTTAAAACATATAGCCCTAGGCAGAAAAACCAAAACTGTTCTGTAATGGCTGCAGGATAAAATAATAAAGCCCCAACAGCGTATAACCCTAAACCTATTAATACCCCAACTTTATAAGAATATTTACGCATAAACAAAGCTGCGGGTAATGCCATACAAAAGTAACCACCGTAAAAAGCCATTTGAACCCACGAAGCTTGGGTGTTTGTTAATTCTAATACTTTTTTAAAAGCATTAACCATAGGGTCTGTAACTGCATTTGCAAAGCCCCAAAGCGCAAATAAAGATGTTACTAAAATAAAAGGAATCAATACCTTTTTGGATACGACTGGTGTTTTTGTAGTGTTTTTCATAATTATATTGAGCGATCTAAATGAGTATATCCACCATCTACAAAAAATAATTGGCCTGTAGTATGGCTAGAGGTTTCTGACAATAAAAAAGCAACCGAATTTGCAATTTCTATAGCAGTTGTCATTCGGTTTTCCAAAGGAATATTTTTTGTAATTTTATTTAATTTTTCTTTAGGGTTTGGAAATGTATCTAGCCATTTTTTATACAATGGTGTAAAACATTCTGCCACAATAACTGCATTTACACGTATGCTGTAAGGTAGTAATTCTACAGCCCATTCTCTGGTTAGTGCGTTTCTTGCCCCATTTGCAGCTGCATAACCAGAGGTTCCTCCTTGGCCTGTAACCGAAGTTTTAGAACCTATGTTTACAATTGCACCTTTGCTTTTTTTAAGTTCCGGCAACGCAAAATGTGCCATTGCATAATAATGCGTTACATTTCGTTGTATTGAGGTCATAAAATCGTCGTAATTTCCGTTTTCTAACCCCACACCATCGTTAACGCCAGCGTTGTTTACCAATCCGTCAATACGACCAAATTCTTTAATTACAGTGTTTACAGCATCTTCACAAGCTTGTTTATCTGTTAATTCTGCGAAAGCATAAAAGGCTTTACCACCATTGTTTTTTATTTTTTGAACAGCGTCTAAAACATTTTGTTTATTTCGACCAACAATTACAGGAATAGCACCTTCTTCTGCTAACAAATTACAGATGCCATTACCAATGCCTTTTGAGCCACCAGTAACAATAATTACTTTATTTTTAAGCTTTAAATCCATATTTTTAGTTGTTTAAAGAATACCAGTCTTTGGCATTCAATCCCATTATTTGTTGCTGTTCTATTTTAGAAAATTGTAAAATATAGTTTTCTATTAAACCTACTGTTTTTGTATAATCTCCAGCTAATAAGCTTACTGGCCAATCGCTTCCGAAAAGGGTTCTTTTGGTGCCAAAAGAATCGAATACCACATTAAGATATGGTTGTATGGTTTCTTTTTTCCATGTGCTCCAATCGGCTTCTGTGGCCAAACCAGAGACTTTACAGGCTACATTTTTAAAGGAGGCTAATTTTTCGATATGCTTTTTCCAAACCGTTATTTTTTTATCTTTAATGTACGGTTTTGCACAATGGTCTAAAATAAATTTTTGTTTCGGAAAAGAAGTAACCAACTCAATAGCTTCTTCTAATTGATGTGGAAATATTAAAATATCGTAGGTTAAATTGTGTTTTTCTAGAGCAGAAATACCTTTTTGAAAATCTTTGCGTAACATAAAACCATTGGGTTCTGCTTGTACAATATGTCGTAAACCTTTTAAGTTTTTGTAAGATGAAAAATAACTTAGTCGTTCTTGAATATTTCCATTACACAAATCTAGCCAACCTACCACACCTTTTATAAACTTATTTTTTTTAGCTAAATCTAACAAAAATTGAGTTTCTTTTTCTGAAGTAGCTGCTTGTACTGCCACACAACCATTAAATTGATGTTTTTGCAGTAAAGGTTCTAGATCTTTAGGTAAGAAATTATTTTGAAGCACAGCCATTTCATCTGTAATCCACATATCTCTTTGCGGATTAAATTGCCAAAAATGTTGATGTGCGTCTATTCTCATTATTTGTATGCTACTGCTTTTTGTTCTGAAACGCCTAAACCTTCAATTCCTAAACGCATTACGTCACCTGGTTTTAGATATTTTGGTGGATTGAAGCCTAAACCTACGCCAAAAGGTGTTCCTGTAGAAATAACGTCTCCAGGTAATAAGGTCATGTATTGACTGATGTATGCAACTACTTCTTGTACGTTAAAAATAAAGTCGGATGTTGAAGAATGTTGTAAACGCTCGCCATTCACTTCTAACCATAACTCTAAATGATTAGGGTCTTTTATTTCTTCTTTTGTAGCCAAAAACGGTCCAAGAGGTGCAAATGTATCGCAGCCTTTTCCCTTACACCATTGGCCTTCTTTTTCTATTTGAAAAGCACGTTCCGAAACATCGTTATGTAAAACATAACCTGCAATGTAATCTTCTGCATCTTCTATATTTATATACGATGCTTTTTTACCAATTACAATGGCCAATTCTACTTCCCAATCGGTTTTTGTACTATTTTTAGGAATTACAACATTGTCGTTAGGCCCCACAATTGCGGTGGTAGATTTAAAGAATAATACAGGTTCTTTTGGTATTTGCATGCCTGCTTCTTCTGCGTGTTTTGCATAATTTAATCCTACACAAACTATTTTTGAAGGTCTTGCGATTGGCGAACCTAATCTTACAGCATTATTAATCGCTGGACAATTCGATTCGTTTGTTTTTAACCATTCTTTTAAACGTTTTAAGCCGTCTGTTTCAAAAAAATGTTCGTTATAATCTTCGCCAAAAGCACTAACATCTATTCTTTTATTTTCTAATTGAAGTCCTGCTTTTTCGTTTCCTTCTGCTCCGAATCTTATGAGTTTCATTTTAAAATATCTTTGTTTTTTGTTTAAATCTTAATAGGGTTTTGAAATTTATTAAGTATTTGTGCCGTTAAATTTAGCCATTTAATTTAATAAATCCGCCATCTATTGGAAAATCTGTTCCTGTAATAAAAGAGGCTTCATCGCTGCATAAATACAAGGCAAGGTTTGCGATTTCTTCGGGTTTTCCCATGCGACCAATTGGTTGTGTTTTAGATAAATTCTCGAACATTTCTGCTTGATTATCTGGATAATTTTGCTTTATAAATCCATCTACAAAAGGTGTGTGTACACGTGCAGGAGAAATAGAATTGCATCTAATTCCGTTGGCAATATAATCTTTTGCAACTGAATACGTCATTGTTAATACAGAGCCTTTGGTCATAGAATATGCAAATCGATCTGAAATTCCAACAGAAGATGCAATCGAAGCCATATTGATAATGACACCACTTTGTTGTTTTTTAAAGTGTGGAATAACGGCTTTCATTCCGTTATAAACCCCTTTGATATTAACGTTGTACAAACGGTCTAAATCTTCGAGATTGGTGTTTTCTATGTTTCCTACGTGTGCAATTCCTGCGTTGTTTATTAAAATATCAATAGTATTGTTTTTTACGATTTCTGTAACAATAGTATTTATTTGTTTTTGATTTGAAACATCGCATTGATAGAAATGTGCAGCACCATTTTTATTTATAATTTCTAAAACTGTTGAAGTTCCGTTTTCTTTATTAAAATCAAGAATACAAACCTGTGCACCTTGTTTTGCAAACGTGGTTGAAATGGCTTTTCCAATTCCACTTCCTCCACCTGTAATAATTGCTGTTTTTCCTTTTAAACTAAATGCCATATTATTGTAATTGAAGTTTTTTAACCCATACAGCTCCGTTTGGAAAACTGAAGGTTTCTAAAGATTCTGGTTTCATTGTAATGCTATATCCTGGTTGTTTTGGTGGCATGTAAGCGCCATTTTTAATAACTACAGGCTCGAAAAAATGCTCGTGTAAATGATCTACGTATTCTATAATTCTATTTTCGGTGGTGGCACTTACACAAATATAATCGATCATAGATAGGTGCTGTACATACTCACACAAGCCAACGCCACCTGCATGTGGGCAAACGGGTACTTTATATTTTGCTGCCATTAATAATATGGCTAAAATTTCGTTTACTCCACCAACTCTACAACTATCAATTTGACAAATTTGCAAAGCATTTGCCATAATTAATTGTTTAAATATTACTCGATTCTGGCAATGTTCGCCTGTGGCAACTTTAATGGGAGCAACTGCTTTTGCGATTTTTGCATGCCCTAAAATGTCATCTGGACTTGTAGGTTCTTCAATCCAATATGGGTTAAATTTTTTAAGCGAAGCCATATTTTCTATGGCTTCATCTACATCCCATTTTTGGTTGGCATCCATCATTAATTGTAAATCGTCTCCAATTTCTTCACGAATAATTTGTGCACGACGCATATCGTCTTGTAAATTAGACCCCACTTTTATTTTCATGTGTTTAAAACCTTCTGCTTTTGCTTCTTGGCAAAGTCGTCGCATTTTAGTGTCGCTATAACCTAACCAGCCTGCAGAAGTGGTGTAAGCAGGGTATCCTTTTTCTAACAAATTATCAATTCGATTTTGTTTTGTGGCTTCGTTATTTTTAAGAATTTCTAAGGCTTCGTTAGGGGTAATAGCGTCTGTAATGTAAGTAAAGTCTATACATTTTACGAATTCTTCTGGCGCCATGTCTGCAATTAATTTCCAAAGTGGTTTTTTTTCTGCTTTTGCATATAAATCCCAAACAGCATTTACGACGGCTCCAGTAGCTAAATGAATTACACCTTTTTCTGGTCCTAACCAACGTAATTGGCTATCGCCTGTTATCATTTTCCAAAAATCGCCCATATTTTTAGTAAACGATTCTAACGTTTTTCCGACTACTAAATGAGACAATGCCTCAATGGCAGCAACGCACAGTTCATTTCCACGACCAATTGTAAAAGTTAATCCATGGCCTTCTAATTCTGGATGATTGGTTTTTAAGATAACGTAAGCTGCAGAATAATCTGGGTCTAGATTCATTGCATCAGAACCATCTAACGAGTCGCTAGTTGGAAAGCGCACATCTTTTGTGACGACATTTGTTATGGTAATCGATTGTTTCATTATAAATAATTTATTACTTCACAAATGTAATTTAGTAGAAGTGTAAAGTCCACTACATATTCAACATAGACTAATACTAATTTTGCATTTAATGTTTTGCATATTATTATACATCTAGTTGATGTGTTTTTTTAGATAGGTTGAAGGGGAAACATGTTTTATATTTTTAAATTGCCTATTGAAATTAGATAGGTTATTAAAACCAGATTCGTAAGCGATGGTCGCAATATTTAATTGATTTTCTTGAAGTAGTTTGCAGGCATAACCAATTCTTATTTCGTTTACATATTTCGAAAATGTTTTGCGATGCACACGCTTAAACGATCTGCTAAAAGCACTTGTATTCATTTGTGCAATTTTTGCAACGCTACTTAAACTAATTTCTTGATTAAAATTCTTAAATATGTAGGCTACTACTTGGCTTGATAATGCAGCATCTTTTTTTTGTAATGAAATTGTGTAACCACGACTAGACAGTAGCTTATAGTTTTTATGGATAGAAAGCCGATATAAAATATCTAAAAACAGGTGGGTTTTGTAAAAGACAGAAGAAGTTACTAAATCTTCTATATCTTGTCTTAATTTTTTAGAAACACTTTTAAAATGTATGCCTTGAGCTGCTTTTTTAAATAGCTTAGAGACTGATTTCATTTCGGGCAAATCTAAAAATTCGGTGCCTAAAAAATCTTCTTTAAAGTGAACTGAAATGGCTTCTGCTTTAAGAGTACTGTTTTCTTTGAAATAATTGGCATCGTTTAACCACATGTGTGGTAAGTTTTTACCTATTAAAACCACGTCTCTAGGTTGAAATTTTTGAATGCTATCTCCTATAAAACGTGTTCCTTTACTTTTTAAAATTGTGACCAACTCTAACTCAGGGTGATAATGCCAAATTTTTAAAAAGTTCGGATAACTATTTAATTTTACTGAAATTGTTGCAGTAGTATTGCTTCTATCTAATAAATGTAATTTCATCGATTTATAAAATTAATGATAAAAAAACAATTAGCAATTAAAAATGCAAAAAAAGTACTAGCTATATTGAGAAATAAAAAAAATATTTATTTTTTTTCTTTGATATTTGAAAGATATTTTGTGTGTAAAATAAATTTTAATTTTTGTGTAGTTTTTTGATATTCTGGATAATTTACCACATTCTCATTTTCAGATTTATTAACGCTGTGGTCGTATAACATTGCTGTTATGGTTGAATTGTCTTTGGGATTGATAAATTCTGTATAGCTAAAATTTAAAGATTTAACTGTAAAACCATTCCCTTTCTTTATAAAAACCGTTTCTTTTCCTGCTTTGGAAAGATCTGCTAAATTAGCAACCAAACTTTTTCCATCTAACTGATTTTTTGGAATGTTTAAATTGCAAAGATGTGCTAAAGTAGGGTAGAGGTCAACCAATTCTACTAGGGCATTTGTTTTTCCGCTTTTTTTTGATAATGGATTGTAAATAATTAAAGGTACTTGAGTAGAGGTATTGTAATTCGTAAATTTTGCCCATTGTGTGTGTTCTTGCAAGTTGTAACCATGATCTGAAACTAAGATAACAATGGTATTTTTATCTAAATTTTGTGTTTTTAATTCAGTTAAAATTTTTCCGATTAAAGCATCTGTGTAACTAACTGTGGCATAATAACCATGAATTAAATCAATTGCGATGCTATCGGAAACTTGTCCTGTTTTAGGGATATTAGAATAGGCTCTCATTTCTGGCCAATTGCTAATAGACATTTTTGGGGCGTTTTTAGGGATAAAATTATAGTTCTGTGGTTGTTTTATGGATTTTCTATCATACAAATTCCAATACTTTTTTGGGGCATTAAATGGTAAATGCGGACTGATAAAACCCGCTGTTAAAAAGAACGGTTTGTTCGTTTTTTTTAGTTTTTTTATGTCTCTAATTACTTTTTCGGTTAGTAATCCATCAATATAAATAGAATCGTTTACTTGTGTACTCTCATAAGCAGGGCCTGTATTTGTGGCTTTGTATTCGGCTATATTTTCTTTATTTTGATAATCTTTCCAAAGTGATTGCCAATAATCTGTTGGTGCTAAACCTTTGTTGTTTTTATCAAAAGCATAAGGTCTCCAAACTTCGTTCCAATCGTTTTCTCGATCGTCTAAATGATGGTATATTTTTCCGTTAGAAATGGTTGTATATCCATTTTCTTTGAAGAGTTGAGGCAATGTAATTGCATTGGGCGTTTCTTTTTCTACAAAGGTATTGTAGTTTAAAAACCTATTTTTAGTTGGTAGCATTCCTGTAAGCATGCTTGCTCTAGAGGCACCACAAACAGGAACATTACAATAGGCATTTGTAAACTGAATTCCTTTTTTTGCCAAAGCATCTATGTTTGGAGATTTTATTTGTGAAGCTCCATAACTGGCTATTTCTGGGCGCAAATCATCCATATACAATAACAGTACATTGGGTTTTTGAGCTGTGTTTTTTGGGTTGGTTTTACAAGAAAAAAATCCACCAAAAAAGATTATTAGAATGCAAAACTTTAAAAAATTCATTATTTTTATTCTATTGTTTCTTTTAAAATTTGGCTCTCTTTAAAACCAATACGTTGTGCGATGGTGTATATTGTTTGTCCCTTTTTTACAGTAATTGGTTCGGAATAAAGTTGCCAACCACTATTAAAATCTAGTTTTTCGTCACGATTATTTGAAATGATATAGGCAATTGAAGCTCCTTTTGTGGCTGAAGATAATGTTACTATATCTTTATTAATGGTTAACGTTACATTTTCTGTAATGGGTTGCTTAAAATTGGGCCACATTTGATTGATTAATGTAGCTTCAGGTATTTTACCATAATCTATTTTGTCTTTTTGAAAAGTATCTAATGCTGTTCTCATTTGTTCTAAAATTTGGGCATAGGCTGGTTTATCAGCAAGATTCGTTAAATTAAATGGGTCGTTTTTACAATCGTATAATTCTTCTTTGGTTTTAGTGCCAAACCAAATTTTTTGAACGTCGTTTAGTTTATTTTCATCTCTTAATTTTAAGAAAGTAGGCATCATAGGAATGTTTTTTCTATAGGCTACATCTTTATATTTTGGCAATTCTGGGAATGAGTTTCTTAAGTACAAGTATTTTTTGTTTCTAACAGAGCGAATACGATCTGTAAATTCATCAAACCGATCTGAACTACCAAATACATACTCTCTTTTTGTGGTATCGTATTTTCCCATGAATGCGTAACCTTCCATATAATCTTTTGGTTTAACGCCTGCTAAACTTAACATTGTTGGTGCTAAATCTACAAAAGAAATAAGTCTATCTGTTCTCCCTTTTTCTCCGTTTATATTCTTTACCATAAAAGGTACTTTTAATCCAGAATCTAAAATGGCACGTTTTCCTCTTGGTAACGGACCTCCATGGTCGCTGTAAAAAAAGATAATGGTATTGTTATATAAACTGTCTTCTTTTAATTCTTTGATGATTTCTCCAACACGTTTATCCATCAACTCTACATTGCTATAATGTCTTGCTATGGTATTTCTAGTTTCTTTATTGTCTGGTAAATAAGGGGGTACAGGAACACTATCTGGGTTTACAGTTAATGGTAGGTTTTTATTACGCCATAAATAACTTTCGTGAGAAACATCAATATTAAAAATAGAAAAGAAAGGTTTTCCTTTGGGTGTGTTTCGCCAATGTGCTTTTGCACTATTTTGATCCCAAGCTGTTACTGGAGCTGCAAATTGATAATCTGTTTTAGAGTTATTTGTAGTAAAATATCCTGCAGCTCTTAGATATTCTGTGTAGCATTTTACATATTCTGGAATTACTGCTGCATATTTTCTAATAGGATTTCCTGCGATGTCTTTTATATCTATTTTGGCGCTATAATCTCTTTTTCCCCACGAAAAAACATCGTGTGAAGTTCTCATGTGAATGGTTCCAATACTTGTTGGGTGCATTCCTGTAATGATAGAAGATCTACTTGGAGCACAAACCCCTACAGTTGTAAAAGCATTGTCGTAAATTAGGCTTTCATTTGCCAAACGATCTAAATTTGGTGTTTTCGCAGTTTTATCTCCGTAAAAAGATAAGGTTGGGCTAATGTCTTCAGTAACAATCCATAAAACATTTGGTTGTTTGGGTGTTACTACTGTTTTATTGGTATCTTTGGGTTTGCACGAGAAAAGAAATAGAAGGGCAATTGTAAACAAATGGTATTTCATTACAATTTAATTTTAATAAAATTAGACTGATTTGGTTTTACAGAAAAGGTTCCTTTTACGAGTTTGTTATCTTCTATAAAAGTGTATTGATATTCGCCATAGAAACCTCTGTTTTTAATAATGCCTTCTTTGTTTGTTTTGTCTGTTACTTGAGTTTTCCAAGCGCCATTTACTAGAGAGAAATAGGCTTTTCCCATAGTTCCTACAGCCCCATCTTTTTTATAAATATCTACTTTTTTGCGTTCGTCTTCTACAAATCCCCAGAACAAAAATTCGCTAACACTAGGATGACTAAACGCTGCGATCATAAAATCTTTAGTGTACTGTTCTCTAATTTCTGGATCTTGTATGTCCATTGTAAATTCTGAAATGCTAATTTTTTTACCAAGACTTGCGTAATAGTTTAAAAGTCGAACTACTTTTTCTGGAGGTGTTAAATCTGAACCAATATGGCATTGAATGCCAATTCCATCGATTAAACCATTGGTGTTTTCGTCGATTCTTTTTACAAAATTGTAATACCATTGTTGTTTTTTAGCATCTAAACCACCTTTGCTAATAATACCATATTCGTTTGTAAATGCCAGAACATTAGGTTGTTGTTCTTTTAATTTTCTAAATCCGTTATACAATATTTCTTCTGATCCTGTAATTTTTTGTAAATCTTGATTGGTATAGGCTTCGTTAACTACATCCCAAAGTGCAACTTTACCTTTGGTAACCTTTAACATTGTATTTATATGGTCGTCTATAAGTTTTACAATGGCTTTAGGGTCGTCTTTTTTCTCTTTAAAAATAGGGGTTAAATAATTAAATCCGGGCCAAATTAACACATGCCCTTTTACTTTGTAATGGTCGTTGTTTAGTATCTCAAGTGCTTTTAGAGTTGTGGGTCTTTTTTCTTTCCACCTCCATGCTTTAATCTTTAAATCATTAGCTAAAACAACATGATTGAATGCTTTTTTGAAGTTGTTGTAATATTTAGGGTTTTCGACAATTTTTTTTGCATCTACAGCTGCACCAAAAGGAAAATCGTGTTTTACAAGCTCGATATTTATTGTTTTATCTGTAAATGGTTTTCCGTTTTTAGTTAATTGAACTTGAAAATCTGATTTTCTGTTTTTTTCAATTCGATAGATTGCATACTTACGCCAATTGGCATCTGCCTCCATGCCTTGGTAAGTAATTTTGGTTTTTGGTAAATCTTTAATATGGGTTCCTTCTGGAAATACTTTAAATTTTAAATCTTTAACTTGAAAAGATTGGGGTTTAAAACCATAATGAAACACAAGTTTAAACTCTTCTTTTGTTAATGCTACATTAGATTCGAAAGGAATGTAATATTTTTGCCAGTTAGATGATATACTTTGCGTAGCCACTAAATTATCTTTATAGGAGCTGGTTTGCCTAAATAAAATATTTACTTTGGCTTCACCGGTTTCTAAACTTGATTTTACTGTTTTAGCTTCAAAAGACACTAAAAAAACTCTCCCTGGTTTATAATTTTCTTCTTTTATAGGAAAAGCTGTGGCACAGTTGTAAATAAATTTAGGTTGTATTAAGGTTTCGAACTCTAATATTGGAGTGGATGCATCTTTGTTTTCTAAAAAAGTTACTTTGGCAAATTTTTTATTAGTTCCAACAAATTTTAATTTATTTTCAAGAATTAAGTTTTCTCCTTTACTATTTTTTTGGGCAAAACCATTTGCCGTTAAAATGCATATGAAAGCTGTTAATAAGAAGTTTCTCATTTTTGTGTATGTATAATTTTTAGTATAATATAGTCTATTTTATGTTTTATTACCATCAGAAAAAAGCGACTAATAGTAAGAAATTTTTAAAAAAGTTAAATTACCTAAATACTTTAATTACAATATCTTCTAATTATCAAAAAAGGTTTCATTATTGTCAAACGCAAAAAAAACCTCCGTTTAACGAAGGTTTTCATAGGTTTAAGGGGTATTGATCTACATCTAATCGTTCCAATTTCTAATTATCGATCTTGTTAGCCAACCAGCATCTGTTAAATTATTGTCTTTCCATGAGCCAGATTCACTTGCACCCTCTTTTATTATTGACCATTCTTCTTTCTTATTGTTTACTGCCCAATTACAATGACTTATTGAATTCTCTTTACACCATGTCATCCATTTTTCAGTTTCTGGGTCTTCTTGGGTGTAGCCAAGGGCTCCCCATTCTGTTACAAACAATGCAATACCTTTATCTAATGCTTTTTTTGCTCTATCTCTTAACCATTGCTTATGATTTACAGAATAAAAATGAAGCGTGTAAGCAATATTGTTAAAACCTGTAATAGGGTTTTCTGCTGCTAAATCGACTCTCTGAGACCATTCTGGTGTGCCCACGACAATTAAGTTATCTGAATCTATAGCTCTTATAGCGCTTATAACAGATGTTGCATATGGTTTTATTGTATTTTCCCAAGAAACATCTAATGGTTCATTGTAAATTTCGTAAATGATATTGTTATATTGTCCATACAACTCTGCCATTTCTTTAAAAAATAATATTGCCTCATCTACATTGTCTTCTGCATGATGAGAATGCCAATCGATAATTACATAAATACCTTCTTTTATAGCTGCATCAACGATACGTTTTACTCTTGCTTTGTTTGAGGTTTTATCCTCTAAATACCCTCCTGCATCTTCAACCCCCATAGCAGCTCTTACAATTTTAGCAGACCAATCTAATTTTAACCAAGAAACAACAGAAGCGTTATAGAAACGAAATCCGTTCCAATTATTATTTGTCCAGAAAAAACTATTACCTGCTAAACTTATAGGTATCGAATTTTTGTTTACAATTTTATTTCCATTTACTTGTAAAAGGCCATTTTCTTGAACAATAGAAGCATATTTTTTGGTTCGTAAATTTAAGGTGTATTGTTGGTTAGATGCTTTATTTTCTGCTGTAATTACTAGTGGTATGGGTTGATTATTTACGAGGAGTTTTTCTCCTTTCTTTTTATTAGAAATAGCACCAGGCGAAGTAGTAATTGAATGAATAGCTACCTCATTAGCTCCATATGGAAGTGCTCTTTTTAAAATAATGCTATTATTTAATATTTCGCAATCGAAAATTGAATTTTTATATTCAATAGATAGGGTAAGCAAATTAGACTGGTTGGATTTATTTTCTATATCTTCTATGATTGCATCTTTAGCACAACCAGATAAGAGCGCTACAAATATCCATCCAATAATTGCAATTTTTTTATATTTCATTATTTTTAGTTTTTTTAAAGTTTATTGCAAGTTATAAAAAGAGGTTTTAGAATCTACTCTAAAACCTCTAATAAATAATCATTAATTCAAAAAAAATAATTACATTATTGGGGTTTAAAAACCCAGGTCCATCCTGTACCTCCTCCATTTGTGGGTACATAAAGAATTAATTCTGTTTCTGTTAAAGAGATAATTGTGTACTTTCCATCAGGGTTACCTCTTGGTTCTTGAGCCCCCAAGATATTACCACCAACAATTGTTAATGTTTGATTTTCTACATCTAAATTAAAACTAGATACTACAGGAGTAGCACCAGGAGAAGAAGTATATGTAAAATTTGCTCCACCATTTAAATCGAATTTCATGCTTCCTGTTGCATCTGGAGGAGGGCAACAAGTACCACCCGCATTCCACCAAGCTCCTTGCCAACCATCTGGATTGTTTGGAGCAACCATATACCACCAAAGACCACCATCACCACCTGTTCCATTAAATACCCAAGTTTTGCCTGCTGCAGTGTTTGCACTTACTAAATCGTAATAATCTTGATCTATAGGAGTATCTAAAGCATCAATTTGTACCTCAATAGTTTTAGAGAAAAACTCTGCACCTAAAGTACCATTGTAGGTAAAAGTAGATTTTCCAGGGATAGGATATACAAATTCAACTTTATCTGTAAAAGCCAATCCTAATCCGTAATCCCAATGTCCTGTAACTCCTGGAGTTACCATACTTAAAGTAATTTTATTACCTCCAGGTGTACTTTGAGTTGCCACCAATTCTACTCCTTCTATATCAGTTGAGTTTACGAGTTCGTCTCTATCTTCTATTGGAGAACAAGCTGCCATAATAATAATGACAATAAGCATCCATAGATTTTTTATTTTAAAGTTTTTCATTTCTATAATGTTTTAAATTATTTATTCCCAACCTGGGTTTTGCTTATATTTACCGTTAGATAAATTAATTTCTGTTTCTGGTATTGGCAATAACCCTTTTGTTTCTGGTCTGTAGTTTACTTTATATACTTGCTCAATTCCAGAGTTTCTAACATTAATGCTAGCATCGAAGGCAGTTGTTACGTCTCCCCATCTTACAAGATCGAACCAACGTAATCCTTCAAAAGATAGTTCGTGCACTCTTTCATTTTTTAAAGCATCTAAAGAGTATGCAATAGGAGCTAAATTAGCTCTTTGTCTAACTCTATTTAATCCATCTGCAGTTTCAGTAATTTCTGAATGCATTAATAATACATCTGCAAATCTCATTAAAATGAAATCTTGAGCATGCCATAACTGAAAATTATCAAAATCGTCGTATATATAATGGAAAAGACCTTTTAATCCATCTGGTCCGTTAAATTGCAATGGTGTATATTTTTTATTGAAGAAACCTGTTTCGTGGTCTCCTTTATCTGCTTCATACCCTTGCGTACCTTGTTCAGAATCACCTACTTCAATAATAGATCCTTTTTTTCTAGGGTCAGCATCATCCCAATTATTCCAAAGTTTAGGATTTACTGTACACCAACCCCATCCTTGACCAAATGGTTCTAATGTAGAATTGTCTCTTATTCCTTGAAAAAGACAGGCTCTATTTGTAAATTTAGGTCCTTGACCATTTCCGCCTCTACCCCATTCTGAAGTAGCATATCTTACCATAAACATAGTTTCGTTGTTGCCTGTACCATACGTTGGAGAGTGACCGTCTTGACCTACCCAAGATAAATTTTGATTTGTAGCATATGGAAAAACGTTGGCTCCTGCAGCTTCATTTATGTACGAATAAGGCCAAATATTTCTAAAATCTGGAGTTAATTGATAGCCACTATTTGAAATACAATCTTGTAAAAAATTGGCAACATCGGTTTTAGATAAGCTGCCACCTTCTGCAAGAGGTAGTTCTGAAGTAGATTGCCCTTCGATATTAGTCATGTAACCAGTGTAATATAAATATACTCTGCCTAAATATGCTTCTGCAACCCATTTATTTGCATGACCATACCTAGAAGTTGGAATGTTTAATTGATTAACTGTAGGAAAATTTTCGATTGCCTTCTTTAAATCTGAAGAGATTTGCGCAAAAGTATCTGTTATAGATGCTCTTGGAACATCTCTAGCATCGTTGATTTTTAAAATTAAAGGCATGCCTCCAAAGAATTTTGCGGCTCTGAAATATAAAAAAGCTCTCATAAAATAGGCTTCAGCAAGAGTTTCTGATTTAAATTTACTTGCTTCAGCTGGGCTATCGAAAAATGTATTAAATTCAATTTCGCTTACTTTTTCTATTATTGCGTTGGCTCTAGTGATACCATTGTAGGTAACTTTCCATAATTCGGCATAAGTATCTATTGCAGGGTCTAAAAAATTATCTACATTTTTAGCGTGTTGATCTCCTGCACCACCACCACCTAACATCATGTCTGATAGTAAATTAGAGGTAATATGCTCGTTACTAAGAGGAGATACTGTAAAAAGAGAATGGTAAACACCTGCTATTGCATCTTTAATGTCTTGAGGTGTTTTATAAAAGTTGTCTATATCTTTTTCATATAGATTTTTTGTGTCTAAATAATCTGAATCGCAACTTGTTGCTGTAATGAGAAGTATTAGCGATATATAAATTAATTTTTTCATTTTATATTTTTTAAATTAAAAGTCTAAGTTTAAACCAAATATTACTGTTCTAGGTAATGGATATAAACCTAAATCGACACCAGAAGCCCAATTTGTTCCGCCACCATAACCAACTTCTGGATCCATACCATTATAGTTTGTAAAAGTGTACAAATTGTTAACAGAAGCATAGATTTTGATTTTCGATGCAAAGTTTACATTTTTTAAATATTGATCTAAATTTACTCCAATAGTTAAATTGTTAATTCTCAAATAATCTGCATTGTGCATAAAAATATCTGATACAAAAGAGGTATTTCTATGAGCGCTAGCGCCTAAACGAGGTATTTTGTTTGAAGTTCCTTCACCGTGCCAACGTCCAAAAATTTCGGTTGTATAGTTTTCATATATTCTATCTACAAAAGAACGGTACGATTTCATTACTTGCATACCAAATTTACCAGCCATAGTTACATTGGCATAAAATCCTTTGTATTCTGCATTTAGTTGAACACCTAATTCAAAATCTGGGTGTGGATTTCCTAACATTACTTTATCTTTATCATCGATAACCCCATCTTGATTTTGATCTACAAAACGTACATCTCCAGGACGTTGGTCTGCAAAATAAGGGTCTCCATTTGGAGTTACGTAAGCATCAACTTCATCTTGATTTTGTAAAATACCATCTGCTTTAAATCCGTAGAAATATCCTATTGGCAAACCAACAGATGCTCTAGAAATAGATGCAGTTCCTTGCGAAAGTACATTTGAAAGACCGTTAAAAACACCATCTGCATTTGCAATTCTAGTAATTTTATTTTTATTAAAAGCGCCACTAATGGTTGCTCCGTATTTAACGTTACCAATATTGTCGTCCCAGTTTAAAACAAACTCAACACCAGAGTTTTCGATATCGCCTCCATTAATTATAGGAGCTTCTGCACCTGCTGTACCTAATACTTGTGCTTGTACAAGCCAATCTTTAGTTGTTTTTTTATACCAATCTAAAGACAGCCCTAGTTTTGAATCGAATAGCCTAGTGTCTATTCCAAAATTTAATTGTTCAGAAGTTTCCCACTTAATATCTGGATTGGGTACTCTTGCAGGAAATGCTGCATCAACAGAAACGGGTTTAGAGTCTCCAAAATAATATCCAATATCTTCGGAATACTCAATTGTAGAGCTATAAATAAAGTTATTAACAGATTGGTTTCCATTTTGCCCCCAACTCGCTCTTACTTTAGCGTAATCTAAAAAGCTAGAAGTTGTGCTCATAAACTCTTCGTCTGATATTACCCAACCTGCAGAGAATGAAGGGAAATATCCCCATCTATTATTTTTTGAAAAGTTCGACGAACCATCTGCACGCATTATTGCAGTAAATAAATATTTTTCTTTGTAATTGTATTGAGCTCTGCCAAAGTAAGACAGTAAACCACCACCACCAGCAAAAGCATCTTTACCATTTGTACTAATATTACTCAAATTATCGATTGTTCCAAAATTATCTAAATATGCAAATTCTGGATCTCCAAAAATAGATCCTGATTTTCTACCACTAACATTTACATTTAATTTATTTTTAAAGACTTCTACACCTAATAATCCATCAATAGTATGGTTTCCAAAAGAATGTTTATAAGATGCTGTATTGGTAAATGTTATATTGGTTCCTTGATATTGACTTTGAGAAACAGCATCTTTTGTGTTTAAGTATTTTAAACCAAGAGCAAATACTGGCGAATAAGATCTTGAATGCCCAAACCAAGAATCGAAACCGAAAACCGATTTAAATTTTAAGTTTTTTATGGGCTCTAATTCTGTATAAACATTTCCAACAATTTTGTTGTTCTGATTTCCTAAATTATTAAAATTGTGTCTATAAAACAAAACACCTAAAGGGTTGTGTTGGTTGTCTGCAATACCATTTAAAGTAGGTGTAAAACCATATTCGTTTACATTATTATCTATAGAAGGTTGCCAATATGCTGGCATTAATGGATTTTGCACTAAAGCATTGTGTAAATCATTATAATAAATATTGCCAGTTGCTACATTTCTATTATCTGTATTGGTGTAGGTAAGATTTTGTCCAAGCGTTAAGATATTATGTTTGTCGTTTTTTCTTAACACAAATTCTGTATTTAATCTTGCTGTTAATCTTTTAAAACCTGCATTAGTAATATGGTTTCCTATTAAACCTTCTTGGTTAAAATAAGAGATACCTAGAGAGTACACATTGTTTTCACCACCTCCAGTAATATTAAGAGTATGACTAGTAATTGCAGCGTTTTTTGAAGTAATTTCATCGAACCAATTGGTTCCTTTGCCTCCATTTTGTATGTTGTTCCAAATTTCAGTACCTAATTGATCTCCTAAATTGCCTGGGTAATTATCGTTTAACCAGCTATTGTTTTTTACCATAGCTTCCCAATTATTAAGTGCTTTACCATCGTTTGCAAAACCTTCGTCAATAATATACATGTATTCTTGTGCATTTAAAGGTGTGGCACTTTTATAAATATTTTGAATACCGTAATAAGAATTGAAAGATATTTTTGCAGCTGTATTTTTTCTACCTTTAACTGTTGTTACTAAAATAACACCATTTGCAGCTCTAGAACCGTAAATTGCTGCAGAAGCTGCATCTTTTAAAACATCTAAAGATTGTATGTCTGATGCATTTAAGTAGTCTATATTACCAACCGCAATACCATCTACTATATACAAAGGGTTCGAGTTACCATTGGTACCTAAACCACGAATTGTAACTTTAGTTCCTGCTCCTGGTTGCCCATTGTTTCTTGTAATATTTACACCTGGGGCTATACCCTGCAAGCCTTCAATAGGAGAGGCTGTGTTTAATTCTTCTAATACAGCGCCTTTTAAATTTACATTAGAACCCGTAACTAACCCTTTTTTTTGTGTACCATAACCAACAACTATTATTTCGTCTAAAACTTCTTGAGAATCTAATAAAGTTACATCGATTGTCGTTTTATCTCCAACAAGAATAATTTGCTCTTTCATTCCTATGTAAGAAAACATTAATTTATCTGTTGTTTTTACATTTTTTAAAGAAAATTTTCCGTCAAAATCTGTATTGGTTCCTCTAGTTTCTCCTAGTATAGACACTGAAACTCCAGGGATGGGAGATCCAGTAACATCTTTTACGAGACCAGTAATTGTTTTCTCTTGAGAAAAAGCATTGTGCATGCAGAGAAAAAGACATGCAGTAATTAAGAGTTTAAATTTTACCATTGTGTATAGAATTGGTTATTAAAAAGTTAGACCCTTATAGAAAGTTATTAAAAACAATTACAAACAAAACAATTATTAACCCGATAACCAGAATTTCGGTAATAAGTTTAGCGTGTGAATTATTTTTTTTCATTCTCTATAAATGTTACTCAAATTTAGGCAAGAATGTATTTTGTTAATATCAAATTAATACCAGAAGCTAAAACATTTTAAACCAAACAAGAGAATAGCACTCCAATACAACATTTGTTGTATTGGAGTGCTACATGTTTTTCACTAATACTATTTATGATTTGAAATAAACGTATAAAATGCTATTTTTTTATTTCGATTTCTGAAGGTAAGACACCAAAATGAGCTTTAAAACACTTTGCAAAATATGAAGGCGAAGAAAAGCCAACATTATAACAAGCTTCACTAATATTTGCAGACCCATTTTCTAAAATATGTTTGGCTCTTTCTAATCGAATTCTTCTTAAAAACTCGTTAACTGTTTGTCCTGTTAGTGCTTTTATTTTTCTATAAAGTTGGCTTCTGCTAAGATTTAATAACGAAGCTAGTTCTTCTACACTTAAGTTAGGATTACTAATATTTTTATTGATGTTTTTAAGTAGGTTTTCTATAAATTCTTTGTCTATAGAAGTCGCATTAACTGAATTTTCTGAGCCACTAATGGCACCAAAATATTTTTCGAAGATTAGTTCTCTACTTTTTATTAATTGAGATAAACGAAGTTTTAATAATTTTAAATCAAATGGTTTTACCATGTAGGCATCTGCACCAGTTTCAATTCCTTCGATTCTATTTTCTATAGTAGCTTTTGCAGTGAGCATTAACAAGGGTATATGACTTGTTGATGGGTTGTCTTTAACCATTTTACAAAACTCAAAACCATCCATTTCTGGCATAATAACATCTGTAATAATAACATCTGGGTAAGCTTGTTTTACAACATTTAAACCTTCTTTACCATTGCTTGCTAAAAATACTTTGTATTGTTTGCTTAATTCTGTTTTTAAATATTCTTTTAATTCTAAGTTGTCTTCTATAATTAAAATTTTGTATAATTTCTTTGGTTCGCTTTTAATTGTTTTTTCTTCTGATAGTTCAATTTTTCCGGTTGGTAAATACTCGCTACTTCTTATTTCGAAGTCTTCATTACCTATTGCAATTTCTTCTGATTTAAAATGATTATTGCCTTCTGGTAATTTAATTTTAAATGTAGTTCCTTCTCCTAGTTTTGTGTCTAAATCTATTTTGCCTTTATGAAGGTGCACAAAATTTTGTACTACTTCTAAACCAATACCTGTACCACCAATATAAGATTCGTTTTGTCTTTCTACTTGATAAAAACGTTCAAAAATTTTTTCTTTTTGGTCACTTGGCATTCCTAAACCAGTATCTGATATTTTTATTTCAATAATTTTTACTGGCGAATTTTTATCGACCAAAGGAAGTAAATGTAGTTTGTCACTAGATTCTAGTACAACACTTATTGTACCGCCTTTAGTAGTTACTTTTATGGCGTTAGAGAGGAGGTTGAAAATTATTTTTTCTAACATTTTAGCATCGCCCCAAACAACAATATCACTAACATCTGCATCTAAACTTAAGAGAATATTTTTGCTACTGGCTTCTTCTTCGAAATAACTAATGATATTTTTTGTAAAGTCGATAAGATGAATTTTTTGAGCTCTAACATTCATTTTATTTAGCTCAAGTTTTCTAAGATCCATTAATTCATTAATTAATCTATACAGCCTATCTGTATTTTTGTAAATGATTGCAAGTTTATTTTTTATTGTAGCTGGAAGCTCGAATTCTTTAGAGTTAATAATGTCTTTTAAAGGGTTTATAATTAAGGTTAGAGGTGTTCTAAATTCGTGCGAAATGTTTGTAAAAAATTGAATCTTTTTTTTGTTTAAATCGTCTTTTTGTTGTTGTTGAATTCTCTCTGTATTGAGTATTTCTCTTTCGTTAATTCTTTTTTGGGTAAGATAATTTAGTAGGTACAAACAAAGCGCAAAAAATAACATGTAGCTAATAATCGCAATTTTACTTTTCCACCAAGGTGGAAGAACTGTAATTATTAAACTTAATGGTTCTTTATTCCACACACCATCGTTATTGGCAGCCATTAACTTAAAAACATAATTTCCATTATCTAAATTCGTGTAAGTTGCACTTCTCTTGTTGCCAACATAGTTCCAAGTATTTTCATATCCTTCTAAATAATAAGCGTAACTATTTTTCTCTGGTCTTGTAAAATTAATTCCTGAATATTCTATGGTAAAAACAGATTGATTATGGGTTAAACTAATACTATCTGTTGCAGAAATAACTTTTACAAGTGGAGAATTTACTTCTAAAGGATGTGTTTTCTCGTTAAATAATTTAAACTGTTTTAAGTAAATAATAGGGGCTTTTTTATTAACCTTTAACTCTGTAGGTTTAAAATAATCTACCCCTTTAAAATTACCAAAATAAAGCACTCCTTTATCGTCTTTAAAAACTGAGCCAAAATTAAAATCGTTAGACAATAAACCATCGTTATAGGTAAAATTTCTATACTGAGATTTTTCTAAATTAATTTTGGTTAAACCAGAATTACCACTTACCCATAAAAAACCTTGATTGTCTTCTATAATGGCGGCTACGTTTTCTTCTAATAAACCTGTAGATTTATTGTACCAAGTAAAAGCATCTGTTTTTTTATCGTACATACACAATCCTGCTCCTCTGGTGCCTATCCAAATTTTATTATTTGAACATTCGTAGATAGATAATATATGGTTTGCATTTGAAGGGTTGTTGTATTTCTCAATCATTTTATTTCCCATAAAACGAATGTCGAAACTTCCATCATTTTTTTCTTTTAATTTGTACAAGCCAATGGGGGTGCCTATCCAAATTATATTTTCTGAATCAATAAAAATTTTTCTGATGTCTGGAGAATCGAATCCTGCAGCAATAAATTCTCCATAATTATATCTTTTAAAAGTTTTTGTTTTAGGATTATAAGAGTGTAAACCGTTATTAAAAGCACCAATCCAAATAATACCTTTATGGTCTTCTGCGATACTTAAAATAATATTAGAGGCTAATTTTCCATTTGTATTTTCTTTATTAAAATTAACAAAAGAACGTTCTCCTTTTTTTAAAAAATACAAGCCTTTTTGCCAACTACCTGCCCAAATATTTTCTTTAGAATCTATAAATAAAACTTCTATATAATCAGACGTAAGGCCTGTGTAATTCGAAGTATCTGTTGAGTTAATGTGTGTAAAACTGGCTTTTTGTGGGTCGTAAATATCTATTCCACCTCCATCTGTAGCCAACCACAACTTACCAGAACGATCTTTTTCTACGCTCATTACAGAACCCGCTTTTAAAGAATTATTTGTATTAGGCAAGTTTTTAATATGATGAAATTTGTCGTACAAATCATCACTAACAGCAACACCACTATTGTAATAGCCCATCCAAATTCTCCCTTCTATATCTACAAAAAGTGCCCAAATGGAGTTGTGAAGAATTGTACTTTCTTCAGATTTACTGGCTACGTAATTTTTAATAACTTCGCCATTATTTTTGATATGAAAAAGACCGTCGTTTTCTGTGCCAATTAAGATGGTTTTATTAGGTAGCTCTTTAATAGTCATTATTTTTTTAGTAGTGAAATAAAAGTTTTCGATATTTTCGATATGATTGTTGCTATCGTTACTTAATTTACACTTATAAACGCCTTTATTGTTTTGTGCTCCTATCCACAAATAATTATCGCTTAAAAACATGGTTTCAATAGGAATGTCAAAAAAATCCATTTCTGCAACAAATAATTTCGAATCTATTAACCTGTTGTTAATTAAATCGATTTCTTTTAGGCCGAAATTTGTCGCTACAAAAGTTTTTCCTTGTTTGGTGTATTTTATGTTTTTAATATGAATTTCTTCATAAGTATCTGATATAGAAGATTCTAATATTTTATTTGTTTTAAGGCTATTTATATTAAGAGTGTATAAGCCCAAACCAATTGTACCAACCAATAAATTCTGGTTGGCATCTTCTTCTAGAGATAAAATATGTTCGTTATCAATTTTACGATTGGCTTCATCTAAAACAACTCTTGTAAATTCATCTAAATCTCTATTATAAAAACACAAACCATTCTCTGTACCTACCCATAACCTTTCATTACTATCTATAAAAACAGCCACAATTCTACTACTACTTAACGAAGTGGTATCTTGCAATTCGTGTTTGTAATTGGTGTAATCGATACCATCGAATTTATATAAGCCTGTTCCTCTAGTGCCAATCCAAATAAAACCAAATTTGTCTTGAATTATACAAGAAACACCTACCTTAGAAATGCCTTCTTTAATACTTACAAACTGAAATTCTTGCTTAGATTCTTGGCTACAAATTAAATTTGATACAAAAAGCAAAACACCAATACAAAAAGAAGATACTTTAAATCTCATAAAAACACATAAGTTAAATTATTATAGCCAATTGTTTTTTAATACTATTAACTGTGAAGATTTTTATTTTACCAAATAAATATCTCAAAAGATTTAAAAAAATAACGATTTTATAAAATTAGAATTCAGATTTCCAGGTGTTTAATTCTTTTAGTAATTGAGCCACTAACTGAGGCTTTTCTTTCGATAAATCGTTACTTTCTGATGGATCTTTTGCCATATCATACAATTCTACACGTTTTTCTTTGTACCAATGAATCAACTTATAATTGCCTTTTCTTATGGCAGACGATTTGGTGTCGCCCGTACTTACTGGTCTTGCTTTAGATGAATGCCAAAAGACAGTTCTATTGTTCCACTTTTCTTTATTTTTTAAAATAGGAAGAAAACTTTTTCCGTTAGTTTTTAAGTCTTTTTGCGATGTGATGTCTAATATTGTTGGAAATACATCCATTAACATTACTAAAGATTCGTTGTCTTTTTTGGGCTGAAAATGATTTGCCCATTTTACAAATAATGGTACTTTAATACCGCCATCATACAACCAGCCTTTTCCTGCTCTTAATGGAAAGTTAGAGGTGGCTAAATCGCGTTTTCTGGTTCCGTCGTTAGATAAACCTCCATGGTCAGATGAGAACACGATAATCGTGTTTTTATCAATATCTAAATCTTTCAGCAACTTCAAAAGTTTACCTACATTTTCATCCATCGTTTCCACCATTGCAGCATAAGTTGGATGATTTTGTCGCATTTTAGTTCTTCCAGTTCCTTCTTTTATAAATTCGGGCTGATTTCCAAAATCGAAATTTTTAATTTCCTCTTTATTTCTTGCAATGTCTTTTTCTTTTGCTTCTAATGGTTGATGTACTGCATAGAAAGAAAACATGGCCATAAAGGGTTTGTTTTTATCTACGTTTTTAATGTATTTGGCAACATTGTCTGTCATTACATCCATTAAATAATCACCTTCTTTACTTACCTTATCTACATCTGGAATGGGCGATTTTTTAGACTTACCATTCCCTTTTTTTGCTACATTAAAAGGATATAAAAAACTAATTGGCGAACCTGCATGACCTGCAGCAAAGCTATAATCATACCCAAATTTTTTCAAACTATTTTTATCTCCTAAATGCCATTTGCCAAAATAGGCGGTTTGATAGCCCGCATTTTTAATATTTTTCACAAAGTTTTTATTATCTGAAATGGTATTCATTTTAAAGCCATCATCTGGTACATTGCCATTTTTAATTGGATAATTTCCAGTCATCATTGCATACCTAGAAGGTACACATCTTGGGTAGTTTGCATACGCATTATTAAAAACAACAGCTTCAGAGGCTAATTTATCTAAATGAGGGGTTTGATAAATTTTAGAACCATTTACACTTAAATCATGAAAACCTAAATCATCTACATGAATAATTAAAATATTCGGTTTTTTTGTAGAAATTGTTGTTTCTGATGTTTTATTTTTTGAAGTAGCAATTTTAGATTTGCAAGAAAATGCAAGTGAAATTGATACGATAACTATAAAAAAATTAATTGTTTTCATGGAAATATATAATGGTCGGTTTATTTTTTATTAGGTTGAAGTGTGCCTTTAATGACTTCGTAGGCTGGTGTAGGTTCAAGATGCTCATCATAAATAGATTGAAAATATCCTTTTCCTTTTCTAAAACGAACCCCTAAATCCCAAAGGTTTAAAGACACAAAGCCATTTTTACTTTTAGATAGTAAAAGGTCTATAATTTTTTGATATATTTTTGCCTGAATTTCTCTCTCTACTTTTATGTTTTTAAGATTGTTTTCTTTGATTAAATAATCTAATTCGGTTACATGAAATTCTAAATTATTTTGATGCGCCCAATCTATTAAGTTGCCTAGTTTTAGTAAGGTTTTATCGATATTATCTACAAAATCTTCTCTGCTAGCGCCTAATAAAAGATGCGCCTGCCAACCCAAACCATCGACTCTATAGCCCTTAGATTTTAAGTATAAGATTGCTTTTTTTACTTTATGCCACATTACATCGTTCATGCCAGCGTTTTGGTTGTAAACCAATTTAATATTAGGTGCATGTTTTGTAGCAATTTCGAAAGCTTTTAAGATGTATAGCGGAAAATCGTTTTCATCTAAACCAATGGCTAACCAAGGGTTTTCCCATTTGTCTTTTCCTGGTTTTGGGCCATGCCATTTTCCGTTAGCAAGTACTGTTTCGTTTACAACATCCATCCAAATTACATTTGGGTGATTGTTGTATTTTTTTGCAAAAGCTGTAGCAAATTCTATTAAATTTGTTTCTAGTTCTTGTGGTGTTCTATCATCATCTTTCGCCCACCAAGAAGCTTGCGGACTTATAGGACCATGTAATCTTACAGCAATTTTATTTTTTTCTGCAAACTTTAAAAATGCGGCTGTATTGTTCCAATTCCAAATGTTTGGAGAGGGATGAATAATGTGTTGTTTGGCAGCATTTGCAGGAGTTAAATATTTAAAGTCTTTTAAAAATAAGGTTTCTTTTTTTGTGTTTAACTCTCTATAATTTAGGGTTGCACCTACTAAAATGGTATTGGTTTTAAATTTTTTATAATCAATCTTTTGTATGCCCTTTGTTTTTGATTGTGCAATTTTTTTAGTAGCGCAAGAAGTTATCATAAAAAGTACAGAAATAAAGATTGGTCGCATTAAAAACGGGCTAGGTCTTTCCAATTTAATTTCAAAATTATTTTTAAATTGAATCGTGATCATTTATTTTCAATTAGTTTTAAAATGATGAGATAGTGGTAACAAAAATTTAGAGTTTATAAAAAGTTTGTTTTTTATAATTTATTTAAAATGAAATAATTTCTCGAATTACGAAAGGCTTTATTTCTAGATTAATTGGAAAAAAAAAGCGACAATTGGTGTTGTCGCTCTTGTTCAACAATTATTAATTTACTTCGTTAAATGCGATTTTAATTTGCTTTTTAACAATTTAACGGTTGCTGCATATGCAGGGTCTTTAACATGATTTTTTGTTTCTAAAGGATCTTTTTGGTAGTCGTATAATTCGTATCCAGCAATTTTAGACGAGTTGTAATCGTTGTAACTTCTGTAGTTATTATCGTGCCATTCTGTATAACGATATCTTTCTGTTCTTATAGAATAGCCCATTTTAGGACCTCTTTTATATTGATGATATGCATAATCCATATCAATATTTGTAGAGTTATCACTATCTAAAAGAGGCACTAAAGATTTTCCATCGGTTTGTGAGTGTTGTGGCACACCCGCTAAATCGAAAATAGTTGGAAACAAATCTACTAAATTTACAGGATGATGCGATTTTTGATTTTTTGCAACTCCAGGACCTGCAAACATAAAAGGAATTCTAGTTGCTTGCTCGAAATTAGAATGTTTACACCATTCTGTATGATCGCCTAAATGAAAACCATGGTCTCCCCAAAGTACAATTATAGTATCGTCTAAAATATTTCTTTTTTCTAATTCGTCTAAAAGTTTCCCTATTTGAGCATCTATATAAGAGACACAAGCCATATAACCATGTATTAATTCACGTTGTTTTGCTTCAGGAACTTTATCGCCAATATTTAATTTACTATCAATGTCAGAAAAAGCTCTTAACTCGCCAAAAGAGTGGTATGCAAATTTTGGAGTTCCTTCTGATAATTGTTGAAAAGGAGCCAATTTAATTTGATCTCTATCATATAAATCCCAATATTTTTTGGGAGCTACAAAAGGTAAATGTGGTTTTTGGTACCCTACAGCTAAAAACCAAGGTTTGTTGCCTGCTTCTAAAGTATTTAATTGTTTTAATGCGGTTTGTGTAAATAAACCATCGTTATAAGCTTCGTCACTTACATCTGCACTTTCTGTACTTGGTTTGTGTTTTTTTAGCACATAGCCACGTGTTTTCCATTTTTTAATGCCTTTACTTATAGCTTCTTTTGTAAGCTTTTCCATTTTTGCTTTAGTCTCTGGATCTTGATAATATGCATAGGCTGGCTCACCATATTTTGGGTCGTAGTTTTTAGGCATCACATGAGGTATGCTCCATGTTTTTGCATCATGACCATCTGCAGCAGAAGGAATATGATAAATTTTTCCAGTTCCTGTACTTTCATAACCTTGAGAAATTAAATATTCTGGCATCGAAACCAAATTGGGTGCAGATTCTCTAAAATCTGTATGCAAATCCCACACTTCGTTAGTATCTGGATTTGTACCAGTCATAACACTCGCTCTAGAAGCTCCGCAAACGGCATATTGTACATGAGCATTTGTAAAAGTCATACCCATTTTTGCGAGTCTATCAAAATTTGGGGTTTTCATTTGAGATTCTCCGTAGTTAGAGAGCAATGGTTTTAAATCGTCTATAGCAATAAAAAGTATATTCTTTTTATCGGTATTAGAAACAATTTCTTTTTTTGTGGTGATTTTTACACTCTTTTGCGCCTTACAAGCAAAAATTACTAAGGTGGTAAAAGCTATTAATTTTATATACTTTGTTTTCATTTTATTGTTTTTTTTGACTTTAAATACATTGTTGTGTATAGCTGATGTTATTAAATTTCGAATTTTCCGGGAAGAGATTCTATGTATGTTTTTAATTCGGCCTTTAACATTTTAAGTTTTTCGGCATATTTTGGGTCATTAATTAAATTGTTTTTTTCTTCAGGATCGTTTTTTAAATCGTACAATTGATCTGGCGCTGTAAAATTTGGATGGTTCATATAAGCATTGTGTTCTGCACCACCACCACCAGGAACCATTTCTAATTGCCCATAAGGTGCTTTTGGGTTATCTGAAATACCATGCTCGCCAAAAGATTCTCTAAACTTGGTGTATTTATCTAATGTATCTTTACGTTGTTCTAAAGTAAAGTCCATAGCCCATTTTGGGTACCTTACTGCATAATATTTAAAACCATCTTTTACAACGGCTCTTGCATAACCTAATTCATGGTAAAAAGAGGTTCTGCCTTTATATTCTTTACCTTCTAATGCAGGTTTAAAACTTTTTCCATCAAAGTTGTTTAAGTTTTTAGTATCGCCTGCAAAATCTAGCAATGTAGGTAAAAAATCGACATTAGAAACTGGGGCATTTAATGTGTTTCCTATTTTAAATCCGCCTTTTTTCCAAATAAAAGCTTGCGAATTTACACCTCCTTCATACAAGGTTCCTTTAAAATCTTGCCCATGATCGTTAAAGAAAACCACAATGGTATTGTCTAAAACGCCTTCTTTTTCTAGTTTTTTAAATAAGGCATTAACGGCATCATCTAACCATAAAATATTTTCGCGGTTTTTACCCTCAAAACCAGCTTCTTTAATTCTTTTTTTAATTGATTCTACTGGTGGTTGAGGTAAAACTGTAGGTGCTTTGTCTAAAATTCCTTTTGGGGTAATTCTTCTATCTGCTTTCCAAGAAAGCTCTGGTTGTAATGGAGCGTGTGGTAAAGTGGAAGCGATGTAAAGTAAAAAAGGTTCTTTTTTGTATTTTTCTATAAATTCTACACCACCTTCTGCAATCCAATCCATATTTTGGTAAGCCAAAGCTCTAATTCCTAACCAGTTTGGGTTGTTGTGGTATAGTTTATCGGCATAATCGAAACCAGATTTTTTGATGTCTTTTTGTAACTCTTTGTATCGATACTCTAAACCTTCTAAAACTTTTGGGTCTTTTGGGTCTGCATCTAACTCTGGTTTTTCTCCACCATCTCCAACTTGCGATAGACTTTCTATGATATGGTTTTTACCCACAAAACCCGTTTTATAACCTAAATCTTGAAAATAGGTGCCCATTGTTTTTTCTCCAGGAACAATGTAAGAATTCCACTGTATTACAGTTTGACCATCGTTTTTCTTTGTAAAACCAATAAAAGCTTCATTGGTTGCTCTACTTGCGTAATTTCCTGTTAAACAATTATAACGACTAGGAGTACAAACAGGCGAAACTACTTTCATGTTTTCTAGCCAAACACCCTCTTTCGCCATTCTATCTAAGGCAGGTGTTAAGTTCAAGGGGTTTCCATCTTTATCTTTTCCTTCTGGAGTATTGTTAAACATCCAAGGATACATGTCATCTGCAATAAAAAAGACAATATTGGGCTTCTTTTTGCTGGTCGTTTTTTTAGCAGTTTCTTTCTTTTCAGATTTGCATGCGAAAGCAATCATTAAAACCAAGAGTAAGTAAGGTAACTTCGAAAAAGTATATTTCATTTTATGGGAAAATTTAGTTCGATAAAAGTAATTCTGAACTTCAAAAAAAAGGTTTACTCACTATCTTAAAAGGTTTAGATATCGTCAAACCTCACATAAATAGCAGAATTAAAGGAAAAAATAATTTAAATTTGTTTACAACCTAATTTACATAAAAAAGATACAATGAGAATTTTTATTTTTTGCTTCATCATATTTATTAGCTGTAATTCTAAAAAAAACACTCAAAAAATGCCCAGTATTACAACAGAAAATTCGGTAGTTGCAAAAAATGGTTTTCTTTCTGTTGATGGAAATAAAATTGTAAATGAAAAAGGAGAACCCGTAAGTTTTGCAGGCAATAGTTTGTTTTGGTCCAACGATTATTACAGAGGAAATGAATTTTACAACAAAGAAGTGGTTCGGTTTTTAAAGGAAGACTGGAATGCACAAATCATTCGAATTCCAATGACTGCAGATCCAGACATTCACGATAGTTACATTTTCGACCCAGAAACAAACCAAGCAAAATTAGAAACAGTGGTAGCAGCTTGTTTAGAATTAGGATTGTATGTAATTATAGATTGGCACAGTCATAGAGCAGAAGACAACGAAAAAGAAGCGATTGCGTTTTTTACAAATATGGCAACTAAATATGGTAAACACCCCAATATTATTTACGAAATTTATAACGAACCTTTAGATGTTTCGTGGAACGAGGTAATTAAACCTTATGCGGAAAAAGTAATTGAAGCAATTCGTAAAATTGATAAAAAAAATATAATTGTTGTGGGCACTCCTAAATGGTCTCAAGATGTTGATATTGCTTCAGAAAATCCAATAAAAGGGTTTAAAAACATAGCTTATACCTTACATTTTTATGCGGGTTCTCATAAAGAATGGTTAATGAATAAAGCACAAAAAGCTATAGATAATGGTATTGCCTTAATGGTAACTGAATGGGGAAGTGTAAATGCCAACGGAAATGGAGAGGTAAATGCTAAATCTGTAAAAAAATGGATGGATTTTATGGAAAAAAATAATATTACGCATTGCAATTGGTCCATCAATAGTAAAGAAGAAGGAGCTTCTGCTCTTAAACCAGGTTCAAATATATATGGTAATTGGAAACACGAAGACTTAACAGCGTCTGGCAAACTTGCAAAATTTTATATCAAAAAAGCAGCAAATTAATTTTTTATCGATTTTATACGTTATTTCTTTTAACGAACCTTTTTTGATGTTTTTTGAACTTTATTAGCTTTGTTATGTATTACTTTTACAGAAATAAAAAAAATGAATAAAAAGATACTTTTAAAAATAGTATTTACGCTATTTATCGCAACTAGTTTATTGGGGCAAAC
Organism: Polaribacter batillariae; assembly: GCF_017498485.1. Taxonomy (NCBI): domain Bacteria; kingdom Pseudomonadati; phylum Bacteroidota; class Flavobacteriia; order Flavobacteriales; family Flavobacteriaceae; genus Polaribacter; species Polaribacter batillariae. The sequence continues at coordinate 943,790 of NZ_CP071795.1, read as the reverse complement.
ATTACCAGCAGACATTAATTTTAACACCAATACTTGGACAGAAGAAGGTGCAGGAATTTCTCTTTCTGGAAACGAATATACCATAGTTGGAGCAACTTCAGGAATTAGAAGAGTATATTTAGATGTGCCTGTTTCTAACACCTATAGCACCGTTTATATAACTGCAGAAATAGAACTTACTAATATTGGTTATGGAAATAGGGTGTTTCAATCGCCTAGAGTAAAAGTTTATAAAGGAGGTACAAGCAATCTTTTAGTCGCAGAAAATTTAACAAAACACCCTTTTAACGCTTTTTATAAAGTAGGTGTTAAAATAAAAAAATACAACACTTTAGCAATTAGCTCTGTAAGAGTAGAATTCTTAATGCAAAGTGCTACTGGTACCATGAAAATTAAAAATCCAGTAATTACAAATGTCGAACCGGCAATGGAATTTGCATTTCCATTCTCAGTACCTGCAAACCCAACTTATAATTTAAGTATAGATACGAATAGTAAACATACTTTTAATAACGATTTATTATCGTCAAATACACATTTTAGGTTTTTAGAAAACCGAGGTGGTTACTCTTGGGTTCACCAGAAACTAGTCAAGTTATTAATAACTGGTTTCCGCAAACTAACTTTAGATTTCCAGGAGGCACTGTAGGGAATTATTATAATTGGAATACAGATGGCTACCATCCACAAGGCTCAAATGGCATTACTATTGGCAACCACAGTGATACATATAAATTTGATTATGCTGATTATAAAGATGTTTGTATAAACACGAATGCATCATCAACTTTAATGTTTAATGTTTTAATAGACTCACCAGAAGCATCAAAAAACAGATATCAAAGTAGATTAAATGACGGCTTAGACGTAAAATGGATTGAATTAGGAAACGAAAACTTTCACTCAGAGCAACAAGGAGGCAATGTTACTGATGTTACAACTTATATTTCTCACACCCAAAACATGGTTACGCAACTAAAAACTGTTAATCCAAATGTAAAGGCAGCAGTTTGTTTAGAAAAAGATTATTATTTTACAGGTAGTTGGAATAATAGTATAAAACAAGCTACACAGTCTAACGATTATTTTGAAGCAGCAACGTTTCATAACTACAATAACACAAATTCGTTTTTATACAGTGGTTCTACCGTTTATAAAATGATGAATTCTTACAAAATAACTCAAGAAAGAGTTGCTAAATTTGGTACAAACTTTCCAGGAAAAGCAGCTTTAATAACAGAATGGGGTGTTTTATCTGATGATATTCCAGTTAATTTTACCCAAACATTGGCCAGTGCAGATGTGTTTTTGGCTTTAGAAAAAGGGCATCAACAAGGAATTGTAGAACAAGCAGGAATTCATATGTTATGGAGAAACAACATTTATTCAGAAGCTACATTAACCTTTTTAGATGTAAATAGTGGGCAAATGAAACTAACTGCATTAGGGGTAATGTATGCATCTCTTTTTGAAGTTTTTAAAAATAACGAAGTGTATGACGCTTATAGCTCTGGTCCAGAATTAGAAACTGGCTTAGAAGGCTTGTATGCAAAAGCGGTAAATACTGGTACCGACTACAAGTTATTTGTTGTTAATAAATTACCTGTTGCTTCAACTTTAAATTTTGCGGTAGATGGTGTTGCTTATAGTGGCAATTATTCAATTAAAACTTTTTCGGAAGATATTACATCAGAATTAACAACAGCTTATGCAAACAATACCAATCCTTGGAGTACTAGTTCCCAAACAGCAACTGCCGGCAATTTAAATATTCCAGCTTACAGCATTAGCATTATTACAATTAACCATACAGCTTGTACTGCTTCTAATGAAAATATAATTGCAAATGGAAATGCAGAATGTTTATTAGCAGATGGTAGTTGGTCTGGTATGATATCTAATTCTACAGATGCTGAAGCTACATTTTCTGATGAAAGTACCATGGTAAATGAAGGTAGTAACGCCTTTAAAATAGCAACCACCCAAGTAAATACATTAGCCACTCCAAAATTAGGAGATATTAGGTTTGAGAATGTAAAATATAATGGAGATTTTAATGGAAAAACCATCACTGTTGATGTTTGGGCAAAATCTGATGTAGCAGCACAAGTAGGAATTCAGTTAAAGGTAGATAAAACTGCTGGAGGTTCCGATTTTCCGGGAATTTTTCCAACATTAACAACATCATACGCAAAATACACCTTAACAGCTAAAATTACAGAAGCTACCTCAGGAATTTCTCTAAGACTGCTTGCTGGTAAAACGGCTACAAATTATTATTTCGATGAGATGGTTGGTCAATTTGAGACCACATTAAGTATTGGCGATCATCTTCTTAACAATCAAATTTCTGTTTACCCAACTATAACCAAAGATTATATTACTGTAAACACGAATATAAAAATTCATCAAATTTATTTGTTTAGCACGTTAGGAAGTAAGGTTATGACAATCGATTCTCCTGTAAAAAGAATTGATCTTTCATCTTATAAAAACGGATTGTATTTCTTAGTATTTAAAGCTGAAAACAATAAAAGAATAATAAAAAAGATAATTATAAACAAATAACTTTTATTGAAGAAATAGTGTTTGTTTTTTGGTGTTCGCGCGTTTTCTTTTTTGTTTCTTTATAAAAAAGAAATCGCTAAAAAAAAGCCATTATAACAACCATGCAATAACATAGACCATTGCAAGCCTAAACGCACCCTAATATAGCCCAAATAAAAGCCGATAAGAATTTGCGGCAATACTAAAATTGGCGCCAATAATAAAACATTTGTAGTCATTTTAAAATTTGTAATATGCACAAAACCAAATAACAAGGCGAAAAAATAAAAAGCAAATCTAAAAGATTTTGGTTTGTTAAAAGCAGTTATTGGAGCTCTAAAAAGAAGCTCTTCTAATACAGGAACTACAACAGCTCCTAGTAACAAAACTTTCCACTTGGCCATTCCTTTAAACATTTTTTCTACTTCGTGAGCGTCCATATTTATCCAATCTAAAACTTCTAACAAAGCAAAAATAGGTGTAATTATAATTCCTGTTAAAACGCAAATTAGCAAAAGTTTAAAAAATAGTTTAAAACGATAATTAAGGTTTGTATTACTGTCTTGTTTTAAAATAGGGTTTTTAAAATAAGCAATAAGGTTCAAGAAAGTTTCTTTCATACAAAGGTTTATACATTAGAGGTATAAAAACAAGTTTTGTTACAATTTTTAGATAATTTTACCATCTTTCATGGTAAGGGTTCTGTCTGCCATTTCTGCAAGTTCTTTATTATGAGTAACTAAAACAAAAGTTTGCCCAAATTCATCACGAAGTTTAAAAAATAATTCGTGCAAATTTTTTGCAGATTCGCTGTCTAAATTCCCACTAGGTTCATCAGCCAAAATTACAGATGGGTTGTTAATTAATGCTCTTGCAACAGCCACACGTTGTTGTTCTCCGCCAGAAAGTTCATTGGGTTTGTGATCTATTCTGTGAGACAAGCCTAAGAAATCTAAAATTTCTTTGGCTCTTTTTTCAGTTTCTTTTTTTCCTTTCTTTCCAATATAGGCAGGAATGCATACATTTTCTAATGCTGTAAATTCTGGTAATAATTGATGAAATTGAAAAATAAAACCAATATGATTATTTCTAAAAGAAGACAATTCTTTGTCCGTTAAATTGTTTAGAGAAACATCGTTTATGCGAAGCACAAAATCTTGCTCTTTTAAAGGTTTGTCTAAAGTTCCTAAAATTTGCAAAAGCGTAGTTTTTCCAGCTCCAGAAGGACCAACGATTGCAACAATTTCACCTTTTTTTATGTGTAAATCGACTCCTTTAAGCACTTCTACATCACCATAATATTTATGAATATTTTTGCTAACAATCATTTTTTTAGAATTTGAAACGAAAGTATAAAAAAGAAATCAGAAATACATAACGCATTTCTGATTTCATATCAAATCCTATTAAATCAATCAACCCAAAAAACTTTAATAGATTTTTTATAATGCAGTAGTCTGTTAAAATACATAAACCTTACAAAAAAAAATAAAAAATATTACAATTTGGTTATTTGAATAAATTTTCTAGGTTTTCGTAGAAATTTAAAGATTATAAGTTTTCTTATTTTTATTTGAAAGATTGTGCTGTTTCACATCTGAATTTGTATTTTTGTGAACGTTTTAAACATTTACAAGAATGAACTTACACGAATATCAAGGAAAAGAAATTTTAAATAGTTTTGGTGTTAAAATACAACGCGGAATTGTAGCAAGCAACCACAAAGAAGCTGTAGAGGCAGCAAAACAATTAACGGCAGAAACTGGTACAAGTTGGCATGTTATAAAAGCGCAAGTTCACGCAGGTGGTCGTGGAAAAGGAGGAGGTGTAAAATTAGCTAAAAATTTAGCAGAAGTAGAAAGCATTTCTAACGACATTATAGGTATGATGTTGGTAACACCACAAACATCTGCAGAAGGTAAAAAAGTAAATCAAGTTTTAGTAGCAGAAGATGTATATTACCCTGGAGATTCTGAGCCAGAAGAATATTACATGTCTGTTTTATTAAACAGATCTACTGGTAGAAACATGATTATGTATTCTACAGAAGGTGGTATGGATATTGAAACAGTTGCAGAAGAAACCCCACATTTAATTTTTACAGAAGAAATAGACCCTCTATTAGGAATTATGCCTTTTCAAGCACGTAAAATTGCTTTTAATTTAGGTTTGTCTGGAGCAGCTTTTAAAGAAATGACCAAGTTTGTTACAAATTTATACAAAGCATATATTGGCTCAGATTCTTCGATGTTTGAAATTAATCCAGTGTTAAAAACATCCGACAATAAAATTATGGCTGTAGATGCAAAAGTCTCTTTAGATGAAAATGCATTATACAGGCATAGAGACTACGCTGCAATGCGAGATTTAAGAGAAGAAAACCCAATCGAAGTAGAAGCGAAAGCAGCTGGTTTAAATTACGTAGATTTAGACGGAAACGTTGGTTGTATGGTAAATGGAGCTGGTTTAGCAATGGGAACCATGGATTTAATTAAAGAATCTGGAGGAGAACCAGCAAACTTTTTAGATGTTGGTGGTACTGCAGATGCGCAAAGAGTTGAAACAGCTTTTGGCATTATTTTAAAAGACCCAAATGTAAAAGCAATTTTAGTAAATATTTTTGGAGGCATTGTTCGTTGCGACAGAGTTGCACAGGGTGTTGTAGATGCTTATAAAAATATGGGAGATAGAATAAATGTTCCAATTATTTGCCGTTTACAAGGTACAAATGCTAAAGAAGCAAAAGAATTGATAGATAATTCTGGCATGAAAATTATTTCTGCAACAGAATTTCAAGAAGCTGCAGATAAAGTACAAGAAGTTTTGCAAGCTTAAAAATACTTTTTAAAATAGAAGAAGCCTTTACATTTTTGTAAAGGTTTTTTTTTGCCTCAATTTTTAAAATGAAAATAGTATATTTATATCCCATGAAATTTAAAATTATATTTTGTTTGCTTTTTATTTTTGCGACCAATGCTACTTCTATGGTAAAAAATAGAAAAAACACTAGGGTTGTAGAACAAGATTATACCGTGCTAATAAAAAAAATAAAGGCTAAAATAGCTTTTCTAAAAGAGCAGAGAGAAAAATTTAAAACAGCTAAAAAATGGTCTCTTGCCAAAGAAAAAAAATATCAAAAACAAGTAAAAACCTTAGAAAAAAACTTAGAGAGATTGGGCTACAAAGCAGGAAAAGAACTAACCGTCGAAGAAAAAATTAAAAAGCTACAAAAGCAATTAAAATACATAAATAATAACAGAGTTAATAAAAATGCAAAAAACACATGGACTAAAAAAGACGATTCTATTTACGAGAAAAAAGCAAGCAAATTAATAGATAGTATTATTAAGTTAAGGATGATAAAGGAATAGAATTTAACCTAGCTCAGTTCTTTGTTGGCAACTGTATTTCTTCTAAAAAAATACCGTCTTTAACAGAAGTCATGTTTTAAAACCCATGTAGTATTTAGTTTTGCCGGTCTAAAACTTTTAAGATATTTTATAATAAAGTAAAAAAATATCTGTACAGAAACCATACAAAAATATAATAAAGCCTTTGTTTACAATATTTAATGTAAATTAGTAACCAAACATTAACGATATATTTTTATAATGATTAGGTTAAGACTTTTCTTTTTACAGTTATTTCTTTTTGTAAGTAGCTTGCATTATGCCCAAGAGTTTCCGCCAATAAACATTTTTTACACAGACGATTATCAAGCAGAAAATCAAAATTGGGCAATTTCACAATGCGAAGAAGGATTTATATATGTTGCTAACAATAAAGGTCTTTTAGAATATAATGGTGCAACATGGAGGTTGTTTGAAACCCCCAATGAAACAATTATGAGATCTGTAAAATCACATGACAATAAAATTTTTACAGGGTTTTATATGGATTTTGGTTTTTGGATTAAAGATGAATTTGGAGAGCTAAATTTTACTTCAATTGCGAAACAGCAAAAGGTTCAAATGTTAGAAGATGAACAAATTTGGAATATTGTAGAGATAGATGGCTGGATGATTTTTAAATCTTTACAAAGAATATACCTCTACAATTTAGAATCTAAATTGGTTAAAATTATAAATGTAGAAAACAGAATTAATAAATTATGTAAAGTAAACGATGTTATTTATTTTCATGAAAATAAAAAAGGATTATTTAAAATAGAAAACGGAAAAGCAAAATTAGTTTCGAACCATAAGGTGCTAAAAGAGAATGTTGTTGTAGAAATTTTTAATAAAAACAACAAGCTTTTTTTTATAACACAACAAAGTGGTTTCTATTATTTTAAAAATAAAGAGTTATTAAAATGGAATATTGCTTCCGATGATTTACTTTCTAATAAAACAATATACAGTGCAAAGCAGCTAAAAAATAAAAACTTTGCTTTAGGAAGTATCTCAAATGGCTTATTCAACCTAAATGCAGATGGTACCTTAAATTATAAAGTAGCACAAAATATTGGGTTAAATAATAATACAGTCTTATCGATTTTTGAAGATCGAGAAAATAACCTTTGGTTGGGCTTAGATAACGGAATCGATTGCATTAATAATACATCGCCTTTTAAAATGTACAATAGAAAAAGCGATTTTTTAGGTACTATTTATACATCCATAGTACATGGTAAAAACCTTTATTTAGGCACAAATCAAGGGTTGTTTTATAGAGAATTAAACTCAAAAGACGCTTTTAAATTTGTTGCCAACACGCAAGGTCAGGTTTGGAGTTTAACAAAAATAGATAATAATTTATTTTGCGGTCACGATTCAGGAACATTTATCATAACCGAAGACAAAGCAACAAATATTTTTAATAAACAAGGAACCTGGGATATTTTAAAAATTGACGATTTTACTATAATTCAAGGATGTTACGATGGCTTGTACGTGCTTAAAAAGAAAAATAATTTTTGGCAGTTAGAAAACAAAATAAAAGGTTTTGATAACTCTAGCAAGTATCTTGTAGAATTTGATGAGAATCAGTTTTTTGTTAACCACGAATATAAAGGGGTTTTTAAGTTAACTATAGATAAGGAGTTAAAAAATGTAACCAAACTAGAAAAAGAAAAATCATTAACAAAAGGCATTCACTCTAGTATTTTAAAATATAGAAACAAAATTTTGTATGCCAGTAAAAAAGGTGTTTATGTGTATCATAAAGATAAAGCTACGTTTCAGAAAGACAGTTTGTATAGCAAATTAATTTCAGACGATGCTTTTATTTCTGCAAGGTTGGTTTACAACACTTCTAGTGATAAGTTATGGTTTTTTTCTAAAGATCATATTAAATATTTATCACCCGGAAAACTAAGCGATAAACCCAATATTAGTACAATTCCAATTTCAGAATCGATTCCTAAAGCTGCATCTGGTTACGAAAATATTCTTCATATTAATAACGATGTTTATCTAATTGGAACATCAAATGGCTACATTCAAGTGGATTTAAAATCACTAAAAGAAACTTCTCCCTTTACAGTTTTTATTAATAAAGTACAGTGTTTCGAAACAGATGGCTCGAAACAGAATTTAAATCTTAATAAAAGTGCAGACTTAAGCTATAAGAATAACAACTTAGAATTTTTCTTTAGTGTGCCTAATTATAAAAAAACATTAAACACTAAATATCAATACCAATTAGAAGGGGTTAATAAAACGTGGAGTTCTCCTTCTAAAAATTACTCCATACTTTTCGAAAACCTTTCTTATGGCAATTATACCTTTAAAGTAAGAGGTCTTGTAGGGGCACTCAAAGTGCAAATATTGCGACCTATAAATTTACAATAGCAAGGCCTTGGTACATATCTAATCTATTAATTACAATGTATGTGTTATCATCTTTATTTGCGTTTTATAGTGTGCATATAGCCTCGAAAAGATATTATAAAAAACAAAGAGAAGATTTGTTAGAAAAAACAAAAAAAGAAGCCGAACTTAAAGAACTCGCAAGTACACAAGAAATAATTAAACTGAATAACGAAAAATTAAGAAACGATATTGATAATAAAAATAAAGAACTGGCTACTTCTACTATGAATATCATTAAAAAGAACGAATTTTTAAACACAATTAAAACAGAATTGATTAATGGCGGAGAAAAAAGTGTTGCGAAGGTCGTTAAGATTATTGATAAAAACCTAAACAATACAGACGATTGGAAAATGTTTCAAGAAGCTTTTAATAATGCAGATAAAAAATTCTTAAAAAAAGTAAAAGAGAAACATCCAACACTTACTCCAAACGATTTAAGATTGTGTGCATACCTTAGGTTAAATTTATCTTCAAAAGAAATTGCACCTTTATTAAATATCTCACCAAGAAGTGTAGAGGTTAAGAGATATCGTCTTAGAAAAAAAATGAATTTACCTCACGATTCAAACTTAACGAATTACATATTAGAGATTTAATTGAAAAATATTCTCGAATTCCTGCCTCAAGGTTTCCATTAAAATAGTCATTCTTGTAAAAACGGGCATCTAAATACAGAATTTTGATTTTTAACTTTTTAAATGAAACCAAGCAAAATACCTCAGTGGATCTGCCTCTAAAATCGTCGATTTCAAGAAATTCTTTAGTTTAATACTTTTATTTTGTTGAATGTATTTAAATAAAATGTTAGTCAATTTTTAAATAAAAAAAACACTACTTGTATTCATTAACACCACCACTAAATAGACTAATAGTGTTGTGTTGTAAATAAACGCTTCAATTAATTTAATGTTCGTTTTAAATTCACTTATATAACAAATTATTTAGTTTAATACAGCTGGTAATTAAAATGATATGCAATTAATTATTCGCTTTTTAACAGAATTATAGCTAAAACTAGGATGTAGCTACCTCATCATTTACTTTCTTTAACCATACATTACCCATACATTGCCTTTTTTTGTTTCATAAAAACGTTAAAATTTAAAACAAATAATGTTAATTTCTTTAAGAAAAACAGCCTTTTTTAAGATGTATGTTTTTTGTTGAGGTGTTCTTTGCTGTTTTAATAAAAAAATAGCACTAATTTTATGTAATTCAAATAATCACTATGGTTTGATTTTGATTTTCTTAAAATTATCTAATTCAAAATCAACATTATTATCAATTAAACATCATAAATTATGAAAAACAGTTTACTAAGATTAGTACTTGTCTTGTTTACACTAAGTTTCTATGCGCAGAGCGAAAAAGTTGCTATAGTAAAAGACGGTAAAGGTATAAGATTAGAAGTAGATGGTAAACCATTTATTGTAAATGGTATCAATTGGGATTATGTTCCAATAGGTTACAACGTATTGGATGCAAAATTTTGGGAAAAACCAGATGACATTATCAAAGCAGGTTTAGACGAAGAAATGGCTTTGTGGCAAAATATGGGAGTTAATGCAATTAGAACTTATATAGGCATGCCTCCTAAATGGATAACTTACATCTACGAAAACTTTGGTATTTATACGATGATAAATCATCAGTTCGGAGCTTATGGCTTAACACTAGATGGTGTGTGGTATCCAAAAACAAAATATGGCACCGAAAAAGTTAGAAAACATTTAATAGAAGCATCCGTTAAAATGGCCAATTTGTATAAAAATACACCAGGTCTTTTACTTTTTATGTTGGGTAACGAAAACAACTATCACTTAACTTGGGAAGGCGCAGAAACCGATGAAGGTATTGTAATTAACGACCAAGACAAGGCTAAAAGAGCAGAAGCAAGAGCAATGTACAAGCTATTTAATGATGCAGCTTTGGCTATGAAAGCGGTTGATAAAAACCACCCAATAGGAATTTGTAATGGCGATTTATTGTATTTAGATATTGTTGCACAAGAGTGTAAAGATTTAGACATCTATGGTACCAATATGTATCGTGGAGTTTCTTTTTATGACGCTTTTGATAAAGTAAAGAAAGAATTTAACAAACCCATATTATTTACAGAGTTTGGTTCAGATGCCTACAATGCAAGAGACAATAAAGAAGACCAGCTAATGCAAGCATATTACATGGTAAATAACTGGAAAGAAATATATGCCAATTCTTATGGTTTAGGAAAAGCAGAAAACTCCATTGGAGGTTTTACCTTTCAATCTAGTGATGGTTGGTTTAAAGCGGGGTTTGATGAAAGAAAAAATGCGGATATCCATGATACCAAAGCCTCATGGCCAAGTAATGGATATAGCAGAGATCAAGCCAAACCTGGTGATAAAAATATGAATGAAGAATGGTTTGGTATTGCAGCAAAAGGGCCAACAGACATTAGAGGTTTATATACCTTATACCCAAGAGCAGCTTATTATGCACTTAAAGAAGTTCATAAATTCAATCCTTTTAAAAGCAACGCTACAGAATTCGAAAATCATTTTAAGAACATTAATTTAATGGATGCTGTGCTTAGAGCAAGAGGAGATAAAGCATCAGTTGGAGGCACAGAAAAAATATCCTTAACGAATTTAAGAGCCGAGTTTACAACGTTTAATACAGGAGGTTCTTTAATTAAAACTCCAAATGTTGCAGATGGTACAGGACAAACTTATCCAAATAAACTAGGGTTTGATCACATGCAGTCTTACTATATAGGAGTTCAAGGAAAACCTACAAACAATATGAAGGCAGAAGTTAATTTTAATATTTTAGGAAATGTTGCTGGTAATCCTATTGACGATATTTTTTACGAAAATGTAGGAAGACCCATACAAGTAGATACTCCAGATGGTGTTGTAACTTTAACAGATAACAATAGATTAAGGGTTTACAATGCAGAATTTGAGTGGAATGCTAAGGGTTTTGACATGAGAGGTTTTTACAGAACGGGTCATTATCACTGGGGATATGAAGGCGATTTCTTCGGATTGTATCCAGAAGCAAATTATGGTCCTAACTTAGATATTTACAATGGTGAAATTTTAGGGATGGAAGTAGATGGTAAAGGAGTTTTATCTGGCTTAAAGGCAGCTTTTGGCCCTCAATTATGGTGGGGAGCAAACCCTGCAGTATTGTTAAAATATCAAAGAAAAATTGCAGGATTAGATTTCTCTGCGGTTTATCATAAAGATTTAGTTTCAGGTAATGGTATAGACGAAAATGGAAATCGTATTTTAGATCCCGCACAAACAAGAACTGGGGTTATTCCTTTTTTACCAACAGAAAGAGCTACGATTGCTTTCGAAAAAAAAGGAACACATTTTGGTTTTCAATTGGGAGCAATTTGGGCAGGAAGACCATTAAATGGTAGAACTTTTCAAGTAGCAACTGGAACTTCAGGTAACTATATAGTATATAACGATAGAATAAATTCTAAAGACAATTGGGGGGTAAAGCTAAAATAACGTATTCTAACGGAGGCTTTAATTGGTATGCACAAGGTTCTGTTATGGGCTTAGTAGCAAATGGAGGTGCAGATCCAACGCTTACTTTTACAGGATGGAAATTAAAAGATTCTGGAAGTGGTAACATGAATAATTTTTTAACGGGAATTGCTTATAATTTTGGTGGCAAATTTCAAATAGCACCAAATTTCTTATATCAAAAACCATTGGTAGCAGCAATGCCCAACGATATTGGTGCACCTGGAAGACTTAGAAACTTTATAGATGATCCATTTGTAGTAAGAGGTGGAAATAGAGAAACTACAGCAGGAGAAATTTTATTTACATACGATCCAACCCCTGCTACGTATATGTATCAATGGGATAATGATAGGGCAGAAGACGCAAAATTTGCATTCAATTTAGGTTTTGTATATCGTCATCTACCAACGACACAAGATGCTGCAATTGGTTTCTTCGCAAATCGTACTTCTTTTGCATTTGATAAATCTGCTCCAGCAAAAGATCTTTGGGAGGTAAATTCGAGAATTGTATCTAAAGTAAATCCAGATTTAGGAGTCATTGCAAACATCTATTTTGGAAATGCACAAGCAAACGGAAGTGACGCAAGAACCATAGAACGTTTTGGGGGAGATATTAGAATGATTTATAATAAATTTAAATTAGTTCATACCTGGAAAATTAACGATTGGGGACCTTTTGACTATCATAGAGATTTTAACTTAACATTCCCTGTTCAATTAATGTTAGATGTATCTACAACTGTAGGCAAACCAGATTGGTTTATTTTACCAGATACTAAAATTGGACTTCGCGGAACTTGGCGTTCTTTAAATGAGTTCTCACCAAGATATTTACCTACGGCAACTGCATCAGAATTTGAAACTGTACCAAGAATCAGTCCTGTTGGGTTTCCTAATGGTTCAGAATGGGAAATAAGAACATATATTCATATTAACATTGGTAAATAAGACACAAATGAAAACACTAAAAAATATAAAAATAAAATACGTACCTCTTTTAGGTTTAATATTAATGTTTACCTTAAGTTGCGAAAGAAATTTATCTGACGAAGCTGTTTTTGCAAATAATTCTAATAATCCAAATATTTTCATAGATGGATTTAGTGCAGGTTTAGATTATAATCCTTTTGGAGATTCTAAACTAGACGCTTTTTCTGTAGATACCGAAACTACTTTCAGAGGTTCTGCTTCTATGAGAATAGATGTACCTGCATTTGGTGTAGGATATGCTGGTGCAAATTTTCCAGTAAGTTTTCCAAGAGACTTAACAGGTTACGATGCCCTTACTTTTTATGCAAAAGCCTCACAAGCAGCAAAAATAAACGAAATAGGTTTTGGTATAGATCCAGATACGAATAGTAAATTTAGAGTTGCATTAAATGATTTACCTTTAACTACCAATTGGGTAAAATATGTAATTCCAATTCCAGATCCATCAAAATTAACTGCAGAAAAAGGAATGCTTTGGTATGCAGAAGGAGCTAGAAATGCATCAGACGAAGGTGGTTATGTTTTTTGGTTAGATGAAGTAAAGTTTGAAAAACTTGGTACTATAGGACAGTCTAGACCAAAGCTATTTAACGGTGAAGACCAAGAATCACGAATTTCATTAAACAATAATTATACAATTTCCGAATTAACACACACGCTCAATTGGGCAGGTAATGATATCACACTAAATATAAGCCCTTCTTATTTTTCTTTTCAATCATCAGACAACAATGTAGCAATTGTTAATGAATCTGGTGTAGTAACTCTTTTATCTGATGGCGAAGCTAAAGTAACAGCAAGTATTGCTGGAGTAGCAGCAAAAGGCTCTTTAACGATAAGTAAAACAGATGTACTTCCAGCACCAGATCCTACAAAAAATGCGAGTGATGTTATTTCTATTTATAGCGATACTTATACGAGTTTAGCTGGCTTTAATCCAGGCTTTTTTGCTGGTAGTAATACTGGCAACATTTCTACTCAATCTATTAATGGCAACGAATATATCGATTATGAAAATATAGATTTTGTAGGTACAGCATGGGATGGAACAGTGAATGTTTCTGGTATGGATATGTTGCACTTAGATGTGCAGTTAAGAAGTGCTACTGGATCAAATGTGTTAGTAGAGCTTGTAGATTTTGGACCTGATAAAACAGATAATGGTCTTGCAACTGATGGTACTGCTGGAGGGCATAATATTACCAGTCAATTAATAGAAAATCAATGGGTTAGTATCGATATACCATTAAACGGATTTACACTATCTACTGGTGGAGGCGGATTAGGATCCCCAAACCTAAACAATCTTGGGTACATTGTTTTTGTCTCTAACAATAATGCATCTTTTTTAGTTGATAATGTATATTTCTACACTAATTAATCAAATAAATTATACAAAATGAAGAATATAATTAAATTAAAAATATCGTACATATTAATTTTAAGTCTTCTTGTTGTTTTACAAAGTTGCGATACAGACGAAACGCAGGTTGTTACACGTCTTTCTAACTTAGTAATGCAAGACGAATTTGACACAAATGGCTCATTAAACCCGTCAGTTTGGAACTTTGAAGAAGGTACAGGAGAAAATGGTTGGGGAAATAATGAACTTCAATACTATACAAGCAGACCAGAAAATGCGACTGTACAAAATGGTTATTTAATAATTACCGCAAAAAGAGAAGATTTTAAAGGATCGCAATACACTTCTGCAAGAATTACAACAAAAGGTAAGTTTGAACAAAAGTATGGCCGTTTTGAAGCCAAAATAAAATTACCTTCTGGCCAAGGTATGTGGCCAGCATTTTGGTTGTTAGGCAACGATTGCGAAACCAATATTTGGCCAAATTGTGGTGAAATAGATATTATGGAAAATCGCGGGCAAGAACCAACAAAAATTGCAGGTAGTGTTCATGGACCTGGTTATTCTGCAGGACAAGCAATCACAAAAGATTATGTATTAGACAATGATAGGTTCGACTCTGGATTTCATGTATTTGGAATAGAATGGGGAGAAGACTACATAAATTACTACGTAGATGATGTGTTATATAATCAAATTACAAGAGAAGATGTAACTGGAGATTGGGTATTTGACCATCCTTTTTACATCATATTAAATTTGGCAGTAGGAGGAAACTACGTAGGAAGCCCAAATAACGAAACAGAATTTCCACAGACAATGTTAGTGGACTACGTAAAAGTTTATCAATAAATACCAATAAAATAAAAATTATATAAATTATGAAAACATTAATTAAAGTACAAAATAAGATGAAATTCATCTTTTTGCTTGCCATAGCATTTAGCTTTTTTACTTGTGAAGATGAAAACACATTTTTACCAAAAGTTACTGCAAATTTTACATATACTCTTAATCAAGATTTAGGTTTGGTAACATTTTTAAATACTTCAGAAAATGCAGATACATATATGTGGAATTTTGGAGACGAAACAAATTCAACAGAGATAAATCCTAAGAAAATTTACGAAAATGGTACATACACAGTAACACTTGTTGCAAAAAACACCTCTGGTGCATCTGCATCATTTACAAGTGAGATTACTATTTTAATACCAGAAGTCGCTACATTACCAATTACTTTTGATGGAGCAAATACAAAATACGAACCCACACCATTTGATGGAACAGCTTTTTCAGTTATAGAAAATCCATCTCTTACAGGTGCAAATGCAACTGCTTCTAAAGTTGGTAAAATTACAAATAGTGGTGGTGCTTTTGAAGGAATTGCTTTTGAATTAGGAGCTCCAGTAAATTTATCGACAGACAAATCTATAAAAATGCTAGTTTGGTCCGACAAAGCTTTACCTGTATTGTTAAAATTAGAACAAGGCAATGCATTTGTAGAAGTATCTGAAAACCATGGAGGTACAGGTTGGGAAACAATGTATTTTACTTTCGATTCTGCAGCATCTTTTAGTAAATTAACACTGTTTATCGATGGTCCAGGATCTACATCAGGAGATTTCTTTATAGATGAAATTACGCAAATAGCTACAGACGCAATTCCTTGTTTAGAAACCATGTTAGAATTACCAATGGATTTTGATTGTGAGGGTATCGATTATGCAACTAAAATCGCAGGCAATGTATCTTTTGAAGTTATAGATAACCCAGAATTGTCTGGTATTAATAATACAGATTCTAAAGTAGGTAAAATTGTAAATACGGGTCAAAATTGGGAAAACGGATTCTTTAACTTAGATACTCCAATAGATTTTAGTGTAGAACAAGGGGTAAGATTAAAATTATTTTCTAATGCAGCTTTACCAATTAAACTAAAATTTGAAGATGGAACAGGTAATCCAGTAGAAGCAGATGTAAATCATACAGGTTCAGGTTGGGAAGAATTAACATTCACTTTAAACTCAGCAGACTCTTACAACGATATGATTATTTTTGTTGATGGGCCAGGTACAGCAGCAGGTACTTTTTATGTAGATGATATTCAGCAAGTTGCTGTAGCGCCTCCACCACCACTTTGTACAGATACTACCTTAGCTTTACCAATAGATTTTGATTGTTCAGGAATAGATTATAATGCAAAAAGAGTAGATGGCGGAATAGATTTTAGTGTAATAGACAACCCAGAATTAAGCGGCGTTAATAACACAGCTACTAAAGTAGGAGCTATTGTAAATAAAGGTGCAAATTGGGAAAATCTTAATTTCACATTAGATACACCAATTAGTTTTGCAACAGATAAATCTATCAAATTAAAATTATATTCTACAGTAAGTGTACCTATAAAACTAAAAGTAGAAACAGGAGGTGCTCCAGTTGAAAACGACCAAACCCATGGAGGAACTGGTTGGGAAGAACTAACTTTTACACTGGCAACAGCAGAGTCTTTTAGCAATATCATTATCTTTATTGATGGTCCAGGAACAACAGCAGGTACTTTTTATATAGATGATATTGAGCAAGTTGCAGGAAACTCTACAATTGTTTGTACAGATACCACTTTAGCTTTACCAATAGATTTTGATTGTGCAGGAATAGATTATAATGCAAAAAGAGTAGATGGCGGAATAGATTTTAGTGTAATAGACAACCCAGAATTAAGCGGCGTTAATAACACAGCTACTAAAGTGGGAGCTATTGTAAATAAAGGTGCAAATTGGGAAAATCTTAATTTCACACTAGATACACCAATTAGTTTTGCAACAGATAAATCTATCAAATTAAAATTATATTCTACAGTAAGTGTACCTATAAAGCTAAAAGTAGAAACAGGAGGTGCTCCAGTTGAAAACGACCAAACCCATGGAGGTACTGGTTGGGAAGAGCTAACATTTACATTGGCAACAGCAGAGTCTTTTAGCAATTTCATCATCTTTATTGATGGTCCAGGAACAACAGCAGGTACTTTTTATATAGATGATATTGAGCAAGTTACTTCTACTGCTGGTGGAGGTGGTGGAGGTGCTACAGGTGGTTGTACTGGAGTTTTTACAAGAGCAGCACAGTTTCCTGTAAACTTTGAAGGTTGCGAAACCTTTATGGCTACCAATGGAGAGGTAAAATTTGGAGATGCAATTACAGCAGAAGTAGCAGAAAACCCTTCAAAATCAGGTATTAACACGTCAGATTTTGTTTTAAAAGTAACAAAGCCTGTAGGAGCTAACCATTGGGAAGGAGTACAAAATGCATTTGCTTCAGATTTTAATTCTACTTTAACTTTTAAAGTAAAAGTGTATTCTACAAAAGCAAATGTTAGATATCAATTCGAAATCTCTAATGACCCTAATGAGCCAAGTGTAGGAAACCCTGCACCAATTACAAAGACAGTTGCAAATGCCAATGAATGGACAGAATTAGAAATTACATTTACAGGTGTTCCTCCAGGAGGTCATAATAACTTTGTAATTAAACCAGATGATAGTGGTTCTGGAACTGTTACAGAAGGAGCAACTCACTATATAGATGATGTAAGATTAGAGTAAAATATAAAATAAAATAAGATGTAAAGGTCGAGAATAAACACTCGACCTTTTTAAACTTTTTTGTAAACAAAATTTATTAAAAATTGAATATAATTAATAGCCCTAATAAAAATGTAGAGTTACAAACAGTAACGATAGATAACCAACAATATTTTAAAATATCAAATAGCGATGCTATGCGTCCGTTTTTTATGAGTATTGTTAGTAACTCAAATCATTGGATGTTTATTTCTAGTAATGGAGGTTTAACCGCTGGTAGAAAAAACGCAGAAAATGCACTTTTTCCTTATTATACAGATGATAAAATTACGGAGTCTGCAGATATTACAGGTAGTAAAACCATTGTGCAAATTCATAAAGAAACCAAAATACTTTTATGGGAACCTTTTTCAGATAAATACGAAGGTATTTATTCCATCACCAGAAATTTGTATAAAAATAGTTATGGAAACAAAATTATTTTTGAAGAAATAAATGAAGATTTAAGACTTATTTTTAGATATCATTGGAATACTTCTAATGAATACGGTTTTGTTAGAAAATCTGAATTAATAAACAATTCAGACGCTAAAGTTGAAGTAACTATTTTAGACGGAATACAAAACATTATTCCTTACGGAGTAACATCTGCAATACAAGAAATAAGAAGTAATTTAGTAGATGCTTACAAAAAAAGCGAGTTAGAAACCTCAACAGGTATTGGTATTTACGCATTAAGTGCCATTATTGTAGATAAAGCAGAACCTAGTGAAGCTTTAAAAGCAAATTTAGTATGGTCTTTAGGGGTAAAAAATCCTACATATTTAATATCTTCAAAACAATTAACTAATTTTAGAAGAGGAGAAAAAATTGAGCAAGAAATAGATGTAAAAGCAGAAAAAGGGGCTTATTTTACCATTCAAAATTTATCCTTTAAACCAAAAGAAGAAAAATCATGGTATTTAATTGCCAATGTAAATCAGAATTTATCATCTTATCATTCCTTAGCACATCAAATTAAAAATAAATCCAATTTATTAACATTGCTTCAAAAAAGTATCGATGAAGGAACAGATAATTTAATAGAATTGGTTGGTGCATCAGATGGACTTCAGTTAGGAAATATTGAACTAAGAAATACCAGACATTTTGCAAATACACTTTTCAATATTATGAGAGGTGGAATTTTCGACAACAATTATCAAATCGAAAAACAAGACTTCGAAAAATACTTAAAAAACGCAAATCAACAAGTATTTAAAAATCAAAAAAATACAATTAATAACTTACCACAAGAATTTACGGTAAATTACTTAAAAAATAGAGCAATTACCAATGAAGACAAAGATTTTAAAAGACTGTGTTTTGAGTATTTACCGTTAAAATTTAGTCGAAGACATGGAGACCCAAGCAGGCCTTGGAACCGTTTTTCTATCAACACTAGAAGCGAAATAGATGGTGCTAAAATCTTAGATTACGAAGGAAACTGGAGAGATATTTTTCAAAATTGGGAAGCCTTAGCACATTCATATCCAGAGTTTATAGAAGGAATGATTTTTAAGTTTTTAAATGCTTCTACTTTCGATGGTTATAACCCTTACAGAGTTACCAAAGGCGGTTTTGATTGGGAAATTATAGAGCCAGATGATCCTTGGTCTTATATTGGGTATTGGGGAGATCATCAAATTATTTATCTATTAAAATTCTTAGAATTTATAGAAGATTACTATCCTGGTAGATTGTCTAAAAATTTTACTGAAGCTATTTTTGTATATGCAAAGGTGCCTTATAAAATTAAAAACTACCAAGAAACGCTGCAAAACCCGAAAGATACCATTGATTTTGATGAAAAATTAAATCATAAAATCGATGAATTAAGAGCTCAAATTGGCGCAGATGGTGCTTTGTTAAGAGATGCAAATAATCGCATTTACAGAGTAAATATGATGGAGAAATTGCTGGCAACTGTGTTGGCAAAAATCTCTAATTTTATTCCAGAAGCGGGTATTTGGATGAATACACAAAGACCAGAATGGAATGATGCCAACAATGCTTTAGTGGGCAATGGAGTTTCTATGGTTACCTTGTGTTATTTACATCGTTTTATAGACTTTTTCGAAAATGTAGTAGCGAATACAAACCTCGATAACATTGCGATTTCTAACGAGTTAGTAACCTTCTTTAATGCTGTAGTTGCATCGCTTAAAGAAAACGAAAATATTTTGTCTAAAAAGATTTCTAATGCAGACCGAAAAACAGTTTTAGATGGCGTTGGAACAGCAGGTAGCAATTACAGATTATCGATTTACAAAAACGGATTTCAAAACAAAAAAACAACCATTTCTAAAAACGATTTATTAGATTTCTTTAGCATCACAAAAAAATACACCCAACAAACGATAGATGCCAACAAACGTGATGACAATATGTATCACGCTTATAATTTAATGACGGTAGAAAATAAGAAAGAAGTGTCTATTTCCTATTTGTCAGAAATGTTAGAAGGTCAAGTTGCAGTACTAAGTTCTGGGCATTTATCCGCAAAACAAGCTTTGGCAACTTTAGATGGTTTAAAAGCAAGTGCGTTGTTTAGAGAAGATCAGTACAGCTATATTTTGTATCCAAACAAAGATTTAGGAAGGTTTATAGATAAGAATAACATACCTAAAAAAGCAGTACAGAAATCAAAATTATTACAGCAATTATTAGCCGATGGCAACCACCAAATTATCAATAAAGACGTCGCAGGAAATTATCATTTTAATGGTAATTTTAATAATGCCGATGTTTTAAAAAGAGGATTAGAAAACCTTTCAAAAAAATATCAATCTTTAGTGCATCAAGAAGAAAATTTACTTCTAGAAATCTACGAAGAAATGTTCGATCATAAATCTTTTACAGGAAGATCAGGAACATTTTTTGGCTACGAAGGTTTAGGCTCAATTTATTGGCACATGGTTTCTAAATTGTTGTTAGCAGTTCAAGAAAACTGTTTGTTGGCAATTAATAATAACGAAAGTGAAGAAGTTATAGGAAGACTTTTGGATCATTATTACGAAATAAACGAAGGAATAGGAGTACATAAATCACCAGAATTATATGGTGCTTTTCCAACAGACCCTTATTCGCATACACCAGCGACAAAAGGTGCACAACAACCAGGAATGACTGGGCAAGTAAAAGAAGATATCTTATCGAGAATGGGAGAATTAGGGGCGTTCGTAAAAAATGGTAAGGTTACATTTAATCCAAGATTATTAAGAAAAGAAGAGTTCTTAACAACATCTAAAACCTTTAATTATGTGAATGTGAAAGGTAAAAATAAAACCATTGTTTTAGAAAAAAATACACTTTGCTTTACCTATTGCCAAGTACCTATTGTTTACAAATTATCCGATAAAAATAAATTAAAAATATTTTACACAGATGGTAAAAATGATGCAGTAAACGATTTAAAAATAGACCAAAAAAACAGCAATAAATTATTCAAAAGAACAGGAGAAATAAAAAAGATAATAGTCTTCATAGAAAAATAAAAAACGTTAATGTTTAATAGTTTTCATAAATATCGATTTTTTTTTCCTGCGATTTTTGTAATTATTGGTTTCACATTAAAAAAATAGAAGAAATAGTTTAGAATTAACATAAAAACAGTAGCGTATGAAATCAATTTTAAAAATAACAACAGCAATTTTAATTTTTGTCATTGGTTTTGGGTGTAGTTCTAAAAAAGAAGAAACAAAAAATACCAAAGAGAAAAAAACAACAATGACAGCGAAACAGATTTTAGGAAATCCAGCGTATTTGGCAATTTCTTATGGTGGGTACAGAGAAAATTCAAGAGAAATACAACCTACTGTTAATGAGTTGAAGGAAGATCTAAAAATTCTTTCTGCAATGGGAATTAAAATTTTAAGAACCTATAATGTACAACCCAAATTACCACATGCAGCGAATGTTTTAAAAGCAATTAACGAGCTAAAAAAAGAAGACCCAAATTTCGAAATGTATGTAATGTTAGGTGCTTGGATAGATTGTTTAAACGCTTGGACAGACATAGCCCCAGATCATCACATAGAAAGTCCACAAAACGAAGGAGAAATTGCAAGAGCAGTAGCTTTAGCAAAACAATACCCAGATATTGTTAAAATAATAGCTGTGGGTAATGAAGCCATGGTAAAATGGGCAACAAGCTATTATGTACAACCTAGTGTAATTTTAAAATGGGTAAATCATTTACAAGAACTAAAGAAAAAAGGAGAACTTTCTAAAGATTTATGGATTACCAGTTCAGACGATTTTTCTTCTTGGGGTGGTGGAGACGAAAGTTACAGAGTAAAAGATTTAGAAGACTTAATTAAAGCTGTAGATTATGTTTCTATGCATACCTATCCTTATCATTATTCTCATTACGATCCAGGTTTTTGGAAAATACCAGAAGACGAGCAAAAGCTATCTGATATAGAAAAAATAGACAATGCAATGTTGCGTGCTTTAGAAAAATCGAAACAATTATATAAAAACGTTTCTAACTATGTAAAAAGTATCGATGCTACCAAAACAATTCATATTGGAGAAACAGGCTGGGCAAGCATTTCTAGCGGGCATTATGGAAAAAACGGTTCTAGAGCCACAGACCAATACAAACAAGGTTTGTATTATAAACACATAAGAGATTGGACCCATAAAGCAGGCATTTCTTGTTTCTATTTTGAAGCTTTTGACGAGCAATGGAAAGATGCTAACAATCCTCTAGGATCCGAAAACCATTTTGGATTGATCAACTTAAAAGGAGAAGCCAAATACCCCATTTGGCATTTAGTAGATAAAGGGGTTTTTAAAGGCTTAACTAGAAACGGAAAACCAATCACGAAAACTTTCAAAGGAAATAAAGAAGAAATGATGAAAACGGTTTTAGTACCGAATACAGATTACCCAAGATAAAACCAGTCCAATGAAAACAAATTATTTTTTCTCAACACTTTTTTTATTGATGATGATAAGTTGCAACCCAAAAGTAGAAACGTTCGTAGTAGATGTTTACGAAACATCAGCAGCAGGCAACAAACTAACCAAAATTTCTGATTTTGTTAATGTTAAAAATGCGTCAACAATTAAAATATATCCAGACACAACTTTTCAAACCATTACTGGTTTTGGGGGTGCTTTTACAGAGGCATCTGCCTATTTGTTAAACAAATTGAGTAAAAAAAATAGAGACAGCATAATTCAAGCATATTTTTCTAAAGAAGGCGCAAATTATTCGCTAACAAGAACACATATGAATTCTTGTGACTTCTCTTTATCTCAATATTCTTACACTCCTGTAGAAGATGATTTAGAGTTGAAACACTTTACGATAGAAGAAGATAAAAATGATTTAATTCCGATGATAAAAGAAGCAATAAAAACATCAGAAGATGGGTTTAAAATATTTGCTTCACCTTGGACAGCTGCTCCTTGGATGAAAGATAATAACCATTGGGTAGGTGGCAAATTACTGCCAAAATATTACGATACTTGGGCCCTTTTCTTTTCTAAATATGTAGCAGCTTATAAAAAAGAAGGCATAGATATTTGGGGGTTTACAGTAGAAAATGAACCTTTAGGAAATGGTAATAATTGGGAAAGTATGCATTATACTCCCGATGAAATGACCAACTTTGTGCAACATCATTTAGGGCCTCAATTAAGAAAAGACTATCCGAATATTAAAATTTTAGGGTACGATCAAAATAGAGAACACTTAAAAGAATGGATAGACTCTCAGTTTAAAAATGAACAAACGTCTAAATATTTTGATGGAACAGCCATTCATTGGTATGCAAGTACTTTCGAAATATTTTCAGAAGAGTTGCAATACGCACATCAAAAAGCGCCAAATAAATACTTAATTCAGTCAGAAGCTTGTGTAGATGCAGAAGTTCCAGTTTGGCAAGATGATGCTTGGTATTGGAAAAAAGAAGCTACAGATTGGGGTTATACTTGGGCTTCTGAAAAAGACAAACATTTGCACCCAAAATATGCACCTGTAAACAGGTATGCAAGAGATATTATTGGTTGTCTAAATAATTATGTAGATGGTTGGGTAGATTGGAACATGGTTTTAGACACCAAAGGTGGCCCTAACTGGTTTAAAAACTGGTGCATTGCTCCAGTAATCGTCGATCCAGAGAAAGATGAAGTGTATTTTACACCCTTGTATTACACAATGGCCCATTTTAGCAAATACATAAGACCAGAAGCAAAAGTAATCGGTTTAGAAAATTCAGATAAAGAATTACAAGTTACTGCAGCAAAAAATAAAGATGGCTCTATTGCTGTGGTGGTTTTTAATGAAGGGCAA
The DNA here is from genome assembly GCF_017498485.1 of Polaribacter batillariae. Taxonomy (NCBI): domain Bacteria; kingdom Pseudomonadati; phylum Bacteroidota; class Flavobacteriia; order Flavobacteriales; family Flavobacteriaceae; genus Polaribacter; species Polaribacter batillariae. The sequence continues at coordinate 919,615 of NZ_CP071795.1, read as the reverse complement.
ACAAAGAAAAATTTCAAATTGCAGTTAAATGATAAAGAAATAGTTATAAACATTAACGCTCAAGCACTACAAACTATAATGTTGAGTAAATAATAGCAATACGAATTAACTAAAATCAATATAATATGTCAAATCAATCTACAACACCAGCAAGAGGTAAGGTTCCATTTAGACAAAAAGCGGCATTCGGTGCGGGTCATTTTGTATTAAATTTATTACCAGGAGTATTAGGAGTTTACCTACAAGTATTTATATTAACTGCCTTTGGTATGGACCCAGTTTGGGCTGGACTTTTAGGAGGTTTACCAAGAATTTTCGACGCTTTAACAGATCCTGTTATGGGATTTATTTCAGATAACACAAAATCGAAATGGGGGCGCAGAAGACCTTATATTTTTAGCGGAGCAATCATTAGCGGAATCTTGTTTATTTTAATGTGGCAATTAGACGAAAATGCATCTCAAACTTTTAATTTTTGGTATGTAATGATCTTGCAGATATTGTTTTTAGTAGGAAACACAATGTTTGCGACACCTTTAGTTGGTTTAGGTTATGAAATGACATCCGATTATAATGAAAGAACTCGATTAATGAGTTTGGCAAATAGTATGGGGCAAATTGCATGGATGATTGTACCTTGGTTATATGTAATCATACCAGATGTAAATACTTTTGAGAATCCGGCTCAGGGTGTAAGAACTATGGCTGTAATTGTTGGGGGCGTTTGTATTTTATTTGGAATTTTACCAGCATTTTTCTGTAGAGGTATAGATGCTTCTCATATGGAAAATAGAAAAGAATTAAATTTAAAATCGCTCGCTTCTAATATGAAAGAATTATGGCAGGGTATTAAACAGGTTTCTAAAAACAAACCTTTTATGAAACTTTGTGGCGCAACTTTTTTAGTTTTTAATGGCTTTCAATTAGTCGCAGCCTTTTCTGTTTTTATTATTGTTTTTTATATGAATAGTGGTAGTTGGGAGCTAGCGGGTACTTGGCCTGCATGGTTTAATACATTAAATGCAATTATCACTGCTTTTATTGTAATACCAATTATTTCTAAAATGGCAACAAAATGGGGAAAAAGAAAAGCTTTTTTAATTTCAACATTTTTATCAATTATAGGATATATTTTAAAATGGTGGGGATTTGATATCGAGTTAAATAACAGTTTTAACGAAACAGCTTTGGGTAAATCTATGACAAGTGCTGTGGCTTCTTTATTCGAGTTTTTAAACCCTTATTTAGATAGTGTAGGTATGTCGTGGTTTAGTATAGATACTACAAATGGTATTCCTTGGTTAATTTTTATACCCATTCCATTATTTGCATTTGGTATGGGAGGTTTATTTACTTTAATGATGAGTATGACTGCAGATGTTTGTGATTTAGATGAATTAGAAAATGGTATGCCTCGTAAAGAAGGTACTTTCGGAGCAATTTATTGGTGGATGGTAAAATTAGGTCAAGCCATTGCCATTATTTTAAGCGGTGTTATTTTAAAAATTGTTGGTTTTGATCAAAATATTACAAATCAAGCTGCAGAAACCATGAATTCTTTAAGAATTGCAGATATTATTGTGCCAGCTTCAACTGCGGCTTTAGCGATGATAGTAATGTGGAAGTATAGCTTAAACGAAAAAAGAGCCAAAGAAATTAAAAAAATACTTGTAGAACGTAGAGGAGAATTGTAAACTTAAAAAATAAATACATAATAATGTCATATAGAGAAGGACATCATTTTTCTTTGAATTATAAAGAAGGAGAATTAGATAAAGGAGTAGATTTTAGCAAATACTCTCTAGATAGTTTACAAAAACTTTGGAGAGAGACGTTGCAGCAAGGAATGCATGGTATTTGTTTTAGCATGTACGAAGACGGTCAAAAACCAGGAGATACCATTACTAAAGAACAAGTAGAAAGAAGAATAAAAATTTTAAAACCATATACCCAATGGATTCGATCTTTTTCTTGTATAGAAGGGAATGAACATATTCCAAGAATTGCAAAAAAACATGATTTAAAAACGATGGTTGGAGCTTGGTTAGGTAACGATGCAGAAAAAAACGAACAAGAAATTCAAGCATTAATAGCTTTAGCTAAAGAAGGTTGTGTAGATATAGCAGCTGTTGGTAACGAAGTTTTATATAGAAATGATTTAAGTTTAGAAGAACTTTTGAGTTATATTAAAAGAGTAAAAACAGCAATTCCAGATGTTACTGTGGGCTATGTAGATGCTTATTACGAATTTTCTAGACATCCAGAATTGGTTGAGGTAAGTGACGTTATTTTATCTAACTGTTATCCTTTTTGGGAAGGTTGTCCAATAGATTACTCTTTAGCGCATATGCAAAGTATGTACAAACAAGCAACTCATGCAGCACAAGGTAAAAAAGTAATTATTACAGAAACAGGTTGGCCAAGTCAAGGAGGTAGTGAAGCAGCAGCAGATGCTACAGACGAAAACACAATAAAGTATTTTATTAACACGCAAGTATGGTCTGCAAAAGACAATGTTGAGGTTTTTTACTTTTCTTCTTTTGATGAATCTTGGAAAGTAGGAGATGAAGGAGATGTTGGTGGTTATTGGGGTCTATGGGATAAAAATGAGCGCTTAAAATATTAAAATTGTCGCCAGAATTTTGGTTCAATTAAAATTAAAGACTAATTAAATTGTTATATGCTGTAAAGTATTATAACCTAAAATTAATATAAACATTCCTTTTTTACCCATTAAGCCTAGGTGTTTTTTTAATACAATATAAATCTGCTAGAAGAGTTGGTACTATAAAATTAATTAAACAATAAAGTTATTGGGGGATAACTTTAATTGTAAAAGAGGTTGTCAAAAAAGTAAATTTAATTGTCATTTTGAGCATTACTAAAATCAAAATATATTTTGATTGAAAGTAGCTAACGAAGTTATCGAAAAATCTAAAATACTAAAATTTAGTAAATAAGATTTCTCCATTACCGTTGAAATGACAAATTTTAATACTTTCGAGACAGCTTCTTTTTTATTACATATTTTGCAAGGAAAAATAAAATTGATAAAACCAGCGAAGCTTCAATGGTATGGTACTTTAAAACTACCGATTAATACCATTTACCATTTGAAAATCCTGTAATAAATCGCCTTTTTTCCTTTCTATTTTCAGAATAAAAAAAAACGTAGCTAAGGCTATGCTTTCGTTTCTTCTTTATATAAAGAAAAAAATCATCCATTTCTTTTCCTGTAAATTCAAACAATAACTGGTGTAATTTTCTTATTTCAAGACATTATTTTTTTTATAACTCTTAGCTTATGTGTGTGTTTTTGTAAATCGATATTAAAAATACCACTATGGTCTAAAGTGTCGATTCTAACTTTTCCATGTGCGTGAATGATTTTGTAATCATTTAAAATAATTCCAACATGTATAATTTCGCCTTCTTCATTGTCAAAAAAAGCCAAATCTCCTGGCTCACTTTCTTCAATAAAGCTTAAAACCTCACCTTGTGTAGCTTGTTCTTTTGCATTTCTGTATAACTTGTATCCGCAAAGTTTGTAAACCATTTGTGTAAAACCAGAACAATCGATACCAAATGGAGTTTTTCCTCCCCAAAGAAAAGGAGTATTTAAAAAAGTAAAAGCTGTTTTTAAAATTTCGCTTTTTAGTTTCTTACCAGAAAAAATACTGTTTTCATAAGAAAAAACAGTGGTTCCTAATTTTAATTTTCCATCTTTAAATAAAGGCAAATTACAGCCAATGGGTATGGTTGTTAGCTCGTTATTTGTGTTAGTAACAAAGTCTAAAATTTCTCCAGAATATTTGGGGATTTCATTACAAACTTCGGTATAAAATTCTTCGGTAATTATTTGGTACTGTTTATTGTCTATAAAACCTTCAAAATTATCGAAATTCAATCGAATTTTACTCCAATGTTTTTGTTTTTCAATAACTTGGAAATGCTCACCAAACAAAAGCTGGCTCGTCATTTCAGAAATGTCAGATGCTTCTGCTCTTACAGCAACAATGCTTAAATTACAAATACCAAATAAAACGCTCAAAGTTTAAATTCTTTCAATAATTAATGCACTTGCACCACCACCACCATTACAAATTGCAGCAGCACCAATTTTGGCATTGTTTTGTTTTAAGATAGATGTTAAAGCAATTACAATTCTTGCTCCAGAAACTCCTAATGGGTGGCCTAAAGAAACAGCCCCACCATTTACGTTTACTTTATCGTCTGTAATTCCTAAAATTTTCATGTTTGCCAAACCAACAACAGAAAACGCTTCGTTTAATTCGAAATAATCTACATCATCTATCGAAAGATTTGCTTTTGCCAATGCTTTTGGAAGTGCTTTTGCAGGTGCAGTGGTAAACCATTTTGGTTCGTGGGCAGCATCTGCATAACTTTTTATTTTAGCCAACGGAGTAATGTTTAATTCTTTTGCTTTTTCTGCAGACATTAAAACCAATGCAGCTCCGCCATCGTTAATTGTAGAAGCATTTGCAGCAGTAACTGTTCCTTCTTTTGTAAAAGCAGCTCTTAATGCAGGAATTTTCTCCATTTTTACGTTTTTGTACTCTTCGTCTTCCGAAAAAACAATTGGTTCTCCACGTCTTTGAGGAACTTCTACAGGTATAACTTCATCGGCATATTTTCCTTCGCTCCAGGCATTTGAAGACCTTTGGTAAGATTGTATCGCATAGGCATCTTGTTCTTCTCTAGAAAAACGATATTCTGTAGCACAAGCATCTGCACAAACCCCCATTGCAACATTTTCGTAGGCATCTACCAAGCCATCTTTTTGCATTCCATCTTCCATCGTAATCGCCCCAAATTTAACGCCATTTCTTGCTTGTTGATAATGAGGAATCGAACTCATATTTTCCATACCACCAGCAACAACAATATTTGCATCTCCTAGTGCAATAGTTTGTGCAGCTAACATAATAGATTTCATTCCAGAAGCACATACTTTGTTAACGGTTGTACAAGGCACTGTGTCTGGAATTCCTGCATAAATTGCTGCTTGTCTTGCAGGGGCTTGCCCCAAACCAGCAGAAACTACATTTCCCATAAAAACTTCTTGAACTAAATTAGGCGCTAAATTAATTTTTTCTAAAGCGCCTTTAATAGCAAAAGCCCCTAGTTTTGTGGCAGGAATTGTAGATAAACTCCCCATAAAGCTTCCAATTGGTGTTCTTGCAACCGATACAATTACGACTTCTTTCATAATATTATTTAAGTTTTGTTCGTGTAAAATTTACAGTGCTAAATTAACCATTTTTAATCAATTTTTCTTCGATTCTATACATTGAATTTTCCATCTAAAATATTTTACAGTAAGTTTGTTGTTCGAAGAGAATTCATATGAACAACTTAGTCAATAAATTATATCAAAATAACACGATTATTTATAAAGTAATCTTATTCTTACTTACAACAATTGCAATCGTGTATTTATTTCCAAAAGGAGGGCAGTTTAAGTACGATTATAGCAATGGACAATTATGGAAATACGATAATTTATATGCGCCATTCGATTTTGCAATTCAAAAATCGGAAGAAGAAATAGCAATTGAAAAGAAAGAAATAGAGGTAAACGCGAAGTTGTATTTTAATTTCGATTCGAATATTATTAATGAAGTAAAAGATGCTTTTAATAAAAGAATGGTTTTGTTTCGAGAAAGCGATTCTTTGTCTGTAAGAGAAATTAATAAGCTAAAAAATAGTGGGTTAAATGCCATTGAAGAGGTTTATAAAACAGGTTTTTTAGAAGTTATTAGTCAAGATAAAGTTTCAAACCAAAACGAATTGGTTGCCATTCGAAAGAATAATGTTGTTGAAGATGTGTTGTTTAAAAACTTATACAATTCTTCAGAAGTTTTAAATATTATCAAAAAGAATTTAGGTACAGAGCCCTACTCTAAAGAGCAAATTAGGGTATTGGATATTTTATCAGAAATTATAAAACCCAATGTTTTTTACGATTCAGATTTTACCAATAAAATTATAGATACAGAAATTAAAAATATTACCTACACAAAAGGAAAAGTTTCTGCAGGAGAGTTAATTATTTTAAAAGGAGGTATTGTTGAAGGGAAAAAATTAGAGATGCTAAATTCTTTAAAAAGCGAATCTGAATCTAAAGTTTGGACAGATTCTAATTACAATTGGATTATTTTTGGCTATACTATTTTAGTTGCATTGGCGATGCTAATGTTGTTATTATTCTTGAAAAAATATAGACTCGAAATTTATAATAATAACAATACAGTTACATTTATATTCTTTAATGTGTTTTTAATGATTTTTGTACAAACATTAGTTATAAAATACAATCCAGATTATTTATATATTGTTCCGTTAAGTGTACTGCCAATAGTTCTTAAAGCTTTTTTTGATGCACGTTTAGGGCTTTTTACACATGTTTTAACAGTATTATTATTAGGGTATATTGTACCCAATAGTTTCGAGTTTATATACCTACATATTATTGCAGGTATTGTTACCATTTTAACAGTTTCGGAGCTTTACAAGAGAGCTAATTTATTTATTTCGGTAGCACAAATTACTCTCATTTACATGATTACTTATTTGGCATTTTCTATCATTAAAGAAGGCAATGCTTCTCAAATAAATTTAGATTATTTTATGCTATTCGCTGCCAACGGACTTTTATCGTTTTTAGCAATAATTTTAATCTATATGTACGAAAAAGTATTTGGTTTAGTTTCTGATGTTACCTTGTTAGAACTTTCCAATACAAATTCTAAATTGCTTCGAGAATTAAACGAAAAAGCTCCAGGAACTTTCCAGCACTCTATGCAGGTTGCTAATTTAGCGGAGGCAGCTGCTAACGAAATCGGAGCAAATTCTATGTTGGTAAGAACAGGTGCATTATACCACGATGTTGGTAAGATTGTAAACCCGATGTATTTTATTGAAAACCAAACAACAGGAGTAAACCCACATAACGATTTATCGCCAAGAGACAGTGCTAAGATAATTACAGATCATGTAATAAAAGGAGTAGAAGTAGCTAAAAAATATAACATTCCAGATAGAATTATAGATTTTATTAGAACGCACCATGGAACAAGTACAACGTATTATTTTTATGTGAAGGAACAAGAACAAAATCCAGATATTAAGGTTGATGTTAAAAAATTTCAATACCAAGGACCTTTGCCTTTTTCAAAAGAAACCGCCATTTTAATGATGTGCGATGCTGCAGAAGCAGCATCGAAAAGTTTAGGAAAACCAACAGCACAATCTATAAGTAGTTTAATCGACAAAATTACTGATAAACAAATGGCAGATAACCAATTTATAAACTCAGACATTACTTTAAAAGAGATAGAAACTATTAAAAAAGTAATTAAGAAAAAGCTTATGAATATTTATCATTTAAGAGTAGAATATCCTGAATAAATAAAAAAGAAAAAAACTTAAAAACATCTTGTTAAATTGTAAATCTAATATTACATTTGCACTCGCATTTTTAAAGAAGTGCTAAGTTCTAAATAAAATAGGAGAGGTGCCAGAGTGGTAATGGAGCAGATTGCTAATCTGTCGACGGGTAACTGTCGCCAGGGTTCGAGTCCCTGTCTCTCCGCAATTTTTTTTACATTTTCGGGGTGTAGCGTAGCCCGGTCATCGCGCCTGCTTTGGGAGCAGGAGGTCGCAGGTTCGAATCCTGCCACCCCGACAAAAATGAATACAAACAAAAACTAAAACCTTGTTAATCGTATGATTTACAAGGTTTTTTTGTTTTTAGGGATATCATATAGAATTGAATTAATATGACTTAATTCGGTTCACAGTTGTAAAACACAAAAAGTGTGAACCGGATAAATACTTAAAACACTGTAATTGAAATAGTTGATTTGACTTTTGTCTTGAATGAATGTTTAATTAAAGACGACTAGATTTGATGAAAATGTTTGTTTACAAATTATGGCTCCCAATTAGTTTACACATTAACCCAACATCTAGTGAAAAACATTATAGTGATTCATTTCAATATTTCTTACACCACTAACTTTTTTTCTCAAAATCATTTCTTTATCTTTTCTAATATTTTAAATTTCTTAATGTAATTTCAACCACTAGAAAGTAGTTGAGCAACTTAATTTAATACATTTTCAGAATGATTTTCTACAAATTCTATATTTTCTTTTACAATAATATTTATTGGAGAGTTGTATGTTCTATTCGGTTTCTTTTTAAATAACAAATACTCGAAAAGAATTTTGACTCCTTTGTAACCTTGCTCAAAAGGTTCCTGTTCAATTAAAAAGTCTATTATTTCATGATTTAAATAATCAATGTTTAATTTATGAACATCATAACCTAACAATTTTATACTTTTTAAATTTAAATTACATAAAACATTAGCAATTTTATATGCATAGCTAGAGGGTACAAAAATACCTTTGATTAAATTATTGCAAAGAAATTCATTTGTAAGCTTCCTTTTTATTTCATTAGTTGCAAAACTTTCTATAGTTAGGTGTTTTATATTCCTAGAAGGGGTATGTAATTGATTATAGTCAATAAAGCCCTTAATACGTGAATCGATTGCCTGATGACTATCAATATTTTTTCTAGATCTAACAATTAATATTGTTTTTTCTTCTGATAAAACTTGACTTAAAATTTTTCCTGATAAAAATCCACTTTGATATGAATTCTGTCCTATAAATGAAATATTCTGTTGTAATGCAATATCTGTATTTATAAATATATACGGGATGTTTTTTGTTTCTAGTTCTTTAATTAATTTGATAGTAGTTTTATAAAATATTGGAGATATAAGTACTGCATTAGGGTTTAAATCTAAAATTTTATTAAATGATTCGATAAAGCTTTCTGGACTAAATTGATTGAAATAATAATGTTTTGTATCTACTCCATATTTTTGTATTTCGTTGGAAGCAACGATAATGCCTCTTTTGGGTTCATTCCAAAACTCTTTAGAAGAATTAGAAAAGGGTATTAAGGTTGCAATAGTGAGTTCCTTTTTAAAAGCTAATGTACTCGCAATAATATTTTTTTGAAAATTATACTTATCTAATACGGCTTTTACTCTCTCTCTTGTTTTAGGAGAAACTCCAGGTCTATTATGTATAACTCTGTCAACTGTTCCAGTAGATACATTTGCCGCTTCAGCAATTTCTTTTATGGTTTTCAAATTCTGTGTTTTTATAAATGTAAAGATAAAAATATCATTCTATAATAATTTTTGTGCATATTTTTTTGTTTTTTTTAACAAAAAAATGTTTTGTTTTAAATATTTATTTATATTTGTGTGCGCACACAAAATATATTTTACTTTGTTTAATTTAAGTAGATATTTTTTTTACATTAAAATCGTGTGCGCACACGATTTTTCGATATGGATTTTATTTAACCACAATTTAAAATGATCACTAAAACTTATTCTTATGCTAAAACAAAAACTTAAAAATTTGCTTATTCCACTAATTTGTTTGTTATTTCTTCAAAGTTTTTCACAAAACAAAACAGTAACAGGTACAGTTACTGATGATAATAAGGTGCCTCTTATAGGGGCTACAATAATTGTAAAGGGAACCACAAAGGGAACAGAAACCGATTTTGATGGTAAATTCTCAATAAATGTTGCAAAAGAGAATGCTATCCTTTTAATTTCTTATTTAGGATATGCAACTCAAGAGGTTTCTACCAATAATAAGACTAACTTAAATATTATTTTAAAGGAAGATGCTGGTCAATTAGATGAAATTGTTGTTGTTGGTTATGGTAGCCAGAAAAAAATAAATTTAACAGGAGCTGTAGCTACAATTAAGTCAGACAAAATTAAAGATAGACCTATTAGTCAAGCTTCTCAAGCATTACAGGGTTTAACTTCAGGTGTATTTGTAAATACTAGTTCAGGTGAAGCAGGTAATGATGAATCTAATATTGTAATCAGAGGAGTTGGATCTTTAAATCAAAGTTCTGCACCTTTAGTATTAATTGATGGAATAGAAGGCTCTATTAACGATGTATCACCATCAGACATTGCAAGTTTTAGTGTATTAAAAGATGCTGCTGCTGCCTCTATTTATGGTACGCGTGGTGCAAAAGGAGTAATATTAATAACTACAAAGAGAGGAAAATATAATCAAGCCCCTGTTTTTAAGTACAATACCTATTCTGGCTTTTCTAAGCCAACCGTTTTACCAGACATGGTTATAGACAATAGAACCTATTTAAATGTTTACAGACAAGCGGCAATTAATAGTGGACGAAACTTTAATTTCGATGATGCTGATATAGAGCGTTATGCTAATCTACCATCTACAGATAGAAGAGAAATAGCAATTAGAAACTCAGCTCCTATACAAAGTCATGAAATATCTGTTAATGGAGGTTCAGAAAACGTTAGTTATTTTGCTTCTTTAGGTTACTTAGATCAAGATGGCTGGTTAGCAGGAAACCAAAACTTTAAAAGATACAATACAAGAATAAATTTAGATGTAAAATTATCTGAAAAAACTAAATTTGGAACTTCATTATCATACATCATTAAAGATGCAAATCTTACCCCAAAAGATAATCTTAGTATAAAAAGTGCGAGTTCAAAAGGAAGTACAATTTTTTCCGCAGCGATTGTTGGTCATCCAATAACTCCATTACTTACAGAATCTGGTTTTTATGCTAATATAGACCAGTCTCTTGGAATTGAAAGAAATAGACCCAATTTACAAGGGATTATTGATAATGAAAAAGGGAAATTAGATGAAACTAGCTTAATAAGTAATGTTTTTTTAGAATATAATATATTAGATGGTCTTAAAGCGAAAGCAACGCTTGGTTTAAATGTAGATGATTTACAAACACTTGTAACTAGAAAAGAATATCAAGCACATGATCAAGTAACAGAAGCTCCTTTAGGAAATGGCAATGCATTTAGAAATAGAGGAAGTCTTTTAAATTTAATAAATCAAAATGTTCGAGAATTTACAAATATCTTTCAATTAAACTATGATAAATCTTTTGGGAAACACGATTTTAAAGCTCTATTAGGTTTCAATCGACAAACAAGAACAAGAGATTTTTCAGAAATCACGGAAACTCAATTTGGTAGTACAGATTTAATTTTTTTAGGAAATGGTACTTTACAAGTAACAAATGGAATTAATAACGATAAATCAAGCTTAATATCTTATTTCGGAAGAATTAATTATGTTTTTGATGGTAAATACTTATTAGAAGCAAATTTAAGAAGAGACGGTTCTTCTAGGTTTGGTGCAAATAATCGTTGGGGAAGTTTTCCTAGTTTTTCTGCAGGATGGGTTATATCCAACGAAAAATTCTGGGGAGAAAACCATTTTTTAAACTTCTTTAAAATAAGAGGTTCTTGGGGTATTTTAGGAAGTGAGCCAAGTGACAGGTTTGGGTTTTTAACAGAGTTCCAATTAGGCGAAGACTATATAAATAATTCTGGTGGCGCAATTACTAAATTAGGAAACCCAGATTTGAAATGGGAAGAAACTGAAAATTCAAATATTGGTTTTAATGCAAGGTTTTTAAAGAATAAATTGACTTTTGAAGCAGATTATTTTATAAGAAAAACAACAGATATTCTAGTTGAAATTGACAATCCATTAACATCTGGTGTTTCAGGTCAGACAACCTTTAATGCAGCTTCTATGCAAAATAAAGGTTGGGAAGCTTCTCTAAACTATAGACATAAAATAGGCGAATTTGGTTTTAGTATTGGAGGTAATATTACCAATGTTAAAAATGAAATACTAACAATTAATCCAGATTTAGCAGATAATGCAGACCGTATTGAAATAGATCGAGCTGATAATATTTGGTGGATTAGAGGAGAACCAATAAATGTTATTTATGGACACCAATTTGCAGGAGTCTTTCAATCTCAAGAAGAAATAGATAATGGACCAGATCACTCATTTATTGGAAACCCAGCACCAGGAGATATAAAATATACAGACCAAAATGGAGATGGTGTAATTGATTTAGATGACCGAGTTGTATTAGGTAACAGAAATCCAGAATGGTATTATGGTGTAAACTTAAATTTGGATTATAAAGGCTTTGAACTGTCTGCACTATTACAAGGTACAGGTAATGCTTATGCGAACTTATCTAGAGAAACAGGTCCTTTTCCATTTGCAGGTTTACGTTCTTACTGGTTAGATGCTTGGACACCTGAAAATCCTAATAATAAAATACCAAGAGTATGGGTAGATAGAAGAGGTTATAATGGTAACTCTATTGAACGTTCAGGAAAGTATAACTCATTTTGGATGAAAAATATAAAATATGCTAGACTTAAAAATATTCAAATAGCCTATAATTTTCCTGAAGAAACATTAGAAAAAACATTTTTAACAGGAGCTCGTATTTATGTTAATGGGCAAAACCTATTTACATTTACCTCTTTAAAAGATTTTGATCCTGAAAGAAATACATTACAAAACCATGCTACCTCTACATTGCCACAATCTAAAGTGGTAACAATAGGTGTAAACTTAACCTTTTAAAAAAATGAAAATGAAAACATATAAAATTATATTTTATTTAGTATTATTAGTAGCGTTTCATAGCTGTACAGAAGATTTGGAACCAACACCACCCGATTTTACATCAGACGAATTATTCTTTTCTAATCCAGATAATTTTGAAGCTGGATTAAACGGTATCTATGATGCGTTACAATCTAATGGTATCTTTGGTAGAATGCCTATTTTATTAGATGGTGTTTCAGATAATGGATTAGCACATTTTTCTTCTGTTGGAGATATTGAAAGTTTCGGAGATGGTACAATTACGCCCGAAGTTAATAACGTAATTGAAAGTGCATATCAAGGTCCCTATGTAGTTATCCAAAGAGCAAATAGTTTACTTGTTAATATGATAGGTGCAGATAAAGGTACATTATCTCAAGAGAAGTTTAATAATATCATAGCTCAAGCGAGAGTTTTAAGAGCATTAGCTTATAAAAGATTGGTGTATCTATTTGGAGGCGTGCCATTATATACAACACCATTAGGCATCAATACATCTATTGAAATTTCAAGAGCTACAAGAGAAGAAGTCATTTCATTTATTCTTACTGAACTTTCTGAGGCTGCACAACAATTAAGTACAGCACCTTTAGACGGTGTAGCAGGTAGAGTTACCAAACAAGCAGCATTGGCTTTACATGCGCAAACTATGGTTTATGAAGCACGACTGGGTAATCAGAGTTGGAATGATGCACTAACCTCTGTAACCAATGCTAAAAACACAGCAGAAAGTGCTGGAGCAATACTAGTAACAAGTGGAAATGGTAATGACGGATTGGCAAATTACAATGCTGTTTTTAACGAAAATAATGAAGACAATAACGAACTGCTGTTTTATATAAAATATGACTTCGATATAGATAATGGTACAAATATACAGTCTAATTTTTCTGTGGTAGCAGGTACATTATACATGTCTGCACATACAAATTTAGCAAATGATTTTTACACAACAGACGGTCTGTCAATAACGAATCCACAATCTATTTATAATGCATCAACCCCATATTTAAATAGAGACCCTAGGTTAAATGCAAGTTTAGTGGTGCCTGGTGATTTATTTTCTGATGGAGAAAGCCTTAATCCATTTGAAGGTCAGGGTTCTAATAGTAACTTGTTAACTGATTTTTCAATTAGAAAATTCACAACACTAAACAACGATGTAGAATTAAATCGTGGTGGGTTAGATATTCCTGTTATGCGTTATGCAGAAGTATTATTACTTTTTGCTGAAGCGGAAAATCAAGTAAATGGACCTACTACAAATGCATACAATGCTATAAATGCATTAAGAAAACGTGTAAATATAGCAGATGTAACTACAGGTTTATCAAAAGATGCGTTTAATGATGAAGTGATACACGAACGTCGTGTAGAATTGGCTTTTGAAGGAAAACGTTGGTTCGATCTAATAACTCTTGGCATTGCAAACGAAACAATCAATGGTATTAATGAAGGTTTGGGTAGATCATTTACACCTAACAAACAAGAGTTATTCCCAATTCCAAAAGTAGAAGTAGATAGGAATTCTAATTTGACACAAAATCCAGGGTATTAATTATTTGAGTTAGTTTTTAAATGCGGGGCTAATTTCACTAGCCCCGTTTTTTTTAAAACAATTATTATATAAAATTGTCTGCTTATTAAATAGATAAGGTTTCCTTATTCTGTTATTTATTTAAAATCATGAAAAATATATTCTATTTTATACTAATAATACTTACACTTTCTTCTTGTGACGAAAATTACAAAAAGGAAAAAATAGATCCATTTCAATACGGAGTTGCCTCAGGAGACCCTAAAATGGATGGCGTATTATTATGGACGCACGTCTCAGTACAAGATTCCACAGAAATAGCAGAAGTCAAGTGGGAAATTGCTAGAGATAGTCTTTTTCACGATATAATTCAATCAGCAAATACTAAAGCACTATTAGAAAATGACCATTGTGTAAAGATATGGGTAGATAATTTACTTCCAGATACCAAGTATTTTTATAGATTTAAATATAAAAATGAAACGTCAATAGTTGGTCGTACTCAAACATTGCCTAAAAAAACAGATACTGTTCGATTGGCAATTGTAAATTGTAGTAAATACGAAGGTGGTTTTTTTAACGTGTATGATGCCATTAGTAAAATGGAAGGTTTAAATGCTGTGGTACATCTCGGCGATTATATTTACGAAGATGGTGGTGGTCAAAAACCATATTTACCAATTATAAAAAAAACAGGAAGAAAACACGAACCTTCTCATAATTTAGTAAGTTTAAACGATTACAGATTGCGTTATAAACAACACCGTAAAGATTCTATGCTACAAAATTTACATCAAAAGTACCCAATGATTAATATTTGGGACGATCATGAATTTGCAAACAATTCTTGGAAAGGTGGGGTTGATGGGCATATTGGAGATAAAGAAGGTAACTGGAACAACGATAAATGGAACCAGCGTGTAGAAAATGCAACCAAAGCATATGATGAATGGATTCCTATCAATAAAAACCCAAACGAACCTATTTATCGTTCATTTCAATTTGCAGATATATTAAATTTGAACATGTTAGATACTCGTATTTGTTGTAGAACAAAACAAGCATCTTCTAACAAAGAATTAGATGCTATTGCAGCCTATTCCTCATTATTAGGAGATAAGCAATTGAATTGGTTAGAGTCTTCAATAACAAATACAAATACTATTTGGAATTTAATTGGGAATCAAGTTTTGGTAGCGAGAAGATATTTAGGAGAAAACAACAAATATATAGAGTTAGACCAATGGACAGGTTACCCAAAAGACCGTGCTCGGTTTTTAGATTTTTTAGCAAAAAATCCCGAAAAAAATATCATCATTACAACAGGTAATGTACACGATGCTTTTCATTATAAATTATTGGATGGAAATGATGAAAAAAGTGGAAAATTAATAGCCCATGAATTTGCTCCAGGAAGCGTATCATCAGGAAACACAGGAGTAAAGAAAACAACGGAAGATAGAAAAAAAGATAGTTTAGATTTGGTACATAAAAATCCACATTTAAAATGGTTCGATTTAATAAAACACAGTTTTATTATTATGGAATTTACCAAAAATAAAGCACAAATAGATTTTTATCAAGTATCTACAATTTATAAAACAAAATATACATTAAAAAAAGCATATTCTTTTTCAATAAAACCTAAACATAAAACAAAATAATGAGTAAAGTAATCGTATTAACTGGCGCAGGTGGCGTGTTGTGTAGCACATTGGCAAAAGCACTTGCCAAATTAGGCCATAAAATAGCCGTTCTTGATTTAAGAAAAGAAGCTGCAGATAAAGTAGCAATAGAAATTAATGCATTGGGTGGCATTGCCATAGGAGTGGCTTCAAACGTATTGGATAAAAAATCGTTAGAAGAAGCTAAAATAATAGTTAATAAACAATTAGGCTCTTGTGACATTTTAATTAACGGTGCTGGAGGAAATCATCCTTTAGGCACCACTTCCAATACGCACTTGTTAGAAGAAGATTTGCTTAATGATACTCAAGGTTTTAAAACTTTTTTCGACTTAGATGCCGATGGTATAAAATTCGTATTCGATTTAAACTTTATAGGAACGTTACTTCCTACTCAGGTATTTGCTAAAGATATGGTGGGAAAACAAGGTTGCAGTATCTTAAATGTTTCATCTATGAATGCTTTTACACCATTAACTAAAATTCCTGCATATAGTGGCGCAAAGGCGGCAGTATCTAATTTTACCCAATGGTTGGCAGTACATTTTGCAAAAGTAGGCATTAGGGTAAATGCTTTGGCTCCAGGTTTTTTCCTAACGGATCAAAATAGAACATTATTAACTACTGAAAATGGAGAATTAACCCCAAGAGGCAATCAAATCATAGCACAAACACCTATGGGCAAATTTGGTGAACCTGAAGATTTAGTAGGAACAACTTTATGGCTTTGTGGCGAAGGCGCATCTTTTGTTACAGGCGTAGTTATTCCAATAGATGGAGGATTTAGTGCTTATAGTGGTGTATAATAAATAACACCCAAATTATAAGAATCTAGAATTAAAATATTTTTTTAGAACGAGAATATTGCGTACATCAATATAAAATAAAAATTATGGTACAAACATGGCGTTGGTACGGGCCTAAAGACCCCGTAACTTTACAAGATATAAAACAAGCAGGAGCTACAGAAATTGTGAGTGCACTTCATCACATTCCAAATGGAGATATTTGGGAGGTAGAAGAAATTCAAAAAAGAAAAAAAACTATCGAAAGTGTAGGATTGCGTTGGAGTGTGGTAGAAAGTATTCCAGTACACGAGCATATAAAGACCAGAACAGGAAATTATAAAACATATGTAAAAAACTACAAGCAAAGTATTCAAAACTTAGCAAGTTGTGGCATCCATATTGTTTGCTACAATTTTATGCCTGTTTTAGATTGGACACGTACCGATTTAGCATACCAAGTTGAAGATGGTTCCAAAGCACTTCGTTTTGATGTTATCGCTTTTGCTGTTTTCGAATTGTATCTATTACAAAGACCAGGTGCAGAAGATGTATATTCTGATGAGCAGAAAGCTGAAGCAAAAGTTTATTTTGAAAACCTTTCAGAAGAAGAAAAGAAAAAATTAGTTAAGAATATTATTGCTGGTTTACCAGGAGCAGAAGAAGGTTATACTTTAGATCAATTTCAAGAAATACTGAATACCTACTCGGAAATCGATTCAAAAAAATTAAAAGAAAATTTAGTACTCTTTTTAAAAGAAATTGTTCCCGTTGCAGAAGATAATAAGGTGTTGCTATGTATGCATCCAGATGACCCACCATACCCTATACTTGGCCTTCCAAGAGTGGTAAGTACAGAAGAAGACTATGCTCATATTTTTCAGCAAGTACCAAGCCGTAATAACGGTATTACATTTTGTACAGGATCTTTAGGTGTTATTCCAAAAAATAATTTAGAAAAAATAATCAAACGTTTTGCAGATCGTACTCATTTTATTCATCTTCGAAGTACAAAACGAGATGCACAAGGCAATTTTTACGAAGCCAATCATTTAGAAGGAGATGTGGATATGTACACAATTGTAAAAGAAATTTTAATAGAAGAAAAACGAAGAAAAGAGGCAAATTATAAAGACCATCAAATACCAATGCGACCAGACCATGGACACCAAATGTTAGATGATTTGCATAAAAAAACAAACCCAGGTTATTCGGGAATTGGGCGTTTACGTGGTTTAGCGGAATTACGTGGCTTAGAGTTTGGAATTTCTAAAAGTTTAAACCTATGAATTTTGAAATAACAAACACATTTATTACGGAAGATTTTTTGCTAGAAACATCAATTGCAAAAAAGCTTTATTACGATTATGCGAAGGCAATGCCTATTATAGATTATCATAATCATTTATCGCCACAACGTATTTTTAGCAATATTCCTTTTAAAAATCTTTATGAAGCCTGGTTGGCAGAAGACCATTATAAATGGAGAGGAATGCGAGCAAATGGTATTGATGAAAAATATATAACTGGCAGTGCTTCAGATAGTGTAAAATTTAAAAAATGGGCAGAAACGGTTCCTTATACCGCTGGAAACCCTTTGTTTCATTGGACTCACTTAGAATTAAAGAGGTATTTTAATATCGATAAAATTTTGCAACCCAATACAGCAGTAGAAATTTATGACACAGCGAATGAAATTCTTCAAAATAAAACGCCTCAACAACTTTTAACGGATATGAATGTTGAAGTCGTTTGTACTACAGACGATCCTACGAATGATTTACGGTACCATCAACAAATTGCAAAAACAAATAGTAAAACAAAAGTATTTCCAACATTTCGGTCAGATAATTTATTTTTAATTGAACAAGATAATTTTCATCATTATTTGAACAAATTATCTTCAACAGTTGATTTTTCAATTACAAATTTTGAAGATTTTTTAAACTCAATTGATAATCGAATCGATTTTTTTCATGAAAATGGATGCCGTTTATCCGATTTCGGGGTTGGTGCATCTATGCATATTGTAGATTATACAATAGAAAAAGTGAATTCTATTTTCAAAAAAAGACTTGAAGATAAAGAACTGTCTCCACAAGAAATAAATACATACAAAAGCTGTCTTTTTAATCATTTAGGAAGAAGGTATCACGAAAAAAAATGGGTACAACAATATCATTTAGGAGCGATAAGAAATAATAATAGTAGGTTATTGAAAGAGGTTGGCGCAGATGTTGGTTGCGATTCAATTGGAGACTACAATTTTGCAGAACCAATGGCCAAATTATTTGGAAATTTAGATTATGAAAATAAACTCGCAAAAACGATTACTTATAATTTAAATCCATCTCAAAACGAAGTATTTGCTACTATGATGGGAAACTTTAATACGGGTGGCATACCAGGTAAAATGCAATGGGGTTCTGGTTGGTGGTATTTAGATCAAAAAGACGGTATGGAAAAACAATTAACCACACTTTCAAATATTGGGCTGTTAAGTCGGTTTGTTGGAATGCTTACAGATAGTCGTAGCTTATTATCGTTTCCAAGACACGAGTATTTTAGACGTATTCTTTGCAACTTTTTAGGAAATATAATAACGAAAGGCGAGTTGCCCAACGATGTTGTTTTTTTCGGAAAAATGGTACAAGATATTAGCTATAATAATGCAAAAAAATATTTCGATTTTGATAGTTAATAAATATACGTTTATGAATAAAATAGCCTTTATTATACTATTATTTTCGTTTTTTTCATGTCAAGAAAAAACCGATGTAAAAGTATTGACTTTTGCACACAACCTGCCAATTTCGCACCCAGTACATAAAGGTGTCGAAGCTTTTAAAGCGCATTTAGAAAAAATTTCTGAAGGAAAACTGACGTTAAAAATCTATGCCAACGGACAATTGGGCTCGGAGCGAGAAGTCTTAGAATTGTTGCAAATAGGTAGTGTATCTATGACTAAGGTTAGTGCTGCAGCGATGTCTAATTTTGTTCCTGAATATCGTGTTTTGGGAATACCTTATTTGTTTAGAGATAAAAATCATTTATTTAAAGTATTAGAAGGAGAAGTTGGAGAACAATTATTACAAAAAGGTACAACATCTTGGTTGCGAGGTTTATGTTTTTATGATGCTGGTAGTCGAAGTTTTTACACGAAAAGTAAACTTATAAAAAAGCCCGAAGATTTAAAAGGTATGAAAATACGAGTAATGAGTGATAAAATGTCGGTAAACATGGTAGAATCTTTAGGAGGAGCTCCCACACCTATGTCTTTTGGAGAGCTTTATACTGCCTTACAACAAGGTGTTGTAGATGGAGCAGAAAACAACGCGCCGTCTTTTGTTACTTCACGTCATTTTGAGATTTGTAAATATTATAGTTTAGACGCCCATAGTTATGTACCCGATGTGGTTTTAATAGGAACTAAATTTTTAAAAAGATTAACTAATCAAGAGCAGAAATGGGTATTTGAAGCGGCAAAAAAATCAGCACAAAATCAAAAGAAGTTTTGGAAAACTTCCGAAGATGAAAGTATGGAAATTCTTAAAAAATCGGGTGTTAAATTTTATACTCCTAATAAAAAACTATTTGCAGCTAAAACAAAACGAATTAAAAACGATTTTGTGAAAGATAAAGACATGAAAATTTTAGTGGAGGCAATCGAAAAAATAAAATAAACGATGGAAAAAGCATATTTAGTTATAAATAAATTCTTAAAAATAGCATTAGTATTCATTTTTAGTATTTTGGTTATTGATGTTTTGTGGCAAGTTTTCGCTAGATACAGTATAGGAAAACCAAATGCCTTTACCGAAGAATTAGCAAGGTACCTACTAATATGGCTCGCTATTTTAGGTACTGCCTATGTAAGAGGTTATAAAGGGCAAATGGCAATAGATTATTTGTACAACAAACTACGTTTTAAAAACCAACAAAACCTTAGTCTTTTTATTGAATTAGCTATTATACTTTTCGCTTTGGTAGTTATGGTGGTTGGTGGCATTAATCTTATGTATATTACTTTAAAATTAGGGCAAATATCTCCAGCGCTTAACTTACCTATTGGCTATGTATATAGTGTTGTTCCTTTAAGTGGCCTGTTAATTATTTTTTACAGCATTTACCATTGTTTTCATTTGATAAAAAATAGAAAAGAAAACTTGGGCACCAATAACGATTTATTAAAAACGAACTTATAGTTATGGCATTAGCAGGCGTTATTTTTCTTTTTGTAGTACTTTTTGTTTTATTATTGTTAAAAATACCCGTAGCGTATAGCGTTGGTATTGCTACAACACTTACCTTATTGTTTTACCTTCCTTTAATTCCTTCAGTAACAACAATTATGCAACAGATGACCACTGGTCTTGATAGTTTTGCTTTATTAGCCATCCCTTTTTTTATTCTCGCTGGCGATATTATGAATCGAGGAGGTATCGCCAATCGATTAATTGATTTTTCAAAATCTTTAGTGGGCAGTTTACCAGGAGGTTTATTATATGTAAATATTTTATCTGCAATGTTTTTTGGAGCTGTTTCAGGTTCGGCAGTAGCTTCGGCATCTGCCATTGGCGGTATTTTAAGTAATCGAATGGATAAAGAAGGATACAAAAAGCCTTTTAGTGCATCTGTTAATATTACAGCTTCTACTGTTGGGCTTATTATACCTCCTAGCAATATACTTATTGTATTTGCCTTGGCAAGTGGAGGTGCAGCTTCTGTAGAAGCACTTTTTTTAGCAGGTTATATTCCAGGAATGTTATTGGGGTTAGGGTTAATGTTGGTTGCCGGTTATTTTTCTGTAAAACACAAGTTTCCTAAAGGAGATCGTATTCAATTAAAAACATTAATAAAAAACTTTTCAAGATCATTTTTAAGTTTACTAATGATTTTTATTGTTGTTGGAGGTATTGTAATGGGTGTTTTTACAGCTACAGAGGGTGCCGTTATTGCTGTGGTTTATGCCTTGCTTTTAGGTTTTTATTACAAACAATTAAGTTTTAAAAAGCTACCCGAAATTATTCTATCAAGTGCTAAAACCACCTCTATTGTTATGTTTTTAATTTGCACTTCGATGGCATTGTCATGGTTGTTTGCATACAATAATGTGCCTGAACTTATTTCAGAAAATTTGTTGGGTAACTTTAGCAACCCTATTATCATTCTATTAATTATAAATATTATTTTATTATTAGTAGGTACTTTTATGGATATTACCCCAGCAGTATTAATTTTTACGCCTATTTTCTTACCAATAGTTACTAATATGGGTATTCATCCAGTACATTTTGGAGTTATTATGGTTTTAAACCTTTGTATAGGACTATGTACACCACCAGTAGGTACTTTGCTTTTTGTGGGAAGTGGTGTTGCAAAAATCGAAATAACACAAGTAATAAAGCCTATTTTACCCTTTTTAGTAATGATGATTACTGTACTATTTTTAATTACATATGTGCCTGAAATTACTATGTTTTTACCAAAACTGTTTGGAGCTGTTGAGTAAATTTAAATTAGGAATAATTGGGAAATATAATATTGATAGAATTCAAAAATTAAAAAATATAAATTATTTATAGTTATGAAAAATCTACTTAACATTTTTGGTGTCTTTTTTTTCTTTTTATGCAGTTATGCTCAGGAAATAGACACAACTCATTTCTCAAAAAAATACTACCATCGCAAAAGTGTTTATGAGCAAATGCCTAACCATAATGGAGAAATTGTTTTTTGAGGAAATAGTATTACCGAACAAGGCACATGGCGAGAATTATTTAAAAATAACCATATTATTAATCGTGGAATTGGTGGAGATACGAGCGATGGTGTCTTATATCGTTTGGATGAAGTTACAGAATCTCGCCCTGAAAAAATTTTCTTACTTATTGGTACGAACGACTTACGTAATAAAAAAACTCCCGAATATATCATTCAAAAAATTACCCAAATTACAGAAAAAATAAGAAAAGAGAGTCCAAATACCATAGTATATCTTCAAAGCCTACTACCAACTTATAATAGGCCAGAACGCCCAATTTCTTCTATTAAGGCCATTAACGAAGGTATCAAAAAATTAGAAGACAAAACAAAAGTTTTTTATATAGACCTCTTTTCTCATTTTGCAAATCCTAATGAAGAAGATCAATTATATAATAACTTATCTTTAGACGGACTTCATTTGAATGGAAAAGGCTATTTGAAGTGGAAAAAGATAATAGAGAATAAAGTAAATGATTATGGGCATTTAAAAAAGAGTTTACAACATTTAAAAAATCCTTCAGACAATTATGTTTTTGTGATAGCACATAGAGGAGATTGGCGAAATGCTCCAGAAAATTCCATTCAAGCTATAAAAGGTTGTATTGATATGGGCGTAGATGCTGTAGAAATTGATATTGCAGAAACGAAAGATGGGCATATAATTATTATGCACGATAAAAAGTTAGAAAGAACCACCAATGGAAAAGGAGCTGTAAAAGAAAAAACACTAAAAGAAATAAAACAGCTCGTTCTAAAAGATGGTGTAGGTAGAAAAACTAAATACAAAATTCCAACTCTTAAAGAAGCTTTGTTATTTAGTAAAGGAAAAATTATACTTGATTTAGACGTAAAATCGGAAATTCCATTCAAAAAAATTGCACAAATTTTAGAAGAAACTGGCACGACAAATCAAGTAATTTTACGTTCTTATAGGCCTCTTAAAGAGGCTTATGCATATTATGGAAATATTTTAAAAAAGCTGAATTATATACCTGGAGTAAGCAAAAAAATTAAAAATATTGATAAGTATATTAAAGAATTTGAATCGGATATTAATCCGTTAGCATATGCCATTAAATTTGAAAAAGATGATGCTCCTATTACCAAGTTTATGAGTGTTATTGCCAAAAATAAAGATAAGGTTTGGGTACATTCCATTACTGCTAATAGAAGTGGTGGACATGATGATGAAAAAGCAATAACCGACCCAGATAATGCGTGGGGTTGGTTAATTAATAATGGTGTAAATATGATACAAACAGACAGACCAAGACTTTTACTAAATTATTTAAGAAGTCGTGGAGTTCGTTGATAAATGCAAATATTTTAAATTTAAAATAGAATACGATTTATAATTATTATCCTATTATTTTTGAACAATCTGGTAAAGTATTAAACCTTTATAATGCAATATTTTTAGCTGAAAACTTTAATTAAAGTTAGCAATTATTCTTACCTTTAGCATTAGTGATATTTTATTTTGATAGAATATAATAATAATTTCAAGAAGTAAAATCAATCAAACGCTTAATTGAAAATTATAATATTCAAAAAAAACCTACAATGAAATTAATATCCCCTAGATAGAAAAGCTTAAAAATCAAATTAGTAAGTCTAATAAAATATTAGACAGTTTAAGAGAAAAAAATATAAAACCCAAAATTCGTGCTGATTGTATTTTTTAGAATTCTCAATTAAAGTATCAAATAAACAAACCCAATACTACAATTCTATTTAAAAAAATAAAATTAAAAAGGCGTAGAAATATATATATTTATAGATGAAGTCATCTTGACTTTTTTTAGGTAAAAATAAAAGGGTTGTAGAGATTTGTGTTGCGAAACATAAAATTACAACCCAGTGCACCAAGTACTCGACAAAGAGATGTAAAATTAGAAATAGTTTCCTATTTACCATTACCAAAAAGAGGATTTAAATCTAAAGCACCTCCTTTTGTAGCAAATATTTGTTAGAATAGGCATAGTAGAAATAAAGATAACGATTATTTTTTTGATAAAAAATTATACAAACAGCGATACTCAGCTGAACGAACGAATGCTTAGAAAGATAGCTTTCGTTCACTTTTAAATCACTTTAACATTACAACATCAAGCTGAAAAGGTTTCAGTTTCCTTGCTTTTATTGTAATTGGGTTAAAGAGATTCTATAAACTTAAAAATCAAGGTAATTTCATTATCAAGAATTTGTTAATTTGTTAAATTTGTTTATTATTGAATAAATTTTCACCAAAAGTTCAATACGTAAAAACAAGGTTCTTTTTATTATAATTAAACCCTCAACAAGAAAAAAATAATGTCAGATAATAATATTAATACTGAAAAATTATTAGTTAAGGAGCTTATAAAAGGAAATAATAAAGCGTTTCGAAAACTTTTTGATACTTACCGAAATGATGTTTATGCATATAGTATAAGTATGCTAAAAACAAAAGTGCTGGCCGAAGGAATTGTGCAGGATGTATTTCTTAAAATCTGGCAATATAGAGACCGCTTAAATCCAGATTTATCTTTCAAATCTTATGTCTTTACCATTACTAGAAACCTTACATTTAATCTTATTAGTAAAGTAGCAAATAATAGAACGCTTAGAGAAGAGGTATTCTATAAAAGCCAAAAACGATATAGTACTATTGAAGATAAAATTGAAGAGAAAGATTACGAGGTTATAAAAAATAATGCTATTAATCAATTGACACCAAAATGTAAAATTATTTTCGAAATGTCTCGCAACAAAGGTATGAGTTATAAGGAAATTAGTAAAGAGTTAGATATTTCGGTAAGTACGGTTAAAGGCCAAATGAGCAAGGCATTGAGTAGTATTAGAAATTTTTTACAAAATCATGGCGATGTTACATTTTTACTCACACTCATATCATCACGATGGCTCGACTAAATGTTTTTTTAAAAAAAAATAAACCATACATAGTACTTCCATTAAACTCATCTGTATTATATATACAAAAAAGTATATAATGCAATCAAAAAATTATATAAAAGACCTACTAAGCAAATTTGTTCTTAATAAATGTAGCAAGGAAGAGATAGAAGAAATTATTGCATACATTCAAAATATAAAAAAATCCGACCAAATACCATCTGTAGAAGATGTTATAGAGCTTCTTAATAATAAGCCAGTCTTGTCTGAGGTAGATGCCCTTCGCATCCATAACAACATCATAGAAATTGTAAAAAAGAACAACCAACCAACCAAAAAGAAAAATTATAGATGGCAATACGTAGCAGCTGCATTCATAGGGGTATTAGCCACAAGTTATTTCCTTAAAGGCTTTTTTAATAGAGGTGTAGAAAAAAACAATACTCCAACAATAGTAAATACCAATAGCATTTTACCAGGTACCGATAAAGCCACCCTTACCTTAGAAGATGGTTCTGTTATAGCTTTACAAAAAGGAAACATCTATAAAACACAAAATGCCAATAGCAATGGAGAAAAAATTATTTATAACACCGACAAAAAAAAATCAACAGAGATTAAGATTGAATACAACTATTTAACCGTACCAAGAGGAGGGCAATTTCATGTTGTTCTTTCCGATGGCACAGAAGTTTGGCTAAATTCCGAGTCTCAATTAAAATATCCCATAAGTTTTGTAGATGGTAAAACTAGGCAAGTTGAGCTGGTTTACGGAGAAGCTTATTTTGACGTTTCACCAAGTACAAACCATAATGGAGCCAAGTTTAAAGTATTCAATAAACACCAAGAAGTTAAAGTATTAGGAACCGAATTCAATATCAAAGCCTATAAAGATGAAACAAATATTTACACCACACTGGTAAAAGGTAAAGTAGTTATTGATATAGATAATAATAAATATGACTTAGTTCCAAACGAACAATCAAATTTAAGTTTAAATAACAATAACATTCGCATTTATCAAGCAGATGTAGATGCAGAAACATCGTGGAGAAAGGGTGTTTTTAGTTTTAAAGGAAAACCATTAAAAAATATTATGAAGGTAATATCTCGCTGGTAT
Organism: Polaribacter batillariae; assembly: GCF_017498485.1. Classification (NCBI taxonomy): domain Bacteria; kingdom Pseudomonadati; phylum Bacteroidota; class Flavobacteriia; order Flavobacteriales; family Flavobacteriaceae; genus Polaribacter; species Polaribacter batillariae. The sequence goes on along the minus strand of NZ_CP071795.1, from coordinate 893,264 downwards.
GATATTGACGTCGTTTTTGAGAACAAAACCTTAGAGTTATTAAAGTTTAAAGGCACATTAGATAAAAAACTTAAACTCGAAGAGGTTTTATCAATTATGAAATCAAGCACCATAACTAATTATAAAATTGTAAATAAAACCCTAATAATAAAATAAAACCCTGGCCTATGAAGTAAAATAAAATTTTAAAAAAAGAAGGATAAAGCTTAACAGGCAAAAGTATAAGTCTCTATTCTCTTTATATTTTATTAATTAAAGTTTAACTAACCAAATAACAAGTTTATGCAAATTAAATTAACCAACGCTTATTTTCTATTGATAACTATTGGAATCAGAAAAAGGCTCTTAATCAATATTATGAAAACATTAATTTTTCTATGTTGCACAATGGTTTTCGCTTTTGCACCTAGTGATGCAGCATCTCAAAACTCCAAAATAAGAATAGAAGAAAACAAAACATTAACAGTTGACGAAGTTTTCGATTTGATTATGAAACAAACCGATTACAGATTCTTTTATGAAGAAGGTATTTTTAAAGACTTTCCTAAAGTACAGGTTAAAAAAGGAATTATAAAGACAAGCAAATTGCTAAAACAAAGTTTGTCAAAAGGCGATTTAGACATTATCATGACTGCCAATAACGGTATTCTTATTAAAGAAAAACCAAAAGAATCGGTTTTAAAACAACAACAATATAAGATATCTGGTACTGTTACAGATCAGGTAGGAGAGCCTTTGCTTGGAGCCACGATTTTAGAGAAAGGAACTACCAATGGAACTACAACCGATTTTGATGGTAATTTTTCTTTAAAAGTTTCTAATAAAAATGCAGTACTAGTAGTTTCGTTTATAGGTTATATTACTCAAGAAAAACCTTTAAACGGACAAGCCAAAACAAACATTATATTAAAAGAAGCTACCTCATCACTCGAAGAAGTAGTAGTTGTGGGTTATGGTACTATAACAAAGAAAGATATAACAGGATCTATAGCAACAATCAAATCAGAAGCTATAACAGAAAGAAGTACAACCAATGTTTCTAATGCACTACAAGGATCTGTTGCAGGACTTAGAGTAACAAGATCAAGTTCTGCCCCAGGAGCAGGGAATACCATTCGAATAAGGGGTAATACAACACTTCAAGGAAGTAATGACCCACTAGTGCTTATCGATGATGTTCCAGGAAACATTAATGACGTAACTCCCGATCAAGTTGAAAGCATATCGATATTAAAAGATGCAGCTGCGGCTGCCATTTATGGTTCCAGAGCAGCAGCAGGGGTTATTATTATAACAACCAAAAGAGCTAAAAAAGGTGTTTTTAAGTTTAGTTATAGTGGTGATTATTTTATCAATACCCCAACTAAAGAACGCGAATACGTAGGCGCATTACAATACTTGCGGATGGATAATGAAAAATCATGGAATGATGATGGAAATGGCAATGATTTATACCCTATTTGGTCTGAAGACAGAATAAACAAATACATTACAGGAGAAGCTGCACAAGATAGAAATGAATATCCAGATACCGATTGGGCAGGTCTTATTTTAAAGAAAAATTCAACAGGCTATAGACATAATATTAACATTTCTGGAGGTACTGAAAAATTAAAATCAAATATTTTTGTTGGTTACGAATATCAAAATGCATTATATAACCAAAGAAATTGGAGCCGTGTAACTGCAAGAATAAATAATGATTTTAAAATTTCGGATAAATTTGGTGCTGTTGCCGACATCAATTTTAGATTGCTCAAAACAAATAATCCTATTGTTAATCCAATTGGAGAAGCTTTGCAATCAGGTCCTATTTATCCTGCTTTATGGGAAGACGGAAGATATGCAGAAGGAAAGAGTGGGGCTAACATTTATCTACGTTTTAGAGAAGGTGGGTTTGCAAAAAACGACTCGTACCTTCTTACAGGAAGACTAGGACTACATTACAAACCGATAGAAGATTTAAAATTCACATTAAATGTAACCCCTACTGCAACCTTTACAAAAGGAAAATCATTTTCAAAAGAAGTTAGATATTGGGATGCAGACGATCCAGATCAGTTAGGCTCTGGAACTCTAATACCTGGGCAAACTGTAAATAGGCTAGCAGAATCAAGATCCGAATTTACAGCTGTAACATTACAAGCCCTTGTAAATTATGATAAATCTTTTGGTAAGCACGGAGTAAAAGTTCTTGGAGGTTTTGAAGAAAGAGGTTCAAAAACTGAAAATTTAGGAGTGCTAGGAGATCGGTTTGTTAGTCCAGATTTTCCATATTTAAACCAAGCTACAACAGGAGAGATATTTAACAATAATACATCTGTTTCAGAATTGGCTTATTCTTCTCTCTTCGGAAGAGTTAATTATAATTTCGATAATAAATATTATCTATCAGCTGCCATAAGAAGAGATGGGTCTTCTAGGTTTGGAAGCGACTATAGATGGGGTACCTTTCCTTCTGTTTCTGCTGCATGGACGGTTTCCAACGAAGAATTTATGAAATCCTTAGCATCGCCTATTTCTTATTTAAAACTAAAAAGTTCTTATGGAGAACTAGGAAATGATAGATTGGGCAACTATTTATATTTAACCTTGTTACAAATTCAAAATGCTTTAATAGCCAATGGTTCAGATGTAGAAGAAGTTAGAGCATTATCTCAATTATTTTTAACGACTCCTAACATTAGATGGGAAACAACAGCGACTAAGAATTTTGGAGTAGAGCTAGGTTTATTTAATAACAAATTGTCTTTAGAGGGTGAATATTTTATTAAAGAAACAAGAGATATGCTGTTAAGCTTAAGTGTTCCAGACTTAGTAGGTTTTGAAGATCCAGTAGTAAATGTAGGAGGTATGACTACCAAAGGATGGGAAACAACCATATCTTGGAACGACCGTATTGGAGATGATTTTGATTATGCAGTTTCATTTAATATTTCGGATGCAGAATCTATTATTGGAGATATTAATGGCAAACGTCTTTTTAGTGGGGTTACACTATCAGAAGAAGGGCACGAATTTCAAGAATTTTATGGTTTGCAATCAGACGGACTTTTTCAAACTCAAGAAGAAGTAGATAACTCACCAGTTACAAATGCTTCTGTTAAACCTGGAGATGTTAAATATAAAGACATAAGTGGGCCAGATGGTGAACCCGATGGTATTATTAACGATTTGGATAGAACATTTTTAGGAAGTTCTGCACCAAGGTACATTTATGGAGGAAGAATTAACATGGCATACAAAGGATTCGATTTAGGTATGGCCTTTCAAGGCGTTGGAAAACAAAATTTTTATTTATCCCAAACTTTTATTCAACCATTTCGTGCCTCTTGGCTTTCACCTAGCAAAGAATATGCTAGTAGTTACTGGAGTGTAAATAACACGCCAGAAGTTAATCAAAATGTAAAATATCCAAGACTTTCCGAAACCTCTGTTGGCAATAATTATAGATTCTCAGATTTTTGGTTAAAAAATGGAGCATACCTAAGAATTAAAACCATAACACTAGGTTATACTTTGCCTAAAAGTCCTCTTGAAAAAGTAGGATTAACAAACCTTAGGTTATCTTTAACGGGCAATGATTTATTTACTTTTGATAACCTTCCTAATGGTGTAGATCCAGAACAAACTTCAGGAACAGGTTATTTTTTAACGAAATCTTTCGTTATAGGGTTAAGAGCTAACTTTTAAAGATTAAAAAGATGAAAAAACAGACAAATAAAATAGCGTTTTTACTACTATTAATAATAAACTCTTGTACAGAGTTAGATTTAGTGCCATTAGATGCACCAACAACAGCTCCTTTTATCAGTAAAATCCAGTTTAGAGAGGGACTAAACGAAGGTTACAGAATGTTTCACTGGATAAAAGACGAATCTGGCAATGGTGTAGATGACGATTTTCAACGAAGAGATGCTTTAGATGTTATAAAAGCAGGAACCTTAAATTCTGAGGATGGTCGGGCGGCTGCTAGATGGAAAGATAAATACAAAGGTATCTCAAGATTAATTTCTATTAAAAAGCAAATCGAGAACCAAAATGGGGTTTTAACAGATAAAGAAGCCAAAACCTTTTTAGGAGAAGCCAACTTTTTTATCGCTTCTTTTTGGAGTTACTTAATAACGCATTATGGAGATGTGCCTTTTTTTGAAGAAGAATTAACGGTAGATGAAGCTTTTGAAATTGGTAGAACAAACAAAACAGAGATTCTACAAAAAATATACGATTATTACGATAACGCGATAACCAATTTGCCAGTATCTTATTCCGGATTACAATATGCTACTAAAGGTGCAGCTATGGCTATGAAAGCTAGAATTGCACTGTACATGGGAGATCATCAAATTGCTGCAGAAGCCGCTCAAGATTGTATGGATTTAAAAGAGTATGCATTGCATCCAAACTATGGAGAATTATTCCTTTCCGGTACCAAAACATCTGATGAATTGATATTTTCGATTCCTAGAAGTGATGCCTTAGGTGTAAACAGAAATGACAATTTACCAGATTTTCTACCAAGAACTCATGGCGGCTGGGGAGCTAAACAACCTACTTGGGAGCTATTAGCATCTTATGAATGTGTTGACGGATTGCCTATAGATGAATCTCCTTTGTTCGACCCCCGAAATCCTTTTAAAAATAGAGATCCAAGGTGTTTGGCAACCATTGTTCCATTTGGTTCTTTAGAAGATGGCGACGGATTATTACCAAGTGACGGTTCTAATTTTATGAATATAGAATATACACCTCACCCAGAAAGATTGCAAGTATTTGATTATAATACAGGGGAAATGAGGTTTAATCACGATACACGAAGTAATAGAACTTTTGCCTCTTACAATGGATTACTTTGGAAAAAATTTATTGACGAAACATGGAAAGCTCCATCAACTGCAGAAAATAATCATATAGTGATAAGATATGCAGATGTGTTGTTAATTTATGCCGAGTCAAAAATAGAACTAGACGAGATTGATGCCAGCGTGCTTGCTGCTATTAATAAAGTTAGGGATAGAGCTTACGCCGGTTCAAATTTTTCTAACCCTGTGGTTACAACAATAGATCAAACAAAACTAAGATACATAGTAAGAAATGAAAGACGGGCAGAGTTTGCAAACGAAGGGCTAAGGTATATGGATCTTATAAGATGGAGGCTAGCAGAGAAAGCTTTAACAGGAAACACTTATGGAATGGCAAATATAGGAAGTATAATCGAAGACGTTGTGGAGCCTGATTTATGGTTTTGGGGAATGACACCTCAATTAGATGAAGACGGTATAGCCAATTTCGCTCCTTTGGTAGAAGCTGGTTTGGCTAGAACCTTAAACGAAACAAATTTCCCAGCACGTCAATATTTATGGCCTATTCCTTCTTCAGATGCACTTTTAAATTCAAATTTAGGGCAAAACGAAGGGTATTAAATTCGTTAAAATTTTGAGTTATTTATAATGCTAAAAATTTTCCGAAAAGTAATTTTCGGAAAATTTTTGTTAGTAAATTAGTGACCTTAAAAAAAATCACATTAAATAAAGTTTATGAAGTATATATTTAGATTAGCAAAGGTAATTTTTTTAGCAACATTTTTTTTAATAATAGGTTGTAATAAAACAGAGAAAAACACTCCCTATTTCTTAAAAGATTATCAAGAAACTTTCGAAAACAACCCACGCGAAGCTGCCCTGCAATGGTTTGATGATGCACGTTTAGGGATGTTTATCCATTGGGGAGTTTGGGGGCCTAAACATGCAGAGTGGGCTATGTATAACGAAACGATTCCACTTTCCGATTATAAAAAATTAGCAAAAAATTTTAAAGCCAATAACTTCGATGCAGAAGCCATTGTAAACTTGGCCAAATCAAGTGGTATGAATTACATTACATTTGTCGCCAAACACCATGATGGTTTTTCTCTATGGGATAGCGACTATAGCGACTGGGATAGTATGGACTATCCAGCAAAACGAGATTTTTTAAAAGAGCTATCAGAAGCCTGTCGCAAGAATAACATGCCACTATTTATCTATTACTCCATAGGAATCGATTGGACACATCCTTTTTTTATTCCTCGTGAAAAATATGTGTATGCAAGGCCTAATTACAAGGAAACACCCGATTATTTTTTATATAAATCCCCAGAAGATTTTGAAAAATATCGTGAATTCTGTAAAAATCAATTAAAAGAACTATCTACAAAATATGGCGATGTTGCTGGCTTTTGGTTCGATACTTTAGGAGGTGTATTGGCTAATGACGAGCTATTTAATATGCAAGAATTTTATGATGTGATTCATCAATATCAACCGCATGCATTAATACATTTCAAAACCGGAGCTACAGGTACCGAAGATGTTCTGGTTGGAGAACGCGAGTTAAAATCGATTAGCATTCACTACCAAGGAGATGATCCAGAAAAGATAAAAATACGCCAACTTGCAGATAAGGTATGGAATAACAACAAATTTAAAAAAGCAGAAATAGCTGTTACCAGTCAAGGAAGTTGGGCTTGGACTCCAACCAATAAATGTAGAGCCTCTAATGAGCTTTATGCCATGTTGGCACATGCATCAAACAACAATGCCAACCTATTGCTTAATGTAGGGCTAAAACCCGATGGAAGCATTCCAAAAGATGTAGAAAAAGAATTCCGTTTATTGGGCAAGCGAATTCAAAAAGAAGGATACCCTATTTTAAATAAAAAAGGCTGGAAAGCTCTAAGAGGCGAAGATGTTTCGGTTGATTCGACAGAGGTTCATAAAACAGCCCGTTAAAATAAAAGAAATTAAATTTAAAAACCATAAATATGTTTAAAAAGCACACAGCAATCCTTATCTGTTTTTTTGCGTTGTTCGTAGTTTCATGTAGCAAAACAAAGCATGAAGAAGCATCAAAAACAGCAGTAACTACTAAAAACGGAGAAATTACTTCCATACACGGTAACCGAAAAATTAGTGGCATTTACCCACATTTAACAACCTATGCCCACGGAAGAATAGATGGCACTTACGGTTTTGGGAACGAATGTGGTATAGGAGCTTTGGCAGTATGGAACAAGAAACTTTATATGATAAATTATGCCGCACACCAACCTAAAGGAAGTGAACATAAACTTTATATGGTTGATGAGGATATGAACATGCAAATTTTTGAGGAAAGTATTGGGGGCACACCAGCAGCAAGAATGGTGCATCAAGAGTCCAACCAATTATTCATTGGACCTTATGCAATAGATAGTGTTGGTAAAGTTAGAGTAATCCCATATACAGACATGAAAGGTAGGCTCACAGCCATTGGCAGACATTTAAAAGATCCTGAAAACATGATTTATTATTACGATATGGAAGGAATGTTATATGAAGTGAACGTACATACGTTGAAGGTTAATAAATTATTTCACGATCCTTTACCTGGCTGGCATGGTAAAGGCGGTTATACCAGTCAAGGACGATTTGTGGTTTCTAATAATGGAGAGCACGCCAGTGAAGGCAAAGTAACACATGATACTGATGATTGGGAAAGCGAACATTACAAATGGATGGACAATTGGAAAATTGACAAAGAAGGTGTTTTTGGAACTGAAAATCTAGGTATTCTAGCCGAATTTGATGGAGATAATTTTAAAGTGGTAGAAAGAAGACAATATACAGATGTCACTACAAAACATGGCATTTATGCTGTTCCAAATGATGAATCTCCCTTGTGGTCTATGGGGTGGGACAAAAAATCGGTTCGTCTTAAAGTGTTGGACCAAGGAAAATGGTACACGTATTTATTGCCTAAAGCCACATATAACAACGATCCACCACATGGTTGGTTTACAGAATGGCCACGTATAAGGACTATTGGAAATGGTAAAATGATGATGGATATGCATGGTATGTTTTTTGATTTTCCTGAGACATTTTCGGCTTCCAATACGTCAGGAATAAAGCCTATGGGCTCACATTTACGATACATTCCCGACTTTTTGAACTGGAAAGGGCAAATTGTTTTGGCTACAGACGAAACAAGCATTCAAGGCAACCCTTTGTCAGGACAGCCACAATCGAACTTATGGTTTGGTAGTTACGAACAACTATCTAATTGGGGACCCGCATCTGGGTATGGAGCCATTTGGTTAAAAGAGGACGTCTCTGCAAATACACCTTCGGACCAATTTTTAATTTCTGGATTTGATAACAGAATGGTACATTTTAAAAATCACACAGATAAACCTGTTAAAATTACCATGGAAATCGACATAAACGGTGATAACCAATGGACAAAGCTTAAAGACCTACATCTAGAAGCTGGAAACTACAATTATTACATTTTCGATACCTCTTTAAAGGCAGAATGGTTAAGGTTGATTCCTGAAACAGCATCAAGAGTAACGGCCTCCATTCATTTAACAGATTCAAATTTAAAAGACGCATCAGAAGGAAAAGAATTATTTTCAGCTTTAGCGGATATAGATTATTCAGGAAAAGTAAATCATGCCAAGCTCTATACAAACAAAACCAATTTTAACTTAAGTGTTTATAACGGAACTATTGAAAATGGAAAATTTCATAAGACCAATGAGCTTGAATTTACAAAATTCGATTTTAATTTTATTGAAAACATAACCGATAGTACAGCTACAAAAGCGTTAAAGACGAAAAATATTTGGTCTGAAGATGACGCATCCATCATTCTAAATGCCAAAAATTATAGATTAAGGTTGCCAAAAGGCAATGGAAATTATTCTAAAAAAATGCCTTCTGGTACGGCAAGGGTAGTGCGTGAAGTAGAATCGGAACGCGAATTGGCAAACATAGCCGGTACTTTTTACGAGTTGCCACTTTTTAAAGTAGGGCAAGAACCTTTATATAAAATGATGCGTCCAGTTTCCACACATGGCAAGCAAATTTCAGACTTTAATACTTGGAACGGACTTTTGGTGTTAAGTGGCATTCAAAAAGAAGCAAAAGCTTCCGAACATGTTTATGTTTCTAAAGATGGCGAGGCCAGCCTTTGGTTCGGTGGTATTGATGATATTTGGAGTTTTGGCAAACCAATAGGAGAAGGTGGCCCATGGAAAGATACGCAGGTAAAGGCCAATGAACTGTCTGACATGTATTTAATGACTGGTTATGATAAAAAAACACTTACGTTAAAGGCCGACAAAGCAACAAAAATAACTTTATTAATACACGTAAACCACTACTTAGACGAACCTATGGCATACAAAACATTCGATTTAAAAGCTGGAGAAACCATGGAATATCAATTTCCAGAGGGCTTTAGTGCACATTGGATACAATTAAAAGCGAATACTAATTGTACAGCCACAGCATGGTTTGTATATAAATAAAATAGAAACCGTACTATGACAAAACTAAAATTAACTTTATTCATAGCCTTTCAGCTTTTTTATTTAAATGCAAAGTCGCAAGATATCTTAGTAGAAGCCGAAAGTTTTATAGATAAAGGAGGTTGGGTTGTTGATCCTCAATTTGTCGAACAAATGGGGTCGCCCTATTTAATGGCACATGGTATGGGTGTGCCAGTTTCTAATGCAGCTACTAAGGTGAATTTTCAAGAAAAAGGAACGTATTATGTTTGGGCAAGAACTAAAAATTGGGTTCCTGGAAATTGGGAAGCTCCTGGACAATTTAAAATAATTGTTAATGGAAAGACCTTAAAAAACACATTAGGTGTTACCACAGGCTGGTCATGGGAATATGCTGGAAAAGTAAAAATAAACTCTAATGATGTAAACATACAACTATTAGATTTAACAGGATTTAATGGTAGGTGCGATGCCATATACTTTAGCAAATCAAAAAAAATACCAACTGATGCCGAGACCAATTTAGCCTCTTGGAGAAAAACAAAGTTTGGAGAAACTACGGTTCCTAAAAAGCAAAAAACATATGATTTAGTAATTACTGGAGGAGGTCTTGCTGGCTGTGCCGCTGCAATTTCTGCTGCAGAACAAGGGTTGCATGTGGCTTTAATTCATGATAGGCCTGTATTAGGAGGCAATGCAAGTGAAGAAATACGCGTGCATACATTAGGAATTTATGGTAAATTTAAACGTATCTTAAAAATGATTGATACAAAACATTATCCTAATGGTTCATTCGAAGCAAAATATGATCAGGAAAAACGTGATAGAAACGTTAAAAACTTTAAAAATATAGATTTATTTCTAAATTGGAGAGCATACGACGCTAAGGCAAAAAACAATATTATTACCCATGTAGATGCTAGGCACACTACTACAGGAGAACGTATTCGTTTTACAGCACCACGCTTTGTCGATTCTACAGGTGATGGTTGGATTGGTTTTTGGGCAGGAGCTAAATTTTCTTATGGAAGAGAAAGTGCCAGTACTTACGGAGAAGCTTGGGATGAATGGGGAGAACTTTGGAGTCCCGAAAAAGCCGATAATTTTGTAATGGGATCTTCTGTACTTTGGCAAAATAAAAAAACAAATAAAGCGCATGCTTTTCCTCAATTACCTTGGGCTTCAAGTGTAGCGAAAGACCACAAGGCTATTGCTGGTGAATGGTATTGGGAGTTTTCAAGAAACGATCTCCATCAAATTAATGATGCAGAAGAAATAAGAGACCATATGTTACGAGCCATTTTCGGATCATTTGCAAATGCAAAAAAAATGGAAGAAAATAAGAATTACAAACTACAATGGGTGTCTTATTTAGTTGGAAAAAGAGAATCTAGAAGGCTATTAGGAGACTATATATACACCTTTAATGATGTAAAAAAACATACAAAATTTAAAGATGCTGTAGTTGAAGAGGTAAGAGAAGTAGATGTGCATTACCAAAGAAATTTAAAAGATGGTAAGCAACCCGATTTTCTTTCAGAAGCTATCTTTTATGAAACAGAAAAATATTACATTCCATACAGAAGTTTATATTCAAAAAATATAAAAAATTTATTTATGGCTGGTCGAAATTTTAGCTGTTCTCATGTTGGTTTAGGAGGCCCACGAGTAATGCTTACTACTGGGCAAATGGGTGCTGCTGTTGGGCTGGCTGCTACAATATGTAAGAAGTATGGTGTAAATCCAAGAGAGGTGTACACAAATTACCTTCAAGAATATTTAAATTTAATAGAAAAACAACAGTAATAAACGATGTGCAAACCTTTGGTGTTTATTGTCACGATTTTAATAATCTTCGGGTTTCAGTCTAAAAATAAAACAGACCATAACCCCATGTTTTTTAATATGAATGACGAGTGGAAGAATATAGCCAAAGAGAAAACCATTTTTAAATTTTTAGTAGCATCTTTAGATACCACTTACAACATTAAAATAGCACACGATGTTAAATTACTACTTGATACTAAAGATACACCAAAATTATTTTTTTCAGATATAGAAACGCCAGTATGTGCAGATGGAGAGTGTAAACTAGCCAATATTAAAGTGTACTGGAATTTATTAGGGAACTACGTAGGTTATGGTATAGATAGCCAACTTCCACTTACAAAGTTTGAACACGATCCGTTTGAAAAAGCAGATTATAAAAAATTGCATCAATTATTATTAGATGATAATTCAATATTAAAACGACGGCAAATGTCTGATTTAATAGACGAAGTTCCCACTGCAAATGCGAATCAATTATTAGAAAACGTCGATGCCGTTTCTGGTGCTACAAAAAGAGAAGTAAAAGAAGCAGTTGTTAAAGGCGGATTGTACTCTTGCTATACAATTTGGCACATTGTGCACGGTGAGGTAAAACAGAAAATAAGCGCCTATTTTCGATCTATACATTCAGAAAAACTTAACAATTACCTTTTAAATTCGCCTTATAAAGATTATCAATTATATGCTATAAAGCAACTTGACAAAGAAAAGTTTGAAGCCAGTTCTGCACAAGTAATTAAGATATTTAAAACAAATGATGCCGTAACAAGGCATTATATTTTAAAGAAGATTCCAAATAAGCTATTGTCTAATAAAATTATAAGCAATCAGCTTTACAGTTTATTTTCAAGTATCGATATTAATTCTAGAACATTATTAATTGAAAAATTAAAAGATGCCAATCTAAATGCAGTTAAAATATTGTCGAAATATGTAACTTATATGACAAAAAATCAGTTAAAACAATATTTAAAATATTTAAAAGGCACCTCAAAAAAAACACGAAGAAGTATAAAATCTAATTTAATAAAAGCAAGTAATCATAAAAGTTATGCTTATAATTATTTGATAAAAGAATTCTTAAAAAATAAAAAATGATATCGTTTTTACTTTCTATTGCCGCCCTAATTATTGCTTATTTTACTTACGGAAAATTTGTTGAAAAAGTCTTTGGGGTACAAAAAGAGCGAGAAACTCCTGCGTTAAAATTAAGAGACGATATTGATTATATGCCTTTACCTACATGGCGTATTTTTTTAATTCAGTTTTTAAACATTGCAGGATTGGGACCTATTTTTGGAGCCATTGCAGGCGCTATGTTTGGGCCTGCGGCTTTTTTATGGATAGTTTTAGGTAGTATTTTTGCAGGAGCCGTACATGATTATTTTTCGGGAATGTTATCCGTTCGTCACGACGGATTAAGTATTAGCGAGGTTGTTGGAGTTTATCTTGGAACAAACGTAAAATACATAATGCGTGTGTTTACAGTAGTGTTATTAATTTTTGTAGGAACCGTATTTTTAATGGGGCCAGCAAAAATAATTGATGGAATGACAGGAAATATCTGGAGTATTTGGGTTTGGGTTTCCCTTATTTTGGCATACTATATATTGTCAACCTTACTCCCAATAGATAAGCTAATAAGTAAATTATACCCTGTATTTGGGGTTGCTATGTTATTAATGGCTGTTGGATTGCTTATTGCATTATTTTTTGGTGATTACCACATACCAGAATTGGTACAAGAAAATTTAATCAATATGACCTCTAATCCAGATGAAACACCGCTATTTCCTATTCTTTTTGTAACTATTGCCTGCGGAGCAATTTCAGGATTCCACGCCACACAATCACCTTTAATGGCACGCTGTATGAAAAATGAAACTTTGGGAAGAAAAATATTTTATGGAACCATGATCACTGAAGGTGTTGTAGCGCTTATTTGGGCAGCAGCAGCAATGGCTTTTTTTGGCACAGTTGAAGGGTTAAATGAAGCGATGGCACTTAATAACAATAATGCAGCTTGGGCAGCTAACGAAATATCATTAAATATGCTAGGGAAAATAGGTGGTATTTTGGCATTACTTGGTATTGTTGTAGCACCAATTACTTCTGGAGATACAGCTTTTAGATCTGCACGGTTAATTTTGGCCGATATTTTTAAATCAAATCAAAAGAAAATAAAAAACAGATTATACCTAAGTATTCCTCTTTTTGTAATTGCTTTTACGCTTACCCAAATAGATTTTGCAATTATATGGCGTTACTTTGCGTGGAGTAATCAAACATTGGCGATGGTGGTACTTTGGACCATTACAGCTTTTTTAATTTACAAAGAAAAAGCATATTGGATATCGGCCATACCAGCATTTTTTATGACCATGGTTAGTAGCACCTATATTTTAATAGCACCCGAAGGATTTAATTTAGATAATCAAATAGCATATGTAGGCGGTTTTTTAATTACAGTAATTATAACTTTTCTGTTTTTTATCTATGTAAAGAAAAATAAAAAAAGACACAAAGAAATATGAAAAATAAAGTAATATTATTATTCAAAATCTTATTCTTATTCTATGCAATCTCATTTTTATCGTGCAAGAAAAAAGTAACACCTAATCAAGAAAATGTCAAAGAAGAATTATTTACGGTTTTAGATTTTGAGGAAACTGGACTCAATTTTAACAATAAGTTAGAAGAAACCACCTCTATGAATGGTTTTTATTATGAATATTTTTATAATGGAGCAGGTGTAGCAGTGGCAGATTTTAACAATGATGGGTTACAAGATATTTATTTTACAAGTAACCTTAGAACCAATAAACTTTATTTAAATCAAGGAGAATTAAAATTTAAAAATGTAAGTGTAAAAGCAAATGCTCAAGGTTCTAAAGGCTTTTCTACGGGTGTAGCCATTGTAGATATTAACAACGACGGCTTCAAAGACATTTATATTTTAAAGTCTGGAAGGTTCGAGACCGATGAATTTTTGAGAAACGAACTGCTTATAAATACAGGGGTTAACGAGAATAATATTCCAATATTTGAAGAAAAGGCTAGCGAATATAATTTAGATCTACCACACCATTCAACCCAAGCATCTTTTTTTGATTATGATCGTGATGGCGATTTAGACATGTTTTTAATTAATCACAACATTAATGTTTACGAAATCGATGATATTAAGGGTATTATGAAAAATAAATCCGAAAAAATTGGGGAAAAACTATATAGAAATGATAATGGAAAATTCGTTAACGTCACAAAAAAAGCGGGTATTATTAGCAATAATTTAGGATTCGGATTAGGAATTGCTATTGGAGATGTAAATAACGATGGTTGGCCAGATGTATATACAAGTAATGATTATTACGAAAAAGACCATTTATATATTAACAATCAAGATGGCACTTTTAATGAAGTTTCAGAAAAAGCCTTCGGCCATATGTCTAACTTCTCTATGGGTAATGATATTGCCGACATCAATAACGATGGCTATTTAGACCTTATTTCTTTAGATATGATGGCCGAAGACAATTATGGGCAAAAAGCCAGTATGAGCGGTATGGATGTCGCACGTTTTGGTATGATTGAAAATTTAGGCCTCCATAGACAATATATGTATAATACATTGCAATTAAATAATGGTAATTTTCCAACAACCAAAATTCCCGTATTTTCAGATATTGCTCAATTGGCTAATATTTCTAGTACCGACTGGAGTTGGGCACCCTTACTAATGGATATGGATAATGATGGATATCGAGATATTTTTGTTTCTAACGGAATAAAGAGAGATTTTAGAAATAATGATTTTTCAATCTACTTAGAAAAAAAATATAAGGAAGGCTCAAAAAAACGAAATATTGATATATCAAAGCATGTCGAAGACCTTTTAAAAAAACTTCCAGAACGTAAAAAAAAGAATTATTTCTATTTAAATAAATCCAATTTACAATTCCAAAAACAAGAGCTAAACCAACCAGCTTCTTTTTCAAATGGAGCTGCCTATGCCGATTTTGATAATGACGGAGATTTAGATATTGTAGTAAATAATATTGACGATTTCGCACATTTATACCGCAATAACCAAAAGAAAAATAATTATTTAAAAGTTAAGCTACAAGGTACAAAAGAAAACATAGACGCTATAGGAACTCGATTAAAAGTAACGACAAGCGAAAATACTCTTACAGCCGAAAACTATTTTACAAGAGGTTTTCAATCGGCAATGGCCGTACCTATACATTTTGGGCTAGGGAATGCTAAAAAAGTAACGTCTTTAGAAGTAATTTGGCCCGACGGAAAATCGCAAACACTAGCAAATATTAATGTAAATAAAGAAATTTTAATAAGCTATGATGCCACTCATCTTAAAGAACAAAAGAGTTTAGAAAACCAGAATAATGATTTTATCTTCAAAGACGTAACTTCGCAATATGGTACACCTATAAAACATCAAGAAAATAACTACAACGATTTTTCTCGTGAAAGTTTATTGCCGCATAAAATGTCTGAAGAAGGTCCAGCTTTAGCCGTTGGCGATATAAATTCAGATGGTTTAGATGATTTTTATATTGGAGGGGCAAAAAGCCTTCCAGGCACTTTATATGTGCAAACCATAAATGGAAAATTCTCTGTTTCAAATAGCAACCTATTTCAAAAAGAAAGCGTGTACGAAGATGTAGATGCCGAATTTTTTGACGTAGATTTAGATGGCGATTTAGATTTGTATGTGGTAAGTGGAAGCAATGAATTTAAAGAAAATTCCACTAATTACTCAGACCGTATTTACCTCAATACAAATGGAAAATTCACTAAAGTTACAGCGCCTTTTAAAAATAACAATACAATTAGTGGATCTGTAGTAAAACCCTACGATTTTGATTCAGATGGCGATTTGGATCTTTTTATAGGAGGGCGACAATCTCCAGGGAAATATCCGTATCCTACAACAAGTTTTATTCTTAGAAATGATTCTAAAAACGGAAAGATACAGTTTGTTAACATTGAAGTAGAGGCACTAAAAAATATAGGAATGGTAACAGATGCACAGTGGGCAGATATTGATGGCGACAAAGTAAAAGATTTAGTAATCGTTGGCGAATGGATGCCAATAAAAATATTAAAGCATAATAATGGGAAATTTTTAGATATTACAGGAAAGGTAGGGTTAAGTAACGAAATTGGTTGGTGGTTTAGTGTAGAAGTTAATGATTTTGACAATGATGGCGATATGGATTTTATTGCTGGAAATTTAGGACTAAATAGCAAATATAAAGCCTCTGAAAAAGCACCATTTGAAATATTTGCTAAAGACTTCGATCAAACAGGAACTCTTGATATTGTTTTAGGCTATCACCAAGCTGGAAAATTGTTTCCATTAAGAGGAAGGGAATGTAGTTCGAATCAAATGCCATTCATAAAAAAGAAATTTCCAACATATCACGAATTTGCTTCAGCAGAATTAATTGATGTATATGGTAAAGAAAATATAAGCAATGCATTGCACTACAAAGCAACAACTTTTGCCACAAGTTATTTTGAGAATAAGGCAAATGGAACTTTTGTAAAAAAACAATTACCAAACGAAGCCCAAACAACAACCATAACAAGTATTATTAGTGAAGATATTGATAAAGACGGAAACTTAGATCTTATTTTATTAGGTAATATGTACGGTTTTGAAGTTGAAACCCCTAGACAAGATGCAGGATATGGTTTACATTTGAAAGGAGATGGAAAAGGAAATTTTAAAGCCATTATGCCCTATAATAATGGGTTTTACGTTAATGGAAGTGTTTCAGAAACCAAATTTATGAAGATGTTAGGTGGCAAAAAAAACATTATTATTGCAAAGAATAATGGTAATATCCAATTTCAAGAAATAAATTAGATTACATTTAAGACTGTTTTTTTTTGAAAAGTATTGCGTGAACTTACAAAATAATAGGCTTGTAAATAAATTCTTAGTTTCTAAAACAAAACTCATATAAGCAATACCCAGCAATACAGATATAACTATCTAAAAGATATAAGCTATCTAAAAAGTAAAAACAAAACACCATTGGTTTTATTGCCAAGCGTTTTTCTAAGTATAGAAAAGGCTTTTGTTATATGAGCCTCAACAGATTTAATGGAAATGTTTAAATATTCGGCAATTTCTATATTGGTCAATCCTTCCTGTTTACTAAGAACAAAAGTCTTTTTACATTTAGGAGGCAAATTTTCAATTTCCTTTTTTACTAATAAGATTAACTTTTCTAGAGAGTTTTCCTCCATCTCTTCAACGATATAGTTTAAGGCATCAATATATTTTTTTCCAAAGCCGTAACAGCTTTTCTTTTACGATAATAGTCAATACATTCATTATAAATTGCTCTGTATAAATAATTTTTAATGGAAAAGTTATCTTTAAGATTCATTCTGTTTTTCCATATATAAACAAATATGTTTTGAATAACGTCATCAGACAGCTCATGGTCTTTTGTTAGCCCATAAGCGTAAGCATGTAATTTTTGTTGATAGGAATCTATCAAAAAATTATAAGCTGTTTCTTTACCTTCTTTAAGCCCCTTTATAAGTTCAATATCGTTATTATAAACTATTTTCATTTAGAAATTAATATAATTTTATGTATTTTGGTACGAAAATATGAAAAAAAGTGCCAAAAAGTTAGGGTTATTAAATTTTGCTTCGCTTTAATTAAAAGTGCACACAACACATGGCTACGAAAGGAATAGAAAAAAATATAGTAAAATACCTTAATAATCAAGCTTCTTTTAATGAATTAGACGATTTGGATTTATGGGTAAATAAAACTGAAAACGAACAAGAGTTTCTAAATTATGTTAAAATTAACTATGCAATAGACTGTACTTTGAAAAAAACAGACAACAACAAGATCAAAAATTTAATAGCCAATCTTATGAAAGAAGAGAAAAGGCTTTATAAAAAAAGAAGACTACTAAATTATGTTAAGTATGCTGCTGTTTTTGTTGGTGTTATAATTTCTGTGTATTTTTTTAAGAATGGTGTATTTAATTTAAAAGAACAAGACGCATCAAAGACAACAATAGTAAATTCAGATAAGGTTTTACCAGGAACAGATAAGGCTACTCTAACTCTTGAAGATGGTTCTGTAATTGCATTGAAGAAAGGAAACTCATACCAAAATAAAAACGCAACGAGTAATGGTAAAAATATTACTTATAAATCGAAAAGCAATCCTACTCCAAAGGTAGCGTATAATTATTTAACAGTTCCAAGAGGAGGGCAGTTTCATGTTGTTTTAGCTGATGGTACTAAAGTTTGGTTAAACTCAGAATCTCAATTAAAATACCCAGTAACTTTCGCAAAAGGTGTAGATAGAGAGGTCGAGTTGGTTTACGGAGAAGCTTACTTTGATGTATCACCAAGTACAAAGCATAATGGAACCAAGTTTAAAGTGTTTAATCAATCCCAAGAAATAGAAGTGTTGGGAACTGAGTTCAATATAAAAGCCTATAAAGATGAAACCAATATCTATACAACATTGGTAGAAGGTAAAGTATGGGTTCACTCAGAATGGGGAAATCGAACTTTAAAACCTTCACAGCAAACAAACCTAAATATTTTAGACAAAACCGTGGCAATAAATACGGTTAATGTGCTAAATGAAATTGCATGGAAAGATGGGCTTTTTAGATTTTATAGAATGCGACTTGATGAGATTATGAAAGTATTATCTAGATGGTATGATTTAGAGGTACAATTCGCAAACCTAGAACTTAAAAAAGCAGGTTTCAATGGAACCATAGGTAGAGACCAAAATATTGAAGAAATATTAAAAATTATTAAGAGTTTTGGAGTAATTAAAAATTATGAATTAAAAGATAAAACATTGATTTTAAATTAAATATTAAAGATATAGAAAGCGAAGTTAAACACTAGCAGTATTGCCTCGACTTTGCCTCTATTGATTTGTAATAACTAAACTAATGTCTAATTAACACCATGTAAATTTATGAAAATTAAATTAATCAAAGTCCGTTATCTACTTAGGAAACGGCTGCTATTAATGATTATGAAAACATTTATCTTCTTACTTTGTACCAGCGTATTTAGTTTTACTTCTGTCAATTCTTTTTCGCAAGAGAAAGTAAAGATTGATGCGGATAAAGTAATGACTGTAGATCAGGTTTTTTTACTCATTCAAGGGCAAACAAAGTTCCGTTTTTTATATCCTCAGGACCTATTTTTAGGAGCTCCGAAAGTACACCTAAAAAAAGGAATTGTAAAAATATCGAAACTTTTAAAAGAAAGCTTATCAGGTAGCAATGTTTATTATCAACTAACAGACAAAAATACAATCGTAATTAAGAAATACGATGCGAATCAAGCAAATAATTCGCTACAAGATATACCAATATCTGGTATAGTTACCGATAAAGATGGCGAGCCCTTACCCGGAGCAAGCATTTTAGAAAAAGGCACATTAAACGGAGTACAGTCCGATTTTGATGGAAAATTCAAGTTAGAAGTCTCTAATCAAAACGCCATATTGGTTGTGTCTTATATAGGCTATAAAACCCAAGAAGTGTCTGTGGCAAATAAAAGAAATCTTACGATTAAATTATTGGAAGACACAGCTTCTTTAGATGAAATTGTTGTGGTAGGATATGGTACTCAAAAAAGAGAAAGCGTAACAGGTTCTGTTGCTACAGTAAAGTCCGATCAGCTTGTAAAAGTACCTGCAGCGAATACAACAGCCGTTTTAGCTGGACGTTTACCGGGGTTAATAGTAAACCAAACCAGTGGAAGGCCTGGTTCAGATACGGCGAATATAAATATTAGAGGTTTTTCAGAAGGAGCCTTGTTAATTGTAGATGGGTTTCAACGTAACTTCACACAATTAGATCCTAATGAAATAGAAACCATTACAATCTTAAAAGATGCAGCAGCAGCCGTATATGGTGTAAGAGGTGGTGGTGGAGTTATTTTGGTAACAACTAAACGAGGAAAAATAGGAAAGCCTGTTATTTCTTATAATAACACCTATTCTTTAACATCAAATACAAATTACCCAGAATTAGCCAATTATCAAGAATACAAAGCACTTGTTCAAAATTCTAGAACAGGACCTGGAGATTATTACTTTCCTGATGGGAATGTACAACCTTTAGCAGGTTTTATAACCCCAGAAAGGCTTGAAGCACTAGAAAATGGTACAGATCCAGGAACCAATTGGTGGGACGTTGTAACTCGTAAAGCGACACCATTACAACAACATAACCTTAATATTAGAGGAGGTTCTAAGGAGGTAAGATATTTTGCATCTTTAGGTTTTTTAGACCAAGGTACAATATGGAGATCAGGAGATTTTGGTTACAAAAGATATAATTCTTCAATTAACTTAGATGCAAATATAAACGATAATTTATCTGCAGATTTAACTGTAGGATGGAGAAGAGAAAATAGAGAGTCTCAAAACAGTGCTACACCTGGAGATTTTTTTAGTGCACTGTATGCGCATCCAGCGTTTCCTTCTTCATTGCCAGATGGAAGAATCCCAAATGTATCTATACAAAACCCTTACAGTCCTCAAGCAGCAACCATTAAAGATTTGTCTGGTTTTAGAACAAATTTATTAGAAGTTCTAAATGCGAATATTGGTTTAAAATATAAAATTCCAAATATTGAAGGTTTAGAGGTAGAAGGTAAAATGGCGATACTCAAATCTCACAGAAGAATTAAGAATGTAGCAAAAGCTTATGATGTTTGGTATTATGATGGTACAGACTTTACCTCAAGATCAGATCGTTTAAATAATGCTTTACAAGATCGTTATGATGAGTTTGAAAGACTAACCTCTCAAATTTCTTTGAGATACAATAAGCAATTAGGAGATCACAATTTAGGTGCTCTTGTATTATTTGAACGCCAACAAGAATTTAGTGAATTTTTTAACTCAAGTAATGCCGATTTACTTTCAGCAGCATCACCATATTTAAATAATGCCAACCCCTCAGATTTTGCAGGAGGAGGATCTGCAAGTGAGTTAGGAAGAAATGGACTTGTTGGTCGACTTAATTACGGGTTTAAAGGCAAATATTTAATAGAAGGTGTTTTTCGTATCGATAAATCTTCACTTTTTCCTAAAGCTTCAAGAACAGGATACTTCCCAGCAGTATCTTTAGGCTGGGTTGCTTCTAAAGAATCTTTTTTAGAAAACTCAAATACAATATCGAATTTAAAACTTAGAGCTTCCTATTCACGTTTAGGAAATGATATAGGAGCTGGATATGATTATATCGAAGGATTTAATATTACAGGAGGATACCAAATCGCAGGAAACTTCCAACAAGGAATAAGAACTCTAGCGTTTCCAAACCCATTATTAACTTGGCAAGAATCAGATTTATATAACGTTGGTTTAGAGCTTGGGCTTTTCAATAACAAACTAAACTTCGAAACAGATGTATTTTATAGAAAACGATTTAATATCTTGTCTCAGGATTTAGATAACCAAGTACTGCCACAAAATGTAGGTGTAGATCCTCCAGCAAGAAATTTAAATATTAGAGATAATAGAGGTTTTGAAACCAGAATATCTTACAGAAATACTTTTAAAGAATTAAAGCTTAATGTTTCTGCCAACGCATCTTGGGCCAGAGAAAAGTTTGTGAGACAAATTTCACAACAAGAATTCGACGACCCAGATAGAACACGTATCGCAAAGAGAGATGGTGAATGGGTAAATAGAACTTTTGGATATGTGTTTGATGGTTTCTTTAAAGATCAACAAGAAATAGATTCATACAATGGCGTTATCGATTTTGATGGTGGAGACCCAGATATGAATAGTAATGTTATTCCTGGTGATATTAGGGTTAAAGATATTAATGGTGATGGACTTATTGATGATAGAGATAGAGTTGTAATAGGTAGAGGAGGTACACCAGAAATTATTTTTGGTTTAAATACTCAATTAGAATGGAAAGGCTTCGATTTTACTATGTTTTGGCAGGGTGCTGCTAATTTTGAACAATCCATTACGCTCGATGAAAGATCAACGATTACAACTACAGGAGGACCTCGTACACCATTTAAATATTTAGTAGGGCGAGTTTGGACTCCAGAGACCAGTGATACAGCGTCATTTCCAGTAGATAATCAATCTGCTTTAAATTATGCCGATGCGAATATTGATATTTATCGCATAGATTCGAAATATGTTAGATTAAAAAACTTAGTGATAGGTTATAGCTTACCTAAAGATGCTATAAAGTCGTTAGGAGCTACAAATTTAAGGCTCTACTTGTCAGGAACAAATTTACTTACTTTCGATAAGTTAGGTTTTTATCCTTTTGATCCAGAGTCAGGTGACAGGACGTCATATCCTGTACAAAAAGTATATACTTTAGGTTTTAATGTAAGTTTTTAAAAAGATAATTTTATGAAAAAATATATATTAGTAATAATAGCATTAATAGCATTTACATCTTGCGAAGACGAATTAGACAAAACTCGTTTAGATGTTATTGGTGGAGATACAGTATGGCAAGATGAAGCTTTAATAAATGCTTATTTTGCAAACATTTATCAAAACACAAGATTAACAGCCCGTTTACCAACAAATGTTTCTACAGGAGGTGATTATTATATAGAAACAACTGTAAGCGACGAAGGTAGATGGAGAGGTAATGGTGGTTCTTACCTTGCTGTAACAGGAGATTTAGGCCCAGGAAGTGATAATACGAGAGGATTGGGATATTGGGGGAATGGAACTTGGCAGTTGTTAAGAATAATCAATGTAGCCATTAAAGAATTAGAGAATGCCACAAGCCTAACAGAAACTTTTCGTAATACACGTTTAGGGCAAGCACATTTTTTTAGAGCACAATGGTATTTTAATAAAGTAAAACGTTATGGAGGCATACCTATAATAAGAGAACCTCAAGACGCTAATTTAAGCGGAGAGGAACTTTTGGTACCAAGAAATACCGAAAAAGAAACTTACGACTTTATTGAAGAAGATTTAAATAAAGCCATAGTGTTATTAAAAGGAAAATCACTTCATGTATCAGAAGTTAGCTTGTGGGCTGCACATGCTTTAAGAAGTCGAGCGATGCTCTATGCAGGAAGCATTGCAGAAAATGATGGAAAATTAGCTTTAAAAACTCCTGGAGGATTAACAGGTATAAACACTTCTGAAGCAAATGGGTATTATGCAAAATCTTTAGAGTCTTCAAGAGCACTTTTACCAGCACCTTTGGGTAGTGGAATTTTCTCTTTGCGACCAGGTAATACAGTTAGTGCTTATCGTAAAATTTTTGATGAGGTAGGAAGTGGTGCAGACACCGAAACGATAATGTCTATAGAGTTTCCAGGAATACCCGCAACAACTAATTTAAATAGTATGTTTCTTTTACCAAGACAAACACCAGATACCCACTCTAACTGGGGCAATTCGGTATTTGCTTATTATGAAACTACAGAATGGTTCGAATATAAAGATGGAACACCAGGTAACGAATTACCAACTGGATACCCAGATAATGGGTCAAGATTATTAGAAGATAATTTAGGATCTGGAGTGTTTCATGATATAAACGAACTTTGGGGAAATAAAGATCCAAGGTTTGCAGCTTCCATTGCAGCATACGGACGTTTAGAGTACGGAAATGCAACTGCATATTTACATGATGCTGTTACAGACGCAAATGCAGCATCTTCTGCAGGTGTGCCTACTAGAGGCCCAAATCAAACTGTAGGTAATGGTGCCAGGTCAGCCATATCAGCATATAAACTGGCCAATTTATCAAGCCCTCAATTAGACAGAAGAATAGATGGTAATAATCCGCTTTTTGCATACAGATTAGGCGAAATATATCTTAATTTAGCTGAAGCTGCTTATGCAACTGGAAATACAGGTGATGCATTAATGGCTATTAATGCAATACGACAAAGAGTTGGGTTGCCTCTTAAAGGAGCAGTAACCCTCGATGATATTAAACAAGAGCGTCGTGTAGAGTTAATTTTCGAGTACCACCGCTATTGGGATCTAAAACGTTGGAGAGAAGCAATCAACCCATTATCAACACAATATCGTGGATTAGATTTTACGTGGGATGTCGAAAACGATCTTTACGCTTTAAAAATTCGCAACGATGGCGAACAACGTACTAGATTCTTTACAGACAGACATTATTATTTGCCTATTCCGTTTGCAGCTGCCCAAGCAAATGGATGGACGCAAAATGCAGGCTATGAATAAAAATCATTCTTAAAAATATCTAACAAATAAATCCTTGGCTTTTTGTCCAAGGATTTATTGTTAAAATTAAATAGCAAATTTCTTCAACTAATGAAAAAAATCATATCTGTTATAAGTATCGTACTACTATTTTCTTGTAGTAAAGAAAATAAGAATGTTCAAAAAAATACCATTGCTAATAACGAGCCTTTATTTAGTAAAATTTCATCAAATAAAAGTGGCGTAAATTTTGCCAATATAATAAAGGAGACACCAACTTTAAACTATTACACATATAAGCATATGTATATTGGAGCAGGTGTTGCAGTTGGAGATTTTAATAACGACAATCTTCCAGATTTGTATTTTGTAGGCAATATGTCGCCCAATTCTCTATATTTAAATAAAGGAGATTTTAAATTTGAAGACATTACTAAAAAGGCTGGGGTAGAAGGAAATAAAGGTTTTTACATGGGAGTTACCATAGCCGATGTAAACGCAGACGGTTGGTTAGATATTTACCTTTGTAAATCAGGAAAATACAGAAACTCAAAATTGAAAGAAAATTTATTATATATAAATAACGGAGATTTAACTTTTACAGAGCGTGCTGCAGAATATGGTATTAACGATAATAACCAATCTGTACAAGCTGCTTTTTTTGATTATGATGGAGATAATGACTTAGACCTGTATGTCGTAAACACACCTGTTAATTTTACGACAGCTGCGCAAACTTTTCCAGAAGGGGTTGTACAAAATAACCCTTATTTTAGAACATTAAAAGGAGATGATCAATTTTATAGAAACGACAATGGTAAATATACAAATATAACCCAATCTGCTGGTATTGTACCAGATGGCGCATTTGGTTTGGATGTATCTATTGCAGATTTTAATGGAGACAATTTTCCAGATATATTTGTGTCTAATGATTTTATGGAACCCGATTATTTATATATAAACAATGGCGATGGTACTTTTTCCGAAGAAACAGATAATTATTTTAGACACCTTTCTATTTTTAGTATGGGAGCAGATGCATCAGATATTAATAACGATGGTTTAGCAGATTTAATGGTTTTAGATATGAACCCAGAAGATTATAAACGTTCAAAAACCACCATGAATATGATGAATCGTAAAATGTTTAAAAATTTTACAGATGCAGGTTATAATCATTTGTACATGCACAATATGTTACATCTTAATAACGGAATGAAATCATTTAATGAAATAAGTCAGTTTTCCGGAATTTCAAATACCGATTGGAGTTGGTCATGTATAATTTCTGACTTTGATAACGACGGTTTTAAAGACGTACATATTACAAACGGTATTTACAGAGATGTTTTATACCGCGACAAAAATGATGTTGTAATGCGAAAAGCAGCCCAAAAGACACTCACTACACAAGAAGCTTTTAGTATATTAAAACAACTTCCTTCACAAAAAATTCCGAATTATATATACAAAAACAAGAATGGCTATCAATTCGAGAAAAAAACTCAAGCGTGGGGCATGCAAGACCCCAGTTTTTCTAATGGCTCTGCAGTTGCCGATTTAGATAACGATGGAGATTTAGACATGGTTATTAATAATTTTATGGATACAGCTTTTGTTTATAAAAATAATGCTGAAAAACTCGGTAAAAACTTCATTAAATTAGCTTTAAAAGGCCCCAAAAATAATACCTTTGGTTTCGGAAGTAAGGTATATATAACAACAGATACATCGCAACAATACCAAGAAGTATTGGCAACACGAGGCTATTTGTCGGCTTCTAGCCCCAAGCTTCATTTTGGACTAGACACGGTTAAATCAATTAAAAATATAAAAGTATTGTGGCCAGATGGAAAAGTAAATACACTTAGTAATGTTTCGTCTAATCAAACACTTACGGTTTATTACTCAAATGCTTCAATACCAGAAATTAAAGAAGAAAAAGTAAAAACGAAGTTAATTACAGAGCAAAAAAATATGCTCAAACCTGAATTTTATCATCAAGAAAATTTGTTTGATGATTATAAAATACAGCCACTAATTCCTTATAAATACTCTCAATTGGGACCAGCCATAGCTGTAAAGGATGTTAATGGAGATGGTTTAGACGATATTTTTGTTGGAGGTGCAAAGCAACAACCTGCTAGCATTTATATTCAAAACTTAAAAGGCGAATATGTTAATAAACACAATCCCGATATTCAATCAGATAAAATTTACGAAGATACAGGTGCGCTTTTTTTTGATGCAGATGCAGATGGAGATGTTGATCTTTATGTTTCTAGTGGCGGTTATGAAATGGTAAATTCTCCAGAATTACTGCAAGATAGACTGTATTTAAACGATGGCAAAGGTAATTTTTCTAAATCTAAAAAACTTCCTAAATTTCAGGAGTTTACTGCCTCAGTAAGTGCTTCAGACATCGATTTAGATGGTGATGTAGATCTTTTCGTTGGCGGAAGAATGGTAGCAGGTAAATACCCTTTATCACCAAAGAGTTATGTGTTGTTAAATGAAGAAGGAACTTTTGTAGATCGTACCCAAAATTGGTTTTTAGATACGCAAGAAGTAGGCTTAATAACAGCTTCAGAATGGACAGATATCAATGGAGATAGCTATCCAGAACTTATTTTGTTTGGTGAGTGGATGGCACCAAAAGTATATATCAATCAAAAAGGAAAACATTTAAAAATAAAAGAACACAATACGACTAACAGTCATTCAGGATGGTGGCAAACTTTTCTTACCTACGATTTTAACAACGATGGTAAAAAAGAGATTTTAGCAGGTAACTTAGGTCTTAATACAAAGTTTAAAGTTAAAGAAGGAAAACCGTTTGAAATTTATGCCTCTGATTTTGATGGAAATAATACGATTGATGCATTTTTAACAAAAAATATTGGAGATCGAAAAGTTCCAGTAAGAGGAAGAGAATGCAGTTCTGAACAAATTCCTGGAATACAAAAGAAATTTCCAACATTCGAAGAATTTGCAAAGGCAGATATAAAAGAAATTTTAGGAAAAGAAATCAATGAAGCATTACACCTTACCGCTAACGAATTAAAATCTACGTTATTCGAAATTAAAAAAAATGGAGTACTTTCTAAGCAAACAGAATTACCATTTCAAGTTCAGTTTTCTGCTGTTACTGCCTTAGCTCATTTCGATTTTAATAACGACGGATTAGAAGACATAATTCTTGGGGTAATATTTATAATATGGAAGTTGAAACCACTCGTCTTGATGCAGGAACAGGGCTATTATTAATCAATAAAGGAAATTATAAATTTGAAGCATTAACAAGTAAAGAAACAGGGTTTTACATTCCTCAAGATGTAAAATCTATTAAAATAATTCGTCAAACAGCAGATGGCAAGCCACGTATTTTAGTTGGTGCCAATAATGCTAAGCTTAGGGTTTTTCAAATAAATGGTAGTATATACAAAAAATAAGAAACAGAAAAAGGCAGTAAAATTGATGGATTCGATTTTTTTGGTAACTTTATTGGTCTCAAATTTAGATAAAACTATGCACTTTGAGTGCATTTCGCTTTAGCTTCTAAAAATTTTTATCTTTGTTGTATGTCAAATCAGCGAGTTAATGGTCATACAGTTTTAAGATTAACAGTACATATTGTTTGGAGCACAAAGTATAGATTTTCAGTTTTAAAAGGGGATATTTAGAAAAGGTGTAAGCAGTTACTCATTCAGGTTTGTGATTCAGAAGATATCGTTATATTAAAAGGAGTGGTTTCAAATAACCATATTCATATGCACATTGCATATCGTCCATCTCAAGATATAAGTACAATCGTAAAAAAGTTAAAAGGAAGAAGTTTAAGAAAAATCCAAGAAGAGTTTCCTATTTTGCGGAAGAAATATTGGGGCAGACATTTTTGGGCAATAGGTTTTGGTTGCTGGAGTACTGGTAATATTACTGATAAAATGGTAAATGAATATTTAGAACATCATCGTAAATCAAGTAATGATAATGATGATTTTATACTTGAGTAAGTACGTTCAGATTTCGAACTGTTGACTTTAGTCAGATTTAAAAACCTATGGACTTCAAGTCCATAGTGGTTTATTTAATAATACAATATTACACACATAATGATTTTAGATTGTAAACTTTAGCAAAGAAAAGATATACTTTAAAAAAATACTTTTGTTACTTATTGGCTCTTTTTAAAAGGTAAAAATAACTTTGATTTTTTGAACCTAGAAATACATTAGAAACAGGCTTGTGTTTACCCTATGATGTGAAAGAAATTAAACTTATTAATTATAAAGACGGGAAAGCACTTATTGTGGCTGTTAATAAAGGAAAAGCACGATTCGTTAAATTAAAAAAGTTTTAATCGATAAGAATTTCTCGAGGAGCTGTCTCGGAATTTTTCTGTCATGAAGATAGTTGGTCTTAAGAAATTCTTTATTAAGGTTCATCAAAAGCAATCTATTTTTTTACTATTTTGTGTTTTATGATTTATTAAAGTTTTACATTTCAAGTTCAATATCATCATCCAACAAAACATCAATAACTAAATTTTAACATATAACAGAACAATCATCTAGATGTTACATAATAAATACAAACACCTAAAATTAAGTATAAAGCATACTTTAATATTAGTGATACTAATTTTTTCTATAAGTTGCAATACTAAATCAGTTGAATATATAGTTGAAAATCAATTTGTAAAGAGAGTTATAAGCGTAGATAAAGGGAAACTATGCACAACGAGTATTTACAATAAAAAAGCACAACAAGCGCTTGTGCCAATGAATAAAGACGAATTTAAGTTACGCATATCTAAAGGAACAGATAAAGAAGGAACAGATGTAGAGCTAACATCTAAAGATTTCTTATTAATAGAAGTGTTAAAAGACGAAAAAAACAAAAAAGGGTTTCTTTTAGAAAACAAAGCCCATCAGTTAAAAGTAGAAGTGTATTACGAATTAAAGGATGCCGATTTTTATATGCGCAAGTATTTGAAGGTAGTTCCCGAAAAAGATATAACACTAGAACGAGTAGATATTGAGTCAATTCAGGCTCAAGATGCTTTACAACCTTATAAACTAAAGCAGATAACAGCTCAGTCCATGAACTTAATTACAACACCTACTGGCTACAATCCAAATAGGCCAGGTAAGGTTACCGATTATAAATTTGGTTTAGGACAACCACTTTATACTAAAAATTCAGCTACATTCTGGGGGTAGAATTTCCAGCGGCAACCAATATTGTAGAAAATAATACATTATATTGTGGTTATTTATGGGGAAAGTATCTCAAAGCAGGTAAAAGTTATACAACTTACAAGTCGATTGTGGGTGTAGCAGACCAATATCAATATATAGATGATGCATTTTATAAGTATATAGATGAAATTCGTATTAGACCCTTACGTCTGCAAATTCAATACAATTCGTGGTTCGATTTCTATCAAAAAGTAACTAAAGAAAAATTTCAAAAAAGTGCATCAATCATTTATAAAAAATTGGTAACCGAAAGAGGTTGCAAACCACTTAACGCTTATGTTATTGATGATGGTTGGCAAGATAGTTTTTCAAAAAATTCAGATTGGGGCAATAAACTGTGGAAAATTAATACGAATAAGTTCGACCCCGATTTTAAATCGAGCCACGCACTGGTAAAGAAACAAAACGGCACTTTGGGGCTATGGTATAGCCCAGGTTGTTTTTTTGGAGCGAACCCAATGATTAAAAAACTAGAAGCGCAAGGCTACGAAAGCCTTGGTTTTTCGATGTCTATGACAGGTCCAAAATACATGCAGGCTTTTGAAGAACGCACCTTAGAATTAGCCAAAAAAGGCATATCTTATTTTAAATTCGACGGTATTTTTGGGCATCTTTATACACGAGCTTTCGAATTGAATGGTAGAGGCACACCTTCCATGCCACAGTTAAATCTTAAAGGATTTAGTACTACCGATCCTCGATTAAACGATAGTAAATACGACGAACTTAAAACCTATTATCTTGTTGCAGGTACAGAGCGACTTATTGATGTTTTTACAAAAGTATCAGCAATCAATCCAGAAGTATTTATGGCGATAACCAATGGGGCTTATTTAAGTCCATGGTGGTTGCAACATGTCGATTTAGTTTGGCTCATTAATGCTGCAGATGGAGCTATAGGCGATGGTCGCACTGGAGAATTAACTTATAGAGACGGAATATACCACGATATTTGGACTAAAGAAAACACCAAATTTCCTATAAATGCCATTTTTAACCACGAACCCAAAAAAGTAAAAACAGGAGAAACCAATAAAGAGTTTAGCGAGTATCTATTCATGAACCTATCTCGTGGAACTGGTTTTATAGAATTCTATATAAAAACAGAACAGTTAGCCGATAGAGACTGGGATGTAATGGCCAAAGGTCTTAAATGGGTGTATGAAGTCTTTCCAACGTTTAAAAATGTAAAAATGCATGGTGGAGACCCTCGTAAAAACGAAGTTTATGGTTATTCCGCTTGGAATCGTAAAAGAGGATATCTTTCTTTTCATAACCCTTCAAAAAAGAATAAAATATATACTATAAAACTCGATAGAGATTTGGGGCTTTATAAAAGCACAAATCAAACATATAGCGTAACATCTCCACTAGATAATGCTCAGGAAGAAGAAGGAAAAGCAGTAAATTATAACCAGAGTATTCATATAAACTTAAAACCTGGGGAAGTTAAAATATTAGACTTTAAAATATAGTTTGATAATGTTCTAGATAATAAATAAAAATGATTTTAATAGCTTTATAAAAAACAAAAAATAAATGAGGTATAAACAATTGAAAACAGGTAAACCAAATATGAAAAAATATAAGAAACTAAAGAGAAAACTACTCTTTTTGTTTTTGGGTATAGTACTATTTAATTCCCAAATAATAGAAGCACAATCAAAAGCAGAAAAAGACAATTTTCATATTTTTATTCTCATGGGGCAATCTAATATGAGTGGTTATGGAGAACTATTTCCCGAAGATAAATTGCCTATAGAGGGTGTTAAAATGTTAAGAGGGTGGACTAAAGAGGGCAAAAACTTTACTTGGGAAACCGCAAAACATCCCATACACAATCGTTTACCAAGTAATCAGTTTGGTTTGGCTGGGCCATTTGCAAAGGCTTATAAAAAAGCTCACCCAGGGGTTAAGGTTGGTTTAATTCCTGTAGCCTTTGGTGGTGCAGAAATTGCAACACTTAGCAAAGGAGGCCATGTTTATAAAGATGCTATAAATAAAATAAATTGGGCCGCGAAACAAGGTGTAATTAAGGGGGTGTTATGGCATCAAGGAGAGTCCGATACTGTAGAGCCAAAGAAAGCTAAAAACTATCAGAAACACCTAAAACAGTTGATACTAGATCTTAGGTCAGACCTTAAAAACAGTAATTTACCCTTTATTGTAGGTAATCTTGCAGAATTCTATGGCACTGGTCCAGACCATAATGCCCCGAAACGAGTAGAAAGAATAAATATGGTAAAGCAAAGCTTAAGAAACATGCCAAACCTATTGCCTAATGTAGCTTTTGTAGAATCTAAAGGGCTTAAAGCAAGACAGCATCATCAAGTACATTTCGACAGAGCTTCATTAATAACTTTTGGCAAGCGCTATGCTGCAGCCTATGAAGCATTGCTTTTACCTAAAGAACCAAGTCGTGTAGAAAAAGAAGATTGGCTATTAAACGCTAGTAGTTATAAAGCGAATGTATATCAGGGAGAACGAAGCGATGAGTTGGTTTTATCCAATGGTCTGTTAAGAAGAACTTTTAGAATTGTACCAAATGCAGCTACTGTTGGTTTTGATAATCTAGCAAATGGCGAATCGCTTTTAAGAGGAGTTAAGCCAGAAGCTATCGTAAAAATTAACGGAGTAACCTATGAGGTTGGAGGCTTAAAAGGGCAACCAAATTATGCCTTTTTAAAGAAAGAATGGATCGATAAATTAAAAACAAGCCCTTCCGCGATGCAGTATTTAGGGTACGAAGTAAGCGAACCCAAAGCTCCTTTTAAGTGGAAACAGGTAAGGTATTATGCAAAAGGTGCAGAGTGGCCACCTAAAGGAATACATTTAAGAATGGATTATTCGATGCCAGAACCTACATCGGTTTTAAAAGGTAATGGCTTGTTACCAAGCGATTATGGTAGAAAAAATTTATATAAAACAGATTTTAAGAGTTTAGGCACTTCATGGAAAACCGTTTACTCCAATTCACACGAACGTTCTTCTTTTGAAAACGAAGGAAAAGTAGGTGAAATTTATACACCTCAAAATACGGCTGTTTATGTTGAAAAAGCTTTTAATACCTCAGCTAAAATTATTGAAGCTTCTTTTGATGTAGGCACAGATAAAAGTACAGACTATGGTCCAGGAATAGCCTTGGCTTGGCCTAATAAAACACTTAAATTTTATTTAAGACCAGGAGGAGATTCTCCTATGTTTGGTCTATGGGATGGACAAAAGGAATACAAGATTTCAGCGAAGAATCAAGAAATAGATATGAGCAAGACATGGACGTTGAGATTTCGTATTACCAACGATATTGTTTTTTGTGAAGCCATGCCTAAAGGAGGAGAATGGATAGTAGTGCAAACATTAAAGCCTTTTAATGCTTCTCCTAATTTAGTAAGAATTGGAAAAACCAATGCCAAAGGACAAGGTGTAGATGCAAAAAATGCCAAAGGAGAACTCGTAAGGTTACATGTAAAGAACTATGCCAGCTATGGAAGTATCGATGTTAATGCACAAGGCATGCAAAAACACAAAGCAAAAGTATCGGTACATTACGAACTTTACGATGGTTTACCTGTAATGGCTAAGTGGATTACAGTTGAAAACCAAGGAGCAAAACCAATTATTATTGATGACTTTACAAGCGAAATTATAGCTTTGGTAGAGTATGGTTCGGCAGTAGATGCAAAAAAATACAATGTACCGAAACCTAATATCCATGTAGAAACAGATTATGCATTTGGTAGTTTTAATGTAGATGATGCCAACCACCATGCAGTTCACTGGGAATCAGACCCAGAATACCTCACCCAAGTAAATTATTTGAGAAAGACACCATGTCTTTTAAAGGTTAGTCCAGAAATTGGCCCGTCGAAATCAGTTAACTCAGGAGAAACTTTTAAGTCATTTCGCACTTTTGTATTGCCGTACGATTCTTATGATAGAGAAAGACAAGGGCTGGCTTTAAAAAAGTTGTATCGTACGTTAGCACCTTGGAGTTCAGAAAATCCATTAATGATGCATGCCCGATTTGCAGATTGGGAACGAGTTAAAACCGCTATAGATCAAGCTGCCGAGGTTGGTTTTGAGATGGTTATACTAACTTTTGGAAGTGGGTTTAATATTGAAGATGATAGTGAAGAGTATATTAACAAGATGAAACAATATGCCAACTATGCAAAAAGTAAAGGAATAGAGATAGGTGGTTATTCGTTATTAGCATCTAGAAGAATAGGTAATGGGCAAGATGTGGTAATGCCAAAAGGACAGCGCCCAACTTTTGGAAATGCACCTTGTTTAGGAAGCGAATGGGGGCAAAACTATTTTAAAAAATTATACGCTTTTTACGAGAAAACAGGTTTTACATTATTAGAACATGATGGCTCTTATCCAGGAGACGTATGTATGTCTCAAGACCATCCAGGACATAAAGGTTTAGAAGATTCTCGATGGGAACAATATCAAACCATATCTAAATTTTATCAATGGTGTCGTGAAAATGGAATTTACCTTAATATTCCAGATTTTTACTATATGACAGGAGGTAATAAATGCGGAATGGGATATAGAGAAGTAAATTGGAGTTTACCTCGTAACCAACAGTTATTGCATACAAGACAAAATATTTTTGATGGCTCATGGGAAAAAACACCATCTATGGGTTGGATGTTTGTACCACTTACAGAATATCATGGTGGTGGAGCAGCAGCAACTATCGAGCCGTTAAACGAACACCTATCTCATTACGAAATGATGATGACAAGTAACCTAGGAGGTGGAGTTCAAGCTTGTTATCGAGGGCCACGACTTTTCGATTCTAATAAAACCAAAAACATGGTTTCTAGAGTAGTAACCTGGTATAAATTGCATCGAGAAGTTCTCGAAGGAGATATCATTCATTTAAGAAGGGCAGATGGTCGTGATCTTGATTATTGGTTAAATGTTAATCCAAAAGGTGTAGAGAAAGGGATGCTCATGGTTTATAACCCAACAAACAAAGAAATATCCAAAACCATCAAAGTACCACTTTACTACACTGGGCTTAAAGACAAAGCAAAAGTACAAATAGAAGATGGAAAAGTAAAAACAATGGATTTAAATAGAGACTATTCTATAGAATTAGAAGTTAAAGTAAAAGCGAATAGTTATTCTTGGGCGGTTATAAAATAAGTTTAAAAACTTTTAAATATTAGAGATTTTTGTAATAAAAAACTCAAGAAAAAATCTATTTTTTTAATGAGGCTGTCTCGAAAGTATTAAAATTTGTCATTTCGACTGTAATGGAGAAATCTTATTTATCGAATTTCAGTATTTTAGGCTTTTCGATAACTTCGTTAACTACTAAAATCAAAATATATTTTGATTTTAGTAGTGCTCAAAATAACAGTTAAATTTACTTTCGAGACAGCTTCATTTTTTGACTATTATATCATTTCAAAAGAAAATAA
This sequence comes from Polaribacter batillariae, assembly GCF_017498485.1. Lineage (NCBI taxonomy): Bacteria > Pseudomonadati > Bacteroidota > Flavobacteriia > Flavobacteriales > Flavobacteriaceae > Polaribacter > Polaribacter batillariae. Next base: position 858,179 of record NZ_CP071795.1, on the reverse strand, counting down.
TGATTTTTTTTTCTTTCTTTAGGAAAATAAAACATAACCTTTGTTACAGTTTTCTATTATAAGAAGATAGAAAGAAAAAAAAGCGTTTTATTACGATTATTTCAAACAAAAAATAATATTACTTTATAAGAACTGCTAACAGATGCAACATTTAAAAAACAGTGGAGATAACAAAAAAAATGTATCTATTCTAAAAGCTTTTAAAACAATTATTTGGCCGAGACGAAAACTGGTTTTTATTGGATTAATATTAATTGTAATAAAAAGTTTAGCAGGCTTAATTTTACCTTGGCAAAGTAAAATATTATTAGACGAGGTAGTTCCAAATAAAGACTTTCATCAATTATATACTCTAATTGGCATTGTTTTGTTAGCCATTTTAACACAAGCAATTACCTCTTTTTTATTAACGAGAATTTTAAGTGTACAAGCACAATATTTAATATCCGAATTAAGAGCACAAGTACAAAAAAAAGTATTGTCTTTACCCATTAGTTTTTTTGATAACACAAAATCTGGCGCATTAGTTTCTAGAATTATGAGCGATGTCGAAGGCGTTAGAAACCTAATAGGTACAGGTTTAGTACAGTTAGTAGGAGGCACCATTACAGCGATAATTTCTTTAATTATTTTAATAAACCTAAACCCTTGGATGACTTTATTCGTCTTTTTACCCATTTCTATTTTTGGAATTGTGGCATTAAAAGCATTTAAATTTATTCGCCCAATTTTTAGAACTCGTGGTAAAATTAATGCAGCAGTAAAAGGAAGACTAACAGAAACCTTAGCAGGAGTTCGAGTCATAAAAGCTTTTAATGCAGAAGAACAAGAAAATACAGTTTTCGAAAAAGGAGTAGATAAACTATTTAAAAATGTAAAAAAGAGTTTAACGGCCACTGCATTAATGACAAGTTCTTCCACTTTTTTAATAGGAGTAGCAACCACTGGAATTATGGGAATTGGAGGTTATTATATGATTTATGAAGAAATGACTACTGGAGAGTTTCTATTCTTTACATTAATTCTTGGTTTTATGATTGCGCCTATTGTGCAAATGAGCAATATTGGCAGTCAGTTAACAGAAGCTCTTGCAGGTTTAGACAGAACAGAAGAATTAATGAATATGTCTGCAGAAGAAGACAATAAAAACAGAACGATTGTTCTAGAAGACGTAAAAGGCGAAATTGTTTTCGATCGCGTTTCTTTCGCTTACGAAGAAGGAAAAGAGGTGTTAAGTAACATTAGTTTTCAAGTTCCAGCAGGCTCTGTAACTGCGCTGGTGGGGAGTTCTGGTTCAGGAAAATCTACCATTGCAGGTTTATCTGCTACATTTTTAACGCCAAAATCAGGTAAAGTTACTATCGACAATAACGATATATCTAAAGTAAAATTATCTAGTTACAGAAAAAATTTGGGCGTGGTTTTACAAGACGAATTTTTGTTCGAAGGCAGCATTAGAGAAAACATTCTATTTCCAAGACCCAATGCCACAGAACAAGAATTGCAAAATGCTGTAAAAGCATCGTATGTTTATGAATTTACAAACCGTTTCGAAAAAGGTTTAGATACCCTAATTGGCGAAAGAGGTGTAAAACTTTCAGGAGGTCAGCGACAACGATTGGCAATTGCAAGAGCGATTTTGGCGAACCCCAAAATTATTATTTTAGACGAAGCAACCTCGAATTTAGACACCGAAAGCGAAGCCTTAATTCAAAAAAGTTTATCAAAATTAATAAAAAACAGAACCACCATTGTTATTGCGCACAGGCTAAGCACAATCAAACAAGCAGACCAAATTTTGGTTGTAGAAGCAGGCAATATCGTAGAAAGAGGAACCCACGAAGAGTTGATACATCAAAAAGGAAGATATTTCGATTTGTACACATATCAAGCAAAAATTTAAATTTATTTTTTGGGTATTTAACAGGCTTTCGCTAGTCGCTTTTTATTTGTCTAAGGGCATAAAAGAGCTCAAACAGATCGCTTGTCTTAAGCGCAGTCGAAAGGCTCTATCCCTAACGTGCTCACTAAAACTCAATAAAAACAGTTCTTTTGTCATTTCGAGCTTGTGGAGAAATCTCAGGAATTAATTTATTTTATAAGATTTCTCCACAAGGTCGAAATGACATTCCACTCTTTATTTTTAAAAAATGGATATTTTTATAATTTTAATTATGTTGGGAATCTGAATTTACATTACTTTGTAATTATTAAATTCAAAATTCGACTTTAGCAACAAATAAAATCAAACAAAATAATGAAAAAAATAATTTTACTTCTAATTATCGCAGTTGTAGTTTCTTGTAAAAACGATTCAAAAACAACAACAAAAAAAGAAAAAACAGCCACCGTTAAAAAAGAACATTATCCAGATCAATTAAGTAAAGTTTTTGATGCTCATGGAGGAATTAAGGCTTGGAGAAATGCCAAAGTATTATCTTTTAATAAAGGAGAAGAAGTACATACAACAGATTTAGAAACCAGAAAAATAGTTATTAATGCGCCTAAATATTCTTTAGGTTACAATGGAAAAGAAGTTTGGTTAGACGAAACTGAACAAGGTGCTTACAATGGAAATAAAGATTTTTACTACAACTTATTTTTCTATTTCTATGCCATGCCATTCGTTTTAGCCGATGATGGAATTACTTACGAAAAAGCAAACGATATTACTTTCGAAGAAACAAATTATCTAGGATATAAAATTTCTTATGCTTCAAATAAAGGAACTTCGCCAGACGATAATTACATTATTTATTACAATCCGAAAACCTACCAAATGGCATGGTTGGCTTATACAGTTACTTTCAATTCGAAAAAACCAAGTGACAAATACAATCTAATTCGTTATAATTCTTGGGAAAACGTAAACGGATTGGTTTTACCAAAGGCAATTACCTGGTATAAAAAAGACGAAAACGGAATGCCAACAGAGCCAGCAAGACCAGCAACAGAATTTACGATGCCACTAATTAGCCAAGGAAAATTAGCAGATTCTTTTTTTGAGAAACCAGTAAAATAAATGCTGTTGGTTCTCGAGCGCAGTCGAGAAGAGTTGTAAAACTAGAGTTTCAAATAAATTGCGACTGCGCTCAATGGAATGTTTAAATTAGTAACGTAATAATAAGTAGTGTATTAGACAATTGATGTTAAACTCATGTTTATAAAACCTCGTAAAAACCTCGGAGCAAAATGTTTTCGAGGTCTTTTACAGTAATTTCAAACAAGAAATCGCATTATTCTATTTTTTTAACAGGTACTTTTTCTAAATCGTAAATGGCATTAGAAACATCAACTCGAAACCACTGCTTAAACATTTTGTAAGTACGTTTTTTTGGCCAGTTTTTTCTATCGTCAAACCAATCTTCAAGTTCTATTTTAAAATAGATATCAAACTTCTTTTTTAAATAAGTTTCAATATCATCATAATAATTGCTGTTAATTAAATAAATATTTACTTCATCTACATCAGTTTCATCAATTTTATCGTTAGGATGCACTTTATTATACCAATCGATAAATGGTTGTAAAGGTTTTAAAGAAATTGCAGATCTATTAATATAATTTTGGTTAAACTCCGTTTCTATAAAGGTTTTTTCTAGCTCTTGATGGTTAGATAAATATACTTCTTCTTTTTGTGTAACTACAGTTAAGGTTAGTGAATTGTTTTTTTCATAAAGCTCAAAATCAATTATAAAATTTTTAAACTCTTTAAAATTGGTTTGCTTATGCTGTATCATCTTTTTTAATAAAGGGTAATTGGCGATTTCATCTTTAATTAAAGAGATTGTTCTTTCAAATTCATTTTTATCAACAATAAAACTCATATTCGCAAAATTCCATGCGCTTATTGCAAAATCGAAAATATCTTCCTGATATTCAAAATATTGGAATTCACTTGCAAAAGGTTCTATAAACTCTTCAAGAAGTGAAGAGTATTTTACATTTTTACCTTCGTTAGTTTTATGATTTAATAAACTAACAACTTTATTTTTCTTCATATTTTAAGATATTTTGGTAAACATTAACATAATAGTCGTGATACTTTGGTAGTAAAATGTTTTCGAGGTTTTTTGTATTTTTTAAAACAGCTAAATCAAATAATTTTAAATCGGCAACTTCTTCTATTTGCATTTTTAAGTTTTTTATGGGTACTTTTAATTCTGCAATAAAAACATGATGAAACTCATTATCTATAATTCCGTTTGCGTGAGAAACTTGGTGAATTCTTGTGCCAATTTTTTTAAAATCGGTTTCTTTTAGTTTTAAACCAATTTCTTCGAAAACTTCTCTTTTTGCAGAAGATAAAATAGATTCTCCCGATCTAATATGCCCTGCTACAGAAACATCCCACAAGCCTGGAAATACTTTTTTTGTAAAAGCTCTTTTTTGGAGCAAGATTTTTTTATCGGCCGTAAAAAGCCAAACATGAATTGTTCCATGAAACCAACCGTTTTTGTGTGCTTCTGACTTTAAAGCCGTTTTTCCTGTTGGTTTTCCATCAGGAGTTAGAATGTCTATAATTTCGTCCATTTTACAAATTTAAAAACAAGCTAAAATGCAATTTACCAATTTATTAAAATCTTCTTTCGTGTTGTATAAATGACAAGAAAGACGAATGTAGTTTCCTCTAAAAGAAATAAAAATATTTTCTTCTTTTAGTTTGGTTTTTAGTTTGTCGATATTTAGTTGTTTGGGTAATTCAACTCCAAATAAATGATGCGTTCTAAAATTATCTTCTTCAATAAAACAGCCTATTTTTTTTAGTTTTAAAACGGCATTTGCAGTAATTTCTTTACAATATTCTTGAATCGATTTTGGGGTCCAGTTAATAATTTGTTTTAAGGCCTCAATTTGCATTTTTATATGAATAAAACTTGCATGTTCGCCAACAGAATATCTATTTGCTAAAGGTTTGTATTTGGGTTGGTAAGAAGTTAAATCGCTCATATTTTCGCTATTTAGGCGATTGGACCAATTTTCTTCTAACGGATTTCCGTTATCGAAATATGTACCAAAATAAGCGTAACCACAACCATAAGGACCAAAAAGCCACTTGTAACCTGCACAAATTAATGCATCTGGTTTTATTTCTTCTACAGAAAAAGGCAAAGCACCAATAGATTGACTCCCATCTATAATTAATAATGCATTATTTTCGGTAGCTTTTTTTCTAATAGATTTTAAATCGAACAAAGTTCCATTTGCCCAATGAATATTTCCTAAAGTAATAACAGCTGTTTTATTAGTAATTGAACTTACAATTGCTTCATTCCATTTTTCTCCTCTGTTTTTAGTTGTTTTTGGCATCGAAACAAGGGTTAGTTTTGCGTCAAATTTATCTGCCAATTTTTCCCAAACATAGTAGTTACTTGGAAATTGACTTTCAACTAAAAGAATCTCATCACCTTTATTTAAAGTAATGTTATTTGCAACAGTTGCCAAACCATAAGAAGCAGAAGGGATGTTTGCTATTCTGTTATAATCGTTAACATTAATTAGTTTTGCAAACAGCTTTTTTACTTCTTTTACAGGTTCAAAATAACTGTCTCCAGTAATTTTATAAGGATTACTTTTTTCTAAAACGCCTTTAATTCCTGCTTGTTCTACAGCTTTAAAAGAAGGAGATTGACTTGCAATATTTAAATACGTAATTTCTTCTGGAATGCTAAAAAGATGTTTTTGGTTTGTGAGTTTCATATTAAAAAGTTAGCTACAAATTTTACAGACTTAGTTGTAAAAATTGTATCGAAATTTAGTTAATCAAAATAAGAAAAAGTTTCTCCGTCTTTAATTTTTAATAAGGTTTCATAAATCATTTTAATTACATTTTCTACATCTTCTCTATGCACCATTTCTACAGTTGTGTGCATATAACGTAAAGGCAAAGAAATAAGTGCAGAAGCAACACCACCATTGCTATAAGCAAAAGCATCTGTATCGGTTCCTGTGGCTCTAGATAATGCAGATCGTTGGAAAGGAATCTTTTTTTCTTCGGCAGTTTGGGTAATTAAATCACGTAATTTTTGTTGTACAGCTGGTGCATACGCAACCACTGGTCCTTTTCCAATTTCTAAAAGTCCGGCTTTTTTTTGCTCGATCATTGGAGTGGTGGTGTCGTGCGTTACATCTGTTACAATTGCCACGTTCGGTTTAATTTTTTGTGTAATCATTTCTGCACCTTTTAAACCAATTTCTTCTTGAACAGAATTTGTAACGTACAATCCAAAAGGTAACTTTTTCTTGTTTTCTTTTAGCAAACGTGCAACTTCGGCAATCATAAAACCACCCATTCTATTATCTAAAGCTCTACAAACAAATTTGTTGCCATTTAAAATATGAAAAGTATCTGGATAGGTAATTACGCAACCTACATGAATTCCTAAATTTTCTACTTCTTCTTTTGTAGCACAGCCTGTATCAATAAAAATATTGTCTGGTTTTGGAGCTTCTTCTTTACTTTTATCTCTTGTATGAATTGCTGGCCAACCAAAAACACCTTTTACGATGCCGTTTTTGGTATGAATATCTACAATTTTACTGGGTGCAATTTGGTGGTCTGAACCACCATTTCTAATTACATAAATTAAACCATTGTCAGAAATGTAATTTACATACCACGAAATTTCATCTGCATGTCCTTCAATAACCACTTTATACTTTGCATCTGGATTTATAACACCAACAGCAGAACCATAAGTGTCTGTAATAAATTCATCTACATAAGGTTTTAGATAGTCCATCCAAATCTTTTGCCCTTCCCATTCGTAGCCAGTTGGAGCAGCATTGTTTAAGTATTTTTCTAAAAGGTAAGTGATTTTTTATTTAATATCGATTTTTTTGCCATAATATATTTCAATTTTGTGTAAAAATAAAACGTTTTTTTTGATTTCAATTCAAATAAAATGCAAAAACTTGTAACAAAAGTTGTTAATTGCACACTAATGCTATAAGTAAAATAAAATAAACCAAGAGAATGAAACTAGTAATAAAAAACTTAACAAAGGTTTATAAAAACGGAGTAAAAGCAATCGATAATTTAAGTATCGAAATTGGCACAGGTATGTTTGGTTTGTTAGGGCCAAATGGTGCAGGAAAATCTTCTTTAATGCGAACGATTGCAACATTGCAAAGCCCGGATTCGGGTTCCATTACTTTTGGAGATATTAATGTTTTAGAAGATAATATGTCTTTAAGAAAGGTCTTGGGTATTTGCCACAATCTTTTGGAGTGTATCCTAAAATGTCGGCAGAAGATTTATTAGATTATTTTGCTACTTTAAAAGGAATCTCTAACAAAGAAGAAAGAAAAGCCATCGTAAAAGAAGTATTGGAAATTACAAATTTATACGATGTAAGAAGAAAACACGTTGCAGGTTATTCTGGAGGAATGAAACAACGTTTTGGAATTGCACAATTGTTATTAAACAATCCTAAATTAATTATTGTAGATGAGCCAACTGCTGGTTTAGATCCGGCTGAAAGACATCGTTTTTTAAACGTTTTACGTGAAGTTGGTACGAATTGTACTGTAATTTTTTCGACACATATTGTAGAAGATGTAAAAGAATTATGTAACGAAATGGCCATTTTAAATGGTGGTAGAATTTTAAAACACACAACTCCTTTAGCGGCAACTAAAGAATTGGAAGGTACAATTTGGACAAAAATTATTCAAAGAGACGATTTAGATGTCGCTGAAGCAAGTTTTAATGTTTTGTCTTCTAACTATAACCAAGACAATACTTTAAACATAAGAGTACATAGCTTAGAAAAACCTTCGGAAGAATTTGTGGCTTCGAAACCACAGTTAGATGATGTTTATTTTATCGCTTTAAAACAAGACGAGGCAGTTTTAGCTTAATGAAAATGACACAAGAATCAAGACAGAAACTTGATAAATAAGATTCAAGACAAATTTTGAATTTAAAATTTTATTTTTTGAAGAAACAAAACTTCTAACATTTCTACTTTTAATATTTAATATTATTTTATGTTTTCAACAATATTCAAACAAGAATTAAAATACTGGTTTAATAGACCCGTTACTTATATTTTTGCAGCTATTTTCTTTTTTATTGCCGCTTTTTTATCGGCAAGTTCTGCAGGTATTTTCGATAGTTTAACGGTTACAACAGGTTCCTCGAAAATTGTAAATTCTCCAATGGCAATAAACGATTTGTTTAATGCGATGGCTATTTTACTATTTTTTCTATTTCCTTCTATTATTGGAGTTGCGGTTTATAGAGATTATAAAAGCAATATGCACTCTATTTTGTATTCGTATCCGTTTTCGAAATTTAATTATTTATCAGCAAAATTTTTAAGTGCATTTACCATTGTATTATTAATTATTTTAGTTGCAGGTCTTGGCTTATTTATAGGTTTTCGACTGCCAGGAACCAATCAAGAACTGGTAAGTTCTTTTAATTTTGCAGCCTATGCACATGCTTACTTTGTGTATATAATACCCAATGTTTTATTATTTGGCGCCATTGTTTTTGGTGTAGTAACATTTACAAGAAATATTGCAGCGGGTTTTATTACTGTGGTTTTATTACTATTTGTACAATCTATTGCAGAGAGTTTTTTGTCAAATCCAGATTTGCGTTTTTGGAGCGCTCTTTTTGACCCATTTGGAAGCCAAGCAGCAAGTTATTACACACGTTATTGGACAGTTGCCGAACAAAACGAACTAATGCTGCCTTTAAAAGGTGTAATTATTTACAATCGATTATTATGGTTAGGTGTCGCAACTTTGGTAATGTTAGGGGTTTATAAAGTGTTTTCCTTTAGCCAAAATGCATTTACACTTAGCTTTAAAAAGAACAAAGGCGAAAGATCTACCAAACAAAATTTTGGAGGAATTACAAGAATTAATTTACCAAAAGCAACCTACGATTACTCTTTTTGGAACGATGTAAAAACAATGTGGAAGCTTTCGAATGTAGATTTTAAGTACATTGTTAAAAGTTGGCCATTTATAGCAATTTTATTAGTGGGTTTATTTTCATTAATAATAATGGCAAATACAGCTGGCGAAATTTTTGAAACAAAAACATTGCCAACCACTTGGCAAATGTTATTACTTCCAGGAGGTACGTTTACTTTCTTTATTAATTTGTTAACTTTCTTGTACGCAGGAATGTTAATTAGAAGAGGAGAAATTACAAGAGTAAATCATTTGGTAGATGTAACTCCTGTAAAAAACGGGACACTCTTACTGTCTAAATTTATTGCAATATTAAAAATGCAAATTGTTTTATTGTTTGTAATAATGGTTGCAGGCATGGCGTTCCAAGCCTATAAAGGTTATTATAATTTTGAAATAGGGCATTATTTATTTGAACTTTATGCCTTAATGTTTATTCACTTTGCAATTTGGGCGTTGATGGCAATGTTTATTCAAACCATTGTTAAAAACCAATATTTAGGGTTGTTTATCTTATTAATATTGTTAATAGGTATTCCATTATTATCTTTAGCTGGTATAGAACAAGCTGTATTTAAATACAACCAAGCACCAGGTTATCGTTATTCTGATATGAATGGTTATGGAGCCGCATTTAGCAAGTACTTTACCTATAAAACCTACTGGTTTGTTGGGGAATAGTGTTGTTAATGCTAGCAAAATTACTTTGGACGAGAGGAATTCCCAACTCATTTTTAGAACGTTTACAAATAGCAAAGAAAAGAGCAAATGGCAAAATAACAGCAGCTATTGTTGTTTTATCGTTAGTGTTTTTAGCAATTGGAGGAAGAATTTATTATGAAACAAATTACCTAAACACCAATATTTCTGCTAAAGAAGCCGAAAAATTACGTGTTCAATGGGAAAAAACATATAAAAAGTTCGAAAAATATGCACAACCAAGAATTGTGGCAGTAAAGGTAGCTATGAATATTTTTCCGAAAACGAGAGATTTTACATCTTCTGGAACTTATAAAATGATAAACAAAACCAACGAAGCCATAGATAGTATTTTCTTAAGCCATAACGATTATCCTAGTAAATTTACTTTTAACAAAGCAATAAATTTGGTGTTAGAAGATACAATTTACAATTTCGATATTTATCAACTTAAAAAACCATTACAACCAGGAGATAGTTTAACCCTTTCTTTTGAAGTTAAAAATGAAAAAAACACATTTCTAACGAATAAATCTCCAATAAGAGAAAACGGAACCTTTGTAAATAATTTTCAGCTATTTCCATCATTGGGTTATTCATCAGAAAGAGAATTGTCTGACGATCAAACAAGAAAAAAATACGATTTGCCACCCAATAAATTAAAGCCAGAACCTACAGATTCTACAGCCTTAGGAAATACGTATATCTCTAGAGATGCAGATTGGATAGATTTTGAGGCAACCGTTTCAACCTCTAAAGAGCAAATTGCAATTGCACCAGGATATTTGCAAAAAGAATGGGTAGAAGGCGATAGAAGATATTTCCATTACAAAATGGATAGTAAAATTTTAAATTTCTATGCTTTTAATTCTGGAAGATACCAAGTGAAAAAAGACAAGTGGAAAGATGTAAATTTAGAAATTTACTACCATAAACCACACACGTATAATTTAGATAGAATGATAAAGGGAATGAAAGCTTCTTTAGAATACAATACAAAGAATTTTAGTCCTTATCAACATAAACAAGTAAGAATTATAGAATTTCCAAGAACAGCAGGCAGTTTTGCACAATCTTTTCCAAACACAATTCCGTTTTCAGAAGGCGTTGGTTTTATAGCAGATGTAAACGATGCAAAAGATGGTGGTGTAGATTATCCTTTTGCAATTACGGTACACGAATTAGCGCACCAATGGTTTGCGCACCAGGTAATTGGCGCAGATGTTTTAGGAGCAACTTTAACCTCAGAAAGTATGTCGGAATATGTTTCTTTAAAAGTAATAGAAAAGAAACAAGGTAAAACAAAAATGCGTAAATTTTTAAAAAGCGCATTAGATGGTTATTTAAGACAAAGAACTTTCGAGTCTAAAAGAGAAAAACCATTAATGTATAACGATGGGCAAGGCTATATTCATTACCAAAAAGGTTCTTTAGTTTTATATGCAATAAGCGATTATATTGGCGAAGAAAACTTTAATGGAGCGATTAAAAAATACGTAAATAAAGTAAAATTTCAAGAGCCACCTTATACAACTTCCGTAGAAATGGTTAACTTTATTAGAGAAGCAACACCAGATTCTTTACAATACATTATTAAAGATATGTTCGAAACCATTACTTTGTATAAAAATAGAATTGTAGATGTAAAATCTACAGAACTAGAAAACGGAAAATACAAAGTAAACATAGAGTTTGAAGTGTCTAAATACAGAAATAATGAAAAAGGAAAACGTTATTATAGCGATAACAAAAAAGATTCTATTTCATATACAAAAGAAGGCTCTAAAAATCCAATTTATTCAGTTCCTTTGGCAGATTATATAGATATTGGTATTTTTACAGAAGAGGAAGTGGATGGTAAAAAAGAGGAAAAAGTACTCTATTTAAAGAAACATAAAATTACTCAAATTAACAATAAAATTTCCATTATTGTAGATAAGAAACCAACAGAAGTTGGTGTAGATCCTTATAACAAATTAATCGACACAAAGTCCGACGATAATAGAAGAAAATTGTAATGGATACATATGACAAAACAAATTAAAATAACAACTGCTTCTATGCTTTTTTTAGCAGTGGTTGTTTTTCATTTATATGGTCTTGTAAATAGTAACGAATGGGCTTTTTTTACAAAACCTTTTTTAATGATTACTTTAACCATTGTGTATTTAGTTTCGGTTAAAAAACCTAATTTCTGGTATGTTTCTGCCCTGTTTTTTTCTTTTTGGGGAGATGTTTTTTTGCTCTTTAAGGAAAAATTTTTCTTATTTGGGTTGGCATCATTTCTATTGGCACATGTTTTATTTATAAAAATTTCAACAAGTTTTTTAAAGAAAGTAAAACCTTATAAACTATTGATAGTTTCAGTGCCGTTTGCACTTATTTTTATAAGTTTATTAAGCGTTTTAAAAGACGGTTTAGGCAATTTATTGTTGCCTGTAATTATTTACGGAATTACCATTTCTACTTTCGGAGTAGTTGCACTTTTAAACTACTTGCAAGAGAAAAGCACAGCAAATCTATGGTTGTTTTTAGGAGCATTTATTTTTGTAATTTCAGATAGCGTTTTGGCTATTAATAAATTTTATGAAGCAAAAGAAATGTACGGATTTATAATAATGGCAACCTATGTTGTGGCTCAATATTTAATTTGCAAAGCATTTATAGTAAAAGGGGTATAGAGTAGCGTATTTAAACCGAAAATATTATTAACAAAAAAAGCAACTACTTTTGTAGTTGCTTTTTTAGATAGGGGTAAACTTCTATATTTTTAAACGATTGTTGTTAGGGCAACTCAAGTAAAATTGTCTATTTACCAGTTAGGGGTTAAATATGTGTTTTTAATATATTTATTTCAAACACAATGCAATTATAATAAAAAAATGTTAAAAAATAAAATAATTTTAAAAAAATATCTTTTTATTGCGATGAATTTAATTTTTAGATGATATTTTTTTCTTTAAAAAGAAACTATTTTTTAGCTATTAAAGAAAAAATCTTTTCCCAATCAACGGAATATTTTTCCTTTCAATATAGAGCACAATTAGTGCCACAACCAGCGATAAACAAGCCGAACCAAATAACAAACCACCATCATTATTATGAGGGATGCCAAGAATTGTGAAGTGAGAAAAAATAGCACCAGCCATTAAACCAACAATCATAGTTGCTCCGAGCCAAACCGTTTTTGGTATAAAAAAAAGAATACAGGCAATCAATTCTAAAACACCAACACCAACTCGTAAATAAGCTTCATTTTCTCCTGCCAATTTTGTAAATAATGCAACACTTTCTTCTGCGCCCGAAAATTTATAAAAAAGTGTTTGTAATATAATTACAGCAATAATTACTTTAAAAACGAAGATGCCTTTGCTAAACATTTTAAACTGAATTTTGTTTTTTTTTAGACGAATTATTTATTTGAAGCTTACGTAATACCATTTATCATTTGAAAAATCCTATAATAAATCGCCTTTTTTTCTTTTCTATTTCAGAATAAAAAAACCATAGCTAAGGCTATGCTTTCGTTTTCTTCTTTATATAAAGAAAAAAAACATCCATTTCTTTTCCAGTAATTTCAAACAATAACTGGTATAATTCATAAAAAAAGTAACTTTGCAAGAAACTTTAAAAATGAAAAACTTCGTTTATTTTATTTTTTTCTGTACTGCTTTTTCGGCTTGCAAAAAAGAGGCTCAAGCCCAACTTCAATTTTTAGATGAGTATCTTTTACAAGATTCAATATATGTTAAAAACACCTTAGTAGGTGGTTTATCTGGCTTAGATAAAGCAAACGGATTTTACTATTTTGTGGTAGATGATGCAAAAAATCCAAGGTTTTTAAAAGCACAAATAAGTATCGAAGCAAACAAATTTAAAGCAGTAACTTTTAAAGATGTTGTGTTTTTAAAAGATTCTACCCATACATTTTATACCAATAATTATTTAGATTTAGAATCTATTTTTGTAGATGAAACTACCAACGAAGTAAACTTTGTAAGCGAAGGTTCTATAAATTATAAAAATGCTCCCACGATATTTACTACAGATTTTAAAGGAAATTTTATCGAAAAATTTTCACTTCCAAAACCTTTGATAAACGAACAAAACATGCATCATAATACCACTTTTGAAGCCTCTACTAAAAGTTTTGATAAAAAAGGGTTTTGGATAGGAATGGAAGGTGTGTTAAAATCTGATGGAGTAGAACCCACTTTTACAGCAACCAATTCTCCGATTAGAATTACTTATTTCGATAAAAAATCGAAAAAAGCGACAAAACAATTTGCTTATCAATTAGAAAAAATTACCAAACCAGCAAAAGGAAATATAAACTTAAATGGCGTAACTGCAATTTTAGAATATAAAAAAAATCGTTTTTTTGTGGTAGAAAGAACCTACCAAAATGGTTATGGAAGCTATGGAAATATCATTCGAATTTTCGATGCTCAAGTCGAAGAAAAATCGACAAACATTATTGCAATAGATTCTTTGCAAACCACAAATTTTCAACCTCTAAAAAAACGCCTTTTATTTAATTTCGAAGCAGTTCAAAACAAATTAACAAACGGTATTATAGACAATATAGAAGGCATAACATTTGGTCCCACATTAGCCAACGGAAACCAAACGTTAATTTTAGTTTCCGACGACAATTTTCAAGCATATGGAAAACAATTAAATCAATTTATTTTGTTAGAAATTACCAACAAATAATGCTTATTTTTACTCCAGTTTTGTTACGCTGGAAGCGTCTCACAGTTAGAAATTACTAACAAATAATGCTTATTTTTACTCTCTTAGAATTTATATTTCCGAATGAAATTTACAAAACTAAAACACAATATTCTTCAAAAAAAGTTCGACAAAACTTTACAACAATCTATAGAAAATAGAATTTTTTCTAAAAAGAAAATACAATCTGTAGCAATTTTAACCACAGAAGAAATTTCTTCGAAGTTAGATGTTTTATCGATTATTGAAAAAACATTAGAAGTTAGAAATGCAAAAATATACAGTTTTAGACCCTATAATAAATTAAATAAATTCTCTTACAAACATTTCTCTGAAAACGATATTAATTGGAAAGGAGAATTTTTTCAAGAAAATTTTAATAGTTTTTTAGAACAACCTTTCGATTTGTTAATTGGTTATTTTACCAAGCCCAACCTGTATTTAGAGAGTGCAGTTTTACAATCGAAAGCATCTTTTAAAGTTGGTTTTTCGAACATAAACTCAAACTTATTTGAAATAGAAATTTCCGAAGATGTTTTAAATATCGGTAAATTTACTTTAGAGTTAAAAAAATACCTTCAAATTATTAAAAAACTTTAAAATTAAACTTTAATTATAAAGTTGTTTATTCTTTCTAAGAATTTAGAAAAGTATAAAAATATACATCTTAAAAGTGTAATTTTGTACCTCTAAAAATAAAAAATAATGCAAGAATTTATTGGAACAGGAGTTGCCTTAATTACACCTTTTAAAGAAGATTTTAGTGTAGATTTTGATGCACTTGTAAAATTGGTAAATTTCAACATAGAAAATGGTACAGATTACCTAGTAATTAATGGTACAACAGGAGAAAGCGCCACCATTTCGAAAGAAGAAAGAAAGCAAATTATAGAGGTAATTGTAAAAACAAATCAAAAACGTTTGCCTTTGGTTTTAGGAATTGGCGGAAACAATACCTTAGAAGTTGTAAAAGAAATAAAAAATACAGATTTAACAAATATCGACGGTATTTTGTCTGTAGCACCATATTACAGCAAGCCAACACAAGAAGGGTTTTATGAGCATTTTAAAGCAATTGCACAGGCTACAGAAAAACCAATTATTTTATACAATGTTCCTGGAAGAACAGCAAAAATATGGAGGCTTCTACAACCCTTCGTTTGGCAAAAGATTTTAAAAACGTAGTGGGTGTAAAAGAAGCAGGCAATAATACACAACAATATTTAGAATTATTGCGCGATAAACCAGCAGATTTTTTAATTATTTCTGGCGACGACGATTTGGCTTTAGGAGTAACTTTAGCAGGAGGTTCTGGAGTTATCTCTGTAATTGGGCAAGCATTTCCAAAAGAATTCTCTACCATGATTAATTTTGGTTTAGCAGGAAAAAATAAAGAAGGCTATGCCATTCATTTTAAAATGATGGAAATTATCGACTTAATTTTTGCTGAAAATAATCCAGCAGGAATAAAAGCCGTTTTACAAGAATTACACATTTCTTCGAATCGAGTAAGACTGCCATTGGTTTCTGCAAGTGAAGCACTACAAACTAAAATAGCAAAATTCGTAAAACAATTTTAAAACAGTTTGCAACAAAATTAATTTTTATTTATAGCAATATATAGAAATTAGAGATTGGTTAAAATAGATTAAAAATAAAATTGTAACAACTTACAGAAGAAATGTTAATTAAAAACTTCAATTATAACTAAAAAGAAGAGGTAAGATTAACAAACTTTTAGGAACACTTTACACTTTTTTTGTTGTTTTGTGATGGTAATTTTACAGTACAATAGAACCCTATAAAAAATCGTTTTATTTTCGAAAAAAGTTTTATTAAGCTTTTTTAAAATTGTCTTGCAGAACCTGTTTCAGAAACAAAAAGAAAAGAAATATTTAAGAAAAAATAAATTCTTTTATAATCCATTATTAATCACTAATTTTGCCCGATGCAAAAAATTAAAAATTTAGCGTGTTTATTTACACTTAGTTTACTACTGTTTTCTTGTGGTGAATATCAAAAAGTATTAAATAAAGGTACTACAGCAGAGCAGTATAAAATGGCCGTAAAAATGTACGAAAGTCAAAAATACGGTAAAGCTTTGCGTTTATTCGAGAAAATAACACCAGCTTACAGAGGAAAACCTCAAATGGAGCGTATTCAATTTATGGTTGCGCAATCTAACTTTAACGAAAAAATTATACGTTAGCAGGTTATTATTTTGATCGTTTTACAAAGAATTATCCAAAAAGTTCTAAAAAAGAAGAAGCGGCATTTTTATCTGCAAATAGTTACAAATTAGCCTCTCCACGTTTTAGTTTAGATCCAACAGATACCAACAAAGCATTGGAATCTTATCAAAATTTTATAAATACCTATCCAGATTCAGATAGAATAGAAGAAGCAAATAGAGATTATAAAGAACTCCGTTATAAATTAGAGAAGAAATATTTCGAAATTGCAAAAACATATTATAGAACTGCAGATTACGATTCTAGAAATTACAATGCCGCGATACAAGCTTTCGATAATTTATTAGAAGATTATTTAGGAACAGCGTTTAAAGAAGAAGCCTTGTACTATCGTTTTAAAGCAGCAAACGATTTTGTTTTTAAAAGTACAGATAGAAGAAAAAGTGAGCGTATTAAAAATGCAATAGATGCTTATGAAAAGTTGCTAAGAAGTTTTCCTGAAACAACTTACTTAGAAGACGCTAACGAAATGTTAGCAAAACTTCAAAAAGAAAAAACAAGAATAGATGCTTTAATAGCACAAATGAAAAAATTAGAAGACACTCAAAAAGGAAAATAATTATGGATTATAAAGATACAAAAGCGCCTCTAACAACCATTACTTACGATAAGAATGAATTAGAAGCACCTACAGAAAATATTTACGAAGCAATTTCTATCATTGCAAAAAGAGCAGAGCAAGTAAATTCTGATTTAAAAAAAGAATTGGTCGAAAAATTAGACGAATTCGCAACTTATAACGATAGTTTAGAAGAGGTATTTGAAAATAAAGAACAAATAGAAGTTTCTAAATTTTACGAAAGATTGCCAAAACCTACTGCAATCGCGGTAGAAGAATGGTTAAACAATAAAATATACCACAGAACTCCAGACGCGCAATAATGTCTGTCTTAAGCGGAAAAAAAATTCTTTTAGGAATAACTGCTGGAATTGCCGCTTATAAAACGGCAAGTTTGGTTCGTTTATTTATAAAACTAGGCGCAGAAGTTCAAGTTATTATGACTCCTGCGTCTAAAGATTTTATAACACCTCTTACACTTTCCACACTTTCTAAAAATCCTGTTTATTCTACTTTCTACGATAAAGAAGACGAGAATGAACTCTGGAATAATCATGTAGATTTGGGGCTTTGGGCAGATTATATGATTATTGCACCAGCAACAGCCAATACCTTGTCTAAAATGACCAATGGTACTTGCGATAATTTGTTGTTAGCCACTTATTTGTCTGCAAAATGTCCTGTTTACTTTGCACCAGCAATGGATTTAGACATGTACAAACACCCATCTACAAAACAAAGCCTAAAAAAGTTAAAAGACTTTGGAAACCTTCTAATTCCTGCAACTTCAGGCGAATTGGCAAGTGGTTTGGTAGGAGAAGGAAGAATGGCAGAGCCCCAAGACATTGTTTCCTTTATGGAAAAAGATATTTTATCTAAATTACCCTTAAAAGGAAAAAAACTATTATTAACAGCTGGCCCAACTTACGAAGCAATAGATCCTGTTCGTTTTATAGGCAACCATTCTTCAGGAAAAATGGGATTTGCAATTGCAAAAGCAGCCGCAAATTTAGGAGCAGAGGTTTTCTTAATTACTGGACCTTCCCATCAACAAATAAAACATTCTTTTGTACATAGAATCGATGTAATTTCTGCAGAAGAAATGTACAAAGCATCACATACATATTTCGAAGAGGTAGATATTGCCATACTTTCTGCAGCAGTTGCCGATTATAAACCAAAAAATATTGCTACACAGAAAATAAAAAAGACAGATGCTTCGTTAGAGATTCAGTTAACACCAACAAAAGATATTTTGGCTTCTTTAGGAGCAATTAAAAAACATCAATTTTTAGTTGGTTTTGCTTTGGAAACAAATAACGAATTAGAAAATGCAAAAGGCAAGCTAACTCGAAAGAATTTAGATGCAATTGTGTTAAATTCTTTACAAGATAAAGGTGCAGGTTTTGCGACAGACACAAATAAAATTACGATTATTGATAAAAATTTGAATGAAAAATCATTCGAATTAAAATCGAAACAAGAAGTTGCAAAAGACATTATTAACGAAATTATTAAGAAACTCTCTTAATATTTCTTGTCTCCTCGAGCATTATTAAAAAATGAAATGGTTTTCAGTTTGAAGATAAAAGCGTAGCTTGCGAGAGGTTTTTTAGTTAGTTCTCAACTGCATACAAACAGATATTAAAATACAATAAAGTGCAAAAAATAGTAATTACTTTTTTATTCTTTTTCTTAATTTTAAGCAGCAATGCTCAAGAATTAAACTGTTTGGTTACCATAAATTCAGAGCAAATTGCAGGTTCTAACAAGCAAGTTTTTACAACACTTCAAAAAGCATTAACAGAGTATATCAACCAAACCAAATGGACAAATAAAACGGTAAAACCAGAAGAACGTATAGATTGTGCCATTACCATGATTATTACTTCCAGAGAAAACAATAATTTTAAGGCGACGCTGCAAGTACAATCTACAAGACCTGTGTATAATTCTAGCTATGCAAGTCCTGTTTTAAACTTAAAAGACAACGATTTTTCTTTTAAATACAACGAGTTCGATCCATTAATTTACAACAGAAATTCTTTTGATAGCAATTTGGTATCTACCATAGTATTTTATGTAAACATAATTTTAGGATTAGATGCCGACACTTTTTTAAAGTTTGGTGGAGAAGCACAATTAAAAGAAGCACAAAACGTAATGTTACAAGCACAACAAAGTGGTTTGGCAACTTGGCAAAATGTGGTGGGCAAACAAAACAAATATTTATTGATAGACAATTTGTTGTCTCCAAAACTAAAATCGTACAGAAACACGCTGTACAATTACCATAGGAAAGGTTTAGACCAGTTTTCTTCGAATAAAGATGTTGGAAAACAAGAGATTGAAAACAGTGTTATTGCTTTGCAGAATATTTATAATAAATCGATTGGAAATTACTTAATTCGTTTGTTTTTCGATGCAAAAGGAGATGAATTGGTAAACATTTATTCAGAAGGTCCAGTAACCAGAAACAAAAACCAATTGATACAAACTTTAAGAAAAATATCTCCAAACAACAATTCTAAGTGGAGAAAAATGGATTAAGATACTCCTTCCAACAAATAACTTGGGGTTACTTCTAAGATATTTGCTAATTTAATAAGTGTTTCTACTTTTAATTGTGTTTTACCACTTTCTAATTTGTAATAAGCAACTTGGCCAATTCCTAAGAAGTCGCCAATATTTTCTTGTGTATATTCTTTTTGCAATCTTAACATTCTAATTTTTTCTCTTACTTTTTTTGTCTTATCCATTATTATTAATATTATTATGGCTAAGGGGGATTTTTAAAAATAAGTAATAAAGAAATACAACACAATCCCTGAATACCGTATATTTTTTACATCCCTGAACTCAGGGATGCTTATCCCTGTATTCAGCTACTCTAAAAAGTAATAAGCCTTTATTTATAAGGGTTTAGAGGTGGTTTGTTTTGCCGATTTTTTCGTTTTAAAACACCATTAAAATACTTTGTGTAAAAATTTAAAACTAACAAAAACGACTACTTAGGCTTTATTACTACACTTAAATACTATATTAAAAAGTAATAATTTATCACTTTTTAGATATTGACAAGTTGATTTTTCTGTTTTATTTTTAGAAACTACACCATGTCTAATACTAATTATTTAGAAACTTAGTAAAATAGCTTAAGAAAAAGAAAAATGAAACAACAAATATTCCCTAAAGAAATTATAGAAAGTACGGTTGAAGTGCATCAATTTAAACACAGTAACAAAAGTAAAATTATTTACAGCATTATTTTGTTGACCTTAATTTCTGCATTGATTTCTTTGCCTTTTTTTTATCAATGTTACTATATATAGCACTTCTCAAGGATTAATTAGACCTGACAAGGAAAGAATACTTTTAGAAAGCAGTAATAGTGGAAAAGTAATTTTTCATCAACTTAAAAACAATCTTCAAATAAAAAAAGGAGACACCTTATTACTGATAAATAATTTAGCAATTACTCAACAAATAAATACGACCACAAACTTAATAAGTGAAACCAAAAATTTTGTAGAAGATTTAAAACTATTATCCAGTCAAAAAAGAATCGCAAATAAATTACAATCTTTAAAATATAAACAAGAATATAACTTCTATCAACAAAAATTGGGTGAATTAAATACTCGCTTTCAAAAAATAAAAGAAGATTATAATCGGAGTCAAAAATTATTCGATAAAGGAGTAATAGCAAAAGTAGCACTCAATAATAGCAAACTAGAATACGATTTATCTTTAAATGCTATTTATCAATATAAGAAACAACAATACAGCAGTTGGCAAGCAGAATTAGTGAACCAAAAAAATCAATTAAAAGAATTAGAAAACAATCAAGTACAATTAGAAGAAACGAATAACTTATCTGTTATTAAAGCTCCAGTTTCAGGTACTTTATTAAACGTAAAAGGAATTGAAAAAGGAAGTTTTGTACAAAATGGAATTCAATTAGCAGAAATTTCACCGAAATCTGATTTAATTGTTGAATGTTATGTCAATCCAATAGATATTGGTTTATTAAAAAAAGAAAATAAAGTAAATTTTCAAGTAAGTGCTTTTAATTATAATCAATGGGGATTAGCCAATGGAAAAATTGAAGAAATTGGAAACGATGTTCAAATGATTAATAATACACCAATGTTTAAAGTCATATGTTCATTAGACCAAAACTTTTTACAACTAAAAAATGGATTTAAAGGACAATTAAAAAAAGGAATGTTTGTAAATGCTCGTTTTGAACTTACAGAACGCTCTCTTTTTGATTTATTGTATGATAAAATGGATGATTGGGTAAACCCTACAAATCAAATTACAAAAAAATAATATTGTTATGAAAAACTTAAAAAAACTAGAACGCTTACAGCAATTACATCAAAGAATACAAAATGAAAATACAGGTTCTCCAATAGATATGGCAAAGTATATGAATATAAGTGAAAGAAGTATTCATAATCTAATTGATGAGCTTAAAATTTTAGGAGCAGAAATTTGCTACAAAAGAACAACAAAAACATATTACTATTGTAATGATTTTAAAATTGAACTAAACATTTCACTAAAAGTAATTACAGAAGGAGATGCAAGAAACTTATATGGTGGTAGCTATTTTTTTAAAGAAAACTACTTCCCTGCAAGGTTTTTGCAGGGAACAAAATTATACTTGTAACATCAAAACAATATTAGATGCATATAGTAGTGTTTTGATATGGATTGTAAAAAGTTTACAACCAAAAAATAAATTAATAATTTTTAAAAAAGTAATTTTATGAAAAATTTACAAAATTTTGGCGTTCAAGAATTGAATGCTAAAGAAATTAGTGAAACCAAAGGCGGAGGTCCAATAGCAGATTTTGTTCATTGGTGGGTTCATACTATGGATAAATATGCTCCAGGATATGTTCATACACAATATGGTGTTTAATTTAAATAAAAAAACTAAATATTATGAAAAGTTTAGATAAATACAATGTACAAAAGATTAGTAGTAATGAAGTTATAGAAATTTCAGGAGGAACAAGAGTTCCATGGAATCCAATTTTTTTAGCAATTTACATCATCGATGAAATCTGGGATGGAGCTACGAGAGAATGTAGTTCATCTTGTAGCCACGATTAAAAACAAAAGTTGACTTTATTAAAATAGAGTCAACTTTTATTTAACATAAGAAATAAATGCAACGAAGTTTTCATAAATTTATTAGATTAAATATTTTTAATCAATTACTCTTAATTGTATTAGTGTCATTTCTTTTAGGAGAATTATTGCAGCTTTTTCTAGAGCATTTTTACGGAAAGGGAATTTTCAACATTGATTTTAGTAATTATTCATCTTTTTCAGCGGTAATTATTGAAGTAATAATTTTAGCACCTTTAATAGAAACTTTCTTAGTGCAATTTATTATAATTGAAATTTCCCTACAATTACTCTCAAAAAAAAAGTACAAATTCATATATTCTATTTTATTTTCTGCTTCAGTTTTTGGGGTATTACATCAATATAATGTAGCATATGTAATAGCTACTTTTGTTCTTGGTTTGTGGTTTGGAAGTCTTTATATATTCTACAAAAAAAATAAAAAAATTAATCCTTTTTTAGCTGTATTACTTGTACATCTTGTTTATAATTCAATTAATTTAATTAAGGAATATTATTTACAATAATGAAAAATATATCACAATTGATTATAGGTGTTATTGGTATAATAGAAATAATTTATTATTGTTTTTATAATCAAACAGAAAAAACTGTATTTGGTTATGAAGTAAATTCATTTTTATTTATTTTGTTTTGGGCTACCGTAACAATTTTTGCTTTTTATTTTTTCTTTAAAAAAAATAAAAAAAGAAATTAATTTTTCCCTGCAAAAAAATGCAGTAAACAATCTTTTCTTTGCCATATTAAATTAATTAAATGGCAAAAATCACTATTAAACAACACGACATTACAGATTGTGGTGAAACTTGCTTAGCATCTATAGCATCACATTTTAAATTACAAATTCCTATTGCTCGTATTCGACAATATGCTGGTACAGATAAAAAAGGGACCAATGTTTTTAGATTTTATAGAATATTAATAAAAGGACACTACTATTGTAACGATTTTGATTTACACGTTTTAATTTCCGTTTTAACTAACAACGAAGTAACGCAAATATTCGGAAGCAGTTACTTTTTGAAAAATAATTTGTTAAGTGCAAGGTTTTTCCAGGGAACAAAATTATACTTGTAACATCAAAACAATATTAGATGCATATAATAGTGTTTTGATACGGATTGTAAAAAAATACAACCAAAAAATAAATTAATAATTTTTAAAAAAGTAATTTTATGAAAAATTTACAAAATTTTGATGTTCATGAGTTGAATACTAAAGAAATGATTAATATTGATGGTGGTGGTAATACACCAAAGAGGAGTTGGTGGGCGGCATTTGCTGAATATATTTTATCGGGAGATGCTAAAAAGGACTTTATAACTTCTGCAAATGCAGCAGCAGCTGGTCATAGTTATGGAACTGGTAGAGGATATTTCTAATTAAAATGCATTAAAACTATACCTTTTTAAAAAGGTATAGTTTTTTTAACAAACTAATATGATAAATTATTTTTTAAAATTAAAAAGAAGAAATTTTTTAATCTACGTATTTTTAATACCTATTTTATGGAACATACTAATTTCAATTACCTTAGTTTATTTTTTTGATATTAATTTATCAGACCATAAAGGAGTTCCTGATTATAGTTTATATACATATATTTTTATTTCTGTATTCTTTGCTCCATTATATGAAACCTTAGTGTATCAATTTTTTACTATTGAATTTTTTCGATTATTATTTGAAAAAATACATAAACCATTACTAATTTTAATATCAGGCTTTTTATTTGGGTTTATGCACTACTTTAACGCTAATAGTTATTTGTATAGTTTACTTGCTTTTATAATGGGATTATTTTTTGCTTTTATTTACGAAGTAAGTAAAATTAGAAAAGATATTAAATCACATTTTTTTTTAGTTGCTCTTGTTCATTCTTCAGTAAATTTAAGTGGATCTATTGTAAGTTTACTTATAGGCATTATTATCCATTATTTTAGTCAATAACATATATATCTAATATTAAAAAAGTGTACAAACAACAGTTGCTATACTTTACCAAAGTAGAAAAACCTAGAAATAGAATTGTAAGTTTACACAAAGATTATGTTCGTCCAATTGTACGTGGCAAAGAGGTTAAATAAGTAGAGTTTGGAGCAAAGGTTAACAAACTGCAAATTGATTGAATCAACTTTATTCAAAAAATTAGCTTTGATAATTTTAACGAGGGAACTCAACTAAAAAATACTATTCATAAAGCACAAGGGCTTAGTAGAACAAAAGTAAAAGTTATAGGAGCAGGTGCTATTTACGCTACCAATAAGAACCGTGTTTTTTTAACTCAAAATCAAATCCAAACAGACTTTAAACCCAAAGGAAAATCCTCAAAACATTACAACAACAGTAGAAACTTAAAGCGATGATTACTAAAGAAAGAGCTTCAAGATTAGAAGGTTCTTTTGGCAAAGAAAAAGAACACTATCATCTTAAGAAAATCAAAGCAAAAACAAAATCTAATGAAATCCTATGGATATTCTTTGGAATCCATACTGCCAATGCACTAGAAATTGGTAGAAGGATGCTAAAACTACAGCAACAAAAAGTAGCCTAAAAAATAAAAAACCATCAAAAAAACCAAGGGATAGCTATACCTTGATTGGAAAGAAAATTACAAAAAATACTCAAAAAATCAGGAAAAACTAAAAAATCAACACCTAAAATTATAAATGTTGACTTTTTTAATATTATTCTTGGAAAATTCACTTACTCACGAAAGTGCCTACATTTTTATATATTTACCTATGATTTATAAATATGAAAATGAGTTATTATTTTCGTGATGGATTTATCTTACTTAGATATTCAATTTAATCAAATATTAACAAAATGAATTTAAATAATTTTTATGAAGGTGGTGTAAACTTAAAGAAAAAACAGTTAAAAAAAAAGTTAGCTTTTGAAATTAATAAAATAAATAATCTTAATAATATTGATTTTCTACAGAGAAATAAAAAAATCTTTTTAATTAAGGTTACATATTATTTCAAATTTATTAAATTAGATTACTTAAATTTTTAATTAATATCCTGCAACAAAATTGCAGTAAACACACCTTTCTTTGCCATATTAAATTATTAAAATGGTAAAAACTACCATCAAACAACACGACATTACAGATTGCGGTGCAACTTGTTTAGCGTCCATATCTGCACATTACAATTTACAAATACCTATTGCCCGCATTCGCCAGTATGCTGGTACAGATAAAAAAGGCACAAATGTTTTAGGACTTATAGAAGCCGCAGAAAAATTAGGCTTTGAAGCTAAAGGTGTACGTGGCGAATTAGATAGTTTGTTTAAAATACCAAAACCTGCAATTGCACATATTATTGTAAAAGAACAATTGCATCATTATGTGGTTATTTACGAAGTTACCAAAACATACATTAAAATTATGGATCCAGGAGATGGGAAAATCCATAAAAAAACTCATCAAGAATTTTTAAAAGAATGGACAGGTGTTTTAGTCTTACTACTACCAAAAGAAGAATTTGTACCAACAAACGAAAAAGTATCTGTTTTAAAACGTTTTTGGTTTTTATTAAAACCACATAAATTTGTTTTATTACAAGCCTTGGTTGGCGCTATCATTTATACTTTATTAGGTTTTTCTACTTCTATTTATATACAAAAGATAACAGATTATGTATTGGTAGGCAGTAATACAAAACTGTTAAATCTATTGAGTATTATAATGTTGCTGTTATTGGTTTTACAAATTATAATAGGTGTTTTTAAAGATGTATTTCTTATCAAATCAGGTCAACAAATAGACGCTCGTTTAATTCTAGGTTACTACAAACACTTGTTAAAATTACCACAGCAGTTTTTTGATACGATGCGTGTAGGAGAAATTATTTCTCGTATCAATGATGCCGTTAAAATTAGAGCCTTTATTAATGATGTATCTTTAAGTTTAACGGTAAACATACTCATTTTGTTTTTCTCTTTTGGTATTATGTTTCTATATTATTGGAAATTGGCTTTAATTATGTTGTTGGTAATTCCTTTATATTTAGTTGTTTATATTATCATAAACAAACTCAACAAAAAAACAGAGCGTAAAATAATGGAGCGTTCAGCAGAATTAGAAAGTCAGTTAGTAGAGTCTTTAAATTCTGTAGGTACAATAAAACGTTTTGGTTTAGAGAGTTTTGCCAATATTAAAACAGAAACTCGTTTTATAAATTTGTTACACATTGGTTATAAATCTGCTTTAAATTCAGTTTTTTCAGGCACTTCCACAAGCTTTATAGCACAATTATTTACAATCATCCTTTTATGGAGTGGTTCATATTTTGTAATTGAACGAGAAATTACACCGGGAGAATTATTGTCCTTTTATGCAATTATAGGTTATTTTATGAACCCTGTAGCTAGTTTAATTGGAGCAAATAAACAAATACAAAATGCTTTAATTGCAGCAGACCGTTTGTTTGAGATTATGGATTTAGAAAGGGAAGAAAACACGGAAAAAGTAGTATTGAAGAAAGAGAAGATTGACGACATCGAATTTAAAAACGTAGCTTTTAGATATGGTACAAGAGTACAAGTTTTTACAGATTTCAACTTAAAAATTAAAAAAGGAAATATTACAGCAATTGTTGGTGAAAGTGGCTCTGGTAAATCTACTTTAATTTCTTTACTCCAAAACTTATACCCCATACAAAAAGGACAAATTACTATTGGGGATTTAGATTTAAAATATATTCAGCACGAAAGTTTACGAGAATTGGTAAGTGTAGTGCCACAAAAAATAGATTTATTTGCAGGAAATGTAATTGACAATATTGCTGTGGGAGATTTTGTCCCAGATATGGAATTGATTATAGATATTTGTAAATCTATTGGTATTTTAGAGTTTATAGAAAGTTTACCTAATGGATTTAACACCTATCTTGGAGAAAACGGAGCAACACTTTCTGGAGGCCAAAAACAACGCATCGCCATTGCAAGAGCTTTGCATAAAAAGCCAGAAGTATTGGTTTTAGATGAAGCGACTTCGTCTTTAGATTCTACTTCAGAAAATTATATTCAAAAAGCAATTGAGCGATTGCGTTTAGAAAACAAAACCATTATAATTATTGCACACAGATTAAGCACAATAATCAATGCTGATGAAATTGTAGTTTTACAAAAAGGAGAAGTTTTAGAACAAGGAAATCATAAGGTATTATACGCTAAAAAAGGGCATTATTATAATTTATGGCAACAACAAATGCCTAAATTAATTTGATAGATTTTATAAATTAGATTTTCAATTTGTAGATTTAATTCACTAATTTTATCCCACAAAAATTACTGAATTTGCTCACACAACTTTCCATAAATAACTATGCGTTAATCGATTCATTATCAATTGATTTCTCTTCAGGTTTATCCATTATTACTGGAGAAACTGGTGCAGGAAAATCGATACTTTTAGGCGCTTTAGGGTTGGTTTTAGGAAACAGGGCAGATTTGTCTTCTCTAAAAGATACCTCACAAAAATGTATCGTAGAAGCTAAAATGGCAATTGCCAACTATCATTTAGAAGCTTTTTTTAAGAAAGCCGATTTAGATTACGAAGCAGAAACCATTATTAGAAGAGAAATTTTGCCTTCAGGAAAATCGCGCGCTTTTGTAAACGACACGCCTGTAAACTTATCCGTTTTAAACGAATTAAGAAATCAATTAATTGATGTGCATTCGCAGCATCAAACCATGGAATTGTCCGACAATGCTTTTCAATTTTCTGTGATAGATGCATTGGCGAAGAATAAAAAACAAATCGATGCTTACCAAAGAGGTTACTTACAATTACAACAACTAGAAAAAGAACTAAAGGAATTAGAGCGCGTTCAAAAAGAGGCAAATCAGCAGTACGATTATAATTTGCACTTGTTTAAAGAATTAGAAAAAGCAAATTTAAAAGTTGATGAGCAAGAAGATTTAGAAGAACGATTAGAGAAGTTAAATAACATCGAAGACATAAAAATAAATGTATCTGAGGCTTTAGAAATTTCTATCAATGAAGAAATTGGAATTCAGAATTTGCTAAATACCTTAGAAAATCGATTGTCTAAAATAGCTGCATTTTCTAAAGAATACCAACAAATAGCAGAAAGAATTACTTCTGTAAAAATAGAAATAGACGATATCGTTACAGAGTTAGAAAATTTTAACGAAAATGTAGATTTTAACCCTAATGAAGCAGAAGAAATTAATGACAGGTTGCAGTTAATTTACAACTTACAAAAGAAACATACCGTAAATTCAGTTCAAGAATTATTAGTTGTTTTCGAGGAATTATCCGAAAAAGTACAGCAAGTTGAATCTGCAGAAGAAGTAATCAACAAGAAAAAACAAGAAATTCATTCAGTCTCAGAAAAATTAGACAAAGTAGCCGATTTAATTACAAAATCAAGAAAAACTGCAATACCGAAACTAACCAAAGAATTAGAAAGTTTACTGGCAGATTTAGGCATGCAAAATGCCCGTTTTTCCATAAAAATAAAACCTACGATTGTATATTTTTCAAACGGAAAAGACAATTTAGAATTTTTGTTTTCAGCCAATAAAGGCGGTAATTTTGGTGAACTAAAAAAAGTTGCTTCAGGAGGAGAATTATCGAGAATAATGTTGTCTGTAAAAAAAATATTATCAGAAAACATACATTTGCCCACCATTATTTTCGACGAAATAGATACAGGAGTTTCAGGAGAAGTTTCCAATAAAATTGCAGCAATTATGCAACAGATGAGCAACCACATGCAAGTTATTGCCATTACACATTTACCACAAATCGCAGCAAAAGGCAATAACCATTACAAAGTCTATAAAGAAGAAGTAAATGGCATTACAACCACCAATTTAAAACAACTTTCTAAAGAAGAAAGAATTGTAGAAATTGCAGAAATGTTAAGTGGAAAAGACATCTCAGAATCTGCTTTAACACATGCAAAAGAATTGTTAACAAGCCTCTAGCCCCACAACAGAAGGCTTTTAGCTAAAAAGTAAAGTATCTTAGATAAATTTTCGAATTTGTGGCAAAAAAAGCCACTTTAATTTATATTTGTAGAAAATAATAAAGAACCAACTTGCTTTTTTAATTTTCCCCTTTTGGGGAAATGTCCAGAGGATAAAAGGCTTATAACCAAAAACCAACATGTACAACTTACTAAAAGGAAAAAAAGGAATTATTTTTGGAGCATTAAACGAACATTCCATCGCATGGAAAGTAGCAGAAAGAGCACATGAAGAAGGCGCAGAATTTGTATTAACAAACGCGCCAATTGCCATGCGAATGGGCGAATTAAACGCCTTGGCAGAAAAAACTGGCTCGCAAATTATTCCTGCAGACGCAACATCTGTAGAAGATTTAGAAAATTTAGTAGAAAAATCGATGGAAATCTTAGGCGGAAAAATAGATTTCGTTTTACACTCCATAGGAATGTCTGTAAACGTAAGAAAAGGAAAACATTATACAGACCCAAAATACGATTTTACCACAAAAGGTTGGGATGTTTCTGCAGTTTCTTTCCACAAAACCATGAATGTTTTATACAACAAAAACGCTATGAACAAATGGGGTAGCATTGTTGCGTTAACATACATGGCAGCACAAAGAGTTTTTCCAGATTATAACGATATGGCAGACAATAAAGCCTATCTAGAATCCATTGCACGCAGTTTCGGGTACTTCTTTGGTCGCGACCACAAAGTACGAGTAAATACCATTTCTCAATCGCCAACACCAACCACAGCAGGTAGTGGTGTAAAAGGTTTCGACGGTTTTATTGCTTACGCAGAAAAAATGAGTCCCCTAGGAAACGCAACAGCTGCAGACTGTGCAGACTATACAATTTCGCTATTTTCCGATTTAACAAAAAAAGTAACATTACAAAACTTATTTCATGATGGAGGCTTCTCGAACATGGGCGTAAGCGATGCAGTTATGGAAAAATTTGAGTAGCGCCTGTTATCTTGAGCGCAGTAGAAAGATTTGGAGCTATTTCCTGCTTTCCACTATATCTTTTTTACTTCTGTTCTCGATACAATTTTTCTTCCTTCGTCACAAAAATCACTCGAACTGACAGTAAAAAAGGATGTCGTTTCAATCAGGGCTAAGCTTGTTTGCCAGCTTTTAGACACAAAGAAAAATACATCACATTTAAAAGTTGAAGTTTTTTAGAAATAAGAACCTTCAACTTTTTTATTTTTTTACATTTACAATTAAGAAATTTTAAAACTTTTGAAACTACGCTTTAGCATTATAATTCCCGTTTACAACCGTCCACAAGAAATAAACGAGTTGTTAAAAAGTCTTACAAAACAAGACGTTTCCGAAGAATTCGAGGTTTTAATAATAGAAGATGGTTCTACAAAATCTTCCGAAGAAATTGTAAAAAAGTATCAAAATCAATTAGATGTAAAATACTTTTTCAAAGAAAATAGTGGAGCAGGAGCGAGTCGAAATTTCGGAATGCAAAAAGCCACAGGAAACTATTTGATCATTTTAGATTCAGATGTTATAGTTCCAACCCAATATGTATCTGAAGTAAAAAAAGCATTGGCAACCAACTTTACAGATGCTTTTGGTGGACCAGATGCTGCACATAAAAGTTTTACGCCCTTACAAAAAGCAATCAATTATTCGATGACAGCTGTTTTAACTACAGGCGGAATTCGCGGAAAGAAAAAAGGAGTAGGAAAATTTCAGCCAAGAAGTTTCAACTTAGGAGTGTCTAAAAAAGCATTTGAAAAAACAAACGGTTTTTCTAAAATGAAAAACGGAGAAGACATCGATTTTACTTTTCGTTTATGGAAAAACGGATTCGAAACACAATTAATAGAAAAAGCATTTGTGTATCACAAACGTAGAAGCACCCTTCAACAGTTTTACAAACAAACATTCGGTTTTGGAACCGCAAGACCTATTTTAAATAAAAAATACCCAGAAACTGCAAAAATTACTTATTGGTTTCCAAGTGTATTTATTTTAGGTTTCGACTTAAGTATTTTGTTGGCCTTTTTTGGATGTTTTCAGCTTTTGTATTTTTATGCATTTTACTTTTTGTTAATTTTTATAGATTCTTTACTTCAAAATAAAAATATTAAAGTGGCTTTTTTAAGTATGGTAACTTCATTTATTCAGTTTTTAGGGTACGGATTAGGCTTTTTAGAATCTAAGTTTTTTGCTCAAAAATAGTTTCATTTCCATCATAAACGAAATTATTGTCAGTTCGAGTGATTTTAAGGTTCGAAAAATCGCATCGAGAACTCAGCACAAATTTCACTCATTTTAACCGTAAAATTTACTTAAATCGACAGCATTACTTAGGCAACATCAACCCAAAATAAAGATAAAGAAAATAGGTATATTTATAAATTTTGCAATTAATGGAAAAGAAAATCAATAGAAATTATATATTGCATCACAAAATGATAGAAAGAGGAGCATTTGTTTTCACGATATTTCATCAACTAAAAAAGTAATTAAAAATGAAAAGAAGGAATTTCTTAAAAAAAGCATCAGTAACAGGATTGGGTTTAGTTACAGTATCATCTTCAATAATAAGTTGTAATGATACTAAAAAAGAAAATAAGCCAGTTTCTACAGGTAAAGCAGTTGTTCCTGTAGTGGTTGCCACTTGGAATTTTAAAAACGCTACAAAAGCGGCTTGGGAAGTTTTAGAAAAAGGTGGCAATTCTTTAGATGCAATTGAAGTAGGTTGTAGAGTAGAAGAGGCAGATTTAAGAAATACAACTGTAGGTAATGGCGGAACACCAGATAGAGATGGAAATGTTACCTTAGATGCCTGTATTATGAATAAAGAAGGAAACTATGGTGCCGTTGTTTGTATGGAAAATATTGCCCATCCAATATCTGTGGCTCGTAAAGTTATGGAAGAAACACCCCACGTTTTATTGGCAGGAAAAGGTGCAGAACAATTTGCAGTTTCTCAAGGTTTTAAAAGGCAAGATTTGTTAAATGAAAATACGAGAAAAGCATGGGAAAAATGGAAAGAAAAATCGGAATATAAACCGATTATAAATATAGAAAATCACGATACCATTGGCATGCTGGCAATTGATAAAAATGGTGATATTTCTGGAGGTTGTACCACAAGTGGCCTGGCATATAAAATGGCTGGTAGGGTTGGAGATTCTGCCATAATTGGTTCTGGTTTGTTTATAGACAATACAGTGGGTGGAGCTACAGCAACTGGTATGGGAGAAGAAGTTTTAAAAACCGTTGGTAGTTTTTTAATTGTAGAATTAATGCGCCAAGGAAAAACACCACAAGAAGCTTGCGAAGAAGGGGTAAGAAGAATTGTAACTTCGAATCCTAATTTTAAAAACTTTCAAGTTGGGTATGTTGCTTTAAATAAAAAAGGAGAATACGGTTGCTATTGCATACATAGTGGCTTTGGAATTAGTAAATATCAAGAAGGAGAACAAACGTATATCGAGTCAGGTTCGCATATTAAAAAGGCGTAAACTTGCATATTCTATGGTTTGATGCCATCGAAAGAAAACAATTTAAAACCCCAAAAAAAGAAGCTGTCTCGAAAGTATTAAAACTTGTTATTTCGACTGTAATGGAGAAATCTTACTTATTGAATTTCAATATTTTAGATTTTTCAACTTCACTCAAAATCACAGTTAAATTTACTTTTGTGACAGCTTCTTAGAATACAAATTTTGCAACGCTATTTTAGGACGTTACGAAAAATAAAACTTATAAATCGAAACGATCTAAATTCATCACTTTAGCCCAAGCATTTACAAAATCATTTACAAATTTTTCTTGCCCGTCATTTGCTCCGTAAACTTCTGCAACAGCTCTTAGTTCGGTATTTGAACCAAAAATTAAATCTGCTCTAGTTCCAGAAAATTTCATGGCATTTGTTTTTCTGTCTCTTCCTATAAATTCTTTATTATCTGAATTTGTAGCTTTCCAAGTTAAAGAAAAATCAAGAATGTTTGTAAAGAAATCGTTTGTTAAACTACCAGGTTTATCTGTAAAAACGCCATGTTTAGAGTCGTTGTAATTCGCTCCTAAAACGCGTAAACCGCCTACAAGAACAGTCATTTCTGGAATAGAAAGAGTTAATAAATTGGCTTTATCAACCAATAAATCTTCTGCGGCAACATTTTCTAATTTCGGACTCATATAATTTCTAAATCCATCTGCTAAAGGTTCTAAATGACTAAAAGATTCTACATCTGTTTGTTCTTGAGATGCATCTCCTCTTCCTTGCGTAAATGGCACTGTAACAGAATGTCCTGCAATACGAGCGGCTTCTTCAACCCCAACATTTCCACCTAAAACAATTAAATCTGCCATTGAAATTGTACCGTCAAATTCTTCTTGAACTTTTTCGTAAGTTGCTAAAACTTTTTGTAATTGTTCTGGGTTATTTACGTCCCACCTTTTTTGTGGCTCTAAACGAATTCTTGCTCCATTTGCACCACCACGATTGTCGGAACCTCTAAAAGTAGAGGCAGAGGCCCATGCTGTAGTGACTAATTGCGATACAGTTAAACCTGTAGCTAAAATTTGTTTTTTTAATGAAGAAATATCAGCATCAGATAAGGTATAATTTACGGTAGGAATTGGGTCTTGCCAAAGCAATTCTTCTTTAGGTGTTTCTGGACCTAAATAACGAGAAATAGGGCCCATATCTCTATGTGTTAATTTAAACCAAGCTCTAGCAAAAGCATCTTCAAATGCTTTATGGTCTTTATGGAAACGTTTAGATATTTCTAAGTAAGTAGGATCCATTTTTAAAGCCATGTCTGCAGTAGTCATCATTAAAGCTTGTTTGCCATTTGGGTCACCTGCTTTTGGAGCCATTTTGGCATTTGATGCTGCAGTTGGTGTCCATTGATATGCGCCAGCAGGACTTTTCGTTAATTCCCAGTCGTAATTTAATAAAACATCAAAATATTCATTATCCCATCTTGTTGGGTTGGGTGTCCATGGTCCTTCAATACCACTTGTAATCGCATCATCTAAAACTCCTGTTCCAAAAGAATTCTTCCAACCTGTACTCATTTCTTCAATTGGAGCGCCATGAGGTTCTTTACCTACATATTTTTCTGGGTCAGCAGCTCCATGCGCTTTTCCGAATGTATGCCCTCCAGCAACTAAGGCAACTGTTTCTTCATCATTCATTGCCATTCTACCAAAGGTAATTTTAATATCGTGAGCAGATTTTAATGGATCTGGAACACCATTAGGACCTTCTGGATTTACATAAATTAACCCCATGTGAGCGGCACCTAAATGCCCTTCTAAATCGCCATCACTGGTATCATATCTCTCGTCGTTATCTAACCAACCTGTTTCGCTACCCCAATAAATGTCTTGTTCTGGTTCCCAAACATCTTCTCTACCACCAGAAAAACCGAAGGTAGGAAATCCCATAGATTCCAATGCACAATTTCCTGCAAGAATCATTAAATCTGCCCAAGAAATTTTATTTCCATATTTCTTTTTAATTGGCCATAAAAGCAAGCGCGCTTTGTCTAAATTACCATTATCTGGCCAACTATTTAAAGGAGCAAAACGTTGGTTTCCTGTTGCTGCACCACCTCTACCATCTCCAACTCTGTAGGTTCCAGCACTATGCCATGCCATACGAATCATAAGTCCACCATAATGGCCGTAATCAGCTGGCCACCAATCTTGTGAGTCTGTCATTAAATTAATAACATCTTGTTTTAAAGCATCAAAATCGACACTATTAAATGCTTTTGCATAATCAAAATCTTCTCCCATTGGATTCGATTTTGGGGCATTTTGACGTAAAATATTTAATTTTAACTCGTTTGGCCACCAATCTCTATTGCTGGTTCCACCACCAGCAGATTTTTTTTGAGTGCCGCTCATAAATGGGCATTTTGCTGCATCTTCATTTATATCGAAACTATTAGTACTACTCATTTTATTATTATTTAAAGTTTAACAACCCAAACTTACGAATTTTTGAAACGTTATGTTTAATTATTTTTATCTATAGTTTTTATTTTAAAATAGCTTTAATTTATAGTTTTTTTTGTTTTCCACATTTTTAATGCAAATATATCTTTGCATAAAGAAATCTTATTCTAGTATAAGAAAATAAAAGTTTTCAACTGTTTTTTAGACTGTTTTAGAGACGTATATTTGCAAACTGAAAAAAACATATATTAACATTAAAAAAGTATATAAAAATGGCAACATTAGTTGGTAAAAAATTTCCAAACTTAAACGTAGATGCAATGGATGAAATGGGCGACACATTTAAATTAAATGTATTAGAAGAAGCTGTTTCTAAGAATAAGAAAGTTATTTTATTTTGGTACCCAAAAGACTTTACTTTTGTTTGTCCTACAGAATTACACGCTTTTCAAGCGGCGATAGGCGAGTTCGAAAAAAGAAACACCATAGTTATTGGGGCTTCTTGCGATACACCAGAAGTACATTTTGCTTGGTTAAACACTTCTAAAGAAAATGGAGGAATTGAAGGTATTACATACCCAATCTTAGCAGACTCTAACCGTAATTTATCATCGATATTAGGTATTTTAGATATTAAAAACGAAACTTTTGATGAAGCTTCACAAACGATTCAAGTAGAAGGAGATAATGTAACCTACAGAGCTACCTATTTAATAGATGAGCAAGGTATGGTATTTCACGAAGGTGTAAACCATATGCCTGTTGGAAGAAATGTAAGTGAATTTTTACGTTTAATCGATGCTTATACTCACGTTCAAAAAAACGGAGAAGTGTGCCCTGCAAACTGGGAAGAAGGTAAAACTGCGATGGCACCAAACGCAAAAGAAACTGCGGCATATTTAGCAGCTCACTAAATTTATAATAAAAAGGAGTAATTCGTGTTTGCGTTGGGGGACAAAAACACGAATCCTTTTAAAAACAAAAAAATATGGTACAAGAATTAACAGAAGATAATTTACAAGTTATTGTAGATGGTAATAAAAAAGTAATTGTACAATATTCTGCAACTTGGTGTGGAAACTGTAGAATTATGAAGCCAAAATTTAAAAAATTGGCAACAGAAATGGACAGTGTTAAGTTTGTAATTGTTGATGCAGAAAAATTTCCAGAAAGTAGAAAGTTAGCAGATGTAAGTAATTTACCAACATTTGCAATTTTCGAAAACGGAGAGAAGAAAAATCAAGCACAAACAAATAAGTTTGATGTTTTAAAAGACTTAGCAAACGAATTGGCTTAAAAAAAATGAAATTACCAGTAATTAAGCACTTAACCAATTTTATCGAAGAAAACGACCAAGATTATGTTTTAGAGACCATCGAAACTTTGGAAGCTTTAACAGAAGTTTCGTCTTTAAAAGATGAAGAATTAGATGTTATTGGCGAATTAATCTCTAATATGTATGGTGCTATAGAAGTAGATAAAATGGTAAAAAACGGTACACCAAAAAAGGAAGCATTAAATGCTTTTATGAATCGTGTTTTAGGTTCTATTGATCATTAATTTTACCGAACATCAATAATAAGAGGGGGTCACAAAAGTATTAGAATTTGTCATTTCGACGGTAATAAAGAAATCTTATTTGTTGAATTTCAATATTTTAGATTTTTTGATAACTTCGCAAGCTACTTTCAATCAGAATATATTTTGATTTTAGGAATGCTTAAAATGACAACTAAATTTACTTTCGAGACAACCTCTTTCTCGTTTACAGAAACTTGTTTATGATACCATTTCTTGTAATGATACCAATTGTGCTACAACTTGGTTTCCTCTAAAAATAGCGCCCTCCATATAACCACCATAGCTTGGCGAAGTTTCGGAACCTGCAATAATTAATTTATTGTTTATATATTTTTTTTGATAAATAGGATGCCCATTATTAGAATGTGGACTTAAAAATTGCTGATTATTAAAACTTAACAGTGGTTCTTTATGCCATACTTTTTCTTCGTAGCAAATGTAGTTTTTGCCTTCTTTGCCGAAAAATTTAAAAAGCTGTTTGCTTATTTTTTCTTCTCTGTAGGCTTTTGTTTCTTTAGATAAGTTGTTATTTAAAAAACCCATTAAAGCAAAGGTTTTGTTTTTAAAATTGGTATGATCGTAAATTTCTGTAAACGGCCCTACATTACTAAAACCAACACCAGATAAACCTTTCTCTTTCCAAAAAGGAGTTTTGTAAACGAGACCAAATTTTATGGAATCTTTCATCCATGTATGAGTTTTATTGGCAATGTTTTTTAAATGATGATTTATTTTAGGAATAAATTTTACGGTATTTACCAACAATTGAGGTGGAATTGTAGAAACCACAACATCTGCTGTAAATTCGGCATCTTCAGTAATTACTTGTACAGATTTTTTTTGATTGATAATTTGCACTACTTTTTGATGAAGATGTAGCTCTTCCGAAGAAAAAGAAAGCGCCAATTTATTTACAATTGTAAAAGTACCACCCACAATTCTATAACTAATTTCTTGGTTTGGCGGAAGTTTAAAACGTTGAGGTTGGCTTGCACTTGTAGCTTCAAACAAAGCATCGCCATTTATATTTTGTTCAAATAAAGAAATTTCTAATTCTTTGCAGAGGTTTAATAATTGCTTATTGTATCTCCAAAGCCAGGTTGCTCCTAATTCAACTTTTGTTTGCTGGCTAATTTTAGTGTAAATTCTACCTCCAATTCTGTCGTTAGCTTCTAAAATTTTAATTTGAAAACCTAATTTCTTCAATTTAAAACCTAGATACAAGCCAGAAAGCCCGCCACCAATAATTAGTACTGTTTTGCTCATAAAATCAAAGATAAAAAAAAGGCCAGATTATTTTCGAATCTAGCCTTTTGTAAACTCATTTATTTTTTTGCTAGTTTCTACCAGCCATTACACCACCATCTACATCTAAAATAGTTCCTGTAATCCAAGAAGCATTGTCTGAAAGTAAGAAAACGATGCTGTTTGCAATCTCTTCTGGAGATCCATTTCTTCCTATTGGATGAAAGCCATTAAAACCTTCTAAGGCTTTTTCAGCTTCATCTTTTCCTCCAAAAACTCCATGATATACAGGTGTGTTTACAACTGCTGGAGAAACTGCATTTACTCGAATTCCAAAATCTGCCAATTCCATAGCCAAGTGTTGTGTTAAAGAATGCAAACCTGCTTTTTGCATAGAATATGCAGAAGAAGGCGTCGCTTTTACAGCTTGTTTTGCCCACATAGAACCTACACTTACAATAGATCCCGAATTATTTTCTTTCATTTTTTTAGCAACAGCTTGTGTAATAAAAAAGAAACCACGGTTTAAGTCTAAATAAGAATCGTACTCTTCTACAGTATGGTCTAAAAATGGTTTTGGACCAAAAATACCAGATGCATTTACTAAAAAATCTACTTTTTCTAAACCATTAATGGTTGAAATAAGTTCGTTTACATCTGCCATATTTGTAATACTTGCTGTATGTTTTATCAAATTAGCTTGGTCTGCAATTTTATCGGTATTTCTACCAACTACGTGCACAGTTGCACCTTCGTTTAATAATTGGTTTACGGTTGCGTTTCCAATTCCACTGGTTCCACCAACTACGATGGCTACTTTGTTGTTTAAATTACTCATAATTTTTATTTATTTACATTATTAATTATAAGACAGACAAGTCTGTCTTTTTGAATTCAAAATTTTTTTAATCTATTATTTTTTTACACAAATGTATGGCAGATTTTATAGGCCAATCGTTTTGGTGTAAATAGCTTTCTGCAACAGCACTCTCATACAAAAGGTATATTTGTTTAGATAAAGAGGCAGTTTCTTCTTTGGTTTTGTTGGGTAAATTTTTTGAGATGATTTCTTCTATAAATTCTAAAAAATCTTTTTTCTGTTTCTGAATTTCGGAACGAACTTTTACATTTTCTTTTGGCAATTCAGAGATAGTATTAATACACCAGCAACCGTTAAATTTGCTGTCGTTATAAAACAATTGCAAAAATTCTAAAATGGCAATAATTCTTGGGATACCGTTTTCTTTTGATGATATAAAATCTTTTATCAGCCTTAGAAAAGCATCGTTTTTATAATTTAAATAAGAAATACAAATATCTTCTTTAGATTTAAAATGATTGTACAACGTTGCTTTTGCAATGCCAGCTTCAGAAATAATTTCGTTAATACCCGTTAGATTGTATCCGTTATTGTAGAATAAATCTGACGCAGTTTTAATGATGTGAGTTTTAATTTCTGAATGTTTCATGCTGCAAATATAATATAATTTTTTAAAAACAGACAGGTCTGTCTGTTTTTTATTAAGACGTAGATTCAAGTACCAAGTGCAAGTTTTTGATTTTGGTTAATAAATTGATAAAAAACCTCTTTAGGGGTTCTGTATCCTAACTTTTTTCTTGGTCTATTATTGAGTTTGTTTACCGTTTCAAAAATATCCTTTTGTTTGACATTATCCAAGTGTTCATTTTTTGGGAAATATTGTCTGATAAGTTTGTTCGTATACTCGTTAAGTCCACGTTCCCAAGAGCTATAAGGGTGAGCAAAATAGACATCACAATTTAATTTTTCTGCTATTTTTTTATGTCCTGCAAACTCTTTTCCATTATCATTGGTAATTGTTCGAACCCATTTTTTATGTGGTGCTAAAGTGTTTATAGTCATTTTTGTAATCATATCTGCTTTTTTTCCTGTCACATTTTCAATCCATAAAAAACTAGAATAGCGATCTACAATGGTTAATAAAGCTCCTTTATGGTCTTTTCCTATAATTAAATCAGATTCTAAATCACCTACTCTTTCTTTGAGTTCTACAATTTTTGGACGTTTTTCTATAGACACTTTATCGGGTATTTGTCCTCTATTGGATTTACTTCCATACCTTTTTTTATATTTTTTTTGACCTGTTCGTAGTTCTTTATAAAGCAATCCTCCTTGTCTTTTATCTTGCCAAACATATTGGTAAATTCGCTCGTGAGAGACCATCTGTATTGCTTTAAGTTTACACCAACCAACTATCTGTTCTGGAGACCATTGAAATTTAATCATTTTTTCTTTGATTATTTTTTTCATTTCCGTTGAAAAAATAGTCTTATAATGGCCTTCTTTTTTACGCTCATCAGCTAATTTTTGTGCGTGTTTAGCACTATAAGTCCTAGGTTTTGAGTTCCTTTTCAATTCTCTATAAAAAGTACTTTCATTAATACAAAGTGATTTAATAATCTCTTTTTTACTAATTTTTGCCTTAAGCATTAATTCTATTGAGTACCTTTGTTCGAAAGTTAATTGTTTGTAGTTCATATCACAAATCTTTGACTTTTTTTGGACTTTTCCTAACGGGGTAAAACCCGTAGGAAAATCCTATCAAAAACTTGCACTAGCATTTGAATCTAGGAGATAAATTATATTTTTTGCAACCATTTCTTAAAATTTCGTTTTTGCATTATAAATTGCGCCATATCTTTACCCCATAATTGGTAAGAAAGTTTAGATGGGTGTATGCCATCGCTAAAGAAGATATTAGCATTGCTTTTTAAATGGTATTTTTTTGCCCAACTTTTTAAAGTAACTATTTTATTATTGTAAAAAACTCTTTTTCTTTTTTTTACTTTTTTTTGAAGTTTTTCTCCGAAAATTTCAACCAAGTTTCCAATTACAAATTTTATTGTTTTAGTAAACGCAGGAAATTCTTTAATAGGTGGCATATTTGTAAAATAAATGGGTGTTCGCGGAAATTTTTTCTGAAGACTTTTAATTAGTTTTTCTATATTTAGCATTACTAATAATGGAGAATTTAATTTAAAAGCATCATTTCCACCCAAACCGATTACAATAAGATCTGCGTTAGATTCTACAATTTTTGGCACTAATTTTTTTGTAATTTGTTTTGTTGTGTAACCACTTCTAGCATATACGCTCCATAGAACAGATACTTTACTTTTTTCTGAAATTTCTCTAACAAGTGCTCCTGTAAATCCGTTTTCGTGAATATCTACACCCACTCCAGCAATGGTGCTTTCTCCAAGAACAATAATTTTTAAAGTTTTTGAAGAATTTGCTTTTAGATAGCCTTTTGGTTTTACAGCCTCTGGTAATCTAGGTATTCTTTTACGAATTTTTTTACTTTGAATTAGAAGAACAGGAAGCAAAGGAAAAGAAATAATACAACCAAAAATATATTTAAAACTCATATTGTATCTTTCTTTTTTTCTTGATTTGCCTTTTTAATAATTGCTTTTAAACGTTCTTTATGAAGTTGTTTTTCGAGTTTTACTTTATTAATTTTTTGCTTTATTAACTTAGTGTGTTTCGCTTTATTAACCGTATTTTTTGCTTTCCCTTTTTTAGGCATTTGCTAATATTAAGATGTTTTTCTTACAAAAGGTTAAAATACATTTTTTTTGGATGAAATAAACAGCTCATTAACGATAATGAATATTATTTTTCTTTAAAATTCTACTATCTTCGTTTTTTAAAATTTAAAGAGAATGTCTAGAAGTTTAAAAGAGTATGTAATTATTGGACTAAAAGGAATGGCTATGGGTGCAGCAGATGTTGTACCAGGAGTTTCTGGAGGTACCATTGCATTTATATCTGGTATTTACGAAGAATTATTAGGTTCCATAAGTAAAATAAATTTCGATTTATTTAAAACATTAAGAAAAGAAGGGGTTGCAGCAGCTTGGAAACAAGTAAATGGAACATTCTTACTATCGCTTTTTATTGGAATTTTTATCAGTATTATATCATTAGCAAAAACCATTAAATGGTTATTAGAAAACGAACCTGTTTTGTTATGGTCTTTCTTTTTTGGTTTGGTGTTGGCGAGTATTATTTACATCGTAAAACAAATTAAAAAATGGAATGTTGTAGCCGTTTTGGCGCTTATAGGTGCAGCTTTATTAGCTTATTATGTCACAACATTAAATCCTTTAGTTAGCGAAAATTCCTCTTTATTATTTATGTTTTTAGCAGGAGCCATTGCTATTTGTGCAATGATTTTACCAGGAATTTCTGGAGCATTTATCTTAGTTTTGTTAGGTGCTTACAAACCAATTTTATCTGCTGTAAACGATAGAGATTTAAAAACCATAGCCGTAGTTGGTTTAGGAGCAATTGTGGGTTTATTATCTTTTTCTAAAATTTTAAAATGGATGTTTGCAAACTATAAAAATATAACTTTAGCAATGTTAACAGGCTTTATAATAGGTTCTTTAAATAAAATTTGGCCTTGGAAAGAAACACTTACTTGGCGAACAAATTCTCATGGAATCGAAGTGCCTTTAAAAGAACAAAGTATTTCTCCTTTTCATTTCGATGGAGATCCACAAATATTAATGGCGGTTGTTTTGGCTTTAGTAGGTTTTGCACTAATTTTAATTATGGAGAAATTAGCGGTAAAAAAAATATAAATGCAAAAAGAAAGAACTTTTCTACAAAAAACGAACCTTTTTTTAAAAGGCTTGGCAATGGGAGCTGCCAATAAGGTGCCTGGCGTTTCTGGTGGAACGGTTTCTTTTGTTTTTGGTTTTTATGAAGAATTAATTTATTCTTTTCGAAAAGTAAATTTAATTGCATTAAAGTTACTGCTAAATGGAAGATTTAAAAGTTTTTTTAGATATACCAATGCCCAATTTTTGTTGCTAATAATGGCTGGAAGCATTTTTAGTTACTTTAGTGTTTCGTTGGTTTTAGACTATTTTTTAGAACATTACGAGCTGTATGTTTGGAGTTGGTTTTTTGGAATGATCATTGGGTCTATTTATTATATAGGAAAAGATTTTGGAGAGTGGAATCTAAAAAATACAATCTCATTAATTATAGGAGCTTCTGTAGGCATAGGAATTAGTTTTTTAACACCTGCTGGC
Source organism: Polaribacter batillariae (assembly GCF_017498485.1). Classification (NCBI taxonomy): domain Bacteria; kingdom Pseudomonadati; phylum Bacteroidota; class Flavobacteriia; order Flavobacteriales; family Flavobacteriaceae; genus Polaribacter; species Polaribacter batillariae. The sequence goes on along the minus strand of NZ_CP071795.1, from coordinate 814,993 downwards.
GAAAATGACAATCTTTGGTTTGTTTTTATTTGCGGAATAATTGGCGTTTCTGGAATGACTTTGCCAGGACTTTCAGGTTCTTTTATCTTAATTTTAATGGGGAATTATGTATTACTTTTAGTAGATTCTGTAAACGAACTACTTTTTGTATTGACCAACTTAATTTCTGGAAACTTCGAGGTATTGTCTAACCCAGAGAAAATACGATATTTAAAAATAATTAGTGTTTTTACTTTCGGTTCTGTATTTGGTTTGGTGTCTATTTCTCATGTTTTAGGGTATGTTTTAAAAAGGTGGAATACGATTGTAACAGCTGTAATTATTGGTTTTATAACGGGCTCTTTAGGAATTGTTTGGCCGTGGAAAAAAGCAGTTTATGTAACGAAAAATGGTAATTTTACCTTAGACAAAAGTGGGCATAAAATTATTGAAAACTATCGAAGATTTATGCCAGATTTTTCGAACTCAGAAACCTGGTTTGCTATTTTGTATATTATTATAGGAATTGCATTAATTCTAATTATAGATTATTATGGAAGAAAGAAAAAATAAAACCTTCGGACTTTTAGGAAAAGAGATTTCTTACTCTTTTTCTCGTGGATATTTTACAGAGAAATTTAAAAATTTAAATCTCACAAACTGTAAATATGTAAATTTCGACATCCCAAAAATAGAAGATTTTCCAAGCATTGTTAAAAACGACGATAGTATTTGTGGTATTAATGTTACAATTCCTTACAAAGAAGAAGTAATTGCTTATTTAAATAAATTAGATACAACAGCGAAAAAAATTGGCGCAGTAAATACCATTAAATTCACCAAAAGAGGCAATTTAAAAGGATACAATACAGATGTTGTTGGCTTCGAAAAATCGATTGCTCCATTTTTAAAAAAGCATCATAAATTTGCGTTAATTTTAGGCACTGGAGGAGCTTCTAAAGCAGTTGCTTTTGCGTTGAAACAAAATCATATAAAATATAAATTTGTTTCCAGAAATCCTTCTAATAAAAAAGAAATTTCTTATCAAGACCTAACAGAAGAAATAATTAATAAATATACTGTTATTATTAATTGTACCCCTTTAGGAACTTCACCCAATGTAAATAAATATCCAGCAATACCCTATCAACATTTATCTGAAAAGCATTTGTTATACGATTTAATTTACAATCCAGAACTTACTGTTTTTTTAGAAAAAGGAAAACAAAGAGGAGCAACTGTAAAAAATGGATATCAGATGTTAGAAATCCAAGCAGAGGAATCTTGGGCCATATGGAATCAAGGTAAATAATTTAATACTGTTATTTGCGAATATAGTAAGTTGTCTGTATCTTTATAGAATAATAATAGATATTATTTAAGAGAACTTAAACATTGTAGATATGTTAGATAAGAATGAAGAAAACGTTGAAAAAACGGAAGATAGTACAGAAGAAGTTGTAAATGAGACTTCAAAAGCAGAAGAACTAGAGACTTCTAAAGAAATGAATGAAGTTGAAGAACCTCATGAAAAAACTGTTAAAGAAAATAAAACAGAGGTTTTAGAGGTTGCTGATAAAGTTAAAGAAACAACAGAAAAAGTTGTTGAACAAGAAAATAACGAAACAAATGAAGCTGTAGATGAAATTGAAAAATCTGTAGCAGAAGAAGCAGAAAATAATAATTCTAAAGAAGAAGAAACCCCAAAAGTAGATTATTCGAAAGCAACTTTAGAAGAATTAGTAGTAGCCCTAAAAAAGGTAATTGCTAACAACCCTGTTCAAAAAATAAAATCTCAAGTAGATGCCATTAAAAATGCTTTCAATCAAAAATTTGGGGCATTATTAACCCAGAAAAAAGAAGCTTTTTTAGCAGAAGGAGGCGATTCTATCGATTTTAAATTTTCGAGTCCAATAAAAATCGAATACAATGCATTACTTTCTAGCTACAAAAAAGAAAGAGACGCCTATTATAAAGATTTAGAAAAGCAATTAAACGAAAACTTAGAGAAAAGATTAAAGGTAATTGAAGACTTAAAAACGTTAATTGAAGACGCAGATACCGCTACCATGTATAAGCAATTTAGAGAATTGCAAGATAATTGGCGAGCAATTGGTCCGGTTTCTAAAACTCGTTATAACGATACTTGGAAAATTTACCATCATCATGTAGAACGTTTTTACGACTTATTACATTTAAGCAACGATTTTAGAGATTTAGATTTTAAAAATAATTTAGAAGAAAAACTTAAAATTATAAAACAAGCAGAAGCATTAGCAGAGCAAGAAGATATTACAGTAGCTTTTAAAGAATTGCAAAAATTACACAAAACTTGGAAAGAAGATATTGGGCCAGTTTCTAGTGAAATGCGAGAAGAAATTTGGCACAAATTTAGTGTTGCAACTAAAAAAATACACGATAAACGTCATCAATATTTTCGTGAAATGCGCTCTAAATATCAAGAAATTATCGACAAAAAATTAGAAATTATAGAAGTTTTAGATAATTACGATACCTCTAATAATAAATCGCATAAAGATTGGCAAGAAAGTATAAAACACGTAGAGCAATTAAGAAAATTATACTTTAGTGCTGGTAAGTTACCTTATAATAAGAGTGAAGAAGTTTGGCAAAAGTTCAAAGCAGCTACTAAAAAATTTAATAGCGCAAAAAATCTTTTTTACAAACAAGAAAAAAGTAGCCAACAAAAAAATCTAGAAAAGAAACTGGCATTAATAGAAATTGCAGAATCTTTTAAAGATAGCGAAGATTGGCAAATGGCTACAAATGCAATGAAGAAAGTGCAAGCAGATTGGAAAAAAATTGGTCATGTTCCAAGAAAATTTTCAGACGATATTTGGAAAAGATTCAAAGCTGCTTGTAACCATTACTTCGATAGATTGCATGCACAAAAAAATGCAATAAGTAAAGAGCAACAGGCTGTAGTAGATGCTAAGAAAGCATTTTTAGAGGCTTTAAAAGAGAAAAAAACACATACAAAAGAAAGTGTTTTAGAAGCCATAAATACTTGGAAAGAATTAGGTGCCTTGCCAAGAAACGTAAGACATTTAGAAGCTAAATTTAGTAAGCAAGTAGATAAAATGGTAGAAAACCTGTCTTTAGATAAGCAGGAAGTAGAAATGCTAAAGTTTACCAATTCTTTAGATAGTTTAGTTGCCAATAAAGATTTTAGAAAATTAGATTCCGAGCAAATGTTTATTCGCAAGAAAATAGACGAATTAAATAGAGAAATTTCTCAATTAGAAAACAATTTAGGCTTCTTTTCTAACGCAAAAGCAGACAATCCTTTGGTGGCAAATGTAAAAAAGCAAGTAGAAGAATTTAGAACAGACTTAGAAATCTGGAGAGAAAAATTAGAATATTTAAAAAATTTAGATTATTAATACATTGTTGTTATTAGGTAAATTAGAAAAACACATAATTTACACTAAAAACAAAACCAGTAAGAACTCTAAATTCTAATAATTATTTAGTGTTGTAATAAACACAACCAATTTATAATTTAAAAAATCGTGTTAAATTAAATTTTAACGATACTTGCCTATTACAAGCAGAGTTAAAAAAAAGAAGTTTTAAAGAAGTTAACGCTTACTAAAATTTTGTGTAAATTATAATCATACCATTGCGCATTTTCTAGAATTAACATTTTGGTTGATAAGAAAATAATTTACTACAATTAACATTTTGGTTAACTTTTTTCATATATATTTGGAAAATCAAATTGGTTAACCAATTTAAACTGGTTTAACGAAGTTTATAATATATATATATACCATTCTCGGGATTTTTTTAATTTTTATAGGACTAGTATATAATATTTATCTAAAGAACAAGAATAGTGTAAAATAATAATATCTTTTAGTATATCAATTACTTTTTATCAGAAGAATCTCTAACAATTAATGTTGCGTTTAAAATTATTTTATTCAAATTTTGCTCGATATTTTCAGTATCAACATATGTTAAAAACCTTTTAGCAGCTTGTTGTCCAATTTCTGCACTGTGTTGATTTACACTTGTAATTGTTGGCGAAACCATATCCGTAAAAGGTTCGTTACCAAAACCCACCAAAGCAATCTCATTAGGAATCGAAATTTGTTGCTCTTTTAAAACCTGCAAAGCGCCCAAAGCAGCGTAATCTCCAGCAGCATAAATAGCATCAGGCTTTTCTTTCAATTGTAATAGTTCAAGCATTTTTTCTCTTCCGTCTTCAATTGTTAAACCGCTTTCTGTAAGCAACTCATCATCTAAAGGTAAATTGTGTTTTTTTAGCGCATCTATATAACCACGAATTCTGTTATTATAAATTCTAGTACGTTTATAACCTCCAATATGTGCAATTCTTTTACAACCTTTCGCCACCAAATGCTCAATAATTACATGGCTGCTGTTATAATCGTCTATACCAATATAATCTACATTTAAATTGTTTTCTCCTCTGTCAAATAAAATTAACGGAATTCCTTTCGATTTAACTTTTTCATAAGCACTTAAATCTACAGTTTCATTAGCCATAGAAGCAATAATGCCATCAACCTGTGTAAATAATAAAGCATCTATACAGTCGCTTTCTTTTTTAAAAGATTCGTTAGATTGTGTAATAATAATGTTATAACCTTCTTTATTTAATACTTCTTCGATATTTTGAATTACAGAGGAGAAAAAATTACTATTTGTTCTCGGTACAATAACGCCTACCAATTTAGATTTTCCACTTCTTAAAGCACTTGCCAAGTGATTGGGTTGATAATTTAAGTTTTTTGCCACTTGTTTTACGGCTTTTTTCGTTTTATCGCTAATTCGAGAATCGTTATGCAGTGCTTTAGAAACGGCTGCTGCAGAAATATTTAACACATTTGCAATATCTTTTATGGTTGTTTTCTTTTTTTTCACGAATTTTATATATATTTGCTTAAACGTTTAAACAAATGTAATAACTTTGTTTATATAAATCAAAATTTCAGCAATAATAAGAGGTTTTGATTTTATTTTGCTAATTTGCTTAAACGTTTAACTAAAATTCAATAATAGATTAAAATTCAATAAAAATGGGTAAAGTAGTAACTTTTGGAGAAATTATGTTAAGGTTATCTCCACAAGGATTTTTAAGATTTTCGCAAGCAAATAATTTTGATGTTGTATATGGTGGAGGAGAATCTAACGTAGCAGTTTCTTTAGCAAACTATGGAGTAGATGTTGATTTTGTAACACGTTTGCCAAAAAATGATATTGGTGAGTGTGCGATGATGGAAATGCGTAAGCGTGGTGTAAATGTAGATAAAATTGTTTGGGGTGGAGATCGTTTAGGAATTTACTTTTTAGAAACTGGGGCAGTTTCTCGTGGTTCTAAAGTTGTTTACGACAGAGCACATTCTGCAATTGCAGAAATAGAATCTGGAATGATAGATTGGGATGCCGCTTTTGACGGCGTAGAATGGTTTCATTGGACAGGAATTACACCCGCCATTTCACAAGGTGCTGCAGATGTTTGTTTAGAAGCTGTGAAAGCTGCAAGTGCAAAAGGAATTACCATTTCAACAGATTTAAATTATAGAGCAAAACTTTGGAAGTTTTGCGATGCTGCCCACAGAGAAAAAATCATGACAGAATTAACTTCCTATTGTGATATTGTTTTAGGAAACGAAGAAGATGCAGAGATGCACTTTGGTATTAAACCTGCAGGAATTTCTGTACAAACAGAAGGGCATAACGTAAAAGCAGAAGCATTTTTATCGGTTTGTGAGCAAATGATGGAAAAATTTCCTAGATCTAAAAAAGTAATTACAACTTTAAGAGGTTCTATTTCAGCTTCTCACAACACTTGGGCAGGTGTTTTGTATGATGGTAAAACACTGTTTCAAACACGTCAATACCAAATTACAGATATTGTAGATAGAGTAGGTGGAGGAGATTCTTTTATGGGTGGATTAATTTACGGATTGTTAAAATACCCAGAAGACGACCAAAATGCTTTAGATTTTGCAGTAGCGGCTTCTTGTTTAAAACACACCATTAAAGGCGATGCGAACTTAGTAACGGTTGCAGAGGTAGAAAAATTAATGGGTGGAGATGCTTCTGGTAGAGTAGCAAGATAGAAAAAAGTGTAATTGTTTAATTGTGTAACTGTTTAAAAGTTGCATTGATTTACAATTACACGATTAAACAATTTAACAATTACACAATATTATGGCACAATATACAAGATTAGAAGTAGCACAAGTAATGAAAGATACAGGAATGGTTCCTTTATTTTTTCATAGTGATTTAGAAGTAAGTAAAAAAGTATTAAAAGCTTGTTACGATGGTGGCGCTCGTTTAATGGAGTTTACTGCAAGAGGAGATTTTGCACACCAAGTTTTTGGAGAATTAACAAAATACGCAATTACAAACTTACCAGGAATGGTTATGGGAGTAGGGTCTGTAACAGATGCAGCAGCAGCTTCTTTATACATGTCTTTAGGCGCAAATTTTATTGTAACTCCCGTTTTAAGAGAAGACATTGCCATTGTGTGTAACCGAAAAAAAGTCTTATGGTCTCCTGGATGTGGAACCTTAACAGAAATTGCAAGAGCAGAAGAATTGGGTTGCGAAATCGTAAAATTATTTCCTGGCGATATTTATGGCCCTCAATTTGTAAAAGGCATTAAAGGACCACAACCTTGGACCAGCATTATGCCAACAGGTGGCGTTTCTCCAACCAAAGAGAATTTAGAAGGCTGGTTCAATGCAGGTGTAACTTGTGTTGGAATGGGCTCTAAATTAATGTCAAAAGACGCAAGTGGGAATTTTGATTATGAGAAAATAGAAAATAACACAAAAAATGCTCTAGATATTATTAAATCTTTAAGATAAATATGCACTCTTATACTACTTTTTAAATAAAGAGGTTTTAGGCTGTTTTCGAGATTATTTTTTTAGAAAAAATCAATTTAAAACCAAAGTATAATCAATATCTGCGGGAGACAATATTTTTTCTTTTTCGGTATTTTTAATTCCCAAAAGTGTTTTCAACTCATTTATTTCATGAAGGTCAAAAACTAAGATTAAATTTTGATGAAAGGTTTGTACGGGTATTTTTCTTCTTTGTGTTGTACAAGCGCTAAAATCTAACCAATAATCGATATCGATTTTAGAAATATATTCTTTAAAGTGATTTAATTGTTCTTCATTAAATTGAAAAAAGATATTATTGTAAACAAGATTGTAGATTTTACAACGTGTACACATCGTAATTTCTCCGTTTTTTACTCTCGATATAACTTTTGTTTTTTCGAACATAATCTATTTTTTTAGTAACAGTTTGTTTTAATTACGCCATAATCTTTTAAGTTTTTAATACTTAAATTTAATTTTTCTTTGGCAATTTTATCTATAACAATTTCTACTCCTTGTTGCATTTTTAAAGAACCACATATTAGAATGCAATTTTGGTTTTGCAGCGTTTTAGCAACGAATTCAGTTTTCTTTTCAAGAAGGTTTTGAACATAATTTTTTTCTTTTTTTTCTTGTGAATACGCAATGTAAAAAGAAGTTAGCTTTTTGGTATCTAAAGCTTTAGTGATGTATTTGTTATAAATTTCAAAAGATTTTGGGGTTCTTCCGCCCCAAAATAAATGAATTTTAGTTTTCGAATTTTCTAGAATCATCCCTAAAAAAGGGGCAATTCCTGTTCCATTTGCAATAAGAATTACTTCTTTTGCTTTTTTAGGCAAATAAAAATGTTTATTTTGTTTAATAACTCCGTTTACAAAATCGTTAATTTGTAGTTGTTGTAAATAGTTAGAACATACTCCATATTCGTGCTTTTTTACACTTAATAAAATGTACTTATCGATTTTAGCAATAGAATATAATCTACTTTTATTTTCGTTTTTTGGAGTAATAGAAAGCACGTCTCCAGAAACAAATTTTGTTTTGCAATTGGGTTTTAAAAAAATTAAAAAAGTGTTGTCTTTATTTACATCAGTTTTTTTTAAAACACTAAATTTTACTTCTTTTTCTGAAGTTTCTACTACATCTTCTTCATTAATTTTTAGCGAGAGGTTATTTAAAACACTCCATTCATTTACCCAATTTTTAAAAGATTGCATATTTCGATGATTAATTTTAATTAAAGTCATTTGAGGAATAAATTTTGGATGAATTTGTAAAGAAGCGTGCACAAAAATTGCAAATTGGCAAAACGCTGGGTATTCTTTAGAGCCAAAACCTACAACAGTATATTTTAACAACCTATTTTGTTGAACAGTACCTATTAATTTTATAAACTTATTTGCATTTGTTGGTGGTTCTCCATTTCCATAAGTGGCCGTAAAAATGACGATGTTTTTTGCTTTTTTATAAGTTTTATAATTGTTTAATTCAGCAATAAAAACCGTTTTATTTATTTTTAATAATGCGTTTTTAAAAGCCATTGCAAAGCGAATTGTACTTCCTGTTTCAGAACCAACTAAAACGATATATTCGGCTTTATTTGGTAGTATTTCATTTTTTAGAGCAACGAACTTTTTTCTTCTACTTACTGTTATCGAAAATCCCGAAAAGATAAAAAACAAAATGGCAAAGCAAGTTAATAATAAAACGATCGACCAAATAATAGTGCCTTTTCCCGTATGCAAAAACAAACTATAATAAGTGCCCAAAGAGAAAGAGCTTAATTTTTTTTCACATATAATTTCTCCACTATATTGGTGAATTGCCAATTCTTTATCGCGAAGTTTAAGTAAGAAATAATCTTCTTCATTAGAAGAAAAAGGGAATTCAATCTTTTTTACTTCATTTAAATATGTCGTTTTAAAAACATTAAAATCTGCTACTTTTACATGTTTCGTTGTTGTTTTTTGTACAATTTCTTGGCGAGGTTTTTTATCTTTTGGTAACAAAGAAAATTTTTCTAAAGACAGGTAAGCTCCAGTTAAATTAATAATTATTATAGGAATTAAGGCATATCTTCCAACAATAATGTGGTAATACTGCTTGCTGTTTTCTTTGGTAATTTTCGAGAAAAATTTACAAGCTCCACCTTGTCTTCTTATAATTAAAAGAACCCCAGTTACAGCAATTAAAAAGAGTAAAAAAGAAACAAAACCAATTAAAAAACGTCCTGTAGATTTTAAAAATAAAGATCGATGTAAATTTGTTGCAAACTCGAAAATGGCTTTTTTTTGAATGATTTTACCAATTTTTAAACCCGTTTTTGGGTTGATGTAAAACGTTTTGTTTTTTCCATTTTTTGTTATTACGGAAGTCGAAACAAAATTATTTTCGTCAATTTCTATTTCAATTACTTCTTTATATTGCTTTTCTAAAGCAGTAAGGGTTTCCGAAATTGAAATTTTATTAATATTTTCTACATCAAAAGGTTTTAGTTTATTTAAAATAGGCTCAAAAGCTAAAATTATACCTGTAATTGAGGTAATTATAATAAATAAAGCTGTAGAAATTGCCAGTATTAAATGGCTATATCTCCAAATAGAAATTGTCATTTAGTTTTATGTGATTATAAACCTTTTTGTACAAACTGTACAAAAAGGTCTTAATTAAAAAGTCTATTTATTTCACGAAAAGAAATTCTTTAGATTTCTACAAAAATTAGGAAATTTTTATTGTGGTAGCATTCTTACAAAACGGATAAATCCTTTTCCTGCGATTTTAGACCTTACATTTTCTGACGTGAATTCAAACTCAACATCGTCTTTGTAATATTCTTTGTCTTCTACTGCAGTTTCGAAACGAATTTTGTAACCTTTGTTTAATTTAGAATTATCGATTTTAATGATACTAACTGTTCTTTGTCCTCCACTAATTGTTGCACCCGTAATGGCATCTATATTGGTTCGTTTTTTACCTTGAAAATTCCACCATTCTGTAATATCAAAATACCAATCGTCATCATCTCCTTGTACATACAACGTTTTTTCATATTCGCCTTTTGGGTTTAGCAAAGAAACAACTACATAAGCGCCTTCGCCTGCATAATTTTTCATTTAAATCATGCACTTGTAGCGAGAATTATCTGTACGATTTTTAAAACTGAAGAGTGCCGTTATCAACATTAAAAAAAGAGGAACTATTATAAAATGTTTTCTTGTTTTCATTTTTAATTTTTTATAAATGATTCTACAATAGCATTTATTTCATTTTCTTTTACAACCTCATTAGAAAACAAATGCTTGTACAAAGGCTTATTATCGACTTTTGTTTTTAAACTTAAATCGGTATTTCTGCCATAAATTTCGCTCCATTTATTTCTAACGAACTGCCATTTATTCGCATTTGCAAGCCACCATTCTTTTGCAGGTTTGCATCTACTATCGGGTACTTTTTTATATGTGTTATAGCCTTTTTCTTTTGCAATTATAATATCATTTCCATTTTTGCGAAGTATTTTGCTATTGTCTTGGTCATGCACCCAACCATCATTGGTAATTTCGTGTCTGTTTCCTCTTAAAGTAATATTGTAATCGCTTCTTTTGGTGTACTCTCTTCTTGGTAATGGAGCAGGTGTTTGGTTTTCCCAATAACTTTTTCCATCTACATGAACCCAGGTTGCAGAGCCTTCGTAACGTGGGCTATCATCTACTTGATATACTTTTTGGGTCCATTGTTTTTTTACATCTTTCTTGCCTTTTTTATCAAAAACCCAATGATTATCTCCATTGTACATATAAAACTCTCTATTTTGGTACAACCAATCTTGTCGCCAATGTTTTACAATTTTTGGTTTTGTAGGGTTGCCAACCTGTAATATATGTTGAATTGAAATTTTGTTGTTTTTATCTTCAATTAAACCAGCCCATTCTAGTGCTTTACTAACTTTTGTTTTTGAAGGTATATACGTAGAATCTTTCGTATAATTAAAAGTTTCTGCAAAATTAAAAGTAACTTCAAAACAACCACACATTTCTTTAATCGCATTGCGATCTTTTGTTTTTTTGCTTTGAGCATTTACAAAAATTGCAAGAAGAAATAAACTTCCTAAGAATAATTTTTTCATTTTATAATTTGTTTTAATTAAAATTTTTTTGACAAAAATATAAAATTTATTTAGACTTAATAAAAATAAGATAATATATTTGCAGAAAATTATTAAGAATGTTTCTAAATAGAGTTTTGTTTTTCTTTTTTTTATCGGCAACTATTTTTAGTTTCTCCCAAGAAAAAGTAGGGGAAAAAGATACTGTAAAAGTGAATGCTTTAGACGAAGTAATTGTTACAGCAACAAGAACTGTTAGGCAATTGTCTTCTTTGCCAATGCCAGTAACTTTAATATCAAAAAAGCAAATTCAAAAATCGGGTGCAACCAGGTTAAAAGATATTCTACAGGAACAAACAGGAATTAATTTTGTAACTACCCATGGTGGTTTTACAGGAATACAAATGCAAGGTTTGGCTGCAGAATATACAATGATAATGATTGATGGAGCTCCTTTAGTGGGTAGAAAATCGGGCAATTTAGATCTAAATAGAATTAGTATAAATAATATTAAACAAATCGAAATTGTAAAAGGGCCTTCTTCTTCTTTATATGGTTCAGAAGCTTTAGGAGGTGTTATAAATATCATTACAGAAAAGCCTAAAAAGGAGACTTTAAAAGGTAATATTAGCTATTTTTTAAGTGCAGGTTCGCAAGACGAACTAGATATAAATACCAACTTTTTATACAGAAAAAAACGGCTTGGTCTTGTTGCAGGAATAAACTTAAATTCAAGCAGAGGTTTCGATTTAAGTCCAAAAACGCCTTACAAAACAACAGAAGCATATCAAAATTATACAGGAAATTTAAAACTAACCTACGATTTTTCTGATAAATTAAAATTTTTAATATCGCAAAGATATTTTTATGAATCACAAACTAAAAACACCTTACAAAGCGATTGGAATGCTTATATAGAATTGCATCAAAAAATAAACAGAGTTTGGAGTATCAATTATTCTTTCTACGCGACCAAATTTAAGACCGAAAGCAAATTTAATGAAGAACTGTCTAAATACAATCAAACTTTATTTCGTCCAGAAATTAGAGTTTCTGCAAAATTTAAAAACAATTATTTAATAAGCGGAGTTGGGTTTAATTTAGATGCTTTAGAGAGAACTTTTTTTGAAGGAAAGAAAACTTTTAATGCCAAATATGTTTTTGCACAATACGATTTTCGTCCATTTCAAAAAATAAATACGATTATTGGTGCTCGTTTAGACCATCACAATCAATACAAATCGGCCTTTAGTCCAAAAATTTCTTCAACCTATAAAATTAACGATTGGTTACAATTAAAGGGCTCTGTGGGATATGGATTTAAAGCACCAGATTTTAGACAACTTTTCTTCAATTTTAACAATACTGCTGGTGGCTACGTAGTTTTAGGAGTTAAAACCTTGCACGAATTGTATGGTACCGAATCTAATGTACAAGCAACTCCCAAAGATTTAAACCCAGAAAATTCGATTGGATACAATTTTGGTTTCGAAATAAAACCCATTTCTAACTTAAAAATCTCTATAAATGGCTTTAGAAATAATATTAAAGATTTAATTAATGCGGTAGCTTTAAAAGGAAGTTTGCCAAATTTAAATACAGGAACTACAGTTTTTTATTACGAAAACAGAAACCAAGTTTTTACACAGGGAATCGAGTTGGATTTGAATTATAAAATTTCAAACAATTTTAGATTTATTGGTGGTTATCAATTTTTAGTAGCAAAAGATAAAGAGGAGATTCATAAAATTAAATCAGGTAAAATTTTCTTTCGAAAAACGCCATCATCACCTTCAGAGGTATTAAAACCTGCAGATTATTTTGGGTTATCGAACCGATCTAAACACACCGTAAATGCAAAATTATTTTATCAAAATTTAGAACATAATTTTTCTGCAAACCTACGAGCTATTTTTAGAGGTAAATACGCGCTTTTCGACACCAATAATAGTCAAGGTATTATAGATGTTTATGATGATTTTGTTGCAGGAAACACACAAGTAAATATAGCTATGGAAAAAACTTTTTTCAATTTATTGAATGTACAATTTGGAATAGATAATTTATTTGATGAAAAAGGTTTATCTAACAGCGAAAAATTTAAAAATAACGATGCGGTTTTATTATTAGGAAGAAATTTTTACACACGAATACGGTTCAATTTATAGAGAAAAAGAGTTTTTAAACACAAATAATAATCAATTAAACAATTAACAATGAGAAATTTAAAATCAATTTTAGCAATAGCTTTTGTAGCTATTTTAGTAAGTTCTTGTAGTAAAAACGAGGAACTAAGTTTAGAGCCCGTAGTTTCTAAAAAAGCAACAAACATTCATGCTCCTGCAACTTCAGATAGAAGTGTAAATCCGCCTGTAGAGTCTGGAGAATTTACAAAATTTAGTTTTAAAACAGGAAAAGTAGTTACAGATAATAGTTGGGACATTGCCTTTAGAGCAACTAAAATTATAGTAAATGGTGGCACAAAAATAGGTTTAGCAGATGAACCTGAAAGAACAGAAAACGCAGCTTTAGCTTTAGAAACAGGCACTTTTGCTAGTATTTTAGAGGCTCCAGCAGAAGCAAACTTTAAACAAGATACTTCTGAAACGTATGCTTTACCAACAGGGAGTAATAATGGTTGGTATTCTTATTCAGGACCTCCATTACATGAAATTAACCCTATTGCAGGAAAAGTAATAATTATAAAAACAAATGATGGGCATTATGCAAAAATGGAAATTTTAAGCTATTATAAAGACAATGATTCTTCGAACCCTAAAAATGCCAGATATTATACCTTTAACTATGTATATAACCCTAATAAAGGAGATAAAAGTTTAGAATAATTAATTCACTTTTTAGGCATAAATATAATACCCATTCATTTATTTTGAGTGGGTATTTTGTTTGTTTGATATCTTCTTTTTGTAGAAAGATAGCAAAAATATAATACTATTTATGATCCCAAAAAGAACCTTCTTCTTTAAGTTGTTTTTCAAATGTTTCTAATTCGTAAAGTAGTTCAGATGTTTTTTCTGGTTGTTGTTTGGCAACATCAATACGCTCTCCCAAATCTTTTTCTATTTGAAATAAGAGAGGCTTTTCTTTTGATGCCTCAAAACCGTAATTGTTGTTCGTTTGCGAGGCTATTCGAGTATGGAGTTTCCAAGGTCCTTTTCTTATTGCAGATGGTAAATTATCTGCATAATTATAAAAAAAGGTAAATGTTTCGGATTGGTTTTCGTATTTATTGGGCATTAATTTGTAGCAAATATTGCGTCCATCAATAGTTCTGTCTTTGGGTAAGGCTACACCAGTTATATGAAAAATGGTAGGTAAAATGTCTAAAGTACTTACAGGCATTTGTTCATTTCTATTGCCCTTTATTTGCGCAGGCCAGCTAATAATTCCTGGCACACGATGTCCACCTTCCCAAGTAGATCCTTTTCCATCACGAAAAGGGGTAGCATACCCTACTTGCAGTCGGGTATCTCCATATTTTGTATCAGATTGATTGCTAAATTTAATCCATGGACCGTTATCCGAAGAAAAAATTACAATCGTATTTTCTCTAACACCAGTATCTTCCAATGCTAGTAAGATATCACCAATAGAAGCATCTAACTCTTCCATAACATCACCCAATTTTCCATTGAGCGATTTTCCTTTATACGAATCACTTACAAAAAGACCTAAATGTGGCATGTTATAAGCGATATATGCAAAAAAGGGATTGTTTTTATTTTTTTTGATAAAATTAATTGCCGCTTTTGTGCATGCACCTGTTAGTGCTTTTGAGGCTTTTTCATTTGAAGGTAAATTTTCGGCGAGTATTTCGTATCCAGGTATCAAGCTATTTCCTTTATGACTGCTTTTTAAAAACATAGCAGTATCGTAATCGTGAGATACATTAGTGCCAACCCATTCATCAAATCCATGGGCTAATGGCAATGCTTTGGGCGTAAAATTGTTTCTATTATTAGGGGTTCCAAGATGCCATTTACCAAACATACCTGTTTTGTAGCCAATAGATTTTAATCCATCAGCCATTGTTATTTCTTTTTCATGGATATGTTTTTTCGAATCAGGACCAATTACCCAAGAGCCCAGTCCAGAACGCCCAGGATAACGGCCAGTTAATAAAGAATAGCGAGATGCAGAGCACGCAGGAGAGGTTACATAAAACTGTGTAAAATTAATACCACTTTGTTTTAATGAGCTAATATTTGGTGTTTTTATGGTAGGGTTGCCATTGTGTGCATAATCGCCATAACCACTATCATCTAGGTAAATAATAATTACATTGGGTTTTGTACTTTTATCTTGTTGTGTATTTTTACTACAGCCAGTTGATAAAAACAGTGTAAGAAACACAAAAAGTAGTGGTGTTTTTGATTTTAGATTTCTACAAGTACCTGCACCAACAACAGTAATTAATTTTTTTTTAGAGAAAGTTTTAATTGTTTTTTTAAATTTTTCTCAAATGCCATGGCAATAGCATCTAATGAGACGATTAAAACAGTTGGTACGAATCTTAATTTTTTTAATATCTTTCTTCGTGTCCAGTATTTCATAATTAATTAAACGATTTAAAATTTTAATCGAAAAGAATTTTTCAAGGCGCTAGCTCGAGGTTTGCGTTGAAATTGTTATTCCCGTGAACAATGTACGACTAAAATACAATTTTAGTCGTACATTAACATAACGGTTAGACGATTTAATAAATTTGATGCAAGTTTTAAGCTAATTTATTCAAGTTTCCTCTCTGTGCTAAGGTTTTAAAATCTATTGTAAAAGAAAGTCGCAAATGTGATTCCGTAAAGGTGGCTTTTAACCAAAAAAGCATTTTATTACAGGATTTGATAAAGAATAATCTTTTAATATTCTCTGATTTAGAAAAGGAGAAAATTAAAAGAGAACAGTTACAATTACAACTGCAAAAAACCAACCAAAACCTTCAGAAAATGGTTAAACGCAAAAATAACGGTTTGATATACGGAACAAGTGGGGTTGCTATTGGTGTTATTATCACTCTGTTAATCTCTAAATAAAAAAACCTGCATCGGCTCAATGCAGGATTTTTGTAATTAAAATCAAGTAGAACTTGAGAGCCTATATTGTGTCAGCACACTTTCTAATTCTATCTGCTAAATCATAAAGTCCATTTCTTAATGTTTCTTTTTCGATTTCTGAAAATTCCACATCAGAGCCATTTCCATCTTTGCCATTCATTTTTTGGCTCAACCAACTTCTCGATTTGCCAAAATACTTTGTGGATATACTCGCCCATTTTACATCAACTATAATATCCCATAGTTTCTGTTGCATTGTTACTTTCTGTTTTACTGTTTCCATATTTCTAAAATTTAGCCACCCTTTCGGGTGGCATTGATTATTAATCTGTTAATTCATCTACCAAAGTATCAATATAAACTTCTAATTGCTTTGACCTTGGATAGGTTTTTTTGTAGTTTCGAATGGTACTTATTAATTCCCATTCTAATTCTGTTAATTCTACTTGCATAATAGTATGATTTTAATTACAATGTAAAGATATTAAACATTTGTTTAATAAGCAAATATTTTGGTGGTTTTTTTAAAAAAAAAGAGTAAAAAAACCACATTGTAAAGAGGTGGTATAAATTGCTATGAAAAAGAAAGTATAAATATACTGAATTATTTTAAAATGTCTGACCAGTCGTCAACTTTATAATAACCCGTAGATTCAAGTACCAAGTGCAAGTTTTTGATTTTGGTTAATAAATTGATAAAAAACCTCTTTAGGGGTTCTGTATCCTAACTTTTTTCTTGGTCTATTATTGAGTTTGTTTACCGTTTCAAAAATATCCTTTTGTTTGACATTATCCAAGTGTTCATTTTTTGGGAAATATTGTCTGATAAGTTTGTTCGTATACTCGTTAAGTCCACGTTCCCAAGAGCTATAAGGGTGAGCAAAATAGACATCACAATTTAATTTTTCTGCTATTTTTTTATGTCCTGCAAACTCTTTTCCATTATCATTGGTAATTGTTCGAACCCATTTTTTATGTGGTGCTAAAGTGTTTATAGTCATTTTTGTAATCATATCTGCTTTTTTTCCTGTCACATTTTCAATCCATAAAAAACTAGAATAGCGATCTACAATGGTTAATAAAGCTCCTTTATGGTCTTTTCCTATAATTAAATCAGATTCTAAATCACCTACTCTTTCTTTGAGTTCTACAATTTTTGGACGTTTTTCTATAGACACTTTATCGGGTATTTGTCCTCTATTGGATTTACTTCCATACCTTTTTTTATATTTTTTTTGACCTGTTCGTAGTTCTTTATAAAGCAATCCTCCTTGTCTTTTATCTTGCCAAACATATTGGTAAATTCGCTCGTGAGAGACCATCTGTATTGCTTTAAGTTTACACCAACCAACTATCTGTTCTGGAGACCATTGAAATTTAATCATTTTTTCTTTGATTATTTTTTTCATTTCCGTTGAAAAAATAGTCTTATAATGGCCTTCTTTTTTACGCTCATCAGCTAATTTTTGTGCGTGTTTAGCACTATAAGTCCTAGGTTTTGAGTTCCTTTTCAATTCTCTATAAAAAGTACTTTCATTAATACAAAGTGATTTAATAATCTCTTTTTTACTAATTTTTGCCTTAAGCATTAATTCTATTGAGTACCTTTGTTCGAAAGTTAATTGTTTGTAGTTCATATCACAAATCTTTGACTTTTTTTGGACTTTTCCTAACGGGGTAAAACCCGTAGGAAAATCCTATCAAAAACTTGCACTAGCATTTGAATCTAGGTTTTCTTTTTTTGAGTAAAAGATGAAGATGGTTTTGATGTTAAAATCTTTGGGTATATTTTAGGTTCTGAATACTTCAATCTCAAGGTTTTTCCAGAGTACCGTTTAGAGTACTGCATTCGCAATATATCATTAATTTTAGTCATAAAAAAATGCGTCCGAAGACGCATTATCATTGACTTTATCACTTTGTAGCGAGGAGCAGATTTGAACTGCCGACCTCAGGGTTATGAATCCTGCGCTCTAACCAACTGAGCTACCTCGCCTAATTTATCGAGGGTGCAAATATAATTGAATTTTGTAGATAAGCAAGAGGTGTTTTTAATTTTTTTTAAATAGAATTATTACCTATCTTGTCAACCTAAGAAAATCAATAATGGAAAAAGTAAAATTCGAATTAGAAATCCCAATTCATGCCTCACCAAACATGCTATATCAGTATATATCTTCGCCATCTAATTTACAAGAATGGTTTGCAGATAAAGTAAATTCTAGAGGTAAAATATTTAGCTTTATTTGGGATGGAGTTAAAGAAGAAGCAACATTAATCTCTAAAAAAACAGACGAAAGAATTCGTTGGAAATGGTTAGAAAGTGAAGGCGACGAAAGTTTTTTTGAGCTAAAGATACAAGTAGATCCACTAACCAAAGATGTTTCTATAATTGTCACCGATTTTGCAGATGATAAAGATGAGATAGAAGAAGCAAAAAAACTTTGGGAAAATCAAATCGAGGAATTAAAACATACCATAGGAGCTTAAAAAACTTTTAAAAATATTAAAAAAAAAACCAGCAGAATTGCTGGTTTTTTTATGTAAAAAATTATCGAAATTATAGTAATTTCGCATCTCTGTAAAAAACTACCAATGATTAATTTTAACGGCGAATTACTTTTTAAAGAAAACGTACATTTATCTACAAATAATAGAGGATTTAAATATGGAGATGGAATTTTTGAAACCATTAAAATAGCAAACAAAAAAGTTGTTTTTTGGGAAGATCATTACTTTAGGTTAATGGCTTCTATGAGAATGCTACGTATGAAAATTCCGATGGAATTTACTTTAGAATTTCTAGAACAAGAAATTTTAAAAACAGTGGCTGTTCAAAAAGAAGCTTCTTCGTTTAGAGCTCGCTTAAATGTTTATAGAAAAGATGGAGGTTTGTACACGCCAACAACCCATAAAATCGATTATTTAATAGAAGTTTCTCCAAACAATTACAAAACAAAGAAACCTTATAAAATCGATGTTTTTAAAGATTTTTATAATTATTCCGGACTTTTATCGACCGTAAAAACCAATAATAGAATGCTAAATACGTTGGCAAGTATTTTTGCCAATGAAAACGATTTAGACAATTGTATTTTGCTCAACGAAAAAAAAGGGGTTGTAGAGGTTGCCAATGGAAATATTTTTATAATAAAAGGCAATGTCGTTAAAACACCAGCTTTAACAGAAGGTTGTATTAAAGGAGTTATAAGGGGTAAAGTAATTGATATGATTAAAAAAAATAAAGAATTTACCCTAGAAGAAACTGTAATTTCTCCATTCGAAATTCAAAAAGCAAACGAAGTATTTGTAACCAATACAATCATGGGAATTCAACCAGTAACCCATTATAAGAAAAAATCGTTTACCACTGAGTTTGGCGAAAAGTTAAACAATAATTTAAAAGTGCTGCAAATTACCGGAAAATAATTTTTGGGTGGTCCTTTCTGCCAAAAGCATTTGCAGTAAAGTTGGGCTTGGGAGGTTTATCTTAAGCGAAGTCGAAAGGCACTCACTTTTTATTAGCATTTTAGGGCAAATAAAAAAGTTCAAACAAATGCTTCAATCTCTAACAAGCTCATTTAATCCTGTAAAGTAAAAGAAAATAACAATTAATTTAAATTAAAATCTTTAGGAGCATTTGCCCATAACTTGTAGTTTCCACCTTTTTGAAGCAGTTTATTTTTCCAAAGGTCTTCTTCATTTAATGTAAAAATGTTTTCGAAATCATTTTCAGAAACAAACCAAGAGTTTTCTTTAATTTCATTTTCTAATTGATTTTTACTCCATCCAGTATAACCCAAAAAAAAGCGAATATCACTTTCTTCTAGCAAACCTTCATTTAATAATTTTTTAAGTTGCCTAAAATTACCGCCCCAAAAAATACCGTTGGCAACCTCTAAACTACCATCTAACAACTCCGGAATTTTATGTACAAAATACAAATTGTCTTGTTCTACAGGGCCACCTTCATACACATGAAAACGGCAACGAACATCTGGCACCAAATCGTTTACAGTATATTCTAAAGGTTTATTTAAAATAAAGCCTACAGTGTTATTTTCTGTATGCTCTGTTAATAAAATAATGGCTCTATTAAAAGAACTATCGTTTAAAATAGCAGGTTCCGCAACTAGCAGTTTTCCCTTTTGTAAATTTGCTTCTTTCATTCATCGAATTTAAATTGTAAGGTAAGAAAAAATATAAAACAAAAAAACTCTCTTAAAAAAGAGAGCTTTTATTTTATTTAAAACTGTAATGATTTAGTTTACAGCATCGCTTAATCCTGCTCCAGCTTTAAATTTAGCTACATTTTTAGCAGCAATTTGAATCGTTTTTCCAGTTTGTGGATTTCTTCCACTTCTTGCAGCTCTGTTAGATACCGAAAAAGTTCCAAATCCTACTAAAGCAACTTTTTCACCTTTTTTTAAAGAAGAAGTTACGTTGCTTGTAAAAGACTCTAAAGCTGCTTTAGCTGCTACTTTAGAAATTCCTGCATCTGCAGCCATTGCATCGATTAAATCTGATTTGTTCATAATAAATTGATTTTTAAAATTAATTGAATAAAATAGTTTTTTTGCTTAAAAGCTTAACAAATATAGACGGATTGTGGGCTTACGCAAATTCGCCCCCTAAAAAAGTGCCTTTTTGTTAATAAAAGTATATAAATTGTTAATAAAGCAAGTGTTGTAATTACAAAAACTCTAAAAACCGCACGAATAAAGGCTTTACATCATTTTTGCGTCTGGGTAAAAATGAAAGCCATTTAGCAAACTTTTTGCATCCATTTTTTTCTTTCCAGAAAGTTTAATTTCGTCTATAATAATGTATCCTTTGTCCACTGCAACTTTCAGCTCTTTTTTAGAACTTATAATGTTTCCAAACTCAAAATTATGGTTTTCTTCTTCTTTTTGAACTCCATAAATCTTTGCAGAAATTTCTTCGTTATGACTACGTATTATTGTCCAAGCTGCCGGAAATGGATTTAAACCGCGAATTTTATTGTAAATGTTGTCTAAAGAATCATTCCAATCGATTCTACAATTCTCGGGGTTTAATTTTGGAGCCAATTTTTCTTCTAAATTTGGTTGTTTTATCGTTTTAACAGCTCCTTTTTTTATGAGTTCTACAGTTTTTATTACCAAATTTGCACCTAAATACATTAATTTGTCGTGCAAACTACCAACGGTTTCGTCTTTGGCAATCGCCATTTTTTCTTGTAAAATAATTTCTCCAGTATCAATTTTATCATCAATAAAAAAAGTCGTCACTCCAGTTTTGGTTTCTCCATTAACAATGGCCCAATGTATAGGAGCAGCCCCTCTATATTCTGGTAATAAAGAGGCATGCAAATTAAAAGTACCATATGCTGGCATTTGCCAAACAGATTTTGGTAACATTCTAAAAGCAACTACAATTTGTAAATTGGCATTTAAATCTTTTAATTTTTGTGTAAAAGCTTCATTTTTAAGATTTGTAGGTTGTAAAATGGTTAAATTTTGAGATTTTGCATACTTTTTAACTGCAGATTCATTTAATTTTCTTCCTCTGCCTGCGGGTTTGTCTGGAGCTGTAATAACCCCAACAATGGTGTAATTTTTCTCAACCAAATTTTTAAGAATGGTTACTGCAAAATCTGGGGTTCCCATAAAAACGATGCGTATCTCTCTCATTTTATTTATTTTGAAATTTATTTTGATGATTTAAAAATATCTTGTCTAAAGCCAAAAGGTTTCGCAAATGTATTAAAATGTCTTTCTCGTTACTATGTAAAGAATCGCTAATTTCTTTTGAAGTTAGCATTTTTTCAACCTTTAAAAGGGCAATTATTTTTTCTGAAAGGTTTTCTTTTATACTTTTTCTTTCTAATAAGCAAACATCGCAAATGCCACATTTTTCTGCTGTATGCTCATCGAAATAAGAAAGAAGTTGAATGCTTCTACAAAGGGCATCGTTTTTTATAAAACGGAGTAAATCTGCCGCTTTTTTATTTTTTTGATATAAAAACTGTTGGATGTTTTTCGCAAAACGATTAATGGTTTTATCGTCTTCTCTAGGAACTAAAAATAGTAACGAAGCAGCAGCTTGTACAGGAATGTACTCTAAAAATTCTAGTTCTTGCAATATCTCTAAATTTTCGATTACTTTTTTTGAAGTAATGCCTGCCTTTTTGGCAATAAAAAATTCGTCGATTTTAATTTCATTATCGAAGAGACCACCATAAGTTCTTAATAAAACGCTAATAAAGTTGCTAAGAGACTTGTTTTTTTCTCCGAATTTTAGAATGGCAGAATGATGGGTAATAAACTTTAAAGTAGATTTTTTATTGTAATTATCGGTTATTTCTATAATCCCGTAATTAGAAATTATTTTAAGAACGGCATCTGTTTTTAAGACAGAAAAATTATATTTTTTAGAAAATTCTAAGATATTAAAGTCAAAAGAAGTTTCTGCAATTTCGCCATTTGCAATTCTAAAATATTGGTATAGTTTTTTATGAATTTCTTTAATTTCTAAAATTGTTGGCAACGATTTTTGCAGTTGTTCTTTAAACATTAAAATATCGTGCTCGTTATAAAAAAGTGCTGCAAACGATTTTTTGTTATTTCTACCAGCTCTGCCTGTTTCTTGTACATAATTTTCTAGACTAAAAGGCAAATTATAATGTATTACGAGCCCCACATTTGGCTTATCTATTCCCATTCCAAATGCATTTGTAGCCACCATTATAGGTGTTTTTTCTGTCATCCAATTGTCAAAAGAAATCTGCTTGTTAATTTTAGATAAGCCAGCGTGATAAAAACCACTTCTAAAACCATTTGCATTTAAGAAATTGGCAATTTCTTCTGTTTTTTTTCTTGAATTTACATAAACAATTGCTGGTGTTTTCGTTTTTGTAAAAATTTGTAACAAGCGTTGTAATTTATCTTCAATTTTAAAAACTTGATAAGCCAAATTTTTTCGAGAAAAAGATTTTCGGAATATTTTTGGACTTTTTAGCTCTAAATTTTCTTCAATATCTTTAAGAACTCTCTTATTTGCGGTTGCTGTTAATGCAATAAAAGGAACCCTTGCATTAAGATTTTTTAAAATTTTAATGTTTCTATACGAAGGCCTAAAGTCATAACCCCATTCCGAAATACAATGTGCTTCGTCAATAGCAACCAAATTTAAATTTACTTCCGTTAATTTTTGCTGAATTAAGGGAGACTGTAATCTTTCTGGAGAAATGTATAGAAATTTTACGTTTCCGAATTTTATGGTATCGAAAAGCGTAATTATTTCATCTGGGCTAGTTCCAGAAGGAATTGTAACCGCTTTTATATGTAGCTTTTTAAGATTTTCTACTTGATCTTGCATTAAGGCAATTAAAGGTGAAATTACCAAGCAAGTTCCTTCTTTTACTAAGCCAGGTATTTGAAAACATAATGATTTTCCGCCACCAGTTGGTAGTAATGTTATAACGTCTTTTTCCTCTAAAACAGCAGTAATAATTTCTTTTTGAGGCGTTCTAAATTGCGAAAAACCCCAATATTGGGCGAGTATTTTTTCAGGAGAAATCATAAATCGCAAGAAAGCGAATTTAAAATAAAATTTGTTCTTTCTTCTACCTTTCCAAAAGGTACATTTGTAATTGTATAACCTAATTTTTTGTAAGCATCTACTAAAAATTGGTCTATAGTTACAGCTTGTTCGAAAGTTTCGTAACGTTCGTTATCTGTTGTGTGAATTTGCTTCCATGGAGAAAAATGAAAAATAGCGTCGTATTTATATTGTTTGCTTTTTTCTAAAAAAACAGCTGGATACGAAGTTTTAAAATAATTCATATAGGCATAAATATCTGGAAGTCCTCTATCGAAAAAAACGAGTTTGTGGTTTGTTTTATTTGCAATTTTGTATTGTTGTTCTCTACCTTCTAACAACATTGTGCTAAAAAGAAGCGGTTCTGTTAAAAAGAGCTGGTCTATGCCTTTTTCTTTGGCTTTAAGAATTACTTCTCTAGAAACTTCTTCCATACAAAAAAAATCTCTAGAAATAAGGTTGTTAAGTACGGTTGTTTTGCCAGTACTAGGCCCTCCAATAAGCACAATTTTTTGTTGCATTTTACAAAAATAAATCATTCCCTTTATAAAACTAATTTTTAATGTAATTTTGTGGCTTGCTATTTGCAAATGGTTTATTAAAATTTTAGAGATATTATGAGTAAAAAAAGCGAGTTTTATAGCAAATTAAAAGTTCAGTTAGACGATACTACAAGTTTTCCTGCAGATTACTTGTACAAGTTTATTGTGCCTACTACTAAAAATCAAGTAACAGAGGTAGAAGATATTTTCGATAATAGAGGCGCTGTAATTACAACTAAAAAATCGAAAACAGGAAGATATGTAAGTGTTTCCATTATTTTAAAAATAGAAAATTCAGACGAAGTAATTTCGTTTTATAAAAAAGTAGAAAAAATAGAAGGAATTATCTCTTTATAATGTTATTATTATGAAAAACAGTGTTTTATTAATTATTTTTTTGTTTTTAACGGTTCCAATTTTAGGTCAAAAAAAGTCGAAAACCTTACTAACCATCGATGGAGAAAAAATAACAGTAGAAGACTTTAAGCGTGTTTACGAAAAAAATTTAGATGTCATAGATAACGAAGAATCTAAAGACGTTGCTAAAAATTTAGAACTTTTTATCAACTATAAATTAAAAGTAAAAGAAGCTTACCAATTACAATTAGATACCTTACCCTCTTACAAAAGAGAAATAGAAACCTATAAAAACCAACTTTCTGCACCTTACTTACAAGACACTACTTTTATAGAAGATTTGGTAAAAGAAGTGTATAAAAGAACAAAAAACGAAGTAAAAGCAAAGCATATATTGGTTAGAATTCCTAGAGATGCCACTCCAAAAGATACTTTAGTAGCGTATAAAAAAATAACTAAAATTAGAAACAGAATTGTTAATGGCGAAGATTTCGAGGAAGTTGCTGTTGTAGCATCCGAAGATAATTCTGCGAAAGACGATCTTAAATCAGGTCGAAAAGGAAATAAAGGAAATTTAGGCTATTTCTCTGCTTTTGATATGGTTTTAGAATTCGAAGATAAGGCTTATAAAACCAAAGTTGGCGAAGTTTCAGAACCGTTTAGAACCCAATTTGGGTATCATATTTTAAAAGTAGATGATAAAAGACCCTCTTTAGGAGAGGTGCAAGTTGCACATCTTTTAATAGCAGATACCACTGCTGTTGGTAAAAAGAAAATAGATGATGTGTATGCAAAACTTAAAAATAATGGAAATTTCGAAGCGTTGGTAACACAATATTCAGAAGATGAAAATTCAAAAAAGAACGGAGGTAAATTAAGAAAATTTCGAAAAGGTAGAATGCTAAAACCTATTGAAGAGGCTGCTTTTTCACTAAAAAATGTAGGAGATTATGCAGCGCCTGTTAAAACGCGTTTTGGATGGCATATTATACAATTAGTTGAAAAATTTCCGATAAAACCTTTTAATGAATTAAAAAAAGAACTCGGCAATAAAATTAAAAGAAGTTCTAGAATGCAATTGTCGGAAATTGCTGTAATTAATAAATTAAAAGCAAAATATACGATTACAGAAAACGAAGAAGCAAAAAAAATATTAAATAGAAAAAACATTAGAGCCATTCCAAAAGACTCTTTACAAAATGTTATTTTAACAATAAACGATAAAGAAATTACGCAAGAATCTTTTATAAACTACATTCGCAATAGAAGGCACAAACCAGTGTATTTATTGTTCGATATGTTTAAAAATGAAGAAATTTTGTCGTATTACAAAGAGAATTTGGTACATACCGAACCAGAATATGCATACACGTTAAAAGAGTACGAAGATGGTTTGTTACTTTTTGAATTGATGCAACAAAAAATATGGAACGCTTCTTCCAAAGACACCTTGGGTTTAAAAAATTATTTCGAAGCCAATAAAAATAAATATCCATCTAAAGAGTTAAAAAATAACAAAGGAGAGGTAATGAACGATTACCAAAACTTTTTAGAGAAAAATTGGATTGCAGACTTAAGAAAAAAGAGTGAAATAAAAATTAATAAAAAACAATTAAGAAAACTAATTAAATTTTACGAAGAAAAATAATGAGATTTTTACTGATCGGTTTTTGTGTACTTACATTCGCTTCGTGCGATTATTTTAGCGTAAAAGAAAAAGAAGCCTCTTCTTCGGAAATTGTTGCTATCGTAAATACAGACAAGCTTTTTAGAGAAGACTTAAAAAGCATTTTACCAGTAAACATCTCTAAAGAAGATAGCTTAGTACTCGTAAAAAGCTACATACAAGATTGGGCAATTAAAAAACTTCTTTTAAAAAAAGCAGAAAATAATAGCTCTTTAGAAAGCTTAAAAGAAATAGAGGTTTTAGTAAACGATTATAGAGAAAGTTTATTGATTAATAAATACAAGTCAGAAATTATCAATCAAAAATTAGATACCGTTATTTCAGAAGAAGAAGTCGCGAATTATTATAATTTAAACAAAGAGAATTTTAAGTTAAATGAAGAGTTGGTAAAAGCAAAGTATTTATCTTTCGACAACGATTTAAAAGATAAAAAAGAAATTATAACACTCTTTCAGTCAAATAAAATTGAAGACCTAGAAGAATTAGAGAGAAAGCAATTAAGCTTTAAACTTTACAATTTAAACGACTCGGTTTGGACAGAAGTAGATAAGATTTTGTTAAAACTACCTTTTTCTAAAGAAAATCTGTTAAAAAAAACAAAATTCACTCAAAAACAAGATTCATTAAGTTTATATTTGGTGGCTATAAAAGATGTTTTACCAAGAAACGAAATAGCACCCTTAAGTTATATAGAATCTAAAATAAAACAAATGATTTTACACAAACGTAAAATCGAATTAATAAGAGATATCGAAAAAATAATAGTAAAAGATGCTACACAAAACAACAATTTTAAAATATATTAAATTTCTACCAATAATTGCCTTTCTTTTAATAGGTTCACAAACAGTACATGCACAAAAAGAAAAAATAGACGGTGTAGCAGTGGTTGTGGGTAAAAATATTGTTTTAGACTCTGATATAGAAAAGTTTAAACAAGAAGTAAAACTTAGAAGCGAAGGAAAAGTTACATTTACAGACTGCGAAATGTTAGAAGAATTAATGCAACAAAAACTATTATCTCACCATGCAGTAATCGATAGTGTTACCGTTTCTGAAACAGAAATTAATGGCAGTGTAGATAGAAGTGTACAATATTTTACACAACAATATGGTAGCTTAGATAAGGTTATTAAAGCCTATGGTTTTAATGATTTAGACGATTTAAAAGGAGAATTATACAAGGTTCAAAAAGAAAATCTTTTAATTGAAAAAGAACAACAAAAAATAACAGAAAAAGTAGATGTAACACCAGAAGAAGTTCGCTTGTATTACAATGGTTTAAAAGACGCAGGAGAATTGCCAGAATTTGCTGCAGAGGTAGAGCTGGCACAAATTGTATTAAAAGCAGAACCTTCACAAGAAGAGATAGATAGAATTATTGCCGAATTAAAACAACTTAAAAAAGAAATTTTAGACGGTGCAAGTTTTAGAATGAAGGCAGTTATTAACTCTAACGACCCTAGTGTAACCCAAAATGGAGGTAGAATGGAGGTAACCAAAGAGTCTAATTTTATTAAAGAATTTAAAGAAGTCTCATTTTCTTTAGAAGAAGGCGAAATTTCGGAACCCTTTAAGACAGCTTTTGGGTACCATATTATTCAATTGCACAAAATAAAAGGAAACACAAGAATTGTTTCTCATATTTTATTGCAACCAAAAGTACCAGATAGTAAATTAAAAGAAACTCAAGATAAGTTAGAGAAAATTAAACAAGACATTAAAGATGGTACAATTACTTTCGAAGAAGCTGTTAAAAAATATTCCGAAGACAAAGCATCTAAAAACAATGGAGGGCTTATTTTAAACCCATTCACTGGAGAATCTAAATTCGATTTAACAAGAATGGATCCTGCGTTTTATGCAAGAGTTAACGATTTAAAAAAAGGAGAAATGTCTGATGTTTTTTATGATGAAACGAGAGAAGGAAAAATGTATAAGTTTATCTTAATGAAAGAAAGAACAGACACACATACAGCAGATATTGTAGAAGATTACGTAAAAATTCAAGATTTAGCTTTAAACAAAAAGAAAGAAGAAACTATAGAAGAATGGTCTAAAGAAAAAATAAAAGATACTTATATTAAAATTTCAGAAGACCATGCAATCTGTAAGTTTAAAAAGAATTGGAAAAAAGAAATAAAAAATAAATAATGTCAGACGTAGAAGCAGTTAAAAACCTAGTTGGTAAATACGAACAACTACAATCTGAAATAGGAAAAGTAATTATTGGGCAACAAGAAGCTGTAAATTTTACTTTACTATCTATTTTTTGTGGAGGGCATTCTTTATTAATAGGAGTTCCTGGATTGGCAAAAACGTTATTGGTAAATACCGTTTCAGACGCACTGGGTTTAAATTTTAAAAGAATTCAGTTTACTCCAGATTTAATGCCTTCAGACATATTAGGAAGCGAAATTTTAGACGAAAACCGACATTTTAAATTTATAAAAGGACCCATTTTCTCGAACATTATTTTAGCAGACGAAATTAATAGAACACCACCAAAAACGCAGGCAGCCTTATTAGAAGCCATGCAAGAACGCTCTGTAACAGTTTCTGGAAACCATTATAAATTAGAATTGCCATTTTTTGTGTTGGCAACTCAAAACCCCATTGAGCAAGAAGGAACCTATCCTTTACCAGAAGCACAATTAGATAGGTTTATGTTTTCTATTAATTTAGAATACCCAACTTTTCAAGAAGAAGTACAAGTTGTAAAAAATACAACATCAAGTTTGCAACAAAAAATAAAATCTATTTTTTCTGGTGCAGAAATTGTAGAAATTCAGCATTTAATTCGAAAAATACCAGTTGCAGAAAACGTCATAGAATATGCCGTTCGTTTGGTAGGCAAAACAAGACCAAAATCTGCAGAAGCGACAGAATTGGTAAAATCTTATTTAGATTGGGGTGCAGGGCCAAGAGCTTCACAAAATTTAATTTTGGCCGCAAAAGCACATGCAGCAGTTCATGGTAAATTTTCACCAGATATCGAAGATGTAAAAGCGGTTGCAGTTCCTATTTTATCTCATAGAATAGTAAAAAACTATAAAGCAGAAGCAGAAGGGATAAGCATTAAAGAAATTATAAACTCTTTGTTGTAAAAAATATTGTTATAGTTAGCTATTCTCTAAACAATAATAAAAACTTACAAAAATATTTCTCATAATCCTAATACCTAAAACAATACAATTATCTTTAAATTAAATTTAGAATTAAAAGGTAGTTTTATTGCTTTAAATTTATTAAAAATGAAATATTTAATAGCAGAAGACGAAATAGACTTACAACAATCTATTGTAACGTATTTACAACGAGATGGTAATATCTGTGAAGTTGCATCGAATTTCGAAGAAGCTTCAGAAAAAGTTAGTATTTATGATTATGACGCTATTATTTTAGATATTAACCTAATTTCTGGGAGCGGTTTAGATGTTTTAAAAATCATAAAAAAAGAGAAAAAAAGAGCCGGTGTAATTATTATTTCAGCCAATAATTCATTAACAGATAAATTACAGGGGCTAGATTTAGGTGCAGACGATTATATTACAAAACCATTTCATTTAGCTGAATTAAACTCAAGAATTAAAGCCGTTTTAAGAAGAGGAAAATATGGTGGAGATGAAATTATGGTTTTTAATGAAATTAAAATCGATACAAAATCTAGAACAGCATATATTAACCATAAAGCCATTGCATTAACTCGAAAAGAATACGATTTATTGGTGTTTTTTATATCTAACAAAGGGCGAGTTTTATCAAAAGAAATTATTGCAGAATATCTTTGGGGAGATGATAGCGATTTACTAGATAATTTTTGTTTTATTTATGTTCACATTAATAATTTAAGAAAAAAACTAACTGCAGAAGGAGCAAAATATATAAAAACAGCTTATGGAAGTGGTTATAAATTTATAGAAGATTAAAAAGTGTCAAAGAAAACAAAACTTATAAAAAAAACATCAAAAAGTTTTCTTATTACTGGGTTTATATTAATTGTTTTAAGTTCTATTATACTGTATTTCTATACAAGAAACTTACTGCAAAATGAAATTGAAGAAAGTTTATATTCTACAGAAGCAAGAGTTGTTTTTGCTATCGAAAATAACAAAATACAGTTTTCACTTCCGCCAGTTACAGAAATTAAAAAGGTTAATAAGTTAAAGCGTAAGATTTTAAAAGACACTGTTATTTACGACGCATCTCAAGACGAAATGGAATTGTTTAGAGAACTTACTACTTTTAAAAATATTAATGGAGAAAATTACCAAATTACAGTTCGTAATTTAGTTGTAGAATCAGAAAATATTTTATTGGGAATTGTAATTTCTAATTTCGCTATTTTTTTAATCTCATTTATCTTTTTGTATTATTTAAATACCTCTAGAAACCTTAAATTGTGGAAACCCTTTTTTAAAAACCTAGAACAAATGAAACAATTTTCTTTAACATCAAAAAAACCAATTCAACTTATCGAAAGTGATGTTTTAGAATTTTCAGAATTAAAGATGCAAATTGAAACTTTAACCCAAAAAGTACAAACAGATTACGAAAACTTAAAACAATTTACAGAAGATGTTTCTCACGAAATGCAAACACCTTTAGCGATTATTCAGGCAAAAATAGATAACATTATTAATGCCCACGAAATAAACGACAAACAATTTAAGCAAATTACTTCAATACAAAAAGATATACAGCGCTTAAAACAGCTAAACAAACGAATTACCATTCTTACAAAGATCGATAATAATCAGTACATAAACGTAAGCTCAATACATCTTACCCATTTAATTAACGACAAAATAGATAGTTATAAGGGCTTGAATATCAACAACATTAGTTGTAATTCTACTGAAGTGCTAATGGTGTCTATGGATTCTTATTTAGCAGACATCTTAATTAATAATTTATTTTCTAATGCTATTAAATACAGTCGTAAAAAAGATAAAATATTAATTAACACCACTAAAAATTCATTAACAATTTCTAATATCGGCGATAAAGCATTAGTAGATCCAGAAAAGTTATTTAATCGTTTTTATAGAGAATCTAACAAAAATTATGCGACTGGTTTGGGTTTGGCAATTGTTAAAAAAATATGTGATTTATATCAATTTAAAATCTCTTATCAATTTAAAGCGAATCATCATATCTTTTCGATAGAATTTTAATTAAATTTTAGTTTTTAAAAGCTATCTTTAAAATAACTTTAGATTTCGACACTACTTTTGTGAGATAAAAGAAAAATCTAATGTTTAAATACACCTTTACAACAATTTTGCTGGCATTTACAATGTTTGTAAATGCTCAAAAAACCATTACAATTACGGGTCAAATAATAGAGAGTGATACCAAAAAAGTCTTACCATTTGTAACCATTTCTGTGAATGATAACGAAACCAATAAAATAGTTACAGGAACAATTTCAGATGATAATGGACGATTTAAAATTAAAAATCTTGCTACAGGAAAGTATGTCGTTCATATTTCTTATTTGGGTTTTAAAACGGTAAAAAGAAGCATTAATTCTGGCGGATTAAACCCTATTTTCGATTTGGGTAAAATAGCATTAAAAGCGGTTACAGAATCTTTAGATAAAATTACAATTGAAGCAAAAAAAGCTACTATTAATGCGGCTTTAGATAAAAAGTCTTTTAGTTTGGCAGATAATATTGCACAATCTGGTGGTTCTGTTTTAGATGCGATGAAAACAATGCCTGGTATTGCTTTTGACCAAGATGGAAAAGTAATTTTACGGGGTAGTGATAAAGTTGTAGTTTTAATCGATGGAAAACAATCGAGTTTAACTGGTTTTGGAAATCAAAAAGGGTTGAGTAATATTCCTGCTTCAAATATTAAGAGAATAGAAATTTTTAACAATCCATCAGCAAAATATGATGCAAATGGTTTTGCAGGAATTGTAAATATTATTTACAAAAAAGAAAAACAAACCGGTTTAAATGGTGATGTTGGTTTGTCTTTTGGTTTAGGAGCATTATCTAAAAGAAAAGAAGACACTAAAACAGATTTGGGGAGTTATGCTGTAAATCCAAAATTAATTCCGAGTTTAAACTTAAACTATAAAACTAAAAATTTAAATTATTTTTTACAATCAGAATTTATTATTCAAGAGGCATTACCAAATAACGAATTTACAACAAGAAATTACGATGATGGTAGAAATATTATTTCGCAAGTTCCAGAAAACAGAAAACAATTTCGTTCTATAATTACTGGTGGAATCGATTGGGAATTGAGTAAAAACGATGCCATTACAATTTCTGCAATGTACGATAGAGAAAAACATATAGATACCTCTCAAGTAGCCTTTATCAACCTAAATAATAATGTGCGTAATCGTTTATATACTTGGAAAGAAAAAGAAGTTACAAGTTATATAAATGCATCTGTAAACTATACACATAATTTCGAACAAGCAGGGCATTCAATCTCTGCAAATGCACAATACACAAGAGGTTTAGAAGACGAAGATTATTTTTTAAATGATAATTCTGAAATAAGAATTGGTAGAGATATGACCAATATTAGAGCCATAGAACATACCACAAGTTTATCTGCAGATTATACAAAAGCACTAAGTAGTGGTCGTTTAGAATTGGGTGCAAAAGCAAGATTTAGAAACTTACCAGTAGATTATACAATTAATCGTGGAAATGAATCTATTATTTATCCAGATTTAGGAGATTTTTCAATTTGGAAAGAAAACCTATATGCTTTTTATGGAAATTATTTATTAGAAAAAGAATTTTTTGATATTGAAGCTGGTTTAAGAGCAGAACAAACAGATGTTTCTTATGAATTAGACCCTGTGAATATTTATTATGCAACCAATGATGCATATGATTATTTTGAATTATTTCCAAGTGTAAGATTTACTTATAAAATAAATGATGAAAATAAACTTTCATTATTTTACAATCGAAGAATAGACAGGCCAGGAGAACCTGAATTACGAATTTTTCCAAAATACGATGACCCAGAATTATTAAAGGTTGGTAACCCTTATTTGCGCCCACAATTTACAAACAGTGTAGAAATGGCACATCGTTATAATTGGAGCTCTGGTTCTTTGTTTTCGGCGGTATATCATAGGCAAATATCGGGAGCATATCAACGTGTTTTTGCTATTGATAATAGCAACCCTAATTACGATATTGTAAACAAAATTTATCAAAACACAGGCAAAAGCACAAATACAGGAATAGAATTGTTGTTCAGTCAAGACATTTTAGAAAACTGGAAATTAATCGCCAGTACAAATGTATATCAAAATAAAATAAATGCTTTTCAAGGTACTTTACTGTTTCCTTTTATAAGACCTTTTACTATAGAAAAAACATCTAACACAGCCGGAGATTTTAAAATTACGAACTCTTTTATGCTTCCTTTAGAAATTGAAGCGCAAATAACAGGTTTGTATTATTCCAAAAGAAATATTCCACAAGGAGAAGAGTTGGCACGTTCTTCTTTAGATTTAGGTTTAAAGAAATCTATTTGGAATAAAAAAGGAGAAATTACATTATCTGCAAGTGATTTGTTAAACAATTTCGGATTAAGACAACGCATTAAGGGAGAGGGCTTTACGGCTTTATACGAAAATTATTACGAAACTCAAATCATACGAGTAGCAATGAAATATAAGTTCTAAAACCATTTTAAACAATCTTTAGATTTTAATAGAATGAATCTTTTACCAGAACACGAAAACTTGATTTTCTAATTCTTATTACTTTTAATAAGCCTGAAAAAGCACAACAAACTACGTAAAAGATGGTAAATTGAAGTGTGTTTTAAAGCAATGAAATCGAGTGGATTTGATATAGAAAAAACCGATTCTAATTAAAAAAACACGATAGGAAAGCTAAATCTATATTCAAAACATGGACTTGATTTCTTAGCTAGAACATTCTTAAACTCTAAAAATCAAACTAATATAGAAATTTATCAGTTTTTGTCATGCCCTTATGCGTTTAAATTTGTAGTTGCGTGGGTTTTAATGTTGCGTTTTAGAAATAAATCGTAACGCGATAAGAGGATTTCACCCATTACATTGCAGTCCTTCCCAAAATGTCTTCCGGTAGTTTCTACTCCTAAATCGTCAAAACAATAGAAATTGCTGTTACCATATTCTTCAATGGTTTTAAAACCAATATTATTAAATGAAAATGTAATATTTCTTGCAGGAATTACTTCATAAGGTTTGTAATGAGGTACTATGTGTCGAAGTAATTTCATTAAACTTGTTTTACCACACCCCACTAGACCAGATAGCAAAATACCTTTATTTGGGTCTATATTTAATTTTTTACATGTTTCAAAATCACGAATAAAATAGATATATAACTTGTAAAGGACCATCTCATCTTCTTCGTAAATCTTGAAGTTTTTGCCAAACAGGAATTTCCCTTTTGCATCTAGGTAAATTAATATCTTCTTAAAATCGTATGCTATATTAATACAATTCTTATGATAGTCAAAAACCACAAAACCTTGTAAATCATACGATTTACAAGGTTTTAGTTTCTATTGGTATTCTTTTCAGTCGGGGTGGCAGGATTCGAACCTGCGACCTCCGCGTCCCAAACGCGGCGCGATAACCGGGCTACGCTACACCCCGAAAAATAACCATTTTCAGTGTCGTTTATCTCGGCAATACCAAAAAACTACAATTCGAAAACGATTCCTTATTTTAAGGAATGCAAATATAGAATAATATTTATATATTGTAATGGTTTTTTTAAAATTTAATCCATGTTAAAAATGAAGCTTTCTTATTTGTTGGTAATCAGTTTCTTAACCTTTTTTTACTCTTGTTATTCGCAAGAAGAAAAAGACAAAAACTACGAAATTATTGTTGCCAATCTCGATATTCCATGGGGCTTTACCTTTTTACCAGACAATTCTATATTAATTACAGAAAAAGAAGGACGATTAATTCATTTTAAAAATGGAAAAAAGACCGAAATTAAAGGATTGCCAGAAGTTACTTTAAGAGGACAGGGTGGTTTAATGGATATTGAATTGCACCCAAATTTTAAAGAAAATAATCGAATTTATTTTACCTATGCTTCGTCTGAAGGAGAAGGTAAAGGAGCAAATACAGCTTTAATGAGTGCAGAATTGAGTAACAACAAACTCATCAATAAAAAAGTATTATACAAAGCTTCGCCAAATACTAGAAAAGGGCAACATTTTGGTTCTCGAATTGTTTTTGACTCACAAAATCGTGTATATTTTAGTGTGGGAGACAGAGGTAATAGAGATAACAATCCGCAAGATATTACTAGAGATGGAGGCAAAATTTACAGACTAAATGACGATGGAACCATTCCTAAAGACAACCCGTTTATAAATGAAGAGAATGCAAAAAAAGCAATTTTTAGTTACGGGCATAGAAATCCACAAGGAATGGAAATAAACCCATTTACAAATGAAATTTGGTCACACGAACATGGTCCCAAAGGAGGAGATGAAATTAATATAATAAAAAAAGGAAAAAATTATGGTTGGCCAGTAATTAGTTATGGAGTAAATTATTCTGGAACAAAATTTACAGAGATTACTAAAAAAGAAGGTATGGAACAACCTTTACATTATTGGACACCCTCGATTGCACCTAGTGGAATGGCTTTTGTAAATTCTAATAAATATATGAAATGGAGAGGAAATTTATTAGTGGGGTCACTAAAATTTCAATACATTTCTAATTGTACCTTAAAAAATGGAAAAGTAATAAAAGAAGAGAAGATTTTAGAAGGTTTAGGCAGAGTACGCTCTATAGAACAAGATAATAATGGGTATTTATATGCAGGAATTGAAGGGGTAGGAATTGTAAGAATTAATCCATAATTACTATAAAAATGAAAAAAAAAGCAACAATAATTTTTGTTGGTTTCTTACTGTTATCTCTAACAATAGGAGGCAGTTCTTGTAAAAATGTTTCTAAAGAAGAACAAGAATTAGTACTGAAACAAAGCATAAAAAGAGGAGCAAAAATTTATAATGATATGTGTAAAGTATGTCATTTACCTTCTGGAGAAGGACAAGCTAAGATTTATCCGCCTTTGGCAAAATCAGATTATTTAATGCAAAAAAGAGAAGCTAGTATAAGAGCCATAAAATATGGTTTAAATGGTAAGATTGTTGTAAATGGAATTACATACAACAAAAGAATGGCAAAACTAGGTTTAGATAATGATGAGGTTGCTGATGTAATGAATTACATTACCAATGCTTGGGGAAATAAAAACGATAAAATGATTACTGAAAAAGAAGTAGAAAAAATTTCAAAAAAATAAAATTACTTCAAGAGAAACAATCTATAAATTTTTGTTATAAACTAATTGTAATTATTCATAAAGAAAAGTGGTATAAATAAATCTAAAAAATTAGATTTGTAGTCAAATTTTTCAATACTAATTATGTCAGAAAATATAGAGAAAATAAAATGCTTAATTATTGGTTCGGGACCTGCAGGTTATACAGCTGCAATTTATGCAGCAAGAGCAGATATGAAACCAGTAATGTACACAGGAATGCAAATGGGGGGTCAATTAACCACAACTACAGAAGTAGATAATTTTCCAGGGTATGCAGAAGGAACAGACGGAACTGCCATGATGGAAGACTTAAAAAAACAGGCAGAACGTTTTGGAACAGAAGTACGTTTTGGAATGGTTACAAAGGTAAATTTAAGTAAAGAAGTTGGTGGTATTCATAAAATTATTGTTGATGAATCTAAAGAGATAGAGGCAGAAACCGTAATAATTTCTACTGGTGCAACTGCAAAATATTTAGGTTTAGAAAGCGAGCAACGCTTAATTGGTGGAGGAGTTTCTGCTTGTGCAACTTGCGATGGTTTTTTCTATAAAGGACAAGAAGTTGTAGTTGTAGGAGGTGGAGATACTGCTGCTGAAGAAGCAACTTATTTAGCCAATATTTGCAGTAAAGTAACCTTGTTAGTTCGCAAAGATTATATGAAAGCTTCTAAAGCGATGCAACATAGAGTTGATAAAACCGAAAATATTACTGTTTTGTATCATACAGAAGTAGATGAGGTTTTAGGAGACAAAGTTGTAGAAGGCGTAAGAGCCGTAAATAACCAAACCAAAGAGAAATTTGAAATTCCTGTAACTGGAGTTTTTATTGCGATTGGGCATACACCAAATTCAGATTTGTTTAAAGGCGTTTTAGATATGGATGAAACAGGTTATTTAATCACAAAAGGAAAAACAACAAAAACAAATTTACCAGGAGTTTTTGCAGCTGGAGATATTCAAGATAAAGAATACAGGCAAGCAGTAACTGCAGCAGGTACAGGTTGTATGGCAGCCTTAGATGCAGAACGTTATTTAGGTGCTTTAGAGTAAGTTTTCTCAATAAATTGTTACAAAAAAAGAGATTGCGAAAGCAATCTCTTTTTTGTTTGCGTCATTCTGAGAAACGAAGCAATCTGTATATTCTACAAAAATAATTAAGCTGTAACTGAAGCTTTCATTGATTTTCTATAAGTAAAAGAATTGAAAATATTTCTTTTTCCGAAATTATTCATAGATTTTGCATTTACAAATTTTCCGAATAAAATTTTACTCACACCAAAGTATTCGTAAGTATTTCCGTCAGTAAAAGTAACTTCTAGTAACATACTTTTATGATGCCAATCTGCTACTTGAAATTCGGTAATTGTTTTTTTGTAAGCCTCTAAATTTGCTTCTTTAGTTTCTGGAGCAATACTTACTAAAAAATGATAACCATCAATAATTTCTGTACTTTTAATTTCTGCTGCTGCTTTTTTATCTTCATCGAGAAATTTATCTGGATGCCATTCTTTAACCAAACCTCTATAAGTAGTTTTTAATTCTTTCAAATTAATTGGTCCTTCAACTTTAAAAAGTTTTTTATATTGTTTTATACGCTTCATTGTAATGTTTTCAAATTGCGTGCAAAAGTACTGATAAAAAAGAGATTAGATGTTTTAGAATGATTGTTTTTTTAAAGTGCCTTTAAAATATATTCGGGTATCATTTTATTTGGAGGTGTAGTTTTTTTATAGAGTTCAAAAGAGTTGTAGTTCCCACCTGTAAAAACAGTAATCATATCTAATTCTGGCCAAATATTTATTTTTTGACCTCCATTACCAGAAGCTAAATAAGAATTATATTCTTTACCATTTATTAGAAAATATTTATGTTCCCATAAATAACCATAATCACCTTTTTGTGTTTTGAAAGTTTTATCTATCCACTTTTTAGATACTAACCTGAGTTCGATTAAAATTTAGGCATTTTTTTCTAGTAAAAAAGATAGATTTTCAGTAAATTAAAGTATTGAATTTCAATTTATTAATCTAAAAATCTATCTATGATAATCTACTCTAAAATTACTGAAATTTTCTGTCTTGTTGATGAATTTTGTAAAGAATATGACCAAATAGTCAGTAAACACCTTTTAGGCAATCCATCAAAACGTCCCAGTGTTATGTCAAATAGCGAGGTAATTACCATTACCATTTTGTTTCAGCTTAGTGGTTTTAGGACCTTTAAACACTTTTACGTGTATTACTTGCAAAAGCATATGCAAGATGATTTCCCAGCTACAGTTTCATACAATAGATTTACAGAACTCATGCAGCAAAACCTCATGCCAATGACTTTATTTTTAAAGACATGTTGTTTAGGTAATTCTACGGGTATTTCTTTTGTAGATTCTACACCTGTTAGAGTTTGCAGCCCCAAACGAATTAAGAATAATAAAGTATTTAAAGGCATTGCAACCACTGGAAAATCCACTATAGGATGGTTCCATGGCTTTAAATTGCATATCGTTATAAATGATAAAGGTGAAATCCTAAACTTCTGCATAACCCAAGCTAATGTTGATGATAGAACGCCATTAAAAAAGAAGTCTTTTTTAGATAAAATTTATGGTAAGTTATATGCGGACAAAGGTTATGTTGGAAAAGATTTAATGCAGTTACTTTTTGCTGATGGATTGCATTTAATTACTCATATTAAAAACAATATGAAGAATTCTTTAATGACAATGAGTGATAAAATTTTACTGCGTAAACGCTCTGTTATTGAAACCGTAAATGACGAACTCAAAAATATTTGTCAAATTGAACATTCTAGACATAGAAGTTTTACTAATTTCTTGTCAAACATAATCGCAGGTCTTATTGCATATAGCTTTTTACCAAAAAAACCTGCTATAAAATATCAGACTGTAAAGTCTAATCAGTTGACAATTTATTAATCGAACTCAGGTTACTATTTGTTGGTCATTCCATTTTCCACCATCCTTGTACATTTTTGCTAATTTTATTAAATCTCTAGAGGTAATGTATTTTTGATTAAATGTTGTTTTACTTGCTTGATTTGGTTCAAAAACCCAACTATAGTTTGTTATTCCCATAGGATAAAATAAATTTTTTTTAGCAAAATTTTCTATTTTTTGGTTTGTTGTAATTTCTATTAATTTTCCTAAAATTAAAGAACAACCTGAACAATATGAAGAGTATTCACCTGGTTTTGCAACCATTGGTAAATCTAAAGTATGTTTTACCCAGTCTTTGCTTTCCATCATTTTTAATTCATTTCCTTTACTTTCTGAATTGTTGTTTTCGCAATCCATTCCATGTTTATAGGTTAGAATATTTTCTAGGGTAATTTCCTTTTTTTTTTTGCATCTATGTTTTTAATGTTTTTGTATGTATCAAAAAAATAGGGTAATAATTTTTGTTTTTCATCTTTTATAAAACCTTTATCAATTGCAATTCCGAGTAATGTTCCAATAAAAGGTTTGCTTGCAGACCTTAATTGATGTTGGGTGTTTTTATCATAACCATAAAAATATTCTTCAAGTACTAATTTATCATTTTTGTATATTAAAATACTGTGAACTTCAGGAAAATTTCCTTTTATGGTTTCTTTTACCATTTCTATAATAAGTTCAGGGTTAGAGAACTCATCCAATAAATTTCCCACTTTTAATCCGTCATTATTATCTGAAGGGATATTGTATTTATATTTTTCTGGTTTTTTAAATAGCTCTTTTCTTGGAAACATTTCTGGCTTTTTAATTTTGGTACTTAAAAGTTTAAAATACTCACTTTCAGATTCGTAACCTATAACACTTTTATTTTTATCTCTTTTAAAAACAACAGGTATCTTTCTTATATTTAAAAAACTATCTTTCTTAATATGTTTTAAAGGATATTTTGCATCGTCTAATATAGCGTATAAAGTAGTGTCTAAACCAGAAGCGACTATATTTAAAGTTGTTTGTTCTTTATATTCATATAGTCCCTCATATTCAGTAAGTTTTTGTAATTTGTTTTTTTTATTTGTAGTACAACTAATTGTAATTAATAAGATTAAAAATGATTTTAAAATTGTTGTTGTACTATTTTTTTTGATGTTTAAAAAAGGAATTGATAAAGGGTAAAAACACTTCTGTGTAGTTATGGATTTAAAAATATTATAAATAATTAAAAGAAAATTAATTGGAATAATTAGTATAAAAAATAAAAATCCCCAACCTTGAACTGTTAGTAATAGGATAAAGGATAGTATGTGTATTAAAGCAATGCTTAATTGAAAATTTATAACTTTAATGGCATGAATATTATAAATGGAATTATCTTCTCTTTTATGAATCCATAAAAATAAAGGAAAGAGAACTGTAAATGGAAAAATAAAACCAAGTATTGGAGAACCATGTATAAATAATAACCACTTTTTTTGTATTGATTCTTCTTTTGGGTTATTTAGTACAGAAATATCTTCTACACCTATATTTAAAGCCTCTGCTAATAATTTTAAGGTTTGAAGATGAGGAGTAACATCTCCTTTTTCAATTCGTTGTATAGTTCTAATTGTGACGTTTGATTTTTCTGATAGTTCTATTTGAGAATATCCTTTTAACTTTCTTTGATACTTTAATTTTTTTGCAATTGTTTGTGTTTCCATAATTTTTATTTGTCACAAAGATATTTATATACAATTGTTTTTATTGTGACATATAGGTGTCACCTAGATGACACTTTGTAGTAGTTGTAAGGGGTTTCTAAATATAAAATAGATTTTTTATTCTAAAAAAGAATCATAATTTTCAATTGCTTTGATAATCAGTTTTACGGCATCTACATAAAAATCTTGGTTGATATTTTCGAAAGTGTCTGTAGGTTTGTGATAATCTTTATGGTCTTCTACACCAAAATAAATAAACGGAATTTTTTCTTTGTGAAAAATTCTGTGATCAGAAGAATATGTCCAATCGTCTTTAGTTTTATCATCAGGGTTGTCATGACCAAATAATAAAGTTATAGGAGATTTTATATTTTGAAGGGGTTTTTTTAATTGCGGATAATGATGCAAACCAGAAGCATATAACTCCAGAGAATCGTTATGTGCAATCATATCCATATTAATATTCAAAATAATATTTTTTTATCAGTGTAGTTTTTCAAGAAAAAATCTGCACCTAAAGAACCAATTTCTTCAGCATCTACAGCAGCAAAAACCAAGGTGTGATTTGGTTTGTGTTTTTTGAAATAAGAAGCAATTGCGAATAAGGCAGCAGTACCAGAAGCATCGTCATCTGCACCATTGTAAATTTGTCCGTTTTTAATACCTAAATGATCTAAATGACCCGTGATTACAATTGTTTTGTCTGTTTTTCCAGTAATTTTTCCAATTACATTTCCTCCAATAACCGTGGTGTCAGGAATGTTTTCTGCCTCTTTTTCAAGATTAGAAATAGGAAACATTTTTAACCTTCTTTTTCCGGAGAAAGTATAAGGAAATTTTTGAATGTACGAATCTCTAACCATTTTTTCTAAACCAATTTCTTCGAACTTTTTGGCTATAAATTTTTGTGCTTTGTAGTTTCCAACTTTAGAAAAACCTCTTCCTTCTAAAGAATCGTGAGACAAAATTTTAATACTTTCTAAAAGCATTTGTTCGTCTATTTGAATATCTTTTGGGGCATTACAGCGAAACAATAGAATTGCAAGAAACGAGAGGAATAAGAATTTGGTGTTCATAATAATTTTTTTGAATGAAGTTAAATGTTTTTTCTAAAATCGTGTTTTAATTAAATTTACAAGCCCAATTCTTTTCGTTCTTTAGTATCTGAAGCACTATTTTTATTCCAATAAGCAGATTTTATAGTCTTAATTTTTTGGGCTTTTGTCGTTAATGTTTTTCCGTTTCTAGTTGAAGTTTCTTCCCAACTTTCGATAATAAAAGGGAATTCTTTTGTGGCTTTGATAACAAGAGTTCTTTCCAATTTAGGATAATGTATCGCATAAATTATAAAATTATCTTTTTCAACTAAAGAGGTTGTTGCTTTGTATGCTTTTATTTTTTGATGATTTAACGCTAAAAACTCAAAAGAAGGAATGATGGTTAATTTTCCAATGGGTAAACTCTTCGGATTGATTCGTAAGATGTTCCACAGTTCATCTTCTAAAATATTTTTATCTAAAGATATCTTTCTATCAGCATTACTTTCGAAATAAGAGTGAAAATCAATTTTAAATTGTTCTCTATTATTTAACTGAACAAACGTATTTCCACACCATTCTTGTGCAGAAAAAGAAATTTTAATTGCTTTTTCGTTTGTGTTGATAGGAGAGAAGGTGCTGGTCATTAAAGAGTAAGGGTAAATACCTGTAATAAATTTTTTAGTACTATTTAATTTTAAAATGGGTATGTTTTTATCATTTCTGTTATCTGCTTTTACCTGTTTGTCTGGTAAAAAATCTTCCGTAACAAAAATATTTACAGCAGTTCCTTCGTACAATTCTCCATACCTGCTTTGTGTTAATTTATAAGAAGTTATTTCTGCCTTTCCTTGATACCAATATTCGTTAAATTTTGGATGTTTTTGAGCAACTTCAATAGATTTTGTTGTTTTAGGTTCGACATGATTACAGAAAACAAATAAAAGTATAGTTGCAAAAATTGGAAGTGTTATGTTAAGAGAAAGTTTCATTATACTAAAAATTTAGACTACTAATTTACAAAAAATAAGCATCTTAAATTTAATTTACTCCATCAAAAAAAAGACCATCAATTAAGATGATCTTTTCTAAACAAACAACTAATTCTTAAAATTTTGATTTTTAAGAAATTTTTTAATATTTATAAAATTGTAAGCCTGAGTGAGAAGAAATTTTAGTTTCTAAACACTTATTTTAACATTAAGAGCTTTAGAAGCAGTA
This sequence comes from Polaribacter batillariae, assembly GCF_017498485.1. Taxonomy (NCBI): domain Bacteria; kingdom Pseudomonadati; phylum Bacteroidota; class Flavobacteriia; order Flavobacteriales; family Flavobacteriaceae; genus Polaribacter; species Polaribacter batillariae. The sequence continues at coordinate 771,525 of NZ_CP071795.1, read as the reverse complement.
TTTATTTTCGGCTTTTACTTTTTCTGCGATTTCGTTACGTAAATCTACAATATCTGGGTAATTCGCGTATTTTGTAAAACGCTTTAAGCCCATTAACATCATACGCTGCTCATCACCTTCAGCAAAAGAAATAATGCTTTCTTTTCCTTTTTCTTCGATTTTATCTACGGCATGATATAAATATAATTTAGACATGGCAATTTGTACAGATTGAGATGCTTCACCAAAACGTTTTGCATTTTTTTCGGTTCTTAAAATCGCAGATTCTGCCATGTATATTTCAATTAAAATGTCTGCAGCTGCAACTAATAATTGTTGTTGTTCTTCGACTTCTGGCCCATATTTTTGCAATGCTGCACCAGCAACCATTAAGAAAGTTTTTTTCAATTTTGCAATCATTTCTTTTTCTTCCGCAAATAATTCAGAATAATCAGGCGTATCAAAAGAAGGAATGCCCATTAAGCTGTTTGCAACTTCAGTTGCTGGACCTAATAAATCTACATGCCCTTTCATGGCTTTTTTAATTAACATTCCCACAGAAAGCATTCTGTTAATTTCGTTGGTTCCTTCGTAAATACGGGCAATTCTTGCATCTCTCCACGCAGCTTCCATTGGTGTTTCTTCGGAAAAGCCCATTCCACCAAAAATTTGAATTCCCTCATCTGCACAATTTTGAATATCTTCGGAAACTGCCACTTTTAAAATAGAACATTCGATTGCATATTCTTCTACACCTTTTAATTCTGCTTCTTGGTGTGTGTTACCAGCTTCTACTCTTAATGCAATTCGATCTTCTATATTTTTAGCGGCTCTATACGTTGCAGATTCGCCCACATAAGCATTGGTTGCCATTTCTGCCAATTTTACTTTAATGGCACCAAAATTTGCAATAGGAGTTTTAAATTGTTTGCGCTCATTGGCATATTGTACTGCAGTTGTAAGCACTCTACGTTGAGAATCTAAACATGCGCCTGCCAATTTAATACGACCAACGTTTAAAGCATTCATGGCTATTTTAAAACCTTCTCCACGTCCAGCTAGCATGTTTTCTACAGGCACAACAGTATCGTTAAAAAATACTTGTCTTGTTGATGATGCTCTAATACCTAATTTATGTTCTTCTTCTCCTAAAGTAATTCCGTTTGGATTGTCTTTGTCGTATTCTACAATAAAACCTGTAATATTTTTATCATTTTCTATTCTTGCAAATACAATCATTAAACGACAAAAACCTGCGTTAGAAATCCACATTTTTTGTCCGTTGATTTTGTAAGATTTTCTGTCAGCAGAAAGTTCTGCAGTGGTTTTTCCAGAATTTGCATCAGAACCCGCTCCAGGTTCTGTTAAACAATACGCGCCAAACCACTCTCCAGTAGCTAATTTGGGTACATATTTTTGTTTTTGTTCTTCAGTTCCGTATAAAGTAATTGGCATGGTTCCAATTCCTGTATGCGCACCAAATGCAGTACTAAAAGACCCTGTTCCACTTGAAATATAATCACAAGTTAATAAGGTAGAAACGAATCCCATTCCCAATCCACCATATTCTTCTGGTACAGCAACGCCTAAGAACCCTAATTCTCCAGCTTTACGCATTACTTCTTCTGTTAAAGCATAATCTTTTGCTTCGAAACGATTTTTATGAGGAATAATTTCACGGTCGTTAAATTCCATCACAGCTTCTTTCATCATTTGTTGCTCCTCTGTAAAATCTTCTGGAGTAAAAACGTCTTCGCAGTTTGTTTCTTTTACAAGAAATTGACCACCTCTTAAAAGTTCTTTTTTTGATGTTTCCATATTTTTTGTTGACTTATGACAGTAAGACAAATGACTTGTGACGACTTTTGAATTACTTTAGTTATTGAATATTATTTTATTAATTTTAATGATGAATGAAATTTACCAAAACTTCCCAACAGTCTTGAGGTCTTATGTCATTCAGTCTTAATTATCTTTTTCGTTTGTTTTTTTAGATTATAGAAGAAAGAAAATAGGCCACTATTGGATACTATTATTGTTATTCTTTGGAATTCTTCTATTTTATCTTCAATTTTTTTTTAATCTTCGTTATTAATATATTTTCTATGTTTTGCGACTAATAATTGTGTGCCTAATTCAAATGATGCGCCTAAAGAAATATCAAGATAATGGCTAAAAGATTTATCTGTTCTTGAAGACCCTTCAGCAATATTACTTGGCATTGAAACTGAACATCTACTCATTTGTGAGCTCAAATCAAATCTTTTGTGCTTTGAGAAATATAATAAGAGATCAGAAATGTTATTTGTAATTTCTAATCCGAGTTTCCAAATCTTCAAATTCTTATAATTATGTCTCTGTTTAGTGCACATAAGTTTATTTTCTTTTCTCTATTTTCTACAGTCTTTTTTAAGAAAGGAATTCAAAAATACCAGCAGCACCTTGTCCAGTTCCTACACACATGGTTACCATACCGTATTTGTTTTTTAGATTGCGTTTGCGCATTTCATCAAATAACTGTACTGATAATTTTGCCCCTGTACAGCCTAATGGATGTCCTAATGCAATGGCTCCACCATTTACATTTACAATATCTTGATTTAAGTTTAACTCACGCATTACTGCTAAAGATTGAGAAGCAAAAGCTTCGTTCAATTCAATTAAATCGATATCGTTTTGTTGCAAACCTGCTTGTTTTAACGCTTTTGGAATGGCAGCTACAGGCCCAATTCCCATAATTCTAGGTTCTACACCAGCAGCAGCATAGTTTACAACTCTTGCAATAGGTTCTATATTTAATTCCTTTACCATTTCTTCGCTCATTACTATTACAAAAGCAGCGCCATCACTCATTTGAGACGAGTTTCCTGCTGTAACGCTTCCACCAGCTGCAAAAACGGGACGTAATTTGTTTAAAACAGCGATTGAAGTTCCTGCTCTTGGTCCTTCATCTTTATTTACGGTATATTTTTTGGTTGCTTTTTTGCCATTGGCATCTAAATAGGTTTCTTCTACTTCAATAGGTACAATTTGGTCTTGAAAACGATTTTCTGCTTGTGCTTTTAGTGCTTTCATATGAGAATTGTAGGCAAATTCGTCTTGGTCTTCTCTGGAAACTTTAAATTGATTGGCAACTGCTTCTGCAGTATTTCCCATGCCCCAATAGTAGTCTGCATGACCGTTTTTAACAGTATCGTAGTTTAATTCTGGTTTAAAACCCGTCATCGGAACAGAACTCATGCTTTCTGCACCACCAGCAATAATACATTCTGCCATTCCTGCTTGAATTTTCGCTGCAGCCATTGCAATGGTTTCTAATCCTGAAGAACAGAAACGATTGACAGTTACTCCTGGGACATCTACAGAATTTAAACCGATTAAAGATATAAAACGTGCCATATTTAATCCTTGCGAACCTTCTGGCATGGCGTTTCCTACAATTACATCATCGATGCGTTTTACATCTAAGTTTGGTAATTCTTTCATCATGTGTTGAATGGTCTCTGCACCCAACTCGTCTGCACGTTTAAAACGGAAAAGCCCTTTTGGCGCTTTACCTACTGCAGTTCTGTATGCTTTTACGATATATGCTGTTTTGCTCATAATTGTATTAAGATTTTAGTATAAAGAATTAAGACTTTGTAAGTGATTTTTGAAGAGAATAATTCATTTTTGTTACTTCAATAATTTCATTAATTATAGGTCTTACATTTTCTTCATTAATTAAATTTAACCTTTTAGATAAATATAATTGAGTTAATAATTCATAAGAAGAACCATTTGCAATTCCTAAAAATTGCTTGAATTCTCCATTTGTATTTCTTCCTGCTCCTTCAGATATATTAGAGGGAATAGAAACAGCACTTCTTCTAAGTTGTGATGTCAAACCATATTTTTCCTCTTTGGGGAAATTTTCTGAAACTCTGTAACATTTTTCGGTAATGTCCATTGCCTTTTGCCATATTTTCAGCTCTTCAAATCTGTGCATTTTATTTAGTATTAAGATTGTTCGTGTTTAGTATTAAAATGTTGGTGTTAAGGTTATGTTTTCACAGTCTTAGTACTTAATTCTATCTACTAAATACTTTTTTTAATTAATTACGCAATGGTTTTCCGGTTTTTAACATCGCTTGAATTCTTTCTAGGGTTTTGCGTTCTGTACAAAGCGATAAAAATGCTTCTCTTTCTAAATCTAATAAATATTGTTCTGTTACTAAGGTTGGTTCAGATAAATCTCCACCAGCCATTACATAAGCTAATTTATTTGCGATTTTTTGGTCGTGTTCAGAAATGTAGTTAGAATGTTCCATCGAATCTGTTCCTACTAAAAACATTCCTAAGGCTTGTTTTCCTAAGACTTTTACGTCTTTGCGTTTTGGCGGTTGTGTGTAACCACTTTCAGCCATTAATTTTGCGTGTGCTTTTGCAGTGGCAATTTGTCGGTCTTTATTAACTAGCACAACATCTTTTCCTTTTTGCATCAACCCTAAATCAAACGCTTCGTAGGCAGAAGTAGATACTTTTGCCATTCCAATGGTTAAAAAGTTTTCTTGTAAAATATTTAACTCAACATCGCCTTTATTAAAAGAATCTGAGGCTCTTAAAGCCATTTCCTTAGAACCACCACCACCTGGAATTACACCAACTCCAAATTCTACTAATCCCATATAGGTTTCTGCTGCAGCAACTACTTTATCTGCATGCAAAGAAATTTCACAACCACCGCCTAAAGCCATTCCATGAGGTGCAGAAATGGTTGGTATTGCAGAATAACGCATGCGCATCATAGTATCTTGGAAATATTTTATGGCGTAGTTTAATTCGTAATATTCTTGCTCTACAGCCATCATAAAAATCATACCAATGTTTGCTCCTACAGAGAAGTTTGCGGCTTGGTTACCAACGACCAAACCTTGGAAATCTTTTTCCGCTAAATCTATTCCTTTATTAATTCCTGCTAAAACATCGCCACCAATGGTGTTCATTTTCGATTGGAATTCTACATTTAAAATTCCGTCTCCAATATCTTCGATAACCACGCCAGAGTTTTTGAAAACTTGGTTCGATTTTCGAATATTGTCTAAAATAATAAATCCATCTTGACCCGGTTTTTTCGTTTGAGATTTAGAAGGAATATCGTAATAATAAGTTGCACCGTCTTTTACAGCATAAAAAGAAGACACCCCATTTTCTACCATTTCTGTAACCCAAGTTGCAGGTTCTTTTCCTTCGGCTTTTATTAACTCGATTCCTTTTTCTACGCCAACAGCATCCCAAATTTCGAAAGGACCATTTTCCCAACCAAAACCAGCTTTCATGGCATCATCTATCTTGTATAATTCATCAGAAATTTCTGGAATTCTATTTTGCACATAGGCAAACATTGCTGCAAAGTTTTTTCTGTAAAACTCACCGGCTTTATCTTTTCCGCCAACTAATATTTTAAATCGATCAATTGGTTTTTCTATTGTTTTTGTTAATTCTAACGTTGCAAATTTTGCTTTTTTAGAAGGTCGATACTCCATTGTATCTAAATCTAAAGCAAGAATTTCTTTTTTTCCTTCGGCATTTACTGTTTTTTTGTAAAACCCTTGCCCTGTTTTGCTTCCCAACCACTTGTTTTCCATCATTGTATTAATGAAATCTGGAAGTTTAAACAATTCGTGAGCTTCGTCATTAGGGCAATTCTCATAAATACCATTCGCAACATGCACTAAAGTATCTAAACCCACGACATCAACCGTTCTAAAAGTGGCAGATTTTGGGCGACCAATCACAGGACCTGTTAATTTATCTACTTCTTCAACCGTTAAACCCAATTCTTTTACTTGATGAAATAAAGATTGAATTCCGAAAATACCCACTCTGTTTCCAATAAATGCAGGCGTATCTTTCGCTAAAACAGAAGTTTTTCCTAAGAATTTTTCACCATACATCATTAAAAAGTCTGTAACTTCTTGTTTGCAGTTTGGGCCAGGAACTACTTCAAACAGTTTTAGATATCTTGGCGGATTAAAAAAATGCGTTACTGCAAAATGTTGTTGAAAATCTTCGCTTCTTCCTTCATTCATAAATTTGATAGGAATTCCTGAAGTGTTTGAAGAAATTATCGTTCCTGCTTTTCTATATTTTTCAATTTTCTCAAAAACAGATTTTTTAATGTCTAGCCTTTCAACCACAACCTCCATAATCCAATCTACATCTGCAACTTTGTGCAAATCGTCATCTAAATTACCTGTGGTAATTCTGTTTGCAAACTTTTGATTATAAATAGGTGACGGTTTTGATTTTAAAGAGGCAGTTAATGCATCATTTACCAAACGATTGCGCACCACTTTGTCTTCTAACGTTAAACCTTTCGCTTTTTCTTTGTCAGTTAATTCTCTAGGAATAATATCCAATAAAAGAACTTCTACGCCAATATTGGCAAAATGACAAGCAATTCCACTACCCATAATTCCGGAACCGATAATTGCTACTTTTTTTATTCTTCTAGTCATTTGTTTATTGTTTTATACTGCTTTGTTGCTTGTTTCTTTATAAATTTCTTTATCTGCAATTAATTTATTTATTTTTGAAGTTACATTAAAAAAACCTTCTAAATCTCTTTGAGATACATTTTGTATCACAGTTTCGTTAAATTGAATTACATGTACTTTAGAAACGGCACGCATTTCTTTTCCGTATTCAGTTAATTTAATGATTACACTTCTACCATCATCAGGATTTTTTTCTCTATAAATGGCACCTTTATCTTCCATGTTTTTTAAAATTCTAGAAAGACTTGTGGGTTCCATTCCCATTAAAGGCCCTAAAGCCGTAGATGGAGTTCCATATACTTTGTCTATATTTAGTAAAACAAAAGCAGTAGCCATTGTACTGTTATGAGCCAATGCCTGCTCGTTATACATTTTAGCAACTGCTTGCCATGTTGCTCTTAATTGATGATCTATCGATTTATATTTCTCCATTGCCTCAAAGATATAAAAATTTATTATGCACGCATAGTAAATTTCAAAAAAATTATGCATGCATAATAAATTTAACAAAAATTAATGATGAAGCTTTCGAACATTAATAGTACAAAATATGTAAGTTTGTAACAGATAAAAATTATCGATTTTAATTTAAAATAGTTAATGAAGAATTTATTAGAAATAAATAATGTAGTAAAAAAATATGGCAATTTTACAGCATTAAACGATGTTTCCATACATATTCCTAAAGGAAGTGTGTATGGTTTGTTAGGGCCAAATGGTGCAGGAAAAACATCTTTAATTAGAATTGTAAATCAAATTACAATGCCAGATTCTGGTACAGTATTACTGGATGGAGAGAAATTAGCAGCACATCATATAGAACAAATAGGATATTTACCCGAAGAACGCGGTTTGTATAAATCGATGAAAGTTGGCGAACAAGCTTTGTACTTGGCGCAATTAAAAGGTTTAAGTAAGGCTGAAGCAAAAAAAAGATTACAATATTGGTTCGAAAAATTCGATATTAGTGCTTGGTGGGGAAAAAAAATCGAAGAACTCTCGAAAGGAATGGCGCAAAAAGTACAGTTTATTGTTACTGTAATGCACAAACCTAAATTGTTAATTTTTGATGAGCCTTTTTCTGGTTTCGATCCTATAAACGCACAATTAATTGCCAACGAAATTTTACAATTAAGAGACGAAGGTGCAACCATTATTTTTTCTACACATAGAATGGAATCTGTAGAAGAAATGTGCGATGAGATTGCATTAATAAACAAATCGAATTTAATTTTAGAAGGAAAATTAGACGATATTAAGCGTAATTTTAGAACAAACACCTTTCAAGTTGGCTTAAAAACCGAAAACCAAGTTGAGGTAGAAAAAACGTTAAAAGAAAACTTTAAAGTATCTGCTGCAGATTTTAAATTATTAAATGACGGTTTAACTTTAAATGTTCAGTTAAACGAAAACAATTCTGCAAACGATTTGTTATCTTTTTTAACAAGTAGAGGAGAAGTGCAACATTTTGTAGAATTGATACCAAGTGCGAACGATATTTTTATTGAAGCAATACATAAAAACAATTAATTATGAGTAAGTTAAAATTAATTATTCAGCGTGAATTTATTGCGAAAGTTCGAAACAAATCATTTATAGTGATGACTTTTTTGAGTCCGATTATTATGGTTGCTATGCTAACTTTGGTTGTTTTTTTGATGAAAAAAAATGATAAAAAAACAAAAACGATTGTTTATGTAGATAATTCTGGTTTGTTCGAAAAAAACGATTTTAAAGATACAAAATCTGTAAAATATACCGATTATACCTCTTTAGGAATCGAAGCAACCAAGAAAAAAGTAGCAGAAGGAAGTTATTATGGTGTTTTGTATATCCCGCAAAAAGATAGCTTAGAAATCTTAGCAAATTCTATAGAATTTTACTCTAAAGATTCGCCAAATATGTCTTTAATAAATTCTTTAGAAAGCAAAATAGAGAAGAAACTTAGAAATAAAAAACTAACTAATTTTGGGATTGATTTGGCACAAATTGAAGCTTCAAAACTGAATACAGATATTAAAATGTATGATTTTTCTGGAGAAGAATCATCAAAATTAAGAAATTGGATTAAGATTATCTTTGGTGCAATTGCAGGGTATTTATTAATGATGTTTGTAATGATTTACGGTACTTCTGTAATGAGAAGCGTTATCGAAGAAAAAACAAGCAGAATTATAGAAATTATTGTTTCTTCTGTAAAACCGTTTCAATTAATGCTGGGTAAAATTATTGGAAATGCTTCTGCAGGTTTACTTCAATTTTTTATTTGGGGAATATTACTTTTTGTAATTTTAACCATCGTTTCTTCTGTTTTTGGTGTAGATATGTCTCAAATGCAAAATACCTCTGTTTCTGCAGAACAAATGGATGCTGTTAAAAATGCAACAGAAGGCGATAAAATGCAATTGGTGGTTCAAGAAATTTTAGGTTTGCCAATTTTAAAATTATTTGTACTTTTTATCTTTTACTTTTTAGGCGGTTTTATGTTATACAGTTCTCTTTTTACGGCAGTTGGTGCGGCTGTAGATAACGAAACCGACACGCAACAATTTATGTTGCCAATTATGTTGCCATTAATATTGGCAGTTTACGTTGGTTTTGCAACTGTGGTAAATGATCCTCATGGCCCCGTTTCAATAATTTTTTCCTATATTCCTTTCACATCGCCCATTGTTATGTTAATGAGAGTTCCTTTTGGCGTTTCTTGGACAGAATTAGCAATTTCGATGAGTTTATTAATTGCTACCTTCGTTTTTATGGTGTGGCTAGCAGCGAAAATTTACAGAGTTGGTATTTTAATGTATGGCAAAAAAGCAACCTACAAAGATTTGTACAAATGGTTAAAATATTAAAAAGATGCAAGACAAGATAGAGCAAGTAAAAGATACAATTGTAGAAGAAGCAAATTCTATTTTAGACTATAAATTTGTTTTTTCTGATCAAATAAGTATCACCGTAAAAGGGTTGTTATTTGTTGCATTAGCCCTTATTTTAACAGCCTTTATTTTAAAGTTAATTAGAAGGTTTATAACAAGAAAAATGCCCGAAAACGATAAAATTAAATTTATTAGCGTTTTTAGTTATATAAGGTGGCTGGTTTTTTTGGTTATTTTTTTAGTTGCAATGGATGCTTCTGGAGTAAATGTTACAGCCGTATTTGCTGCCTCTGCAGTGCTTTTAATTGGGGTTGGTTTGGCTTTACAAACCTTGTTTCAAGACATTATTTCTGGAGTATTTATTTTGGTAGATAAATCCGTTCATGTTGGCGATATTATAGAGTTAGAAGGAAAAGTAGGACGTGTTTTAGACATTAGGTTAAGAACCACAAGAGCCGTAACAATCGATAATAAAGTACTAGTGATACCAAATCACTTATATTTAACAAATATTTTATTCAATTGGACAGAAAATGGCGTAGAAACTAGAGAGGTTGTTAATGTTGGTGTAGCCTATGGAAGTGATGTAGAATTGGTAAAAAAAATCTTAGTAGAAGTTGCAAAAAAACACCCAAAAGTTCTTAAAATACCAGAACCAACTGTTTTATTTACAGATTTTGCAGACAGTTCTTTAAACTTTAGATTGGTGTTTTCTTTAAATAATAGTTTTGAAGCTAGATTTGTACAAAGCGACATTCGATTTGCGATAGACAAAGCTTTTAGAGAAAATAACGTTACCATACCTTTTCCACAAAGAGATGTGCATCTTTTTCAAAACAAAGAATAAAAGAAATTATAAATGCATATTTAACTTAAATAAAGTTGAATGCTGAAAAACGATTTTCGATAAAAATTTGAAATAAAAAATATATGAGTAAAATATTAATAATAGAAGACGAAGCAGCAATTAGAAGAGTTTTAAGCAAAATTATTTCAGAAGAAAACGAAGCTTATGTTGTAGAAGAAGCCGAAGATGGTTTGGCCGGAATAGAAATGATAAAAGACAAAGATTACGATTTGGTTCTTTGCGATATTAAAATGCCAAAAATGGATGGTGTTGAGGTTTTAGAAAAAGCAAAAAAGATAAAGCCAGAAATACCAGTTGTTATGATTTCTGGACATGGAGATTTAGATACAGCAGTTAATACAATGCGTTTGGGAGCTTTTGATTATATATCGAAACCACCAGATTTAAACCGTCTTTTAAATACGGTAAGAAACGCTTTAGAAAAGAAAACATTGGTTGTAGAAAACAAACGGTTGAAGAAAAAAGTGAGTAAAAATTACGAAATGGTAGGCGAAAGCGATGCTATTTCTCATATTAAAGAAATTATCGAAAAAGTTGCCGCTACAGATGCCAGAGTTTTAATTACAGGACCTAATGGAACAGGTAAAGAGTTGGTTGCACATTGGTTGCACGAAAAGTCAGATAGGCATAAAGCATCTATGATAGAAGTAAATTGTGCTGCAATTCCATCAGAATTAATAGAAAGCGAGTTATTTGGTCACGTAAAAGGTTCTTTTACAGGAGCAAATAAAGATAGAGCAGGTAAGTTTGAAGCGGCAAATGGAGGAACCATTTTTTTGGATGAAATTGGTGACATGAGTTTGTCTGCACAAGCAAAAGTTTTGCGTGCGCTCCAAGAAAATAAAATTTCTAGAGTGGGTTCAGACAAAGACATAAAAGTAAACGTTAGGGTAGTAGCAGCAACAAATAAAAATCTTCAAGAAGAAATTGCTAAAGGAAGGTTTAGAGAAGATTTATACCACAGGTTGGCTGTTATTCTAATAAAAGTACCTGCTTTAAATGATCGTAGAGAAGACATTCCTTTATTGGTAGATTTCTTCGCAAAAAAGATTTCAGAAGAGCAAGGAATGGCTATAAAAAACTTTTCAACCGAAGCAATTAAATTATTGCAAGAATATAATTGGACTGGAAATATTCGTGAGTTAAGAAACGTTGTAGAACGCCTAATTATCTTAGGAGAAAAAGAAGTTTCTGAAAACGACGTAAAACTATTTGCCAGTAAATAAAAGTAATTTTAAAAATTTAAACTACTTAAAATATTTTAGATTTTTAAAAACCCCAAAACAAATTAAAAATAAAGTAATTAAAATTGTTGAAAATGAATTTTTAGATAAGCTAAAGTTGTCTTCTGCCCTAAAAAACTTAGGTTTATGTTTTTCAAAATCTACAGTGTCTGGATGATGTTTTTCAAAAACTTTCGGATAAATATCTAAACGAATATCTTCGTGAAACTTTACAGTGGCATCTAAAAAATTAATATGATTGGTTAAACTCGTTTTTGCAATTTCATTCATAGAAAGCTGTAATTGTAATGGTGGAAAAAACTGTGCCATTTTTTTACTCAATGCTTCTCGTTTCTTTATTTTATTATACAAAGCTTCACGTTCTTCTTTAGAATCGTCGTCACCTAATTGTTGCATTGCATAATACCACAACCAAGAAAATCCTTCTGTTTTATACCCGTATTTTTTTAAATGAGGATAATGCTCGTAAAAACGATTTAACGTTTCTTTTTTATCTGTGTCCCATTTTTTGTGATAAGCATCTCTTTGTTTAATAACCATACTAAAGGCTTCTTCAATTGGGTATGTTTTATTAATATAATTATTAATAAAAATTGGTAGAAAAACAACTAAAGTTAACCAACTTGCCAATAGTATTATGGCATTTGTATTAGAAGACTTTCTTAATAGAATTACAAAAAAACAAAGTGCAAACCAAAATATAATGTACAAATAGCTCATTAGTATTATATCTAAAAAACTTTCTGTAAACGGAATCTCTAAGATAAAACTTGCTATAAGAAACAATATGCCAAGAGTCATAGAAATAAAAAGCAATCGTATAGATAGTTTGGTTATTAAGAATTTAAATGACGATTTAGATTGAATTTTAATCATTTTCCAGGTGCCTTTTTCTTCCTCTTCAGATAAAAGATTAAAGTTTAGTGCAATAATTACCAATGGAAATAAAAAGATAATTAAAAAGCTAATGTCTAAATTTCCAACTTGTTGGCGCATGGGGTTTACTAAATCGGTATTGTGTTTTTGCCCTTCCAGAGCTACAATACTTACATTTTGAATATCGGTATTTAAATCACTTTGCCCCATAGAAATGGCTGCTAACGGTTCTAAGGGTTTTAGAAACGAAAATTTTAAATAATAAGAGAGCAAACCAATATCGTCTTTATTGTATTTTCTTTGTGTTTTAATATGTTTTTTTTGTTGTTCTATGGTTTTGGTAATCGCTATTTTTTTCTGGTTTAGAAATTGTTTTCCAGAACCAATACTTAACATACCTAAAAGCATAAGTAAACTAAAGGCTAACACGACTGTTTTAGATCTAAAAAAATGTTTAATTAACAATATATACATTATTAAATAATTTTAAAATGGTTTGAAAAATAATTGATGATAATAACGCTTAATAATAGCCAAAGCCCCAAAGCTGCTAATGAAATGAGTTGATGTTTTATGGTATCTAAAACAGGAAGATAATGGTAACTAAATTGGGGTATAGCTTTCCAATAGCTTTTTTCTACTACGTTTATTTTTCCTTCACTTCCTTTGGCATTATTACTAATAAACTTCATTTGTAAATGATTCATATATTGAGATTGTTTATATCTATAAGCTTCTGTTTGTGATAAAAAATTAGTGTAGGTATAAAAATCGGTTCCAGAGAACCCCATAGATACGTTTTTAATAGCTAAATAAGGGTTAAATAATACCAAACGATTGGCAATACTGTTTTGTTTTTTATAGGTTTGAATTAGCTTTTTGTGTTGCTTGTTAAAAATTTTAGCGGTTTGTTCTTCGCCTTTACTCATTAAAAAACCACTATAATTAAAAGGTAAATCTTTAACACTAGTTACATTATTGGCTTTTAAAATAGAATCGCGTATGTTATTAAAATAAGGATCATTAGGGTTATGGCTATCACCTTGTTTTGCAATTTCCGTTTCAATGGCTTCATTAAATTCAATTTTAGATAAATTAGGATAAATGGTATTGCCAACTACTTGAGCTGTTTTTGGAATAATGATAAAAAAAAGCAACCAAATAGCTAATAAACGTAATAAAGATTTATTCGAATTTTTACTTTTGCCAGAAATAATTACAGTTACAAAACAAAGAATTATAAAAAACAATATATAGCTTAGTGTAATAATTAATGTTCGTGTTATTATTTCTGCATTTGTAGTATGGCTGTCTAAAAACGAGATACTCCATAGAGAAATTAAGGCAGGTAAAAAAAACACAGCAGCAACCAAAAATAAGCCTAAAGCTTTGCCAAAAAGAATTTCTTTTATAGTTGCACCTTGTAAATAAATTATTTTTAAGGTGCCATTTTCTTTTTCTGAAGTAATGGATGCATAGCCTATAAAAAATATAATTAAAGGCAAAATAAGTTGTAATAATAATGCAACGTTTAAATCTCCAAAACGCACCAAACCTGTAGATAACGAAGCTTCAGAAAAATTTGCAGTGTTCTGTTTATGTGCTTCTAAAAAAATAGAATTTCCGGTATAAGTTTCAATTCCAGAATCAAAAATACTTAATGGATGCTGTGTACGAAATACAAAAGAGCCAAAATGTGCCATTCTATGAGGGTGTTTGTCTGGATTAGACTCCCAACTATTTCTAGATTCTTTTTGATGATGTACAACACTATTATGTCTTTTTTCAAAAATACTCCAACTATTAATTGTAATATAGGTTAATAAAATTAAAAAAAGCGATAACAGTACAAAAAGACCTTTAGAATAGAAGGTCTTTTTAAAGTACTGTTTTGTTATTAAAAGAACTAAATTAGTTTGCATTTTGTTTAAAAATTATAAGTAGCATTTAGTAAAAAGTTTCTTGGTGCTCCTGGACCTAGTCTAGAAGGATTAAGGCCACCTAACCAATAAATTTTATCAAACAAATTGTTAATCTTAAGCGTTAACTGCATGTTTGTATTATTTGGTTTGTAATATAAGGCCGCATCAAATACAGTATATGATGGTAATAATACTCTCTCTGTAGCATAGGTTGGGTTGTACCAGGTAAATCTCTTATCTACATATTGGGCTCCTAAACCGATTCCAATTCCTTTTAACTTAGAGTTTGAATTAAAGTTGTATCTCCCCCAAAAATTTGTATTATGTTCTGGAGATCCACCTATTCGCTTTCCAATAAATTCTTTAATGGCGTCTTCTTGAATTGTAGCATTTGTATAGGCATAAGAAGCTGTTAATTGTAAGTTGGGGAGTACATAACCAGAAATATCTGTTTCAAAACCTCTACTTCTTTGTTTACCTCTTGTTGTTAAGCTCTCTAAATTATAAGTGTCTCCTAGTAAGATGTTTTTTTGTGTAATATTAAAGATGGCAAGGTTGGCAAATATTTTGCCATTTAAAAATTCTCCTTTCGCACCTATTTCTGTTAAACTGCTCTCTAGAGGATCAAACCTTCCTGGAGATGCAGACCAAAAGAAACCTTCTAGAGTAGGAGATAATGATACTGTATTTGTATGTGGTTGAAAGCCTTCTAAATAAGTAACATATGCACTTATGTCTTTAGTAACTTCGTAAGTTAAACCAAGTCTAGGCACAAAGGCGCTAGTTTTAAACGTTTGCTCATTCCCTTTATAATCAAAAATATCTGTAAACCATTCGTATCTTAAGTTTAGCAAAGCAGAAAATTTGCCAATTTTAAACTGATTTTGAATATAAATGCCATTAGAGGTATTTAAATTGGCAGGAATCGATAATTCAGATAAATTATATGCATTTGTATTTCTAGCTCCGTTAAATGGATGTTCTAAATTAAAATGCGGTACAGCTGGTACTGGCATAGTTACACCATCTACAACCATTTGCTTAAAATTGTCTGGATTACTTGGGTCGTAATTGGCTTGCCCACCATTTACGGTTAAATACCTTCTAGCGCGTAAAAATCCTGCTCCAATTTTCCTTTCCCAGCGAGTTGCATCATAGCCAACTAAAAATTTATTAGTAATGTTTTCTTTTTTAATGGTATAGTTAAAGTAGGCGCTAAAATTATCTGTTTCCCAAAATTGTTGCCTTTGGTCGTATCGCATTCTTGCAAGTGTAGGAATTACATTGCCATTAATATCTACTGCAGTTCCATCAAACCTGTGTTCGGCTAAATCTTCATTCCAAGTTTGTTTCATATATTGTGCATTAAACCCAAAGTTTTCGGTAAATTTTTTACTAAAATTTGCCATAAATATTAGTTCATTGGTTTTGTAATAGTCGTTAGATGCACCTACATTTCTTGTGATTGGGGTACTATTTATATCGAATTTACCATTAATTGCACCAAAAATCGGCTGTCCTCTATCTAAATTACCTTCGGCTTTACTGTAAATCATTTCAACATTTAGCGATGTTTTATCATTAGGCACATAACTTAAAGATGGGGTAATTAAAATAGCATTGTTATTTACCAAATCTCTAAAAGAATCTGCATCTTGAAAAGCTGCATTAAAACGATACAATAAGGTTTTCGAATCGTTTAAAGGTCCTGTAAAATCGGCAGTAGCTCTTAGCGTTCCAAAGCTACCTGTTGTAAAGCCTACAGAACTTCTCTTTTTGGCTAGTGGCTTTTTAGTAACCATATTTACAGTACCTCCAGGATCTGCACTAGAAAAAGTAACAGAAGAGGGACCTTTAATAACTTCTACACGTTCTAAATGAGATGTAATGGGTTGTAAAAAGTAATATTGGCGTGTACGCATTCCATTAAGCACTTGACCGTCGTCTGCTTGAGTTATACCTCTAATATTGTAATGATTGTATAAACCAGTAGCGGCTACACCACTAATTGTTTTTACAGCATCTGGTAACTGAAAAGCCAAACGATCTGAAATGAGTTCTTTGGTTACTGTGCTAACTGCTTGAGGTAATTCTTTATTTTTAATGGCTATTTTAGTAGCCGAAAAAGAGTAATCGCTATTATAATCTTTACGTATTCTTCCAATAATTTCGACAGATTGTAAAGATTCAAATGATTCTTCAAGAACGATATTTCCTATATTAATATTTGTATTTGATGCAATGTTTAGGTTTTTTTTATAAGATTTAAAGCCAATAAATGTTATTTGAAATTTATAAGTTCCATTTTCTTTAGTTTCAATACTAAAGTAGCCATCAATATCTGTTGATGTACCTTGTTGTTTTAAACCTTTCTTTTCAATTAGAATATTGGCTCCTAATATTGGGTTATTTTCTTTATCGACAACTTTTCCTGATATTTTAGATTGAGAAAAGCTAACTTGTATTGCTAAAAAAATAATTGTAAATACGATGTTTTTAAATTTCATTTTTAGTTGTTTGTAAATTATTTGGGTTTGTATTATTAATTCTATTTTTCGTTTGAAATTATGGGAATAAAGTACCTTTTTTCTTTTTGTTTTATTATAAAAAGATGCTGTAACAAAGGCGATACTCTTTTTTTCTAATTGATGTAAAGAAGAAAAAGCCATCATTTTCTCTTATAGTAATTTCAAACAAGAAATGGTATAATTAAATTGTTTTGATGTATAAATCTTGAAGTTCTTGGGCAGATATTTTAGATGTTTCTGTTTGGTGGACTAGAGTGCCTTCTCTCATTATTCCAATTTTAGAACCTATATTTACCGCATTAAAAATATCGTGAGTAGCCATAAGTATGCCTACACCATTCGCAGATAATTCTTTACAGACTGTTGCAAATTCTACAGACGCTTTAGGATCTAGTCCAGATGTTGGTTCATCCATTAAAATATAAGATGCATTTTTAGCCAAAGCAATTGCAATTCCTACTTTTTGACGCATTCCTTTAGAGTATGTATTTAATTTCTTTTTAAAGGCTTCTGGTTGTAAATTGGCTTTATTTAAGTATTTTGAAAGTTCTTGCTCAGTGTATTTAAAACCTGCTAAACGACTAAAAAAGTCTAAGTTTTCTAAACCAGATAAATTGCCATAGAGTTGAACAATTTCTGGTATATAGGCAATAAAATTTTTAATAGAATGGTTCTCTTTAATAGAGGTATTGTTTATTAGGGCGTCACCAAAAGTTGGTTTTATTAACCCCAAAAAAATATTAATGGTTGTTGTTTTACCTGCTCCATTTTGTCCTAATAGACAAAATATTTCGCCTGGAGCTACAGAAAAACTCAACTCATTTAACGCTAATTTTTCGTCATAGCGCATTACAAGTTTTTTAGCTTCTAACATGATAGTGCTTTTTTGTAAGTGATAGATTGTGTTCTTAAAAAGTAAGAACCCTATTTATAGCAACTTTAAAAATATTTGCTGTGTGTAGAATACAGAAACTAAACAGTTGTATGTTATACTAACCTAAAAAAAGGGTATGATAAAAGATTACAATAATGTAATTAAAACTGTATATTTTTGTATTAAGAAGCTTGGTAAGGGGTGCTCTGGATTGTTTTTGATCGAGTACAAGAGGTGTAAAAAACGCTTCTTGTTGTAAAATAATCTTACTCAAAATAATCTGTGAAGTAGTAATTGCGTAGTTAGAAGTTTTTAATTCTTCTAATTCTGCATTAAAATACATATCACAGATATTACATAGTTCACTTAGGTTAGAACTTTTATCAAAATCAAAAATTAAAGAAGATGTTTCTAATTTTTGATTTTCAAGATTGTTATCATTGTGATCTAATGTGTGAAAAATAGTAAGAGCGTGCATCATAAGAATGACCACTGCAAGAAAAAAACTTATTATTCTTTTGAAATTTTTCACATTACAAATATAGAATTATATTTAATTACTCTAGATAATTTTTATGTAAAAATAATAAATTTTGTGGAGGTGTATAAAAACAAAAAACCGAAACAATTAAGTTTCGGTTTTAGGTGTTATTGGTAATTTAACTTTTATTCAATCATAACTTTCTTAGATATTCTACCTTGCTCGGTTTCTACATTTAAAATATATACAGTGGCAGAAAGTTTGTTTGTTTTTAATCTGTTTTCTGTAATATTGTCTATATTTTTCCATTCACGAACTTTTTGACCTAGAAGATTAAATAATACTACTTTTTTAATTTTAAGTAATTTGTTATTCTTAATCACTACTTCTTTTGAAGTATTGTCCATAAAGATCGATAATTCTTTACTTAAAGGATTTACATCTTCTGTACTTAATACATTTTGTTTACCGAAAGTTATAAAGAAACGATCTGTATAAGTTCCAGATCCAATGTTTAACTCTTGGGTTTTTGAACTTAGTTCGTAATACGTGTTTGTTAATTTATCTAATAAATAAATGTTTCTGTTTATATTTTTAACTTCATCTATCTGAATTTCAAACGGGCTGTTAGAGCCTAAAACAATGGTTAGTGGCACTTCTAAAGAATTTTTAATTTCTGAAACACCTGCAATAATTAGTTTTTTGTCTGAATAATTTGGGAAATGCCAATAAAAATCGGTGTCGTTTAAATCGAAAATTTCACTGTCGTAACCATTATCGTATTTAAAAGAGTTTGTTCTTCTAAACGATATTCCAATTTGTCTGTGTATTTTTATATTATTTCCAGCATTGTGATTAAAACCAAGTTTTAATATTGGTAATAAATCGGTATTTTCTTGTGATGCTTTTTTAGCAGATTTTTTTGAAGAATTTTTAAAGAAATAGGTACCACCACTTTCATAATCATCGTCTTTATAATTTCTTTGAGCATTTTCGAATCTTACTGTTCCTCCTTCTGAAGAAGCAGATACGAAAAATCCTTGCCCCACAGCAATGTATCTATTTGGAGCATGATAAGTTCCGTCTCCTAAACTCGGTAAATTTCCTTTTGTAAAGTCCATATCATCTATTACTAAATTATAAGGCCTATTGGTCGTTATTGTAAACGATGTTATGTCTTCCCAATTTAAAGTAATTTCTTGCTCAGATACGCCTGTTAAGATTTGTGTTACACTAGAATTATTTCCATGTGGAGTTAAAGTAACTGTTGGATCTGATGCTGGGTTAGAAGGAGCATTGTTATACAAAGTAATATTTTTTAGATCTACTTTAGCATCAAAGTTTATAGTCACTTGATATTCATTTGTACCACCGCTTACTTTTGTAATAATGTTACCAGATGTTCCTCCTATGTTCGATGGATTAGGGTTTAATTCTATACTTTCAGAAGAAAGTGTTACTGTTGCAGTAATGCCTTCTACCGTTTGTGTAACGTTACTTCCACTACTGGTAGCAGTCTCCCAATCGAAAACAAAAGGTTCTACAGAGCCAACCCCATTTGCGGCAATTCCCATAGAAATATTTCTTTGAGAGTAACCTCCTTGATACCCCGTTAATTTATGCCCTTCTGTAGTTGCAGGGTTTGATTCGTCTTCTCCTGTATGTTCCCAGAAATATAACGTACCATTTATCTGGTTTATATTGGTATTAATAAAAGCGGTAGCATCTAAAGCGCTAGGGTATGGGTTCCCTAATATACTTAGTGTATTAGGGGTAAGGTTAAAAGTAATAGAACCATCGTTTGGAGTTCCAACAAAAGTAAAATTTTGTGGGTTTTGTCCAGTACTTTTCATTGTGTATCCTTGCCCTCTTTTTATGGAACCTGTTTCGAGTCTTCTTACATAGTCTGCTTGAGTTGTACCATTTAAATAGGTGTAAATCCAAAATGTTGAAATTTTTATTGGTTCACCACCAATACTAGGAACTCCGTCTAAAGCACGATTAGGCTCTCCTGCTTGATCTACATCAATCCAATTAATGTCTGTAATTGTAGAAGAGGCAGAAGTTGGGGTGCTTCCATCTTTCATAACTTGTCCAACTCTATAGGTATCTAAACCATTTTCTCTTACCGGAGAAGACCAATAATGATATCTATAAACACTTGGTACAACTGCTTGTTGATCTCTAAACAGTTTTCCTGAACCTTGTACGTTTGATAAACCTGCATGGGTTTGAATTAACTGTCCATCTCCAATTAATCTAATTTCACCATCTAAAATAAAGTCTTCGTCGAATTCTAAATATCTATCATCTGCAACCATTAATTTAGAGTTTGGTTTAATCCATACACATTCTACCTCTGCATTCTCGGTTAAAACAGCGTGTGTAAGAGATGTTTCTGAATTGATAACCATTACTTTATCTAAGTCTGCAGCGTTTGTACTTGGTCCGCCTGTTATAGCTACACTATTTCCTCCAGACCATGCATTGGCATTACCGTTCCAGAAAATTCCATTAATTTCTGAATAAGTAAAATATTTTACACCGTTAAAATTATAGTTAGCAGCATATACTACTTCTGAATTTATAGTTGTGCTGGTTAGTGGGATGTAATTTACATTTGTTGTAAATGAGGCATTGTCTGCAACTTTTAACACTTTTACAGTATTTGGGGTTGTAAGGGCAGCATCTATAATTGCTCTGTTGACTGCAATTTGTGTTGAAGGAACACTACCATTTTCTACAATTTTCCAGGTTCTACCAATTGTTTTTTCTGGAGCACAAATAAGTTCTGTTTCTGTTGTTGTGTTGATAACACCATTGTTATTACCCCAAACTAAGAAATCTTTATTGGAAGAAAAAGCACTTGTATTTAAAGCATTTGTAGCTTCTATTTCATTTAAACCAATAGTAATTATTGCATCTGAATTTACAGATTTAGATTGTTTTTGGTTTAAAGCCATGGCATCGTCTCTACCAATACCTGCAACATCATTATGGTAGGTAGCATTTGCTGTATAGTCCCAAATTTTTGGAGCTCCTCCTGTTAAAACATAGTCTCCATCTGTAACAGAAGTGCTGTTTGCATTACTTAAGGTAAAACCGTATTTAATTGCTAAATAGGTTTCTACTTGTTGTTTTCTTGCATCTGAATGCGCATCGCTGTATAAAATAACCTCTGCAACACTACCGTTAATAACTCTATCTACATTCAATCTGTCTCTACCTACGTAATAATTTCTGGTTTCATTTGAAATATTTGAGGTAAAAATTCTTGATTGAATTTGAAAATTATCGGGTCTTCCTTGTGTGAGAAAATCACTAGCTAAACCATTAATGTACTCGTTACCGTTTATAACAGCGGGAGGTGTAAATGTGGCATTGTATATTTGTGTGTCGTTAGTATGACCATGACCTATTCCATCTCCATCGTCGTTAGTAAAAGGAGTTACCCAAGAGTTTGTAGAAGTATCGTTATAGACAATATACATTGTTCTAGGGTTAAGGTTACCTGTATATCTTAAAACATCTCCATTTGCTGGGGTAAAAGTAATTGTTGGATTAAAATTTAATAAGTTTGCTGTTGCATTTGGTTCTCGACCTGCTGGTGCTGTAAAATCTAAACTTGCAGTTTGGTCTTCCCAAAGAGAAACATTAGAACCTCCTGTTACATTTAAATCTGCACGTAACCACAATGTATTTCCTGTATAGTCTGGAGATACTGGGTCTATATCACTGTCTCTATAATCTACATCGTCTGTGTTTACATCTGAATCTTCATCAGGTAAATCTGTTGATGGGGTATTAATTTCATCATTTACATCATAACCATCATTAATATCTGCGCCTTCGAAATTATCGTCTAAACCATCTCCATCAGCATCATTTCCGCTAATTGTATTGTCTGGATAACCATTTTCTTCAATATCTGGGATTCCATCGTTGTCTGAATCTAAGTCTAGGTAATCTGGGTTTACTGGCCCTGTATCGTTATCTGTATTTCTTGGCATTGCAGAGATGTCTGTTCCAACAGTGCTACTTGTACCACAAGGACTGCCTAGTGTACAATCTGTATCGTAAGCATCATTTAAACCATCGTTATCTGCATCGTTATCTATATCTGTTGAAGGCGCAACGTAACCTAATGTAGGTTGAGCTTCGACATTGTCTGGGATACCATCATTGTCTGCATCGATATCTAAATGGTTTGGTACGCCGTCACCATCGAAGTCATATACATCTGGAATGCCATCGCTATTTGAATCTGTATAGTTTGTTAAACTGCCGTCTCCACTATCTCCATCATCAGAATTATCTCTGTAGTTAGGAATTCCATCTCCATCTTCATCTCCATCAGGATTATTTCCCCACTTTCTGCAATATCTAAGATTCCATCGTTATCGTCATCGATATCTATATTGTTTGCTATACCATCATTATCTGTATCTACACCTACAACCGTATCTCTATAATCTAAATCTCCGCCAATGTTTACGTCTCCATCGCTATCTATAAAGTTGTCATTTACTGTATTGTCGAAACTACCATTTACATCGTTGTAAGCGTCTCCATTGTCTAAAGTATTTAATAGACCATTTGAACCAACAGGTCCTGTAGCCCTTCCTCCGGAGTTTGGTGTAATTGTTGTTAAACCAGATTCTAAAATATCGAAAACTCCATCTCCGTCTGAATCTAAATCTAAATAATCTGGAACTGTATCTGCGCCAGTAATGGCTGTTGCATCTGTGTTTTGAGGTGTTATTCCGGTTCCGTAGGCTAAGTCGATACCAGTACTGCTAAAACTACCTGTTGGTGCTATATAACCGTTAGTAGGTTGTGCTTCGAAGTTGTCTGGAATACCATCATTATCTGAGTCTAAGTCGATATAATCGAAAACTCCATCGTTGTCGCTATCTAAAGGTGTACAGAAATTTAAGTCTCCTAAAGCGATATCTTGGTGGCCTGTAATTATTCCTGTTCCAGTATTCTTATAAATAATTTGCATTTTTATAATCCAAGCAGGAATAGGGTTAATGGTTAGGTTAGATGTGGCACCAGTACCTGCTGTTGTTCCTACAAAATTTCTTGTAGCGGCGTTAAATGTATGTGTTGTACCTAAAGTGTAGTCGGCTGGTTGTAGTAAATACCTTGTTCCATCTTGTTTTGTTAAAAAGATTTCTACGTTGTCTATTGTTTGTGCGTTGTCTATATTTAAATCGTAAATTGTAAAAGTTAAATTATAAACAGGATCGCTAAAATCGAAGTAATTTCTCGACAAACCAGTAGCAATACCTTTTTGATGAAAGTTAAGAGAACTGTTTGTTGTTATGTTATCGTTTACTCTGTAATTACTATCACTAGAAACGTTTGAAGTTCTTGATAATGTAATATTTACATTGTTTACAGTTTTGGTAGGTACTGAGATTGGATCGTCTCCGTCTGTAACCAATGTTCCGTTTGGTGAAGTAACTTGGTATAGGTTTTCCCAAACATAGGCAGTGCTTCCAGGAAGTGTACAAGAACCAATTTCTATTGTGTCTAATATACCGTCGTTATCGTCGTCTAAATCTACTTGATCGCTGATACCATCTCCATCTTTGTCGTTTGTAAAAGTATCGTCTCTATAATCGACATCTCCTCCTGTAAAAACGTCACCATCTTCATCTGGAAAATTGTTTGTTTGTGAATTATCGAAACTTCCGTTTACATCTGCATAATTATCTCCATTATCGTAGTTGTTGTCTAAACCATTTGTGCCATAAATTCCAGATAAAAGAAGACCTGCTTCTGCAGTATCTAAAATACCATCGTTATCTGAATCGTTTTCTAGATAGTCTTTTAAACCATCTCCATCTGTATCTTGTGGTGTTAAGCCTCCTGTATAGGCTGTATCTACGCCATTCGCGTCAAAAACTCCATTTGGTATTACATAACCTACTGTAGATTGTGCTTCTATATTATCTGGAATTCCATCGTTGTCGGAATCGAGATCAAATGAGTTTGGAATGCCATCTCCATCTGTATCTTTTAATTGTGGTGAACATGAGATATCCATGGTGTATTCTAGGGCTAAATCTGCTGTGACTTGCCCTCCATCCTCATCACAAAAATTACCCACACCTGGTAAAGTAGTTGCTCTAACTCTAATTCCTGGTACTCCAGAACCAATATCTACTACTGCCAAGGTTTGGTTTACTGCTGGCGCGACAGCATTTAGTGTTCCGCTACACTGAATTCCTGCTGTTAGTAAAGTTGATGTGTTTATAGAGTTGTTGAATCTTAAAGTAAAGCCTTCATTATCAGGAGCAGAATCTATATCTCCTCTTGCTCTAACATTGCTTACGGTTATAAAGTCTCCAATAACCACCCCTAAAGACGAAAGGTTTATTTGTCTTGTTGTTTCTGAGCCACCACCATTTACAGTTAATCTACTTACTGCTGTTGTTATGCTTCCAGAACAACTATTTGCATTTTCTACTGTATCTAAAATACCATCGTTATCGTCGTCTAAATCTACAGAGTCTGGGATTCCGTCGTTATCGTTGTCTCTAAAGGAAGAATCTGCATCTCTGTAATCTACATCTCCACCCGTATTTACATCGCTATCTGCATCAGGAAAATTATCGGCTTGGGTGTTATCGAAAGTACCATTTATATCTGAATAATTGTCTGCTACTTCGTAATTTTCATCTAAACCGTTATTTCCAAAAACTCCACTAAGAGAGTTGTTTGCTTCAATTCTGTCTAATACGCCATCATTATCTGAGTCCGTATCTAAATAATCTGGAATGGTATCGTTTGCGCTATCTGTATTAATTAAACCTGTTCCTCCAGCACCACCTAAACCAGTTGCTCCTAAAGTGTCGTTATTTTCATAAATACTGTACAATCCGTTTGCTCCAACAGGTCCTGAAGGTGCAACATAACCTAATGTAGATTGTGCTTCTATATTGTCTGGAATCCCATCATTGTCTGAATCTAAATCGATAATATTAGGGATGCCATCTCCATCGCTATCGCATATTTCTGTAAAGCCTTGATAAAGAACATTGTCGATTTGTAATTCTCCACCACCTGCGCCTGCAAATTCTAAATTTATTCTTATATACCTTGCACTTGTAGAAAGTTTGTATTGTTTATTTTGTTCTGTGTTTATAGCCACCCAATTATAAACCTTAGGGTTGGTAAAACTAGTGGCAGTTGTAGTTAAAGATTGCTGCACTTTCATCACATGATCTATATTGTTGGTAACACGTGATTCTATTTCTATAATTGTATTTTTGGCAACAACTCTACCCAAATCTACAACTAAAACATCTGTTACAGCATTTAAACCAGCTCTAGAATTATTAGAGCCAATTGCAAATGTTGGGTTTGTAACGCCTACACTGCTTTGTATTGCAGAGGCATTGCTTGTGCTAACATTTGATGTTGCACATTCTACTGTATCTATAATACCATCGTTATCGTCGTCTATATCTACAGAGTCTGGTATGCCGTCTAAATCGGTATCTTTTCCAGAAGATGTTGTTGCGTCTCTCCAGTTAACATCATCTGGAGAATCTGCTACATTTGTATTTGGAAAGTTGTTTAATTGAGTATTGTCAAAGCTTCCATTGGGGTCTGTATAACTATCTGCATTGTCGTAAGCGTTATCTAAACCATTAATACCTACTTCTCCTGTAAGGGTTATATTGGCTTCCATAGTGTCTGAAACTCCATCTCCATCTGAATCTAAATCTAAATAGTCTGGATTTCCACTGCCCTCAAAATTAATGAGACCTGCGCCTCCAACACCGCCTAAACCATTTGCACTCGCTGTATCATCTCCACTTTCGTAAGCACTATCTAAACCATTTGCGCCAACCACTCCATTTGGAGCGATGTAACCAGTTGTAGATTGGGCTTCTATAATATCTGGAATTCCATCACCGTCTGCATCTAAATCTAAATGGTTTGGAATTCCATCATTATCAAAATCGAAAATATTGGGTATGCCATCTCCATTAATATCATCATAATTTGTGTTGCTTCCATCACCTGTGCCATTGTCGTCTTTACTATCTAAATAGTTTGGTAATTTATCTCCATCTTCATCGCCTAATGGATCGTAAGTAATGCCGCCTACAGTTGTTTCTACAGTATCTATAATTCCGTCATTATCATCATCTATATCTATTGTATCTGGAATACCATCTTTGTCTGTATCTACTTCATCTACTGCATTAACTCCTACCGCAATATTTACCACTTCTAATAACTCAGTGTTTAGGTTTGCAGCAGTGTAGCCTCCATCACTTCTTGGGTATAGTGTAATACTAACCTCTCCATTTGCATCTGGTGTACCAATAAAAAAAGTTTTTGCAACACCCCATTTTTCTTTAGAAATAGATGTAATTGTTTGTCTTGGATTAGTGTCTATCTGATAATCGAACTTATCCATATAAGTGCCGGCATAATATTGATTGTTACCAGGACCTCCATCTTGATTGGATAAGTTTGTCATTGCATAAATAGTAACTTCGTAATATTTGTTTGCGATTAAACCTCCTATTTTTGTTGTTACAGATTCTTCTGGGAAATCTGGACCAATATCTCTAAGTGTAATCCAAGTAGAGTGCCCTAATGGAGGAAGAGGAAGAGGTGCGTTTGCCCAAGTTGCTTGCCCACCAGTAGAACCTAAACCACCTGTTATAGTTCTGTTCGAAATATCTGGAGTACCTCCAGTATCGAACCAACCTGTAGGTGTACAATCTCCACAAGTTGTTGCAGAAGACCCAGTACTTGGAATGGTTTGCGATTGAATGTTAAAGCTTAAAAGAGTTAAAATGGCAAAAAAACAAATAGCTCTTGTGCTTTTTTTAAATGAGTTTTGAATTTCCCCAAATTCAAATACTGATAAAAAAGTATTTTTCATAATGAATGACTATTAATTTTATTAGGTTTTGGGGGAGATTGCAAAGATAATAATAAATTATTTAATACTTACAAGAATATAAACTCTCCCCAAAAAAATTAGAAACATATTTTACAGATTGGTCACATATTAAAAATAGTACAGATTTACTTGAAATATTTTTTGGTATTATTATTTTGAATGGGCACTAGTGATGCTATTTAACATAAAAACCCAAAAATGTGCATTTTTGGGTTTAAAATAAAATATGAACAATGTAACTAAAATCCTGTTCCTGGTGCTTCAGGACTTTGTGCCTGTGCCTTTTGTGGATTTAAAATCATATAAGTTCCAAGTGCAGTTAATGCTACGTATTTTCCGTAATTACCTATTTTTTTCAGAGCATCTTTACGAGAAATTTCTTGAGTATTTTCTACTTTATTTTTGATATTTTTTTTCATCTTTTAAAAATTTTAATTCTCGTATTTATTCTAAAATTATTTTTTTGTTTAGTTTACCATTTTCAGTTTCTAAGTTTACTAAATAAACTCCAGTAGCCAATTTTGGTAAATTCACCTCATTTGAGTCGCTAGAATTAAAAGTTGTATTTACTAACTTTTTACCTAGTAAATTATATAGTGATAAAGTAGTTTTTCCTTCAGGTAAACCAGAAATTTTTAATGTAGAATTATTCGTTTTAAAAATTTTAATAGAATTTAATAATAAATCATTATCTGTACTTAATACTGCTGATGTTTTTGTGTGTAAAAAGAACCTTCCTGTACCATCAACTTTTTCAGATAACGTTAATTTGTATTTAGAGTTTACTTCATCTAAACGAGTTATGGTATTTGTAGTTTTATCTTCTAAGTAAACTTTTAAACCTGTTGGTAAATTTAAAGCCTCTGCAGTAAATGTAATTTCTTTACCAGCTTCTGCAGTTACACCTACTGGAATAATCATAGATTCAAAATCTTTATTTGGTAATGCTTGACGAACGAAATTAATTCCATTATTACCTTCTAATAACTGTGTAAATACTGCTAGATTATTTTTGCCATTATTAGAAACTCCAGTAAAACTACCGATATCAAATCTACGATCTAAACCTTTTGTTTTGTTTGCAAAATAATTTATTTCGGTGTTTGCATTTTTAGTACCATCAGATATTTTTAAGTTGATAGAGGTATTAACGCTTTTGTAAAAAGTAACACCAGTTTGATGACTTTGCATTGCTTCTGTAATGCTAATGTTATCAGTTAAACTTATCACGTCAGAATTTACAAAAAAGGCTTGTCCAGGATGTATGTAGCCTGTTGTTAATGGTGCAAATGAAGTACCATTATAAACATAAATAGATTCATTTGGACCACTTAGTTGAGAGGCGTTTGCTGTTAAAAATGCATCAATATCAATATAAGAAGGATAAGGATTTCCAATTAAATTCCACTTGTTTGCTCCAGAAAAACCTTGAGTGATCGTTAAAGGAGTATCATCAGTTTTTAAAGTTCCTGTAAAAGTATAAGTACCAGAAGCGCTTCTTAACATAGAATATCCTAAACCTGATGCAAATGGTGTATCTGCACCACCAGTTGTATAATATACCCAATTTCCATTAGCATCAACATCATTATCGTAAGTAGAAATACCTCTGTTAGTTGCTACTGAAACACCTGAGGCTATTGAGTTTGAAGCTATCCAAGCATCATTATATTCTTCACCAATAACTGGAGAAGAAATTAAATGCCAATTTGTGTCTGCAATGTTTAAATTGTAAGAAATGTTTCCTGTTGATGTACCATTTACAATTAATGAAGCACCAGAGTTAATATTAAAAGAAGTTCCATTATTAACTAAATTATTTAAAATAGTAAGTGACTTATCAGAATCAATAATTACACTACCACCAGCAGCAATTGTTAACGATTTAATTGTTACATTTTCAGAAACTTGTAAACTACCATTAGCTCCAACACTTACATCACTGTTTGTTAAATCACCTTCTAATACTAGTTGTCCGTTATTTATGTTAGTAGCTCCAGAGTATGTATTGTCTGCTTTGTATATAAGAGAAATATTTACATTTTCTTTCGTAACTCCTCCTGTACCACTTATCACTCCATTAAATATAGTAGATGAAGCTGTTGCTGTACTTCCATTAATATCTAACCATCCTTGATTATTTATCGTTCCACCAAAAGTTAATCCACCAGTTCCATCAATTAAAACTTTTAAAGGATCTGTTGCATCTGGGTCACCAATAATAGCATTATTTATTATATGAGTTGCAGAAGATTGATTTAATATTTGTGGGTCATCTCCACTAAAATCAAAAAAACTTATTTGATTCCCTGTAAAAGTATGAGGATCTGAGGCTCCTGCTTTATATAGGAACCTCCAAGTGCTGATATCTGAAGAGTTAACTTGCTCAGGCAAATGATTGTTGTCCCATTCTTGTTGTCCAAATACAATAGGTGAAGGGTTTGGGAAATTCCACCAATTTACTGAGTTTTGCCATGAATTATCTCCTGTGCCAGAATCGTCTCTCCAAGTTTGAAATGTTTGAGCTTGGAAAGCATAGCAAAAAAGTACACTAGCAATTGTTAAAATATAATTTTTTTTCATGCTTTAAAATTTTAAGTTAGTTAATAATTAATTTTTTGGTAATAATTTTGTTTAAATCTTGTTTAATTCTAACAAAATAAATACCTGTATTTAAGTCATTTACTAAAAACACGTTTTTTTGAATCGTATTATTCGTAAATTCTTTTACTTTTTTGCCAGTAATATCAAAAATTGAAACATTTTCTACACTTTTTGATAAAGAGAATTTTTTACTGGTTGGATTTGGATATAAACGAACCAAATTATTTTCTAAACGATTGTCTTCAGTAGATAATGTTGCTAGTTGATTACCAAATATTTTAAATTCTCCAGGTTGCAATGTAATAGAACTAGCTGAATAGGTTGTGTTATTTGTTGGGTCCATTAAGTCAATCCAATCTCCAGCAAAAGGGAAATTTGTATTTATAGTTTGTACAACAACATCAAAATTTGCCAATATAACTACATTTCTTAGTGATGTTGTAGGAATACTTGTATCGAAGATATCAATTCTTGGTGTTAATGAACCAGAAGTAATTGTATAATCTCCTTCAAAAACAGGTTCGTTTATTTTTAGTGCATTCATTCTTGCCCAATCATCATAAATTTTCTTTCGATTTACGTTTGAAATCCAATTTTCAGACCATTGTGGTTGAGGTTTTGTGTCTAATTTACAGTCTCCATCTGTTCCTCCTGGTTCATTTACAATTCCGTTGTTACAAGTAAAAATTGAATTTTGCATTCCTAAATCTGCAAAATGCCATAACATTTTTGGTCCTGGAATTGTTATGCTAAAAGCACCAATTGCAGACATTCTAGATAACGCTGTATTTAAGTCTTTTACATTATGGCTAGATACTGCACTATTACCAAAGTTAACAGCTCTGTACATGATTCTTTCTTCGTCATGACTTTCAGGGTAGCCAATAAGTCTTGGTCCGTTAAATTGCGAACGAGATTTATGTCCAATTCCGCTAATGTTAGAGTTTGAGCTATAACCCATTAATAATTGACTGTAAGAGTCTGTCATTTTTCCCCACATCATAATTCCTTTTCCTTCTGCAAGACGATAATTTGCCCACTCTTTTTCTTCATTTTGTCCACCTAAATGTTCAAAAATAACATAATGTTCTGGGTCTAAAGACCATGAATAATCTGCATAAGATTTTAAGACATCTACACGATCTTGTTGATAAGCGTTTGTACAAGTTTCATCACTTCCTGAGCAGTTTTGTGTAAAACCTTTGGTAAGATCCCATCTAAAACCATCAATATTAAAATTTTCTATCCAGTGTTTTACCACTCTTTTTGTATATTCTTGTGTTAGAGCACTTTGATGATTAAAATCACTACCAACATTGTAGCTATGTCTTGCGGTTTCATTAAAATATGGGTTTTCACTACTTGGATCTCCCCAACCATCGTTATCTGGATCATTCATCCACATTCTAACTAATGGATTTCTACCAAATGCATGGTTTAAGGCAACGTCTAAAATAACTGCAATTCCGTTTTGATGACAAACATCAATAAATTCTTTAAACTTAGCTTCAGTTCCATAAAATTTATCCAATGCCATATGAAATGACGTATTATAACCCCAACTTTCATTTCCCTCATATTCCATTACTGGCATTAGTTGAATAGCATTGATGTTTAAATTCTTAAAATAATCGATTCTATCTATTAAATCTTGATAATTTCTGTTTGCATCAAAATCTCTAACTAAAACTTCGTAAATAATTAAATCTTCTTCTTTTGGCGCGTTAAAGTTAGTTACTTGCCAATTGTAAGGTGTTTGACCAGTTTGTAAAACAGTAACCTCTCTTTCTTGACCAGAAGGATAACTTGGTATGTTTGGATATGAATTTGAAGAAATTCCAGGGTCATCAAAAGGTGATAAAACTAAAGTTGAATATGGGTCTGCAGTTTTTACAATAGAAGGTGAATTTGCAATTGGTGTTTTGTCAAAAACCCAATATTGATAGGTTTCTATTTTTCCTGAAGTTAAACCGTTAATTTCTAACCAATATTTTCCTGTACTTGGATCTCTTTTCATTACATCTGCAGCAGTAGGAGCGTAGTTGTTAAAACTACCAGCGACTTGTACAAAATCTTTATTAGGTGCAGTTAAAACCAATGTTGCCTTTGTAGAATCTGAGTGATAGTTGATGCCATCTAATAGTCCACTCGGAATTGCTTCTTCAACAACAGTTGGAGCTACAATCACTTCAAAACTAGCCTCACCACTTTCTGTGGAGCTTGGTGCTGTACCTACAAATCTTACAGTACCGCTTTCTGTAATGTTTGTAATGGTTGCATTACATGCAGGAAAACCACATGTACCTGTAGCAACTGAAACGCTATTGTAAAATATTTCAAAAGTACCCTGAACAGTTGTTGAACCTTGAAAACTAATAGTTGCAGAAACTGTTAGGTTGTCTCCAGAGCTTACTAAAACTTGATTTTTTGTAGGGTTTGTAATGGAAATCTGTACTTTTCCTACAGGAAAAATAAAATCGTTACAACCTGATGCTTTTAATTCTTGAGAACCGTCTGCATTTCTAAAAACCATTCCTATTTGAGCAGCGTTATCTGCTTGAGCTTGTGTTAAGCTATAGTAGGTTTGTGGTGTAATTGTGATGCTATAAGTACCATCTCCATTAGATGTCATTTCGCCAATACCATCATCTTGCCCCCAGTTTCCAACAACACTAAATCCAAAAGCATTTGTTTTGTCTCCAATACCAGAATGCATGTATATTTTAGAAGGATTGCTTAAACCATTACAATTACTATCTGTACTATTAATATTTACAGTAATTGTAACAGGTTCATCAACCTCAATGGCACTAACATTAAGTGATACTTGAGCATTTAGGAAAAAAGAACTTATAAAAAAAGTGAAAAAAAGTAATTTTTTAATCATAATTATTGATTTTTATTTTTAAGAAAAAAAAGGCTATAAATATAAGTCTATAGCCTTTTTGAACTACTTTTAATTTAAAACGATTGTTTTGTTTACTGTATCTATAGTTAGTGTATAGTTTCCAGCGGTTCCAACAAACTTAAGGTTACTATCTCCATCATTAGCATTTTCAAAATTAACATCTATGGTATAGCCTTCATTTTCAAAATAAGGGAAATTATAGCTTGTAGAACTCCATTCTAAAGTTCTATCTGTAAAGAATCTAAACGCGTCATTTGCAAAAGTAACTTGACCAGAATAAATTCCTGCTCCTGTACAAGGTAATGCAACTGGAGAAGTCCATCCCCAACCAGCATCTGGAACACCAGCACCAACTAACCATAATTGATCAAATTCACATAATTTAATTGGATCACTTAAAGTAATTGTTTTGTTTACATCATCTATTGTTAAACCATATTGACCAGGAGTTCCGTTGAATTTAAAATTGCTGTCTCCGTCTAAAGCGTTTTCTAATCTAGGATCTATAGTATATCCTGCGTTTTCGTAGTAAGGATAATTGAAACTTGGTGAAGCCCACTCTAAAGTTCTGTCCGAGAAAAATCTAAAAGCATCGTTTGTTAAGTTGATGTTTCCTTCGTAAACACCAGTTCCAGTACAACTAATTTGTATTGGGTTGCTCCAACCCCAACCAGCATCCACTGCACCAGCACCAACTACCCAAAGTTGGTCAAAGTTGCAATTTGGACCAACTACTGCAGGACCTAATGTGATTGTTTCTGTTTCTGTATTAATTTCTAAGAAATATTCACCAGCGGTTCCTGTAAACAAGAAGTTAGAATCTCCATCATTTGCATTTTCGAAGTTGCTATCAATTGTGTATCCTCTATCAGAAAAATAAGGAAAATTATAACTTGGTGAAGCCCACTCTAAAGTTTTATCTGTAAAAAACCTGAAATTTCCACCATTATCTGGACTTAACTTTATGTTTCCAGAATATGTTTTTCCTTGTAAAAGTAATTCTACAGGAGAAGTCCATCCCCAACCAGCATCAACAGCACCAGCACCAACTACATAAAGAGCAGGAGGTAAGGCAACGTCATATGGAATTATTGTAAGTGTTATTGCATCTGAAGTTCTAAATAAATCACCAGCAGCAGTTTTTGCAGTTGCTTTTATTCTAAAGTCAAAATCAGATGCTGTTCCAGCTGTACCTCCGTTGTCTAAAACAAAAGTATTTAATTCACCATGTTTTAAATCTAAAGATAATTCAGAGGTGTTTCCTAAAATAATAGGATTGTTAAAACCAACTCCACTACTTACCATTTGTAATTCATAAGATATTTCAATGGAACTTGTGCTTGTAATTTCTGGATCTTCCCAAGTAATTGTAGTAGCTACTAAATCTGAATCTACATCAGATAATACAATACCTGTTGCTACATCAGGACCTGTAATTATAGGCATTTCTACAGCATATTTAGATACCTGAAATAAGATTACATTAGATAAAGCACTTCCAGTATTTAACCTAAGGAAAATAGCTGTTTGCAAAAATGATTTTACATTGGCATTGTTTAAAACAGTATTTAAATTATCTACAGTCATTGAGAAATTGTTTTTCTCAGTTGTTCCTAATAAAATTGGATTTGTAAAATCTGCATCCAAAGACATCTCTACATCGTAAGTTGCTCCGGCATTTATTTCATCATTCCAAGTAATGGTAAATGCGGGGTTATTCGGTAGAGCAAAATTTAGAAAAATATTGCTGATTCCTGGCGTATCTAAAACAAACTCGGCTTCTGGGCTTGTTATTGTTAAACTCTCTTCTGAATCACAAGCACTTAGTAAAAGTGTTAATGATAAAAACAAGTAGCTTAATCTTTTTATATAAATATTCATTTTTTATCTTTTATAAGTTATTTTGATATTATAAATTTAAAGGAATTAAGATATAACGACCTGTTAAATCATTAAACCATACATCGTAATTATCTTCCACAACAACAGGAATTGCGCCTCCACCGTCTGTAGCAATTCCAGAAAAAGAAGTAGAACTACCCCATTTAGCTCCAGCACCAGTTTCAAACTCTACATTTCCAGGAGTTAATTTTACGTCTTTAGCATACCAGATATGACCATCAAATGCCAAAGCGTTCATTGAGATATCTGTTGTGCTAGAACCTTTAAGTATTAAAGAAGCAGGACTTGTTTTTCCTGAAGCATCAAAAGCTTCAAAGGAAAAAGTATTGGTTGCAAAGTTTATCTCAAATGTATAAAAGCCTGCAGGAATTCCGTTTCCACCTCCATAAGGAAATCTTTCTGGGTCAGTTCCTCCACCTAAATTTGCACCTACAGTTGTGCCATCATCTGTACCATATTGCGGTTGCCATTCTCCAAGTGTTGATAATACTTTAAAGTGTCCGTTTTCTGCCCAAAAACCAGTGTAAAAATACCTGTTTGCATCATTAGGATCTCTAAAAAGTGCAGGGTTGTTATTGTTGTTGTTCCATCCAGGAGCTGTTGCATCTCCTACTAAATAATAATCATTAAAAGTATAGTTAAAGTAAGGGTAAACTTCTAATAGCAGCGAGTTCGATGCTATTTTTTGACTGTCTTGTGTTCCTAAACTAGCATTTACTCTAATGTAAATGTTTTCCCAATTAAAAGGATTTAAACCTGCATTTCCAGCAGCTGTATTTACTTCACTTACAGATAATGTTAGAGATGTTTTTCCAGTAACTGTCGTAGCTACAGTTGATTCAGCGAAATCTTCTGTTTTAGAAAATTCTATTGAATAATTTACAGATGCTTGTTGCCCGTAGTTTGCCTCAGCCCAGTTTAAAGTAACTGCTGGGTTGTTTGTGTTTACTGCATCTAACTCTAACCTCACAAAGTTTAGTTCTTGTAAAACTGGGGCATCTGGTGTTCCGATTTCAAATTTTTCAGAACTATCGTCACAAGAATTGAACACTAATAATACAAGTGCAATTGTTGTAATAATTGAAAATCTTTTTATATTTTTCATTGTTTCAAAATTGTTTTAGAATTAATATCCAGGATTTTGTTTTAACTCTGGGTTTGAGGCTAAACTAGCATTTGGTATTGGATATACTTTTAAATCAGCAGATATAGAAATGCCATTACTTCCATTACCTTTCCACGCCCAGTTATAATTTCCTCCAGTAAATTTTCCAAAACGTATTAAGTCTTGACGTCTTTTTGCTTCCCAATGCAGTTCTCTTGCTCTTTCGTCTAAAATAAAATTTAAGATTTCATTATTATTACTAAAATCACTCATAGATAAATTGTTTTGAGGATTGTTAGCTCTAGTTCGTAAAAGATTTATATAATTAAATGCTAGATCTGTATTGGTTCCACTTGCACCTCTAAAATGTGCTTCTGCATACATTAAGTAAACATCTGCAAGTCTAAATAGAGGAAAATCGGTATCTACAAAGGTTTGATCTGACCCAAAACCTCCTGTAGATTTTGCATTAGAATACTTTTCTAGAATATATCCTTGATCTTGATCTGAAATATCTCTTATTTCAATATCTCTGCTTCCAGATATTATGGTATTTCTTGCGTCTGTATTAAACACGCTTGCATCGAAAAGTTGTACAAACTCTCTTCTTAATCTTAAGGCTCCTCCCCAGCCACCAGCACCCACGCCAAGAGGAGTTCCATTTTGTTCTATACTTCCAACAGAACCATTTACCATAACTGTTGTTGGTCCAAAGTTTTGAGTTTCTATTCCATCTGAAATTAAAGGGAATATAATTTCATTTACTGCAGAATTGGTATTGTTATCTGCCATAAATAAGTCAGCATAATTTGTAGCTAATGTATAGCCACCGTTAATTATTTTGATACAATAATCTGCAGCTTCAGTATATTTGGCTTGTCCAATATAAACTTCCGCATTTAAATACATTTTAGCTAAAATCATCCATGCAACTGCTTTATCTGCTCTACCATGTTGGTTGGTCATTGGGTCTTTTAAATCTACTTCTATGGCAGTTAATTCAGACTCTATGTATGTAAATAATTGTTGTCTGTCTGCTTGTGGTGGATTAAAGTTTACTACTGGATCATTTTCATTTACAAGCGGAGCTTTACCAAACAAGTCCATTAAATGATAATAAGACAATGCTCTTAGCAATCTAGCTTCTGCTCTGTAATTTACAATATCTGCTCTTGTTGCTGCAGATACGTTTCTTGCGTCTAATTTTTCTGTAGTAGTTTCTCGTAAAAAGTTATTTGCAAAAGCAACTGATACAGAGGCTCTACTAAACATACCAAGAATAAGTGGGTTTTGAGCAGTCCAAATATTACGTTGAATTTCTCTTGTACCAGGATCATTTTCGTAAGACCAAATCATTTGATCTGCAGAAAGTGTTTGTAAGTACAATAAGACTCTACCATATTGGCTGGTACCTGGATCCAAACCTTGTATATTAGAACTACCAGCACCATCTGTGCCTGTTAGAGATAAGTTTGCATATATACCTGCTAAAACTTCTAAATAAGCAGTTTCGTTTTCAAAAAGCTTTTCACTAAGTGTCGTTTGGTCGTCTTCAGGTACAATGTTTAAATCTTTTGTACAAGAAGCAAAAACTGATATTAGCAATGTTAAGGCTAATAATTTTTTTATTGTTTTCATATAATATTTTATTAAAATTTAATATTAGCTCCAAATAAGAAATTTCTTGACCTTGGATAGATTAAATTATCAATTCCATTAAATACTTCTGGGTCTAAACCAGTATAGTTGGTCCACGTAAATACATTTTGTACACCAGCCCAAATTCTTAAACTGCTGTAAGAGAATTTTTTAATAGGATTATTAAAAGTGTATCCTAACGTAACGTTATCCATTCTTAGGAAAGAGGCATTCTCTACATAAATATCAGAATTAATTACATCTGCAGTTCTTACAAAGTTGGTATTTAGTACAGAGGTAGGTATGTTCCCTAAAACGGCATTGTCTCTTAAAAGTTCATATTGTGCTCTTGCAGAATTCACATTATTGTAAACGTGGTTGCCAATATTTGCTCTTAAGTTAAAAGCAAAATCAAGGTTTTTATAATTAAATGATGATTGGAAACCTAGCGCAATGTCTGCATTAGGGTTTTCTTTTAAGTATCTGTCATTATCATTTATTAAACCATCTCCATTTAAATCTACATAGGCTCCTTCTATAGGTTTACCAGCACTGTCGTATAATTGTTTAAATACGTGAAATGAATTTGGTGCAAAACCTACTCTGTAAAGTTGAATCGTATTACCTGTACCACCACCTGTGCCGCCAGTTCTAAACTCTTGGTTATTTAGTGTTTTTGTAATTTCTCTATCTAAATAAGTAGCATTAAATGTAAAATTCCAGTTATAATCGTCTGTTTTTAAAATATCTCCATTTATGGTAAATTCGATACCATTTATGGTTAACTCACCAATATTTTGAATAATAGCATTAGAAAAATTAATTCCGTCTGCTAAAGAGGCTTCATTAAAAAATAAATCTGAAGATACTTTATTAAAGTAATTTAAAGAACCAGAAAACTTATTATTAAATAAACCATAATCAACACCAAACTCGATAGTTTTTGTGTCTTCCCATTTTAAATTAGGATTTATGGCAGAAGGTATTGTAGATTGTATTACTTGATTTCCAAATATATATTGAGATCCCTGGTTGCCAAAACGATATCTGTCTAAATAAATATCATTTGATCCTGGGATATTTTGCTGACCAGTAACACCATAACTAGCTCTTAGTTTTAGGTTCGATATTACTTTGTTGTCTTTTAAAAAATCTTCTTCACTAATTTTCCAAGCAAGAGCTGCGCCACCAAAGTTACCCCATCTATTATTTTCTCCAAATCTAGAAGTACCATCTCTTCTGTAATTTAGAGTTAATAGATATTTTTCTGAAAAAGTTAAATTAGCTCTACCAAAGAAACCAATATTTACAACATCTGGGTCTGCAAACGTTGTAGCCACATTATTAGGGTTGTTTTTGTTTCCAGAATCAGTACCAAAATTTTCAAATCTTTGGTAAGAATATCCTGCTGTTACATCTAATTTAGTTTTATCAAATGTTTTTATGTAATTTAAATAACTATCAAATAATTGGTTACCTCTTTCTTGCGTTTTAAAAGCATTATTTCCACGAAATAAAGCATTAGATTGTGCAGGAGCTTTTGTTGAAGTAATGTCTGTGTTTTCTGATTTTATCTTATCAAAACCAACGTTTATAACTGCTTTTAGTTCAGGTAAAAAATGAAACTTATAGTCTAAATTTAAATTTCCATACTGTCTAAAAGCAAAACCAGTGTTGTTTCTTTGTAAAAGGGCAGCAACAGGGTTTGTGGTTCCATTTGCAGGTTCACCACTAACGATATGTTGGTAAAAACCACCAAATGGAGATGTTGGGTCATAAACAGGTTGTGTAGGATCATAACGTAAAGCAGATCCTATTTGCCCAGCATCACCAAAACGACTATCCTCAAAATTTCTATTGTAATTTAAGTTAATTTTTAAATGATCTTTAAATAAAGAAGGATTCATAGAAAGCGATATGGTTTTTCTATCAAACTCAGATGTTAATACAGAGCCTTCCTGATTTGCGAACCCTAGAGACAATCTCGTAGGAATTGCTCCAAAGATTTGTCCTCTGGCTGTTAAATTGTATAAAGAAGAAACAGTGTTTCGTAATATCTCATTTTGCCAATTTGTATTAGAGTTTCCTAACAAAGCTGCATCTCCAGGTCTTATTTGGTTTATGATATTTCTAAAATCATCAGCAGAAAATACTTGTACCCTATCCAGTACTTCACCAAAAGTGTACTGCATATCAAAATCTAGACTGTATTCTGTTCTCCCTTTTTTAGTATTAATAATAATAACACCGTTTGCAGCTCTAGACCCATAAATAGCAGTTGCAGAAGCATCTTTTAAAACAGAGAAAGATTCGATATCATTTGGGTTTATATTTGCTAATAAACCTCTAGAACCAGAAACTGAAGCATCACTATTTTCTATCGGTAATCCATCAATAATAATTAATGGACTATTAGATGCACCAATAGAAGAACCACCTCTAATTGTAATTTGTGAACCAGAACCTGGAGCACCACTAGTAGTAATATTAACTCCAGAAACACGACCGCTTAATAAATTCTCTGGAGTAACAATGTTACCTTTTGTAAAATCTTTAGCGGTAATAGCTTCTACAGAACCTGTAGCGTCTTTAACGGTTGTGGTTCCATACCCTACCACAACAATTTCATCTAATTGTTGTGCAGCTTCTGCTAGTTCAACTGTAAAGTTAAAGTTTGTTCCTATAGTAATTTCTTTATTTGCATATCCCAAATATCTAAAAACCAAAACGTCTCCGGTTTTTACATTAGTGATACTAAAGTTACCGTCAAAGTCGGTTTCAGTACCTCTTTGTGTACCTTTTACTACCACACTAACACCTGGCAAAGGTTCGCCAGATGACTTTTCTTTTACCACACCTTTTACTGTTTGTTGAGCAAACATGCTAAAAGATGTAGTTAAAAGAATTCCAATTAACAATAATTTAAATTTTTTCATGTATAATTTGTTAAATAATAACTGTAAATTTGATTTTGATTTAACAATAAATTTACATTCCACATTGTAAATATATACATAGAATCTTTGTTTTCAATAGAATAAAATCTACGAAATCGGTTTCGTGTTGACAACTTTTTCTCGTAATTTGTCATTAAATTAGCAGAATAAAGCATCAAAATTCATTATTTAATAAAAAATGAAGCAAAAAATTACCATTAAAACAATCGCAAAAGAATTAGGAGTATCTACATCAACCGTTTCTAAAGCATTAAAAGATAGTCACGAGATTAGTAAAGAAACTAAAGACAAGATTCAGGCATATGCCAATCTTTACAACTATAAACCTAACAATTTAGCATTGCAACTTCGCAACCAAAAAACCAAAGTAATTGGTGTAATTTTGCCTAAAATAGTGCATCATTTTTTCTCTACAGTTATTATGGGAATAGAAGATGGTGCCAATGCAAAAGGCTATAACATTATGGTTT
The DNA here is from genome assembly GCF_017498485.1 of Polaribacter batillariae. Taxonomy (NCBI): domain Bacteria; kingdom Pseudomonadati; phylum Bacteroidota; class Flavobacteriia; order Flavobacteriales; family Flavobacteriaceae; genus Polaribacter; species Polaribacter batillariae. The sequence continues at coordinate 730,816 of NZ_CP071795.1, read as the reverse complement.
GTTTCTCTAATGAGTCTTACAAAAAAGAAGTAGAAACGTTAAAAGTTTTATCGAATGGAAGTGTAGATGGTTTAATTATTTCCATAGCAAGTGAAACCCTTGAAAATAAAGATTTTAACCATATAAAAGGCTTGGTCTCAGAAGAAATTCCACTAGTATTATTTGATAGAGTGGTAGACGAAATATCTTGCGATAAAGTAGTGGTAGATGATGTTGGTGCAGGCTATAAAGCAACCAAATACTTAGTAGAAAACGGCTGTAAAAACATAGCATTAATAACAACACCAAACCACGTAAATGTTGGGGCTTTAAGAAGGCAAGGTTACGAAAAAGCTTTAATTGAATCGTACATTAAAACAAATAAAAATTTAATTGCAGAGGTAGATGAAAGTAAAGAGATAAAGCCTCAAATAGAAAAAGTATTTAGTGAAAATATTGATGCTGTTTTCGCTGTAAATGAAATTTATGCAGCAAATGCGATGCGAATAGCCAAAGAGAAAGGGTTTACAGTGCCAAAAGACATGTCTATAATAGGTTTTACAGATGGTTTAATATCCGAATATTCTTCGCCATCTATTACTACAATTGCGCAACATGGTTTTACAATGGGTAAACAAGCAGTGGAATTATTAATTGATAGAATCGAAAATGAAACTGAAATTTTTAAACCTAAAAAAATTGTAATTTCTAGCGATTTAAAATTACGAGAATCTACGAAACCGTCGTCGTAACTTTTTTGGTTATTTTTTATCAATTTCACAAAATAAATATATCTTTGTTGCATTATTAAGGTTTATCAGTAAATTACATTCCACAAAATTTATTAATTGATAAGTCGAAAAAACTTATCGTAATATTCATTTATAATATTCGATAATGGAAAAGCGTAAATTAAGCTTCTGGCAAATCTGGAACATGAGTTTTGGATTTCTAGGAATACAAATGGGGTTCGCCCTACAAAACGCAAACGCAAGTAGAATTTTACAAATTTTTGGAGCAGATGTCCACGAACTTTCTTGGTTTTGGATAATTGCCCCTCTAATGGGACTGATTGTACAGCCAATTATAGGTCATTACAGTGATAAAACTTGGGGAAAATTTGGTAGAAGAAAACCGTACTTTTTAGTTGGAGCTATTTTAGCCTCCATTGGTTTAGTATTAATGCCACAAGCAGATATTTTTATCGCTTTTTTACCTGCACTATGGGTAGGAGCTGGCTTTTTAATGATTATGGATGCTTCTTTTAACATTGCCATGGAGCCTTTTAGAGCTTTAGTGGGCGACAATTTAAGAACAGATCAAAGAACTTTAGGTTTTAGCGTTCAAACAGCTTTAATAGGTTTTGGTGCTGTAGTTGGTTCTTGGTTGCCTTATGCGTTAACAAATTGGTTTGGTGTTTCAAACGAAACTTTAGCAGGAGTCGTGCCAGCAAACTTAATTTGGTCGTTTATAATTGGAGCAGTTATTTTAATCATTTCAATTTTAGTTACGGTTACTACAACCAAAGAATATTCTCCTGAAGAACTAGCAAATTTTGATAATGATACAGAAGAAGTTTCTGAAGAAGAGAGTTCTAGTTTGATGGATATTTTTGAAGATTTCAAAAAAATGCCCACCACAATGCGTCAATTAAGTTGGGTGCAGTTCTTTTCTTGGTTTGGTTTATTTGGAATGTGGGTTTTTGCCACACCAGCAATTGCACAACATATTTATGGTTTACCACACACAGATAGTAGTAGTACAACCTATCAAAATGCTGGAGATTGGGTTGGAATTCTTTTTGGAATTTACAATTTAGTATCTGCATTTTATGCTTTTGCTTTACCATATATTGCCAAACAACTGGGCAGAAAAAAAACGCATTCTATATCTTTAATTATTGGTGGTTTAGGACTTTTATCAATTTACGTTATGCCAAATGAAAATTGGCTAATAGTTTCTATGATTGGAGTTGGAATTGCTTGGGCAAGTATTTTAGCAATGCCATATGCCATTTTAGCAGGTTCAATTTCTGCTAAAAAAATGGGAGTTTATATGGGTATTTTCAATTTCTTTATTGTAGTTCCGCAAATTATCAATGCGTTAATTGGTGGACCATTAGTAAAATACGCTTATAATAATGAAGCAATTTTTGCTTTAATGATTAGTGGATTTAGTTTTTTAATTGCTGCAGCTTTAGTTTACAAAGTAAAAGATGTCGATGATGTAGTAAAAATAGTTTAATTTAAAATGAAAAAAGCATTTATATTCGATTTAGATGGTGTTATTGTAGATACTGCCAAATATCATTATTTAGCTTGGAAAAAATTAGCCAACGAATTAGGTTTCGAATTTACCAAAGAACAAAACGAATTGTTTAAAGGCGTTAGTAGAAAACGTTGTTTAGAAATTCTATTAGAAATCGGTAAAATAGAAGCAACACAAGAACAATTTGATACTTGGATGATTGAGAAAAATGTCGATTATTTAAAGTACATAGAAACTATGGACGCTTCTGAAATTCTACCAGACGTACCCAAAATATTAGATTACTTAAAAAATAGAAAATACCGAATTGCATTAGGCTCTGCCAGTAAAAATGCACAACCTATTTTAGAAAAAGTGGGTTTAATTTCTTATTTTGATGCAATTATAGACGGAAACAACGTAACAAAAGCCAAGCCAAACCCAGAAGTATTTCTTTTGGCCGCAAAACAATTAGGCGTAAATTCAAGCGATTGTGTGGTTTTTGAAGACGCTGTAGCAGGTGTGCAAGCCGCAAACAGTGCAAAAATGATTAGTATAGGAATTGGAGATGCTAAGGTTTTATCGGAAGCAAAATATAATTTCAACGATTTTACAGAAATCGATACCAATTTTATACAAGATTTAATCAATAGAAACTAGTAATATTTCTAGCATCTTCTGCAAGGTTTTTAAAACTTTGTAGGTATAAAATAAAGTACGGGTTTTAATAACCACATAAATATTAAGATAATTATATAAATACCTACAAGGTCTTTGAGATCTTGCAGGAAAATAAAAAACATAAAATGAATCAAGATTATATCATACCCAATGATTGGTCCATTATCGAAGAAGGTTTTAATCCAGAAATGGTAAAATCGTCAGAAAGCCTATTCAGTATTGGAAATGGTGCTATGGGACAACGTGCTAATTTCGAAGAAAATTACTCAGGTAAAACTTTTCAAGGAAGCTATATTGCGGGTGTTTATTATCCAGATAAAACAAGAGTTGGCTGGTGGAAAAACGGCTATCCAGAATATTTTGCAAAAGTATTAAATGCACCCAATTGGATAGGAATTAATGTTACAATTAATGATGAAAATTTAGATTTAAATCAATGCAAATCTGTTTCAAAATTTAAAAGAGAGCTAAACATGAAAGAAGGTTGGTTGTCTCGAAGTTTTGAAGCCGAATTACAAAACGGAATTAAAATCAAGGTTGATACAAAACGTTTTTTAAGTTTAGAATTAGATGAAGTTGGTGCCATAAGTTATGCAGTAACTCCTTTAAACACAAATGCTACAATTACTTTTTCACCTTATTTAGATGCAGGTATTACAAACGAAGACACCAATTGGGATGATCAATTTTGGGATGTTTTAGAGGTCGCACAAAACAATCAGCAATCTTTTATACAAGCAAGAACCATGAAAACGCACTTTTACACCTGTACCTTTATGGAATCTCGTTTGTTTATAGATACTGCCGAGGTTATAACAGATTGCAACCATTCTAAAACAGGCAAAAGAGCAACTTGTTCATATACCCAAGAAATTCAAAAGAACAAAACCTATACAATTCATAAATTTGGTGGATATGTAGTGGATAGAAACCATAATAAAAACGAATTAGTTGCTACAGCAAAAGATGTTTTAGACAAAGCTGTAAGTTTTGGTTTCGATGCTTTGTTAGAAATGCAAAAACAATCTTGGGCGCAGATTTGGAACATGTCAGATATTACTATAAAAGGTGATGTAAAAGCGCAACAAGGTATCCGTTTTAATATTTTTCAACTAAATCAAACGTATTTAGGTACAGATGCGACTTTAAATATTGGCCCCAAAGGATTCACTGGCGAAAAATATGGAGGAAGCACCTATTGGGATACAGAAGCCTATTGCATTCCATTTTATATGGCAACCAAAGACCAATCTGTTGCAAAAAAGTTATTAGAATACAGATACAATCATTTAGAAAAAGCGATTGAAAATGCAGCAAAACTCGGTTTTAAAAACGGAGCAGCATTGTATCCAATGGTAACTATGAATGGTGAAGAATGCCATAACGAATGGGAAATTACTTTTGAAGAAATTCATAGAAATGGCGCCATTGCATTTGCAATTTTTAATTATCATCGTTTTACAGACGATTATTCTTACATTCCAGAAAAAGGCTTGGAAGTTTTAATAGGAATTGCTCGTTTTTGGCATCAAAGAGTAAATTTTTCTACAGATAAAAACAAATACGTAATGTTAGGCGTAACAGGCCCTAACGAATACGAAAACAACGTAAACAATAACTGGTACACCAATTATATTGCAAAATGGTGTATTGAGTATGCTTTAGAGAATATTGAAATTGTAAAAACAAATCATACTTCAGACTATATCAGAATTAAAGAAAAAGTTGCTTTTACGGATGATGAATTAATGGGATGGAAAAAAGTAGCAGACAATATGTATTTTCCGTATTCAGAAGAACACAACGTTTTCTTGCAACAAGACGGTTTCTTAGATAAGGAATTAATAACAGTTGCCAATTTAGACAAAAGCCAAAGACCCATTAATCAAAAATGGAGTTGGGACAGGATTTTACGTTCACCATACATCAAACAAGCAGATGTTTTACAAGGTTTTTACTTTTTTGAAAATGATTTTTCTACGGAAGAATTAGAACGTCACTTCGATTTTTACGAACCATTTACAGTACACGAAAGTTCATTATCTCCTTGTGTACATAGCATACAAGCAGCAAAATTAAATAGAATGGAACAAGCATATGCATTCTACTTAAGAACTTCAAGATTAGATTTAGATGATTATAATCACGAAGTAGAAGAAGGCTTACACATAACTTCCATGGCAGGCACTTGGATGAGTATTGTAGAAGGTTTTGGTGGCATGAGAATATTAAATAACACACTTTCTTTTGCGCCAAAAATTCCTAAAGAATGGAAATCGTATTCATTTAAAGTAAATTTTAGAAATCAAATTATTACGGTTAATGTTTCTCAAAACGGTTCCGTTTTTGAAATTGATGGAAACAACGAAATAAACATTTTGGTCAACGGAAAATTAATTACAGTTTCCCCTAATAATTTAGTAACTGTTTAATCAGAATTTAAATAAAGACCTTTTAGTTTTTCAAAACTGAAAGGTCTAAATACACAATTGATGAGAAACTTAATCTTCTTTTTTTTATTAATCGGTTTAATTTCTTGTAACAACGAAAAAACCAAAGAAAACATTTCTAAAGTTTCTATTTCAAACACAACTTTAGAAAGAGTTGAGCCACTAAATTGGTTTATTGGTTTTAAAGACACTTCACTTCAATTATTAGTAAAAGAACCTAGTATTGGTAATTTTACACCTTCAATTTCTTATAAAGGAGTTTCCATTGAAAAAGTGCATACTGCAAAAAGTGAAAATTATTTATTTATCGATTTAAATATTGATTCATCTACAAAACCAGGCAAATTTGATATTGTTTTTACTAATAAAAACGGAACAAAAAAAACACATACTTACGAACTAAAATCAAGAGAAAAATCTGCTGAAGAATATGTGGGTTTTAATAGTTCAGATGTTTTGTATTTAATTACGCCAGATCGTTTTGCAAATGGAGATTCGTCAAACGATATTGGTTCTAAAACTTCAAAAATTAATGAAACTGGAGAATCTGTTCAATTTTTAAAAGAAAATAGTATTAACAGAAATGATGATTATGCACGTCATGGAGGAGATATCAAAGGAATTACCAATCATTTAGATTATATTAATACAATGGGGTTTACTGCAATTTGGTCATCTCCGTTGTTAACAAATGACATGCCAAAACAGTCGTATCATGGCTATGCAATTACAGATTTATATGAGATAGATCCAAGATTTGGAACTCTTGCAGATTATAGAGAACTGGCAGATAAAGCCAGAGAAAAAGGTATTAAATTAATAATGGACCAAGTTGCCAATCATTGTGGTAGCGAACATTGGTGGATGAAAGATTTGCCTTTTAAAGATTGGGTAAATTATCAAGAAAATTTCGAAAATAATGGCAATTTAATTACCTCAAATCATAGAAGAACTACCAATGAAGATTTGTATGCTTCAAAAATTGATAAAAAGCAAAATACTGATGGTTGGTTTGTTTCAACGATGCCAGATTTGAATCAAAAAAATCCATTTATGGCAAAATACATCATTCAAAATAGTATTTGGTGGATAGAAACTATTGGTTTAGGAGGAATTAGACAAGACACATATCCATATCCAGACAAACAATTTATGAGTGATTGGGCAGGAGCAATTATGAATGAATATCCTAATTTTTCTATTGTTGGCGAAGAATGGAGTTACAATCCGTTATTGATAGGTTATTGGCAAAAAGGTGCAAATAATAGAGATGGTTACGAATCTAATTTAACTTCTACAATGGATTTTGCAATGCAAAGAAAAGTAGTAGAAGCGTTAAATGAGGAAGAATCTTGGGACAAAGGTTTGGTAAAAATTTATGAAGGTTTGGCAAATGATTTTCATTATGCATCACCAAAAGATATTATGGTTTTTCCAGACAATCATGATATGAGTAGAATTTATACACAATTAAATGGCGATTTTGCAAATACACAAATGGCACTAACTACCTACTTAATAATGCCTAGAACCCCGCAAATTTATTACGGAACAGAAATTTTAATGGACGATTTTAAAAAACCTGGTGATCATGGTCTAATTCGTACAGATTTTCCAGGTGGCTGGCAAGGAGATACTGTAAATGCATTTTCAGGCAAAGGTTTAACTTCTCAGCAAAAAGAAATGCAATCTTTTTTAAAGAAATTTTTAAATTATAGAAAAGATTCAAAGGCAATTCATGAAGGAAAAACCGTTCATTTTGCACCCTTCATGGGAACATATTTTTTGTTCAGAATTTTAAATGATGAAGTTGTTGTAAACATTATCAATAAAAATGAAAAACCAATTACTATTGATTTAAAACGCTATGTAGAAATTGGTTTAGAAGGTAAAACACTTAAAAATATTATTACTGGCGAACAATTTATTTGGGGGGATGATATTGAATTAAAACAAAAAGGAAGCATTCTTTTAACCACAAAAAGTAAGTTTGATTAAAAGCCTGTCAGTTCGGGTAATTTTCGATTTTTTATTGAAACTATATCGAGAACATTTTAAAATGATAACATAAAAAAACGGATATTAACTATTTCTCTTACTTTTTTATTGAAAAAAATAACAAAGACCGTCAGTTCGAGTGAATTTATGAGGAACGAATAAATTTGTATCGAGAACATCTAAAAGTTTCAAAATTAATTATGAAAAACATCAAAATTCTTTTTTTACTACTTTTTGTATCTACTTTTTTATTTTCACAAAACTCTAAAAGAGTTTTAGAAAATTTAAAACAAGATGGAAATACAATAACAATTCAAGTGAACGATGGTCGTTATTTAATCGAATTTTATTCATCCGAAATTGTAGAAACTTCATTCCTACCAAAAGGAGAAGTTCAATCAAATACATCTCATGCAGTTGTTTTAAAGCCTAAAAAAACTCACATTATTATAAATCAGTTAAAAAATAAAGTAATTTATAAATCTGATGGAATAGAAGTTCAAATTCAAAAAGAGCCTTTTAAAATCTCATACTTTTATAAAGGAGAAGAAGTTATCTCAGAAAAAAGAGGCTACTATAAATCGAAACACAATGCTTTAGAAACTGTAAAAGACAATATTATTGCTAAAGAAACCGAGAAAATCGAATTCAATTTAACAGAAAACGAAGTTTTATACGGAGCAGGAGCAAGGGCTTTAGGAATGAACAGGCGTGGCAATCGTTTGGCGTTATTTAACAGAGCCCATTATGGTTACGAAACACATTCAGCGCTGATGAATTTTACCTTGCCCATTGTAATTTCATCAAAAAAATACATGCTTCATTTTGATAATGCTCCAGTGGGTTATTTAGATTTAGATAGTAAAAAAAACAATTCTTTAACCTATGAAACCATTTCTGGGCGAAAAACCTACCAAGTTATTGTTGGAGATTCATGGGAAAAATTAATAGAAAATTACACCCAATTAACAGGCAAACAACCTTTGCCACCAAGATGGGCTTTAGGAAATTTTTCAAGCAGATTTGGTTATCATTCTCAAAAAGAAACAGAAAAAACCATTGCAAAATTTAAAGACGAAGAAATTCCTGTTGACGCAGTTATTTTAGACTTGTATTGGTTTGGGAAAGACATTCAAGGAACCATGGGTAATTTAGAGGTTTACAAAGACTCTTTCCCAGATATAAAACGCATGATTTCTAATTTTAAAGAAAAAGGCGTAAAAACCGTTTTAATTACAGAACCATTTATTTTAACAAACTCAAATAAATGGAACGAAGCTGTAGCAAAAGATGTTTTAGCAAAAGATTCTGTTGGAAATCCTGCAAAATACGATTTCTATTTTGGAAATACAGGAATTGTAGATATCTATAAAAAAGAAGGAAAAGACTGGTTTTGGAACATTTATAAAGAGATTTTAGCCTTAGGCGTTAAAGGTTTATGGGGCGATTTAGGCGAGCCAGAAGTGCATCCAACTTGGGTACAACATGCCATAGGTTCAGCAAATGAAGTGCACAATACTTATGGTCACGATTGGGCAAAACTAATTTTTGAAGGGTATAAAACCGATTTTCCAAACGAAAGACCGTTTATTTTAATGCGTGCAGGTTATTCAGGTTCGCAACGTTTTGGTATGATTCCTTGGTCTGGAGATGTAAACAGAAGTTGGGGTGGTTTGCAATCGCAACCAGAAATTGCGTTACAAATGGGCATGCAAGGTTTGGGCTATATGCATTCAGACTTAGGCGGTTTTGCAGGGGCCAATTTAAATGATAATTTATATGTAAGATGGTTGCAATATGGTGTCTTTCAGCCAATTTTTAGACCACATGCACAAGAAGATGTTGCAAGCGAACCTGTTTTTAGAAGCGATTTTGCAAAAAAACATGCTAAAAAAGCCATAGAATTGCGTTACAAATTATTGCCTTACAATTACAATTTAGCCTTCGAAAATAACCAAAAAGGTACCCCCTTAATGCGTCCGATTTTTTTTGAAGAGAATGATGATAAATTAATGGCAAATTCAGAAACGTATTTATGGGGAAAAGATTTTTTAATCACACCCATTTTAAAAGATTCTCTAAAAACCAAAGAAATTTATTTTCCAAAAACGGCCAATTGGTTTCATTTTTATTCTGATGAAAAAATAGAAGGAGGGCAAACAAAATTGGTAAAAGTAAAACAAAAATCCATTCCTACTTACGTGAGAGGTGGCGCTTTTGTTTTAATGACCAATGTTGTACAAACCACAGATAATTACAAAGGCAACAAATTAGAGCTACATTATTATTACGATGCTTCTGTAAAAGAAAGCGAAAGAACTTTTTATAATGACGATGGAATTACAGCAAATGCCTTCGAAAAAGGAAACTACGAATTGTTAAAGTTTGAAGCAGAACTCTCAAAAAGATGGTTAGAAATTGATTTGGAAGCCGAATTCGGAAACCATTGGAAAACATCAGAAAAAGAAATAGCATTGGTTGTTCATAATATTAATTGGAACCCGAGAAAGATAAAAATAGGTAAAAAAAGAGTTAAAATATCACCTCAAAATAATACACTTCGCCTGATGTTAAAGTGGAATCCTACAAAAGAATTAAAGATTAAAATAACCACAAAATAAACCTGATTTATGAGAAAAATACAAATTTTAAGTATGCTGTTCATTACAATAATTGCGGGTTGCAAAACAGAGCATAAAGTAGAAAAAAGAATCATGCAAGAGAATTCAACAAGTAAAAAGAAGGTTGTTTATCAGGTTTTTACACGTTTGTTTGGCAATACAAATACCACCAACAAACCTTGGGGAACTATCGAAGAAAATGGGGTTGGAAAGTTCAACGATTTTACAGACAAAGCATTGGCAGAAATTAAAAATTTAGGGGTTACACATATTTGGTACACAGGCGTTCCACATCATGACGTAATTCGAGATTATACAAAATACGGAATTTCAAATGACGATCCAGATGTCGTAAAAGGTAGAGCAGGTTCACCTTATGCCGTAAAAGATTATTACAATGTAAATCCAGATTTGGCAGAAAATGTGGCAAATCGTTTGCAAGAATTCGAAGCGTTAATAGAACGTTCTCATAAAAATGAGTTAAAGGTAATTATAGACATTGTTCCCAATCATGTTGCGAGAAATTACCAAAGTTTATCAAACCCTAAAGGTACTAAAGACTTTGGGGCAGAAGATGATACAACTGTGGCATATCATGTAAACAATAATTTTTATTATGTACCCAATACACCTTTTGAAGTGCCCAATTTTTTAAATGGATATTTGCCTTTAGGTGGCGAAAAACATCCACTTTCGGATGGTAAATTTGATGAAAACCCTGCAAAATGGACAGGAAATGGTGCACGTTCTCCAAAACCTAGTTTTTACGATTGGTACGAAACCGTAAAAGTAAATTATGGAATTTCTCCTGATGGTAAAAAAGATTTTGACGAATTGCCAAAAGGTTTCGAAAACGAAGATTACAAAAAACATTTCGAGTTTTGGAAAGATAAAAAAGTGCCCAATTCTTGGATAAAGTTTAAAGACATTGCTTTGTACTGGATTGCCAAAGGAGTAGATGGTTTTAGATACGATATGGCAGAAATGGTACCAGTAGAATTTTGGAGTTATTTAAATTCAAATATCAAAATGAAAAATCCAAATGCTTTTTTATTAGCAGAAGTTTATCAACCTCATTTATATAGAGATTATATAAAGAAAGGAAAAATGGATTTTTTGTACGACAAAGTACAATTGTATGACACCATCAAAAACATAATGCAAGGAAGAGGTTTAACAGACAATATACCGCCAATTTTAGAAGATCTAAAAGACATAGAACAGCATATGTTGCATTTTTTAGAAAATCATGACGAGCAGAGAATTGCGAGTCCAGAATTTGCAGGAAATGCGTTAAAAGGAAAACCAGCAATGGTCGTTTCTACAACCATTTCTACGACACCAACCATGGTTTATTTTGGGCAAGAATTGGGTGAAGATGGCTCAGAGAATGCAGGTTTTGGTAGTCCTTCTAGAACATCAATTTTCGATTATGTAGGAGTTCCAGCATTACAAAGATGGGTAAATCATAAAAATTTCGATGGAGGAAAATCTACCAAAGAAGAACTCGAATTAAGAGATTTTTACAAGCGTTTGCTAAATTTTACAATTTCTTCTGATGCTTTAATGGGCGAATATGCAGATTTGCATCAATATAACAGAAAAAATACCGAGAATTACGATACAAAAGTATTGTCTTTTGTGCGTTTTTCTAAGGATGAAAAATTAGTAGTTGTTTCTAATTTTGATGATAAAAAGTCCTATCAATTTAAATTGAAAATTCCTTCAGAAATCATCAAAAAATGGAATTTAACAAGTAATAAATATCAGCTTAAAGATCAATTATACAACACAAAAACTTTCGATTTAGAAATTAAAAACGGAGTAGGAGTTGTTAAAATGAATATGAATCATTTAGAGTCATTTGTTTTAAAGATGATGTAAGAAAAAAATCAAAGACCTTTTAGGTTGTTAAAAGTTAAAAGGCCCAATTTAAAATATTATAGGATGAAAAAAACGATACTACTTTTTACATTAACAATTCTGTTAAGTTGTAATGCATCGCAAGAAAATAAATCAGCAGAAAAAGAAGTTGCAAAAAAAGAATTTGTTTGGGAAGGTGCAAACTTATATTTTCTGTTAACAGATCGTTTTAATAATGGCGATCCTTCTAACGATATTCATTTCGATAGAACCCAAAAAGCTGGAAAATTAAGAGGTTTCGAAGGTGGAGACCTCAAAGGAATTACACAAAAGATTGAAGAAGGTTATTTTGCAGATTTAGGCATTAATGCCATTTGGATGACGCCAATTGTAGAACAAATTCATGGCGCAACAGATGAAGGAACAGGACTTTCTTATGGTTTTCATGGTTATTGGGCCAAAGATTGGACCAAAATCGACCCAAATTACGGGACAAAAGAAGATTTAAAAGAGCTGGTAGAAGTTGCACACAAAAATGGAATCAGAATTTTGTTAGATGCTGTTATCAATCATACAGGTCCTGTTACAGAAAAAGATCCTGTTTGGCCAAATGATTGGGTTCGAACAGAACCACAATGTACATATGACAATTACGAACATACAGTTTCTTGTACTTTGGTAAAAAATTTACCAGATATTAAAACCGAAAGCAACGAAAACGTTGCATTGCCCCCACAATTAGTCGCAAAATGGAAAACAGAAGGTCGTTATGAGCAAGAGGTAGCAGAATTAGATGCATTTTTCGAAAGAACAAAATACCCAAGAGCGCCAAGATTTTATATCATAAAATGGTTAACAGATTATATTACAGAATTCGGAATTGATGGTTACAGAGTAGATACAGTAAAGCATACAGAAGAATTTGTTTGGCAAGAATTTAGAACCGAATGCGATTTCGCTTTTGCAGCTTACAAAAAAAATAATGCAAACAAAGTTTTAGACAACAATGGTTTTTATTTGGTAGGAGAAGTATATAATTATGGAATTTCTCATGGAAAAGCTTTTGATTTTGGAGACAAAAAAGTTAATTATTTTGATAAAGCTTTCAATAGTTTAATCAATTTTGAAATGAAATGGGATGTAAAACAAATGAAGGCAAAAGAGCTTTTTAATAAATACGATTCTATTTTAAATGGTCATTTAAAAAACTACGGAGTTATGAATTATATGACCTCTCATGATGATGGAAATCCGTTTGATAAAGAAAGAGACATGCCTTTTAAAACAGCAACAATGTTGTTATTAACCCAAGGAACTTCACAGGTTTATTATGGCGATGAATCTGCCAGAGATTTAACAATTGAGGGTACAGTTGGCGATGCAACATTGCGTTCTTTTATGAATTGGGAAGACATCAACAAGAATAAAGAAACACAGAAAATTTTAACACATTGGCAAAAATTAGGTCAGTTTAGGAAGAAACACCCTGCAATTGGAGCAGGAAAGCATACTTTAATATCAGATGATAAAAATGGTTTGACTTTTTCGAGAGTTAGAAACGATGATAAAGTGGTTATTGGTATAAATATGCTTGAAAATAAAATTGATATAAAAGTGTCTTCAATATTTAAAAATGGAGACGAATTAAGAGATGCTTATTCAAATCAAAAAGTAAAAGTAAAAGATGGTAAGGTGCGTTTCGTATCTAAATTTAATATTGTATTATTAGAAAAAATATAGTTTTAAATATAAGTACTAAAAGCCAAAAGCCCTCATTTGAAATTTCAAATGAGGGCTTTTTTTTATTATTTTAAAAAGAATTATTAATTCTTATTTTTTTGTTTCATCTCGTCGAACTTATCGCCTTCTTTTTTAGGCCAGCTGTTGTTTGATGTATCTACATCTGCGGTTTCGAAATCTGGATCTACAACAATACTTGTAATTTCTTGCGTAGAAGCAAAAACTCTTGTTACTTTATTGTCGTCTCTCATCCAAATTTGGGCAGGAAAAGTTTCTCTTTTTGTGCTGCCATCTGCATAGGTTAATTCTACAATAATTGGCATTACCAAACCTCCTGGTTTTTCGAACTCTACAGAATATATGTAAGAAGGTACTTCTTGGCCATCTACATATTTATTCATTGCATCTGGTTTTGCATCTTCTTTTTTATCGGTAATATATACCAAATCTCCTAATCCTTCGAAATATGCTTTTGCTCTTGGGTTTGAAGCGATAATGTTTTTAATTCTTTCTCCTGGTTTATCTGTTAAATATAAAGGCTTTACTTTGCTAATACCAATGTCATTAACATCTGTAGTGTAAAACCATCCTCTAAAGAACCAGTCTAAATCCATACCAGAGGCGTCTTCCATTGTTCTAAAGAAATCTTCTGGAGTAGGGTGTTTAAACATCCATCTTTGCGCATAGGTTCTAAATGCGTAATCAAATAATTCTGGTCCCATAATTGTTTTTCTTAGCATGTATAAACCAGCTGCTGGTTTTGTATATGCATTGGGGCCAAATTGTTTTACATAATCTCCTTGAGACATAATAGGAGATAGGTTCGATTGGTCTCCTGCCATATATCTTGTAATTTCTTTAGCAGGATTTTTAGCAAATAAATCGTAGTCGTATTTAAATTCTGCCAAAATTTCTACGAAAGAGTTTAAGCCTTCGTCCATCCAAGTCCATTGTCTTTCGTCGGAATTTACAATCATTGGAAAGAAATTGTGCCCAACTTCGTGTACAATTACTCCAATCATTCCTCTTTTAGTTCTGTCGGAATAAGTTCCATCTGGGTTTGGTCTTCCAAAGTTAAAACAAATCATAGGGTATTCCATTCCTTGTCTTTCTGAGTGTACAGAAACTGCTTTTGGGTAAGGATAATCGAAGGTTAATTTAGAGTATTCGATTAAGGTAGTTGCTATGGCTCTTGTAGAGTGTTCTTCCCACAAAGGGTTTCCTTCTTTAGGGTATAAAGAAGTTGCCATTACAGTTTTACCATTAATGTTTACAGCCATGGCATCCCAAATATATTTTCTTGAAGTTGCAAAAGCAAAATCTCTTACTTTATTCGCTTTAAATTTCCAAGTTTTAGTTTTGGTAGCTCTTCCTTTTTCGTTTTTTTCAGCTTCAGCTTGTGTTACAATCATTACTGGATTGTCGAAAGATTTTCTAGCTTTTTCGAAACGTTTTCTTTGTTCTTTCGATAACACGTCTTTTTCGTTTTGTAAAGAACCAGTAGCTTCTACAATATGATCTGCAGGAACTGTTAAGTTAACTTCGTAGTCTCCAAACTCTAAAGCGAATTCACTACGTCCCCAAAACTGCATGTTTTGCCATCCTTCTACATTGTTATACACAGCCAATCTTGGAAAAAACTGTGCAATGGTATAGTTGTTGTTTCCATCAGGAAAAGTTTCTAAACCAGAGCGTCCACCATCTTTGTTTATATCGTTGATTTTATAGTTCCATTTAATTCTAAATTTAAAAGTTTCTCCAGATTGTAATGGTTTGGATAAATTTATTCTCATCATTGTTCTATTAATGGTATGAGATAATGGTTTTCCATCCGATTCTACAAGTTCGATATGGTAACCAAAGCCTTTTTTAGCACCCATATACGTTTTCTTGAAATTGCCTGGAGTAATAAATTCGGAAGCTCCTGTAGATCTTGCTAAAGGAGTTTTAGAATCGTCTGCCCTCATATTTTGGTCTAATTGTACCCATAAATATTCTAAGGCATCTTTAGAGTTGTTGTGATAGGTAATGTGCTCATCACCATAGATTTTATTGGTACTTTCGTCTAAACGAATGTCCATTTTATAATCTACTTTTTGTTGTGTGTATTGGTGTCCTGGAGCACCAGAAGCAGTATGTTGGTCATTTGGAGTCGCCAAAACATCTTTCATTTGTCTGAATTTGTTTTGATCTGTATGCCCTTGCTGAACTTTCTTTTCGTCTTTTTTAGTTTCTTGGGCAATTGCCGAAAAACTAATAAAGAAAAGAGAAAATAAGAATAATGATAGTTTTTTCATCTTGTTTTATTTGTTTTATAAAAGTGACGTCTAAATTAAGAATATAACTGCGATTTAGTTGTAAAATGTTAAAATTTTAACAAATCTTTATCAAAAAAAAAGCAACGCATTGTTGCATTGCTTTTTTCGGATTTTTAAAAATTAATTTTTTAGTTTGCTTTTAAATTTATCGAACTTGTCTTTTTGTTGTTTTGGGTAACTGTTGTTAGATAAATCTACATCTGCAGTTTCTAAATCTGGATCTACCACAATTTTTACAATTTGTTTATTAGAATGCACAGCTTTGGTAACTTCAGCATCGTTATATCGCCAAATTTGTGCTGGATATGTTTTTTTCATTTTTGTACCATCTTCATAGGTATATTCTACAATAATTGGCATTACCAAACCCCCAGGTTTGTTAAATGTAATTTCATAGAAAAATTTCGAGTTGGCTTTATTGGGGTTGCTAAATAGCAAGCCTTCGCTTTGGTCTTCGATAAAGTTTACTGTATTGCTATTTGCATCTTCTGCATAAAATTTCTTTACATTTTTAATTCCAATATCTGTAACATCTGTGGTATAAAACCAACCTCTCCAAAACCAATCTAAGTCTATACCAGAGGCATCTTCCATAGTTCTAAAGAAATCTGCAGGTGTTGGGTGTTTAAATTTCCAACGTTGTGCGTAGGTTTTAAAAGCGTGGTCGAATAATTCTTTTCCCATAATGGTTTCGCGCAACATCCATAAACCTGTTGCTGGTTTTCCATAAGCGTTGTTTCCAAAACTATACACATTGTCTCCTTTAGACATAATTGGTGCAATTCTAGATTGGTCTCCACTCATATAAGCCACAATGTTTTTAGGATAACCTCTAACAATTGGAAAGTTAGGGTCGTAATCTTTTTCTGCCAACATTTCCATAAAAGAGTTTAAACCTTCGTCCATCCAAGTCCATTGTCTTTCGTCGGAATTTACTATCATTGGAAAGAAATTGTGCCCAACTTCGTGAATGGTTACTTTAATCATCCTATATTTTACTCTATCGGAATAGGTTCCATCTGGGTTGGGTCTTCCTGGGTTGAAACAAATTTGTGGGTATTCCATTCCCATTTGTCCATCTACAGAAATTGCTTTGTGGTAAGGATAATCGAAAGTGTATTTAGAATATGTTTTTAAGGTTTGTGCTACTGCTCTTGTAGAATGGTCTCCATACAAAGGATTTGCTTCTTTAGAATATAAAGATTCTGCCATTACAGTTTTGCCATTAATGTTTACGGCCATGGCATCAAAAATAAATTTTCTCGATGTTGCAAAAGCATAATCTCTTACGTTTTCTGCATAAAATTTCCAGGTTTTGGTTTTTTTAGATCGGCTTTTTTCAATTTTTTCTGCTTCTTTTTGTGTTCTAATAATTACAGGATTGTCGAAAGTTTTTCTTGCTTTTTCGAGTCTTTTTAATTCTTTCTTAGAGTAAACCTCTTTTGGGTTTTGTAAAATACCAGTTGCACCTAACATGTGGTCTGCTGGAGTGGTAATATTTACCGTAAAATCTCCAAACTCTAATGCAAATTCGCTTCTTCCCCAAAATTGGTCGTTTTGCCAGCCTTCTACATTATCATATACACATAATCTTGGATAAAATTGTGCAATTACGTAGTTGTTGTTTCCATCTTCGGGAAAATGTTCGTAACCCGATCTTCCACCTTGTGTTCTATGGTTGTTAATGTTATACCACCATTTAATTTTAAATTGAAATTTTTCTCCAGAAGCCAAAGGTTTTGGTAAGTTAATACGCATCATGGTTTGATTTATAGTATGCGATAATGGAGTACCATTTTTATTTGTAACGCTTTCAATTTTAAAACCACCATCAAAAGGCTCTTTTACATAAGCATTGTTGAACCTCGTTTTAGAGGTTTTGCTAGGAATGGTTGTTGGCTGAATGTCTGGTGTTTTAGAGTCTGCAGCTCTCATATTTTGGTCTAATTGCACCCATAAATATGTTAAAGTATCTTCTGAATTGTTATGATAGGTTATGGTCTCGTTTCCGTAAATTCTTTGGTTATCGTCCTCTAAAACGATATCCATGGTATAATCTACTTTTTGTTGTGTGTAGCGAACTCCTGGGGCTCCAGAAGCGGTTCTTTGTAGATTTGGTGTGGGTAATAATTCTTTTAATTGCCTAAATTTATTTTGGTTGGTATGCCCTTGTTTTGTGATTTTTTCTTGTGCAAATGATATTGTAGAAATAAACAGATAAGAAAGTATTAGAAGTCCTATTTTTTTCATAATGTGTGTTTTAATTGTAGTTTGTAAATAGTTAGTAGGTTAAAGTTGCGTGTGTTTCTTCTTTTGATAATAAAACACTTTTGTGTTTATTACCAACTTTAGATTTTATTAAGTTTTGTTGTTCTGGAAAATGATGAATTAATATTTTATTAGAAATTTCTATTTTAGAAACTTTTGCAATGTTTTCGATTTCTAAATAAAAGAAAACCAAATCACCTTCATATTCTTTTCCAATATAATTAAATTTTCGAATTTTATTATCGACCTTAAATTCAAGTTTGTCTTTTAAATATTTTTCGAAATAAACATCGTTATTTTTAAGCTCTTTTTTAGAAGTAAGTTGTAAATCGATATTGTAATCTTTATTTAATGCTGTTTCTATATCGTCCATAAAAACATTAATAATTATTTGTAACGATTTTGCTTCGCTTTTATATTTTATCTGCGTTAAACTTAGATAGTACTTGTGAGCAGAAAAAGAGAGAAGTGGTATTATTGCTAATATTAGCAGTGTTTTTTTAAATTTCATATTTTATTAAAAACAATTATCGCGCCAAGTTACTCTTTGTTTATTATTTTTAAATACAATTTACTCTCTCTTTGAAAAATCTTAATAATATCTAAAATTTTTCCGTCTTTATATAACTTTTCCACCCCTAAAGGATTGCAATATTCTAAAAAATGAAAATAGTTTTCGACAGGAATTTTTAGTTTTTCGAAGAAGAATTTTTCGCCTAATTCCGACATAATTTTATAAGGGAATTCTTTCTTAATAGCAAGCTCTTTTCTTAGTGCCCAAAGTTTTTCTGAATGTTTAAAAGGAATAATAGCTTTCGCACTAGCTCCAACAAAATTAGCGGTTGGATCTGTATTATTCATAGGAGGTTTTACCCTTTTGTCGATGTGATCTGGAGCTTCTACTACTTTCATATCTACTTTCGAAAAGTCCATAACTTCTCTTAAAAGAGAGTCTTTTTTATTTTTTGGAACGCTTTTAGAATCGATGCCTAGTCTGCCAGATAAATTATTTCTTTTCAATTCGAATTCATCTAACACAATTGTATTAAACTTTACTCGAATGTTAATTTTTTTTCGTTTGATATTCTCTTTGCTTACAACAACAACTTTTGTAATGTGTTGTACAGAAGAAACTCGTAAAGAATCGCCTTCTCTTACGAAAATTCTAAACTCTCCATCATCCGAAGAAAATGTACCTTGGTTGGTTTTTAAGTTGATAATATTTGCGTTTCTAACAGTACTTAACGAGTCTGTAACCTTACCATTTACAATAAATCTTCTTTCCTGAGAAAAAGAAATGATAGTAAAAAGACAAAAAAGTGAAGAAAAGAGTATTTTATTTAACATTTATTATAGTTTGGTTATTTGCAAATTTCGTTATTTGAATCACTAAATTTATAAATTTCTATGATAAATTGCTGTTAAAATATATTTTAATTCCTATTCTTTTTTTAATGTTTTTAAATATTGAATACTTTCTGATTTTAAAAGCCGAATTATCTTTAGTGTTTCTTTTTTCTTATGAAGCTCAAAAAGCCCCTTGTAAGAACAATAGGTTATAAAATGATGGTATTTTTCTTTCGGAATTTTTAATTCGGTAAAGAAAAAATAGTCGCCAAATTCTTTTAATATTACTTCAGGTATGTTTTTCTTTTTTTCTAATTTTCTTTTCTGAAGATTGGTTTTGGCGCTTCCACCTCCAAAACGCAAGCCAAAACCTTCAAAATAATTGGGCAATTTTACGATAGCAGGCTTCGATAAAGAAATTTCATTTAATTCTACGGGCATTTTAGAAATGGCATTATAATCTATCTTTTTAATATCGGTAATAAGTTTTTGAACCAAATTTGCCTTACGATCTTTAGGAACACTTTTTAAATCTAAAGATAAAAAACCAGATAAATTGTGGCGTTTTAAAGTAAATTCATCTAAAGTATATACCTCTTTTTTAAGAGTAATAAAGTTTATTTTTCTCTAAAATGCAATTTTTTTACTTTTATTTTTTGGGTTTTAAAACCTATCGAAGAAATTTGTAAACTGTCGTTTTCTGAAGCCAAAATTTCAAACAAACCACGATCATTAGAAAACGTACCTCTTTTTGTGTTTAGGTTGATAATGTGTGCGTTTTTTACAACGGTTGAAGAATCTATAATTTTTCCGAAGAACAGCGTTTTGTTTTTTTGAGAAAAGCAGGCAAACGAAATGCTAATAAAAAGTATGGACAAAGTTCTTTTCATATATGTATGGTAACAAAGAAAAGCACGATGGTTCTTAAAAATGTGCCAACAAATTTATAAACTTGTGTTAAAAGGATTCGTAAAAACGAGGTATAAAAAAAAGCATCATTTATTTTATAAATGATGCTTTTAAAATTTTTAATACTAATTTTTATTGCTTTTCTAAGGTAATGAATACATCAGCTTTAATATCAAAATCTGCTCCACTAACTGTAGGTAAAATAGCATCTTGATCTATAGAGGCCTTTAACTTCATATTTTTACCTGAAAACTCAATTACTTCAACTACATTTGAAGTTCCATCTGGATTATTAAAAGTAATGGAGTTTTTATTAAGTTTCCACTTACCAGAACCTAAACCATTTATTGCTGTTGCTTCTGCTTCTTGAGCCCCTGTAGATTTACCATTTGCAATACTTGTTGTAACAATGGTAAATTTTCCTTTTGCAGAAATTAAGTTCGGGTTTTCATCAAAAGTATAGGTAATATTAAAATTTTTACCAACACTATTTGATGTAAAATCTACATCAATGCCTTTGGAACTAATTTTACCACTAGCATCTGAACTAAATGCGATAAGATTCCAAGTTCCTACAATATCTGAATTTGATAATGAAATATCTACATTGTCGTTAGATTTGCATGCTAATAATAATGTAGTTGTTACGAATACTAATAAAATTTTTTTAATCATAGCTTTTGTTTTAAATTTTAGATAAAGATACATGAATAAACTGGAAAAAAACGTTAAATTTATGTTATGAAAAAAATGATAATTGCAAGCACATCTACAATACACGGAAGTGCATATTTAGAATATTTGTTACCTACATTAACGACGTTTTTTAAAAATATAAAAACATTACTTTTTATTCCTTATGCAAGGGCAGGAGGCATTTCTTACGATGCTTACACAGCAATTGCCCAAAAAGCTTTTAAAAAAATAGATATTAATGTACAAGGAATTCACGAATACAAAAATGCAAGCGAAGCCATTTTTAATGCTGAAGGAATTTTTACTGGTGGTGGAAATACGTTTGAGTTGGTACATCAAATTTATAAAAATGATATTTTAATTGATTTAAAAAAGGTAATAGAAAATGGCACACCGTATTTAGGAACCAGTGCAGGTAGCAATATTTGCGGAGCTACTATGATGAATACGAATGATATGCCCATAGTATATCCGCCAAGTTTTAAAACTTTGGGGTGCATACCTTTTAATATCAATGCCCATTATTTAGACCCGATAGAAGGCTCTACACACATGGGAGAAACACGTGAAACGAGAATTAAAGAGTTTCATGTTTTTAATGAAACTCCTGTTTTAGGTTTGCGTGAAGGCAGTTGGCTTTCTGTTAAAAACGATACCATTGTACTTCAAGGAAAATACACCGCAAGATTATTTCTTAAAGATAAAAAACCGATTGAGCTAGAAAGTGGAGTAGAGGTTCTTGTTTAGATTTACTACTTACACAAAGTTTTTTAATTTTGCTAATTGCTAATTGCTAATTGCTAATTGCTAACAGAAATACTAATAATTTACATAATCTACAATCTCTAACCCATAGCCAATCATTCCTACTCTTTTTGATTGTTGAGAGTTGGTAATTAACTTTAATTTGCTAATGTTTAAATCGTGCAGAATTTGAGCTCCAATACCAAAGTCTTTGTTATCCATTTTAATGGCTGGTGCTTTTAATTCGTTATTGGCTTGGTTTTCTTTAAGAACTTGCAATCTGCTTAATAAGTTTTGCGATTGGTTTTGCTGATTTACAAAAATAATAGCTCCTTTTCCTTCTTCGTTAATCACTTGAAACATTTGGTCTAGTTTTTTATCGGCATTATTGGTAAGCGTTCCTAAAATGTCGTTGTTTACTAATGTTGAATTTACTCTGGTTAAAATTCCTTCATCTTTAGACCAAGAACCTTTTGTAAGTGCTATATGAACTTGCTTATTGGTGGTTTGTTGGTAAGCTCTTAACCTAAATTCTCCAAAACGAGTTTTAATATCGAAGTCTTCTTTTTTCTCAATTAAAGAATCGTGTTCCATTCTGTATGCCACCAAATCTTCAATAGAAACAATTTTAATATCGAACTTTTTAGCAACTTCTAAAAGTTGAGGCAAACGCGCCATGGTGCCATCTTCGTTCATAATCTCTACGATTACCCCTGCTGGTTGAAAGCCTGCCAAACGTGCAAAATCAATTGCGGCTTCTGTATGCCCAGTTCTTCTTAAAACACCACCATCTTTTGCTCTCAAAGGAAAAATATGTCCTGGTCTTGCTAAATCGTATGGTTTTGTGTCTTTTTCGATCAACGCTTTTATTGTTAAAGCTCTGTCTGATGCAGAAATTCCAGTGGTAACTCCCTTTCCACGTAAATCTACAGAAACTGTAAATGCAGTTTCCATAGGATCTGTATTGTTATAAACCATCATTCCTAAATCTAGTTCTTTACAGCGTTTTTCAGTTAATGGTGCACAAATTAATCCACGACCATGTGTTGCCATAAAATTAATCATCTCTGGAGTTACTTTTTCTGCTGCAGCAAGAAAATCGCCTTCATTTTCTCTGTTTTCATCATCTACAACGATAATAACTTTTCCGTTTCTAATATCTTCAATCGCTTCAGAAATGCTGTTTAATTTTGTGTTTTTTGTGGTGGTTTTAGTGGTCATATACGAGTGTCTTTTTTAGACGTAAATTTTTTAAAGAAATTTTTAATTGGTGCAAGAATGGCATCTACATTAAAAATGCCTTTATCTTTTGTGGCTCTTCTTGTAAGAATAATACCTAAAGGAAGCATTACCATTGTAGCAATCCAAGAACCTAAGAGAGAAGAAACCGAACTTTCTTCCGCTAGGTTTTTGCCTAAGGTGTTTCCAAAGAAGTAAATAACATAAATGGCAATTGCTAAAATCATTGGCAAACCAAAACCACCTTTTCGAATGATAGATCCTAATGGCGCTCCAATAAAAAATAAGATCAAACAAGAAAAAGAAAGTGCTATTCTACCATAAAATTCCGAATCGTAAAAATTTAAACTTTTACGTTTGTATTTTATACTATCGGAATTATTTTTAACATTCGTAAACGCGCTATTCATTTTAGAGACAGAGGTGTTTAGAATGGTAATTTTATTTTGAATATCGAAATTGTCTAAAATATTTTCTTTATTTTTTACGTTGGGTTTTAAAGAGTCGTTATATGAATGTAATTCTTTGGCATTTGCAATGTTAAAAATGGTTTTTGCTCTGGATAGTAACATATCATCATATGTAGATTTTAATACAGGAATCGTATCTTTTAGCTGATGTAACGTTCTCATATTATAGCTATTCTTAAACTTTTCTTCATCTAATTTTCCATCTCCTACAACATCAGAAATATCTATATTAAACTCGTATTCTTTAAAAGTAGCTTGCGATGCAGGCATTTTTAATCTTTTTCTTGGTGTTTTTGCAGATTTTGAATAATCTTCGTAATAATTGCCATTGTATAAAATAAAGGTCATGTAACGACTGCCTTCTTCTGAAATAATTTTGCCTCTTTCTGCGGTAATTACTTTTTGATTTCCGTAATTATTTATTTGATAAATAAGTACTTTTTTTAGTAAATTTTGTTCTTCGCCATATTTTTCATCAAATTTAATTTGATATCCAGGTAAATCGCTATTAAAACTTCCTGGAACTAAGGCTAAAGCGGGTTTTTTCTTTTTTATATTGTAATATAAATTACGTTGTTTTAGAGTTGCGTACGGAAAAATGTTATTTAAGAATAGAAAATTAATGCCACTTAAAATTACCGTTAAAATAATTAAAGGCCTTACCAATCTTTGTAAAGAAATTCCTACAGATTTGGCTGCCGCAAATTCGTAGTTTTCTCCTAAACTTCCTAAAGCCATTATCGAAGAAAGCAATACTCCAATGGGTAAAGCTTGTGGTACAATACCTAAAGTGGTATAGTATAAAAATTTTAGAATAAAGGGCAAGCTAATTCCTTTGCCAGCTATATTTTCGAAAACTTGCCAAAGCACTTGCATTACTAAGACAAATAATACAATAAGAAATGTAGCTACAAAAGGAACTAAAAATGTTTTTAAGATGTATTTATCTAAAATTTTCATTGTAGCAAAAGTAGTTGCTTAAATATAAATATGCTACTAATTTTCTGTTAATTGAAAAAATTAGTCAATCGTATAATTTTGACTTAAAAATTTTGCTTTATTGAATTTGAAAAAGTTGTTAGATAAATCTTCGTTTTTCTTAAATTTATTAATGGTAAAGGTTGTTTTAGAACCGTTAGAACCTGTTTGAATTAATTTGTAGATGTGTTTTGATTTTGCATCTATCCCTAACTCTACCTTTACAATGTCAGAATTACTATCAATAGGAGTTAAAGTTACGTATTGTATGTGTCTTCCTTTTGTGTTTTCTAATTTTCCCATTGTATAGTTATAGCCTTCTTTGTAAAAAGTTAGTAATTTAGAAGGATAAATAAAACCATCATCTCCTTCTAAATCTCCTTCTGTAATAGAAATTTCTTTTTCGTCGTGATTAATTACGTATAGTTTTTGCCCATCGTAAATAAATTGATTTCCTAAATAATTTAAGATGTATTTTTCGCCTTTTAATTTAATTTCTCCTCTAATTGGGGGTTCGTCTCCTTCTTTAATTCCTGCGGCTTCGTTGCTTAAAGTTTGACTAAAACCAATGGACATGTTTTTGTAAGCCCCCATTTTTGTAGAAACTTCATCTAATAAAGATTTTGCTTTTTCTGCATTTTGAGAGAAAGTAATTGTTGTTAAAAAGATACTTAAAAATAATAATGTTATTTTTTTCATAATTTAAATTTTGTACTTTTTAAAAGTATTTATAGGTTTTTTTCATTTTCTAAAAGTTCTTCTAAGGCTACTAAATCTGTTACTAAAACTTGCCTTGCTTTACTGCCTTCAAAACCACCCACAATACCAGCAGCTTCTAATTGATCTATTAATCTTCCTGCTCTATTATAGCCTAATTTTAATTTTCTTTGTAAAAGCGAAGCAGAACCTTGTTGTGCTGTTACAATAATTTCTGCGGCATCTTTAAAGAGTTTATCTCTTTCTGAAATATCAACATCAATACTTGTGCCACTTTCTTCTCCAACATATTCTGGAAGTAAGTATGCTTCTGGGTATGCTTTTTGTGAGCCTATAAAATCGGTTATTTTTTCGACTTCTGGCGTATCTACAAAAGCACATTGTATTCTATTAATATCGTTTCCAGCAGTGTATAACAAATCTCCTCTACCAACTAATTGATCTGCACCACCAGTATCTAAAATGGTTCTAGAATCTGTTTTAGAGGTTACTCTAAAGGCAATTCGTGCAGGGAAATTCGCTTTAATAATTCCTGTAATTACGTTTACAGAAGGTCTTTGTGTTGCTACAATTAAGTGAATTCCAATGGCTCTTGCCAATTGTGCCAAACGTGCAATTGGTGTTTCTACTTCTTTTCCAGCCGTCATTATTAAATCTGCAAATTCATCAATAACTAAAACAATATAAGGTAAAAATTGATGCCCTTCATTAGGGTTTAATTTCCGTTTTTTAAATTTTGCATTGTATTCTTTAATGTTACGTACCATCGCTACTTTTAGCAAATCGTAACGATTGTCCATCTCTATACACAAAGAGTTTAGGGTGTGTACAACTTTGGTGGTGTCTGTAATAATCGCTTCTTCTTCACCTGGTAATTTTGCTAAATAATGGCGCTCTATTTTATTAAAAAGTGTTAATTCTACTTTTTTGGGATCTACTAAGATAAACTTAACTTCTGCAGGGTGTTTTTTATATAAAAGTGAAGTTAAAACAGCATTTAACCCAACAGATTTTCCTTGGCCAGTTGCTCCAGCCATTAAAAGATGAGGCATTTTAGCCAAATCGATTACAAAGGTTTCGTTAGAAATTGTTTTTCCTAATGCGATTGGCAATTCCATTGGCGAGTCTTGAAACTTCTTAGAAGAAATTACAGAATGCATAGAAACAATGGTCGATTTTTTATTTGGAACTTCAATACCAATGGTGCCTTTTCCTGGAATTGGTGCAATAATACGAATTCCTAAAGCAGATAAAGACAATGCAATATCGTCTTCTAAATTTTTAATTTTCGAAATACGAATGCCTGCATCTGGTACAATTTCGTATAAAGTAATGGTAGGGCCAACAGTTGCTTTAATTTCTGCAATACCAATTTTGTAGTTTTTTAAAGTTTCTACAATTTTATCTTTATTCGCCTCTAATTCGTCTGGGTCTATGGAAATAGTTTCGTTGTATTGTTTTAATAAGTTGAAGGTTGGAAACTTAAAGTTAGACAATTCTAAGGTTGGGTCGAATTCACCAAAATCTTTTACCAATTTGTCTGATAAATTTTCTATTTCGTGTTCTTCTTCTTCAACGGTTTCAACATCAATTTCTACTTCTTTTTCTTCGGCATTCGAAACTGTTGTTTTTAAAATGGGTTCTAAATCCTCTTCGTTTTTAGTTATTTGTAGAGAAAGGTCTTCTTTTTTGGTATCGACATTCGAATGTTTCGCAATAGTGGGTTTTAAATTTTCTACGGAAAGCTCGAATTCCGATTTTTCTTTTTTTTCTAAAGTTGAATGGTTTGTTTTTAAATCTTCATCATTAGATGTATTAAAAGCCATGGCATCATGCTCGATTTCTTCTAATTTCTTTTGTTCTCTTTCTGCTCTTTTTTGTTTTAATCTTTCTAAGAATAAATCGAAAGTTAGTTTGTATCGTAAAACTAAGTAAGTAACAAATGCGAACGCTAAAATAATAATGAGTCCTGTTTTTCCTAAAAATGTTTGTAGGTACTCATTTATCTCAAAACCAATGGTTCCAGATAATAAAGCAAATTTACCTGCAACAAAGCCTAAAGTTACAGAAAGCCATAGCATTGCAATTAATGCCCAGTTCCAAGAAATAATAATTTTAGAAAATTTTCTTTGAAATAGTACGTACAAGCCAGTTATAAAAATCTGAAAATCGATTATAAATGCGCCAATTCCAAATCCTTTATAAATAAAAAAATGACTTAAATTAGCGCCAATTTTACCTAATAAATTACGGCTTTTTATAGTTTTATCTCCTAATTTAGCTAAAGTACTTTGGTCTTCTTGCCAACTAAAGAAAAAAGAAATAAAGGCAATACACAAAAATAACGCGAAAAACACCAAGAAAAACCCAAGAATAGTTTGAAATTGTTTGGTTTTTAAAAATGCAAAAACTGAAGGTTTTTTTTCAGTAGAAGAAATTGTTTTTTTTGTGTCTGTTTTTTTTTTAGCCATTAAGTATTTAATAATTTAAAGATAATTTTACGAGTTGTTGCTAAAATAATAAATTGATTTTTGGAATGTAAATAAAACCAGCGATTATTAAAGAAGTAATGGCAGCAAATGTTGGTGCACCTGCTGCGATGTCTTTAATTAAACCAATTTTTACATGAAAATCTGGATGAATAAAATCGGCAATTTCTTCAATGGCAGTATTTACAGCTTCTGCAACTAAAACAAGGCCTATTACAATGCATTGTAACATCCATTCTGTACTAGAAATGTTAAAATAAAAACCTAAAACAGTGGCAAAAGCAGCAACGCAAAGTTGTGCTTTTATACTATCTTCTTTTGTAATAAGCCTCCAAACACCTCTAAATGCAAATTTTAAACTTCGCAACCTGCCTCTAAGAAAACCATCATTCGGATTCTTCATAAAATTAGATAGCCTTTAATGCAGCCTCGTAATTAGGTTCATCTACAATTTCAGAAACCTGTTCTGTATATGCTACTTTACCATCTTTATCGACAATAACCACAGCTCTAGAAAGCAAATGGGCTAAAGGGCCGTTTTTAATTTCTAGCTGATAATCTTTACCAAAATCGCCAGTTGCAAAGTCAGATAACATTTCTACATTATCAATGCCCTCTGCACCACAAAAACGTGCTTGTGCAAATGGTAAATCTTTAGAAATACATAAAACAACCGTATTTTCTAAATGGGTAGCTTTTTTGTTGAATTCGCGAACAGAAGTTGCACAAGTTCCAGTATCTATCGACGGAAAAATATTCAAAACCACATTTTTACCAGCAAAATCCGATAATTTTTTATGTCCCAATTCAACCGTTGTTAAAGTAAAATCTGGAGCTTTTTCTCCAATTTTAGGTAAATTTCCAATTGTGTTTATTGCGTTTCCTTTTAAAGTAATATCTGCCATTTTTATGAGTTTTAATTTTTTCAAAAATAACCATTTTTATTGTAATTATTCAATCAAAATTACAGAAGTTGTTATGCAAAAAATCTTTGTGTAATACGTATCTTCGCAGTCCAAAAAAATATCGAAAATTGAATATTTCTCAATACACATCTGAGTTTAAATACAATTGGAAACTTGCAGCACCTGTAATGTTGGGCATGTTAGGGCATACATTTGTGAGTTTTATCGATAATATTATGGTTGGGCAAATAGGAACTGCAGAATTGGCAGCAGTTTCTCTAGGAAACAGTTTTATGTTTATTGCAATGTCTATTGGAATTGGTTTTTCTACCGCAATTACGCCATTAATTGCAGAGGCAGATTCGTCTAATAATCTTAAGCAAGCAAGATCTACTTACAAACACGGACTATTTTTATGCACTACTTTAGGTATTTTACTTTTTTTATTAGTGTTTTTTTCTAAACCGTTAATGCATTTAATGCAACAACCAGAAGAAGTAGTGGCTTTGGCAATACCGTATTTAAATTGGGTTGCTTTTTCGTTAATTCCTTTGATTATTTTTCAAGCAATTAAACAGTTTAGTGATGGCATGTCTTTAACCAAATACCCTATGTATGCAACGCTTTTGGCAAACATAATTAATGTTGTTTTAAATTATATATTAATTTTTGGAAAATTAGGTTTTCCAGAAATGGGCATTGTTGGTGCAGCTTATGGAACCTTAGTTTCTAGACTAATAATGGTAATTTATTTGTGGTTGGTTTTACGTTTTAAAGAACGTTCTGGACGAATCGTAAAAGACATTAAGTTTTTTGTTTTAGATCTTTTAATGATTAAAAGAATAATTAACCTAGGGTCTTTAAGTGCCATGCAAATGTTTTTTGAAGTTGCTATTTTTACAGCCGCAATATGGTTGAGTGGTTTGTTAGGTAAAAACCCACAAGCAGCCAACCAAATTGCACTAAATTTATCTTCGATGACCTTTATGGTGGCAATGGGTTTAAGTGTTGCTTCTATGATTCGTGTTGGAAATCAAAAAGGATTGCAAAATTTTAAAGAATTAAGAAGAATCGCTTTTTCATTATTTCTTCTTGGAACATTATTTGCCATTTTCTTTGCCTTCATCTTTTTTATTTTTCATAAAAGTTTACCCAATATTTATGTCGATTTAAGTGATGCTGAAAATTATTTAGATAATATGGAGGTATTGTCAATCGCCTCTAAATTATTATTAGCAGCTGCTTTTTTTCAAATTTCTGACAGCATTCAGGTAGTGGTTTTAGGAGCTTTAAGAGGTTTGCAAGATGTAAAAATACCAACGATTATTACATTTATATCTTATTGGGTGGTTGGTTTTCCTGTTTCTTATTTCTTAGGAAAAGAAGAAATGTATGGAAGTTTTGGAATTTGGTTAGGTTTATTAGCGGGTTTAACAACGGCCTCTATTTTATTATTTATAAGATTTAATTCCTTAACTTTAAAGTTGATAAAAGAAAAACAAATATCATAAATAAATACAAATAACAAGGGGTAAAAACCCTTTGCTTCATAAAAAAGAATCAAATGAATTTACCAAAATTTTTATTAGCAGATAACAGTAATTTTCCTGAAGATATTTTTGTATTGCATACAGAATTTCCTCGTTTTATTATCAATTTAAAAGATGATGAAATTGAGTGGTTCGAAGATTTAACAGGAGAAAATGAAGAAGATATTGCTACAGAATTAGCCGATTTAATGGATAAAGCTGGGGCTTTTTATGATGAAGAAATGAAGCAATATGAGTAGGAGCATTAATGTTGGATAAAAATACCTACAAATAGAATTTACCGTAATAAAACACCCTTTTTCGTTTACTATTTCAAAATAAAAAGGCATCAATGCAATGTCTTATTTTTCTTTAAGATTAAATTTCTTTTGCTGTTGTTTCGTTTTCGAAGAAACTAAACACGTTACCACCATAACGTTTATCGTAATGGTGTTTTTCGTGTTTAGACAAATCTGTATGTTTCGAATGTTCTACAATTAAAATTCCACCTTCATTTAACATTTCTTTTTCGAAAACAAGCTCAACTATTTTTAAAAACTGTGCTTCTTTAAAATCGTAAGGTGGGTCTGCGAAAATTACATCGGCTTTTAAAGATGTTTTTTCGAGAAATTTATAAACATCACTTTTAAAGGTATTGATCTCTAAATCAAGAGCTTTTGCGGTTTCATTAATAAATTTAATACAACCAAAATATGCATCAATAGCATAAATGGTTTTGGTACCTCTAGAGGCAAATTCGTAGCTAATATTTCCTGTACCAGCAAATAAATCGATTACAGAAATGGCATCGAAATAGTACCTGTTGTTTATAATGTTAAACAACGATTCTTT
Organism: Polaribacter batillariae; assembly: GCF_017498485.1. Lineage (NCBI taxonomy): Bacteria > Pseudomonadati > Bacteroidota > Flavobacteriia > Flavobacteriales > Flavobacteriaceae > Polaribacter > Polaribacter batillariae. The sequence continues at coordinate 699,776 of NZ_CP071795.1, read as the reverse complement.
GGCCATATCTGTTGTGGGTCTAACAGGTAAGTTTTTAGGCGCAGATAGACGTCTTGATTTTAATTTCCCAGAAATAATTCTCATTCGCCTAATAGTATAAAATTCGTGTGTGTTTCTAAATTTAATTCTTTAAAAATAGGGTTTTTACTCTCTAAAAAGTAGATGTTTTTAACATACTTATAAATTAATTTGTACAATGTAGAATTTAAAGAAATACGCCCCATTAAATACAAAGGAAATTCGTTTGTGTCTAATTGTAACTGTTCTGCAACAAAAAGAATATAATATAAAAAATCTTCTTCGGAAGTATATGTAAAAGAATTGTAGAGCAGTAACTTTTTATTTTCTAAAACCACAATATCAAAAGTGGTTTTAGAAACATTTACATACATTGTTTTGGTTTCGCTTTTACTTTGTTGTATCAATTTGTCTATAAGTACAGTGCTGTGGTGTTTGTAATTGAACTCTCCGAAATTGTTAAATAGGTAATTATTAATATTTACGTAAGGCACATATACATTTTTTGCCTCTATAGAATCGATTTCGTCGAAAGTTATAAAATCTGTTGCCAGTGTTTTTATATTAAAATTTAAATAAGAAGCTAACTGATTTTTATTAAAATATTCGTTTGGTACTAATGTAACAAGGTTATTTTGATGAATTACAATCACACTAGAAAAATCTTGTTGTAAATGTGTATCTTTTTTAAAAATATCTTCAATTTTTAACAATAGACTTTCTGGAGTTGCTTGTGTTTCTGGAAAAGTATATTTGCAGAAATACATATCCTTTTTAGACAATGTGTCTTGGATAGAAAAAGAAAATCCATCCAAATGAAATTGGATGGATAAATTTTTATCTTTTGTGTTTTTCAAAGTAAAATAGCTATTCTCTTTTTTCACCTTTTTTATCGTAAGATGTAGGCCAGTTACCTCCAGTAGTTACTTCATCTAAAGAACCTACAGAAATATATTCTCCTTTAATTTGATCGGTTGCAATGGCTTCTAATTCTTGCTTAATTAAAGATTCGTTTTCTCCTTTTAAAAGATCTGCCTTAGGTGTTTTTGCCATAAATGTAGGTACAACTAAGCCAGGTACTTTTTCTACGGTTCCAACCTCTAATTCAAATTCTTTACCATCTAAACCAGGAACTTTAAACATATTTTTATAATCTCTACCTTTAAAATACTTTAAAACAGGCTCATAGCCAATTGTATCTGTAACTCTTTTTTCTACATCAACAATAACACCACCACCTCTATTTTCTTTTTCGACAACTGTTCTTGTGTTAGTTAATGCTAATTTAGCAGTATCTATAAAACTTATTAAGGCTTTTTTATTATCTGTGTATTTTCCAGTTGCTTCGTAGTGTTTTACCTCTGCATCTCTAATTATTTTAAGATTTTCTACAACTTTAGCATATTTTTTAACTTTAGCTTTGTTAAAATTTATGGGTTCCATAATTCCATCGTAAATTTTGGTTCCTAAAAATATTGCGGCAAAAAGCAATAATAAAGAAGCTAACCAACGTAACTTTAAAGGTAAAAACTTAACTATAACAATAGCTAAAAGCACAGCCACTAATACTGCTGCTAAAATCATTCCAATTAATCCCATTTTTAATATTTTTTTAATAGTCTTATCGCAAATCTACAATTTTTTTTTAATGATAAAAACTTTTATTTACAAATCGACGTATCTTTGATGTTTTAAATGCTTTATGATAGAAAAACCAAGCGAATTTAACAGCGAGCTTCTTCGAAAATTTCCGCACGAACCTACTTTTAAACAAGAAAAATTATTAAACCTATTAAGCGATTTTATTTTTAATAAAGATAAAGACGCTTTGTTTTTGTTAAAAGGATATGCAGGAACAGGAAAAACAACCACCATAAGTACTTTTGTGAACTGTTTGTGGTCTGTAAGAAAAAAATCGGTTTTATTAGCACCAACAGGAAGGGCTGCAAAAGTAATTGCACTATATTCTAAAAGACCCGCATTTACAATTCATAAAAAAATATATTTTCCCAAAAAACAGGCAAATGGTTCTATAGATTTTGTTTTGCAAACCAATAAGCATACAAATACTATTTTTATCGTAGATGAGGCTTCTATGATTGCAGATGGTAAACAGAATCAGAATTTTTTTTGAAGCTAAATCTTTATTAAGTGATTTAATATCTTATGTATATTCTGGTAAAAATTGCAAACTTATTTTTATAGGAGATACAGCGCAGTTGCCACCTGTAAAGTTAAATGTGAGTCCTGCTTTAGAACAAGATACACTAATGTACGATTATCAGAAAAATGTTTCAGAAATAGAGTTAGACGAAGTAATGCGTCAACACGAAAATTCAGGAATTTTAGCCAACGCCACAAATTTAAGGCTTTTGTTACAAAATGAAGGCGATTCTTTTCAGTTTGATGTAAATTTTCCAGACATTAAAAGATTAGAAGATGGTTACGATATAGAAGATGCCATTGTAAATGCTTACGAAAATGAAGGTGTAGAAGATACTGCATTTATAGTACGTTCTAATAAAAGGGCCAATCAATACAACCAGCAAATACGTTACAATATAAGAGGACAAGAAAATGAAATTTCTGCTGGAGATTATATAATGGTTGTAAAAAACAATTATTATTGGTTAAACGAAACTTCGAAAGCTGGTTTTATTGCGAATGGCGATATTTGCAGAGTTTTAAAAATATTTTCTATTAAAGAATTGTATGGTTTTAAATTTGCAGAAGTAGAAATAAAAATGATCGATTATCCAGACATGCCCCCTTTTGAAACCGTGTTGCTTTTAGATACACTCACTAGCGAAAGTCCGTCTTTAAAATACGAAGAATCTAACAAATTATATGAAGCTGTAAAAGAAGATTACGCACATGAAAAATCGAAATACAAACAATTTTTAGCCATTAAAAAGAATAAGTATTTTAACGCTTTGCAGGTAAAATTTTCTTATGCAATAACTTGTCATAAATCTCAAGGAGGACAATGGAAAACCGTTTTTATAGAACAACCATATTTACCTGATGGTGTTTCAAAAGAATACTTTAGATGGTTGTACACAGCAATAACAAGAGCGCAAGAAAAGCTATATTTAATTGGTTTTAAAGACGATTTTTTTGCTGAATAATCTTCAGGTCAGAGTTTCAAGTTTCAAGGTTTTCTCTCGAAGTCGCAGATTCGCAACGTTTTGGTTTTTTTGAAGTCGCAGCGTTTTTTTTTATTTTAAACTTCCAATTTCTTATTTTAACAAATATCCAATCTGTATAGAGCCGTATTTATGGCCGTTATCAAATCGTAAATTTTTCGATTTGTTCGAGTTGTAATTAAAAGTATATCCAAAACGAAATCTGTTTGCGGTAAATTTTAATCCGATTTCTAAATTAAAAACAAGTGGCACAAGTTCGTTGGTAACTTCACTCTTTTTATTTAAAAAACTTCCTTGTAATGTAGCATCGTAAAGCGCATATCTTAAAGTTGGTTTTATAAACATAAAAGATTCTACCTCTCTAAAATAACGGGTATTGTTATTATTGATATTAGAATTAAAAGCAATTGAATTTACTAAGTTTTGTAAAGGTTTAAAGCCAATTCTTCCATAAAAGCCAGTAGAAATATTTGTAAAAACGGTTCCTGCGTTTGCAGAATTTACCCAAGAAACATCAAAATAATTCGTATTATTTTTTAGTAGCAGTTTGTTAAATTCAACATTAAAATTTAATGCCAAAGCGTTTTTTACTTGATATTTCCAGCCCACAGCTTCTTTAAAACCATAAATGTTATGGATAAAATTTTGTAATTCTTTTCCATAAGCATAAGCACCAATAATACCTAACTGAATAGAAGTTTTAAAAGTTTGGTTGTTTTTATAAATTCTATCAATACCAAAACCACCATATAAATAAGCCGCAAAAGGCCTGTCGTGGTCTTCTTTAAAAACAGCAATTGACCTGTAAGGCGAATACATTTCGTGCCCAACACTCCATTCTAGAATTCGTTTTTCTAAATTTTCTTTTTTGTATTTAGAAAGGTATCTATAAGATAAAAATGCTCCGTTTGTATAATAACGATCGTCGTTTATAGAAACGTATAAATCGTTTTCTGTAATAAAACTAATTTCTTTCGATAATTTCTGTTGAGAAAAAATAGTTAAAGTTGCTAAAGCAAATAAAATGAAGCTAATTTTTTTCATAAAACGCAAATATATAAGAATGTTCTAAAACTTCTGTAAATTGATGTTTTTTTAACTCTCTAAATAAAAAAAAGTAGTTATTTTTAGACCAATTAAACAAGATAGATGAATAAGAAGCAAGTACTAACATCAGAAGATTTTGAGAGCGTTAATACAAATAAAGAATTATTAACACTCATAAAAAATAAAAGCGAGTTATATAATAAGGTAAATAAAACACTTTCATATACTCAAGAACTTAGACTACTTCAAATAGAATTGGTAAAATTACAAAGGTGGATTTCTAAAGAAAACAAGCGTGTTGCTGTTATTTTTGAAGGAAGAGACGCTGCAGGAAAAGGTGGAAACATTAGACGGTTTATGGAGCATTTAAACCCTAGATCTAGCAGGTTAGTCGCTTTAAATAAACCCACAGAAGTAGAAAAAGGGCAGTGGTATTTTCAAAGATATATTAAAGAGTTGCCCAACCCAGGTGAAATTGTTTTTTTTGATAGAAGTTGGTATAATAGGGCTGTTGTAGAGCCTGTTATGGGATTTTGTACAGAACAACAATACAAAGAATTTCTAGTACAAGTACCAGAATTCGAACACATGATGTACGAAGACGGTTTAATTATTATTAAATTTTGGTTATCAATTTCTAAAGACGAGCAATTAAGACGTTTCGAAGAACGTAAAGAAAATCCTTTAAAACGTTGGAAATTTAGTCCTGTCGATAAACAAGGACAAATTCTTTGGGACAAATACACACACTACAAAGCAGAAATGTTTTCTAAAACCCACACATCTTACAGTCCTTGGATGATGGTAAAAACAAACGATAAAAAAGTGGCAAGATTAGAGGCCATTAGGCATGTAATTTCTCAATTTGATTATGATGGAAAAAAAGATGCAAAAACGGTAATAACGCCAGACCCAAATGTAGTAATGAGGTACTATCGTTCTAATAGTAATTTAGATTAAAAAAAATGGGAAACAAACTAACAACAAAACAAGTAAATAAATTAAACACAAAAAAAGGGCTATTAGCACTTTTGTCTAAAGAGCCTTTAAATATAGAAAGAGGTTTGCGTTATGTAAATTATCAAAAAAAATTAAAAAAACTTCAAGTAGAATTAATTCGTTTGCAAAAATGGGCAATTCATAACAACGAACGTATAATTATTGTTTTTCAAGGAAGAGACGCAGCAGGAAAAGGTGGGGCCATAAGAAGGTTAACAGAACGTATAAACCCACGTCATATGCGAATTGTAGCACTTTCTAAACCTACAGAAGACGAGAAAACGCAATGGTATTTTCAAAGATATGTAGAACAGTTTCCAAAAGCAGGAGAAATTGTTTTTTTTGATAGAAGTTGGTATAATAGAGCTGTTTTAGAGCCAGTTAATGGGTTTTGTACCCAAAAAGAATATGATGTTTTTATGAATCAGGTAAACGATTTCGAAAGAATGATTTTAGAATCTGGAATTCATTTGGTAAAAATATACATGTCTATATCTAAAAAAGAACAAGCCAAGCGCTTCGCAGAAATTAAAAGCAATCCATTAAAACAATGGAAAATGACAAAATTAGATGAGCGAGCACAAGATTTATGGGACCAATATACAGAGTACAAAAATGTAATGTTTCAAAAAACAAATACAAAGAACTCTCCTTGGAAAATTATAAGAGCAAATAGGAAAACCGAAGCCAGAATAAACGTTATAAATCACGTTTTAAAAAGCATTCCTTACGATAGAGATATAGAAGTTTAAGAAATTAATTTTTTAACTTTACTAAAGATAAAGTATATCTCTGCTGCAATTTTACGATTCGTTTTTAAGTAAGTTTCTCTTCTTTCTGAAGTATTGTCAGAAACTTTTGGATCGACAAAAGGCAAATGAAATCTTTCGATAGCAGTAGGTATAAAAGGGCAATTTTTATCAGCATTATTACAGGTTGTAATGGCAATAAAAGGCTCTTTATTATCTGGATGATCGAATCTTTTAGAAAACCCAAGAATGGTTTTTCTATTGCCAGAAAACGAAATTAAATATTTAGGATTTTGGTGTGAAAAATCGGAAACTTGAAAATCGAAACCCGCTTTTTGTAATGTTTTTACAGTATTTCTATGAAAAGCAGTAACCTCTGTACCACCAGAAAAAGATTGAACATTTAATTTAAAATAATCTGCAGCGTAAAAACCCCAAACTTGCCCAAGCTGACTTCTTCTTGAATTATGCGTGCAGATAAAATTAAGGTTTACAACACCACTTTTAAAGTATTCTTTTGCAATTGCTTCCGAAATTTTAAAAAGTAAATTTTTTCTATCTTCAGTTAAATGCACATTCTTTTCTGCATTTCTAAAGAAATTTTCTACGGAAACAGAAGAAGTACTTATCATATGATTATTTTTGTAACAAAAATAAAACTTATTAAACGGGTTTAATTTAATAAAAAGTTAAGAATGTGTTTAGAAATTGGAAATAAAGTAGCTGTTTTAGACGATGTTTTAAAAGGAAAAGTGGTTGCTATAAATAAACATACAATTTCTGTAGAAACAGAAGATGGTATGGTTTTTAATTTTGATGAAAAAGAACTCGTTAAAATCGATGTAGAACAATACAATTTATCGAAGTTTTCCGATATCAATCATCCTATTTTACAAGAGAAAATAGCCGAAGTAAAAAAGAAAACAAACCTGTTTAAAAAAGAAAAAAAAGAAGTAATTATGGAGGTAGATTTGCATATAAATCAACTTGTTAAATCTACCAAAGGTTTAGATAATTACGATATGCTAAATCTTCAATTAGATACCGCAAAACGAAAAATAGAATACGCAATTAAAAAACGAATTTCTAAAATTATTTTTATTCATGGAGTTGGAGAAGGAGTTTTAAAATCGGAATTGCAATCGCTTTTAAATAAATATCCAGTAAAATATTACGATGCTTCTTATAAAATATATGGTTTAGGAGCGACAGAAGTTTATGTTTTTCAAAATGTAAATCAGTAAAATAGAAAACGTATTTTTGTAAGATGAAAACAGTCTATTTAGACAATGCTGCAACAACACCCATCGCCAAAGAAGTCATAGAAGTTATGCGAAATTCTATGGTAGAAAATTTCGGAAACCCTTCTTCTACACATCAGTTTGGCAGAAAGGCAAAATCTGCAGTAGAAACCGCCCGAAAAAATATCGCCAAACACTTTAATGTTACTGCGAGTGAAATTGTTTTTACTTCTAGTGGCACAGAAGCCGACAATTTAATTTTACAAAACGCTGTTTTAAATTTAGGCGTGCGTCGTATCATAACTTCTAAAATAGAACACCATGCAGTTTTGCATACTTGCAAATATTTACAGAAAACCCATAACATTTCTCTAGAGTTTGTAAATGTTAACGAATTTGGAACTATAGAAATAGCGCATTTAGAAGGTATTTTACAATCTTCTAAAGAAAAGACATTGGTTAGTTTAATGCTAATAAATAACGAGATTGGCAATATACTTCCTCTTGAAGAAATTGGTAGTTTATGTAAAACCAACAATGCATTATTTCATACAGATGCTGTGCAAGCAGTGGGGCATTATCATTTAGATTTGCAAAAAATAAACCTAGATTTTTTAGCTGCAAGTGCGCACAAATTTCATGGACCCAAAGGGGTTGGTTTTGCTTTTTTTAAAAAAGGATTTGGCATTTTACCAATGCTTCATGGTGGAGATCAAGAAAGAGGTGCAAGATCGAGTACCGAAAATGTGCACTCTATCTTAGGAATGGAAAAAGCACTAGATATGGCTATTTCTTCTTTAAATAAAGATAAAAATTATATAGAAGGTTTAAAAGTTTACTTTATTTCCGAACTTAAAAAAGTATCAGAAAATATTCGATTTAACGGGCTTTCTTCAGATTTAGACAACAGCAGTTACACCATTTTAAATGTTCGTTTTCCAGTTACAAACAACATGCTATTGTTTCGTTTAGATTTGGCTGGAATTGCAGTTTCTGGAGGCAGTGCTTGCCAAAGTGGAAGCAATAAAGGGTCTCATGTTTTATCAGAAATCCTTTTTCATGGAGAAGAAGATAAAACTTCCATCCGTTTTTCGTTCTCTAAATTTACAACCCGAGAAGATTTAGATAGTACGATTTCTAAAATAAAAGAACTATTATAAAATAGAAGTCGTCTTAAAAGTATTAAAACTTGTTATTTCAACTGTAATGGAGAAATCTTATTTATTGAATTTCAATGTTTTTATGTTTTTCGATAACTTCCGTTAGCTACTTTCAATCAAAATATATTTTGATTTTAGTAATGCTTAAAATGACAGCTAAATTTACTTTCGAGACAACTTCTTTAAGAAAGCATTATAAATATTAATTAATGAGTATTTTTTTGGAAACCTCTCCTTTGTCTGTTTTCAATTTTAAAATATAAACGGCTTTCGAAAGGTTGTTTACCTTAAGAATGGTTTTCTCTAAAGCTTCGTTTTTTAATTTCCAAGAGTTTATTTCTTGTCCTAAAATTGAATATAAAGATGCTTTTTGTACAGTTGTGCCATTGATTGTATTTACGTGAATTTCACGATTTGGTTTCGAATAAAAAACAGAAACATTTCTCTCTGCAAGATCATCATCATTACTTAAGGTTTGCGAATTCTTAAAAGTAATGTAAAAACGATTCGAATAGGTTCCTTTTTCTAATTCTAAATCTACTTTTCCTTTAGCTAAGTCGTAACTAATATTTGTTAATTTATCTAACAAAAATAGCGAGGTATTTTCGAGATTCCACTCGTCTATTTCGATGCTAACAGCGTCTTTTTTAGAGATTACAATTTCTAAAGGCACTTCTAAATCTTTCGAAATATTTTCTATGCCAGCAATTACGTAAGGTGGCTCTTCATTCGAAAATTTCCAATAAAAATCTGTAGCAGATAAATCAAAAAGATAACTATCATACCCTTTATCGAACTTAAAACTATTATTTCCTTTAAAAGAAATACCAATTTGACGATGTATTTTTGTGTTTAAATGGTCAGTATAGTTCATACCTAATTTAATAATTGGTAATTTTTTTCTTCTGTTTGTTGTTTCTTTTTTATGTTTTGCATTCGATTTAAAAAAGATAGATTTTGGACCTTCTACAATATTTTCTCTTTGGCTGTTGTTAAATTGTATTGGCCCACCATCTGTATCTCCACTAATAAAAAATCCTTGCCCCACAGCAATGTACTCTAAAGGAGTCGTGTATGTAAAACCAGAGCCTACATTTGGTGCGCAAGGTATTTTGCCATCATCGTCTTTAAGTATTATTTTGTTTAAATAAAACACATTAAGATCTAAAGATTCTATTTTTACAGAGTTGCTTCTTTCGATACAAATAGGAATCTCGTAATTTGTATATGAATTAGAAACTGGCACGTCGAAAACTCCAATAGAATTGCCATTTACAATAACTTTTATTTTTTTAGGTGTTAGAGATTTGTAGTTTAGTCTTAAACTTTCAACACCTCTTGGTATCAATCCAAAATCTACATATTCTGTAGTGGCATCTAAAACCACTGTTGTATTTTCTGTATCTGTTGAAGTAGTTGCATTATGTGATGCATTCTCTGCTTCCAAAGAAATATCGAAAGCACCAGCAAAAGAAGCCGAATTTGCAGCAATTCCCATAGCAATATTACGAGTTGCATACCCGCCAATATAACCTGTATAGTAGTGGCCAGCTTCGTTAGAGCTAGAAGTATCTCTTTCTCCTGCATGCTGCCAGAAATATAAAGTGCCATCTATAGAGTTTTCGTTGTCTTCGATAAAACGTTGTACACTTATTGCAGATGGGTATGGATTACCTACTAAATAAGACTCGTTTCCGCCTATAGCTGTATTTAAATCACCATCATTTGGTGTGCCAACAAAAGTATAGTTTTGTGCAGCACCAGTACCTTTTATGGTAAAACCATCTGTTACTGGAATGCTTCCTGTACTTTTCTTTTGATTCCAGTTCGATCTATTTCCGTTTGCACTTGCGTAAGTGTAAATCCAGTAATCTGCAATTTTTATTGGAGTACCTGTATCTCCATCAAAACCGCTTACAAAATCGATATCTATTGCAGAAGAAGTTGCAGAAGTTGGTGTTGTGCCATCTTTTAAAACATCGACCAAGGTGTAAGATGTTCCTCCAACAGGAGAGCTCATATAATTGTACCTGTATTTGCTTGCAATGGTAGAATTTTGGTCTATAAATAGTTTTCCACTACCAGTAATTTGACTGCTGTTTTCGTGTATTTGAATGAGCTGAGAATTTCCTGCAAGCCTTAATTCACTAGAAGTTGCACCAAACTCAATATCTTCTGTTACAACCAATAGATTATTTGTAATTGTTAATTTTCGGTCGGCATTTATGGTAAGTTTTCTTGCAGTTAAAGCTGTAGAGGTCGAATAATCTTCATTTATAACAACACGTCTAGTTTTATCTGGAAATCCATTAGACCAAGCGTTACCAACTCGAACTGTAGGGTTTACTTTATGAGTTCCTAAACTTAAATTAGATGTGGCAACTGCACTGGTTATTTCCGAAATAATTGGTGCGTGTGGATGTCTTTCTGGTCCGCCATTATCAATATCTCTGTATGGGTTTAAATCGTCTTCTACGAAGGGAATCCACTCGCTTTCTGTAAAGGTTTTATTATTAGATGTTGCTTCATCGCTTCTTACATATACTGTATTATCTGCAAAATTAGTGGTGGTTTCGTACCTGTTTTTCCAATCGTTTAACCCAGATGAAATTCCTTTTGGATGCGAAAACAATAAAATGTCGTTTGCTCCTATTAAATCTGTAATATCGTTGTTTACAGTTCCAGAAAATACGGAAGCCGAATTTGTAATTAAAATAGATGCTCCTGGGGCTATTTCAGTAGGAATTGTGTATGTAACATCTGGTGCAATACCAGTTTGGTCGCCAGTTTTGTTTCTAAAGAGATCTAGCTTTATTGTATTTGCTAAAATTGAATTTGTTGCATGAACATTGGTAATTTCGATAACTCTACTTGTACCATCGTTAAATATTTGGGTAATCATAGGAATTCCAGAACCATGTGCATCTCTATAATCTACATCTCCAATGGTTAAAACATCATTGTCTGCATCTGGTAAAAGAATTGGATTGTTAATGTTTGCATTTACATCATTAAAATCGTCTGCAACGTATAAACTGTTATCTAAACCATTTTTACCAACAGTTCCATTTGTTTTGCCATCGTTATTTGTATCTTTTGCAGCCAAACCGATCTCGTTTATATCAAAAATACCATCGTTATCTGAGTCTAAATCTACATAATCTGCATTTCCAGTGCCATCTGTATTTTGTGCTTTTAAACCCGTTCCGTAAGCTGTATCTAGGCCATTTGCAGTATAAATATAGTTTGGTGCGATATAATCGATAGTTGTTTGTGCTTCTATATTATCTGGAATGCCATCGTTATCTGAATCTAAATCTTTATCATTTGTTATTCCATCTCCATCGAAATCTATATTATCAGCAAAGCAAGAAAAATTTTCTGTGCTCCAGACAAAATTATCCAGTCCATGTAAATCTATTGTATTTCCTGTAAGAGTTCCTGTAACCTTATGGACTATTTCTATTTTAGATACTTTGGTCTCTGATAGAAATCCTATTGATGTTTCTATAGCGTCACCTACATTCATATTTCCTTTAGTAGCGCCATTATCATCGAAGACCTCTACGATACCTTCTGCATCATTTCCTAACATTTCGCTATTAAAAAAAAGAATTCTTTTATCATCTACTAAAACTTCGTAAGTAAGCAGAACACCTGGTGTTAGGTTAGAATCTAAAATGTCATTTAAATCGAAATTAAAGGCATGTACAGGGTTTGTTAAGTTTATTGTAATGGTATAGACTTCTCCTGTGCTTAAATTTATTGATGGTTTAATACGAATTGCATCTCCAGTTGTTCCAGATTTTTGTGAGTTAAAATTAGCTTCAGTAAATTGATTTCTTCTTTCTGTTGGGTTATTTGCTGTTGTTTTGTATGTTACAGTTCCGTTTGCCCAAAAGGCTGTAAAATTTTCAGCTGTTCCATTATTTTCATCTCCAGTGGAAGTTGGTAAACCAGTAAAATCGTTAGCTCCATTTAATCGATTTAGTGTGAGACCTTTGGAAAAAGATGCCTTTTCAAACCCAGATTCTTTAAAACCTAAACCACTATTTTTATTGTCTCCAATAGCATATATTTTAAAGCTTCCATCTTCATATGTTATGCTATCAGTTTCAGGGTTTGCTGCTCCTTGAGTGATACAGCTTTCGTCTTCATCTTTTATTCCATCATTATCATCATCAATATCTATATGATCTGCATAGCCATCTCCATCTGTATCTTTTGCTGTAATTGTAAATGTAGCAGAAACAAAAGTGATGTTGTATTTAGGGTTGTTTGCATTTGTTAATGTACCTTGGTTGATATTATAAGCACCAATATTTTCGCCTGCACCTCTTGATAAATTGCCTATTAAAGTATCTCCACTGTCTAAACTACCAGAGGTAATATTGTATGTTAAAGTTGGGTCTGCATCTCCTTCTTCTTTCGTTTTAGCTTCTGCTGTTATTGTAATTGGTATTCTAGGTGTAGTGTTTTCTACGATGGTTAAATCGTCTATACCAGCTTCAATAATATCTCCATCTGTAGTTCCGTCTGCAGCACTAACTCTTACAATAAAATTAGAACCAGCAGGAATTGTAGTTGTAGCTTCTGTCCAAACAGGATTGTTTTGAACATCTCCTATAAATACTAAATCTGTCCAATTAACTCCATTATCAAAGGAAACTTCTAATCTAAAAAAATCTCCAGGATCATCTCCAGTATCTCTTTGACCAAAGAAATACCAGATAGAAAAATTAGATTCGTTGGTAATGCTATAGGTTGGTGAAGTTGCAAAAACAGTACCACCATCTACATCGTCTGCTCCAATTCCATTAGATGGATTCGAAGCTGTGATTAGAGCATTTGTACCCGGGTTTGAATGATCATTTTCTAATTGATAATCAGTTTCTTCTGGATCTATATTTACGAACGTACCTGTTGTTGCAGTTGTTCCTGTTGTGGACCAAGTGTTACCAGTTTCAAAATCTTCAGAAAAATTAGAATTGCAGATATTAAGGGTAATGGAATTTATCGTTCCTCCATCTCCATCAGCTGTATCTGTAACTTCTAAAACCCAATCTCCATTCGCATTTTCTCCATTAAAATCTGATAAGAGTCCTTCTGGATTATAAGTGCCTGATATACCTGAGTTTCCAGTTGGTAATACATTGCCAGAAGCATCATCGAAAGTAACATTGGAATAATTGTCTCCATTTCCACCATTTCCAGTACTTAATTCTACTCTCGTATTTGCTGGTGAAATTAAATAAATATTTAAATCTGAATTCCAAGTATGACTAATGTCTAAAGAAACATTTACATCGGAAATAGAAAAGTTATCAGGAACATTTATGGTTGTGTTATAGATAACATTACCAATTGTAGAAATTGCGGTTCCTGGAGTTTCTGTGTAATTTGTACATGTTTGAGCGTAACTATTTAAACTAATAAATAGCGGTATAAATGGTACGAAATACCATTTACTTTTAGGTTTAGGGGACATAAAGTAATTGTTTTAGGGGTTACTACAAGATTTTTAAATCTAATAATCGATACTAATATATTATTTTTTTTTGATACAATAACATTTAAGCATAAAAAAGTCCAAATTTTTTAGATTTGGACTTTTTTTATTAAAAAATTACTTTCTTCTTTTTTGTTGTGCTTGTTGTTCTTGCGCTTGTTTCATGGCTTCGTCTATTCTCTGACGAAACTTGCTTTTTTTCTTTTCTGGGCGCTTTTTGTTTTCTTCGATTTGTGCGTGAATTTTATCTTCATCAATCACAAAATTCTTAATTACCAGCATAATTGCAATTGTTAATAGGTTTGATACAAAATAATACAAACTTAAAGAACTTGCGTAATTGTTAAAGAAAAACAACATCATAATAGGAGAGAAGTAAATCATATACTTCATCATTTTGCTCATGTCTGGCATTCCTTCTTGAGGTGGTGCTTGCATGTTTGCTTGCTGGCTTTGATTCATTTTCATATAAAAGAAAATAGCAACAGATGCCAAAATTGGAAATAAACTTACGTGATCTCCGTAAAAAGGAATTTTAAATGGCAATTTAAAAATAGTATCGTAAGAAGATAAATCGTTTGCCCATAAAAAACTTTTTTGCCTTAAGGCAATATTTGTTGGAAAAAACTTAAACAATGCAAAGAATACTGGCATTTGTAATAATGCAGGAATACAACCAGACATCATGCTAACACCTGCTTTTCGCTGAATGGCCATGGTTTCTTGCTGGCGCTTCATGGCATTTTCTTTCCCAGGATATTTTTCGTTTAATGCTGTTAATTCTGGGCGAATTACCTTCATTTTAGCACTCGATAAATAAGATTTATAAACTAATGGAGACATTAATATACGTACCACAATGGTCATTAAAATAATAATTAATCCGTAGTTCGATAAAAAACTTTCTAAGAAATTAAATACAGGATAAAAAACGGTTCTGTTTAAAAAACCGAAAATTCCCCAACCTAAATCTGCAGACTCTGCCAAATCTGTTCCTTCGAATGGTTTTGTTTTAAATAAATTATAATCATTAGGTCCGTAAAACCATTTCATATTATAATTTAATTCTCCATTAGATAATTCTAAAGGTGTTTTTAGTTCGAATCTTTTTGTAAAAACGGTATCGATTTCTTCATTTTTAACTAAATCTGTAGAAGTAATTGTTGCGTTGTTAAAAGGTTTATCTGAAAGTAAACTCGAAGCAAAAAAATGTTGTTTGTAAGCTACCCAGTTTAAGTCGTTTACAATTTCCGATTTTCCTGCGTTAATATAATCAACTTCGTCTTCTGCTTTGTAGTAGTAGTAAGAATACATGGTATTCTCTGTTTTTAAACTTTTTTCGTGGCGATAACCGTCTAAAGTCCAATCTAAATGAATAGGATTCGAAGCATTAATTACATTTGCTAAACCTTGAGAACGAATGGAAAAGTTTACCAAATAATCTTTCGGTTTCATTTCGTACCTGTATTCTAAAAACTGAGTTTCAGAAACTTTTAATTTTAAAGAAACCACTTGGTTTGCTCCGTTTTTAGTAACAGTTGGCTCAAAAAATAAATCTTTCGTGTTTAAAATTCTATTGTCTATGGTTCCAAAATTAATATTAAAAGACGCATTATTGTCTTTAATCATATACAAAGGAAGAGAATCGTAGGTTTTAAAATTTTTAACTAAGGCTTCTTTTATTTGTCCTCCTTTATTATCTATTGTTAATTTAACGACTTCATTTTCTAAAACAGTAACCCCTTCAGAGGCGCTAATGGCACTTTGGGCAAAAGCCCCCAATTTATTTTTTAGTGCTAAATTTTTAATAGAATCATTTTCGAAAGCTGTTTCGTTAACAACTGTATTTGTAGTTGTGTTATTTGTTGTTTTTGTAGAGTCTGCAACCTTTGTGGTATTTGCCTTTGTAATTGTTTCTGGTTCAGGTTTATTGGCATTCATCCACCAAAGAATAATGCCTCCTAATAAAATCATTCCAATAAAAGAATTGAAGTCGAATTTTTTTTGTTCCATGTGTTATTTTAAAATGTCAAATTGTCATTTTTAAACTTCTTATTGAAGTAAAAGGCGACAAATGTAGCAAAACAGTATTATTTTTAATTGATTTTGCTGTGATTATTGTTGATGCATTTAATAGTTCAAATAGTATTCCGTTTTAGAATGTCTTTTCGAGCGCAGTCGAGAAGTTTAGGTTTCGACTGCGCCCAACCCGACAAACTATAGTTTCGAGTGTTTTAAAGAAGCTTTAATAAAATCTACAAACAAAGGGTGTGGTTTTAGCACCGTACTTTTATATTCTGGATGATATTGTACCCCAACAAACCAAGGGTGTGTTGGTATTTCTACAACTTCTACCAAACCAGTTTTTGGGTTTGTACCAGCGGCTTTCATTCCAGCGACTTCAATTTGTTCTAAATATTCATTATTAAACTCGTACCTGTGTCTGTGGCGTTCACTAATTTTTTTAGCGTTGTAGGCTTTGTAAACTTTAGAATCTGTTTTTAGTTCACAATCCCAAGCTCCCAAACGCATGGTGCCTCCTTTTTCTGTTACATTTTCTTGACTTTCCATTAGGTTAATTACAGGATGTTTGGCACTTTTATTCATTTCCGAAGAAGAAGCTCCTTCTAAATTTAAAACATTTCTAGCAAATTCGATTACTGCCATTTGCATTCCTAAACAAATTCCAAAGAAAGGAATGTTGTTTTCTCGTGCATATTTTACAGCTCTAATTTTACCTTCAATACCTCTGTCTCCAAAACCTGGAGCCACCAATATTCCATTAACACCAAGCAATTTCTTTTCGGCATTTTTAGGCGTTAAACTTTCGGAATGTACCCAACGTACTTTTACTTTTGTTTCGTTAGAAGAACCAGCATGAATAAAGGCTTCTGTAATCGATTTGTAAGAATCGTGCAACTCTACATACTTACCAATTAAAGCAATTTCTACTTCGTGTTTTGGGTTTTTGTGTTTTCTTAAAAAGTTGTTCCAAACTTTTAATTCTGGCTCGCCTTTAGAAGATAGTTTTAATTTATTTAAAACCACCGTATCTAAATTTTGTTCTAGCATTAAATTAGGCACATCGTAAATGGTTTCTGCATCTATAGATTGTATTACGTCTTCTTTTTTTACATTACAAAACAATGCCAATTTGCGCTTAATGTCGTCAGAAATTTCGTATTCTGTTCTACAGACTAAAATATCTGGACTTACACCACTTTGCATTAACATTTTTACAGAATGTTGTGTAGGTTTGGTTTTTAATTCACCAGCAGCTGCTAAAAAAGGGACTAATGTTAAATGAATTACAATCGCATTTTCTTCTCCTTTTTCCCACAACATTTGCCTTACAGACTCTACATAAGGTAAAGATTCGATGTCGCCAACAGTTCCACCAATTTCTGTAATTACAATATCATATTCGCCAGTTTCACCTAAAAGTTGAATTCTACGCTTTATCTCATCCGTAATATGAGGAATTACTTGTACTGTTTTTCCTAAAAATTCTCCTTTACGCTCTTTATTAATTACAGATTGATAAATTCTACCTGTAGTAACGTTGTTCGCTTGCGAAGTAGGTATGTTTAAATAACGTTCGTAATGCCCCAGGTCTAAATCGGTTTCTGCACCATCGTCAGTTACATAACATTCGCCATGTTCGTACGGATTTAATGTTCCTGGGTCTATATTAATATATGGGTCTAATTTTTGAATGGTTACAGAAAAGCCTCTTTCTTGCAATAATTTGGCTAAAGATGCAGCAATAATTCCTTTTCCAAGTGATGAAGTTACGCCTCCTGTTACAAAAACGTATTTAGTATTACTCATGGTAGTCTTAGGTTTGCGCAAAAGTACTAACTCTAAAAATTCTGTCAAATAAAAAAGATGAAAACATTTTTAAAAATTGTAGTTTTTTGTCACAAAAAAATATTTCAATTTTTTTTCAAATAGTGTTTGTCAAAAATAAAAACAGTTGTATATTTGCCCACGCTTTAAATGAGGTAAAATTCATCGAGTAAAAAAATATTAAAGAAGTCATTTAAAAATACATATAATGCCGAAAAGAACTTATCAGCCATCGAAAAGAAAGAGAAGAAACAAACACGGTTTCAGAGAAAGAATGGCTTCTGCCAATGGAAGAAAAGTATTAGCTCGTAGAAGAGCAAAAGGAAGAAAGAAAATTTCTGTGTCTTCAGAAACAAGACATAAAAGATAATATAATGATTAACAATTGTTAATAATTAAGGTGTTACTATTTTTAGTAACACCTTTTTTTATACCTAACAGCTAACTATTTTTACAAACTCATTAAACACAGTAACTTAACATGCCAAAAAGAAAAGACCTCAAATCAATTTTAATTATTGGATCTGGACCAATTGTCATTGGGCAAGCATGTGAATTCGATTATTCTGGTTCGCAATCTCTAAGATCTTTAAGAGAAGATGGAGTAGAAACAATTTTAATAAACTCGAATCCTGCAACAATTATGACAGACCCTTCTATGGCAGATCATGTGTATTTGTTGCCTTTAACCACAAAATCTATCATTCAAATTTTAAAAGAACATCCACAAATCGATGCTGTTTTACCAACAATGGGTGGGCAAACCGCATTAAACCTTTGTATCGAAGCAGATGATAAAGGAATTTGGAAAGATTTTGATGTAAAATTAATTGGAGTAGATATAGACGCCATAAACATTACAGAAGATAGAGAGCAGTTTAGAGAACTAATGTTAAAAATTGGAGTGCCAATGGCACCACAAGCAACAGCAACTTCATTCTTAAAAGGTAAAGAAATTGCACAAGAGTTTGGTTTTCCATTAGTAATTCGTTCTTCTTATACTTTAGGGGGCGCTGGAGCTTCTATTGTTTATAAACCAGAAGATTTCGACGAATTGTTAAGTCGTGGGTTAGAAGCTTCTCCAATTCACGAAGTAATGATTGACAAAGCCATGATGGGCTGGAAAGAATACGAACTGGAATTGTTACGAGATAAAAACGACAATGTAGTAATTATTTGTTCTATCGAAAATATGGATCCAATGGGTATTCATACAGGCGATTCCATTACAGTTGCCCCAGCAATGACACTGTCTGACAAAACGTATCAAAAAATGCGTGATATGGCAATTCATATGATGCGATCTATTGGCGATTTTGAAGGAGGCTGTAACGTGCAATTTGCAGTTTCACCAGACGAAAAAGAAGATATTATTGCCATTGAAATCAATCCTCGGGTTTCTCGTTCATCTGCATTGGCTTCTAAAGCAACAGGCTATCCTATTGCAAAAGTTGCCACAAAATTAGCCATTGGTTATACATTAGATGAATTAGAAAATGGAATTACAAAATCGACATCTGCTTTATTTGAACCAACACTAGACTATGTAATTGTAAAAATACCACGTTGGAATTTTGATAAATTCGAAGGTTCTGACAGAACATTGGGTTTACAAATGAAAGCGGTTGGAGAAGTAATGGGAATTGGGCGTTCGTTCCAAGAAGCATTGCACAAAGCAACACAGTCTTTAGAAATTAAGAGAAATGGTTTGGGTGCAGATGGAAAAGGCTACAAAGATTACAACCAAATTATAGAAAAATTAACCAACGCAAGTTGGGACCGTGTTTTTGCAATTTACGATGCAATCGCGATGGGAATTCCACTAAGCAAAATTTACGATATCACAAAAATAGATATGTGGTATTTAAAACAATATGAAGAATTATTTCAATTAGAAAAAGAAATTTCTACCTATACAATAGACACGATTCAAAGAGATTTATTGCTAGAAGCAAAGCAAAAAGGGTATGGAGACAGGCAAATCGCACACATGTTAGATTGTTTAGAAAGTGAAGTATATACAAAAAGAGAAGAATTAAAAGTACAGCGTGTATTTAAATTGGTAGATACCTGTGCCGCAGAATTTAAAGCAAAAACACCTTATTATTATTCAACTTTCGAAAATGAAATTGAAACTGCAGATGGCGAAATTACCATTGCAAACGAAAGTATTGTTACAGATAGAAAGAAAATTATTGTTTTAGGCTCTGGTCCCAACAGAATAGGGCAAGGAATTGAGTTCGATTATTGTTGTGTACATGGAGTTTTAGCAGCTGCAGAATGTGGTTACGAAACCATAATGATTAACTGTAACCCAGAAACGGTTTCTACAGATTTCGATACTGCCGATAAATTATATTTCGAACCTGTTTTCTGGGAACATATTTACGACATTATTCGTCACGAAAAACCAGAAGGTGTTATTGTGCAATTGGGTGGGCAAACTGCTTTAAAATTGGCAGAAAAATTAACCAAATACGGCATTAAAATTATTGGAACTTCTTTTGAAGCTTTAGATATTGCTGAAGATAGAGGAAGATTCTCTACATTGTTAAAAGAAAACAACATTCCTTATCCAGAATTTGGTGTCGCAGAAACTGCAGATGAAGCTTTGGCTTTAGCAGATGAATTAGATTTCCCGATTTTGGTAAGACCTTCTTACGTTTTAGGAGGCCAAGGAATGAAAATCGTAATTAATAAAGAAGAATTGGTTGAGCATGTAGTTGATTTATTGCGTAAAATACCAAATAATAAATTGTTGCTAGATCATTATTTAGATGGTGCTATTGAAGCAGAAGCAGATGCCATTTGCGATGCAGATGGAAATGTATATATTATTGGTATTATGGAACATATAGAACCTTGTGGAATACACTCAGGAGATTCTAATGCAACCTTACCTGCTTTTAATTTAGGAGATTTGGTATTGCAACAAATTAAAGATCATACACATACCATTGCAAGAGAATTAAAAACGGTTGGTTTAATAAACGTTCAGTTTGCTATTAAAGACGATATCGTTTATATTATTGAAGCAAACCCAAGAGCTTCTAGAACGGTTCCTTTTATTGCAAAAGCATACAAAGAACCGTATGTAAATTATGCAACCAAAGTAATGTTGGGGCATCATAAAGTTACAGACTTTAAATTCAATCCAAAATTAGATGGTTATGCAATTAAACAACCTGTTTTTTCTTTTAACAAGTTCCCGAATGTAAATAAGAAACTAGGACCAGAAATGAAATCGACAGGAGAAAGTATCTTATTTATCGACAGTTTAAAAGACGATGAGTTTTACGATTTGTATTCGAGACGAAAAATGTACTTGAATAAATAAGTAAGATTTAATTTATATTGAAAAGCATCTAGTTTTAAATTTAGAATTAGATGCTTTTTGGTTTAGTACCGTTTTTTATAGTCAAAATTGTCATTCAATGATGGCTAGACATACTCTTTTGCTTTGGCTTGTGTGTTGGATGTAGCGAATTGTAAATGTGTATGGTTTTAAGCTCGGGCATCAATTTTTGTCATTAGGTTTCTATGATAAGCCAAATATTCTTTTCTCTTTTCGGTTAATATATTTTCTTCAAGTTTATAATTTTTCCAGAATTCTTTTACATCATTTGATATTCTATTTGAAAAAATCATTGTTCCATCATCTGTAAACGATATGTATTTTAAGTCAAATAAAGAATCTATGGTTCTGCTTAATAACAATCCGTTGTTGGGGTCGTAAGCTTCATTTTCATCAGAGTAAATAAAAGGTTTAATATGACTAGCAATTAAAACAGGATAAGAAAGATGTTCTAAAACACACATAGGATTTCCATAGATTTCTTCACATTCCTCTTGTAATTGATTTTTATATAATCTATGTAAATATGGGTCTCTTCTTTTTGTAATTGCTTTTAAATCTTCTCCAAATATTCTTTGTGCATCTTCAACGAAATATAGTGTTGAATTAATTATAACTAAATCATCTAATTTCCCGAGTAAATTCCAGAAGTGGTCTATTTGATTGTGTTTTCTTTCAACGAAAGAAGTCCCAGAATCATCAACTTTAATAGCCTTATTTTGGAAGTATTTAACATCTTCTTCAGTAATGTAATCACTGTTATAATTTTTAACATCCACAAGCATTAACCCAATAACTTGTTCTTTAGATAAGTTTCCAAATTCGATTAAAGTTTGAATTAAAAAACTTAAATGATTTATTTGATTTTCACTATTTACAGCTCGATTAGCACTAAAGTTCTTATACACAACTTTAGATAAAATTGTTTTCGCTTTTTTCTCAGTTCTACAGTTTAAATAATCTTTAGCCAAATCATCATAATCAACAAGGTAAGGTTTAATGAAACCCATTTTTACCATTTGGTTTATTGACTTACGTATTGAAAGATAATTTTTAGGTAAAACTTTATAAATTTCGTCTTGAAGTCGTTTATATTTTTTATTGCTATATACCTCATTTGAATTTTCATCAATGAAATCAACACATATTTTTAAAGTTTTAAAAAACTTACCATTTAGATTATATTTTGTAAAAGCATTGGTTAATTTCCAATATTCTTCATAGTTCTGCTGTGGCATAATTTTCTTTAATAGTTTCTTTATAATTTTCATTTTTTACAATGAATAAAAATTCTTTATTCTTTTCCTTTTTGTTTTTTCCAGTAATTTGATAGTTGTGTTTTCGTTCAATTACTTCCACATTATTAGAATATTTACCCAACAAATAAAGCAGTTCATCCTTGCTCGGAAAAGAAGAATTGTTGTAACTCAAATACCAATATTTAAAATTATTAAGTTTAGAAAATAATTTGTCAAATAGTTCCACAGCAGTATTTTTGTTTACAAAATTGTTTTCAAATGGTTTTGTTACTTCTGATGTTATAAAATCATCAACTAAACCATAAAAACCAAAATAATTATTCATTGTTCCTGTATAAGGTGGGTCTAAATAAATAATGTCTGCTTTTACGGTTTCTAACAAATTAAATATATCATCGTTGTAAGCAATATTATTTTTGTTGTTATTAAATACAGCTTGGTTGTACTCATTTAAATTTTGAAGAAAATGGTGTTTGAATGATTGGTTGTGATATGCTCTTCTTCGTTTGTATTTTTTGTAGCTATATTCCTCGTCTCTTAATTGGACTATTTTATCCCAATTTAATGTAAACCTAGAATAAGGCATTTTACGAATCATTGCTCTCCGTATTAAAGCAAATGCCAAAGATTTTTTTTCTTCTGAATCTAATAATTCGATGTTTTGCCTATACAAATCAAGTTCTTTGCATTCTTGTGGAAAAAAAAAGACTTCTGAATAGTTTTTAAACATAAAACCTTCAAATGGCTTTCCTTTAAAAATTATTTCTATATCGTTTTGGTCAAGTAGAATATCATTATTTTTAACCAATGCGTTGGCAATATGATAATTAATTTTTAAAATATCATTTGTATAAATTTCTAAACCTCTGCATTTTGCTTCATAGCTTAATGAACAACCGCCAGAAAAAGCGTCAAAAAGTGTTTTTGCATCCTTTGGAAATTGGTCGCATATCCACTTTGCAATCTTTTCTTTATTGCCTATGTAATTAACTTTAGGATATTTAAACATTTTTACTCATTTTAATAATTACACTTGCGATAGCTTCTGCCATTTTTGGTGGAACAGAATTTCCTACTTGTTGTTGTTGAGAAATTTTTGTGCCTTTAAATTCAAAATCATCTGGAAAAGATTGCAGTTTTGCCAATTCACGCACAGTTAATGCTCTGTTTTGTTCATAATGAAATATTTTTCTCATATCTCCTGTAACGGTTACAGAAGGTTTGTCGCTTGAATATTTTATATATTTTCTAACATCACCTGATTTTGGTCTAATTGGTTCAGGGATTTCATTTCTATCTCCACCATCTGAAACAAAGCTCATTTTATGCAACATTTGTTCTGAATGAGACATTGCGATATGATTTGGAATTTTTGATTCTTGACCAGATTTTAATTTTGGATAGGAAGATAAAGCCTCTTTTACAGTTACATATTTATCAACTTGCTTTTTAGGAAAAAGGATTTCTTGATTGTTTTTGGTTCCAATGAAAATCACACGTTTTCTCACTTGAGGAACTCCGTAGTCTGCGGAATTTAGAATTTTACATTCAACTTTATAACCTAGATTTTCAAAATCATTTATAATTTCTCCTCTAGTATTTCCTTTATTATGGTTGTATAATCGAGCAACATTTTCCATAACAAAGTATGTAGGCTCCACCACTTTAACCACTCTAACAAATTCTTTGAACAATCTGTTTCTTGGGTCTTCAATAAATTGTCGCCCAATATTTCCAGCGATACTAAATCCTTGGCAAGGTGGCCCACCTATAACAACATCAATTTCATCATATTCTTTTAAGTATTTCAATTCGGCATCTGTAACGTCACAAATATCCTTTTGAATTAAATTATGACTAGGAAAATTATGGTTATATGTCTCACAAAAACTAGGTTCAATATCTACCGAAAAGACATTTTGAAAACCTTTATTATCAAATCCAAGTGAAAAACCGCCAGCACCAGAGAACAGGTCAATATATTTTAAAGTTCTGTTCATAGCTCTAGTTTTCCCTGTTTCACATTTGTGTTGCGATAATAATTTACAGTGTCTTCTGCAACAGAAAATACCGATTCCGAACATTTGTATTTAAATGCTTCTCTAGCAAATTTATCTGCAAAAAACAAATCAGTTACTTGCTGTAATTGAATTTCAAATAATTCTGAAAGTTCTTTTAGTTTAGATTTACTAAATTTTTGACTTCCGTTTTCTATTCGACTGATTGCACTTGTATTGATTCCTATTTTTGCACCGAATTCAGTTTGAGTCCATTCTCGTTTTTCTCTTTCTGTCTTTATAAAATTTCCGAAACTTGCCATTTTATTGATTTGATCTATTTTTAGCAAATGTAAAAATAATTTGCGAATTTTATATCAAGTTGTTAAAAGTTTTTTAGGTTGGGCTGGGGAAGTGAAAGCCCTTTTTATTTTGTAAGGTAACAACAAAATGAAACATGCTTTAACGTGTGGTTGGCTTTTCAGAGAAGGATTAACAGTTGTTATTTCATCGAGCCTTAAAAAAAACTCTTCAAGTTTAAAAACATGAAGAGTCTGAAATTTTACTTTTAAAAAAAATGGTTACGATTTCTTTTTACAATGAAATAGAAAGGAAAAACCTTTTATTTTATTTCAATTTTAGAATTGCTTTCTTCTAATAAATGCATATAATCGTCTGTTTTAAAAACTTTACTACTAAAACGTGAGGTTCTGTGTCTGCCTTCATTTTGTCTTGTAATCGATCTAGCAAAACGTCTTATTTCGTCTTTAGTAGTTAAAATAATTCCTGGAATTGGAGTACTTTTTCCAGCTTCGTTTTTGGCAACCATGGTAAAATAAGAAGAATTACAATGTTTTTTTTCTCCCGTTCTAATGTTTTCCGATTCTACACGCAAACCTACAACCATAGAGGTTCTTCCTGTATAATTTATAGAAGCTTTTAGGGTTACTAATTCGCCTACTTCAATCGGATTTAAAAAATCTACTTTGTTTACAGAAGCCGTTACACAATAATTTTCGGAATGTTTAGAAGCGCATGCAAACGCAATTTGATCCATAAGGTTTAAAATGTGTCCGCCATGAATTTTTCCACTAAAGTTAGAATGCGATGGCAACATTAACTCTGTAATGGTTAATTGAGATTCTTTAATGTGTTTAAATTTTTTTTTCATTGTTTAATTTTTTCTAAAATGTGGAGATTGATCTTCTTCTACTTTTGTAATAAAATACTTGGTATCGCCTAACCAGAAAAATGTAGCATATCTTTCTATATAGCTAAGTTTTACATAACGACCTTGGTATTTTTGCAAATCTTCAATTACTTTTTGGTGTTTATCTTCAACAGAAAAAGCAAAAATTTGTGCGCCAGAAATCCCTTGACTTATTTCTCCTTCCCAAGTTTTTACCAAAACGCCCTTTTTGCTAATTTTAATCAATTCGCCAGAACGAACACCTTCACTAAATGTAATGTTGTAAATAAAAGCGTAGTATAATAAGGTAAGTAGAACAACAACGGTTACTAAAATTCCTATAATTTTTTTCATACTCAAAAATACAATTATAATTTTAAGTAAAACTTTAAACTTTTTCTATTTATAGATTTTTTAGTGTGCATTTTGTGTTAGAAAAATTGTTGTTTGTAAGGTAATTGTTGTTTTTAGTCGAAATTACTTCGTAAATATTGGTAATAATATTTTTCACTTATTACAAGCATTGCTATATATTTGTAAAAAATAAAATTTAGAATGAATTATATTTTATTTGATAGCGATGTTAGAAATTCGTTGTTGCCATTTACGTTTACAAGACCAGTTGCAGATATTAGAATAGGTATTTTAACCATTCGAGAAAAATGGGAAAAGCATTTGGGGTTAACTACTACAACAATTACCGAAGAATATTTAGAGGAGAAGTTTCCGATGGTAGAAATGGAAGAGAATATTTTAATAAATTCTTCTTTTTGCCCAACAAATTCTTTGGTCGATAAAGTAAAGAATTTAGGTAAAAACGAAGCCATTTTTAAAGGAGAAGATGTAATCGCATTTTACACATCCGATGCTCAAGAAGAAGTGAATTTCGATGCATATACCCAAATCGAATTCGAAGAAGAATTGCTTCAAATTAAAGAGACTTGGGATATTTTTTCTTTCAATGGAAAGGCTATTAAAGAAGATTTCGAATTAATAACCAAAGGCAAAACGTCTCAACCAATTCCAGAAGGAGTTCAAGTTATAAATAAAGAAAATATCTTTATTGAAGAAGGTGCCCAAATTATATTCTCTTCTTTAAATGCTTCCAATGGCCCTATTTACATTGGTAAAGATGCTTTAATTATGGAAAATTCTGCAATCAGAGGGCCGTTTTCGATGGGTGAGAACGCGGTTGTAAAAATGGGTACAAAAATTTATGGAGATACCACTCTTGGACCTTATTGCAAAGTAGGTGGAGAAATAAACAATTCTGTTTTATTTGGCTACACAAGTAAAGGACATGATGGCTATTTAGGAAATTCTGTTTTAGGAGAATGGTGTAATTTAGGTGCAGATACAAATAACTCGAACCTAAAAAATAATTATGCTGAAGTACGATTATGGAAATATGAAATGGGTAGTTTTGCTAAAACAGGTTTGCAATTTTGTGGTTTAATGATGGGAGATCATTCTAAATGCGGTATAAATACCATGTTTAATACAGGAACTGTTGTTGGTGTAAGTACAAATCTTTTTGGAAGCGGGTTTCCAAGAAACTTTATACCGTCTTTTAGTTGGGGTGGAGCAGCAGGTTTTACCACATTTCAAATGAAAAAAGTAACTGAGGTTGCAGCTGCTGTTATGAAACGAAAAAATTTAGATTTTGATGAAAAAGATCAACGAATTTTAGATCATGTTTTTGAAATTACGAAAGAATATAGAAATTACTAAAAATCATTATTTACTTTTATAGTAAATTCAAATTAATAAATGTTGTATAAAGAAGCCTCCTTTTTTAAAAAAAAGAGGCTTTTAAATCAATATAAAAACACCTATACTAATTTTTTGGCATTTTTTACTTTTTGCTTAGTAAGTGCGATTTCAATTACTTGTTTCATGTCAGAAACATAATGGAAAGTGAGTCCTTTCAAATAATTTTCGTTAATTTCTAGAATGTCTTTTCTATTGTCTTCACAAAGAATAATTTCTTTAATGTTTGCTCTTTTTGCTGCTAATATTTTTTCTTTAATACCACCAACTGGTAATACTTTTCCACGTAAAGTAATTTCACCAGTCATTGCTAACTTATTTTTTACTTTACGTTGGGTAAAAGAAGATACTAAAGAAGTTAACATGGTAATACCTGCACTTGGCCCGTCTTTTGGTGTGGCACCTTCAGGAACGTGAATATGTACATTGTATTTTTCTATAATTTCTGGTTTTATGCCAAATTCTTCTGCATTTGATTTAATATATTGCAAAGCAATGGTTGCAGATTCTTTCATTACATTTCCTAAATTACCAGTAATAGAAAGGTTTCCTTTTCCTTTCGATAAAATAGATTCTATAAACAAAATATCTCCACCAACACTGGTCCATGCCAATCCTGTAACCACGCCTGCAACTCCGTTGTTTTCGTATTTGTCTCTATTTCTTGGAGTTCCTAAGATGTTTTCGACATCTTCGCTTGTAATAGAAACGTTGTATTCTTCTTCTAAAGCAATCGATTTTGCAGCAAAACGTACCACTTTTGCCACTTTCTTTTCTAAACCACGAACACCAGATTCTCTGGTATAACCTTCAACAATTTGCTCTAATTGTTTTTTTCCTATTTTTAAATGTTCTGTTGTTAAACCGTGTTCTTTTAATTGTTTTGGTAATAGATGTCTTTTGGCAATTTCTATTTTTTCTTCAATAGTATAACCTGTTACATTTATAATTTCCATTCTATCGCGCAAAGCCCAAGGAATTTGCCCTAAATTGTTTGCTGTAGCAATAAAAAGGATTTTAGATAAATCGTAACCAACCTCTAAATAATTGTCGTAAAAAGATTCGTTTTGCTCTGGGTCGAGTACTTCTAACATTGCCGAAGATGGGTCTCCTTGATGACTTTGCCCTAATTTATCAATTTCATCTAACACAAAAACAGGGTTAGAACTTTCGGCTTTTTTTAAATTTTGAATTAAACGCCCAGGCATTGCACCAATGTACGTTTTTCTATGACCTCTAATTTCTGCTTCGTCACGCAAACCTCCTAAAGACATACGAACGTATTTTCTTCCTAAAGCTTCTGCAATCGATTTTCCTAACGAAGTTTTACCAACTCCTGGAGGACCGTATAAACATAAAATTGGAGATTTCATGTCGTTTCTTAACTTTAAAACCGCCAAATGCTCTATAATTCTATCTTTTACTTTCTCTAAACCAAAATGGTCTCTATCTAGAATTTTTGTCGCTCTTTTTAAATCGAATTTATCTTTTGTGTATTCGCCCCAGGGCAGCTCTAACAACAGTTCTAAATAACTTCTTTGAACGCCATATTCTGCCATTTGAGGATTCATTCTCTTTAAGCGACCTAATTCTTTTTCGAAAGTTTTTTCAACATCTTTTGTCCATTTTTTAGTTTTTCCTTTTTTGCGCATTTCTTCCAACTCTTGGTCGTTAGAAACGCCACCCAACTCTTCTTGAATGGTTTTTAATTGTTGATGTAAATAATATTCTTTTTGTTGCTGGTCTAAATCTTCTCTTGTTTTAGACTGAATATCGTTACGCAATTTTAATTTTTGAAGTTCTCTATTTAGGTTTTTTAATGTTAACAATGCACGTTCTTTTAGATTGTCTTTTTCTAAAATTACTTGCTTTTGCATCACACTTAAATCCATATTAGATGAAATAAAACTCACTAAAAAAGAACTCGATTGAATGTTTTTTATCGCAAAAGAGGCTTCCGAAGGTAAAATAGGGTTTTCTTTAATTACTTCTAAAGCTCGCTCTTTTATAGAATCGATAATTGCTTCGAACTCTTTTTTATCGTCGATAACTTTATCTTCAAAAACTTCTTTTACAGTGGCTTTTAAGTAAGGTTTGTCTTGAATAATTGTATCTATTTCGAAACGTTTTTTACCCTGTATAATAACAGTTGTATTGCCATCTGGCATTTTTAAAACACGTAAAATTTGTGCAACAACTCCTGTGGTATAAATATCTTTTAAGCCAGGTTCTTCTATTTCTTCGTTTTTTTGGGCAACAACACCAATAACTTTATCGCCTTTATTTGCATCTTTTATTAATTGTATAGATTGATCTCTACCAGCAGTAATAGGAATTACAACTCCTGGAAATAAAACCGTATTTCTTAGTGGTAAAATCGGTAGAGATTCTGGTACACTTTCGTTGTTAATAATTTCTTCATCTTCTGGCGTCATTAAAGGAATTAATTCAGAATCTTCATTTAGCATGCTATGAAGCGACATATTGTCTAATCTCATTATTTTTGGTTTGCTCATCTTCTTTATATCTGTCATACTGACATTGATTGATTTTCTATAAATCATCAACATCAAATTTAATTTTTATTAAAAAACTGGTAATCAATAATTTAATTTAAAAAATTCTTCTTACCTATGCTTAGTAAGACAATTGTTATGCCAATGTTTATCTGTCTTAAGAATACTTTTATCTTAAAAAAAACAACCTTATCGACTTTAAAATGAATGTTTTAAAATATAACTCGCTAAATTCTTATATAATCTTATATTTGTTATCATTTTAAAATTAATATCCAATGCTTATCGTTTACATTTTTCTTGTTTTAGCAGGTGTAATTTTATTGTTTATTTCCATAAAAAGGAAAAATAAACGTTTTTCTAATCTTGTAAATTTCTTGTTAACCACGATTGCCACACTTATTGGGGTAATAATGGCAATAAATGTAAGTGTGAATAACGAAATGAAAAAAGAAAAAGAAGACCTTGTAAAGATTTTAGAATCTGGAGTTTATGTGGTTGAAAAAATAACCAAATATGTTGAAAGTTCTACAAAAGAAAAGTTAAGCATTTATAAAAAAATGCAAAATAATTTAGAATTATTAAAAGCGAATGCAAAAGATTCTCTAACTAGTTTTAAACCTCATCAACAAAAAGCCTCATTCTCGAAAGAAAACAAAAAATACTTAGACTCACTAAAATTTAAATTAGATAGTTTAAAAACAATCTTTAAAAATACAGTTTTAAGAAATAGCGATTCGATAAGCGAATCTTCTTCTACTAGAACAATTTCCATTTTAAATTTTCGTGTAAAGTTGCCTTTTCCAGATTATATTGGGTCTTTATTAAAAAATCCCGATTTTTTAAAGGGTTTGAGTAAAAGAAGTTTATTAATTCTTAATGAAGATTATATTAACTTGCAACGCACCTACCTGTTTAATAATATAGAAGAATTAGAAAATGACCCTACAAAAACGATGTTTTACATTCTTGCCTTACACAAAATTAAAAGAACATTACAAGTAGAAACCGCTTTTCAAGAAAATAAAATTACCCAAAAACAATTGGACCACATGCATTTTATAATGGATCGTATAAGCAACCAAGAATTAACGTATAACATTGCTAAAATAAACATGCAAGTTACAAACAAGTTTACGCTAAAAGAAAATTAGTTTTTCGCTGTAAATTACTCTAAACTTTCCTAAAAAATAAAAAAGGTTACTTTTATTTCCAGAAAAGTGTCACAAGTTAAAGATGGGGTTGTCTTTAACATAGAAACGTTTTATTGGAAGCCAATCAACCACATATAACCAAGCTTTTAGAACGCTGCAAATCGCAAGATAAAAATGCGCAGTTAGCATTGTACAAACGCTATTACAACGCAATGTACAATACTTCTTACCGTATTTTAAAAGACGCTTTTGAGGCAGAAGATGTTATGCAAGAGGCTTTTTTAACGGCTTTTACAAAAATACAGATGTATAAAGGAGAAGTTACATTTGGTGCGTGGTTAAAGAGAATTGTAATTAATAAAAGCTTAACACAATTAAAAAAGAATTCGAGGTATTTAGAAGTAAAAATGGAAGTAATACCAAATGATAACGAACAAGAGGAAACGATAGAATATACAGAACTAAAAGCAGAAACCGTTTTAAATTGCTTGCAAAATTTAAAAGAGAATTACAGGTTGGTATTAAATTTGCACTTAGTTGAAGGATATGATTATGAAGAAATTGCACAAATATTAAACTATACAAACGAAAATGTAAGAACAACAGTTTCGAGAGCAAAGAAAAAATTGAAGCAAATTTTACTTGCAAAAAACACACAAACACAAGCATATGAAAGATAAATTAAATCTATTTTTTTCTGAAAATAATTTCGATTTAAAAGAACCCCATTCTGGGCATTTAGAACGTTTCGAACGTAAATTAAATCGCTCCAACAAAAAGCTAAAAACTTCTTGGAAATGGTTAAGTGTTGCTGCATCTGTAGTTTTAATTTTAGGTTTTTGGTTGGGTAGCAACCATCAAAAAAGACAATTAGATTTGGCAGATATTTCTCCAAAAATGGAAGAAGTTCAAAATTATTTTGTGGCTACAATTAACCAAGAAATAAAAACACTAGAACTCAATAGAAGCTTAGATACAGAAAAAATTATAGAAAATGCCTTAGACGAATTAGACGAATTAGAAGACAGTTATAAAGTTTTTGTACAAGATCTTACCAAAAACGGAAATCAAAGACGCATTATTGCGGCTATGATTAAAAACTACCAAAGACGTTTAGATATCTTAGAACGCACCTTAAAACAAATCGATAAAATTAAAAACACTAATAATCCAAACAATGAAATCTATCTATAAAATTGCATTTTTATTACTTTTATTTCCATTCATTTCTTCAGCAAACAACAAAGAAAAAAAACACGAAAAATCGAAAACAATTACCAAAGAATACAACGTAAATTCAAATGCTTTAGTGGCTTTAGATAACAGTTATGGCGATTTAAATATTACTACTTGGGATAAAAATCGAGTAGAAATTGAAGTAAAAATTACTGTAAATGGAAACGATTTAGAAGATGTTGAAGAAAAATTGAATTCTATAAATGTAGCATTTAGTGCCAGTAGTTCTAAAGTAAGTGCAAAAACCGTTTTTGGTAAAAAGAAAAATAGTTGGTCTTGGTGGAAAAGAAGTAAAAATGTAAATTATAAAATTAATTATTTTGTAAAAATGCCAAAAACCAATAACATCAACTTAAAGAATGATTATGGAAGTATTTACTTAGGAAATATTTCTGGGGAAGCAACAATTAATTGCGATTATGGTAAAATTGTTGTGGGCGAATTGTCTTCGAATAACAATAATATTAGTTTAGACTATTGTTCTACTTCCACAATTGCTTATATAAAAAGTGGAGATATAAATGTCGATTATTCTAAATTATCGATAGAAAATTCTGAAAAATTAAAGCCAATGCAGATTATTCTACGTTAAAGTTTGATAAAGCTGGCACTGTAAATTTTAATTCAGATTATGGTTCTGTAACTATAAACGATGCAGAAAATATCTACGGAAATTCCGATTATGTAAGTTTGCGTTTTGGAACCATAAGAAAAAACCTAGCCATAGATACTGAATATGGTTCGCTTACCATAAAAAATCTAGTAAAAGATTTCGAAAAAGTAGATATTTCTGGCCAATATACAGGCATTAAAATTTATGTTGCACCTGCTATTGCTTTTCATTTTGAAATAGATTTACAATACGCAAGTTTTAAAAGAAATAACGATAAAATAGAGTTTTTTAAAACCAATTCTAAACCCACAAAAAAATATTACGAAGGTAAATATGGAAATGGAAAAACAAGTGGAGAGTTAAAAGTAAACTCTCAATACGGAAGCGTAAGAATCGAAGAAAACTAAATAAAAAAACAACTACCTAAACAAATATACAATGAACAAAAAAATAATTTTAAGCGGTCTAATTTTTGCAATCGCATTTTCTATGAACGCCCAAAGTTGGTGGGGAAATAGTAAAAAAATAAAAGGAAATGGAAATGTAGTTACCGTAAATAGAACAACCTCTAATTTCGATGGTGTTGCTGCTGGTGGCTCTTTTGATGTAATTCTTGTAAAAGGAAAAGAAGGAAACATTAAAATCGAAGGAGAAGAAAACATAATTCCGTACATAGAAACAGATGTTAAAGGAAATACATTAAAAATAAATTACAAGAAAAACACGAATATTAAAACCACAAAAAGACTAACAGTAACTGTATTTTATAATGATATTGAAAGTGTTGCTTTGGGTGGTTCTGGAATTATTTCTAGCAAAGAAAAAATTTCTGCAAGAAAATTTAACACGAGTTTAGGCGGTTCTGGAAAAATAGATTTGCATATAGAAGCCAAAGAAATTAGCGCATCTATTGGCGGTTCTGGAGACATCGATTTAAAAGGAAATACTACAGAATTTACTTGTTCGATAGCTGGTTCTGGAAGCATAAGAGCTTTCGAGTTAAAAACCGACGAAGTAAAAGCGACCATTGCAGGTTCTGGAAGTATTAAAACAACTGTAAAATCGAAAATCGATGCGAAAATTGTAGGTTCTGGAAGTTTGTATTACAAAGGAAATCCAAGCCATATAGACAAAAAATCCGTAGGGTCTGGAAATGTTATCGAAAGAAATTAAATTTTAAAAAATCTATTAAATCTGTTCTTTTAAAACAGCAATCTCGTCACGCAATTGTGCAGCCACAATAAAATCTAAGCTTTTTGCTGCAGCTTCCATTTGTTTGCGTTTTGTGCGAATGCGTTTTTCGATTTCTTCTTTTGGCAAGTATTGTAAATCTTGTTCTGCAGCCACTTGTTTCGCATTGTCATAATGATAACTAGAAACAGCAGATTTGGTTAAGGTATTGTCAATTTTTTTGTTAATTTGCGTAGGAGTGATGTTATTTTTGGTATTGTAGGCAATTTGTTTTTCTCTTCTGCGCTCAGTTTCGTCAATGGTTTTTTGCATGCTTGCAGTTACTTTATCTGCATATAAAATAGCCAAACCATTTACATTTCTTGCAGCTCTACCAATGGTTTGTGTTAAAGATCTTGTGTTTCTTAAAAAACCTTCTTTGTCTGCATCTAAAATGGCAACTAAAGAAACTTCTGGTAAGTCTAAACCTTCGCGTAATAAATTTACTCCAATTAAAACATCAAACAAACCTTTGCGTAAATCTTGCATAATTTCTACACGTTCTAAAGTATCTACATCCGAATGTATGTATCTACAACGAATAGCCACTCTTGTTAAGTATTTCGTTAACTCTTCTGCCATTCTTTTGGTTAAAGTAGTTACTAAAGTACGTTCGTCTTTTTCGACTCTGGTTTGAATTTCTTCAATCAAATCATCAATCTGATTCAAACTTGGTCTTACTTCAACAATAGGGTCTAACAAGCCTGTTGGACGAATAATTTGTTCTATAAAAACACCTTCTGTTTTTTGCAACTCGTAGTCTGCCGGAGTTGCAGAAACAAAAATAGTTTGATTTTGTATGGCTTCAAATTCTTCAAATTTTAAAGGTCTGTTGTCCATTGCAGCTGGCAAACGAAAACCATATTCTACCAAATTTTCTTTTCTACTTCTGTCTCCACCATACATGGCATGGGTTTGTGGTACAGTTACATGACTTTCATCAATAATCATTAAATAATCATTTGGAAAATAATCTAGCAAGCAAAAGGGTCTTGTGCCTGGTAGTCTGCCATCTAAATAACGAGAGTAGTTTTCAATTCCAGAGCAATACCCCAACTCACGAATCATTTCTAAATCGAATTCTGTTCTTTCTTTTATGCGTTTTGCTTCTAAATGTTTTCCTATTTCGTTAAAAAAATCGACTTGTTTCATCATATCTTCTTGGATTTGATGAATTGCATTTTGTAGCACATCAGGTGAGGTAACAAATAAATTTGCAGGATAAATATTTAATTCTTCAAAAGTATTTATAATGGTGCTGCTTTCTAAGTCGAACAATTCTATTTCTTCGATTTCGTCGCCAAAAAAATGAACCCTGTAACCATTATCTCCATAAGAAGGATAAATCGTAACAACATCGCCTTTTACTTTAAAGGTTCCGCTTTTTATTTCTACTTCGGTTCTAGAATATAAGCTAGTAACTAATTGGTGCAAAAATTTGGTTCTAGAAATTTGTTGCCCTACTTGAATAGGAATAACGTTTTTCTTAAATTCAGTTGGGTTTCCAATACCATACAAGCAAGAAACAGAAGCGACTACTAAAACATCTCTTCGTCCAGAAAGTAGCGAAGAAGTGGTGCTTAAACGCAGTCTTTCTATATCTTCGTTTATAGATAAGTCTTTTTCTATATAGGTGCCAGTTACTGGAATGTACGCTTCTGGTTGATAATAATCGTAGTAAGAAACGAAATATTCTACAGCATTTTCCGGAAAAAATTGTTTAAATTCGGAATAAAGTTGTGCCGCCAAAGTTTTGTTATGGGCTAAAACCAACGTTGGTTTTTTTACTTTTTGAACCACATTAGCGATTGTAAATGTTTTTCCAGAGCCAGTAACACCTAGTAAGGTTTGGTACTTTTCTCCAGATAAAATTCCTTGCGAAAGTTCTTTAATTGCTTGTGGCTGATCTCCTGTTGGAGAAAATTCTGATACCAGTTTAAAGTCCATCCTGTAAAAATACGGATACTTTTTTATTTATTGTTTTCTAATTAAGCTAAAATGGCCTGTTTTTTTTCTAGTTTTACCATTTTTATCAATTAAAACAGCATTATACCAATAGTCGTTAGAGGGCATCATTTTCCCGTTTAAAATTCCATTCCAGCCATTTTCTGTTTTTTGGTTGATTACTTTTAATAGTTTGCCATACCTATCGAAAATTTGTAAATTAACTTCGGTGTAAAAAGAATTGTCTATTCCTTGAACCTTCCATGTATCAAAATTTCCATCTTCATTTGGAGTAAAATGTCTTTGAAAATACACAAATGAAATTTCTTGAGAAGATACAACACCACAACCATTTATGTCTCTAATGTAAACAGTATTTAAACCTGGAGGAACATTGGTAAATGTATAAGACAAATTATCTGTTCCTTTTACAAAATTTGTTGAAGAATTATCGTTTAACGCGTATTCATAATCTCCAATTCCAGAGACTTTAATTGTTATTGTATTGTCTGCAGTTTTGTCTTGGTCGTCTAAAAAAGAAACAGATTCGATAACAGCTTTATTAGATTCTTTTACTGTAAATGTATTGTAACCAATACAAACAGTGTCGTCTGTAGTATCTGCAACATCATTTTCGTAATTTCTAATGGCTTCGACTTTATAGGTTCCTTCTTTTGTTGCCGCTAAAATGGCATTATTTTCGCCAAAAATTTCTACTCCGTTTAAATACCATTTATAAGTGTCTGTTGCTGTACCTGTATCTGCATTTAAATTTATACTTTCTAATTGCGGATTTTCAATTGGGTTTTTAATACATAAAATTTCTGTATTTGTATTTCCTTGTGGTATTGGAAGTGCTCTAATTCTAATTTTAAATTGTCCTATACTCTCACAATCTCTAGAACCTTTTAGGGTTACCCTTACAAAAATATCATCATTATCTGTAAATAAAGTAGTTTCAAAAGGCTGCTCTATTTCATTGTTTAAAAGAATGGCGTCGTTTCTAGTTCTATAGTACTTAAAATCGTGGGTACTTGTAGATAAACTGCCCATAGAATTTGCAATTATTTGATTTGTTTTAACATCAAAATTATAAAAAGCATTGCCAGAACCATTGCTACTTATGCTGTTGGGTATGTTGGCATTTACATCTAATTCGCAGGTGTAAATGTCTTTGTAATTCTCTGTACCAGAAGGGTTTACTTTCAATTCTACTTCTGTGGTGCTGTAGCATTGGGAATTTGTGTTGGTAACTTTTGCGATTATTTTATGATTGCCATTTACAGCATCTGTGGGTACTATATTTATATAATTATTTTTATTAATTGGTGTTGAAAAAGAAGTGTCGGAAACTTCAAAAAATTCGATAGTAACTTGCTCTGTGCCTGAATATATTTCTGGCTCTAAAATTGTTAAGTTAAAATTGGTTGTAAAATCGTTTCTGTTATCGTCAAAATCGCATTGCTCGAAAACGTCTATTGTATTTACTGTTGGCAAGTCGTTAAAATTTATTTCTATAGAACTGTTGAATGTCTTTTGTCTGCCACAAGCGTCTTCATTTACCATTTCTAAATAATAAATACCAGAGCCTAAATTATTGTCTATAGAGAATACCCTATTTGTACTATTTACAGAAGGATCTCCTTCTTTAGTCCATAGGTAAGTAGTGGTAGCGTTTCCAGGCAATTCTGGTTCGAGGCTTAAAGTTTCGTCTGTACATAATTCTTGTGTCGTATCACTTAAAGCGACTATTTGACCTACGCTATTACTATCAATAATATTTACAGGAGAGAAAAAAGATTGAATAAAAGGCGGTAACCCTTGTGAAGCAACTCTACCACCCAAAGAAACGGAGGCTTGCCTGTAAGTTATATTTACGGCTCTTTCGTTTGGATTTTCAATAACATCTAAGCTTGTATTTCCTGGTATAGAAACGTATATTTTACCATTTGAGGCCAGTTGTAAAGCTCCTCTACGACCATTTTGAGAAAAAATTTGTGTTTTTGTGCTTGCAATATCACTTTCTGTCAAATCGAATTGATAGATGCTGTTATTTCTACCATCGAAAGTAGAAGTGTATAATTTAGAAGAATTTTGTGAAAATTCTACTCCATAAGGCGCACCATCTTGAAAAGGGTTTGTTAATATTTGGGCAGAGGAAGAAATTTCTCCAGTTTGATTGTTAAAATCGTAAAGAACCAAACTTCCTGAGCCAGAAGTGCCTGTGTAATTAAAATCTGCCAATGCCATTTTGCTACCATCTGGCGATACTTTTAAATACCCTCTTTTGTCTCTTAATTGATAATTTGTACTGCTAATAACAGGTGTTATATTTATACCATTTCCAGTGATTTCATATGAGTAAAATTGGCTTCCAACTGCAGAAACGATCCATATAGAATCGCAATCGTTTCCTTCGACTGCAGTTACTTTTTCTGACCAGAACCTACTTAAATTACCAGCAAGGTTTATGGGACCTGCAATAATTTCGCCACTACTTTTGTCTAATGTATAATAGTTAAAACCAGGGTTTGGATCGTACAAATCACCAACAAAGTCAGTTCCAACAGTAAAAAGGTAATAAATATTTTCATCGGTTGGATTTGGCACAAACAAAGCAGATTGCGTGCTTGATGGGTTTCCTGTAAGGTTGTTTGCTAAGGTTCCATTAGAGAATCTTACTATTTGATGGTCTTTGTTGTACAATACAATACCATCTGTATAAAATAATAAATTTCCGTCTTTGTCGGATATTGTAGAGCAACCTTCATCTGTATTTAATAAGCCATCTGTTAGTGCTATGGGTTCATCAGAAGAGAAATCTAACCCCGCATTTCTACCAAAATACCAAAAATTAGCTTCTTTCTGAGAAAATGTGTTTAACGCAATAAATATTAGAAAAAGAGGTAAAAAATTCTTCATTTGACTATTATTTCTATTATAAACGTCAAATATATTTAAAAAGTACTACAAATCTCTCTTTTTTAACAGTACAAAAGACAAATAAATAAAGATTAATGACCAAACAGCAACGATTGTAATTGTAGAAAAATCTACAGCATAACTTTTTGTGAAGGTTTCACCAATTTGATTTGCAACAGATCTTACAGCTCCTAATCTCGAAAAAGGTTCTTTAATTAAGTTAGACATTGCTTCAAAAGGAAGAAACTGCATTACAGCATCTACTTTTTCGGTTGTATTTTCGGCACTTTTAAAAGTCCAAAATAAATATCCTTTAAATATACTTTCGGCAATAAACCAAACCACCATGGCTCCAACTGCAAATGCCGATCTTTTTACCAAAATTCCAAAGAATAGTCCCATAGAAAAGAAACCCACCAATTTTATAAAAAAAGCGAATAAATATTCTAAGCCAGAAGTTATAATGGCAAACTCGGTATAATCTGAATAAATAAAGCCTAGTATTAAAGAAACTACAAATACAAAAAGTGTAGATATAAGTGCAAAAACAATTACTGTATAAAATTTAGAAAGTATAAATTCTTTTTTACTTAAACCATCAATTAAATTTTGTTTTAAAGTTTTGTAACTGTACTCGTTCGCCATCATAGAAACAATTACTAAAAGTAAAAAGAATTTAAGCCCAGCAGCAACATAGGTATTAAAGTGCCAAATATAAGGAAAGTTAAAAATGCCCATTTCTGCCAAATGAAATTTTATGGGGCCAATGTCGAATTTAATAGCCGCAATTAATGCAATCGCAGCCAATAAGCCAAAGTAAATAAGCGATAAAACCTTACTTGCTCTATTGTATTTTAATTTGTGAAATTCTATTGTTAATAGTCTTAACATGGTATTTATATTTTAAATGACAAAGTTCTCGACTGCGCTCGAACCGACATTTTAGGTTAGTTATTGTTCGTTAAATCTAAGAACTGTTGCTCTAAACTTGGTTTGCGTTTTACCAAATGAGATAGAGTAATATTGTTTTCGAATAAAAATGAATTTATTTCAGAGGAAGAAATATTGCTATTTAAAGTCGCTATGATTGTTTCATTTTCTTTTGTAATTTTTCCAATTGCTGGGTGCTTTTCGAGAACTTCTAACAATTTTTGCTCATTAGCATCTACTTTTAATTCAAACAAACCATTAGAAGCAGTCATCTCGTCAACTCTACCACTGTATAATTTTATTCCTTCTCTAATAACAACTACATGAGAACATACTTTTTCGACTTCGTC
The DNA here is from genome assembly GCF_017498485.1 of Polaribacter batillariae. Lineage (NCBI taxonomy): Bacteria > Pseudomonadati > Bacteroidota > Flavobacteriia > Flavobacteriales > Flavobacteriaceae > Polaribacter > Polaribacter batillariae. Next base: position 659,593 of record NZ_CP071795.1, on the reverse strand, counting down.
TAATAGGTGAGAGGCTAATAAAATGGTAGTTCCTGTGTTGGCAATTTTTTGAATTATTTGACGTATTTCATGGATTCCTTGAGGGTCTAAACCGTTTGTAGGCTCATCTAAAATTAGAATTTCTGGGTCGTTTAACAATGCAGATGCTATTGCCAAACGTTGTTTCATTCCTAAAGAAAATGTTTTAAACTTACTATTTCTTCGTTCGTAAAGATTTACGGTTTTTAATTTCTCGTCGATTTTTTCTGGAGAAACCCCTTTTATAGTACAAATTAAGTTTAAGTTTTGAGTTGCAGTCATGTACGGATAAAAATTAGGGCGTTCTATAATTGCACCTACTTTTTTTAAAGCTTCGTGGGTAGAAAGTTTGCCATCGAACCAAGAAAATTCTCCAGAAGTTCTGTTTACAACGTTTAAAATAATGCCTAAAGTAGTTGATTTTCCACTTCCATTTGGGCCTAAAATACCATAAACATTTCCTTTTTGAATGTCAAAAGAAAGATTGTTTACTGCATGAACAGCACCGTATTTTTTGTCGAGATTTTTTAAAGATAGTATTGTTTCCAAAGAAAATTGTGTTTAGTTGGTTATAGTTGCAATAAGACGACTAAAGTTTAAAATTGTTACAAATTTAAGTACTAAGTATTAAGTATTAAGTATTAAGTATTAAGTATTCAGTATTCAGTATTCAGTATTCAGTTGGCAGTCTTAGTCTTTGGCAGAAACATCAATTTAAAATGAGTACTATAGCTAAAAATTAATACTCATTAAAATCGAAATCGTCGAAAGGATCGAATTCGTCATCTTCATCATCGAAATCGCTGTCTAACTTGTCTGCAATAAATTCTTTTTCGGGAGCTTTATCAGGAATTTCTCCAACAGAAAGTACAATTTCAGGCAAATCTTTTTTAATTTCTGAAGTAATTTCTACAACATCTACATAAAAAGTCCACATTTTTAAGAAATCGTACACATAAATTAATTTTTGGTTTTCTTCAGGCAAAGTTTCTACCAAAGTACAGGTTTTCATAGAAATGCCTTCACCAGCTTCTGCCATATTAAATAACGGAATTTCTTCACCTTGGTTCCACTCATCATCCGTTCTATAAAAAGAAGCCATTTCTTGTCCGTTAAAACCAAAAGATTGGGCAATCGTAAAATGTAAATCTTCTAAATTAAAGGTGTTATTTACAAGAATGGTTCTTAGAATATCTTCTTTTGTATCTAAAATTACGCGTATTTTGTACATAAAATGTGTAAGCTTTTCGATTGCAAAAATACAATTTTTTATACGTACTTTTACACTATAATTAGAGGTTATGGATAATTCTAAAATTTTAAAAGCATTTAACGAGCGTTCTAAAAACACGCTTATGGAAACACTTAATATCGAATATGTTGATGTTGGCGAAGATTTTTTAACAGCAAAAATGTCTGTAAATTCGAGAGTGCATCAGCCTTATGGGCAATTACATGGAGGCGCAACTGCAGCGCTTGCAGAAAGTGTAGGAAGTGCAGCTTCTAACTTTTTTATTGATAGCAAATCTCAATTTATAAACGGAATTCAGCTTTCGATAAACCATATTAAAAGCAAGCGAGAAGGTGTTGTTTTTGCTACTGCAAAAAATGTTCACAAAGGAAAAACCACTCATTTATGGGAAGTTACAATTGTAGATGAAGATCGTAACTTAATTTCTGTTGCTAAAATGACAAATATTGTTTTAGAAAAAAGAAAATAAATTCAATAATTTAAAAAACAAGAATATTGAATCTTATTTTTGATAAAATACACGCTTCTTACTCTACAAAAAAGCCTTTTGTAGCCTACAGAAAGCCTAATAGTACAGAAATTTCTGCTTTTTTTATGAAAGATGATGCATTGCATTATTCTAAAAATTATAACGAAAGCGGTTTTGTGTTTGCACCTTTTAATAATGAAGAAAACACCATACTATTTCCAAAAGAAAATGCAGAATTCTTACAAGAAAAGCTCGAATTAAAAATAGATACTTCTGTAAAAGAGCCTTTTATTTCTAGCCATTCTTCCAAAGAAAATCATATAAAAATTATTAAAAAAGCCATTGATTCCATAAAAATGGGAACCATGCAAAAAGTAGTAATTTCGAGAGAAGAATTGGTTTTTTTAGAAAAATTTGTTTTGATAAACGTTTTTAAAAAACTCTTATCGACTTACAACAATGCATTTGTGTATGTTTGGTATCATCCAAAAATAGGTTTGTGGTTGGGTGCAACTCCAGAAACATTGTTAGAAGTAGAACAAGCAGTTTTTAATACCATGTCTTTAGCAGGTACACAAGTTGCAAACTCGAACGAACATATTGTTTGGAAATCAAAAGAATTAGAAGAGCAGCAATTGGTAACCGATTTTATTAAGCAACAGTTAAAAAACATTGCAAATTCACTAAAAATTAATAAAACAGAAACTATAAAAGCAGGCAGTTTACTGCATTTAAGAACAAAGGTTTCTGGAAATTTAAATAAAAAATCTACATTAAAAGAACTTATTGCTGCTTTGCACCCAACACCTGCTGTTTGTGGTTTGCCAAGAAATGTGGCAAAAGATTTTATTCTAGAAAATGAAAACTATCAACGAAGTTTTTATACTGGTTTTTTAGGAGAAATCAATTTTAATTCTTCTAAAAAAGGAAAAAAAGAAACCCATTTATTTGTGAATTTACGCTGTATGAAAATAAACAATCACAAAGCTTCTATATACGTTGGTGGTGGCATAACCAAAGACAGTATTGCAAATAAAGAGTGGGAGGAAACCGTTTCTAAGTCTAAAACGATGAACCGTGTTTTGTAAATACCTAATTATAGGTATCTATACATTTTAATTTTTTAAATAGGTTTACAAAAATCTACCAAAACTTTAAAATTATGAAAAATTCACTCTTTTTACTGTTCACTTTAATTTCTTTTGCTTTTTATTCTCAAGATAATTTTATAAAACCTACTATAATTTCAATAGATTTAAGCAAGCCGCATGAAAATAGTTTAAAAATTTCTAATGGAAAAAACAACTTACATCAAATTACAAAAACCCATTATATTTGAACTCGTGAATGGAAATCCATTAAAATATTCTTACAAATTAAAAAAGAATAATATAAATCTTTTTGTTGACTCTTCTACTACAGATTTATTTCCTAAAGAAACAAATTCCCCTCAAGTTATAAAAACAATCGAAGAAGAAAGTTTAGATAGTATTAATGCTCTTATAAAAAATAAATTTGAAACAAATCCTGATGTTTTTTTAAATAAATCTAAAAAAGATACTAGATTAAAACACGGTAAATTATCGAAAGTTGATAGTGTGCGTGTAGATGAATTTTTGTTTGAAGATTTTAAGATTAAAAACAATCAATTATTAATAAATAAAGAAACCGCTATTAAATTTATTAAAGAAGATAGGCAAAAAAAATAAAAGTAAAACTACTAAATCTAAAAGACAATATTAATCAGTTACTAGATGAAGTAAACTTTTTTATGATTAATAATTCGAATTTACAATCTTTAAACGAGGCCTTTTTTAAAGATGAAGTAAATGAATTTATTAAGTCTTATTATGATTTTAAAAAAGAGCTTTCGGTATTAGAGACCGAGAATAATGTTGAAAATTACCAAGACGCTTCCTTAGGTAAAACCATTACTATTTTAGAGAATACATTTTCTACTATAAAAGAAAATTTAAATAAATTAAAAAATATTAGTTTTAGTAATTACACATTACCTATTGATGTAAATGGAAAAAATATCGATTTAGTTGAAGTTATTCTTGAAATTTATGATAAAAAAACCAATGATTTAATAGATACTTATTCTTACAGAGTGTGGATTACAGGTGGCTTTAAAATCGATTTTAGTGGAGGTTTATTTTTTAGCAGCCTTTTGGACGATAAATTTTACACAAAAGACGATTTAACTGAAGGAAATGAAGGAAAGAAGTTTATTAGACAAAAAGATTTAGGAAATTTAGATTATGGTTTTGGTACTTTAATGAATTTAAAATATAGGTCTGAAAAAAATTATTCGTACCTATTTAGCTTTGGTGCCTTGTTAAAAGAAGCACAAGAATTTCAATTTTTAGCAGGATTAGGTATTTCTTTTGGAAAAGATGAAAGAATAATACTATCTACAGGAGTAACTTTGGGTAGGGTTGAAAGACTTGTAGGAGATTATGATGCTAATACATCATATTTATTACCAGAAAACAATTTGGTAACCACCGAAGAAAGGTTTGGTGTTGGTTATTTCTTTGGTGTATCTTATAATTTAAACAAACCTAAAAAAGACGCAGATTAGCCTCATACATAAAAAAACCGCAAACATACATTTGCGGTTTTCTTAGTAAGTAAATTGAATTTGAATTGAAATCGGTTAAATAAACTTATCTGTAAATAAAAAACACTTACAAACAAATTAATACAAAACAGTTTGGGTAACAGTTAAGTGTTATATATCTTCGAAAGAAACGTCTGTAAAACTTTCAGGAGCCTTTATTTCGTCTTCTTTAAGTTCTTCTTTTTTGAAATCTTTTTGATGACGTTCGCTAATTACTTCGTCTCCTTTTTCGGCAACAATATAATCTGTCGCTTTTTTTAACATTTCATGGAAGTCAGAAAAATCTTCTTTATATAAATAAATTTTGTGCTTTTGGTAATGGAAAGTTCCATCATCGTGCGTAAATTTTTTACTTTCGGTAACTGTTAAGTAATAATCGTCTGCTTTTGTGGCTCTAACATCAAAAAAATAGGTTCTTCTTCCTGCTCTTAATACTTGTGAAAAAATTTCTTCCTGTTCAACTCTCTCTGCCATAATCTTAAAAAATTGTAGTTATAATTTTTATTTTACTCAACAAATCTAACAAAATATTTAATGTAGCAATGTTAAAGATTAATTTTCTTTTTCTAAAAGTTGCTGTTCGTATAACTCTTTATAATAACCTTCTTGTGTTATTAATTGATTGTGAGTTCCTTGTTGTGTAATTTTACCATTGTCTAACACCAAAATTTTATCTGCATTTTTTGCAGATGAAACCCTGTGACTAATAATAAAAGTGGTTTTATTTTTAGAAACTTTTTTTAAGCTTTCTAAAATTCTTTCTTCGGTTTCGGTATCTACAGCAGATAAACAGTCATCAAAAATTAAAATTTTAGGGTTTTTTATAATCGCTCTAGCAATAGAAACACGTTGTTTTTGACCTCCAGACAAGGTAACACCTCTTTCGCCCAAAATGGTTTTGTAACCACGTGGAAAATCAACAATATTTTCGTGCACAACAGCATCTTTCGAAGCCTGTATTATTTCTGCTTCAGTGGCATCTTCTTTTCCGAATTTAATGTTGTTTTCGATGGTTTCAGAAAATAAGAAAGGGTCTTGTGGTACAAAACCAATTTGATTTCTAACATCGTTTAAATTTGCGTTTTGAATATTTTGTCCGTCTAAAAGAATTTCTCCTTCTTTGGTATCATATAAACGTGCAATTAATTCTATAATGGTAGATTTTCCAGAACCTGTTTTTCCTAAAATAGCCACAGTTTCTCCCTTTTTTACAGTAAAATTTATATTTTTTAAAGCAGTAATGTTGGTATCGTCGTAAGTAAAAGTTACGTTTTTAAAAGTAACTTCTCCTTGTAAATTGGTTGGCGAATTATTGGTATTCTGTATTTCTGGAACTTCTTCTAAAAACTCATTTATTCTTGCTTGCGAAGCTTCAGCTTGCTGTATCATAGAGGTTACCCAACCAATTACTGCTACTGGCCATGTAAGAATATTTACATAGAGTAAAAATTCGATAATGGTTCCAATCTGAATTTCGTTATTTATATATAGTTTTCCACCAATGTAAATTACAATTAAATTGCTTAATCCAATTAATAGAATCATCAACGGAAAAAAAAGTGCGTTTGCTTTGTGTAAATGAATGTTTTTTTCTTTGCTTTCGTTTGCAATTGTATCGAAATCGTCGATAATTTTCTGTTCGATTCCATACGATTTTACCACGCCAATTCCAGAGAAAAATTCTTGATTAAAAGTGGTTAATTTCGATAAGTATTGTTGTACAATGGTGCTTCTTTTATGAATTACTTTGCTTAAAATAAATATAGAAATCGATAAAAGAGGAAAAGGAATTAAGGTGTACATTGTTAATTTTACATCAATGCGAATCATTTGTGTAAAACCAACTGCGATTAACACAATCATATTCATACTATACATTACAGCAGGGCCCACATACATTCTTACTTTCGAAACGTCTTCAGAAATTCGGTTCATTAAATCTCCAGTTCTATTTTTTTTGTAAAAATTAAGCGATAGTTTTTGATATTGTTGATAGATTTCATTCTTTAAATCGAACTCTACCAAACGAGAAGTTACAATAATGGTTTGTCGCATTAAAAAAGTAAAAAAACCTGCCAAAATGGCAACTCCAACAATTACTAAAATATTTATTAATAATTGATGTTCTACTTCTTTTAATAAAACTGCTAACTCTGCTTCTGGTAAATTATTTTTTTTTGCGATTTGATAATCTTCTACAATATTTAAAGAATCTCCCACAATTTGTGGCACTTTTAAAGCCAATATTTTAGAAAGAATGGTAATTAATATACCTATTAATAATCGCCATTTATATTTAATAAAATACTTATTAATGTATTGTAAAGCCTTCAATTTAGATGTTTTGTTTTTTAAAATATAAGCAGTAATAACGTTTTTAAACAATTTATTTTTTTATGATGAAATAAAAACCAAAAGCACGTTATTTTAAAGCACGAAGATAGTATTTTATCCATAAAAAATTAGGTTAATTTATTGCTGAATTTTAAGATTAATTTTACACAAAAGATTTTAAAATGTGTGTCGATTAAAAGTAAAATAGTACTATTTTTGCAATATGTTAGAAAAAAATCTATCAATTTATATATTAAGTTCTTTAAGCAAATGATTAACAGAAGACATATTCGAGTAAAAGTAATGCAGTCTGTATATGCGATGCTTCAATCTAAAAACGACGATGTTTTAAAAGAAGAAAAATTTTTAAAATATAGCATTTTAAAAATGTTCGATTTGTACGTTTTAAACCTACTTTTATTGGTAGAAGTACAAAAATTAGCCGCAAAAAAAATCGCACTTTCCAAAAAGAAAATCTTAGCAACTTCTGCAGATTTAAAACCAAACACCAAGTTTTTAGAGAATCGTTTAATTAATAAATTAGCAGAAAGCATTAGTATCGAAGGCTATATAGAGCTAAATAAATTAAATAATTGGCAGGTTGATAACGAGTACGTAAAAATTATTTTTGAAGCATTACAAAAAAGCGATTTATATAAAAAATACTTAAATACTACCGAAAATTCTTACAAAGTAGATACTACTTTTGTAATCGATTTTTTTAAAGAAATTATTGCGCCTAACGAAAAATTAGCAGACTATTTCGAAGATAAAATGATTTCTTGGGTAGATGATATACCGTTTGTAAATACTTGGGTGGTAAAATCTCTAAGCAAGCAAAAAGAAAGTGCGCCATTTGTATTAGGGGCTTTATATAAAGACAAAGAAGACGAAGATTTTGTGTTTAACTTATTCCGTAAAACGGTTTTAAAACAACAAGAATACGAGCAAATTATCGAAGAAAAAACACCCAATTGGGAAACTGATAGAATTGCAGAAATAGATATGATTTTAATAAAAATGGCAATTACAGAATTTATTAATTTTCCATCGATACCAACCAGAGTTACCATTAACGAATATATCGAAATTTCTAAAGATTACTCCACATCAAAAAGTAGTTACTTTATAAATGGTGTTTTAGATAAAATTTCTAAAGAATTTTTAGCAACAAAAAAAATTGTTAAAATAGGAAGAGGATTGCTTTAAACCTTGTTAACAATAATAAATTTGTTATTTTTACAAAAAATATAATTAAGATGAAAAATATAAAATTTTTATTCGCATTTATGGTTGCTTCTACAATTTTAGTTTCTTGTGGAAACGAAAATGCAACTTCAAAAATTAACAAGAAAAACGTAGAGAAAGCAAAGTATAGAGATGCAGAAATTAAAAAAGGAACTGCCTCGATTACTTTTGAAGAAAAAGAATACGATTTTGGTACTGTAAACGAAGGAGATATCGTAGAAAAGGTTTTTAAAATTACAAACTCTGGTAAAACAGATTTGGTAATTACAAATGCACAATCTACTTGCGGTTGTACGGTTCCTGTTTGGCCAAAAGCACCTATTAAACCAGGAGAAACTGGTGAAATTCAAGTAAAATTTAATACTACAGGCAAACCTAATAGACAACAAAAAGACATTACTTTAACTACCAATACAGAGTCTGGTAGAGAAGTTCTTAGAATAAAAGGTTCTGTAATTCCAAAAGGAAAATAATTACAATGTTTCAAACAATAATTTTACAAGCAGAGTCTGGTGGTTTAATGAGTATGTTGCCTTTTGCAGCGATGATTTTAGTCTTATATTTTTTTATGATAAGACCACAAATGAACCGTAAAAAAAAAGAAAAAGCTTTTCAGGCAGAGATAAAAACAGGTTCTAAAATAGTTACTTCTAGTGGAATTCATGGAAAAATTACAGAAGTAAACAATACAGATAATACAGTTACAATAGAAACTGGAGCAGGAAGAATAAAATTCGAACGCTCTGCAATTTCTATGGAATTGAGCAAGAAATACGCAACACCAGCAAAGAAATAATTAAAAAATAGAGGTATTAAAAGTGAGTAGGGTCTTTTTTAGACAATGCTCACTTTTTTGTTTGCCTGCTTTTATGTAGATTGCATTTAAAACAATAAAATTTTGAAATCGAAAAGTAAAATTCCTAAAACATTTGTTGGCTTTCTACTAGCCTCTGTACTTATTTGGTTTCTAATTACACTTTCGAAAGAATATGTAACGACATTAAAATTTCCTATAGAATATAAAGAAATTGCTCAAAATAAATTATTACAATCGGCTCCTGTAAAAGAAATAGATATTACCATAAAAGCGAGTGGCTTTAAAATTTTAAAATCTGGTTTTAGTGGAAAACCAATCGAAATTAAAGCCAATAATTTACTCAAAAAGAAAAACAATATTTATTATATTTTAACAAAAAATCAACTAAACAATATCCAAAAGCAAATGCCTTATGGAATTGTGGTTCAAGAAATTCTTCAAGATTCTTTATTGTTAGACTTAGGAACTTTAACGAGTAAAAAAATTCCTCTAAAACCCAACTTAAAACTTAAATATCATGTTGGGTACGATTTGGCAGACGATATTATAATTTCTCCAGATAGCATTGTTGTTTCTGGACCTAAAAAAGAAATCGATCGCTTAACTGAATTAGAATTGTCTCCTATTGAGTTAGAAGATGTAAAAAATGATTTTAAAAAAGAGGTAACTGTTTTAAAACCAGCAAATAATAAGAACTTAAAGTTTAGTAAAACAAAAGCATTTGTACAAGGCAGAGTAGAACAATTTACAGAAGGTACTATCGAAGTTCCTTACAGAATTACAAACCTTCCATCAAACATAAAAATAACCACTTTACCCAAAAAAGTAGAAGTTACATTTGTTGCCTCTCTAACAAATTTTAATAAAATTACTGAAGGTTCTTTTCAAATTGAATGCGATTATAATGTTGTAAAAAAGAATCGTTTAAACTATTTACTTCCGAAAGTAATAAGCACTTCTAAATTTGTAAAAAGTTTTAGAATCGCTCCTAAAAAAATAGATTTCTTAATTCAAAAATAAGTATGGTTGTTGGTTTAACAGGCGGAATTGGAAGTGGTAAAACTACCGTAGCAAAAATGTTTGCTAAAAAACAAGAAGTTGCTATTTATATTGCAGATGAAGAAGCCAAGAAATTAATGAACTCTTCTAGTAAAATAAAATCTAAAATAATAGATGCGTTTGGCAAACAATCTTTCGAAAACAACCAATTAAATAGAGCTTTTATTGCTAGTATTGTTTTTAAAGATAAAAAAAAATTAGCAATCTTAAACGGTATTGTTCATCCAGAGGTTCGAAATCATTTTAAAAATTTTATAAAAACGCATAAAGATAAAACCTATATTATTTACGAAAACGCAATTTTATTTGAAAGCAAAGCAGACAAACAATGCGAATTTATAATCTCTGTATTTGTTCCGTTAGATGTTAGAATAGCACGTGTTATGCAAAGAGGTGCTGCTACAAAAGCCCAAATTTTAGAACGCATAAATAATCAATGGAAAGAAGACAAAAAATTACTACAATCAAACTACGTTATAGAGAATTTATCACTCGAAATTACTGAAAATCAAGTAAATAATATTCATAATATTTTAACAGAAAAAAGTAACCTAATTTAATATTTGTTAGCAATATTGTTAAAAAACACTTAAAATTTAATAAAACCCGTTAATTAAAGTTAAAAACTTAATTTTCAATTTTTGAAAGTGTTAAATTTGATGATGCGAAAAAAAATGTTTATCATTATTGTAGTACTCATGAGTATTTCCTTAATAGGAATTATTGCTGTACAACTCTATTGGATAAACAATGCATTAGAGAGTAGAAAAGCACAATTTAAAAACGATGTTCAGCGTTCTTTAGGGAGTGCCTCAGAAAGAATTAACGATCGCGAAACAAGCCTTTTTAGAACAAAAATAAAAGCTCTTGTCAAAGAAAAAGGTACTGCAGACAATGCCAAATTACAAAGCCTTTTAATTCAAGAAATAGATACTACCACAAAACAGAAATTTACATACGGAAGTACAATTTTAGAAGAAAACTTTAAACTAACAACAGATTTTTTAAACAACGATTCTATTATCTTTAAAAGATTTAAAGGAAAAAAAGATTTTTTTGAAGCCAAAATAATATCTGGAGTGGACGATTTATTTTCAATCAAAGACGAGGTTAGCTTTTCTTACATTAAAAAATTTCCAGAGTTAGAAGATTTACAAATCGATAAGTTGTACAAAGATTATAACGCAAAAAAACCAATACATTTAAGAATAAGTAACAAAGAATTAAACAATGCGATTAAAGAAGAATTAGAAAAAAGAAATATAAATTTAGACTTTAAATATGGGGTTTATACAAAAGATGGTTTAGCTACCAAATTAAAATCTGGTTATTACACAATTAATAGAAAAGATAGTTATAAATACCCTTTATTTAATGATATAAATGGCGATGTAGAATACGAATTATTTGTAACTTTCCCGAACAAAAACAAACATATTCTATCGGGAATTTCAGGAATTTTGTTGCTCTCTTTATTCTTTATATTTATTATTATCATTGCTTTTTCGAGCTCTTTGTACCAGCTCATTCGTCAGAAAAAAATATCCGAAATTAAAACCGATTTTATTAATAATATGACGCACGAATTTAAAACGCCAATCGCAACCATAAATTTGGCATTAGATTCTATAAAAAACCCTAAAATTTTAGGTAATAACGATAAAGTTTTGCGTTATGTACAAATGATTAGAGACGAAAATAAAAGAATGCATTCGCAAGTAGAAAATGTATTGCGTATTTCTCGATTAGAAAAAAATCAGATAGATTTAAGTAAGGAAACCATAGATTTTCACGACGTAATCGAAGACGCGATTACCCATGTTAGTTTGTTGGTAGATGATAGAAAAGGGCGTGTTAAAACCTACTTTAAAGCAGTAGTCTCAGAATTACCAGGAAACCAATTTCATTTAACAAATGTGGTGGTAAATATGTTAGAAAACGCTATAAAATATTCAGAAGGCGCTCCTATAATAGATGTTTATACAGAAAGTACTAACAAGTTTTTTATCTTTAAAATACAAGATAAAGGCATAGGAATGAGCAAAGCAGTTCAAAAACAAGTTTTCGATAAATTTTACAGAGAACAAAAAGGAAATGTTCACGATGTAAAAGGGCATGGTTTAGGGTTGGCCTACGTAAAAGAAATTGTAGAAAAACACCATGGAACAGTTTTTGTTGAAAGTGAAAAAGGAAAAGGAAGTATATTCACGGTAAAATTACCTTTAATTTAATAAATAAAACAATGGGAAGTAAAAAGATTTTATTAGTAGAAGATGATCCAAATTTTGGAACAGTTCTAAAAGATTATTTAGCATTAAACGATTACAATGTAACACATGCAAAAGATGGAATAGAAGGTTTAATTATGTTTAAAAACAGCGATTACGATTTGTGTATTTTAGATGTAATGATGCCAAGAAAAGATGGTTTTTCTTTAGCACAAGACATTAGAAGTACAAATAAAGAAGTACCTATTATTTTTTTAACAGCAAAAACATTAAAAGAAGATGTGTTAAAAGGGTATTCTGTGGGTGCAGACGACTATTTAAACAAGCCTTTCGATTCGGAAGTATTATTGCATAAAATTAAAGCAATTTTACAACGTAAAGAATCTGACACAACTTCAGAAAGCGAGCAGTTCGAGTTTCATATAGGAGGCTTTTTCTTCAATTCTAAATTAAGACATTTATCTGTTGGAAAAGATGGCGAACCTACAAAACTATCTCCAAAAGAAGCCAAATTATTACGCATGTTGGCCATTCATAAAAACGACTTAATGCCTAGAGAGTTGGCATTAACAAAAATATGGAGAGACGATAATTACTTTACATCTAGAAGTATGGATGTGTACATCGCAAAATTAAGAAAATATTTAAAAGACGACGAAAATGTCGAAATTTTAAATATTCACGGAGAAGGTTTTAGGTTGGTAGATAAAAGCTAAACTTAAAAAAACTTCCCTATAAAAATAAAAATAAACTCGGTTTGTAAAATAAGCTGAGTTTTTTTGTATTTTTATAACATGGCAGAGTTTATTAAAATTTATAAAGAAAACCCAAACCCCAAAGAAATTGCAAAAGTTGTAAAAATTTTGCGTTCTGGCGGGTTAGTTATATACCCAACAGATACTGTATATGGGTTGGGTTGCGATATTACCAACACTAAAGCCTTAGAAAAAATTGCACAGATAAAAGGTGTAAAATTAGATAAAGCAAATTTCTCTTTTATTTGCAACGATTTAAGTCACCTTTCCGATTATATAAAACAAATAGATTCGCCTACTTTTAAAATCTTAAAAAGAGCATTGCCAGGTCCTTACACCTTTATTTTACCAGGCAGTAATAACTTACCCAAAGTATTTAAAAAGAAAAAAACAGTAGGTATTCGTATTCCAGACAACAATATTGTTAAGTGTTTAGTAGAAGCATTAGAAAACCCAATTGTATCTACTTCTATTAGAGACGATGATGATGTTTTAGAATACACCACAGATCCAGAACTCATTTTCGAAAAATGGAATAAATTAGTAGATGTTGTTATCGATGGTGGTTATGGAGACAATCATGCCTCTACAGTAATCGATTTAACGTCGAGCGAACCAGAGGTAATTAGAGAAGGAAAAGGAAGTTTAGACGTAATTTAAAGTTCAATATTTAAACTTTAAACCCTAGATTCAAATGCTAGTGCAAGTTTTTGATAGGATTTTCCTACGGGTTTTACCCCGTTAGGAAAAGTCCAAAAAAAGTCAAAGATTTGTGATATGAACTACAAACAATTAACTTTCGAACAAAGGTACTCAATAGAATTAATGCTTAAGGCAAAAATTAGTAAAAAAGAGATTATTAAATCACTTTGTATTAATGAAAGTACTTTTTATAGAGAATTGAAAAGGAACTCAAAACCTAGGACTTATAGTGCTAAACACGCACAAAAATTAGCTGATGAGCGTAAAAAAGAAGGCCATTATAAGACTATTTTTTCAACGGAAATGAAAAAAATAATCAAAGAAAAAATAATTAAATTTCAATGGTCTCCAGAACAGATAGTTGGTTGGTGTAAACTTAAAGCAATACAGATGGTCTCTCACGAGCGAATTTACCAATATGTTTGGCAAGATAAAAGACAAGGAGGATTGCTTTATAAAGAACTACGAACAGGTCAAAAAAAATATAAAAAAAGGTATGGAAGTAAATCCAATAGAGGACAAATACCCGATAAAGTGTCTATAGAAAAACGTCCAAAAATTGTAGAACTCAAAGAAAGAGTAGGTGATTTAGAATCTGATTTAATTATAGGAAAAGACCATAAAGGAGCTTTATTAACCATTGTAGATCGCTATTCTAGTTTTTTATGGATTGAAAATGTGACAGGAAAAAAAGCAGATATGATTACAAAAATGACTATAAACACTTTAGCACCACATAAAAAATGGGTTCGAACAATTACCAATGATAATGGAAAAGAGTTTGCAGGACATAAAAAAATAGCAGAAAAATTAAATTGTGATGTCTATTTTGCTCACCCTTATAGCTCTTGGGAACGTGGACTTAACGAGTATACGAACAAACTTATCAGACAATATTTCCCAAAAAATGAACACTTGGATAATGTCAAACAAAAGGATATTTTTGAAACGGTAAACAAACTCAATAATAGACCAAGAAAAAAGTTAGGATACAGAACCCCTAAAGAGGTTTTTTATCAATTTATTAACCAAAATCAAAAACTTGCACTTGGTACTTGAATCTACGAACTTTGAATTGAGAATTTTGAACCTATTCAAGTTCGTCAAATTTCTTTCTTCCCAAAACAAAATACTGCCAAACAATACTGGTGTGTAAATTGTAATCTTGTTTTTTTTGTAGTTTTCTTCGCTTTCCTAAAAATTTAAAAAAGTTTTTATAAAAGCTTAAATGTGCCTTTAAAATAGCCCAAGTATGTATGGGTCTTAATTCAAAAATAAATTTTAAACCAGCAATGCCGTCTAAAATTAAACGAGAAAAAACAACGAATAAAAACCATTTTTTAGGAACGTTTTTAATAACATTAAGTAAACTGTTTCTAAAATTTAAATAGGTTTTATGCGGATTTGTTTCCTGTAAAGTGGCTCCGCCAACATGATAAACAGTAGAATTTCCAACATACTTTACTTTATAGCCAATGTTTTGAACTCTCCAGCACAAATCAATTTCTTCTTGATGTGCAAAATAATCTTCGTCTAAACCATCGATTTTATGATACACTTTAGAGCGGATAAATAAACAGGCACCAGAGGCCCAAAAAATATCTGTAGTATCGTTAAACTGCCCTTTGTCAATTTCTAAATTATTAAAAACTCGTCCTCTGCAATATGGGTATCCATATAAATCTATAAAACCACCACCAGCACCAGCATATTCGAACTTTTTTTTGTCTTTAAAGTCTAATAATTTAGGCTGCACAATGGCTGTGTTTTTATCATTCTTAAAAATGTTTAAAACAGGAGGTAACCAATTTTCGGTCACTTCAATATCAGAATTCAGCAAACAATAAATATCGGCGTTTACAGATTGTAAAGCATCGTTGTAACCTTTGGCATAACCACCATTTACAGCATTTTCTATAATTTTTACAGAAGGAAAAAATTCTTTTACATACGAAATCGAAGCATCTGTAGAAGCATTGTCTGCCACATAAATATCAGCAAGTTCCGAACTAAAACTCACTACAGAAGGTAAAAACTGCTCTAAAAGTTTTTTTCCGTTCCAATTTAATATGACAATGGCTGTTTTCAAGGTTGCGAATTTACATTTTAAAAATTGGTTTCGTTGTGAAATTAATGTGAAAAAATGAAACTTAGAGATGCAAATTTTTTTTGCAAAGAATGCAAAGAAAAAATCATCTATCGTAAAACTTTGCGGTTAAATATTATTTGTAATCAGGAATTTCCTTTAAAAAAATATACGTTTCATTTTTAAAATCCATTTTACAATAAAAGTGTTCTAAACCATTGGTAACAACTAAATAATTGGCTTTTAATTTTAAGTTATAACGTGCAATTTGGTCGAAAGTAGCTTGCGTAATTTTTATAGAAGGCGCTTTGCATTCTACAATAATATCGTAATTTCCTTTTTTGTTAAAAACTAAAATATCGGTTCTTTTTCTTCGATTGTTAATAATCAACTGTTTTTCTAAGGCAATTAACGAAACTGGATATTTTTTTTCGTCAATTAAAAATTGCACAAAATGCTGACGAACCCATTCTTCTGGAGTTAAAACCATATATTTTTTTCTCAAATTATCAAAAATAAGCGTCTTATTTTCGTTACTTTTGAGTCTGAATTTATAGTTTGGTAAATTCAATTTTTGCATTCGATAAAAGTAATTAAAAATCAGTTATGATACATTTATTAGTTGGGAATACTGGCGCAGGAAAATCTACATATGCTAATAAATTAAAATTAGAAGTAAATGGATTTGTTTTTACTTTAGATAAATGGAATAAGATACTTTTTTTTCCTGATAAAACTGAAAAAGATGGTTTAGATTGGTTTTTAGAAAGAATTGAAAGAGCAGAATTGTTAATGCAAGACACTATTTTACAATTAGAAAAATTAGGAGTAGATAGTATTTTAGATGTTGGACTTTCTAAGTTTTCACATAGAGAAAAGTTTAGAAAATTTGCAACAGAAAATAATATAGAAATAAAAACTTATTTTTTAGATTTTTCAAAAGAGATTAGAAAAAAGAGAATTTTAAATAGAAATACAGAAAAAGGTGAAACTTTTGAATTTGAAGTAACCGAAGATAATTTTGAATTTATGGAGAGTTGGTTCGAAACTCCTACAAAAGAAGAGTTACAAAACGCTGTAATTATAAAAGGATAAATGAACGAAATAAACGCAATTGTTTCAGACATAAAAAAAGGAAATTTAAAACCCATTTATTTTTTAATGGGTGAAGAGCCTTATTATATAGATAAAATTTCCGATTTTATTGAAGATACCGTATTAGATGAAGCAGAAAAAGGTTTCAACCAGCAAGTAATGTATGGTAGAGATGCAACTATAGAAGATGTTGTTTCTGCTGCAAAACGTTACCCAATGATGGCAGAAAAGCAGGTTATAATTGTTAAAGAAGCCCAAGATTTAAGCAGAACCATCGAAAAATTAGTGCCTTATGCAGAAAATCCGCAACCAACAACGGTTTTAGTTATTAATTATAAATATAAAAAACTCGATAAACGTAAAAAGCTACACAAAGTAATTGCAAAATCTGGTTTGGTTTTCGAGAGTAAAAAAATGTACGAAAACCAAGTTTCAGATTGGATTCGCAGAGTTTTAAGCGGCCAGCAATACCAAATAGAACCCAAGGCTTCTTTAATGCTGGTAGAGTTTTTAGGAACAGATTTAAGTAAAATTTCGAACGAGTTAAATAAATTAATGCTTATTCTTCCTAAAGAAACAATAATTAACGACAAACATATAGAAGAAAATATCGGAATTTCTAAAGACTTTAATAATTTCGAGTTAAGAAAAGCAGTAGGAGAGAAGAACATTGTAAAAGCCAATAGAATTATTAATTATTTTGCAGAAAATCCTAAAAATAATCCTTTGGTAATGACAATTTCTTTGCTAAACAGTTTTTTTACACAATTATTAATGTTTCACGGATTAAAAGATAAATCGAAAAGCGCTGTTGCAAAGGCTTTGGGGGTAAATCCGTATTTTGTAGATGAATATTTTTTAGCAAGCAGAAACTACCCAATGCGAAAAGTAGCACAAGTAATTGCTTTTTTAAGAGATGCAGATGTTAAAAGCAAAGGAGTTGGTGCCAAACAAACGAATGATGATATTTTAAAAGAATTATTATTTAAAATTTTACATTAAAATGAAAAACATTTTTACCAAAGAAGTTACAGACGAAGTAATTTCTAGAATCGAAAAATTAACACCCAACACCCAACCCAATTGGGGTAAAATGTCCGTTTCGCAAATGCTGGCACATTGTTGTGTAACTTACGAAATGGTTTATACAGATAAGCATCCAAAACCAAATGCATTTGCAAAATTTATGCTCAAAACAATTGTAAAAAAGTTCGTAGTTTCAGAAAAACCATATGCTAAAAATGGTAGAACTGCTGCTCAATTTTTAATTACAGACGAAAAGATTTTTGAAACAGAAAAAAAACGTTTAATCGATTTTATTAAAAAAACACAGCAATTAGGAGAAGAAGAATTCGATGGTAAAATATCTCATTCTTTTGGAAAATTAACAAAAAACGAATGGAATAATATGTTTTATAAACATTTAGACCATCATTTAACACAGTTTGGTGTGTGAAATATTATCTACAAATTTAATTTACCGTAATAAAACGCCTTTTACACTTACTACTTTTAAAATAAAAACGTTTTGTAGCGAATGCGATTTCTTGTATTTCTTTTTTGTAGTTCTTAAAAAATTATTGTTTTCTCTTATAGTAAGTGGTATTAGAAACAAACCAAAATTACAATTGCAACAGTTTTTTAGCAGCTAAAAAAGGTGTTGTTTTTCCATTTTCTAGTTTTTTTATTTCTTTCTCTAATGCCTTTTTTATTACTTTATTACTGTAAAAATTGTCTTTTAATTGCTGGTTTATAGTAGATAATAACCAATATTTATTTTGTTCGTTTCGCTTTATGTAAAAATAATTGTTCTTTTTAGTTAGCAAAATATAGCTGGTAATCATTTGGTCGATTTGCGCAATACCTAAATTATAAAGCGCACTTGCAGTGAGTACTTTAGGTTGCCATTTACTTTCTTTTAACGGATATAAATGTAAAGCTCTGTTAAACTCAACTTTAGCGATTTTTGCATTTTTTTCGTTTTCTCCATCAGCCTTATTAATTACAATGGCGTCTGCCATTTCTATAATTCCTCTTTTAATTCCTTGTAATTCGTCTCCAGCACCAGCCAATTTTAGTAATAAAAAGAAATCTACCATAGAGTGAACAACGGTTTCAGACTGTCCAACCCCAACCGTTTCAATAATAATCGTATCGAAACCAGCAGCCTCGCAAAGAATAATACTTTCTCGTGTTTTTTGTGCAACGCCCCCTAAAGAAGTTCCAGAAGGCGAAGGTCTTATAAAAGCATTTTTATCAGTAACTAATTGTTCCATTCGAGTTTTATCGCCTAAAATAGAACCTTTGTTTACAGAGCTACTTGGATCTACAGCCAAAACAGCTACTTTTTTTCCATTGGTAGTTAAATGTTTTCCAAAAGCTTCAATAAACGTACTTTTTCCTACACCAGGAACACCAGTAATTCCTATTCTTATAGATTTGTTCGCATAAGGCAAACACTTTTCTAAAATTTTATTGGCTTTTTGTTGGTGTTTTATATTGGTACTTTCAACCAAAGTAATGGCTCTACTTAAAAAAGTAATATTTCCTTCGAGTAATTTAGAAACATATTCTTCAACAGAATTTTGTTTAGTCCTGCTTAATTTTATTTTTTCTGCACTCGATTTACTGGTTGTTTCTGGACGAGAAACCCCATCTTTTTCATTTAATGCAGATGTTTTTTTATCCATTCATAAAAGTTAATGCGTAAATTTAAAGAATAACCACTAAGAAGCAAAGTTTTTTCGAAGAGTTCACAAAGAAATTTATTCTGTTAGGTTAAAACATAATTTCGTAAAATGCTTATTTTTTTGCAATTTTTGCAACGCGACTAAAAATATATCGTCTTTATGGTAAGAAAATTATAATGAATTCAATAAATCAACTACACCAACCAATTATTGAAGAATGTAAAAATAACTGTGCCAAAGCACAAATGCAACTGTATAATTTATATTCAAAGGCAATGTTTGTAATCGCATTTAGATACACAAAAAATCGTTTTGTGGCAGAAGATATTATGCAAGAAGCATTTATTAAAGCTTTTAAAAAAATAGAGAGTTATAAAGAAGAAGTCGCTTTTGGTGCATGGTTAAAGAGAATTGTTATCAACCAAAGTATCGATTATTTAAAGAAAAATAAATTAGAGTTGGTCTCTATAAATGAAGAAGTTTATAAAAAACAAGATGAAGATGATAGCTGGAAGGTAGATTCAGAAATTTCTGTAGCGACAATTGTAAAACAAATAAACAGCTTAAAAGAAAAATACAGATTGGTTTTAACACTTTATTTACTGGAAGGATACGATCACCAAGAAATATCTGAAATTTTAAATATCACAGAAAATACCTCTAGAACCCACTTGTTAAGAGGAAAAAAATTATTAAAAGAACAATTAAAAAACACGAGTTATGCAGAAAGATATTAGAGAAAAACTAAAAGATTTTAAAGAACCGAATGTGGAATTGTCTGCGAACCATGTAAATAAATTCGAAAAATTATTGATGTCAGAAATGCATCAACAAAAACAAAAAAAGAAAAATTTTACATGGTTACCTATAGCAGCATCTATAGTGTTACTAATTAGTTTAGGAATTAAATTTTATCCTTCAGAAAATATAGAACAACCAAAAGAGAATGTTACTAAAGAAATAAGTTTAGGAAGCATTTCACCAGAATTCGAAACCATCGAAAAGTACTATAAAAACAGTATCAATCTAGAAATTAGTCAGCTAGAATTAACAGAAGACAATAAAGAAATGATAGATGGTTATTTATTAAAAATTGCAGAATTAACAAAAGAGTACAAATCGTTAACCAAAGAGCTCAGTACAAAAGGAGTTAACGACGTTACCATAGAAGCACTAATTAGTAATTTACAATTGCGCCTACAGCTGTTACAACGTTTAAAAAAACAATTAAAAGAACTTAAAAATTTAAACAAAACACAAAATGAAACACAAATTATATAAACCAATTTTAACACTTTTAGCCATTTGCTTTCTTGGAACAGCTTTTGCACAAAAGTTTGATAAAAACTTTACCGAAAACTTTACCGTAAATAAAGAGGTAGAAATAGCAATTAACGCCACAAATACAGCCATTAATGTAACTACTTGGAATAAAAATGAAGTTCGAGTAAATGCGTATATAGAAATTGAAGGAATCTCTAAAGAAGAAGCCCAAAAGTATTTTAAAGATTGGTATTTTGAAGCTTTGGGTAACAAAAGAAAGGTACAAATTACTTCGAAAGGAAATAATTCTTTGGGTCTTAAAAATGATATTGTTTTCTTTAATAATATGAATTTTGATTTTGAAATACCAGAGATAAAGATGCCAGATATGGATGCAATTGTAATTCCAGATATAGATTTTAATTTTGATTTCGATATTAATTTTGATTCTATGGAAGATTTAGAAGATAATATGGAAAAAGAAGGAGATTATAGGTTCGAATATCATAATGATGATGAACATATTGTCATAAAATCTAGAGAAGAGTGGCAAAAATTTAAAAAAAGTAAAAAATATGAAGAGTTAAAAAAGAATTTAGGAAATGCTAAAGGAAAAATAAAACTTACTTTAGAAAAATCAAAACAAAAAATTAAAGAAATTGATAAGAAAAAACTGAAAGAATCTTTAGAGAAAGCCAAACTTCAAATGAAAAATATTAATAAAGAAGAAATTAAAATAGGATTAGAAAAAGCAAGAGAAGCTTTAAAAAACATGAATTTTAACTTTAATTCAAATAAAACCGATTTTACCATCAATGGAAAAAAAGTAAAAATTAAAAAAAGGCTAGAAATTAAAGTACCCAAAGAAGCAACTTTCAATTTAAATACAAGGCACTGTAAAGTAACATTGCCCAATACAGTCGCTTCAGGAAACGTAAAATACGGAACTTTTGATGCCAATAATTTAAACGGAGGAAAATTAACCATCAATTATTCTCCAGTAAATATAAACAGCTTAAATGCCTGTACACTTTTTTTAAATAATGTAACCGATGCAAAAATTGCATCAGTTACCAATACAACAATAAGTAATAATTCTTCGGATGTTAAAATTATAAAAATAAATAATGATGTAAACTTTTCAGATAAATTCGGTAAAATTACTGTGAGTAGTTTTAATCCTAATTTTGGAGAATTTACTTTAAACTTAAGTAATTCTGAAGCGATTCTTAATTTTGGAGAGGTGCATTCGAAATTCAAATACCAAGTAAATAAAGTAAAATTAAATAACGAACGTGTTAAAAATCTTAAGAATAATACTAAAACAATTAATTTACTAAAAGTTAATGGCGAATATAGTAGTATTGTAATCAAATAAAATACTTCTTTATTTTTTATAAAACTTCACTTAAATTCCATTTCTCTATTCTTAATAAAGTGCCTATCTTTATCGGCTGTAAATAGTCACTTTTTTTAATGGAACGCTACAAAGAAAATCAATTAAAAATATACAATTCTCTTACCAAACAAAAAGAGAATTTTAAACCAATAACAGACGGATATGTAGGCATGTACGTTTGTGGTCCAACTGTATATAGCAACGCGCATTTAGGCAACGTAAGAACCTTTATGTTTTTTGATGTTGTGTATAGGTATTTGTTACACTTAGGTTATAAAGTACGTTATGTACGTAACATTACAGATGCTGGGCATTT
This sequence comes from Polaribacter batillariae, assembly GCF_017498485.1. NCBI lineage: Bacteria > Pseudomonadati > Bacteroidota > Flavobacteriia > Flavobacteriales > Flavobacteriaceae > Polaribacter > Polaribacter batillariae. Next base: position 637,236 of record NZ_CP071795.1, on the reverse strand, counting down.
AGAGAACGATGCAGATGAAGGTGAAGACAGAATTGCAAAAAAAGCACGTTTAGAAGAAATAGAACCTATGGAAGTTGTACAACGTTACACAGTTGACTTTCATAATGTCTTAAAAAACTACAACTTTTTACCACCAAGTATAGAGCCCACAGCAACTGGGCATATTGTCGAACAAATAGAAATGATTAAAAAAATCATAGAAAAAGGTTTGGCATATGAAGTAAATGGTTCTGTGTATTTTGATGTTTTAGCATATAACAAATCGAACCATTATGGAATTCTTTCTGGAAGAAAAGTAGAAGATTTAATTCACAATACCAGAGCTTTAGATGGACAATCAGATAAGAAAAATCCGCAAGATTTTGCACTTTGGAAAAAAGCCGAAGAACGTCACATTATGCGTTGGCCTTCACCTTGGAGCGATGGTTTTCCTGGTTGGCATTTAGAATGTTCTGTGATGAGTACCAAGTATTTAGGCGAAAGTTTCGATATTCATGGAGGTGGAATGGATTTAAAATTCCCCCATCACGAATGCGAAATTGCACAATCGCAAACCTGTTCTGGCGTAAAACCTGTAAATTATTGGATGCATACCAATATGTTGTTGCTAAATAGCCAAAAAATGGCAAAATCTACAGGTAATTTTATTTTACCAAACGAAATTTTATCAGGAGAAAACGATATTTTACCTAAAGCATTTTCGGCATCAGTAGTTCGTTTTTTTAACATGCAAGCCAATTATAGAAGCATTTTAGATTTTTCTGGAGAAGCTTTAGAAGCCTCAGAAAAAGGGCATGCCAAATTAATGGAAGCTGTAAACTTTTTAGAGAAGATAGAAGCCAGCAAAACATCAACATTCGACGTTAAAAACTGGAAAAAAGACTGTTATGCAGCCATGAACGACGATTTTAATACGCCCATTTTAATATCACATTTGTTTGAGGCTGTAAAGTTAATCAACCAAATAAAAGAAAAAAAGGCAAGTTTAACTTCAGAAGATTTATTAGAATTTAAAAATATCTTAAACAATTTTGTTTTTGATGTTTTAGGCTTAATGAATGAAAATTCACAAGATAATTCAGAAAAAATAAATGGCGTTGTAGAATTGCTAATTAAATTAAGAAAAGAAGCAAGAGAAAACAAAGATTGGGCATTATCAGACCAAATTAGAGACGAATTAATTGAGTTAGGAATTCAATTAAAAGATGGTAAAGAAGGAACTACTTTTTCAATAAATTAATTTGAAAAAAATACTATCATATCCATTTATCTTATTAGTTCGTTTTTATCAAACAGCAATATCGCCATTTACACCAGCAACTTGTAGATATAGCCCAACCTGTTCGCATTATACCATAGAAGCTTTGCAAAAACACGGGTTGTTTTCTGGAGGTTGGTTGGCTTTAAAAAGAATATTTAGTTGCCATCCTTGGGGAGGCAGTGGTTACGATCCAGTTCCAGAGAAATTAGTCAAGAAAAAGTAGAGAAAAAAAAGAAGTTAGAGCCAGAGTTTTAACTTTGAATTATAAATTTTAAACCTTGAATACAAGAGTATGAGTTTTTTAGCAATAGAATGGAACCCTTCCATTGGAATAGATTTAGGTTTTTTTACCATTCGTTGGTACAGTTTAATGTTTATAGGAGCTTTTTTAATCGGTTTAAAACTGATGAAAAAAATCTATATCGAAGATAAAATTCCCGTAGAAAAGTTAGACACATTATTTATGTACGTATTTATTTCTATGTTGGTAGGAATGCGTTTAGGAGATGTCTTTTTTTATAGTTGGGATTATTACCAAGATCATCTATTAGAAATTATTTTACCATTAAAAAACACAGCAGAAGGTTGGAAATTCACAGGTTATCAAGGCTTTGCAAGTCATGGAGCAGCCATTGCCATTCCAATTGCTTTGTATTTCTATGCAAAAAAACACTTACACAAACCTTGGTTGTTTATTTTAGATCGATTAGCCATTATGGTTGCTTTGGCAGGCTTTTTTATTCGTTTGGGTAATTTTTTCAATTCAGAAATTTACGGAAAAGAAACAGGATCTAATTTTGGTGTAATTTTTAAAGCAGCTGGCGAAACCGTACCAAGACATCCCACACAATTGTATGAAGCATTTAGTTACTTAACATTGTTTTTTGTAATGTGGTATTTATATTGGAAAACAAACAAAAAACAGTACATTGGGTTTTTATTCGGTTTGTTTATGACAGTCTTATGGTCTTTACGTTTTGTAATCGAATTTTTAAAAGAACCACAAGTGCAAAAAAGAGGAGAAGAATGGCTGTTTAGCCCATTAAATACAGGGCAAGTTTTAAGCATTCCTTTAGTTTTAATAGGTATTTGGTTAATGTTTAGAAAATCTAAAAAAGAAGCATAAAATATATGGATAAATTAAAAGAAAGATGGGGCATTGAAAGCAATTGGGCACTTTTAGCCATATTTATTGTTTTCGCCATTAACGGTTCTTTTGCAGCCTGGGTAGCAAAACCAGTTACCGATTTTATGGGTTTAAATCCAGATAAAATTTCGCCCTTTATTTATTGGCCATTAAGAATTTTATTAATTTTCCCAATTTACCAATTAACCTTACCAATAGTTGGTTGGTTATTTGGGCAATTCAAGTTTTTTTGGGCTTTCGAAAAAAAGTTTTTAAGCAGAGTTGGTTTGGGTTTTTTATTTAAAACAGAAGATTAATTTTTTTTGGGCGTTCGAGCGGGCTTTTCGTTTCAATCTTTTGCCTTACAAAAGGCAAAAGGATTTCCACTGCAATCCCTAACGCACTTATTTAATTACAGATAGCTCTTAAAAGAAACCCATTAATTCTCAATCAACGCTTCGTTTTTTCTTTTGTGAATCACATAACTATAAACCCACATAATAGTAAAAGTGGGTATAAAATCAAAAGGAAGAATTTCTTCCACAAAACTTATAAAACCAGCAATTTTACCCTCTTTTCCTTTGTACATTTTTGTCATAATATAACCAGATACTGGTGCCCAAAAAAGGTCGAAAGGCAAAAATGGTATCCAACCAATAGCATCTAAAACAACACTAGCAGCTAATTTTTTGTATTTATTATTCATACTTTACAATATTCAAATTTCTTGCCAAAAAACAAGAGTTTTCTGTTGAAAGTAATAATTTAGCTAAAATAATTCAATAAAGTGAAATTTCATCAATTTAAAAATAAAATAGAAGCGTTAAAAACCTTAGAGTTAGGAGGTTTAGAAGCACAATTTAAATTAGCACCAGAACTTCGTTTGCGATACGATGCCGACAAAATAAAAGCAAGCAACCCTAAAAAAGCAGCAGTTTTGGCATTATTTTATCCGAACCATAAAAACGACACTACTTTTTTATTAACAGAAAGAGCCACTTATAAAGGCACACACTCTGCACAAATAAGTTTTCCAGGAGGAAAAGTAAACAAAACCGACAAAAATTTACAAGAAACCGCATTAAGAGAAGCTTTTGAAGAAGTTGGTATTGTACCAAAATCGATAGAAGTTGTTAGAGAGTTAACCGATGTTTTTATTCCGCCAAGTAATTTTTTAGCAACCCCTTTTATTGGCTATATAGACCAACGACCTCGTTTTAACACCAATTACGAAGTAGAAAAAACAATAGAAGTTTTAGTCGAAGATTTATTAAACGAAGCCTCTTTATCTACCGTAAACCTATCTACTTCTTACATGAAAAATATAAACGTACCCTGTTTTAAATTAAACGATTACATTGTTTGGGGGGCCACTGCAATGATGCTTTCGGAAATTAAAGAATTATTAAAATGTTAAATTTAGTAATTTGTTTTGTAAATTTGTTGTTAACCAAGTATTAAACAAAATTAATAATGTCTTTATTTAAAAGAAATCCTTTTGGTCATATTTTATTTTTAAAGAAATGGATCATTCGAATTTTTGGACTAATTTCTCATAGTAGATATCGTAAATTTAATAATTTGCAAATAGAAGGCTCTGAGATTTTAAGAAATTTACCAGATAAAAACGTTTTGTTTATTTCGAATCATCAAACCTATTTTGCAGATGTTGCAGCGATGTTTCATGTATTTAATGCAGCTTTAAGCGGTCGAGACGATTCGATTAAAAATATTGGCTACATTTGGAATCCGAAATTAAATATTTACTTTGTAGCTGCAGGAGAAACCATGCGCTCTGGTTTGTTGCCTAAAATATTTGCCTATGCAGGTTCTGTTTCTATCGATAGAACTTGGAGAAGTGCTGGTAAGGATGTAAACAGGCAAGTAAAAAATTCTGATATTTCTAATATTTCTAAAGCCATTAAAGATGGTTGGGTAATTACCTTTCCGCAAGGAACAACCACCCCATTTAAGCCTATTAGAAGAGGAACAGCACACATTATAAAAACCTGTAAACCAGTTGTGGTTCCTATTGTTATAGATGGTTTTAGACGTTCTTTTGATAAAAAAGGATTGAATATTAAAAAAAGAAATGTATTACAATCTATGGTAATTAAAGAGCCACTAGAAATAGATTACGAGAATGAAAGTGTGGCAGATATTGTTACAAAAATAGAATATGCAATTGAGCAGCACCCTTCTTTTTTAAAAGTACTTACCCCAAAACAGGCAGAAGAATACATAAAAGAAGAAGAAGAACTAAACAAAAAACGTGAGTTTTGGAGTTCTTAATCTTTAGTTTTAAACTTAAAAAGTCGTATTTCAATTCCAATAAAAAAGCTATATCGATATTTTACTTTTCCGTATAAAAATTTTAAATCTGTTCGCTCCGTAATTTGATTTAAAAAACTTAATCTTACAGCATCACTTAAAAAATATTCAGCTTGTAAAGAAGCAGACCAACTAAATAAATTATTTTTTTCTCTGTAAATATTTCCAATACCTAAACTAGGTGTTAATTGAAAGTTGTAGTCACCAAAAATATCGATAAAAGTATATCCAGAAAAAGCACCATACCTTATAAAACTTGAGCTTAAAAATGCGTGTTCGTATTCTAAGCCATGTATAAAATATCCTAAGTTTTTATCGGTACTTTCGTATTTTAAACGTGCAACAAAATTAATTGTTCCTGCTTTGTTTCCTAAATTATCTCCTAAAGTAAGTAATTTTAAATCTTGATGAACCGAAAAATTAAGCGCATTTTGTCCATAGAAAATAGCGCTATTCAAAAAGAATAGGAAGAAAAGTTGGAGGGAAAATTTCTTTCTAAAAATCAAAAGTAAAATTTATTAATAAATCTAAAGGTACTATTTATTCTGCAAACGGCTATGCATACAGCTGTGTATTTTGCACGTTACGAATCTGTAATTTTATTAATTTCAGCCAAATCATTATCCGTAAATGTAGTGTTTTCAATCGCTTTAATACAGTCTAAAATTTGCTCGTTTTTGCTAGCGCCAATTAATACAGAGGTAATTCTATCGTCTTTTAAAATCCAAGAAATGGCCATTTGTGCCAAATTTTGATTTCTACTTTTTGCAATTTCATTTAAAGCCGTAATTTTTGGAAGCATTTCCATTACTTTTTCGGTATTTAAAAACGGACTGTCTTTTACGGCTCTAGAATCTTCTGGCAAGTCTTTAAGGTATTTATTGGTTAGCATTCCTTGTGCCAAAGGCGAAAAACAAATCGCTCCCACTCCAGAATTTCCTAATAAATCTAACAAACCGTTTTCAACCCATCTATCAAACAAACTATATCTTGGTTGATGTATAAAACAAGGTGTACCTAAATCTTTTAAGATTTTAAACGCTTTTTCTGCCTCTTTTGGTTGATAGTTAGACAAACCAACATACAATGCTTTGCCTTGTTTTACCATTAAATCTAAAGTGCCCATGGTTTCTTCTAAAGGCGTATCGTAATCTGGCCTATGATGGTAAAAAATATCTACATAATCTAAATTCATTCTTTGTAAACTTTGGTCTAAACTAGAAACTAAATATTTTTTAGAACCCCAATCTCCATAAGGCCCTTCCCACATTTTATACCCTGCTTTTGTAGAAATTATCAATTCATCTCTATAAGATAGAAAATCTTTTTTTAAAATTTTACCAAAGTTTTTTTCAGCGGTACCTGGAGGAGGTCCATAATTATTTGCCAAATCGAAATGTGTAATTCCGTTATCAAAAGCACATTTTAATAGTTTTCTAGAATTTTTAAAATCGTTTACATCACCAAAGTTGTGCCATAAACCCAAAGAAATTTCAGGTAATAACAATCCGCTATTTCCTGTTCTTCTATACTTCATTTTTTTATAGCGATTTTCAGCAGCTATATAATTATTTTTTTTGCTCATAAGTATTATTTTAAAGCTTCTTTTAAAATGGTAATTGGGTGTTTTGCAATTCTTTTGGTACCATCAAAAATTTGATGTCTGCAACTGGTTCCTGCCGCTACAATTTCGGTTTCTTTGGGGGTATTTCTTACTTTTGGAAACAAGGTATCTTCACCCACTTGCATCGAAACAGTGTAATGTTCTTTTTCGTAACCAAAAGAACCAGCCATTCCACAACAACCTGTATTCATAATAGTAACTGAATAATTTTTAGGAAGATTTAAGATTTGAAAACTGGCATGTGTTCCAGATAACGCTTTTTGATGGCAATGCCCGTGTATTTTTAAATTTTTAGATGCTGAAGTAAAAAGAGAAAGATCAATGTTTTCTTTTTCTAATTCTTTGGCTAAAAACTCTTCAAAAGTAAACACATTTTTAGCGATTTTTTTGGCAGATTTTTTATCGTCTGCCAAACGAATATATTCGTCTCTAAACGTTAAAATTGCAGAAGGCTCTATACCAATTAACGGAGTTTCTTCTGTAATAATGTTTTTAAATATTTCTACATTTAGATTACACACTGCTTTTGCTTGTTTTAAAAAGCCTTTAGAAATATAACTTCTTCCAGATTCTTCGTGATTAACAATTTGTAAATTGTAGCCTAATTTTTCTAATAGGTAAAAAGCATCTTTTCCTATTTCTACATCGTAGAAATTTGTGAATTCGTCACAGAATAAATAAACAGTTTTTAGAGATTGAGATTTCTCGACGAAGCCTGTATTGAGTGAAGTCGAAATGCTCGAAATAACATTTACATTCGAAATGACTTTTTTATTCGAAATGACATTGGATTTGTCATTTCGACCTTGTGGAGAAATCTTATTATTAACAGTGTGTTTTTTATACCAAGATTTTAACGTTTTTGGAGCCAATTTTGGTACGCTTCTTTTTTGTGCAACGCCCATAACAGCTTTTGCCAAAGAAGTATTTAGAACTCGATTTGTAATGGATGGAGCAACGCTTCCTAATTTGTTGTATTTTACATTGTTTGCAAACAATTTACTTCGAAAAGAATAGCCATTGGTTTCTTGATATTGATACAAAAATTCAGCTTTCATCGTAGCAACATCTACATTACTTGGGCATTCAGAAGCACAAGCTTTACAGCTTAAACAAAGACTTAAAACCTCTTTTAATTCTTTGGAATCGAATTTATTATCTGCGGAATTGTTTGTTAAAACGTCTCGTAAAGTGTTTGCTCTTGCTCTTGTAGTATCTTTTTCGTTTTTTGTGGCTCTGTAACTAGGGCACATGGTTCCACCAGCTTCTACAGGTTTTCTGCAATCGCCAGAACCGTTGCATTTTTCTGCGAGTTTTAAAATGCCTTCACTATCAGAAAAATCTTGAATGGTTTTAATTTCTGGTTCTATTCTACCTACTTTATAACGCAGATTTTTATCCATAGGAAAAGCATCTGTAATTTTTCCTTTATTAAAAACATTATTGGGGTCAAAAGTTTTTTTTAGGCGCCTTAATAATTGATAATTTTCTTCGCCAATCATTAATGGAATAAATTCTGCACGTACAATTCCATCACCATGTTCTCCTGAAAAAGAACCTTTGTATTTTTTAACCAATTTGGCAGTTTCTGTCGTAATTTTTCTAAACAAAACAACGTCTGCTTTCTTTTTTAAGTTTAAAATAGGGCGTAAGTGCAATTCTCCAGCACCTGCATGTGCATAATACACAGCATTTTGCTGGTATTTATCCATAATTTGGGTAAACTCTGTAATATAATTTGGCAAATCTTCTAAAGCCACAGCAGTATCTTCAATACAAGCAACAGCCTTCATATCGCCCACCATATTTCCTAAAGCACCTAAACCTGCTTTTCGCAGGTAATGCACTTTTGTAATGTCTTTTCCATACACTTTAGGATGATGATACCCGAATTTATTCAACTGTAAATCTGCAATTAATTGGTCTGCCAGTAACTCTGCTTCTGGCAATGTATCTGCAGCAACTTCTAACATTAAAACCGCTTCTGGATCTCCTTGTAAAAAGAAACGATTTTTAGCCAATTCTCTGTTGTTTTTTGTACAATCTAAAATGGTTTTGTCCATCAGTTCGCAATTGTACAAATTATGCTTCATGGCAGTAACAGTTGCAATTAAACTTTCGTTAATGCTGTTGAAGTGAGAACAAACCATAATACTTTCGGCAGGAGGCAAATCGTCTAATTGTAACGTAATAGAAGTCGAAAAAGCGAGTGTTCCTTCGCTTCCTGATAAGAATTTAGCCACATTAATCGTTGGTTCTGTTCCGCCAAATAAATCGGATTTTAAAAATTCATCTACAGCATAACCTGTATTTCTTCTGTGAATTGCTGGTTTTGGAAATTCTTTTTTAATTTCATCTTGTGCAGCGTCGTAAATTAATTCGGAATAAATACTTTTATAAATTTGCCCTTCTAAAGTTTCTAATTTTATTTTTTCTAAAAACTCATCCGAAGTAATTTCTTTAAATATTGCAGAAGAACCATCACTTAAAATGGCTTTAATTTGAAGGACTTTATCGCGTGTAACTCCGTATTTTATAGAGGTGCTTCCAGAGGAGTTGTTGCCTACCATTCCACCAATCATACAGCGGTTAGAAGTAGAAGTATTGGGGCCAAAAAATAGCCCAAAAGGTTTTAAATACACATTTAAAGAATCTCTTACAATTCCTGGTTGTAAGGTAATTGTTTTTGCTTTTTCATCAAAAGAAATAATGTTGGTAAAATGTTTAGAAACATCTACTACAATTCCATCTCCTACACATTGCCCTGCCAAAGAAGTTCCTGCTGTTCTTGGTATTAAGGTAGTTTTATTTTGGGTTGCAAATTCGATTAAGGTTTTTAAATCGTTTTCGTTTTTGGGATAGGCAACCGCCAACGGAATTTTCCTGTAAACAGAGGCATCTGTGGCGTATAAAGTTTTGTGTAAATTATCGAAAAACAAATCGCCAGAAAGCGAATTGTGCAAAGCTTCTAAAATAGTATTGTCAATCATTTGTAACTAAAAAAGTATCTAATTACAAATATCTGAATAATATTTTCATTAATCTTGAAACGATACAGAGTTTCTAAATTTTTATGAAATCGTTAAATTATAAAGGCTATAATTGAGAATTTTAGAGAAAAATGTTTTTTGTATTTTTTCGCTAACATTTGGCTTAAATGCCATATAAGTTTGCGTTCTACTGTAGTGAGTTCGACGTAACTTAGCTATTGCATTACGATAACAGATGTAACTGCAAAAATTCTTTTCGGATGCATACAATTAAAATCAATGTTAAAGTATCAAGTATAATTTTTTTGAATTCCTATATTTGTCTGTTAACCAAATTTACCTTCAGATGAAAAAACTTTTATTTCTTTTCTTATTTGTGTCGATTTCAATTTCTGCACAAAAAGTAGATTTATCTTATTACCTGCCCAATGATGTAACTTATAATAAAGATATTCCAACGCCAAAATCTGTAATTGGTCATGAAGTAGGAGAGTGGCATATTACACACGATAAGTTGGTAGAATACATGAAGGTTTTGGCAGCTTCATCTAACAGAATTTCTATAGAAAATAGAGGAAAAACTTTCGAAGATAGGCCTTTGTTATTGTTAACGATTACTTCAGCTAAAAACCATCAAAATATAGAAAATATACGTAAAAATCATGTTGAAGCAACGAATACTTCAGCAGATGTTTCGAACAATAAAATAGTTGTGTACCAAGGTTTTTCTATCCATGGAAATGAGCCAAGTGGTTCGAATGCAGCTTTGGCTGTTGCCTATTATTTAGCTGCAGCAGAAGGCAGTAAAATAGATAATTTACTAGAAAATACCGTTATTTTATTTGATCCTTCTTTTAATCCAGATGGTTTGCAACGTTTTGCATATTGGGCCAATACGAACAGAAGTAAAAATATAAATCCAGATCCTAACGATAGAGAATATACAGAGATTTGGCCAAGAGGAAGAACCAACCACTATCAATTTGATATGAACAGAGATTGGTTGCCAGTGCAATTGCCAGAAAGTCGTGCTAGAATTGAAAGTTTTTATAAATGGATGCCCAATATTTTAACAGATCACCATGAAATGGGTAGCAATTCGAGTTTCTTTTTTCAACCAGGAATTCCTAGTAGAACAAATCCTTTAACGCCTCAAATGAACCAAGATTTAACCAAAGAAATTGCAACTTATCATGCAAAAGCATTAGATAAAATAGGTTCTTTGTATTATTCTGAAGAAAGTTTCGACGATTTTTATTATGGTAAAGGCTCTACTTTTCCAGATATTAATGGAAGTATTGGAATTTTATTCGAACAAGCAAGTTCTAGAGGCCATGCTCAAGAAACTGTAAATGGCGTTTTAACTTTTCCGTTTACAATTAGAAATCAATTTACAGCAGCATTATCGACTTTAGAAGCTGCCAGAAAAATGAGAGTAAAAATTTTACAATATCAGCAAGATTTTTACAAAGAATCTAGAAATGGTTTTTCTAATAAAGCCATTGTTTTTGGAGATGAAAAAGATGCTGCAAAAAGTTATCATTTGGCAGAAGTTTTAAAACGTCATCAAATAAAAATACACAATGTAAAGTCCGATTTTACAGCAAATGGAAAAACCTTTAAAAAAGGTTACAGTTATGTGGTTCCAATGAATCAAAAAAATCAACGTTTGGTAAAAGCCATGTTCGATGTTCGTAAAACGTTTAAAGACAGTTTGTTTTACGATGTTTCTGCGTGGACTTTTAATCATTCTTTTGGAGTTGATTATGCTGAAAATATTTCACTTTCGAAAGCTGGAAATGAAATTGAAGATTTAAAAATGAAAACAGGAACAGTTTCCTTTAAAAGTGATTATGGTTATTTAATGCCTTGGAACGAATACTATGCTCCAAAAGCGTTGAACGCAATTTTACAAAAAGGTTTGCGAGCGAAAGTTTCGATGAAAAACTTTAAAAATGGTGGCAATTCTTACGATTATGGAACAATTTTTATTCCTGTTCAAAATCAAAAATACAATGCTTTAGAAATGTATCAATTTTTACAAAAAACGGCTCAAGAAAGCCACGTTTTAATCAACGGAGTTTCAACAGGTTTTAACGACGGAATTGATTTGGGTTCGAATAATTTTAGCGCAATTGATACCCCAAAAGTAGCCATGTTGGTGGGAGATGGTATTGCAGGAAACGATTCTGGAGAAATTTGGCACTTGTTAGATCAACGTTTTGATATGGCTTTAACACGTTTAGATATGAGCTATTTTGCTAGAGTAGATATAAGTAAATATTCTGTAATTATAATTCCAAGCAGCTATAATTTAGGAAAATCTGCTGAAGAAAAACTAAAAACTTGGGTAACAAATGGCGGAATTTTAATTGGTTATAAAAACACAGCAAGATGGTTGTCTAGTAAAAAGTTTATCAGTTTAGAGTTTGATAGCGCTAAAATCGACACTATTAAAAATGTTTCTTTTGAAAATAGAGGTTTACAGTCTGGAGCACAAGTTATTGGAGGAGCAATTTTTGAAGCAAATATAGATCGTTCTCATCCAGTAAACTTTGGTTACAAAAACGATAAAATCGCATTGTTTAGAAACTCTACAATGTTTATAAAACCAGATAAAAGAAGTTATAACAACCCAATACAATATACATCTAATCCTTTATTAAGTGGTTATATTTCAAAAGAAAATGCGAAAATAATACCAAACACAGTTCCGTTTAAAGTACAACGAATGGGAAGAGGAAAAGTAATTGTTTTTACAGACAACACGAATTTTAGAGCATTTTGGTACGGAACCAATAAGTTGTTGATGAATGCAATTTTCTTTGGAGATAAGATGTAGATGAACTAAAATTTAAAACAATTAAAAAGACCTTTTAGAATTTTTGAATTTAAAAGGTCTTTTTTTGCTTTTTGTAACAACTTTAATTTTCATTCGTCTTAAAATTGTAACCAACCAAAAGTTTAAATGAGTTTTTTTAGAGTACTTTTTGCTATTATTTTTCCACCATTATCAGTAATTGATAAAGGTTGTGGTTCTTTTTTTATCATATTTTTATTAACGCTTTGTGGCTGGATTCCTGGAGTAATTGGTGCTCTGGTTATTTTGAATAATCCTAATAGGTAATTATAAATGTGTAGTTAACTTATTGGTTCTCCATTTTTTATTTTTTTTGAGGCTTGTAGTAAAACAACATTTCCGTTAGAATTATACACACCTAAAACCAGCACTTCACTAATAAAATTAGCAATTTGTTTGGGTTTAAAATTTACAATTGCAGAAACTTGTTTGTGTAATAATGTTTCTTTAGTATATAAATTTGTTATTTGTGCGCTAGATTTTTTAATTCCTAAATTTCCAAAATCAATGGTTAATTGATAGGCTGGTTTTTGGGCTTTCTTAAAATCATCGACTTTTATTATGGTTCCTATTCTAATATCAACTTTTAAAAAATCATCAAAAGTAATTGCTGGTTTCATAGTTTATTTTTTCTTTCCTAATTTTTGAATTACCCAAAGTGGTCCAATGAATAAGAATTGTAAATCTTTGGCAAAAGATGGTTTTTTACCTTCTACTTTATGTCCCCAAAATTGACCAATCCAAGCTAAAATAAATATAATAATCGAGGCATAAAGTAAATTGGTATTGTTGCCTAACCAAAAATTACCAACAATACAAAGTAGTATTACAAAAAGCATTTCAACAAAATACCAAAAGCCTAAACGCAGGTAAAAAATAGAAATAAAAACTCCAAAAACTGCACCCCAATTTTCTAAGAGCGGATTGTATAAACCCAAAGTGCTTTTTAACATTGTAGTTGGAATACTCATTAAAAGACCAATTGCACTAAAGAAAATTAGTGGAACACAAACATAATGTATCTTTTTATTGGTTTCGTTTTGATGGTTTACAGCATATTCATCAAACCATTGTTGTGCCGTTTTCATAATTGTAAAAAATTAAATTTTAAATATATGAGTAATTTGGGCAATATAAAATTAAATAAGAACTAAACTTTCCAGCCTTTTCGAATTAATAATTGCTCAATATGCGCAAAATGATGATTGCAATGCCAAGCATAAATACAAATATTTTCTTTTAAGCTCGTTTTTTTATCGTTTGAAGGGTGTATGAATTTTTTAGCCAAATCTTTATCAGATACGTTTTTTAGCAAATAAACCCATTTTGCATGTAATGTTTTTAAAGCATCAATAGATAAAAAGATAGGTGCAGATTTAGAATCAGATAATTCTGCCCAACGTTCTTCAAAATAAGCTTTTATAACAGGTTCCTCTTCAGTTAAAGCCCATTTAAAACGAGTGTACGAATTATGATGGCTGTCATAACAATGATGTATAACTTGCCTTATTGTCCAGCCATTTTCTCTATAAGGAGTATCTAGCTGATTTTCAGAAAGATTTTTGATTAAAAACTCAAGTTCTTGAGGAAATTTTTCTAAGACAGAAATCCATTCTTCAATATTTCTTTTGGAAATTTCTTTAGGAATAATAGTTTTTCCAATAGGATATTTTAATTGCTCTAAAGTTATTATTTTTTTTCTATTAACTTGGTATAAGCTCTTTTAGCATGTCTATTTTCTGGATTTATAGCTAGCGCTTTTTTGTAATATTCTCTTGCCTTTATGGTATCTCCTAATATTAAATAAGCATCAGCAGTACTATCATAAACATTTGAACTTTTAGGATGCAAAGCCATATTTATTTTAAAAATTTCTATTGCTTTTTCAGCTTTTTTCTCCCTTAAAAATCGGTATCCCATAGAGTTAATTCTTCTTTCACTAATCACTGGACTTAATGAGTCTTGTTGTTTAATTTTTAAAAAGGCCTCTAAAGCTTTGTCATAGGCATCTGCTTCAAAATATTCATTTGGAGTTTTTTCGTTTTTACTTAGTTTTTTAAAATGATAAATAATACCATCATGTTCTTTTTTGGGGGCCAACTCAATATGCATTTCCGGTAAGCTTACAAATATCATTTTTTCATTTAACTCCTTCATATAGAATGCACTGTCGTTTACTTTCAACAATTCAATATCATCATTACCACGCCATTTTGCATGTAAAATTTGATCTTTAAAATAAATTTCAATCACTTCGTTATCGTTAAATAAATAACGACCTTCAGTGGCATTTATAAAATCTTCAGAATTTTTTTGCGAAGTACAGCCAATACATAAGAGAAAAAGAAATAATGGGTAAATATAAGTTTTCATAGGTAGTTTTGTCGATTTATACTCTTTAGACGACTAATTTATCAATTTTGTTCCAATTTCGTTATATTAATTAAATTATTATCGATACATAGAGGTATTTATTAGATATGTTTTAAAATAAATAGACATCGTATTTTAATCGAATTAAGTATCTGTTTTTCAGTAAAATAATAATAACTATAACTGTTGAATATCATGTAAGAAATGCAAATAAAATGTAGAATACTCTTTTAAACTCTATATTTGGTAGCTGATACAAGAAAATAGTTACTAAATATAAAATTAAAATGGCAAAAACATTATTTGACAAAGTATGGGACTCGCATGTAGTTCGTAGTGTAAAAGACGGACCAGATGTGTTTTTTATCGATCGTCATTTTATCCACGAAGTTACCAGTCCTGTTGCGTTTTTAGGGTTAGAAAGTAGAGGAAATCGCGTTGTGTATCCAGAGCGTACTTTTGCAACGGCAGATCATAACACACCAACCATAAACCAACATTTACCAGTAGAAGATCCATTATCTGCCAATCAATTAGATGCATTAGAAAACAATGCCAAAAAGCACGGAATTTCTCACTGGGGGTTGGGTAATAAAAACAACGGAATTGTGCATGTTGTAGGGCCAGAAAACGGAATTACTTTACCAGGAGCAACCATTGTTTGTGGAGATTCTCACACATCTACTCATGGAGCCTTTGGTGCTATTGCCTTTGGTATTGGAACTTCGGAAGTAGAAATGGTACTATCTACACAGTGTATTATGCAACCAAAACCTAAAAAAATGCGTATCAACGTAAATGGTAAATTAGGTTTGGGAGTTACCCCCAAAGATGTTGCTTTGTACATTATTTCTAAACAAACAACCTCTGGTGCTACAGGTTATTTTGTAGAATATGCTGGTGACGTGTTTAAAGATATGACTATGGAAGGAAGAATGACCGTTTGTAATTTATCTATAGAAATGGGTGCCAGAGGAGGTATGATTGCGCCAGATGCAAAAACATTCGAATATATCAAAGGACGTTCTTTAACTCCAAAAGGAGCAGATTGGGATAAGGCCATGAAATATTGGGAAACTTTATATACAGAAGAAGATGCAGAGTTTGACGCAGAATTTAATTATGAAGCCTCAGATATAGAACCAATGATTACCTATGGTACCAATCCAGGAATGGGAATGGGAGTAACAAAATCGATTCCAATAGTAGCAAATGTTAAAGGTGGCGCAGAAACTTACAAGAAATCTTTAGGATATATGTCTTTTAGCGAAGGCGATGCTATGATTGGAAAACCCATTGATTTCGTCTTTTTAGGTTCTTGTACAAATGGTAGAATCGAAGATTTTAGAGCCTTTTGTTCGATTGTAGAAGGAAGAAAAAAGGCAGATAACGTTACAGCTTGGTTAGTTCCTGGTTCACACAAAGTAGTAGATCAAATAAAAGCAGAAGGATTAGATAAAATTATTGATGATGCAGGTTTCGAATTAAGAGAACCAGGTTGTTCTGCTTGTTTGGCGATGAATGATGATAAAATTCCTGCAGGAAAATTATCTGTTTCTACATCCAACAGAAATTTCGAAGGACGTCAAGGACCAGGTTCTAGAACCTTATTAGCAAGTCCGCTTGTGGCTGCAGCATCTGCAGTGGAAGGTGTGGTTACAGATCCAAGAACGCTACTTGTTAGTTAGCAGTTTTCAGTGGCAGTTTACAGTCACAAAACTGAATGGAATTAAAATATTTTATTAAAATTAAACAATTACTGCCAACTGATACTGGCATCTGAATACTAAAAAATATGGCTTACGATAAATTTAAAGTATTAACAAGTACAGCATATCCATTACCAATCGAAAATGTAGATACCGATCAAATCATACCTGCTCGTTTTTTAAAAGCAACAGAGCGTAAAGATTTCGATAAAAACTTTTTTCGTGATTGGAGATACAATCAAGATGGAACACCAAAAGCAGATTTTCCTTTAAACAAAGAAATTTACGCAGGTTCTAAAATCTTAGTAGGAGGTAGAAATTTTGGTTCTGGTTCTTCTAGAGAGCACGCGGCTTGGTCTGTGTACGATTTTGGTTTACGTTGTGTAATTTCTTCTGAATTTGCAGATATTTTTAAAGGAAATTGTTTAAATGTAGGAGTTTTACCTGTACAAGTTTCTCCAGAATTTGCAGACAAACTGTTTGATGCAATTATGGCAAATCCAAAAACGGAAATCAAAGTAGATTTACCAAACCAAAAAGTAACATTACTTGCCACTGGCGAAAGCGAATCTTTTGAGATTAACGAATACAAAAAAGACAATATGTTAAATGGTTTCGATGATATAGATTATTTAAAAAACATCGAAAACGAAATTGCTGCATTTGCTGAAACTAGACCGTTTTAGATTTCTCCACAAGGTCGAAATGACATTACAAGTTTGAAATGATATTATTTTGTCATTCCGAGTGAAGCCATAGCGAAACCGAGGAATCTTTACATTGTAAGATTTCTCCACAAGGTCGAAATGACATTACAAGGTCGAAATGAGATTATTTTGTCATTCCGAGTGAAGCGATAGCAAAACCGAGGAATCTTTGTATTGTAAGATTTCTCCACAAGGTCGAAATGACATTACAAGTTCGAAACGACATTGTTTTGTCATTCCGAGTGCAGTGATAGCAAAACCGAGGAATCTTTGTATTGTAAGATTTCTCCACAAGGTCGAAATGACATTACAAGTTTAAAATGATATTGTTTTGTCGTTCCGAGTGAAGCCATAGCAAAACCGAGGAATCTTTGTATGAAGAGATTTCTCCACAAGGTCGAAATGACATTACAAGTTCAAAATGACATTGTTTTGTCATTCCGAGTGAAGCCATAGCAAAACCGAGGAATCTTAATGTTATAAGATTTCTCCATTAAAATAGAAATAACAGATAAATTATTTATGTTTCTAACATTGATAAAATGATCCAAAGAAAAATAGAAATAATGGATACGACACTGCGTGATGGCGAACAAACATCAGGAGTGTCGTTTTCGGTTTCAGAAAAACTAACCATTGCAAAATTATTGTTAGAAGAATTAAAGGTAGATCGCATAGAAATTGCATCTGCCAGAGTTTCTAAAGGAGAATTAGAGGCCGTTCAAAAAATTACTTCTTGGGCTTCTTCTACCAATCAATTAGAAAAAATAGAAGTTTTAACCTTTGTTGATGCCGGAAAATCGATTGATTGGATGCTAGCATCTGGAGCAAAAGTTCAGAATTTATTAACCAAAGGTTCTTTAAATCATCTAACACATCAACTTAAAAAAACACCAAAACAACATTTTGCAGATATTAAAGCAACCATTGAGTTAGCTGCAAAACACCATATTAAAACCAATGTGTATTTAGAAGATTGGTCTAATGGAATGCGAAATTCTAAAGCCTATGTTTTTAAGTATTTAGATTTTTTAACAACTCAAAACATCGAGCGGATTTTACTGCCAGATACCTTAGGGATTTTAACTCCAAAAGAAACATTTACATTTATTGCTGAAGTTCGCCAAAAGTACCCAAATACACATTTCGACTTTCACGGTCATAACGATTACGATTTAGGCGTTGCTAATGTTATGGAAGCTGTAAAAGCTGGTGCAAACGGATTGCATTTAACCATAAATGGTATGGGAGAACGTGCAGGAAATGCACCTTTGGCAAGTGTAATTGCTGTTATTAACGACTTTTTAAAAGAGGTTGAAGTAGCTGTAAACGAAACTGCTTTGAATAAAGTAAGCAAATTGGTAGAAACCTTTTCAGGATTTAGAATTCCTGTAAATAAACCGGTTGTGGGTGCGAATGTGTTTACACAAACAGCTGGAATTCATGCAGATGGAGATCATAAAAACAATTTGTATTTTAACGATTTAATGCCAGAACGTTTTGGTAGAAAACGTAAATATGCCTTAGGAAAAACATCTGGGAAAGCAAATATTCAAAAGAATTTACAAGATTTAGGCATCAGCTTAAATGATGATGAGCTAAAGAAAGTTACCCAAAGAATTATAGAATTAGGAGATAAAAAAGAAGTGGTTTCCCAAGACGATTTACCTTACATTATTTCTGATGTTTTAGATTCTGATACCATTGAAAAACGTGTAGTTGTAGAAAATTATGTTTTAGGACACGCAAAAGGAATGAAACCCTCTACCACTTTACAGTTAATTGTAGAAGGAGTTCGTTACGAAGCACACGCACAAGGAGATGGACAATTTGATGCATTTATGAATGCGTTAAAGAAATTATACAAAACACATAGTAAAAAAGAATTACCGAGTTTAATCGATTATGCAGTTAGAATTCCTCCAGGAAGTCATTCTGATGCATTGTGTGAAACCATTATTACTTGGAAAAGAGAAAAAAACGAATTTATAACCCGTGGTTTAGATTCAGATCAAACAGTATCTGCAATTAAAGCCACAGAAAAAATGTTGAATATAATTTAGTTGACAGTATTCAGTCGCAGTTTTCAGTTAGTTTGTATTTTTAGCATTTGAGAGAAAACATGCTGTCAGTTCGAGTGATTTTCGATTTTTTTTTGAGAAAATTGTATCGAGAACATTTTAAAGAAGTAATAAAATATTAAGAAAGTCGTAGGTCTTATGTCATAAATTAGTCATAAGTCAAAACAAAAACGGAATATAATTTAGTTGACAGTATTCAGTCGCAGTTTTCAGTTAGTTTGTATTTTTAGCATTTAATTGAAAACATGCTGTCAGTTCGAGTGATTTTCGATTTTTTTTGAGAAAATTGTATCGAGAACATTTTAAAGAAGTAATAAAATATTAAGAAAGTCGTAGGTCTTATGTCATAATTAGTCATAAGTCAAAACACAAACGGAATATAATTTAGTTGACAATATTCAGTCGCAGTTTTCAGTTAGTTTGCATTTTTAGCATTTGAGAGAAAACATGCTGTCAGTTCGAGTGATTTTCGATTTTTTTTTTGAGAAAATTGTATCGAGAACATTTTAAAGAAGTAATAAAATATTAAGAAAGTCATAGGTCTTATGTCATAAATTAGTCATAAGTCAAAACACAAACGGAATATAATTTAGTTGACAGTATTCAGTCGCAGTTTTCAGTTAGTTTGTATTTTTAGCATTTAATTGAAAACATGCTGTCAGTTCGAGTGATTTTCGATTTTTTTTGAGAAAATTGTATCGAGAACATTTTAAAGAAGTAAAAAATATTAAGAAAGTCATAGGTCTTATGTCATAATTAGTCATAAGTCAAAACACAAACTGTTGTTATTCTGGGCGAAACGTAGTGAAGTCGAAAAATCTAAATAACTATAAAATAATTAAAAGATCTCTCCATAAAGTCGAGATGACAAAAAATAAATAAACAAACAGTAAAAAATGAAATTAAACATCGCATTATTAGCAGGAGATGGAATTGGACCAGAAGTAATAGAACAAGCCGTAAAAGTGTCGGACGCCATTGCTAAAAAGTTCAATCACGAAATTAATTGGAAACCAGCATTAACAGGAGCCGCAGCAATTGATGCAGTTGGAGAACCTTATCCAGATGAAACCCACGAAATTTGTGCCTCTTCAGATGCTGTGTTGTTTGGTGCCATTGGGCATCCACGTTTCGATAACGACCCTTCAGCAAAAGTTCGCCCAGAACAAGGTTTGTTAAAAATGCGTAAGAAATTAGGGTTATTCGCCAATGTAAGACCCACATTTACATTTCCTTCTTTATTAGATAAATCTCCTTTAAAAAGAGAAAGAATCGAAGGTACAGATTTGGTTTTTTTACGTGAATTAACAGGCGGAATTTATTTTGGAGAAAAAGGAAGAAGAGACGAAGGAGAAACGGCTTTCGATAACTGTGTTTACACGAGAGCAGAAGTACAAAGATTGGCCAAAAAAGGTTTTGAATTGGCAATGACCCGTAATAAAAAATTGTGTTGTGTAGATAAGGCAAACGTGTTAGAAACTTCAAGATTATGGAGAGAAACTGTACAAGCAATGGAAAAAGACTATCCAGAAGTTGAGGTAAGTTATGAGTTTGTAGATGCGGTTGCCATGCGTTTGGTACAATGGCCCAATAGTTACGATGTTTTAATTACCGAGAATTTATTCGGAGATATTTTAACAGATGAAGCCTCTGTAATTTCTGGTTCTATGGGATTAATGCCAAGTGCTTCTTTAGGAGCAGATATTGGTTTGTTTGAGCCAATTCACGGTTCCTATCCACAGGCAACAGGTTTAAATATTGCAAATCCAATGGCAACAGTTTTATCGGCAGCAATGATGTTCGAGAACTTTGGTTTACAAGAAGAAGGAAAAGCAATTAGAGAAGCTGTAAATAAAGCTTTAAATAAAGGCATTGTAACAGAAGACTTAGCAGATGGAGGTACATCTTACGGAACAAGCGAAGTAGGCGACTGGTTGGCAGAGAATATATAATAAATCTGTTGTACATTTTTATAAAATACTTATTCTCGATACAAATTTTACTCATTTTCAATTGTAAAATCCACTCGAATTAACAGAGTTTTATCAAAATGCATAACAATAAATAAAGATTTTTTTGAAACCAACGAAATACCTCTGTGACTCTGCACCGAGGATTGTTGGTTTCATTTTGATATAAAAAAGGTCAAAAACCGAAACGTTGTATTTAGATTTTCGTTTTTACGAGAATAACAATTTTAATACAAATTCCAAGCCAGAGCTTCAAAGACTTTTTTTCGATTAAATGACATAATAAAATTATTATTTTTTATTTAAAGGACTAATAATTTTTACATCAGAAAACGAAATGGCACCTCTTACCACACCATCTATGGTATTTTTTAAAGCTTCAATTAATTGCATTTTTAGTTGAGATTTGTGGTAAATTAAACTCACTTCTCTAGCTGGAGGTGGGTTTGTAAATTCACGTAAATGAGATTTATCTGCATCATTCAAATCTAAAGTATGTAAATAAGGTAGCAGTGTCATTCCTAAACCTTCTTTGGTTAATTTTATTAAAGTATCAAAACTTCCACTTGCCAATTGAAACGACTTTTTATTATCCGTTTTAAAAGTTCTGCATAAATTAATTACGCTTTCTTTAAAACAATGCCCGTCCTCTAAAAGCAAAATATCGTCCATTTCCAATTCTTCTGGGTTGATTACTTTTTCGTTAAAAAGACGATGATTTTGCGGAACTAAACCAACAAAAGGTTCGTAATACAAAGGTTTTTCTTTAATGGCTTCATTCTCTAAAGGAGTTGCAGCGATTGCAGCATCTATATGGCCATCTGTTAACTTTCTAATAATTTCTTCTGTAGTTAATTCTTCAATAATTAATTTTACTTTTGGATATTTTTTGGTAAAATTATTCAAAAACATAGGTAATAAAGTAGGCATTATCGTCGGAATAATTCCTAATTTAAATTCACCTCCAATAAATCCTTTTTGTTGATGTACAATATCTAAAATTCTATTGCTTTCATCTACAATTACTTTTGCTTGTTCTACAATTTTTTTACCAACTTCTGTCAGTTCAATTGGTTTTTTAGAACGATTAAATACTTTTACACCAAGTTCTTCTTCTAATTTTTGAATTTGCATGCTTAAAGTAGGTTGAGTAACAAAACTGTGCTCTGCTGCAACTGTAAAATTTTGATATTCAGATACCGATAAAACGTATTTTAATTGGGTAATTGTCATCTATATAATAAATTTTGATAAAGGTATTAAAACTATCAATAATTATTATCACTAAAGGCAGTTATTTTCCTATAATTTTACAGTGTTAAAGAACATGTAAATAAAATAAAATGAGCAAATCGATATTAGGATTAGACAAAAAAGAAAGCGAAAATTTAGTAGATAAATTAAATGGTTTATTATCGAATTTTCAAATATACTACCAGAATTTAAGAGGATTACACTGGAATATTAAAGGTAAAAACTTCTTTGAATTGCATGTAAAGTTTGAAGAATTTTATACAGATTCTCAAGTAAAAATAGACGATCTCGCAGAACGTATTTTAACCTTACAAGGCAAACCATTGCATACTTTTACAGATTATATAAACAATTCTTCTGTACCAGTAGGAAAAGATATTTCGAACGATGTAGAGGCTGTAAAGTTGGTAGTAAATTCGTTATCTGAATTATTAAAAATCGAAAGAGAAATCTTAGATTTATCTGATGAAGCAAACGACGAAGGAACAAACTCTATGATGAGCGATTTTATAGCAGAACAAGAAAAAACAATTTGGATGCTAAATTCTTGGTTAGGAAAATAATAGTTAGTAGTTAGTTAGTAGTTAGTTAGTAGTAGTTGTATCCTGCAAGGTTTTAAAAAACCTTGTAGGTATAATTTTAAATTTAAAAATCTTGTAAAAGTTTAAATTTTTGCAAGATTTTTTTGTGCTTAAACTTTTTTTGATTTCCCTTAAATTATTTTTACTGTAAACTATAGGCAAAACCAATTTCGAAACCTACAATATTATAGCCGTTATTTGGTAGTTGCGTATCGAAATTAGAAACGTGCCCAATATTGCTTCCTACATATAAAAATGTTTTTGTAGAGGTTTTGTAAGAAAAACCCAAAGAACCATTTTCAATAAAAGTAAACCCTTTTGCCAAACGCTCTGTTCTGGTATTAATTGTGCCAATGCCCAAACCTATTGTTAATTGAAAATCTAATTTTTTAAAGACTTTTTTCTTTACTAGAAAACCCAGCTCAAAAGCATATAAGTGCATTGTTTTTGGGGTTGTAAATTCAGCTATTTTAGCTTCAAAATTTTCTTCTGTTGGTAAAACAAAAAACTCGTTTTGTAATTGATGTCTTAAAACTTGGTACTGAGGTTGTACAATCAATTCAAAATCGAAAAATTTCCATTTTCCTAGACTATAAAATAATTGAAGTTTGTATGTATTTGTGCTGTAAGAGTAGTCTTTATCATCAAACAAAAAGTTTTTTTCATTCGCATTATTGTACAAAAAACCTACTTTTTCAGGAAAAAGAACTCCTCTTTTTACTTCCTGACTAACCGTTTTAAAAACAATGCAGAAAAGAAACAAAAAGAGGTGTTTTTTATGCATCAATAAACCTCTTTAACGAAACATTTTTGCAACAGTTTCCGCTTTTTTACTTTCGGAATAATCGTAAAAACCTTCTCCAGATTTTACACCTAATTTTCCGGCCATTACCATATTTACTAACAACGGACAAGGTGCATATTTAGGGTTTTTAAAACCATCGTGCATTACATTTAAAATAGACAAACACACATCTAAACCAATAAAATCTGCCAATTGCAAAGGTCCCATTGGATGCGCCATTCCCAACATCATAACTGTGTCGATTTCTTTTACGCCAGCAACTTGGTTGTATAAGGTTTCAATAGATTCGTTAATCATTGGCATTAAAATTCTGTTAGCGACAAAACCTGGGTAATCATTTACTTCTACCGGAATTTTATTTACTTTTTTAGACAAATCTACAATTGTATTCGTCACCTTATTAGAAGTATTATAACCTCTAATAATCTCTACCAATTTCATTATTGGCACAGGATTCATAAAATGCATTCCAATTACTTTTTCGGGTCTATTAGTAACCGCTGCAATTTGTGTAATAGATATTGAAGATGTATTGGTGGCCAAAATGGTGTTTTCGTTACAAACTTCATCTAATTCTTTAAATATTTTCGATTTTAAAGCAAGGTTTTCTGTAGCGGCTTCCACTACTAAATCAACATTTTGTGTAGCATTTTTTATAGATGTAAAAGTAGATATGTTTGCTAAAGTTTGTATTTTATCGGCTTCAGCAATTTTTTCTTTGGCAACCATTCTGTCTAAATTTTTAGAAATTGTAGCCATTCCTTTATCCAAAGCTTCTTGCGAAACATCGATTAAATGTACCTTGTAATTGAATTGTGCAAATGTATGTGCGATTCCATTTCCCATGGTTCCAGCACCAATTACTGCTATGTTTTTCATTTTTTTTAATTTTATTTTGGGCATTTTAACGGGCTTTCGCTACTCGCTTTTTTGTAAAAACAAAAAGAGCTCAAACAAGCCGCTCAATCCCTAACGCAACTATTTATATATTTTTAGCGAAATTTATTGGTTTCTCGCAATTTTATATTTTTCCAACTTCTAACATCCAACTTCCAACTTCACTAAAAACAATCAATTACCATTTGAGCAACACGTAAAGCCTCAGTTCCTGCGTGTAAAGAAACTACAGGTTTTGTTCCGTTTTCAATCGCATTAGCAAAAGATTCTAACTCGTCTAAAATGGCATTATTTGGTTTAACTTCTGGATTATCAAAATAAATTTGTTTTTTTACACCTTCTGCATTTTGAAGAACCATGGCAAATTCATCTGGATTTTCAGGAACATCTTTCATTCGAACCACTTCTGAAACTTTCTCTAAAAAATCTACAGAAATATAGGCATCTTTCTGAAAAAATCTTGATTTACGCATATTTTTCATCGAAATTCTACTGGCAGTTAAATTAGCAACACAACCATTTTCGAACTCAATTCTTGCATTGGCAATGTCTGGTGTTTCAGAAATTACAGAGATGCCACTTGCATGTACATTTTTTACTTTAGAATTTACCACAGAGAGAATAATATCAATATCATGTATCATTAAATCTAACACCACAGGCACATCTGTTCCTCTTGGGTTAAATTCTGCCAATCTGTGCGTTTCAATAAACATTGGGTTGTTTATTTTATCTCTAACCGCTGTAAAAGCAGGGTTAAAACGCTCTACGTGACCTACTTGGCCTTGTACATGATTTTGGCTTGCCAGTGTTTTTATAGCTTCTGCTTCTAAAACAGTTTTGGCAATTGGTTTTTCAACAAAAACATGGCAGCCTTTTTCAATCGCCATTTTTGCACATTCGAAATGAGACAAAGTCGGAGTTACAATATCTACAATTTCTACAGCATCCATTAGACTTTCCATAGAGTCGAACAATTTGTAACCAAATTCTTTGGCTACTTTTTGTGCATTTACTGTAAACGAATCATAAAAACCAACCAATTCGTATTTTTCTGATTGTTGTAATAAACGTAAATGAATTTTCCCCAGATGTCCAGCACCTAAAACTCCAGCTTTTAGCATATATGTATGTATTTTATTCTGTCTTTTCGAGCGCAGTCGAGAGGTTTTATTGTTAATTATATTAATAGTTCTCGAGAACTTCGTTCGCTATCTTCACTCAAAAGATTTTTTGAGTTCAATAATGCTCAAACGGACAAATAATAATTTAAGATTATAAAAATTTCAACAAAACAAAGATACAATTTTATAGGAATGTATTTAGATTTATTGCTATTTTTAGGCTTTAGAAATCTCTTACCATTGAAAGACACTTCAAAACATCAAGGACGTAGAAATCAGTTAGCTAATGTGCTAAAAGCAAAAGGTATCGTGGACGAAAATGTACTCAATGCAGTGCGTAAAATTCCACGTCATTTATTTATTGATTCGAGTTTCGAAGATCATGCTTACCAAGACAAAGCATTTCCTATTGCGGCAAATCAAACCATTTCTCAACCTTATACTGTTGCTTTTCAATCGCAAACTTTAGAGATAAAACCCAATGATAAAGTGTTAGAAATAGGCACAGGTTCTGGGTATCAAACCGCAGTTTTGTTAGAGTTAAAGGCAGAAGTGTATTCTATAGAAAGACAAAAAGAGTTGTTTAAAAGAACCTCTTTATTCTTGCCTAAATTAGGTTATCAACCCAAGAGATTTATTTTTGGAGATGGTTATAAAGGTTTAAAAGAAAAAGCACCTTTCGATAAAATAATTGTAACTGCTGGTGCACCTTTTGTTCCTAATCCGTTATTGTCGCAACTTAAAATAGGAGGTATGTTGTTAATTCCTGTGGGCGATAAAACACAAATAATGACGCTTTTTATCAGAAAATCTGCCAAAGAATTCGAAAAACACGAGTTGGGTGATTTTGCTTTTGTACCCATGTTAGAAGAAAAAAACTAATTTTTTATAGTAATTTTAAACAATAAAAGGTAGTACGTTTCCTACAGAACCATGTTTGGTTGGCGAAAGTTTGTACGTAAAATCTGGCTGGATATCTTTTACGACTCTATGGGAAACAAAAAGTACAGTTGTATTGCTTTCTTTTGCTATTTTATTAATTAAAGCAACCACAAGTGCAGTTCCTTTTTCGTCTAAATTTATTAAAGGTTCGTCTAAAATTAATAGTGGCGGATGTTTTATAATTGCTCGTGCAATTAAAACCAAACGTTGTTTTGCAACGGGTAGATTTTGTACGGCTGTGTTTTTATCGCTATTTAAATTTAATAAATTTATCCACTCGTTTGCACTGGTATTTTGTAATGTAGAAGGGGTTTTGTACAAACCAACACTATCGTAAAAACCAGATAAAATCATTTGTTTTACGGTTTGTTTTCTGTGAAATAATTCTAATATATTTGGACTAAAATAACCGATTTTTCTTTTGATTTCCCAAACACTTTCTCCTGTTCCTTTTTTCTTTCCAAATAAATAAACATCTTGTTCGTAAGCTTTTACATTATTGCCATAAATCATAGATAAGATTGTAGATTTGCCAGAGCCATTTGGACCAATTAATTGCCAAAATTCGTTTTTATAAATGGTCCAATTAATGTTATTTAAAATCTGATTTTCATCATAAAAAACGTTTACATTTTTAAAAGCTATTAACGGTTCTTTAATGTTTTTGTAAGTGGTTATCGATTTTGGAATTTTACCATTAAAAACGAAGTTTTGTGTTTTAAAATGATAGTTTTCAATTGGAGTTTGCGCTGTAATTTTATCATTTTTAATTTCTAAAATATGTGTAATTACAGGTAAAATTTCTTCTTTTCTATTAAAAATTTGGACAAAAATTATTTTTGATGATAACTGAACAAGTTTTTTTCTTAGCGATATAACTGAAGCTGCATCTAAACTTTCGAAAGGACTGTCTAAAATTAAAAATGCTGGTTTTTGCAGCATTGCATAATTAAGTAATGCTTTTTTTTGTTCGCCATTAGAAAGAGAACGAATGCTTCTGTTTTGTTTGTTTGTAAGTGTTTTAGTATTGTGTTTTGCTTCGTTTTCCATCAGTTTTTCTAAAACCGAGTAAGAAAATAAAAAGCCTTTTTTGTCTCTTAAAATGGGTAAAGTATGGGTACCATTTAAAATATTATCTAATAATTTACTATTGGGTACTAGTGCCGAATTATTAATTGCAAAATGGATATTCGCCATATTTATCTCATAACTTTTAAGAATAAAATTATTTTGCTCTTTCCCAATAAGCCGTTTTTCCAAAAAGAGAAACCCCAATATAACCTCGAAGTTTAAGTTTATTAGGTGCTACTAATTTAATGTAACATTTGTATGTTTTTCCATTTCTTGGGTCTATAATTGTACCTCCAGACCATTCGTCATCGTCTTTTTCTAGACCCGATAAGATATGTAAACCTAAAATGGGTTTGTCTTTAAATTCTCCTTCGCAATTTACACAGCGTGCATCTTTTCTATCAGGATTCATAATTTCAACAACTTTTCCATAAGCTTTTTTATCTTTTTGGTAAATTTCTATAACAGAGTCTATTACACCTTCGTCGTTTTTAGAATTCCATTTTCCAAAGATGGTTTGGGCATTTATAGTAAAAGTTAAAATTAAAAATAAAGTTGTTAAAAGTATCTTTTTCATGGTTATTGTTTTTTGTAAAGTCTTAAAAATAAGAAAAAATTTTTAATCGTATTTTGCATCGAAATTGTTGTCCCATTTATCCTGTACTCTTAGAATTTGTTCAATAACATCTCTAACACAGCCTTCGCCACCTTTTTTGTATGAAATGTATTTAGAAATTTGCTGTATTTCTGGAGCTGCATCATTTGGGCAACAAGGCATTCCTACTAATTTCATCACTGGAAAATCGGGTATATCATCTCCCATATACAATACATTTTCTGGTTGTAAATTATATTTTTCTACCAATTGATTGTATTGTTTAATTTTATCTTGCGCACCTAAAAAAATATCTTTAATTCCTAAATTTGCCAAGCGAGTTCTTACGCCTTCATTTCTTCCTCCAGAAATAATGCATACGTTAAAACCTTTGTTTACAGCAGTTTTTAGGGCATAACCATCTTTAATATTCATGTGTCTTATTAATTCTCCATCTGGCATAATGGTTACCATTCCGTTTGTTAAAACTCCATCAACATCAAAAATTAAGGTGTTTATTTTAGGTAATAATTGTTTATAGCTAATTTCCATATTTATTTTTTAAAATCTTTCGACTGCGCTCAAAGAGACATTTTCGTTTATTTAATTGAGTTTACAATCGATTTTGTGATTAATTTATATATTTTTTGTTGTTCTTTATTCAGTAACTCTAAATGATTTTTTATTGTTTTTTTATCATTTCTAATTGCAGGACCAGTTTGTGCTTTTTCAGGAGACAATGTTTTAATTTTTAAAACTGTTTCTTCAATTAAAGGCTGTAAAATTTTAAAAGGAACTTTATTTTCTTCACAAATATCATTTCCTATTTTATAAAGATGATTTGTAAAATTATTTACAAAAACGGCTGCAACATGCAAAGCTTTTCTTTGTTCCGAATTTAGGGTGTATATTTTTTTTCCGATTGATTTTGCTACGGTTTTAAGCAATTTATAATCATTCTTATTTTCTGCTTCCAAACAAAAAGGAACATCAGAAAAATTAACTTTTTTATTTTTTGAGAAAGTTTGCAACATGTAAAAAACACCTTTATTGGTTGTGTTTTTTAAACTTCCCATAGCAACACTTCCAGAGGTATGCACCACCAAAGAATTTTTAATTTTCGAAGAAACTTTAGCAATCGCATCATCGGAAACAGCAATAATGGTAAGGTTTGCTTTTGGAATGTTTGTTAGTTTTCTGGAATTTATTTGTGTAACCAGAATTCCATCAGCATTTAAAAACGCTTTGTATAAATGTGTGGCTACATTTCCTTTTCCAATTATTACTACTGAAATCATAAAGGCGAAGATATTCAAAAATTATAGAAATTTAGAATTGGATTTGGTATTTTAGCAGAAGTAAAAAATGTTTGTTGGTTAGAAATTAAAAAGTCAGAGACTAAAGGTTTCAGAAAAACGATAGATACTTCAAAATATAAAATTATCGAAGTAAATCATCTAAGTTTTTATTTAATTGATAGTTTTAAAGTAGTAAACTTAATAAAAAAGACACTTTTTACTGTTCTGTTTATGAACAAGATAATAAATATTATTTTTCATCGTCAATTACAATAAATAATGAATAAAAAACTAGGAATAAATACCACTTGCGTTCATGTTGGCGAAGTAAAAGATAACGAACATAAAGGAGCAGTTTCGCCAATTTACATGTCAACTTCTTACGCTTTTGATGGTGTGGATGTAAAAAGATATCCACGTTATTTTAATACACCCAATCAAGAAATGTTGTGTAAAAAAATTGCGGCTTTAGAAAAAACGGAGGATGGTTTAATTTTTAGTTCTGGAATGGCAGCGATTTCTGCAACCATGTTTGCGTTCTTAAAAAAGGGCGATCATGCAATTATACAGCAAGTAATTTATGGTGGAACGTTTCATTTAATTGCGACAGAATTCGATAAATACGGAATTGAATATTCGTTTACAGCATCTGATAAAGTAGCGGATTTTAAATCGTTAATTAAAGAAAATACGAAGATTTTATATATTGAAACACCTTCGAATCCACTTTTAGGAATTACAAATTTAGAAGCCATTGTGAATTTGGCAAAAGCAAACAATTGTGTAACAATGATCGATAATACGTTTGCTTCTCCTATAAATCAAAATCCTGTAGATTTTGGAATAGATATTATGTTGCATTCTGCCACGAAATATATGGGTGGGCATTCAGATATTTCTGCGGGTGCAATTGCGGCTTCTAAAGAGCACATTGCACAAATTTGGAAAACTGCCATTAATTTTGGTGGAAATTTAAGCGAACAAACAGTTTGGTTGTTAGAAAGAAGTTTAAAAACATTAAACCTTCGTGTAAAAGAACAAACTAAAAACGCACAAAAAATGGCTGAATATTTAGAGGGAAATGCGAATATTAATCGCGTTTATTACCCAGGTTTAAAAAGTCATCCTCAACACAAATTGGCAAAAAAACAAATGAAGGGTTTTGGAGCCATGTTATCTTTTGAATTAAAAGAAAATATCGATGCTATGGAATTTCAACGTGAGTTACAATTGATAAAACCGTCTATGAGTTTGGCTGGTTTAGAAAGTACCACAGTTAGTCCAGCACAAACCACACATGCCTTGTTAAGTGAAAAAGAGCGTTTAGAAAGAGGTATTAAAGAGGGGTTAATTCGTTTTTCTGTTGGAATTGAAGAAGTAGAAGATTTAATTAGTGATATTGAACAGGCAATAAAAAAAGTAAAGAACTAATTTTTTGCTTTTTTTCTATAATCTGTTTTTATGTAGATGCCTAGCTGCAATCTATCTAAGTGTAAATTATTTATATAATGGCCTAAATAACCAACTTCTAAAGAAACATTTTTAGAAGCCTTAAGGCCTAATGCACTATAAAACCTATTTTCTGGGTAAAAATTACCTTTAAAATTGATAAAAGATTCGTTGCTAACATTTAAATAAAAGGAATTGTTTAATGGCATTTTTGCTTTTATTCGGTATCTTACTCTGTTAATTAATGTATGTATTTTTTCTGTATGTAAATTTCTATGCTCTACACGTAACCTATGAGAAAAAGGAATTTTAAAATGTTTTGTACTATAAGAAATTTGTTCGAAAACGCGATGTTCTATAGTGTTTGGATCTACATCAGGATCAAAAGTTCTATCGATATCTACATACATGTAACTTAAATTTGTAGTAAATTTTTTATTTATTTTGTAATTTATTCCAAAATAAGCCAATGCTAAATTGTAATTTTCTAATAATTTGTAGTTTCGCTCCTGAACTCCCGTATTAAAACTCCATTTATTAGTAAACCTGTGATTTACATGAATAGTGTACCAGCTACCAAAATTTTTTTCAGATTTAGTTTGGCATTTGACATTAGAAAGGCTAAAAATAGCCACTATAATTATAAATATTTTTTTCATAGATACTTATTTAAGATAAGTTTAACCTAACTTCCTTACGACACTACTCATTAATTAGATTATTACCCAAATATCAAAAAAAAGAGCATTATCGAAATTCATTAGAAGAACGCACGTTACTTATTAAAATGGCCAAATAATGGGTACTAAAATTATTGTTGTTATTAAAAAAAGAACTAAAAGAGGAAAACCAACCTTTAGATAATCTACAAATTTATAACCTCCAGAACTCATTACCATCGCATTTGTAGTAGTTCCTATAGGCGTTAAAAATGCAGTTGAAGCACTTATTGCGATGGTTATTAACAATGGTTCTGGTGATATTTGTAATGTTGTAGAAGCAAGTAATACAATAGGCACCATTAAAACGGTGGTTGCAGAATTATTTATAAACTGACTAAATGTGGTGGTTAGTAAGAAAATACCCACAAGCAAAAGAGTTGGGTTGTTTTTCCCTAAAATATCAATTAAAGAATTCGAAATCATTTCTGCTGTACCTGTTTTTTGGATGGCAACTCCCATAGGAATCATCGCAGCAATCATAATTACACTTGTCCAACTAATTGTTTTGTATGCTTTTGAAAAAGGTACGCAACCTGTAAATAAAACAATTCCTGCAGAAATTAAAGAAGCGATTGCTCCTGGAACTATCTTAAAAACGAGCATTAGTATCATTAACAATAATGCCCCTAAAGCGACGTAAGATTTTGGTGTTAAATTATCTACATCTTTTAGCATCTCTTCTGGTCTGCCAACCACAACGATATTTTTGTGTTGGTTTTTAAGTTTTTCTATTTTATTCCAAGCTCCTCTTACAATAAAACTGTCTCCAGCATTTACTGTTATTACATCTTCTAAATATGGCTTTTGATGTCTTGATGCCGCTAATAACTGTATATCGTATCTGTTAAAATATTCATGCAATTTTATTTCTCTACCTACCAAAAACGACTTTGGGGTTACAATTACCTCCGACATTCCAACTTCTTGATTTATTAAATTGTTTCTTAATTCGTTTTCTGCAGTTTCTTTTGCCATTAAACCCAATCGAAACGTTATCATTAATTTATTAATATCTTCAGTATTTCCTTTTATGGTAATGATATCGTGGTATTTTAACAATGTTTCTTGGTTTGGCATCTCTATATAAGGTTGCATACCTTTTAATCTGTTTGGATGCCTTCTTTTTAGTCGAATTACATGTACTTTATACGTGTTTTCTAGATCCCAATCGCACAATTTTGTATTTAAAAGAGGAGAAACAGAGCGTATTCTTAGTCGATAATAATCGTTATCTATTTTGTACGCTTCAATCCATTCGTGTAATGTAGCATCAATATTTATTGGTTTGTTATTTGTTTTGTTTTTTGGTAATAATTTAAAACCAATATATCTAAAATATAGAATTGCAATAATTAGTAAAGGCAAACCAATTAAACTAAATTCGAAAAACGAAAAACCATCATAACCAGCCTCAATTAAAGCATTGTTTGCAATAATATTTGGAGGTGTTCCTGTTAAAGTTAGCAAACCACCAGTATTAGAACCAAAAGCAACAGGAATAAGTATTTTAGAAGGCATTGTTCCAATACTCCATGCAGAAGAAATAGTCGCAGGCAACAAAGTAGCAACGGTTCCTGTATTGCTAACAAAGCCAGATAAGACTCCAGAGCCTAAGGTAATGATTACTAATAATTTTGGAATACTTTTACCTGCCAATGTAATTAGTTTTTTACCAGCCAAAGCTGTCCAGCCTGTTTGCGATAAACCTTCTCCTATGATAAAAAGTGAGGCAATCATAATAACAGTTGAATTGCTAAAACCACTTAGAGTTTCATTCAAATTTAAAATTCCGCATAAAAATAAACTTAACATAGATACTAAAGCCACCACATCTGGAGAATATTTTCCCCAAACAAATAAGGCTATTGTAATTGTTAAAATAATTAGCATTGTATAAATCATAATTCTTTATTTTCTTCTTTCTTATTTATGTAAATTTAAGTGCTATTAAAAATGATTAATATGATAAAAATCATGCTTCGTAAGGTCTCGTAATTATTACGAATATTTTAAAAAGTAGCACATTATTTTATGAGAAAACAATTGCGAAAACGTAATAGACTTAGTAGTTTTTTATAGTTTCTAAGAAAAAGAGTTATTTTTGATATAGATTTTCTATAAATTGATAAACTAGATTGTAAATTTTTACGAGTTATAACGTCAATTAAAGCTAGAAATTTAAAAAAACACAAACATGAAATTAGATATATTAGCTTTTGGAGCACACCCAGATGATGTAGAATTAGGCTGTGGAGCCACAGTTGCCAAAGAAGTTTTTCTGGGTAAAAAAGTAGGAATTGTAGATTTAACTCGCGGAGAGTTAGGAACTCGTGGTTCCGCTGAAATTCGTGATGTTGAGGCTAAAAATTCAGCAAAAATATTAGGGGTTTCTGTACGTGAAAATTTAGCTTTTGCAGATGGTTTTTTTACAAATGATACAAAACACCAATTAGAAATTATAAAAATGATTCGTAAATACCAACCAGAAATTGTATTGTGTAATGCCATTGATGATAGGCATATAGATCATGGAAAAGGAAGTAAACTAGTTTCTGACGCTTGTTTTTTAAGCGGTTTAATAAAAATTGAAACAGAATTAGAAGGAAAAAAACAAGAAAAATGGAGACCAAAACAAGTATATCATTACATACAATGGAAAAATATAGAACCCGATTTTGTTGTTGATGTAACCGGTTTTATTGATAAAAAAACAGCTTCTGTTTTGGCATATAAAACACAATTTTACAATCCTAGTAGTAACGAACCAGAAACACCAATTTCCAGTAAAAATTTTATCGATAGTATAAATTATCGTGCAAGAGATTTAGGAAGATTAATAGGAGTAGAGTTCGCAGAAGGTTTTACGGCAGAACGTTATGTCGCAGTAGAAAGTTTAGATAAATTAATTTAATCGAAAGCACACTGCTCGATGTTTATCGAGTTTTTAAATAAAGAGCTTTCGTATGAAAATGGCAATCTAAAAAAATGATGTTTTTTGATACAAAAAACATCATTTTTATTGTTTTAAAAAAGAAAAAATATTTATATTTGCACCCGCAATTATATGGTGGTTGTAGCTCAGTTGGTTAGAGTATCGGTTTGTGGTACCGAGTGTCGCGGGTTCGAGTCCCGTCTTCCACCCAAAAAAGCAAGCTTCTTAGAAATAAGAAGCTTTTTTTGTGACATTATTTTGCGCTGTTCTAAAAGGTTTTTAAAACCTTGCAGGAGTTTGGAATGTCATTTCGAGTGAAACAAAGTGGAATCGAGAAATCTTACGAATCAAATTCGAATTTATATTCAAGTTTTCTCCACAAGGTCGAAATGACATTTTAAGGTCGAAATGACATTTAAGTTTATTTTTTGATTTTTAGATGTTATCAATTTGGTGTTTTTATACCTACAAGGTTTTTGGAAACCTTGCAGGAGTTTGGAATGTCATTCCGAGTGAAGCCATAGCGAAATCGAGGAATCTTTGCATTGTAAGATTTCTCCACAAGGTCGAAAAGACATTTGAGTTTATTTTTTGATTTTTAGATGTTATTAACTCGTTGTTTTTTATACCTACAAGGTTTTTTGGAAACCTTGCAGGATAATTGCAGGACCTTTAATAAGAATTCAATATTTCTAAAACTTCGGCTCTTTTTCTTACGGAAACTGGCACATTCGATGTATCGGTTAACAGTAAGTAACCTCCATCTGATTTTATAAATTCTTTTATATATTTTGTGTTTATCAAATGACTTTGATGCACTCTTATAAAACCAACTTCCTTTAACATGTCTGCATAATATTTTAATGTTTTAGAAACCAAAATTTTAGAACCGTCATTAAAATAAAATGTCGTATAATTATTGTCGGATTTACAACGAATAATATCATAGATGTTTACAACAATTATTTTATCGGAAGTGTGTAAAGAAATCTTTTCTGGTTTCTTGTTTGGCGAGGTTATAGCCTGTTGTAAAACTTCTAATTGTGCTTTGTCTGGCTGAATTTGATTTTTTGCTTTTTCAATTGCAATTTCTAAATCGGACTCTGAATACGGTTTTAAAATATAATCGATTGCAGAAAATTTAAAAGCTTTTATAGCATATGCATCACTTGCAGTTACAAATATAATTTTCGATTGTAAATCTGGAAAAATTTCCAAAACATCGAAACCAGTTCCATCGCCTAACATAATATCTAGAAATAAAATATCGGGTGTTTTTTTTCGAATTAATTTAGATGCTTCTACAACAGAAGTTGCAGTGCCTATAATATCAATTTCTGTATGATTATTAGAAATATCGCTGGTTAGCATTTCTAATGCTAATGGATTGTCTTCTACGATGATTGCTGTAATTTTTTTCATTTATTAATAATCTGTTTTTAAAGGAATTTTAAACCAAACTTTGGTTCCTAAAATATGGTTTTCTTCTTTTATTTCTTCAATAGTAAAAGAACCTTTTTTAGATAAATTTTCGATTCTTTCTTTGGTTATTTTTAACGCGACAGATTTATGAGAAGTATTGTTATTTGTTTTTTTAGATTGATAAAATCCAATTCCATTATCGGTAATTGTACACTCTAAATACTGTTGTTTTATTTCGAAAGAGATGGTAATTTTTCCTTCTTGATTTGCGTAAATTCCGTGTTTAATAGCATTTTCTACAAAAGGCTGAACCAACATTGGCGGAATTAAAATTTCTTCGACATCTATATTCTGTAAGTTGGTTTTTATTTGATATTGAAAAGATTTTGAACTCATTTTTTGCTCTAAATCTAAATAATTAGTCAGCGTTTTAATTTCGTCTTTTAAACTAATTTCTTCTAAACGAGAATTGTTTAAAACACTTCTTAATAGTACAGAAAATTGTGAAACGGTTTTGTTTAATTCTTTTGTGTTTCCAGCGTTTCCTAAGGCTTTTATTCCATTTAAAACATTAAATATAAAATGCGGATTCATTTGCAATTGCAACGCCTTATGCTCTAAACTTAATAAATGGTTTTCTAATTTTAGTTGTTGTATTTTTTGCTGATTTTTTTTGTTGATTTTTCGAATATAGACATCTATAATTAAGGCCAATAGAAAACAAAAAATTGCGATTAAAAGAATAACAAACCACGCTTTTGTGTAAAAAGGTGTATCAATATTAAAAGAGAATTTTTTACGACTG
The DNA here is from genome assembly GCF_017498485.1 of Polaribacter batillariae. NCBI lineage: Bacteria > Pseudomonadati > Bacteroidota > Flavobacteriia > Flavobacteriales > Flavobacteriaceae > Polaribacter > Polaribacter batillariae. The sequence continues at coordinate 600,307 of NZ_CP071795.1, read as the reverse complement.
GTTTCATTAGAGTTTTTAAATCTCGATTCTACTATAAAATCGTAATTTCCGTATTTTAAATTTGCAAAATCGACTCTGTTTGTGGCACTCCAAGGAGAAAAATCGTTATTTAATTGAAAACGATATTCTATATTTTTTGATTGCTGAATAGCAATGCTTTTAAACAAAAAAGAAATGTTATTTTGATGAGATTTTAACAACAATGTTTCTTTCGAATATGCATTGTTTAGTGAATCTAAAGGCACAAAATTTACGAAAACATCTTGAATAATTAAATTGGGAGCTTTTGCCTTTTTTGCATTTTTTTTAATGAAAACTCCATTATTTGTCGCAATAAAAACATTTTTTTCAACATCTTTAAAAACACGAAAAATGGTATTTGTTTTTAAGTTGCTATTGTATTTATTAATGCTTTTTTTAAAATTGAAATTAGTAGCTTCTAAAACGGTAATTCCGTTGTTTTTAGTAGTTACATAAATTTCATTTTGGATATGAGAAATGCTTAAAATACCATCTTTTAAATATTTTTGAACAAAATTTTCGTTACCAACAATGCTTATAATTGCATTGTTATTTTCGACAACTAAAAGTGTAGAATTTAGTTTTAAAAACGAATTGTATTTTCCGCTTTTAAGTTTTTTAATAGCCGTTGGTTGGTGCAGCTTGTCTAATTTCCATAAGCCGTTGTTAGAGGCAATATAAAAGAAATTATTGTAAAATATAAGATCGTTTATAACCGAAAAATCTAAGTTATAAGTAGTTTTTAATGGTTGTAAATAATTGGTTTTAAATTGTAAAATGCCTTGATTAGAACCCACATAAAGTTGCTTGTTATGGTAAAATATTTTACGAACTTCTTTGCCTTTAAAATTAAAAAGCCCTTTTTTTGTTTTTACAGCTAAACCTTTGTCTGTTCCTATAAAAAGCGTATCGTTTTTAGAAAAAAGGGCATTTGCTTTTTTAGTATTAATTTTGGTAAATTGTATTCCATCGAACTGAAGAATTCCTCTATCTGAAGAAAACCAAATGTATTTGTTTTGATCTTGATAGATGTCTAAAATTTTATACGATTCAAAATCTTTGAAAGCTTCTATTTTTTCGAAGTCGTTTTCTTGTGAAAAAACAGCGTTTATGCATAAAACCAAAAAGACAAAAAACAGTAAAATTCTCTTCAATCGTAATTGAAAAACATAGGAGTTTACAGTATTTTTTAAGAAAATGTTCATTTTAACAAACTTACTAATTAAAACGTCATTACACCATTTTTAATTTTGTGTAATGACGTTTTCCTCAAACTACAATTTCCATTCCATTTACTATTTCATCGCATACAAACGTTTGTTGCTTGTGTCTGGCTCTATATGTTTTAAATCTCCATAAGGCTTAATTAATGGTTTTAATACACACAAACCTGTGGTTCTTCCTCTAATAACTAACGTATTGTTTTTTACAGACCAATTCCATCTAAATTTTTCAATAGAAATGTTTAATTTGTTCAGTTCTGCCATTAGTTCGCTGTGTGTTTCAATCCAATCCATTACTTCTTCTTGCATGGTAAATTTTGGCATTTCGTTATCTGTGTTGAAGAAATCGAACTTCCAAACAACAGGAATCGAAAACTGAGTTGTATAAGCCTCACCAACATATCTTTCTTCTTCGTTATTTAAAGCATCGTACCAATCGATCTCTTTTTCTTCTGGATATTTTTTAGCAATTTCTTTTGATAAATCCATTTTTCCTGGCGAATTTGCTGTCGGATAAAATACATAAAATGGTTTTGCTAAATAATGATTAGAAAATTTTCCGCCAAAAATGGTATGATATGGAGAGGCAATTACTTTTGGCATTTCTTTGGTATGAAAAGCATCTTTTAGCGTTTGAATTAAATCGGTATTTTCAATTAAACCAGAAGCATGAAATACAATTTTAGAATTGTTATTCACTACATTTTTTAATTTTGGTAAAGTTCCTTGTGTTATTGTTTTTCTTAGTGTTTCTGCGGTAATTTTTTCTCCTCTGATTACTGTTTCTAAATTCATTCCTTTATAGGGGTTGCTTTTATTTACAATATGAATTTCGCTATAAAGGTTTTGGTTTGCATTGCCATTCAACCAAGTTATAATCTCTTCCAAAGAATATTGTCCGTCGATAACTTGTAAGCCTTTTTCTTTAAAATAATTTCTTGCTGCAGTGTAAAATGTTTCATTCCCTTTGTCGAAACCAGCAATAAATACAATTGGTTTTCTGTACGTTACGGCTTTTTCTTTCGTTTTTGTTTCTGCTGAAATATTTTTAGCAACGACTTTTGTTTGATTTTTTTTTTTAGCTTTAGGATTATCGCATCGTAAACAAAGTGTTAATGCGCATATAACTGAAGCTACCATAATTAATTTTTTAGATAAAGTTTCCATAATTTCTACTTGTTTTAGTGTTAATACACAGTAAAAGTAATACCGAACTTTACTTAAATTTTGGCTGTTTTAGAATTCGTGAAGCATGCATTAGAATTCGTTATGAGTTTGTGTTTGCAATTCGTAGGCAAATAATATTAACTAAATATTACGCCTAATTAACGAAAAAAACACACGAATAATAAGAGTTTTTACGTAATTTTATAGAGAAGTTGTGCTTTATAATTAGAAACAGCTCAAAAAAATAATGAAACATATATTCTTACTATTCGTTTTTCTCGTAAATCTTTCTTGTAAATCACAAAACAAGAGTTCGAATATAACCGATATCGATAATTCTAATGCCCAAAAAAATGCATCTCAAATTGGAGATTACGTTACTAGTATTTACAAAGACTCTAATAATAATTTATGGTTTGACACCATAGAAAAAGGAATCGCAAAGTATGATGGGAAAACGTTAAAATATCTAACTCAAAAAGACGGATTACCATCTAACCGAGTGACAACTGTAAAAGAAGACAAAGATGGAATTTTATGGTTTGCTACAGGAGATGGAATTTCAAAGTATAACGGAAAAGAATTTGTTAATTTCCATATTAAAGAAAATGACTTTTATAGTAATACAGTAAATCAAATATTTATTGACAGTCAAGACAAGTTTTGGATTGGAACTTGGGGAGGCGTATATAAATTTGATGGAAAATCATTCAAAGAATTTTCAATCCCAATTCCAGAGGTAAAAGAAATTATAAATGAAGACACGAAAGGCTGGATTTCAGAAATAGTGGAAGATTTAAACGGAAATCTTTGGTTTGCGAGAAGTGGTTACGGTATCAGTAAATTTGATGGTAAAACTTTTATTCACTTTCTTAAAAAAGATGGTATTCACTCTAACCAAGTTACAGAAATAGAGTTCGATAAGGAAAATAATATTTGGATTGGAACAAGAGTTGCAGAAAGAGACAATCCTGACCCTAAAAACCGAATGGGAAAAGGTGGAATAAATAAGATTGTTGGAACGGAAGTTCTTTCTTTTCCAGAGATAAAAGGGTTCAATGATGATGATGTGTTTTGTATCTACAAGGACAAACAAGAAAATATCTGGATAAGTACTAAAACCAATGGTGTGTATTGTTTTGATGGAAAAGAATTCAATCATTACGATATTCCTATTTCTATTATGGGGATGTTAGACGATCAAAATGGAAATTTATGGTTAGGTGGTGCAGGCGGAGTATATAGAATAGACACAAACGAAAAAATCATAAATGTTACAACTAATGGACCTTGGAAGTAAGAAAATACGAATGCACAACAATGGCTATAAGTAATTGCTTGTTCTCGCCTACTTATAAAATCCTCGAGGATTTTCAGTTTAGTGTGTACTTACAAAGTTAAGTGCTAACCTAGGCACTACTCGTAGTCGAGACTGTTGTATCTATTATCTAGAAATGTTGATATTAAAAAAATACGACTTAGTAAAAAAAGCCTAAGCCATACATTTAATGAAAGAATTGATATGAAAAAAATATTTTCTTACTAAATAGTAGTCTTAATTTACTTTTTCCTGTAAAAAAGATGCAAAAAATAATATGTATCAAATAACGCACATTAAATTAAATGTTCAAAAAAAATATCTAGTAGGCAACTTTAAAGATTATTTTTCATCTTCGAAAATTAAATTGAATGTACTCAAGATTTGGAAGTTTTTCTAAATTTTTTACAACTTTTTTTAAATCTAAATTTTCTAAAATTTCTACGGAAACATATTTTATTTTGGAGAGTATATGTATCAAACTTGTTTTCTTTGTATTGAAAACATTGTTAAACCCAAACCTTCTTAAACTTAACATATTTGTTTCATATTTCTCTTCAGAAGAACAATTAAACTGATTAGAATACTTGTTATAGTTTTGTGATTTTGCAGTAATGCCGAAAAATAACATCAATAAAAATAGAGTATAAAATTTTATTATAGTTATAAAATTAAAACGTTAATTTCTCCGCCAAATATTTAGCCGTATGCGATTCTTTATTTCTCGCTAATTCTTCTGGAGTTCCTTGGAAAATTAATTTTCCACCATTTTTTCCACCCTCTAAACCTAAATCTACTATATAATCTGCACATTTTATGAGCTCTATATTGTGCTCAATTACAATAATAGAATGTCCTTTTTCTATCAATGCGTTAAAACTAGCTAATAGTTTTTTAATGTCGTGAAAATGCAAGCCTGTGGTTGGTTCATCAAAAATAAATAAGGCTTTGTCTTTGGTGTTTCCTTTTACTAAAAACGAAGCTAGTTTTATTCTTTGTGCTTCTCCGCCAGAAAGTGTAGATGAAGATTGCCCTAAAGTAACGTACCCCAAACCAACATCTTGTAAAGGTTTTAACTTTTGTGCAATTTTTGGAACTAAATTTTTAGAGAAAAAAGCAACAGCATCATCAATCGTAAGGTTTAAAATGTCGTCTATATTTTTTCCTTTAAAATTAATTTCTAAAACCTCTTTTTTAAAACGTTTTCCGTTACAAGCATCGCATTCTAAATGCACATCTGCCATAAATTGCATTTCGATGGTTACTTCGCCTTCACCTTTACAAACCTCACAACGTCCGCCTTCTACATTAAAAGAAAAGTGTTTGGGTTTGTAGTTTCTTACTTTCGATAATTTTTGATTCGAAAACAACAACCGAATATCATCATAAGCCTTAATATAGGTTACGGGGTTAGAACGAGAAGAGCGCCCAATTGGGTTTTGGTCGATAAATTCTACGTGTTTTAAATTCTCGAAACTTCCTTTTATTGCTGTATGTTGCCCTATTTTATTACCATAACCCATCAACTTTTTTTGCATGGTTGGGTACAAAATACTTTTAACTAAAGTACTTTTTCCGGAACCAGAAACTCCGGTAATTACCGATAAACAATTTAGTGGAAAAGTTACATCGATATTTTTTAAATTATGTTCTCTTGCACCAATTATTTGAATATTATTTTTTGAGGTTCTACGTTTTGTAGGCACTTCAATTCGCAAATCGTCATTTAAATATTGTGCAGTTAAAGAATCGGATTTTAGAATTTCTTTAAGCGTTCCTTCGGCCACTACATGTCCGCCAAAAGTTCCTGCTTCTGGGCCAATATCTATAATGTAATCGGCTTGTTTCATAATATCTTCATCGTGTTCTACGACCACAACTGTGTTGCCTAAATCGCGTAAATCTTTTAAAACACCAATTAATCTTTCTGTGTCTTTTGGATGCAAACCAATACTCGGTTCGTCTAAAATATACATAGAACCTACTAAAGAACTTCCTAACGAAGTTGCCAAATTTATACGCTGACTTTCTCCTCCAGAAAGTGTGTTTGAAGTTCTGTTAAGAGTTAAATAACTAAGTCCAACGTTGGTTAAAAATTGCAAACGATTATTAATTTCTGTTAACAAGCGTTTTCCAATTTTTTCTTCATATTTATTTAATTTTAAATTTTTGAAAAAAATTGATAATTCATCTAAAGGAATTGTAACTAAATCTGAAATTGTTTTTCCGTTTATTTTTACATAATTTGCTTCTTTTCGCAAACGTTTGCCATTACAAGTCGTACATTTTGTTTTTCCTCGATAACGAGACAACATTACACGGTTTTGAATTTTATAACTTTTTTCTTCTAAAGCGGTAAAAAAATGATGAATTCCATTAAAACTCTTGTTTCCGTTCCAAACCAATTCTTGTTGTTTTTCTGTTAACTGAAACCAAGGTTTGTGAATTGGAATATCAAATTGATACGCAACATCTATTAAATTTTCTTTATAATGAATGTAAGAAGGTGTTTTAAAAGGAAAAATAGCATCTTCTATAATAGACAAACCTGTATTTGGAATGACCAAATCTTCGTCAATTCCAATAACATTTCCATACCCTTCGCAAGTTGGGCAAGCACCATAAGGATTGTTAAAACTAAACAAATGTGTATTTGGTTCTAAGAAAGACATGCCATCTAAATCGAACTGATTGCTAAATTCAGTGACTTTACTATCTGCTAAGTTTTCGATAAAACAAATTCCTTTTCCTTCGAAAAAAGCTGTTTGAATGGCGTCTGCCAATCTGTTGTAAAAATCTTCATTATCTTTGGTTACAATTCTATCAACCACTAAAAATAAGGGTTCGTCTTTAAAATTTGTCTGCGGAAAATCGGCAATTCTATATACTTTATCATTCCACTTTAAACGTGCGTAACCTTGTTGTTCTAAAACTTGTAGAACCGTTTTTAAATCACGATCTTTTGTAATTGAAATCGGAGCTAATAGTAAAAGCTTCGTTTTATTGTCGAATTTCTTTACAAAATTTACAACATCGGCTACTGTATCTTTTTTGACTTCTTTTCCAGAAATAGGAGAGTAGGTCTTGCCAATTCTAGCAAAAAGTAATTTAATATAATCGTAAATTTCTGTAGAAGTTCCTACAGTAGAACGCGGATTTGTTGAATTTACCTTCTGTTCAATCGCAATTGCAGGTGCAATTCCTTTGATATAATCTACTTTCGGTTTGTGTAATTTTCCTAAAAACTGACGTGCATAAGAGCTTAAACTTTCTACATAACGTCTTTGCCCTTCTGCATACAGCGTGTCGAAAGCTAAAGAAGATTTTCCGGAACCAGAAAGTCCTGTAATTACCACCAATTTATTTCTGGGAATTACAACGTCTATGTTCTTTAAATTGTGGAGTTTAGCTCCTTTTATAATAATGTTTTCTTTGGGATTTACTTTGGAAATATCTTTGATCATTTAGCGGAAAATATAAACGATAAATTTACCAAAAAATTGCCTTTTTTTTAGAAACTTTGCACTTTTTTTAAGAAATGTTTGTTTGAATGAAAAATAATAGTCATATTTGTTACTTATAAACCACACAAAATTAGACGTATATAGCATAAAATTACTTTAAAATTATTAACAAAATAATAAGAAGAAAGGCTCTCTTGCTTTTCTATAAGGTAGTTATGATACGTGTAAATAATATTTCGGATAGTATTTTAGTAAAAGAGTATGTCAATGGAAACGAAGCTTCGTTATCGATATTAATCAATAGACATCAACAGCGTTTGTTTAGTTTTATATATAGTAAAGTACAAAGCAAAGATGTTACAGAAGATATTTTTCAAGATACTTTTATAAAGGTAATTAAAACTTTAAAAAAAGGAAAATATAACGAAGAAGGTAAGTTTTTACCTTGGGTAATGCGAATTGCCCATAATTTAGTTATCGACTTTTTTAGAAAAAATAACAGAATGCCTAATTTTAAAAATACAGATGAGTTCGATATTTTTTCTGTTTTGGGTGATGGAAGTTTAAATGCTGAAAAGAAAATTATACAAGAACAAATTTATAACGATGTTCGAGAGTTAATTAACGAGCTTCCTGAAGAACAAAAAGAAGTTTTGGTAATGCGTATGTATAAAGACATGAGCTTTAAGGAAATAAGCGAAAACACTGGGGTTAGCATTAATACTGCTTTGGGTAGAATGCGTTATGCATTAATAAATATGCGTAAATTAATAGAGAAACATAAAATTATTTTGGTCAATTAATAATAATTATAAAATTGTTTCGTTAACTGTTTATAACCAATAAATTAAATAGCTTATACGATGCAAATTTACTCCAAAAAGTCGTCTAATTTACAGATGCAACCAAAAAAAGAAACAGTTCAATTTTTGATTAATTTTTCCAAATCGCTAACTATTGTAAAAACCAAATCAAAAGATTTTATTGAATTGAATTTGAATTAAGAGTGGAAAAAGCTTCAACAATCGTTGAGGCTTTTTTTAGAACCCAAAACCTCTTTTTTAATTTGCCCAAAGGGAAAGAATTCCTATCTTTTTGGAAATAATGTTAAGAATTCTAATATTATTTTTGTTATTCAATTGTAATCAATAAAATTTTGTCAAAAATTTATACATAATAATCCATGTAAATCTGTGTTTTTTAAATTTACACTACGTAGAAATCTCTGTATAATAACCTTACTTTTTCTTATAATAAGCATCTAAAACAGATTTTCTACCAATCGTTTTTGTAATAATGTCTTTTTCTAAATTCCAACCACGAGCTGGGGAATACTCACGACCATACCAAATAATTTGTAAATGTAAATCGTTCCATAATTCTTTAGGAAACAAGCGTTTTGCGTCTTTTTCGGTTTGTGCAACACTTTTTCCGTTCGATAAATTCCAACGATACATTAAACGTAAAATATGTGTATCTATAGGAAAAGCAGGAATTCCAAAAGCCTGGCTCATTACAACACTTGCGGTTTTGTGCCCAACTGCAGGTAATTCTTCTAAACCTTCAAAAGATGCTGGCACCTTGCCATTATATTTTTCGATTAGTATTTTCGATAAACCATAAATTCCTTTCGATTTCATTGGCGACAAACCACAAGGTCTAATAATTTCTTTAATTTCTTCCACAGACATTTTTACCATATCAAAAGGATTGTCTGCTCTAGCAAACAACAAAGGTGTAATTTGGTTTACACGAACATCTGTACATTGTGCAGATAATAAAACTGCAACTAATAGTGTATAAGGGTCTTTATGATCTAAAGGAATTGGAATTTCTGGATATAATATCTGTAGTGTATCGATTACGAATTGTACTTTTTCTTGTTTGTTCATTCTTAAGCTATAAGTTTAGAATTTAAAAAACCAAAGTTATTAATATCTTGTTAAACAAATTTCTTATTTAGAAATTAATCTTTCTGCTTTGTATATTTGTTAAAAAATAAAAATATGACAACACTAAAAATAGGAGATAAAGCACCACAATTCGAAGCAAAAGACAATGCAGGAAACACCATAAAACTAAGCGATTATTCAGGCAAAAAATTAGTTTTATTCTTTTATCCAAAAGCAAGTACCCCTGGTTGTACGAACGAAGCTTGTGATTTGCGAGACAATTATCAATCTTTTTTAGCCAAAGGTTACGATGTTTTAGGTGCAAGTGCAGATTCTGCAAAAAGACAACAAAATTGGATTAACAAACACGAATTACCTTTTCCGCTTTTAGCAGACGAAGACAAAACTGTAATTAAGGCTTATGGCGTTTGGGGACCAAAGAAATTTATGGGAAAAGAATATGATGGAATTCATAGAACGACCTTTGTTATCGACGAAAATGGAGTTATTGAAGACATTATTACCAAAGTAAAAACCAAAGTACATGCCTCACAAATTTTAGGCTAAGCAACTATTAAACCTTGCTGAATTCCGAATTTTATTCATTCTGAAGTACTTTTATTAGTATTGGTAATTTCAAATAACTCTCTTTTATGAGATTTTAAGGAACTTTCTGTAATATTTAATAGAGCAGAAAGTTCCTTTTCTTTTTTATTTGAATGACAAGAAGTTTCACAAAAACTTAGTCGCCCAACATAATATTGCAGAAAGCGATTTTAAAACACTAAAACAGCATTGGCAAAAACAAAAAGAGAGTTAGAAAAAGCAAAAATAAAATTAAAGAAAGCGCATTTAAGTATTATCAAATATTTAAAATTTCAGCTAAAAATTAAATTATATATAATATAATCTATTTTTAGTTTTTTTTATTACGAATAATTTAATAAAAAATGCTTTCAAAGCATCTTTTTCATTGTAATTTTTGCTGTAAAATCATCGTTTTTTTTGTACTTTTGCAATCCTTAAAATCACTTAATAATGGCAAGATTTGAATTAAAACTACCAAAGATGGGAGAAAGTGTTGCAGAAGCAACCATTACATCTTGGTTAAAAGAAGTAGGCGATTCCATAGAATTGGATGAAGCTATTGTAGAAATTGCAACAGATAAAGTAGATTCTGAAGTACCTTCTGAAGTAGAAGGAACTTTAGTTGAAATTTTATACGAAAAAGATGAGGTTGTTGCAGTTGGAGATACCATTGCAATTATTGAAACAGAAGGAGAAGAGACTACAGAAGAAGCGCCAAAATTGGAAACTTCTATAGCGGAAACACCAAAAGAGGTTGCACAAGTAGAAAAAACAATCGAAAAAGCGAACGAAGTTGTTGCGACCCCTATATCTAAAATTTCAAATTCGGGTAAGTTTTATTCGCCTTTGGTTAGAAATATTGCCAAAACAGAAGGCGTTTCTATGGAAGAGTTAGAAACCATTAAGGGTTCTGGAAAAGATGGAAGAGTTACAAAAGAAGACATTTTATCTTTCATAGAAAATAGAGAAAATACTCCTGCTATTTCGAGCATTTCGACTGCGCTCAATGCAGGCTCCATCGAGAAAACTCAATCTAAACAAGAACCTAAAGCAGAAAAGCCAAATCAAAATGAGGCTCAAAAAGCAACACCAGTTTCTGTAAATGGAGCAGATGAAGTAATTGAAATGAGTAGAATGGGTAAATTGATTGCCAAGCATATGGTAAACTCTGTACAAACTTCTGCACATGTACAATCGTTTATAGAAATCGATGTTACCAATATTGTAAAATGGAGAGCCAAAGTAAAAGATGCTTTCTTTAAAAGAGAAGGAGAGAAGCTTACTTTTACACCAATTTTAATGCAAGCTGTTGCCTCTACCATAAAAAAATATCCGTTAATTAATATTGCTGTAGATGGCGAGAACATTATTAAAAAGAAAAATATTAATTTAGGAATGGCTGCAGCCTTGCCAGATGGAAATTTAATAGTACCCGTAATTAAAAATGCAGATCAGTTGAATTTAGTGGGCATGACAAAATCTGTAAATGATTTGGCAACCAGAGCAAGAAATAATGCTTTAAAACCCGATGAAATTCAAGGAGGAACTTATACCGTAACAAATGTTGGTAGCTTTGGTTCTGTAATGGGAACACCAATTATTAACCAACCACAAGTTGCCATTTTAGCTTTAGGAGCTATTAGAAAAGTGCCTGCTGTTATCGAAACTCCAGAAGGCGATTTTATAGGAATTAGACAAAAAATGTTTGTGTCTCATTCTTACGATCATAGAGTGGTAAATGGTGCTTTAGGGGGCATGTTTATAAAAACCTTAAAAGAAATTTTAGAATCTTGGGATGTAAATCAAGATTTCTAAAAAGTTAAAAAAATCATAGAATTCTAAAATGCTCAGGTTTTCTGAGCATTTTTATTTAGATTCAATTATATTCGCAGAATAATAAATTTAAAACTAAAAACAAAAATGAAAAAATTGTTAATTTTATTTGTGTTGGCAACAGCATTTAATGCAACAGCACAAGAAACAGCATTGTTAAGACTTAATTATGCGAAAGGAGATACTTATAAAATAGACATGAAAGTTACCCAGAATGCAGGTGCAGCAATGTCTTCTACAATTAAAATGACTATGAAACAAGATATAGCTTCTGTTACAGGAGATTTGTTTACGTCTAATATGAAAATAGAAAAAATGTCTATGGACATGATGCAAGGTGGGCAAATTATGAGTTATAATTCTTCTACAAAAGAAGAAGATTTAGATCAGATGGGAAAAATGCTTGCGACCCAAATGAAACCGTTCTTAAAAGCTAAGTTTACTACTAAAGGAAACAATCGTGGAGAAGTTTTAGAGACCACAGTAACGCCTAATGTTCCTGGAGCAGAAGATATGCTAAAACAATCTGGCAATGTTATATACCCAAAAGAAGCCGTAAAAGTTGGAACTGAGTGGTCTATGGATAAGAATGAAAAAGGAATGGAGTTAAAATTTAACTACAAAGTTGTAGAAATAACTGCCAATAACGTAAAATTAGAAGTTACTGGAACTGTTGGTGGAATGGCAACAGGAACTATTTCTGGAAATATGAATGTCGATAGAAAATCAGGAATCCCTTCTAACTCAAAAATAGATATGAAAATGACAGTACAAGGTCAAGAAATCTTAACGGGTGTAGAATCTTCGATGACAAAAATGTAATATCAGTATTACTACTTTTTAAAGATAAATTAAAAATAGCCTCGAAATTTTCGAGGCTATTTTTTTATAAATTATTTTTTCGAAACAGCAGCCAATTCGTTCCGCTAGAGATCATCATAAATGGTATTAATAATAAGCAGTATAGTGGAGTTGCATTGAATTAACTCATGTTAAAAATAAAAAAGAAGCTGTCTCGAAAGTATAAAAACTTGTCATTTCGACTGTAATGGAGAAATCTTATTTATTGAATTTCAATATTTTAGATTTTCCAATAACTTTGTTAGCTACTTTCAATCAAAATATATTTTTGATTTTTAGTAAAGCAAAATGACAGTTAAATTTAACTTTTGTGACAGCCTCCAGTAATTATTTTTAAAAGAAAACTAGGCTAACATGGTAACTGGGTTTTCGATAAACGTTTTTAATGTTTGTAAAAATTGAGCACCCACAGCGCCATCTACAGTTCTATGGTCGCAAGTCAACGTCAATTTCATGGTATTTCCAATAACAATTTGTCCGTTTTTAACAACTGGTTTTTCTACAATTGTACCTACAGATAAAATTGCTGAGTTGGGTTGGTTGATAATCGATGTAAAGTTATCGATACCAAACATTCCTAAATTAGAAACCGTAAAAGTACTTCCTTGCATTTCTGCAGGCGTAATTTTTTTATTTCTTGCTTTTCCGGCCAAATCTCTAACAGTCGCACCAATTTGAGTTAAACTCATTTGGTTTGTATGTTTTATAACAGGTACTAACAAACCTTCATCTACAGCAACAGCAACACCTATGTGAATATGACGATGATAAATTGTATGATTATCTGCCCAAGAAGTATTTACTTGTGGGTGTTTTTGTAATGCCATTGCACAGGCTTTTACAACCATATCGTTAAAAGAAACTTTTATATCTGGTATTGCATTAATGGTTTTACGAGAAGCCATTGCATTGTCCATATCAACTTCAATATTTAAACTGAAATCGGGGGCAGAGAATTTAGAGTTTCCTAAAGATTTTGCAATTGCTTTACGCATTTGCGAGTTTTTAACTTCTTCTGATTTTTCTTCTCCAGTAATAGAAAAAGATGGAGTTGCAGCACTAGAGGCTGGAGAAGGAGTTTCTACAGAAACTGTAGCTTTAGGTGTGTAATTTTCGACATCTTTTTTAATGATTCTTCCGTTTTCACCAGAACCTGTTACATCTGCTAAATTAATTCCTTTATCGGTAGCAATTTTCTTTGCTAGTGGAGATGCGAAAATACGACCGTTCGCATTATTAGTATTTGAAGTTTTTGTTTCTTCTTTTTTATCAGAAGATTTTTCTTCTTTCTTTTCTGTTTTAGGTTCAGATTTAGCTTCTGATTTTTTTTCTGAAGATTTATTAGCTGCAGATCCACCATTTTTAACCAATGCAGAAACATCTGTTCCAGCAGGTCCTATAATGGTTAATAAGCTATCTACAGGTGCAGTTTCTCCTTCTTGCACACCAATGTATAAGATGGTTCCTTCGTAGAAACACTCAAACTCCATGGTTGCTTTGTCTGTTTCAATTTCAGCTAAAATATCGCCTTCTTTAACAGCATCACCTTCTTTTTTTAACCAAGTAGCCACAGTACCATCTGTCATAGTATCACTTAGACGTGGCATTGTAATTACATTAACGCCTTCTGGTATTTCAGCATTATTATTAGAAGTGTTGTCGTTTTCAGCAGCACCATCATCTTCCTTAGCATCTTCGCTTTTGTCTTCTTTAGTATCTTTAACCTCTTCTTTCTCTTCTGATTTTTTATCAGAAGAACCACCAGAAATAAGATCGGAAATATCTTCGCCTTCTTCACCAATAATTGCCAATAATTTATCGACAGGAGAAGTTTCGCCTTCTTGTACACCAATGTGTAATAAAACACCTTCGTGAAAAGATTCGAATTCCATTGTAGCTTTATCTGTTTCGATTTCTGCTAAAATATCACCTTCTTCTATTTTATCTCCAACTTTTTTTAACCATTTCGCAACAACACCTTCTTCCATGGTGTCGCTTAAACGCGGCATATTTACAACTGTAGCCATATCTTAACTTATAAAAGGATAATTTTCTTGTTCATAAACCATATCATACAATTGTTGAGTTTCTGGAAATGGAGATTCTTCTGCGAATTTTTCGCATTCGGCCACCATTTTCTTTACTTCTTTATCTATTGCAGATATTTCTTCTTCTGTAGCGTATTTTTTTTCTAAAATAACATCTTTTACTTGCGTAATAGGGTCTATTTTTTTGTACTCTTCAACTTCATCTTTTGTTCTATAATGCTGTGCATCTGACATAGAATGCCCCCTATATCTATAGGTTTTCATTTCTAAGAAAGTAGGTCCATCTCCACGTCTTGCTCTTTGGATTGCTTCATCTACAGCTTCTGCGACTTTAATAGGATTCATCGCGTCAACTGGTCCACAAGGCATTTCGTAACCTAAACCAAGTTTCCAAATATCTGTATGATTTGCTGTTCTTTCTACAGAAGTTCCCATTGCATAACCGTTGTTTTCAACAATAAAAATTACGGGTAATTTCCACAACATTGCCATGTTAAAAGCTTCATGTAAAGAGCCTTGTCTTGCAGCACCATCTCCAAAACAGGTTAATGTTACAGCATCGCTACCTTTGTATTTATCTGCGAATGCAATGCCTGCTCCTAAAGGTATTTGCCCTCCAACGATTCCATGCCCTCCATAAAAACGAAATTCTTTAGAAAAAATATGCATAGAACCGCCCATTCCTTTGGAGGTTCCTGTTGCTTTTCCAAACAATTCTGCCATTACTTTTTTAGGGTCTTCTCCCATACCAATTGGCTGTACGTGATTTCTGTATGCAGTAATCATTTTATCTTTCGTTAAGTCCATTGCATGTAAGGCTCCTGCTAAAATAGCTTCTTGTCCATTGTACAAATGTAAGAAACCTCTTACTTTTTGCTGAATGTAAACGGATGCTAACTTGTCTTCGAATTTACGCCAAAAAAGCATGTCTTTGTACCAATCTAAGTAGGTTTGTTTGGTGATTTTTTTCATTCTAATGATTCTTATTTGTAATGAAGATTCTAATTTGGTTTTTTAGAATCGGAATACAAAAATAACGGTTTTAAATAGAATAAAAAAACATCATTTTTCGATTTAACTCAAACGATTTCGTAGGCTGTTTATTTGTCTTTTGCGACCAGTAACGTAGCTTTTGCACCTGTGGCTAAATTCCATTCGTTAGAAGAAAGTAGCATACCAGCATCGTTATAAACTTTAAATGCAGCAGTATTTGGACCAGAAGTTCCTTGGTTTAAAGCCAATATGGTTATTTTATTAATACCAACTTTTAAGGGAATATTAAAACTTTGGTAGCGCTGTTTTAATACAATGTTGGTTACTACAGGAATACCATCTACTAAAATAGTCACCCTATCTCCATCTGGGTATTGATAATCTCTACAAATAATATTTACACTATTCGAGTTTGTTCGAATGCTACCTAAATCTTGATCGATTTTTGGATAAATATAGCGACCTTTTATTTTCTTAAATGCTTTTAAAAAACGAGCTTCGGTTAATTTTTTTTCTGTTAAAATTCCTTTGTTTAAAAGTTTTTCTTTGTCTTGCTGTTGTTGTAACTTCTTTTGTTCTATTTCGTATGCTTTTTTAAAACCCAAATCGCCTTTTAATTCGATAGAAGTTGGTTTTACTGAAGTTTTCTTGTTTTTTAAAGTAATAGATGTTCCTTTTTCATTTGTTTTTCCGCCATTTACTTTATCTAATTGCCCAAAAAATGGAACAGTAATTAAACAGCATAGGGTAAGAAATGTAAACTTTATTTTTTGATTCATTTTAAAAACGTTTCAGTAACAAGAGCAAATATAATGCCGATTTTTGTTGAAGTTCTTTCAATTTTGTTAAACTTTTAATCGATGGGAAAATTAAAATATGTTTTTGGAAAAGGTTCGTTTCTTAATGTAAAATGCCACCACTCGTTATTATAGGGTTTAAAATGATGTTCCATCATAATTTTACGTAACATTAGCCTGTTTTCTTTTTGTTTTTTAGTAATATGTTTATAAAATGGATGCGATTGGGGACCAAAAAAATCGTAAGGACTGCCCATATCTAATGCTTTTCCTGTTTTTAGATTAACAATGGTTAAATCGACTGTGCTTCCTCTTGTGTGCCCAGATTTTGAAGCAATATATCCTCTTTTAAAAAGTTGAGATTTTGGTACTTCTGGATAGTATTCTTTTTTCATTAAGGTATCGTTTAGTACTTTTGCCCAACGCACAAAATAATTTACGGCTTGTTGTGGTCTGTAGGCGTCGAAAATCTTTAAACTGAGTCCTTTTTTTAATAATTTTTGCTGAATAATTTTTAAAGCATTGGCTGTTTCGAAGGAAACAATAACACAATTACTTTTATATCCATCAATTGGTTTGCCTATAAAATTATTGTTAGAGAGATACCTTAATTCCGATTGAATGGTGCTATCTACAGAACTTAAATAGGTAAAACCTTTTGGAAGTTCTTGCGAAAACCCTGCAAAATTGATTGTAAAAAAAAGAAGTAAAAAAAGTTTTTTCATTTCTCAAAAATACATAAAAACAAAGCAACTTTAATCGAAAAGAATTCCTTGGGGTTCTGCCTAGGAGTTTTGGTTGAAATTGCCATTCCCGTGAAAACGGAAATCTAAATACAGCATTTTGGTTTTTGACCTTTTTAGATCAAAATAAAACTAGCGAAATACCTCTGTGATTTGCTTCGAGGATCGTTGGTTTCAAGAAATTCTTTATTCGCCATATCTTGCATAAAAATATTGAAAAACACCATAGCTTAAAAAGCCTAATGCCATAATTGCCATTAAAACAGAGCCCAATGTTAAATCGTGTAAATAATTAAACATTTCTTGCGTTCCTTTAATTTTATCGGGATTTTTCTCGGAAGCCGCTTTAAAAATAAACCATGCAAAAATTAAGAATGAAATTCCTCTTGAGGTAATGCCAAATTTACCAGATTTTTCTAAAAAGTTAAAAGAAGCAATATTTTTAGATTTTTCGATATTTTTTAAATAAATATTTTGGTAAACAATATAAAATTGATTGATCGCAGATGCAAATATAATTATGGCAACTGCATACACAATATAAGTACCCATTTCTAATTGTAAAATTTTTGCCACTATTGTTTCTTTTGAAGTTCTAGTTTTAGACTGGTTGAAAACTTTATATAAAATAGAAATAGCAAAAGAGCCGTATATAATGCCCCGAAAAAAGAAATCGATGCACAAAAAATATTTGGTTTTTTTGTCTTCTTTTTTTACGACTAAAAACGATTTGTAAAAACGCCAAACTGCATAAGAAAGCATTCCTAAACCTACAATTAATAATACTATTTTTCCGAAAATTTGATTTTCTAAAAAATTAATAACCCCATTTTTATCGGAAACTTTTCCGCCAAGATCCATGGCAGCTAAAAAGGTTAGCACACCTATAATTGCATAGATGAAGCCTTTTGTAAGGAAACCAAATTTTCTAACTTTCTGAATCACAAAATAATATTTACTGCAAATTTAATTCAAAAAAAGCCGATAACACCGTTAGAAAATACCTTTTGTCTTAAAATTATTACCTAATTTTGATTTTTTTTATGGAACAACTAACTTTAACAACCCCCGCACTTTTATTTTCGGCAATTTCTTTAATTATGCTTGCATATACAAATCGTTTTTTAGCGTATGCAGCTGTTATTAGAAATTTACACGATATTTATTTACAAAAGAAAGACGACTCTTTATTAAGGCAAATTAAAAATTTGAAATTGCGTTTAAATCTTACAAGATGGATGCAAATTTTTGGCATTAGCAGTTTGTTGTTTTGTGTTTTAACAATGTTTTTAATGTATGTTGGTTTACAAATTACAGCTGTTTATATTTTTGGATTTGCACTTGTTTTATTGATTGTTTCTTTGGCTTTATTGATTAAAGAAATACAAATTTCTACACAAGCTTTGCAACACCATATTGCAGATATAGAGGAGCACTTAGAGAAGAAGTAAAGTTTTTGCTAACGTATTTATGTACGATTATTGCTTGAAGTAGCAGTTAAATTTAGCAAATAAAAACCGAATAAAAAATATGTAAGTTTTTTTTGTAATCGGCCGTTAACGAAGTTATTTTTTGAATTAGAAACAAAAAATGGTAAATTAAAAAAGTAAGCGCCGTTTTTTACAAAACGACGTCTTACCAAGTAAACTAATAAAACCAAGTATTAGTAAGATTATTAGAAGTTAGCTTTCTAATAATTTTTTAATTGGAATAGGGTTTGTGGTTGTAACTTAAAACCCTTTTTAATTTCCAAATTTTATTTTCGAGTATCCAAAGATGTGTAAAATCTGCAATACCAATTGTTGTTAATTTTCCGTTTTGTTTTTCTTGAAAGGTGTGTTTCCCTTTTTGAATCGCGCCATATAATTGTCCGTTTTTCTTCATCGGAAAAACTTCTAAAGAATTTTCTACAAGGTTTCTTGCAAAATTATCTGGATTGGGACAAATATTCTCTTTTACAGTTTTAAAAAACTGCTTTTTATTTTGAATGCCACCAACATCATGATAAAACTCAAAATTGTTTGAAATTATTGTTTCTAACTCTTTAAAATTACAGGTGTTAAAAGCATTTTCGAAAATAATACTATCTTTAGATTTTAAGATTTGGTACAATTCAGAATTCTTAGATTCTTGTGCGTTGCTAATAAAGTGAAACAAGAATAGTATAATTGCAATGATTATTTTAATGAGTAGAGAATCTTTAAAAAATTCTAAAAAAGAGTTCATAGTTGATTTGTTTTTTGAAAACTTGAGGCTATTTCTAGCCTCAAGAGATCTTGGTTTGGGTTGATTGAATTTTACTTCTAATTCTTTAGATTGATAAATTAAATTTTTAGTATATAATCAATAGAACTTATTTTTTTGTTTCCTTGAGTTCAGTTGAAAGGTTTATTTTAACTAACTAGTTCTCGACTGCGCTCGAACCGACAAAAATTATTTTTATTTTTTTGAAATACTTCCTCCAGAAGAAGATTTTTTAATTACTTTTTGGGGGTTTCCTTTAAAATCGATATCTCCACCACTTGTAGCTTTTGCTTCTATTTTATCGGTTGCAAAAATGTTTATACCAGCACCACTTGTAGCTTTTACGATTACATTGGCACTTTTTAAATCATAGGCATCTATAGAACTTCCACTGGTGGCACTAGAAGCATGGTTGGTGGTAGTTCCAGCAATGTTAATTTTTGCTCCACTTGTAGCAGCCGTTTCTACACTTTGTGTCTCTATTTCTAAATTTATACCTGCCCCACTTGTAGCTGCAATAGACATTTCTTGCGTTTCAATAACTCCTTTTCCATAAACATGGCTTCCGCTTGTAGCTTTTAAAAGGTTTAAATTTTTGATTGTAACATGTGCTTTTTTGGCTTTTGCTCTCCAAATATTTTTTTCTGAATAAATTTTTAAAATACCATCATTTACTTCTGTAATAATAATGTCGTGTAAATTTTCGTCAGCCTCTATGGTTACTTCGTTTGTGTTTCCTTGTGTGATATATAAATCGATTCCTGTACTTACTTTTATACCAGAAAAGTTTTCGTTTACTTTTCTTTCTTCTGTAACTACATTTCTATTTCCATTAACTTTGTTAAGCATATCTACTCCACAAGAGGTAAATACGGTTGCCAAAAAAAGAATTGCGACGATTTTGTTGATTGTTTTTGTCATGATTATGGTTTGTTTTTAGATTGTAAAAGTCTTTTAATAGACGCTTACAACAAAAGTTTAGTTGCCCAACTGTTATAATTTAAAGCTCAATTGTAACTTAATTTTTTTCTTCTTTTACACAATCTGTGCAGTTTAGAGTGGTTTTGCCCATGGTAAAATACCTATCTAGCATATCTCTATTGCGAATTTTTTCGTTATTTTTAATATTGTAAATAAAGTTTTTTACAGAATTATCGAAATAAATTGTCATATTTTCTGGAATAAAAAGAGTAATATCTATTTCTTCATCTTTCCAAAAGTTGGTAATTTTAGACAAGAAAAAAGCATCTAAAACAACTTCGTTTCCAGTAACTTTATATTTATAATCTATTTTTTCGGCAGTTTTATTTGCCATCATTCTACTTTTTCCACGAGATTCTTTTTGTATAATAATATAGGCTTCGTTAGTAACACTTCTCTTTACATTAACTTCTACATTATTAGAATATGCCACAATTTTATCGTCTATTTCTACCTTATATTTTCGAGAACTTTTTCTTAAGTTGTGTTGGTAATATATGGTATCGTCGTTTTTCATTTTTAAAACCAACGTATCATTAGTACGAATATTTAAGATATCTTTTTCTACAGATTTTCCATAATTTGCATGAGAGGCTCCAAATTCTAAACCAGCAAAAATGATTCCTAATAAAGCAATAATCCAAATTCCTAAAAGTGTTAAAGAAGTTGTTTTGCTAAATTGTTTTACACTGCTAGAAAGTATTCTTAAACCTAATACAAATAAGACTAAAAACGGTATGCCTACAAGTAAAAAAAGAAACAATGTTAATACCCACATAGGTATGGTTGATGCATAGAAAAACTCTGGATATTGTAGCATTTCTTCTCCAAAATTTAAAAATTCTAAGCTCCCTACAGAAAACCCTCCAATAATAAGAGATAAAATAACTGCTGCTGCCACAAATACTAAGATGGCTCCAATAAATTTTCCGATTACTTTTAAAAGTACTAAGAAAATGTTGCCCAATGCGTTTAAAAAATCTTGCAGGCCGTTATTTTTTTTGGTCTTTGCTCTAAAAGTTTTGCTCATTTTTTGTGAAAACTCATTTGCACCATCTTTTATTTTTTCTGATGCTTGGTTTGCAAAAACCGTTACATTTTCGGAAACATTATTAAATTCTTCTCGAATTTTTTTTTCAATATTATCGATGTTTACAGGTTCGCCTTCCATTTGTAATTTTTCGGCAGTTGTTTTTGCTTCAGGCAGTAAAATCCATAAAATAATGTATAAAAATATTCCAAAACCAGCTCCAAAAAACAGTGCTAACAAACCAAGACGAATCCAAATGGTATCTATGTCGAAATAATGTGCGATTCCAGAAGCGACACCACCTATAAATTTATCGTCTCCATCTCTAAATAATTTTTTTCTAGAGGCATTGTTTCTTTTATAAGAATAGCTAGAATTATCGTAAGCTTCTTCTGCTTCTGCATAGTCTTCTGGCTGACCCATAATGGCAATAATATCGTCGATATCACTTTCGTTAACCACTTGTCTTGCGTCTGTGATTTTTTCTGATAAAAGTTCACTAATTCGTGCTTCTATATCTGCAATAATTTCGTTTTTTCCTTGCGGATCGTCACTTAAAGACCTAGAAATGGATTCTAGATATCTTTTTAATTTCTGATAAGCGGCTTCGTCTATATGGAAGAAAAATCCGCCTAAATTTATATTTATTGTCTTATTCATCTCTAGTTGGTTTTTTGCTGATTACTTGGTTTACTGAATTTATTAAATTGCTCCATGTTTTGTCTAATTCTTTTAAAAACATGCTTCCATTTTCTGTTAAAACGTAGTATTTTCTTGGTGGCCCAGAAGTAGATTCTTCCCATCTATAGGTTAACAAACCCGCGTTTTTTAAACGTGTTAATAATGGATAAATGGTCCCTTCAACCACAATCATTTCTGCACCTTTTAGTGTCGAAAGAATTTCAGAAGTATAAGCATCGCCTTTTTTTAAGATGGACAATATGCAATATTCTAAAACACCTTTTCGCATTTGTGCTTTTGTGTTTTCTATCTTCATGTTTTTGTTGGTTGAGTTCCTAGTTGAACGCTTTCTACGAAAGAGAAACTTAGGAAGTTAATTTTTGTATGTATTTTGTGCTTATTCATTTTTTATTTTACAAATTTTATGGTAAAAGGGTATTTGTAATTCTCACCATCTTTGGCTTTTAAAGAAGCTATAATTACCAGAGCAATTCCTATCAAGTAAATAATGCCTGCAATAGATCCTAAACTTATAAAACCAAAAAGATTATCGAAATTTAAATGGATGTCTATATTGTTAAAGTCTCGAAAATTTCTAAAAATAGAGCCAAATGCAAAGGGTACAAATGCAATGCTTATGATAAAAACATATAAAGTGTAACTGATGTTAAAATTTACAGCTTCTTTCCCTTGTTCGTCTAAATAAAGGCTTCTATCTTTTAAAGTTTGCCATGCAATTAATGGTGCCACTATATTTCCAAAAGGAAACATAAAACCTGCAAAGGCAGATAAATGTATTAATAAAGCGTTGGTATTTTCGTTGTTTTGTTTCATTTTATTAAATCTATATAATACTTTCTTATGCAAATATATGTCTTTAAAAAGGTATTATGCAATGCATAGTACTATAATTAACATTTTATTAACATTTAGCGAAATGTGTTTTTTAAACCAAATACGAGCTGTAACATTTGCTATTGTTGAGTTTTTTATTATTTAATTTTAAGTATATTGTACTCCGAAATAATTTCAACAAAAAATAATTATTTCTTTAAATTTTAAAATAGAAATGAAATTTACTCCACGAAAAGTAAACTTTTTTAACCTAGTAAAACTCCCTTTGGCTTATTTTGGAGGCGTAAGAGTGCGTTCGATTACAAATACAGAAGTTGTTGTTTCTATAAAATACAAATGGCTGAATCAAAATCCGTTTAAAAGTATGTTTTGGGCGGCACAAGGAATGGCTGCAGAAATGCCAACTGGTATTTTAGTGATGAAAGCAATTTACGATTCTAAACGAAAAGTGTCGATGCTGGTTACGTATCAAGAAGCAGATTTTTATAAAAAAGCCACTGGTAAAATAATATTTACTTGTAAAGGAGGAAATGAAATTAGAAACGCAATTAAAGCCTCTATTAAAACAGGAGAAGGCCAAATGGTTATTTTAACTTCCGAAGGAAAAAACGAAGATGGAGTAGTGGTTTCTAAGTTTCAATTTCATTGGAGTGTAAGAGTAAAAAAATAAATCTTATAAAGTTTTGTAACATTTTTATAATTTTATACTCTTACATTAAATGTTTCACTATAAATAACTAAAATTATGTATCAAGATAGAATACCTCAAAATTCTTCAAAATATAGCAGCGGAAAAAATGCTCACGAAATAGATTACCAGATTTTTGGTGAAGAAATGCAATTTGTAGAAATAGAATTAGATCCACAAGAAGGTGTTGTTGCAGAAGCTGGTACTTTTATGATGATGGACGATCAAATAGGAATGAATACTATTTTTGGAGATGGCTCTAATCAAGAAAAAGGACTTTTAGGAAAGATATTTTCTGCAGGAAAGCGAATTTTAACTGGCGAAAGCTTATTTATGACGGTTTTTACGAATAATGGCGTAGGAAAAAAACAAGTTTCGTTTGCGTCTCCTTATCCAGGTAAAATTATTCCTATTGATTTAACAGAGTTTGGCGGAAAATTTATTTGCCAAAAAGATGCCTTTTTATGTGCAGCAAAAGGGGTTTCAATTGGTATTGAGTTTTCAAAAAAATTAGGAAGAGGTCTGTTTGGTGGCGAAGGATTTATTATGCAAAAAATGGAAGGTGATGGTTTGGGTTTTATTCATGCTGGCGGAACTATGGCGAAAAAAATACTAAAACCTGGAGAGGTTTTAAAAGTAGATACAGGTTGTATTGTAGGTTTTACAAAAGAAGTAGATTATGATATAGAATTTGTAGGTGGTATTAAAAATACTATTTTCGGTGGCGAAGGTTTATTTTTCGCAACTTTACGAGGTCCTGGAACGGTTTATATACAATCTTTACCATTTAGTAGGTTAGCAGGAAGAGTTTTAGCAATGGCACCAAGAACTGGAGGTGGTAAAAGAGGAGAAGGAAGTGTTTTAGGTGGAATTGGAGATCTTTTAGACGGTGACAATCGTTTTTAGTAAATTATAAAAAATAATAAGAGGCAGTCACAAAAGTAAATTTAAC
This sequence comes from Polaribacter batillariae, assembly GCF_017498485.1. Classification (NCBI taxonomy): domain Bacteria; kingdom Pseudomonadati; phylum Bacteroidota; class Flavobacteriia; order Flavobacteriales; family Flavobacteriaceae; genus Polaribacter; species Polaribacter batillariae. The sequence continues at coordinate 575,928 of NZ_CP071795.1, read as the reverse complement.
TGTTATTTTTGAGCACCACTAAAATCAAAATATATTTTGATTGAAGGTAGCTAACGAAGTTATCTAAAAATCTAAAATATTGAAATTCAATAAATAAGATTTCTCTATTACAGTCGAAATGATAAATTTTAATATGCTTTAAAAGAAAATTATTTGTTTTCTGTCTCCTTTTCTTTAATCTCTTTTATATATTTATCTAAACGTTTTCCGTAAGTAGAATTTTTAACGTCTTCGGATAATGAATTATTGATGGTATCTAATAATTTGATATTTGCATCGTACAATTCTGTTAAAGCAATATAAGGTGCAACTTCAAAATTTGCATTGGTAACTGCAAAGTTGGTGGTATATAAATACCTTCTTTTAATCATATTTTGGTAGTCTTTTTCTAGTTTTTCTAGCAAACTTTTATTGTTCTCTTTTCTTGCATCAAACTCTTTTTTAACAAATTCTAAGCTTTGACTTTGGAATTTCGAATTTATTTTCATGTAGTCGTTAAGAATCAATTGGTTTTTAGAGCCCGTAATTTCTGGGTTAAAGCCAAATAACTCGATATTGTCTTTGATTGTAATGGTACCTTTATTTCCAAAAAATAAAATTCTTTTATTGGTTACATTTCCATTAAAAGTTAAATAGTAGATTTCTGGAGATGCTACATTGTCTGTTAATCTAAAATTTCCATCGCCAAAAACGGTTATAGAATCTACAGAAACTAGCACAGTGTCTTGCATTTTTTGCAGATATAAAGTTCCTTTTTTTAAGCCTTTAATATTTCCTTCAACAATCATGTTCCCGTCTTTTTTAGAGGAACATGCAATGGCTAAAATAGCGACTAAAATGAATCCAATTATTTTCTTCATAATATTAAAATTTTGCGATTGCAAAGATGCTTTATTTTTTTAAATGTTTGCAACTAATTCCATTAAAATTGTACATAAAATTGCACCAACTGTTCCAATTGCATATCCAAAAACGGCTAATAAAACCCCTACAGTCGCCAAAGAAGGATGAAAAGCTTGTGCTACAATTGGGGCAGAAGCTGCACCCCCAACGTTTGCTTGACTTCCAACCGCTAAAAAGAAATAAGGTGCTCTAATTAGTTTGGCAATTAAGACGAGCAATCCTGCATGAATGCTCATCCAAACGAAACCAATGGCAATTAAACCCGGATTGTCAAAAATCATTTTTAAATCCATTTTCATACCAATTGTTGCCACTAAAATGTAAATAAAAACACTCCCTAATTTACTAGCACCTGCACCTTCGTAATTTTTTGCTTTTGTATATGATAACAAAATTGCTACAATTGTAGAAATGCTAATTAACCAGAAAAAACTCGAGCCTAAAAACGAAAAGATATTTCGCCAAGTTTGCGAATCCATAGAGGCTACAAAATCGCCAAAGAATGTTCCTAAGTATTTTGCAGAAAAATGCCCAAAACCTACAGTTCCAAAGGCGATGGCGAGCATAATCATTAAATCTGTTAAAGTTGGATTTCTTTTTACTTTTCGTGCAAAAGAAGACACTTTTTCTTTCAGTTCTTCAATTGCAGTAGTGTCGGCTTTTAACCATTTGTTAATTTTGTTTTTTCTACCAATTCCTATTAGTAAAACAGCCATCCAAACATTGGCTATTACAATATCTACAAAAACCATTCCTCCGTATTTTGCAGGATTGTATTTGTAAATTTCTAACATGGCAGTTTGGTTTGCTCCACCACCAATCCAACTTCCTGCTAAGGTAGAAAGTCCTCTCCAAACTGCATCGAAACCAGCACCTCCAACCGTTTCTGGAGAGCATATAGAAATTAAAAGAATGGCAAGAGGGCCACCAATAATTATGCCTACAGTTCCTGTAAAAAACATAATTAATGCTTTAGAACCCAAGTTAAAAATAGCTTTTAAGTCGATACTTAAAGTCATTAAAACCAATGCAGCTGGTAATAAAAAACGACTTGCAATAAAATATAGTTGCGAGCCACCACTTACAATTTCTCCTGTTGCTCTCGTGGTTTCCCATTCTGGAGCAATAATGCCAATTGTGGTAAAAACAGCAGGTAAAAAGTACGCCATAAATAAACCTGGAACAATTTTGTAAAACTTCGGCCAAAAACCAGTTTTTATACTTTCGGTATAAAAAACAAACCCTAAAGAGAGCATTAAAATGCCAAAAACAATGGCGTCGTTTGTAAAAATGGGTTTCATAATTAGTTTGTTTTTTTAGAAAAATTGGTGTTTAAAATAATACCTAATTGTACCCTTTTTAAAACTTTAGTTGGAAGTTTAATTTGAAAATACCCCATTTTTAATTTAATATTGTTGTTTAATTTGTGTAAGAATCCAGCGCCTGTCCAGTTTTGAACAAATCTTTTAGATCTATTTAAATTTAAAAATATTTCATTAAAAGCATATACACTCCAAGTTTTAGAAAATGGATAGCTAATATTTAAGTCGTAACGAATCCAATTTTGAAACTCATCTATTACGATATTTTTATGAATAAAACGTTGTTCGAGCCTAACACGATGTTTGGCATTAAATTTACCCCATTTCGAATTTAAATTTAAATCTTCATAAAAACGATACTCATATAAATTTGCAGAAGAAGTATCGTACGCCAAGTCTCCTGTAGCGTAACTAAGCCCTAAAGTTACATTGGTTTTTGGGGTAAAAGTATAATTAAGACCTAATCTATAAATTTCTTGTTGAAACTCACTGGCAAGTTCGTAATATCTAAAGTGTGCCATCGTTTTTAAAGAATATTTTTCTGATAATTTATGAGAACCATTATACATATACCAAGCTCCTAATTGATTTTCGGCCAGTTTTTGTGCCTGAGTTTTATACGCTATAAAACTCAAACACAATACAATAATTATTTTACGCATATTTTAGTTTGTTGAATATATTTTAGTTTCCTTGAAAGGAGAAATTTTAATGTTTTCGGTTGCTGATTTATATTTTTGCCAATTGTTATTAAAAAAGGCATTGGTTTCGCTTACTACTTTTTTAAATTCTTCTTTAAATTGATGCATTAGAACAGTTTCTGTTGAAGTTTGCTCTCCAAATCGAGAACGAATATAACTACTTGCTTTGTAAAAACGTTGATTTACGGTAACTTCTGGGTTTCTGGTAATTCCTTGTCTTTTATCAATAGAACCTAAGAATTTAGAAATTAAAGTATCAATTTTTTTTATGATTTCTGTAGATGCTTTTATTTCTTCTTTGTATTTCTTTTTGTCTTCTTTTGATAAATTTGTTTTTATAGAAGTTGCTGTATTTTTACTTTCTACTAATTGTTCTACAACATTTGCGATTTTTTCTTGATATTTTTCTAATGCTTTACTCGCATTGTATTTTTGGTTGATGGCTGTTTCGGAAATTTGTAACCTCGGGTCGAATTCAACTTTAATATTTTGTTCAGAAACTTCATTTCCATAGGTCATTTTTAAACGATACGTTCCTGGTTTTACACTTACTCCTGCAGGTTCTCTTTTCGATTTGTTAATTTTTCGGGAAGCTCTAGCAACGCCTTTTTCTCTTAAAAACCAAGTAGTTTTATGAATGCCACTTTCTTTTGGTGCTTTAAATTTTAGTGTTCTAATTTGACGAGCACCATCAAAAATTTCTAATTTAATGGAGTCGAATTTAACATTATTAGATTTCTCGGCTTCGCTCGAAATGACATTATCGTCTTTCTTATCTCGTTTCTTGTCTCTTTTTTCTTTCTTATTTACTTCAGGTTTATCGATATAATAAGAAATCATTGCGCCTCTTTTTCTGTTTTCTCCTTGATACATTGCATCTGCTCCAAATCTACTTCCTGTTGGTTGTTGAGATGCTGCTTGGTATGCAGTTGGTGGTTGAAATAAGTGTAACTTTTTAGCATTAAAACTTTGTTTTGCGATAGCTCTTAAGGGACGAATATCATCTAAAACCCATGCTGCACGCCCAAAAGTTCCGATTACTAAATCGTGTTCTCTTGGGTGAATTATTAAGTCTTTTACAGGAACTGTAGGGAAACCATTAGTCCATTTGATCCATTTATTTCCTGCATCAATAGAAATGTATAAACCATCATCTGTTCCTAAAAATAGTAGATTTTTATTTTCTGGATCTTCAATAATACAAAGTGTATAACTTTGCACATCATTTTCATCAACAATACGCTCCCAAGTTTTTCCGTAGTTTTTGGTTCTATAGGCGTAAGGAGTGTAGTTAAAACGTCTATAATCATTGGCAACTAAAAGTGCTTCGCCTTTGTTTTTATTGGATGCTTTTATTTGAGTAATCCAACTAAATTCTGGCAAACCTTTAATGTTTTTGGCAACGTTTGTCCAAGATTTGCCTCCATTTTTTGTAATATGAACTTGACCATCATCAGTAGCAGCCCATAAAACATCTTTTTCTAAAGGTGTTGGTTCAATTACTAAAATGGTACAATGGTTTTCGGCACCAGTTGCATCCATCGTTAAACCACCACTTTCGCTTTGTTTTAATTTTTCTGGATTGTTGGTCGATAAATCTGGCGAAATAACCGTCCAGGTTAACCCTTTATCGGTCGATTTATGCACAAACTGGCTTCCGAAGTATAACGTTGAATGATCAAAAGGATCGATATTTATAGCAGCATTCCAATTGAAACGTAATTTTACATTTGGGTCTTTATGGGTTGGTTGCACCCCGTAATTATTTCCTGTTAAATAATCGAAACGCGAAACATAACCTTGCTGGCTCATCGTCCATCCATATCTAGAATCATCTTTATCTGGAACAACATCAAAACCATCGCCAAAACTAATTTCTTGCCAATACGAATTACGAATTCCTTGAGCCTTCCATACATAAGCGGGACCTCTCCAGGAGCCATTGTCTTGCATTCCCCCATAAACGTTATACGGAAATTCGTTATCTACATTAATATGATAAAATTGTGCGACAGGAATGTTTCCTATAAAACGCCAAGATTTGCCACCATCTTTGGTAATATTTAAACCTCCATCATTTCCATCAATCATAAATTTTCCGTTATTTGGATGAATCCACCATGCATGATGGTCTGGATGCACTCCATTATCTACACCATAAGCAGGCATTAATTGCTTAAAGTTTTTGCCACCATCTTGCGAAACGTTTACGTAAGTAAAAATAGTATATACTCTGTTTTCGTTTTGTGGATCTACATAAATTTCTGAATAATAAAATGGGCGGTTTCCAATACCGGGTTTATCGTTTATTTTTTTCCATTTAAAACCACCATCTTCACTTTTATACAATGCATTTTTTTTTGCTTCGACCAAAGCGTAAATAATGTTTTGTTCACTAGGTGCAATAGCAACTCCAATTCTGCCCAATTCTCCTTTAGGAAAACCTTCTTTTTCGGTAATTTTTTTCCAATGATCTCCACCATCGTGTGTAATATACAATCCACTTCCTTCGCCACCAGATTTAAAAAACCAAGGATCGCGTTTGTGCTCCCACATAGCTGCGATTATTTTATTCGGATTTTTTGGATCCATAATTAAATCTGCTGCTCCAGATCGAATGTTTGTAAAGAGTATTTGTTTCCAAGTTTTTCCACCATCAGTAGTTTTATAAACTCCACGCTCTTTGTGTTCGCCCCAAGGAGAACCAATAGCACCAACATAAACCACATTGGGGTTTGTAGGATCTATAATAACTCTATGAATATGGCGTGTTTTTTCTAGACCCATTGCTTTCCACGTTTTTCCGGCATCTAAAGATTTGTAAATTCCGAAACCACCATTTAAACTATTTCTCGGATTTCCTTCTCCTGTTCCTGCCCAAATGACACTTGGGTTCGATTGCTGTATGGCAACTGCACCAATAGAAGCGGTTAATTCTTTTTCGAAAATGGGTTTCCATTTAACGCCCCCAGAAGTAGATTTCCAGATTCCACCAGAAGCTGTTCCAACGTACATAATTTCTGGGTTAGATGCTACAACATCGATGGAAGTTACACGTCCAGACATGCCTCCAGGGCCAATATTTCTGGGTTTCATATCTTTTGCCAAATCCATAGAAAACTCTTGTGAAAAGAGGAGAGAGGTGCTGCATAAAAAAAGCAGTATGATTAGTTTTTTCATTATTGTAAGTTTGTCTAAATTTTTATAATAGGGAACAATATACAAAATAGAAAACGCTCGATAATAATTGAGCGTTTATTTTAACAATAAAATTATTTTGAATATCCTATGATTTTTTTTTGACTGAATTGTACCTACAAGGTTTTAGAAACCTTGCAGGAGCTTTAATAATCGTTTAGAATGTCATTCCGAATGAAGTGATAGAGGAGTCTTTGCATGAAGAGATTTCTCCGCAAGGTCGAAATGACATTACAAGTTTAGAATGACATTGTTTTGTCATTCCGAGTGAAGTGATAGTAAAACCGAGGAATCTTTGTATTGTAAGATTTCTCCACAAGGTCGAAATGACATTACAAGTTTGAAATGACATTATTTTGTCATTCCGAGTGAAGCCATAGCGAAACCGAGGAATCTTTGTATTGTAAGATTTCTCCACAAGGTCGAAATGACATTACAAGTTTGGAATGACATTTTTTTGTCATTCCGAGTGGAGTGATAGCGAAATTGAGGAATCTTTGTATTGTAAGATTTCTCCACAAGGTCGAAATGACATTACAAGTTTGAAATGACATTTAAGTTTAATTTTTAATTCTTAATTGTTATTTATACCTACAAGGTTTTAGAAACCTTGCAGGACGTTTTTTTTAAACCTTGCAGGAATTTTACCAAACATTTTCAACCATTAAAATAAAGAATTTCAACAAAAAAAACTCACAACTTGCATTGTGAGTTTTTACCAAATATATTTTAGACTAAGAATTGCTAAAATTCTTAAATTTAATTCATTTTTAAAATTGCTCTCTTCCAGAAAAATGGAAATTTCCTTCGATTACAGCATTTTTATCAGAATCTGAACCATGTACAGCATTTTCTCCCATAGAAGTTGCATACATTTTTCTAATGGTTCCTTCAGCAGCATCAGCAGGATTGGTAGCACCAATTAAAGTTCTAAAATCTTCTACCGCATTTTCTTTTTCTAAGATTGCAGCTACAATTGGTCCACGAGTCATAAACTCTACTAATTCTCCAAAAAACGGACGCTCTTTATGTACTGCATAAAAAGTTTCAGCATCTGCTTTTGTCATTTGCGTCTTTTTTAAAGCTACAATTCTAAAACCTGCTGCATTAATTTTTTCTAAGATTGCTCCAGTGTGTCCGTTTTCTACACCATCTGGCTTAATCATTGTAAATGTTCTATTTGTTGCCATTCTGTTTTTTTTAATTTTCGGCAAAAGTACGGCTTTTATTGTAAAAAACAAGTGTCTAAAATCTTGTATTTATGGGTTGGTTTATTAATTATTCGCGTAAAAAATGATTTGTAAATGAGAATAAAAATAATTTCTTGAAATACGATTAAATTGTATCTTCGCAAACTATGATTTTAAAAGGTTTAGACGAATTAAAAACATTTCTTGCAAAACCAAGAAATATTGTACTAATAGGACACAGAAATCCAGATGGAGACGCGATGGGTTCTACATTAGCTTTGCATCAATATTTTACAAAGAAAGGCCATAACCCCACTGTTGTTGTTCCTAATGAATATCCAGATTTTTTACATTGGTTACCAGGTTCTAAAGATGTATATCGTTTCGATTGGCAAAACTCACAATCGCAAAGAGCCATTAATAATTCGGATATTATTTTTCTATTAGACTTTAATGCGTTACATAGAGTTGGTTGCGATATGCAAAATACGTTAGAGAAATATCCAAATGATTTTGCGATGATAGATCATCATCAACAACCTGATGATGTAAAATACATGTATTCAGACATAACCATATGTTCTACTTGCCAAATGGTATATCAATTTATTGAAATGAACAACGATTTGGAACTTATAGACAAAGATATTGCTACTTGTTTGTACACTGGTATTATGACAGATACTGGTTCTTTTCGATTTCGTTCTACAACTAGTAAAACACACAGAATTATAGCCGATTTAATTGATAAAGGAGCAGAAAATGATCGAATACACAACAATGTATATGATTCTAATTCGTATAATAGATTGTTATTACTAGGAAAAGCATTAAGTAATTTACAGATTTTACCATCGTATAAAACCGCTTATATTACCTTAACAAATGAAGAAAAGAAACGTTTCGATTTCCAAAAAGGAGATACAGAAGGCGTTGTAAATTATGCACTTTCTTTAAAAGGAATTATTTTTGCAGCTATTTTTATTGAAGATGCAGAACAAAATATTATTAAAATTTCGTTTCGTTCGAAAGGAAATTTCTCTGTAAATAAATTTTCGCGAAACCATTTCGAAGGTGGTGGGCACGACAATGCAGCTGGTGGAAAATCGTATTTAAATATGGCAGAAACCGTTACAAAATTTACATTATTGTTACCTAAATACAAAGAAGAATTAAATGCGTCTTATGAAAATTAAAATGCTTTTACTTTGTGGGGTTATTTTAGGAGCTTGTTCTAAATCGAAACCAAGAAAACCCATCGATCCGAAACCATCTACAACCATTTTTCAAAAAACAATTGAAGAATCTAGACAATTAAACAAGGTAGAAGAAGAAAAAATCGAACAATTAATACAAAAAGATTCTACCCATACCTATACAAACTCTTTAAATGGATTTTGGTACACCTATGTAAAAAAAATCGAAGAAGATAAACCAACCCCCAAAGCAGGAGACATTGCAGTTATAGAATACGATATTCGCAGTTTAAACGATTCAATAATCTACAGTAAAGAAGAATTAGGGGTTAAAAACTATCACGTAGATAAAGAAGATTTTATTTCTGGAATACAAAAGGGAATAAAGTTGATGAAAATCGGAGAAACCATTACATTTGTCGTTCCATCTTATAATGCATTTGGCATTTCTGGAGATGGAAACAAAATAGGAATTAATAAAAGTATAAAAAGTACAGTAACGTTATTAAATATAAATTAAATTAATTAAATTAAAAATGAAAGTAATAAAAATTTTAGCAGCAGTAACTCTTACAGTAACAATGTTTTCTTGCGGAAAACAAATAAAAGAAGTTAAAACCTTAGAAAAAGAAATCGATTCTGTAAGTTATGCCATTGGTTTAAACTTGGCGAATCAATTTAAAGCAAATTTAAAAGAAGTAAATAAAGATGCATTTATTCAAGGATATTTAAACGGAGTAGATTCTACAAATTTATTAATTGAAGCAAAAGACGTTCAAAATATTATAAATACTTATTTAAGAAAAAAGCAAATGGCTCAAATGAAAGAGCAGCAAGAAAAAGCAGCAAAAGAAGCAGCAGTTAAATTTGCAGACAATAAAAAAGCAGGAGAAGACTTTTTAGCAGAAAACAAAACAAAAGAGGGTGTAATAACTACAGATAGTGGTTTACAGTATATTGTTTTGAAAGAAGGCACAGGAGAAAAACCAGCATCAGCAAAAACTAGAGTAAAAGTACATTACCATGGAACCAATTTAGAAGGTAAAGTTTTCGATAGTTCTGTAGATAGAGGAAAACCTTCGGAATTTAATTTAAATCAAGTAATTAAAGGTTGGACAGAAGGTTTACAATTGATGAAAGTTGGTTCTAAATACAAGTTTTTTATTCCTCAAGAGTTAGCTTATGGAGCGCAACAAAAAGGCGAAAACATTAAGCCATTTTCTACTTTAATATTCGAAGTAGAACTTTTAGATATTGTAAAGCAATAATGAAAAATTTTCTATCTATTTTTTCTCTATTTGTTTTACTCGTTTCTTGTGCTAATGAAGAAAAGTATAAAACCCTAAAAGAAGGTGTTTATGCAGAAATACAAACAAATAAAGGCAATATATTATTAGATTTGTATGCCAAAGACGTTCCAATGACGGTTGCCAATTTTGTTTCTTTAGCAGAAGGTACTAATACAAAAGTAACAGATTCTTTCGCAGGAAAACCATATTACAATGGCATTCGTTTTCATAGAGTGGTGCCTAACTTTGTTATTCAAGTAGGCGACCATACAGAAACGAGTACTGGCAACCCAGGGTACGTTTTTGGAGACGAGTTTCCTAAAGATGCTTCTGGAAATTTATTGTACAAACACGATGATGGGGGAATTGTATCTATGGCAAATGGTGGACCCGATGGAAATGGAAGTCAAATTTTTATTACCCACAGATCCATTCCTCATTTAGATGGAAAACACAGTGTTTTTGGAAAAACGATTGTAAATTCTTTACAATTACAAAAATTAAAGAAAAATTTTTCAGATTCTTTAGCACTTTCAAAAGCAATTGACTCTGCACGAATGGCTGTTGTAAATAAAATTGTTCCATTCGATACGATTCATAATATCAAAATAATTAAAATTGGTGCAGAGGCAAAAGATTATAACGCCTCTAAAGTGTTTGATGAAGAATTTGCCAAATTCGAAAAAGCAAAGAAAGAAAAATTAGCAGAACAATCTAAATTAGATGAACAACGATATGCAACTTATTTAGAAGATAAAAAGAAGTTTTTAGCCCAAATGGACGAAGGTAAAGCAACCAAAACAAGCTCTGGTTTGCGAATTCTAAAGTTGAAAAAAACCAATGGAAAAAAGTTGTAGAGAACAAAGAAATTACTGTAGATTATACAATTTATGTAGCAGATGGTAAAAAAATTCAATCTACTTTCGATAAAGGTGGTCAAAAACTTGTTTTTCGGTTAGATGATAAAACAAAACCTATGATTACAGGTTTTAAAGAAGGAGTTTTAACGTTAAGAGAAGGAGAAAAAGCTCGTTTTTTTATTCCTTATTACCTTGCTTTTGGCGAGCAACAATATGGACCATTTCCAGCAAAAGCAGATGTTGTTTTTGAAGTGGAAGTTTTAAAAGTAGGTACATAATTTGCTAGATAGAATTATAAAAATAGATAAAGAAGTTTTAGTTTTCTTAAATAATTTAGGAAACGAACACTGGGATCCTTTTTGGTTGTTTGTAACCAATCAATTCAATTGGACTCCAGTGTTTCTTCTTATGATTTTTTTAATTATAAAATCTTTTGGTTGGAAACGAGGTGGTTTTATGATTTTATCTATGATTGTTTTGGTTGCTTTTTCAGATCAATTTGTAAATTTCATTAAAGATTACACGCAAAGGTTAAGACCCAACAACGACCCAGAAATAGACCATTTATTAAGAACTATAATTAACCCACAAAGTTTTAGTTTTATGTCTGGGCATGCAACCACATCTACATTTTTTACAGTTTACGTAACCTTATTGCTAAAAGGAAAATATAAATACATTGGTTTGCTATTGTTTTTTCCTGTATTGTTTTCTTACAGCCGAATCTATTTAGGCGTACATTTTCCTCTCGATATTTTTTTAGGCATAGCTTTAGGAACCATTTTAGGAAACCTATATTTTACACTCTATAAAAAAATAGATAAAGTTTCTTTTGCTAAATAAAGTTACTGTTATCTGTAGTTACAAACAATTAAAAACAAACTTTACGAAATGAATAAATTGAATTTAATACTTGGAATCTTAATTGGACTTACTTTTCTATCCTGTTCTTCGAATAATGATAATGATTCTAATCTTGATCCGCTTATTGGAATATGGAAACCTATAAAAGAAGTAAAGACCTATGTAGACAATTCTACAAATGATTCTGACTTTTCTTTTTGCCATCAAATGTCGAGATATACTTTTAATGAAGATGGAACATTAAATATTGTGGAATTCGCTAACGATGAAATAAATGGAGATTGTGAAGAAAAAACTAAACCAGTTTTAACATCAGGAAGTTGGGAGAAAAATTCAAATGGAAAATATAGACTTATTACGACTTATACAGACAATCAACAAAGTTATACAGATAATGACATTCCAGACGTATTTGAAATTACAAACAATAATAATACTCTGAAAATTGGATATGATGACAATGAAATAATAAATGGAAAACAGTTAAAGAATTACTATACGGAATTTATACGAATACAATAAAACTGTTTGTAACAAAGTACTGTGGTAAAAAACAAGTAAAAACTCATTAATTTTTTACGAAAGTACTTTTATAATTTTCATCATATATTAATCCTGATTTTGCTATTGCAAAGACCTGTTTTAGTAGTTTATTACAGACTGCGATTAAGGCTAATTTTTTGCTCTTTCCCTTGGCTACGATTCGTTGATAAAGATCTCGACAAGCCTTGTTGTATTTGCACGCATTAAAACTACACATAAACAATAAATTTCTTAGTTTTTGATTCCCTATTTTACTTATTCTCGATCGTCCTTTTACACTACTACCACTTTGTCTAATTGTTGGCGTTAGACCTGCATAACTACACAATTCACTACCACTCGTAAAACGCTCAAATCCATCGGTTAAAACTACTAACATTAAAGAGGTTTTGGGACCAATGCCTGGGATGCTTTTTAAACGTGTTAAAACATCGTTATGAACTTCTTTTACTAAAATTAATAGGTCTTCTTCTATCGTTTTTATTTCTTTCTCAACATGTTTTAAACTGCGTTTTAAAGACCTCACAACAGATTTACTTGGTGTACCTAAAACGGCTTCGCCATGTAATTTATTTTTCAGCATAGTGCTCTGCTTTGTATATGCTGAAAGGGTTCTTGTCATTTGTAAACATTCCAGCTGATGTTTAGAATTGCCTTTCCACAACTTTAATTTAACCTGCTTTGCATACTCACAAATTAGTTTAGAATCGCTCTTATCTGTCTTTATTTTAGACAATTTCATTTGAATAAAACGTTTTACCGATAATGGATTTTCTACCGATAATTTAAAACCTTTTTCTTGTAAATAATAGGCTAATTGGTAATGATAATAACCGGTAGCTTCCATCACGCAATGACTCTTTAAATCTAATAATTTTACAAACTTTTTAAAGCCTGTTAAATTGTTTTTAAACTGGTAATAATTGCCATCTGAATCTGTGACATCAAAAAATAAATGACTGATGTCTATTCCAAAATATTTAATATCTTTATTCATAAATAAATGTTTTTACGAAAGGACATACTACGCGAGTTTCAACGACTTAAAAGCGAGGTCTAAAAGCCTCATAGAACTGTACGAAATCTGTGTAGAAAAGAGAGGGGATTTTCAATGTTGACGAAGTCTATGCTTCTGCGTATATATTAACCTTATTCCTCTCTTTTGTCTTTTCTTAATTATGTTCAAATTTAATGAATTACAAACTTAAGACGTATAAACTTTATTGCTGGCTTTTTGCTTACTTGCGAAAGTCCTCGCGGACTTTCTTGGTCGCTAATTATTTACTAACTTTACTGCTAAACCAACGCAACAAAGCTTATACAACAACGTTGCCATTAATATGACTGAACCAGAAAAACTATGGGAAAAATAACGAATGAAATGGTTGAAAAGTCATTTGAAATCGGAAAAAAGTTTTATAAGAATAAAATATCTCTAAAAGACGGAATAAAAGTTCTGACAGAAATAGGAATGAATGAAAATTCTGCTGTTGATTATGTTTATAATTATTCGAATTTAATTCAAGGAAAACTATTCACTCGTACAACTAATATTTATGGAACTGAATATTCCCTACAAAAAATATATGAAGAAAATGGAATTGATAGACTTCAAAATGCACTTCTGTCTTTATCTCAACATATTGATTATTATGAAGAGAAATCTGGCTCTTCTGTAAAAAAAAGGAAAGAAGTTTATAATCGTTATTTAAAACTTATTAATCAAAAACCGGAAAAGACAATTTATCCTGACGAAGTGGATTCTGAAACTGAATATTCAGAAGGAAAAACAAAAAAAGTTTTAGTGAATAGTTACGAACGAAATCCAATAGCAAGAAAAAAGTGCATTGAACATTTTGGCTTGAACTGTCAAGTTTGCAATTTTAATTTCGAGGAAAAATTTGGAGTTTTAGGAAAAAAATTTATCCACTTTCATCATAAAATAGACATTGCAACAATCGGAAATGAATACTCTGTAAATCCATTAACTGACTTAATTCCTGTTTGTCCGAATTGTCACTCTATGCTTCACAAAAAGAAACCAGCATATTCGATTGAGGAACTGAAAATTATTATGAAATAAAAATACTAATGGCAACAAAGTACTGTGGTAAAAAACAAGTAAAAACTCATTCATTTTTTACGAAAGTACTTTTATAATTTCCATCATATATTAATCTTGATTTTGCTATTGCAAAGATCTGTTTTAGTAGTTTATTGCATACTGCGATTAAGGCTCATTTTTTGCTCTTTCCCTTGGCTACGATTCGTTCATAAAGATCTCGACAAGCCTTGTTAGAATGGCTAGTTTTGTTGGTAACCTGAGTTCGATTAAAATTTAGGCATTTTTTTCTAGTAAAAAAGATAGATTTTCAGTAAATTAAAGTATTGAATTTCAATTTATTAATCTAAAAATCTATCTATGATAATCTACTCTAAAATTACTGAAATTTTCTGTCTTGTTGATGAATTTTGTAAAGAATATGACCAAATAGTAAGTAAACACCTTTTAGGCAATCCATCAAAACGTCCCAGTGTTATGTCAAATAGCGAGGTAATTACCATTACCATTTTGTTTCAGCTTAGTGGTTTTAGGACCTTTAAACACTTTTACGTGTATTACTTGCAAAAGCATATGCAAGATGATTTCCCAGCTACAGTTTCATACAATAGATTTACAGAACTCATGCAGCAAAACCTCATGCCAATGACTTTATTTTTAAAGACATGTTGTTTAGGTAATTCTACGGGTATTTCTTTTGTAGATTCTACACCTGTTAGAGTTTGCAGCCCCAAACGAATTAAGAATAATAAAGTATTTAAAGGCATTGCAACCACTGGAAAATCCACTATAGGATGGTTCCATGGCTTTAAATTGCATATCGTTATAAATGATAAAGGTGAAATCCTAAACTTCTGCATAACCCAAGCTAATGTTGATGATAGAACGCCATTAAAAAAGAAGTCTTTTTTAGATAAAATTTATGGTAAGTTATATGCGGACAAAGGTTATGTTGGAAAAGATTTAATGCAGTTACTTTTTGCTGATGGATTGCATTTAATTACTCATATTAAAAACAATATGAAGAATTCTTTAATGACAATGAGTGATAAAATTTTACTGCGTAAACGCTCTGTTATTGAAACCGTAAATGACGAACTCAAAAATATTTGTCAAATTGAACATTCTAGACATAGAAGTTTTACTAATTTCTTGTCAAACATAATCGCAGGTCTTATTGCATATAGCTTTTTACCAAAAAAACCTGCTATAAAATATCAGACTGTAAAGTCTAATCAGTTGACAATTTATTAATCGAACTCAGGTTGGTACGAATTTAATTGCTTAAACACTCCACTAATCTTATACATAAACGAAAAAAAACACCAAGATTAAGACACCATATTTATTGTAAAACAAATCTTTTACGTCTTTTAGAACGATATATTTAACGCTTTTTATTATTGAAGTACAAGTACTTTGTAGAATGGTAATAAGCAGAAAGTAAACTATCCATTTGCATTGCTCTTGCGAAATTATTTTCTTTAATATTTTTTAATTTTTTAGTTTTTAAATTATACAACCCCGTTGTTTTAGTTACGTTGGTTTTCGAATAATACAAACTATCTTGCAAAAGACCCACTGCAGGTTCGCCATTAATTCTTAAATAAACAAAAGAAGTTGTTTTGGTTTGTGTACTGTCTAACAAATTGTTTCCTAATGTATAATTGGTATAATTTATTTTAGCCAAACTTGCTACTGTTGGAAATAAATCAATCAATTTTCCGTTTTTAGAAATGGTTTTTGGACTTACAAAGTTAGGCGCGTGAATTAAAAAAGGAACATGCTGTAACTGAATATTTAAATCGAATTCTTTTGGGTATAAATTTGTTCTTTTCATAGCGGTATTGTGGTCTCCAAAAAACACAAAAATGGTATTATCGTAATAACCAGCTTTTTTTGTACGTTCTAAAAAACGACCAATATTAAAATCTAAAAAACGCAAAGCATTTAATTGTGCCACAGATTTAAAACCACTTTTTTCTAACAAATCTTTAGAAATTTCGTTGTCTTTTAAGGGTTTGTAAGTTTCTTTTTCATTTGGTACTGTAAAAGGCATGTGGTTAGAAGCAGTTTGAATATAAGCAATAAAGGGCTTTTCTTGTCGATGCAATTTTTGCAGTTCTTTGTCGGCTTCTTTAAACAATTCGTAATCATCAATTCCCCAAACATCGGCTCTTTTCTCGGTTTTGTAGCTTCCTTCTTCGAAGATTTTTAAATTGTTAATGTTTGCTTGAAAAACGCCTCTAATATTTGCCCAATTTGCACTACCACCTAAAAAATACAATTTTTCGTAACCCTTAAATTGATCGAAAATAATTCGCTGATCCTGTATTAATGGGTTTCTAGAAGCTGTTCTAATATTTTCTATATCTGGCAAACCTGTAACACTTGCAAAAACACTGGCGGCTGTTCCAGATTTATGTACATAAAAATTAGGAAAACGCACACTTACTTTCGCTAATGAATCTAAATTGGGTGTCGATTTTATTGGGTTTCCATAAAAACTCATGGGTTTTACGCCTACAGATTCCATCATTACAATAACCACATTTGGTTTTTTAACATAAGTAGTATCAAAAACTACTTTTCTTTCAAAAGAAACACTATCTTTTGGTAAATTTAAGTGTTTGGCAATAACAGGATAATATTTTTTGAACTCCTCCATATCTACACCTTCACTTCTGTAAGCAAAACTATCAAAGAAATACAAAACCGGATTTAATGTAAACTGATTTACAGCATTGTTTTTAGAGAAAAAAGCCTGGCTCCAACGCAAAGGATAATGCGTAAAACTATTGTAAATTCCGAATGAAAGCAATAAAATAGTAGTTACAAAATAAAGTGCTTTCACTTTTTTAGAGCGTTTTTCTTCAACATTAGAAAAACGATTATAAATATATTTCGAAAATTTATAAATAATAAAAACGAGTATTATTAATACAATAATTCCTTTATAAATAGGGTAACTTTCTACCAAAACCTGGCCAGATATTTTTAAATTGGTTAAAAATCGTAGAGACGAAGCATCTAAACGAATGCTTAAATAGTCGTAATAACCAAAATCAAACAGAAAAAAAAGTGTTAGTACTAAATAGGCGATTGATACATAAATTGTAGCAATTTTTTTGTAAACTTTACTTTTAAAAAAACGATAATTTGCAATTAAAATAAGCATCGCCAATGGAAAAAAGTAAGAATGGCTAATTTTATATCAAAACGAAAGCCTAAGAAAAAGGCCCTTTTAACCTCTGCAGTAGAGGCATTTTCTAAAGCTGAAAAAAAACCGTAGAAAATAATTCTAAAAATACTTATAAAGGCAAACAGAAAAAAGACATTTGCAAAAATGTATTTTATGTAATTGGGTATTTTTTTAAACATGAAATTACCATTAATTTACTGCAAAGATATTTATTTTATACTACTTTTTTAGATTAAGAAAGCAACTTTAATTTTAGTACAAAAATGCTTTAAAAAAGGAGAATTTCAGTAAATTTGCGCCTGAAAACTTCAAAAAGAAAATATGAAAATTTCGTACAATTGGTTAAAGCAGTTTCTACAAATAGATTGGGAACCCGTAAAAACAGGAGAGTTATTAACTGATTTAGGATTGGAAGTAGAAGGTATAGAAACCAAAGAATCTATAAAAGGAAGCTTAAAAGGCATTGTTGTTGGCGAAGTTTTAACTTGTGTGCAGCACCCAAATGCAGACAGGTTAAAAGTTACCACTGTAAATTTAGGCAAAGGAGCACCTGTGCAAATAGTTTGCGGAGCGCCAAATGTTGCTGTCGGCCAAAAAGTACCAGTTGCTACTATTGGAACAGTTTTGTATGATGATAAAGGAGAAGGTTTTAAAATTAAAAAAGGAAAAATTAGAGGAGAAGAAAGCCATGGAATGATTTGTGCCGAAGACGAATTAGGTTTAGGCAATAGCCATGATGGTATTATGGTTCTTGATGCAGAAATAGCTGTAGGAACTTTAGCTTCCGAAGTTTTTAATATAGAAACAGACTATGTTTTCGAAATCGGGTTAACCCCAAACCGTTCAGATGCCATGAGCCATTTTGGTGTGGCAAGAGATTTAAAAGCAGGTTTATTGCAACAAGATGTAAATTTAGAACTTATATCTCCTTCTGTAAGCGATTTTCATGTAGATGAAAGAACCTTAAGAATAGACGTAGAAGTAGCAAATAAAGATTTGGTACCAAGATATTGTGGAATTACCATTACAGATGTAGAGGTAAAAGATGCTCCAGAATGGATTCAAAACAGGTTAAAAGCAATAGGAATTACACCTAAAAATAATGTTGTAGATATTACAAATTACGTTTTGCATGAATTAGGGCAGCCTTTACACGCTTTTGATGCCCAGAAAGTAAAAGGAAACAAAATTCTAGTAAAAATGTTAGAAGAAGGTACAAAATTTACCACTTTAGATGAAGTTGAAAGAACATTGTCTTCTGATGATATTATGATTTGCGATGCAGATTCAAACCCACTGTGTATTGCAGGAGTTTTTGGAGGTTTAAATTCTGGAGTTACCGAAAATACAACTTCAATTTTCTTAGAAAGCGCTTATTTTAATCCGGTTTCTGTAAGAAAAACAGCCAAAAGACATGCTTTAAATACAGATGCTTCTTTTCGTTTCGAAAGAGGTATTGATATTAACATGACAGAATATGCCTTAAAACGTGCAGCTTTGTTAATTGAAGAATATGCAGGAGGAAAAATGGCTTCTGACGTTTCTGACTTCTATCCAGTAAAACTAGAAGATTTTCAAGTATTTTTATCTTACGAAAACGCATACAGATTAATTGGGCAAGAAATTCCAAGAGAAACCATTAAAAATATTTTAGCTTCATTAGAAATTAAAATCAATAGCGAAACAGAAGGAGGTTTAGGCTTAACAATTCCTTCTTACAGAACAGATGTTCAAAGAGAAGCAGATATTATCGAAGAAATTTTAAGAGTCTATGGGTACAATAATATAGAGTTTTCTCATAAACTAAACACATCGATTTCTTTTGATGCCAATAAAGAAACAAAAATAGAAAACATTGTTGCCAATCAATTAACAGCCCAAGGTTTTAATGAAACCATGGCAAATTCGTTAACAAAACCAGAGTATGTAACTTTATCGGAAAATATTAATGAGGAAGCAAACGTAGAAATGCTAAATCCATTAAGTAACGATTTAAAAGTAATGCGTCAATCTTTGCTATTTAGCGGTTTAGAGTCGGTTGCTTATAACATCAATAGAAAAAATAATTCTTTAAAGTTTTACGAGTTTGGTAAAACCTATCATAAATATTCAGGAAAATATCAAGAAGACAAGCATTTAACGCTTTTTGTAACAGGAAATAGAACCAATGATAATTGGAAAATTGTCAATAAAAAATCGGATTTCTTTTATTTAAAAGGTGTCATAAAAGCTGTTTTAAGTAGGTTAGGAATCGATAATTTAAAAACTCAGCCAAGCAAACTAGATGTTTTTTCGGAAGGAATTTCGTTTGGATTGGGAAAAATGAAGTTGGTAGAATTTGGAGTTGTAAAAAACAGTCTGTTAAAAGAATTCGGAATTAAACAAGAGGTGCTGTTTGCAGATTTTAATTGGAACACCATTTTAAAATTAACAGGAAATAAAAGTATTAAAGTTGCAGAATTACCTAAATTTCCTACAGTAAAAAGAGATTTAGCATTGTTATTAGATTCGAAAACGGCTTTTAAAGAGGTTTATAATTTGGCTTTCCAATCAGAAAAAAACTTATTAAAAGAAGTCGATTTGTTCGATGTGTACGAAGGAGACAATTTACCAGAAGGTAAAAAATCGTATGCAGTTAGTTTTTTATTACAAGACGAAACAAAAACCTTGGCAGACAAACAAATCGATAAAATAATGCAAAAATTACAGCAAGCATTCGAAAAAAATTTAAATGCTGTTTTACGCTAGTTTTTGAATGATGTAAGATTAAAAAAATGATTGAGAGACATAAATATAACTAAAAATTGCTCTTATGGTTTATGTAATCAAAAGGAAAACCGAAAGTAAATAAAGTAGTAAATAGAATAGAAATGTATAAATCAATAATAAGACCAATATTATTCCTTTTCGATCCAGAAAAAGTACATTACTTTACATTTTCTTTCATTAGAAACTTGTGTAAAATTCCTTTTGGAGCCTCTATTTTTAGAGGAATGTATCAAGTGAACGACAAACGTCTAGAAAAAACAGTATTTGGTTTAACATTTAAAAATCCTGTTGGCTTGGCTGCCGGTTTCGATAAAAATGCCGTTTTATATAACGAATTGGCAAACTTTGGTTTTGGTTTTATAGAAATAGGAACAATAACTCCAAAAGGGCAAGTAGGAAATCCTAAAAAAAGATTGTTCCGTTTAAAAGACGATCAAGGCATTATCAACAGAATGGGTTTTAATAACGATGGAGTAGAAGAAGCCATTAAAAACCTAAAGAAAAACAAACATAAAGTGATTATTGGTGGAAATATTGGAAAAAATACCCAAACCAAACCCCAAAATTATACACAAGATTATATCGAAGTTTTTAAAGAATTGCACCCTTTTGTAGATTATTTTGTGCTGAATGTAAGTTGCCCAAATGTAGGCAGTCATGCAAAATTAAATGACAAAGATTATTTAATAGAATTAATTACTGCTTGCCAGAAAGAGAACAACATTTTTAAAATTAAAAAACCCATTTTATTAAAAATTGCTCCAGATTTAAATAATATTCAGCTAGATGAAATTATAGAATTGGTTGCAGAAACAAAAATAGATGGAGTGATTGCTTCAAATACATCTACATCTAGAGAAAATTTAAAAGCATCGAAAGCACGTTTAGCCGAAATTGGCAATGGTGGTGTTAGTGGACAACCAATAAAAAATAAAAGCACCAAAGTAATAAAATATTTAGCAGATAAATCTAACAAATCGTTTCCAATTATTGGAGTAGGAGGCATCCATTCTGCAGAAGATGCTTTAGAAAAATTAGATGCTGGTGCAGATTTGGTGCAAGTTTATACAGGTTTTATTTACGAAGGCCCTAGTTTAATTAAGCAAATTAACAAGGCTGTTTTAAATAAGATGTGATTTTCGAGTTTTTTATTTCTACGAAAGTAGAAATATAAACTATTTGTCTATACCTGTAAAAATAGCTGTTCTCTTTTTTAATAACTTATGGCAGAAACTCTTGTCTCTTTTATAATTGCAACTTCTGTATTGGCAGTTTCTCCAGGGCCAGACAATATTTTTGTGCTTACACAAAGTATTGTAAATGGAAGAAAATACGGTTTGGCAACTGTTTTCGGATTGATGACAGGTTGTATTATCCACACAACATTCGTTGCATTTGGAGTTTCTACAATTATTAAAGAAAATAAAAGCTTGTTTTTAATTATTAAAGTTCTAGGAGTAAGTTACTTGCTATACTTGGCATATCAAGTTTATAAAAGTAATTCTGCAATTTTAATTTCTACAGAAAATGTGCCACAAAAAAGCACAATTCAATTGTTTAAAACGGGTTTTTTAATGAATGTTTTAAACCCAAAAGTTACCATCTTCTTTTTGGCATTTTTTCCTCAGTTTTTATTTTCCTCAGAAATGTCTATCGTTTTACAATGCTATATTTTAGGTTTCCTTTTTATTTTGGTTTCTTTTGTTGTTTTTGGAAGCATTGCTGTACTTGCAGGAAAAGTATCTACCTATTTAAAGCAACACAAAAAAACAGGTTGGTACTTAAAATGGGCGCAAATTATTGTTTTTGTGGCGATTGCATTTTTAATTTTACTCTAAATAATTAAACGAACACCACCCAATTCTTCAATTCTATATGGAAATTTTTCATCTAAAGAACCAATAAACATAAAGTTGATAGGAATTTTCCATTTTTCTGAAAGTTCTTTGATTAATTGCGGGTTAAACTCTCCATCTATCTTCACAAATTCAATTTCAATATCTGGGTATTCTCTGTTTAAAAAATCTATTTCTTGAGCTAAATTTTTGTTGTAAAGATTTTTTTTCCCAACGACGGTTACAATTTTTATTTTTTTAGTATGTTCATTTTTAGAGATGTACAACATTACCTTATTTAAAGTTGCAATATTATCTCCTCTTGTAAAAAACACAAACTCTTGGTCGTTTATGGTATCAATTATTCTTTGAATATGTTGGTCGGTTTTTTCTACAAACCTTCGAATTGGAATAAAAAGAGCATCTATAATCTTTAAAATTAATTTTAATAAAAAAGTTCTGTTTAGCATTATTATAATAAGAGAAATGGTAGGAATAAAATAATACAAAAAAACAGTAATATTGCTTGGTAAATTATCTTTTGCTGGCATTACGATATTGCCGAAAAGTGCTATTAAAACAGCGCCGATAGCAACAAATACAGCCAACCACGAGGCTCTTTCGGGTCTTGGTAATTGACTTCTTTTTACTTTTAATAAAATATTACCAATGCCAAATAAAGCCATTACCGACAAGAATGAAATGGTGTAAACTCCTGCCAATAATTTTACATTTCCTTTCGTTATTAATAAAACAGAAACCGATAGAAGAAGAAAAACAATAATTATTCTATAAGAACTCCCTTTTTTGTTTTTCTTTAAAAAAAAAGGTGGAACAATTCGGTCTAAAGCCATTCTTTCTAACAATCCTGTAACACCAACAAACGAAGTTAAAACAGCGCCACTTAGCACTAAAAAGGCATCAATGGCAATTAAATATGCGATAGATGCTCCACCCACATGTTTTCCCATTTCTATTAATAAGGTGTTTTGATATTCATCTGTATGCAACACAGGAATTGTAAATAAAGCCAGTGCAAAAACGGCCATTAATGGGTTTATAATACTTACAATGGACCACATATTTCGAAGTGTTTTTGGAAAAACACCTCTTTTTTGTTCTTCAACAAAATTAGCAGAACTTTCGAAACCAGATACACCAAGCATAGAAGCTGCAAACCCTAAGAAAATCGCGTTTGTAATACTTCCATTTTTTATGGGAGAATTCCAATTTTCAACAAACGTAGCAACTCCATTTTCAGTAAAATAGTAAATAATAAAACCGCTTAAAATAACTAAAGATGTTAAGTGAAAAAGAAAAATACCCACAGCGACTTTGGCAGATTCAGAAATACCACCAATTACTAAAAAAGCAAACAATGCAAGTAGTATTATGGTTGCAATTATTATGGGCATAGATGGAATTATGTAATGCAAATAATGGATGGCTTCATTTGCAGATATAACAGCTGTTGCCATGTAAGACAATATGGTAAGTGTTGCTGCAAAAGAAGCTGTAGATTTGCTAGTTGTATTTAAAAGTGCATTATATGCACCACCATTTAAAGGCAGTGCACCAACAACTTCGCCATAAATTTTTCGAAATAAAAAAAGTACAAAAGATACAATTAATAAGGTTATCCATGCATATTGGCCAGCAAAAGCAATTGCTAAAGCAGATACGTACAATACAGACGAACTAATATCGTTACCACAGATTGCAGTTGCAGATAATTCGCCTAATTTTTTTTGTTTTTTCATAATAATTTAAATCTTAAGACTTCTTACTTTTATTTTTTTATAACTATATTCTATAACTAAACAAAATACAATAATAGCAATAGCGATTATAACTCCAATTTTATTGTTTTTAAATTGCTGAAGTATAAGAACTATCAACGCAATTATACAAACGATAAAACCTGTAAGATGAATATATTTTTTGCTGTTCATTTTTTCTGAAAGTCGATATCCAGCAAAATTAACGATTGCAAAAATCGATAAAAAACCAACGCTTCCAGCTGTTGAAATACTTTCTAAATTTAATGAATTTGTAATTATTAAAGTTAAAACTGCAGTAATTAATAAGCCAATGGGTTGGTTCCAAAAAATACTTGTAAAAGCATGTGGCAATTCGTCGTCTTCAGCAATTTCGAAACTAACTCTACTTCCTCCATATAAAGATGCATTTATGGCAGAAAAAGTAGAAATTAGCGCAGCAATTGTTATAATTGTAAAACCAACTTTACCCAACATTGGTTTTGCAGCTTCTGCTAAAACATAATCTTCTGCAGTTGCAATTTTATTAAAAGGTAAAGAACCAATCGTTACAATTGCAATGATAACATAGAGAATAATTACAAAAATAATGGAATAATAATAAGCTTTTGAAATATTTTTTGCTGGATTTTTAATGTCAGGAGCCGCATTTGCAATAAGTTCAAACCCTTCATAAGCTACAAAAATTACCATTCCTGCTGCAATTATATTTATTGAATTCTCCCAGTTATCTATCGAAAACTGCCCTAGGTTTTCGTTACCAATTAATCCGTAAGAACCTATAAGTATAAAACTTAATAGAATAAACAACTTAATAATTACAGAAATAGATTCAATTTTACTAACCACAGCAATGCTATAATAATTAATAAGGGTCGCAAAAAAAATGATAAAACTCGCATAAAAATGAAAATTAAACGAATTCGAATCAAAAATTTTGAAAAGATTTGGAGCATAAGAACCAAATGCAGAAGCATAAAGAGACAGCATTATAATATAGCTTATCCATAATAAATTATTAATAGTTCCGCTAAAAACTGTTTTTCCAAAGGCAACATTTATAAACTTTACAGTGCCACCTCTGTCTGGAAATGTATTTGATAATTTTGCATAACTGTAAGAAGTAAGTAAAGCAATTGTTCCTGCAATTAAAAAAGAAATTGGGGTTGCGCCTTTTGCTAAAGAAACAGCTAGCCCAAGCACAGCAAATATGCCACCACCCACCATGCCTCCAATTCCAATAGACATTGCTTCTTTTAAACTAATTTTTGTGCTCATACTTTTTTTTAAGAATAAAAATTCCTGCGATTGGTCCAATGGCTAAAAACAAAAATATGTAATTACTGTTATAGTTTTTAAATAATAGGTTAATAAGCTGAATGCTAATAATTGTCATAAAAAAACCAATAGAATTTACGATGGTTAATGCGGTTCCTTTATTTTCTGAAACTGTATTTTTTGCCACTAAGGTAGAAAATAATGGAGAATCTGCGATGACAACCATTCCCCAAAAAAGTAAAAAAGTTATAAAAAAGTATTCGTTTTTACTCATAAAAGCGAAAGGAAGTAACAAACAACAAAATCCAGAGAATAATAAAGACAAAAAAGCGGTTCTTTTAAGGCCTAATTTTTCTGAAATAAAACCTCCTAAAACGCAAGCTAAACTGCCAATTCCAATGATAAAGAAAGCAATTAAAGAGCTGTTAAAATCAGTATTTTTATGAAGATTCGAATAAATTTTTAAAAAAACAGGAACAAAAGTCCAAAAGGCATACAACTCCCACATATGACCAAAATAACCAAAAGCTGCTTGTCGAAATTTATTGTTTTTAAATATTTTAAAACAAATAGAAATATCTAATTTCGATGCTTTTTTACGAAAAGGCCCATTAGGAATTAATAAAAACACCAAAAATCCACCAATAAAAGCCAAAGTAGAAGTTGTGTATAAGACAGGCTTCCAAAGAAAAACACTAGAAGTTGCTTTTAAAAGATGTGGCAATGCAGTTCCTAAAACCAAGGCACCAACCAAAAAAGAAAGCGATTTTCCCAATCCTTTTTCGTAATAATCGGTTGCGATTTTCATTCCTACAGGATAAATTCCTGCTAAAAAGAAGCCTGTTAAAAATCTAAAAAATAATAAAGTGTTTAGATTATTCTGTTCCCAAATAAGCCCTAAATTAAAAAGGCTTCCTAAAAGAGCACAAACAAAAAATACTTTAGATGGAGAAAAACGATCTGTAATTGTAAATAAAGCAAAAAGTAGCGTTCCAACAATAAAACCAAATTGCACAGCAGCAGTTAAGTTGCCAAGGGCAGCAGTATCTAATTGATAGACAGAGACTAAATCTGTAATAACCCCATTTCCTGCAAACCAAAGAGACGTGCAAAAAAACTGAGCAATAACAATAATTGGTAAAATGTGTTTTTTAATATTCATTATAGAGTAACGAAAGTACCAAAAAGCAATTAATAATTTCAGTAAAAATTTTAGAACTACAGTAGTTTCTGTATATTTGAATTAATGAAAAAAGTTAAAATTATAGAATGCCCACGAGATGCGATGCAAGGCATAAAATCTCATTTTATTGCGACAGAAAAAAAAGCGTTGTACATCAATTCACTTTTAAAAGTTGGGTTCGATACGATTGATTTTGGTAGTTTTGTTTCTCCAAAAGCGATTCCGCAAATGCGAGATACAGCCGCAGTTTTATCGAAATTAGATTTGTCTAAAACCAATAGTAAATTATTGGCAATTATTGCAAATGTAAGAGGAGCAGAGGATGCTTCAAAATTCGGAGAAATCGATTATTTAGGTTATCCTTTTTCTATTTCCGAGAATTTTCAAATGCGAAATACACACAAAACCATTGCAGAATCTATAAACACTTTAGACGAAATTTTAACCATTGCATACAAAACAAACAAAGAAGTAGTTGCGTATTTATCTATGGGGTTTGGAAACCCTTATGGAGATCCTTGGAATGTAGAAATTGTAGGAGATTGGACAGAGAAATTAGCCAAAATGGGCGTAAAAATATTATCACTTTCAGACACTGTTGGAAGTTCTACACCAAAAGTAATTGAGTATTTATTCTCAAACTTAATTCCACAATACCCACAAATAGAGTTTGGTGCACATTTACACACGACACCAAACAAATGGCACGAAAAAGTAGATGCCGCTTTTAAAGCAGGTTGCAACAGATTTGATGGAGCAATTAAAGGTTATGGAGGTTGCCCAATGGCAAAAGACGAGTTAACAGGAAACATGCCAACCGAAAAATTGATTAGTTATTTTACGGCTCAAAAAGCAGATACCAATATAAAACCAATGAGTTTCGAAAGCGCTTATAACAAGGCTTTGGAGGTTTTTATTTAAAAAAAAATATCTTGTTGCGCTTTCTCTCTTACTAAAGGTAAACTAAAGTCGAAATCTATTTTCTTTCTGATAAAAAACAGAATCATTTAGTCACTCCTTAAAATTTTTATAATTAAGGTTTATTCTTAAATAATAAACAATATCACAAACGACAAGATAGAACACCTAAAAAAACAATAAATTTTATTTCTGATTATCAATATGTTAGATTTATTTTTACTTTCTTATTTTAATTTATTCTAAATAAACTTTGTAAAACTCAAATTGTGTTTTATATTTGCCAAAAAATAGAATATTATTTATAATTAATCCAAATAAGAAAATGAAAAAAGTACTAGTATCTTTAGCTGTAATTGCAACCTTAGTTTCGTGCAATAAACGTAATAACGATTTACCAAAAACGGTAGCTCCTGCAACCTATAGTTTCGAAAGAAATGGCGAATCTACAGTAGATTTTAACGGACAAACCACCAGAATAAAAATGGCGGGCGAGTTTATTTCTGCTCTAAAAAACAC
Source organism: Polaribacter batillariae (assembly GCF_017498485.1). Taxonomy (NCBI): domain Bacteria; kingdom Pseudomonadati; phylum Bacteroidota; class Flavobacteriia; order Flavobacteriales; family Flavobacteriaceae; genus Polaribacter; species Polaribacter batillariae. Next base: position 548,318 of record NZ_CP071795.1, on the reverse strand, counting down.
TTCGGAAACAGAAGCTACTTTAGATGCAAAATTTGCGCATACTGCTGGAAATGCAGATTTTTCTGATGCCGATTTAAATGCCTCTTCAAAAAATATACGCAGTAAAGTGGCTGCTTCAAGAGATTTTTTCTCGACAAATTCTACAGATGCAACAGCGATTAAAAATCAATTCGATGGTTGGATTGCTGCACAAGTAACAGAAGTTTTTCCTAATTGGAATACAGACGCTGCTGCGGGTGTTGCTGGTAATATTCAGCAAGCAGGAGGAGGTTCTACACGTTATGTAAATGGAAAAGGAGTAGAGTACAATCAATTAATAGCAAAGAGTTTAATTGGTGGTTTAATGGTCGATCAAATCTTAAACAATTATTTAAGTAAAGCAGTTTTAGATGAAGGAACAAATGTTTCAAATAATAACGGAAATGTTACAGAAACCGATAAAAACTACACAACCATGGAACACAAATGGGATGAAGCTTTTGGTTATTTATACGGAAACGAAGCAGACATTACAGCACCAACATTAAAAGCAGATAAGTTCTTAAATGAATATGTAGGGCAAGTAAATAAAAATGCCAACTTTGCTGGAATTGCAACAGAAATTTACAATGCATTTAAATTAGGAAGAGCAGCAATTGTTGCTAAAGATTACAACACCAGAGACACACAAGTAGAAATTTTAAGAGAGAAGATTTCTAAAGTTTTAGCGGTTAGAGCAGTTTATTATTTTCAACAAGGAAAAATAAAGTTACCTACAGACAAGGCAGCAGCTTTTCACGCCCTTTCAGAAGCTATTGGGTTTGTGTATAGCCTACAATTTACAAGAAAACCAAACTCAACGGAAGCATACTTTACGAAAACCGAAGTAGATAATTTTATGAACACCTTGTTAAAAGATAATGGTTTTTGGGATGTAACAAACGAAACTTTAGACCTAATTTCAACACAAATTGCTTCTAAATTTGGTTTTAAAGTAGCAGATGTCGCAAACTAAAATTATAAGTACTAAAAAACGGTTATTTTAACTGTTTTTTAGTACTTTTGTATCTTTATTTAGAATAAATAGAAATAAGATGTTCAAGAAACTTTTACCATTTGCCTTTTTAATTGCCATTGTTTACGCCTGTTCTTCTTCTGCAGAAAACGAACCAAAAATAGAAGATAATTTTAACAGGTCAGAGATGTTAAAAAACATTGCAGACAATATAATTATTCCTGCATATACTGATTTTAGTACGAAGTTAACAGACCTAAAAACGGCTGGAGAAACATTTACAACTACTCCAAATCAAGCAAATTTAGAGGCTTTAAGAACTTCTTGGTTTACTGCCTACAAAGTGTGGCAACACTTAGAAATGTTTAATATTGGCAAGGCAGAAGAAATAGGGTACTATTTTTTTATGAACATCTATCCAATAACAGTTGCAGATATTGAAGCGAATATTTCTACTGGAAATTACGATTTAAACAGCGTTAACAATCACGATGCGCAAGGTTTCCCTGCACTAGATTATTTATTATATGGAATTGGTTCTACAGATGCAGCAATTTTAGAAAAATACACAACTGCTACCAATAACGATAATTATAAAAAATATGTTACAGATGTTTTAAACCAGATGAGCTCACTTACCCAGCAAGTGGTTGCCGATTTTAAAGCCAACAAAGCAGCATTTGTAAATAGTACTTCCAATACTACAACAAGTTTTTTTAATAAATTAGTAAACGATTATATTTTTTACTACGAAAAAGGTTTAAGAGCCAACAAATTTGGTATTCCAGCAGGGCAGTTTTCTGCAAATCCATTGCCAGAAAAAGTAGAAGCTTTCTATAAAAATAATGCTTCTAAAGAGTTGGCGTTAGAAGCTTTAAAAGCTGTTACAAATCTTTTTGAAGGAACACATTACAATAAAACCTCTAAAGGAATTAGTTTCAAAAACTATTTAAAAAGTTTAGAAAGAACAGATATTGGAAACGCAATTTCTAGTCAATTTACCAAAGCAAAAACAGCTGTTAATCAACTGAACAATAGTTTTTCAATTCAAATTGAAACGGATGTTACTCCAGTTTTAAAGTCTTATGACGAATTACAAAAAAATGTTGTTTTGTTGAAAGTAGATATGTTACAAACATTTAATATTAATGTAGATTATGTGGATGCAGATGGAGATTAATAAACAAATATAATTTAAAACTACCTGAAAACTGTTTAAAAGTAAATAGTTTTCAGGTATTTTTTTATGAAAGAAAAATACTTTACATATTCTATTAAAACTCAAACAAAAGCAGCACCTTTAGCTGTTTTTAGATTATTTTTTGGGCTAATGATGTTTATAAGCATCATCCGTTTTTGGGCAAATGGTTGGATTGAAAAGCTATACCTACAGCCAAAATTTCATTTTTCTTATTTCGGTTTCGAATGGGTAAAACCTTTGGGCAATTACACCTATCTTCTTTTTTTAGTTTGCGGAATTTCTGCTCTTTTTGTTGCTATTGGCTATAAATATCGCTTGGCAATCATCACTTTTTTTCTATCCTTTACGTATATAGAATTAATGGATAAAACGACCTACCTAAATCACTATTATTTTATAAGTCTTTTAAGTTTTTTATTAATTTTTTTACCTGCAAATGTCTTTTTTTCGGTAGATGCTTATCAAAAGAAAAAACAGTTTAGTTATGTACCAAAATGGACAATAGATAGTGTTAAAATACTTTTAGGAATTGTATATTTTTATGCGGGATTGGCGAAAGTAAATTCCGATTGGTTGTTTAGAGCAATGCCCTTAAAAATTTGGTTGCCCTCTGAATACGATTTACCTTTTATAGGAGAAACTATCATGCAACAAGATTGGTTTTTCTATGCGATGAGTTGGGCTGGAATGTTATACGATTTGGCAATTCCGTTTTTATTATTGTACAAAAAAACACGTTTGTTTGCTTTTTGTATGGTGGTATTTTTCCATATTTTTACAAGAGTATTGTTTCCCATAGGTATGTTCCCTTTTATTATGATTGTTTCTACCTTAGTCTTTTTTGATGCTCGTTTGCATGAAAAAATCATCAACTTTATTCGTAAATATATTTTAAAAACGAAAACGGTTGTGCAAGATTTTAAAGAATATCATTTTCCAAAAGCAAAAAGAAAAGGAATTTTACTATTTATCGGTACATTTTTACTGCTACAAATACTAATTCCTTGGCGTTATTTATTATATCCTGGAGAATTATTTTGGACGGAAGAAGGGTATCGTTTTTCTTGGCGCGTAATGTTAATGGAAAAAGCGGGAAGCTCTAATTTTAAAATCGTAAATCTAAAAACAGGAAGTTCTTTTATGGTCGATAATACAGATTTTTTAACGTCTTTTCAAGAAAAACAAATGAGTTTTCAGCCAGATTTTATCTTGGAATATGCACATTATTTAGGAGACCATTTTACAAAACAAGGCCATGAAAATGTAGGAGTTTTCGTGGAAAGTTATGTAGCTTTAAATGGAAGAATGAGTACAAAATACATCAACTCTAAGGTTGATTTATATCAGCAAAAACAATCGTTTAAACATAAAAAATGGGTGTTGCCATTTACATCAGAAATAAAAATAAAAGGAATTTAAAATGATAAAAAACAAGATAGTTTTGGCATTTTTCTTAGGATTTCAATGGTTGGGATTCAGTCAGTACAAAGTTACAGGAACCGTAGTTTCAGAAGAAAAAAAACCTATTAATAAGGTCGAAATTTATAACGAAACAGGTGTTTTATTGGCACAAACAGGAATTTTAGGAAAATTCTCTTTTACGACAGAAGCACAAGAAATTTCTTTGATATTTTATGTAGAAAATTATCGTTTAAAAAACGTGTATTTAGCATCAGAAAATTATGCAAATGTAGAAGTGGTGTTAGAATCTTTTTCAGAAGAATTATCCGAAATTCAAATCAGAGCGAGAAAAGAAAAAGTGTTTGAATTAAAACGTTTAAAAGATGTTGTAGGAACTTCGATTTACGCAGGAAAAAAAACCGAAGTTATTTTGGTAAACCAATCTACAGCAAATTTAGCCTCTAACAATGCACGTCAAATTTTCAACCAAATTGCAGGTTTAAATATTTATCAAAATGATGATGCAGGCTTACAACTAAACATTGGTGGTCGAGGTTTAGATCCCAATAGAACTGCCAATTTTAATACCCGACAAAATGGGTATGATATTAGTGCAGACGTTTTAGGGTATCCAGAAAGTTATTATACGCCTGCAGCAGAAGGTTTAGGCGAAATTCAGGTAATTAGAGGTGCAGCTTCTTTGCAATATGGAACGCAATTTGGTGGACTTGTAAATTTTGTTACCAAGAAGCCCAATAGAAATAAATCTTTTGAAGTAATTACCAGAAATACTGCAGGAAGTTATGGTTTGTACACCAATTTTACGAGTATAAGTGGTACAAAAGGTAAATTTTCTTACTATTCTTATTACAATTATAAAAAAGGAGATGGATTTAGACCCAACTCTAACTTCAGTTCTAAAAACGCTTTTGCACATTTAGAGTATAAACACGACGAAAAAAATGTTTTTTCAGCAGAAATCACCTATTTAGATTATTTGGCGCAACAAGCAGGAGGTTTAACAGATCAAATGTTTAAAGAAAATCCGTACCAAAGTAACCGAGAAAGAAACTGGTTTCAGGTAAATTGGTTGTTGTATCATTTAAAATGGGCACATAAATTTAGCGAAAAAACGAATTTTTCATTCAATTTTTTTGGGTTAAATGCTTCAAGAGATGCTTTAGGGTTTCGAACCAACAGAGTCAGCCAAATAGACCCTGGTAATGAAAGAGATTTAATTAAAGGAATCTTTAAAAATTTTGGTTTCGAATCTAGATTGGTACATAAATATAGAATTTTTGATAAAAAAGGAACTTTTTTAATCGGTTCAAAATTTTATAAGGCAGAAAACACGAATATGCAAGGACCAGGTTCTAATGGTTCTGATGCCGATTTTTCTATAAAATTAGATCAATATCCAAATTACCCAAGACAATCTAACAGTATTTTTCCAAATTTAAATGTGTCTTTATTTGGAGAAAATATTTTTTATATGAACAATAAGTTATCGATTACTCCTGGGTTTAGATTCGAATACATAAATACTCAAAGAGACGAAATTATAAAAGACATTGTTACAGATGCTGCAGGAAATGTAATCAACGAGAATTTAAGAGACGAAGAAGAAACCAACGAAAGAAATTTTTTCCTTTTTGGTGTGGGAATAAGTTATAAATTAAATACATCTCTAGAATTGTATGGAAATATTTCTCAAAATTATCGTTCTGTAACATTTTCTGATATTAGTACTGCAAACCCTGCGTTTGAAATTTCACCAGACATAACAGACGAAAAAGGGTTTACTGTAGATGCAGGTTTACGCGGAAATTATAAAAATTATTTTTCTTACGACGCCAACGTTTTTGGGTTGTTTTATAACGATAGAATTAACATTTACACACGTTCGGATGGAAAGGCGGAAAGAGACAATATTGGTGATGCCAGAATTTTAGGAGTAGAGAGTTTAATTGATTTTAATATGAAGAAAATCTTCGGAATGAATCAAGATTATATCTTAAACTATTTTATCAATTCTTCTTTTATTACTTCAGAATATACAAAATCCGAGAAAAATGGTGTAACAGGCAATCAAGTAGAATTTATACCGAATGTAAATTTAAAAACAGGAGTTCGTTTTGGGTACAAGAATTTCTTGTCTAGCATTCAATATTCATATCTATCAAGTCAATTTTCTGATGCCACCAATGCCAAAGGTGGTAGTATTAGTGGTGTAACAGGAGAAATACCTGCCTACGATATTTTAGACCTTTCTTTGTCTTATAAATACCGTTTCTTAAAATTAGAAACCGGGGTAAATAACTTGTTAAACAATGCCTATTTTACAAGAAGAGCAACTGGCTATCCTGGTCCAGGAATTATACCATCTGCACCAAGAAATTATTATGTAACTTTAGAAGTTAAGTTTTAGTTTTTATGCTGTAGTAATGCTAATCGCCATCATTATCTGTAAATGTTACAGTGATAGACAAAGTACTGGCTACATCCACTTTTATCAATACAATTAATTCTTTAATGTGTTGATATAAGTTATTTACTTTTAAATTCTTAGCATTTATAACTTCTTTAAGCGAAGAATTAGCGAATGAAGAAATATCATTTTCAATGGCTAAAAATTGATTTTTTATAGCCGTATTTATATCATCTTTATTAGAAATTAGGCTTACATAATCGTCTAAACCATAGGTGTTTCCAAAATAGGTAGCTTTTAACGATTCGATATTTTTTTCAATGATATCTAAAGAAATTCCACTTTTATCTGCTTGAAGTAAATTGGTGTTTATAGTCGTAGAATTCTCTAAACCAGAAGGTTCTCCAATCTTAAAACGTCTTATATTTTCTAATAAAACATTCATTTGGTTAACGGTCATATTTATACTTCCATTTAGCCCAGAGGCTGTGTTTTTTATAAAAATAGGGCTATATGTTTGCCACTGATCTTTTAATGAATTTGCTTTTTTTAATAAATTTTCTCCTAAATAAATTAGGTAATCTAAACGCCTTTGATCGGAAAAAGCGGTAATTGTTTCTGTTGCATTTTCCTCAAAAATTAAATATTCAATAGCGCTTAAACCTCTTGTTTTTGTCGGTAAACTATTTATGGAATTTTCAGAAATTACACGAGTTGAAGTTATAAAATCTTCAATACCTATTTCGTTTGCACTCCAACTATAAATTGCCAAATGTATTCCAGTGTTTTTAATGTTTCCGAAATTACCAACTTCGGTTTTAGAATAGGATAAAGCGGCATTTTTCCAAGCAGTTTTTAGCGTTAATAAATTTTGTTCATTTACGTTTGTTGAAAATTTTAAAATAGCCTCGTTTAGTTTCTCTGAATTTAAAACAAATTCCTCATTGGCAGGGGTTATTGTATTATTTACAAATTCTGTTTGATATTTTTGAATATCAAAGGCAGCTTTTTCTGAAATTTCATCTTTACTACAAGCAATTACAGCGTAGAAAATTGCGATTAAAATTACTGTTTTTTTTATCATTTTAAAGAGAGTTAATAAAAGCCAGCACATTTGTTCTGTCTTCTTTTGTTAATTTTTTGTAGTTGTTTTTTGCATTTTCGGCCTCTCCACCATGCCAAAGAATAGCCTCTTGAATGTTTCTTGCGCGTCCATCGTGTAAAAGGAATGTATGACTGTTTACTTCCTGAATCATTCCAATTCCCCATAAAGGTTGTGTTCTCCATTCTTTACCAGAAGCCAAAAAATCGGGTCTGTTATCTGCTAAATCTTCGCCCATATCGTGTAAAAGAAAATCAGAAAAAGGTCTAATCGTAACGTTTTGCAAAATAGGATTAAAAGGATAATTATTAGAAGTTGTAAATACTTCTGTATGGCAACTTGTACATTTTAAATCTCTAAATATTTGTTTTCCTTTTAACACTTCTTCAGTATTGTAATTTCTTCGAATAGGTACAGAAAGCGAGGAGGAGTAAATCATTATATTATCCAAAGAATTATCTGTAACCTCTGGAGTTCCACCATTTTCTGCATCCAAACAATCTTTTTGTGGAGAAGGACAATTTTTATCAGGAAATATAGAAGTGGTTAACCCCATATCTCCACTAAAAGCAGCAGCAACTTGCTGACGTAAAGTAGGTTGATTCGCTTTCCAGCCAAATTTGCCTAATACCGTTTTTTTTGCGGAAAAGTCCCAAACGTAATTTGCTTTTCCAGAAATACCGTCGTTATTTGTGTCCATTTCGTCTTCATTGGCAAGAATAGCTTCCTTAGATAAAGCATCAATTAAACCTAAACCAATAACTTGTTGCCCAACTCTTGGAGACGTTAATACATTTTGAAGCGAACCAAATTGTTCATCAGAAATGGTATAAATTGGTTTTCTTAACTCATATTTTTCACCATCGCTAAAAGTGCCAGAAATCGTGTTAAATTTTACACCTACTTTTGCCTCATACGACACTCCTAAATTTGCGTGCTCTTGTATTTGATCTCCATAATTTGTTACATTTTTGGGCCCACCAACCGCATTTTTTCCATGTTCGCTAATTCTCATTAAAAAACCTGCAGAAAATTCTTGTCCGACTTCCAAAGGCATTCCTCTACCATCTTTATTGTGGCAAGAACTACAAGACCTGGCGTTAAACGTGGGTCCCAAACCATCTCTGACGGTTGTTGAAGAGGGCGCGCTCACCCAATTTTGTCTAAAAAGAGAATTTCCAACGAAAAAAAGCAAATCTGTATTCGTAGGCAAACCTGGTACTGCTTGGTCAAAAGCATTAGAACCTAAAAGGGTTGTGGTTAGTTTTCCTGCGGATAATTCTTCTCCTTCTTCATAATTTCCAATAGAAATATAAGTTTCTTTTTTACTACAAGAAATAATTAAAATTAAACCAAACAAAAGAGGTAAATGTTTCATTTATAAAATAGTTTGAATGCAAAAAACCAAACTATCTTTGCGAATAAAGATAGTTTGGTTAAATAAAATATGATATTTTTTCAGGATAATTTTAAACACTTGGATCAATTGTTTTTCCTGTAATTGTTTTTCCAGATTGTGCTAATAAATCGCCTTGCTTTCTTAAAGATAAAACAGCAGCCATTACTGGTTTGTTAAAATTATCTAACGTTTCTCCAATAATTAAAAAATCGAAATATTCAGCATCAGAAATAGCCGTAACTTTCGTCATTACTTCGCTTGTAGCCGTAGCTAAATCTGTAGATTCGTTTGTGTTTATTAATGCTAAAACATCCAATAAAGAAGTCCCAGAAATAGTTGTTCCGTCTATTCTTGTATAAGTTCCGTTAATAATATTATTGATAGATTTTGCATTTAAAAATACATCTCTATTTGTATTATCAGAAAAACAAGAGTGTTCGTCTTCTTGCGATTGATTTTCAACTGCAACCGCCATTCTTTCTCCGGCTAATTCTCCTTTACTTAATTTTGCAGCACCTGTAAGAATCATGCTAATAGCATCATCTGCAGGCATTCCTAAAAAAGCTTTTCTGTAAGTTGCATCAGCTTTCCATTGGTCTGCAACCGATTTTAAATCGTCAATTAACAACTCTGTAGCAACTTTTAAATATTGTCCTCTTCGTGTTGCATTTGCATCTGTTGTATAATCCGTTAAAGGTCTTTGTCCGCTCATTTTTGCTGAAGGCGCTGTATTGTCTTGCCCCCATAATAAGAATTCTATTGCGTGAAAACCAATTGTTACATTTGATTCATTCTCATTATAACCAGAGATATTTTTAAGCACTTCTTTTGTTAAAGTTGGATATTGATTTGTATTTCCAACAATATTTTGTCTACTATCAGATAAATCCTGTCCACCTGTTCCACTTGCAACATAATCTATTAAAGCCTCATCCAAAGGCCAAGCATTAATATAACCTTCAGGTTCACCATCAGAACCATCAATTGGGCCATCGTAAAAACGATATGCTTCCGTTTGTCCATAAGGTTCTCTGGAAGCTAACCAAGCATCTTTTGCTACTTGAAAATTAGCGGCAGTTGGTGTTGCAACAAATGCATCTACTGCTGTTTTTAACTCATTTAATTTTGTTACTGAATCTTCATAACTTGCCAAAACAATGTTTGCATAGTTTTCTACAAATGCTGTTTTCTTTTCAGCTAGGTTATTGTCAGGATTTGTAGGGTTATCGTCCTTAGAACAACCTTTTAGGATAATTACAGTACATAACAATAAAGTAGTTTTAAATATACTTTTCATTTTTAAATTTTATTTAGATTAATTTTAAATAGAGTGCAAATAAAGAAAATGATTTTCAAAAACACAAGACTTATTTAGATTAATTAAAAATAATAATTTTTTGTATTTTAGATATGTTGTGAAATAATTCTCTAAGAATTCATTAATTAATTGTAAATTTGCCTGCAATTATACCACAATTGCAACATGACAGCACACAACAACAAAATTTTAGGAGAAGGTTTAACGTACGACGACGTTTTATTAGTTCCTGCTTTTTCAGAAGTACTTCCAAGAGAAGTAAGCATTCAAACAAAATTTACAAAAAATATTACCATTAATGTACCCATTGCTTCTGCAGCTATGGATACTGTTACAGAATCTGCTTTGGCAATTGCCATTGCAAGAGAAGGTGGTATTGGGGTTTTACATAAAAACATGACAATTGCCCAGCAAGCGTTGGAAGTTAGAAAAGTAAAGCGTGCAGAAAGCGGAATGATTTTAGACCCAGTTACTTTACCTTTAACCGCCAAAGTTTTTGATGCAAAAGCGTTTATGAAAGAGCATAGTATTGGCGGAATTCCTATTATAGACGACCACGGAATTTTAAAAGGAATTGTTACCAACAGAGATTTGCGTTTCGAGCATGATGGAAATAGACCGATTGTAGAAGTAATGACCAGTGAAAACTTGGTTACTGCAGCCGTAGGAACTTCTTTAAGTGATGCAGAAAAAATTCTTCAGAATTATAAAATAGAAAAGCTTTTAATTGTTGATGATGCTTATAAATTAAAAGGATTAATTACTTTTAGAGATATTACAAAAGTTACCCAAAAACCAATCGCAAACAAAGATTCTTTTGGAAGATTAAGAGTGGCTGCAGCTTTAGGTGTTACAGGTGATGCTGTAGAAAGAGCAGAAGCGTTGGTAAATGCTGGTGTAGATGCAGTAATTATAGATACAGCTCATGGGCATACAAAAGGTGTGGTAATGGTTTTAAAGCAAGTAAAAGAAAAGTTTCCAGATTTAGATGTTGTGGTTGGAAACATTGCAACTGCTGCTGCTGCTAAATATTTAGTAGAAGCTGGTGCAGATGCTGTAAAAGTAGGTATTGGACCCGGTTCTATTTGTACTACAAGAGTGGTTGCTGGCGTTGGTTTTCCTCAATTTTCGGCAGTATTAGAAGTTGCTGCAGCCATTAAGGGAAGTGGAGTTCCAGTAATTGCAGATGGTGGAATTCGCTATACAGGAGATATTCCAAAAGCAATTGCTGCTGGTGCAGATTGTGTAATGTTAGGTTCTTTATTAGCAGGAACAAAAGAATCTCCAGGAGAAACCATTATTTATGAAGGAAGAAAATTTAAATCTTATAGAGGAATGGGGTCTGTAGAAGCCATGAAACAAGGTTCTAAAGATCGTTATTTCCAAGATGTGGAAGCAGATATTAAGAAATTAGTGCCAGAAGGAATTGTAGGTCGTGTGCCTTATAAAGGAGATTTATACGAAAGCATCCATCAATTTATTGGTGGTTTGCGTGCAGGAATGGGCTATTGTGGTGCAAAAGACATCAAAACTTTAAAAGAAACAGGACAATTTGTTAGAATTACCGCAAGCGGAATTAATGAGAGTCATCCTCATGATGTAGCAATTACCAAAGAAGCACCCAATTATAGTAGAAGGTAGGTTTTACTTTTTATAGATGTAAGAAGCAGTCTCGAAAGTTTTAAAATTTATCATTTCGACTGTAATTTTGTCATTTCGACTGTAATGGAGAAATCTTATTTACTGATTTTCAGTATTTTAGATTTTTAGATAACTTCGTTAGCTACTTTTAATCAAAATATATTTTGATTTTAGTAATGCTCAAAATAACAGTTAAATTTACTTTTATGAGAGCCTCTTTTGTTTTTAAATTTTGTTATAAATTCTTTTTCTATTATAATAATACCCAATCCCGATGATTGTTATTATTTCTGCAATTATAGATAAATAAGAACCTTCAAAACCAAAAGCACCTCCATTTACTAAATTTCCTTCGTTTATTTTAAATTCAATAATAGAATAAGAGTCTTGCCCGCTAACATTAAACCCGAGAAGTGTTTGAAATAAATTCCAACTTAAGTGCATTGCAATTGGAAACCATAAATTTTTGGTATAGATATAAGATAAACCCAGTACAATTCCTGCTAAAAACAAAACAAATAGTGAGAATAAATCAACATTTGGGTTGAAACTATGTGCCAAAGAAAATAATATGGACGATAGTATTAAAGCTATGTATTTATGAAAAGAACTCATTAAGTTTTTTAAAACATAACCTCGAAAAAGTGTTTCCTCAACAATTGCGACAATGGTAAATAAACATATTGATATTAATAATTCTTTAATGTCAAAATTTATCTTAACGAAAAAGATTTCTTTAAAGTAAATTAATAGTAAATAACCCAATACCATAATTATGAAACCAATGATAATTCCATAAAAAAAATCTTTGAATCTATTTTTAGTTTGAAAACCAAGTTCAATAAATTTCTCTTTATCTACAAACTTCATAAAAAGCCAAATCACTAAAAAAGTACCTACTAAATCGAAAAAACTTGTTGTAAGTTGTTGTATAGAGGTTTGCTTATAATCAAGATTTGTATAATCAACACCAGCAAGTTTAGCTCCAGTTAGTTGAAAGATGCCAACTATAAATAAGTATGCAATTATGAATAGAAATATTCTTCCTATGGTATTTCGTTTAAGGGGTTTGCTATTCATTTTTGGGTTAGAAACTTTTTTTGATTTTCGCTAACGGTCTTGGCTATGAACAGTTGCGTGTTTTAGCACGGACTTTTGCAAGTACACGATAAGCTGAAAATTCCGCAGGAATTTTCAGGATAAGCCTGTAATAGCAATTGTTTATAGCCATTGTTAGGCAAAGTATTTTTACAGTTTAAATGGTTTTATTTCCTTCTTGACAATTTCAACTTTCGTTTCGCTTACTTCGCTAAAATTGATAATATTTTCGCTCTCAAGTTTGGCAAAAAGGTTGTTGAAGTTGTTTTCGTCTTGGTCCTTTTTGAGGTTTAAAACATCTCGACCTCCAATTCCAACTGGTGCAATGTCTTTATGTTCATTAGTGCCGAAAGAAACAAAAACAAATTTGTTCATATGTTTCTTAAGTTGTTCTAAAATAACTTTGTATTCAAAACCGACACCGCCTTTAAAACCGTCAGCACGCTCTTTATATTTTTTTGATAAGACAACAATAACCTTGTCAGCATTTTGAAGTCCATTTAGCATCATTTGGTTAAAATCGGTTGCACTTTCTTCTTGGGATTCTTTTTTGTCCATAGATGCATCATATCCTTTTTCTCTCAAGAAATTAACGAATGAAATGACTTTATCATTATGTTCTTCGTTTTCCCACGCATAGGTTACAAAGACAGATTTTTTATCGGTAGACAAATCTTTTGAAAAATCTTCAATTTCTTTAATTTCAATTTCCTGTTCTCTATTAATCTTTTGAAGTCCTACGATTAAATCTTGTCTTACTTTAGTTAGGATGTATTGAATTCCCGCTCTTCCAACTCTGTGTGCTGCTTTGACTAATTTTAAATGAGGATTATTGTGATGAAAGGTTTCATTTAGCATATTTACTAATTTGTGATGCAATGGTCTTAAAACCATTTGTCCATCTGTACTGGCTAGCCCTTCTTCAATAAATCCTATTCCATCAGGTATGTGTGTTGTAGATAAATCAAAACCCATATGTTCGGATAAAACCGAAAAATTTAGCGGGTATTCAATTTTAACCAATTGTCCATATGCGTCTTGAATATCGCCAACAATTTCGGATTTAATTTTTCTGTATTCGGGTAACTCATTACTTGAATAACCGTTTAGTTCCTTCTCGATAAATTCAGTTAATTTTTCGTCATTCGCTTTTTCGGCATATTCCTTTGCTTGAAGTAATAAGAGGCTCAATTTTCCCTCTCCGCTTAATAATTTATCTAAAAGTTCTTTCATTGGTCAATATTTTGCCTAACAATAATGATATGAAACGTTTCAATGGTTTATATCAGAAGTTAGCGAAGTTATAATTTTTAAACCAGAAAATCAACAGGTAAAAACCCCTAATTTCCCTTTTTAATTAACAAAACAGCCTTCTCAGCAAAACGTTCTCCCATGATTTTATAACCGTTTTCAGACATGTGTAAATCGTTTTTTATTTCCTTATTATTTCTAATAATTCCGTCATTTAAGTCGTCTGTATTTATCCAATCGAAATTTGGTTGCGAGTTGGCTACTTTTACTTGGGCTTCTCTAACGCGTGTCCAATCTGGGTATCTTTCATTTTTCATATCGAAATCACTCAGTCTTCCAATCACAAAATTTACGTCTTTTCTACCTAATTCACTAGAAAGTTGATTGTACAAACCCAATAAACTTTCTTCATACACGTTTCCTTGGTTGGTTCTTGCATCTCGTTCGCCTTGCATCCAAATGAAAGTAACTGTGTTAAAATGTTTAATTTTGAGTGCTTTGTGCACTTTTACCATTAAAGTATCGTATAAATTCCCGTTTTTAGGATCAACTTTTCCGTGTAAAGGTTTCCAGTTTTTATACCAACGTTTTATAGGTTGCGTTCCTAAAGCATATTTTACAACAGTTACGTTATGTTCTCCCAACTCCTTTTTTAGAGCTGGTGTAAAAGAAATATCAGGATTTAGTCGTGCCATATTAGATTGCCCTGAAAGAATAAATAGATGTTGCTGATTTTCCTTTTTATCACAAAAATTCAGTAAAAATGAGATAAAAATCACAAATAAAATGTTGCTTAATTTCATTATCTAAAAATAGGTTTTTGTTGTTTATTTCTTTGCTTTTTCTACCAATTCTAATTTATCAACCGACGTTTTTGTGGTAAAAAAACCATAATTGATGGTTACTTTTTTCTTATCAATTTTATCGATGGTTCCTACAGAATTCGAGTCAATAATTCGCACTCTGTCGTTTATTTTATAAACATATTCCGATTTTGCCTTGGCAATTTTAGCTTCTTCGATTTTCTTTTCTTTGCGAACTTCTACCACTTTTTCTAAAACCTCTTTTTCTACTTTTTTAATAACCTGCTGCATTTTCTTTTCAGCAATTTTTGCCTTTTGCTTTTGGGCTTTCGTAGTTTTTAAAGGTTTTTTCTTAGCATATTTTACTTTTTCGTCTGCCACCCATTTGTTAAAATTGGCATTCAGTTCTTTTTTGTTATTTGTTTGAAAGTATTTGTTAAGCAGTTCGTTTGTTTTTCTACCTAAAGATAACATTTTTTGATTTTGGTCGTACAATTCTTGAAAGCCAGATAATTTGTCTTGAATTTTTTGCTCTTTTTCTTGCAAACTCTCTAAGTGTTCTTGCCCTTTTGTTTTTTGTTTTTCTAAACTGGCAGAATTTTTCTGAAGTTTATTTCGTTCTTTTTGAAGTTTAGAAATGGTTTTATCTAAACGAATTTTCTCATTTTCAACACGCTTTTTTGCCTTGTTGATTAAACGATAAGGAATTCCGTTTTTTTGAGCTACTTCAAAAGTAAAAGAACTACCAGCTTGCCCAATAAAAAGTTTGAATAATGGTTCCAATGAACGCTCGTTAAACTGCATATTTGCGTTCGTAACATTCTCTAATTCGTTCGCCAAAACTTTTAAGTTAGAGTAGTGGGTTGTAATAATTCCGAAGGCTTTTTTGTTGTAAAACTCTTCTAAGAATATTTCTGCCAAAGCACCCCCTAATTCAGGATCGGAACCTGTACCAAATTCATCAATTAAAAACAGCGTATTTTCGTTACACTTTCTTAAAAAGTAGCGCATGTTTTTTAATCGATAACTGTAAGTACTCAATTGATTTTCAATAGATTGGTTGTCTCCAATATCTGTTAAAATCGTATCGAAAATATATGTTTTGCTACGTTCATCTACAGGAATTAAAAGCCCACTTTGCAACATTAATTGTAATAAGCCAACGGTTTTTAAGGTAATGCTTTTTCCACCAGCATTGGGACCAGAAATAACAATAATTTGTTGTTTTTCGTTCAGTTCTATTGTTTGCGGAACGGTTTTTAAATTCTTTTCTTTATTTTTTCTCCATAAAATAGGATGATAGGCATCTTTAAATAAAATCTTTTTTTCTCGCGAAATTTTGGGCAACAAGGCATTAATTTCTTGTGCATATTTCGCTTTTGCACCCACAGCATCTACATGTGTAACATACTCTAAATATTCTTGAATTAAGGTTATAAAAGGACGAATGGTTTCTGCGAGTTTTCGTAATATTTTTACGATTTCTTGTTTTTCTTCATATAATAAGTTTTGATATTCTCTAGAAAAAGATAACGTTGCTTGTGGTGCAATATATACAATATTTCCAGACTTAGAAGCCCCTAAAAAACTACCTGCCACTTTTTTACGATGCATTGCCAAAACAGCCAACACACGTTGGTTGTCAATAACACTTTCTTTAATATCATCTAAATATCCAGAAGCCATGGCTTTGCCTAGAGCACTCGAAAAACTTTGACCGATTTTTCCACGAACGTGATTGATATCTTTTCGAATTTCTTTTAAGGTAGAAGAAGCATTATTTTTTACGATTCCGTTTAATTCTATAATTTTCTTGATTTCATCATCAATAAAAGTGCTGTATTCTATTTTTTGTGTTAATTTAAAAAACGTTGGAAACTGAACTTCAAATTTTTTGAAAAACCGAATATGTTCGTTTACCGTTAAAGAAATATTGGCAATTTTTAAATAGGCTTCTGGCTCTAAAAAACTGTTTTCTATGGCAAGCCTGTGAATATCTTCGGTAACATTATCAAAACTATAATTTGGAACTCTATTTTCACTTTGAAAAGATTTTAGATATTCATCCACTAAATTTAGTTCTGTAAAAAGTGTTTTTTTATTAGAAATAGGCAAAATTTCACGTACTCTTTCTTTTCCCAATCCAGAAATACAAAACTCTGATACGTGTTGCAAAACTGTTAAAAATTCTAAATCTTGTAATGTTTTTTCTGAAATGTTTGTTCTCAAATTTGTAATTTTGATATATATTAATATGTCCGTTTGAGCGCAGTCGAGAACCATTTAAATAACCTTTCGGCTGCGCTCAAGAAGACATTTTGGTTCTTAAACTCAAAGCACAAAAATAACAAACAATGCCAGTAAAAATCGCTGATTCTTGGAAAAATATTTTACAAACCGAATTTGAAAAACCGTATTTTAAAAACTTAATTAGCTTTGTAAAAAGCGAATATAAAAACCATACCTGTTACCCCAAAGGCGCTGATATTTTTGCCTCGTTTGATTTTTGTGCTTTTTACGATTTAAAAGTGGTAATTATTGGCCAAGACCCTTATCATGGTCCCAATCAAGCAAATGGTTTGTGCTTTTCTGTAAAAGATGGCATTCCTCATCCACCTTCATTGATTAATATTTTTAAGGAAATTTCTACAGATTTAAATAAAGAGTATCCACAAAGTGGGAATTTAGAAAAATGGGCAAAACAAGGTGTTTTATTACTGAATGCAACTTTAACGGTAAGAGCTCATGAAGCTGGAAGTCATCAAAAACAAGGCTGGGAAACGTTTACAGACCAAGTAATTCAACAAATTTCTAACGAAAACAAAAACATTATTTTTTTACTTTGGGGCGGATTTGCAAGAAAAAAAGCAAAACTGATTGATAAAAAGAAACATTATATTTTAGAATCTGGGCATCCTTCTCCTTTGAGTGCAAACCGAGGTTATTGGTTTGGAAACCAGCATTTTTCGAAAACCAACGAAATTTTAAGAGGTTTAGGGAAAGAAGAAATTGATTGGTAGCAAAGAAGCATGCTCCCTTGTAATATTTATTCTTGTGTGTGTTCTCGATACAAAATTCTTGAAAAAAGAATTTCACTCGAACTGACGGCAGTTTCTTACTTATTGATAAAATAGTAAATCCATGGAATGTCAGTTCGAGTGATTTTCGACTTTAGGAGAAAATTGTATCGAGAACTTTTCCTGTCGTCATCACTCTTAAAAAAACAGATTTTATATCTAATTGATTAACAGTTTTTTAAAATATTGGTTATCATTTAAAGCAGGAGGCTTAGGGAAAAGAAGAAATTATGCTCTCTTGTAATATTTATTCTTGTGTGTGTTCCCGATACAAAATTCTTGAAAAAAGAATTTCACTTGAACTGACAGCACTTTCTTACTTATGGGTAAAATAGTAAATCCATGGAATGTCAGTTCGAGTGATTTTCGACTTTAGGAGAAAATTGTATCGAGAACTTTTGGTTCAATATAATTCGTGATACTTTAAATGATGCTGAAATAAGTTCAGCATAAAAAAAATCCGCTGAAAAAGCGGATTTATTGAATTTGAAATTAAGAAACCAACAAATTTTATAACAAATTTACTGGTGGTAATGTTGTTTGAATCGTTGTTTTAGCGTCTGCCAAACCACAAGATTTGGAGGTGCTTCTACAAGAAGAAAAAAAATAATCCCTAAAACACAAATTGCAACAAATACTACTTTTTTCATTTTTTACTATTTTACGGGTTAAATGTACATATTTTTTATGAACTCGCCAGAATCTTTCTTCGCTTCGATAACGTTAAAGAAAACCATTTTATTTTGAATGCGAGTAATTAAATTTTTTGTGATTGGTTTTCCATCATTCCATTCGGTTATTTTTAGCCATTTTTGGATGTCTTCTAGCTTTTGTTCGTACCTTTTTGCTAAAATTTTATCGATGTTTAAAATGTCTTTAAAATTTTCTGTTTCATCATTAATAATATCTAAAACCTTTTTTATTTCGTCGAAATTATTTTCTAAAACTTCGTTTCTCACTGCAATTACAAAACAAGGCCAAGGAGTAGGGCAGTTGTCAATTCTTCTAAAAGTTCCATTATCAACCAAAGGTTTTGTGGTAAAATGTTCCCACATAAAATAATCGGCTTCTCCATTGGTTAACGCATCAATGCCACCTTGTAAATTACCAACTACTTTAAACTTTAGTTTATCGATATTCCAACCTTGGTTATAGGCATTAACAATGGCCATTAAATGAGATCCAGAACCAAATCTACTAATTGCAATCGTAGCATTTTCTAAATCTTCAATTTTTTTAAAAGATGATTTTGCCCCTACATGAATTCCCCAAATTAAGGGTGTTTTTACAAAAGTTTGCACAATTTTAGACGGATTTCCATCTGCAATATCTTTAATAATACCTTCTGTTAAAACAATGGCAATATCTACATTTCCGTTTCTTAATGCCTTGCACATTTGTCCGGTTCCACCAGGATAATCTTGCCAACGTAAGTTGATGTTTTGTTTGGTGTATTCTTTATTTTTTAGGGTAAGATACCAAGGATAATTAAAGTGTTCTGGCACACCACCTATTTTTAAATCCGTCATTTTTTATATTGTAAGCTTTTTAAGCGTATATTTTATTAAATCTTCTACCACTTTTTTAGGGTTTTTGCTAAACGTACCATGGGCTCTATTGGCTATAATGGCATTTAACGAAACCGCTTTATGACCTAATAATTTAGACAAGCCGTAAATTGCAGAGGTTTCCATTTCTAAGTTGGTAATTTTGTTTTTTTTATATTGAAAACTATCAATTTTACTATTTAAATTGTCGTCTTCTAATTGCAATCGCAACACACGCCCTTGGGGTCCGTAAAAGCCGCCAGCGGTTGCTGTGATTCCTGTATATATTTTTTCTGAAATAAATTTTCTAGCAAGTTCGCTACTGTTTTCAATTAAAATAGGATGCGCCTTTTTAGCACTCCAATTCGTATGTTTTATAAAAGCATTTTCAATTTCTAGGTTTGAAATCGCTTTAACTTGATAAGAATGAAGCATTCCATTTAAATCTAAACCATGCGAACTTAATAAAAACGAATCTACAGGAATGTCCTTTTGTAAGGCTCCTGAAGTTCCAATTCGAATGATATTTAACGAAGTTATATTGGTTTTTGGAGTTCTCGTTTCTAAATTGATGTTTACCAAAGCATCCAGTTCATTAAGAACAATGTCGATATTATCTGGCCCAATTCCTGTTGAAATTACAGAAATTCTTTTTCCTTTGTAACTTCCTGTAACAGTTTTAAACTCTCTTTTTTGCGTGCTAAACTCAACAGAATCGAAATATTTGGTAATTTTAGCTACTCTATCTTGATCGCCTACAAAAATAATATTGGTAGCAATATTTTGGGGTTTTAAATTTAAGTGGTAAACACTGCCATCTGGATTTAAAATAAGTTCAGATTTTTTTATACTCATATTCTCTAAGAGGTAATTTGTAGCAGCTTTTCATTAGCATTGCTATATAAAAAACTGTACTTTTTCGAACCTCCAAGATACGAATTTTCTGAACGAATTTCTCTGTAAAAATTTGCCTGATTGTTTAAAATATCTTTCCCTTTTTTGGTAAGTTTTACTGGATCAAAGGAAGAAAATAGTTTTTGAAGCTTATGTATGTTGTGTTCGTATTGAATATCTCCAAAACCAAAAGTTTTTTGGTTCGTAAGTAATTGTTTAACCAATTGATTTTTAGACAACAACGTGTTTTTGTTTGCGGTTTCTAAAACAAAATTTTCTACATTATTCAATCCGTTTTCAATGGAAGGAAACCTTCTTAAATGCGCTTCTAAAGCTTTTGTTAAATATTTAAAAGGCGACATTGGGTTAAATAGATGTATTTTTTCTAATCGTAAAGGGCTGTCTGAGCAGTACAATTGCCAAATATAATCTGCATATTCGATATCGTCTTGCGAAAGTTCTATTTTGTCTTTGTAATGTTGCCGAATTTGTTTTTCTGAAAGTTCGGGAATGGCCAACATTTTTTTAGAGCCTTTTACCTTTCCACTGCAAACCAACGAAATTTCGTAACCTTTTCTGTAACGTTTTAACCAGCTAATTACAGCAATCATATTAATTTGACAAAACAAATCGTATTCAAACCATAAAACAATTTGCTTGTTTTCTTTTTTATTACAGAGTTTTCGATATTCTTTAACAGTATAATCTATAAATTTTTGCTTGCTTACTTTGTAAGAAGATTTAAAGAAATCGTATCTGGTTTTCCAAAAAACATCACTACCAACATTGGTGGTTGTTTTTCCTTCGCAAAGCATTTCTCTCCAAGTAATAAAATCTCCAGAAAATTGTAGCTTTTTTAGATAGTTTGTAGTACTATCTCCATTAGTAATGTGTAAAATTGAAGCGCTCATAATAAATTGACAACGTTTATTATTGTTTTTTATTGTGTTGGCTTTTTATTAACCTCCAACACGTTTTACTTTAAAACCTTTATCTTTTAAGATAGACATAATTTTGTCTCTATAATCACCTTGAATAATAATTTTATCATCTTTAAAACTTCCGCCAACAGAGAGCTTCGTCTTTATTTCTTTGGCTAAAATTTTAAAGTCGGATGTCGCGCCATTATACCCTTCTAAAATAGTAATTGGCTTTCCTTTTCTTTTTTCATATTTACAAATAATAGGTTCGTCTTGTAACCAAATATTCGATTTTTCTTCTTTTGGTTCTTCGGTTTCTTTGTGATCTGGAAACAAATTTTTTAGTTGATCTTTTAAATCCATTTTTTTTAGTCTTCAGTTGGCAGTCTTCAGTTGGCAGTATTCAGTCAGTTTGTAACTGTTGACTGCCAACTGAAGACTGCTTACTTATTTTTTGAGCCCTAATTCCTTCAATCTTTCGTCTAAAAACTCACCTGCAGTAATATCTTCGAATTGTTTTGGGTTGTTTTCGTCGATACAATTTTCTAACACATCTAATTTCATATCAGATATTGGATGCATAAAAAACGGAATCGAATAACGGGAGGTTCCCCACATTTCTTTTGGCGGATTTACAACTCTATGAATTGTAGATTTTAGCTTGTTATTGCTGTGTCTAGACAACATGTCTCCAACATTAATCATTAATTCGTCGGGTGCAGCCATGGCATCTATCCACTCTCCTTTATGGTTTTGAACCTGCAAACCTTTTCCTTGTGCACCCATTAATAACGTGATTAAATTAATGTCTCCATGCGCAGCAGCTCGTTCTGCACCTTTGGGTTCTGTTTTTATAGGTGGGTAATGAATTGGGCGCAAAATGCTGTTTCCGTTTTTAATGTAATTATCGAAATAGGTTTCTTCTAAACCTAAATGTAAGGCCAAAGAGCGCAACACATATTTTGCCGTTTTTTCTAACATTTTATAGGTTTGTTTACCTACTTCGTTAAATTTTGGCAATTCTTCTACAATAACATTTTCTGGATATTCGTCTTTGTATTTCGAGCCGTCTTCTACATATTGTCCAAAATGCCAAAATTCTTTTAAATCGCCTTCTTTTTTTCCTTTGGCAGATTCTTTTCCGAAAGAAACGTAACCTCTTTGCCCACCAATTCCTGGAATTTCATATTTTTTTTTCGTTTCTATAGGTAAATCGAAAAATTTTTTGATTTCTGTATATAAATCTGAAACCAATTGATCATCTAAAAAATGACCTTTTAAAGCTACGAAACCAATGTTTTCGTAAGCGTGACCAATTTCGTCGATAAATTTTTGTTTTCTGTTTTTATCATCAGATAAGAAATCTGTTAAGTTTACACTTGGAATTTTGTTCATTATTAAAAGTTTAAAAACGGGTGTTAAAGTTACTAAAAAATAAGGAATCTTAATTTATAGATTTCGAAGTTTTAAATATTTTTATCATTAGTGTCTGGCAAACCACTTTATTTATATCTTTATTTTTCTGACAAAATTAGATATGTACAAAAGTACAAATTTTAGCGAAACTCCAATAATAAAACAAATTTTACAATTTATTTTACCTTCAGATATTTCACGGACAACAGAGAAGCATTCAAGTGATAAGTACTATTAAGAGGTAAAACATACAACCATCTTTTACGATACTTTAAGCGGAGTTTCTTCACTAAGGGAGTTTTCTTCTGTTTTTCTTGCTTGCGAAGGGCGTATCAGTCATTGGAGTATTTTCCTAAACGGAGTACTATTTCCGATGCAAACAAAACAAGCGTCTCACGCAAACTAGAAACGATGCTTTCAGCATGACAAAAGGGATGAGAATTGTGTGAGAATTGTTTGAAAACCCTAAAAAAACGTACATCCACACAGTTTGTCATGCTGCAAGCGTCTCACGCAAACTAGAAACGATGCTTTCAGCATGACAAAAGGGATGGGAATTGTGTGAAAACTGTCTAAAAACCCTACAGAAGCCAACACCCACACAATTTGTCACGCTGCAAGCGTCTCACGCAAACTAGAAACGATGCTTTTAGCATAACAAAATGGATGAGAATTGTTTGAGAATTGTTTGAAAACCCTAAAAAAACGTACATCCACACAGTTTGTCACGCTGCAAGCGTCTCACGCAAACTGGAGACGATGCTTTCAGCATAACAAAAAGGATGGGAATTGTTTGAGAATTGTTTGAAAACCCTAAAAAAACGTACATCCACACAGTTTGTCACGCTGCAAGCGTCTCACACAAACTAGAAACGATGCTTTCAGCATGACAAACTGAATGGAAATTGTGTGGAAACTGTGTAAAAACCTTACAGAAACTAACACCCACACAATTTGTAACGCTGCAAGTGATAGCGTTGTATTTGCAGATATTTACACTAAGCTAAATAAGTGTTATGCAGGTTTTTTATCGGACAGCAGTTCCTTAAAACCTTCAGTGAAGCATTTACAAATAGTAGATTTATCCACAATCTTTTTGTTTTCAGACATTTTTTTAAAACAACTCTGCGAAACAAACCGCAAAAATCCATAAAAATTTGTGAAATCTGTATTAAAAAAAATCTAAAAATCCTCTAAAACCTCAATCGTCATTTTAATATCTTCTTCTGGCCATTCATCTACACCCACTTTAACTCTAGAAATTTTATCCATCGTATCGAAACCAGAAATTACTTCACCAAAAACGGTATGTTCGTTGTTTAAATGATGTGCTCCATTTCTATTTTGTACGATGTAAAACTCAAAAGGGTTAGATAGTTTATTCGGATTGTTCTCCCAATCTCTTGCAGCACCTAATGCTCCGTATTTGTGTTTTCTATGGCTTTTAAATTCTGGTTTTATTGGGTAGTTTCCATAGAATCTTCTTTGTTTTACTGTATATGTTTCATCGGAATTTCCGCCTTGTATTACAAAGTTTTTGGCCACTCTATAAATTTCGGTCGTATTAAAATATTTTAGTTTTGTTAAAAAGATAAAGTTGGCTCTATGGATAGGCACATCGTCGTACAACCTCAATTTAATATTGCCAAATTTGGTTTTAATAATTACCTTGTTTTCTTTGTGTTGCTTGCCATATTCGGTAAAAAAGGCTTCTACATTATCTTTGTTTAAACTGTCCCAACGTTTTTCTACTTTTTTTTCTAAAACCTTTTTTTCTTTTTTTAAGATTACTTCTTTTTTTTCATTCTCTTTTTTTTCTTCTTTACATTGATAAAGAGAAACTAAGAAAATAACTAAAAAAAGTTTGATGTAAATTTTCATAAAAAGTATTTTTTTTGATGTCTCAAAGATAAATCATCGAAATAAAGAAAAGAAAAATTTAATTGCTTTTATTGGATTTTTGTGGATTATTGTAACTTCATTCCTTATTTTTGTAAAATATGAAAGAACAGGTAATTTTAGTAGATACAAACGACCAACCAATTGGTTTAATGGAAAAAATAGAAGCACACGAAAAAGCATTGTTGCACAGAGCGTTTTCTGTATTTGTGTTTAATGAAAAAGGAGAGTTAATGTTGCAACAAAGAGCAGCTTCTAAGTATCATTCGCCATTATTGTGGACCAATACTTGTTGCTCGCACCAAAGAGATGGAGAAAGTAATTTAGAGGCAGGAAAAAGAAGGTTGCAAGAAGAAATGGGCTTTACCACAGATTTAAAAGAAGTTTTTTCTTTTATCTACAAAGCTCCTTTTGATAATGGATTAACAGAGCATGAATTGGACCATGTAATGGTTGGTAAGTTCGACAATGCACCCAATATTAATAAAAACGAAGTTGAAGATTATAAGTGGATGACTTTAGAGGCTGTAAAAAAAGATATGGAAAAAAATCCTGAAATTTATACAGAGTGGTTTAAAATAATTTTTGATAAATCTTACGAAAAACTTACAAATGCCTAGAGTTACTGTTCATAGAAAAGCGCATTTTAATGCTGCACATAGATTGTATAGAAAAGATTGGAGTGACGAGAAAAACTTTAAAATTTTTAATAAATGTAGCAATCCGAATTTTCATGGACACAACTACGAATTAATTGTTTCTTTAACAGGAGAGATAGATAAAAAAACAGGTTATGTATTTGATTTAGGAGTTTTAAAAGATTATATAAAATTGGAAATTGAAGATGCTTTTGACCATAAAAATTTAAATGTAGAAGTTCCTGAGTTTAAAGATTTAAACCCTACTGCAGAGAATATTTCTGTTGTTATTTATAATAAATTAAGAAAACTATTGCCTAAAGATTTAGAATTAGAAATTACGTTGTACGAAACACCACGTAATTTTGTTACCTATTCTGGCTAAATTGTAACTTGCAAACTTTTTGTTTTTTATTATGATTTATAAAAACTATATTTGAGGTACATTTTGAATGACTAGTATTATATTATATTGGGGGATAGAATATATACCTGTAAAAATTCAAAAAAGAAAAAGTCGTGACTTAAATCACGACTTTTGTTTTATTGGCTTATAAACTCTAATCCTTTTGTTTGCTAGGAGTTTTCCATACTGTGATACACATTTTGTACATCGTCATCTTCTTCTAATTTTTCTAACAATTTTTCTACATCTGCTTGTTGTTCTTCATTCAATTTTACTGTTGTTGTTGG
This sequence comes from Polaribacter batillariae, assembly GCF_017498485.1. Taxonomy (NCBI): domain Bacteria; kingdom Pseudomonadati; phylum Bacteroidota; class Flavobacteriia; order Flavobacteriales; family Flavobacteriaceae; genus Polaribacter; species Polaribacter batillariae. The sequence goes on along the minus strand of NZ_CP071795.1, from coordinate 522,598 downwards.
AATTCTCTCGAAGCCAGAAGAAAGAATTTCGATGTTATTGTTTTCAAAATAAGATTGTAAAGCACCAAATTGTTCGAAAGGGGCATAAATAATAACACCTTCTTCGTCGTCGAAAACTTCTTCAACTTCAAAATCTATTAATTCTAATTCTAATTCTTCCATATCCATAGTAATATCTTCTTTTTTTAAGGTAAAATTACAGGTATGGTCGAACATAAAAACGACAGAACCAGAAGTTCCTAAGTTTCCATCGCACTTATTAAAAGCAGCTCTAACATTGGCAACAGTTCTATTGTTATTGTCTGTGGCCGTTTCTAAAAGAATGGCAACTCCATGAGGTGCATAGCCTTCAAAAAGAACTTCTTTATAGTTTGCAGTATCTTTATCGGTTGCTTTTTTTATGGCACGTTCTACGTTGTCTTTAGGCATATTGGCAGCCTTCGCATTTTGTATAACAGCTCTTAAACGTGAGTTTGTTTCTGGGTTAGGACCTCCTTCTTTTACTGCCATCACAATGTCTTTACCAATTCTGGTAAATGTTTTAGCCATTGCAGACCAACGTTTCATTTTTCTTGCTTTTCGAAACTCAAATGCTCTACCCATTTCTTGTGAAATTTTAATTATTAACCTCGCAAATGTAAAAATTTGATTGCTGTTTAACAATTATTTAAAGACAGTTTTTCTTTAAAATATACCTATTAGTAGGTATAGAATGTCTTAAGGTGTTAAATACCTTTGTTGTATAACTTAAATACCTTTTTATTATGAGAAAAATTACTTTTTTACTTTTTGTATGCTTTACTGTTTCAATTATAGGGCAAGACAAATTAACATCTAATGTAAACCAATATTATGATGGTGTAAATTGGGTAAACAATAGCAGATTAACTTATATATATGATGCTAATAACAATTTGACTGAAGAAGCTTATTTTAGCTGGAACAGTATAAATGCTACATGGGATTTAAATGGTAGAGAAACTTATACCTACAACAATCAAAATAAAATTATTACAGATACTTATGAAGGTGTAGATTCTTCAGGTAATCCTGAAGATGGTTTTAGAACAAACTATACTTATAATAGTAATAATCAAATTATAGAATCCATAGATCAAGAAAAAATAAACAACGTTTGGGTAAACAAATACAGAAACACTTTCACATATACTAATAATAAAATTACAGGTTTATTATCGGAAGAATGGAATGGGTCTTCTTGGGTATTGGTTACAGAAGGTTCTCAAAGAGATGCTTCTTCTAGAGTTGTGGTTAACTATGGTTCCAATAATTTAGTTTCAGAATATACTTATGAAAAATGGAATGGATCTTCTTGGGAATTAGATGGTAGAGATACATACTCTTATAATTCAAATAACAAAGTAATACAGAATATTAGTCAAGATTGGAATGGAACTTCATACGTGAATAACTATAAAGCTGAATATACATACGATGCTAATGGTAATTTAGTTTTAGAAAAAGATTTTGATTTTGATAATGGTGCTTTTACCAACAGTTACGAAGAGAGTTATGCCTTTGATACGAGTAAATTAATGAGCTCTATTATAAATCCTTTTAAAGATAGAACAGGTTTTGCCTCTTTAAGTGGAGAAAATAATAGTTTTGTAAATAAAATAATAAGTTCTTCAACAGGAACAAATGATAGAACAATATATTACTACAATGGAGCAACTGCAAGTGTAGAAGATTTTGCTAGTTTAAATTTTAAAGCATATCCAAATCCAACAAATGGTGTTTTTACACTTGATACTGCAAACTTAGAAGTAGAAAAAATAGAACTATTTAATATTTTAGGAAATAAAGTTTTTTCTACAAATCAAAAACAAGTAGATATTACAGCTTTATCGCAAGGTTTTTATTTGCTGAAAGTTCAAACAAAAGAAGGGAAAATTGCCAGTAAAAGAATTATAAAAAATTAATTCCTCCACAATCTTGAAGCTGTCTCGAAAGTATTAAAATTTATCATTTCGACTGTAATGGAGAAATCTTATTTGTTGAATACTTGTCATTTCGATTGTAATGTAAAAATCTTATTTACTGATTTTCAGTATTTTATATTTTTCAAATTCGTTCAAAATAACCGTTAAATTTACTTTTGTGACAGCCTCATTTAATTAATTGATACGATTGTTTTGCAATCTCAATTTCTTCATTGGTAGGAATTACAAGAATTTTTACTTTTGAAGTCGATTTTTGAATTTCTCGAATTTCTTTAGAACGAATTTCATTTTTAGCTTCATCTACATCAATTCCTAAAAAATCTAAATTTTCGCAAGCTAAACTTCTCATAATTGCTGAATTTTCTCCAATTCCTGCAGTGAAAACGACGGCATCCAATCCATTTAAAATAGCGGTATAACTTCCAATATATTTTCGAATTCTATAACCCGCTAAATTTAATGCGTTTTGGCAATCTTCATTTCCCTGTTCAGCTTTTTCAGATATTTCTCTTAAATCAGAAAAACCAGTTAAACCTTGCATTCCAGATTCTTTTTGTAATAAAGTATTTACTTCCTCAACAGTTTTATTCAACTTTTTCATCAAAAAGAAAATAACAGATTGATCAATATCTCCAGAACGAGTTCCCATAATTAAGCCGTTCATAGGGCCAAAACCTAAAGAATTTTCAACGCTTTTTCCGTTTTTAATGGCACTCATGCTACATCCATTTCCTAAATGGATGGTAATAATTTTTTTTGAATTTGCTTTTCCCAAAAACGCAATCGCTTTTTCTGAAACATATTTATGACTTGTGCCATGAAAACCATAGGCTCTAATTTTATAGGTTGATAAATATTCGTTTGGAATCGCATATTGATAGGCTTCTTTGGGCATGGTTTGATGAAAAGAAGTATCGAAAATGGCAATTTGTTTTGCAGAAGTAAAAATAGTTTCTGCAATTTCTATTCCTGTTAAATTTGCAGGATTATGTAAAGGTGCCAAATCGAATAAATCTCGAATATTGTCTTTAACTTCTTGTGTAACAACCACAGTTTCGTTGAATTTACTTCCACCATGAACCACTCTATGTCCAACTGCTTTTATTTCATCAACAGCATTTAAAACACCAATTTTTTTGTCTAATAAGGTTTCTGCAATTTTTTGTAAACCAATCTTATGATTCAATATTGGTAAAATTTCTTGGTGTTTTTCATCATCAATTTCATGATTAAAAATAGCGTCTTCCATTCCAATTCTTTCCACCAAACCAACACACTTTACATGTTGCGAAGGCATTTCTATCACTTGATATTTTAATGAAGAAGAACCTGCATTTAATACTAAAATATTCATACTTATTGTTGATTTGCTTGAATGGCCGTTAATAAAACGGTGTTAAAAATATCATCTACTGTACAGCCTCTACTTAAATCGTTTACAGGTTTGTTTAACCCTTGTAACATTGGGCCAATAGCCAAAGCACCAGTTTCTCTTTGAATGGCTTTGTAGGTATTGTTTCCTGTATTTAAATCAGGAAAAATTAATACAGATGCTTGTCCTGCAACTTCAGAATCTGGCATTTTTGTTTTTGCGACAGACATATCTACTGCTGCATCGTATTGTATTGGACCCTCGATTTTTAAATTAGGCATTTTTGCTTTAGCCAATTCAGTCGCTTTTCTTACTTTTTCTACTTCTTCGCCTTTTCCAGAACTTCCAGAAGAGTAAGATAACATCGCCACTTTTGCAGGAATACCAAATGCTTCAGCAGATGCTGCTGAAGAAATAGCGATTTCAGAAAGTTGTTCTGCATTTGGGTTTGGGTTCACAGCGCAATCTCCCATTACAGAAACCCTATCTGACAAACACATAAAAAATACAGACGAAACTACAGAAACTCCTGGTTTGGTTTTAATTAATTGTAAAGCAGGTTTTATAGTATGCATTGTGGTGTGCACTGCTCCAGAAACCATTCCGTCTGTCAAACCATTTAAAATCATTAGCGTTCCAAAATAAGAAACGTCTCTGGTTAAATCTGCGGCAGTAGTTTCTGTCATTCCTTTGTGTTTTCGTGCTTCAAAAAGGGTGTTTGCAAAATCTTTGTTGTAAATAGAATCTTCTGGATTTAGAATGTTTAGTTTGTTTAAATCTATTTGAATGCCTAATTGGTCGCATTTTAATTGAATGGTATTTTTGTCGCCCAACAAGGTTAAATCTACAATATCTAATAGTTGCAAACGAGCTGCTGCTGTGAGAATTCTTTTATCATCTCCTTCTGGCAACACAATATGTTTTTTATGAGTTCTTGCTTTTTGCAATAAATTATATTGAAACATGCTTGGCGTCATTCTAACAGATTTGTGAGAAGTTAAAATGTTTGTGAGCCCTTCTGCATTTACAAATTTATCAAAGGTGTCTAATGATAATAATATTTTTTTATTATGAGTTGCGTAAATTTTTGATTTTACATCACCAATTTTGTTAGAAACATTAAAAGTACCACCATCAACAGAAATAATAGGCACTGTAGATTGCACTCCTTCAATTAATTTTATAATAGATTCTTCTGGAATTAAAGTTCCTGTTAAAATAATTCCTGCGATTTTTGGATAGTTTTTAGAAGCATTTGCTTGCAAGGCACCTAAAATAATATCGGCTCTGTCTCCAGGGGTAATTACCAATGCATTTTCTTTAATTCTTGTTAAATAATTTCGAAGTTGCATGGCTCCTGTGCTGTAACTCCCAATGGCATTGTCTAAAAATTGTTCTCCGAATAAAACACGTCCATCTAAAGCTTTTACAACTTCTTTTACAGTTGGAAAAGCTAAAAAATCTACTTTCGGAATAATGTCTATTTGAAGTTTGTCTGGAAAATTTTTAATGAGTTCTTGTCTAATATAATCTACTTCGTCTATTTCTATTTTATTGGCAATAATTCCAATAACATCCACTTCTTTCTGAATAAAAGCATTGTAAGAAAGTTGCATGGTATTGATAAAATCTTTCTTCTTTTTTCCGTTTCCAGAACCTACAATTAAAGCAGGAATGTTTAAGTTTTTTGCGATCATTAGGTTTACATCTAATTCTGTAAAACCACCATTTCCTGCAAAATCGGTTCCTTCTACTAAAACATAATCGTAATTTGCTTCTAGCTTTTTATATTTTTTTATTACATGATGAATCACTTTATCTTCTTGCCCTTCACTTAAAAGTTCTACAACTTCGCTTTGTGTATAAGCGTAGCAATCTTTATAATTAATTTCTAGGTTAAAAAAATTGATGGCAGTATTGGTGTGTTCGTCGTAACCATTCGCATTTATTTCGTTAATAATGGGTCTAAAATAGCCCACTTTTGAAGATTTTGTTAGCATCATTCTTAAGATTCCTAACGATATTAAAGACTTACCACTGTCTTGTTCTACTGTGGCAATATATATGGCTTTGCTCATGTTTTATTGATTTGTTTTGCAAAAATAAGAGATAAAAAAATGACGAATACTGATATTCGTCATTAATTCCTGATAAATTTTGTTGTTTGTTTTATAATACCTCGCAACTATCAAACAATTCTCACACAATTTCCATCCATTTTGTCATGCTGAAAGCATCGTCTCCAGTTTGCGTGAGACGTTTACAGCGTGACAAATTGTGTGGGTGTTGGTTTTTGTAGGGTTTTTAGACAGTTTCCACACAATTTCCATTCACTTTGTCATGCTGAAAGCATCTTCTCCAGTTTGCGTTAGACGCTTACAGCGTGACAAATTGTGTGGGTATTGGTTTCTGTAGGGTTTTTAGACAGTTTCCACACAATTTCCATTCACTTTGTCATGCTGAAAGCATCTTCTCCAGTTTGCGTGAGACGCTTACAGCGTGACAAACTGTGTGAGTGTTGGTTTCTGTAAGGTTTTTACACAGTTTCCACACAATTTCCATCCATTTTGTCATGCTGAAAGCATCGTTTCCAGTTTACGCGAGACGCTTACAGCGTGACAAACTGTGTGGGTGTTGGTTTCTGTAAGTTTTTTACACAATTCTCACACAATTTCCATTCACTTTGTCATGCTGAAAGCATCGTTTCCAGTTTACGTGAGACGTTTACAGCGTGACAAACTTTGTGGGGGTTGGTTTATGTAAGGTTTTTACACAGTTTCCACACAATTTCCATTCACTTTGTCATGCTGAAAGCATCGTCTCCAGTTTGCGTGAGACGCTTACAGCGTGACAAACTTTGTGGGGGTTGGTTTCTGTAAGGTTTTTACACAGTTTCCACACAATTTCCATTCACTTTGTCATGCTGAAAGCATCGTTTCCAGTTTGCGTGAGACGCTTGCAGCGTGACAAACTGTGTGGGTGTTGGTTTCTGTAGGGTTTTTAGACAGTTTCCATACAATTTCCATTCACTTTGTCATGCTGAAAGTATCGTCTCCAGTTTGCGTGAGACGCTTGCAGCGTGACAAACTGTGTGGGTGTTGGTTTCTGTAGGGTTTTTTAGATAGTTTTCACAGAATTTCCATTCACTTTGTCATGCTGAAAGCATCGTCTCCAGTTTGTGTGAGACGCTTACAGCGAGACAAATTGTGTGAGAAGTTTGTTAGTCTAACAAGAACCCTACTCAAAGTAATGATTTAAAAACTCCATTTTAGGATTTTTTTCTTTGATAAGATTTATTTTCTTTTTTCTCAACAGGTTCTTTATCTCTTTTTCTCTTGCAATAGCTTGTTGAATCCATCCAAAATGTTCAAAATATAATAAATAATGAACGTTATATTTTGAAGTAAAACTTTTTGGATTTAATTTTTCTTTATGTTGTTGTAGGCGTAGTTTTAGATTATTCGTTACACCTGTGTAAAGTACTGTTTTGTACTTATTTGTAATGATGTAAACATAAAAATTGTAGATACCTTCTGTATGCTCTATCATAGTAACTTTTGATTGTGTATTAATTTATAACTATGTTTTTCTCTTATACTGAAAAAGCATCGTCTCCAGTTTGTTTGAGACGCTTGCAACGAGACAAATTGTGTGGGTGTGTGTTTTTTAGGGTTTTCAAACAATTTTCACACAATTCCCATTCATTTTGTCATGCTGAAAGCATCGTCTCCAGTTTGCGTGAGACGCTTACAGCGAGACAAATTGTGTGAAATTAATGTGAATTATTTAAACCTGTAAAACGCCCATATTAAATTTCTTTTCGATAGGAGCGTGGTTGGCAGCTTCAATTCCCATAGAAATCCACGTTCTAGTATCTAGTGGATTTATGACTGCGTCTGTCCAAATTCGTGCAGCTGCATAATAAGGTGAAACTTGTTTGTCGTAACGCGATTTTATTTTATCAAATAACTCAGCTTCTTTTTCTGGAGTAATTTCTTCACCTTTCTTTTTAAGTGAAGCTGTTTCTATTTGTAGCAAAACTTTTGCAGCTGAATTCCCGCTCATAACTGCTAGTTCAGCAGAAGGCCACGCAACAATTAGTCTTGGGTCATATGCCTTACCACACATGGCGTAATTTCCTGCTCCATAAGAATTTCCAATAACAATGGTAAATTTTGGTACTACAGAATTACTTACCGCATTTACCATTTTGGCACCATCTTTTATAATACCTCCGTGTTCTGATTTTGAACCTACCATAAACCCAGTAACATCTTGTAAGAAAACCAAAGGTATTTTTTTCTGATTGCAATTGGCAATAAAACGTGTAGCTTTATCTGCAGAATCGTTATAAATAACTCCCCCAAATTGCATTTCTCCTTTTTTTGTTTTTACCAATTTTCGTTGATTGGCTACAATACCCACAGCCCAACCATCAATTCTGGCATAACCTGTTAAAATGGTTTGTCCATAGCCTTCTTTGTATTGTTCAAATTCAGATTTATCTACCAAACGCTTTATGATTTCTAACATATCGTACTGTGCGTTTCTTTCTCTTGGTAAAATTCCAAAAATATCGTCTTGTTTTTCTTTTGGCGGAAAAGATTCGGTTTTGCTAAAACCAGCTTTGTCGTAATCACCAATTTTATCGACAATAAATTTTATTTTATCTAAAGCATCTTTATCGTCTTTGGCTTTATAATCTGTAACGCCAGAAATTTCGCAATGTGTAGTGGCGCCTCCTAAAGTTTCGTTATCAATAGATTCGCCAATGGCAGCTTTTACCAAATAACTACCCGCCAAGAAAATGCTTGCAGTTTTATCTACAATTAAAGCTTCATCGCTCATAATTGGTAAATAAGCACCACCAGCAACGCAGCTTCCCATTACTGCAGAAATTTGTGTAATTCCCATACTACTCATTACTGCATTGTTTCTAAAAATGCGTCCAAAATGTTCTTTATCTGGAAAAATTTCGTCTTGCATTGGTAAATACACGCCAGCAGAATCTACTAAATAGATAATTGGCAACTTATTTTCGATAGCTATTTCTTGTGCTCTTAAATTCTTTTTTCCTGTAATGGGAAACCATGCGCCTGCTTTTACAGTAGCGTCATTGGCAACCACAATGCATTGTTTACCTTTGATGTAGCCAATTTTTACGACAACACCTCCAGAAGGGCAACCACCATGTGCTGCATACATATCTTCGCCAGCGAAAGCACCAATTTCTATGGATTTCGCTTCTGAATCTAATAAATAATCAATTCTTTCACGAGCTGTCATTTTGCCTTTTTCGTGAAGCTTGTCAATTCTTTTTTGACCACCACCTAATTTTACTTTTACGAGCTTTTTTCGTAAATCGGATGCTAAGAGTTTATTGTAATCTTCGTTTTTATTGAAGTTGAGGTTCATAGGAATGCGTTTCTTAATTTTCAGCTAAATTAAGAAATATTCTTGTGAAACCCATAACGAGATTTTTGATGTTGTTATAATTTTTTTTTTAAATTTACACAAAAACTTGAAAGGGTTTAATACCTCTCTTTTTATTTTCTAAGTAATGAAAAATTTCCTTTTTTATGAATTGGGGGTTTAGAAGTATCTGTGGGAATTAAAACGATATTGTACCAATAGGTTCCAGAAGGAAGTGTTTTGCCATTAAATGTTCCGTCCCAACCACGATTATCAATAGGAAATTGTCCTATTAAATTTCCATATCTGTTAAAAATAGTTATGTTGCTGTTTAGATATAATGTGTTGTTAACGCCCTTAATTTGCCAATAATCATTTTTATCATCATTATTTGGGGTAAAGAATTTTGGAAACTGAAGTACAGAAATTAATAATTCAGATGTTCCACAGCTATTTTTATTTTCTGCGATTATTTTATAAACACCACCGTTAATATTATCGAAAATGTTGCTGTCTTGAAAGTTTCTGACAAAAACTCCATTTTCTCTTGTTAAAGCATAGCGATATTCTTCTACAGAATTTGGATTTTTAGGAATGTCTATTTGAACACTTAAATTGTCTGAATTTCCAGAAGCACCGTCTTTTATAGTAATAAAACTTTCGTCTAAAGGCGTAATATTAGACTCTACTACTGTAATTGTTCTTTCTCTACTGCAAATTTTTTCATTTGCACTTGATGGAATTGTAGATGCTTTAACGGTATATTTTCCTCCCTTATTAATTTCTTGAGTAATGGAATTTCCTAAAATAGTATTGTTTTCGTCTCTCCATTCGTAGCTATAATTTTCAGCAGGATTTTCTGCTTCTACTGTAAAAGGAATGTTGTTTAAACAAATAATTATAGGTTCTTCTGGTGCTTCACCAGTTACTGAAAACTTAGGAATTTGGTTTACTTTTAAAAAGAGTTTTCCAATACCTTCACAATCGTTATTATTTTTATTTTTTATTTTGATGTAAATGGTTTGATTGAAAGCATAAGAAGGGTGGTTATTATTTCTATGTTTAGAAATATCTAGAATCGGATTTGTGGCAGCGTCTCTATCTTCTGGTGTTTCGTAGAAAAAAACAAGAATATCATTTGGAATTGTAGAAGCATTTTTTATTTCTTGTTCTGCACTGCTAAAATCAAAATTAGAGATGCCATCTCCGTCAGAATTATTTCCAGTGTCATCTAATAAATCGTCACATTCTTCAAAAGTTGTATTGTAAGCAACATTTCCTGCAAAAGAAGCTGTAATTTCAATTTTAGAAATGGTATAACAACCAAGTTCGGATGTTGTTCTTACCCATGCTTCAGCAGTTCTGTTAACAGGATATTTTTCTTTGTCTGCGACTTCTGGAGATCCTAATTCAGCACTATTTTCATCAGCATAATAGGTGAAAATTACATTTGGGTCTGTTGAAATGTTTATTTCGGCTTCTGTTAAATTTACAGTTGTGTTTTCGCTAGCATCGTCTGCACATTGTTTTAATTGCACAATGTTATTTAAGATGATTGGTTTTGGATTTACCGTTAAAGTAATAGCCCCTGAAATTTTCCCACAACTGTTTCCTGTTTTGTTTAAAACCACTCTAAATTGATATTGATTAAAATCGGTAGGAGTATTTGAAATTTCTATTTTTTCGCTATTTACGTTCCTAAAAGTTGCGCCACTTAAAATTGAATTTTCTGTAATATTAGAAAAGTTAGCACCATTATCTGTTGAAATTTGCCATTGAAAGGCATCTGCATTGGATGTAATTTCTATTTCATTGGTTTCGCCTTCACAAAAAGTAGCATTATTAAATTTGGCGACCTCAATTTTTGCTTCAATTCTGTAGTTATTGTTAGGATTTGTATATCCATCAGCATTATTGATAACTTTTCCATTGGCATTAATATTAAAAGGAGTCGCATTTAAAATTCCAGAACCATTTCCTGTAAAACCAGCTTCTGTAACATCAAAACAATCGTCGTTATCTGAATCTAATTCTACAAAATTTGCCAAATTATCGGTATCTGTATTTGCAATTATATACTTTAAAGAGAGTGTTTTTATTGTTAAATTATTTTCTAAAGCATCTGCTAATCCGTTGTTATTGCTGTCTGTAAAATTATCAACAAATCCATCGAAATCGGTATCTAAATTGTGGTTAGCTTCTGTGGAATCGAAAATTCCATCATTGTCGGAATCGATATCTAAGTAATTTTTAATTCCGTCATTATCGCTGTCTAAATTGGTTGTTATGGTGTCGAAAATATCGTCTAAACCATCAGAATTTGTATCAGTATTTGTTAGTGTTACTGTTTTTCCTGCAGCATCGTATAGATCAGGAATTCCATCATTATCGGAATCTAAATCGAACATGTCTTCTATACTATCGTTATCTGAATCTAAAGAAAAACAAGTCAATTTAATATTTCCGTTAAAAACGGATGGAGTTGTAAGAGAATTTGAGCGATGTTCAAAAGTAATCTGATTTACTTGATTTGCGACAAAACTAAAAGTAGCAGTACTTCCAGAAAGTGTTGCTGCGTATTTGAACTTAATTTCAGAAGCAGAAAATTGTGTATTTCCAGATTCAAAATCACCATCTAAATTACTGTCAATTAAAAGCTGATTATCGGGGTCTAAAAGTGTGATATTTTTATTGTTTGGGCCCACTCTAAGAATAAAAAATTCGTCGGTATTAGAAGTATGTGTTTCAGTGGTATTTTGTTTAAAAATAAAATTAATATTCTTATTGAAATTAATTTCATAAATACCTTCTGAGCTTGTGCCTGTGTTTACTGTTGAAGTGAAATTTCCATTAACATTTCCAACAAAAGTATTTCCAGATCCAGAAATATTTCCAGTTGTAGTGGTGTTTGTAGAGTTGTTATTAAAAATAATAACTGGAGCAGAAATTGTGGAAATATCTAAAGTTGCATTTCCTTTAGATTCATCACAATTTAAAATTCCGTCATTGTCTATATCTACATCTAAATTGTCGATAATTCCATCTTTATCATAATCATCAGGACAAATACTTACGGGAATTTCGATAGATTTCCAAGAGCTAACAATGGTGCCATTACAAATTATTTTTGCTCTTAATTGATATTTTCCTGGTAAAGTTGGCATTATTTCTGTTGTTGTATTTGTAGTAGTTACAAAACCAGTTCCATCATCAAAAAACCACTCGAATTCATCAAAAATAGCATCGTTGGCAGCTTTTAATTTTAAATCGTTTCCAATACAATTTCCAACAGTAGAAATAGAAGTATCGAAATTAACTTCAGGAGCAGATGGAAAACCAGAGTAGAAACTCCCAGAACTTGCATTCGTATTGGAATTAAAATAGGCACAATACAATTCGTCTGTACTTTCTATAATAACATTATCATTTAGACCCGTTAATTTATAAGTTACATACTCAGAATTGCCACTTACGTTAAAAGGTCCGTTAACATTAACAGTAGTTGGTTGGTTGTCTATTGGTAAGTTATTTATATTAACAGTTGCAGTTTTGTTAGTTATAATAGAAATGCCTCCTGTAAATACTAATCCACCAATTTTATCTATTTTTGGTATATTTATTACAGCTTTTCTGTTCTCACAACTTAATGGTGGTACAAAAAACATTCCTTGGTTGGCTTCTGCAGGGTTTCCTGAATTGTTTAAACCTCCAATTCCTTGGTATGCAAAAACTTTTTCAGAAGTTTGTATGTACATGTTATTATTAGAACTGTAATTGTTTCCGTCAATTGGATAATATTCTCCTGCATCTATTGTTGCAATTGGGCTTGAATTTCCGTTAACAAAAATGTCTGTATCGTTTGTGTGAGCAACAATAAGTATTTTTTCCCAATCATTATTTCCGTTTCCACGAACAAAAATGTATTCTGTACCTACTTTAGAAACATCTACAATTTGGTCTAATCCATAATCTCTTCCATCTCCAGAACCAAAACTACCATTTGCAGATCCTACATTTACAACTATGTCTTTATTAGAAATAATTAATGTTCCTATTAAACCATCTTTGTTTATTTCGTTATCAGATGCATTGGTAGCAATAATATAACTTTCGCCTTCATTTAAAGTTGTAGAGATTGAAGATGTTCCAGTATTTGACGAATTTTTAATTAAAATCCCTGCAGTTAAGTTAGAAAAAAGAACATTTGTATTGTTCTGTGTTGCCATTACAGAAATAAAGTTTAGGTAATTAGTTTGTGGGTTTTCGTTTGTGTACATTCCTGCCCTAAAAGTGGTTCCTAAGGCAGCTGCACCTTTGCTAACCAAGGCTCCAGCTTGTGGGCCACTAGTAGCTCCAATTGGACCACCTGCATTCATTCTTACAGAAACATAAATAACATCATCTGCTTCAATAATATACCCTTTATTTTTATGAACAACATTTGTTTGACTAGAATCTACAAATAATTGTCCATCTCCATTATCTAATGAAATTATTTGTGGATCTACTCGTGAAACTGTTCCTGTAATATCAGTTACACTTCCAATCTTTTTAATCCTAAAAGAAATATTTTCATTTTTAGGAGTTGAAATATAAAAATACTGGTCATTAGGATTCGCATTCCCTCTTTCGGCATATGTTAAAGGCGGAATAAAATGTTTCTTGCTCAATTGCGCATAAAAAGCCCCAACATTTATAAAAATGAAGAGAGCTAAAAAAATGTATTTTTTACGAGTTTGCATCGTGGCAATATAGTAACAATTGATAGATTTTTTTTAAAATAATAAACAAACACGAATATTTTTATCAAATTCATAAAAAAAGAAAAAATCTTGTAACAAACCATCAAAAAAAGCTACAGATAGTATAAAGTATTTTGTTATAATTAAAAAAAATTAACGAAATTGCTTCACTTAAAAAAAGGTTCAACTTAAAAACGAAATACAAATGGCAGATGACTTTGACTTATTAGAAACAAATTCTACAAAAAAAACCGAAAAGGTAGATGTAAATTGGGGAAAAGCGATTGATACAATGAAATCTAAATTGTCTCAAGAAGAAGACCCAGAAAAGCGCCAAAAAATATTAAATGCAACTTTAGATGATGTTGTAGATATGGCAAAACAAGACAGAACTACTTTGTTAGATGCCATTAAAGATTTAACCGATTATCAAGACGAAGTTGGTATTAAATTCGAAGGTTTTTCGGCATTAAATGCAGAAGAACAAAAAGTAATAGACGATGCTCAAAAAGCATTAGAAAGAGCAAGAATCGAATTAGAAGACGCAAAAAGCAAACCAGATACTTGGTGGAATAATTTGTGGGGAAGAAAATCTAAAATTAAAAGAGAAGAAGCAGAATTTGCACAAGCAGAAAAAGTAAGAGCAGGCGCAGATAATAAAGCAAAAGCAATGTTTCAAGAGCGAATAGAGAGTGCAGATATTCAAACTTTATTGGGCGAACTTTCTTTTAAATCTCAAGCAGCAGTTACTCGTTTAAAGAATAGAGAGGTAGAGATTAAAGAAGTAGAAGAAAAACTAAAAACAGCGATTGTAGAAGCTTCCAAAAACCATACAAAAGCGTTAGAAAAAAAGAAAGAAGTAGAAGATAAATTAGAAGAGCAATATGCACTTTTAAAACAAGCACGCCAAGAATTAGATGAAATAGCAGACAAACAATCTACAGCCTATTCAGAGGCCATTGGAAAAGTAACATCAATTGAACAAAAAGTAGAAGAATTAGAAGGATTGAAAAATGCATATACAACTTTGGCAGCCAGTAAAGACAGTTTTGTGCACAAACACAATTTAACCATTAAAGTATTAACTTCTTTGCGTTCTAATTTACAAACACACAGGGCAAAATTAAAGAGCGATACAGAAGAAAGATTAAAATATTACGATGGTTATATAGTAGCCTTAAAAGCAAGAACTGATCAAGAATTTGCGGCAATTTTAGAGCATTTAGGTGTAAAAACAGATGAACATATCGGAGAAACTTTGGCTTCTATGCATTCTGCAAGCGCAAGAGCACGCCAAGATATGATGGAAAATATACCCGTTCATGAAAAAGTAATGAAAGGTGTTTACAGTACCTATGCAGAGGCATTACACGAAATACGTGAGAAAGATGTAGATATTCAAAAAAACTTTGCAGATAGATATGGAATCGATATGAAAGAAATTTTTGAAGATTATTACAAAGCAGATGCAAATGCACCTTCTGGAAATGATGACGAGCCAACTGTAGCTCCAAAAAAAGAATCTTCAAACGACGATTTATTGTCTTAAAAAAGTATTCAGTTTACAGTCATTAGTTAAAATTAATTATAAATTGATGACTGATGACTGATGACTGAACACTGCCTACTGAAGACTGAAGACTACCTACTGAATCACTAGCTCAAAAACACATTTCAAAATAAAACAATGTTTTTAAATAAACTTCGTAAATATAAATTATATTTGTAAAAAATAAATATAAAATGGCAACATTTACATCATCATTACCAGACCATCTTCTAGAAAGATTGTCTAATTTGGCAAAAGAATTACAGTTACCAAAAAACAGGTTATTAGAAAAAGCGTTAGAATTGTACTTAGAGCAATTAGAAAAAGCAAGCTATATAAAGTCTTATAAACAAGCTGCTTTAGACAAAGATATTTTGTCGATTGCAGAAGAAGGAATGCAGGAGTATTTTAACGATATTAATAAGATATAACCCAAAATGAAGCAAGGCGAAATTTGGGAGTTGTATTTAAATCCGACAAAAGGAAGTGAGCAAAGTGGAAGAAGACCCGCAGTAATTATTAGTGGAAATATGTTAAATGCATATTTACAAGTGGTTATTGTTTGCCCTTTAACAACGAGTATTAAAAATTATAAAGGCAATCTTATTATAAACCCAAATGAAATAAACGGACTTGAAAAAACATCAGAAGTGTTAACTTTTCATGTTCGGTCTGTTTCAAAAACCCGGTTAGATAAAAAAATTGGTAAAATTTCTTTAAAAGATGTTGAGGTAATTAAAAAAACTTTAAACGATATTCTTAAATTTTAAAAATGATTACAACACCTTTAGATTCTGCACTTTTAGATTCAAAAGAACAATACGTTTTTTACCATAAAATGGTAGATTTTGTCTTAAAAGAACTCATTGTAAGCATTCAGCAAGAAAAATTATGCAGTCAGCAAGAATTGCTAATTTTTAAGCAATATTCCGATTTACTTTTATATTCCATTGAAGCCATGCGTATTAAGTATATGTATGATGAGGAAGATAACATGAAAGTCGATTTAACAGATTCTGGTTTTCCTAATTATTTAGAATTCCGTTTTTTGTACAACGATTTGGCATTAAAAAACGAATACATTCACAAATTAACAGATATCGATTCTTTAAAAGAAGAATTTTTAGACACCTTATTAAAGAAAAAGCAACCTGTAAGAAGAGATCGACTGTTTCAAGCAGCATCTATTGTGTATTATAAATCTGTGGATCAACAATTAATCTTCAACAGATTTGTACAAGGTAAAATTTTAGATGCTCCAAAAGATGCTTCCTACGAATATATAACAAGTTGGAGTTTTTATGATGTAAGTCATAACAGGCCCTTCATTTGTTATATGTATTTTAATTACGAAGGAAAAAATGCATTAAAAGATAAAGAAAAAATTTATCAGGTCTTAAAAGAAAGTGCAGATAGGCAAATGCCTTTAGATACCATGGCGTATAATATTGATCGAAAACTACCTGATATTCAGCCAAAACACATCAAAAGAATCGATTTAGGACCCTTTCATAATGTATTTGCAAAAGATGAAAATAAAATAACACACGCTATTTTAAGCGGAATTTCAAAAAAAGAAATTCCTTTAGAATCATATGCTTTATCACTAAAAATAGATGAAGTTTTCTCTGGAGAAACTTTTACAGAAGGTGGTTTTTTTTCGAAGCAGACTTTACAAAAATGGAGTGAGGTTATCAAACAAAAATATGTTTTTGCACCTCACAGAATCATTCAATTATTGCACAATAGAACTCCAGAAGTACTGCATAAATTAGCGAAAAGCCCGATTGAAGTGAGCTCTTTAAAGTAAGCAGTCTTCAGTTAGCAGTTTTCAGTCAGTTTGTTTGTAAAATAAAAAAGTCGAATAAATAAAAATAAGAAAAAACGAAATAGCAGTTTAAGAAAGTAGAGTTAGATTACCAACTGAAGACTGCCGACTGAAGACTAAAAAACAGAATACTAAAAACATGAGTTTTAAAAGTTTATTAGCATATCAAAAAGGCTTTGCATTGGCAATGGAGATTTTTCAGCTTACAAAAACTTTTCCAAAGTCTGAATTATTTAGTTTGACATCACAAATTGTTCGTTCGAGTCGTTCTGTATGTTCAAATATTTCTGAAGGTTATAGAAAAAGGCAATATGAAAAATATTTTAAAAGTAAAATTTCTGACGCTGATAGTGAGAATTCTGAAACTCAATTATGGTTAGACTTTGCAGTTGCTTGTGAATATATTTCCGAAGAAAAGAAATTAGATTTACAAAGCAAAAGTGAAGAAGTTGGAAAACTTTTAAACTATATGATGAATAATCCCGATAAATTTAGGTAATGATAAGTAGTTGGCAGTTTTTAGTTAGCGAGGTTGTAAAAAAAAAGATTAAAAAATATAAGTTAAAGAAGAAAAATTAACAAGCAAAGTAAGAACAGTAGAGTAACTGCCTACTGTAAACTGCAGACTGAATACTAAAAAAATAACAAGCAGAGTAAGAAAAGCATAGTAAACTGCTAACTGAAGACTGCTTACTGAATACTAAACAATGGAACACAATTCAACTTTCCCAATAAAACAAAACGAATTAGACATGCTTCGCGATGAAGCTTCTGGCTATTTAAAATCCATTCAATGGGAACAAAGTAATAGAGCAAAAAACAAAGATAAAGACGCTAAAGACGATTCCATTTTACTGTATTTGTCAAGAGCAAATAGCGGCAGTAATGTAGAAATTACATCCGTTTCTAAAACTATTTTAAGCTTAAAAAAACGTTTGTTACCAGATTCTATTGCAATTCCTGTGTATTTAAATCAGACTTTATATGCTGTTCAAGAAGGAATTACATTAGGAATTTGGATAAAAGATAGTTATTACGATGCATCAGGTTTATCAAGTTTAAACGAACGGAAATCAGCTTTAGGTTCTAGTGGAAAAAGAGAATTTGAAAGTAAAATGCAAACCGCAACTGCATTTCAATTATTTGCAACTGCGTATAAAATTTTACACGATTTAAAACCTCATTGTTCAGACGATTTATCGGTAATGAAGCAAAAGTTTGCAGGCATTCCAGAAGTATCTTTTACTTCACCTTTAAAGGGAATTGCCTGTGCATTATTTTATTTCGACAAATATTTAGGGCATCCAGATATTGTAAAGACAGACAAAGATGTAATCGATTTTACAGTGGTGTATTTTGAAGCGTTTATTGATGAAATTCAGCTTCGAAAAAGCACCTTAGAATATACAGAAACCATTTTAGACAGAACCTATAAATTAGAAAATAGCGATTTCGCAGTTTCTGGTTGGGAGAATGTTTTTTCTGGGACTGCAAAAAGTGTGGAGTTTAATAAAATTCAGTTCGAGCAAATTGTTGGAAATAAAGATGCCAAACATTTTGCCCGTAGATTAACAGAAAGAATGTTGAGCTACGATTTTGATGCAAAGAAAAATCCGTTTCAAGAATTAGGAGGTTTTATGCCCGTTTTTATGGGTTATGGAATTCCAGGAACAGGAAAAAGTATGCTAATTGCGGCGATTGCAACTCGTTTAAAAGAACATTCAGACAATTTAGATATTCCGTTTTTGTTTCATCCAATGCCAGATACTTTAATCAGTACTTTTCAAGGAGGTTCTGCAGAAAAAATGGTAGAATGGATGAAGCCAATGCAAGACCCCACAAAATTAATTTTTGCGCCCATTGACGATGCAGAAAATAATTTACAAGAAAGAACAGCGCAAGGCGTTTCAGCAGGAGTAAAAGAAGTTATAGGCGTTTTCTTACGTTATACAGAAGGTGCTTATGCCGTAAATTATGGAAATTCCTCAATAGGTTTATTTACGAATTTACCAGAAATGTTAGACAAAGCTGTAATTTCTCGTGTACAAGGACGATTTAAAATTGATGGTGCAAGAACAAAACACGACTTTTTAGACCAAGATTATATTTGGTGGAAGAAATTTGATAAAACCATGCCCAATTTTGTAAATATGCAAAACCCAGAAAATTATCAATATTTAAAAGACCAAGGTTTGGCAAAAAGCATGGGAGATATTTTAAATTCTGTAGAAAAACCTTCCGAAGAAAGAGTTTTGCAAGCCTATGATAAAGCCGAAAAACAGCATAAAACCAATCAGCATTTATTTTTTGCGAGTTTGTATAAAGAAATTCAGCAAATATTTCCGTTTTTTTCTTCAAGAGATGTACGTAACATTCAGTCTGCAATTTCCTTACGATTAACAGATTTCGATTTAGAACCAGATTGGTTCGAAAATCCAGAAATCTATTTTAAGAAAGACTACGAAACAAAGTTTCATATGTTGCAAGAATTAATGAAAGCCAATATGAAAGGGTTGGATTTTTCTGAAATTAGAAGACAAGAAGTGGTAAGGTATTTAGACAATGTTGCAACCATTGCAGATACCGATTTTAAGAGAAAAGTAGATGCAAGAGTCAATCAATTAAATATCGATTTAGAAGCGAGAAAAACATTTAATGAAGACAGATAACAAAATTAAAAACGTAACCTCAAAAGTACTTTCCAATATTTGGGCAAAGTTAGAACAAGTTAGTTTCGATTTTACCTTTAAAAATGGAAAAACAACACGTTTAACACACGAAGTGTATGGAAAAGCAGATGGAGTTGCAGTTTTATTATACAATCCAACCACGAAAAATGTAGTTTTATCCAAGCAATTTAGAATCCCCATGTATGTTGCAGGTGTTAAAAACGGATTTTCCATAGAAGTTGTTGGAGGTTCAATCGATAAAAACGAATCGCCAGAAACAAGTGTGATTAGAGAAACCAAAGAAGAAATTGGGTATAATATTTCTGAAATCGAAAAAGTAAGTACTGTTTTTTTATCTCCAGGCTTAATGCGAGAACAAGTTCATTTATACATTGCCAAATATACCAATGAAGATAAAGTTGAAAATGGAGGAGGTTTGGCAGAAGAAAGTGAAGAAATTACAGTTTTAGAAACCTCTTTTCAAACAGCTTTAAAAATGATAGAAAACCAAGAAATTATAGATGCAAGAACCATTATGTTATTGTATCATTTGAAAGTGAAAGGATTAATATAGTAAACAAGACCTTATAGGTTTTTAAAACCTGTGAGGTCTAAAAAAAAATTACAACCAGTTGAAATCAGTTATATTAAAATATTATTTACCAATATTTGCATTAGCATTTATATTTGTAGCGCCAATTATTTTAATTAATTATGAAGAAGATAATTTTTCTGATATGATAATTGGATTATCAATTTTAGTTATTTTTCTAACATTGATATTAGGAACTTTAAATTATAAATTTGGTGATAAATTAGCTTTTAATAAAAGGAAAAAAGCGATAAAAAAGGATTTATTTCAGGACTTTATTTACAACGGATTTGATGATAATGAAGTTTCAGTTTCGGGGTATGTAGAAAATTATTATGTAATTATTTCAGATGAAAGAGACTATTCTTACCCTAATAAATGGATAGAAATTACAATTTTATTTAACCCAAAGCAACAAAACCAATTTATACCAAATTATATTTTTAAAAAGTTATATAAACAAGGTAAAAATAATTACTCTTGGAACTCTAACAGTGTAACGATTAAAAAAGTTTATGGACTAAAAGTTCCAAAATATAGAACTATTACAAATATAATTGAAGAAGCTATTAAAATATTAAGAGATAATAATATAGCATCAATTAAAGTAGAGGAATGGGATTTATCACTTAAAGCAAGTGTTACTCATTACAAACAGATATCAAGTTTAAAAAATTAGTAAAATTAGTCTTTAAATGCAAAAACTAAAAAAAGCCAATTTATACAGAAACGAGCTCATTCCCATTAGTGGAAAATTAGTAGAACGTTACAATAAATGTTTACTGAAATTAGGTTTTTCAGCAACAAAACTCACTAATTTTTCTATTGATGGAGTAGGATGGAGCCCAGAAATTGCCGAAGAAAAAAACGAAGATTTTTATTTAAACAATGGTGAAGCAAACACACACGCAATCGTTATAACTCCGTTGCAAAAAGGCTTGCCTGTTTACAATCCGTTTTATTCTTTTGATAAAGAAATAATGAAAATTGTTTTTAGAAAACACGGAGATAAAATAAATAATATTACAAGAGATTCCGCAATTTGTATCGATTTTGACCAAAATATAGACACATTTTACGAACCTTTAGATGTTTTAAAATACAAAGAAATTAATGTTAAATTTCATTTAATCAATAATTTAGATGCTGCAAAAGCAACGCAATTAAAATTAATTGAAACCTTTAAGAAAGATACGAATTTTATTGATGAAAATATCCATCAACAATTATTAACATCCGCAAAAAAATATGGCGATTTAAGACAAAGAACCTTAGATTTAGAACCCATTACTTTTCCTTCAGATTCTTTTTATACCAAAGCTTTTGGCGGAATTTTTGTACTAAGAGATTTTGTAAAACCCATTTTAATTTTCGAAAAAAAAGCAACGTACAAAGAAGCCATAAACGATACAGTATATGATGTTTTAATGTATCATATCTCTCATAAAGAATTAATAGATAAATTATTAAGCTACGATATTATAGAGTTCGATTTGCAAGAAGAAGTTTCAGGAAAAAGATACGATAGAATTAAAAAATACATTTTTTCAGAATTTTTAAAAGAAACCAATCATCCAGTAAAAGACATTTTAGAAGATCCTATTTTATTTAAAAGCTATTTAAATAAAATAGATATTGATGCACGTAAAAAAGTAATGGGTTTAGAACTCTTTTTAGAAAAGAAAAAGCTTTCGAAAACATTAAAAGCAAAAGATGTTTTAGACGACGAGTTGTTTGTTGCTTTAAACAAACCACATTCATCTTTAAAAGCGGCAAATCAAGATTTAATTTGGTATTTGTTGGTAAACATTGCTCCAAAAGATGTTTTATTTTTATATTGGTATGATAAAGAACAGTTTTATGAACGATTTAAAAAATTGGATGAATCTGTTCAAGATTGGGTAATTGAAACGATTAAGAATGGGTATTAATATCCTGCAAGGTTTCAAAAACCTTGTAGGTATATAAAAAGTTAACTTGTAGATATATAAAATAATCAATAAAAATTCATAATTTTATTCATATCTAAAAAAGAAAAACACCAACAAGAAAAGATAAAGATATCTACAAGGATTAAAAGAAACCTTGCAGGAGGAAACAAAAAAGATAATATGACAAGGGGTTTAAACCCCTTGCAAAAATATAAACTCAAAAGCCATGACATTAGAACTTATTATATTTATCGCTTCAATACTATTCGGAATTATTATTTACTGGAGAGAATCGCAAACCAATAAAGTATATCGTTTTTTTAATAAATTAATGAATTCGAAAGAATTACAAATGAAACCTACAGATAAAAAAGGGTTTGTTTACCAGCAAAATTTCCTTTTAAGATTGGTGTTTATTGTATCATTTTTTTTAATAGGAATTGTAATTACACGTTTTTTAATTCCTATAGATTTGGCAACAATTTCTTTATTTGCTTCGATGATTTTTGGTACATTACTGGGTACCTATTTGGCAGGATTTATTTTTAAATCATCGGCAATTATAGACCAACAATCAGATTCTTTAGAAGAAAAGTTTAACGATGTTTTAGAAAAAGGAAAAGATTTTATTGAAGATATAAAAGGCGAAGAGCCAATTGCCATTAAAAAAGCACAAGAAGAAATAGAAAAGCCAAAAGTAGAAGAGAAGAGCGCAAGAGAACGATTAAAGGATAAAGGGCTGCTTTAAACAGTCAGTTTTCAGTAACAGTTTTCAGTTATAAACTCTTCTTTTGAATTCTAAATTAGAAGATAAAGTATAAAATTATAAAACACAGTTGCTCACACTGCAAGTTTCTCCCCTTTGGGAAGATTAAGATGGGCTAATTATGATAAAAAATTATTGGAATAAAGGAACAAAACAAAAAAAGAGAGTAATTATATTTTCTATCATTATAATTGCGTTGTTATTCTTTTTAAGAGACGATTATCAACCAGCATTATTGTTCTTTAGAAAGTTTATATTTATTATTTTATTGTGTTTTGCCATATTATTTTTCGGATTAAGAAAATTTAGAAAATCGGCAAGTACAAGAAGCAGAATAGGAATTTTATTTTTATTAGCACTCTTTTTCGGAGCCATTTATTATGTAGGTTTTCAGTCGAAAATGTACAGTTATATGCAAACCTACAATGTATTTAACGATTTAAAAAGAATCGAAATTGTAGAACTTCCTCTAACTCAAAATGAGAGAATTCAACCTTTAAGAAACATTTTTTCGATGGCCAACGAATCTGTAGGTGAAACCAAAGATGTTTCTTTACCCCATTTGGTACGAGTAGATGGAAACAACCAATGGACAATGGCAATTCAACCAACAGAAAAATACTATTGGCAAGGGTTAAAAGACAATACAGAAGAAGTTTTTTCAGTATCGAGCACCACACCATTTCCACGGTTTTCGAGCGAAAATAGAATTCCAGTTACCTTTTCAATTGGCGAATCTCTAAAATTCAGTAGAAATACTTACAATGCAGTTGTTCAGCGATTTAATCTTTGGATGCTGTTTAATTACGAACCAAGTGATACGTTTTATATGAAAAACGACCAAGGTGCTTGGGTGCAAGTGGTAAGTTTAATAAAATGGAAAGGCTTCTTTTTTCCATACCCTAGCTTTGGAGGTGTAATGGTTGTTGATAATGGAGAACATAATTTTAACGATTATTTAGAACGAATTACCATCGGAAAAGGAACCTATATTTCTCCAGAAGAAATGAAAAACTACGAATATTTAAGAAAACAAAACACCTTGTCGGAAAAAGTTTCTCGTTTACAAGCCGAAAGTTTAAAGTTTTTAGCAGGTTTTTCAGATCCATTACCTTGGAATATGAAAAGTGCTGTAAAAATTCCTGTTGCTCCAAAAGACCAAAATGAACAACCTTATGTAACCGATTTCGATTTTTCTGATACAAAAACAGGAGCTTACAGTGGTTTGTATCATTGGTTTGGTTTAGAGCCAGTTGGAGAAGAAAGAACCAGTTTAAGTTACAGTGTTTTTATTCCTGCAGATGGTACAGATAAGTTGTATTATTACGATCATGCATCAAAAAAACAAGGTTACGCAGGTGTTTCTGCAATGCCTTTAAAAGTAAAAGAATCTAAAAAAGAATACGATTGGAATGCCAATTCACCAGTAGAATTTAGACCTTATATTAAAAATATTGCAGGTAGAAAACGTATGTTCTTTTTAGGCACAGTTTCTACGATTAGTAACGATAATCCGAACCAGTTCGATGGTTCTGCAACACCAGATTTAGCTTTGGTTGACAGCGAATATAGAGATGTTGTGTGGATAAATGCGAAGAAACCAAGTACTTGGAACGAAGAGGTGTATAAGCAATTAAATGAAGCTTGGAGAACCAGTGAAGGAGAAAATATTTATTTCGAAAAAGAACTAACCGTTTTAGAGAAAAACCAGGCAATATTAGATTCCATTCAGTTGATTTCTAAAAAAGAAAAGAATTTAAAAGAAATTCAACGTTTGCAAAAACAAATAGATTCTATTCGTATCAATCAATAGTTTTTTTGTAGAGCTATTTTTAGCTTTCGTTGCTCAATTTTTATCTCTTCTTTTTAAGAACCTGAGTTCGATATAAAAATTACAATATAAAAAAATATAAAATTATTTTAAAATCAAAAATTTATTCGTTTAAGCATTACTGAGTAGCAAACGAAGTTTAGAGAACATTTGTAAAACTAGAATTTCGAATAATAAATGGTATGAGCTGATTATAATTTTTTTATTATTTTTGAAAAACACGAACTAAAAAAAATGATTATGCAAAATGCAATTACAGAATTAGAAGAATTAACATTAACGAGTTCTGCAAAAAACTTTTTAAGAGAAACTGCAAAATGGACCTATTTTTTGTCTATTCTAGGATTTATTGGCTTAGCATTAATGGTTGTATTCAGTTTTTTTGCTGGAACATTATTTAATAACTTACCAGAAACACAAACAATGCCTTTTGATTTTGGTCCTGTAATGACAATTACATATTTAATCTTGGCTTTGATTTACTTTTTTCCAGTGTATTATTTATTTCAATTTTCTACAAAGATGAAAACAGCATTGCGATCTAAAAACGATGAAGATTTGGCAAATGCTTTCGAAAAACTAAAGTCTCACTATAAATTTTTAGGAGTTTTTACAATTATAATTTTATCGCTTTACTTTTTATTTTTTGTACTAGCAATGGTAGGTGTTGCTTTTGCTTGATAAATGGTATTTTTTAAAACATAAAAAGAAGCTGCCTCGAAAGTCTTAAAATTTGTCATTACGACTATAATGGAGAAATCTTATTTATTGAATTTTAGTATTTTATATTTTTCGATAACTTCGTTAGCTACTTTCAATCAAAATATATTTTGAGTTTAGGAATGCTTACAATGACCGTTAAATTTACTTTTGTGACAGCCTCTTTCTATTGATTTTTCTTTTTTAAAGAATCATTTTTAACTGTATCTTTTTTCTTCTTTCCAAAAAGTCCGCCTAAAACATTTTTTACCTTATCTTTTGTCGTTTCATTTGTATTTGTAGAATCTTTTGCTTTGTCTTTACTCCCTCCCAAAAGATCTAACAATTTATTTTTTCCTTTATCAACCCAATTTTGTTTTTGCTTTTCTATAATGGTTTTCATTAAATTAGAAGTGGCATCTTTAATGTTTGTGGTAAAGTTAGGGTTTGAAAAACTTCCTTTTAAATTAGCATTTACAGGAATTGTTTTAATTTCATTGGCATCTTTTGCCGTTAATTTTGCAATGGCATTTGTAACAGTTGGGCCTAAGTATTTTACGGGTAAGTTAAAAACAATATCATAATTCATGGTATTGTCAAAACCATGTTTTCCGTTAATATCAATACCAATATCTTTGTAATTTATATGAAATGGTTTTACGGAAACCTCACCATTATTAAACGTAAATAATGCACTTGCTTCGTTTAAATTTAGTTTGCTTACATCTAAAAAATCGACTTTAGAACCAATGGTACTTAACACTTTAGAATTGGCTATTTTTAATTTGGTGTTTAATAATTGACCTAATAAATTTCCAGAAATCGATTTTAAAACAGGTGTCATATCTTCAGATAAATCTCCAGAAACATTTATGGTAGAATTTATTTTACCCTCTAAACTTTCTGCGATAGGAGCAATGGCTTTTAACATTTCTAATTGAGAAAAAGACTCTGCAATGTTTAATTCTTGCAGTTTTAAATCCATTTTAAAGTTCGAATGATTTCCTTTTGTAGAAACTTTTCCGTTGAAATCGATTTTGCCATCAAAAATATTAGAACTTACATTTTGTAAATTTACAGTTTCATCTTTTACCCGTAAATTACCGACCACATTTTTTAAAGTAATATTGTCGTACACTACATTTGTGGCTTTTGCGTTTAATTGTACGTCTAAAAAAGCAGGAATTTTTAAGGTTTTTGAATCTGTAGTATTTGTTTTTTCTTCAGTTTTAGCTAAAAAATCATCTACTTTAAAATTGTTTGAACTTAAAGTGAAATTTCCTTTTAATGATTGATTTTTAAATAAATAACCGTAAAAATTTTCTAAATTTCCAAAAATATCTAAGTCAGAAGCACCCGTTTTTGCTTTAAATTCTTCTAATTTAATGGTATTTGTATTAAATGTTACAGAAGTTTTATCAATTAGAAATTCATTTGCAACATCCTCTCCTTTGTATTTAAAATTAGAAACAGTAATATTTCCTTTGTTTTTAATATTTTGGTAATTGCCTTTGTCAACAGAATTCATATCGAAATTTGTAGTAACATCTGCTTTTAAAATTCCTTCTAATTGGTTTTCGAGCTTCACAGGATATACTTTGCTAAGGTTGGCTAAGTTAATCGTACCATTTGCTTTTAGGTTAATATTTGCATTTTCTGTAATATTCGAAATATTTCCGCTTGCATTAAAAACATCTTTATCAATTCTAAAAGACGTATTATTTATAGCAATATAGGTGTCTTTTGCAAGGCCTGTTTTGTTGATAATATTGGCGTTTAAATTAATATTTTGTACTGCTTTTGGTAAATCTGCATATTTAAACATGGCATTTTTAGAGGTAAAAGAAATGTTTAATTTCGGAATGGTGGTTTTCGAATACCTTCCCTTTACAGTTCCATTAAGGTCGAAATTTCCTTCTGTGGTTACAGATGCTAAATTTCCTGAATATTGTTTTGGAACTAAAGCCAATAAGTTTTTAAAAGAAGACGTTGGCGTTTTAAATGCAATATCATACAGATGATTTTCTTCTACCAACTGAATAAAACCCTCGAATTCTAAAGGCAATTGATTGATGTAACCTGTATTTTCTTTAAATGTATATTTTAAGTTTTTTAAATCGATTCCTAAAATAGCATCTAATTTTACAGATACATTTTTAATGTAATTTACATTTTCTATATCAAAAGACAATTTTGCAGACGTTTCTGTATCTAAATCTAAAATATCTTTTGCGAAATTTCCTTTTCCTGTATGATAAATGCTGTCTAAACTCATTTTCATTTGAGAACTTTCATCAATATAACGAAAGTGCATATTCTCTAATTGATATTCTTGAATGTTTAATGAAAGTGAACTTTCGGTTGACGAACTTGGTGTCGTTTCTTTTTTTAAAGCAATGTCGTAATTTCCAATACTGTTTTTATTAAATATAATATTTACTTTACCATTTTCTGCTGAAATACTTTTAATTTCTAAAGTTTCGTTCGTACTTTTAAAAAGTTCTGTAATTTTTAAATTTAGGTTTAATTCCTTGGCATTAAATAAAGTATCTCCGAGAAAAGGTTCTTTATTTATAACAGCAATATTGTTTACTTTTAAACTTGCTAAAGGAAAATTCCGAAACAAACTTAAATCGGTTGCTGTAAATGTAACAGTTGCATGTATATTATTGTTTACAGTATTCGCAACCATTTGAACAATTTTATCTTTAAACAAAAACGGAATCGAAATTAGCCCAATTAGTAAAACTAGCAGCACAATGGCAATCCATTTTAGTATTTTTTTAGCAGTAGGTGTTTTTGCTTTTTCTTTATGATTCATTTTTATACGTATTATTACAAAACAAAAATACCTCTTTCACAGAGGTATTTTTGCTTAAATGATGTTAAATGTAACTTTTTGATCTGTTGATTAGTACTTTATTTCTTTATTATAGGATTTTGACTAATTTTTTCTATTTTCTCTTTAAAAGCTTTATTTAAAGAATCATTCTTTTTTTTCACTTCAACCTCATTCAAAGCGCCTTTTTGTAGTTCAATTTCTAATTCAATGTCTTTAGAAATCCTAGTTAATGTTAAATTATACTGTTCTGCAACCAAACTACTTTGCTTAAAAGAATAGGTGTGAAACAGGTTTCTCATTTTTTTTGAAGCCTCAAATCGAGATAAAAGAGATTTGTAGGTTTCCTTAGAAATATATTGACTGATTTTAGAATCAGCGAAAATTATTTCTTCTGTAAAGGTTGGGTAATTTAAAGCGTTAATTGCAACATCTAGAGAGTCTAATTTTACTTGTCGGTACAAGTTAATAAGATTTTTATTTTCTTCTATGTTTTGGTTCACATTACTATTTGATATTTCTAGTATGTCAATAACATATTGTTTATCTTTTCTTTTTTCGGCAAGGTTTGAGAAATAAAAGGCTAACAATACTCCAATAATTGTTGCTATTAGGGTAAAATAGAAATCAATTCCATTGCTATATCGCTTTCTAATTCCCTTAAATTTTTTGTTAAAAGAGAAAATTGTTATTACAACAACTAAAATTATAATAATTACAATTAAAAATCTCATATTAATTCACTTCAGTATTAACCATAACTCGTATTAAAATCAGCATAAAATTATACTATATTTTTTATTTTAAATATTAACAATCAGGTGTTTATTCTTAAACCTGTAGCGAAGCGATTTTAATTCTTCTTTCTTATTTAAACATATCCATTCCTGGAATATTGGGCATTCCTGCTTTTGCTGCAATGGCCATTTCATTTTCGTTAATTCGAGTTGCTTTTTCGATGGCTTTATTTAATGTAAGAATTAAATAATCTTCTAATTCTTCAGCATCTGTAAGTAAAGAGTCGTCTATAGAAATTGCTTTAATTTGTCTGTTTGCAGTTAAAGTTACTTTTATTTTTCCGTCAGAAGAAGTTTCATCTACCAAAACAGAGTTTAATCTTACTTTGGTTTCCTCCACTTTTTGTTGCGCTTCCTTTAATTTACCCATCATTCCTGAAATATCTCCGAACATAATTTTTTTTGAATTTAATTTAATAGTTGTTTTCGTTGCAAATTTACTAAATTTACGTTGAATTCAACCCCATTAAAAATGAAGAAAATATTTATATTACCTATAGTATTAAGTGTTATTTTTGCTGTCGCTTGTAAAAATGAAACCATGAAGAATACAGATGCAAAAGCACCTATAGCATACAAACAACCCACTACCTTAGAAAAACACGGAGATGTTCGAATCGATAATTATTTTTGGATGCGTTTGTCTGATAAACAAAAGCTTACAGAAGTAAACGACAAACAAACTCAAAAAGTAATCGATTATTTAGAGGCAGAAAATGCTTATTACAATAAAGTTACAGCATATACCAAAGATTTCGAAGCGAAATTATTCGAAGAAATGAAAGGTAGAATTAAAGAAGACGATGCTTCTGTGCCTTATAAAGATAATGGATATTTTTATATAACACGTTACGAAAAAGGAATGCAATATCCTATTTATAGTAGAAAAAAAGAGAATTTAGAAGCCGAAGAACAAATTATGTTTAATGTAAATGAAATGGCAAAAGATTTCGATTATTATCAATTAGGAGGTTTAAATGTTTCTAAGGATAATAAATTGGTTGTTTTTGCCACGGATACTGTGAGTAGAAGACAGTATTTTTTACGTGTAAAAAACTTAGAAACTGGCGAAATTTATAAAGATATTATAGACAATACTACTGGTGGTTCTGTTTGGGCAAATGACAATAAAACGTTTTTTTATACAAAGAAAGACCCAATAACCTTAAGAAGTTCTAAAGTATATAGGCATGTTTTAGGAACCTCTTCTCTAGAAGATGTAGAAGTATATCACGAAAAAGACGAGACCTTTAGTACTTATGTAACAAAATCAAAATCAAATAAATACATAATTATTGGTTCTTACAGTACAGTCTCTACAGAAGCTCAGTTTTTAGATGCAAACAAGCCAACAAGTAATTTAAAAATGCTACAACCTCGTGAAAGAGATTTAGAGTATAGTGTAGCGCATTATGGAAATGACTTTTATTTACTAACAAACAAAGATGGCGCCACTAATTTTAAATTAATGAAAACACCCGTTTCTAAAACAGAAAAAGAAAATTGGATAGACGTAATACCACATAGAGAAGATACTTTATTGGAAGATTTTTCGATATTTAAAGACTTTTTAGTGTTAGAAGAGCGCAACAATGGTTTAAACAAAGTTCGTATAAAACGTTGGGACGCAAAAGAAGATTATTATTTACCTTTTGATGAAGAAACCTATTCTGTAAACGTATATTCGAATCCAGATTTCGACACCAATATTATTCGTTATTCCTACAATTCTTTTACAACACCAGCTTCTGTAATCGATTTTAATATGGAAACTAAATCTAAGGAAATTAAAAAAGAACAAGAAGTTTTAGGAGGAAAGTTTAAAAAAGAAAACTACAAAAGTAAACGTGTTTGGGCAACAGCAAGAGATGGAAAAAAAGTAGCCATTTCTTTGGTATATCATAAAAATACAGAGTTAAATGCGAATACGCCACTTTTACAATACGCCTATGGCTCTTATGGTTATACAATTCCTGATGGATTTTCTACAACACGTTTAAGCCTGTTAGATAGAGGTTTTGTGTATGCTTTAGCCCACATTCGTGGAAGCCAATATTTAGGCAGGGAATGGTATGAAGATGGAAAAATGTTAAACAAAAAGAACACTTTTAACGATTTTGTAGATTGTTCTAAATACTTAATTAAAAACAATTATACCTCACCAAAACATTTATATGCAATGGGGGGGTCTGCAGGTGGTTTGTTAATGGGGGCAATTGTTAACATGAATCCTGAATTATACAACGGAGTTATTGCAGCAGTGCCTTTTGTAGATGTAATTTCTACAATGATCGACGATTCCATTCCTTTAACCACAGGAGAATACGACGAATGGGGAAACCCAAATGATAAAGAATATTACGATTATATAAAATCGTACTCTCCTTACGATCAAGTAGCTGCGAAAGCATACCCTAATATGTTGGTAACTACTGGTTTTCACGATTCTCAAGTGCAATATTGGGAGCCTGCAAAATGGGTAGCAAAATTAAGAGAGCTAAAAACAGATACGAATTTATTAATGTTAAGAACAAACATGGAAGCTGGTCATGGAGGAGCTTCAGGGCGTTTCGACGCCTTAAAAGAAACCGCCAAAGATTATACTTTTTTCTTGGCTTTAGAAAATAAATTGGGTACAGAACCTATAAAGCCTTAAAATCAATTTTATATTTCAATTCGAAAAATGTACTTTTGCGAGCGGTAAAAGAAAACCTCACAAATTTCTAAAACCTGTGAGGTTTTTTCGAGAAAAGATAGAATGATTAAAAATAAGGGGATAAATAATAGTATTTTAGAATTAGTAGGAGAGACTCCATTAATTAAACTTCGAAAAATTACTAAGAATTTAAAAGGTTCTTATTTTGCAAAGGTAGAAGCTTTTAACCCTGGTCATTCATCAAAAGACAGAATTGCTTTGCACATTATTAATAATGCAGAAAAAAAAGGAATTCTTAAAAAAGGAGCAACAATTGTAGAAACTACCTCTGGAAACACAGGTTTTAGCCTGGCAATGATAAGCATTGTAAAAGGTTACAAATGCATTTTGGCCGTAAGTGATAAATCTTCACAAGACAAAATAGATTTGCTAAAAACGATGGGAGCAGAAGTGCATGTTTGTCCTGCAAATGTTGCTGCAGACGACCCAAGATCTTATTACGAAGTTGCCAAAACAATTCATAAAAAAACGAAGAATTCTGTTTACATTAACCAGTATTTTAACGAATTAAATATAGAGGCACATTATAGAAGTACGGGGCCAGAAATTTGGCAACAAACAGGTGGTAAAATTACACATTTGGTCGCTGCAAGTGGCACAGGAGGTACCATTTCTGGAGCAGGAAAATACTTAAAAGAACAAAACCCAAATATTAAAATCTTAGGAGTAGATGCCATTGGTTCTGTATTAAAAAAATTCCACGAAACAGGTGAATTCGATACCAATGAAATTAAACCCTATAAAATTGAAGGTTTAGGTAAAACACTAATTCCTACAGCTACAGATTTCGATGTGATAGATGTTTACGAAAAAGTATCTGATAAAGAATCTGCTTTTGCTGCAAGAGAGCTGGTTAAAAAAGAAGGTCTTTTTTGTGGTTATACTTCTGGGGCTGTAATCCAAGCCACCAAACAATACGAAGCCTTAAATATGTTTGATGAACATAGTTTTGTGGTTTTAATTTTCCCAGATCATGGTTCTCGGTATCAAAATAAAATTTACAAAGATTCTTGGATGAAAAAACAAGGATTTCTTTAAAATACGAAATCGTATTCATGTCTTTTTCTCTTACAAAAACGCAAATTTTTTATGCTGAAATGCGTCTAATTTGACGAAACAATTTGTTAGAATACGAAAAATTTATGTTTTTTAAAATTATAAAAACCAAATTGTTTCGCAGATAAAATTTCCATAACCCCCTGTGTAATTACTCTGTGAACCTCTGTATATTAACTTATAAAATCAATCTCAAAAACCTAAAATTCCATGAATTTTTTCTCAATTTGAATAACTATTTTTATTTCTTACCTTTGCGCGCTCAAAAACAGTTGAAAATGGCGGTAGATTTATTCGATAGAATTATAAAAGATAAGGGACCTTTAGGAAAATGGGCAAAGCAAGCAGAAGGATATTATGTTTTTCCTAAATTAGAAGGTCCAATTTCTAACAGAATGTCTTTTAATGGTAAAAAAGTAGTTACGTGGAGTATTAACGACTACTTAGGGTTGGCAAATCATCCAGAAGTTTTAAAGGTCGATGGAGAAGCTGCTTTAGAACATGGAATGGCATACCCAATGGGTGCAAGAATGATGTCTGGACATACCCCTTTTCACGAAAAATTAGAGCGCGAATGCGCAGAGTTTGTAGATAAAGAGAAAGCATATTTATTAAATTTTGGTTACCAAGGAATCATGTCTGCCATAGATGCTTTGGTTACTAAAAACGATATTATTGTGTACGATATGGATACACATGCCTGTATTATAGATGGTGTTCGTTTGCATTCTGGAAAACGTTTTGTGTATCGACATAACGATATGGAAAGTTTCGAAAAGAACATTAAGCGTGCAGCTAAAATGGCAGAAAAAACAGGAGGAGGAATATTAGTAATTTCTGAAGGTGTTTTTGGAATGCGTGGAGAGCAAGGTCGTTTAAAAGAAATTGTCGCTTTTAAAAAAACATATAATTTTAGATTATTGGTTGATGATGCGCATGGTTTTGGAACCTTAGGAGAAGGAGGCAGAGGAACTGGTTTCGAACAAGGCGTTCAAGACGATATAGATGTATATTTTGCAACATTTGCAAAATCGATGGCAGGAATTGGTGCTTTTTTAGCAGGAGATAAAGATGTAATCCAATACTTACAATACAATTTGCGTTCTCAAATGTTTGCAAAGTCATTACCAATGGCAATGGTTAAAGGAGCTTTAAAACGTTTAGAAATGATTCGTACCATGCCAGAATTAAAAGAAAAATTGTGGCAAAACACCAATGCTTTACAGTCTGGTTTGCGTAATGCAGGGTTCGATTTAGGAACCACACAAACCTGTATAACTCCGGTATTTTTAAAAGGAGACATTCCAGAAGCAATGGCAATGGTAAACGATTTACGTGAAAATTACGGAATTTTCTGTTCTATTGTTGTATATCCAGTTATACCAAAAGGTTTAATTATTTTAAGGTTAATACCCACAGCAACACATAGACAAGAAGATATTGATGAAACCATTACCGCTTTTTCTGCAATTAGAGAAAAATTAGAAGACGGAACGTATAAAAAGATTGCAGCAACATTGGTGTAGTCTATAGTTAAATTATAAGATTGTAGAGATACGAAGAAGTTAAACCAATTTAATTATCTCTCTTAAACTCACTAGGAGGAAACCCATGTTTTTTCTTAAAACAGGTAGTAAAATAACTGGCGCTCGGAAATCCAGTCATGTCACTAATTTCATTAATATGATGATTGCTTTCAAGTAGAAGCTGTTCTGCTTTAGTGAGCCTTATAGATTTGATAAATTCGGTAATGGTTTGCCCAGTAATGGCTAAGATTTTTCTGTATAAAACAGAGTGACTCATACCAATACTTAAAGCAAAGTCGGCTACAGAAAATTTTGAGTTTGAGATGTTTTCTTCTATAATGCTAATTACTTTTTCGATAAAAACTTCATCAACATTGTTAATCGCAATTTCTTTGGGGTTTAATAGTGCCTCTTTTTTGAACTTATCTCTTAAAATTTGCCTAGATTTTATTAGGTTTTTAACCCGAACATTTAAAATATCAATATTAAAAGGTTTGGTTACATAATCATCAGCACCATATTCAAACCCTTCGACTTTAAAGGTATGTGAGCCTCTAGCGGTTAAAAGAATAATTGGGATGTGGGATGTTCTACTATCTGTTTTTAAAATTTTACATAATTCCAATCCATTAAGTTTTGGCATCATAATATCCGATATAATTATATCTGGTATCTCTTTAAAAGCTTTTTCTTTCCCCTCTAAGCCATTGGTACTGGTAATAATTTTAAAATTATTGGCAAAGTTATTTTTAATAAGGTTTCTAATTTCGAAATGGTCTTCAATAATAAGAAGTATAGGTTTAACCTGAATTATGCAATAGATGATTTAAAATTTTGTATAAACGCTTATGATTATTAGCTTTATAGCGAATTTAACACATAACCCAAATGGTTAATCTCCCTATTGAGTATTCAAGTAAGAAAGTCACCCCTTTTGGAGGGATGAGCTTAATGAAGCGTTTTATTGATCAAACAGAAATTAGAGAACAACTAGCACAATTAGATTTACCTCAACCAAGCTCTAATGCAGGTTATAATCCTGCACATATAACTGAAGCTTTTTGGTTGAGTATTTGGACAGGAGCTTCTCGTTATATCCATTGTGATTGGTTACGTTATGATAGCACATTGCAAGATATTTTTGGATGGAATCGTATGCCATCACAAAGTACCTATAGTCGTTTTTTTGGCAAGTTTTCTCAAAAGCGCAATACAGAAGTATTTCCAAAGTTGCAACATTGGTTTTTCAAGCAATTAGATGTTGACAACTTAACTATAGATTTTGATAGCACAGTTATTACAAGATATGGAGAGCAACAAGGTAGCGCAAAAGGTTATAATCCCAATAAAAAAGGCAGGAACTCACATCACCCATTAATGGCCTTTGTAAGCCAAACCAGAATGGTTGCCAATGCTTGGTTAAGACCAGGCAATACAGCAGATAGTAGTAGCTGTAAAGAGTTTATGGAAGAAACCTTCAATGAAGCTTTAAAGGACAAAAGAGTTGGTTTAGTTCGTGCAGATAGTGGTTTTTACACACAAGATTTATTAGATTATCTAGAAGGCAAACAACTCAATTACATTATGGCAGCACGTATGTACCCAAATATAAAAAATGCAGTTTGGGGTTTGGATAATTGGATAGAACTCACAAAAGGAATTGAGCTTAATGAGATGATTTTTAACCATACAGATGGTAAGTCAAGGCGCTATATTGTCATAAAAAAGAAAGTAGAAGATCGTCCAAAAGCAGCTGGAAAATTACTTTTTGATGATCTGCCTGGTTATCGTTTTAGTTGCTATGTAACCAATCTAGATTTACCGCTAGACCAAGTTTGGAATATCTACAACACCAGAGCTGATTGTGAAAACAGAATCAAAGAACTCAAAGAAGACTTTGGATTAGATAACTTTTGTTTAAAGGATTTTTGGGCAACTGAGGCTTCCTTTAGATTCATTATGGTGGCTTATAACCTAATGAGTTTGTTTAGACATTTTGCCTTAAATCATCATAATCGAGCAACTTTAAAAACCCTAAAAGTCTATTGCTTTGCATTAGGAGCTTGGACAGTAAATCATGCTAACAGAAAGGTCTTAAAGATTGCTTTAAACACTAAAAAAAGACCTTGGATGGATGGCTTATTTTCCCAAATTAATGATTTAAGTCCTCCTTTTGTGTATTCCTAATGCATAATGCGGGTTTAATTTTAGAAGGATTATCATCTATTGCATTGGTGGTTTCAATAATCAGTTCATCTTCAGTTACATTATCTAGTGATGCGATTTTAGAATCTGGGTTGGCAATATCATCATCTGAATAAAATGATTTTACGATAGGAATTATAATATTAAAGATGGTGTATGCGTTGGGTTCGCTTTTAACGTTTATAACACCATGATGAATGTTATGGCTAATCCAATACCAGTTCCAGAGGTAGTATTAGTAGTGTCATTTACTTGATAGAAATTATCAAAGATTTTTGTGAGCTCTTCTTCTTCGATTCCTTTTCCATTATCTTTAATTTTTATAATAAGGCGTTCGTCTTTTTCATCTAAATCGATATTTACATCAATTTTATCTTTAGTGTGTTTAAAAGCGTTAGAGAGTATATTGTAAAGAATAACCTCTAGTTTATTGACGTCAACCCACCCTTTATTGCAATTATTGGGTATAGATAATTGAAATTTAATATTTTTTTCTTCGGCATATTGATAAAAAGGAATGCACAGTTCTTTAAAGAAGTCTTTAAGATTAATTTCTTTAATATTTAATTGTGCATTTGTGGATTCTAATTTTCTAAAATCAAGAATTTGATTGATTAAACTTAATAAGCGTTGCCCATTTCTATTCATAGTCATAATAAGGTTTGATGCCTTATTATTTGTCTTTACATTAGATAATTGTTGTAGTGGAGATAAAATGAGTGTTAAAGAAGTTCTCAATTCGTGTGAAATAGTTGTGAAAAAATTAATTTTAGATTTATGCAATTCCTCATCTTTTTCGTGTTTGTATTTTTCAATAAGAAGTTCGTTTTTTAACCGAACACGATCTCTTACATTCTTGTAAGTGTAATAAATAAGCGCACTAATTAACAAAATGTATGCAAAGTAGGCAATATTAGTTTGCCACCAAACAGGTGTAATTATAATATCAATTTGTTTTTCAGAGATATTATTAGAATCAAAATTATTTTCATTAAAAGCTTTTATTTTAAATGTATATTGCCCATGTGAAATATTCGAATAGTTTGCATAAGGAAGTTCAGATGATGTTGTAATCCAACGATTATCGATGCCTTCTAATTTATATTGGTATTCGATATTATGTGGTGTGCTATGACCTGGAACAGCAAATTCAAAACCAAAATTATTAAGAAAATAGGGTAGTTTTAATGTTTTTTTATAAGAGATAGAAGAGTCTAAAGGTTGGTAATTTTCAACTTTATTAAGTACGTTCACAACATTGTTAAAGATTTTTAAGCTAGTTAACTTTAAATTAATGGGGTTAGAATCACTAATTAATTTTTCGGGATAGAAAGCAATTAAACCTTTTTTACTTCCAAAGAACAACTTACCATCTTTGGTTTTGGCACTGGCACCAGATTCAAAATCGTTGGTTGGTAAACCATCATTGGTATTATAGATATGTATTTTGTTATTATCTAGATGATATGAAATAAGACCTTTGTTGGTGCTGAACCAATAAGTGCCGTAATTGTCTTGTATAATTCCATAAAAAGCATTACTCGGAAAACCGTTTTCTGTATTTAAATGATTTATAGATTTTTCTTCTTTGTTAATATAAAAAAGACCTCCGCCTTCGGTTGCAATCCATATCAACCCATTAACATCTTCATAAATGTCTTTTATTGGAAATTTTAAGTTGGAACTCATCTTTATTCCAAAATCAGACAAAGCATAAAATTGATTGGTTTCTTGATTGTAAATACGAATGCCTTTATCTAAAGTGCCTATCCATAGATTATTTGAAGAATCGGCAAAAATACTTAACCCTGAATTATGCAATAGATGATTTAAAATTTTGTATAAACGCTTATGATTATTAGCTTTATAGCGAATTTAACACATAACCCAAATGGTTAATCTCCCTATTGAGTATTCAAGTAAGAAAGTCACCCCTTTTGGAGGGATGAGCTTAATGAAGCGTTTTATTGATCAAACAGAAATTAGAGAACAACTAGCACAATTAGATTTACCTCAACCAAGCTCTAATGCAGGTTATAATCCTGCACATATAACTGAAGCTTTTTGGTTGAGTATTTGGACAGGAGCTTCTCGTTATATCCATTGTGATTGGTTACGTTATGATAGCACATTGCAAGATATTTTTGGATGGAATCGTATGCCATCACAAAGTACCTATAGTCGTTTTTTTGGCAAGTTTTCTCAAAAGCGCAATACAGAAGTATTTCCAAAGTTGCAACATTGGTTTTTCAAGCAATTAGATGTTGACAACTTAACTATAGATTTTGATAGCACAGTTATTACAAGATATGGAGAGCAACAAGGTAGCGCAAAAGGTTATAATCCCAATAAAAAAGGCAGGAACTCACATCACCCATTAATGGCCTTTGTAAGCCAAACCAGAATGGTTGCCAATGCTTGGTTAAGACCAGGCAATACAGCAGATAGTAGTAGCTGTAAAGAGTTTATGGAAGAAACCTTCAATGAAGCTTTAAAGGACAAAAGAGTTGGTTTAGTTCGTGCAGATAGTGGTTTTTACACACAAGATTTATTAGATTATCTAGAAGGCAAACAACTCAATTACATTATGGCAGCACGTATGTACCCAAATATAAAAAATGCAGTTTGGGGTTTGGATAATTGGATAGAACTCACAAAAGGAATTGAGCTTAATGAGATGATTTTTAACCATACAGATGGTAAGTCAAGGCGCTATATTGTCATAAAAAAGAAAGTAGAAGATCGTCCAAAAGCAGCTGGAAAATTACTTTTTGATGATCTGCCTGGTTATCGTTTTAGTTGCTATGTAACCAATCTAGATTTACCGCTAGACCAAGTTTGGAATATCTACAACACCAGAGCTGATTGTGAAAACAGAATCAAAGAACTCAAAGAAGACTTTGGATTAGATAACTTTTGTTTAAAGGATTTTTGGGCAACTGAGGCTTCCTTTAGATTCATTATGGTGGCTTATAACCTAATGAGTTTGTTTAGACATTTTGCCTTAAATCATCATAATCGAGCAACTTTAAAAACCCTAAAAGTCTATTGCTTTGCATTAGGAGCTTGGACAGTAAATCATGCTAACAGAAAGGTCTTAAAGATTGCTTTAAACACTAAAAAAAGACCTTGGATGGATGGCTTATTCTCCCAAATTAATGATTTAAGTCCTCCTTTTGTGTATTCCTAATGCATAATGCGGGTTTAATGCTTTCTATTTTTTTTATAATTTCGTCCATACCATAATAAAATTCCAGTAATAGGTAGCGTTGCAGTTAATAAACTTGCTAAAAAAGCGATAATTTTTCCAGCAATTCCGCCTATGGCTCCAATGTGTATGTCATAATTCATTCGTAATATTTTGTCAGCTAGTTTTGCATTTTTGTACTTTCCATATATTGTTTTAGATGGTATAGGTTTTAATGTATTCTGGTCAAAAAACAAGAAATCCGAATCATAAAACAAACCTTTACTATTGCTTACTTCTACATAAATAGCTTCTGATTTAGAATGTGGATAATGAATTTCAAAACTCTTTGCTTTTGTTTTTTCTTCCTTTAGTTTTTCTAAAAGAATATCTATTGGTACCTCTCCTGATTTAGTTACAAATCTTTCACTTTTATTTTTAGGAATTATAAATGTTGAATTTTTATTACCTCCTAAAGAGAAATAAACTGTTTTTTGAAACCAGTCGTAAGACATTATTAAGCCTGTAAAAGCTAGAACTAATGCTAAAGAACACACATAAAAACCTACAATTGAATGTAGGTCGAAGTTCTTACGTTTCCAACGTGTGGTTTTTTTCCAATGAAACCTTAGGCGTTGTTTTAAGTTTTTACGCTTATTGGGTAACCATAAAATAAATCCAGAAATAATAATTAAAATAAATAGTATTACAGACACTCCTACCACTTGCTCTCCAATTGTTTTTGGTAGCCAAAGTCGTATATGACCTTTTAATATAAAAGCAAAAAAACCAGAAAGATGATTGTTAATTTGTATAATTTCTCCAGAATATGGGTTTAGAAAAACACTTTGGTAAAACTCTGGTTCTGCATCATAAAAAATAACTTCGATAGCCTCGTTATTTTTTCCAAAAACAGTTCCGTGAACAGTGTTGTTTGGAAATATTTTTTTTGTAAGTTTTTTTGCTTCTGTAGGTGTTATAAAGGATTTGTTTTGAGGTACTACTTTTTTATAGCTACCGTAAAGGCTTTCTATTTCTTCTTTAAAAGCCCAACAACAACCTGTAATTGCTACAATGAAAACAACAAGCCCAGTTGCAAGTCCTAAAATTTTATGTAGTTGAAAAAGTGTTTTTTTAAATAGCATTGTTGTAATTTTAAAAAAGAAGCAGTCTCGAAAGTATTAAAATTTGTCATTTCGACTGTAATTTTGTTATTTCGACTGTAATGGAGAAATCTTATTTATTGATTTTCAGTATTTTATATTTTTCGATAACTTTGTTAACTACTTTCAATCAAAATATATTTTGATTTTAGTAATGCTTACAATAACAGTTAAATTTACTTTTGTGACAGCCTCCTTTTAACTTTAACTAATTAAAATTGATATGAAATATTTGCCAATAATGCCCTAGGTGTTTGTGGATTTATAGTTGACCAACCTTTGTAGTATTCTTCGTTAAAAGCGTTGTTTAGTTTTAAGCCAATTTTGTATTTATTAGCTTGATAAAATAAGGATGCGTTTGCCACCATATAGCTCGGTAAGATAAAGTTGCCAGTTGTGGTATAGTTTTTAACAAAACGCTCACTGGCACCATTAAATCCAAAACCAACTCCAAAACCATTTAAAATTTCTTCTTGAAACTCGTAATTTGCCCAAAAATTATACAAAGTTTCTGGGCCAGCTTCTAGCGGTCTTTTGTTTAAAATTAAAGGGTCGTCTGTTTTTGTGGTAATGCTCTTATTATTACTGTAACCAGCTCTAATATTTAATCCTTTTATTGGGTTGGCGTTAATTTCTATTTCAATTCCTTTACTCTCTATTTCGCCACCTTGTATTCTATTAAAAGGCGAATTTGGGTCAATAATTACGCGATCTTTAACTTTAATATCGTAGAAACTCACAGTTGCATTCAGGCGATTTTTAAAAAAATTTGTCTTAAAGCCAAACTCTAATTGGTTGGCTTGTTCTGGCTTAAATGTCTCCAATTTTTGGGGACCATCTTCTGGGTTTCCTACTAATTGAGGTGCCACATTATTAAACCCATTTTGGTAATTTCCAAAAATAGATAATTTGTCTTTTATGGGTTGATACAGCAACCCAAATTTTGGCGAAAATGCGGTTTGTGCAAAATCATCTTCGGTATTTGCCAAATTACCTTTATTATCAAATCGATCTAAACGCAAGCCTATCATTGCCGAAAGGTTTTCTGTAATGTTTAAAACATTTGAAGCGTATAGACTATAAATATGGTATGTCGATTTGTTATTTCCTATCTCTTTGTTTTGTAAAACGCCATCTACACCAGCTGTTGAAAGTGGGTATAAATCTGTTTCTACAATATCTGGCGTAAATGGGTTGTCGCCATTTGAACCACCTTCTGGTGTTACATTTCCATAGAATGCATAACCACTATTGTTACTTGTTTCAGTTGCATTAAAATAGTCTAAACCAATAACAATTCTATTTCGTAGCGATGCAATTTTAAAATCTCCAATAAAATTTTGTTGAATATCGGTTGTTTGTGTATTTGCATTTTGCTTGCTAATAAAACGAGAAAAGGTATTATTACCCAAAATGCCATACTCAAATAAATACGAATAATACCCTTTTGTAGATGTTGAACTTTTAGAAAGTAAGGTTTGTGATTGCCAAGTGTCGGATAATTTATAATTCATTTCAATTCTATAATTCTGTGTAGGGTTTTGCAATGTTAAATCGTTACTTGTAAACGATAATTTATTGTTATACCCCAATTCATCGAGATTTGAAGCTTCTGTTGGTGCACTTCTGTTTAAAAATAAAAAGGTTGGATTTGTTTGTGTTGCCTGTGTGATTTCTCCGTAAAACGAAAATGAAAGCTTGTTGTTTACTTTATAAGACAAAGATGGTGCTACAAAAAACGATTTTCTAAAACCTGCATCTTGAAAACTTTGTTCTGTAGTATAAGCCGTATTTAATCTAAAATATAAATTATCACTTTTACTTAAAGCCGTATTAAAATCGCCTACAATTTGATTGAGTCCATAAGATCCAGAAGTAAAAGATAATTCTCCACCAGTTCCTACATAAGGTTTTTTGGTAACTACGTTAATAAGTCCGCCATAAGAGCTTACTGCATTACCAAACAAAGTTGCTGAAGGTCCTTTTAACACCTCAATACGTTCGATATTTGCTGGATTGATTGTTCCGTTTGTTAATCCAGGTAAACCATTTACTAATTGTGGTTGAACAGAAAAACCACGTAGCGCATAATATCCAGCCCCATCACCACCACGACCAGTTGAAGCCCATAATTGTTCTACTCCTGTTGCATTTTTTAGCGCATCATCAAAATTTGTAACTATTTGCGATTGCAAAAGTTCGTTGGTAATTGTACTATAAACTTGTGTATTTTCTATGTCTTTTAATGGAAGTTTAGCAACATAAGCTGTTTTTTTTCTCGAAAATTTATTACGTCTTTCTCCTTCAATAATAACCTCACTTAATATTTCATTTCCTTCATAAAGTATAATTGTTTCTAATTTTATGTTTTGGTTGCTTGAAACTGAAATAGTAATTTCTCTTGTTTTAAAGCCTAAATATGAAATAGAAAGAACGTAATCTCCGTTTTCTAAATTTGTAATTTCAAAGATTCCGTTTTCGTTGGTTTGCGTACCTTTTGTGGTGTTTTTTAGATGAACGTTTACTCCAGTAAGAGGTGTTTTGTTATTGTCGGTAACAGTTCCGATAACGGTTCCGTTTTGCGAAAATGCTAAATTAGTTAGCAAAAATATGGTTAAAGTTAGTAATAAATTCTTCATTATTTTTATTTAGATTTAATACAAATAGATATTTTTGGCAAAAGTATATTTGCCTTTTGACATATCCAAATTATTTATAATAAATCTAAATAATATTTTTTTTAAGGAGTTACTTTTGGTTATTTGTAATGTTTTTTGTTTAGAAGGTGGTAAGTGATAAGTGGAATGTCTAGTTTTATTGGAAATTTTAAGTTGGAACTCATCTTTATTCCAAAATCTGGCAAAGTATAAAATTGATTGGTTTCTTGATTGTAAAGAATGCCTTTATCTAAAGTGCATACCCATAAATTATTGGTAGAATCAGTAAAAAATATTTAAAATAGTATCTGAATTTAATTGATTGTATTAGAAATGGTGAATTGTTGAAATTCAAATATTTGCTTGTTATATTTAAACAATCCATGATTGTATGTGGCAACCCATATATTTCGAGTTCCATCTTCAAGCATATCAAATATAGATAGGGCATTGAAACTTTCAGTAAAAGGAGTCGCTAATTTGGCTTTTAAAAAATCGTCGGGATTTTCTTTTTTATATCCTACAATCCTATTTCCAAAGTTTCCTGTCCAAACATTTTTTTCTTAGTCTTCAAATACAGTCATTATATTTGTTTTAAAGGCTTTAAATTTATAACCATCATATCTAAAAAGACCATGTGTTCCACCAAACCACATAAAACCTTTTTGTCTTTTAATATACAGTTTACAGAAGCTAAACCGCCTTCTATAACTAATTCTTTAAATTTTAAAGCTGTGTTTTGAGAATAAATATCCACAGGCAATATATAAATTTCTTGCTTTTAGCATTGTTTTTAATATCTTAATTTTTCATCAAAAACTTTTAAATTTTTGTCGTTAGTGAATTTTAACGATAGCAAATCTTATTTTATGGCAGATAAATTTTAAGATCTACTTCTGCGTTTCTTCATAAATTTCAAGGTATTTAGTAAGTTTTATATCTTTTTTTTGATAATTATCCCAAAAAAAGAATGAAATTAACTTTAATTATGAGTGCCCCACTAGAATTGTTTTTTAGTAGGGCACTCATATATTAAAAACTATTTTTTTCTTAGACAGAGTTAAGTTTACAGTAGCAATTACTCTTTAAGAATAAACTTTAAAGCAACTCCGTTTATACAATGGCGTTTTCCAGTAGTTTCTTCAGGACCATCATCAAAAGAATGCCCTAAATGTCC
The DNA here is from genome assembly GCF_017498485.1 of Polaribacter batillariae. Lineage (NCBI taxonomy): Bacteria > Pseudomonadati > Bacteroidota > Flavobacteriia > Flavobacteriales > Flavobacteriaceae > Polaribacter > Polaribacter batillariae. Next base: position 477,920 of record NZ_CP071795.1, on the reverse strand, counting down.
ACCACAAGTACTACATTTTAATTCTGTTCTTGCATAACCTATTTTATAATCCACATCCAACTCTACACTTCCTTTTACAGCCCTGTCAAAAGAAGGCCATCCTGTACCAGAATCGAATTTGTGTTCCGATTTATATAAAGGAGTATTACACGCAGCACAAACGTAAGTTCCTCTTCTATATTCTTTATTTAGTGGACTTGTAAAAGCTCTTTCAGTTCCTGCTTGCCTTAATACATAAAACTGTTTTTCCGAAAGTTGTTTTTTCCACTCTGCTTCTGTTTTAGAAACTTTGTATTTTTTTTTATCTTTTCGACTAGATTGTGCATTACTAGAACACCCCATAAATAATGCGATTAATAATAAACCAATTATTTTTTTCATAATGTATTTTAATTTTCTTATTTTTAAAATCAGCTTTTAAAGCTATATTTCAATAAAACTACATGTAATCGGACGAATTTTTTATTGAAAACTAACAAATTTAATCATAAATAATAGCAGAAAATTTAAATAAGAGGGTTTAATTTCTAAAGGAGTTCATTATTTTACTAAAAAATGAATAAATTGCCACTGTTAAAAACTAAAAATAGATAAAGATGAAAAAAATAGCAATTTTATTACTAACTGTGTTTTTATTTACAGAATGTTCTAAAGTACCTATTACTGGACGAAACAGAATTAATTTTGTAAGTGATGCGCAAGTTTTGCCTGCAAGTTTTGCACAATACAAAGGTTTTTTAGCTGAAAATAAAATCTCTAACAATAGAGAAATGACCAATCAAGTAAAAAGGGTTGGTAAAAACATTTCTGCAGCCGTAGATCGTTTTATGAGAGCTAATAACATGGTAGAAGAAGCAAATGCTTACAGATGGGAATTTAATTTAATTGAAGATAAAACCGTAAATGCTTGGTGTATGCCTGGAGGGAAAGTAGTTTTTTACACAGGAATAATGCCAATTTGCGCAAACGAAGATGGGGTAGCTGCAGTAATGGGGCACGAGGTTGCGCACGCATTTGCAAAACATGGTCAAGAAAGAATGTCTCAAGGACAATTACAGCAAATAGGAGGCTTGGCAGTAGCTTTAGGTACTTCTGGTAAAGACCCAAAAACACAACAAATTTGGAACACTGCTTTTGGAATAGGTTCTGGTTTAGGAATGCTAAAATTTAGTAGAACTCACGAGCAAGAAGCAGATAGGTTAGGTTTGGTATTTATGATTATGGCTGGTTATGATGGAACAGAAGCTGCAGAAGTTTGGGTAAGAATGAGCCAAAGATCTGGAGGGAAATCGCAACCAGAAATTTTAAGTACACACCCATCAAACGCCTCTAGAATTAAAGATTTAAGAACCTATTTACCAACTGCAAGAAAATATGCAGAAAAATTTAATAGAACAGGAAACTCTGCAATAAGAAAATAAAAGAAAACTTTTCCTATATTGTACGCCGTTCAAAAAAAAAAATTGAACGGCATTTTTTTATATAATTATGAAATTAAAAATAGGGGACAAAAAATTAATAAGCGCTTGGGCATTTTACGATTGGGCAAATTCAGTATATTCTTTAGTAATTAGTACAGCAGTTTTTCCCTTGTTTTATAGTGCAATTACCGATGGAAAAACGGTTCTCTTTTTAGGAATGAAATGGGAATATGCAGATACCTTGTACAGTTACGCATTGTCTTTTTCTTTTTTAATAGTTGCATTTATGTCGCCAATTTTATCTGCAATTGCAGATTATACAGGAAATAAACTAAAATTTATGAAGTTTTTTTGCTGGCTAGGAGGTCTTTCTGTAATGGGTATGTTTTTTTTTAAAGATATAAATACGGCTTGGATTGGAATTATTTGTACAGTCTTGGCCAGTATTGGTTTTTGGTCGAGTATTGTTTTTTATAATTCTTATTTGCCAGAAGTTGCACACCCACATCAGCAAGATGCTGCAAGTGCAAAAGGTTTTATTTATGGTTATGTAGGTTCTGTAATATTGCTAATATTTTGTTTGGCGATGATTTTAGCACCTAATACTTTTGGTTTCGATTTAAGTATTTCTAATACTATTTTAGCAAACGGAACCGAAGCAGAAATTGCTACTGCTTTAGAAAATGCTAAAAATACTGCTTCCTTAAAAGCAATGCGTATTTCTTTTGTAATGGTTGGTTTATGGTGGGTTGGTTTTGCACAAATTACATTTAAAAAACTCCCTAATAATATACATAACAGAAAACCAGAGAAAGACTATATTTGGAAAGGCTTTAAGGAATTAAAAAAAGTGTGGATTGAACTTAAAAATTACCCAACCTTAAGAAACTTTTTAGTTGCTTTTTTCTTGCTAAGTGTTGGTGTACAAACCATTATTCTATTGGCTACAATTTTTGGAAAATCAGAATTAAATTTAGATACAATGAATTTAATTATAACGGTTTTGTTAATACAAATTGTTGCAATTTTTGGAGCTAAAATTTTTACCAATATTTCTGAAAAATACGGAAATTTTAAAGCCTTAAAAATTACAGTATTAATTTGGATTTTAGTTTGTTTTAGCGCTTTTATGCTAGAAAAAAACTTGCCAAATGTAGCGATTTACTTTTACTGTTTGGGAGGTCTTTTAGGCTTGGTTTTAGGAGCAATACAATCTTTAACACGCTCTACATATTCTAAGTTATTACCAAAAACATACGACAATGCTACGTATTTTAGTTTTTACGATGTTACAGAAAAAATAGCCATTGTTTTAGGAACTTTTGTGTTTGGCTTTTTAATTTATTTAACAGAATCTATGCAATGGAGCGTACTTTCTTTAGCCTTATTTTTTGTAGCTTCTTTTATTGTTTTAAGTAGGTTAAAAAAAACAGAATATGTGCATTAATAAAACACCTTACGAAGGTATATAAAAACGAAAATCATACTAGAATATCCAATAAAAAACGGAATAATTACTTCTTTGAGTCCTAAAACTAAAAAGAGACTAATTATTAATAATTGAAATCCTAAACCAAAAGTAGAAATTAAAGACATTAACCAATTCGAAAAAGGCTTTCCTTTAGGTGCATTTCTGTCTAAAGCATAAATAATTTCATCAAAAATACCATACAAAGCTTTGTAAATAAAATACAGCGTATTTACGTGTTTTTGTTTTTCTCCTTTTAAAGCAATAGGCGTAGAGTCTTCGAAAATTCGGCTTGTGGTGTCGCCTTTAAAACGATTTCTTAAAATTACATAATAGTAATTATATAAAGTACCTTGTAATTGCATTCCAAAAAAAGCGAGTAAAGCCCACCAAATACTCACAGCTGTCGATTGCCAAAGTGCTATAAAAATTATAAAGTTTAAAATAATATCTGAAACAGAATCTAAAAAACGTCCTGTGTAAGAAGGGGTTTCTTTTACTCTGGCAAGTTCGCCATCTGCAGCATCTAAAATAGATTTAAAAATTAAGAAAAAAGCCGCTAACCAATAGTAACCTTCTACCATACAGTAAATTCCAAATAACCCCGAAATTACAAATGCAATGGTTACGTGTATTGGTGTAAACGAGGTAGATTTTAAAGAGTTTGCAATAATTTTAGCAATTGGTCTCCCATAATCTGATAAATCTATAAATTGATTTTTTTTGGGTAATTTCGACATAAAAATGCTTTAGAAGTTGAGCATTTTTATCACTACAAAAGATCTAAAACAGCACAGTTTATTTTTAACAAAAATAAAAAAAGTGTTACGATTAAGTAACACTTTTTTATCAATTTTATTTACGATTTTAAATTGCAAAATTAACCCCTAAAACAATATTTCTACCTTGGTTAAAAATACCATCTGCTTTTAAACGAGATAAATGGTTAATGTATTTTTTATCTAATAAATTGTTTACAGAAAGAGAAGTAGAGAGTTTTGTTTTCCCTAAAATAATATCGCCACCAAAACCTAAATTTAGTAAATTGTAACTAGGTGTTTTGGTCTCGAAATTACTAACATTATTTTGTGCAAATGTACTTTGCAAACTAGCAAAAGCATAAGCTTGTTGTAGCCATTGGCTTACATTAAATTCTGTTCTAAGTGTATTTTTCCATGTATTGGCAGGTACTAATGGCAAATAATTTCCATTTTTTTGTTTTCCTGTAACCATTTCAAAAGTACTTTCTAGGTGTAACCAATCTAAAGGATGTGGGTGTAAATGAAAGCCAAACTCACCTCCATATAATTTAGAATCTTCTTGCACATAGTTGTAAACAGGGTTCTCATCTTCAACTTCACCAGTAGGAGTTATAAAAATATAATCGTTTAAATGATTGTAAAAACCGTTTGCAAACAACTCAAAATGTTCCGTTTTATATTCTAAAGAAAGGTCAATTTGTGCATTTTTTTCATTTTTTAAATTATTATTTCCTTTTTCGAATCTATTAGTACCTTCGTGAACACCATTAGAAGTTAATTCGGCTAAATTTGGAGCTCTAAAACCCGTTGCAAGATTAATTCTTGTTGTAAGATTCTCTAATAAAATTGTTTTAAAACCTAAAGAAGCTGTAAAACTATTGTAAGATTTATCTACAGCATCAAAAATGCGAAGATTATCATCATCATCTGTAACTTCATGTTTTTTAGTATTTATATTTCTATTATCGAAACGAACCCCAGCTTGTAAAGTACTATTATTCCACACATAATTAGCCGTTGTAAAAACACCAATATCATTTATTTTTGCATCTGGAATCAATAATTCTTCACCAAAATTTGTATTGGTTTGATGCAAACCTTGCACCCCAGATAAAATTTCTATATCTCCAATTTTTGGGAAGTGATATTTTACATTATACGTATAAGTTTTTAACTTCATTCTTAGAGCGGCTTCATTTTCATTTTCTTCAAACTCTTGTCTGTCGTTAAACGTATATCCTAAATCGATGTCTAATTTAGATTCTCCAAAAAAGAAATGATTGTGAGAACTTAACACATGATTGTCGATCACTTGAAAAGGTTCTAAAAGGTTTAAGGAAGTAGATTGTGCCTGAATTCCGTCTTCAGGCAAACCTAGTTTAGAGTTGTTGAAGTTATAACGTAATTCTGATGTAAAATTATTTTTAGAATATCCAATGCCCGCTTTTAAATCTTTTTCTTTAAAACGAGTGTTGGTTACTCTTTGGTTGGTAGGAATTTTATAATCAGAATGAAATGCATACGTTCCTCTGGCTAAAAATTTCCAACTTTCTGATGAAACTTTTCCTGCAATAGAACTGCTACTTCCTAAAGTATTGCTAAAATATTTTTGATTGAATAAAAAAGAATGCTCGTTTGCTGATGCAAATTTTTCTGGATTTAAATATAAAACACCACCCAAAGCATCAGAACCATATAATAAAGAGGCAGGCCCTTTAATAACTTCTACACTTCCAATTCCTTCTCCATTAATGCCTAAGCCATGCTCACCACCAAATTGTTGATTTTCTAGACGTGTGCCTTGTGTATATACAACAACTCTATTACCGCTTAAACCTCTAATTACAGGTTTTCCAATAGAGGTTCCTGTAGATATTTGAGATACTCCAGCAATATTTGTAATTCCTTCGGAAAGTGTTGTAGAACCCATTTTTTGCATCTCTTTTGCAGAGAATTTTTCTACTTTCATTACATTTTCTGACTGTAGTTTGTTAAAAGGAGTAGAAATGATAATTTCATCTAATTCGAAAGGTGTTTCCTTTAAAGTGATGTTTAAATCGATACTATTGTTACTAACAATTACTAATTTGGTAGCGGTTTTAAAACCTAAATAAGTAAAAGTTACATTTATTTTTCCATTAGGAATATTGTTAATAACATAAGTTCCATCTATTTTAGAGGTTGTGCCTTTGTGTATTTCTGAAGCATAAACTTCTACACCAAAAAGCGGATTATTATTTGAATCTGTAATTTTTCCTGAAATACTATTTTGAGCATTCACAGAGTATATCGCTATAAAAAATAGCAGTTTTATAAATGTTTTCATTGATTTTTGTTTTACTAATTTTATTGAAATGTCTTAATTTCTAAAAAAAACAATAAACGTTCTTTTGCTTACTAGATTTCAAACGTTTTTTTTTTGATTTCTAGTAATGCACAAAAAGAGACTGTTTCTTTTTAAGATTTTCTATTTAAACAGTAAAATTGGTGGACCTCTAGACCAGTTTTTAGGATGATAAACTTCTGAAGTAATTTGAGGTTTATCGATAAACGTCGTTTTGTAATAATGTGGTGGAATTACATCGTAATTAGATGCAATTTCAGAAGAAAAAACAGTTAATTGCTTATGAAATTCGTCGCAACTTAAATCCTTTTTATGTATATGTTGCTCGCCAACAGAAGTACAAACTATATGTTCGTGTTCTTCTAAGTCGTGCAAAATTTCTATTGTTGCTGGTAACAATAATAGAAAAATAAAAAAGATGCTAACTAGTTTTTTAAACAATTTACTTTTTTTTTCTAATTCTTAAATTTAGCATTTCTACCCCTAACGAAAATGCGATCGCAAAGTACAAATATCCTTTAGGAATCGCTCCTACAGTTTTGTTAAAAATTTCGGTATGCGATAAATGCGCCCCTTCTGTAATTAACATAAAACCAATTAAAATTAAAAAAGACAGTGCCAACATTTGTATGGTTGGGTTTCTATTTACAAAACTACTAATTGGGTTTGCAAAAATCATCATAATTAAAATAGAAACAATTACAGCAATAACCATAATTGTTAGGGCACCATTTACACCATTTGTCATTCCAACAGCTGTTAATATACTATCGAAAGAAAAAACAATATCAATTAATATAATTTGAATAATAACGTTTGTAAAAGAGATTTTTTTAGGAGTTTTTAAGACTTCATCTTCGTTGGTGCCTTCCATTTTTTCTCTAATTTCTTTGGTACTTTTATACAAAAGAAAAAGCCCTCCAAGAAATAAGATAATGCTTTGCCCTGTGAAACCTGCTTTAAACCAACCTGTATCAATTTTTAAAAAAGGGTCTTTTAAAGCAATTAAATAAGAAACCCCAAAAAGTAGTAGAATTCGGGTAACCATTGCCAAAGCCAACCCTAAAATAGTGGCTTTTTTTATTTGATTTTCGGGCAATTTATTGGCAGAAATCGAAATAAAAATAATATTATCGATACCTAATATTATTTCTAAAAAAGTTAAGGTTAACAGTGCAACCCACGTATCTGCATGTGCAAATATTTCCATGTTATTTTACTTTATAAACGGTACCATCTTGTTTAAATTTACTGAACCCTATTTTAGCAGTAAAATTGTAAGAAGTATCTGTAACTTTTGTAATTTGTACAAAAATAGGGTCTTTATCGATCTCTTTTTTAGGAGATTTCATTCTTAATGTATAAAAGAAATTATTTTTCCATTTAATGTACAAAGTATCTATGTGTTTTACTTTTTTTTCTGTGGAAGTAGAATCGTTAGAAATGCTTATAATTTTATCGTATTCTTCAATTTGAAGACTGTCTATTCTTGTGATTATGGTTTTTCCATAACCTTGGCCAGCAGGAATTTCAAAAATTCCTTTTTTAAATTTATCGGAATTGTTTTCAATTTCTGATTTGCAGGCAGAAAGAATAAAGAATGAAGCAAGAAATATAAAGATTAAAGATTGAAGATTGCGCACAAGCCTCCAACTTTTAACTTCCAACTTCCAACATTTAAAACTTTTTTTACAAATCATTCTTCTTATTTTTACAAATTATTTCCAACTCCCAACTCCCAACTCCCAACTCCCAACTTCCAACTTCCCACTTCCAACTTCCCACTATATTCCAGTATAATTCGCAGGAGTAATTGCTTTTAATTCTTTTTTAATTTCATTAGAAACCTCTAAAGTATCAATAAAATTAGCGATCGATTTTTGGTTAATTTGCTCGTTGGTTCTGGTTAACCCTTTTAACGCTTCGTAAGGGTTTGGATATGCCTCACGTCTTAAAATTGTTTGAATTGCCTCTGCAACAACTGCCCAGTTATTTTCTAAATCTTGTTCGAACTTTTCTTTATTTAACAATAATTTGTTTAAGCCTTTTAAGGTAGATGTAAAGGCAATAATGGTATGCCCAAAAGGAACTCCAATATTTCTTAAAACAGTACTATCTGTTAAATCTCGTTGCAAACGAGAAATGGGTAATTTTGCAGATAGATGTTCGAAAATGGCATTTGCAATGCCTAAATTTCCTTCAGAATTTTCGAAATCAATGGGGTTAACTTTGTGTGGCATTGCAGAAGAACCCACCTCGCCAGCTTTAATTTTTTGTTTAAAATAATCCATAGAAACATAAGTCCAGAAGTCTCTATCTAAATCGATAATAATGGTGTTTATACGTTTTAACGTATCAAACAAGGCAGCCATATGGTCGTAATGTTCTATTTGTGTTGTTGGAAAAGAATGCTGTAAACCTAACTTTTCTTGAACAAAATTAGTTCCAAATTCTTTCCAGTCGATGTTTGGGTATGCAACTTTATGCGCATTGTAATTACCAGTTGCTCCACCAAATTTTGCAGCACTTGGTATGTCGTTTAATAAATTAAATTGTTCTTTTAAACGAACTACAAAAACATCGATTTCTTTTCCTAATCTTGTTGGTGAAGCAGGTTGTCCATGTGTTCTTGCCAACATAGAAATGTCTTTCCACTCGATAACTAATTCTTGCAATTTTTCTAATACTTCGAAATATTGAGGTACAAAAACATCGTTTATTGCCTCTTTTATAGAAAGTGGAATTGCCGTATTGTTAATGTCTTGGGAAGTCAACCCAAAATGTATAAATTCTTTAAATTTTTGCAGATGTAAAGCATCAAATTTTTCTTTGATAAAATATTCAACTGCTTTTACATCGTGATTTGTAATTTTCTCTATGTCTTTTATTTTCTGAGCATCTTCAGCAGTAAAATTTTTATAAATATTTTTTAATTCTTCAAAAAGAGAAGTGTTAAAATCGGCTAATTGTGGCAAAGGCACTTCGCAAAGCGCAATAAAATATTCTATTTCTACTAAAACCCTGTATTTTATTAATGCTTCTTCAGAAAAATAGTTTGCTAATTTTTCTATCTTACCTCTGTAACGTCCATCAATAGGAGAGATGGCATTTAGTTGTGTTAAGTTCATTTTTTTTGTTGAATTGTAAGCTACAAAAATAAGGATTAAAAGACATTTATTTTAGTGATTTTTCATGTTTTTCTATCAAGTTTATAATATGTTTTCCACGTGCTTTTGTGCCTTTGCTTTCGTGAATAATTTTAGTTTCGATTAGATGTTTTAATTCTGGATGAATCCAATCTTTTTCTAGCCCAAAAAGATATAAAGTGTTCATGGTGTAAGCTCTTACTGCAATTTTTTGAGGTGTAATTAACCAATCGAAACCAGTTACTACCATGGCATTTATATGTTTTGCCGTTAGATTTTTTTTGATATCATTATCGGTCTTCGCGTAGTAAGCAGTGGCTAAATGTTCACAAATTTTAGCACAAGGTCTAATAGCACTATCAAATTGTAGTGTATTTATTTTTGCAGAAAATTCATCTAAATGCGGAATCATCCAATTTAATTGATGGTGTGTACAAATCCACTCTAAAATCCAGGCTGCTTTTACAGATACTTTATCATTAACATTAAAAGTTATAGCAACCAATTCTTTAAAGAAATTTCGATTTTCTAACACAATATTTGCAACCCTTTGTCGGTTTTCTCTTTTAGGATTCTGCATATTACAGAGTTGCTCTGTTATAAAAAGGAGGTTTGTTTTTGGCACTATTAATGTATATTTGTATTAAAATTATATTTAAATGATAAATATAAAAAGACTGTTTTTTCTTTTTGCATTTTTTGCTTGTTATTTTACAAGCGAAAGTTGTAATGCGCAAAAAATTAATCAATTTAACGAAAAGAAACAACGCACAGGTGTTTGGAAAAAATATTATCCGAATAAAAGAATTCGTTATACTGGTCAGTTTAAAAATGGTAAAGAAGTTGGTGTTTTTAAATTTTATGACATTACAACTTCAAACCATCCAACCATCATTAAAACTTTTTTTGCAGATTCAGATTCTTTATTTGTTCAGTTTTACACCTTAAAAGGAAAAATTAAAACAGAAGGTGTTTTAAACAAAAGAGCACGTGTTGGAAACTGGAAATATTTTTATCCGGATGGAACCATTATGGCCGAAGAAAATTATAACAAACAAGGTAAACTCGATGGAGAGCAGTTGGTGTATTATCCCAATGGGCAAGTAACAGAATTCTCGGTTTACAAAAACGGAAAATTACATGGTACTACCAGTAAATTTGCAAGTAATGGAAACCTTATAGAAGAAGTAGTATATAAAAACGGAAAAGAAAATGGACTTGCAAAATATTTCGAATTAAATGGCAAATTAAAAGAGAAAGGTGTTTACAAAGACGGTAAAAGAGTAGGAAAGTGGGAGTATTATTTAGATGGAGAATTGGCACCAGAAGAGCTGAAAGAAAAGAAGAAAAAATTTGTGTTAAAAAAAGATATAAAAGATTAATCTATCAAAAACATTAAAAACAATAATGAATTTTAAAAAAGTAGATTTAGAAGAAACCTGTAATGGAATGACTTGCGAATTTTTTACTCTAAATTCAAGAGATACTCATTTGAGTGATATTCTTCATATTAAATTTAGTGGAAAATATAGACCTGGTGCAATGGGAAAAGCCGAATTAGGTATATGATAGGGAATTATGAATTAGGGAAGGCTTGTGTGGCTACCATCTAAAATAGTGATTGATATTAGCGAAGTAGATTATGAATCTGGAGATGATATGGAATTATTACTTGACATACCAGACTCAACATCTTCTGTTATAATTCTTGGAGATAAAAATAGAAAAGCGATATCAACTCTTATTTTAGGAATAGACGCAGAAGAAGATATCGTTGATAACAAATTCTTTTTTGATGATTTAGAAAAAGGAATTGAACAATTAAATAGAAAATAACGTTTTACAACAATGGTTTTAAGCGATTACTTATTTTCTCCAAACGAGAAATTTTAGCTAGTTCTAAAATCTACAATTCAACAGCTACTTTTTCTAATAATTCTGCAAAAAAAAGTGGTTTTATTTCAAGTGATAAATAATATCGCAATAAAATTCTAATTTGTAACTTTGCACCTTCAAAAAAAATAAGAATGAAACGAGTAGTTGTAGGTCTTTCTGGAGGTGTAGATTCTAGTGTTACTGCACATTTATTAAAAGAAGAAGGTTACGAAGTTATTGGGCTTTTTATGAAAAATTGGCACGACGATTCTGTAATAATTTCCAATGAATGCCCTTGGTTAGAAGACAGTAACGATGCTATGATTGTTGCCGAAAAACTCGGAATTCCGTTTCAAGTGGTAGATTTAAGCGAAGAATATAAAGAACGTATTGTAGATTATATGTTTGCGGAATATGAAAAAGGAAGAACGCCAAACCCAGATGTACTTTGCAATCGAGAAATTAAGTTCGATGTTTTTATGGACATTGCCTTAAAATTAGGCGCAGATTATGTTGCAACGGGGCATTATTGTAGAAAAGCCGAAGAAATTATCGACGGAAAACCAATTTATAAATTATTAGCCGGAAAAGACACCAACAAAGATCAATCTTATTTTTTATGTCAACTTTCGCAAGAGCAATTAGCAAAAGCATTGTTTCCAATTGGCGAATTAACAAAACCAGAAGTTAGAGAAATTGCCAAAAAAGCCGATTTAATTACAGCAGAAAAAAAAGATTCGCAAGGTTTATGTTTTATTGGTAAAGTTCGTTTGCCAGAATTTTTACAACAAAAATTACAGCCCAAAGAAGGTAATATTGTTCAAATCCCTTCAGATTTTTCTCAATATATAAAAGAGACGCCAAAGTTCGAAAACAAAGAAGCTACACTTAATTATTTCGCAACAAAATTTAAGTATTTAGAAGAAGATGGTAAAATAGTAGGCAAACATCAAGGCGCACATTATTTTACAAAAGGACAACGTAAAGGCTTAAATGTTGGTGGCACAAAAGAAGCTTTATATGTTATAGAAACCGATGTAAACACCAACACTATTTATACTGGAGAAGGAAAAAACCACCCAGGTTTGTACAGAAATACCTTGTTGGTTTCTAATGAAGAAATTCACTGGATTCGAGAAGATTTAATTTTAAAACCAGGAGAAACAATGGAAGTGGAAGCCAGAATTCGTTACAGGCAAGCTTTAGAAAAAGCGACTTTACACAAAGTACAAAATGGTTTGTATGTGCAGTTTGTAAACAAACAATCTGCCATTCAAGAAGGGCAATTTGTGGCGTGGTATAAAAACGAAGAATTGTTAGGTTCTGGAGTTATTTCTTAAAAACTTTTTCTTGCATAGTTAAAATAATATTTTTATAATTCATTTAAAGAATTATAAAATACATACCATTTCTATTAATTATTTTTTTTTACAGTTAACAAGAAGATATCTGGGGGTTTCAGAAGAAAATTTTTAAAATTATAAAACGATAATGGAAAATAAAATTACGAAACTTTTCAACATAAAATATCCAGTAATTCAAGGAGGAATGATTTGGGTTTCTGGTTGGAGACTGGCATCTGCAGTTTCTAATGCTGGTGGTTTGGGCTTAATTGGTGCAGGTTCTATGTATCCAGAAGTTTTGCGTGAACATATTCAAAAATGTAAAAAAGCCACACACAAACCTTTTGGAGTAAATGTGCCTATGTTGTATCCAGATATCGAAAAAATTATGGATATTCTTATCGAAGAAGATGTAAAAATTGTTTTTACTTCTGCTGGAAATCCAAAAACTTGGACTTCTTTTTTAAAAGAAAAAAAAATTATAGTAGTGCATGTGGTAAGTTCTGTAAAATTTGCTTTAAAAGCTGCATTAGCTGGTGTAGATGCCGTAGTTTGTGAAGGTTTTGAAGCTGGAGGACACAATGGAAGGGAAGAAACCACTACCTTTACACTAATTCCCATGGTAAAAGAGCAAGTAAAAATACCGGTAATTGCAGCTGGAGGAATTGGTTCTGGACGAGGAATGTTGGCAGCCATGGTTTTAGGTGCAGATGGCGTTCAAATAGGAAGCAGATTTGCAGCAACAGAAGAATCTTCGGCTCACGAAAATTTTAAACAAACGATTGTAAACGTAAAAGATGGCGACACACATGTAACTTTAAAAGAGCTAGCTCCTGTACGTTTGGTAAAAAATAAATTTTATAACGATGTACAAGAACTATATTCGAAAAAACCATCTTTACAACAACTAAAAGAACTATTGGGTAGAGCACGCGCTAAAAAAGGAATGTTTGAAGGAGATTTAGAAGAAGGCGAATTAGAAATAGGGCAAATTGCAGGATTAATCCACGAAATAAAACCAGCAAAGGAAGTTTTAGACAGTATTATTAAAGAATTTAACGAAGTTAAAACCCTAGTAAACAGTTTTTAAGTTAATTTTGTATTAAATTGTAATATTTTTTGTGAATTAAATTTATTGGCACTACCTTTGTAACTCAATAACGTTGTTCGTAATTAAACAAACAACACATTTAATACTATTACAATGAATAAAGGTACCGTAAAATTTTTCAATGAATCTAAAGGATTCGGATTCATCACTGAAGAAGGAAACAACAAAGAACATTTTGTACATGTTTCAGGTTTAATTGATGAAATTCGTGAAAACGATGAAGTTGAATTTGATTTACAAGATGGAAGAAAAGGATTGAACGCAGTAAACGTAAGAGTTATATAATTATATATTATTATTACTAGTTAAAGTTTTATCTAAAAGCCTATCAAATTTTTGATAGGCTTTTTTTATGCTTTCTATTTTATTTTAATTGATATAAGAATGCATTTTTCCAATTAATGGCACTATCTTTGCAACTCAATAAATGTTGTTCGTAATTAAACAAGCAGCATATTTAACATTATTATTATGAATAAAGGTACCGTAAAATTTTTCAATGAGTCTAAAGGATTCGGATTTATCACTGAAGAAGGAAACAACAAAGAGCATTTTGTACATGTGTCAGGATTAGTAGATGAAATTCGCGAAAACGACGAAGTTGAATTTGACTTACAAGATGGTAAAAAAGGATTAAACGCAGTAAACGTAAAAGTATTATAATATATATTTATTACTAGTTAATTTTTTAAACAAAAAGCCTATCAATTTTTTTTTGATAGGCTTTTTTTATGTGGGCAACTCTTAAAGGGAAAGAAAGTTTTTTTCGGAATAATAAATAGCATTACTTTACAGGAATTTTAATCTCGTACAATTTTCTACTTTTATTATTTAATTTATTCTCTCTTAACCATGGGTTATAAATTTTAAACTCTTTATAATTCATACCAAATTTTTTGGCAAAATGAATAATATTAGAAATTGCAGTATCTACTTTTATCGTTCGTGTTTTTTCTAAAGTATATAAATCTTCTTTTTCGAATACAAAGCCATATTTTTTAGGATTCGAGATAATTTCTTTTAAAGCTAAAATTCTAAATACATATCTTTCTGTTTCATCAGGTAGTTTTGCATCGTAATAATTATCTATCTCTTGTGCTGCTAATCGTTTAGCAATTCCATAATTTCCAGCATTATATGCAGCTGCAGCCAATGTCCAAGAATTAAAACGTTCTTTCGATTTTTTTAAATATTCTGCAGCAACTTTGGTAGATTTTTCGATATGGTAGCGTTCATCGACATTGCTGTTTATTTCTAAACCATATTCTCTTCCTGTTTTTCTCATAAAATGCCACATTCCTGCAGCTCCTGCAGACGAAGTTTCATCTATAAAACCACTTTCTGCTAAGGCTAAAAACTTAAAATCGTCTGGTAAACCGTATTTTTTTAATAAAGGTTCTAAAACAGGAAAGTATTTATTCGCACGTTTTATAAGCAACAAACCATTAGATTGCCAGTAGGTATTTACCAATAATTCTCTTTCCATTCGCTCTTTCACATCTTTAATCTCTATGGGCACTCTTTCTCCAGCCAGATTTAAATTTTCTGGAAGTTTTAAAGATTTTATCTTATACATTGGATGCGTTTGCGTTTGTGGATCTGTACCTGTAGGAATACTTGTGTCCGTTTTTTGCATGGCATTAAAAAAAACAGCAGTAACAATAGCTACACTTAATAGAGATAAATAACGTTGAGGAGTTTTCATATATTTTTACAATTTTACAGCATAAAAATATGAAAATGACTTTGGTTTAACAAGTTAAAACGTCATCAATAATTTGAGATATTTTTTTAGCCTTTGTTAATATCATTGCATGAGTACCTCCTTTAATTTCGATAGCATTTTTTATGTTTTTTAATGGAAAAACAGTGTCTTTTGTACCATGGATATGAACAACGTCTTTTAATGGGTTTATTTGCTGCCACTTAATAATATTGTAAATAGACCATTTTAAGTATTTTTTATTTCTAACAGAAAGGTATTTTTTATACAAGATTGCTTTTTTCTTTAAAGATTTTCCTAAAAAGTAGCGTGCATATTCTTCGAAATTTTCTACAACAACAGTTGGAAAAAGTTTATAAGCCTTTGTGAATTTTGCAAACTTGAATCTTTTTGGGAGTTCTTCTTGATTTTTAATACTAGAAATAATAATAACTTTTCTAGGGTTTACAAATTTTGCCATTTCTTGTACCATAATTCCACCAAAAGAAACTCCTACTAAAACCGGATTTTTCTCTTTAATTTCGTCACTCATTCTACAGGCATAGTTATCGATGTCTTCTTCTAATGCCAAAGGTTTTATCCATTTTAAATAATAAAAACGATATTTTTTGGGATCTAATTCTAAGTTTTCGAAAATTTCGGGACCTGCCGCCAATCCTGGAACAAAATATATAGGGATTTTTTTCATCTTTATTCAATTAATTTTTTTTCAATTAAAATTCCTTCGATGTAATCGTAAGCAATAGCAATTTCATCAGGAATGTCTATCCAAACTTTTACCATTAATTTCTCATCATTATAAGTAATAAATGTGTTTGAATAGTCTTTTAATTTTTCGGAATTTTTAGCGCTTTCAAAATTTTTAAACGTTGTTTTTTTTAATAAATTATTCAATTTTTTTAATAGAGGCTCTTTTAACTTAAATTTATAAAAACCTTTTACCAAAGTGTATTCTTTACCCCAAAAATATACATTTCCGTCTTTAAAAAAAGTAACTTCAAAAACAGGACAATCTCCAAAACAAGGCGTTTTTACAACGCTTACCAATCTTTTTTTAGAGAAGTAATTAACTTTCTTTAAAGCAGTTTCGGTATTTATTTCAACCGAAGAAAAATTACCCGTTTTAGTAAAATTATCAATCCAAAAAGAAGTTTTATCTGCAGGAACTTTTACAGTTACGGCTTTGTAAGTTTTGTTGTTAGCAATTATTTTGTCGATAGATAAATTGCTGTTTTTTAACTCGGTTTTAATTTTATTAAAATCTTCGGGGTTTTTTAAAACAACTAACAAATTTGTATATAAAATTTCTTTTTTTAGTTTCACAGCTTCCACTTCTTTACCAACAGACGGTTTTTGTTCGTTGTTTTTTTCTTTTACACTTTTAGCTTGATGACAACTTAAAATGAATAGGAATATTAAAATGGAATAAATTTTCATAGCGTTTTACAGTAGTGCTTTTTCTTTCGCAAAGTTGAATCTTACCAAACCATCATCATCAATTTCTGTAAGGGTTATTGTGTGTAAAGTGTTTACCAAATTAGGGTTCCAGGGTGTTTTTACTTTTACATAATTTTCTGTAAAACCATAAATATATCCTTCTTTATTCTCGCTTTCAAAAAGTGCTATTAACGTATTTCCTAACTGCGATTCATAAAAAGCTCTTCTTTTTTTGGCAGACAAACCTCGTAACATTTTGCTGCGTTTGGCACGTACTTTTTTTGCAACTACGCCTTCCATATTTATGGCTTCTGTATTGGGTCTTTCAGAATAGGTAAAA
Source organism: Polaribacter batillariae (assembly GCF_017498485.1). Classification (NCBI taxonomy): domain Bacteria; kingdom Pseudomonadati; phylum Bacteroidota; class Flavobacteriia; order Flavobacteriales; family Flavobacteriaceae; genus Polaribacter; species Polaribacter batillariae. The sequence continues at coordinate 460,951 of NZ_CP071795.1, read as the reverse complement.
ACATGTAAATAAGAAATGTCTAAGTTGTTTAAATAATTATAAGTTTCTAGAAAAAGTTCGTCTGTTTCACCAGGAAAACCTACAATTACATCTACGCCAATACACGCATTTGGCATAACTTCTTTAATCTTAGCAACTCTATCTGTATAAGTTTTACGCAAATATCTTCGTTTCATTTTCTTTAACAACTCGTCGCTTCCAGACTGCAATGGAATATGAAAATGTGGTACAAAAGAATTCGATTTCGAAACAAAATCTATGGTTTCGTCTTTTAATAAATTGGGTTCTATTGATGATATTCTAAGTCTATGAATTCCATTGACTTTATCTAATGCTTTTACCAACTCTAAAAAGGTGTGTTCGTGTTTTTTGTTACCAAATTCGCCTTTTCCGTAATCGCCAATATTTACACCTGTTAAAACAATTTCTTTAATTCCTTTGGATGCTATTTCTTTGGCATTGGTAATTACATTTTCTAAAGTATCGCTTCTAGAAATTCCTCTTGCCAATGGAATGGTACAATAGGTGCATTTGTAATCGCAACCATCTTGTACTTTTAAAAATGCGCGAGTTCTGTCGCCAATAGAGTAGGAGCCTACGTAAAAATCGGCATTAGAAATTTCGCAAGAATAGACTTCGCCAACATCATTTTTTGTTAAATCGTTAATATAGCTGGTCACGTTAAATTTTTCTGTAGCTCCTAAAACCAAGTCAACACCATTTACATTAGCTAATTCTTCTGGTTTTAATTGCGCATAACAACCCACAGCAATTAAAAATGCTTCATCGTTTTTCTTTATAGCGTTTTTTACAATCGATTTAAAACGCTTGTCTGCATTATCTGTAACAGAACAGGTATTTATCACGTAAACATCTGCTTTTGTATCGAAATTTACACGTTCGAAACCTTCGTTTACAAAATTACGAGCAATGGTAGAAGTTTCCGAAAAATTTAATTTGCATCCTAAAGTGTAAAAAGCAACTTTTTTTTTTGCATTCATTCTTGTACATTTAGCACTGACAAAAGTACGATTTTATTCATGATTTTTGAAACAGAAAGGTTAATTGTTAGAAAGCTAATTATTGATGATTTAGAAGGCTTTCACGAGTTAGAAAGCAATTCTAATGTATTAAAATATGCTACAGGAGAAGTAAAAAACTTTCTTGATAATAAAAAAGAACTTAACGATTTGCTTAAAAAGTACGATAAAAAAAATAACAATTTTTGGATTTATGCAGTCGAAAACAAACTTCGTAAAGAATTTGTAGGTACAGTTGCTTTGGTAAAAGATGGAGCAGATGATGAAATTGGTTATCGTTTTTTAGAAAAATATTGGAATAATGGTTTTGGGTTAGAAATTTGCAAAGGTTTGATCTCTTATTGTAAAAAATTAAAAAAACCTAAAATAATTGGTTATGTGGTTGATAACAATATAGCATCTGCAAAAATCTTAAAGAAATGTAATTTTATAGTTGTTGATGAGTTTGTGAACGATAACAATTTAAAAGAAACAAAATACCAATTAATTTTATGATGGTAAACCACTTAACTCCAACTTATTATGCTGTAATTTTCTCAACTATTTTAACTGAAGATATTTCTGGATATGTGGAAATGTCTAAGAAAATGGAACTTTTAGCAAAACAGCAAAAAGGGTATTTAGGACTAGAATCTGCAAGAAACGAAATAGGAATTACAGTTTCTTACTGGCAAACTTTAGAAGATATTGTCGCATGGAAAAACAACATCGAACACACAGAAGCTAGAGGTTTAGGAAGAGAAAAATGGTACAAAAAATACCAGCTACGAATTTGTAAAGTAGAACGAGAATATGGGTTTGAAAAGAACTTAGAGGTTTAATTTTTTACCATGTTTATACCAGTTATTGTTTGAAATTATTGGAAAAGAAATTGATGATTTTTTTCTTTCTAACGTGAGTTCGATATAACATTCGTAATATCTATTTAAAAACCAGTATATTATCATTTCGAACGAAACGCAGTGTAGTTGAGAAATCTTATGCTTAGTCTAAGATTTCTCCATGAGGTCGAAATGGTCGTTTTTTTAAAGAAGAAAAGCCATAACTATTTGATAAACAGTGTTTTTTAAATCGAACTCACGTTTATATAAAGAAGAAAAAGAAAGCATAGCCTTAGCTACGGTTTTTTTTATTTTGAAATAGAAACCTGAGTTCGATTAAAATTTAGGCATTTTTTTCTAGTAAAAAAGATAGATTTTCAGTAAATTAAAGTATTGAATTTCAATTTATTAATCTAAAAATCTATCTATGATAATCTACTCTAAAATTACTGAAATTTTCTGTCTTGTTGATGAATTTTGTAAAGAATATGACCAAATAGTCAGTAAACACCTTTTAGGCAATCCATCAAAACGTCCCAGTGTTATGTCAAATAGCGAGGTAATTACCATTACCATTTTGTTTCAGCTTAGTGGTTTTAGGACCTTTAAACACTTTTACGTGTATTACTTGCAAAAGCATATGCAAGATGATTTCCCAGCTACAGTTTCATACAATAGATTTACAGAACTCATGCAGCAAAACCTCATGCCAATGACTTTATTTTTAAAGACATGTTGTTTAGGTAATTCTACGGGTATTTCTTTTGTAGATTCTACACCTGTTAGAGTTTGCAGCCCCAAACGAATTAAGAATAATAAAGTATTTAAAGGCATTGCAACCACTGGAAAATCCACTATAGGATGGTTCCATGGCTTTAAATTGCATATCGTTATAAATGATAAAGGTGAAATCCTAAACTTCTGCATAACCCAAGCTAATGTTGATGATAGAACGCCATTAAAAAAGAAGTCTTTTTTAGATAAAATTTATGGTAAGTTATATGCGGACAAAGGTTATGTTGGAAAAGATTTAATGCAGTTACTTTTTGCTGATGGATTGCATTTAATTACTCATATTAAAAACAATATGAAGAATTCTTTAATGACAATGAGTGATAAAATTTTACTGCGTAAACGCTCTGTTATTGAAACCGTAAATGACGAACTCAAAAATATTTGTCAAATTGAACATTCTAGACATAGAAGTTTTACTAATTTCTTGTCAAACATAATCGCAGGTCTTATTGCATATAGCTTTTTACCAAAAAAACCTGCTATAAAATATCAGACTGTAAAGTCTAATCAGTTGACAATTTATTAATCGAACTCAGGTTAGAAAGGAAAAAAAGGCGATTTATTACAGGATTTTCAAATGGTAAATGGTATAATTATTTCCAATTAATTTTTGCTTGAATAGGAAAGTGGTCAGAAAATTTTTCGGAAAAAGATTTAAATTGATTTACAATCGCATTTTCGTCCGTTAAAATAAAATCGATTCTCATAGGAAACCAATAATTAAATGTTTTCCCTAAACCTTGGCCTGCCTCTGTAAAGGCATCTTTTTTACTCTTTGTAATTTGGTTGTACACCCAAGAATAAGCAGTGTTGTTAAAATCGCCACAAATAATTTTTTTGCCTTTCCATTGTTGTTCGTGCGTTAAAAATAAGTTGGTTTGTTCGACTTGTTTTTTAAAAGAATTGGTTACTCTTTTTAGTAATTTCTCAGAATTTTCTTGTCCAAAATTTTCTTCATTCGGTTTAATTCTTAACGACTCTAAATGCAAATTATACACACGAATGGTGTCTTTTTGCTTTACAACATCAGCATAAATAATATTATTAGAGGTGTTTTTAAAATCTAAAGATCCAGAGTTTACAATTTTATATTTCGAATAAATTGCCATTCCGAATTTTCCTTTGTCGTTTTTTCTTTTGATAAATTTATAAGGATAAGAAAGAAGTATTTTTGTAGATTGATAATATTCTTGAATTGCTAAAATATCGGGGTCTTTATCTTTAATGAAAGTAAAACCAGTATTTTCGGTTTCGGCATCATTTTTTTTGTTGGTAAATAAATCAAATGCTTTTACATTGTAACTCATTACTTTTACATCGCTGTTTAAAGACGAGCTTCTACTTGAAATTTTATAAAAAGGTGGTGAAGAAAACCAGCCAATTATTAAAACAAATGCAGATAAAAAGGCTTGTTTTTTCAATTTAATTAACCAATAAACAAAGAAAACAAGGTTTATAATAATTAAAACAGGCACAAAAAGACTTAAAACTGCAAAAAACGGAATTGTACTTGGAGAAATAAAGGGCAACAAATAAGATAGTAACAATAAAGTTGCTAGCAGCGAATTTAATAAATAGAAAATCTTGTCTATAAAGGATAAGTTTTTCATGTTATCTTTTGCCTTGTTTAAATAAAAATTCTTTTTCAGATTTGGTTAACGTGTCGTAACCAGATTTGCTAATCTTATCTAAAATTGCATCAATTTGTTGTTGGTTTGGGGTATTATTTTTTGATTTTTGTTGTTTTTTATTTCCAGATTTATGAACCGTTTTTAAAGGCTTTTCTTTCTTTTCGAACCAAGAAGAAATGCTACCCCAAAGATTTAGTTCTTTATTACTTGCTTTATAAACGTATAAAAAACCAAACAAACTGCCACCTAAATGCGCAAAATTACCACCAGCATTGTCGCCAATTAAACCTAAAATATCGAAACCCACCCAAATTGCTGCCAAATGCCAAACCTTTATAAAACCGATTAAAGGAATTTTTAATTGATAATTAGGCATATAAGTAGCAATTCCTATAAAAATGGCTGAAATTCCTGCGGAAGCTCCAACTAAATAAGAAGATTTTCCTTCGAAAATCGGAAAATAATTTTGACTAAAAACATACAATATTCCGCCAGAAAGAGTTCCTAATAAATAGAAATTTAACAATTGTTTTTGTGTAAAATATTGGATAAATAAATTACCGATAAAATAAAGCGCTATTAAATTAAATAAAATATGAATAAAACCTCCGTGCAAAAAACCATAAGAAATAATGGTCCAAGGTTTTATAAATAAAGTGTTGTAGTCGTCATCTAAAGAAAACCATTCTACAATAAAATTACCTTCATTATTATACAATCCTTGTAAAATACTAATTAGTAATGTGATAACAAAAACAGCAATATTAATATAGATAAGTTTTTCTACAATATTGCCACCTTTATAACGCGATTTTATGTCGTTTATAATACTCATTAATTTATTTTAAATTGATTTTTTTTCCAATACCAAGCGATTAAACCTCCAACAATAGCACCACCTAAGTGTGCAAAGTGAGCTACATTAATACCAAAAACAGAAGACCAACCAAAAATTCCAGATAACATTTCATAACCTAATAGAACAGGAATAAAATATTTTGCAGCAATAGGAATTGGTAGAAAAATTAAGGCAAGTTTAGAGTCAGGAAAATTAATTCCAAAAGCAGCTAATAATCCCATAATAGCACCAGAAGCCCCAACACTTTTAGTATAAAATATTGTTGTTAGTGTATCTAAACCTTGAGATGATAATATATTTTCCCAACCTGTGTTGTATTTTCCCTCATTTAAAATTGATAAAACTTCTAATTTATTAAACCCATTAGCAACTAATTTTTCAACTAAAGAATTAAATTGATAAAAATCGATAGCCCATGGTAATAATACAGCGCCTAGACCTGCAGAAAAATAGAAAAACAAGAATTTTTTCTTTCCCCATTTTTGTTCTAAAGGAGTACCAAACATCCACAAACCAAACATATTCATTATAATATGTAAATAAAAAGTAGGATGATGCATAAACATATGAGTAAATACTTGCCAAACTTTAAAATGATCGTTTTCTGGAAACCAAATTGCCAATTGGTCATAAAGGTTTAACCCAACTACTTTTACAGCAATAAAGAAAATAACATTAATTATTATTAGATGTTTAATTGTATCTGTAATTCTGTTATTCATTTTTAACTATTAAATAAATGATCAATTTCGTGTAATGTTAATGTTTTAAATGTTGCTTTTCCAAAAGGCGAAATGGTTGGTTCTTTACAAGAAAACAAGTCGTTAACCAAACCTTCTTGCTCTTTTTCCGATAATAATGTACCTGTTTTTATAGATAATGTTTTGGCAAACGATTTCGCCATCACATCAAAATGACTAAAACTGGCATCTGGAACTTCTAAATCGATGTCGTTTAACAATTCTTCTAAAATGATGGTAATTTTACTTTCGGTTACTGAAACCGGAATTCCTTTGATGGTTACACTCTCTTTTGTAAATTCATCAAACGAAAAACCTGCATTTTCTAACTCGTTTTTAATGGTATAAATCATTTCTATTTCTGCCGAAGAAAATGCAATTTTTACAGGAAACAATAATTGCTGGCTATTGGCCTCTTTAATGGTAATACTTTCTAAAAATTGTTCGTACAACACACGTTGATGCGCCAAAGTCTGGTTGATTAAAACCACACCAGATTTTATAGAACTCAACACATATTTACGCTGTATTTGAAATGTTTTTTGCGTTTTTGCTTCCTCTTGATGTTCGAATAAATTTTCTTGAGGTGTTTTTTCTTCAGTTTCTACAGATGTATATAAAGATTGCCAACTTTGGTTTGTTTTTTCTTTTTTGTACGGAAAGCGAATACCTTCCTGTTTTTCTTCTTTAAAAGGATTAAAATCGGGATCTACAGAAATTTTAGGAACACTGGCTGTTTTTCCATTCGATTTAAAATGGTAGGGTACATCTAAATTCGCATCTCTATTAAAATCTAAAACAGGTGCTACGTTATACTGACCTAAACTGTGTTTTACAGTCGCTCTTAACATGGCATACAAAGCTTTTTCGTTATCGAACTTAATTTCTGTTTTTGTAGGATGAATGTTAATATCTATAGAACTTGTAGGAACGGTTAAATATAAAAAATAGGAGGGATGTGAGCCTTGTTCTAACAAACCATCGAATGCATTTACAACAGCGTGGTTTAAATAAGAACTTTTTATAAATCGATCGTTTACGAAGAAAAATTGTTCTCCGCGTTTTCGTTTAGAAAACTCTGGTTTTGCTACAAAACCATCAATTTTAAGAATGTCTGTATTTTCGTTAATAGGAACTAGTTTTTCGTTCATTTTGGCACCAAAAACGGCTACAATTCTTTTTCTTAGGTTGCTATTTTTTAGATGATATATTTCATTATTATTATGGTGTAACAAAAAAGTAATATTTGGGTGTGCCAAAGCAACTCTTTGAAATTCGTCGATAATATGCCGGGTTTCTACGGTATCTGATTTTAAAAAATTACGTCTTGCAGGAATGTTATAAAACAGATTTTTAACGGCTAAACTTGTGCCTTCACTTGTAGAAATAAAATCTTGAGAAACAACTTTGCTTCCTTCAATTTTAATACATGTGCCTAATTCTTCGTTTTTCTGTTTTGTTTTTAACTCTACATGTGCAATGGCTGCAATAGAAGCTAATGCTTCTCCACGAAAGCCTTTGGTGCATAAGTTAAATAAATCTTCTGCTTTTTGGATTTTAGAGGTTGCATGTCTTTCAAAACACATTCTAGCATCTGTGGCACTCATTCCTTTACCATTGTCTATTACTTGAATTAACGTTTTGCCAGCATCTTTAAGTAATAATGTAATGTTTGTTGCACCAGCATCTATGGCATTTTCTAACAATTCTTTTACAACAGAAGCTGGGCGTTGTACGACTTCTCCTGCAGCAATTTGGTTGGCAACATGGTCTGGTAAAAGTTGAATAATGTCTGACATTAATTTCTTTTAAATATAGATAAATCGAAATCGATGATGTATAAAAAAATGAATACTAAAACTGCAATAATTATTAAAAGTGTTTTGTTTACGCTTTTGTCAGAATTTTTTAAATCTTCCATAGCATCACTAAACTTGCCTTTAATTCCTTTATTTTTACCTGCAGTTTTTCTAAATCGATCTAGTTTATGCTCGATTTTAAAAGGGTTTCCTTCTCCTTTATAATAACGAGGTTGATAATCAAATTTTTTGTTTGTACGTTTTAAAAATCCCATAGTTTTAGAAATAATTGGTGAATATAGATTTTCTGATAAATCAATTTTTGTACCAATTTTAAAGCATTTCAAATTTAAAGAAATTAAAGGAATTTCTCAAAGAATGAAGCCAAAAGTATTCTTAAATTATTTGTGACGATTTAAATGCAAAGGCACTAAGTTTTTTCGCAGAGTTGGCAAAGCAATATTTTATAGAACCCCCTTCTGCAAGGTTTTTTTTAACCTTGTAGGTATCAATAAAAACCAAATAACACCTATAAGGTTAGAAAAAACTTGCAGGAGAGTAAAATTTAAAAACCGATGTTTTCTTTACTTCTTCCTATGTTTCTTAGAGCCGCCATTTTTACTGCTGCAACAGCACATTCAATTCCTTTATTACCTAATTTACCACCAGATCTTTCTAGAGATTGCTGTTTGGTATTGTCTGTTAAGACACAAAAAATAACAGGAACGTCGTATTTGATATTTAAATCTACAATACCTTGTGTTACACCTTCACAAACAAAATCGAAATGTTTGGTTTCTCCTTGAATAACATTTCCAATGGCAATAATGGCATCTACTTGTTGCGATAGAATCATTTTTTTGCAACCAAAAACCAATTCGAAACTTCCAGGAACGTTCCAAGAAATTATATTTTCTTTTAAAGCACCACAGTCTATTAAAGTTTCAATTGCACCTTTTTGAAGGTTTTTTGTGATTTCTGGATTCCATTCAGAAACAACCATCCCAAATCGAAAAGAATTCGCATTTGGGATGGTTGCTTTATCGTAATAAGATAAATTGGTTGTAGCCATAATTTTTAGTTTTCAGTTTTCAGTTGCAGTTTACAGTAAGTTTACTGCTTACTGAGACTGTACACTGCATACTATTTACCAGCGTATTTTGCTGCGTAAATAAATTTCTCTACGTCTCTACCTTGGTCGGAATTTGGGTAGTTTTCTTTAATTTTTGTGAATAAAGATTCAGCTTTATCGAACTTCTTTAACTGCATTGCTGTTTGACCCGCTTTGTATAAATATAAAGGTGTTGTAAATGCGTTTTCTTTTTTATTGGCTGCTTTTTCGTAATAATCTAAAGCATCTTCTAGTTGATCGATATCTGCAAAAGCATCTCCAATAGCTCCTAAAGATACTGGGCCTAATAAGGCATCATCTGAATCGAATTTATTTAAATATTCAATTGCTTTTTCGTAGTTTTTCATTTGTAAATACGAAACACCAGCATAGTAGTTGGCTAAGTTTCCTGCATCAGTTCCACTATATTTTTGAGCGATGTCTAAAAAACCATATTTACCATCTACACCTTCTAAACCTAAATTTAATAGAGAATCGATTCCAGAACCTGCAGTTGCAGCTTCGTCGAAATATTTTCTTGGAAATGCCAATTCGTTAGAAGCTTCTAACTCGTTTGGTTCTACAATGTATTTATTATATCCTAAATAAGCTAAGAAAATAACAACAACAGCAACTAAAGAGTAAAACAACGGTTTGCTGTTTTTTTCTATCCATTGCTCGGATTTCGACGCAGTTTCATCTAAAGTATTAAATACTTCTGCAGTTGTACTCTCCATATTGTCAACATTTTGTTGCTCTTTTTTTCCTTCTGGTTTATATTTCTTCTTGTATGTTGCCATATTTACTTAAAAAATTAGTGGCGACAAAAATAGTTTTTTTAATTGGATTTTAAAAGGCAATAATTCGCAAAATTTTCAATAATTTGCAATTCGTTTTTAAGAACATTTTTTATTTATGTATTTACAGAAACTTTCTTTAGTGAATTTTAAAAATATCGAGTCGCAATCTTTTGATTTTCAACAGAAAATTAATTGTTTTGTGGGTAATAATGGTGTTGGCAAAACCAATGTTTTAGATGCCATTTATTACCTTTCTTTTGCGAAAAGCTACTTTAATTCGGTCGCAATTCAAAATATTAGACATGGAGAAGGTTTTTTTATGATAGAAGGAGATTATCTTTTAAACGATAGAAACGAGAAAATTGTTTGTAGCTTAAAAAAAGGACAAAAGAAAGTGCTCAAACGAAACGGAAAAAGTTACGACAAATTTTCGGAGCACATAGGGCAATTACCATTGGTTATTATTTCTCCAGCAGATAGAGATTTGGTAACAGAAGGTAGTGATACGAGAAGAAAGTTTATAGATGGTGTAATTTCTCAACAAAATAAAAAATATTTACAAGATTTAATTGCTTATAATAAAGTGTTAAGTCAGCGAAATGCGTTGTTAAAATATTTTGCAGCCAATAGAACATTCGATGCTTTAAATTTAAGTGTTTACGATACGCAATTGGCAGACTATGGTTCTAGAATTTACGAAGTTAGAAAAGCTTTCTTAGAAGAATTTATACCTATTTTTAATGAAAAATATCAAATTATTTCTGCGGATAAAGAACGTGTGAATTTGATTTATAAGAGCCAGTTACACGATTTTTCGATGCAAGATTTAATGCAAAAATCTTTAGAAAAAGATAAAATTTTACAATACACAACATCAGGCATTCATAAAGACGATTTAAGTTTTGAAATAGGAGCGTATCCAATTAAAAAATTTGGTTCACAAGGGCAACAAAAGTCGTATTTAATTGCACTCAAGTTGGCTCAGTTCGAGTTTATAAAGCAACAGTCGAATGTAATACCTATTTTGTTGTTGGACGATATTTTTGATAAATTAGATGAAAATAGGGTGTTGCAAATTATAGAATTGGTAAATAACGACGAATTCGGACAAATTTTTATTACAGATACACATGCAGAAAGAACAGAAAATATTGTAAAACAGAGTAACAAACCGTATCAAATTTTTAAACTTTAGTTAAAAGTTAGAGGTTTTTTCTCACAAAGTTCTAAGGCAATTTTATACTCAATACTCAATACTCAATACTCAGTACTAAAAACTAATTCATGTCAAAAAGAGAGAACGATTCTTTTTCGGTAAAAGATTTAATGCAGCATTTTATTAAAGAGAATAATTTAAGCAAAGGAATGCAAAAAATTAGAGTAGAAGAAGCTTGGACAAAAATGATGGGACCAGGAGTTGCCATCCATACTACCTCTGTAAAACTGCAAAATAAAACGTTAATAATTAGTTTAACGTCTTCTGTTTTACGAGAAGAATTAGGCTATGGAAAAGAAAAAATTATAAAATTGATGAATGAAGAATTGGGAGATGAACTTGTAGAAAAATTATTGCTGGTTTAGGTAATTTTATCAAAAAATAGTTTGGTAAAAATAATCGGGAGTATTCTTATAATAATTGTTGGACAATATAAAAGAACGAAAATATAGTTCTATAATAAGTGGAACTTTTTTACTGTATTTGCAGTAAATTATTTGAACTTTAAATTTACTAAACAAAAGAAAGCTTTTAAAACTTGAAAAAAAGAATCAAGGAAATAAAAAGCTGTCTGAAGCAATTAAGAAACTAATTGAAGATATTGAAAAGGCAGAATGGAAAAATCCTCTTGAAATAAAAGAAGCTAGACCTGACGCTGATAATGTTCATTCGGAAGGCTTCTATTTCTTTAACATTAGTATTCACAGGACAATGATTTTAATCGTATTTGACGATTTAGAAGCTACAATTGTTTGGACAGGAAATCATCAAGAATATGATAAAACATTTAAAGGAAATAAAAAAACAGTAGAAAAATGGTTGAAAAACCACAATTTGATTTAATTATGGAAAAATTTTCAATTCAAAATATAGAAAAAATTAGCTCTTTGAATAGTGAGTTAGAAGTTGAAAAAGCAACCAATTTATTCCTAAAATTGAGAGTTTTAGCTAAAGAAAATAAATCTTATCAAGTTTTGAGAAAACACTTATCAAAATTAATAAAAGATTATGAAGATAAGAATTGGCCAAGCAGTGAGAATATTACTAATGAACAAATTAAGGAAAGTGATTTAGCAGAACAAATTGTACAAGCGGAAAGTAATTTTTACTCTAAAAGAAAGGAGATTATTCGTAAAAAACTAAAAGAAAGCGGTTTAAACCAAACTGACTTGGCGAAAATTTTAGGTCATAGAAAAGGCTATGTTTCTGAATTAATAAACGGAATAAGACCATTTTCGAAAGAAGATTTGATAATTATAAATCGTTTATTCAAAATTGAACTTGAAAATTTAATTCCAACTTTTATAAAAGAAGAAAAAGTTTTACACATAAGAAAAACTTTAAAATCAATTCCAAAAAACCGAATTAAATTAACGAAAAAGGATTTAAATTTAGAAAATTATATTGCCCAACAAAGCCGTGTATAATGCTAGTTCAAGCCTACTTACGAAAATTCTTACGGATTTTCTATTCGGTTTATATTTGCTAAATTAGGTGCTTAAAACACGCCACTAATCATACACAAATTCGTTGTTATTAATACAAAAAAACTTTGCGAATTAAATAGTTCGTAACAACTTTGTAATTACAAATATAGAGTTGTGGAAACAGCAATTATTAAAATCAAAAATTCTAAAGGTCTGCGTTTAAGCAAGACTATTTTTGGAAAAATATAATATAAAAGTAATTGCTTTTCTGCTATCCTTATTAATAAATTAAAAAATTGAAAGTCATAGCATTTTTATCCTGCTGTTTTCCATACATAAAGACGTTGCCAATAAGCTAAAAAACATTACCGATTGAAAAATATTGAATATAAAAATGAAAAATTTGTATCTTTGATAAAATATTTAAATATATGGATATTCAAACGCGAAAAATAGAGTTTATACAAGATTTTCTTAAAGTTAAAAGTGAGGATTTAATTTCTAGACTTGAAGCCATATTAAGAAAAGAAGATTACTCATCAAATCCAGATGAATTTAAACCAATGACTGTTGAGGAGTTCAATAATCGAATTGATAAGTCTATGGAAGACTCTGAAAACGGAAGATTAATAAGTGCTGGTGACTTAAAATCCAAAATCGAAGAATGGAATTAACTATTTTTTGGACTGAATTTAGCGAAAAAGAGTTAGAAAATATTTTTAAATATTACAAGAAAAAAGCGAGCGTTACCGTTGCAAAAAAAATTGTTAATGCAATTTACGAAGAAACTCTGAAGTTAAAACAACAACCAAAAATTGGACAAACTGAAGAACTTCTTAAACAACGAAAACAAGAGTTTAGGTATTTAGTTTATAAAAATTACAAAGTAATTTATTGGATAAACGAAAGTGAAAATAGGGTTGAAATTAATGACGTTTTTGATACGAGACAAAATCCTCCAAAAATAAAACGAACTAAATAAAGCCAGTTGCCAAGTCGTATATAATTTATTGTTGGTATATTAGAGAATTAGAAAAAATCCTTCAAATCTCAGCTTCTGTTTTAGTCAATAATTATCAACTTGCACCAAAAGACAAAGGGTAAAATGCTTATCTGTTTTAAAACGAAAATTACGTATTAGTAATCTATTGTTAAGGTTATTTTTCTTTCTTTTTAGGTGCTCTTTTTGCGTCTTTTAAAGCTTGCATTAGCATCCATTCTATTTGTCCGTTAGTAGAACGAAATTCATCTGAAGCCCATTTTTCAATGGCTTTTATCATATCTTCGTTAACTCGCAACGCGAAAGCTTTCTTTTTTGCCATGTTATTTTTTTACAAATTGAACAATTGTTTCAATGAGTTTTTTTGAAATAGGATATGCTGCTGAATAGTAAGACTTCATATTGTCTTCGTCTTTTTCAATTGTTTTTAAAACATGATTCATGTTTTTAATAATTACCAATTCAGCTTTTTTGTTTGCTTCATTTAAACGTTTTGCATCTTCAACACTTACTTGTAAATCTTTATCGCCATTTATAATTAATGTAGGAATTTCTATTTTTTTTATTTCTTCAATAGGATTTAACTGCATCCAAGATAATAGAAAAGGTTGATTTGGTTTTGCAAACACACTTATTAAAAATGGGTTTACAACTGAAATTTTACCATTAACCCTTAAAGAATCAAATTGTTCTTGTGCTGCTTCAGCCAAAGTTGGGTTGTTTTTACCAATTTGTTTTACAATAGTTTTATCTATAGCTTCTCCAGTACCAGCAATAGAAATGTATTTATCTACATTTTCTAAAGCGAACATTGCTATTAAAGAACCTTGGCTATGACCAACTAAAATGATTTTTGTAAAACGTTTGTCATTTTTAAAATGGTTGATTATTTCTTGAACATCAAAAACAAAATCTTTTATTTGAGTATCTTTTAAAAACTCTTTGTTTTTAGTATTGGCTGTTCTTTTATCATAACTAAAAAAAGCAATATTATTTTTATTTACAGCGTCTCTAAATTGTTTTATATAATTCGCTTTTACAGGTGTACCAGTTTGATTTCCATTTCTATCTACATTTCCAGAACCATGCACCCAAATAATTAAAGGTGTTTTTTCTTCAGAAAAAGTTAAAGTTCCAGGTAATTGAATTACTTGATTATTAATGGTAATTTCTTCGGATTTTATTTGTGCATTCGAAACAAAAACACCTAAAATGGATATCGCTAAATATGTTATAATTCTAATCATTATTTATATATTTTTTTAAAACCTGAGTTGCTTCTTCTTTTTTTTGAGTTCCAATTAATAATTTTTTTCCATTTTTTAACTCTAATTGAATGCCAATATCACCAGAAACATTTATACATTTTCCTTTTCCTTTGTTCCAAAAAGCACCACCTTTTAAGCCCCAACCACCATATTCTCCTATTGGATCGTAAATTCTTACAGTAGCTTTTTCAATTTCATTCCATTTGATAATTTTATAATTAAAATGAAAAGGTAAAAATTGATAATGAATTCCAACTTCATCAATTCTGGTTTTTAGTTTGAATAGAAAGATGAATCCTACAGAAAAAACAATTGCTAAAATGGTTACAATAAATTCTATGGAACTCATATTAGAGTTTTCATTAAAAAACTCTTTTCCCATAACGTATAAAGGAACAATTAAACTCACTGCCATTAATACAATTAGCCATGTTTGGGTAAAACGTTGCTCTTCTATAAAAACTTTCATTTTATCTGTTTTTATCTCTTTCTAGTACAAATAGTATTCCAATTGGTTGGCATTTCTTTTAAAGCCCAACCTTCTCTGGCATATTGATTTAATAAATCTTCCAATTTTTGAACTCGATTTCTAATTCTTATTTTAAGGTAACTACTTTGTATTCTTTTACTTTTTATATTTAGTATCAAATTAGAGACTTCTTCTAATGTTGAAATGACAGTTATATTTTTTATTTTTGCTAACTGCTAACTGTAATTAATGACTCAAAGTTCCAGCATTTACAACAGGTGAGGCTTCTTTGTCACCGCATAAAATAACTAATAAATTACTAACCATGGCAGCTTTACGCTCTTCATCTAACTCTACAATTTGTTTTTTATTCAATTCTTCCAAAGCCATTTCTACCATTTCTACTGCACCTTGCACAATTTTATGTCTTGCAGCAACAATTGCAGTTGCTTGCTGTCTTTTTAACATGGCAGAAGCAATTTCGTTAGCGTACGCTAAATAACCAATTCTTGCTTCTAAAACTTCAATTCCAGCGATTGTTAAACGTTCGTCAATTTCTTTTTCTAAGGCTTCAGAAACTTCGTTAACGCTAGAACGTAGTGTAATATCTTCATCATGACCTTCATCAGCAAAATTGTCATAAGGATACATACTTGCCAATTTACGAACAGCAGCATCTGTTTGTACGCGTACAAAATTCTCGTAATTATCTACATCAAAAGCGGCTTTGTAGGTATTTGTAACTCTCCAAACTAAAATGGTAGAAATCATAATTGGATTTCCTAATTTGTCGTTTACTTTTAAACGCTCGCTATCGAAATTGCTTGCTCTTAAAGAAATCGTTTTTTTTCTGTATAAAGGATTTGCCCAGTATAAACCGTTGTCTTTTATCGTTCCAACGTATTTTCCAAATAATAAAATAACTTTAGAAGTATTTGGGTTTACGAGAATAAACCCAAAGAAACCAATAAAACCGACCAAAGTAGCCAATAGATAAAGAGGGTTTTCGGTTTTAATAACCATAATTATTCCTCCAAAAAATAATACAGTAATAATTACTAACATTAAGTAACCGTTTGCAAGTTTGATAATTTTCTCTGCTTTCATGTGTAGTTGATTTAAAATGATATTAATTTGATATCATAAAGATATAAATAATTTTTTGATATTTCCAAATAATGATGTATTTATTTTTATAACTTCGCACAGAATTATAAATATTTTTACTAATGAAACTTAAAATCGCAGTTCTATTGTCTTTCCTTTTCTTTTCGAAACCAGCTACAGAAGAAACTTTCTTTTGGGGGCAAAATGGCCATAGAGCCACTGGAAAAATTGCCGAAAAATATTTAAAAAGAAGAGCAAAAAAGAAAATAGACAAATTGTTAAAAGGCGAGAGCTTGGCTTTTGTATCTACATTTGCAGATGAAATAAAGTCCGATAGAAAATACAGCGAATTTTTTCCATGGCATTATGTAAATATGGATTTAAACCAAACATATGCAGAAGCAGAGAAAAATCCGAAAGGCGATTTAGTAACCGGAATAAAAAAGTGCATTGCAGTTTTAAAGGATAAAAAAAGTTCAGATAAAGACAGAGCATTTTATTTAAAATTGTTGATTCATTTTGTAGGCGATTTACATCAGCCTATGCATATTGGGCAAAAAGAAGACAAAGGAGGAAATACCATTCAAGTTCAATGGTTTGGAAAAGGAACCAATTTGCACGCAGTTTGGGACACAAAAATGATTGAAGAATGGAATATGAGTTATTTAGAATTGGCAGACAACGCAAAAGATTTATCTAAAAAACAAATTAAAGCCATAGAAAAAGGAACTATTGAAGATTGGGTAAACGAAGTGCATGTGTTAACCAGAGAAATTTATAAATCTGTTAAAGTAGGCGAAAATTTACGTTATAGATATTCTTACGACCATTTTAAAACCGTAAGAAATCAATTACAAGTAGGGGGAATTCGATTGGCAAAAATATTGAATGATATTTTTTGCTAGATAGCACTCTTTTTAAATCCCCTTTAATTCTTATTTCGACTCTGCTCAATACAAGCTCCAGAAAAAAATACTCTACTCTGCGAATCTTTTTGTAGTTTTCTGTGAAACTTCGTGGAAAACCCACACAACACTTGTGAAGCCGTGAAATTCGTGTTTAAATCTCATCTACCACTTTATTTGTTAAGGATGCGTTAAATACTAACAACTTATTTAATTTATTCGTAATTTTAATAAATGAAGTGGAAAGTATTATTTGTAGGTCTTTTTGTAGCGATGTCTTTTTCTTGCAAGAAAGAAAGTGTGGCAAAAAAAGAAGTTGAAAAAGAAACTGTTGTACAAGAAAATAAAATAACAGTAAAATCTTACAATTATAGTGAGCTAAAACCTTTGTTAGAAAAAAAGGACGATAAAATTTACGTTATTAATTTTTGGGCAACTTGGTGTGGCCCTTGTGTAAAGGAATTGCCATACTTCGAAAAATTGGGTAAGCAATATGCAGGTAAAAATGTAGAGGTTATTTTAGTGAGTTTAGATTTTCCGAAACAAGCAGAAAAAAAACTAATTCCTTTTATTCAAAAGAAAAATTTACAATCAGAAGTAATTTTATTAGACGATGTAAACGAAGATGTTTGGATAAAAGCAATTGACAAAAACTGGTCTGGAGCCATACCAGCCACCTTAATTTATAGTAAAAATAAGAGAATGTTTTACGAACAGTCTTTTAAATACGAAACGTTAGAAAAAGAAGTACAAACCTTTTTAAATCCTTAGAAAAAATGAAATTTACAAAAGCAATAATAGTACTGTATGTATTTGCTTTAACGGCATTTACCATAAAAACTGATAAAAAAGACGGTTATAAAGTAGGAGATAAAATTGAAGATTTTCGATTAAAAAATATCGATAATAAAATGGTTTCTTTGTCAGATTACACGTCTGCAAAAGGTTTTATAATCATTTTTACCTGTAATACTTGTCCGTATTCCGTAGCAAACGAAGATAGAATTATTGCTTTAGACCAAAAATACAAAAAAGCAGGCTTTCCAGTAATTGCGATTAACCCTAATGACCCTACAGCAGTTTCTGGTGATAGTTTCGAAAAAATGAAAGAAAGAGCAACCGAAAAAGGATTTACGTTTCCGTATTTATTTGACGACGGGCAAAAAGTGTATCCAAAATTCGGAGCCACAAAAACTCCGCATGTTTACATTGTGACTAAAAAAGACATGAAAGTACAATACATTGGTGCGATTGATAACAGTTCTAGAAATCCAGATGCAGTTACAGAAAAATATGTAGAAAATGCTGTGGATGCTTTATTAGCTGGAAAAAAAGTAGAAAAAACAGAAACACGTGCTATTGGTTGTTCTATTAAGGTGCAGTAGAAAACTTTTTCAAAATAAAAAAAAATCTCAAGCTAAAACTTGAGATTTTTTTATATAATGACTTTGTATAGAGTTGGTTACGATGTTTAAGCACTAAGTTTAGAAAATAAATTAAGATAGAAAATCCGTGAGGACTTCAGTAAATTGGCAAGAACTAGCAATTAATTATGCATGTTCTCCCACCAGTTATTTTATCATTATTAAATTATATTCGTCAATTTTCTTTTTAAGAGCAGGACAAATAGGTTTGTTCATCTTCCTCTCTTTCACTCCCATTTTATTTAAAATCAATATTTCTGCTAAATCTCCTGCAACATAAGAAGCGTCGCAAACATTAGCCACTCTTGTTTGTTTACCATTAGGATGAACTTGACAAAATGAATGCACTCTTTCGTGAATTAGAGTATTTAAGATTGAATATTTGTCTCTTTTTAATTTCCACTTATTTAATTTAGTCTTTTCAACACATTTAGTTGTTACTGCTGTTGTTGAAGACCAAGGATTGAATTTACGCCATAAAAAAACAGCGTTTTTATCATAACCTCCTTTTGTTTCGTATTTATCTATTAACCAATGTGTATTAGATTGATAATCGTTTAAATCTTCTTTGATAAAGCTTGTTCTTCCTTCGCTCCAATCAATATCATTAGTAACTTCTAATTCTAATAATATTTTTTTAAAGAAAGGATTATTAATCACATCTTCTTGTAAACTAATAGCATTTTTTACAGTTTTATTTTCTATTCCTTTTGTTACTGAACAATTATATAATGTGAGCGAAAGAAGTAATAGTAATATTGCAAAAGTATTTCTCATAATTTATTTTTTGAACTCTACGTTATCTATAAAGTTAATTTCATCTTCATTTGGCAGAAGTAATTTCTCAACAAATTCAGTCTTAACTTCTGAATTGAATATATCCAGACCCTTTATTTCGGAATTTCTTAATGTAAGAAAATCATCAATATCTGCGATGTCTATTTTTGATTTAGCTATGTTTATAGATGGTTGTTTTAAAATATCTGTTTTATTAGGGATAGGAATTCTTTGATAAGAAAGTCCAAATCGCATATCTAGTGAATAGTCTTCGGTGCTTGTGTATAAATTTCCATTGACACTTAACCCATATGCTCCTCCTTTTGCTTTTACTTCAAATTTTTTATATTTCTTCCTAATTATATTTTTTTGAACCATTCCTGTTACCACAAGAAGGTGGCAGATTTCTGGATCATTAATTATATTTTCATTTTGTTGAATCCACATTCTCATACCAGTTAAATAATTAGGATCTTGAATTTTTAAAAGCCCAACAGCTTGGTCATACACAATTACACTAAATAGAGATTCGTTATCTAGTTTTGAGTTTAAAAAGTTTAGAAAACCAACTTCAAGGCTTAATTTTTTATCTACTATAAAAGATTTTGTTTTTAAAGGTTGTCTAATTTTAGAATTTTCGTTTACTGTAACGCCAGGTATTGGAAAAGCAGAAAATTCTGCATATCCATTGTTAACATTATTGTTACATTTACCATCTTTACTCCTTACTTCTATTACTCGACCTAATAAAGAATAAGGGTCTCCAATGAAAGAGTCGTCTTCAATAAAAATTTGATTTCTTTTAATTTGAAGTAATTTATTTGCTTCTTCAATTGCTGGTGGTGTTTCAGTTTTTGCAACTGATTCATTCATTACGTCATTAATATGTTTTGTAGATTTTTGTCCCATAATATTATTTTTTAACCTGAGTTCGATTAAAATTTAGGCATTTTTTTCTAGTAAAAAAGATAGATTTTCAGTAAATTAAAGTATTGAATTTCAATTTATTAATCTAAAAATCTATCTATGATAATCTACTCTAAAATTACTGAAATTTTCTGTCTTGTTGATGAATTTTGTAAAGAATATGACCAAATAGTCAGTAAACACCTTTTAGGCAATCCATCAAAACGTCCCAGTGTTATGTCAAATAGCGAGGTAATTACCATTACCATTTTGTTTCAGCTTAGTGGTTTTAGGACCTTTAAACACTTTTACGTGTATTACTTGCAAAAGCATATGCAAGATGATTTCCCAGCTACAGTTTCATACAATAGATTTACAGAACTCATGCAGCAAAACCTCATGCCAATGACTTTATTTTTAAAGACATGTTGTTTAGGTAATTCTACGGGTATTTCTTTTGTAGATTCTACACCTGTTAGAGTTTGCAGCCCCAAACGAATTAAGAATAATAAAGTATTTAAAGGCATTGCAACCACTGGAAAATCCACTATAGGATGGTTCCATGGCTTTAAATTGCATATCGTTATAAATGATAAAGGTGAAATCCTAAACTTCTGCATAACCCAAGCTAATGTTGATGATAGAACGCCATTAAAAAAGAAGTCTTTTTTAGATAAAATTTATGGTAAGTTATATGCGGACAAAGGTTATGTTGGAAAAGATTTAATGCAGTTACTTTTTGCTGATGGATTGCATTTAATTACTCATATTAAAAACAATATGAAGAATTCTTTAATGACAATGAGTGATAAAATTTTACTGCGTAAACGCTCTGTTATTGAAACCGTAAATGACGAACTCAAAAATATTTGTCAAATTGAACATTCTAGACATAGAAGTTTTACTAATTTCTTGTCAAACATAATCGCAGGTCTTATTGCATATAGCTTTTTACCAAAAAAACCTGCTATAAAATATCAGACTGTAAAGTCTAATCAGTTGACAATTTATTAATCGAACTCAGGTTTTTAGGTTTGGTTAAAGATTAGAATTTATTTTTAGTAATTCAATACCTACTATTAGGTATAATTAATGCCAACTTTATCGTTGATATGAGTTGTTTAAATGACTTATATCAGTAGCTAACTAATGTTTTTTTATTTAGAAACTCAATAGAGAAAAACACCATTACCTTTAAAACAAAAAAATCTCAAGTTTTAACTTGAGATTTTAAATGCTTTTGAGAAGAAAATCAAATTATTTTGCTCCCCATTCTTTTAAAGAATTTTCGTTCATTTTTACATAACTGTCGTTACCCGCTTTTTTAGCCAGTTCTAAAGATTGTTTTGCAGCCGCGATTGCAGTAGCTGTTTTTCCTGCTTTTGCATGTATTAAAGATTGTTGTCTTAACATCCAAAATTTAGGATCGTCTTTAGACATTTCAACGGCTTTGTCTATCCAAGTTACCGCTTTGCTAATGTCTTTATCTTCCGATTTAAAATACACAGCAGCATCGTAATAAGCTCTTGCATTTGGCGAACCTTTCATTACTTCGTCGATAGAAGCCATCACAGCAGCATCTGTAGGAACTTCAATAGGCAAGCCTACATACACATCTTCCCAAAGAATTCCTATCACTCCAGAATTGTTTGTTAAATCGTCTAATGTAATGGTAAAAGTTTCAATTTTCATTGGCATTTTTACAACGTCTGCAGTAATACTTGCTACTACTTTGGCATCATCCCATTCTTTTGGATTTCCCCAGTTGTCTGCATCTTTATACAGCATAATGTCCCAAGTTTTTTGGTTTGGTACCGTGTATAATGCATAAGTTCCTTTTTCTACATTTTTTCCGTTAACAGTAACATTTGTGCTAAAAGTTACTTTTGTGTTTACGTTGGCACCTGTTCTCCACGTTTTTCCATAAGGTACTAAATCTCCAAAAATGGTACGTCCTCTCATGCTTGGTCTAGAATACTCTATAGTAACATCGGTTAAACCTACTTTTTGTTCTAAAGTCGAAAACGGACTTGGGGCTGGAGCCGCAACTTTTGCAGCAGGAGCTTTTTTAACTTCTTCTTTTTTAATCTCCTCTTTTACAGTATTCTCTTTTGTTTCTTTCTTTTGACAATTTGTAAAGAAAACCATTGCGAAAACAGTAAGTGTACTTAAAAATTTAATTGAAATTTTTTTCATGATTCGTTATTTAGTTCGTAATAATATCAAAATTACGATTTCAAAAAACGCTAAATGTTAACAAAATCTTAAATTAAGGAAATGTATCTTTGTATTTCTTAAAATAATTCAAATTGAAAAAAATAAGTATTTTAGGCTGTGGCTGGTTAGGAAAACCCTTAGCAATTTCTTTTTTAGAGGAAGGTTTTGCAGTAAAAGGCTCTACAACTTCTAAAGAAAAAATGGCTACTTTAGCCTCTGTTGGTGTGGAACCCTATTTGGTAAACATTTCTAAATTTAAAGAGGTTAACGCTTTTTTAACTTCAGATATTTTAATTGTAGCCATTACGTCTAAAGATGTGGCTGGTTTTGAAAACTTGGTTTCTCAAATTACAAATTCGCCTATTCAGAAGGTAATTTTTATAAGTTCTACTTCTGTATATCCAAGAATTAATAAAATTATGGCAGAAGAAGATGTTCTTGACGAGAATAATCCATTGGTAAAAATTGAAAATTTATTTAGAAAAAACACCTTTTTTAAAAGCACAATAATTCGTTTTGCAGGTTTGTTTGGTGGAGAAAGACATCCTGGAAATTGGTTTAAAGGTGGGCGAAAAATTCCACAACCCAAAGGTTTTGTAAATATGATTCATAGAGAAGATTGTATAGCAATTATTCACGAAATTATTAACCAGAATTGTTGGAACGAAACTTTTAATGCCTGTGCAACACACCATCCAACAAGAGAAGAATTTTATGTAAATGCTAGAAACAGCAAAGGTTTAGAAGCACCCATTTTTGAGAAAAACGAAAAATACGAATGGAAAATAATTAGTTCAAGTAAGTTAGAGAATGTTTTGGGATATTCTTTTATTTATGATGATTTGCTTTCTATTTAAATTTCAAGGTTTTAAAGTTGTTCTCGATACAATTTTGGCGAAAAGTCAAAATCACTCGAACAGACAGTGTAGTTGGTTTGATTTTGGGCTTCGTGAAATTTTAAGTAATAATTGGTAAGAATTTATAAAATTCGTTTTTTTAATTCTTAGTGAATCTCAGAGCAAAAATTCCGTCAATATCTGTAAAAACCAGTGAAATCCGTCTCTTTTTAATTAAATCTTTGCATAATAACTCTTAAGAATATCGCTTTTTACGCAAATAATTAAAAAGAATTCCGAAACTAAATAGCAAAACCAAAGGCAAAACAACATTTAAAAATTGCCAAAAAGTACGTTCTTTAAAGGCTTTCTGCTTGTCTAGCATACGAATTTTTAACGATTTATTTCTTAGTTGCATCAAACCAACATCGTCTAATAAATAATCGATTGCATTTAATAAAAAATCTTTATTTCCAAATTGTTCGTTGGTCCATTTGTCTCTCGCTAAATCGAAAGGTTTTCCTTTTAAAATTTGATTTTTCCCAACATCACCATCCGCAATAAAAATCATTTTATTGTTTGTAGAATTTTCTTTGTAAAGTGATGTTTCAAAAGGTTTTATTCTGTTTTTATATGCCGAATTAAAATTACCTTCTAATAAAACAGCAAATAACTGGTTGCCATCATTATAATCTGCTTCCAAAACTTCTTCTGCAATAGATTGCAGCTCCACAAAAGTAGGCGTTCCTACTTTTTGGGTTCGTACAGAACTGACTAACAAAGGTGTTTTTTTAATGTTGTTTTTTAATGTATCTATTTGATTTGCAAACTGTAACCTTACAGGAGAAATATTTTTAGTAATTGAATGGTTCGGATTTCCACCAACCAAAGGATGATAATACCAATCTAAATTCTGAAATTGAGTTTGGTTGCCACTTGCGCCAGTTGCCAAAGGAATTTTAGCGGCATATAAATCTTTTATCAAAATAGAATTTATGCGAATTCCGTAAGAGAAAAATAAATCTGTTAAGTTTAAATCTCTAGGATATGCCAACATTTTTGCCCCATTAAACAAACTGTCTTGGTCTGCTTGCACATTGTCTATCATCCAAAGAGTTTTACCACCATTGGCAATAAATTGATCTAAAACAAACTTCTCGTTTTCAGAAAATCGCTGTGTAGGTTTTGCTATAATTGCCAAATCTAAACCTGTTAAATCTTGCAAAGTTTGTTGCGGATTTGTAGCCACAGAATCTAATGTAAATTTTGCCAAACGATATTTTTTAGCGACTTCGCTTAAATAACTATATTGATAAATGTCTTCTAATTCTCCATTTCCAGTAATAATTCCAATTTTTTTCTCTTTATTACGAGTCACAGAATTAATGGCATTCGAAAAACTATACTCTAAATTTTCGATTGCTTTTGCCAATTGTGCTTCTTGTGAAGCCATAATTGCGTTTGGTAACAAAGAAACAGTGGTCGTTTTTTTACGGTAAGAAATTTCTGCCCAAGGAAAAATAATGGCTTCCGAAAGTTTACCATCTTCTTCCACAGTTAATTGACTGGGCATCATTCCTCTTTTAATTAATGCTTCACGTTGTTCATCAGGATTTTCAAAATTGATTTTTATGAATGAGTTTTCAGAAGCCAATTCTTCTAAATATTGACGTGTTTCTACCTGTAATCTCTTAAATTCTGAAGGAAATTCTCCTTCTAAATAGACCGTTATAAATAAATTGCGATTTACATTAGAAAGAATGGATTTTGTAGTTTTAGAAAGTGTGTAACGTTGGTCTGCAGTTAAATCGAAACGCTTATAAAACGACTGATTTGCAATATTTAAAACCACCAAACCAACAATTAAAATTGCGATATGTTTTATGTTTTTATTCATAATCTAATCGTGTTTTAGTGATGAATAAAAAGAAAACAGTTACACTTAAAAAATAAATAATATCTCTTGTGTCAATTACACCACGTGAAATGCTTTTAAAATGTTCGTTAATTCCTAATTTTTTAATGGTTAAAGAATCGTTTTCAAACGAATTAGAAATCGCATCAAAGCCATAAAACAATAAAAAAGTAATTAAAACACCTAAAATAAAAGCCACAATTTGGTTTTTAGAAATTGAGGAGGTAAACAAACCAATGGCTGTATAGGTAGATGCTAAAAAAAACAAGCCAATATAAGAACCTATTGTGCTTCCAAAATCGAGATTTCCAACAGGATTTCCTAGTTGATAAATCGTATAAATGTAGGTTAAAGTAGGTATTAAAGCAATAAGAACTAATAGGAGTGAAGCCCAAAATTTGCCCATTACAATTTGCCAATCAGATAATGGTTTTGTTTTTAAAAGTTCGATGGTTCCATTGTTAAATTCCTCTGCAAAACTTTTCATGGTAATGGCAGGTATTAAAAATAAAAACACCCAAGGAGCTAAATAAAAAAACGGATTTACATCTGCAAAACCAGCGTTTAAAATATTAAAATCGTCTTTAAAAACCCAAAGAAACAAACCATTGATTAGTAAAAAAACACCAATAACCAAATAGGCAATTGGCGAAGCAAAAAACGAGTTGAATTCTTTTTTTAGTATGGCAAACATTTGCTTTAATTTGGAGTTACAGAAAGTATTTTATAGGTATTTCTGTTAAATTTTATGGTATATAAAATGTTATTCGAATACTTTAAACCTTCATTTATAAAAGCCAAAGAAATATTTTTTAACGAATCTTCTTTATAAAACGAATCTTTTAAAATACTGATGGAAATTTCAGCATCAATACCTTCACTTTTTAAAGAATCGATTCTTTTTTCGGCAATTTTAAATTCGTTTAATTTTTCAATTTCTTTAAAAAACTGAATTTTTTCATGATTTTTTACCTTGGTACTTTTGCTTGTACAAGAAGTAAAAATTGAACTAAAAAAAACGAAAATTATAATTTTAAAAAAGCTTAATCTCATAGTTTTCTAACTTCTAACTTCTAACTTCTAACTTCTAACTTCCAACTTCTAACTTCTAACCTCCAATTTACCTATTTACTCCTTGTTTGTTTAACCATCTGTGGTATTTTTCGGCATTTCTATTATGTTGTGCCAAAGATTTTGCAAAAGCATGGTAGCCTAATTTATCTACATTTACACACATGTAAAAGTACTCATGATCTTCTGCATTTAAAACAGCATCAATAGCACTTACATCTGGCATTGAAATTAATGTAGGAGGCAAACCTGTATTTTTATAGGTGTTGTATGGCGAGTTTATTTCTAAATCTACAGTTAACACTCTTTTTACTACATAATCTTGCCCTTTTAACTGTTTAATGGCGTAAATTATTGTAGGATCTGCTTGTAAAGGCCAATTTTTTTCGAGTCTGTTTAAATACAAGCCAGCAACAGTTGGTCTTTCGGAATTTTGTGCGGTTTCTTTTTGAACAATAGAAGCCAATGTAATTACTTGGTCTTTTGTTAAACCTAATTTTTGTGCTTTTTTCAACCGGTTTTCGTTCCAAAATCGCTTGTAAGCAACCCACATTTTTGTTCTGAACTTTTCAGGAGAAACGGTCCAGTAAAATTCGTAAGTATCTGGTATAAATATTTGAAGTACAGATTTTTCCGTTAAATTGTTTTTCGATAAAAATTCTCGATCTCTAAAAGTTTCTAATAAAGCAATTGAATCGGCTTGAATTTGTTCGGCAATTCTTCCAGCGAGTTTTTCTAAGGTATCTTGGTTGTTAAAAGAAATTTTTAGCGGAGTTTGTCTTCCACTTCGTAACATATTTACCAAATCGTTGTTCGACATTCCTTCTTTTACAAGATAGCGTCCGGCTTTTGGTTTTTCGAAGTTTTTTTTCGAAGCTACCCAAAGAAATGTTTCTGGACTTCTCGAAAAATCTTCAAGCTTTTTTTTCACATCTATTAAGCTATCAGAAGAATTTACGAATAGTTCAATATCTTTTGTAATGGCTTTTCCGAAAATTTTTTGATAGTAATTGTAAGCTAAAATTCCACCTAATAAAAGGAAAAAAGCTAAAATGTAAATAATTTTTTTGTTCAATGGTTTTGTTTTTAAAAGATTGCAAAGTTACTCTTTTATCAACTGAAATAAAATTTCGTCTTTATATTTTCCTTCGGATAAAATCCAATCTTTTTTTATACCTACTTTTTTGAAGTGATATTTTTTAAATAAAGAGATGCTTTTGGCATTATCGACTGTAATATTTGCATATAATTGATGCAAGTTTAAGTGTAAAAAAGCATAATTAATTAAGAGAGATAAGGCTTCTGAAGCAAAGCCTTTTTTTTGAAAATCGGGATGAATTAAAATGCCAATTCCTGCTCTTTTATGTTGCGGATTAAAATCGAAAAGATCGATGGTTCCAATTGCTTTTTTGGAAGCATTTTCTTCGATAATTAATCGTAGTTGTTTGGCTTGATAAATATCTAAATGTGCATTTTCTAAATATTGTTTTAATATATATTTAGAAAACGGTGTTTGTGTATGGCTTATTTCCCAAAAAGATTCGTTGTTTTCTATTTGAAATAAAAAGTCTAAATCTTCGGGTTCTAAGGCTCTAAGTTTTATTTTTTTACTTTTTAACAGCATAATTGTATTTTTACTGTGACTATTTTACCACATAGAGACATAGAAAACATAGGTTTTGTATAAGATTAGTTGCGTGGTTTAGGTACTAAATTTAGTAAATAAATCGTAGATAGTAAGTCCGTGAGGACTTTTGTAAAGCAGTCTAGAAGCAAGCAATTAATTTTATACGTGTTGGCAACTGACTTTATTTTGTCCGTTTCATTTTAGGTGGATTTTGTCGAGTATCAAAAACATCCGAAATTTTTATAAATCTGTTTTCTTCGTCAACTGAATATATTACTTTATAGTTTTTGAAAACCAAGTAGCGATATTTAATTTTTCTATCTTTAAGCGATTTTTCTTCTTGACCTATAAAAGAAGCTTTTATCAATTTCTCCAATTCTTTAATTATTCCAATAACAATTTTAGTACCAACTCTTGTATTTACTTCCTTTTCATATATATTCATAAATTTCGTCAAGTTGAGTTTCGGAAAAGCCAGACCAAATGATTTTAAAATTCATTATCCATATTTGGCTAAAAGTTCAGAACTTGTTTTAAATCGATTGTTTTTAAAATCTGATTCCGATTTGTCAATACGTTTATTTAATTCCTCGATGGTCATTGGATTAAAAACCTTTTCGTTGGAAGTGATTTTTTCCTTTTTCAATATTTTTTCCAGCTTAGAAATTGCCTCTTCGCTTTGAAGTTTTAAGAATTCTTTAATAAATTCTATTTTTCGAGCTTCTATATTCATTTCAGTTTTCTTTTTATCAAAGATACTAAATTATCAAATTCAATCAATAAATTTGTTGGTTTAAGGAATTTTTCAGCTTGTGTTGCCAACAACTAATAACAGCGTAAGATAATTCATTTAAATATTGTTTCGTTATTATCTAATTATTTTTCTACACTATAAATAAAATCTATACCTCAATCGTACCTTTAAAAACAAAAGTCGCTGGTCCTTTTAAAAATACGTTTTTATAGCATCCGTTTTCTTCTGTAAAAGAAACTGCTAAATTGCCACCTTCAACAGGCAAAGAAATAGTGTTGCTGTTCGTTTTATTTGTTTTGTGCATGGCAATGGCAACAGCAGTAACGCCAGTTCCACAAGCCAATGTTTCGTTTTCTACCCCTTTTTCGTAAGTTCTTACTCGAAAAGTATTG
Organism: Polaribacter batillariae; assembly: GCF_017498485.1. NCBI lineage: Bacteria > Pseudomonadati > Bacteroidota > Flavobacteriia > Flavobacteriales > Flavobacteriaceae > Polaribacter > Polaribacter batillariae. The sequence goes on along the minus strand of NZ_CP071795.1, from coordinate 432,044 downwards.
TTATTTATTTGCTGAACAAAATTTACATTGCTTCCAGGGTTTTCGTACGAATATCTTATTTTTTTTCCATTTTCAAAAACAGGATAATTGTCTAAATTATCGACCAATTCTACATGATGTTGTGTTCCTGTGTAAGCAAAAACAGCATTTTCTTTTATCTGAATATCTTCAACATCAATCATTTGAAGAGAAACAATGTCGTTATTTATTTCTGCATAATGTTCTCCATCAAAGGCAAGAAAAGTGGTTTTGTTTTTAATTAGCTGTAGCTGTTTGGCAAAAGCTACAGCGCATCTACCTCCATTTCCGCAGAAGGTTTCACTTCCATCTGCATTAAAATAAATCATTTTAAAATCGTAATTGGTGTCTTTTTCGATTAGAATAATTCCGTCTGCACCAACCCCAAAATGTCTGTCACAAATTTGTGAAATTTTGTCAGTATTTTGTTTTGGAAAGGTTTTTGTTCTGTTATCTACCATCACAAAATCGTTTCCAGTTCCTTGATATTTAAAAAAAGTTAGTTTCATAAGACAAATATAGGAATTTTCAGTAGGAAAAAGGGCTTGTTAAAAAGTGGTTAAAGTGCGTTAAAAACAAGTTAAACAGATTTTGTTGATTTGTTAAAATTGTATCTTTGAGTAAATAAAAATTTAAAATTATGAAAAAATTTTTTGGTTTTTTAGGAATGGCACTTCTAGGAGGTGCAATTACATTAGGTGGCTACAAAATGTTATTCGACCAAGAGGTTATTGTAAACAGAACAATTTCGCAACCTATACAAACAGTAACAGCAAGTTATAACCCTGCATTAGATAGGGCAAGCACGATTGCAAATTCGATAGATTTTACAACAGCAGCAGAAAATAGCGTTCATGCAGTTGTACATGTTAAAAATACAGCTATTAGAACACAAACCAATCCTTGGGCAGAACTTTTTTATGGAAGTGGAAGTGGTACAAGAAGGTACGAGCAAGTGGGTACTGGAAGTGGAGTAATAATATCTGCAGATGGTTATATTGTTACCAACAATCATGTGATTGATGGTGCAACTGATTTAGAAATTACTTTAAACAACAAAAAAAAATATAAAGCAGAATTAATAGGAACAGATGCAGAGAATGATATTGCATTGTTAAAAATTGATGCAGATATGGATTTGCCATACATTCCTTTCGCAAATTCTGACAATATAAAAATTGGAGAATGGGTTTTAGCTGTGGGAAATCCTTACAATTTAACCTCTACAGTAACTGCAGGAATTGTTTCTGCAAAAGGTAGAGATTTAGAGGGAAATAGAAATATAGAGTCTTTTATTCAAACAGATGCTGCAGTAAATCGAGGAAATAGTGGAGGAGCTTTGGTAAACACACGTGGAGAATTGGTAGGAATAAATACAGCTATTTCTTCTAGAACAGGTTCTTTTATTGGATATTCTTTTGCAGTGCCTTCTAATATTGCTAAAAAAATTATCGACGATATTTTAGAGTATGGTGCTGTACAAGAAGCCATTTTAGGAATTAATATAGATCCAGAAACTTCTGATATCGATGGTGTAAAAATTGCTTCGACTACAGATGGAGGTGGTGCACAAAGTGCGGGTTTAAAATCGGGCGATATTATTACAAAAGTAAACAATGTTAAAATTTCTAAGTTTTCTGAATTAAGAGGACAATTAACGGCTAAAAGACCCGGAGAATCTGTAAATATTACGGTTGATAGAGATGGAGAAATCGTCACAAAAGAAGTGAAATTAAGTAAAAAAGATTCTTTTATATCTAGTGAATTTAAGTTGGTTTTAAAAGATTTATCTAAAGAAGAAAAGAAAAAATACGATATTTCTTATGGAGCAAAAATTATCCAAAATGCAAATAAAAGCTTAGATTATTATGGAGTAAAAGAAGGTTTTATAATTACAAAAATTAATAAAAAACCTGTTAAAAATGCGGCAGATGCTTCAAAAAGATTAGATTTTTCTTCTAGCAAAGGATCTCCAATTATTATCGAAGTGATTAATTTAGAAGGAGAAACAGAGCGTTATGCGTTTAGGTAGAAAAATATAAATGGTATAATTTATAACAAGAGGCTGTCTCGAAAGTATTAAAGTTTGTCATTTTAAGCATTACTAAAATCAAAATATATTTTGATTGAAAGTAGCTAACGAAGTTATCGAAAAATCTAAAATATTGAAATTCAATAAATAAGATTTCTCCATTACAGTCGAAATGACAGTTAAATTTGCTTTTGTGACAGCCTCTTTGTTATGTATTAAGATTCCTTGGAATTTGCTTTAAAATTGCTAGCATCGCTTTTTTTATTGTTTTCATACTACAAAAAAAGTTTATTGAAACCAATTTCAATAAACTTCTAACTTAATCAATAATAGAAAGGGATACAGAGAATTTTACCAACCATTTTTTGACACCAATAAGCCCATGCTCGTGAAAACGGAATGTAACCAGTATATTGTCATTTTGAACGAAACGCAGTGTAGTTGAGAAATCTTATATTTAGCCTAAATTTTTCCATGAGATCGAAATGACAGTTAAATTTACTTTTGTGACAGCCTCTTTGTTATGTATTAAGATTCCATGGAATTTGCTTTAAAATTGCTAGCATCGCTTTTTTTACTGTTTTCATACTACAAAAAAAGTTTATTGAAACCAATTTCAATAAACTTCTAATTTAATCAATAATAGAAAGGGATACAGAGAATTTTACCAACCATTTTTTGACACCAATAAGCCCATGCTCGTGAAAACGGAATGTAACCAGTATATTGTCATTTCGAACGAAACGCAGTGTAGTTGAGAAATCTTATATTTAGCCTAAATTTTTCCATGAGATCGAAATGACAGTTAAATTTGCTTTTGTGACAGCCTCTTTGTTATGTATTAACTGAAAAGAATTCCTTTAAATTCCTTGGAATTTGCTTTAAAATTGCTAGCATCGCTTTTTTTATTGTTTTCATATTACAAAAAAAGTTTATTGAAACCAATTTCAATAAACTTCTAATTTAATCAATAATAGAAAGGGATACAGAGAATTTTACCAACCATTTTTTGACACCAATAAGCCCATGCTCGTGAAAACGGAATGTAACCAGTATATTGTCATTTCGAACGAAACGCAGTGTAGTTGAGAAATCTTATATTTAGCCTAAGATTTTTCCATGAAGTCGAAACGACAGTTGTTTTAAAAAAGAAAAACATAACTATTTGATAAACAGTGTTTTTTTTAATCGAACTTGCCTTTTTAGTAGTAAAAATACCTCACAATCTAATTAAAGAATATGAGGTGTTTTTACTAATTGTAATCAACAATAAAATAAATTACTCTTGTGTTTGTTTAGGAATTGCTATTCCAAGTTTTGTAATCACTAATTTTGTGATATCGAATTGCTCATCAATATAAGCAAACTCATTACCAGAGGTTGTTAAAATTTGGGTGTATCCATTAGCTTTCGCAACTTCTGTAATTGCATCACTTAATTTTTTATAAAGCGGACGCATTAATTCTTCTCTCTTTAATTGCATTAACGCAGTTCCGTTTTTTTGATATTTTTGAATATCTTTATCTAAAGCCATCAATTCTTTTTGAGTCGTTTTCTTTAACAACTCGCCCATTTCTTTTTCTTTTGCTTTATAATCTTCTATTTTTGCTTTATAATCTTGTAGTTTTACGTTAAAAGAAGAATCTAATTTTGCACCATAAGCTTGTGTCATTTCTACCACTGTTTTGGCTTCTGGCATAATATTAATTATATAATCGCTATTAATAGTGCCTACTTTAGTTTGTGCAACTGTAACGATGCTTGAAAAAGCAATTAAAAAAAGTATAATTTTAAATTTCATTATAATGTTGTTTTTTTGTGAGACAAAGATATAAAAGCGTGTGATTTAGCCAAATATCAATCGTATTAAAAAAGTTAAATTTTAATTAGAAGTATATTCTTTTAGTTTTTTAAAATCGCTTTCGTTGGCAATTTCTCTTTTTGCGTCTGTTAATAAGAGTGCTATTTCATTATCAATAGATTGTTTATAAGAATTTAAAATGGCTTTCTTTTTTAAATTTTCTAGCAATGCTAATAATTTTCTAACAATAATAACGTCGTGAGCACAATAGGTTCTTAATGGTGCCATTACATTGTAAATTAAATCTTTAAAATTTACTGAATTTAATATGATTAAAATAGCGTCTTTTTCTTGTACCAAATCTACATCTTGTTTTTGTACGCGCAAAATAAATAGTTGAGACAGGTAATCGATTGCATTTATGGCAGTTCCAGGATCGTTTATTCCAGGAGACATCGATTTTACAGCAACTTCGGTAATTTGTTTAAAAGCGAGTAAGTAGTTATCGTCAATTAATTCGCTTTTAGAAAAATTAAAATTCGAGTAAATTTTTTTAATAATTCGGTCATCTACTTTTTTGTCTATTTTAAAAAGTACTGCATCTTCATTACAATAAGAACCTTTATTCGAAACGATTTCTATTTTAATATTGTTTTCTTTAGCAATATGAAGCAATGTTTCTGTAGAAATGGTATTAAAATAGCCAGAAGATTTTGCGTTGTAGGTTGTCCAATTTTCTGAATTTGGTTTAGAAGCATTTATTTGTTTTTCCTTTTCAATAATTTTTTTCAGTCTATTTTTAGAAGAAGAAAAAATATTTGAAAGTATGTTGTTAATTTGAATTTCTTGTGAGATGGAATGAATAAAATAGATAAATGCTGCTAAAGAATTTACCATAAAGACAATAGAAAGCAAAACAGAAAAACCCGGTAATTGGTATTTTTTTCCTGTAGGTTCTATAAAAACCAATATAAAAATACAATAGATAATGGTAAATAAATAAATGCCCAATATAATTTGATGCCTTCTGTTGGAAATTAAACCGGGTAATAAACGTGGCGAAAAATTGCTAGAAGCTTGGTTTAGTAAAATCATTACCATAGAAAAACTAAAAACCATTATAGAGATTAATCCTCCAATAAAAGTGGTTAAAATAGCTCTTGCGGTTTCGGTGTTGTTAATTACCAATTCTGGTAGAAATTCGAGAATGTATTTAGAGATTCCTTTATTTTCTAAATACATCATTATATAAGCGAAAATAGCTCCTGCAATGGCAATTATCGAAGGAAAAAAAGCGATTTTATCTTTTAAATCGTAAATTTTATAAAGTAAGCTTAGCAATTTATCTTTCATTATTTTTTATCTTTTTCTTTATTTCTTCAATAATTTTATTCGCATCAATTTTATAATCGAACCAAATGGTGTTTTTGTCTTTTTTAAACCAAGTGAATTGTCTTTTGGCAAAGCGTCTGGTGTTTTTTTTGATTTCTGAAATGGCAAAATCTTTTGTAAAAGTACCATCAAAATAAGAAAATAATTCTCTGTAACCAACTGTTTGCAAGGCATTCAGTTTTTTATGAGGGTATAGTTTTTTGGCTTCTTCTAACAAACCATTTGCTAGCATTATATCTACACGTTGGTTTATTCTGTTATATATAATTTCTCTATCTGCTTTTAAACCAATTTTTATTGTATTAAAATTTCTTGTTTTTTTGGGTTTGTTTTTAAAAGTAGAGTAGGGCAATCCCGAACCAATGCAAACCTCTAAAGCTCGCATTAAACGGTGTGGATTTTCAATAGCAATTGAATTGTAGGTTTTTATATCTAGTTCTTTTAGTTTTTGTTGCAATGGCTCAATTCCTTTTTCTTCTAATTCTTTTGTTAGGTTTTCTCTTATTTTAGGATCTACTTCAGGGAAATAATCCAAACCTTTTAAAACAGCATCTACATACAAACCACTGCCACCCACCATTATTTGTACTGGGTTTTGTTGAAATAATTCTTCTAATTTAGATAACGCATCTCTTTCAAATTCACCCACATTATAATCTTCGAAAATACTTCTGTTTTGTATAAAATGGTGTTTTGCTGCAGCCAATTCATTTGCATCTGGTACTGCAGTTCCAATGGTCATTTCTTTATAAAATTGCCTAGAATCGCACGAAATAATATCGGCATTAAAAGCTTTTGCTAACTTTATACTTAGTGCTGTTTTTCCTATTGCTGTTGGGCCAACAATGGTTATTAAAGTGTTTGTAGGTTTTTGAATCATGGATTTAGAATGCTTCCACAATTATAACAAAATGTAGCCTTTGCTTTGTGTTTATCTTTTAAACAATTTGGGCAAGATTGTGTATTTAAGTCGGGTTTTGCGTTGGCACTTGTAATTTCAGAACTTACGATTCCTGTAGGAATTGCAATAATCGAGTATCCTAAAATCATAATAATACTCGAAATAAATTGCCCTAAAGCAGTTTGTGGTGCAATATCTCCAAAACCAACCGTTGTTAAGGTAACAATTGCCCAATAAATGCTAACAGGAATGTTGGTATAGCCATTTTCTTCGCCTTCTACCATATACATTACTGTTCCTAAAATAACGCATACAATTACAACAAAGAATAAAAACACAGCAATTTTGGCTCTACTTGCTTTTAAAGCGAGCATTAAGTTGTTTGAAGCACCAATATATCTTCCTAATTTTAAAATTCTAAAAACACGAAGCAATCTTAAAGCTCTTAAAGCCACTAAACTGTGCGTTCCTATAAGTATAAAAGACAGGTATTTTGGTATGGTAGATAAAAAATCTATAATGCCATAAAAGCTAAAAATGTATTTAAAAGGTTTTTTTATAGATATAATTCTTAGAATATATTCGATGGAGAAAAGAATTGTAATTACCCATTCGCTTATATTTAAAAAATTATGGTATTTGGCATCGAAACTTTTTACACTTTCTAAGATAACAAACAAAATACTTGCAATAATGGCAATAAGCAAAATTACATCAAACAGTTTGCCTTCTTTGGTATCTGCTTCATAAATAATTTCGTGAAGTTTCTCTTTCCAAGATGTATTTTTCTCTGATTTATTCAATTTTACATTTTTTTCTTCTACAATACTACAATTATTTACTGAATTTAAAAATAATTTCGATTAATTTTCTTTGTGTTTACAAGGGTTTTCAAAATAAATAAAAAAAAAGCACTTTTTTAAAAACCGTACTTACAATTTCCTCGTAAGTATAAGTGAGATTCAATTAAATATTAACTTAAAAACTCACACAATGAAAAAAAGTAAAATTTTATTAGGAACCGTTGTTATTGCAATAATTGGTTTAATTACAGTGGTTGCAGCCGATCATATCGATGCGCCAGCAGCTAAAGGAACAACAGCAGACATTACAGATTTCTATGCTTTTCAAGGAGAAGACACTAGTAATTTGGTATTTGTAGCAAACATACAAGGTTTATTAGCGCCCACTGCAACTGCAGCAGCATCTTTTGATGAAAATGTTTTGGTAGAATTTAATATTGATACGAATAACGACAACGTAGAAGATTTAGTAATTCAAGCAATTCCTAGAGATGGTAAAATGTATTTCTTTGGGCCAGTTGCGCCAAATTCTCCAGGATTAACAAGTAGTATAAATTTTGCTTCTTTACAATCTGATGTCGAAATTACTAAATACGGTGCAGAGGCTATCGTTAAAAATGCAAATGGAATGAAAATGTTTGCAGGTCCTAGAGACGACCCTTTCTTTATGGACTTTGCTAGATATGGCGAAATTGTTGGCGGAAATGCAGCTGCTTTTAACAATCCTGGTACAGATACTTTTAAGGGTACAAACGTATTATCTATTGTTGTAGAGGTTCCAAAATCTAGAATCGGTGGAAGTGGCACAATTAATACTTGGGTAGAAACGAAAGTGAAACAATAATTAAACAACTAAAAAAACAAAATATCATGAAATTTAATTTTATAAAATACACAGCAGCAATAGTTGTAACCTCTTTAATTTTAGTGGGTTGTAGCAAAGACGATAATGATACACAAATTTTAGTGCCAGATTTTTCTGGAACTTATATGCAGAAAGATCAAATGGGAAGACCAGCAGTAAATACAGTATTTGTTTCTGCCGATAAAAAAGATGAGTTTAATGTAACAGTACCCTCTCAACAAAGTGCAAAATTCCAATCGATGTTCGAAACAAATTTAAAAGCACTAAGTCCTGCTTTTGCAAATACTGGAGATAAAAATGCTTTAGGACAAGATGCAGCAGCTTTTACAGGATTATTAGCAACCGACGTTTTAAATGTTTCTTTAGATGGTAAAACAACTTTTTACGACGGTACAAATGTGTTAACAGGAAGAGCTTTGGCAGACGATGTAATTACAGTAGAACTGTTATTAATCTTTGGAGGCGAAGATTTTACAGAAAACCCTACTTTATCTGACGATAATGTTAGTGCAAACGATAAAGACTTCTTAACAAGTTTCCCTTATTTAGCTGCTCCTTGGTAGAAGTAGCAATACATAAAAGTCGAGAATAAAATTCTCAACTTCCATACTAGCACATGTTTGGGGGAATGTGTGCTAGTTTTTTTAACCATTAAAATACAAAAAATGAAATATATCCAACTAATTTTATTATTTGTAACTTTTTCATTAGCAATTAGTTGCAATAAAAAAACAAACCAAAAGATTACAAATCCAATAGATTATAATGCTTACTTAAATGTAGAAAAGAATGTGTCTTTAGAAAACAGTACTTTAGAATATAATTTTTGGAAAAACAAACTAGAAGAAACACCCAACCAATACCCTTACAATGCAAAATTGGCTACTGCTAATTCTACAATTTTTCAATTAACAGGAAATATTAAGGCTTTAAAAGAAGCAGAACAAAACTTACTTCTTGCAAACGAAAAAACGAATTATAATAATGCAGGTTATTTAAGAAGTTTGGCAAGAAATTATATTTCTCAACATCGATTTAAAGAGGCTTTAGAATTGCTTAAAAAAGCAGCAACAAATGGAGAGAAATTACAAGCAACACAATATATGCTAATTGATGTAAACCTAGAATTAGGGAATTTAGAAACAGTAGAAAAATATTTAACAAAAGTTAGAAATTTTAAAGATTTCGATTACCTAATTAGGCTATCTAAATACAACGATCATATTGGAAATTTAAACAAAGCAATCGAATATTTAGAAGCATCTCTAGAGATTGCCAAATCTTCTAATAATAAAGAATTACTTCAATGGAACTTTACAAATTTAGCAGATTATTATGGGCATGCAAGTAGAATTACAGATTCTTACAATGCGTATTTAAAAGCCTTAGAATTAAATTCGAACAATAGTTATGCAAAAAAAGGAATTGCTTGGATTGTGTATTCTTACGAAAGAAATCCAGAGGAAGCTTTGCGAATTTTAGAATCTGTAACCAAAGAACATGCAGCACCAGATTATCATCTATTAAAAGCAGAAATTGCCGAATTTATGGGTAAAAATAAAACGAAAAAAGAAGAAATAGCCTTGTATTTGTCTAAAGTAAAAGATACAAATTATGGTGCAATGTATCATAAATACGATATTTTGTTATATGCAGAAGATGCCAAAAACAAAGTAAAAGCATTAACAATTGCACAACAAGAAATTAAAGAAAGACCTACAGCACAATCTTACGATTTATTGGCATGGTCTTTATACAAAAATGGCGAAAAAGAAAAAGCTTTAGAAATATCAGAAAATTATGTAATCCATAAAACTTTCGAGCCAGAAGCAATGTTACATACAGCTTATATTTTAAAAGCAAATGGTAAAGTAGAAGAGGCTTCAAAAATAAAACAAGAATTACTTGGAGCTGTTTACGAATTAGGCCCATTAATTGAAAAAGAACTTAAAAGTATATAAATTCGCAAAAAAATTAAAAAATTAAAAATGAAGAATCAATTAATCATATTTTTTTCGGTTGTTTTTTGCATCAATACTTTTAGTCAACAATTAAAAGGCAAAGTTTTAGATGCATTTAACGAACCTATCGAAAACGCTTACGTATATAATGTAAATTCCAATTCGCATACACATACAGATTTAAATGGGCGTTTTACTTTAGACAATACATTTGTTGGAAATAGAATTCAAATAGGAATTTTAGGATTTCAAAAACAAGAAATAATACTAACAAAAGAGAATTTTACAAACTTTAGCATTCAGTTACAAACCAAAGTTTTTCAACTAGAAGAAATGGTTTTAAGAAAAGAAATAAATGCTTTGCAAACCATTGCAAAGGTAGATTTGAGTGTGAATCCTGTAAATTCGTCGCAAGAAATTCTTAGAAAAGTACCCGGTTTAATTATTGGACAACATGCTGGTGGTGGAAAAGCAGAACAAATATTTTTACGTGGTTTCGATGTAGATCATGGAACAGATGTAGCACTTTCTGTGGACGGAATGCCCATAAATATGGTGTCTCATGCACACGGGCAAGGGTATAGCGATTTACACTTTATAATTCCAGAAACCATTAAAAACATCAATTTTGGTAAAGGTCCCTATTATGCAAATAAAGGTGATTTTAACACAGCAGGCTATGTAGATTTCTCTACTAAAAACGCCATTGCTAAAAATATAATCTCTTTAGAAGCTGGGCAGTTTAATTCGCAAAGAACCTTAGGAATGTTTAACCTTTTAGAGTCTAAAAAAGATAAAAATGCCTATGTTGCCATAGAATATATTGCAACAGATGGACCTTTCGAATCGCCTCAAAACTTTAATAGATTAAATATTTTTGGAAAATATAGTGCTTTTTTAAAAGGAAAAGATAGAGTAACATTAACGGCTTCTCATTTTACAAGTAGCTGGGATGCTTCCGGACAAATTCCAGAAAGAGAAGTTGCAAACGGAAATATTACAAGGTTTGGTGCGATTGACGACACCGAAGGTGGAAATACTTCTAGAACAAATTTTAATGTTCAGTTTAACAAAACATTATCGAACGAAGCGATTTTAAAAAGCAACGTTTTTTATTCGAAATATACTTTCGAATTGTATTCTAATTTTACTTTCTTTTTAGAAGATCCAGTAAATGGCGATCAAATAAAGCAGTTCGAAAATAGAGATGTATTTGGTGCCAATGCTCAAATAATTTCCAATAAAAATTTTGGAGATTTTGAAGCAAAATTTACAAAAGGAGCAGGTTTGCGTTACGATTTAATAAACGATGTAGAGCTTTCAAGAACAAAAAACAGAAAAGAAGTTTTAGAAAGAATTCAATTAGGAGATGTAAGACAAACAAATATGTACGCATTTTTTAATTCGGAATTTGAAATTGGAAAATTTAAAATCTCTCCAGCTGTTCGTTTAGATTATTTTAAATTTCTTTATAATGATGCTTTAAACCCAACATACGAAACATTAACAAAAACGAAGACAATTATCAATCCGAAATTGAACTTTTTATACACTCAGAACGATAATTTACAATGGTTTTTAAAATCGGGAATTGGTTTTCATTCTAACGACACAAGAGTTGTTTTACAGCAAAATGCAGATAAAGTTTTGCCGCGAGCATATGGTTTAGATTTTGGAAATATTTGGAAACCCACAAAAAAATTAGTACTAAACACTGCTGCTTGGTATTTATTTTCAGAAGAAGAATTTGTGTATGTTGGAGATGCTGGAATTGTAGAACCGTCTGGAAAATCGGAACGTTTTGGATTGGATTTAGGTCTTCGTTACCAATTTACAGACTGGTTGTATTTAGATACAGATGCCACTTTTACAAAAGCAAGAAGTTTAGAGAATGTTAGTGGAGAAGATTACATTCCTTTAGCACCCGATTTTACAATGGCAGGCGGCTTGTCTTTTAATAATTTAGGAAATTTTTCAGGAGGTTTACGTTATAGATACATAGACGATAGGCCCGCAAACGAAGATAATTCTATAGTTGCAGATGGCTATTTTGTTACAGATTTTAACATTAATTACAAGATAATAAAAGACCTTACCTTAGGTTTGGCTATTGAAAATATTTTCGATGTAGATTGGAATGAAACGCAGTTTGCAACCGAATCTCGATTACAAAACGAAACGACGTCTGTAGAAGAGATTCATTTTACACCAGGAACACCCTTTTTTGCAAAAGCATCTATTGTGTACCGATTTTAATCGAAAAGAATTCCTCGATAATCTGACTCGGGTTTTCATTGAAAATGTTATTCCTGTAAAAACGGAAATCTAAATACAGCATTTTGTTTTTTAACCTTTTAGGTAAAAATGCAACCAACAAAATACCTCTTTGGTTCTGGCTACAGGATAGTTGGTTTTAAGAAATTCTTTTTGAATGCTTAAAATTTAACCATGTTTGTTTGGTTGATTTTAGTTGGATGAAGTGTCTGTTACTTAATTGTAGCAGGCATTTTTTATTTTAAAACAGGGGTGTTTTTTGATGGAAACCATCGAATTTTATAGTTAATGGGTAACCTTAAAAATTGAAATAAAATAAAAATTAGACAATTAAACAGAAACTATTTTTGCAAATGGCATAAAATAATCTTCAAAACGCCTTAAAGCAGGGCTCATTTTTTGAGCATACATTACAAACTGACATTTAGAAATGCTCTGTGTAATGGACAAAACGTCGGCCGAATATATTTTTTGAGTAAGAAAATCGGCATCATCAATGCTAAAAATTTTAACTTGTGTTGTATTCACACCTTCTAATAGTAGCAATTTGTGCATGGTTTTAGGAGTAGCAATTAAAACATCTACACCTTCGAAAATCTCTGACTTTAACAAATCGATATGTTCTCTTTCATTTGCGACATATACACGCACAGAAGAAGATTTGGAGTATTTTAAAAACACATCGTATAAATTTAATGCTTTGTCGTTGTTTTCTGCCAAAACAATGGCTCTTGGTGCTGTACCAACTTCTTCACATTTTAATTTGTTTAAAGTTGTAAGTATTAAAGTTGTTGTTTTTCCACTATTTTCTAGTGCTGTACAAAAAACATTCGCGCCACTTTTAATGGTAGGAATCGCCAATTTTTGAAATGGAGTAGGGGTTTCTATTTCAAATTCTGCTAACTTTTCTTTTAAATGTGGATGTAATTTTTTAAAAGGCATAAAAAATATGATGATGATTTACTTTAATAACGCTGGCAAAGATACAATTAAATTAAAATTTTACTTTTAAGAGGTATAAATTATACCTAAAAAATATAAAAAGTAAATTATTAGGTAAAATTTATTTATACTGTTAAATTTGTTTCGAAAACAGATTTTTTAGAATCAAAAAAACAGTAGTTTTAATTAGAATAAAGCAAAATAAAATGAAAATGTATAAATTAGTTTTAGCAGTGTTTCTTTTTTTAATAGGAATAACCAGTTGCCAAAAAGAAAAAGAAATTGTTGTAAGTAAAACTTATAAAGAAGCACAAGACCCTTCTCCAGTAAGCTCAGAAGATTGGTCTTCGGTCTCTAAAGGCCTACAAGCTTCCATTGCTTCTACAGATATTCGTTTTGTAAAAAGTGTGATTCCAAAAATTAAAACACAAACTTCTTGGAATGGAACAGCTTGGAAAGGAGAAAGAACTTCTGTTCAATTGGTACTTTGGAGTAACGATTCCATTAATTATGTAAGAGCGAATATTTCCGATTTTAAATCGAATTCAGGAGCTTCATTACCATCGACAATTGCGAATACACATTTTGTAAAATATGTAATTACAGATGAATTTGCAGGTGGTTGTGGCTATAGAAAACCAGAAAATTTCGCATCTTCTTTAGCAGCAGATGCTTTTGAAAACATAAATTCTTATGCTGTAAAAGCACAAGCAACAAGACCAATATGGGTTACAATAGACGTTCCTGAAAATTCGGAGGCAACAACTTATCAAAGTAAAATTACCTTAGATATTCAAGGACAAAAAAGTAAAACATTTACGCTTAATTTAAAAGTAATCGATAAAACATTGCCAAAATCAAAAGATTGGAAATTTCATTTAGATTTATGGCAAAATCCTTATGCAGTTGCAAGATATCATCACGTAGAACCTTGGTCTAAAGAACATTGGGCTTTACTAGAACCTTTAATGAAAAGACTGGCCAATGCAGGGCAAAAAGTAATTACAGTTTCTCTAAATAAACGACCTTGGGGAGGTCAAACCTACGATCCGTTTGAAGCTATGATAATTTGGAAAAAGATGGCTGATGGCTCATGGGAATACGATTTTACTGTTTTTGACAATTGGGTGCAATTTATGATGGATTTAGGAGTGAAAAAGCAAATTAGTTGCTACTCTATGGTACCTTGGGGTAACGAGTTTTATTATTTTGATGAAAGCCAAAACAAAGAAATTAAGATAAAAGCAGCTCCTGGATCCAAAGAATATGAAGATTTATGGATTCCGTTTTTAACCAAATTCAAAGCACATTTAATAGAAAAAGGGTGGAATAAAATTACTAGAATTGCCATGGATGAAAGAGGACCAAAAGAAATGAAGCAAATGTTAAAATTATTAAATAAATACGCTCCAGAATTTGGCGTTTCTTTTGCAGACAACCATAAAAGTTATAAATTATATCCTAACGAATTAAAAGACATGTCTTTAGCTTTTGGAAGTCCAGTAGATAAAGAAGATTTGGTCGTAAGAAGAGAAAATAATTATGTAAGCACGCATTATGTTTGTTGTTCAGATGGTTTTCCAAACACATTTACCTTTTCTCCACCAGCAGAAGGCGTTTTTATTGGATGGTACACCATGGCTGCCGATTTTGATGGTTTTTTACGATGGGCATACAATAGTTGGGTAGAAAATCCATTGCAAGATTCTAGATTTAGAGCTTGGCCAGCTGGAGATACCTATTTAGTGTATCCTGGTAATAGAAGTTCTATTCGTTTCGAAACGTTGCGTGATGGTATAGAAGATGCAGAAAAAATTAGAATTTTAAGAGAAGAATTTCAGCAAAAGGAAATGAAAAACGAATTAAAACAACTAAATGAACTCGTTGCTAAATTCAATATTACAGAAAAACCAGATAACTTAGAGCAAATGCTTGCAGATGCTAAAGAGAAGCTAAACAATTTAGCAGAGAAATAGATTTTTAAATGCCGTTTTTACACGAGAAACAAATTTGTATCTATTTTATAGGTGTGTTACATTTTTATAAAAACTTAAAACCCAACAAAACTATACCCTATACCAACAAAAAACCGTATTCTACTAATATCATTTACAAAAGAAGCATCAATATTTATAGGTCCTAAAATAGAATTGTAAGAAGCTGTAAGGCCTGTAGAAAAGATAAGGCCTGTTTGGTTTATGTTTATATTGTTCCAGTTAGAACTGGTTTTTGTAAAGTTTTGTAAATAATTAGAAAACGTGTCATTACCAAAAATAACAAGATCCATATGTGGAGTTATAAATATTTTTTTTTGAAGTGCGTACTGAAAAGAAACGTCTGCTTTTAAAAACTGGCTCGCTAAAACTTCGCCATCTTTTAACCCAGGAACTATAAAGCTACCACCTCTGGCAATGGACGCATTTCCGCCTAGGAAAAAGGAAGTTCCCACACCGTAATCTGCAAAAGAATTTTCGTTTTCTTTTAGGGCATCTTCAAAAATAAACCCTCCAGTAATTCCTGTTATAAGAGTAGATTTTGGCGAAACAGAAAATCTGTTAGATGCTAAAACAGAAAATTTATGATACTTGGCAAGAGAACCATTAAGATTAATATCCTCTGGACTATCAGACGAAAAAAAATCTATATTTAGGGTATTATCTAAAGATCTTTTATAATTTACAGCAATAGAAGTACCTTTAGTTGCAAAATATTGTTTGTTTATGGTATTGTAATGAAATCTTAAGGTGGCTAAATAATTTTGATATCTGTATCTATTAATACCCTCTCCTTCTTCAAAAGAAACTTCTAAGGGTACTAGCGGTTTTAAAACTGTGTTTTCGTATTCGATACCTATGCCTACATAACTTTTTAAAGAGCTTAGGTTTCGATTTAAGTGACTTTTTACTTGCTGAAATCGATATTTATAATCTTCTGTTCTAAAACCATCTGTAAAAAGACCTTGTACGTAATTATTGATATATAATTCCGTTCGCATCCACCAGTTTTTATTTTTTCCGAAGATATTTTGATGTTGCAATCTAACTTTTGGGTTCTTTGCCAAATCTATTGTAATTAAAGATCGGGAAGATTTTCCTATTAAATTTCGTCCTGTGTAATTTAAAATGAGTCCAGCACCTAATTCATTATTATAATGCACAGCTCCTTTAATTTGATGGCTTGCAATTTCTGAAGCATTTAAATAAAGTGTTGTTTTGTTTTCTTTATCCAAAAGACCATATTCAATTTGCTGAAACAAAGCTGTACCCATAGCTGTGTTGATTCCTTTTACAATATCTAATTTTGTATGTTTTGCACCCTTTTTAAAGTTTGTTCGTGCTTTAATATGGTTTAAATGATCTTTAGAAATTCCTTTATATATAATATTATCTAAAGTAATAGAATCTCTTTCTTTGGGCAAACTTTTTGTTGCTTGTTTAAATTGTTTAAGTTTTTTAGAAATTTTAATTAATTTAGGAAGTTCTTGAGACAAAGCAATTTTCCCTTGTTGGTAAATGTTTAAAATTTGTCCGAAATCGCCAGTCCCATAAGTAATATTTTTTCCATGACTAAGTAAAATATCGCACAATTTTCTATTTGCAGGGTTTTTAAGGTTACTGGCAATCATACCAGATTGAAACAATAAAGATTGTAAATTATCTAAGCGTTCTTTAGGTAACATTCCATTACCAACATCGCTTCCAATAATAAAATCTGCCCCCATTCTTTTTGCAACATCTGTAGGAAAATTATTAAGAACACCACCATCAATTAATAGGGTGTTTTTATAAGGCACAGCAGAAAAAATGCCAGGGATAGACATGCTAGAACGCATTGCCAATGCCAAAGAACCACTATCTAAAACCACTTCTTTTCCTGCAACAATATCGGTTGCAATTGCACGAAAAGGAATGGGAAGCGAATCGAAATCTGAAATATGATAAACAGGATGGGTAACAGAAATTAAAAAATTTCTTAAGTTTTGGTCGCTTAAAATAAACGGGTTTATTTTAACTTTACCTTTAACAATTGCTGCACTAATTAAATATTGATTGAATTCACTCTTTTCTTCGTTACTTACGTTATCTAAAGAAAGACTTCCGCCAATTAAATTGTTCCATTTTATGTGCTTCGCTAAATCTGCAATTTCGTTTCCAGAATACCCCATTGCATACAAACCACCTACAATGCTTCCCATACTATTGCCCACAATTAAATCTGGAACAATACCAAGAGAATCCATTTTTTGTAATAATGGAATGTGCGCAACTCCTTTTGCACCACCACCACTTAAAACCAATGCTACTTTAGGTTTCTTATCTTGAGCAATAAGGGTAGAGCAAGAGAGTAAAAAAGCAATTAAAACTGTGTAATATTTAAGCATATGCAAATATAGAGAATTGTTTTTTTGGTGTAGGTTATTTTTTTATAAACCAATTGCTAGTCTTTGGAAAAAGCAATAATCATCATTTTTATTTGCGAAGTTTTCTTTAAAAAATTTCTTTTTATAAGTTAACGCAACTCTTTTTAAACGACGATGTAAGTGAGAAGCATAATTTGTGTGAATGTTATTTAAATAGAAATGCTTACATTAGATTTTAAAACCTTAACATTAATATGGTGTCTTTTGATTGGTCTTCTTTAATTCTATTTAGCGGTATTATTAATGCTATTATTGCAATTGTGTTTTTAGTTATAAATAGTAGTGATTATAAGTGTAAATATGCATTATGGGTCAATGTATTTCTGCTTTGCATCATATTAATTCTAGTTGAACGAATCATTCGGTTTTCAAATCTGGAAATGGATTATCCTCAATTACTATTTATAACAAGCCCTTTATTCTTCTTTATTCTTCCTTTGGTTTATGTTTTTCAAAATCGGTTGAATGTAAAGTCCAAGTATTGGTTTATGCATTTTGTATTTCCGATATTAATGCTTATTTTATTTATCCCGACCATTCTAATGAATGACAATGATAAGTTGAGCATGTATCATGCGGATGGAATAAACGACCCGATTTGGTTGGTACTGTTGTATCTCTTATTTTCTATTTATTATTCTATCAAAACGTTTATTGCCAATAAAGAACATAAAGCTCTTTTGCTAAATACATCAGCTAATAATGATATTGAGTTACAATTGTTTTCGAATAAATTAATTTTTTTAGCAAGCGTCTGTATCATTATTATTCCAATTTCATTGCTTATACAATATTTGGATTTTAATACGAAAGTTGTAGACAAATTTTTGTTCATCATTTTTTCCTTAATTCCACATTTTATAGTGATTTCTATATCCAACATAAAAACTTTTGAAAACAGTAATGAAATACGAATTGAAGAAAGGCAAACCAGCGTTGTTGAACATGAAAATTTAGATACTATCAAATCCGAACTCACAGGTTTTATGATGAAATGCAAACCTTACTTAAGACAAGATTTGAACTTGCAAACATTGGCTAATTTGGTTAGTTGGAACAGGTCAAAGCTTTCTATGGTTATAAACAAAGGTTTTGGTAAAAACTTCTATGATTACGTTAATGAGTATCGTCTCGAAGCTGTTGTTGAGAAATTAAATAGTGGTAAGCATAAAGATTACTCATTAGATTACATTGTTAGCGAGTGTGGTTTTAAAAGTTATGTGTCGTTTTATAGAATCTTCAAAAGAGTAAAGAAAAAGTCGCCAAAGGACTATTTAAGACATTTAAAAAGTCAATAAATATATTACAGTGTATCTTCTGTAATGTTTAAAATTCTTTAAAGATAATTAGTGATAATAGATTTGTGTTTTGAAAAGAGTAAAACCCCAAGGCATATGCGCGCACTTATTTTAAGTTTATTTCTAATAGTCAATTCTAATAGTATTTTTTCTCAAAATGCTAATCAGAATATTTTAGATGAAATCAAAGTAAAAGCAAAAGAAACACATTCTGACGCTGTTATTATAATAAAAGATGGTAAAACAATATATGAGGATTATTTCGAAAAAGAAAATAAACCAATTTATATTGCTTCAGCTGGAAAGTCTTTGGTTAATCTGGCCATAGGGAAACTTATAGACACCAAGCAATTAAATTCATTAGACCAACCCGTTTACACGTTGTTTCCAGAATGGAAGCAGGGAAAGAAAAAGGATGTCACCATTCGTATGCTCTTAAACCATACATCTGGTATTCAAAATTATCAAAATGCAGGTATCGAATTAGAACCAGCACCGAATTACAAAGTGAAAAATATTATTGATTTGGCACTTTCTGCCGAGCTTTCGAGTGTGCCAGGAGAAAAATTTGACTATAATAACAAAGCCGTTGCCTTATTAGGAGGTATCGTTGAAAAAGCATCAGGAAAACGTTTTGATTATTTTTTTGTAGATGAATTCTACAAACCAATGGGGATAGCAAACTATAATTGGGTACAGGATGATGATGGCAATCCAACAACACATGGTGCATTTTATATAAAAGCATCAGACCTTGTAAAGTTCGGGGAATTACTCTTAAATAAAGGAATTTACAATAACCAGCGGATAATTAGCGAATCATGGATTGAAGAATCGTTTAAAGCAGGCCAAAAATTCGACCCAAGATTTGGGTTGCTCTGGTGGCGAAAACCTGCTTTTGAAAAGCGAATAATTGATGATGAAATCTGGAAAACATGGAAAGACGCCAATATTGATAAGGCATTTTTGAAAAAAATGAAGCCTTTAAAAAATAAACTCTATGAAAACAAAAATGACTTATTTAGTGATTTAAAAATAATATTTGGGGATGATTGGAGCAACACTTTAAATGATAATCTAGGTAAAGACTTAAAGTCAAGTAAAAGAATTTATAGCAACGAAATTGTTGCTTATTATGCTGATGGATACAGAGGAAATTATTTAGTAATTATTCCCCAAAAAAATATTGTGGCAGTAAGATGTGCAGACCATGAAGGCTTCAATTATCAAACCGATTTTTTTAGGGATTTTGTCGAATTAATAATGCAACTATCTGAATCGCAATAGTTAGATTTAATAGGTTTAGTTTTTTTAGAAAGATAAAAAGTTGGGTTTTTGTCCAAATTACCATGTAACAAAAATGTTGTTAAATCGTCTTTTTAAAAATATACCACCTTATGGAAAAAGCTATAGATTATTTAAAAAGCAAAAAGCCATTCGTTCTATTATATTGGGTCACACGAATTCTAATGGCTTTAGGATTTATCTTGTCTGGTATTAGAAAATTACCAGGGATAAAATTTACGATTCTAGATGCATCAAATCCTGTTGGAGCCTATTTTCAAGCAATGTATGATACTGGTTTTTATTGGAACTTTATTGGCTACTTCCAAATACTAGTGGGTGTATTACTGCTTTTTAATCGATTTAAAATATTAGCTCCTGTCCTAATGATGCCAGTAACTATAAACATTTGGTTACTATCTATCGCTTTGAATATGCGTGGTACACCTATAATTACCAGTTTAATGGTTTTAGGTAATATTTTTTTAATGGTATGGCATTACAGGTATTATTTACCTCTTCTTAAAAAACCTAAACAGTTAAAAAGAGAAGAATCAAACAGCTATTAAAATCAAGGTCATTTTTCTCTTTTCAATCAGTTCGAATTTTAGGGGAAGTTTACATTGTATGAAATGACCAATGATAAGTTTATACAATTTTTAATGTCTAATCCGTAGCCGTTTTTAGTGAGTTTTAGATATCAAGCAATTAATGAGGCGCTACAAAATAATATCATAGTCATTGCAATGCTAAAATTATTTATTAAATTTTGCGCTAATGAAAATATTAGATTTATTAGATATCACACAGCTGACCTTAATTCTAAATTTAAGCGTTGCTTTAGTATTAAATTTAACCACTAGAAAAGCTCAGAATTATCTTATCGCTTACTTCGTAGCCATAGTGCTTTTCGTCCTTATTGCAGATGCATTCTACCCAGAAATAAAAAATTATGAAGGCATTGACTTTATAAAGCCTCTGTTTACGCATCTTTTATACGGCCCTCTTCTCTATTTATACATCTCGTGCGTATTTGAAGGTATATTGAAATGGAGAAAAGTGCTTCTACATACATTGCCCTTTATACTCATTGCTTTTATATATTTTGTAACGGTTAGGCCAAATCTTGGGCAAAACTTAATTCTCGGTAAAATAACATACGGAATCATCGGTAATTTGTCGATTATTATTTATTTTCTTTTAGGGCGAAGGTTAATAAAGCACGAGAAAGCCTCAGGTCGATTTAACATTAATGATCGATACATAAAATTTTATTATGGATTCAATTATTATCTTCTTCTTTCGGCACTCATATCTATTATTACAGACCTCAGCTTTGTTTCAATTAATTCTGTAAAGCTGGTCAGCGAGGCGATTGTCTCCGTTTACTATTCTTACTTTCTTTACCCTATATGGATTATTTTCTGTTTGAGCCTGTTGTTCTATTCAATTACTGAAGTGGTTTGGTTAAAACAATTCTTTGTAACAAATAACAGGTCTAAAAAAAGAGTAGATCCTACAAAAGAAATTCTTAAAAGGATCAACCATGATTTATTGAATAACAAGAGCTACCTCTCTTCAAGTCTTAAAATATTAGACTATGCAAAACATCTTGGTATTACTACTGATGATATAAAAGGATATTTGACACAACAAGGTTTTCATAGCTTCGTAGAACTCTTAAATTATTACAGGATCCAAGAATTTAAGAAGAGAATCGTTGATGAAAACTATAAAAACTATACACTTCAAGGAATTGCTCAGGACTGTGGCATAAATTCCAAGACCAGCTTATACAGGCTCTTTCATCGGTATGAAGGAACCACACCAAAAGAATACTTGGATATCCAGACCAAGAATCATTATACACATTAGTGAGGTTTCGAATAGATTTTCTATTTAAAAAGAATCAAACCTTTCATATACGACCTTTTTTCAAGTTCCAAATTTAAAATATGGGATATTTTAAGGTATTACTTATTTGTTCTAAGTAGGTAAAATACTTTCTTTTGAATGAGCAAATCACATATCACTTTATTGATTAACAAAAAGGAAGAATTAGATATGTAAGTAGCTGTAAAAAATGATAAAAATTTTAAAAAACAAATAACAAAATAAAACAACAATCATGAAAGAATACCTATTTATTATCAAAACAGAAGGAAGCGTTTGGACAGACCTGTCGCCAGAACAACTACAAAAGCACATGGAGCATGGTAGCGCCTATATTGGAAACCTGATGAAGCATGGGAAATTAAAAGGAGCAAGTCCTATTGAAAAATCAGGAAGTAGGATCGTTACAAAAAGTAATGGAACACTTAAAGATGGGCCTTTTAATGAAACTAAAGAAGTGGTTGCCGGATTTTTCCACATCACCGCCAAAGACATGGATGAAGCTATGGAAATTGCCAAATCCAATCCAATATTCAACGATATTCCCACAAAAATAGAAGTCCATCCATTGATGCCGATAGGAGGTAATTAATTCATTGGTTTTAAATTACCTAGTATAAAAAAGGGAAGCCTTGATATAAAGCTAGGCAACCATTTCTAAGTATGTTGCGTCTATATACGTAAAGGGATAAATTATAATAGGCCTTACTAGAAGACATTCGTAATTGATTGAATATGCATGGAAGTGGAAAATTGATTTTGAATTTAGAAAACACGATAATCTGTGGCTAAAAACTCATATAACTCATGCTTATGTTGAGAACGTATTTTTATAGCAAACAACCTCGGATCAAGCCTGCGAGACATTCGAAAAAGAAAAGACTTTAGCGTGTTTAGGCAAGCTGGAGCATTCAAATCTCTATTATCGAGTAAACACTAATCGTTAATTTAACTTGAATAGGAAAAACATGAAATCAAAAGGCACTACCAGTCATCATCTAGAAAAAATCGGAGCAATATCTGGTATTCTTTCAATAATATTTTACTTATCTGCTGCTGTTCTACCATTTTTGCCAGATTACATAAGTAGGTTACTAGCGTTCACTTTTCCCTTATTATGGACTGTCGCATTTATGGGGCTATATAGTTTCTTAAAAAAAGAGTCCCACACACCTACTCTTGAAATTGCTTATTTATTTGGAATAATTGGTGCTGCCATTGCATGTTCATTTATCGTGGTTCAACAAGCAAATTTTATATGGCATGATACTGCTATGGAAGCAACGAAATCTGAAGAAGCAAAATCATTGTTAAGAGCATCTTTCAAAGGTGCAAACAGGGTGCAATCGGGATTGGATGTTGCTTTTGATATTTTTATAACCATATCATGGTTTTTATTTGGAATCAATATTGCAAAAAGTCCCAATTTCAATAAGCTATTGGGATGGATCGGTTGCCTCATTTCAGCAGGACTTTTGATATTAAACATGTGGACTTTCCCTACACCGCCAGCCGATAATGGCTTAATAGACCTAGGGCCATTCTTAGGCCTATGGACTCTCATCGTCTTCGTATGGTTTACGCGAATCGTGTTTAAGGATAAGAGTATTATAGAAGAATAAAACTAAAATATGAACACAAAACAAATTGTACAGAATTACCTGGATATTTTTTTTGGAGAAAAATTTAATCCAGAAAAATTGACACCGTTATTAACCGAAGATTTTCACTTTCAAGGCCCTATGATGACAGCAAACTCATTAAAAGAATTCATAACTAATCTCAAAACTTTTGGCTCTGAAATAAAGATGGATTCAGAGATTTTTAGACTCGTAGCTGAGAAAAATACGGTAGTGGCGCATTATGATTTTTTGTTGCCAAATGGACGTAGAGTTCCTGCAAGTGAATGGTACGAAATTGAGGGTGAAAAAATATCAAAGATGTTTCTCTTCTGTGACTCTAAATTGTTTTTTGATAATGAATAACAAACAGCTTAAATCCAAAGGATAAGATTGCTAACAACTAAAGTTTTCAAAAGTGAAAAAATATACAAAAGAATTAAGCCTATCCATACCTAACACTTTAGGCTTTGTTGAAGAAGAATTGTATTGCGTGAAATTATATCACTATACCATAAACTAAAATAATTAAAATCGGTTGATTAATGAAAAACGAAAAAATCAATAAACTTTTAGTAATCCTAAACTTAGCATTGGTGTGCTCTATAGTTCTGTATCACTATTCATTAAAAAATCGAGAAAGGGATTTTTCTAATGATGTACTCAAAGTGCGCGGAATTGTTATAGTGGATTCATTAGGTGTTGAACGGGCAATTTTGGCCGCTCATTTACCTGAAGCGCAAAGAGATGGGGGCAGGATGTTTTCTTCTCGAAGCCAGACATCAGTTTCGGGGTTGATGCTATATGATAGTGAAGGGATGGAACGAGGAGGTTTTGTTACCGATGATGATTATGGCAATATTTTTATGACACTCGATCCCAAGGGTGATCAAACAGCTTTGTTTTTGGCAGAACCTCAGGGTGCTACGACTATGAGTATATGGTCAAGATCGGGAAATAAAGCATCCTTTACAGCATCGGAAAGCGAACTTGCTATTGATCTGGTTGAAAATGGTAAGAAATTTAAAATTAAAAACAATGATTAATATGAGGCAGTTTTTGGTAATCATTGTAACAGTAATTACAATTTATTCCTGTAATGAAAATTATAAAAATAGATCAAGACTAACTGGTATCAATACGTTGTCCTATACAGATGTCGAATACATCGGGATTAGAGACAGTGCAATAGTTTCTACATACTCTGGCAGAATAGGCAAGATTATAAACGGTATTGAAAAAGAAGAATTATTTGCACAAATCGATGATGAAATCTATTCATTGGCCTATTCAAAAGAGCGAAATGAAATAATGGCAAGTACAATGGACTCTGGGATTCTAGTACTTAATGCCACTAATGGAAAAATTATAAAGAAATTAAAAACTGGGGCATCATGGATAAATGATATTTCGATTTCATCCGATGGCAAGTATTTAATGGGCTTTAACGGACATCACGAAAATTTTGTTTGGGATGTTACAAAGAACTATAAACCTATTGATTATCCTAAAGATTTCCCTAATGCGGTAGTTAGGTTGGGAAAAGAAAATATCATCTATCATACAGGTGGTGGAAAATTGATTTTATGGTATCCAGAAACAGGTCAAGTAAAGGTAACAAAGAGTGAAAGGGGTAAACTTGTGGACGTTAACAGCAATGGTGATTTACTTTATTTAAACCACGATGAATTAATTATCTGTACCCTAAAGGACACCATACGAATAACTATAAAAAAGAAACATCCAGATTGGCCCTATTATCTAGCAAGTAGAGATTCTATCTTTAGAATACCATTACAAATGAAATTAACTACTGCTCAGATAACCAAGAATACCGTTTTTACTGGAGGTATTGATCGTTCTATACGGTATTGGGACGTGGCGACAGGACATTTAAAAGATGAATTATTAAAACATGGAGCCACCATAAGTAGTATTAAAATATCAAAAGATCTATCCCAAATGGTCTCTGTTGATTTAAAGGGTGGAATACATTATACAAATTTACAATAACATTAAAAATTTAATAATAGTTATGTGTCATTTTGAAAAACAAAACTGTAACATTTCCAAAATTTCATTGTCTTTACTTAAAAAAATTATTAGATGAAATGCATATTGAAATTCACTCTGTTGCTATTAGGATTAAATCTATCCGCTCAAACAACTGACCTAAATACGGATTTATTTAAAAGTAAAATATCAGAACTAGCTATACAAGAGTTAGAGAACTCAAGAGCACCATCATTACAAATAGCAATAAGCTTAGAAGATAGTCTAATATTTAATGAAGCCTTTGGATTGGCTGATATAGAGAATAATGTTCCTGCAACCAATAAAACGAAATACAGAACTGCTTCAGTTTCAAAATTATGGACATCTACAGTTGCAATGATGTTAGTGGATAAAGGATTATTAAACTTGGATGAACCCATACGAAATTATTGCCCTAATTTTCCTAAAAAAGAACACGTCATTACGACTAGACAACTACTTACGCACACGAGCGGAATACGTTCCTACATGGATTTAGAAGAAGAATTAAAAAACGCTGAAAATAGTCAAGATAGTCTTGATATTAAAAATCGATATAGACAAGAAATGCTAGGTGAATTCACCAGATATACCGAAATAATAAAAGCGCTTGATAATTTCAAGAATGACCCTCTTATTTTCGAACCTGGGACCGATTGGCACTACTCTTCTCAAGCATATAGGGTACT
The DNA here is from genome assembly GCF_017498485.1 of Polaribacter batillariae. Lineage (NCBI taxonomy): Bacteria > Pseudomonadati > Bacteroidota > Flavobacteriia > Flavobacteriales > Flavobacteriaceae > Polaribacter > Polaribacter batillariae. The sequence goes on along the minus strand of NZ_CP071795.1, from coordinate 405,818 downwards.
AGGCTGTGTACTTGAAGGAGCTTCTAATTTGACCTATCAACAACTTACTAAACAATATATTTTTGAACCAACTTCAATGAATAACACTTTGGAAGATGATGCTTGGGCGATCATCCCTAATCGTGCTTCTGGTTACAGAATAAATGGAGAAAAACCTATTCGTAGAGCAGATATGCGTGATGTAAGTGAAAACCTGCCGGCTGGAGGACATTTGACAACAGCATCTGATTTGATTCTATTTGCTAATTCATTTCTAAATGAAGAGTATTTTTCATCTGGTAAAATCAAGCTAATGTCCGAGAATTATATAAAAAGCGTAGAAAGCAATAACAAGAAAATACCTTTATGGCGTTATGCAATTCCTAACAAAGAGAATTATGGCTATGGAATAATGATTTTTCCTTCAGAAGATACAAAAAGGTTTGGGCATACTGGCAGACAGGCAGGTGGTTCAGCGATTCTAATTATGATTCCTGAAAAAAAATTATCAATCGCAGTCTTAACGAATGTAAAAGGATGGAATGGTTATATAAGCTTCCCAAAAAAAATTGAAGAAGTTATATCCCAAATGTAAATACATAATAAAAGAACACACAACAATGACTAAAACAATAGGTATATGTGCGCATAGTTACGAAGGCGGTGCTTTAAGTTTTTTAGCTGCTTGTAGACAGGGAGCAAAACTGATGGGGCAACACATGCATCCAAATATCATATTAAGTGCTATACCCATGGGTTTAAGTATGAAAGGGTGGGAATCCGGTAATCATGATGAAGTCGCTAAACATTTAAAAGCCGGAATCCATCAAATTTCGAAAAGTGGCGCTGATTTTTTTATCTGTCCAGATAATACGGCACATATTGTTTTGGAAAATATTATTGAGGAGGTTCCCATTCCCGGGTTGCACATAGCCAATGTTGTGTGCGAAGAAATAAAGAAAAATAATTGGAAAAAGGTTGGGCTTCTAGGTACTAAATGGACGATGGATGGAAAGGTTTACCCAAATATACTTAATGCCAATAATCTTTCGGTTTTAACACCAATTGAAGCTGTTAAAAAGAAAATTAACGATGCCATTTTTGATGAACTGTGCCAAGGTGTTTTTAAAAGAGAAACAACAGAGTTATTTATAAAAGCAATTAATGGTTTAAAACAGGATGGTGCAGAATGCGTTGTACTTGGCTGTACAGAAATACCATTGATAATTAATTCTAACAATTCACCTCTGCCTATTTTGGATTCAACCAGATTGCTCTCAAAATATGCTGTGAAACTGGCTCTTTTAAATAAAGAAATACCCATTAAGGGTTGGATAAATGCAACGAATAAGGAACTATTTTGATAGAACTGCCAATTAAATTCATAAGCTTAAAATCGTTAGGTGCCTTTCTATTTTCAACTTTGAAACCCTTGCTTGCAGAAAGAAAATAAAAAGAACCTAATAATGCCTCTAGAAGTCGTAAAATATACCTTTGAGAATCAACAGGTATTGGCGATGAATGAGATTTGCTCAAGTTAAAAAGGTAATGTGTGTTCCAGGTTAATTGATTCAATCGTTTTATCGACAGCGCATGCTAAAGACGTAAGACATTTAGCTTTGGAAGAATTTAGGAATTAAAAAACACATATTAGAAGATCATGAAACTCACACTGAAAATTCTACTTGCGATAATACTATTTTTTCTATTCGTATTAGTGCTCTTCTCCTGTAATGTAATATGGAAGTCCCCAGACCATTATAAGGTAAGTAATGCCAAAGTGATTACCGTCCCGATAATGGATATGAAATCTTACAACCAAATTGTGAACGAGCACAGAAGGCCTTATTGTTACTCAATAAATTCTGCAACTGGAGGAAGCGTGTACGTGGTAGGGGTAGAACATGTTCGTGATGTCAATAATCCGCAATTAGACACTATAAAGCAGATATGGAATTTGGCCAAGCCTACTGTCGCCCTTGTAGAAGGACGACTGGGCTTTTTGTTTACATGGTTTCAAAATCCTATAAAAAATATGGTGAGAGTGGTTTGGTATCTAAACTTGCTAAATCAGAAGGTGTTGATCTTTATACCTGGGAGCCCACAAGAAATGATCAAATCGAAATGCTTTTAAAGAAATATTCTGCTGAAGAATTGGCACTCTTTTTTTCATTTAGACCTTATTTTAGCAACCTTAGATATGGAAAGCCAAGTAATCCAAATGAAAAGTTGCAAGAATACTTAGAAAGCAGAACAGACTACAATCACGTCAGAAATGTATATAGCTCATGGCAGGAACTAGATAGTATTTGGAAACGAGATTTCCCTGATATCGAATGGCGGGATTATTCTGATGAATATGGTTGGCCAGAGGGTTACTTGTCTCAAATAGCAAATGCTTCTAACTTATCGAGAGATTATCATTTAGTCCATATTATTAGTGAATTAGTCAATAACGGCGAAACAGTGTTTGTTACTGTTGGAGTTAGCCATGCACCGCGTATAGAAAACACTTTAAAAGAAATCATTAAATAATTTTGGGTAATCACATAGATTTTGTGCTTCAAAACTCTGTAAATAATATTCAATTCTGCTTTTTCTAATATGAGAAAAATTTTAAATTTAATCCTAGCCCTTATAATAATTTCTTGCCAAGCGCAGGATAATCGCTCGATTAAACAGCTAGACAGTCATCGTATCGATAGCCAAGAGCTTTCTGATGAAATACAAAAAATAGTAAATAAAGCTCAAGTCTCAGGATTGGGTTTGTCCATACTTCAAAAACAGGACGATTATACGAAATCATTTGGGTTCAAAAATCAGGAAACATCCCAGATACTTGATAATAATACAGTTTTTAGGGGCGCTTCGTTGAGCAAAGCCGTATTTGCTTATATAGTGGTACAATTGGTTATAGAAAAAACGATTGATTTAGATAAACCACTACAGCACTATTTAGAATTTCCTTTACCAGAACTCAAAAATGATGAAAAAAGGCAATCCTATGCTAAATTGAAAGAAGACGAACGCTATAAGCAAATCACAGCAAGAATGTGTCTGAACCATACTACTGGGTTTCCAAACTGGCGATGGATGACCAAAGAAAATGATTTTTTACCCGAAGGAAACATTCGTTTTCTCATAGACCCTGGCAGTCGCTATTATTATTCGGGGGAAGGCATTCAACTACTGCAGTTTGTCGTTGAGCACCTAGCGAATAAGCCATTGGAGGAAATGGCTCAGGAATACGTTTTTAAGCCATTAAAAATGCAATCATCAAGTTATGTGTGGCAAGAGCGTTTTTCAGAAAATCTCGCCATAGGGCACGATAAAGAGGGAAAGCCACTTGATTTTCATAAAAGAACACAAGCCAATGCAGCGGGTTCATTATATACAACAGTAAATGATTATTCGAAATTTTTACGGCATTTATTGAACTTATCAAGTAAGAAATCACCAATAACTGAATTATTGTTTGAACCATCAGTAAGAATAACGTCAAAAACTCAATTTGGTTATCAAGCTTGGGAAGATACTAACCAAAATGATGCGGTAGAGCTAAGCTATGGATTGGGTTTTGGAATTTTAAATACGCCCTATGGAAAAGCGGTATTTAAAGAAGGCCACGACAACGGATTTCAACATTACTTTATTCTATTTCCTGCTGAACAGAAGGGGGTTTTGCTAATGTCCAACAGCGATAATGCAGAAAGCACTTTTAAGAAACTTTTGGAATTGACTATTGGCGATACCTATACACCTTGGCGTTGGCAACGATACACACCTTATGACCAATAAATATGAGTAAAAAATGATAAAGAAAATTGAAAAAACATATTTGATACAGGTTATACTGTTTTTAGTATTAACTACTGTACCGAAACTAAATGCGCAAAGTGCAACTGAAATCTTGGACAATTGTATAGAACAATTTGGTGGATTAGAGCAGTTGCAAGAGATAAAGTTTATTTCAAAGCACCACAATGAACACAAACATTGGCTAGAGCAGTCTGAATTTCATAATGGTCCATTTATTACGTCGTACGAAGATGTAACCGAAACCTATAGCCTCACAGAAGATAAACTGTTTCAAGAATCATCAATTAAGCAGTTTCAATTTAAAGAGCCTGTTATACTAAATAAACTTTGATATTACTGTAATATTTTGTATCTTGTTTTTATGCCAAAACAGATAAATATTACAGTAAAAGAGAGTGAAGAAGAATTGAGTTCACTATTAAGAAAAGCAAAATCGGAACGTGAACGAGGTCGTTTGAAAGTTCTTATTTTAGTAAAGCAAGGTAAGGTAGTTTACCAAAGTCAGTTAGCTTATAAATTGGGTTTTACAGAAAAGACAATTAGAGAATGGTTAAAAACCTATAATAGCTACGGTCTTTCAGAATTAATTACCATAAAAGTAGGCGGTAATAACACTCGTGTTATTTCTGAGAGGGTTATTGATTTTATAGCTACCCAATTAACCAATCCACAAACAACAGTTACCTCTTATGTGGAGCTTCAAGGTCTTATAGAGGCTACTTTTAGTGAGACGATTGATTATGGGACGCTTTATGCACATTGTAGGCGTAAACATAAATCTAGACTAAAAGTATCAAGGAAGTCTCATTACAAAAAAGACCCAAGAGCCGAAGCGGTTTTTAAAAAACCTTAAAAAATCATTTGAATTATTTAGACTTAAACTCAATAACAATAAGCATACTTCTGTAAATCTATATTTTCAGGATGAGAGTAGGTTTGGATTAATTACCAAACAGAAAAAAGTTATCACTGCTAAAGGTATAAAGCCTATAGGTAAATACAAGCACAGTTATCAAAGTAAATGGTTGTGGGGAAGCTTTTCACCTATAACAGGTGAGCATTTCTGTATGATAACTGATACTGTATGTAAAGACTTTTTTGTACAGTATCTTAACGACTTGAGTACTTACAATCCATCAGAACTCAAAATTATTATAATCGATAATGCAGCTTTCCATTCTACTAAAGATGTAAAACTACCTGATAATATTATCTTATTGCCAATCCCACCATACTGCCCAGAACTAAACCCTGCTGAAAAAATATGGCAATATCTAAAAAGCAAAATCGCTATGAAAATCTATGACACTTTAGATATACTTGAATCAAAAATTGAACAACTTGTTAATGATATGAGTCAGAATACGATTAAGTCCATAACTGGTTATGAAATTTATCTAAAACCCTTTTACAGTAGTTTCAATGTTTAAATGGTATTAGCAGTTCAATAGTAATTAATGCATCCAAAGGCGATATGGTTTATGGAACGCAAAAGTACCCATTGCCCAAAAGCTATAAGGATGAAATTTTAAGTTTAGTGAGTTATGACCCTATTGCAATTTTATTGAAAGCAAAAGCATCGAATGACTTAAAAAAAGAAAAAAATAATAGTTCTATTCAAGGCGAAACTTACTACAACTTATCGTTCACAAAAAATAATGTAAACATTAGAATTTCAATCAATTCGAAAACTGGGTTACTTTTTCAGGCAGAAATAGAAACCTATTTACCTTATGAGAATTTCTTTTCGCCATTTGGAAACTTCACGACGACTGTTAAGTATTCATTATATCACTATCATCAAAAAGGAATTCGATATCCATACCAATGGGATATTTACAGGTTGGGTAATAAATGGCGCTCAATAACCTGCGATTCAGTTTCATTCCTCAAGACAGTTGATAATGAAATTTTTAAAGCAGAAAAAGATATTCAGCAAAGGCCACCAGTAATACAGCAAAAAGGAAATTTTGAGTACCTAAAGAACGAATTTGATAATGTCTATACCTTATTGGGGCCCTGGTTTGTGCAACTGGTGATTAATCAAAATGATATTCTCATAATTGAAGCACCTATTAGTTCTTCGTACAGCTATAGTATCGTTGATTATTTAAAAGAGACATACCCAGATAAAACGATCAAAGGGGTTGTGATAGCTTCTGATGCTTATCCTCATATCGGTGGTGTTAGGGAATATGTTGCCAATGGAATTCCCATCGTTACCCATCCGAACAATAAGTCATTACTAGAGAAAATTATAAACGCAACTTACACTTCTCATCCAGATAAATTGAGCAAAAATCCAAAAGCACCAATTTACAATTTTGTTACTGACAAAATGAATTTCGGCAAAAACGTTACCATTTATCCAATAAATGGAAGTGCGGGAAGCAAGATGCTAATGGTACATTCAAAAAAAGACAATTGGTTGTACACAGCAGACTTAATTCAGAAAACGCAAGAAGGTTTTTTTATGCCCCAATATCTGACGGAAGTTAAAGATGCCGTGAATAAAAACAAGCTTGAAGTTTCAAGGGTTTTTGGGATGCATTTGCAGCCTGTATTTTGGAGTGAGGTTCAAGAATATTTAAAAAATATAAAAAACTAGGAATATTTTAAATTATTGAAAACAAAAGAACTCAGGCTAAGATATTTCAACTGTTGGCAAAGGCATACCAACTCTCATACTACAACGTAAAACCTAATACGTTTTTTTGAGATAAACAAATGACTCATGCTATTGGAGGGCTGCCAAATTTAAAAAGCCTACTACAATTGGATAAAAGAGTAAATGCATGTAATACTAATATAAAAAACACTCATGATGAAACTAATAATTATTTTGTTTCTGCCATTGGTTGTAATGACATTCCAATTTTCATTGGGACAAGTAGGAATAGTTGATCAAGAGGCCAAAAGTAAGCCTGAAATTGCAATTATTGGTAATTACCACATGGGCAATCAAGGGAATAACGTCTTTAAAGACAGCTATGATGATATTTTATCTCACGAAAGAGAACGCGAATTAAAAGTTCTTATCAATAACCTAAAAGAATTTAAGCCTACAAAGATCATGGTTGAAGTTGATGTCAAGCACGATTCTCTAATTCAAAGTAGATATATAAAGTATTTAAATGGGGAATTTGAGCTTAAAAGAAACGAAGTCTATGAAATAGGTTTTCGATTAGCTAAAATTATGGATCATAAAAGAACACAAGCCAATGCAGCGGGTTCATTATATACAACAGTAAATGATTATTCGAAATTTTTACGGCATTTATTGAACTTATCAAGTAAGAAATCACCAATAACTGAATTATTGTTTGAACCATCAGTAAGAATAACGTCAAAAACTCAATTTGGTTATCAAGCTTGGGAAGATACTAACCAAAATGATGCGGTAGAGCTAAGCTATGGGTTGGGTTTTGGAATTTTAAATACGCCCTATGGAAAAGCGGTATTTAAAGAAGGCCACGACAACGGATTTCAACATTACTTTATTCTATTTCCTGCTGAACAGAAAGGGGTTTTGCTAATGTCCAACAGCGATAATGCAGAAAGCACTTTTAAGAAACTTTTGGAATTGACTATTGGCGATACCTATACACCTTGGCGTTGGCAACGATACACACCTTATGACCATAGAAGCTAGGCTTTTTATTTGAAACTTACAAGAATTAGCAAGCTGTTTGATTACACATCAAACTATTTCATAAGAAAAAATTAATTTTTAATTGACAATACTATGATAGAGCAGATAACAATTACCGTGATCATTTTGATCAGTTCATTATTAATTATGTTACCCTTTAAAAAACGTACTAATATATTCAATAAGAATAGCTTATTGGCAGGATCTTACCATCTAAGCTATGTTATATTAATATTCATCCCTATAAGTTTTAGTTTTTTATCAATCCCAAATACAGAAATGAATTGGGCAGGAAAAATATTGGCACTATTATTTTCAATAGTGTTTTATTTTTTGGTGAAAAACTATCTCAAGGACAATGATTTTATCTTATCGCTTCCAATAAAAAAATCAAGAAGAAAAGTAATCATCGTTGGTCTGGTAACCGTAATATTTATGGCTGTATTAACTATGGCATTTTCTCGAAGCAAGCCGTTGAACACAGAGATTTTGTTTTATCAAATGACAATGCCTGGAATTGACGAGGAATTATGGAGGGGAATTCTTCTTGGGCTTTTAATACCAATCATAAAAAACAGTAAATTCAAGTTAGGGCATCCTGCCATTTGGGCAACCACTTTGATTTTTGCGTTAGGACATTCTCTTTTTCTTCAAAATTGGGAATTACAATTCGCGATAGATGCATTTATTATTACAGGTATATTAGGGTATATACTAGGTTGGATGACTTATTACAGTAAAAGTATTTTACCCGCAATTATATTTCACAACCTCATTAATTTTTCTACAAATTTTATTGAAATGTTTTTTTTATAAGTTAATAAAAAACACATTGATTCTAATTGGAAATTTGAAGGTTTCCCAACACAATATGGCAAATTTTATCACTAAATGTATGAAAATCCTGCAATTTTTAGAAGTTATTTCTTTTCTAAAAGTTGATTTTCTTTCAATAATTTCTTTTGATACCTTCCTTGAACAACATCTACAACCACTAAAATGGCAATTACAAAATAGAAAGTAGTTTTGCTCATTGGCACAATTTCATTTCCAAACAATTTTAAATGTGCCAAATGCCCACCTTCTGTAATTAACATTATTCCTACAATAAAAAGTATAAATAAACCTAAAACTTCATACATTCTATTTTTCGATAAGAAAACCGAAATTTTATCTGCCATAAATAACATTAATAACCCGCTAATTACAATGGCAATAGCCATAATTATAAATGCTGTGGTAGCATTTTCAATAGCACTTGTTAAACCAATTGCAGCTAGAATCGAGTCGAAAGAAAAAACTAAATTCATTAAAACAATACTAAATATAACAGCTTTAGACGATTTCGTTCTCTTTTCTGTAACCATTTCAGAAACTTCGAGACCTTTGGTAGAAATCATGTGCCAAATTTCTTTAATAGCTGTATAAATAATAAATGCACCCCCTAATAAAACAATTATACTATGTCCGTTAAAAGCAAAACTTACAACATCTTCTATTTTTCCTGTTAAAAAAGAAAAAGGTTCTTGAAAATAATCGATAATAGAAACCAATAAAAATAACAATACAATTCTTAATATAATTGCGATTAAAATTCCGTTTTTTCGAACTTTCTTTTGATCGGGTTGAGGTGCTTTTTTAGATTCTAAAGAAATGTATAATAAATTATCGAAGCCTAATACAGCTTGTAACATAACTAACATTAAAAGAGTAAAGATGTTTTCTAACATTTTTTTGTTTTTTTGTTGATGGTTTCAAAGATATTTTTAATGAATTAGATGTGCAAATAGAAATCTCTTTTAATTCCCTTTATAGATAATACTTTTAGAATAGGACGTTTCAGTCTTAGTTTTCGGTCACAAAACTTAGCAACGCTTTACGAAAAAACGGAGCATACAAAACGCAACCATCTGTATAATTCGCAAAACCTGTGTCTAAAAAAAATAATCTAAAGTAAATACTTCATTAAAATACGAATGCTCACAAAAGCAATTAATATAGCTGTTGCTTTTTTCAATTGAATAGGGGTAAAGTAAGTATTACTAAGTCTGTTGCCAATTTGCCCACCAATAAAAACGGTAATTAATAATGCGGAAGTTAGGTTCCAATCGATATAGAAATCTGGATTCGAATATTGACCCAATAAACCCGAAATTGAGTTTACCAAAATAAAGAAACTCGCAGTTGCCGCTATTTTCTTAGGAGTATTCCAATTTGTTAAATGTAAAAGAGGTGCCAGAAAAATACCACCACCAATACCTACCATTCCAGAGACAAAACCAATAATTCCTCCAAAACTAGCATTTTTAGCTAAATTTTGTTTTTTAATGTGTTCTTTAGAGGAAACAATCCGTTTCGAAATCCACATGCTTATTGCCGCAAAAAGAAGTGTAATTCCTAAAAGAATAAAAAAAAATTGCTGACTAATCTTTAAAAAACCACCTACATAAGCCAAGGGAATGCTTGTTAAAACTAATGGAGCTATTTTTTTAACCTCAATTTTTTTATGTTGATAATACAAAAATACGTTTCCAGAAACCACTACAATATTGCATAAAAGTGCAGTTGCTCTAATTTGTGTAAATGCAACTCCGGTTAATGCAAGAATCGCTAAATAACTAGACCCACCACCAAAACCTACAGAAGCATATAAAATTGCGACTGCAAAAAAAAGCAGAATAATATACCAATTTGCTAAAATAGTTTCTAAAATCATTTGTAGATTTACTCCTTTTACAAAGATATTATTCTTCTAAAGATCAATTGCATATAAACAACAATAATTGTATTTGGTCTGTAACTAAACGTAATCAGTAGAAAAAATGATAAAAAGAGTAATATATTTTATAAATTTAACAACTTTAAAAAAAACTTAGAATTGACCATTTTACCTTCGAAAAAAGAAAAATAATTTTATATTTTTAAAATCTCTAAAAAAAAAGTAACCAAATTATGAGCAATTACCACATTAAACACTTAGAAGAATACTACCAAGTTTATAGAAAATCGATACGTGAACCCGAAAATTTTTGGGAAGAAGTGGCAGAAGAGCATTTTTTATGGCGAAAAAAATGGGATAAAGTTTTAGATTGGGATTTCTCAAAACCAGAAATTAAGTGGTTCGAAGGCGCTAAACTAAACATTACAGAAAACTGTATCGATAGGCACTTGGCAACTCGCGGAGATAAAACAGCTATTTTATTTGAACCCAATGACCCAAAAGAACCTTCAGAACACATTACTTATAGGCAATTGCATCAAAGAGTAAATCAGTTTGCAAACGTTTTAAAAGAAAACGGCGTTAAAAAAGGAGATAGAGTTTGTATTTACGTTCCTATGATTCCAGAATTGGCAATTTCTGTATTAGCTTGCGCAAGAATTGGAGCAATTCATTCTGTAGTTTTTGCAGGATTTTCTTCCACAGCATTGGCAACTAGAATAAACGATTCTGGCTGTAAAATGGTCATTACTGCAGATGGTTCTTACAGAGGAAAAAAAACCATCGATTTAAAAGGAATTGTAGATGAAGCTTTAGAAAGTTGTGCTGTTGTAGAAACTGTTTTGGTAGCAAAAAGAATCCATTCTGAGATAAAAATGAAAGCAGGTCGCGACAAATGGTTGCAACCACTTTTAGACGAAGCTTCTGCAGAGTGCAAAGCAGAAGTAATGGATGCAGAAGACCCATTATTTATTCTATACACTTCTGGTTCTACAGGAAAACCAAAAGGAATGGTGCATACCACAGCAGGTTATATGGTTTATACAGCTTATACTTTTAAAAATGCATTTCAGTACAAAGAAAACGATGTGTATTGGTGTACTGCAGATATTGGTTGGATTACAGGCCACTCTTACATTGTTTATGGACCATTAGCAAACGGAGCTACCACAGTATTATTTGAAGGGGTACCTAGTTACCCAGATTTTGGACGTTTTTGGGAAATCGTAGAAAAACATAAAGTAAACCAATTTTATACAGCGCCAACAGCCATTAGAGCATTGGCAAAACAAGGCACAGAATTAATAGATAAATACGATTTATCTTCCTTAAAAGTGTTAGGTTCTGTTGGAGAACCTATTAATGAAGAAGCTTGGCATTGGTATAATGATAATGTTGGGAAGAAGAAAAGTCCGATTATAGATACTTGGTGGCAAACCGAAACGGGTGGTATTATGATAACGCCAATTCCGTATGTAACCCCTACAAAACCAACCTACGCAAGTTTACCATTTATAGGAATTCAGCCAGCTTTAATGGATGAAAATGGAGATGAATTAAAAGGAAATCAAGTAGAAGGAAGGCTGTGCATTAAATTTCCATGGCCAAGTATTGCAAGAACCATTTGGGGAAATCACGAGCGATATAAAGAAACTTATTTTTCGGCTTTTGCAAATAATTATTTTACAGGAGATGGTGCATTAAGAGACGAAGTAGGATATTATAGAATTACAGGTAGAGTAGATGATGTAATTATTGTTTCGGGGCATAATTTAGGAACGGCACCAATAGAAGATGCGATTAACGAACATCCAGCAGTAGCAGAATCTGCCATCGTTGGTTTTCCACACGATGTAAAAGGAAGTGCTTTGTATGGGTATGTAATCTTAAAAGATGCAGGCGAGAGTAGAAACCACGATAATTTACGAAAAGAAATCAATCAAATAATTACAGAACATATTGGACCAATTGCGAAGTTAGATAAAATTCAATTTTCAGAAGGTTTGCCAAAGACACGTTCAGGAAAAATAATGCGACGAATTTTACGTAAAATAGCTTCGAATGAAATAGAAAACTTAGGCGATACAAGTACATTGTTAAATCCAGAAGTGGTTCAGAATATTATAGATAACCGATTGTAGCAACAATAGTTTTATTAAACAGTTTTATAAATTAATAACTTTTAAAGTTGCTTGAGGCTGTCGCAAAAGTAAATTTAACTGTTATTTTAAGCATTACTAAAATTAAAATATATTTTTAATTGAAAGTAGCTAACGAAGTTATCGAAAAATATAAAATACTGAAATTCAATAAATAAGATTTCTCCATTACCCTCGAAATGACAAAATTATAATCGAAACGACAAAATTTAATACTTTCGAGACAGCTTTTTTTTTATATTGATAAACAATCTATGGATGCCCGTTTAAATATAAATCAACATATTTAAACGGACATTTTAGTGGATAAATTTTAAAATTTATAACGTTTTCTATCTCCACAAACTTTATACATCATTTTTTATTTTTTGACTAATTTCTTATAAAATAAGTTTTTGTACCTCAAAAAAACACCAAAAAACAGCCAAATACCATCAGTAAAAACAAAAAAGAAAGAAAAAAAAGTGGGTATTTGTACTTTTGAATTTTGTTTCTAGAATTAAAAAAATGTAATTTCGCTACACCAATTAAATCAATAACAACTAAAAAATTAAACATGAGAAAACTACCCTACATTTTTGTCTTTTTTATCTTTTGGGGATGTGATAAAAATCAAACAGACAAACATTCTTTTAATGAGAATTTACTTACCCCAGAAGTTATAGACCATAACGTTCCTCTAGAAACAGAACCTTATGCCGATGAAGAAATCTTAAAAAATCTTGCCCCTATTAGAGCACGATTTAACAATTTAGCCATCACTAAAGAAAGTGATTTTATTAACGATAGAATGACTTCTTTTGGAAAGCAAATGCCCAAAACCATTTACGAGCCTGTAAAAAACAAAGCCTTTTTAATGGCAGGTTGGCAGCTAACTTCTACTTTAATTGTCGTTGGAAACGATGGCTTAATTGTAGTGGACCCAGGAGAAAGCGATGAAGCTTCAGAAAGAATACTAAACGATTTTAGAAAAGAAACCAATATTCAACTACCTGTTAAAGCTGTTGTTTATTCTCATAGACATCCAGACCATTCTTTTGGTTCTGAAGGAATGGGGGTAACACAAAAACAAGTTAACAATGGAAATGTTAAAGTTTTTGCACATCATCAATTTATGGAATATTTGGCAAACGATGCTAGTGTTGTAGGCTCTATATTAACAGAACGTACAGCTTATGGTGGTGCAACGTATTTGGGACAAAATGAAAAAGGTTTGGTTCATGCTGGTTTAGGGCCAACATTTGCTGGCGGAAAAATCTCATTCTATCGCCCAACAGAAATCGTAAAAGGCAAATTAGAAACCGAAGTTGCAGGCGTAAAAATGGTTTTATTTGAAGCTTATGGAGATGCAGAAGACGAAATTGATGTTTATTTTCCCGATTTAAAGCACGTACATGGTTCAGAAACGATTCAGGGCGAATCTTTTCCGAATCTTTACACCTTAAGAGGTACCAAATATAGAGATTTGGTAAAATGGTACAAAGGAGTTGATAACTTACTAGAATATGCCAAAAAGAGCAATAGTTATAGTCACTCTCACATGCGATCGTGGGTTGGTAATAAATTTATAGTAGAACGCATTCAAAACTATAGAGATGCCATTCAATTTACACACGACCAATCGATTTACTACATGAACCAAGGAGCCACTCCAGAAGAATTAGTAACATTGGTAAAACTACCCGAAAATCTAAAAAAAGACCCTTGGTTGCAAGAATTTTATGGAAGTGTAGAACACGTAGTAAGAAATGTTTACAATGGTTATTTAGGATGGTATTCAGGTGATGCAACAGCATTAGCAACACCGTCTTTTAAAAGAAAAGCCGAGCTTTATACTTCTGCTATGGGCGGGCGTGATAATGTACTTAAAATTGCCAATAAAGCAATAGAAGCAAAAGATTATGGATGGGCTATGGAAATTACCACTCATTTAATTCGTTCTAATCCTGAAGATGCTGAAGCAAGAAAAGTAAAAGCAAAAGCAATGGAATCTTGGGGGTATGAGCAAGCGAATATTTATTATAGAAACTTTGCACTCTCTGGAGCAAAAGAGTTGGATGGTTCACTGGATAAATCTGGAGCGTTTGATTTTGCAAACCCTGTAATAATTCAACAATTTGGAATTGGTACCATTCTAGAAAATTTAAGAGTAAAAATTAATGCATCTAAAGCCGTAGATGCGAATTTTAAAATTGGATTTAATATTACAGACCGTAAAGAAAAATACGGATTTCATGTAAGAAACGGAATTGCTGCTTTTTATGAAAAAATTCCAGAAGATGCCAATTTGGTCTTAAACATTCCTAGTAGCGTAGTTTACGATTTCGTTTTAGGTAAAGGAAGGGTAAAAGATGCTATTAATAAAGGACAAGGTACTGCCAAAGGCGATCTTAACCAACTAGATGTTTTTGCTAGCTTTTTTGATTTTAATAAAACGAACATTAATTTATCTTCTAGATAATGGTATAAAAACGCTTTTCAATAAAAAAAAATGAGTTAAAACCACTCTTTTCTTTATAAATACAATACAAAAGAGGGAGGCTGTCACAAAAGTAAATTTAACTGTTATTTTTAAGCATTACTAAAATCAAAATATATTTTGATTGAAAGTAGCTAACGAAGTTATCGAAAAATATAAAGTATTGAAATTCAGTAAATAAGATTTCTCCATTACAGTCGAAATGACAAGTATTCAGTAAATAAGATTTCTCCATTACCGTAGAAACGACAAATGTTAATACTTTCGAGACAGCTTCTTTTTTTCTTTATAATCAAATAGAAAGGAAAAAAGGGTTTTATTGTGGTAATTTTAAATGATATAGTTAGCAAAAAATAAAAAAATTAAATATTTACATTTATTTTCTTCACAAACTCAATAGCTGTATAAGGTTTAGAAATTACATCTACAAAACCAATTTTTTTATACCTTTTTACATCTTCTTTGGTGGTATTTGCTGTTAAAGACAAAAAAGGAATTTCTCTGTTTGATGTATGAAAGTTCTTTTTTTGTTGTACCAATTGTTCGCCAGTAATGTTGGGCATGTGAATGTCTAACAAAACCAAATCAAAAGAAGTTGTTTTTAAAACATTTAGGGCTTCTAAGCCATCTTTTACTTGCGTTAGTAGTACTTTTTCTTTTTTAAGAATATGTGCAACAATCAATTGGTTAAGAGCATCGTCGTCTGCAACTAAAATTCTTTTTCCTTCTAATTTTTTTTCTGTCGAAATCTCAGCAGTTTTTAGTTCTTTTACTGCTGAATTTTTTAGTTTTAAAAAAGGAATTTCGGTAATAAATACGGTTCCTATATCCAATTTACTTTCTACAGAAATTTTACCATTCATGGCATTTAAAAGATGCTTTACAATAGACAAACCCAATCCTGCTCCGCCAAAAACCCTGTTGTCGCTTTTTTTATTTTGTTGATATTCATCAAAAATTTTGGAAGCTTGTTGCTTCGTCATTCCTCTTCCAGAATCTGAAACCAAAAAAGCGATTTTTATGGTATTTTTATTTTCTGAAACTTTTTTTACGTCTATAGATATTTTTCCTTTTTGAGTAAATTTTATTGCATTCGACAATAAATTCGATAATATTTGATTGATTCTTACATAGTCTCCTAAAACAGCATCTGGAATGTCGTTTTCTGCATTAAAAAATAATTCTACTGCTTCATTTTTATTTTGATACGAATAATTCTGAACACAATTTTTAGCAATTTCTTTAATGTTTATAGGTTTATTTATTAATTCTAATTTACCCGCTTCAATTCTAGATAAGTCTAAAATGTCGTTTACAATTACTTTTAAATTATTTCCAGAAATCGATAGTAACTTAGAATATTGCCTTACTTTTTCGTTAATTTCTTCTTCGGAAATCATTTCAGAATACCCTAAAATAACATTTAATGGATTTCGAATTTCGTGGCTCATCATTGCTAAAAAACGAGATTTTTCTTCGTTTGCTTTGTCTGCAATTTTTCGCAATCTTTTTAATTCTTCATTTTTTTCTGCGAGTTCTCTTTTGATAAAGAAAATATCGTTTCTGTTTTGGTTTAATTGACTTACAATTTTATAAACATTGGTTCGATTGTGAATAAGTACCGAAATTTCATCAGAAGACTTAAACAAATCGATATCTACATTGTATTCTTTTGAGCTGGAAACAATTATCATTCCTTCTAGAGTGACAGGTTGTAGGGGTTCTAAGGCATCTAAAGTTCCTTCTAAAAAAGAACAAGTTGTGTAAATAGAATCGTGAATTTGAAAAGTAGATTTTGCGAATTTACCTGCAACAATGTTTGTAATCACTCCAATAAAATTGGTTGTTAATTGTAAAAAAACATCTTCTATTTTTGCAGGAATCAAAACATTACTATTTTATGGCTTGTGCAGTTAGTTTTAAAAAAGCATCTTCTACATGATCGTTTTCCTTTGCACTGGTAATTAAATCTATTTTTACTGAAACAGTATTTATAACTGTTTGTAATTCTTCTTCGGAAAGCAGGTCTTTTTTATTACCAACAATGGTTATGTTTTGCAAACCAGAAAGTTCTTTAACACTTGCCAAATGGTGGTTTATGTTTAAATAAGTTTCTTTTCTACTTACATCAAAAACAAACATGGCTGCACTTGCTCCTAAAAAATAGGCTTTGGGTATTTTCTCATTTCCACTGGTTCCTGCAACATCCCAAATTAGTAACTTTATTTCTTGGTTTTCGTAAGTCACAACTTTAGAGCTAACTCGAACACCAATGGTACTTATGTACTCTTCCGAAAATTCGTTAAGTACAAATCTTCGAATTAACGATGTTTTTCCGACACCGAAATTTCCGACTAATAAAACTTTTTTTGCAATCATTTTTTTTTGATACTTAATCTATTAAATACCTCTCTATCAATACATTTAATTTTACTTCGTTAGATAAATATTCTCGATTTCTAAGAATAATTTCGGCCAAATCGTTTACATTATCGGTTATTTTATCTCTAAAATCGGCATTTAAAACTCCAGAAGTTGCAATGGCTATGTAAATAGATTTAAAGTTTTTTATAGACAACTGAAAAGAATCGAATTTTATATCTTCTAAACTTTGGTTTTCTTTGGAAAAAGCATCTTCTGCAAAAGATTTAATGGCAGTTAACATTCCAGAAACCATGTCTTTATCTGCAACATTGCCTCTTGAATAGCTTCCTGCTAATAAGCCAGAGTTTTTTTCGATGATAAAAACTTCTTCGATAATTGGCTCGAAAACTTCTTGTAGTACAACACCTGCATCGTTATTTTTTCCTTTAAAAAAACGAGCCAAAATTTGTTGTAAAGAAAACTTTTCTTTAATTGTTTTATTTACACTGTCAGACAACTTTGTAATTTCACTTACAATAGCTTTCTTAACCAATTTACCCATAATAGGGTACAAGGCTTCTACAACTTCGTCTTGCGAATCTCTAATTTGAACTTTTATGGTTTCTGTAATTGTTCCTCCAAAATATTCTGGAAAATTTTCACGAAGATCTTCAATTTTTTCGTCAACTAAAGGTTTTACACGTCTAGAGAATTTTTCTTTTTGAATAATCTCTTGGCTTAGAGTTACAAATTTTTCTCTATCTTCTTCTAATAAAAGTTCTCTGAGTAACTCAAAACGGTTGTCTTTTTTGTTATCTGCAGTTGTTTCTTTCATTTATTCTTGCAACATTAGCGCAATTTTCTCTAAGGCTTTTCCTAGCTTTCTTCTGTCGGCTTTTTCGTCATCTAAATCTGCCAATCTTTTATCTAAATCGTCGTTTAAGTCTTGAAATTTATGATCCATTAAACTTTCTAAATCTGCCAACTTATTTTCTAAGTTCGAAATTGCATCCGATAAATTGCTTTTAGTTTCGTTCTGTAAAGCTTTAATTTTATCGTAAACATCGGCAAACTCCGAGTTGTATTGCTGTATATTTTCTCCGAAAATAAGGTCTCTTACAGCTGCAATTCTGCTATCTACTTCTTGAGTTGTTTCTGGAGCTTTGCTTTTTTCTAACTTTTTTTCCATATAGTTCTTGTTGAATTATTTTAAAGGGAATTATTAGGGGATTATTTTACAGCTTTTCATAAAAAAAGAAAAAGCTATAAAAACAAATATACATTAAAATATAAATTATTCTAAATTTAAGTTTCAATTTTTAAACCATCAAAAGCCAAAAATACATTTTTGGGTAGTTTTCGAGAAACTTCGTCATGAAACCCTAATTTATGACTAATATGCGTAAAATAAGTTCTTTTGGGTTGCAATTCTGCCACCAATTCTAAAGCTTCCTTTAAATTTAAATGTGTGGGGTGTGCTTCGATTCTTAATGCATTTACGATTAAAACGTCTAAATTTTGCAACTTCTCTTTTTCTGCTTCTGCAATGTATTTTACATCTGTTAAATACGCCAATTGTTCGAAACGATACCCTAAAATAGACAATTTACCATGCAAAATTTGAATGGGTTGTACTGTTAACTCATGCAATGTAAAAGAACTATTGTTTACCACAAATGGAGAAACACTAGGTGCTCCTGGATACCTGTTTTCTATCGAAAAAATATACTGAAAACGTTGTTCTAAACTATCTAAAGTTTTTTGATTTAAATAAATAGGCATTTCTGCTATTTGATAGCAAAAAGGACGTAAATCGTCTAAACCAGCTGTATGATCTGCGTGTTCGTGGGTAAATAATACTCCTTGAATGCATTCGATATTTTCACGCAACATTTGTTGACGAAAATCGGGACCACAATCAACCACATAAGAAACATCGTTCCAAGAAATTAAAACAGAAGAGCGCAAACGTTTATCTTTAAGATTTTTAGACAAACAAACAGGGTCTTTGCTAGCAATCATTGGAACGCCTTGCGATGTTCCTGTGCCTAAAAAAGTAACTTTTAAGTGTTTTTTATAACGTTTCATTCAAACAAAAATAAGATAAAAATTGACTGATAACACACTAATTCACTACATTTGTTAACACGAAATTAAAAACAAATTTATGGCAATTTCTTTAAAAGGAGATCAAGAAATAAGTAGTGTACCCACTACAAAAAGTAAAGCACTAAGAATTAACTTAAATAGCGATATTTACGGAACATTTGCAGAAATTGGAGCTGGACAAGAAACTGCTCGTAATTTCTTTAGATCGGGGGCAGCAAGTGGAACCATTGCAAAAGCAATGAGCGCGTACGATAAAGATTTTTCTGATGCTATTTATGGTATGGAAGAAGACAAACGTTATGTAACACAGCCTCGTTTAAAGAAAATGTTGCGTCATGAAATTGATTTAATTGAAGATAGGCTAAGCAGAGAAAAACACCCAGATAAATTGTTTTTTAGCTATGCCAATACAGTTACCACGATCGATTTTGCAAGAAAATTTAAAGGTCATGGTTGGGTTGGTATTCGATTTCAATTAGATCCTTTAGAAGGGTACAACGAAATTATCTTACACTTGCGTTTTAAAGAAACAGATGCTCGTTTGCAACAAGAAACGCTTGGCGTTTTAGGAGTAAATTTATTGTATGGTGCTTTTTACTTAAACGACAACCCTAAAGAATTGGTAAAATCTTTTTATCATAATTTAACAAGCGACCAATTAGAAATAGATATGATTAATTTCTCTGGTCCACGTTTTATGTATGTTGACAACCGTTTAATGAGTTTACAATTGCTAAAAAATGGCATGACAAACGCAGTAATGTTTGGTCCAGATGGTAACAATTTATTACCAGCACAAGTATTGTACAAGAAAAACATATTGGCTTTAAGAGGTAGTTTTAGGCCTGTTACAAAGGTAAACATGGATATGTTCGAGAATGCCAAAAAATTGTTCTTAGCAGAAAATAAGGTAGAAGAATCTCGTACTCAAGTTATTTTTGAAATTACGTTAAGTAATTTAAGTGCAGAAGGTAAAATTAACGAACGAGATTTCTTAGACAGAGCAGAATTGCTATGTTCTCTTGGGCAAAATGTTATGATTACCAATTTTCAACAATATTTTAAATTGGTAGAATACTTTAGCGAATTTACCAAAGAAAGAATGGCATTGGCAATGGGAGTTTACAACCTAATTCAAATTTTTGATGAAAAATACTACCGAAATTTAAGTGGTGGAATTTTAGAAGCTTTTGGTAAACTTTTCTACAGAGATTTAAAAGTATATATGTACCCTTATAAAGACAAAGCTTCTGGAGAATACATAAATAGCGATAATTTAAAAGTACACCCAAGAATGAAAGAATTGTATAAATTCTTTAAAAACAATGGAAAACTTTTAGATATCAAAGATTTCGACCCAGAAATTTTAGAAATTTTCTCTAGAACTGTCTTAAAAATGATTATGGATGGAGAAAAAGGATGGGAAGAAATGCTGCCAAAAGGAATTGCAGAACTTATTAAACAAAAAAGATTGTTTGGCTACTCTCGTTCTCGTTTAAAAAAATAATTCGTTTTTTAAATTAAACCTTTTTTAAATTAAATTGTCCTATTAAAAAACGAAATATTGACAGACGAAAGTGTTTTAGTAGAACAACTAAAAAATTCTCAAACGCGAGAAAAAGCCTTTAGAGAGTTAGTTTCGCTGTACAAAGAACGGCTGTATTGGCACATTCGTAAAATTGTTATTGCTCACGACGATGCAGACGATGTTTTGCAAAATACCTTTATAAAAGTGTACAGAAATATCGATAAATTTAACCAAGAAAGCAAACTATTTTCTTGGATGTATCGAATTGCCACCAACGAATCTATTACATTTATTAACAAAAGAGCAAAAGAAAGAAATGTAGATATTTCTAAAATGCAAGAACAATTAGCCTCTACCTTAAAAAGTGATGTTTTTTTCTCTGGAGACGAAATACAACTTATTTTGCAAAAAGCCATTGCAACACTTCCACAGAAACAACAACTGGTTTTTAATATGAAATATTTCGACGAACTAAAATACGAAGAGATTGCTAGCATTTTAGAAACTTCTGTAGGAGCCTTAAAAGCCTCTTATTTTCATGCAGTTAAGAAAATAGAAAGTTATATAAAAAATAAAACCGATTAAACCTTTTTATAAAAATAAGGTCTAAGAAACATATGAAAGAAGATATTAAAAATAGCGAAGATTTTTTAAAATCGATTACTGGTAAAAATACTGGTTTTTCTGCTCCATTAAATTATTTCGACAATGCAGAAGATCGTTTTTCTTCATTTATTTTTGAAGAATCTCTATCTAAACAAAATTCATTTAAAGTACCAGATAATTATTTTAAAAACCTAGAAAACAGTATTTTAGATAAAATTGTTTCAGAAAAAAGAACACCCAAAGTTATTTCTTTAAAATCTAAAAATTTAAAACGAATTTCTATAGCCATTGCAGCTTCAATTGCTTTATTAATAGGACTTACGTATGTTAATAATTTAAACAATACTACAGAAATAAATTTTGATGCAGTGGCAGAAACAGATATCGAAAATTGGATGGTTGATAATTTTAATGAATTATCTGATGAAGATTTTGCCAATGTTTTAAATAACAATATTGTAAACGAAAACGATTTTGCTTTTACCAATATTAAAGATGATGCGATTGAAGATTACATTATTTCTACAGAAAACACATCTATACTAAACGAAATTGATTAAAAAAATGAAAAATAACATTTTAACTTTTACGCTTTTATTGCTAACAATTTTCCAGGTATTTACACAAGAAAGAAAAGAAAGTAGAAAAAAAATTAAGGCTTTAAAAGTCTCTTATTTTACAGAAGAGTTGCAACTTTCGACTACAGAGGCTCAAAAATTTTGGCCTATTTACAATGCACACGAAGAAAAAATAGATATTTTAAGAGATAAATGGAGAATAGATATTAAAAAAAGAATAAAAGATGCTGGTAATTTAGAAGGTTTAACTGAAGCAGAAGCTAAAAAGCTAGTTTTAATGAAAGAAGATTTAGGTAAAAAAATGATTCAAGAAAAAGAAGATTTTTTGCATAAAGTATCGAAATTTCTTCCGTATAAAAAAATATTAAAACTGCATATTGCAGAAAGAGAATTTGGTAGAAAATTAATGCGCAAATACGCCAAAGACAAAAAAGATAAACAATAAAATTCTTATAAAAAAAGGACACTTTCCCACAAAGTGTGTAAGTTAAAAATTACAGGATTAAATTTTTCATAGTTTAATCCTGTTTTCAAATATAGCCAAAAATTGGTTAAGAATGATACCCCAATTTCTAATAGGCAATGTCCATTTTTTTGTTGATTCTCTCAAAGCTAAAAATACGGATTTAATTACAGCATCATCTGTTGGATATGAGAGTTTGTTTTTAGTGTATTTTCTAATTTTCCCATTTAAGTTTTCAATTAAATTTGTGGTATAAATAATGGTTCTGATTTCTAATGGGAAATCGAAGAAAACAGTGAGTTCATCCCAATTGTTTTCCCATGATTTAATGGCATAAGAATATTTGGATTCCCATTTTTCTTTAAAGTCTTCTAAGGCTGCTTTTGCTGCTTCTTTTGTAGGAGCTGTATAGATTTGCTTCATATCTCTTGTAAAGGCTTTTTTA
Organism: Polaribacter batillariae; assembly: GCF_017498485.1. Lineage (NCBI taxonomy): Bacteria > Pseudomonadati > Bacteroidota > Flavobacteriia > Flavobacteriales > Flavobacteriaceae > Polaribacter > Polaribacter batillariae. The sequence goes on along the minus strand of NZ_CP071795.1, from coordinate 382,918 downwards.
TCTTTCCAGACTACATATTTACAAGAGTTTCTGATTTGATGAACCACACATATTTGTGTTACTGAATTGGGAAAAATAGTTTTAATGGTGTCTGTAAATCCGTTTAAATTATCAGTTGCTGTAATTAAAATGTCTTGTGTTCCTCTGGCTTTTATGTCGGTTAAAACGCTCATCCAAAAAGAGGAAGATTCGTTTTTTCCTAACCAAAGTCCTAAAACTTCTTTTTTACCATCTACTCTAAGACCAACAGCAATGTAAATTGTTTTATTGATGACTTTGGAGTTTTCACGAACCTTAAAAACGATGCCATCCATCCATACAATCAGATAAGTAGCTTCTAAAGGTCTATTTTTCCAAGCAATAATGTCAGCTGTAATTTTATCTGTGATTCTAGAAATGGCTGAACTAGAGATGTTAAAATTATACAATTCCCGTATTTGTTCTTCAATATCTGTAGTACTCATTCCTTTGGCATATAAAGAAATAATCAGGTTTTCAACTCCATCTGCAGTACTTTCTCGCTTTTTAATAAGCATTGGATTGAAAGTAGCATCGCGATCTCTTGGAACTTTTATTTTAGTTTCTCCTAAATGCGTCTTTATTGTTTTGGTTCCATAGCCATTTCGTGAATTAGGATTGTTGCTTTTTTGATGCTTATCGTAATCTAAATGTGCATCTAATTCGCCTTCTAAAATCTTTTCTACACCACGTTTGTGCAGTTGTTCTATAAAACTGGTTAGTTCTGAACCTGTTTTAAATTGTTTTAAAAATTCTTCGTTTAATAAATCTTCTGGTTTCATAATAAAAGTGTGTTTATAAATTTAGTGATTATTTAATCGTAAAGTTATTTCCGAGATTTTTCCTCATGGAGCAATTTAAATATTGCTCTAGAAAAATCTCAGAATAACTTTACTTACACACTTTTTGGTTTAGTACCAAAAAAAGAGGCTTCGAAAGCCTCTTTTTTTTATTTCATTAACGTCATACAAACATATAGTTCTGGTTTGTTTGCTGTAAATTGTCTTAGCCAAATTGCTAGCTCTTCTATTTCGTAAGGTAGCAATCTATTAAGGGCTTTTTCTAACTCTTTACAAAATAAGTCTGAATTGAAACTTACTTTTTTTAATACAGTTTTCGTGTATTCAAACATTGCTCTTGCCATAGTTTTAGTTTTAATTATAACGTAAATAATAATTCATTTCGTATAACTCTCTCCAAATTTAAGCAAAAAAACCATCAATTTTAAATAGATGGTTGTTAAATAATGTTTACAAAATGTTAATATTACAATTTATTTGCTTTTTCAAGCAAAGCAGTTGCTTTTGCTTCTAACTCTGCATTTACTTCTTTTAAGTGTGCTTTTTTATTTTCTACACCTTTTGCGTTAATCTTACCAATTAACACATCAAAAGTTTCAATCGTTTCGTCGATAATTGCTTCCGCTTTTTCTTTATCGGCATTTGCATGCATTTTGTCTGAAACGTATCCTATAATATCTCCTAATGTATAGTTAATGTCTTTTTTTAAGTTTTTTATACTTGCCATGTCTTTTTTATATTTAGTGCTGCAAATTTAGGGTATTTATTTAAATGAGCGATAAAACTTCACTGATATTTGTTAAGGTAACATATTCCGAATTTTCTTGCTCTTTTTGCGAAACCTCTTCGTGTACCCAAGTGGTATGAAAAGGAACATGAATTGCAGATGCACCAATTTTTAGCAATGGTAAAACATCTGATTTTAATGAATTTCCAATCATTAAAAACTCTTTTGGTTGAATATCTAAATGATTGATTAGTTTTGTATAATCTTTTTCTTTTTTGTCGCTCATAACTTCTATATGATGGAAATATTTTAACAAGTTCGATTTCTCTAGCTTTCTTTCTTGGTCTAACAAATCGCCTTTGGTAGCCACGATTAATTTGTACTTACCCTGCAAAGATGCTAAAACCTCTTCGATTCTAGGTAAAAGTTCAATGGGTTTGTCGAGCATTTCTTTACCAATGTTTAAAATTTTCTCGATGGTTTTTTGTGGTATTTTATAATTAGAAAGTTCCAAAGCACATTCTACCATAGACAGCATAAATCCTTTAACACCATAACCATAATAAACTAAATTTTTTATTTCGGTTTTAAAAAGTTCTTGATCGATTTTGTTTTTCGTTTCGTATTTAGATAATAGTTTGGCAAATTCTTCTTCGGCTTCTCTAAAATAAGTTTCGTTTATCCATAAAGTATCATCTGCATCAAAAGCAATTACTTTTATATGTTGAAACATTTTATTGGGTTTTATAGGTTTAAATATTTTTTTGCTTTCTCTAAATCTTCGGGTGTATCAATACCAACAGCTTCTACAGAAGTTTCTACCATTTTTATTTTTTTACCAATTTCTTGATAACGAATGGCTTCGATTTTTTCTGCAGCTTCTAAAGGCGTTATTGGGGTCTTATAAAAATCTAACAATGCTTGCTTTCTAAAAGCATAAACCCCTTTATGCTTGTAATATTTAACGTTAACTTCTGTATCTCTGTGATAAGGAATTACACTTCTCGAAAAATAAATGGCTAAGTTATTTACATCTGTAATTACTTTTACATTATTAGGATTTTCGATATCTTTTTTGTTGGTAATTTGTACTTTTAAAGATGCCAAATCTATTTCTTGTTGGGCATCTTCTTTAAAAACATCGATTAATTTAGATAAGGAAACTTCGTCTATAAAGGGTTCGTCTCCTTGTACATTTATTACAATATCGGTTTCGATATTTTCTACAGCTTCTGCAATTCTATCAGACCCACATTCATGTTCTTTTATACTCATAATTACGTTTCCACCAGCATTCGAAATGTTTTCTCTAATAATTTCGGAATCTGTAACTACATAAACTTCGCTAAATAAGTTGGTGTTTAACGCAGCTTCGTAGGTTCTTAAAATTACAGATTTGCCTCCTAAATCTTTCATTAATTTACCAGGAAAACGAGATGCACTGTAACGTGCAGGAATCATTGCTATAACTTTCATCACTGTGTTTTAAATGCATCAAAGATAATATTTAAATGAATAGAGTTCATTTACACCATATTTTTTTTATAATTTTGAGTTGAACCAAAAAATTATTATTATGAGAAGTATTTTATGGCTTGTAGCCGTTGTTTGTATTATTATTTGGGCATTAGGCTTTTTAGGAGTTGTACCTGGCATCGCGACTGGTAGTTTAATTCACATTCTATTAGTAATTGCAATTATTGTAATCTTGTACAACATTATATCTGGTAGAAAACCTTTATAATCGACAACCAAAGAAAAAATGGAAAAACCGAGTGCAAAACATTCGGTTTTTTATCTTAAAAATACTGCTAAATAATCATAACCAATGGGTATTCTTAATTTTATCTATTAATTATGAAAAAATTCTATGTCCTTTTTTAACTTTGTTTAACTATTAATTATAAAAACTAAACATTATGTCGCCGAATAAAATTATTATAAAATATGCATTTTTAACCACCTTATTAATTGGAGGTTTTTTCTTTACCTGCAAATTGTTAGGTTTGGAAGAAAACCCATATTTACGTTTTTTAAACTTATTATTTGTAGTTATAGGTATTAGGCAAGCTATTAAAACCAATATTTTTGAAAATAAAGAAACTCACTATCCAACAAATTTAGGAATAGGCATACAAACCTCTACAGTCGCAGTAATACTTTCTATTCTTGGTATTGTAGTTTACATAAAATTTATAAACCCAGCATTTTTGTCGGTAATGAACAATTCTTTTTTAATTGGTGGAGATTTATCGTTATTTGAAATTGTACTTACTTTATTTATTGAAGGAATGGCATCGTCTGTAATTGGTTCTTTTATAGTAATGCAGTTTTACAAAAATCACGATAAAAAAAACTTACAGAAGTAAAAATAATAAAATAAGCACAAAAAAAATAGCCTCCAAATTGGAAGCTATTTTTTATTTGAAAGGTTTTATAAAATTAGTTTTTTTCGATTACGCCATCCTCTGCAAGCAACGCAAAAAACTTATCTAAATTAGGTAGAATTACAATTCTTGTTCTTCTATTTTTAGCTCTATTTTCGCTACTTGTGTTGGGTACTAAAGGCATTGTGTCTCCTCTACCAGAAGCAATTAATCGGCTTCCATCGATATGAAATTTGTTTTGCAAAAGTCTTACAATAGAGGTGGCTCTTTTTACACTTAAATCCCAATTGTCTTCTACAACAGCGTTGTTTATCGTTCTAGAATCTGTATGTCCTTCAATCATTACATCCATACTTGGTTCCGATTGAATGATATCTGCTAACTGCGTAATTAATTTATAGGCACTTTTTTTAACTCTATAACTCGCTGTGTTAAATAACAATTTATCTGAAACAGAAATCATAACAACAGTTTGGTCGATATCAATATCGATATCTTCGGAATTTTTAATGTCAGACAGGCCTACAGAATTCATTAAATTATAAGAAACAGCCAAATTTAAAGAATCTTTTAAGGTTTTTGCTTCTGCCAACTTAGCAGGATCTACTTTTGCCAAAGTTTCTTTCATTCGTTCTCTCGTTTTATTTGAGATTACTGCGGTTTTACCAACCATATCTAATTTAATATCGTTTTCGTTTTTTAGTGAAACATTATCACTCTGCAAAGAATTTATTTTCTTGTTAAAACGATCTATACGTTGTTCTATTTTCGCAAATTTGGCTTCTAAAGCTTCTTTTTCTAAGGTAGTTTTTTGAAGGTTTCCTTTCGTGTTTATATACCTGCTTTCTAAAGCCGCATACTTTTTCTTTGAGACACAAGAAGTTGCAAGCAATGCAAAAACTGCGACTGGAATAAAAATTTTTTTCATCTTTTTAGGGTTTTAATAGTTATAATAAAAACGCTTTTGTTTTAAATGTAGTATATTATTTTTATAATTAATGGAAATTTATAAACTTATAAAAAAAATATTGCGCTAATTTTATAAAAATAATTATTGCAAAAAATATTCTATCATAAGATTAAGCTTACGATTAAAGCATTAAAGTTTATGGTAAAAATTACAAAACAATAAAATCCACTAAAACTCTCGCAGATAAATAAAAAAACTAGCTTTTCTTTACAATGTTGTTATTAGTGCTCTCTTTTATTACTAAATTTTTATAAATTATCTCGTAATTTTCGAAGTCTTTGTAAATATTTTTCACTCCAAGGTTTTTTAGCTTATTATTTTCTAAATTGTCAATTCCAATAAATTCAATTCCCAATTTCTCACAAGTTAAAAAATCCCAAGTTCCATCTCCAAAATAAATTATTCTATCGATATTATTTTCCGTATTTTGATTTAATTTTCGGATTGTATTTAATAAAATATCTTCTCTTGTTTTAAAATGATTACTATTAAAAAATACAAATTCAGAAGAATCAATTCCTATTGATTTCAGTTTTAGATTTGCTGATTTTGCCCAACCACCAGTAGCTATGCCTATTTTTATATTTGATTTTTTTAATAAAAATTTAATAAAATTATAAGCTCCTTTGATTTCACAGAATTGTTTTTTGTCCGCATTAAATTCAGATTGTAGAAGAGAAAAAAATTCTGAAATCATTTTTTCATACTCAACATCTGTTGGAATTCTATTTTTATTATTCAAAATTATTTCTTCTGTAATTCCCCAATCTGTTACATTAGTTAATTCAGACCAATTTTGATTGGAAATATTAATTCCAAAAATGTTGTTAAAAGCTTCAATAAAACATTTATCGTCAACCTTTGTTGTATCAGTCAAAGTTCCATCTATATCAAAAATTATTGCTACCATTTCTTGGCTTTCATGTTATATTGAAACTATAAATTTGCATTAATCAAAACAAAAATTCTTCTTAAAAAGTAAAATATCTTTTTTTATTATTTCTTAAATTAAATATAAAACCTATTTTAAAGAGTTTAGACTTCCAATAATCGTTTCAATTTTTGCTAAAGTATCGGCTTCTTTTTTACGCTCTAATTCTAATACTTTCTCTGGTGCATTCGACACAAAACGTTCGTTCGATAATTTTTTCTGAATTCCCACTAAAAAGCCTTGTGCTCTTTTTAATTCTCCAGATAATTTTTCGATTTCTGCTTCCACATCGATGTTTTCGTTAGCAATTGGTATAAAATATTCATTTGATTTTACTCTAAACGAAGCGCCTTCTACTTTTTCTGAAACCGTTTTTATGGTTGATGTATTTGTTAGTTTTTGAATAACAGCATCGAATTGATTAGAATTCTTACTATTATCTATCACAAATAATTCCACTGTATTTTTAAATGAAATATTTTTATCTTTTCTAATGGTTCTAATTCCTGAAACCACGTTGGTAGCAAATTCGAAATCTGCAATAATTTTTGAATCGTATGCTTTTGCTTCAGGATATTTTGCAATAATTAAAGCTTCATCTATAGCTCTATTCGAAATATATTGCCAAATTTCTTCTGTTAAAAATGGCATAAATGGATGCAAAACTTTTAAGTTATTTTCTAAAACGGCTATAATTGCATCAAACGTTGTTTTGTCTATTGGTTGTAGATATGCAGGTTTTACGATTTCTAATAACCAGGAAGAAAAATCGTCGTTTATCAACTTATAAATTGCCATTAAAGCATCTGATAAACGGTATTTAGAAAAATGGTCTTCAATTTCTGCCAAAGCTTTTTGAAACTTGGCTTCATACCATTGTAATGCAATTTTTGCAGTTGCGGGTTGCTCTAAACGAGCATCTACTTTCCAACCTTTTATCAATCGAAAAGCATTCCAGATTTTGTTGGCAAATCCTTTTCCTTGCTGGCAAAGGTCTTCATCGAACATTAAATCGTTTCCTGCTGCAGAACTTAGCAACAATCCAACTCTTACACCATCTGCGCCATAATCTGATATTAATTTTAATGCATCTGGTGAATTTCCTAAAGATTTAGACATTTTTCGTCTTTGTTTATCTCTCACTAAACCTGTTAGATAAACATTTTGGAAAGGTTTTTGGTTTTTATATTCGTATCCAGCAACAATCATTCTTGCTACCCAGAAAAATAAAATATCTGGTCCAGTTACTAAATCGTTGGTAGGGTAGTAGTAGTTAATTTCTTCGTTTTCTGGATTTCTAATTCCGTCGAAAACAGAGATTGGCCACAACCAAGAAGAAAACCAAGTATCAAGTGCGTCTTCATCTTGACGTAAATCTTCGATTTTAAGAGATTTCTCCATTTCAGTAGAAATGACAGCTAATTTTTTTTTAGCGAATTCAAAAGCTTCTTCTTTAGTTTCGGCTACAACAAAATCTTCTTTTCCATTGCCATAATAATAGGCAGGAATTTGTTGCCCCCACCAAAGTTGGCGAGAAATATTCCAATCGCGAACATTTTCCATCCAATGGCGATAGGTGTTTTCGAATTTTTTAGGATAAAGATTAATTTCTGCTGCTTCCCCTAAAACAGCATCGATAGCAGGTTGTGCTAAATCTTTCATCTTTAAAAACCATTGGTCCGATAATCTTGGTTCAATTACGGCTTTGGTTCTTTCAGAGATTCCTACTTTATTGGTATGAACTTCTGTTTTTACTAAGAAGCCTTTTTCTTCTAACTCTTTGGCAATTTCTTTACGAACTACAAACCGGTCTTTTCCTTGATAGTGCAATCCGAATGAATTTAAAGTAGCATCGTCGTTAAAAATATCGATGACTTCTAAGTTGTGTTTGTCTCCTAAATTTTTATCGTTTTGATCGTGCGCAGGTGTAACTTTTAAACAACCTGTACCAAATTCTACATCTACGTATTCGTCTTCAATAATTGGAATAATTCTACCACACAAAGGTACAATTGCTTTTTTTCCTTTTAAATGTGTAAAACGCTCGTCATTTGGGTTGATACAAATTGCAGTGTCTCCAAAAATAGTTTCTGGTCTTGTAGTTGCAATGGTTAATTTATCTTCGTTTCCTTCAATTTTATATTCTAAATAATATAAGTTTCCTTGTTTTTCTTCGTGAATTACTTCTTCATCCGAAAGTGTTGTTTTTGCTTCAGGATCCCAGTTAACCATTCTGTAGCCTCTATAAATAAGTCCTTTGTTATATAAATCGACAAAAACTTTAATTACAGATTCCGACATTTCTGGATCCATGGTAAAAGCAGTTCTTTCCCAATCGCAAGAGGCGCCTAGTTTTTTTAATTGCTCTAAAATAATGCCTCCATATTCGTTTTTCCAATCGAAAGCGTGTTTTAAGAATTCTTCGCGAGTTAAATCGCTTTTTTTAATGCCTTGTTCTTTTAATTTTGCTACAACTTTTGCTTCTGTGGCAATAGAGGCATGGTCTGTTCCAGGAACCCAACAAGCATTTTTACCTAACAAACGTGCACGTCTAATTAAAACATCTTGTATTGTGTTGTTTAGCATGTGCCCCATATGCAATACACCTGTTACGTTGGGTGGTGGAATTACAATTGTGTAAGGCTCTCTTTCATTTGGTGTTGAATGAAAATAATTGTTTTTCATCCAGTAATTATACCACTTGTCTTCTACTTTACTTGCATCGTATTTAGGTGGAATTGTCATATTTTTTGGTATCCTTTTTGATATATTAATTGGCAAAAATACAATTATCTAAATTTGTAGAGAAAATTTAGTAGTTGATTTTTTAATACAAATTATTAATCTTAACTTTACACTGTAAAATAATTAATTATGAAAATATTCGGAACTCTTTTAATTGCTCTTTTTGTTAGCACTTCTATAAACGCTCAAGAATTTAAATTCGAAAAAGAAACAATTGATTATGGAAAAATTGCAAAAGGTTCTAATGGAGAGCGCACTTTTGTTTTTACAAATATTGGCAATGCTCCATTAATTATAGAAAAAATTCAATCTTCATGTGGTTGTACAGTTCCTAAAAAACCAGAACAACCAATTATGCCAGGAGAAAAAGGAGAAATTAAAGTTTCTTACGATACTAAAAGACCTGGTGGTTTTTCGAAACAAATTACCATTTTTTCGAATGCTAAAAAATTAGTTAAGAAAATAAAAATTAAAGGTTTTGTTACCAATGGTATTTCTTTAGAAAAAGAGAAAAGCCTATTGTCTAAAGATAGTTAAACTCTTTTTTCTAATCTAAATTCAAATCTTAACACGGCTCCTTTTCTATTTACTGTTATTCGAATTTTTTTGTTTTCTCTTTCCTGAAATTTGTTTATAATATCGTTTAAGGTGTAATTATGTGATGGTCTGCCGTTAATTGTTAAAATAATATCTTCTGCTTTTAAACCTGCTCTAAACCCAGGTGAGCCATCTACTACTGATTTAATTTTAAATGAAGGTTTAAATTTATAAGAAAAATTGGTTACAAAAGAGATTGTATTTTTTTCATCGGCTTCAGTGCTGTAACTACCTGTAATTTTTTTAAAAGATTCTTCTCTTACCAGTTGTTTTCCGTTATAAACGACGTCTAATCCACTCATATTATAATTAAAGCCATGTTTAAACGATCCATTTTTTTTAAGCATTATTTGTTTGTTAGGGTAGTCTAACCAAATTTTAAATCGCTTAAGTACGTTCCCTCCAATACTTCCATTTCTTTTTTTAAATTTTCTTGCATTTTTTGTAGAAATTGTATCTAAAAACGACACTGTTGGCTCTTTTATCTTAAAATCTCCAATCACTAATTTTGGAATTCTACTTCTATTCCCAAATATAGGTCCACTTAAACCTTCTCCTAAAATATCGTTAAAATATCGTTTAGGAGTTACTATGTTTTTTTTGTATGTTCAAACAGCCAAAGGGCATCACTTCCTCCAGAATCTATTAATAATTTTACATTTGTTAGCTTTTCTCCAATTGTATCTAACTGAACTTTTACATTCACAAATGGTTTTTTTCTGTAAAGTTGAAGTGGTAAAACCTCACATCTTCGGCATTTTTTATAGGTGTAAGTTTTGGGGTTGTAAAAGTCTAGTGTTTTTGTTCTGTAATTTATTTTAATAATAAAATTCTTTAGCAAATTATATCCAATAATACCATGAATGGTAATGCCCATTTTACTAGATAAATCGAAATAATCTTCTAAGATTACATATAAAGTTTCATTAAAACCCACAATGTCTTTTATAGATAATTTGTTGTTTTTAGACAATAAAGCATCTACAGGTTCGCCTCCTCCTAAACCTCTTAAAGTTACTTTTTGAGGGTTTGATAAACCAATATTACTCTTATCAGATAAATTAAAAATGATGGTTTTATTAACACCAGAATCTAAAATAAAAGAAAGTTCTTTGCCGTTAATTTCAATGGGAATGATAATTAAATTATTAATTAACTTAAATCGGATGCGTTCTTTTTTATCGTTGGCTTTTAAAAAACGGAATCCCTGTTGCGCATAGTTTTTAGAAACTACAATCAACCATAAAAATAGTAAAGAAATTATTTTTTTTTTCAAACAAATAAATATTTTTCAATCTCTCTAAAATACAAATTAACTTTTATTAATTATTTTTTTTAGCAAACTTTTAACCTTTAAGTTTATAAGATAACGTTCTTTGTTGTAAAATATATTTTGCAAATTTGCATTGTTAAATTTAGAAAGAAATTAAATATGCCATCAATCTCTAAAAAAGGAATAGAAATGCCAGAATCGCCAATTAGAAAATTGGTGCCTTATGCAGAAAATGCTAAAAAAAGAGGTGTAAAAGTTTTTCACTTAAATATTGGTCAGCCAGATATTAAAACACCGCAAGTAGCTTTAGATGCTGTAAAAAACAATACAGTAGAAACTTTATCTTACGCTCGTTCTGAAGGTTCTGAAGAATACAGAACCAAATTGGCAAAATATTATGTAAAAAATAATATTCCCGTAACTGCAGATAATATTATTGTAACCACAGGTGGTTCTGAGGCTTTGCTTTTTACCATTGGAAGTATTACAGACCCTGGAGACGAAATTATTATTCCAGAACCATTTTACGCAAATTACAATGGTTTTTCTACAGCTTCTGGTGTAACTGTAGTTCCTGTAATTTCTAAAATTGAAGATAATTTTGCCTTGCCAAAAATCGAAGATTTCGAGAAATTAATTACCAATAAAACCAAAGCCATTTTAATTTGTAACCCTGGTAACCCTACAGGATATTTGTACTCTAAAGAAGAAATCGAAAAATTAAAAAAAATTGTTTTAAAACACGATTTGTTTTTAATTGCAGATGAAGTTTACAGAGAATTTGCCTATGATGGTTTAGAACATACCTCTGTTTTATCTTTAGAAGGCTTAGACCAAAATGCAGTGGTTATCGATTCCGTTTCGAAACGTTACAGTATGTGTGGGGCAAGAATTGGTTGTATTGTTTCTAAAAATAAAACTTTTGTAAAAACGGCCATTAAATTTGCGCAAGCAAGATTAAGTCCACCAACTTATGCATTAATTGCAAGTGAGGCTGCTTTGGACACACCACAATCTTATTTCGACAATGTTATTAGAGAATATGCGTCGCGCAGAAATACGTTAATTACCGAATTGAAAAAAATTGATGGGGTAAAAGTTGCCAACCCAAAAGGAGCTTTTTACTGTGTTGCCCAATTACCAGTAAAAGATTCTGATGCTTTTGCACAATGGCTATTAGAAGATTTTAGTTCAAATAACGAAACCGTAATGGTTGCTCCTGCAAGCGGATTTTACTCGACAGAAGGCGAAGGAAAAAACCAAATAAGAATGGCCTATGTTTTAAATGAAAACGACTTAAAACGTTCTGTAGAAATTTTAGCAGAGGCTTTGAAACAATATAAAAATTAATTTTATATTAGGAGTTGTAGTGCATTAGTTAAAAACAAGAAACATCCTACAAATAACAAAAGAAAATATGGAAAAATGGAATGAACTATGTTACATACTTTCTGAAAACTTACCGACAAACACGAGCGAACAGTTATTTGAATTAAAAGTAGTTCAAGCATTTGAGAAACTAGGATGGAGCGAATTTAATAATGAAATTACTGTCCGAGAAAGCATTCAATTAGGAGCTTCAAATAGAATAAGTCCAGATTTAATTTTAAAATCAAAAGAGGAAGGAAATCTTTTCATAGTAGAAGTTAAAAAACCTTCTCTCGAAATTGACAATTCTACATTCAAAGGACAACTATCGTCTTATATGGGAATTACAAGAGTTGAATTAGGGATCTTAATTGGTAATAAAATTCAATTATTTCTAGATGGTAAATTTTTTAATAAAAATGGCATCGTTTTAATCGATGAAATTGAATTCAATAGAGATAATGAAAAAGGTTTAAAATTTGTGCAATTATTCAGCAAAGAGAATTATAACAAAGAAAATATAGAAAATCACGCTCAAGAAAAAATAAAAAAATAAAAGAAATAGACGATTTTAAAAAATTAAAAAACAAAATGCTAACTGAAAATTATAGCGAAAAAATAATTGATTTTTTAAAAGCTGAACTTCAAAATGAATTTGATGAAAAAATAATTGATAAAGTTTTCAAAGCATTAGAAATTAAAATCGAGAGTAATAACAAAATAGTTCCGATAGAGAATTACGAAAAACCGAGAACAAAAAAATATAGAACTTTTGAAAATTTTAATGAACCGACTGGAAAACTGCCAATTGGAAAATATGTCCGAAAAACACTCAACGATTTAGTCAAAAATAATTTAATAAACAGAAATGAAATTGAAAGATTACAAAGAGGCGATTATTCAAAATTAACCTTTGATATTCAATTCCCCTTTTTGGCTAAAGAGAATTCACCATATTATGAGAGAATAAGATATTGGAAAAATCCTTATGAAATAAACGGAGAAATGTATTTTGTTTGTTCTCAATGGTATGAAGTTCCTGCAAATAATGACAGACCATATTATGAGGAATGGTTAAGGAAAATGAAATAATAATAATGCACTACAACATCCGCATATAACAAATTGATCTAATAAACAACTTTATAAAATCCCTAATGAATTCTCTCGATTCCTATTTTACTTAAAACTTTAATATCATAAAATTTAAATTCATTAAAAATAAAAAGTTATATTTCAATCCATTTTAATGAACATTCAACAAAACATATCACTTAAAAATTACAACACGTTTGGTATTACAGCAAATGCCAAACGTTTTGTTTCAATTACTTCGTATTACGATTTACAGCACTTGTTAAAACTTGAAAAAGACCTTTTTTTAATTTCTGGCGGAAGCAATATGTTGCTTACGAAAGATATCGAAAAATTGGTTGTGCACATTAATATTAAAGGAATTTCTATTGATAAAGAAGATGATATTTTTGTGTATATTACTGTAAATGCTGGTGAAAATTGGCACGATTTTGTGCTATTTTGTATTGCTGAAAATTATGGCGGCATTGAAAACTTATCTTTAATTCCAGGAAATGTAGGCACTTGCCCAATTCAAAATATTGGCGCTTATGGAGTTGAAGTAAAAGATACCATTACCAAAGTAGAAGCCATTGAAATTGAAACTGGTAAAAGGGTTACTTTTTCGAATGAAGATTGCCAATTTGGTTACCGAAATTCAATTTTTAAGAATGCATTAAAAGGAAAAGTAATTTTAACTGCGGTTAGTTTTAAGTTAACAAAAAAAAATCATCAACTTAATACTTCTTATGGAGCTATTGAAACTGAATTGGCTTTAAAAAATGTTACGCAACCCACTTTAAAAGACATTTCTAATGCCGTAATTACCATTAGAAAATCGAAACTACCAGACCCAAAAGAAATAGGTAACAGTGGTAGTTTCTTTAAAAATCCTGTAATTTCTAAAGAACAGTTTTTAAAACTTCAAAAAAAATATCCAAATATCCCATTTTACAATGTTATTTCGAGCGGAGTCGAGAAACCTCAAGTTAAAGTTCCTGCAGGTTGGCTGGTAGAACAAAGTGGTTTTAAAGGAAAACGATTTGGTGATGCTGGAGTTCACGAAAAACAAGCATTGGTTTTGGTAAATTATGGAAATGCTTCTGGAGAAGAAATTTACTTACTTGCGAAAAAAATTCAAGAAACGGTTTTGCAAAAGTTCGAAATTTCTTTAGAAATTGAAGTAAATGTAATTGCATAAAAGCCAGACAAACAAAAGTTTACCTGGCTTTACAAATTTTTATTAAAAAAAGTGTTTAGTCTTTACTAAATAAGGTTTTATGAATTACCCCCCCCACAATAGCTCCTGCAATTGGGGCAACCCAAAACAACCAAGATTGCGTTAAGTATTCGCCTCCTGCAAAAATTGCCTGACTCATAGAACGTGCAGGGTTTACAGAAGTGTTGGTAATAGGAATACTAATTAAATGAATTAAAGTTAATGCCAAACCAATTGCAATACCAGCAAAACCCTTTGGTGCTTTTGGATATGTACTTCCTAAAATAATTAGTAAAAAGAACATTGTTAAAAGAAACTCTGCTAAAAATGCAGATTGCATCGAATACTTTCCTGGCGATAATTCTCCATAACCATTGGCAGCAAAACCACCAATAGACTCAAAATCTGCTTTTCCAGAAACAATAAAATATAGCGCACTTGCTGCTAAAATTGCGCCAATTAATTGCGAAATAATGTATGGAATTAATTCTTTTCCATCGAATTTACCTCCTGCCCAAAGCCCAATGGATACTGCAGGGTTAAAATGTGCACCAGAGACATGCCCAACAGCATAAGCCATTGTTAAAACGGTTAAACCAAAAGCGAGAGAAACTCCCACAAAACCGATTCCTAGTTCAGGGTAACCAGCAGCAAAAATAGCGCTACCACAACCTCCAAACACCAACCAAAAAGTTCCGAATAATTCTGCAAAATATTTTTTCATAATGTTAAAAGTGTTTCGTTAATTAATAATTAATTGATTATAAGTATGAAACGTAAATCTCTTAAAAGTCACAATTTAAAAATAATCTTTAGATAACCTATCAAACATCCATTAAAAACTTTTAAATTTTAGTTCTTTAGGCACACTAATTTAATAAAAAAAATGCTTGTTAAAAATTGTTATTTAGAAGATAACTATCTTAATTTCAAGATAAAAAAATCTTTTTATCATCCATTAACCCCCTAAAAAGCTTTATTTTACATTTAATTTAAAACAATATGAAAACGATTTCGTATTGCGAAATAACAACTAAACATATGTTAATTTTAAATATTATTTAAAAAATTAACCTTTTTTAATACAAAAATTGAATTTTATGCTATTTTTTTTACTACTTTAGCCGCATTATATTTAATAAACATATAAGTTCAAAAAAAACCCTTAAAAATTAATTTAAAATGAAAAAATTTAAAACAGTATTATTTCTTTTTACACTAACATTTTTTTTTCAAAATTGTTCTACAGAAGATAATACACTCCCTAACACAAATGGCCCAGAAAATATATTAGAGCCAAGTAACTTAAATTTAGAAAATACAGATAGCTATACTTTAAGTGATTTTGGTCCTAATTCTTATTGGGCAGATTATATTGTAGATAGACCTACAACAGATTTTTTAATAACTCAGCACAATGCAAGTGCTCGTTTTTTTGGTATGGGAAACGTACCATTATATTTCGCAGGTGGTCCAGACACCTTTAACGCAATTTCTTTCTCTAGAGGATATGTTGTTTGGGGCGAAGAACTCTTAGCAAGTGCTAAAAGTTATGGCAATGCAGCAATCGCTTATGTTGCAGCACATGAAATGGCACATCAAGTACAATTTAGAGATTCTAGAATTCCAAGCAGTAATCATGTAAGTGCTACAGAACTAGAAGCAGATGGTTTTGGAGGCTATTTTATTAGAAAAACATATACAAGTAACTGGACAACAGCTGCAGGAGCTTATAGATTTTCACAAACTTTAGCAGGACCACGAGGTAGTTCTCATGGATCTGCTCCACAAAGAAGATCTGCTTATAGATTAGGATATTTATTAGGTGAAAATAATTCTTATTCTAATAGAGATTTTGATGCTAATTTTTTCTACTATTATAACTATTACGTATTAGATGGTAGGTTAAAAAAAGGATTAAACAAACCTAAAACAATTAGTGAGGAAGCACACAATTATATTTTATCTCACTTAAAAGAATTACATAAAATTTATACAGGAGAAATCTCTGAAAAGGATTTTATGAATCTTAGTAACTAAAAACAAAAATAACTCTATTTTTTTTGAACTTATTTTTTTAAGAGACTGTCTGAAAAGGCAGTCTTTTTTTTGATAATAGGGGAAAATTATACTTTTTATACCGTTTATATTAGTTATTGTTTGAAATTACTGGAAAAGAAATTAATATTTTTTTTCTTTATATAAAGAAGAAAACGAAAGCATAACCTTTTTTTATTATGAAATAGAATGAAAAAAAAGGCGATTTATTACAATAATTTCAAATGGTAAATGGTATTATTATTCAACGACAATTTCTCGAATTAAATCTTCTATTTTTTTGTTGCTAAATTGTTTTCTAAATTTAATTTTAATGGTATCTCCAAAGAACTTTTCTGCATGTTTTATTTTCTGTTTTTCTTCATTTCTTAAACTTTCTTCAGTGGTGTTTTTTGTTTCTACCACAAAGTATAGTTTTTTCGATTGGTCTTCATAATTTAAAACATACGCAAAATCTGGCGAATAACTTTTTCCTCCAGCAACAGGAATTTTAATAGAGTTTTTGGGGATTTTCGAAAAAACAACGACTTCTTTTAAGTTTTGTTTAATATTCTGTTTTTCTAATTCAGAATCGTAAAATAATTCATCAAGTAAATAACTGTCGGCTACTTTATTTTCGGAATGTAGTACCCCCACATTAGAAGCAGCAATTTCTTTTAATACATTTCCTTTTTCGTCTGTAAATTTTGTTGGATGAATTTCATTAGTTACTTTTTGATATTCAATACCAAATTTATCTATGGCATTATACATTAAGTAATTCTCGAATTTTTGTTTAATAACGCGAACTGTGGCACTATTTAGAAATTTGTTGATATCGATATTTGCATCGATAAATGCGCTGTTTAAGGTTTTTATATTAATGTTTAGTGTTTTTGCTAATTCCTTTAAAAAACTACTGTATTTCATTGTAGAAATTGGCGTTATTTCATTTCCATAAATTTCTTGTTCTTCTTTAACTCCTGCAATGTTATTTGTAATTTTTATTTGTGCTGTTCTTTCTTTTATGCCTTCAATAGTAAAATTGCTGTTTTGCTCATTTAAGAAATTAACAAAAAGTGCTTTAAATTTGTCTTCTTTTTGAAACTTGTATTCTAAAATTACCTTTTCGTTTAATTTCTCCCAAAGTTCTTTTAATTCGCTGTATTTTTCTGTTCGTATGCTTACTTGCTTTTTCTTGTCTGTAGATTTTCTAATCTTACCATTCGCAACACTTCCCAAAAATATTTTTGGATAATGGTTTTTAATAAAGTCAAATCCACCTTGTAAAAATTTATGAGAAAAATCAATCACTTTCTCTTCCATTATTAATTTTTGAAATAATTCATTTTCATTATTAAAATCATAGTTTTCAATAATTTGTAGAATCATTTGCTCTTCTAATTTCTCAGGTATTTTCTCTATTGAAAGTGCACCCGATTTCTCGTTTATTTCATTCACTAATTTATCTACAAAGTCATTTTCGGTAAAATCTACGAAGTAGTTTAAGTAAAATTGTTCGTCTTTTACTCGGTTGCCATATTCATTTACAGGCAGCCTTAATCCTCTACCCACTTCTTGCAGTTTAGAAATATCGCTACCACTACTTCTTAATTTGCAAATCTGAAAAACATTTGGGTTATCCCAACCTTCACGCAACGTCCATTTAGAAAAAATAAATCGCCTTGGATTCTCTAAATTTAACATGGCTTGTTTGTCGTGCAATATTTCGTTTATTTCTTTTTCTATGGTTTCATCTTTTTCTGAATTATCTTTTGAAAAATATCCTGCATGTGTAAGACTTATATCTTCCAAGGTTTTTTGAAGATATGCTTTGTAAAAAGTGTTTTTTTCCGTTTTAAGTAAGGTTTCTACTTCTGCTTTTATAAAATTTTCGACAGTAGTTCTTACATAACCATCTTCATTTCTATATTCATCAATATTATCAATAAAAAAGAGGGTAATGGGTTTAATTTTTACGGGTCGTGTAAGCAATTGTTTCTCATTTTCAAAGTGGCTTTTTATGGCTTTTTGAATCATAAGTTCTTGCAGTTTTTCTGCATAAGAATAAGGGTTTAATTTATCGCCTTTAGACAATTCGATACCATTAGATAAAACAACTTTGCTTTTGTTTAAACTTTCTACATACAAATCTTCCATAGCAGCATGTACACGTTGCAAACTTTCTTTTTTAGCAAGTTTATATGTTTTTTTGTGCTTGTTTTCTAACAATTCGAAAGTGGCTTCTTTGCCATCTGTATTATTGAGTTTTACAATGGCATTTTTTCCGCTTTCAAACTCTGTAATATGCCCAATTACACCTTTTACCAAATTACGGTTAAAAGAATCGACTGCCGTTAATTTGTAAACTAAATTATGGTAATCTTTTACTTTTTGTTTTACGATTTTGCCAAATTCGTTTTTAACTTTTAGTTCTCTTTCAGGAAAGGTCGCACCATATCGCAAAATAAATTGTGGTTTCATTTTTTGAATATTTTCCCAAGTAGTTTTTGTCGTTCCAAATTTGTGTGGTTCGTCGATAATTACAAAAGGGTTTACAGCCGAAATTGCTTCGAAAGGAATGGTGTGTTTGTCGAATATGCCTTTGTCGAAACTTTTTCGCATAGTTTCTGAATTTACCATACCTGCGTTAATTACCATTACTTGAATGCTATTTTTGTCGAAAACGCCTGCGTTTACAAAACTGTTTACTGCAGGTGGCATAAACGATTTTTTGTTTTTACTACCTTTTTTGCTTTCTACAATATGTAATTTAATGGTTTTGCCATATTGTTCTTTAAAATGAGCCCTTGCACTATCGCTTTTTAAAAAATCGATGGTTCCTGCTTTAATAGAAAGTGTTGGAACAATGACAATAAATTTAAAAAGACCGTAATTTTTATTGAGTTCGAAAATGGTTTTGGTATAGGTATAGGTTTTTCCTGTGCCTGTTTCCATCATAATATCGATGATGTTGCTGTTGCGATTTATTGTTGAATCAATTCCATTGTGTTTTTGAAGTGCATAAATATTTTCTGCATAACTTGTATCAAGGCCACTATAAATGTCTATTATAGGATTTAGAAAATGTTTATCAATCCCTTTTGGGTTTTTTACTTCTAAATTGTTAAAAACAGCGACTGTACTTTTTACGGCTTGGGTTTGATGCTGTAGGTTTTTTTCAAAATTAAATCCTTTCATAGTTAGTTATTAAGTAATAATAAAACTAGACCTATCATTTTTTCCTTTTCTTCTGGTAAAGAAGTAGCAATTAAAAGCGTTAGTGTCGTTAATGTTTCTGGTGATATTTTGTTGGTAAAATCGTAGTTTGCTTTTTGTAATAGCCAGATAAATGCAAAAGCACCACTGCGTTTATTACCATCATTAAACGGATGATTTTTAACTATAAAATACAGTAAATGCACACCTTTTTTTGATTTTACAAGATAACCTAAAGATATGATGACGTCTAAATTGTAAAAATCTATTTCTCTTTCTACTTCTCTTTTTCCTTCCTGTTGAACTGTCGCAAATTTTGCGATAGTTGAATTTTTAGTTAACTCACCTTCTTTATAAATATTTGAAATATGTTTTCCGATTGTCTTTACATCTCTGCCTAATAAAACAGATAATTGTTGTCTATTTAACCATACGGTATCTCCATCTAGAGTAACGGTAAGTTCTATACTATTATCATTGGCTCTGTATATCTCAACTTTATTTTCCATTTTAATAGCGCGTTATAAAGTCAATATCAATACTTTTTTTGTTAGCGTAAGACTTAATATTTTCGCTGAGTTCACGCAAACTTTTACTCTCAAAATGATATCCAAACGCAATAATGGTGGTTGGATTAAAACTTTTATCGCTATCTACTTTTTCTAACAGTGCTTTTAAATTTTCGGTTGTAAAACCTTTATCCATTAGATATAATTTCTCGCTAGTGTAGTGTGCTGTGTAGCCCTTTAAATCTGTTTCTTGTAAAGATTCTGTTAATGGCACAGCATCGTAGGTTTTCCAGGTAATTAATAAGGCTTTTATGTCTTCTTGAGTGAGTTTACTTTCGTCGAACAAAGTGGTTTGTTTTTCCAATTCTTCGGCTTCAAAATTATAATCGTCCCAAATGGGCATGGTTTCAAAAACTTTAAAACCTAAATCTTGTTTGGTTACGTCTTTGTTTTCTTCTTTTATTTTTTTTGCTGCACGAATAATACGTTCTTTGGTAATATCAAAAATGGTAGGTTCTGCAATTTTTAATTCGTTTTTTACAAAATCGTAAGCGGTTTTATTGCTTTTTGGGTTTATGCGTTCTGGTAATTGTACTAAAATAAATTTACGGTTGCCATTGTCTTTTGCATTGAGTTGCATAACTGCATCACCTGTGGTGCCTGAACCTGCGAAGAAATCGAGGATTATAGCTTTTGGGTCATTATAAGTCGTTGCTTTAATAATCGTTTCAATTAATTTTGTTGGTTTTGGATTGCTAAAAAGGTCAATTCCGAAAAGTGATACGATTTGTTTTGTAGCATCTTCATTTGTTTCCATTTCATAATGAATTGGTGAAAACGAATTTTTCATCTTTTTTATTTCCCCGCCAACTTTTATATGGTTTGGTCTAAATGGTATTTTGCTAATTGAAATGTTTTCTTTGTTTTTAATTATTTCATCTAAGGTATTTTGAGAATATCTCCATTCGCCTTTAAGTGTAAATTCATTTTCATTTAATCCATTCTTAATAATCAGTTTGTTGAGCAATTCTGTAATAATTTTACCCTCAGATATATCTTGTGGTTGAATAGTGCAATCTTCTATTGAAAATTCAACTGTTTTTGGTGGAAAAGTTAGTTCTTCTAAAGAATAACCAGAGTTATTAAAAGGATACTTTTTACCTTCAGTAGTTTTTTCTATTGAAAAAGGAAAAGTTTTATTAGAATTACTTACATAACGTGTTTGTATATGGTTTGTTGCGTGGTTTAGCACGAAATTTAGCAAATAAAAACCGAATAGAAAATCCGCGAGGAATTTCGTAAGTAGGCTAGAACTAGCAATAAATTATATACGGCTTGTTGGCAAACGTTTTTATTTTACATATTCTAACTGTTCTCTCATTGTTGAGAAAAAACCTTGGAACCACTTTACCATTTTAGAATTATCATTAATCAAATGAATGTGACCATCATCATTCATCCAATTGCCATTCATAGGAAAGTGTATCTTATTCAAAT
Source organism: Polaribacter batillariae (assembly GCF_017498485.1). Classification (NCBI taxonomy): domain Bacteria; kingdom Pseudomonadati; phylum Bacteroidota; class Flavobacteriia; order Flavobacteriales; family Flavobacteriaceae; genus Polaribacter; species Polaribacter batillariae. The sequence continues at coordinate 361,547 of NZ_CP071795.1, read as the reverse complement.
CAATTATCTTGGATTTCTCTTCATTTAAAATTAGCGCAGCAAATCCCTCTTCTTCATCATCTTCAATTAATTCTGTGAATGTATTTTCTATTGCTTGGTTTGATGTTATGTGCCAATGCGGTTGTGGGTGTTTTTCATTTGGATTATTGTAATCATCCCATTCAGCACGAAACAGTTGATTTTTTATGCTGTCATTTGCCTCTCCTTGAAAAACAGAAATCGTAATAAATGAATTTTTATTCTCAAATCGAATTTCTAAATAGACCCAATAATCATTAAACCATTTTATAACTGATACTTGCTGACCTCCATTTTTATAATTATTTAATGCTTTAGATACATTATCGCCTTTTAACTCGAATCGATTTGCTCTAGAAAGTTGTAGAAAGAAAGTTGATTCTAAAAAAAAAGCTTTGCAACTTTTATTAATTTCATCTATGAATTTTAATTGCTCTATCATAGAAATAAATTAAATGTTTGGATAGAAATATCTCTCTAAAATATTATCGGAAATGGATTTGGTATAAATGTTACCTTCAGAAAGTTCTTTGCCAATTTCAATCATTCTCTGATAACCTTCAGAATTTTTAACTTCTTCTAAATGAACATTTGGAATGGGTATGTTTTTAGTATATTTCTTTCCTAAATCCCATCCAGAAAGTAATTCTTTAGAATAAATTGCTAATAGTTTATTGAAAAATACACTACTGAAAAGTGCTAAATAAAAGAAATAATCATCTTTAGTAAAGTTCTTTTTTGGTATCCAAGCATTTCCTCTTTCTACAACAAAATTTCCTTCTTTATCCAAACCGAATGAGCCAGAGTTACCAAATTCGGCTGATATTAATTTTAAACTAGATTTTCTAAGCCAAGCTCTATGTTCACTTAAATGCCACCAATTAGAAACATCCTTTCTTGCTCTATTAGATAATTCGATTTTGTCGTTAGATATTCTTTCGTAAAAAACAGGAACTTTTTCTGCAAATTCATCTTCAGTAAGAATCTGTATACCGTCTTCACTATATGGATACCAAACATAGCTGGTTACTTTAATTTGTCCGTTTTTAAAAGACTCATTTTCAGTAGCAGGTCTGAAATAACATTTTTCTTCCTCTGGTAGATTGATATAATCTTTTACCGAAATTTTGAATGCTTTATTATTTCCAGTTCTTATTCCTTGTTTAACACTAAAAATATCTATAACCCTAGTGAGTCTTTTTTCTACAACAAATCTTTCTATACCTTTATATAAGTCATGATTTTTTATAGAAATTGGCATCCAACTTTCTTTTAATATTGGGAAAGATATTGGCTGATAAACACTGTAATTTTGATTATCTAAAGTTATTTGATTATTATATATTGATTTTCTAAAATCTCGCAATGCTTCCTGTGCAACTCCTTTTTCATTTTTAGTCCAAATAATTGTTGGGATTTGGTTGGAAATAGGCTTTTTACAAATAATAAAACTAACATCAGTTAAGGCATCTTCGAAAATGAAGTTCCCTAACTTACCTAATAGTTTAATATCAATTAATTCTTCTGTATCTGTACGTAATTTTGAATAGGAATCTAAAGTTAGTATTGATGATGGAATAACACAACCTAAAACTCCATCTTCATTAAGACTATTTATTGCTTTGTAGTAAAATGCACTTGCTTGATTTGGTTTTTTACCAATAAAACTATTACCTAAAGCATCTCGAATTGCATCTCTTCTCGCTTTTGTATTTAATAGTTCCCAAGATGAAAAAGGTGGATTCATCAAGATTAAATTATAATCTTCATCCCAATTTTCCAATAATGAATCTTCTACAAGTTTGAGGTTAAATTCTAATTTATCCTTCCATATTGTCCTTTTTTCATAAGTAAGTAAAAACCTTGAAGTATTTATTGCAGTTTCTGAAATATCCCAACCAAAAATTTCTACACTACCTTGATAATTAAGTTCTTTTAATTGTTTAAGAACTTCTATCAAGAATTCAGATGAGCCACAAGCTGGGTCAAGAATTTTTAATGTATCTACCTGTAGATTTATATTTCGCAATGAATTTTCAACTATAGTTCTAGATAAAAAAGGTGGTGTGTAATGTATACTAGAGTATAGATTTGTTTTGGTATTCAAGGTGCTAGATGTACCACCAAATAAATCTCTTTGTGGATTGAAAAATAACACTTCCTTTTGGGCTTCTTGAAATAATATTCCAGCTGAGTGTCTTATAATTAAATCAAATTCAGGCTTTACATTTGAAAAACCATTTTGAATTTGTTCAATGTAGTAACCAAATCCATCTGGAATATCAATATTTTGAAGTCCCCATTTTTCAGTATCTAAATTATTAACATCATCTTCTAAGCTTGTTAATAATCCAAAAAGCAAATTCAGAGCTTGAACTGGATTGGATTTTTCAAATGTCAAATTTCTGAATTGACGGAAAATGTCAATAATAAACGGTACTAAATCTTTAGACGACTTATAACTTTTTGATAATAAGTAGTTATAAAATTTATTGAAATTTTCTGCTACAATTTTTTGAGAAACTGTTTCAGTTTTATCATTTAACCAATTATGAATATGAATATTCTCATTTTGTACAGTAAGAAAGTTTTTTGTGCTACTTGACCAAGATTTTGAATAAAAATCAAAATTATTATTATCTAAATCTGTTGTTTTTAAACAAAAATCTCCATTTCCACCATTTAACATCATATGTCCTCCGTTTTCATTCAAAGGATTTAGGTGAATTGGAAGAAGGCCTAATTGCTGTTTCCAAACTTGTATGTCAAATAGATTTTTCATTCGGAAACAAAAATATAATTATTTTTTCTGCTGTTAGTTGATTTACGAAATTGTTTTTTCAAATGTTTGCCAACAAATAATATATTCAGAGAGTTTACCAACATTTTTATGTAAAAAAAGAAGGTTTCTTTTTCTTTTCCCAAATAAACTCACTTACAAAATTCTCTTCCCCAAAAACCTCGTCCATCAACAATTTTAATTGAGCGACTTCATTATCATCAATAGAAATAAAAATAACCCCATCTTCTTTTAACAATTGTTTGGCAATATACAATCTAGGGTACATAAAGGTTAACCAAGCAGAATGAGAGTTACTTTTACTTTGTGTAAAATCTAAAATGCGTTTGGCACGTTCTTCACTAATTCCTGCTAATTCTTGTAGTTCTTCTACAGTAAATTTACGGTCGTCTGTATATACAAAACCATCGCTACCTGTGTTGTAGGTTGGGTCTATGTATATCATTTTTATTTTTTCGTAATAGGCATTGCTTAAATGCTTTAGCATTTCTAGGTTGTCGCCTTTTATCAATAAGTTTTCAGAGGTTGCGTTTTCTTTTTTTTGATTAAATGTTTTATCAGTCTAGTGTATGAGTAGTAGCGGATTTCTACGCACTAACTTTTCAGTTTAGCACAGACCTTTCTTTTATATTTATACTTTCGTTTTATCACTTAAACCGCTATTACTTATACACAATGTTGACGGTAGTTTTTCCTCTTTTCAGTTTAAAATTCAGTGGATTCCAATCTTTGATTTCTGGTTGTATAATATTTTCGCTAAAAAACATAATTTCTTGGCCTTCTCTAATTTCATAAGCTGTATGTTTAAATGAAAATTCTTTTTTTGGATATTCTGTATACAGTTTTTGTATTTCTGGAACATTGTCATAAGAAACTATCCACTTTATGTTTTGAATAGACTTTATCTTGTCACTAACTTTTTTATGGTTCTTATCTTCGTAATGGTTCATATAAAGTGTACTTGCTTTTAGATAATATGGTGGGTCGAAATAAAAAACTACATTGTCCGTTTGGGCTTCTTGTTCTATTTTGTCAATTAATTTGACAGCATCTTTTTTGTAAAGACGTATGTTTTTTTTGTGGTTTGCAATATTTCTTATTCTTTGTATTAATTCGGTTTTATTAAATCGGCAATCCATTAAATAATTCCCATTCTGTTCAATTCCACCCATAACTCCTGCGTTAATAATCCCCGAACGATTAGTACGATTTAAATAAAATGTAGAAAAACCTAAATCAAGTAAATCAGCCTTTTTTTTATTTGATTGAATTGCTTTTTGTTTTTTCCATTCTTCTATTGATAGTTCTGCATTTTCTATCAAGTCACATAATTGGTTAGTTTTATTTAGAACTGAATGCCAAAAAGCATAAATTGAACGGTCTCTGTCGTTTATCGTAATCTTTTGAACAAAACCCTCGATAAGTAAAAACAAAGCTACAGAAGCGCCTCCTGAATATGGTTCAACATAATGGCCATTGATATTATTATCTAAACAAATTTTAGCAATAAAAGCCGAAAGTTTATTTTTACCTCCTGGATATCTTAATGGTGAATAGAACATATTATAATTTTGCTAAATCAATTGAGTTTAACAAATCATTCTCGTCTTGTAACATAAACTCAATTAAATCAATTAAGTTATCACAAATGCCTTTAGCATCAGCTGGTACAGCACCAACTCTGTAGTTGTGAATTATTTGATGTGAACGTTGTAAATCGAAATCCTCAAATGCTTTACGGATTCCTGTATTCGTTATGAGTTCTGTAAATTTTGTTTTTAATATATCAAAATTTGTGTAGGGTAAAGGTTTATGACTTTTTGATTTGTATGCTAAAGCAAAATGATTAGAAGTATTTATCGGTTTCCCATTAGTCTTATTTGTATTTTCAACGATAAACTTTAGTGTACATTCAAAAGATACTCGAGTAAGAGCAGTTTTTGCATTAGCAAAATTATTTTGGTCTAGTTTGTAGGTTTCTTCAATTAGTCTTTTTAAAGCACTAGGAATTTGTTTTCTTTTTAATGCAGGTTTACTTTTTACACTATGTCTTGTGTTAGTTGTATTTTGATTATTACTTGAGCCGCCAGAGTTAGTGTTAGTTGATGAATTGTTGTTTTGCGAATTATTGGTAGATTGTCCATTACTTCCATCGTTCCCATCGTTAGTATTATTCCCATTATTACTTGAGTTTGAAGAACTAGCACTCGATGAATTGCTACTAGAGTTTGAATTTGTTGTTGAAGGCTTCGTATCTGGCGGAAATCCGTAAGGTTTTAACAAATCTAAAAACGAGTTACCTTTCTTATATATTTCGTCTAATGTTCGAGATGTTGTGTCTGGGTTGTCAATTAAATAAGGAACAATTGCATTTATGTAGGATTCAAAAAGCTCTTTATTTTTGATAAATAATTCGCCAGAATTTTTAAAACTATAACCGCAATGTTTTCTTTCTCTAAAAAGACGTTCAAAGATAATTGTTTTACCACCTGTTTTTCCTCTTCCTTCTCTAACTAACTTTTTGAAGTCTTCGCCTTTTAATTCTACTGCTTTATGGTAAAAGGTTGCAGTTTTTATAAAATCTTTAGGTTTAGAATCTATTTCAGTTAATGAGTCAATAGAGTTTCCAGAAGAAAATAACCTGTAAATCTCAATTGCTTTTGCAATTCTACCCCATTTTTTAAACAAATTACTGTTATGTTCTAGTCTAATACGTGTTTCTAAATCATTTAGTTCTTTGTATTCTAAAACAGGTAATTCTTTAATTTCAAATTTTGGATGGCTTAATTTATAGTAATTGGGATGCTGTAAAGCTTTGACCGCTGAACATCTTCTATTACCATCCTTTACAATATATTTGCCATTGTCTTTATAAACCCATAGAGGTCTGTCATCATAATATTCCTCCGCAGTTGTTATTGCCTCCGCAATTTCGTTGGCTGATTCAGTCCATAATAAATATTCTATAATTTCTTCTTCTTTATCACTACCATTATATAGTTCGGCAAACCTTGGATTTTCTTTATCTAAAACGAGTTCGTCAAGTTTTATTCTTTTTGCTGTATATTTTTTACTCATAATTATTTAGTATAGGAAAACAAAGATAAAAGTTTTAAATTATTGATTGTTTATGGTTTTCCTCAAATTACCGCCAACTTCTTTTAATAGGGTAGTGGTTTCGTCTGTGGCCAATAAACGCGCATACGATTTACCCAGCCAGTCCATGCCATAACTCTCTTTAGAAAAGTTAATTTCGGTGGTAGAAAGTTGGGTTTTAAATTTTTCGAAGTCAAATGCTCCGCTTTTATCGAAACAGTTCGAAAAGTTTTGTTTTAGTATTTCCAAATCTTTGTTAGGTGGTTGTATATTGCCTGTTATTTTTTGTTGATTGCTCATTTTATTTCCCAGTATTGTTTTTATCTACTAACAAGTCTTTTGCGTTGACTTGAAGTATTTCTGCAATTTTATATAAGTCTTGTAAACTCGGTTGTCTTTTGTTTCTTGCATACTCGTTAATAGTTGGGTAACTTTTGCCCATTTTCTCTGCAAGCCAAGTTTGGCTTATTCCTTTGTCTTTTAAAACTTCTTTTATTCGGTTCATTTTAAAACCTTTTTGTTAATTTGGTTGAAAGATAGAAAAATTGATTGTTTTATGATGATTATTTTCGTTGTATTTTAAGAAATAGCGCAGAAAATCAACAGTAAAAACATTTTTTTAAATCACTTTTTTTAGTTCCAAGAAATTATGAATAACGGCATCTGCATTTTTTAAAGTTTGTCCTTCAGAGAGTTTATTGGCATAGCCAAAAACAAAAATATTTGCATCGTTTGCGGCTTTAATGCCGTTGTCGGAATCTTCGATAACCATACAATTTTCTTTTGGTACGTTTGCCAACTTCGCTGCTTTGTTAAAAATTTCTGGGTTGGGTTTCGATTCTTTTAAGTCGGCTCCAGAGATTTTTGCAGCAAAATAATTGTTTAAATTAAACCGATTAAAAACACGATTTATATTTACCATTGCAGACGAAGATGCTAATATTAAAGTGAGGCCTTTTTGGTAGAAATATTTTATAATTTCTTCGACATTTTCTACCAAATGTAAATTCGGGTCGTTTTCAAAGAAATTTACATAGCGCTTTCTTTTGTCTAAAACGAGTGTTTCTGGGTTTTTATCTAAATTAAAATGAGCTACCAATTTTTGAAAAGCATTTATGGTAGAAGCACCTGTAAAAGATTTGTACAATTTATCTGAAACATGCACACCTAAAGAAGCAAAGGTTTCGTAATAGGCTTTTTTATGTATTTCTTCGGAATCTATAATAACGCCATCCATATCAAAGATTACGCATTTTATTTCTTTTGGTAAGTTTTTCATCAATATTATAAAACGTATTTTTTCTATTCTTTAATTTTACTCTAAAAACTTGGCTTTTAACTCTGGTGTAGGTATCATGCAACTTTCTTTTTTTCCAAACCATTTGTAACGATTTTTGGCAATAACATCGTAAACGAAATTTCTAAATGCTTCAGGAAAAAGCCATAAAAGTTTTGTTAGGTTCCAAATTCCTCCAAAATCGTTCATCACTTTTAAAGCGGCAGTCGATTTTACATCGTAAGAAACATTGGGTTCGTATAAAATAATAGAATCGATTTTTGTAGTATCTATTCCTAAATAATGGGTAATTTTTTTTCCAGCATCCGATTGTAAAGAAGCAAATAAAAACGTGTTTTTTTTATCGTATTTAATGGCTTTTATCACAGAATTATTGCATAAATTACAAACACCATCAAACAAAATTACTTTTTTATTTTTAGGAATATTAATCATTATAAACAAATAAAATTAAGTAAAAAGCAAAGATACTTTAACTTTTTTAAAAAATCTTGTAACAATATTTTATTTGAAGCGTCTTATGGTTGTATTTGATTCTGTAATAGGCAATTCCTTTTAACAAAAAATTAGTAATTGCTATGAATAGCTTTAGTATTTTCGTTATAAAATAACTAACCGATGATTAAAATTGAAGAACTACACAAGTCTTATCCTATAGGAAAAGATTCTTTACACGTACTAAAAGGAATAGATTTACATATAAAAGAAGGCGAATTCGTATCTATTATGGGTTCTTCTGGTTCTGGAAAATCGACATTGTTAAATATTGTAGGTTTATTAGATGTTCATGACGAAGGGAACTATTACTTAAACGGACAATTAATTAAAGATATGAATGAGAAAAAAGCGGCGCAATTGCGCAATAAATTCTTAGGATTTATCTTTCAATCGTTTAACCTTATTTCTTACAAAACAGCCTTAGAAAACGTTGCTTTGCCTTTGTATTATAAGGGAATAAGTAGAAAAGAACGTTTAGAAATTGCATTAGAATATTTAGATAAAGTTGGTTTAAAAGACTGGGCAAAACATTTGCCTAACGAACTTTCTGGTGGTCAAAAACAACGTGTTGCCATTGCAAGAGCTTTGGTTACAAAACCCAAAGTTGTTTTGGCAGACGAGCCTACAGGAGCATTAGATTCTACCACAACAGATTCTGTAATGGATTTGTTAAAAGATATTAACGACGAAGGAATGACGGTTTTCGTAATTACACACGAAGAAGAAGTTGCAGAACAAACCAAAAGAATTGTTCGCCTAAAAGATGGTAGAATTATAAGTGACGAATTAACGAAAGCAGCGAAAGTAGTTTAATATGTTTGATTTAGATCGTTGGAGAGAAATTTTTCAAAGCATTAATAAAAATCGATTGCGTTCTGTAATGTCTGGTTTTACGGTTGCTTTTGCCATTTTACTTTTTACTTTATTGTTTGGTGTTGCAAACGGACTTGGCAATTTTTTTAAGGGCGCTTTTGCAGATGATGCCCAAAACTCTATGTTTGTACGAGTTTGGAAAACTTCAAAACCCTATAAAGGTCTTCAAACAGGTAGAAGAATTCAATTAAGAAATGGCGATTATAATTTTGTTGCAGACGAATATGAAGATAAAATTCAATATCAATCTGCAAGAATTTATAAAAATTTTAGTATAAAATACAAAAGTGAAGCGAGTACTTATAATATTAGAGCTGTAAACCCAGACCATCAATTTCTAGAAAAAACAATCATCGACGAAGGTCGATACTTAAACGAAAGAGACCTTCAAGAAAAATCGAAAGTTTTGGTAATTGGTCGCCTAATTAAAAAAGATTTATTTGGCGAAAAACCAGCACTAGGAAAAAGAGTAAACGTAAATGGAAGTTCTTTTTTAATTATTGGAATTTTTTCTGATGAAGGAGGAGATAATGAAGAAAGAATTGCATACATGCCAGTAACCACAGCACAACGCATGTATGGAAACAACGATTATATTAGTCAAATAAATCTAGGATATAACCCTAATTTAAGTACAGATGCTGCCATTGCTTTTGGAAATAAAGTAGAACGAGATTTGCGAAAAAGATTAGACATACATCCAGACGACCAAAGTGCACTTTCTGTTAGAAATATGGCAGAAGCAAATAAATTTATTAGTACTGTAATGTTTGCTTTGGTTTTAATTATCGGTTTTATTGGCTCGGGTACATTAATTGCAGGTATTATAGGAATTTCTAATATTATGATTTTTGTAATAAAAGAAAGAACCAAAGAATTCGGAATTCGAAAAGCTTTAGGCGCAAAACCATCTTCTATTGTGGGTATGGTTGTGCAAGAATCTGTTTTAATTACCACACTAGCAGGTTATGTAGGTTTAACTTTAGGAACATACATCTTAAGTTTAGTAGGAAACAGTTTAGAAGAAGATTATTTTATAAAAGACCCAAGTGTAAGTTCTGGTATTGTTATTGGCGCAACAGTAATTTTAATCATATCAGGCTTAATCGCTGGTTACCTACCAGCAAAAAGAGCTGCAAATATTAAACCTATAGAAGCATTAAGAGCAGATTAAATATGAGATTTTTATTCGATTCAGATACTTGGCAAGAAATTTACGGAAGCATTCGTAAAAATAAAGTAAGAACAGCAATTACTATTATTGGTGTTTTGTGGGGTATCTTTCTTTTGGTGGTTTTATTAGGTGCAGCAAGAGGTTTAGAAAATAGTTTTAATAAACTTTTTGGAAACTTTGCAACCAATAGTGTTTTTGTTTGGACCCAATCTACAGACACGCCTTTTAAAGGTTTTCAAGAAGGAAGAAGGTTTCGTTTAACGATGAACGATATTGATGTTTTAAAATCGGAATATGCAGATGAAATAAAACTATTAGCCCCAAGAAATCAAACCAATAATTTAATCATAAAAGACTTTAAATCAGGTAATTTTCAGGTAAGTGGAGATTATCCTGTTTTAGATCAAATTCAAAAAAAACAATTAATATATGGTCGTTTTTTAAACGGAAACGACATTTTAAATAAAGCAAAAGTAGCTGTGATATCAGAAGATATGTACAAGCAATTGTTCGATAAAGATGAAATGCCAATAGGGCAATACATAAAAATAAATGCCATTGGTTATCAGGTGATTGGAGTTTACAAACGATCGAACACTATAGATTTCGATGGCGATTGTGCCTATATACCCTTTACTACTTTTAAAAAAGTATATAATACTGCCAATAAAGTAGATTGGATGATGATTACAGCCAACGAAGGCACCAATATCGAGCAAATGGAAAAAGATGTGCTGTTAACTTTAAAAGGATTGCATAAAGTACATCCAGAAGACGAAAGAGCCTTTGGAAGTGTTAATTTAGGTAAAGAAATAGGAAAAGTTACTGGCTTTTTAGTAGGCATGCAGTTTTTAACATGGTTCGTAGGAATTGCCACATTAATTGCTGGTGTTTTTGCCATTGGAAATATCTTACTAATTACGGTAAAAGAAAGAACAAAAGAAATAGGAATTCGAAGAGCTTTAGGAGCAACACCCAAAAGTATAAGACAACAAATTATTTTAGAATCGGTTTTTTTAACCACCATTGCAGGCATGTTAGGTATTATTTTTGGAAGCACTGTATTATATGCTATAGACTCTGCATTTGGGCAAGGAGAAGACGCCACTTTAATAAACCCAACAGTAAACATTCCAATTATTTTAATCGCATTTGCGACACTAATTGTGTTAGGTACCTTAATAGGTTTAATTCCTGCACATATGGCAACAGTAGTAAAACCAATAGAAGCACTAAGAGAAGAATAAAATCAATTAACAACAAATCATGAGTAAGAGATCAAAAATTATTTTAGCAATTATTGCAGTATTGTTTATTGCAGCACTTATTTGGTTCGGAAAAAAGAACAAGAAAAGTATTGTAGAATACGAAACTGAAACTCCATTTAAAACCACAATTGTTAAAAAAACAGTGGCTACAGGAAAAGTAACCCCTTTAGAAGAAATTGAAATTAAACCACAAATAACAGGCATTATCGATAAAATTATGTTGTTAGAAGGTTCTAAAGTTAAAAAAGGCGATTTAATTGCAACTGTAAGAGTGGTGCCAAACGAACAATCTTTAATTAGTGCAAGAGGTAGAGTAGATAACGCAAAAATAAGATTAAATAATGCCGAAATTTCTTACAAGAGAACTAAAAATCTTTTCGATAAAGGCGTAATTGCAAGAACAGAATTCGAAAATGTAGAATTAACATACAATCAAGCAAAGCAAGATTTAAAAAATGCTCAAAACGATTATTTAATTATTAAAAGAGGTTCTGCAGGTTCTGGAGGTTCTGGAGGTTCTGCAAATACAAATATTATTGCACAAATGTCTGGTACAATTTTAGAAATCCCTGTAAAAGAAGGCGATCAAGTAATACAATCGAACAACTTTAATGCAGGTACAACAATTGCATCGATTGCAGATATGAATAAAATGATTTTTGAAGGAAAAGTGGACGAATCTGAAGTTGGTAAACTAATAAAAGGTTCAGATATCGAAGTTTCAATTGGGGCGATAGAAGGAAAAAAATTTCCAGCAAAACTAAATTTTATTGCGCCTAAAGGAACAGAAGAAGGTGGTGCAGTACAATTTAAAATTAAAGCAGATGTTTCTTTAGACGATAATTTTTTTATTAGAGCAGGATACAGTGCAAATGCAGACATTGTTTTAGAGAAAAAAGACAGTGTTTTATCGATAAAAGAAGGCTTATTAAGGTTCGATAAAAAAACAGAAGCACCTTATGTAGAAGTAAAACAAGAAGATGGTAGCTTTAAAAAAGTAACTCTTAAATTAGGAACTTCTGATGGGGTAAATGTAGAAGTTTTAGATGGAGTTACAGAAGAAGATCAAATAAAAATTTGGAACAAAGCTTCGAAAGACGTTAAAAAGAAAGAGAATTAATGCTAAAGATTAATTCCTAGATTCAAATGCTAGTGCAAGTTTTTGATAGGATTTTCCTACGGGTTTTACCCCGTTAGGAAAAGTCCAAAAAAAGTCAAAGATTTGTGATATGAACTACAAACAATTAACTTTCGAACAAAGGTACTCAATAGAATTAATGCTTAAGGCAAAAATTAGTAAAAAAGAGATTATTAAATCACTTTGTATTAATGAAAGTACTTTTTATAGAGAATTGAAAAGGAACTCAAAACCTAGGACTTATAGTGCTAAACACGCACAAAAATTAGCTGATGAGCGTAAAAAAGAAGGCCATTATAAGACTATTTTTTCAACGGAAATGAAAAAAATAATCAAAGAAAAAATGATTAAATTTCAATGGTCTCCAGAACAGATAGTTGGTTGGTGTAAACTTAAAGCAATACAGATGGTCTCTCACGAGCGAATTTACCAATATGTTTGGCAAGATAAAAGACAAGGAGGATTGCTTTATAAAGAACTACGAACAGGTCAAAAAAAATATAAAAAAAGGTATGGAAGTAAATCCAATAGAGGACAAATACCCGATAAAGTGTCTATAGAAAAACGTCCAAAAATTGTAGAACTCAAAGAAAGAGTAGGTGATTTAGAATCTGATTTAATTATAGGAAAAGACCATAAAGGAGCTTTATTAACCATTGTAGATCGCTATTCTAGTTTTTTATGGATTGAAAATGTGACAGGAAAAAAAGCAGATATGATTACAAAAATGACTATAAACACTTTAGCACCACATAAAAAATGGGTTCGAACAATTACCAATGATAATGGAAAAGAGTTTGCAGGACATAAAAAAATAGCAGAAAAATTAAATTGTGATGTCTATTTTGCTCACCCTTATAGCTCTTGGGAACGTGGACTTAACGAGTATACGAACAAACTTATCAGACAATATTTCCCAAAAAATGAACACTTGGATAATGTCAAACAAAAGGATATTTTTGAAACGGTAAACAAACTCAATAATAGACCAAGAAAAAAGTTAGGATACAGAACCCCTAAAGAGGTTTTTTATCAATTTATTAACCAAAATCAAAAACTTGCACTTGGTACTTGAATCTACGATTGATAAAAAAAAGGAATTTCATTCGTGAAATTCCTTTTTTTTGAATACAATAAGACTGATTTTGGTTCCATTAAGAAATTAAGATCAATCGTTATAAATGAAAGATTTTATATAGTTTTACCTCCAGTTTGTTACTCAGATTCGTTCAATTTGTTACTCTAATACGTCCAGTTTGTCACTCTGAAAAGAGTTTTATCCACTTTTTTCGTTAGATGCTTACAGCATGAAAAGCTAGGTGTTTTTTTGAAATCCTTTTTACGGTTTTGCACAATTAAACCTTGTAGTTTTTTACCTCTAGTTTGTTACTCAGATTCGTTCAGTTTGTCATTCTAATACGTCCAGTTTGTCACTCTGAAAAGAGTTTTATCCACTTTTTTCGTTAGATGCTTACAGCATGACAAACTAGGAGTTTTTTTGTAATCCTTTTTACGGTTTTGCACAATTAAACCCTGTAGTTTTTTACTTCCAGTTTGTTACTCAGATTCGTTCAGTTTGTTACTCTAATACGTCCAGTTTGTCACTCTGAAAGAATCTTATCCCACTTTTTTCGTTAGATGCTTACAGCATAACAAACTAGTGTTTTTTTGAAATCCTTTTTACGGTTTTGCACAATTAAGTCCTGTAGTTTTTTACATCCAGTTTGTTGCTCAGATTCGTTCAGTTTGTTACTCTAATACGTCCAGTTTGTCACTCTGAAAGAGTCTTATCTACTGTTTCTGTTAGATGCTTACAGCATGAAAAGCTAGGTGTTTTTTTGAAATCCTTTTTACGGTTTTACACAATTAAATTCTGTAGTTTTTTACCTCCAGTTTGTTACTAAGCCCACCAAACCAAAAAGAATTTTTCCATTTCGCCATTTTCTTTTTTTAGCCAACACAAAAGAGAAAACTGTCTTTTTAAAGATGCTGTAGAAGAAACTACAAAATCTCTATAACTAAGCCAATTCACGTTGGTGTAAGGGGTAATCAACCAATCTTTTTTAGTAGGTATGTAAAATTTACAACCTTTAAATCGATGCAATTCTTTACTGTTGATGTAAAAACCAACAATACAATTGTTGTTTAGTTGTTTTAAATGGATGTTTCTATTTACATAAGGAAAGAATAATTGCGCTTTAAAATAAACCTGTTGTTCAATTTTATCAGGTTTTAGGTTGAGGGTTTTTAAAAATTCTAAACATTCATAGGAATAGAGAAGTGGTAGCTGTTTTTCTTTGAGTTTTGTTAGTTTTTCTAATAAACCTGAATTATGCAATAGATGATTTAAAATTTTGTATAAACGCTTATGATTATTAGCTTTATAGCGAATTTAACACATAACCCAAATGGTTAATCTCCCTATTGAGTATTCAAGTAAGAAAGTCACCCCTTTTGGAGGGATGAGCTTAATGAAGCGTTTTATTGATCAAACAGAAATTAGAGAACAACTAGCACAATTAGATTTACCTCAACCAAGCTCTAATGCAGGTTATAATCCTGCACATATAACTGAAGCTTTTTGGTTGAGTATTTGGACAGGAGCTTCTCGTTATATCCATTGTGATTGGTTACGTTATGATAGCACATTGCAAGATATTTTTGGATGGAATCGTATGCCATCACAAAGTACCTATAGTCGTTTTTTTGGCAAGTTTTCTCAAAAGCGCAATACAGAAGTATTTCCAAAGTTGCAACATTGGTTTTTCAAGCAATTAGATGTTGACAACTTAACTATAGATTTTGATAGCACAGTTATTACAAGATATGGAGAGCAACAAGGTAGCGCAAAAGGTTATAATCCCAATAAAAAAGGCAGGAACTCACATCACCCATTAATGGCCTTTGTAAGCCAAACCAGAATGGTTGCCAATGCTTGGTTAAGACCAGGCAATACAGCAGATAGTAGTAGCTGTAAAGAGTTTATGGAAGAAACCTTCAATGAAGCTTTAAAGGACAAAAGAGTTGGTTTAGTTCGTGCAGATAGTGGTTTTTACACACAAGATTTATTAGATTATCTAGAAGGCAAACAACTCAATTACATTATGGCAGCACGTATGTACCCAAATATAAAAAATGCAGTTTGGGGTTTGGATAATTGGATAGAACTCACAAAAGGAATTGAGCTTAATGAGATGATTTTTAACCATACAGATGGTAAGTCAAGGCGCTATATTGTCATAAAAAAGAAAGTAGAAGATCGTCCAAAAGCAGCTGGAAAATTACTTTTTGATGATCTGCCTGGTTATCGTTTTAGTTGCTATGTAACCAATCTAGATTTACCGCTAGACCAAGTTTGGAATATCTACAACACCAGAGCTGATTGTGAAAACAGAATCAAAGAACTCAAAGAAGACTTTGGATTAGATAACTTTTGTTTAAAGGATTTTTGGGCAACTGAGGCTTCCTTTAGATTCATTATGGTGGCTTATAACCTAATGAGTTTGTTTAGACATTTTGCCTTAAATCATCATAATCGAGCAACTTTAAAAACCCTAAAAGTCTATTGCTTTGCATTAGGAGCTTGGACAGTAAATCATGCTAACAGAAAGGTCTTAAAGATTGCTTTAAACACTAAAAAAAGACCTTGGATGGATGGCTTATTTTCCCAAATTAATGATTTAAGTCCTCCTTTTGTGTATTCCTAATGCATAATGCGGGATAAAGAATCTTTTCTATTCGGACCGATAAAATGTTCAATTTCTGAAGCTCCAGTAGTGGCATCATACAAATAAAATTTATAAATAACTTCTAAATGAATCGGCTTATTATCTTTTAACAAAATACAATCCAATTCTCCTAAAGTTCTTTTTTCTTGCTGAATTTGAATGTTTTCTGCAAGAATTTCTATATTATTTTCTTGTGAGATTTGAAAAGAAACAAAACGCTCTACATACTTGCCAAGTCGTAGGTTTTCGTTCATCTCAATATCGATTTTCACAAATTTATTTTTTACTTTAAATTGATTGAAACCATAAACAGTATTGCCAGTCCACAAACAATCTGTTTGTAAAAAACCATCATATCTATTCTGAATTTTTGTTGTTTTCTCGTGCATTAAAGCTCTATATCAATTCAGCAAAGTTACAGCATTAAAATTTTGTAAACCGTGAATCAAAAAAATCATCAAATTGTATTATATAAATTAACAAACTAAAAGATTGTTAGATTTTTTAAAATTCGTGTAATCTATAAAACCTGTGTCTTTTTTACTTTTTTTCAATCTATTTTCTACATAAATATTCGTAAATTTAACCTCTAAATTCTTAAAAAATGCAAATCGAAAAATCTACATTAAAATACTTAGAAGACTTAAAAAACAACAACGACAGAGATTGGTTTGCAGCTCATAAAGAAACCTATTTAAAAGCCCAACAAAATGCCAAGAACGTGTTTGCAGAAATTCATCTAAATCTTCAAAAACATGACGAAATAGAGAAATCTAAAATGATGCGTATTTATAGAGATGTTCGTTTTTCTAAAGATAAAACACCTTATAAACCTCACTTTGCAAATTCCTATTCAAGATTAGGAAAAGAATTAAGAGGTGGTTATTTTTTAAGAATTAGACCAGGAGAATCTTTTTTAGCGGGCGGATTTTGGGAACCCAATAAAGAAGATTTATTTCGAATTCGTAAAGAAATAGAATTAGATGCATCAGAAATTAAAGCCATTTTAGAAGAGAAAAATTATCAAAAACATTTTGGTGGAAAATTCGACAGTTTTAGCGAATTAAAAACAGCTCCAAGAGGTTTCGACAAAGAGCACCCAGATGCAGATTTATTAAGAAAAAAAGGGTTTATCGCCACTAAAAATTTTACGGATGAAGAAGTTTTATCATCTAATTTTGTGCAAGAAGTAGATAAAAGTTTCAAAGCTTTACGTCCGTTTTTTAACTTATTTAGCGATATTTTAACCACCAATTTAAACGGAGAACGAATGGTTTAAAATTTGTAGGAAACATGTTTTTAGAACGATTGTTTCAGAATAAAAAAACTTATTCTATTACAGAAATAATATCGTAAATAACATTTTGTAGCTTGTAATCATTTTCTGGAAAGCTTTTTAAGATTTGTAATCCTTGATAAGAGGTTAACAAATAATTCGCATACTGTTTGCTAGATTTACTATTATTTATGGCTCCTAAACCTTGTCCTCTTTTTACAATATCTTCAAATAAATCTAATAAATAGGCCTGTTGATTTTTTATCAATTTAAGAATTTGAGGCTCCTTATTTTTAGTTTCAGAAATATAATTCGGAATTAAATACCCGTTAATAGATTCGTTTATAGAGAGTTCTAAAATTTCTCGGATTGTTTTTAGAGGATTTGTAGAAGCCATCATTATTTTTTGAATGTCTCTTCTATATTTTGTTTCGCAAGTATAAAAACACTCGATAAACAATTCTAATTTACTGCCAAAAGTATTGTAAAGGCTAGACCTATTTAAATGACTTACTTCTACAATTTCTTGCATAGAAGTTGCACAATAGCCTTTGGTATAAAAAAGTTGTGTAACTTTAGTTAAAATCTTTGTTTTATTAAAGGAAGTGTTTTTCGACATAGAATTGAAACTATCATTTCAAAATTAATAACAGGTCTAGTTTACTAAAATAAGCATTAATTTAATTTAAAATGTAAAAAGAAAATTATTTTATAAAAAGAATATTAACAAAAAGAAAGTTCTATTGTAAATTTTTATCTACTTCTCTTTTTAAAACCCAAATGGTAATTAATGTAGATAAGGTATCTGCAATAGGAAAAGACCACCAAACTCCATTTACGCCATAATACATTGGTAAAAAATATGCCAAAGGAATTAAGAAAATTCCTTGTTTTAACAGTGTTAAAAATAGCGCAGGAAATGCTTTTCCTGCTGCTTGAAAATAAGCAGAACCAATTAATTGCATGGTTACAATTGGGGTAACTAAAAAAACAATGAGCATTGCATTTGGAGTTTTGTTTAGCAAAGTTGCATCGTTGGTAAAAATCCATATAATTTGTTCTTTAAATAGCACGATTCCAATAAAAATAATAGTGCCAATTATAGATCCAAAATAAATGGACTTTTTAATGGTTTCTTTAACTCTATCATTTTTTTCTGCGCCAATATTATAGCCAGCAACTGGTAAAAATCCTTGAGAAACCCCTAAAACCGGAGATAACGCAAACATCATAACCCTGTTTATAATTCCGAAAACGGCTATTGAAATTTCGCCTCCATAAGTAAAAAGAGAGTAATTTAAAACAATCATTAAAATGCTAATGGCACCCTGTCTTACCACAGAAACTCCACCTAATTCAACAATTTCTCGAACAATATTAAAATCTAACTTAAAGTTTTTCGCAATTATTTTTAATTCACTTTTAGAAGAGAAAAAGAAAAATAAAATGTACAATCCGCAACTCGCAAAAGATAGCGAAGTAGCCAAACCTGCACCCCACATACCCCAATTAAAAATTTTTATAAATAATACATCTAAAAGAATATTTAAAACTGCAGGAACCATCATTGCATACATGGCGAATTTTGGTTTTCCTTCGGCTCTTATTACAGGGTTTCCCATCATTGCAAAAGCCAAAAAAGGAACTCCATAAATAATTACGCCAAAATAATCGGACGCAATGGGTAAAATAGCTCCTTTTGCACCGAATAAATTTAAGATAGGAACACCAAAAACGTTACCAAGAGTTACAAAAAGAATGGCTAAAATTACGGTTAAACAAATTTGATTTCCAAACGTTAAAAAAGCTTTTTCAAATTTATTTGCGCCTAAAGCTCTTGATATGATAGAACTTCCTCCAATTCCAATTCCCATTCCAATCGAAGAAATTAAAAAGGCAATTGGCAAAACCACAGTAATTGCAGCAATTGCCAAAACACCAATCCATTGTCCAACAAAAATGGTATCGACAATCATATTTAAAGACATTACAAGAATTCCAATAGTGGCAGGAACTGCTTGTTTAATCAATAATTTGCTAATTTTTTCTGTACCTAAGTTACTTGCAAATTTGTTCATAAGAAAGTACAAAGAACGTAATTATAAACTGTTTTATCTAAATTGAAACAGCAATTGTTATTATAAAGTTATTTAAATTTTTAAGTTTGTAGAAAATTAAATTATGAAGTCTGTTTTCGAATTTAAATTTAAGGTAAAATCAGAAGATTTAGACGATTTAAATCATGTAAACAATGTGGTTTATGTAAAATGGATGGATACTGTTGCTTTTGAACATTGGACTTTTTTAACCAAAGAAGATCCTTTGAAACAATATATTTGGGTGGTTTTAAAACACGAGATCGAATATTTAAAACAAGCTGTTTTAGGTGATAAAATAACCGTAAAAACGTGGGTAGGAGAGACCAGAGGTTTTAAATCTGAACGTTTGATGGAATTTTATAAAAATGATGAATTATTAGTGAAAGCAAAAACAGTTTGGGGAATGTTAGATAAAAAAACATACAAACCAGCAAGAATTAGAGAAGATGTTTTAGCTGTTTTGTATCCTGATAAATAGAGATGATTTTTTTTCCTGCAAGGTCTTTTTTTGACCTTGCAGGATTTTGGAATGTCATTTCGAGTGAAACAAAGTGGAATCGAGAAATCTTACAAATCAAATCCGAATTTATATTCAAGTTTTCTCCACAAGGTCGAAATAACATTTTAAGGTCGAAATGACATTCTTTTGTCATTCCGAGTGAAGCCATAGCGAAATCGAGGAATCTTTGCATTGTAAGATTTCTCCACAAGGTCGAAATGACATTTGAGTTTATTTTTTGATTTTTGGTTGTTATCAATTCGTTGCTTTTTATACCTACAAGGTTTTTGGAAACCTTGCAGGAGTTTGAAATGTCATTTCGAGTGAAACGAAGTGGAATCGAGAAATCTTACAAATCAAATCCGAATTTATATTCAAGTTTTCTCTACAAGGTCGAAATAACATTTTAAGGTCGAAATGACATTCTTTTGTCATTCCGAGTGAAGCCATAGCGAAATCGAGGAATCTTTGCATTGTAAGATTTCTCCACAAGGTCGAAATGACATTTGAGTTTATTTTTTGATTTTTAGATGTTATCAATTCGTTGCTTTTTATACCTACAAGGTTTTTAAAACCTTGCAGGATTTTGGGATGTCATTTCGAGTGAAACAAAGTGGAATCGAGAAATCTTACAAATCAAATTCGAATTTATGTTCAAGATTTCTCCACAAGGTCGAAATGACATTCTTTTGTCATTCCGAGTGAAGCCATAGCGAAATCGAGGAGTCTTTGCATTGTAAGATTTCTCCACAAGGTCGAAATGACATTTGAGTTTATTTTTTGATTTTTAGATGTTATCAATTCGTTGCTTTTTATACCTACAAGGTTTTTGGAAACCTTGCAGGAGTTTGAAATGTCATTTCGAGTGAAACGAAGTGGAATCGAGAAATCTTACGAATCAAATTCGAATTTATGTTCAAGATTTCTCCACAAGGTCGAAATGACATTTTAAGGTCGAAATGACATTCTTTTGTCATTCCGAGTGAAGCCATAGCGAAATCGAGGAATCTTTGCATTGTAAGATTTCTCCACAAGGTCGAAAAGACATTTTAAGTTTATTTTTTGTGATAAAAAATCTATTGAAACACTTTCTTAATTATTCCCTTCAATAAAAGTATCTTTGCAAGATATATTAGAAAGATACATTATGTCTACATTTTTAGCGCTAGGAATTAAAAAAGAATACTTACAAGGATTAAAAGAATTAGGAATTAAAGTTCCTTCAGAAATTCAAGAAAAAGCAATTCCTATTTTATTAAATTCAAAAACCGATTTTGTAGGTTTGGCACAAACAGGAACTGGTAAAACGGCTGCTTTTGGTTTGCCTATTTTACATGCTATTGATGCTGATAAAGACGAAATTCAGGCTTTAGTTTTATCGCCTACAAGAGAATTGGTGCAACAAATTAAAAAGCAACTATTTAAATATACAAAATACTGCAAAGAGAAAATCTTTTTAGAAGCTGTTTATGGTGGCGAAAAAATTGAGATTCAAATTGGTAAATTAAAAAGAAAAACCCATGTTGTAATTGCAACTCCAGGAAGATTGGTCGATTTAATTGAACGTGGAGAAATTGACATTAGTAAAATAAAAACCTTGGTTTTAGACGAAGCTGATGAAATGTTGTCTATGGGATTTAAACAAGATTTAAATCGAATTTTAAAATTTACCACAGGAAAAAGAAATACTTGGTTGTTTTCTGCAACAATGCCAGATGAAATTCAGCGAATTATTAAAACGTATATGAATTCTAGCGCGCCTAGAGTAGAAATTAATAAAAATACTTTAGTGAACGAGAATATTAGACATCAATATATTAAAACTTCAATAAAACAAAAAACAAACGATATTATTTCTTATATCGAAAAACGAGGTACAGAAAGAGGAATTATTTTTTGTAGAACCAAATTAGGGGTGCAAAACTTGTACAATCAATTAAAAGAAGAAGGTTTTTCTGTAGGTGCTTTGGAAGGCGATATGCAACAAAGAGATCGTGAAAAAGCAATGAGAGCTTTTAAAAACGGAAACATACAATATTTAATTTCTACAGATGTTTCTGCAAGAGGAATAGATGTAAGAGGCTTAGAATTTATCATTCATCATCAATTACCAGAACAGTTAGAATATTATACGCATAGAAGTGGAAGAACTGCTAGAGCAGGAAAAACAGGAAATTCTATTGCTTTTATTTTACCTAGCGAATTGGAAAAAATGTATCAAATTCAAAAAGAATTAAACATAAAATTCACAGAACTTAAAGTTTAAAATGAGTCTTATTTACGTTTTAGATATCTTAGGAACTTTTGCGTTTGCCATCAGTGGTGCATTGGTCGCTTCCGATAAAAAGTTCGATTTATTTGGCGTTTTAATCATCGCTTTTGTAACTGCGGTTGGAGGTGGAATGCTGCGTGACGTTTTAATAAATGCGCATCCTATCAATTGGATTGGAGATTTAAACTACCTATTTGTAATTTTTGCAGCAGTAGTATTTACTTTTCTTTTTAAAAGTAAAATAGCTCACTTAAGCAAAACCATGTTTTTATTTGATACAGTGGGTATTAGTGTGTTTACCTTATTGGGTTTAGAAAAAGGACTTTCTTACGACCTGCATCCAATTATTGCATTAATAATGGGAATGATTTCGGCTGTCTTTGGGGGCGTTTTACGTGATGTTTTAACAAATAAAATTCCGTTAATTTTTCAAAAAGAAATTTATGCTTCTGCATGTTTGGCTGGCGGAATTTCTTATTTAGTATTAAGTTATGTTCACATGCCAGAGAATATAATTTTTATTATTTCTGCTGCTATCATTATTATTATAAGAGTTGTTGCCGTAAAATTCGAATTAGAATTGCCAAAAATTAAAGACGATTTATTTACTAAAAGTTAGTTTATGAAACCATTAGTGTTCGAAAATCTTAAAGAGTTTACAACCATGGTTGGTAAGCAGTTGCCAACAGGAAATTGGTACACAGTTACCCAAGAAATGATTAATGATTTTGCAAACGCAACGTTAGACAAACAATGGATTCATATCGATAAAGAAAGAGCTAAAAAAGAGTCGCCTTTTAAAAGTACTATTGCCCATGGTTTTATGTCTGTTGCTATGATTTCTAAATTATTAGAAGGTTTATTTGTGATAAAAAGTGTAAAAATGGGCTTAAATTATGGGTTGAATAAAGTTCGTTTTCCAAATCCTGTTCCCGTAAATAGTCTATTACGAATGCTTGCTGAAGTAAAAGAAATAGAAACATTAGACAATAATGGCATTAAAATTACATTTTCTTGTTTGATAGAAATTAATGGACAAGAAAAACCTGCATGTGTTGCTGAGTTTTTATGTGTTTTGTACGAGTAATTTTAGAAACTATTAGCTGTAAAAATTAAAAAAAACCTCATTGATTTAAAAATCAATAAGGTTTTTTCTTAAAAGAAGAATAATACCAGTAATTTTAAATGGTATAAGGTTATTTTAAAAAACCATCTGCAATACATTTCTTAGAATACCAAATTAAGAAAATGCAAACAATAATTACCAAGATAGGCATTACAAAACTATTAACTTTTACGGTAGATAGTAGGTAAATTTGCTGTATGGTTGCACAAATTCCGGAAAGAAGAAATAAATAATACGCAACTTTCTTTTTAGCAAGTAAAAAAATGCATCCTAAAAAGCCTCCAAAAACAGCCAAAGCAAAAAGTGCTGTTAACCAAGCAGGATGTTCTATTAAAAGTTCTGCTTGTTGTTCTTCAGGTAATTTTGCAATCATTTCTTCGGTTACAAAAGCTTGAAACAAATAAGCAACTACGCCCATAAGATTCCATAAAAGTGCAAGTACGCCAATAATCCAAAAGGCAGTACTCGGTTTGGTAGAATTTGTTGTCATAATAAAAAAGTTTAGTGAATTGATTTTTTAATAAAAGTAATAAAAAAATAGTTTGCATGTAAAAAAGAATGGTGTTTTGGCAATTAAAAGATTGTATAAATATGAAAAATACGCTAAAAGTACAACGTGCCATTATAGATTTAAACAAGACGATTTGGCTAAAAAGATTGGAGTCTCAAGGCAAACCATTAATTCTATTGAAAAGAATAGGTATGCTCCATCGTGTTTGTATAAGATTAGTTGAGTGGTTTAAGTAGTAAATTTTATAAATAAAAACAGAATAAAAAGAATGCGAGTATTTTCGTAAATAGGCTATTAACAGCAATTAATTTTATACATTGTTGGCAACTGGGTGTTACATTTGGATTTTACTTTGTTCAATTATTAATTCAGATTATTTAATTCTCAAATTTGATTGACATATTTATAATACAGGCTATTCAATTACTAAAATTGATTAATAAAACATATTTTCAAGTTATTACTTTCATACTTTTGGTTGAAAGAATATAAAATTTGATTGATATATTTATAAAATGGTTTGTTAGTTTTATATTAACTTGATGTAAATTTTATTTTTGAGATGTTAGAATATTCAGGCGAGGTTGCACCATATATACTTTTTACATATTTTTTTACATTTTGAGCAATTGCATATAAGCCTGTTCCGTTTTCATATAGAATTTTATTTCTTTCTATTAGTTTCGTATTTAATTCGGCTTCTGTAATATCTACATTTTTTGTACTTTCTACTAAAGTTGTATGATAAGCTGTTAGATTTACTAATTTTAATTCTTCTAAATTTGGATTGTATGTTGGTATTGTAGCTAATAATTGTAAAATTTTAGAAAAATTATCTGCTAATTGCGTGTAAGATTGACGAGAGGTAGAAGCTGTTTTCTTTTCCTCTCCTGTTTCTTTATCTACTTCCTTCTTTTTCTTTTTACTACCTTGTATTAAATTATTTAAAGATTTTGCTTGTGCCAAAACACCTTCTGAAAGCCCTAAAATTTCTAATTGATTGATAATTCTTGTAGAAGTAGATTTTAAATTCAAATATGCTTGCTGTCTTGTATGTATCGCATTTTTATTCGCATTTCTTTTTTCTTCTACTTCTGTAATTGCATTTAAAGAATTGGTATATAAAGTATTTAGATTTACAATTTTTAAATTATCGACTGGTGGATTGTATGCAGTATATACTGTAACTTGTTCAATTAGTTTTTGAAGATTAGCTACATTTTTTGCATTTCCTGTTTCATATTGTTTGCTCATTTTTTTAATTTTTAAAAGTTATTATTGTAAATATAACGAATTCTTTTAAAAGGATATTGTGTTTTTTGTTGATAATGAGCAAGTAAAGTTTTTATTATGTAGTATTAAGCGGTAAGTTCTTTCCAAAAATCGCTATAAAAATTAGTAGTTTCCATTAGTTTTTTGTGATTACCAAAATTAGAAATTACTCCGTTTTCTAATACATAAATGGTGTCTGCAATTTGAGGTAATGAGTGTAGTCTATGAGATATGAAAATAATAGTTATTTCAGATTTTAGTTTCTTTAATAGGTTTAAAACAAACTTTTCTGTTTTTCTATCCATTGCAGAAGTAAATTCATCTAATAACAATAATTGAGGTTTTTTGTATAAAACTCTCATTAATGCTATGATTTGTTTTTGACCACCAGACAAATTAATACCTTCTTCTCCTAAAATTGTAGCAAAGCCTTGAGGTAAAGTATTTATAAATTCTGTAAAGCCATATTGTTTACAAAATTTCTCAATATTTTTAGGTGTATCTTCTTTACCTAATAAAATATTTGTGATTACATTCCCATTAAATATTGTAATGTCTTGTGGGATAATACCAATAATATTACGCCAATCTTCTGTATTTATATTTGGAAGATTAAATTGATTATTTATCATTATTGTCCCGTTTTCAAAAGGATAGAATTTTTGTAAAACTTGACCTAATGTACTTTTGCCACTTCCGCTTTCTCCAACAATGGCAATACATTTATTTTTGTTTACTGATATATTAATATTTTTAAAGAGTTCTTTCCTACCCGCAAAACGAAATGAAAGGTTTTTAATTTCTAAAGAATTGAATTCTGATAATAAAATATTTCCTCTATTTTCTTCTTCTATTGAAGTAAACTCATACATTCTGTTAAATGCTACTTTGGCTTCGTTAATTGGTATTGTAATTAATGCTAAACTTGCAACAGAGGGTAGCAATGAACCTGCAATACCTAAAATTGCCATTAATTCTCCTAATTGCATAACTTCATTATAAACCTGTGTTGAAGTGTAGACTAAAATACCAATTAAAAACAATACACTAAAAACACCTGAAAATATAGATAAACGAACATTTATTTTACCAAGATTAAATACTTTCTGTTGAAAGTTGCCATAAATTAATTGGTTAATTTTTTGAAAGATGGATTGTCTGTTATTATTTTTAATAGTTGCAATACCTTGTATGGAAGTTATATAATTACTTTCATTAAAAGCATACCCTTGCATCACTTCTTTCTGTGCATTGATAATACGTTTATTAAAACTATAAATTAATAAAAAGTAAAATGGTAAACTAACAGAAGCTATTAAACCTGTTTGCCAAGAATAAAAGAATAAAAAGCCTAAAGAAACAATAGTAACTAATACGTTTATGGCAACATTACCAATAATTTGACTTATGACACGTTGAACACGTTGTGTGTCATTTAACCTTGCAACTAATTCTCCTATTTTACGAGTATCAAAAAATGGTTTTGGTAAATGCAATAGGGAAGTGTAAAAGCTGTCTATAATTCTGTTATTAAAGTCTTTAGATTGTGTGATTAAGAAAAAGTCTCTTAATGCTGTAAATAATACTCTAATTAATAAAAGAAAGGCAACTAAAATAATACCTGTAATTAATTTAGTGAAATCTTTTGAAGGTAAAATATCGTCTATTAATTTTTGTGAAAAAATCGCCATTGCCATACCCAAAATGGCAATACCTAAACCTAACAACACACTAAATGAAATTAAGCGATAATCTTCTTTAAGCAATTTTAAAAACCATTGCTTTTTGTTTTTGTTTTGGGTTTCGGTTTTTACAAAATCTGCATTAGGTTTAAGTATTAAACAGGTTTTGGATTTCCAAATTTTTTGTAATTGCTCTTTTGTGTAAGTTGTAATGCCTTTTGCTGGGTCGCCAATAATGAATTTGTTATTCTCATATCCATAACAAACCACATAATGCTGTAAACGTTCCTCAATAACAACGTGAAGTATTAAGGGTTCTTTATGGTCAATAACTGCTTGTATATCGGCTTCATTACCTTGTGCAGTAAAACCTAATTTATTAGCTGCTTGATACAAACCTAACAAGGTTGTACCTTGTTTTGTTGTGCCACTTAACTCTCTTAAATTTTCTAAAGAATTAGTGCCGTCATAATATTGAATGATTGATAATAAACAGGCTACACCACAGTCTGATTGGTCTTGTTGAAATTTAAAAGTTTGCTGTAAGTGTTTTTGAGATAGGTTCGTTTTTTTAGTCATTTTGATTTAATACCCTTAAAATTCCGTTTGCGTTTAGTTGCCCTTTGTGTTTTTTAATTAAGTTGTTATTTTTATCATAGATTAGAATATACGGAATAGAATTGGCATTAAAAGTAGTAGAGAACACTCCTTTTTTGTCTTCTAAAAAGATAATATTTTCTTGATTATCTAATTTATACAATTCTACAAATTTTTTGATTGCCTCTGTTTCTTCAAAAGAAACAAAAATAAATTGAACATTTTTGAAATTTTTTAAATTTTGACTAACACTTTTAGCTTCGTGATGACAAAAGTCACAATCACTGTTGAAGTAAATGAAGATTGTAGAAGTGTTTTGTTTTAAGTCTGTATTTGAGAAGGAAGTACTATTTAAAGTTTGTAATTCAAACTTTGGAATGGTTTGTATTTGTTTTGCAATTTGACTTTTTTCTTTGGCTTTTGAAATTACATTGTAACCTAAATAAGAAATTAAACTAATAATACTTAAAATAATAATAAAAAGTACTTTTCTTTTGTTCATAATTAACTCATATTTAAGGTTAAAAACATTGCACCAACTACCCAAATTAATAAGCCGACACCATAACTGCTTGCTACTATTAAAAACCCTTTATCTGTTGTATCATTAATTTCTTTACCTATTAAATATGCTAGAATGAACCAATAAGCAACTTCAAATAGGTTTAGCACTTGAAATGGATAGATAAACCAACTTTCTAAACCTTGATATCCAACAATGTTTAATGCTGATAATGGATAGAAATATTGTAAATCTTGTAATGTGTAATTTATTTGAAAGAAGCAAAACCAAACTATTTTAAATACTATAACTAGTAAAAAGATAAATTCTGCTTTTACTACAATAGTAAAGAGCTTTTTGTACTTAATTTCTTTCCCAAAAAAGAAACAGCCTGCATCAATTATTGCAGCTATAATAGAAACTTTAACAAAAAGAAAGAGAGGAGTGAAAATATAAATAAGTTTTTCAGCCTTATTATTATATGACGTAACTTCTTGCAACTGTTCTTTTGAAAATTGTTCAGCTAAAGAAATCGATATCAATTCATTAATTTCTAAAAAATATTTCAATAAAAAAGATAAGAATAATGTTAAAATTGAAAGTATAAGAAAAAGCAGTATGTTTTTTTTAATCATTTATTGTAATGAATTTCTGAAATATTAACACGATTTTTTTTACAATATTCTATGATTGAGTCATATAAATCATTCATATTTTTGTATTGTTTTTTAAATAATAGATGTAATATTCCTAATTTCCATATATGAAACAGTCTGTAGCTATTGTTTTCCAACTTTATTAATTTGAATGAGTAGTAATTATTTCTAATTATTAATTTCTCATTCTTGTAAAAAAAATTAAGTTGGTAAGTTTTTTTGTAATTATACTCCAAAAAAGCAAAAAATGTATCCATAATTTAAAGTTTAACACCACTTTGATTTTAGAACCAAAGTGGTTATTGAATACTAATATTAACAAGCATTTGTTCCTTGCAAATCAAGACAGTTAGGTCCAAGAGCAATTAAGGCTCCTACAACAAGAGATCCTATTCCTCCAAAAATTGATCCTCCCATCATTCCTAAAACAACTGCTTGACCGCAAGATGCACATTCACCAGCATTAACTAATTCCATTTGATTTAATTCTAATGTATTCATAGTAAAATAATTTAAGTTATACCATTCGATATTTAGTTAAATTTTAGAAATTGTGAATGGTTTTAACCAACGTCTAAAATTTTAATAAATTAATAAGTAAGTAGTTGTTGTAAAATTGCAATTTTCCTAACTTTCCAAAGCTATAAAATAATTTTTAAAAAATCAAAATGTTTTTACGTTTTTTATTTCAACCGTTTGAGTGGGAAGCCTTGTTGCCATCTACTGTTTTAGCTTTTAAAGTTCTCGAATATTTTTAAAATACCAGTAAATGATTTTTTTACATTAGAGAAAGATGATTAATTTTACAAACGCAAGGTTTGTGGTATTTTTTTTTCGCAAAAGCACATAGACGAAAGGAATTTTTATAACACTTTCGCCCAAAACTTTGATTGTAAAACGTTGATTTTTAAATACATTTTATTGTAAAACCTCCATGCAGAGCTATAAATTTTAAACATATAAAAAGCTAAAATGCTTTTAGAACTGCCTCTTTAAACAACGTTGCTTTCGATTTAAAGAAAGAATTTTCTAAGCTAATGGCTTTTAATTTAGAATCGATGTATTTTTCTTCTCTGTAATTTACTAAAAAAAGAGAGCTTTCTCCTAAAAAGAATTTGCGTTCTTCAGCCTTTAATAAAACCCCATAATCTCTTACAATATTGGCAGTAAAATTACTTTGTACGATAAATGAGTTTAATTCTTTCTGAATGGCATCTATCTTGTTTTTAATTACCACTTTGGCAGTTTCGCTTTCTAGTTTTTTGTCTTGTAATTTAATTTTTGCCAACTTTAAATCTCCTCGTTCTTTTCGAACAAACAAAGGCATACTAAAATTAATTCCTGCTTTGTAATTATTGGTATTAAATGAATTTATTTGATTTCCATTTGGAGATATAAAATTATACTGCAAATCTATTTTTGGTAATAAATTATTCATTTTTAAACGTTTATCTACATCTAAGCTTTTAATTTTAAAGACCAAAGATTTTATTTTAGGATGGTTTTCAATATTAAAATTTTCATTGTTAAAAAGTGCAATGTTAAAGGTTTTATCAATCGTATTAAAAGTATTTACATCCGGAATTATATTTTCTTTCAATTCGATGGGAGTGTTTTCATTCAACCATAAAAAGTTAGACAGTTCTAAAGACGATTTTACCAATTTAATACGTGCTTTTTCTAAGTTTAGTTTTCTTGTATTTAGGGTAATTCCGGCTTCTAGTGTGTCAATTGCAGGTTTTTCGCCTTCTTGAAAAGCTCTTTTTGTCGCTTCGAAACGAACTTTAGCATTGTTTAAAAAATCGTCATAAACTTTTTTTTCATTATAGGTTTTTAACCAATTAAAATAAGAGAGTGCAGCATTGTATAAAATCGTATTTACAGTTATTTGTTGGTCTTCTTTGGCTTGTTCTAAAAAATATTTGGCTTGTTTTAAAGAAGCCATTCTTTGGTTGGTAAGTAAACCTCTTGCTAAAGAAACAGAAACACCAGCACTGTACAAACCATCTAAAGGAACATTATTCTCTGGGTTTAAAAAAACACCGTTGTTTTGTTCGAAATTTGCTTTAAACTCAATGCCATACCATGTTGGTATTTTAAAAGCACCATTTAATTTGTTGTAATATTCTTTTTCTTTAAATTGTTTTTTTTGCATAATCTATTTCGATTTTTGGGTCAAATGCACCTCTTGCTTTTAGCAATTTTGCTTCACTATTATTAATGATTAAATTGGCTTGCTTCACAATAGGATGATAGGTTTTTACATACCCTAAATATTCGGAAAGTGTCATTACAGAAACCCTTTCTTCTTGTGCTTTTAAAGATGAAAATGAAACGATAAATAGTAATATAATTAGTTTTCTCATCTAAATTATTTTTTAGAATTCGATTTTTCTTTCGCTGACTTTTCTGGTTGATAATAGTTAGGAGGGAAGCTGTTTAGCTGTCTCCATATTTCGAACCAAATTGGTACGTCTTCTAACAAAGCAATGGTTTTTGCACCAGAACCAACTCTTATGGCTTCTGGCCAAGTGTGGTCTTTTTCATCTGGTGCTAATAAAACTCTGTACTTTCCGTTATTACTAATAAAATTCTCAATGGCAACCACTTTTGCACCATAAGTTCCGTACGAAACATTGGGCCATCCAGAAAACACAATTGCTGGCCAACCATCAAACTGTACACGTACTTTTTCTCCAATATGTAAAAGTGGTAAATCGATTGGTCTTACATAAGTTTCTACAGCTAAATCGTATTTTTCTGGCATAATACCTACCAAAGATTCTCCTTCTTTAAACGTGCCTCCAATACCGCCTTTAATTGCTTTGTTAATATATCCATTATGTGGAGCAGTAACGTACAAAAGACTGTTTCTAACTTTGTAATTGGTATTGCTGTTTTCTAATTTAGAGACTTGTGCTTTTGCATCATAACCGCTAGATTGTGCAGTATAAATATCGCTTTGTGCTTTCGAAATCTTATCGGTATAAGTTGCGTGAATTCTCGTTAATTCTAATTTTGCATTTATTACTTTGTTTTTACTGGCCAATAATTTATTTTCTTGTGCAATTAATTTAGCCTGAGTTTCTTGCAATTTCAACCGTTTTTGTTCTACATCTACCACAGCTTTTAAGCCTTCTTTTTGTAATGTTTCTGTACGGTTAAATTGTTTTTGAGCAATGTTTAAGTTTGTTTTTGCGGCTTCAAAAGAAATGCTATCGCTTTGTACTTTTAATCGAGCCTGTAATAACTTGTTTTTTGTTTGTTCTAATTTTAAACGGCGTTCTTTTTTTAGAGCTTCTACTTGTCTTTGTAGTGCTTTAACTTTTTCTTGATATGCATTTACCGACGATGATTTTGCGTTAATTTGCTCGTTTGTTCTTTCAATTAAACGATCGTCAAAATATTCGCTTTTTATTTCAGAAATTCTAAGAATAGTATCTCCTTTTTTTACATAATCTCCTTCACGTACAAACCATTGCTCGATTCTACCAGGAATTTGCGATTGTATGGTTTGTGGTCTTTGATCTGGAGTTAAAGTCGTTACAATACCTTGGCTGGTAATATTTTGCGTCCAAGGTAAAAATAATACAATAATACCTATAACAGCAAAGGCTAACAAGAATTTATTAAATGCTTTATAATATTTTTTTGAAAAAATTTTTTGACCAGATTTAAATTGTTTTAAATCTACTTTTTTACTTATCTGATTGTTAGAAATGTTTAACATAACTAGTTTTTTATAGATTTAATTTCTCCTTTTTCTAATACAATTATTTGGTTGCATTGGGTTCTCCAGCTTTTTTTACTACTTACCACAATCAATGCCCAAGGTCTTTTAACATCGGTTAAATAACTAATAATTTTTTTAGTTTCATTTAAGTTAAATTGGTCTAATGGATCTTCTAAAATCATAACTTTGGGTTGTTTAATAATAGCTCTTGCTAAAATTAATTTTTTGGCAACTGTAAACGAAATCTGTTTTCCTTCTGGATAAATTACAGTATCTAAACCATTAGGTTGCTCTTTTAAAAACTGATTTAAACCTACAGTATCTAACGCTTCAAAAATTATTTTTTCTTCGATTTCTGAATTTCCAAACACCAAATTTTCTCTAATACTTCCTTCGAAAGGAGTTTCATCGGAAAGAGACAAGCCTAATTGAGAACGATAGTGGTTTAAGTGTAAGCTGCTTAAAGATAGGTTGTTAATATAAATATTTCCAGCAGTTGGCTCGATAACACCAGATAGTAATCGTAATAAACTCGATTTTCCTGCACCGCTTTCACCCATTACTAGCACTCTACTTTTTGGATTTAAGGTTAAAGAAATATTTTTTAAAATGTGTTTGGGTCTGTCTTCTACGTTGTAAGAAACTTCATCTAACTCTACTGTTAGTCCATTTTTAAACAAAGGTCTTTCGCCTTCTTGTGGCTCTAATGCTTTATCTACAACTTGGCCTATTTTTTCTATAGAAGTTAAAACGTCGTAAAAAGATTCTAAACCAATAATTAACTTTTCTACAGAAGCAATTACCAGTAAAATAATAATTTCTGCGGCTACGAATTGTCCAATATTCATTTCTTGCCTTAGTACCAAAGCTCCACCAATTAGCAACAAACTTGCTGTTACAATTACCTTAAAACCAATCATTTGAGAAAACTGTAAAATAAGAATTCTAAAATGCTTCTCACGAGCTTCTAAGTATTTGTTTACCAAGTTGTCGTTCTTTTTTAAAGCTAAATTTGTATTTCCAGAAAGCTTAAAACTTACGATGGTTCTTGCAACTTCTTGAATCCAATGTGCCACCTTATATTTGTTTTTAGATTCTAAAAGGCTGGTTTCTAAACCTCTTTGTGCTGTAAATTTAAAAACGATGTAAATAAGTAGCAGTAATAAAATACCAAATATGATAAAAAACGGATGATAAAATGACAACAGAATTAATGCAAAAATAATTTGCAATAATGCAGTTGGTACATCAATTAAAATTTTCGACAATCCCTTTTGAATGGTTAATGTATCGAAAAAACGATTTGCCAATTCTGGTGGATAATACTTGCGCAATTCATTCATTTTAATCTTTGGAAATCGATAACTTAACTCGAAAGAAGCTCTCGTAAAAATTCGTTGCTGAATGGTTTCTATAATTCTTAACTGCATTAACTGCAACGAACCAGAGAAAATAACTCCAATGGTTACTAAAACTACCAAAACAATCCAAGAAGTAGAAATTTGCGCACCTTGTAATAAATTAATAATTGCCTGAATACCTAAAGGTAATGAGAGTGCTACAATTCCACCAAAAATGGCATAATAAAAAATTTGAAAAATATCTCTTTTTTCTAATTTTAAGAGACCTAAAAATCGTTTCCAAGGGGTTAATTGCTGATTTTCCATAATTATTGTAAAGCAGTTTTAGCTAATTGAACAAAGAATTGTGTGGGTGTATTGTTGTTTTTACAATTGGTAATTGAAGGAAAGTGTTCTTGCAAAAAATGCTGATGTAAACCGCCTTCTAAAATGGTGCTTGCCAAGCTCAAACCAAAATTATAATCTGGTTTTACTTCTAAAATTATTTCATTTAAACGAGAAATAAGTCTTTTGTAAATTTCGAAATAGCCTTCTTTATTCTTAGAATCTACCTCTTTTGTTAAAAAAGACTTCGAGCTTTCATTTACTATAATTTTGTACAAAATAGGCTCGCTAATATGTGAGTATTTACTGTCGTCGATAATCGTTTCTGTAACTGTAATAATTGCTTTTTCTAATTTTTCTTCAGCATTAGAAATACTAAATGTACCTAAAACCAATTTGTACTCTAACCAAGCCCAATACCAAGAAGAAAGATAAAGTAGTAGTTTGTGTTTGCTTTCAAAATATCGATATATAGAGCTTTCGTTAGAACCAATTTTTGTTCCTAATTTTTTAAAAGTAAAACTTTCAAAACCAATTTCGTTAATTAATAAAATGCTATGTTCTATAATTCTCTTGCCTAAATCAGAGGTTTCTGGATCTTTGATATACATTTTATCTGGAACAGAGATTTTTAAAACAGACAATAAATCTTTCATAAGATAAATATTTGATCACAAATATAATAGTAATGCTATTAAAAAAGAAAGAATTACTGATAATTTAATGTTTTGTTAACAATATTTAAAATTTACAGTCATAAAAAAGTCTTTCGTAAAAACGAAAGGGCAATCAATTAAAACATCTAACAAAGCTTTATTTTGAAAAAAATTAAATTTGTACTATCTTTGCAACGTGTAGAGAACATCTCTTTAATAAAACTTTGTTATTTAATTAGATTTTTTTTTGAATTCATTTTCAACTTACACAAATTCTTAATAAAAATCTATTTAAAATTTAATGGCAAAATCGCAACAAACATTTAGTAAAAGTGAAAAAGAAAAGAAACGTTTAAAAAAACGTTTAGATAAGCAGAAGAAAATGGAGGCTAGAAAGGCCGAGAAAGAAGAGAAAGGATCTACAGGAATTCAGTTTGCTTACGTAGATCATAATGGAAATTTAACAGATACTCCACCAGACCCAGAATTAAAAGTAGAAGTCGAGTTAGAAGACATAGAAATTTCTGTAACTAAAAAAGAAGACTTACCAGAAGAAGACCCTGTTAGAAAAGGAAAAGTTTCTTTCTTTGATACTTCTAAAGGTTTCGGTTTTATTATTGATACAGAAAATAACGAAAAATATTTTACACACGTGAGTGGTTTAATTGATGAAATTGGAGAGAATGACAAAGTTTCTTTCGAGCTAGAAAAAGGAATGCGTGGCATGAATGCAGTTAAAGTAAAAAGAATTTAACAACAACACCTTTTTTTGAAATTTTGTACCGAGAATTTCTTCGCATTTAAAATTCTGCAGAAAAATAAATTATAAAAAAAATCCTTCTTTTGAAGGATTTTTTTTGTGGCTTCTATAACCCCCAAGTTATAAGAAACCTTTTACCAACTTTCTCGTACAATTAATTATCCTCTCTTTTATTTTTAATGTAAATTTGCGCTCTTTTAATACGATTAAAGCAATATTATGAATCTAAACAAATGGATTTTTCTACTTCTAATTTTTATGGGTAGTCAGGTTTCTTTTTCACAAATAACAGGTAAAATTATTGATAATGAAGATAATTATCCTCTTGAATATGCCACTGTAGCTTTATACAATCAACAAGATAAAAAACTGGTTACTGGCGTTGTAACGAATAATAAGGGTGTTTTTTCGATTGCGAATGTAAAACAAGGAATCTATTATTTAGAAGCTTCTTTTATCGGTTATCAAGTAAAAACAATTTCATCTATTGTAATAAATAACAAAGGAGAAAAAAAAGACTTAGGTACAATAAAAATTGTTTTAGGTTCTGGAAATCAATTAAATGAAGTCGTTGTTAAAACAGAAAAACAAACCGTGTCTCATAAAATCGATCGACAAGTTTTCGACACAAAAAAATACCAAAGTACAGTGGGTGGAAATGCGGTTGATGTTGTTAAAAACCTACCTTCTGTTACAATTGACGGTTTAGGCGAAATAAGTGTTCGAGGAAGTAAAGGATTTACGGTTTTAATCAATGGAAAACCAACACAGGGCGACCCAACAACCATTTTAGCACAATTGCCTGCGAATGCCTTGCAATCTATCGAATTAATTACAGCGCCTTCTGCAAAATACGATCCTGAAGGAAAAGGCGGAATTATAAATATACTCACTAAAAAAGGGGCAATTAACGGAACATTTGCACAAATAAACATTCGTGGCGGATTTCCTTCTATTGAAGATTATGACACCAAAGTTTCCGCAAAAAGATACGGAATCGATGCAACCATTAACAAAAGAACAAACAATTGGAATATTTCTGTGGGTGCAAGTTATCAAAGAAACGATAAAACAGGTAGAAGAGAAGGAGATATGTTTATTGTAAATGCTCCAGAGAATAAAACCACTTTTTTACCTTCTGATGGCGAGCGTAGTTTCGATGAAATTACGTATAATGGCCGTTTTAATATAGATTATACACCCAACACCTCAAATAAGTATTCTTTAGGTTTTTTCGCAGGAAAAAGAACAAAAGAACGTTTGGCAGACATTGTTTATAACAACACTGCAGTTTCTCCAATTGGCAGCAATAATTTGTTGTACGAATTTACTTATTTCAACCATAATTTAAGAGTTCGTAAAGGAGATTTTGCTTTGGGGAGTTTCGATTATTCGCATCAATTTAAAAATAAATCTAAAATTTCTACTTCGATATTGTACGAATACACTTTTTTAGGAGGTCCCACAGAAAACGACAATTTAGGGTTTCCTGATAATTCTATTGTATATCAAAGAGAATTCAATACCAACGACAATCCTTTATATGGTACACGTTTTAACCTAGATTATTTATGGAAACCGTTTTCATTCGGAACTTTAGAAACAGGTTATCAATATCGAGATTTAGACCATACAGGAAAATTTGTTTACGAAAGAGATGGAAATGTAGTTCCAGAATTTTCGAGCGATGTAAGTTTAAAAAGAATCATTCATTCTGGATATGCACAAATTTCAGGGTCTAAAAATAAATGGAATTATGCAGCAGGAGTTCGTTTAGAATCTATGGATAGAACCTATATTGAAGCTTTACAGAGCGAAACCCAAGAAAATAGATACGATTACGATTTTGTAAAATTATTTCCTTCAGCTTCTCTTCAGTACAAAATTAATGATAAAACCAACATAAAAACAGCCTACAGTAAAAGGGTAGAAAGAACTACCACCTTTAAAATGAACAGCTTTGCAGAGCGCGAACATTCCGAAGTTTTTGAACAGGGAGACAATACTTTATTACCAGAATTTATCGATTTGGTAGAATTAGGGATCACAAAAAAACTAAAAGGAGGAAATTCTGTTTATGCAACTGCTTATTACAGGCATGTAAATAATGTAATAAATCGCGTAAACACCTTAGCTTATAAAAGTAATGGAGCTGTTTTAGATAGTATTATTAACAGGGTGTACTCGAATGTTGGTAAAAGCAATTCAATTGGTTTAGAAATCGGAGCAACCTTAAAACCGACTAAAAATTGGACGAACTTTATTGGTGCAAATGTTTATAATTATGCAATTAATGGCGTTTTAAATTTTAGACATAGAGATGGGGTTGAAAGAAATTATAATATAGATACCAAAGCAACTATATACTCATTCAATTTAAATTCTACCTATAATTTCTGGGAAAATGCTTCTTTGCAATTTACTTTTAATTATTTATCGGACAGAAATACAGCAATGGGTAAAGATTCCCGTTTTTATTCGCCAAACTTAACCTTTCGTAAAAAGTTTATGGACAATCGCTTAACAGCAACATTGCAATGGCAAAATATAGACATGGGTTTGTTAAACACAAACGAACAACGAATTACAACATCTAGAGCAAACCAGTTTTACACAACGACCAATTATAGGTACGAAGTAGATATGGTTTCTTTAAACCTTTCTTACACATTTAATGCCGCTAAAAATAAATCGAAATTTATAGAAAGTGAATTTGGAAAAAGAGAGTTTTAGAGAATCACATTTTTTTGAAGTAAGACTGAAAATAAAATAAGACGTAAGACTAAAAAAGGAGTATTAAGTTTTAATTAATACTCCTTTTTTTTTGATATATTATAAGAAATTTTGAACTTTGTCATAAGTCATAAGTCATAAGTCATAAGTCATAAGTCATAAGTCATAAGTCATAAGTCATAAGTCATAAGTCATAAGTCATTTTTAAGAATTATAAAACTCCATACTCTCCACAATCAACTCTTCAGAAACCTTACAATCTAATTTGTGGTTTTCGTAGTCATTTAAAAGCACAAAATTTACTTGTCCGTTTACATTTTTTTTATCGTGTTTTAGCAATTCTATAATTTTAGAAAAATCTTCTTTTAAAAGATTTATTTTATTATAAATAGATAAAATAACATCTTTTATTTCTTTTAATTTGTCTTTCGGAAAATTTAAAAGTTTGTTAGAAATATAGCTTTCGCAAACCATTCCAATGGCAATAGCTTCACCATGAGTTAAGTTTTCTTTGTCTTCAGATTCTAGATAAAAAGACTCAATTGCATGTCCAATCGTATGTCCGAAATTTAATATTTTTCGAAGGCTTTTCTCTTTAGGATCTTGTAAAACAACTTCATTTTTAATTTCGATAGATCTAAATATTAAATCTTTGATATTTAAACCTTTATTGTCCTTTATTTCATTAAATAGTTTACTGTCGTAAGTAACCCCATACTTAATAATTTCTGCCATCCCCGATTTTATTTCTCTTTTAGAAACGGTTTCTAGATAAGTATCATCTACAATAACCATTTGCGGGTTTGCAAACAAGCCAATTTGATTTTTTAAGACGCCCAAATCTACCCCTGTTTTTCCTCCAACGGAAGCATCAACCATAGACAATAATGTAGTTGGAATATTTACAAAATCGATTCCGCGTTTAAAGCACGAAGCCACAAAACCGCCTAAATCTGTAATTACACCACCTCCTAAAGTAATCAATACACTTTTACGATCTCCACCAAGTTCGGTAATTGCATTCCAAACACTAATGCAGGTTTCGATGTTTTTATGAATCTCTCCAGATTCAATTTCAATTACTTCAATTTTTTTGTCTGTTACTAAATTAGAGATAAATTTCGGATAACAATGCTCAAAAGTGTTCTCATCTACCAAAATAAAAATAGTAGAATAGTCTTTTTTTAAAAGTAAATGAGAAATTTCTTTATATGCTTTGTTCTGAAAATGAACAGGATAGTTAATTGCTTGAATGGATTTCATTTTATAAAAATTTAAAGTGCAAAATAAGTAGAAAATATTTAATTATTTGCCCTCTTAGACTATATTTGTTCTGTATAAAATTATGCCTGATGAAACTTTTCGATAACACAAAAGTAGCTTTTGCTTTAAAATCCGATTCTCAATTAGAACGGGCTTATTTTCTGTTTAAAATGATTCAGAGTCAGCCAATGGTAAAGATAGGTAGCGTTGTAACGAACTTTGCATTAAAAGCACATTTGCCCATAGAAGGGCTTATTCGTTCTACAGTTTTCGACCATTTTTGTGGTGGCGTTACAGAAGAAGATTGTTTGCCTATTATCGATAATATGTACAGTAATGGCAATGTACATAGTGTTTTAGATTATTCTGTAGAAGGGCAAGACAAAGAAGTAAGTTTTGATGGAGCTTTAGAAAAAATTTTAAAAATTATAAACTTTTGCGAAGAAAAAAAATCCATTCCGTTTGCGGTTTTTAAACCTACAGGATTTGGACGTTTTGCTTTATATCAAAAAATAACCGAAGGAAAAAAGCTTACAGAAGAAGAACAAGCAGAGTGGAATAGAGTGCAAGATCGTTATCACAAAGTATGTAAAGCAGCTGTAAAAAAAGATGTTCCTTTATTAATAGATGCAGAAGAAAGCTGGATGCAAAAAGCGGCAGACGAACTTATAGAAGACTTAATGGAAACCTATAACAAAGAAAAGGCCATTGTTTTTAATACGCTACAAATGTACAGGCACGATCGTTTAGAGTATTTAAAAGCGCTACACCAAAAAGCACATCAAAAAGAGTTTTATATTGGTATGAAAGTCGTTAGAGGTGCATATATGGAAAAAGAAAGAGAAAGAGCAAAAGAGAAAGGATATCCATCTCCAATCTGCGAAAATAAAGCAGCCACAGATACCAATTACGACAAAGCGATTCAATATATGATGGAACACCCCAAAATGGCACTTTTTGCAGGAACTCATAACGAAGAAAGCTCGTATTTAGTGATGGATTTAGCGAATAAATACAACATTAAAAAAAACGATAAAAAACTTTGGTTTGGTCAATTATTTGGTATGAGCGACCACATTAGCTACAATTTAGCAAACCAAGGTTATAATGTTGCCAAATACCTTCCATTTGGTCCCGTAAGAGATGTAATGCCGTATTTAATAAGAAGAGCAGAAGAAAACACCTCTGTTGCAGGGCAAACAAGCAGGGAGTTAAATTTAATTAAAATAGAAAGAAAACGTAGAAAATTAGAATGAAAACCGTAGAGGAAATTAAAATTTTACTGCATAAAAATAAATTAAGATTACACCAAGAGTTGCTTCAGAGTAAAGAAGCAATGGCTTTGCTAAAAAAATCGACACATACAAGTTTAACTGTAGAAGAAAAATTAAAAATTCGAATACAAATGTTAGATATATGTAAAGCAATACCTGCATTAACAGTATTTATGCTTCCAGGTGGTGCCTTATTATTGCCACTTTTAATAAAACTAATTCCCGATATTTTACCATCAGTATTTAGAGACGATGTTAAATAATCAATCGTATTTTTTACAATTAATATAAAAATAGTTAAAAATCGATTTTTTAAATAAATAATACAATATATTTGTCGTGTAAACTTTAGGAGTAGCTATTAAGTTAGTTTGAGAAATATCCTTAGAACCTGATTTGGTTAACACCAACGTAGGAAAAAGTTACTTAGACTGTAGTGTACAGAACTACTTCTTTTAGGTTTACAGTAATATTTTATAAATATGATTACGATAAAAGTAAACCAAGAAAATCATCAATTTTCAGAAATCTTAGCTTTAGAAGAATTAATTCGTTTTTTTAAAATAAAAACGAACGGAATTGCTGTTGCCATAAATGGTACTATAATTAAGAAAACTGATTGGTCTATTCGGTTGCTTCAAGATAACGACAATGTTTTAATTATCAAATCTACTCAAGGAGGTTAATCATTAAACTTTTAAACAAATTTTTAAAACGAACGCAATTATGAAGAAAAAAGATACAGCACCCAAAAAAGACGGAATTACAAGATATCCATTTCCAAACTCAAAAAAGATTTATGTTTCTGGTAAAATTCATCCACAAATAAAAGTGGCAATGCGCGAAATTTCTTTAACAGATTCAATAGATTCTTTTACTAAAAAGAAAACCCCAAACGAACCTGTTACCGTTTACGATACTTCTGGCCCTTATACAGACCCTAACAAAGATATCGACATTCATAAAGGAATAGAACGTATTCGCGAGCAATGGATTTTAGACAGAAAAAATGTAGAAAAACTAGACCAATTCTCCTCTAAATATAGCAACGAGCGTTTAAACGATAAAAGTTTAGACCATATGCGTTTTTCTTTATTAAAAAAGCCTTTGCGAGCAAAAAAAGGAGAAAATGTAACCCAATTGCATTATGCTAAAAAAGGCATTATTACCCCAGAAATGGAGTACATTGCTATTCGTGAAAACCAGCGAATAGACGAATTAACAGAAATTAGAAAACAGCACAAAGGAAAACACTTTGGCGCTTCGATTCCAAATAAAATTACCCCAGAGTTTGTACGTTCGGAGGTTGCAAAAGGTCGTGCTGTAATTCCTTCAAACATCAATCATCCAGAAGCAGAGCCTATGATTTTAGGTAGAAATTTTTTGGTAAAAATAAATGCAAATATTGGCAATTCTGCAGTAACATCTTCAATTGAAGAAGAAGTAGAAAAAGCCGTTTGGGCTTGTAGATGGGGTGCAGACAATATTATGGATTTATCTACAGGAGAAAACATTCACGAAACCCGTGAGTGGATTATTAGAAACTCTCCAGTGCCAGTTGGTACAGTACCCATTTATCAAGCCTTAGAAAAAGTA
This sequence comes from Polaribacter batillariae, assembly GCF_017498485.1. Classification (NCBI taxonomy): domain Bacteria; kingdom Pseudomonadati; phylum Bacteroidota; class Flavobacteriia; order Flavobacteriales; family Flavobacteriaceae; genus Polaribacter; species Polaribacter batillariae. The sequence goes on along the minus strand of NZ_CP071795.1, from coordinate 319,465 downwards.
AACGGAGTAGCAGAAGATTTAACTTGGGAAATTTTTCGAGATACCTTAATCGAACAAGCAGAACAAGGTGTCGATTATTTTACAATTCATGCAGGAGTTTTATTGCGCTACATTCCAATGACAGCAAATCGTGTAACAGGTATTGTGTCGCGTGGTGGCTCAATTATGGCAAAATGGTGTTTGGCACATCATAAAGAAAGTTTTTTATACACACATTTCGAAGATATTTGCGAAATATTAAAACAATACGATGTTGCTTTTTCATTAGGAGATGGTTTGCGTCCAGGTTCTATAGCAGATGCCAATGACGAAGCTCAGTTTGCAGAACTAGAAACTTTGGGAGAATTAACTAAAATTGCTCGTAAGCACGAAGTACAATGTTTTATAGAAGGTCCAGGTCACGTGCCAATGCATATGATAAAAGAAAATATGGATAAGCAAATAGAAGCTTGTGACGAAGCACCATTTTACACTTTAGGACCTTTAACAACAGATATTGCACCAGGTTACGACCATATAACTTCTGGTATTGGTGCAGCTATAATTGGTTGGTATGGCTGTGCTATGTTGTGTTACGTAACACCTAAAGAACATTTAGGATTGCCTAATAAAGAAGATGTTCGAGTTGGAGTAATTACCTATAAAATAGCGGCACACGCTGCAGATTTGGCAAAAGGCCATCCAGGTGCACAGCATAGAGATAATGCATTAAGCATGGCTCGTTTTGAATTTCGTTGGCGAGACCAATTCAACTTAGGGCTAGATCCAGAGCGTGCTTTAGAATATCACGATGAAACCTTGCCAGCAGAAGGTGCTAAAGTAGCACATTTTTGTTCTATGTGCGGTCCAAAATTTTGTTCGATGAAAATATCTCAAGAAGTACGAGATTTTGCAGCAGAAAATAACATTATCGATAATGAAGTAATTGCAAAAGGAATGGAAGAAAAATCGAAAGAATTTAAAGAAAAAGGTTCAGAAGTTTATTTATAAAATTATTTGGAAGTTCCCACGCTTAAAAAAAAGCGTGGTCGGGCTTTCCATTATATCTTTTTAGTTTGTTCTCGATATAAATTTGTTCATTCTTCACAAATTCACTCGAACGAACAACTAAAAAGGATGCCATTTCAATCCCTAACTCACAAGTATTATGATAATTTTAATTTCTCCAGAAAAAGAGGTTCCAAACGAAGTAGCACTGCTAAACCAATTATTTAAAGAAGGTTTAGAATGGTTTCATCTTAGAAAACCAGAAAAAAACTACCAAGAACATGTTGCCTATTTAAATCAAATAGATAAAAAATATCATCATAGAATTGTGGTTCATTATTTTCATGAACTCGTAAATAGTTTCAATTTAAAAGGCATCCATTTTCAAGAACAAAAAAGAATCGACTGTATTCACAATTTTAGCGAGTATTCTAAAAATTTAAACATAATTGGTAAAACAATTAGCTCTTCTTTCCACGAACCAGCAGTTTTAGAGGCTTGTTATTTCGATTTCGATTATTATTTGTTAAGTCCTGTTTTTTCATCAATATCTAAAAAAGGGTATAATGGAAAAGGTTTTAATGTAAACCATATCAATAAAAAAATAATTGGTATGGGGGGCATTCATACCCAAACGATAAAAGAAACGATAAATCTCGGGTTTAAAGGCATTGGCGTTTTAGGTGGTGTTTGGAATACAGAAAAACCAGTAGATAGCTTTAAAAAAATAAAAGAATGTTACGAAACTTCTGTAATACATTAATATTGTAAATTTTATTGAAATTGAGAATTAAAATATAAAAATTGAACAAAAAAAACTACATATTAACTGTAGCAGGTTTAGACCCCTCTAGTGGTGCAGGCGTTACTTCAGATATTAAAACATTTGAAGCACATGGTTTGTACGGTTTATCGGTATGTACAGCAGTTACCATTCAAAATGATATTGATTTTAAAGAATGTATTTGGATTGAAAAAGAAATAATTATCAATCAAATTAAAACCTTGTTTGAACGTTTTGAGATTGCTGTAGTTAAAATAGGCATTATTCAATCTTGGAATGTTTTATTGGAGGTAGTTCAAACATTAAAAAAGTTAAATTCTGCGATAAAAATAGTATTAGACCCCATATTAAAAGCGAGTGCAGGGTTTAATTTTCATTCAAAACAAAACCTAAAAATTTTCGAAAAAGTGCTCTATTATTGCGATTTTATAACACCAAATTACGACGAAATAAAGGCTTTATTCCCGAATAAATCTATCGATGAAACCATTGCATTTATTTCTAAAAAAACAAATATTTATTTAAAAGGAGGTCATAGAGAAGATAAAAAAGGTTGGGATGAAGTCTATTATAAGACAACCGTAAAATTAAATATTGTACCAGCAATAACTAAAGTTTATAAAAAACACGGAAGTGGTTGCGTGTTATCTGCGGCATTGGCTTCTAATTTACAAAAAGAATTGTCTATAGAAGAGGCTTCAAAAAAAGCAAAAAAATACACAGAAAATTTTTTAATTTCTAATAAAAGCTTATTAGGTACCCATATTTATTAATTTATGATAAGCGAATTACAATACATTACACAGGGCAAAACTTCCGAAGAACATTTAAGAAATATAGAAAAAGCTTGTGTTTCTGGTGTAAAATGGGTACAACTTCGATTAAAAAATGTTGCTCCTGAAATTATTTTAGAAACAGCAAAAAAAGCTAGAGAAATTACAAAAAATTATCAAACAAAATTAATTATTAACGATTATTATAAAATTGTAAAAGAGGTAAAAGCAGATGGAGTTCATTTAGGAAAAAATGATGAATGTCCCTCAAAAGCACGTGCTTATTTAGGAGATTCTTATATGATTGGAGGCACAGCAAATACTTTAGAAGACTGTAAAATTTTATTAGAAAAAAAGGTAAACTACATTGGTTTAGGACCTTTTCAATTTACAAAAACAAAAAAGAATTTGAGTCCTATTTTAGGAATAGAAGGGTATAAAACAATCAATACCTCGTTAAAAACAAACATTCCAATAATAGCAATTGGTGGCATTTCTTTAAAAAATGTGGCAACACTTATAAATTCGGGGGTTTACGGAATTGCTATTTCACAAGAAATTACAAGAGATTTTAATCGAATTTCAGATTTTTATAAAATTTTAAAATCGTCGAAACAACATAAATTGGTAAAACAATAGAATTACAAATAATAAAAGTAATTATGAACGAGAAACTAGAAATTGCAGATAAAAAATTTACGTCGCGGTTATTTACAGGAACAGGAAAATTTAGTTCTTCAAAATTAATGAAAGAATCTTTATTAGCCTCGGAAAGCGAGTTGATAACAGTGGCTTTAAAAAGAGTAGATATTAAAAACGAAGAAGACGATATTTTATCGCATTTAAATGATCCTAGAATAAATCTTTTACCCAATACCTCTGGCGTAAGAACTGCAAAAGAAGCCATTTTTGCAGCAGAATTGTCGAGAGAAGCTTTGGAAACAAATTGGGTAAAATTAGAAATTCATCCAGATCCAAGATATTTATTGCCAGATCCTATAGAAACCCTAAAAGCTGCAGAAGAATTGGTAAAATTAGGTTTTGTAGTAATGCCTTATATTCATGCAGACCCAGTTTTATGCAAAAGATTAGAGCAAGTTGGTGTACAATGCGTTATGCCTTTAGGAGCACCCATTGGAAGCAATAAAGGCTTAAAAACACAAGAGTTTTTAGAAATTATTATAGAACAATCGAATGTTCCTGTAATTGTAGATGCTGGTATTGGTGCACCTTCGCACGCTGCATTTGCAATGGAATTGGGGGCAGATGCAGTTTTGGTAAATACCGCAATTGCAGTTTCTAAAAACCCTGTTCAAATGGCAAAAGCATTTAAAATAGCTGTTAAAGCAGGTAGAATGGCTTACGAGGCAAAGCTGGCACCAATTAGTCAAAAAGCAGAAGCAAGTAGCCCTTTAACCTCTTTTTTAAATTAAATGATGAGCAATTTTAAAGCAATTTTCGATACTTATAATTGGGATACTACGTTAAAAAGTATTTTCGATAAAACAACAGCAGATGTTAAAAATGCACTAGAAAAAGAAAAACTGAATTTAGAAGATTTTAAAGCTTTAATTTCTCCTGCAGGAAAACCATTTTTAGAAGAAATGGCACAAAAAAGCCAAAGAATTACTAAAAATAAATTTGGGAACACCATTCAAATGTACGCACCCATGTATTTGAGCAACGAATGCCAAAATATTTGTACATATTGTGGTTTTAGCATCACAAATAAAATACCAAGACGAACTTTAACAGATGCCGAAATTTTAAAAGAAGTCACTTTTTTAAAGAAAAAAGGATACGATCATATTTTGTTGGTTACTGGCGAAGCCAATAAAACGGTTGGTATTGATTATATAAACAATGCAATTGAGCTAATTCGTTCAAAATTTTCGAATATTACAATAGAAGTTCAGCCTTTAGACCAAAAAGAGTACGAATTGTTAATCGAGAGCGGTTTGTATGCCGTATTGGTATATCAAGAAACATACCATCGAGAAGCGTATAAAAAACACCATCCAAAAGGAAAAAAATCTAATTTCGATTATCGTTTAGATACACCAGACAGATTAGGAAAAGCAGAAATACACAAAATAGGTTTGGGCGCTTTGTTTGGGCTAGAAGATTGGCGAGCAGATAGTTTTTTTACAGCTTTACACTTACAATATTTACAAAAAAAATATTGGAAAACTAAATATTCTATTTCTTTTCCTCGATTAAGACCACACTCTGGAGGTTTAGAACCTAAAGTAACAATGACAGATGCCGATTTGGTACAATTAATTTGCGCATTTCGTTTGTTAGACGAAAATTTAGAATTATCTATTTCTACAAGAGAAAGTGAGCGATTTAGAAACCATATCGTTCACTTAGGCATTACTTCCATTAGTGCCGAATCTAAAACAAATCCTGGAGGGTATTCAGTAGCACCACAATCTTTAGAACAATTCGAAATTTCTGACGAAAGAAGCACAGAAGAAGTCGTAGAAATGTTAAAAAACAATAATTTAGAAGTAGTTTGGAAAGATTGGGAACAATTCGAAAAAGTGTAAAAAGAATGTTAACTTCGGAAGAAAAAAAGCAATACAATCGACATCTTATTTTAGAAGAAATAGGAGAAGAAGGACAATTAAAATTAAAACAAGCCAAAGTTTTAGTGGTTGGCGCAGGTGGTTTGGGTTGTCCTGTTTTACAGTATTTAACGGCTGCTGGTGTTGGTACAATTGGTATTATTGATAATGATCTGGTAGATAAAAGCAATTTACAACGTCAAATTTTATATACAATAGACGATGTTGGGTTTTCAAAAGCAGAAAGAGCTGCAAAAAGATTATCAAAATTAAATCCGAATATAAACTTTACCATTTATAAAGAAAAATTATCGAATAAAAATGCAATTTCACTCTTTAATAAATATGATGTTGTTATTGATGGAAGTGATAATTTTGCCACTCGTTACCTAACAAACGATGCATCTCTACTAACCAATACACCTTTAATCTATGGAGCTATTTTTAAGTTCGAAGGCCAAGTTAGCGTGTTTAATTTCAAAGGAAGTGCAACTTATAGATGTCTTTATCCAACACCGCCAAATCCAGCAGATTCCCCAAATTGTTCAGAAATTGGCGTGTTAGGTGTGTTGCCAGGAATTATTGGAAGTTTGCAAGCAAATGAAGCCATTAAATTAATTTGTGGAATAGGAGATTTGTTAACCAATAAGTTGTTGTTATTTAATGCTTTAAATATGCAACAAATAGTGCTAAACTTTAAAAAAGATACAACAATAAAAATTGTTGCTTTAGAAAAAAATTACGATTTTTTCTGTGGAATTGTTCCAATAAAAGAAATTTCTTTGGAAGAGGTAAAGAAAAACAGCAAAAAATACAACTTATTAGATGTGAGAGTATTTTCCGAAAGAGAAAAATTTCATATTGGTGGGCAACACATTCCTTTAGCAGATTTACCAAAGAGGATAAACGAAATTCATCAAAATAAAGATTTAGTGGTGTATTGCAAGTCTGGTTTTCGTAGCAAAAAAGCCATTAATTTGTTAAAAGAGAAATATCCTAATTTAGAGTTAATAAATCTAAAAGGAGGTTGTTTTTAAGTTGAATCTCTATAAAATTCATCACAAAATAAAGTTGCTGCTTTTTCCGAAATTTTTGAGATAATAAAGCAAATATTTTAAGAAGAAGACTTCTTAAATTAAATGTATTTTATATTTTTGCCGACTTAAATTAAAATATAAATTAAAAATTATGAAAAAAATTATTTTTGTTGTTACCCTTTTTTTAGCAGTTGTTAATATTCAAGCACAAGAAAAAGGTGCAATTGAAGTAGGTGGTAATATTGGTGTTAATTTTGCAAATTTAATAGCAAGCAACAACTCAAATCAAACTACAAATTCTGTTACCGGTTTTAACTTTGCTGTAAGTGGTGAGTATTATTTCTCTGATAGATGGGGTATCAAATCGAAACTAATTTACGATCAAAAAGGTTGGGCAGATGGTTTTTTTGACGATGAAAATGGCTTTCAAACTACTACAGATTTTAAATTAACTTATTTAACGTTGCCAGTAATGGCAAATTGGCACTTTGGCTCTAAGAGAAATTGGTATTTAAACTTTGGTTTGTATTTAGGTTTTTTATTAGATGCAGAAGCAGAAGCTATCAATAGAGATGTATCTGATGCATTTGAAGGTACAGACATTGGGCTAGCTTTAGGGATAGGATATAAGTTCGAAGTAAGCGAAAACACAAAATTATTTGTAGAATTCGATGGTCAAGGAGCTTTTAACGATGTTTTTAAAAGAAATGATTCTAGTGTCTCTGTAAAAAATTCTAGACAAGCTATTAATTTTGGAGTGTTATTTTCTCTATAAATTAAATCACATTAAAAACGAAAAAACCTGCTTGAATGCAGGTTTTTTCGTTTTTAAGCAAATGCTAAAAATAATAAACAAACAATTAATATTAAAACACTACTTTTGCACGAAATTTAAGAAAGTACAAATGCAATCAATAAGAAACATCGCAATTATTGCCCACGTAGATCATGGTAAAACAACTTTGGTAGATAAAATTATAGATCAAGCAAAAGTTTTAGACGATCGTAAAGAACGTACAGATTTATTGTTAGATAATAACGATTTAGAACGCGAAAGAGGAATTACAATTCTTTCTAAAAACGTATCTGTAACCTATAAAAACACAAAAATTAATGTAATTGATACACCAGGTCACGCCGATTTTGGAGGAGAAGTAGAGCGTGTATTAAAAATGGCAGATGGTGTTTTATTGTTAGTAGATGCTTTTGAAGGACCAATGCCACAAACTCGTTTTGTATTGGGCAAAGCCTTAGAATTAGGGTTAACACCAATTGTTGTTGTAAATAAAGTAGATAAAGAAAACTGTACACCAGATTTAGTACACGAAAAAGTATTCGATTTAATGTTTGCGCTAGAAGCAACTGAAGAGCAGTTAGATTTTACAACCATATATGGTTCTGCAAAAAATAATTGGATGTCAACAGATTGGAAAAACGAAACCGACAACATTATTCCACTATTAGACGCTGTTTTAGAATCTATTCCAGAAACAAAATACAACGAAGGTACCCCACAAATGCAAATTACGTCTTTAGATTTTTCTCCTTTTACAGGTAGAATTGCAATCGGACGTGTATTTAGAGGAGATTTAGAAGTTGGCAAAGATTATATGCTTTGTAAAGCAGACGGTTCTACTAAAAAAGTAAGAATTAAAGAATTACACGTATTCGAAGGAATGGGTAAAATGCAAGTAAACAAAGTGCCTTGTGGAGATATTTGTGCAATTACTGGTGTCGATGGTTTCGAAATTGGAGATACTATTGCCGATTTAGAAAATCCAGAACCATTGCCAAGAACAGAAATAGACCAACCTACAATGAGTATGTTGTTTACAATTAACAATTCTCCATTCTTTGGTAAAGAAGGTAAATACGTAACATCACGCCACTTAAGAGACAGGTTGTTTAAAGAATTAGAAAAAAACTTAGCATTAAAGGTAGAAACTACAGATTCTGAAGATAAATTTAACGTTTTCGGACGTGGAGTTTTACACTTATCTGTATTAATTGAAACCATGCGTAGAGAAGGCTATGAGTTACAAGTAGGAAGACCACAAGTAATTATAAAAGAAATAGATGGCGTAAAGTGCGAACCTTACGAAACTTTATCTATAGATGTACCAGAAGATGTTGCTTCTAAAGCAGTAAACTTAGTTTCTTTAAGAAAAGGAGATTTAATGGTTATGGAACCAAAAGGAGACTTACAACATTTAGAATTTACCATTCCATCTCGTGGACTAATTGGCTTAAGAAATAGAATTTTAACAGCAACTGCAGGTACAGCAATTATAAACCATCGTTTTTCTGAATATGGTCCTTACAAAGGTGATTTTTCGGAAGAGGTTAAAGGTGCTATTGTATCTTCAGAAACGGGTAAAGCAACAGCGTATGCTATTGATAGATTGCAAGACCGAGGACGTTTCTTTATAGATCCAAATCAAGAAATCTATAAGGGGCAAGTTGTTGGAGAAAATAGTAAAGATACAGACATGGGTGTAAACTTAATAAAAGGTAAAAAATTAACCAATGTTAGGGCTTCTGGTTCTGATGATGGTGTAAAAATCGCCCCAAAAATCGACTTTTCTTTAGAAGAATGTATGGAGTACATTAGAGATGACGAGTATTTAGAAGTAACACCAGCCAGTTTACGTATGCGTAAAATTAATTTTAAAGGATAAGAAATAATCTTTATTTCAAAATCTTAGAATCGTAATAATTACAAAAGCTCAAGTTTTAAAATTTGAGCTTTTTTATCTTTGTAAGATGAGTAATTTTAAACATCTTTTCGAAACATTACAAGAAAGCCTTACGAATCTTACGTTTGTAAAACTAACATTAAGCAAACCACTTAGAAAAAACGAAGGCTTGTTAAATGTGTATATGCGTTTGCATATAATTGAAGGAAAACAAGTTTTCGAATTAAAATATCGTCATGCAACCGAAGAAAAATTCAAGCAATTTTCTTTTGAAGAAGTACTATCTGAAGTAGAAAGTTTATTACTAAATAAATTTAGAGCTGCTACTTTGTTTACCTTAAATGAAGATTTATTGGTAATGGTTTCTAAAAAGAAAGCCATTTCATACAGGAAAAACACACCAAGTTTTAAAAATAAATTACCAGAAATTCCACCCCAAAACTTGTAAACCTATTTTTTTAAAGTAAATTGATTTTTAATATTTTCAATATCTTTTTCAGAAATATGTTTCGCAGTTTTTTTTATTTTTCCAATAAAAGCAGCAACTTCTTCTGCACTTGCAGGACCTCCTAAGTTTTGGTTTTTATCATTATAAGAATTTGTAATCAGTTTTAAATTAGCATCTAAAATTACCCAAAAAGGCAAACCAGCTTTATCTCCACCATATTTTTTTAATAATTCTGTGGAACCAGGATTCTCTAAATTTTTATTTTTTGCAGACTCTTTTACAACAACAGGCACAATTACATAATTATTATTAAAAAAATCTTTGGTTTTGTTGGCTTTCATATCTTTCGTCATTTTATGACACCAGCCACACCAAGAAGCTTCAAATTTTATAAAAATAGCTTTGCCCTCTTTTTGGGCAGTAATTTTTGCTTCATTTAAAAGCTCGTTAGTAGGTTTTTGAGAGAAAACACTTAAAGTAAAAAACGTGCAAAAAAAAGTACTTAGAATTATTCTTTTGAAAATCATGGATTTTTTTTTAGACTTTAAAAATAATAAAATTAAATGTAAGTTTTTGTAAAGTATGTATTAATTTAGAACATTTGTACTAGAAATCACTTTAACGTTATGTAATCTAATATTTACAACCTATGAAAACAAAAATAAGCATTATTTTACTCGCTTTATTACTATATAATTGTCAATCAAATAAAGAAACAAAAGTTAGTTTTATGACTTTTAACATTTATCAAGAAGGCACAAAAGTCGAAAACGGATTTACACAGATAAAAAATGTAATTTTAAACGTAAAACCAGATGTTGTTGGTTTTACAGAAGTTAAAAACTATTCTGGAGATTGGACCTCTAAAATGCAAAAAGTGTTAGAAGAAAATGGTAAAAAATATTATAGAGGTTATGTTGGAGGAGACACTTCAATCTTAAGTAAATACCCAATTAAAGATGCTGTTTTAACAGGAAAAAATAGTATTAGTAAATTTAAAATAGAAGTAAATACAAAAGAGATGTATGTCGCAGTTGCACATTTAGATTATACCCAATATGCTTGTTATTTGCCAAGAGGGTATTATGGAGGTACACCCAATTGGGGTGAAATTACCAATGAAAAAGGAGCGCTAACACCAGTAAAATCTGTAGATAGTATTTTAAGATTTAACCTAACATCTCTAAGAGACGAACAGTTAAAAGATTTTGTAGCAAATTTAAAAGACGAAGAAAAACCTCTAATTTTATTAGGCGATTTTAACGAACCTTCTCATTTAGACTGGCAAAAGAACACCAAAAATTTATACGACCATAATGGATTGATTGTAAATTGGCAAAACAGTTTGTATTTAAAAAATAAAGGTTTTGTAGATTCTTACAGAGAGAAATACCCAAATGCAGTTAAAAACCCTGGTTTTACTTGGCCTTCTGAAATGAGCAAAGACGTTAGTACAAGTTGGGCACCCAAAGCAGACGAAAGAGATAGAATAGACTTTATTTACTATTTAGGAGATGCTATTTCTGTTGAAAAAACTGCAATGGTAGGCTCTAAGAATTATTTTGTAAGAAATAAAAAATCCTCAGAAAACGTAGAAAACGATGTTTTTTTGGCCAGCGATTTGCCTTGGCCATCAGATCATAAAGCAGTATTCGCGACTTTGGTCTTTAAAAATTAAGAATTTTAGATAAAAATTAAACATATTTTTCAATTTTGATAAATATTTGTGTCTTAACTTAAATTTCACAAACATCTCTTGTATTTTAAAAAATAAAATTAAGATATTTGCAGAAGAAATTAAAGAAATGAACTTTATTCAATCTCATCGCCATCATTTTTACAATTGCAATCAAGCGATTTAAAGATGTATTGAATAAAATCAAGATATTTATAAACCCGTTTGAGCAAATCAAACGGGTTTTTTCAATTTTAACACCGTATTTGTTTGTTCAGGCATTAAACAAAATAAAATGAGTAACTTAAGAATTGCAGTACAAAAATCAGGAAGATTAAACGAAGATTCTATGAATATCTTAAAAGATATCGGAATTTCTATAGACAATGGTAAAGACCAACTAAAAGCCGCCGCAAGAAATTTTCCAGTAGAAGTTTTTTACTTGAGAAATGGCGATATTCCTCAATATTTAAGAGATGGCGTAGTAGATGCTGCCATTATTGGCGAGAATGTTTTAATCGAAAAAGGAAACGATTTAAAATTTGTAGAACGATTAGGTTTCTCTAAGTGCAAAGTTTCAATAGCAGTTCCAAAAGAATCGAAAGCAAACTCTTTAAAAGATTTAGACGGAAAAAGAATCGCCACTTCGTACCCAGAAACCGTAAAAAAGTATTTAAAAGAATACAATTTAGATGCACAATTGCACATTATTAATGGTTCTGTAGAAATTGCCCCCAATATTGGGTTGGCAGACGGAATTTGCGATATTGTTTCTAGCGGAAGTACTTTGTTTAAAAACGGATTAAAAGAAATTGAGGTTTTATTAAAATCGGAAGCTGTTTTAGCAGTTTCACCACAAATATCTGAAGAAAGAAAAGCAATTTTAAATAAAATTCAGTTTAGAATTCAATCTGTTTTAAAAGGAAGAGAATCTAAATATGTGTTATTAAATGCGCCAAATGAAAAACTAGAAGGCATCTTAAAACTACTACCAGGAATGCGAAGCCCAACCGTTTTACCTTTAGCAGAAAAAGGGTGGAGCTCTGTACACACCGTAATTAGTAAAAATAAATTTTGGGATATTATCGAAGATTTAAAAGCAAATGGGGCAGAAGGCATTTTAGTTTGTCCGATTGAAAAAATGGTGCTTTAATATCCTGAAAAGTTTTTAAAACATCCTACGAGGTTTTTAAGACCTTGCAGGAACAAACAATAAATACCTACAAGGTTTTAAACCTTGCAGGAAAAAGATAAAAAATGAAGTTTATAAACAATCCATTAAAAAAAGATTGGAACAAAATCTTAGAAAGACCCACAAAAACGATCGATGATATCGAAGGAATTGTAAATAAAGTCTTTCTCGAAATAAAAAAAGAGGGTGACAAAGCAGTTTCGAAATACACACAAAAGTTTGATGGTGTTTTATTAGAAGACAATTTCGTTTCAGAAAAAGAAATTAAAGAAGCAATTTTAGAAGTTTCAGAAGAATTAAAAGAAGCAATAAATGTAGCTCACAAAAACATCACAACTTTTCATAAGGCGCAAAAAACCCAAAAAGTTTCTGTAGAAACAACAATAGGAGTTTCTTGTTGGCAAGAAAAAAGACCCATTCAAAAAGTAGGTTTGTATATTCCAGGAGGAACTGCGCCATTATTTTCAACCGTTTTAATGCTGGCAATTCCGGCGCAAATAGCAGGCTGTAAAGAAATTATACTGTGTTCGCCGCCCAATAAAGAAGGTAAAATTCATCCAGCGATTTTATTTACAGCAAATTTATGTGGTGTAACAAAAATTATAAAAGTTGGCGGAATTCAAGCGGTTGCAGCATTAACTTTCGGAACAGAAACCATTCCACAAGTTTACAAAATATTCGGACCAGGAAATCAATTTGTAACAGTTGCCAAACAGCTATCTACAAAATATGGAGTTGCCATAGACATGCCTGCAGGACCCAGTGAATTGTTGGTTGTTGCAGACGATTCTGCAAATGCAAGCTATGTGGCTTCCGATTTATTAAGTCAGGCAGAACATGGGGCAGATAGTCAGGTTATTTTAGTATCTACTTCAAAGAAATTAATCGAGGCAGTTTCAAGTGAAATTCAAAAACAACTTGTAGAGTTGCCAAGAAAAGAAATTGCGACAAAAGCAATCGAAAACTCGAAATCTATTTTTGTCGAAAATAACACAATTGCATTAAATTTAATTAACAAATATGGCCCAGAACATTTTATTGTTTGTACAAATAATAACGATTTTTATGTAAATCATATCGAAAATGCAGGCTCTGTGTTTATTGGAAATTATACACCAGAAAGTGCAGGAGATTATGCGTCTGGTACGAATCACACATTACCAACCAACGGTTTTTCAAAAGCATATTCTGGTGTAAATCTAGATAGTTTTACAAAAAGTATCACTTTTCAAAAAATTACTAAAGAAGGAATAAGAAATATAGGGCAATCCATTGAGTTAATGGCTGCAGCAGAAGGCTTACAGGCACATAAAAATGCGGTTTCAATTCGTTTAAAAAATATATAAATATTGTAACATAAACGAAAAAAACAGTCTTTTAAATATGAAATCGACCTTTAATATAAACAATTTAGTAAGACCTAATATTAAGAATATTACGCCTTATTCCTCTGCAAGAGACGAGTACAAAGACATCTCTACTGACCCAATGATTTTCTTGGATGCGAATGAAAATCCTTTTGAAAATGGAGTAAATAGATACCCAGATCCACAACAAGTAAGTGTAAAAAAAATTATTTCTAAATGTAAAAAAATCAACGAAAAAAATATTTTTTTAGGAAATGGAAGTGACGAAGTTTTAGACTTAATTTTTAGAGCATTTTGTGAGCCCAAAGAAGATAATGTTGTTACATTGCCCCCAACTTACGGGATGTATTCGGTTTTAGCAAATATAAATAACATAGAAAATAGAGAAATTTTATTAGATGAAGACTTTCAGCCTAAAGTTGAAAAAATTTTAGAAGCAATAGATCATCATACAAAAATTTTATTTTTGTGTTCACCCAATAATCCTACAGGAAATAGTTTTTCTGAAGATAAAGTAACCAAACTACTTAAAAATTTTAACGGTTTGGTTGTGATAGATGAAGCTTATATCGATTTTTCTGAACAAGATGGTTGGTTAAAAAAGATTAAAAAGTTCCCGAATTTAATTGTAACTCAAACATTATCCAAAGCTTATGGTTTGGCAGGCATTCGATTAGGAGCTTGCTATGCTTCTGAAGAGATTATTAAAATTCTAAATACCATAAAACCTCCATATAATGTAAATGAGCTTTCTCAACAAAAAGCGCTAGAACGTTTAACAAATTACGAGGAAATTAAAAACGAAGTATCGCAATTAATTAGCGAAAGAAAACGATTAAAAGCAGAATTAGAATGCTGTGTAAATTATATCGAAAAAGTATATCCTTCAGAAGGTAATTTTTTATTAATTAAGGTAGATGATGCCAATAAAAGATACAATCAATTATTAGAATATGGAGTTGTAGTTAGAAACAGAACGACACAACCCTTGTGCAAAAATTGTTTAAGAATTAGTGTTGGCATTTTAGAAGAAAATTTAAAATTGATTCGTGCTTTAAAGGCAATTCAGTAAAATATAAAAATGAGCAAAAAAGTATTATTTATCGACAGAGATGGCACTTTGGTGTTAGAACCACCAATAGATTATCAATTAGATAGTTTAGAAAAATTAGAATATTATCCGAAAGTATTTCAATACATGGCAAAAATTGCCCAAGAATTAGACTACGAATTGGTCATGGTTACCAACCAAGATGGTTTAGGTACAGACGCTTTTCCAGAAGATACTTTTTGGCCTGCTCAAAATAAAATAATTTCGGCTTTCGAAAAAGAAGGCGTTGTTTTTTCTGAAATTTTTATTGATAAAACCTTTCCACACGAAAATGCAAAAACACGAAAACCCAGAACAGGCTTGCTTACAAAGTACTTTTCTAATGAGTACGATTTAGAAAACTCGTTTGTTTTAGGAGACAGAATTACAGACATGGAATTGGCGAAAAACTTAGGAGCAAAAGGCATTTATTTATCCGAAAATTCTGATTTAGGAGCCGATGAAATAGAAACTTCTAAACAAGAAATTTTAGACTGTATTGTATTAACTACAACAGATTGGGAGAAAATTTACGAGTTCTTGAAATTAGAAGACAGAGTTGCAGAAATTACTAGAAACACCAACGAAACGAAAATTTACATCCAATTAAATTTAGACGGTTCTGGTAAAAATAATATTTCTACAGGTTTGCATTTTTTCGATCATATGTTAGACCAAATTGGCAGACATGGAGCTATGGATTTAACCATAAAAGTCGATGGCGATTTAGAGGTAGATGAACATCATACCATAGAAGATACCATGATTGCTTTTGGAGAATTATTCAACAAAGCATTAGGCAATAAATTAGGCATCGAAAGATATGGTTTTTGCTTGCCAATGGACGATTGTTTGGCACAAGTGGCCGTTGATTTCGGAGGTAGAAATTGGTTAGAATGGGAGGCAGAATTTAAAAGAGAAAAAATTGGAGATATGCCAACAGAAATGTTTTTTCACTTGTTTAAATCATTTACAGATGGGGCAAAATGCAACTTAAATATTAAAGCCGAAGGAACAAACGAACATCATAAAATAGAAGCCATTTTTAAAGCATTTGCAAAAGCAATAAAAATGGCTGTAAAAAGAGATGCCAATAAGATGTTTTTACCATCTACAAAAGGGCTTTTATAAGTTAAAAGTAAAATATAAATATTAAAAGTTTTTTAGCATTAAGAATTATACTTCTAATATTTAAAATCTACTATTTAAAATGAAATTAGTAATTATTAATTATGGTGCAGGAAACATCAAAAGCATTCAATTTGCATTTAAAAGATTAGGGGTTAATGCTGTTTTATCAAACAATATAGATGAAATTAAAGCGGCAGATAAAGTAATTTTTCCAGGAGTTGGTGAAGCAAGTTCTGCCATGAAAATGTTGCAAGAAAGTGGTTTAGACCAGATAATTCCGACCTTAAAACAACCCGTTTTAGGCATTTGTTTAGGAATGCAATTAATGTGCAATTTTTCTGAAGAAGGCAACACAAAAGGTTTGGAAATTTTTAATGTAACTGTAAAACGTTTTTCTAATCAGGTAAAAGTACCACAAATGGGGTGGAATGTAATTTATGATTTAAAATCAGATTTATTCAAAGGAATTAAAGAAAAAGAATTTATGTATTTGGTACATAGTTTTTATGCAGAAAATTGCAAAGAAAGCATTGCAACAACAGATTATGAAATTGAATACGCATCTGCCTTACAAAAAGACAATTTTTACGGAGTTCAATTTCATCCAGAGAAAAGTGGAATTATAGGTTCAAAAATTCTTGAGAATTTTTTAAAGTTAAAAGTTTAATATTAAATATTAGAAGTTATCTATGAAAAATAAAATAATCTTTAGAACTAAAAACTTTGCTTTAGATTGTTGTAAGTTTTGTTTTAAGGTTCCAAAATCAAGAGAATACAATGCTTTTGTAAATCAATTGATTAGAAGTTCAAGTTCAGTTGGCGCAAACTATAGAGCATCACAAAGAGCAAAATCAACAACAGATTTTATTAATAAATTAAAAATTGTTGAAGAAGAAGCTGATGAAAGTGTGTGTATTGGTTAGAAACTTTCGAAGAAGTTTTACCTCAATACAAAGAAGAAATAATCAAATTAAAAAAGGAAAGTATTGAATTATTAGCTATTATTGTAGCTTATATAAATACTGTAAAAAGAAATCAAAAGAAAAAATAATATTAAAAGTTAGTTGTGGCTAATTTAACCTAAGTGAATATGGATATTTTAAAACAAAAATATTTCCTATCCTCAAAAAAATTTGAACTAACAGATGACCGAATTTTAGTTATGGAAAAATCTGTTTTTGACGAAAAAGAATGGGAAGCAAGATATAACGAATTAGGAATTGATTTGGTAAAAGTCAAATCAAGAGAAGGAATTGGTAACGCTGTTTTGTTTGGTGGACTTTTAATTGTCACATCTTATATGACTTTTAAAGCATTTACGGACGGAACTGATATAAAACTTGCTTTCTTGTTCCTGTTCTTCTGCTTTATGTGGCTTACTGTTTTTTGGTGGAGTATCCAAAAATATTTTGCCGCATTGTTCATTTTACAAGGAGGAAATAAAACACTGACTTTTTTCATTAATAGCCCAAAAGAAAAAGAGGTAAGAGAGTTTATAGATAAAGTGAGAGAAAAAGTAAAATCAAGATTGAAAAAGGACTTAACCGTTTTTGACCCAGATTTGGATTTTGAAGACCAATTAGCAAACTTGAGATATTTGAAAAGCATTGATATATTAAATGAAAAAGAGTTTGAGTTTGTACGGGAACATTTAAGAGAAAAACATTTAATAAAATAAAAACTAGCCACAACAATGCATAACCGTAATTACGGCGGATTCGACTACGTCCGAATCCATTCGGAAGGTCAGTGCCAAACCGAAAATTAATGTATATAAATCCTTAACTGATGGTTGGTTATACGAGACCGATATAAAATATTAAAAATTTAGATGTTTATTACTTTTTTACTTTTAATATTCAACTTCTAATATATAAAATCATGCGAATTATCCCAGCAATAGACATTATCGAAGGCAAATGTGTTCGTTTAACAAAGGGCGATTACGATACCAAAAAAATATACAACGAGAATCCGTTAGAAGTTGCCAAAGAATTTGAAGCTGCAGGCATCGAATATTTACATGTAGTAGATTTAGATGGAGCAAAAGCAAGTGAAATTATCAATTATAAAGTTTTAGAACAAATTGCATTAAAAACAAACTTAAAAATTGATTTTGGTGGTGGTTTAAAGTCTGATAAAGATGTAGAAATCGCTTTTAATTCTGGAGCAAATCAAATTACTGGTGGAAGCATTGCCGTAAAAAATCCAACAGTTTTTGAAAGTTGGATTACAAAATACGGTTCTAAAAAAATTATTTTAGGTGCCGATTTTTATCCAGACAACTCAGGAGGAAAAATAGCAACCAATGGTTGGCAAGAAGAAAGCGCTTTAGAATTAATTCCTTTTATTGCAAATTATCAGCAAAAAGGAATAGAATATGTAATTTGTACCGATATTTCTAAAGACGGTATGTTACAAGGGCCAAGTTTTAATGTTTATAAACAAATTTTAAAAGAGACTGTTATTTCGAGCAAATTCGAGAAATCTGAAGTCGAGAAATCTAAAAATCTTTCGACTGCGCTTAAGGAAACAAATCCATTAAAACTAATCGCTTCTGGAGGAATTTCAACATTCGACGAATTGCCAAAATTAGCAGAAAATGGTTGCGAAGGTGTAATTATTGGAAAGGCGATTTACGAGAATAAAATTAGTTTAAAACAATTAGAAAAATTTATAATAAATTACTAATGTCATTTCGAGCGCAGTCGAGAAATCTAAAGTCGAGAAATTTTAATAAGACTTTTCGACTATGCCCAAGGCGACATTCGTAAAGAAATTAAAAGTATGCTAACAAAAAGAATAATACCTTGTTTAGATATTAAAAACGGAAGAACCGTAAAAGGTGTTAATTTCGTAAACCTAATTGATGCTGGAGACCCTGTAGTTTTGGCAAAGCAATATGCTCAATTAGGCGCAGATGAACTGGTTTTTTTAGATATTTCTGCTACTTTAGAAGGCAGAAAAACCATGAGAGAAATGGTTTTAAAAGTTGCAGAACAAGTAAATATTCCGTTTACAGTGGGAGGTGGTATTTCTTCGGTAGAAGATGTAGATTTATTGCTACAATGTGGTGCAGATAAGGTTTCTATCAATTCATCTGCAATTAAAAGACCTAATTTGATAAACGAACTGGCAGATAAATTTGGTAGCCAATGTGTGGTAGTTGCTATAGATGCAAAGCAAATTAATGGAGAATGGTTTGTACATTTGGCTGGAGGCACCATACCCACAGAAATTAATTTATTTGACTGGGCAAAAGAGGTAGAAAAACGTGGCGCAGGAGAAATTTTGTTTACTTCTATGAATAACGACGGAACAAAAGCAGGTTTTGCAAATGAAGCTTTGGCTAAATTATCAACCGAATTAAACATACCAATTGTTGCTTCTGGTGGCGCAGGTAATGTGCAACATTTTATTGATACATTTGTAGAAGGAAAAGCAGATGCAGCTTTGGCAGCAAGTGTTTTTCACTTCGGAGAAATTCCGATTTTAGATTTAAAGCAAGAATTAAAAGATAATAATATTCCTGTAAGAATATAAATAAGAATATCATTTCGCTCGAAATGAAGTCGAGAAATCTATAATATAAGATTGCTCCATTACAGTCGGAATGACAAACATAAAAGAAATGAACATAGATTTTAATAAAAATAACGATGGTTTAGTGCCAGCAATCATTCAAGATGCAACCACAAAAAATGTACTAATGTTAGGGTATATGAATGAGGAAGCTTTTAAAAAAACCCAAGAAACGAAATTAGTTACTTTTTTTAGTAGAACTAAAAATCGTTTATGGACTAAAGGCGAAGAAAGTGGAAATGTTTTGAATTTAGTGGACATAAAATTAGATTGCGATAACGATACATTGTTAATTCAAGTAAATCCTAATGGTCCTACTTGCCACAAAGGCTCAGATACTTGTTGGAGCGAAAAAAATAATTCTCACTATGGATTTTTTTCAACCTTAGAAAAGGTAATTACAGAAAGAATTACGAACAAAGACACGAAGAAATCGTACGTGGCCAGTTTATTTGCAAAAGGAATTAATAAAGTTGCACAAAAAGTAGGCGAAGAAGCTGTAGAAACAGTTATTGAAGCTATGGATAATAACGACGAGTTGTTCTTATATGAGTCTGCAGATTTGTTATTTCATTATTTAATGTTGCTTCAAGCAAAAGGTTTTACCTTAAAAGATATTGAGGCAGAATTGATAAAAAGACAACAAAAATAGCCTTATCATTCTGTATAAGTAAACACTTTCTTACAAAAAATAACGATTTTTTATAGTCACGTGAGTTTGATGTAAATTGATTTGAACTGCTCTCGTTATCAACCTGTTAATTTAAATATTAAATCGAGAGTATAGTTAGAGTTTGTTTGAAGTTTTAGTTTTTAAGACTGTTCTCTAAAGTTTGTTTGCTGCTTTCCATTAAAATATATATTTAAATTTAAGAAGTGCTCGAAACGATATGGCAAATGATGCTACTTTTTTTGAGGAATATTATTTTGTTTCTTCTTAAAAATAAAAAGAAGCTGTCACAAAAGTATTAAAATTTGTCATTTCGATTGTAATGAGAAATCTTATTTGCTGAATTTCAGTATTTTATAGACACTTTCCCGCAAAGTGTGTAAGTTAAAAATTACAGGATTAAATTTTTCATAGTTTAATCCTGTTTTCAAATATAGCCAAAAATTGGTTAAGAATGATACCCCAATTTCTAATAGGCAATGTCCATTTTTTTGTTGATTCTCTCAAAGCTAAAAATACGGATTTAATTACAGCATCATCTGTTGGATATGAGAGTTTGTTTTTAGTGTATTTTCTAATTTTCCCATTTAAGTTTTCTATCAAATTTGTGGTATAAATAATGGTTCTGATTTCTAATGGGAAATCGAAGAAAACAGTGAGTTCATCCCAATTGTTTTCCCATGATTTAATGGCATAAGAATATTTAGAGTTCCATTTATTTTTAAAGTCTTCTAAGGCTGCTTTTGCTGCTTCTTTTGTAGGAGCTGTATAGATTTGCTTCATATCTCTTGTAAAGGCTTTTTTATCTTTCCAGACTACATATTTACAAGAGTTTCTGATTTGATGAACCACACATATTTGTGTTACTGAATTGGGAAAAATAGTTTTAATGGTGTCTGTAAATCCGTTTAAATTATCAGTTGCTGTAATTAAAATGTCTTGTGTTCCTCTGGCTTTTATGTCGGTTAAAACGCTCATCCAAAAAGAGGAAGATTCGTTTTTTCCTAACCAAAGTCCTAAAACTTCTTTTTTACCATCTACTCTAAGACCAACAGCAATGTAAATTGTTTTATTGATGACTTTGGAGTTTTCACGAACCTTAAAAACGATGCCATCCATCCATACAATCAGATAAGTAGCTTCTAAAGGTCTATTTTTCCAAGCAATAATGTCAGCTGTAATTTTATCTGTGATTCTAGAAATGGCTGAACTAGAGATGTTATAATCATACAATTCTCGTATTTGTTCTTCGATATCTGTAGTACTCATTCCTTTGGCATATAAAGAAATAATCAGGTTTTCAACTCCATCTGCAGTACTTTCTCGCTTTTTAATAAGCATTGGATTGAAAGTAGCATCGCGATCTCTTGGAACTTTTATTTTAGTTTCTCCTAAATGCGTCTTTATTGTTTTGGTTCCATAGCCATTTCGTGAATTAGGATTGTTGCTTTTTTGATGCTTATCGTAATCTAAATGCGCATCTAATTCGCCTTCTAAAATCTTTTCTACACCACGTTTGTGCAGTTGTTCTATAAAACTGGTTAGTTCTGAACCTGTTTTAAATTGTTTTAAAAATTCTTCGTTTAATAAATCTTCTGGTTTCATAATAAAAGTGTGTTTATAAATTTAGTGATTATTTAATCGTAAAGTTATTTCCGAAATTTTTCCTCATGGAGCAATTTAATGATTGCTCTAGAAAAATTTCAGAATAACTTTACTTACACACTTTTTGGTTTAGTACCATTTTATATTTTTCGACTTCATTCAAAATGACTGTTAAATTTTACTTTTGTAACAGCCTTTTTTTCAAATTAATTTTTAGCAGTTGTTTACCAACTTTTTATTTCCTTTTCAATTTTATCACGACTTTCTCCGTACTTTTCTTGAATTTTTCCAACTAATTTTTCAAAAGATCCTTCTGCTTCAGTCGATTCGTTATTGGTAATTCTACCATATTCTTCTTTAAATTCTCCTTTGATTTGTTTCCACTTTCCTTCGTTTGTATCTGAATTCATAATCTTTTTTTTATGTACTAAAAATATTAGTACTGGTTAATAATACTACAAATTTAAAGGAAACTTTCTTTTTACATGAACGGTATTCGTTGAGATTGTAGCTCAAAAGAAAATTTATTTTGTATCCGATTTTTTATTATCTGAATTCTGAATTTTATCTGCCACTCGATCGTTAGATTCGTCAGTAGCACTGTGTACTTGATCTTTTAGTTTGTCTTTATCTTCGCCTTTTAAACGATCTTTGTTACTATCTGTATCTTTATAACCTTTTTTTACGGTTCCTTTTAAAGGATGTAAACCCTGTTCGTGAACGTCTCCTGAGTTTCCTTTGGTTACATTTTCTGCACTTGCTCTTTCTTTATTTGACATAATTTTAGGTATTTATTTTTAGTAAAATTAAAGCAAATACACTTTTCGTTTTAACGATATCCGTATAAAAAAGAACTCAAAAGCGCTTTAATCGTTAGAATTTGCACGTTTTATGATATTTTCTGGCAAAGCTTTTTTGGCTTTGGCTCCCATTTTCTTTAGTTTTTCGACACTAGAAATTAAATTTCCTCTTCCTTCGAACAGCTTGTTCATTGCTGCATTGTAGTCGGTTTTAGAAGCATCTATTTTTTTACCAACACCAATTAAATCGCCTAAAAGGCCATTAAATTTATCGTACAAAGCACCTGCTTGTTTTGCAATTTCCAAGGCATTTCTTTGTTGTTTCTCGTTATTCCACATAGTATCTATAGTGCGTAAAGTCGCTAATAGAGTAGAAGGGGTAACAATTACAATGTTTCTTTCGAATGCTTTGTTATATAAATTGCTGTCTGTATTTAAAGCAACTGCAAAAGCAGGTTCAATAGGAATAAAAAGAAGCACAAAGTCTGGAGATTCTATACCATAAATATCTTCGTATTTTTTATCACTCAATTGCTCTACATGTCTTTTTAAAGATGCTACATGTTGTTTTAAAAAATTTTCTTTTAACAACTCGTCTTCTTCATTAATATATTGCTCATAAGCAACCAAAGAAACTTTCGAATCGACCACCATTTTTTTGTTATCTGGCAAATGAATTACAACATCTGGCAATACTCTTTTACCCTCTTCATTGGTAAAGCTTTGCTGTACATAATATTCTCTATCTTTCTCTAAACCAGATTTTTCTAAAACTCGTTCTAATACCAGTTCTCCCCAATTTCCTTGCATTTTATTATCGCCTTTTAATGCTTTGGTAAGGTTTAGGGTTTCTTTACTCATTTGCTGATTTAATTCTTTTAATCCTAAAATTTGTTGACGTAAAGCTGCATGATAGTCGATACTTTCTTTGTGAGTTTTATCTACTTTGTCTTCGAAAACCTTAATTTTTTCTTGTAAAGGGTTTAAAATAGTTTTTAAGTTTTCTTTATTCTGAAGCGTAAATTTGGTCGATTTTTCATCTAAAATTTTATTGGCCAAGTTTTCAAACTCTTTTGTAAATTTTTCATTCAGTTTTTCAACTTCACCTTTATTTTCTTGTAATTTTACACGTAAATTATCTAATTCCGATTCTTGTCTTGTATTAGCAGTAATTAAATTTTCTTTTTCTTGCTGAATTGTTTTGAGCGCTTTTTGCAATTCGATATAATTGTTTTCGACCATATTTTTAGACTGCTGCAACAATGCAACACGTTCTTCTAAGGCAGATTTTTCTTTTTCTAAAGAGGTTTTGTCTTTTTCGAAATTTAGTTTCGTTAGCAATTTCCCTATAAATAAGCCAATTACAGCAAATACAATGGCAATTAGTAAGTAAATAATTATTTCGTTCATTTTGTATATTTAAGTCCTTAAATTTATCACTTTAAAACACAACATAAAACCATTATAAAATGTTTTTGTAAACAAATGTTTTAATAATTTATAATGAAAAGATTTGCCAAGTTTATTTTGCACACCATTTTAGGTTGGAACATTGAAAGCGGTTTTCCAAAACATCCTAAAAAATATGTTGTGATTGCTGCGCCACATACAAGTTGGATAGATTTTCCGATTGCAATTTTAACTAGAATGAGTTTAGGAACTATGGTGCATTTTATTGCAAAAAACTCTCTATTTAAATGGCCTTTTGGCTACTTTTTTAGAGCATTGGGTGGCACCCCTGTAGATAGATCTAAAAATAATAATTTGGTAGATTCCATTATCGATATTTTTAACAATAAAGAAGAATTTCGTTTGGGACTTTCTCCAGAAGGGACTAGAAAAAAAGTAGAAAACTGGAAAACAGGTTTTTATTATATCGCAAAAGGAGCCAATGTACCTATTGTAATGGCAACTTTAGATTTCGAAAATAAAAAGGTAAAAATCTCTGAAGCTTACTACATAACAGGTAATAAAGAGGCCGATTTTAAACATTTTAAAGCTTTTTATAAGAATATAAAAGGGAAAAACCCTGAATTATCATAAAACATGATATCTAATAAATAAAAAATGATTACGTTTGTACGATGTAATTCGTTTTTTAATAAAGATTAGGGGCTTTGTTATCAAACATTTACATTTAATAGCATATGCTATGACATTAGTCTCCAGTTTCCTGGAGACTTTTTTTATGCATATTTTTCGGAAACTTTGGCTGCAATTCCTACAATTACTTCAGTTGCTTTTATCATAGATTCTACAGGAACATACTCAAAACGCCCATGAAAATTATGCCCGCCTGCAAAAATATTAGGGCAAGGCAAGCCTTTGTAAGAAAGTTGAGCGCCATCTGTTCCTCCACGAATTGGTTTTATAATGGGTGTAATTCCTATTTCTGTCATTACTTCTTCTACAATATCTACAATATGCATTACAGGAACAATTTTTTCTTTCATATTAAAATATTGATTTTTAATTTCTACTTCGACCAAATCTTGGTTGAAACGTTCGTTAAAATCGAAGGCAATTCTTTGCATTAAATATTTTCTTTTTTCAAACAAATCTAAATCGTGATTGCGAATGATGTATTCTAAAACTGTTTTTTCTACATTTCCTGTAAGATCGTGCAAATGGAAAAAACCTTCGTAACCACTTGTTTTTTCTGGGACTTCTTCTGGTGGAAGTGAGGCAATAAACTCGTTGGCAATAAGCATAGAATTTATCATTTTACCTTTTGCATACCCTGGATGTACAATTTTACCTGTAATGGTAATTTTGGCACTTGCTGCATTAAAATTTTCGTATTCTAACTCTCCAATCTGGCTTCCATCCATAGTGTATGCCCATTCTGCATCGAATTTATTTACATCGAATTTATGAGCTCCTTTGCCAACTTCTTCATCTGGTGTAAAGCAAATTCTAATTTTACCGTGTTTAATTTCTGGATGTTTTATTAAATATTCCATCGCAGTTACAATTTCTGTAACTCCAGCTTTGTCATCGGCACCTAAAAGTGTGGTGCCATCTGTGGTAATTATAGTTTGTCCTTTGTATTGCAACAAATCTTCGAAATAATCTGGAGAAAGTACAATGTTTTTTTCTTCATTTAAAATAATATCGTTTCCTTGATAATTTTCTACAATTTGTGGTGTAACATTTTTACCTGTAAAATCTGGACTTGTATCTAAATGAGCAATAAAACCAATGGTTGGTACTCTGTGTTCGATATTGCTTGGTAGAGTTGCCATGATATAGCAATTTTCATCTAAAGTAATGTCTTGCATTCCAATATCCGTTAAATCTTTTACGAGCGTTTTTGCCAAATTCCACTGATTTTCTGTACTCGGAAAAGCTAGGTTATTAGGGTCTGATTCTGTATCTATGGTAACATATTTTATAAACCTGTCTGTAATGTGTTTTTTCTCAATCATTTTTTATGGTATTTTTATTTTTTCTAATAAGCTAATTGCTTTACAAATTCTTCTATTTACTAAAGAGTCTCCATATATTTGGGCAGTTGCCATTAACGAGTTTTCGGCATCTAATTTCGTGAATATTTGTAAGATTCGATACTTAAATGTTCCTTTTTTACCTATTGAAACGGTATAATAACTTGGTTTGTTTAAAAAGGTTATTTCTTTTGCTTTTGTTTGAATGTGTTTTTTTGATAAATTTTCTTGCTCTATTTTCAATTTAAAAATATCAGTAAAAATAACAGAAGTATTTATATAATTTACATCTAAAAGCAACGATTTTGTAAGTTCTTTAATCGTATCTGCACAATAAATGGAAGATTGACGGGCATCTGTGTATAGGTTTGTTTTCCAATCTTTTGGAATTTGTAGAGAAAAAAGGTGTTTAGCGTCTTTTATTTCTTCTAAATTTTCTACAAATACCTCTTTACAATCGCATTCTTTTTGAAGATCGGTTCGACGATGGCAAGAATAGAGTAGCAGTGTAGCTGCAATTCCAAGAATAAAATGCTTCATAAAATTACTGTAAGTTTAATTTTC
Source organism: Polaribacter batillariae (assembly GCF_017498485.1). Classification (NCBI taxonomy): domain Bacteria; kingdom Pseudomonadati; phylum Bacteroidota; class Flavobacteriia; order Flavobacteriales; family Flavobacteriaceae; genus Polaribacter; species Polaribacter batillariae. The sequence continues at coordinate 293,048 of NZ_CP071795.1, read as the reverse complement.
CAATTTTATGATGCCCACTTAACCAGGCATTATTTTTATCTACAAATTGAATGCTGTAATAACCGTCTTTCGAAACATCTTTCCACGTTTTTCCACCATCGTTAGAAAAAGAAACACCGGTTTTACCCACTGCAAAAACCTCTTTTCCGTTTGTATTTGGCACATATTGTACGCAACTTTTGTAATTGGGGCTTTTTCCATTTGCAACGATTGTCCACGTTTTTCCTCCATCTGTTGTAACTGCTTTGTTTGCAATGTTTTCTTTTGGTTTAGAGTAATCTCCACCTATTGCAATTCCATTATTTTTATCGTAAAAATCGATAGAATAAATACCTTGCGGACCATTTCCTTGTACAAAAGGAGTCTCGAAAACTTGCCAAGATTTACCATAATTGGTCGCTTTTAAGATTCTTGCTTTTCCACCTCCAGAGGCAATCCAAACAGTGCTTCCAATTGTGGCAATATTTGTGTTACTAGCAGCAAAGAAAGCTTCATCTTTTGTAATTTCTGGTAAATTTTCGCACGGAATTTTGTTCCAAGTTTCTCCACCATCTTCTGTTATAAGAATAGATGCGCAGTTTTCTGTAGGATCTCCCACTGCAATTCCATGCAAATTATCATCAAAAAAAGTAAGTGCATCATAAAATACTTTTTCATTTTCTTCTGTATAAACTAAGGTGAAGTTTCCATCAGAAATTTTATATAACAATGCCGGATTTCCTATAGATAATGCAAAATAATCATTTCCATTAAAAGCTAAACTTCTAAAATGTGGAGTGATAGAATCTTTGTATTTAATGTGCAATGCATTCCATAAAGCACCTCTATTTGTAGTAAAACCAACGTCTCCTTTAGAACCTGCATAAAAAACACTTGTACTGTCTAAAACTTGAATTGCACGAATGCTAGAATCTTCGATTTTAAATTCTTTTATAGAAATTGTTTCTATATTTCTTGGTTGATATTCTTGTTTGCAAGAAATTAAAAGAAGGAAAGCAAAAATAATTACGATTATTCTTTTCATTTTTGATATTTTTATACGACTAAAGTAAAGGTTTTTTTAAGACGAATGAAGCTTTAAATACATTCGTGCTAATATTTCTGAATAAAAAAGGTCGTAAAAGCTTTATTTTAGATTCCCTTTTTCAAGGAAATAACAATTTTATGGGATATCTTTAGGCAATAGGTTAAAGAAATTCTTTTTTAAGTAAACAAATTAAAATAAATAATGAAAAAAGCATTGGTAATTTCTGGAGGAGGAAGTAAAGGGGCATTTGCTGGTGGAGTTGCACAATACCTTATGAAAAATGAAGGTAAAGATTACGATTTTTTTTTAGGAACATCTACAGGAAGTTTAATGGTTTCGCATTTGGCTATGGGAATGATTGATGAATTGAAAAGCTTATACACCAACGTAAATCAAGAAACGATTTTTAGTAATAATCCTTTTAAAATTAGAAAAGTAGCTGGTGAAAAGGTGGTTTCGATAAATCATTTAAATACCTTATGGAATATTTTAAATGGTAGAAAAACGTTTGGAGAAAGTAAGAATTTGCGTGCGCTTATTAAAAGAAATATTACCAAAGAAATGTATGTTAAAATTAGAGCAGCCAATAAAGAAGTGGTGGTTACAGTTTCTAATTTAACAACCAATCAAATTGAATATAAGTCTATAAACGACTGTACTTATGAAGATTTTTGCGACTGGATTTGGGGTTCTTGCAACTATGTTCCTTTTATGAGTTTGTTAGAGAAAGATTATTGCCAATATGCAGATGGAGGTTTTGGATCTTTAATTCCGATTCGAGAAGCCATTTTACGAGGTGCTACAGAAATTGATGCCATTATTTTAGAAACAGAAGTTACTCAATTTAATAGATTGCCATCTAAAAACCCATTTTCGTTGTTGTTTGATGTGTTCGATTTTATGCTAACACACGTAGAAAGGCACAATATTACCATTGGAAAATTAGCAGCCTCTAACAAAGGTGTAAAGCTTAATTTGTATTATACACCAACTGTTTTAACAACAAACTCTTTAGTTTTCGATAAAAATTTAATGAGTAAATGGTGGAAATCTGGCTTTAAATATGCTAAATCGAAAGAAGAGGAAAAAATGAGTGAATTTAGACCAGATGTTTTAACAGACCAAGAAATGGAAGATTCTAAAGAAGATGCAGAGAAGCTGAATATTTAATTTTTTTTTTTGAAGTTATACCAATTGTAGGCATTTTTTTTCTTTTAACAATCATTTTTACAAAAACTAGCAGAAATAAATAGCCTGCTTTTGGTATGGATTAAAAATTTAAACTAAGGTTGTTTTACCAGCTTTATTGAATAATTAAAGCTTTTAAATTACTGAAAAAACCTGTAAAAAAATAAAATAAATGAAATTCGGAAAAGTAGAAAATCCAGAAATTATAGATTTTACCTTACCAGAAACAGCTCCAGATACTTTTCGTGTTTTGAAAAAATATAAAAAAAACGAAAAACCTTCTATGTATATAGGCTGTGCTAAATGGAACAGAGCAGATTTAAAAGGGTTTTATCCAAGAGGTACTAAAGACGAGCTCGAATATTATGCGACACAGTTTAATGCTATTGAGTTAAATGCTACTTTTTATAGAAATTTTCCAGCGCAACAATTCGAAAAATGGAAATTAAAAACCCCAGCGAATTTTAAGTTTTTTCCGAAATTGGGTCAAGAAATTAGTCACTGGAAACGTTTAAATAGAGTGGAGGAAGTTACCAATTCTTATATAGATAATTTTAGCCATCTTCAAGAAAAATTAGGAACGATTTTCTTACAATTACACGCAAATTTTGGTCCAAAGAATTTTAATGTGCTACAAAACTTTGTAGAAAGTTGGCCAAAAGATTTTCCTTTGGCAGTAGAAGTAAGGCACAAAGATTGGTTTGCAGACAAAGAAATAGCGAATGATTTTTATGAACTTTTAGAAGAAAATAAGATTGCCAATGTTTTGGTAGATACTGCTGGCAGAAGAGATATGATGCACATGCGTTTAACCAATAACGAGGCTTTTATACGGTATGTGGGTGCAAACCATCTTACAGATTACAATCGTTTAGATGATTGGGTTAAGAGGTTAAAAGAATGGAATAATGCTGGTTTGCAGAACATTCATTTTTTTATTCATCAGAATTTAGAATTGGCATCGCCTTTGTTAGCTGCGCATTTTATCAATAAAATAAATACTGCATTTCAAATGGATTTAAAAATTCCGAATGAAAAAACAACCAACAAAAACGGACAAATGAGTTTACTGTAAACGAGTACCACTTACACAAATGGTAAAAAAAGAAGCTGTCTCGAAAGTATAAAAATTTGTCATTTCGACTGTAATTTTGTCATTTCGACTGTAATGGAGAAATCTTATTTATTGAATTTCAGTATTTTAGATTTTTCGATAACTGCGTTAGCTACTTTCAATTAAAATATATTTTGATTTTAGGAATGCTTAAAATAACCATTAAATTTATTTTTGTGACAGCCTCTTTTTAAATATTAAAAATTACTTTTTTATTTAAAATCTGTAAACATATTATTGCTTGCTGGAGTTGCCAATTTCGAATTAAAAATTTCTTCTGTATTTACAAAAGAAGCTTTATTCTTACCAAAAGTCTTTTTACCTGTTAAAATATATGTTAACGTTCTATCTAAAAGTGGGTCCGAACGTTCTCCTAAAACTCCTAAATCTCCAACGTCTTCTGCTAAATTAATACCCGTAAAGTTGGTTCCAGGAACAATTCCATTGGGGTAGTTTTCTCCATTTTTATTGGTAATTTCTAAAACAATGGGTTGCATCGCATATGTATGTTTGGGGTTTAAGTTTTTGCCATTTCTAAATAAACTTTCAGAATCGTATAAGGTTATAGAACCTACTTGTTTTCCTACGGTTGTGGTACCAACTACTTCTACATCTATATAAGCACTTAACGAGTTAATTACCAGTTCAGATGCAGATGCTGTACTTCCAGAAACAATAAAATATACTTTTGTTAAACCTAAACTATTTATGTTTTCTTCTAAAATAACATTTCCTGTGTTATCTGTATTTCTAATTTTAGTTGGAAAATTATTAATAAAACGATCTGCAGGAGTTCCTTTGGTTATTGCTTCATTCCAAACTTCTTTCGAATATACTTGTCCACCAAATTGCCCTGTAACCATGCTTCCTAAATACGAAGCAGTTGTAATAGAGCCACCTCCATTGTATCTTAAATCGATAATTAAATCGCTTACATTTTCTGCTTTTAAAAAATTAAAAACGGCGTTTAACTCTCCATCGTAATTACGCGCAAATTGGTTGTACATTAAATACCCTATTTTTTTATTACCTTCTGTAATTACTTTAGATACAGCAATTGGGTTTTCTTGTACTTCGGCTTTTGTTAAAGAAATGGTTGTTCCGTTCGAAATAGGATTTCCGTTATTATAATTGGCCAAACCAATTGAAAAAGAACTATTGTTTCCAAACAATAATGTTCTAAAATTACTGTCTGTAAGCTGTGTTCCGTTTACGGAGCTAAAAATCATACCTCTTTTTACTTTTTCTGTAGCAGCGCTAGAATTTGGAATTACATATCTAACATATCCATAAACATTGGTATTACTGTTTTGATATCTTTTTAAACCAAACTCCATTCCTGTTGTGGTATTGATTCCTTGAAAAGAATTTTCTAAAGCAACATAATCATCTACAATCCAAGAGAAACGATCTACATTTCCTGGTCGAAATAATAAATTATTAAAAGTACTTTCAGGAGAATCGTAATTTCTAAAATAAGTATATAATTCTTCGATATTATTAAATCTATCGTCTGCTAAATCTGAAACATCTTTTTCCCATAGATAATAATTTTTTAATCCTTTCCATATAAAAAAGTTAATCTCATCATCTAAAGTTACTACAAAATCTGGTTCTGTAATTTCGTTCTCTTCTTCTTTTTTACTACAACTACTCGCTATAAATAAAATTGTTAAAAAACTTGCAAAAATTATTTTTTTCATATTTAATTTGTATTAGGTAAATCTTGGTTTATAAAAACTCCTTTGTCTATTTCTCTTTGTGCACTTATAGAGTTATAAATAAACTCGAAGTTATTTGAGTTACAAACAACATTTGTGCCAGTATTTCCAGAAGATACATAGGTTAAAACGCGGTCTAAAATAGGATCCGAACGCTTGCCAAGTTCTCCAAGGTTTAAAATATCTTCATTTGGGCACAAAATAATGTCGGGTGTAAATCCGTTTTCGTAAGTTTGGTCGTCTTTATTATAGAAACTTAACACTACAGGTTGTAAAGCGACTGTGTGCGACATATTTCTGTTTCCGAAATCGTAATCGTCTGAATTATATAAAGTAATAGAACCAGTGTTGTTTCCTGCGGTTTGTGTGCCAATTAAATGTACATTTATATAGGGTTTTAGACTATTTATTAATAATTCGATTGTAGAAGAACCCGAAAAATTATCTCCATTTAATACAATATAAACGTCTGTTAAGTTTAAACTATTAAAATTTGTAGTTGCATTTAATTTTGTTGGAAATTTTGTTATTAAAGAATCTGGTTGATTTTGCTCAAACCAAGGCTGTGCTTTCGAGTTCCATTTTTCTTTTACAAAAGTGTTATTTGCAAATTGCCCTGTAATTAAACTTGCTAATTTTGCGACATCTCTTGCAAAACTTCCTGTACCTATATTGTAACGTAAGTCTAAAACGAGTTCGTTAACATTGGCATTTTTAAAATCTAAGAAAGTAGTGTTTAATTCGTAAATGTAATTTTTAGAAAAATTGTTGTTGTACATTAAATACCCAATATTGTTTGCCCCAATTGGTATTATTTCTTCTAAAAAAGTAGTAGGATATGTGTAATTTTCTTTAGTTAAAGAAACGGTTTTTGTGTTTGGAGTAACAGTTGTACCATCGAAACTTACTATGTTTAAATTAAAAGTATCTGCGCCATCTAATAATAAATCGATAAAATTGGTTCTTGTTAATTGTACACCATCAACAGCGTTAAAAAATTCTCCACGTTTAATATTTTTTGATGCGGCATTCGAGCCCGGTAAAATATGTGTTACGTAACCAATAACATTATCAGGCTCTCCTTCTTCAGCAATAATGCCAAACTCCATTCCGTTTGTAACAGTTGCTCTTAAAGGAACATCCTCTAAAAGAATATTGTAATCTTCTACTAAAGTAGATTTTGCATCGTTTGCAATTAATAAAGAAGAAAATAATTCGTTATAATCTTCAAAAGTGCTTAAATAATTATTCAATTGAATATCCGAATTAAAACGTCTGTCAGATAAATCTTCAATTTGATCTTGGTACAAATAATAAGCATTTAACCCTTTCCATACAAAATCGTGAACGACCAAATCGTCTGGAACTTTATATTCTTTAGAACATTGGGTAAAAGAAATTGCTAAAAAAAGTAAGTAAAAAGCTTTTAAATAGTTTTTCATTAAATAAAGATATAGTTTCTGTACTAAAGTTAACGCAATTTACGTATAAATAGTATTATTTTTAAAATATCTTGTAACAAAATAAATTGTGTCTCGTCGTAATAATGTAAATCTAAAAATAAGAAAGCAATAAGAAGAAAGATTTACAAAAAAAGAAACCCAAGAAATGAACCAGTCAGACTTTTTAAAAGTTGTTTTACCGTTTAAAGACAAAGTGTTTCGTTTAGCAAAACGATTGTTAGTCTCTACAGAAGAAGCTGAGGATGCTACACAAGAACTGTTTTTTAAATTATGGAAAAGCAAAGAAAAAATCGCTGATTATAATAATGTAGAAGCATTTGCAATGACAATGACAAAGAATTATTGTTACGATCGCTTAAAATCGAAACAAGCAAGTAACTTAACATTAGTGCACAGTAATTATAAAGAAAAAGATACGTCTTTAGATAAAAAAATGGAATATCAAGACAGTGTAAACCAAGTACACAAATTGATAGAAAATTTACCAGAACAACAAAAAATTATCATTCAACTTAGAGATATCGAAGAATACGATTTTGAAGAAATCTGCAAAATGGTAGATATGAAACCAACAGCAGTAAGAGTGGCATTATCAAGGGCGAGAAAAACAATAAGACAAGAATTAATAAAAAAACACAACTATGGAGTTAGCTAACATAGAAAAATTAGTAGAAAAATATTTAAACGCAGAAACTACTTTGCAAGAAGAAGCCGTTTTAAAAAACTATTTTAAAGAAGAAAACGTGGCACCTCATTTGCAAGAGTATGCATATATGTTTAATTATTTTACCACCGCTAAAGATGTAACGTACACAAAAACCATAAAGTTAGAACCTAAGAAATCGAATAAGAAAAACTTTAAATGGTTGTCTGTAGCAGCATCTGTAGTATTGTTGTTTAGCGTATTTGTTGGAAAACATACATATAACGAACATCAACAAAGAAAAGAAGCAGAAAAAATATACGCACAAGTAAGTAAAGGGCTAGAATTGCTTTCTACAAATTTAAAAAAAGGAGAAAATGCAGTAGCCAATTTGTATGTATATGAAAATACTGTAAATAAGATATTAAAATAAACCAAGTAAAAATTAGTAAAACCAAGTAAACAAGAGAAATTATGAAAAAAATAATAATATTATTAGCATTTATTGTTGCACCAATGGCAACAAGCGCACAGTCGTTTTTCGACTCACTAGAAGATATGGATGGCGTAGATATGGTCGTTGTTTCTAAAGATGCTTTCGAACTTTTAAATAAGTTTAAACCTAAAGACACTAAAAGTAACGAAGTAATGCAAGTCTTTGAAATGATTAAAGAATTAAAAGAATTTAGAATGTTTTCTTCAGACGACAAATCCATTGCCAATAAAATGGAAACAATGGTAAATAATTCTATTAAAAAACAGAATTTAACAGAGTTAATGCGAATAAAAGAAGACGATTCTCGAATTAAAATCTATGTACAATCAACAAAAAATAAAAATTATGTAAGTGAAGTTTTAATGTTTATTAAAGGAGTTGATAAAAAAACGAATGGCATGTCTAAAGCAATGATTGTTTCTTTAACCGGAAATATTGATATTAATAAAATGTCGGATTTAGCAGATACATTTACAAACGGAAAGCATAAAAATTAATTTTTAAGCTTCTTAATTACAAATCTAAAACTTGTAGTATTTATTTTATAAGTGCTACAAGTTTGTTTAAAAAAATACACAATGAGAAAATTAACCACAATATGTACTTTGTTGTTTTTGGTTGTTTTTGCAACTTCTTGTAAAAACGAAAAATCGCTACAACAATATTTAGTAAGCGTTCCAGAAAAAGAAGGTTTTGTGTCTGGAGATTTACCTGTAAGTTCTTTATTAACTCCAAAAACGAATGTTTCTAACGATGTAAAAGAAACTATAAAAAGCATTAAAAAAATTAATGTAGCTTATTTGGTAAAGACCAAAGATAATGAAGCTGCTTATCAAAAAGAAAAAGCAACTTTAAAGAATATTTTTTCTAGCAAAGATTACAAAAATTTAATGTCTGTAAAAATGAAGGAAATGAACATGAAAGTTTATTACACAGGAGATACAGACGCATTAGATGAAGTAATTGTTTTTGCTTATGGAGACAAAAAAGGAGTAGGAGTCGCAAGGTTATTAGGAGATAATATGAATCCTGCCAAAGTAATTGAAATGATAAATAGCGTTAAATTAGATAAAGACGACGCTTCTTTAGAACAATTTGCAAATATTTTTAAAGGAATGTAAATCTTTAGAAATAACACTCAGAAGCTGTCTCGAAAGATTAACATTTGTCATTTCGACGTAATATAGAAATCTTATTTATTGAATTTTAGAATTTTAGACAACTATGTTAGTTACTTTCAATTAAAATATATTTTGATTTTAGTAATGCTAAAAATAACAGTTAAATTTACTTTTGTGACAGCTTCTTTTTTTATTTGCACAACTATTTTAGAATAATTGAATTAAAAAATTATTTTTTGGTAAAAGGAATTAAGTAAGAAATGGTATAGTTAAAACCAAAACCAGTATTGCTTTCAAAAATTCTATTAAAACCAGGTGCATATAACGATTTAAAATTTTCTGGGTCTTTTACGCTCATCATTATTTTATAAGAAGCGCTAAAACTGATAAAAAAGTTTTTAAAAGTTTCTGCTTTTATACCAATCATTAACTCGGACCAATGTGCATTTAAACCTGTTGTAGTTTGCGGAACTGTAATTGTGTTTACAGGAAAATAGTTACCAAAATCTTTGCTTGATGTATTAGGAGTGTAGCTATTTAATGTTTGTTCGAACAAACTAAAACCATATCTATAGCCTACAAAAATTTCGTTATTCATGTCCAACCAATTTTTATACGCGTTGTAATTAACCCCTAAACGAATGTAATTTCCTTTGGCTGTTGAATTTGTATAATCTTCGTTATTGGTTTCTTTTTCATAGCCAATTTCTGCAGCTAAGTATAAATTCTTTTTTATTCTATAATCTCCAACAATTTCAAAACCGCTATAAGAACCATCGAATTGTGCTTTTATAGGTTTGCTAATATCAATTCCAATACGTAAGCCATAACCTGTTTTGTAAACGATACTATCTTTTTCTTTTATTGTTAAAGAATCTTTTTTTTGTTCTTGTGAAAAACCATCAACAAAAATAAAAAGGAAACAAATGCTAATGAAATATTTGTACATGAGCGGAATTTTGATTGTCTATAGTTGTTAATGTTGTAGGTGTAAAATCGGTAATCCAAGTATTGGGTTCTGTAGAAAATGTTACATTTTTAAAAATAACTCGATAGCCACAAGAACGAGAAACATACTCTTGTTCAGTCTCGTAAGTAATTGTAAAAGTTGCAAATTCGTTATCTACCTTAGCACCATTTACGGTGTTTTTTTTAAGTGTATATTTGGTTTCTAACGCATTTGGGTTTAGAGGAATCGCAATGCTGTCGAACGTAGATATACCTGTAAACAAACTATCAACCCTGCTTTCTGCAATTAAAGAAAAACGTTGTACTCTTTTAGGAGTTTCTCTATTGGTGTCATCAAAAAAAGTAATTACCAAACGTGGTGTAACAGGATTTTGTAAACAGAAATCGTCTTTTTCGCAAGCGGAAATAAAGGCGAAAATTAACAATAGAAACAAAAATGTTTTTTTCATAAAATTACGCTTCAACTTCTACAATTTTATTAATGGCTTCTGCCAATTTAAAATCTAGTTCTGTAACACCATCTACATCGTGAGTAGTTAATGTAATATCTAAGGTATTATACACATTTGTCCATTCTGGATGATGATTTAGAGCTTCGCATTCAAAGGCAATTCTGTTCATTGCAGACATACAATCTTTAAAATTATCGAACTCGAAATCTGTATGAAGTGCATCATCATAAAAATCCCAATCTGGTAAGTTTTCTAATTTTTTTTCTATTGCAGAATCTGATAGTTTTATGTTTTTCATGATTATTTGATTTAAGATTTTAAATATATAATTATTGCAACTAATATTGATTAAATTGATGTTAAAACTAATTCACTTTTTCAAAAAGTACAACAGTTTCTATATGACTCGTGTGTGGAAATTGATCTACCAAACTTATTTTTTTCATGTTGTAACCAGCTTCTCTTAACAACTCTGTATCTCTTGCCTGTGTTGCAGGATTACAAGAAACATACACCATTCTATCTGCATTTAAGTTGATGATTTTCTGCAAAGTTTTAGGGGCAATTCCTGCTCTTGCAGGATCTAAAATGATGGTTTTTATTTTATTTTGATATTCTGGATGTGCAATTAAAAACTTTCCAACATCTGCTGCAAAGAATTTTAAACCTTCGATATTGTTTCTTTTAGCGTTCTTTTTTGCATCTGCAATGGCAGATGCTACAATATCTACACCAACTATTTTTGTATTGTTACTTTTAGAAGCTACAATTTGCCCAATAGTTCCTGTTCCACAAAACAAGTCCATAACTACAGTATTGTTTACTTTTGTTTTGTCTTCTAAAACATATTCTACAACTTTATTGTACAGTTTTTCTGCACATTTTGGATTGGTTTGAAAGAAGCTTTTCATGCTAATTTCAAAATTTAAACCTAATAATTCTTCTACAATTTTATCTTTTCCGTAAACCAGTTCTAAACTTCCAGAAGTTGCAATGGTTCTATCGCCAGTTTCGTTGTTAATGGTGTGTAAAAGACCTGCCAAACGCTCACCCAAAATGCTTTTTAGAAAATTTGCGAATTCTTGCAAATCGAATTTATCTAATTCACTAGAAGTAGTTACCAAATTACATAATAGTTCGTTTGTTTTAAAAGATTTACGCACCACAAAATATCTAAAAAAACCTTCTTTTTTAGGCCCATGCCAAGGTGATAACCCTGTTTCTAAACAATAGTTTCGGATGTTTTTTAAATTATCTTCCAGTTGTTTATCAAACAAACCCGAGTCTTTTTCTAAATTATCGCCCATCCACCAAACTCCACGTCGTTTAAAACCAAGCGTAAATTCGTCTTTATCGGTTTTGTTGATTCTATCATAACCAATGGCAGAAAAACCATATTCCATTTTATTTCTGTAATGAAACACATTGGGTGAGGTTACAAATTCGTCGAATAAATCCTCAATATTTTCTACTTTTCCAATTCTTTTGAATAAAGATAAAGTACTTTCTTTTTTGTATGTATGTTGCAGTTCAATAGGTAATTGAATGTAAGGCGCTCCAGGAATGTCTTGAAAAGGAACTTCCACTTCGTCTTCTGATGGTTCTAAAACATCAATTAATTTTGCTTCTGCATATTTTTTATTGGATTTGCTAATTTGCACTTTTACCAATTGTCCAGGCAACGTATTCGGAACAAATATTACAAAACTTCCTTCTTCGGAATGAATTCTGGCAATTCCTTTTCCTCCAAAAGCATAATCTTCAATTTTTAACTCTAAAACTTGATTTTTTTTTACAAATTTGTTGCGTTCTCTACGTGGCATTTTTAAGTATTTTGGTTTGCAAAATTAAGGAAAAGATATTGATAGATTACCCATTATGCTTTGAAGTTATTACTTTTTAAAGAGTGCCCAAATTCTTTATTTTTTAAATAACAAAAAAGCCTCAAAATTTTAGTTTTGAGACTTTTACTTTACGATTACAAATACTTTAAAACTAACTATTTAAAGTTTTATTGTTATTGAATTTTTCTAAAATTTTACTCATTTGTTTTCCTGCAGCTTCACGACCGCCTAAACCAAAAGATAAAACTACGGTTAATGCCACAGCTCCAAGAGTAATGCCAAAAGCAAGGTTTATAATATCGTCTGCAATGCCCATTCTGCGTAAACCAATTGCTAAAAATATGGCTAAAATGGCAACTCGAATAATACTTGCAACGAATTTATTATCGTCGGATTTTAAAAAACTGTTTTTGGCAAGGTTAGAAATCCAATTTCCGATTGCTAATATGATTAAGCCAAATAGTATGTTGCCACCTAAGTTAACAACAGTTTCCATAATTTCAGACAATTTATCGAATTCTAATTTTTCGATAGCCGTTATTAAACCAAATAAAATTATAAAGGCATATACAATGTTTGCAATTAGTTTTTCGATATTTGTTTTGCCTACAATAGAGTTTACACCTGCAGTTCTTAATACTTGGTTTACATTTAAACTGTCTAATAAATCTCTTAAAAGTTCGCTTAAAAATTTACCTCCAACTGCAAAAATAATTATAATAAGTGTTGCTACTAATATTCTTGGAATTGCTTCGAAAAAACTCTCTAGCATACTGGTTGCTGGGTCTGAAATTGAGTTGATATTTAAAATATTTAATGCAGCTATTAATAGTGGAATAAATATAAAAATAAATACAATTTTCTGTAAAATAGAAACGATATTTATGTTTTCTGGAAGCCTTAATTTTGGTGCAAATTTTCTTATCGTATCGCCAGATAAACCTACTAATTCAGATACGATTGTTGCCAACATATAGCCAATGTAACCTACTAAACATGCGCCAACAATATTTGGTATAAATCCTGTAAAACCGTTTAATAAACCTTTAACGGGTTCTAAAACGTTGGTCATGCCAAGGGTGTCTAATGCAAGCATAAAAACAAAAATCATTACTAATAAGTAAACAATTTTTCCTACCAGTTCGCCAAATCTTATTTTACTACTGCTTAAAGATTTGTTTAAACCTGTACTGTTTGCAATTTTTTTGGTAACTCTTTTAAGAAGACTTGCTATAAACCATCCTAAAATAATAATAATAAGTGCAGAAAAAGGTCTGCCTAAAGTTCCTGTAATTTGGTTGTAAGATTGTAATAGTTGATCCATTTTTTTTCGATTTTAGTTCAATATTCTGACACTTAATCTCTTAAAAAGTCACTTTTTTTGCTATTTTTGCAAAAATCTGGGGATGATTTCTTTCCCACGCTGAATTTCTGATTACTTGTCAGAAGAATAAAGGTAGAACAGGAATGGTTTTTTTTATAAATTTTAAAACAATAAAAATGGCTGTTTTAGACAAATTAACTTCGCAAGAAGCAATCGAATTAGAAAACAAGTATGGTGCGCACAACTATCATCCACTTCCAGTGGTTTTGAGTAGAGGAGAAGGCGTGCATGTTTGGGATGTGGAAGGGAAAAAATATTACGATTTTTTATCAGCTTATTCTGCTGTAAATCAAGGGCATTGTCATCCTAAGATTGTAGATGCAATGACGAATCAAGCAAAAACATTAACTTTAACTTCGCGTGCATTTTATAATGATATGTTGGGCAAGTACGAGAAATTTGCAACCGATTTTTTTGGTTTCGATAAATTACTACCAATGAATACAGGTGCAGAAGCTGTAGAAACTGCTTTAAAAATTGCTAGAAAATGGGCCTACGAAGTAAAAGGTATTGATGAGAATAAAGCGCAAATTATTGTTTGTGAAAATAATTTTCACGGAAGAACAACCACAATTATTTCGTTTTCTAACGATCCTGTTGCGCGTAAAAACTTTGGTCCCTATACTAAAGGTTTTCTAAAAATTGAATACGATAATTTACAAGAATTACAAGAAGCATTAGAAAGCAGTAACAATATTGCTGCATTTTTGGTAGAACCAATTCAAGGTGAAGCTGGTGTTTATGTACCTTCTGAAGGGTATTTAGCGGCGGCAAAGAAAATGTGCGAAGACCATAATGTTTTATTTATTGCAGATGAAGTACAAACAGGAATTGCAAGAACGGGGCGTTTATTAGCAACTTGTGGAAACTGTTCTTGTCCTGAGAAAAATTGTTCTGGTACGCCAGAAGTAAAACCAGATGTTTTAATTCTTGGGAAAGCACTTTCTGGAGGAGCATATCCCGTTTCTGCAGTTTTAGCAAATGATAATGTTATGAATGTAATTCGTCCTGGAAACCATGGTTCTACTTTTGGAGGTAACCCTATTGCTGCTGCTGTTGCAATGGCTGCTTTAGAAGTAGTTGCCGACGAAAAATTAGCCATAAATGCAGATCGATTAGGTAAAATTTTTAGAGCAGAGTTAAGTGAGTTTTGTAAAAACAATCATTTAGTAGAATCTGTAAGAGGAAAAGGACTGTTAAATGCAATTTTAATTAACGATTCTGAAGACAGTTCTACTGCTTGGGATATTTGTATTAAACTTCGTGATAATGGCTTATTAGCAAAACCAACACATGGCAATATTATTCGTTTTGCACCACCTTTGGTAATGACAGAGGAGCAGTTAATGGATTGTATTTCTATTATTAAGAAAACAATATCTGAGTTTTAAAAATTCCGTTTTTATAACATTTTATCGAAAAGAATTCCTCGAGGTTCTGCTTTGGGGTTTCCGTTGTAATTATCATTCCCAAGGAAACGCGAATCTAAATACAACATTTTGTTTTTTGATTTTTTTAGCTCAAAATAAAACCAGCGAAACTCCTTTTTTAGTTCCTCCTAAAAGACAGTTGGTTTCAATTTTTTTTATTTAGCCACAATTTTTAAAATTTGTGGCTAATTTTTTTGTAAATTCTTATAAGAATATACTTGTGTAAGATTAGTTACTCTGTTTTAACCATTTATTTTCTACAAAAATATCTTCATAAACCTTAACCTTAATCAATTTTTCACTTTAAAACAAAAATCTACCTTTTTACAGTTCTTGGTATTTTTAAAACCATTTTTTGATTAACCTGAGTTCGATTAAAATTTAGGCATTTTTTTCTAGTAAAAAAGATAGATTTTCAGTAAATTAAAGTATTGAATTTCAATTTATTAATCTAAAAATCTATCTATGATAATCTACTCTAAAATTACTGAAATTTTCTGTCTTGTTGATGAATTTTGTAAAGAATATGACCAAATAGTCAGTAAACACCTTTTAGGCAATCCATCAAAACGTCCCAGTGTTATGTCAAATAGCGAGGTAATTACCATTACCATTTTGTTTCAGCTTAGTGGTTTTAGGACCTTTAAACACTTTTACGTGTATTACTTGCAAAAGCATATGCAAGATGATTTCCCAGCTACAGTTTCATACAATAGATTTACAGAACTCATGCAGCAAAACCTCATGCCAATGACTTTATTTTTAAAGACATGTTGTTTAGGTAATTCTACGGGTATTTCTTTTGTAGATTCTACACCTGTTAGAGTTTGCAGCCCCAAACGAATTAAGAATAATAAAGTATTTAAAGGCATTGCAACCACTGGAAAATCCACTATAGGATGGTTCCATGGCTTTAAATTGCATATCGTTATAAATGATAAAGGTGAAATCCTAAACTTCTGCATAACCCAAGCTAATGTTGATGATAGAACGCCATTAAAAAAGAAGTCTTTTTTAGATAAAATTTATGGTAATACCATTTAAACTTTGAATTCAATATAATATTTACTATCTTTCGGGATAAAATTTATTATCTTTCAATATGCCAAAAAAATTACCTTATCCATTAAAGAAGAATCTGTTGAATTGCGAAAACTATATGAGTCTACTACTACAGAATTACGAAGAGATCGTTTAAAAATGTTATACTACATAAAGTCCGGGAAATACATCTATCGTAATGCGATCGCAAAGAAGCTTGGCAGACGTCCAACCACCATAGGCAATTGGATTAAAGACTATGAAACAGGAGGCCTTTCAAATTTATTAGAAATACATAGCGGAGGTAATAATACCGTTCATATTTCTGATAGAGCAAAAGCCTATATCTCCAAGACATTATCCAATAGCGATACCACCATAACTTCCTATATAGAGTTACAAGCTCATATAGCCGAAGATTTATCAGAGATGATAAATTATGGTGCACTTTATGCACAT
This sequence comes from Polaribacter batillariae, assembly GCF_017498485.1. Lineage (NCBI taxonomy): Bacteria > Pseudomonadati > Bacteroidota > Flavobacteriia > Flavobacteriales > Flavobacteriaceae > Polaribacter > Polaribacter batillariae. Next base: position 276,696 of record NZ_CP071795.1, on the reverse strand, counting down.
TGTAGGCGAAAACATAAGTCTAAGCTAAAAGTATCAAGAAAGTCACACTATAAAAAAGACCTGAAAGCCGAAATGGTTTTTAAAAAACCTAGAAAACACTTTTAAATTATTTAGAACAAAACTAAATAAAAATAACTTTGAATCGGTCAATTTATTTTTTCAAGATGAATCTCGTTTTGGATTAATAATCAAACAAAAAAGAGTCATTACAGCTAAAGGCGTTAAACCTATAGCAAAATACAAACATAGTTATCAGAGTAAATGGCTATGGGGAAGTTTTTCACCCATTACCGGTGAGAGTTTCTGCATGCTAACAGATACTGTGTGTAAAGACTTTTTTATTGAGTATTTAACAGACTTAAGTGCCTGTAATCCTTTGGAACTAAAAATTGTAATTATTGACAATGCAGCTTTCCACGCTACTAAAGATGTAAAATTGCCTGATAATATTATTTTATTACCTATCCCTGCATATTGCCCTGAACTAAATCCAGCTGAAAAAGTTTGGCAATACCTTAAAAGTAAAATCGCAATGAAAATTTATGACACTTTAGAGATACTAGAATCCAAAATAGAGCACCTAGTTTATCAAATGGATAATAATACCATTAAGTCTATAACCGGATATGAATTTTATCTAAAATCTTTTTATAACGTTTTTAATGTTTAAATGGTATAAGTTATATGCGGACAAAGGTTATGTTGGAAAAGATTTAATGCAGTTACTTTTTGCTGATGGATTGCATTTAATTACTCATATTAAAAACAATATGAAGAATTCTTTAATGACAATGAGTGATAAAATTTTACTGCGTAAACGCTCTGTTATTGAAACCGTAAATGACGAACTCAAAAATATTTGTCAAATTGAACATTCTAGACATAGAAGTTTTACTAATTTCTTGTCAAACATAATCGCAGGTCTTATTGCATATAGCTTTTTACCAAAAAAACCTGCTATAAAATATCAGACTGTAAAGTCTAATCAGTTGACAATTTATTAATCGAACTCAGGTTGATTATAATTTAGGCTGAAAAAACAATTTTATAAACAACTTATAGCCAAGAAATTAAAAACTCGCTATCCCTGAGCTCAGGGATAAGCATCCCTGAATTCAGGGAGGCAAAAAATATACGGTCTTCAGGGATTGACAAGTACTTTTTTATGCTTTATGTTTGTTGAAAACAAATAATCACTAAATTTATGAAAATGAAAAAAAACAAATTAACTAAACTTTTAAAAATAGGGGTATTTTTCTTTGGAATTTCCTTAGTATTATGGAATTGCGAAAAAACAGAAGAAATAACCCCTAATTCAGATTTACAAGAAGCGCATGCGGTTCATGTAGCCATAGATGAAGAGTTTGAGTAAATCGGCGGGGTTGTAAGAAGGCCTTCCCGTTTGGGCATTCTTGGTCAAATCAAACTGGGATAAATCCAAGCTATCTACAAAAATGTCAATGGCTCGAACGCTGTTATCCTTATCGATCATGTGGTCCAAGGCGGTGGGGAAAAATCCGAGTTGATTACGAGGGGTTCGTGCGATATATTCCATACTTAAAGATATGAAATTTTTACTTTTTTACCAATAAAATTAATGAAAGTTTTTAGACAGTCTGACGTTTTAGTATAAGCTTTGTTGCGCGTAGATTCAAGTACCAAGTGCAAGTTTTTGATTTTGGTTAATAAATTGATAAAAAACCTCTTTAGGGGTTCTGTATCCTAACTTTTTTCTTGGTCTATTATTGAGTTTGTTTACCGTTTCAAAAATATCCTTTTGTTTGACATTATCCAAGTGTTCATTTTTTGGGAAATATTGTCTGATAAGTTTGTTCGTATACTCGTTAAGTCCACGTTCCCAAGAGCTATAAGGGTGAGCAAAATAGACATCACAATTTAATTTTTCTGCTATTTTTTTATGTCCTGCAAACTCTTTTCCATTATCATTGGTAATTGTTCGAACCCATTTTTTATGTGGTGCTAAAGTGTTTATAGTCATTTTTGTAATCATATCTGCTTTTTTTCCTGTCACATTTTCAATCCATAAAAAACTAGAATAGCGATCTACAATGGTTAATAAAGCTCCTTTATGGTCTTTTCCTATAATTAAATCAGATTCTAAATCACCTACTCTTTCTTTGAGTTCTACAATTTTTGGACGTTTTTCTATAGACACTTTATCGGGTATTTGTCCTCTATTGGATTTACTTCCATACCTTTTTTTATATTTTTTTTGACCTGTTCGTAGTTCTTTATAAAGCAATCCTCCTTGTCTTTTATCTTGCCAAACATATTGGTAAATTCGCTCGTGAGAGACCATCTGTATTGCTTTAAGTTTACACCAACCAACTATCTGTTCTGGAGACCATTGAAATTTAATCATTTTTTCTTTGATTATTTTTTTCATTTCCGTTGAAAAAATAGTCTTATAATGGCCTTCTTTTTTACGCTCATCAGCTAATTTTTGTGCGTGTTTAGCACTATAAGTCCTAGGTTTTGAGTTCCTTTTCAATTCTCTATAAAAAGTACTTTCATTAATACAAAGTGATTTAATAATCTCTTTTTTACTAATTTTTGCCTTAAGCATTAATTCTATTGAGTACCTTTGTTCGAAAGTTAATTGTTTGTAGTTCATATCACAAATCTTTGACTTTTTTTGGACTTTTCCTAACGGGGTAAAACCCGTAGGAAAATCCTATCAAAAACTTGCACTAGCATTTGAATCTAGGGCGTTTTTATTATGCTAAAAATAAGCAAATTATTAAACAACTTTGTGTCTGCGTATTTTTCCGAAGGAAAAATTTAGCAGCAATAAAGTTTATACAGTGTTAGCCATAGTATTTACATTTCAATCAATTTTTCATCAATAAATCCTTCAAATTCATTAGAACAAATAGCAAGATTGTTATTCTTATAATTTCTTCCAAGTATAAATCTAAACTTAGCTTTTTTATTCCCAAATATACAGGGAGCTATAAATGTTAAAATCTGTTTTGATTTGATTGTGCGTTTTCTAAAAAAGCTATTTCCACAATAAAATCGTTCAGTATCTTTATATCTTTTAAGATTCCTCCATTTATTTTTATAAAAAACTTGTCTTCTCATAATAATTCTACCATCCATATTGAATAAGTTTAAATCATTATTAGTATTATTCAATAAGACAATTTTAAAACCAGATTTAATTCCTTTTCTTTTGTAACTAGACCATTTTGGAAATTTTAAAATAGATTTTCTTTCAACATATAATTTTAAAGAATCAGATTTGAATTGAGTAGTTTCAAAAATTGAATCTTTCTCACTTCTAACTTCAATAATATCAAAATCATAGTCATAGAATTCAGGTTTAAGGCAATTTAAATCTTGACTAACTAAATTTCCTAAACTAAAAATCATTAATAAAACTATAATTTCCTTCATATTATGGCTAACGTGTTTGTGTAAAGAAAGTTGCGTGATTTAAGTACTAAAGTTAGCAAATATATCACTGATAGAAAAAAAAGTGATGTGCACCCAAAAGTTTAGACAAATTTATAAAAAAATCACAGATAGAAAATTCGGAAGGATTTTCTTAAGTAGGGTAGAACCGAGCAATTAATTTTATACTGTGTTGGCATTAGTTTTTTAATTTTTCATTAATTCATCTAGTCTATTATAGAAATATTCTCCTTCTCCATTAAATATTCCTTCTATGATTCCACTTGAATTTATTATTATTTTTGTTGGATAACCTTTTATAGCATATTTAACAGAAACATCTTTGTCAATTTCATTGTCATTGAAAAGGTTTTTCCATTTTAATTCGTGTTCATTAACCGCATTTCTCCATTTTGTTTCTGTGTCATTACAAGCTATGCCAATAAACTCAATTCGGTTTTTGTATTTTTCAAAATGTTTTTTCATTTTTGGAAATCCAGAAATACAAGGTGCACACCAACTACCCCAGAAATCGAGTATAGTAAATTTGTTTTTTGAAAAGTCTACTGAATAATGTTCTTCGTTTATAGATTTTAAGGAAAATTCAGGTGCTTTTCCTCCTAATTTAATTCTTGATTCAGCCTCTCTGACTTTTGTATATTTTTGAAATCTAGTAAATTGAAATTTTAAAAGATTCTCAAATGTACCTTCTTTTACAAACTTGTCTAATTTTTTTAAATATTTCCCTATGGTATCTAATGGTTGTCTTGATAAATAGTAGGCAGAAAGGTTTTTGTCTAAATTATTATTGATATAATTTAATTGAAAATTGCTTGCTATTATAGAGTATTCTTTACGCTTTTTAAAAAGAGCATTAATTGTTTCCCTGTCTCCATTATTAAACATTAACGAGTCTATTTCTAATTCAATTTTTGATTTTTCTATTAGAGAAGCAACATACTCATTTCTATTATCACTATATTCTTCATTAATTTCTGAACCTTTTGCTTGATATTTAAGATTCAGTTTTTCAAGCTTTCCTTTTACTGAAATTCTATCTTCTGGTTTTAATATTAGAAGTATTGATTTTTCAAGTGGTCTATATGGACTTTTATCTAATCGGGTATATTCTGCTTTTCTTGGCGTTACTATACTTATAATAGCTTCTTTTACTGGTAAGTCATAGAAGAATTTTCCGTTTTTAGAATAAATAGTGTCAATAATAGGGTCTTCTTCAATATTTGAAATTTTATAGCTTTCTATATAAATAGTGTCATTTCCAAGTCCGACAATTTCAGCAGATAGGTTATTTTTTTGAATACAAGATGTAAAAGAGATACAAAAAAAGATTAAAGCAAAAGTCTTAATATATTTCATTATTGATAATTTTGGTGTTTTTAAATATAAAAGGTGATTATTTTCCATATTTCTTTTCTATAATGTTTCCAGTTATAACACCAATTCCAGTAAAAAATATTGCAATTGCAATAACAAATGGTAAACTGAATTCATTATAGGGTATAATTCCTGTGCTAGCTAGAATTAAGCTTAAAATAAAACCAGCAGAACCACCGATAATTAGAAAACCTAATATGAACCATGGGATTTTGAATGATTTTTTATTGCTTTTATTCTCAAACAAAATACTGTTAAAATAATTAGCAGGTAACTCTAAAGCATTTGTCAACCTTTTTAATGTGTCTCCACGTGGTTCACTTTTACCATTTTCTAATCGTTGAATTGTTCTTAAGCTTAATTCAGATTTTCCAGATAAATCCTCTTGTGATAAGCCTTTTTCTGTTCTAATTTTCTTAACAGCATTAGAAAATTCTATTTTTCTCATTTAGAAGTTATTTTTAATTTTTCAAATATATAGCTTAAGTTATTTTAATGTGCCGTCAAAGTCTAGTTATTGCCACGTTTTTTGTACGTCATTTATACGACATTAATTTGTCAATGTATTGTTTATGGGTGATTGGATAGTTTTTTTATTTTCAGACTAGTATTACTTTATTGTAATAGAAAGCTTATTTATTCTGATGTGCGAATTAATGCCAACGTGTTTGTATAAGATTAGTTGCGTGTTTTAAGCACTAAAGTTAGCAAATAAATCACAGATAGAAAGTCCGCGAGGACTTTCGTAAATAGGCTTTTACCAGCAATTTTTTTACACGTCTTAAGTTTGTAATTCATTAAATTTGAACATAATTAAGAAAAGACAAAAGAGAGGAATAAGGTTAATATATACGCAGAAGCATAGACTTCGTCAACATTGAAAATCCCCTCTCTTTTCTACACAGATTTCGTACAGTTCTATGAGGCTTTTAGACCTCGCTTTTAAGTCGTTGAAACTCGCGTAGTATGTCCTTTCGTAAAAACATTTATTTATGAATAAAGATATTAAATATTTTGGAATAGACATCAGTCATTTATTTTTTGATGTCACAGATTCAGATGGCAATTATTACCAGTTTAAAAACAATTTAACAGGCTTTAAAAAGTTTGTAAAATTATTAGATTTAAAGAGTCATTGCGTGATGGAAGCTACCGGTTATTATCATTACCAATTAGCCTATTATTTACAAGAAAAAGGTTTTAAATTATCGGTAGAAAATCCATTATCGGTAAAACGTTTTATTCAAATGAAATTGTCTAAAATAAAGACAGATAAGAGCGATTCTAAACTAATTTGTGAGTATGCAAAGCAGGTTAAATTAAAGTTGTGGAAAGGCAATTCTAAACATCAGCTGGAATGTTTACAAATGACAAGAACCCTTTCAGCATATACAAAGCAGAGCACTATGCTGAAAAATAAATTACATGGCGAAGCCGTTTTAGGTACACCAAGTAAATCTGTTGTGAGGTCTTTAAAACGCAGTTTAAAACATGTTGAGAAAGAAATAAAAACGATAGAAGAAGACCTATTAATTTTAGTAAAAGAAGTTCATAACGATGTTTTAACACGTTTAAAAAGCATCCCAGGCATTGGTCCCAAAACCTCTTTAATGTTAGTAGTTTTAACCGATGGATTTGAGCGTTTTACGAGTGGTAGTGAATTGTGTAGTTATGCAGGTCTAACGCCAACAATTAGACAAAGTGGTAGTAGTGTAAAAGGACGATCGAGAATAAGTAAAATAGGGAATCAAAAACTAAGAAATTTATTGTTTATGTGTAGTTTTAATGCATGCAAATACAACAAGGCTTGTCGAGATCTTTATCAACGAATCGTAGCCAAGGGAAAGAGCAAAAAATTAGCCTTAATCGCAGTCTGTAATAAACTACTAAAACAGGTCTTTGCAATAGCAAAATCAGGATTAATATATGATGGAAATTATAAAAGTACTTTCGTAAAAAATTAATGAGTTTTTACTTGTTTTTTACCACAGTACTTTGTTGTGCAACGTTATTTTTTGTTTTCCAATATTTTCAAAAGTTTTTTCGAATTTTGTCTATTGTCCCAAAAAGCTGTGATGATAATTTCTGTGTCATTAAATTTATAGTAAATACTAAAATTACCTAATGAAGCAACTCTTGTATCTTTGAAATCTGTAGCTTTGTAAATAAGAGGTTTTTCGGCTATTTGTTTTGTTCTTTCCGAAACTAGCTTTAAAAGTTTTTTAGAGTATCTATTTGATTTGTTTTTTTTAACCCAATATTCTAAAATTCCCACGAACTGAATGTCAGCTGTTCGTGTCCAAATTACATTGCGTTTAGCCATTCCAAATTCCTTTTATTCATTGCTTCTTGAGAAATTAGTTTACCATCTTTTATATCTCGTTCACTCATTTCCAGCATCAATTTCTGTTCTTTGGTCAGTTCAACTATTTCAGATTCAGATGAACTCGATGTAATTATTTTGTCAAGAGCCACTAAAAAGTCTTTGTTTTTAATCGATAGTATTTTGTCAATCAATCCGTTTCGTATATTATCTACTGTTGCCATTTTTATTTAAATTTATTTTATAAATATCCGAATAATTGGTCGTTATTCCTAATGTTGCACAACGTCAGTCTGTCTCAAAACCACCATTTGTTGTTAAATATAAGAAATTTAAATTATTTCAGAACAGTTTAAGCAACTTTTAAAGGTTTCGTAGATTCAAGTACCAAGTGCAAGTTTTTGATTTTGGTTAATAAATTGATAAAAAACCTCTTTAGGGGTTCTGTATCCTAACTTTTTTCTTGGTCTATTATTGAGTTTGTTTACCGTTTCAAAAATATCCTTTTGTTTGACATTATCCAAGTGTTCATTTTTTGGGAAATATTGTCTGATAAGTTTGTTCGTATACTCGTTAAGTCCACGTTCCCAAGAGCTATAAGGGTGAGCAAAATAGACATCACAATTTAATTTTTCTGCTATTTTTTTATGTCCTGCAAACTCTTTTCCATTATCATTGGTAATTGTTCGAACCCATTTTTTATGTGGTGCTAAAGTGTTTATAGTCATTTTTGTAATCATATCTGCTTTTTTTCCTGTCACATTTTCAATCCATAAAAAACTAGAATAGCGATCTACAATGGTTAATAAAGCTCCTTTATGGTCTTTTCCTATAATTAAATCAGATTCTAAATCACCTACTCTTTCTTTGAGTTCTACAATTTTTGGACGTTTTTCTATAGACACTTTATCGGGTATTTGTCCTCTATTGGATTTACTTCCATACCTTTTTTTATATTTTTTTTGACCTGTTCGTAGTTCTTTATAAAGCAATCCTCCTTGTCTTTTATCTTGCCAAACATATTGGTAAATTCGCTCGTGAGAGACCATCTGTATTGCTTTAAGTTTACACCAACCAACTATCTGTTCTGGAGACCATTGAAATTTAATCATTTTTTCTTTGATTATTTTTTTCATTTCCGTTGAAAAAATAGTCTTATAATGGCCTTCTTTTTTACGCTCATCAGCTAATTTTTGTGCGTGTTTAGCACTATAAGTCCTAGGTTTTGAGTTCCTTTTCAATTCTCTATAAAAAGTACTTTCATTAATACAAAGTGATTTAATAATCTCTTTTTTACTAATTTTTGCCTTAAGCATTAATTCTATTGAGTACCTTTGTTCGAAAGTTAATTGTTTGTAGTTCATATCACAAATCTTTGACTTTTTTTGGACTTTTCCTAACGGGGTAAAACCCGTAGGAAAATCCTATCAAAAACTTGCACTAGCATTTGAATCTAGGTTTAATTTTATGAAATTGGTTTCGGTTTTTTGGTGTAAAAAGTGTGTAAAATAGGCTTAAAATAACGCGTATTTGGGTTAAAAATAGAACCGAGGCATTCCCTAAGCTTTTTAGTGGGTTTATGCCTTGATTTTTGAGAATATTCAGGATTCTACGCAAGTTATAGGCAATGGTAATATGGTAAAAAAATATTAGAAATTAATGAAAATGATTTAAAATAAACACAAACCAAAACTAGACATTCCAATGGATTGTGAGGAGTTACAGTTTTATAAAATTTAATCACTAGAAAAATATAATGGTATTAATTTTAAAACTAATAAGAAAGACATTTATCGTCTTATATTTTAAAACTGATAGCGTAAACAAATTCCTTGATAATTCTCGCCATAGAAATTTTGATCCATAATTGGTTGAAAAGAAAAAGATCGACTCTTTTTTTTATGCAATTCAGGAATATAATACCCTGCCAAAGCACCCAAACCATAGCCTAATAAAACATCTGTTAAAAAATGTTGACCAGCTTGCATTCTAAAATAACCAACTGCTGCAGGTAAAATTGCAGCTCCTGCATAAATATACGGAATTGCAGGCGAATCTGGATTAAAATCTTGATACACTTTTGCAGCAAAAAAAGTTGCAGTTGCAGTTGCAGCAACGTGTCCAGAATAAAAAGATCTTGTTGCAGTAATACTTTTTCGTTGTTCTAAAGGTGCTTCTGTTCCATAAGTATAAGGCCTGCTTCTGTTAGATAAACCTGCTGTAATTGTAAATAACGCAGAGGTGGTTGCCAAACTTTCTATATAAATTCCGAATAATTGGCCTGAATTATTTCGTGCCTTTTTATCTAATAATAATGCAAAAGGCGCTACAAAAGAAAATGCAAAAGGAACATCGCTTAGTGTATTTGCGCTTTCGGAATAATTTCCTGCAACCCATCTATCTATAAAATTAATATCGTTAATTTTACTTCTAATTTGTGCTAAATCAGCATCAGAATAGGTGTCTTTACTCGAAATTATTAGCAAACCACCTGCACTTGCTGCAAAAGCTGCACCAGTCCAAATTCCATCTCGTTTCCATTTCCATTCGTAAGGAGAAGCGTTTTGTTGCCCAAATGAAATTTGAGATAATAATAAAACAGTTGTAAAAGCAATAATAATTCTCATAAATTTTATTTTTAACAAAGAAACTATAAATCTTCATTTATAATTACCTCTAATACTTAAAATATTAATTCAATAAATTAGTCGTTAAAAAAAACTTTATTTTCCTTTGATTCTTTCCCATAAATCTAATACTAATTTTTTTCCATCACTTTTTTCTTTGGGTTCTTCAATAAAAAAAGGAGTTCCATTTTTATCAACTTTAATTTTATATTTAAAAACAAAGTTGGTCGCATTTGGTTTTATACTTAATGTACCAAAACGTAAGTCGTTAAAATACAGCGTGTTATTTATTTTATTAATGGTAAACCAACCTTTGGTAATTGCAATCATTCTTTTTGTTTTAGAATGATTTTTTAACTCAGCTAACAAATGATGGTTTTTCGGGTATTTTGAAAAATGAATTGGATTTTTATCAAAAAATGAAGAGTATCCAATTAAAAAAGCATCGTTAGTTTCTACATTTGCGCTCCACAAAATAGTATTTAGTGGAGTAGGTTTTGTTTTTAAAGCTTTATAATTAATATTTTTAGAAAAGAGTTCTTCTGCGAATTTTTGGTAAGAAATATATTTTAACAATAAGGTAAGTGCTAGGTAAGAGGTACTAATAATTAACCCTAAATGATTATAAAAGCGTCTTTTTTTTGATTCTTTTTTTTGAAGCAGTGCTAAAATTAGAAAAACTAAAAACGGAATGGTGTATAAAGGATCAATCACAAATACATTTTTAAATGCCAGTCGTACGTCTAAAGGCCAAAATAATTGTGTTCCCCAAGTGGTTTGTGCGTCTAAAATAGGATGAGTTATAAATGCTAAAAAGAATAAAAGACTCCAATTTTTAAAGTTTTTATAGCTTTCGTATTTTGTAACTATAAAAGCAAAAATAGGAGCAAAAAGTACAGAAAATAAAATAGAGTGTGTAAAACCTCTATGAATTTCTAAAGCTGTTACAGTATCTGTAAAGTAAGAGGTTATAACATCTAAATCTGGAATTGTACCAGCAATCGCTATATAAGGTACTAAACCAAAAAGTGTGTAAGTAAAGTTATTCTGAAATTTTTCTAGAGCAATCATTAAATTGCTCCATGAGGAAAAATTTCGAAAATAACTTTACGATTAAATAATCACTAAATTTATAAACACACTTTTATTATGAAACCAGAAGATTTATTAAACGAAGAATTTTTAAAACAATTTAAAACAGGTTCAGAACTAACCAGTTTTATAGAACAACTGCACAAACGTGGTGTAGAAAAGATTTTAGAAGGCGAATTAGATGCACATTTAGATTACGATAAGCATCAAAAAAGCAACAATCCTAATTCACGAAATGGCTATGGAACCAAAACAATAAAGACGCATTTAGGAGAAACTAAAATAAAAGTTCCAAGAGATCGCGATGCTACTTTCAATCCAATGCTTATTAAAAAGCGAGAAAGTACTGCAGATGGAGTTGAAAACCTGATTATTTCTTTATATGCCAAAGGAATGAGTACTACAGATATTGAAGAACAAATACGGGAATTGTATAATTTTAACATCTCTAGTTCAGCCATTTCTAGAATCACAGATAAAATTACAGCTGACATTATTGCTTGGAAAAATAGACCTTTAGAAGCTACTTATCTGATTGTATGGATGGATGGCATCGTTTTTAAGGTTCGTGAAAACTCCAAAGTCATCAATAAAACAATTTACATTGCTGTTGGTCTTAGAGTAGATGGTAAAAAAGAAGTTTTAGGACTTTGGTTAGGAAAAAACGAATCTTCCTCTTTTTGGATGAGCGTTTTAACCGACATAAAAGCCAGAGGAACACAAGACATTTTAATTACAGCAACTGATAATTTAAACGGATTTACAGACACCATTAAAACTATTTTTCCCAATTCAGTAACACAAATATGTGTGGTTCATCAAATCAGAAACTCTTGTAAATATGTAGTCTGGAAAGATAAAAAAGCCTTTACAAGAGATATGAAGCAAATCTATACAGCTCCTACAAAAGAAGCAGCAAAAGCAGCCTTAGAAGACTTTAAAGAAAAATGGGAATCCAAATATTCTTATGCCATTAAATCATGGGAAAACAATTGGGATGAACTCACTGTTTTCTTCGATTTCCCATTAGAAATCAGAACCATTATTTATACCACAAATTTGATAGAAAACTTAAATGGGAAAATTAGAAAATACACTAAAAACAAACTCTCATATCCAACAGATGATGCTGTAATTAAATCCGTATTTTTAGCTTTGAGAGAATCAACAAAAAAATGGACATTGCCTATTAGAAATTGGGGTATCATTCTTAACCAATTTTTGGCTATATTTGAAAACAGGATTAAACTATGAAAAATTTAATCCTGTAATTTTTAACTTACACACTTTGCGGGAAAGTGTCCCATATAACATGGCTTTATTGCCAATCTTTCTTCCTAAAACAGCCTCACCAACTGCAGCTCCTAAAACGATTTGAGTAAACGAATCCAACGAATTGTAAATTAAAATTTTATTCAAAAAAAAACAGATTACATAAAAATATATAATCTGTTTTTGAGTTTTTATAGTTTTTATCCTTTATAAAAAGGCAACTTTACTATGGTTGCTGGAATCGCTTTTTTACGAACCTGAATGTGTATTTGTGTGCCCGATTTTGCAAAAATTGTTGGTACATAACCCAATCCAATTCCTTTTTGCAAACAAGGGCTCATGGTTCCAGAAGTAACGTTTCCAATTACATTTCCATTGCCATCTACAATATCATACCCATGTCTTGGAATTCCTTTTTCGTCTAGTTCAAAAGCTACCAAACGTCTTTTTGGTTTTTGTGCTTTCTCTTTAGCCAAAGCTTCATGGTTTACAAAATCTTTGGTAAACTTAGTAATCCAACCTAAGCCAGCTTCAATCGGCGAAGTTGTATCATCAATATCATTGCCATACAAACAATAGCCCATTTCTAAACGTAATGTATCTCTTGCAGCCAAACCAATTGGTTTAATTCCATAATCTGCACCAGCTTCAAAAACTTTGTTCCAAATTTGTTCTACTTCAGAATTTTTACAATAAATCTCGAATCCGCCAGAACCAGTATAACCAGTTGCAGAAATAATTACGCTTTCGATTCCTGCAAAATCGCCTACTTTAAATTTGTAAAAAGGAATCTCTGCTAAATCTAAAGAAGACAAAGGTTGCATAGCATCGATTGCTTTTGGGCCCTGAATTGCTAATAATGAATAATCTTCGGATAAATCTTTTAAATCGGCATTAAATTCTTTATTGTAAGAAGAAATCCAGTTCCAATCTTTTTCGATATTAGAAGCATTTACGACTAATAAATAAGTGTTTTCTTTAACTCTATAGCAAATTAAATCATCTACAATACCATTTTCGGTATTTGGAAAACAGCTATATTGTGCATCACCAATTTCTAATTTAGAAGCATCATTAGAAGTTACTTTTTGTATTAAAGACAAAGCATTTTCTCCGCTAACTAAAAATTCTCCCATATGACTTACATCAAAAACCCCCACAGATTCTCTTACTGTTAAATGTTCTGCTGTAACGCCTTCGTACTGAACAGGCATGTTAAAACCGGCAAAAGGAACCATTTTTGCTCCCAAACTTTTGTGTATAGAGTGTAATGCAATATTTTTCATTGATATATTTCTTAAATTTTCAGCTAAATTATTGAAAAATCTTTAAAATAAATTAAAATCTTATAATCTTTTTAGGTATTCTGATAATGGAATGTCGAAGGAAATACCTAATAGACTATTTTTAAAAACTTTTCCTTCCATTGGAATTGAATAGCTAAAATTTAAATCTAAGGAATTAAAAAAAGTTAAACCAAAAGCAACTCCAAAGTTTACACTATCATAATTTTTACCAGAAGTATTTGCTATCTTATATAAAATTCCTGAAAAATAAGGCATTGCATAAATGTCTGAAACCAAAGACTTCTTTTTAATATCATGTATCAACTTTTCTTCATTATAATATCTTCTATCAAAGTTCCATAATTTAAATTTTACTCCAATTTTCTCTGAGGCAGCACTAAATTCATCATAATCCTTATTTTCAGAGTCTTTAAGGGGTGTATTTGTCCAATACTGATTTAAACCAACAGTAGCATAAAAACTTGTATTTCTATTTAATTGATGTTTTTCTAAAAGCCTTGTTAAGACAGAAGCCACATCTATTTCTATAGAATTTTTTTCAATATCTATTATTGCATATTCTCTTAATGAATTTATTAAATCTGGAATAATTTTCTTTTTTCCGTTGGCATTTCTAAATAAAAACTCATAATCATTCATTGTTTTTAATAGGAACTCAAATGTTTCTGCATTACCTAATTCTTTAATATTTCCAATGAATTTGAGGAAATTTTGGATTTTGTCTATGTTTGGAATATTTTTTAAAATATTCTCAGTCTCAACTATTTTTTTTGACACTAAATTTGTTATGGAAAACTCAATACTTGAAATTAATTTGCTAATTTGTTCAGGATTTTTAACTTTATATTTAAGAATTAATAAATCTGACATAAAATTTCCATTAAATACTTTTAAAACATCTAAATTATCTAATCTCTTATCTAAATTTTTATCTAAAAAAAAGCTATTTAAAGTTTTTAAGGTTTTCAATTCTGATTCTGAATAGTTTTGCAGGCTATCTAATTCAAATATGTCTTCTTTAATCTTATTCCTTATTAAATGGAATAATCCGTGATTACCTGTTTTCGAAAAACCATTTACGATAATTTTACTTTGTAATTCTGTTGATATTTGATTTAATTTTTCAAATTTTGATTTAATAGTATTTAATTTTACATCTTCTAATTTTTTTAATTTTGACATATTTTCATTAAAAAAAATAAACAGTTGACTCTTTTTAATTCCTAGATTCAAATGCTAGTGCAAGTTTTTGATAGGATTTTCCTACGGGTTTTACCCCGTTAGGAAAAGTCCAAAAAAAGTCAAAGATTTGTGATATGAACTACAAACAATTAACTTTCGAACAAAGGTACTCAATAGAATTAATGCTTAAGGCAAAAATTAGTAAAAAAGAGATTATTAAATCACTTTGTATTAATGAAAGTACTTTTTATAGAGAATTGAAAAGGAACTCAAAACCTAGGACTTATAGTGCTAAACACGCACAAAAATTAGCTGATGAGCGTAAAAAAGAAGGCCATTATAAGACTATTTTTTCAACGGAAATGAAAAAAATAATCAAAGAAAAAATGATTAAATTTCAATGGTCTCCAGAACAGATAGTTGGTTGGTGTAAACTTAAAGCAATACAGATGGTCTCTCACGAGCGAATTTACCAATATGTTTGGCAAGATAAAAGACAAGGAGGATTGCTTTATAAAGAACTACGAACAGGTCAAAAAAAATATAAAAAAAGGTATGGAAGTAAATCCAATAGAGGACAAATACCCGATAAAGTGTCTATAGAAAAACGTCCAAAAATTGTAGAACTCAAAGAAAGAGTAGGTGATTTAGAATCTGATTTAATTATAGGAAAAGACCATAAAGGAGCTTTATTAACCATTGTAGATCGCTATTCTAGTTTTTTATGGATTGAAAATGTGACAGGAAAAAAAGCAGATATGATTACAAAAATGACTATAAACACTTTAGCACCACATAAAAAATGGGTTCGAACAATTACCAATGATAATGGAAAAGAGTTTGCAGGACATAAAAAAATAGCAGAAAAATTAAATTGTGATGTCTATTTTGCTCACCCTTATAGCTCTTGGGAACGTGGACTTAACGAGTATACGAACAAACTTATCAGACAATATTTCCCAAAAAATGAACACTTGGATAATGTCAAACAAAAGGATATTTTTGAAACGGTAAACAAACTCAATAATAGACCAAGAAAAAAGTTAGGATACAGAACCCCTAAAGAGGTTTTTTATCAATTTATTAACCAAAATCAAAAACTTGCACTTGGTACTTGAATCTACGATTTCTTTACCTATATTTTTAGATCCATTTTCTGATAAAAAATTATATAGAATAACATCCATTGAGTTTTTTTCTGGGTCATTATCTTTTTTGTTTTCAATTATAGAATTTTTATTAATTTTTATTTTCTCATTATAAAACTTTGTTATTTTATAATAGTTTCTTAAAAATTTATAATTCTTTTTAATTGGTTCTAATAAATTTGAATTAATTGAATTAACTAAGCTATCATTCTTTGATTTAAAATTTCCTAAAATTTGTTTAAAGACTTTAGAATCTTCTAACAGACTTTCTTTTTTTAAATTAGATGAATTTTTAATTTTTTCTTTAAAATAATTTGGTATTTCTGAATTATTTAATTTAGAGGTAAATAAAAATAAATTTTTATTTACCTCTAAGTATTTTTCCTCGTTTTCAAAGTACTGTTTCTGTAAATCAATAATATTTTTATATTCTTGAGGAGTTATCAAATTATTATTATCTATAAAACTATTTATACTCCATAATTTACTTTCTACTAAATTATTAAATTTTATAGAGTCTTTAATTTTATAATTACCATCATTATTTTGGACAAAAACATCATTTATATCAATAAATACATTTTCATCAGTTTGTTTAATTTTGTTAATTATACTGTTTAAAGTATCAATATTATTTAAAGTATTTTGTAGATTTTCTGAAGTTTGTTTAATATTATCAATATAAATACTTACTTGGTTAAAAAAGTAAGCATAGTAATTTTTTTCTTTGGAAGCATCTTTCTTATCAAAAATTAAATCTTTGGTAGAATAAGTTTTAAAAATACTTTTATAATCTTCCAGAGTTTTACTAAACGCTCCATCTTTAAAATCAATTCCACTTTCATTTAATATATCTTTTATAATACTACTTTTTCCTATTATTTTAGAAATAAAATCTTTAATTGTTTTAAAGCTTTCATAGTGTTTACTATTAATTTTTAATGTTTCTATAAATTTAAAAATATATTCATTATTTTCTTTTTTAGTGTTTACATTATCTAGTAGAAGTCTAAAAATTTTTCTCTCATTAGTTCCTGTTAGTTTTATTTTTTCTTTTTCATCTATTTTTTTTATTAATGCAATAGTAGCTTCATTTAATTTTTGATTTAATTCTTTCCTTTTTTTAGCTTTTTTCTCATCATTTTTATAGTTTTCAATATTTAATATTTTTTTCTTTATTTCGAATACTTCTTTAAAAATGGATGAATCTTTTAATCTTTCTAATTTTTTATAGGTGTTTTTTACATCTATATCTTTATAATTTAAAATTTCTTTTACAATTTCAGACGAATACACTTTGTTGTTAGAGCTATTCCCTAATTCGTAATAATTAAAGTTATTTAAAAGTCCCAATTCCTTAACTGCAGGAATTTCTGAACATATAGTTAATGTTGTTTTAATGATTTTGTTTCTTAACTCTAAATTATTGATATTACTAATTTCTTCATCAAAATAAGCTTTATTATAATTGGACAGAATAGCAATAAATTCATCATTTTTCGAATTTAAAACTAATTTTGTAACGCCTAAGACGAAAAGATAATTTGTACTTTCTTCTAAAATTCTTTTCGTCATTACCTTATGGTTTTTTTCTTGGAAAAGTATTTCTGTAATCCTTTCAATATAAAATTGTGAGTAATCGTCTAATTGAGAGTTTCCAATGGCTTTAAAAATCATTCTTTTTATTCCTTCCAGAACAATTTCTTTTTGTTTTTCAGCAATAATTTTGGTAATTAATTCTGTGTCAAGAGTTCCCTTATTAAAAGCAACAGTTCCAGAGCCTGCAGACAAAGTTGGTACAGATTCCTGAGCGTTAATTCTAAAAAAAATAGACAGAAAAATAAATAATATAAATGTTTTCATCGTTTTCATAAGAGTTAGGTTTTGGTTAGTCCCTTAAAAATAAAGATTTTATATTTAAAATGACTACCTAGAATTAGGTAAATTCTTACCTTAATTATTTGTTAAATAAAATCCCAAAAAAAAGAATTAATATTACATTTGAAAAAAACAACTGTTAATCGTTTTAGTATGAAGAATTTTAGATTTTTAGTGCTCTTTTTAATCATATTTACTTTCAACGGATTCTCACAAACACCTACAGACTATTTATCTGCGGAATTTCATAAAAGTAGAAGGGAAGCTTTAAGAGCCAAAATGCCGGCAAATTCTGTTGCTGTAGTATTTGCAAATCCTACTAGAAATAGAGCTAACGATGTAGATTATGTGTTTCATCAAGACCCAAATTTTTATTACCTAACAGGGTATAGAGAACCCAATGGAGTTTTGGTGTTGTTTTCTGAGAATCAAACAGATAAAAACGGAAATGCATATAACGAGATTTTATATGTTCAGAAAAAAGACAAACAAACAGAACAATGGAATGGAAAACGACTAGGAGTAGAAGGTGCTAAAAAAGAATTGGGCTTTTCAATGGCAAAAAATTCCGAAGATTTTTCGGAATCTGCAATTAATTTTAAACAATTCGACCGAGTTTTTATTGAAAAATTTAACGACGATTATAGAAATTCAGAAAGAAATAAAGGAGAAATTTACGATTTAGTGGTTGCTTTTAAAGAGAAGTCTGGTTACAACCCAAAGAATTTTTTATCTCCAATAAAAAAACAAATTTACGAGTTGATAAAATCTACACCCATAGAAAATAGCGCCAATGTTGCACAAATTATAGGTAGAGCAATTGCTTACGATTCTTCGTTAAAAAACGACGACGATTTAATGAAATACAAAAATGCTACAGACGATATTTTAAAGAAAGATTTACAAAAGAAAATTTCTTTAAAATTAGAAGCGAAAACGAATATAGATATCCATTTTTTATCAAAAAACTTAGCAACATTAAGAGAAATAAAAACTCCTGAAGAACTCAAATTATTAACCAAAGCTGTTCGTATTTCTGCCATAGGGCAAATTGAAGTGATGAAAGCAATGAAACCACACATGTCTGAAACCGAATTGCAAGGAATTCACGAATTTGTGTACAAAAAATACGGAGCAGAATACGAAGGTTATCCATCTATTGTTGGTGCAGGAAACAATGGCTGCATTTTACATTATATAGAAAACAACAAAACAAAAGTTGGTAACGATTTGGTTTTAATGGATCTAGGGGCAGAGTATAGAGGCTACACAGCAGATGTTACACGTACCATACCTGCATCAGGAAAATTTACAAAAGAACAAAAAGAAATTTACGATATTGTTTATAAAGCACAAGAAGCTGGTATTGCCGAAAGTAAAGTTGGCAACAGTTTTGGTGCGCCAAACGTAGCTTGTAGAAAGGTTATTAACGAGGGTTTGGTAAAATTAGGCATCTTAAAATCTGTAGATGAAAATCATAATTATTTACCACATGGCGTTTCGCACTATTTAGGTTTAGATGTACATGATGCAGGAACGTATGGTAATTTTAAAGAAAATTCTGTAATTACTGTAGAACCAGGAATTTACATTCCAGAAGGCAGTAATTGCGATAAAAAATATTGGGGAATTGCAGTTAGAATCGAAGACGATATTTTAATTACCAAAAACGGCCCTGTAAATTTATCTGCAGAAGCGCCAAGAAAAGCAGAAGAAATCGAAAAAATGATGGCTAAAAAGTCTGTTTTAGACAACTTTATTTTACCAAATTTAGATAAATAATGAGCAAAGAACAACCCAATAATCCAATGCACGGAATAAAATTGGCGACAATTTTAGAGCAACTTTTTAAAGAATATGGCTGGGAAGAGCTTGGTAAGCTTTTAAATATCAATGCTTTTAAAAACAACCCAACTTATAAATCGAGTTTAAAATTTTTAAGAACCACGCCCTGGGCAAGAGAAAAAGTAGAAAAGTTTTACGAAAAAAACATGCTCAAATAATTTTTTTCGAATTTATTTTTGAATTTTCACTATATTTTTAAAAAAAATCAAGAAAGTGCCAAACCTGTTTGCTTGCTTTTAGTAAATAGGCTATTACAATTTGTCTTTCTAACTTATATCGAATACATGTTTTTATTTTGCGAACCCATCTGTTAAAATCTGGTATTAATATTTTTTTAATTTAATTCTCTAAAACAAATATTAACTGCTCATTAACAACAAAATTGCCTTTATTTACTATTTTTGATTTTTTACAGAAGTAAATTATTTTTATGAAGATTCGCAAACCCCTTGTTTATATTTTTCTATTTATTATTAGTTTTAGTTTTGCTCAGAATTCTATTAATTATAAAGCAGAAAGAGAGAAAATACACGATTTAGTACATACAAAATTAAAAGTAGCTCTTAATTTCGATAAAAAAGAACTCAATGGAGAAGCATGGCTAACTCTAAAACCACACTTTTACAACACAAACAAACTTGTTTTAGACGCCAAAGCAATGGTTGTTAAACAGGTAACTCTTAACAATCAAAAACTAAACTTTACAAACGACGATTTTCAATTAGAAATAAATTTGCCAAAAACCTATACAAAAGACGAAGAATTTACCGTTTACATTCAATATACAGCACGTCCAGAAAAGGTAAAAGATAAAGTTACAAATATTATTTCTGCTTCTAAAGGTTTGTATTTTATCAATGCAAATGGAATTGATCGAAACAAACCAACACAGGTTTGGACCCAAGGAGAAACCGAAGGAAGTAGCTGTTGGTTTCCAACGATTGATGCACCCAATCAAAAAACATCACAAGAAATTTATATTACGGTTCCTAATAAATACAAAACACTTTCTATTGGTTTGTTAATTAGTAAAACTACAAACGGAAATTACAGAACAGATTATTGGAAATTCGATAAAAAACATGCTCCATATTTATTTTTCCTTGGTGTTGGCGAGTTTGAAGTGATAGAAGACACGTATAAAAACATTCCAGTAAATTATTATGTAGAAAAAGAATATGCCCCTTTTGCGAAAGAAATTTTTGGAAACACACCAGAGATGATGCAGTTTTTTTCAGATAAATTAGGCGTAGAATTTCCTTGGAGCAAATACAGTCAAATTGTTGTAAGAGATTATGTTTCTGGAGCCATGGAAAACACCACAGCTGTAGTTCACGGAGAACAAGCGTACCAAACTACAGGACAATTAATAGACGAAAATACACATGAAAATACAATTGCTCACGAATTATTTCATCATTGGTTTGGCAATTTAGTAACTTCAGAGAGTTGGAGTAATTTAGCTTTAAATGAGTCTTTTGCGAATTATAGCGAATATCTTTGGAGAGAATATAAATACGGAAAAGATGATGTAGAAATGTATCAATTCGAAAATGAAAAATTGTATTTAGAAGGCCAAAATGAAGATAAAAGTTTAATTCGTTACAATTACGACGATAAAGAAGACATGTTCGATTTAGTAAGTTACAATAAAGGTGGCGCTATTTTACACATGTTGCGAAATTATGTTGGAGACGAAGCTTTTTTTGCCAGTTTAAAAGCCTATTTAAAAAAATACAAATACCAAACTGCAGAAGCACATCAATTGCGTTTAATTTTTGAAGAAATTACAGGAAAAGATTTAAACTGGTTTTTTAATCAATGGTTTTTTGGAAAAGGGCACCCAAATATCGAAGTTTCTTACGACTACAATACAATACGAAAAACCGTAACTGTAAACATTCTTCAGCATCAAGCAACAACATTTCAATTTCCTTTTACAATAGATATTTTTGAAGGAAAAAAAAGAACAAGACATCGTGTTTTTGTCGAAGAAAACGATGCTTCCTTTATTTTTCCATTTAACAAACAACCTACATTTATTCAAGTAAATGCAGATGGTGTTTTATTATGCGAAATCAACGAAAATAAAGTATTAAGCGATTATATTTTTCAATTAAAAAATGCCCAATTATATGCACATAGAAGAGAAGCCTTATTAGAAATAGCGAAAAAACAGGAAGAAAAAGATGCTTTTAATGCTGTTGTTGAAGCAATGGACGATACTGCTTACAAAATAAGAATTTTAGCTTTAGAAAAAGTAGATTTAATTAACAAATCTTCAAAAAGAAATGCGATAGAAAAAATAAAACAAATAGCAACTACAGATAACAAAACTTTGGTTCAGGCAAGTGCAATAGAAACTTTAGGCAAATTAATAGACCCAGAAATGAAACCTATTTTTGCAAATGCATTGGAAAGCAAATCGTATGCAGTTTTAGGAAAAGCGTTGGTGGCCATGTATTATATAGACAAACCTTTGGCGATTAAAAAATCGAAAGAATTGCCAGACGAAGTACGTAAAATTTTAGCAACCCCACTAACACAAATATTTATTGAATCTAATGACGATGCTGAGCTACCATTTATTGCAAAAAGTGTAGTTTCTGGAATGTTTTTATTTGGAGACGACACCACAAAAGCTTTGTACCAAAAGGCTTTTAAAAAGATTTCAAAGAGTAACGATACAGAGGCAATTCAAAATTTAGTTTCAGATATGGTTGTGAAAGGAAAACAATACAAAAGTTTTAATTTCGATAAGGTTGTTATCAACTTAATGAGAACTATGGTAAAAGACCAAGAAAAATCTACAAATTCTAATAAAATAAAACATGTTGCCATTATAAAAGAAGCCATGTCTAAGTTGTTAGAGTAAATAATTCTAAAAAAAACTAAACTTTTCATTTTTCTCTTGTGTTCTGCCTTTTATTGGCATTGTTAGAGAATGATAACCAGCAATCGTTTTATAATTTATTTTTGATACTCATCAAAAGTTCCATCATCGTAAAAAACAACAATTCTTTGAATTTTTTTTCCTGAAACAGTATTCGAATCTTCAAATAACGATGAAGGTGGAGTAGTACCCGAATTTCTAATTTTAGGATAATTTCCTTTTCCATTTAGTAACCAATGAATATCTACATCCGAAAATTCGGAAGTTACTTTTAAAATAAAATCTAGACTAGGTTTATTTCTTCCCGACAAAATATGTGAAATACTAGAACGTTGCACACCCACTTTATCTGCAAAAGTAGAGGCCGATAATTGGTGGTGTTCCATCACTTTTTTTAATCTTTCAGTAAACTCAACACTGTTTATCATTGTAACTCTTTGTTATATTACAAATGTAAAACAACTATGTATAACTACAATGTTAAAGTTTTATTTCTTCATATAACCCGTGATTTTTTATTGATTAAAAACTTTAATTAACTTATATATTCATCTAAAAAACAGTAAATTAAATAATAATTATAAATTATATTGATGTTATCAGTTAAGTGGATTGTGTTTTGTAACACGCCTAAAAAACAATTGTTTACAAAAGTAACAAGGCTTATCAAAAACAGGATTTACATTTGTAACATGTTTACAATTTACAATTGTAACATTTTAGTTTGATACCAATTGTATATGCTGTACTTTTACCAAGTAATTTTGTTCTTATATTATGAAGATATTAACCACCGAATTTTTAAAATCTATTTATCAGAAAGAAAAAGAAAATACACTTTCAGGAAAATGGATTACATATAAAGACATCGAAAATTTATTTAAAAAACACCAAGCAATTTTCGAAGTTACACAAATTGGAACATCAGAAGAAAACAGGCCCATTCAACAATTAAAAATAGGAACAGGTTCTAGAAAAATTCTTTTATGGTCGCAAATGCACGGAAACGAAAGTACAGGAACCAAAGCATTGTTCGATTTGTTTAATTGTTTTTTAAACAACAAACAAGAAGAGTTGTTAACCATTTTAAAAGAATGCACATTGGTTTTTATTCCAATGTTAAATCCAGACGGTTCGCAGGCTTACACACGAGTAAATGCCAATAATATCGATTTAAATAGAGATGCAGTAGATAAAAAAGCGAAAGAAAGTAAGCTGTTACGTAAAGTTTTAGAGGAGTTTAATCCACAATTTTGTTTCAATTTACACGACCAAAGAACTATTTTTAATGTAGAAGGCACCAAAAATACGGCTACAATATCTTTTTTAGCTCCTTCAGAAGAAGAAACGAGAGCCATTACAAAAGGAAGAACAGAAACAATGAATGTAATTGTAGCGATGAATAAAGTGCTACAAAACATAATACCTAATTGTGTGGGCAGATATACAGACGAGTTTTACCCAACTGCAACAGGCGATAATTTTCAAAAACTAGGTTTTAATACGATTTTAATAGAATCTGGACATTTTCCTGATGATTATATAAGAGAGGAAAGTAGAAAATATACTTTCTTTTCTATTTTACAAGGCATTTATCATATCGCAACTGCAACCAATTTTAACAGTTACGAAGAGTATTTTTCGATACCTAATAACAGTAAAATCTTCTACGATGTAATTCATAGGTATCCGAATTCCAAAGACGATGTTGCGTATCAATTTCAAGACAAAATTGTAAATAATAAATTAGTTTCAAAATTGGTAAAAATAGAAGAAGAAGACTTAAAATCTAAAATAGGACACTCCGAAATCGTTTTCGAAAGCAAAAAAGTTTAAATATATCTCATTTATACTATTGTTTAATTAAATTTTATTCATAAATTTGTGGTATTAATTGAATAATACATAAAAAATGAAAAAATTTATTTTAGACGAAATCGATCATCAAATTTTAGACATTTTAATTGAAAATGCAAGAACACCATTTACGGATATTGCAAAACAATTATTAGTCTCTGCTGGAACCATTCATGTTCGTGTTAAAAAAATGGAAGACGAAGGTATTATTCAAGGCTCTACATTAACACTTAACTACGAAAAAATGGGCTATTCTTTTATTGCTCATGTGGGTGTTTTTTTAGAGAAAACCTCTATGACACAAAGTGTTATCGAAAATTTACGAGCCATACCAAATGTAACAGTCGCTTATGTAACTGCTGGTAAATACAATATTTTCTGTAAAGTAAGAGCCAAAGGAACAAACGATGCGAAAGACATTATTTATCAAATAGACGATATTCCTGGTGTAAATAGAACAGAAACAATGATTGCTTTAGAAGAAAGCATCAACGATAAAAAAAGAATGATGCACGCTATTTTTAAAGAATTATAAGCTTTTTATATAAAATTGAACAAAAATCTCTATCCGTAAAATGATAGAGATTTTTTTATGGATTATACTTCTTTATCATTAAGTTTGTTTTAATTACGAAATCTATATTTTATGGCAAACAAAATTATCTATAATATAAATTCTATTGATAAAACAAAATTATTAGAATTGTATAAAAACATGCTAAAACCTCGTTTAATCGAGGAAAAAATGTTGATACTTTTGCGCCAAGGAAAAATTTCGAAATGGTTTTCTGGAATCGGTCAAGAAGCAATTTCTGTAGGTGTAACCACTGCGTTGTATAATGATGAGTATATTTTGCCAATGCACAGAAATTTAGGTGTATTTACAACAAGAGAAATTCCTTTGCATCGTTTATTTGCTCAATGGCAAGGAAAAATGAGTGGTTTTACCAAAGGTAGAGATCGAAGTTTTCACTTTGGCACCCAAGAATACAAAATTGTAGGAATGATTTCTCATTTAGGCCCACAATTAGGCATTGCAGACGGAATTGCACTGGCCAACAAACTTAAAAACAATAACAAAATTTGTGCTGTTTTTACAGGTGAAGGTGGCACAAGTGAAGGCGATTTTCACGAAGCCTTAAATGTAGCTTCTGTTTGGAATTTGCCAGTACTATTTTGTGTAGAAAATAACGGTTATGGCTTATCTACACCCACTTTCGAGCAATTTAATTGCGAAAATATTGCAGACAAAGGAATAGGATATGGCATGGAAAGCTACATAATAGATGGTAATAATATTTTAGAAGTCTATTCGAAAGTAACCGAAATTGCACAAAGTGTTCGTAAGAAACCACGTCCTGTTTTGTTAGAATTTAAAACATTTCGAATGCGGGGCCATGAAGAAGCCAGTGGCACAAAATATGTTCCACAAGATTTGTTAGATTTCTGGAGCGCAAAAGATCCTTTAGAAAATTATCAAGCATTTTTAAAAGAAGAAAAAATTTTAACTGAAAAAATAGAAGTTTCTTACAAAGAAGAAATTATTCAACAAATAAACGAAGGCTTAACAACCGCTTTTGCTGAAGAAGCTATTGTTTCTAATGCAACAACAGAGCTAAATGATGTTTATAAAAATCACGATTACAAAGCGATCGCTCCATCATCAAAAAAGAAAAACATTCGTTTGATTGATGCTATTTCCGAAGGTTTGTATCAATCTATGGAAAAATACGATAATTTGGTAATTATGGGGCAAGACATTGCTGAATATGGTGGCGTTTTTAAAATTACAGACGGATTTGTAAAAAAATTCGGAAAAGAACGCGTTAGAAACACACCAATTTGCGAATCTGCCATTGTTTCTACTGGGTACGGCCTCTCTGTAAACGGAATAAAAGCTGTGGTTGAAATGCAGTTTGCAGATTTTGTTTCCTCAGGTTTTAACCCGATTGTAAATTTATTAGCAAAATCTCATTACAGATGGAACGAAAAAGCAGATGTAGTTGTAAGAATGCCTTGTGGAGCAGGCGTAGGAGCTGGCCCTTTTCATAGCCAAACAAATGAAGCTTGGTTTACAAAAACACCTGGTTTAAAAGTTGTGTATCCTGCGTTTCCTAAAGATGCAAAAGGCTTGTTAATTGAAGCTGTAAACGACCCAAATCCGGTATTGTTTTTCGAACACAAAGCTTTGTACAGGTCTGTTTACGAAGAAGTTTCTGAAAACTATTTTACTATAGAAATTGGTAAAGCTGCACTTATACAAGAAGGAAATGATATTACAATAATTAGTTATGGTGCAGGAATTCATTGGGTTTTAGACCTTTTAAAAAATAAAACCATTGCTGCAGATGTTATCGATTTAAGAACCTTGCAACCTTTAGATGTCGCAACAATTTATAAATCTGTAAAAAAAACAGGGAAAGCAATTATTGTTCAAGAAGATTCTCTTTTTGGAGGAATTGCAAGTGATATTTCTGCATTAATCAACGAAAATTGTTTTGAGTGGTTAGATGCACCCGTAAAAAGAGTCGCGAGTTTAGAAACGCCAATTCCTTTTCAACCTGATTTAGAAAAAGAATATTTAGGAAAGAGCCGATTGGAAAAATCTATAGATGCGCTTTTAAATTATTAATTTCAATAAAAAGTAATAGGGTAGTGGAACAAGAACATTTTTTTCAATGTCCATACTGTTGGGAAGAGATTTCCATGATTTTAGATGCAAGTGTTTGCAAACAAACTTATATCGAAGATTGCGAGGTTTGTTGCAATCCCATAGAAATTTCTCCAACTTTTAAGGCTGGAGAATTAATTGCTTTTCATTCTGAATCTATTGAACAATAAGTAGTTACAAAGTTTATTTCTTCAAGAACTTCTGTGATTTCTGTACGAATTTGTGTTGCAATTTTTAAGTTAATGGGTTTTTCCATGAAAATTTATCAAATAAATGAAGCCAATCTTTAGGAAAACTTGCTTTTAAGTTTAATTTTTCTGAAGAAAAAGGATGCGCAAATTCCAACTGCCCAGCGTGTAAAAACATATTTGTACAATTAAAGTTTTTTTCGAACATGATGTTATGATTTTTGTCGCCATATTTGGGGTCGCCAATTAGAGGATGACTTATTTTATTGGCATGTACTCTCAATTGGTGCATTCTTCCTGTTTTTGGTTTGAATTCTACCAAACTGTAACGTGAAGAATCGTAAGGTTTTACAGGAATTTTTAAAGTAATTTTTTCTAATGTTTTTAAATATGTTAACGCTTCTTTATGCACGTTTGCGTCTCTACCTTTTACAGGAGAATCTATTTTTTTTGATTCGGGAGAAAAACCACGAACCATTCCATAATACGTTTTTTCGATTTCGTTATTGGTAAACAAGTCTTGAAACTTAGAAACATACTCCTTTTCTTTGGCCAATAAGATAATTCCAGATGTTTTTCTATCTAACCTATGAATTGGATATACTTTGAGTACTTTTTTATCTTTTATCAACTGTAAAAGCGACATTTCTTCGGCAACATTTCTAGAATGATGTGCATGATGCACCACCATATTATTGGGTTTGCTCACACATAAGACGTATTTATCTTCAAAAATAATAGGTACACTCATTGGTTGTTTTTGGTTTTCAAAAATAGCATTTAATTTATGATATATTTAAATGTTTTTTAAAGTGAATTTTGTAAATTAGGGTGTTAACAGTTGTTGGCAATAAGCTCACAATTCTGCTCATTTGGAAATTTGGTGCAAATATTCTACATTTATTTGTACAAAATACGGTACAATTAAATTTAATTTTTATGAGAGTAGTAACTATTTCCACTCTACGCAAGAGTATAAAAAAACATTTTGACTATGTTTCAAAGTCAATGGAAGTAATATTTATACCTAGAAGTAAAGGAGATGTACAACAACAATAAATTATTTTATGATGAGAATAGCAACATTATGTTTTTTAGTCGCTTTTATAAGTTGTGGTAACCTTAAAAATACCTCAACACCTTTAGAAATAATACTAAATAAACTTTGATATTACTGTAATATTTTGTATCTTGTTTTTATGCCAAAACAGATAAATATTACAGTAAAAGAGAGTGAAGAAGAATTGAGTTCACTATTAAGAAAAGCAAAATCGGAACGTGAACGAGGTCGTTTGAAAGTTCTTATTTTAGTAAAGCAAGGTAAGGTAGTTTACCAAAGTCAGTTAGCTTATAAATTGGGTTTTACAGAAAAGACAATTAGAGAATGGTTAAAAACCTATAATAGCTACGGTCTTTCAGAATTAATTACCATAAAAGTAGGCGGTAATAACACTCGTGTTATTTCTGAGAGGGTTATTGATTTTATAGCTACCCAATTAACCAATCCACAAACAACAGTTACCTCTTATGTGGAGCTTCAAGGTCTTATAGAGGCTACTTTTAGTGAGACGATTGATTATGGGACGCTTTATGCACATTGTAGGCGTAAACATAAATCTAGACTAAAAGTATCAAGGAAGTCTCATTACAAAAAAGACCCAAGAGCCGAAGCGGTTTTTAAAAAACCTTAAAAAATCATTTGAATTATTTAGACTTAAACTCAATAACAATAAGCATACTTCTGTAAATCTATATTTTCAGGATGAGAGTAGGTTTGGATTAATTACCAAACAGAAAAAAGTTATCACTGCTAAAGGTATAAAGCCTATAGGTAAATACAAGCACAGTTATCAAAGTAAATGGTTGTGGGGAAGCTTTTCACCTATAACAGGTGAGCATTTCTGTATGATAACTGATACTGTATGTAAAGACTTTTTTGTACAGTATCTTAACGACTTGAGTACTTACAATCCATCAGAACTCAAAATTATTATAATCGATAATGCAGCTTTCCATTCTACTAAAGATGTAAAACTACCTGATAATATTATCTTATTGCCAATCCCACCATACTGCCCAGAACTAAACCCTGCTGAAAAAATATGGCAATATCTAAAAAGCAAAATCGCTATGAAAATCTATGACACTTTAGATATACTTGAATCAAAAATTGAACAACTTGTTAATGATATGAGTCAGAATACGATTAAGTCCATAACTGGTTATGAAATTTATCTAAAACCCTTTTACAGTAGTTTCAATGTTTAAATGGTATAAGTAGGTTAAAAGAAACCGTAAACAATAAAAAAATTGAAGTAGTTTTTAATTGGGCAAATCCTTTAGGATTAAATAACAATGTAATAGGTATCGAAAATATATTACCCCCAGGAAGTACTCCTAACAATATTAATCTTGTTGGAAACTCTAATTTCTTTAGAATTAAAGGAGATAGTTTGCATATAGAATTGCCCTATTTTGGTCGGCAGCAAATATCGAGAGGCTATAATGCAGATGGTGGCATTCAATTCGAAGGTGTTCCTAAAGAGAGCAATCAAGTGTATGACAGTAAAAAAAATGCGTATATTCTTAAATATTCTTTTAACGATAAAAGCGAAAATTACAATGCCATACTTACTTTATTTGCTAATAAAACAAGCGATTTAAGAATAAATAGTACTAACAGAACTTCAATTTCTTATGGTGGAAATTGGGAAGAACTTCTTTTAGAAAAAAAGTAAATAAAAAGAGGCTGTCACAAAAGTAAATTTAACTGTTATTTTGGGCTAAGTCGAAAAATTTATCATACTGAAATTCAATGAATAAGATTTCTACATTATCGTCGAAATAACAAATTTTACTACTTTCGAGACAGCTTCTTTTTTATGAAGAAATTTATTCTTTACCAATTTCTGAAATTTCGAAACCAGATTTTTCAAACTCAATATCCAAACCTCCAGTTTTCTTTAGTATAAAATTAAGTAGCATACACCCAATCCAGCCAAAAATAAATCCCGTAACAAAATACATAATTGGTGCAAGAATTACCATAAATATTCCTCCTCCAAATAATACGCTTAATCCTCCACTATCTATACCGCTTCCAAACCCGATTAAGCTAGTGAACAAAAAGCCTATAAAAATTATTATAAATGTTAATAATGCCATTACGCTTCCTACAATAATTCCATATTTTGTAGCATCTACTTTTTTTAATTTCAATTTTAAATTACTCATTTTTTAGTTGTTTAATTAATAATAGTTGTTGATATCTGTTGTGTATTTTGATAAATTTTGTCAATTCGAGTAAATTTTATGTTTGAAATGCGTAAAATTTGTATCGAGAATAAGCATTTTATCATTTAAATAGTTCTCGATACAATTTTTTGTTCCTCAAAATCACTCGAACTGACATTCTTGAATAATAAATCAAAAAAGCCCTCTAGCTTTAAATTCTAAATATTTATTAATAGTATCTCCGGTTAAATTTTCTGGAGAGGTTAATACAGATTGAATTCCGTATTTTTTTAATTCGTTTACGATACTTATTTTTTCGTACATAAATTTTTCTGCAATAATGCTATCGTACACCTCTTGTATATTGTTTGCTTTTGTGTTTATTAAAGATTGTAACGCTGTATTTTTAAAGAAAACCACCAAAACTAAATGATTTTTTGCCAACGCACGTAAATAGCTGAGTTGCCTATTTAAACCGTCCATCGTTTCGAAATTTGTATAGATAATTAGCAAGCTTCTATGGGTTATTTTTCTTTTAATAACGGCGTATAATGTGCTAAAATCGGACTCTGAAAAGTCTGTTTTTATGTTGTGGAGCGTTTCTGAAATTAGCGACATTTGCGAACTTCGCTTTTCTGCGACAATCCAATCTTCTAATTTTTTAGAAAACGACAACATACCAGCTTTGTCTTGCTTTTTTAAAATTACATTACTTATTGCCAAGGTTGCATTAATAGCGTAATCTAACAAACTTAATTCGTTAAATTGCATTTGCATGGCACGTCCTTTATCGATAATCGAATATACTGGTTGCGATTTTTCTTCTACATATTGGTTAACCATTAATTGGTTACTTTTTGCAGTTGCTTTCCAATTTAAAGTTCGAATATCGTCTCCAGATACATATTCTTTAATTTGTTCAAATTCTAAAGAATGCCCAATTCTTCTAATTTTTTTAGTTCCATAAGAAATCGACTGATTCGTAAAAGAAGCGATATTAAAACCTCTTAATTTTAAGAAAGAAGGGTAGCATTTTAGTGTTTTTTCTTCTCCAAGAACGTATTTTTTAGTAACCAATTGTAAAGGTGAATTTACATAAGCATTAACATGACCAAAATTATAAACACCTCTTTCTGTGGGTCTTAAATTATAATGAAGATTTTTTTCTTCTTTTGAAATTAAGGTTAAAGGAAAAATAAAATCTCTTTTTTGAAACTGAAATGGTAATTCTTCAATAATAGAAACAAGTATTTTAAAGGCATATTTATTGTTAATTTTTAAGGTAATTTTATTTTCATCTCCATTAGATAACCTTTCAGGTAAAAAACGAGTAATAGCAACACCTTTTTTGATTTTATAAAGCAAAAACAAATCTATAAAAACTAAAAAACTAAGTACAAATAGCAACACTTTAGAAACTTCGAAAAATATAGGTACAAAAAAACCAAGTACAAAGAGTACTGCAATTCCTCCTAAATAATAGAAGAATTTATTGTGTAAAAATAATGTTTTGTAAAAATGCTTCAATTTGTTGCGTAAATGTTTAATTGTTTATTTCGGTAATTGTGTAATTGTTTAATCGTGTAATTGTTAATTGCGACACTATATCCTTTCACATTTTTTTTACTGTCACTGTAAACTGCTACTGCTACTGAAAACTGCTAACTAAAAAACTAACGAGGAATTTCTACAGCTTCAATAATTTGTTCGATTATTTGTTTGCTCGTTAAACCTTCCATTTCTCTTTCTGGTGTTACAATTACCCTGTGTTCTAAAACAGGAATTGTTGCTCTTTTAATATCTTCTGGTGTTACAAAATCTCTTCCTTCTATGGCTGCAAAAGCTTTTGATGCGCCTAATATAGCAATGCTTGCTCTTGGTGAAGCTCCTAAATATAAAAATGAATTAGAACGTGTGTTCACGACAATATTTGCAATGTATTTTAATAAATTTTCTTCAATTGTAATTTGATTGACCAAACCTCTAAACTCCATAATTTTTGATGCAGAAATTACCGTTTCAATTTTACTTATTTTGGTGGTATTTAGTAAAGCTTGTTCTTTTAAAATAATGTCAAATTCTTCTTCTGCATTTGGATAATCTACATTAATTTTAAATAAAAAACGATCTAATTGAGCTTCTGGCAATCTGTAGGTTCCTTCTTGTTCTATAGGGTTTTGTGTTGCTAAAACTACAAAAGGTTCTTCCATTTTATACGTTTTGCCATCTATGGTTACTTGTTTTTCTTCCATCACTTCAAACAAAGCCGCTTGTGTTTTTGCAGGAGCTCTATTAATTTCGTCAATTAAAATCATGTTCGAGAAAATAGGGCCTTTTTTAAACTCAAATTCTGTGGTTTGTAAATTGTAAACGGAAGTTCCTAAAATGTCTGAAGGCATTAAATCTGGCGTAAACTGAATTCTACTAAAATCGACAGCAATTGTCTTAGAAAGTAGTTTTGCGGTAATGGTTTTGGCAACTCCAGGAACGCCTTCGATTAAAACATGACCGTTTGAAAGTAATGCAACCAACAATAAGTCTAACATCTCTTTTTGCCCTACAATTACTTTTTTTAACTGCTTTTTTATCAGAAAAACATTTTCTTGTAATTCCTTTAAATCGATTCTGTTTTCAAACGTTATTTTATCTGAGGTTTGTTCGTTGTTTTGTGCTTCCATATATTATTTTTTAAAGAAATTTTCTATCATTTTATGCAATCCAATTAACTCTTCTTCAGAACATTCTGTCTTTTTATTTAAAGTGATAATTGTATTGATTAAATATTTTGTTTTTTGAAGATTGTTACCCGATTTTGCGGCTAGTTTTTTAATAAATTCGGTATTTAAATTACTAGTGTTGATTAAATATTTAGTTCTAATTTTTTCTAAAAAGTATGCAATTTTTTTATCAACTAAATTCTTATGATCTTTTTCATTTAAATACAAATTTGCAATGGTTTGTGTAAACGCCACAGTTGTATTTTTATTTGTTGGTATTTCTGGAATTGCACGTTGTTTTCTTCTTGCATTAAAAAGCATAAATAGCAACAAACCAGCCAAAGAAACAAATAAAAACCAAGTTAATGTTTTGTGTTGTAAAAAGAATTTAAAAACAGAGGGTTGCTTTTTATGATTATTAGAATATTTACTTGATTTTGTGTGTACATCCCACAAAATTTCTTGACTAGGCAAGTAAGAGAGTAGGTTTGCTGCATATTCTTCTTTACCATTTAACATATAATAATTGGTAAACACAATAGGGTTTGTATGCAAATAAAAAGCACCTTTTCCATGATACACCTTTATAAAATTAGGTACTTTTTCTCCACCAACAACTGTGGTTCCTAAGACTTGGGTTTTAGTATTGCTATATTCAAGAAAGTAATTTCTACGTATATTTCTATCAAATTTAAAGGGTTCTTTACCGAAATCAGGATTTTTTAAATAAAATTCGCCTTCTAACTTCTTTAAACCTTTTATACTCCAAACGTCTTTATCTAAATTATTGGTGGTAAATTCTAGCGCTTCTTTAAATGTTTCGTTAAAAAAGTTTAAGGCTATAAATGCTGAATTTCCTTGTGATACAAACTCTAATAATTGGTCTGTTCCTTCTTTTGTTTGATGGTAAGCACTGTGCTTTATCAACACATAGTTTCTAGTTTTGGTAGAATCTTCTAAATTATCGAACAGTAAAAAGTCGTAAAAATTTTCTTTTAAAAATGTAATTTTTTCTCTTGGAAATAAATGAGTAGCTTCTTCTGAAATAATGTAATTACCAAACGGACTTTTTTCTTTTTCTCGAAAATTTTCTTGCCAATTTGTTTTTTTACAGCTTGCGAACAGCACAAACAGTAATAAAATAGCAGTATATTTTATGTACGCAAACTTTATCATTTGTCAACAGTGTTTTTAAATGATTTATATTTTTGTTGCACATTCTCGAAATTTTCTTTGTCTATAACAAATTCTCCATACCAAACATAGGTGTAAACATAAGAAAGATAAGAAAACTGTTTTCTTAATTCTTTGTTTTCTAGCTCAAAAACATATTCGGAATTTGTTTTTTCTTTATGGTATTCGATTAATTGTTTATTCGATAAAACTTTTAAAACAGATAAGTAATAGTAGCGAATTGCAAGTCTATAATTATGATTTTCAATGGCTTTGTTTAATAAAGTTTCTAAGTCTATTTCATGAATATCTTCATCTTCATAAACAAGTTTTTCTGTAGTTTTCTTTTTGCCTTTGTTAAAGTTCCAGAAGCCAATTTTAGTTCCTAAAGCGATTTTAAGAATTACAAAGACAATAAAACTACCTAACAGAAATGGAAAAATTACCTTAAAAAAAGCAACAAATGCTTTTAAAAATCCTAAACTCATAGGAGGGGAGTCTTCTTCTTCTGCCTCTTCTGTGTAAATAAAGTCCTTATCAGAATATTTATTTTTTAAATTCTCTGTAAATTTTCTTTTTTCTGAATAGTCAACTGATTTTACATACTTTGTAGAGTCTTTTACAACAGGCTTCGAATTTTTAATAGTGTCTTGCACGATTTCCAAAGAATCTTTTTCGAATTCTTGAGAAATTGTAATTCCGAAAAACAGCAAACAAAAAAAGAGTAAAAAAAGGTTTTTCATTAGCGCAATTGGTATTTTCTTGCCACTTTAAAAGGCAGTATTAAATAATAATAACCAATGGTTCCTAAGCTAAAGAAAATAATTGCAAAACATAAAATTGTAGGCATTGTATTAGAATATCTCGTAACATAACCTTCTAGAAATGCTGCTGCTAATGTAAACGGAATTGTACTTATAAAAATATAAAAGGCATCTCTAACTCCTTTTTTAAAGGAGTCAAATCTTTTTAAAGTGCCTGGAAATAAGATGCTTGCACCAATGATATAACCTGTAGCGGCTTCTATAATAATGCCAAATATTTCGTAAGTGCCATGTATCCAAATTCCTTTTAAACTATCAAACAAACTATTGTATTGATAGAAAAAAGCTTGAAAAACAGCTACCATAATTGCATTTACCACAATATAATATCCAGTTCCTAGCCCTAAAAACAAGCCCGATAAAAACATATTCAATCCTATTCGTTGGTTGTGATTGTAGATTCCAATAAATGTGCCCCAATTGGTACCACCTTTATAAACCGCCATCGCATCGCCATTTTCTATATTTTCTATGGTTTGATCTACATATTCGTTTCCTAAAATTTGTCTTGCAAAACTTTCGTCATTAAAAGTTGAAAGCAATCCAATAAAAAAACAAATAAAAAAGAAGGCAAAAGACAAATAAATGTATTTTCTATATTGATAGGCGAGTAGTGGTACTTTATCAAAAAAGAAATACAAAAACACGTTTCGATCTCTTCTTTTCGAATGATATACTTTATCGAAACTACTCTTAGCCAATTTGTTAAGGTAAGAGGTAACCTTACTTTTTGGATAATAAGTTTGTGCATATACCAAATCGTTCATGATTTTTATATGCAGGTTGGCTATGTCGTCTGGACTTTTTTTCTTTTTATTTGAAATTACTTGTTCAAATTCGAGCCATTTTTCTTTATTTTGCTTTATAAAAGCGACCTCTCTCATTAAGAGCGAATTTAACCATTGCATGAAAACACTCCAAATAAAAACGGCACAAAATGTAAACATAAAATTTACGATGGCCAGTGTTGGGCAGCGCTTGTTAGCTTTTGGTGCAGACAATGTTATA
The DNA here is from genome assembly GCF_017498485.1 of Polaribacter batillariae. Taxonomy (NCBI): domain Bacteria; kingdom Pseudomonadati; phylum Bacteroidota; class Flavobacteriia; order Flavobacteriales; family Flavobacteriaceae; genus Polaribacter; species Polaribacter batillariae. The sequence goes on along the minus strand of NZ_CP071795.1, from coordinate 240,645 downwards.
AAGTTTGCTTATTTGTACATTGTATATAGGGTATTTAACTTTGCCGCGCTCGAAAAAATGTTTAATGGTGATAATTGGACAGTGCAAGCCATTAGCGTGTTGGTTTTAATTCCGGTTACATTTTATTCTTTATACACCGAAATTTTATTAGACGGACAAACCATTGGTAAAAAATTGTTGAAGATTAAAGTAATTAACGAAGACGGATTTAAACCTAGTATTTCTGATTATATAATGCGTTGGTTTCTTAGAATTGTAGATTTTAATTTGTTTATTTTACTTGCTATTTATATTTTTTCTGTAGGAATGCCCAATGAAGATCTTATTGTAGTTTTGTTGTTTATATTCGGAAAAATGGTGGGTTTATTATTAATTCTCTTTACGAAGAAAAATCAGCGTTTTGGAGATATGATTGCAAATACAGTTGTAATTTATTTAAAAGATGAAGCAAAATTTTCTGATACCATTTTAGTGAACTTAGAAAATGAATATGTGCCAACATACCCAAATGTGATTAAATTATCGGACAACGATGTTCGTATTATCAAAGAAACGTTTAAGAATGCCAAGAAATTTAACGATTTTAAAACGCAAATAAAATTGCGATCTAAAATACAAGAAGTTACAGGAATTGTTTCTCTACACAAAAGCGATACTGAATTTATAAATACAGTTTTAAAAGATTATAATTATTATACTCAAAAGATGTAGAGTTATGGTTTTAAAATAATCTATTTAACATAATATAAATTATAGTACAAACATCTCATTTTAGTATTATATAGGGATTTCGATAATTGATAGCTATAATGTAATATTATGTAAAATATCCCAGGAAGTCTTGTACACACAATAAACTGAAGTACTTGGGTCATTAAACACTCGGCTCTTGGGTTTAGTACTAAATAAGAAACATTCTGCTTTTTGTAGCTATAATTAGCCGTTATGTAAAATTGCCGCACGCCAATGCGCTCGATTGCTTTTTTAAAATAATTATGCTATCGCATTAATTTTTTAAAACACAATTATCCATCACTTGCCAACGCCAAAAAAAAGCTATCCTTTTAGATTCGTTTTAAACTTTACGTTGGCGAGGATATTCTCGTTATATTTTTTTCACGAGCTTTTCGTTAGGTTGTCACAAGAGTATAAAATTTTCCCTTGCTTAAAATCCACACTTTAAAATTTCTATACACTTGTTTTATGTATAGCTCCGATTAAGCTTCTTTTGTTTAGCACTTCTAACATTATGTCAAATAGAAATTAAGCTTTTGAACTCTCTAAGACTTCATTATATCTTTTTTTAAAGTTCTAAACTTGTTCTCAAATGCACATAACCTTCTGCAGCAACTTCATTTTCATCTCTATCACCAACTCCATATCATTTTCAGAGACAGCTATTGTTTTATACAGCGTACCGATAAATAGGAATCTCTATCACTGCCAGATTGGTAAATAAAATTCTGATTATAAAAAAAGGTAACAGACTTACTAAAGTTAGTAGATAATGAAACATCATTAGCCCAAAAATACCCAGCATATCCTAAACTTTTATATTTCTTGTCTACACCTCCAATTTTTGAAAGGTTTTTACCGGTAAAAAGCCCTCCTGGATATACGGAAAACCTGAGAATATTCAACCCCGTATTTTCGGATTTATGCCATAATTTAGTAGACTTTAAAACTTTAGCAGCAATGTTAGATCCACCTGAAAATTCAATTAATTCATTCCATTCTTTTATACTCGGCAAACGCCACCCTACAGGGCAACAATTGTTCGCCATTTCAAAAGTGTAAAGTCTTCCATATTTTTTGCTGTTTTTAATGGAATCATTATAAATTAGACTACCTGAATAATTAAAACTTAGGTTTTCTAACATCCATATTTGATTTCCTATTTTCCCATATTTATAAGATTTATTATCTCTCGTATCAATAAAGTTTTTTATCTCAGTTGTATTTTTTAATTGAACAGGTATTTCTGCAGTAGTGTTATTATTCATTTTGGTATTATTAATAGAGACTTGACCTTGAACAAATGTAAAACATAACAATAAAAGATATAATAGAGATATTTTCATAATTTAATCAGATTTAAGTGATGTAATTTTCTCCAAATAAGCTTTTCGGATTGTATTGCTTTGCGTGGGATTACCAAATAAGAGTATTTTATTATTAGCATCCGTTAATACAGTTTTAATTCCTTTAGTAATAAACAATTCTCTATTTAGACTATAAAACTCATTCATTACATCAAGAAAGAAAGGGTACTTAAATTCTGCAAATTCTCCTTCCTCACAAACGAATTTAAATAGACTAAATTGGTCATCATCACTTCCTACTATTTAAAACAACTGAAACATTTATCGTTTTAGTAAAATTAATCCACTTTTTGATAGAACCGACACATTCCACACATGAACCATCTATTAATGAATATATTTTTAAAGAAGAATTTGCAATTAAGGAACTATCAATACTATTTGAATCAGCAAATGGCCTATACATTATCATTCTCTGAGGGAGAATTAGTTTTTCCTTAACAAGACTATCTTTTTCATATTTCACTTTTATTCTTTTAGAGGTACTCTTATCACAAGACATAAAACAAATAACTAAAAATACTATTACGGTATTAAATCTTCTAGTAGCAATTTTAAAATCCATATTATTTTAATTTAGAAGTAACAACATAATTGCTATTTTCATCAAATGCATATAAAGTGTCTTCATTTTCTGAAATTGCTATTGCTCTTATTGAAACGTCTTCTTTCCAAACTATTTTCTTTATGACCTTACCCGTCCAATCAAATACATAAATACTTTTTGAAGCTAGATTTAATCCATTAGGAGTAAGGTTTTTTCTAAAGTAATTTCCTGAATAAATTAGATAAACATGTTTTTTGGTTGCATATCCTCCAACATAAGTAACTTGAGTTTTATCATTAATTTGCGGATAAGGATTAGGTGTTTGTTTATTAACATCAAATTCATTTTTAATTTTATGGGGGCCCCAAAACACACTACTCTCATTGTTTTCTAAATTAAAAATCTCAAATTTATCCGTTAAAAAATATGCTAATGCCACAACATTGTTATTATCAGGTTTAGCAAAGAAAAAGCTACGTTCTATATGTGCCTTTCTATTCAAAGAAAACATCTTGTTATCATTGTCTTGATTAAAGTTTCCATATTCTTTAGTAATTTCACAGTTAGGCAATGTTATCTTGGCTAATTTATTTTTTAGCATAGAACCAATTACTGTACAGACATATGTAGTATCATTAATAAGAAACCCTTTTCCAAGTTCGAATTTTTTGGATTTGTCCTTTTTTATGGAAAGACTTACACAATTTTCTTTATACCCAGATTCTCCAGGTATGATATCTTTCAATTTCAAAAAAAGAAATTTTTTCGTTGTAATATCATACATCCAAAATTGATTGCCAAGAATTCCCGTTGTCTGGGCTCCTAAAACTTCACAAGGTCCCTTTCCAAAAGGGAAAAATGAAAAATTCTCAAAAGTTAATAAGTTATATGAAGTGAATTGGTATCCCTTTCGACTTCTTCCGTGATTGTTGAATGTAATCAAAAGAGAATCTTTTAAAATTAAATTGTCAACACCTCCATATTGATGCTCAAACAAATTATTGAATGTGACTGTATCTACTACAGGAAAATCGGAAAAAACATGAACATCTTTTGCCAAAAAGAAATCTCTTTCTTTGTTACAAGATATCAATATGATAAAAAGAAAAACAACAACTATATTTCGAAATACATTGTAAAAAAAATTTTTAACATAAATTTATATTTTATTTGAGTATGAAAAACATGACCTTAGGCAGCGATAATGATTTAAAGGTATGTCATTAATTTATTTTAGTATTTTAATTTCATATATATTTTTAAATAAAGGTATTCGTAAGAATACCTTTATTCTTATATTCTTAATCTTTTAGTAAGTTCCAGAACATCCTAATGTAGGGTCAGAAATACATCCAGTAAATGTAAAAGGTCCATCTGTACATGAAAACCCGTGATGACCAATATAGGAACACTGGTCAGAACTAACTGTAACTTCGGCATTTGCTGTATTAACAGCAAATAAACTCGCTAAATCTGAATTATCAACATTGTTAGTATTTGCACTAAAAAACATAGCCATTGCAATAGCGGCAACTCCTAATATTCCAATTAATTTTTTCATTTTTATAAATTTTAAAATATTACAAGGATTTTAATCCTTTCAAATTATTATTTTTGCAAAGTCTTAAGAGGCATACTACTTTTGGAACATGGCAATTACTTAAACTGTTAAGTAATTATAAGAATAATAAAACTGTGAAAAGATAACACAGTATCAAAGTCTTCCTCTGGGTGTTTGAATTAAGGTTTATAAATCATAAGCTATATTTTTATATTTAGATTGTGTGAATACTATTTAAATATATTTTCAAAATTCCTAGAGGTTTTTTTAATTTAAATTCTTACAAATATAATTGCTCACAAGGACAAATTTTGTCCTTGTGCTTTATTTAACAAAAAAAAATAAATGTTATATAATTCACAATTTATATCTACCAACTTTTGTTTTTAATGCGGGTTAAACCTCTTTAAAACTAGCCATCTCATGAAAAACAGATTAAACAAGCCGTTAACGATTAATTTCATGGATGTTTTAACCTAAAGAAAAACAAGAAATCTGTTTAAAAATTTGTATTTTCTTATATGCAAAACAAAAAACTGATTTAGTAAATTATAAATCGTAGGCTTTATTTTTATAATTAGATAATGTGATTACTTTTAAAATATACTTTCAAAATTCCTAGAGGTTTTCAAACTTTCCACTTTTACCCCGACGCAGAGCGTCGAGGAATTCTATAGATTAAATTCTTACAAATATAATCACGCACACCGACAAATTTTGTCGGTATGCGTGATTTAACAAAAAAAACATGTAGTTAAATAATTAAGACCTCATTATAATACACCATTCCACACACATTCCACTTCACTCCTATCGTCGTTCAGCAAAAAGAGTGTTCCATTAACATTGTAGAGAAACATTTTAGAATAAAAAAACAAGAAAATGTAGTAGTTTTAAACTTCGCTTTTACCAAAGCAAAGTTACATAACGCGGAACATTATAGTACAAAGCGTGTATAAAAAATAAGGTTTAAAAAACCCTTCTTTTTAAAAATTCCCATAAATCAATGAACTTCTTTTTCTCCTTTGAGTTGTGATAATAAATAGTATATTTCAATATACCAAAACTTTTTTAATTATTTTATAAATAACTGATTTTCAGTAAAATATATAACGTGCTGGTTTACAGCAAGTTAAAGTTTTCTTTAACAAGAATTTAACATATATGGTTAAATGTCTGATAATGAGTGATTAAAGCAAAAAAATTTCCGATATCGATACTTGGCAGTGTGTGTTACTAAGGACACACTGTTTTTAGGGTCTTAAAATGGCTCTATTTAACGTTTGTTTTTTTATGGCAGTTTCTCTCTATTTTTTCTAATAGAGAGAACCACGCTTTTCGTTATATCTTTTAAAATCATCTGAGGAGATTTGAAAAGGATGCCACTACAATCGTTACCGCAGGGTTGCGGAGTAGTAAAAAATTAGAAACAATAACGCAAAATTACATCATATTTTCGAAAAGAAATGTAATAAAACCTACGGAAAAAAAGAAAAATTTTTTCCTTGTTTTATGGAATTTCAAAAATCGAAAATATGATGTTTGACCCGCATTAAATTTCAAATTTTTTCTCGTGGCACTCTTCACAAAGTGAAAAAGCTACGAGCAAAGCTCTTGTTTTTCTACTTTGTTCATACGACCTAAAAAAATAAAAAACCAAAAAAAAAAAGTGTTTAAGATTGAAGTGGAAAAATTAAACAAAGTGTTATAAAATTAAACGAATTTTAAGTGTAAAATATTGTTAAACAGCAAGTTAAGTCGTTTTTATTTTGTATATTAGAGGTATGAAAATGATACGTTGTAGGTATGGTTTTTGCGTTCTTTGACATATTGGCATAAAAAATATTAACCTCAAAAAATTAAAAAAAATGGATACAAAAAAAACTATCAAAGAAATAAAAGAACTATTTAACCTGAGTTCGATTAAAATTTAGGCATTTTTTTCTAGTAAAAAAGATAGATTTTCAGTAAATTAAAGTATTGAATTTCAATTTATTAATCTAAAAATCTATCTATGATAATCTACTCTAAAATTACTGAAATTTTCTGTCTTGTTGATGAATTTTGTAAAGAATATGACCAAATAGTCAGTAAACACCTTTTAGGCAATCCATCAAAACGTCCCAGTGTTATGTCAAATAGCGAGGTAATTACCATTACCATTTTGTTTCAGCTTAGTGGTTTTAGGACCTTTAAACACTTTTACGTGTATTACTTGCAAAAGCATATGCAAGATGATTTCCCAGCTACAGTTTCATACAATAGATTTACAGAACTCATGCAGCAAAACCTCATGCCAATGACTTTATTTTTAAAGACATGTTGTTTAGGTAATTCTACGGGTATTTCTTTTGTAGATTCTACACCTGTTAGAGTTTGCAGCCCCAAACGAATTAAGAATAATAAAGTATTTAAAGGCATTGCAACCACTGGAAAATCCACTATAGGATGGTTCCATGGCTTTAAATTGCATATCGTTATAAATGATAAAGGTGAAATCCTAAACTTCTGCATAACCCAAGCTAATGTTGATGATAGAACGCCATTAAAAAAGAAGTCTTTTTTAGATAAAATTTATGGTAAGTTATATGCGGACAAAGGTTATGTTGGAAAAGATTTAATGCAGTTACTTTTTGCTGATGGATTGCATTTAATTACTCATATTAAAAACAATATGAAGAATTCTTTAATGACAATGAGTGATAAAATTTTACTGCGTAAACGCTCTGTTATTGAAACCGTAAATGACGAACTCAAAAATATTTGTCAAATTGAACATTCTAGACATAGAAGTTTTACTAATTTCTTGTCAAACATAATCGCAGGTCTTATTGCATATAGCTTTTTACCAAAAAAACCTGCTATAAAATATCAGACTGTAAAGTCTAATCAGTTGACAATTTATTAATCGAACTCAGGTTATTAAGGGGCTAAAGCAAAAAAAAACTTATTATAGAAATCAATCAATCAATGTCCAAGCTAAAGATACCCTTAAGTTAATTATTGATTATTTTAACAAAAAGAAGATAACAAAAAAAAATGAAGATTATTTTAAAAGTAAATGGACAAATGACACAATAGAATCAATAATATTTATTAATAATAAATATTATAATCTTAAAATGATTTCTTCTAATGAAAAATAAATTAAAAAGAATATGAAAATTAGAAATAATAGGTACTAAACCAAAAAGTGTGTAAGTAAAGTTATTCTGAAATTTTTCTAGAGCAATCATTAAATTGCTCCATGAGGAAAAATTTCGGAAATAACTTTACGATTAAATAATCACTAAATTTATAAACACACTTTTATTATGAAACCAGAAGATTTATTAAACGAAGAATTTTTAAAACAATTTAAAACAGGTTCAGAACTAACCAGTTTTATAGAACAACTGCACAAACGTGGTGTAGAAAAGATTTTAGAAGGCGAATTAGATGCGCATTTAGATTACGATAAGCATCAAAAAAGCAACAATCCTAATTCACGAAATGGCTATGGAACCAAAACAATAAAGACGCATTTAGGAGAAACTAAAATAAAAGTTCCAAGAGATCGCGATGCTACTTTCAATCCAATGCTTATTAAAAAGCGAGAAAGTACTGCAGATGGAGTTGAAAACCTGATTATTTCTTTATATGCCAAAGGAATGAGTACTACAGATATCGAAGAACAAATACGAGAATTGTATGATTATAACATCTCTAGTTCAGCCATTTCTAGAATCACAGATAAAATTACAGCTGACATTATTGCTTGGAAAAATAGACCTTTAGAAGCTACTTATCTGATTGTATGGATGGATGGCATCGTTTTTAAGGTTCGTGAAAACTCCAAAGTCATCAATAAAACAATTTACATTGCTGTTGGTCTTAGAGTAGATGGTAAAAAAGAAGTTTTAGGACTTTGGTTAGGAAAAAACGAATCTTCCTCTTTTTGGATGAGCGTTTTAACCGACATAAAAGCCAGAGGAACACAAGACATTTTAATTACAGCAACTGATAATTTAAACGGATTTACAGACACCATTAAAACTATTTTTCCCAATTCAGTAACACAAATATGTGTGGTTCATCAAATCAGAAACTCTTGTAAATATGTAGTCTGGAAAGATAAAAAAGCCTTTACAAGAGATATGAAGCAAATCTATACAGCTCCTACAAAAGAAGCAGCAAAAGCAGCCTTAGAAGACTTTAAAAATAAATGGAACTCTAAATATTCTTATGCCATTAAATCATGGGAAAACAATTGGGATGAACTCACTGTTTTCTTCGATTTCCCATTAGAAATCAGAACCATTATTTATACCACAAATTTGATAGAAAACTTAAATGGGAAAATTAGAAAATACACTAAAAACAAACTCTCATATCCAACAGATGATGCTGTAATTAAATCCGTATTTTTAGCTTTGAGAGAATCAACAAAAAAATGGACATTGCCTATTAGAAATTGGGGTATCATTCTTAACCAATTTTTGGCTATATTTGAAAACAGGATTAAACTATGAAAAATTTAATCCTGTAATTTTTAACTTACACACTTTGCGGGAAAGTGTCTTTAAGTTTTTTAATTTAACATTACAACAAATCAATGATACTTTAGATAATAAAATTGTAAGCGGAAAAATATTAAGTTCAGATAAATTTATAGTTAATAATTACAAAGCTTTAAAAGGTTCAATAGAATTACAAAAAGAAATATCTCCTAAATTTAAATGGATAAAAAATGATACTTTAAAAAATCAAATTCAAAACAAATTAGAAATTAAAAAAGCTAAATTATACGAAATTCAAAATCATAATTTCAATGAAAAATGTTTTGACCCCTATAAAACAAGAGTAATCTTTTAAATTTCGATTATTAATTAAGCTGTTAATTTATTTCTTCTAATAAGGTGTTTATCTTGACTCCATTTTTCCATTGGAGTTATTCGTCCTAATAGACCATGGATCCTTCTATTATTGTAAAATTTCACGTAGCGTTTTAGTATTTGCTCTATTTCTCCAAAATATTGATAATCGAACCTTTTGAATACTTCTTTTTTTAATATTCCGTGGTATGCTTCAATATGTGCATTCTCTTCTGGAGTCGCAATGTGTGTAAATTCTTGTTGTACTCCGATTAATCCTAAATATTCACGCACTTTTTTTGCTATAAATTGACTGCCATTATCACTCCTAATAACTACATTATTGGGATAATCACAATCTTCAAACAATGCAGATAATAGCGCTATTACGTGATTTTGTTTGATATTAAAGGAAAAATAGTCTTTCAATATTCTACGTGTGTGAACGTCAATAACCGAGAGTAAATAAGCGTTTTTACCTACACTTGGTATCCAAACCATCTTTATATCCATCTCTAAACACTCCAAAGGTCTAGAAGTATAAACCTTTCTAAACTTTACAAATTTACGTCCAGAACCACTTCTATCTATCCTATTGTCAAGCTTCAACAGACCTTCTTCCTTCATAATTCTATATAGCTTTTTATGGTTTATAGTATAGCCGTCTCTATTTAAATAACTGGTCATTAATCTATAGCCACAATCTATAAATTCATCCTTTAAAACCTCTTTAATAGCTGCAACTACGTCATCCTGCAATACCAGGCCTTTAGTCTTGTGAAAGGTCTCTTTAGTTGGCTTATTTCCTTTTTTACCACCACTAGGCTTTCTATAATAGCTACTTGACACAATACCTACCATTTTGATAATCTTACTCTTGCTAATTTTATGTTTTTTATATATAGCGTCTACTAGATCTTTCTTGGATCGGACGTTCCAAACTTTTTTTTTAAAAGTTCTCGTTGCACTTCAAGTTCTATTTCTCTATCGCTTAGTAATTTTCTTAAAACACGATTTTCTTGTTCGGCTTCTTTAAGTTCTTTGCTTTTAGTGTCATAGGTAACTTTTAAACCAGCTTCACCTTTGTGCTCAAACTTTTTCCGCCAACTGTAGAAAGTACCTGTGCTTACACTGTATTTTCGGCAGGCTTCAACAATGCCGATTTCTTCTGAAACTGATAGTATTTCTAACTTCTGTGCTAATGTCCATTTCTTGTATTTCATATCTCAAATATATTTATTTGAAATTTAAAATATCACTCCGAATTAATAAGGGGCTAAAGTATATAAGTAGTTTTGTTTTCATAATTTAAATTTTTAATTACATAACAAAACTCTTAAATCATTTGGTTGTTTAAGTAATAAACTTTCTAAAATGTCTATAAATTCTTCTGAAACGTTTTATTTTAAAAAAAATAGATATTATAAAAAATTTCTAACTACATAGCGAAGTACTATATTCCGTTAGAAACTTGAAATCGAAATTTAAAACCAATTCTATAAAAACCTTTATGAAATGCTACAATTCATTTCTGAAATGATTATTCTATTGAGATTAAAGTTACAATTTAGAAATAAAAATAGACTTTTCAAAAAATAGTCTAAAGATATGCAACCCAATAATTTAAATATTATTCTAAAAAAAATTAGAATAAATTTACTTATACATTTTTGGATATGATGCTAAAAAACCAACAAATTTCTTCATTGGAATTTTTGATTTTTATTTTAGAGATTTTTCTACAAGGTCGAAGAAAAATTAAATACTAGCCATAAAAACTAAACGTTAAAGCGAAAATGCATAACATCGCCATCTTTTACAATGTATTCCTTCCCTTCTACTCTCATCTTACCAGCTTCTTTTACTTTTGCTTCCGAACCATAAGTTACATAATCTTCGTAAGAAATGGTTTCTGCTCTAATAAAACCTTTTTCGAAATCTGTATGAATAACTCCTGCAGCTTGAGGCGCAGTGGCACCAATTGGAATGGTCCAAGCTCTAACTTCTTTTACTCCTGCTGTAAAATAGGTTTGTAAGTTTAATAATTTGTATGCAGAACGTACCAAACGCGAAACGCCAGCTTCTTCTAAACCAATGTCTGCCAAAAACATTTCACGTTCTTCATAATCGTCTAATTCTGCAATATCTGCTTCTGTTCCCACAGCCAACACAATCACTTCTGCATTTTCGTTTTTTACTGTTTCTTTTACTTTTTCTACATAATCGTTACCAGAAACGGCAGAGTTTTCATCTACATTACAAACATATAACACTGGTTTTAAAGTAATAAACTGTAAAGGCTGTACAAATTCTAATTCTTTTTCAGAAAAATCTAAAGTTCTTACAGATTGCCCTTTTAATAATGTTTCTTCTATTTTTAATAAAACCACTAATTCTGCTTGCGCTTCTTTATTGCCTGTTTTGGCGGTTCTTTTTACTCTTTCTAATCTTTTTTGAACCGTTTCTAAATCTTTTAATTGCAACTCAATATCAATCGTTTCTTTGTCTCTAACTGGATCAATAGAATTATCTACATGAATAATATTGTCGTTATCGAAACATCTTAGCACATGCAAAATGGCATCTGTTTCGCGAATATTTGCCAAAAACTGATTTCCCAAACCTTCTCCTTTGCTTGCCCCTTTTACCAAACCTGCAATATCTACAATTTCTACAGTTGCAGGCAAAACGCGTTCTGGTTTTACCAATTCTTCTAACTTTTCTATTCTTTTATCTGGTACATTTACAACTCCTAAATTGGGTTCTATTGTACAAAAAGGAAAGTTTGCACTTTGCGCTTTTGCATTTGATAAACAGTTAAATAAAGTTGATTTTCCTACGTTGGGTAATCCTACAATTCCAGCTTTCATTTATGTATATATTATCTTCGAAAGAGTTATTTAACCTAAAATTAAGTTAACTTTCTTAAAATTTTCAGAATGCAAATATAATACTTTGTTAAACTTAAACAGCGTTTTATTTACAAATCTAAAATTGACTTATTTTTCACGAAATAAAAAAAACAATGACCCAAAAATTACACGTTTTTATGTTGTTATTCTTAATAAGTTTGGCAACATTCTCTCAAACAATTACCGGAAAAGTAGTTTCTGAAAACTCTTTAAAACCTATTGAAAATGTTTCGATTGTAACCAATTTAAAAACAGGTACTGTAACCAATGAATTTGGCAAATACACACTCGATTTAAAAAATGTTAAAACCATAACATTTTCTTTCTTAGGGTATGCAACAAAAACACTCTCTAAAAATCAATTAATTGCGCTTAATTACAATGTAAACTTATCTGAATCTGTAAATCAGTTATCCGAAATTCAACTAAATCTAGCAACAATTTCTTTAGATTCTTTATTGATGAAGTCAGAAAAAAGTATGAAAGAAAACTTTCTAACTGAAGCTACGAAACAAGAAATGTACGCAATTGAAAGTCAGAAAATGGATTTTAAAAAATTAGATTTAGAATTAAAATCAAGTTCGATATTAAGCAGAAAAAACAGAAAATTAGCAGAAAAAGAATTGAAAGATTTTTCTAAAAATCTACAACAAAGAAAACCAGAATTTTCATCGGAATACAAAAGCGTTGTAAAATCTAAAAATATTTGCGAACCCAAAGTAAAAAAACACCTTACCTTTTATATTCCAGATACCGTAGAAGGGTATAAAAAAGCAAGTATCGGATCAGGAATTACCGTTAAAAATATCAGTAAAAAACTTCAGAATATCGTTTTAAAGCATTTAAGCAAAGAGAAAACTTACAAAATAAAATCTGGTTGGTTTAAAGTTGAAGACTCATTGTCTTTCAAAAAAGTAATCAAAGAAAACGATTCTATAGAAAAAAGTAACAGTTTTAGCAATTTAAAAATATCCAATTTTTTAATGGACACAAATAAAGAAAGCACTTTTTTTAATAAAACAGCTCAAAATAATTTTTTTAATCGAAAATATTACCATCATCAATTAGAAAAAAATGAATTTTTAGGGCTTTCTAAATATTATGTAATTTCCTTTGAACCCAGAAAATCGAAAGCAAAATATGCCGGTAAAATCTATATTGATGCTTCCGATTTTTCAGTAAAAAAAATAGCTTACAAATTTGCAGACGGAAAACGAGGTGAGCATTTAAATTTAAAATTACTTTTGGGAATTAAGTATTCAGATAATGAAAACGAAGTTACTTTATATTACGAAAAAAATAAATTAGGAAAAATTTACCCTGCTTATTATTATCGAGCCATAACAAGATATGCTTACGTAAATAGACCTATAAAGTTTATAGAAAATACAAAAGAAAGAAACAAAGTAAAGTTTAATGTTAAGGTAGAAGTAAACATTTTTGAAACCACAGAAGTCTTATTAAAAGCACCTACAATAATTGAAGCTTCCACCCTAAAACCTTTTAGAAAAGAAGATTTAAAAAAAAGAACCACTTATTTATCGAAAGAAACGTACGAAAATTCTTTTTGGAAAAACAGATCTATAATTCAGCAGTATTTACAAAAATATTAGTAAAAAAAATCCGGAATTAGCTTCGGATTTTTTTTGTACATTAAGTTTACAATCTAAATAGTATTCTCTTTAGATTTTAAATTTTAACTGTTATGCATAAATTTTTGCTTTGCTAACAACTCTTCTTCGGTTTCTACATTATCTTCATCTGGCACACAACAATCTACAGGACACACTGCAGCACATTGTGGCTCTTCGTGGAAACCTTTACATTCTGTACATTTATCTGCAACAATGTAGTAAATTTCGTCAGAAATTGGTTCTTGGTCTTCATCTGCATTTGCCGATTTTCCATTTGGTAAAACTACATTTCCACTTAAATCTGTTCCGTCTGAATATTTCCAATCGTCTGCACCTTCGTAAATTGCTGTGTTAGGGCATTCTGGTTCACAAGCCCCACAATTTATACATTCATCTGTTATTATAATTGCCATAATTTTCTTTTCTAATTTGTACCTTTGCAGTTGCAAAAATAACGCCAAAATTAGTTACAACCAAAATAAATGAATAGTATTCAAAATAGAATTACTGCTTTTGCCAAATTAGGCGCTTTTTTAAGTCAGTTTTCGCAAGAAAAAATAGCAAAAAAAGAACAAATACCACACAACGATTTGTTTTTTGATGGTTTTAAGCATCAATTAAAAATTGCACAAGAAAACAATTCTTGGTTTACCAAAGAAAACTTACTTTTTTCTTTAGAAAGTTGGTCTAAAACATTAACTAAAAGCAATTTAGAAAAATGGATTTTAGATAGTAATTTTAAAATTGAAACTCCAAAAACAGTTGCAATTGTAATGGCTGGTAATATTCCTTTGGTTGGTTTTCATGATTTTTTATCGGTTCTAATATCAGGTCATTACGTTTTAGTAAAACAATCTTCAGGTGATAAACATTTATTGCCTTTTTTAGCCAAGTATTTAGAATATGTATCTGAGGAATTCAAAGGAAATATCACTTTTACAGAAGAAAAGTTAGAAAATTTCGATGCCGTAATTGCAACTGGAAGCGATAATACAGCGCGTTATTTCGAATATTATTTCAAAAACAAACCAAATATTATTAGAAAAAGTAGAAATTCTGTGGCGGTTTTAAAAGGAAATGAATCTGAGGAAGATTTAAAAAAATTAGCCGATGATGTTTTTACCTATTTCGGTTTGGGTTGTAGATCTGTATCAAAAATTTATGTTCCCAAAAATTACGATTTCAATAATTTTTTTAATGGAATGTATGTGAAAAAAGACATGATTAACAACGCCAAATACGCCAATAATTACGATTATAACAAGGCTGTGTATTTAATGAGCGAATACGATTTGCTAGAAAATGGTTTTTTAATGATTAAGGAAGATGAGAGTTACTCCTCTCCTATTGCCACTGTTTTTTATGAATATTATGATAATGAAATCGACCTAAAAATAAAATTATATGAAGATAGAGATAAGATACAATGCATTGTTGCCAAAGACTTTATAGAAAATGAAGTCGCTTTTGGTGAAACACAAAATCCGCAATTGTGGGATTATGCAGATGGTGTAAATACGTTGGAGTTTTTGTCTAAAATATAAAATATATTGCTTTATCATTTCGAGCGAAACGAAGTGAAGTCGAGAAATCTTAAAACAAAAAATTAAAGATTTCTCCATAAAGTCGAAATGACAGGTTTTAAAAACTTTAAATTTTAAATAAAATAACCCAGAAACATAGTAATGCACAAAGATTCTATACAGAACTTTGAATTTTAAATTTTGAACTTTAAAAGAGTATGAAAAAACATAATTTTAGCGCAGGTCCTTGTATTCTTCCGCAAGAAGTTTTACAAAAAGCATCTGAAGCCATTTTAAATTTTAATAACGATAATTTATCGTTAATAGAAATTTCTCACAGAAGCCAACCTTTTGTAGAAGTGATGGAAAAAGCCAGAAGTTTGGCTTTAGAATTGTTGGGTTTAGAAAATAAAGGCTACAAAGCATTGTTTTTACAAGGTGGTGCAAGTATGGAGTTTTTAATGGTTGCCTACAATTTACTAAACAAAAAAGCAGCCTATTTAAACACAGGAACTTGGGCAGATAAAGCCATAAAAGAAGCAAAAGTATTTGGAGAAGTTGTAGAAGTTGGTTCTTCTAAAGATAAAGGTTTTTCTTACATACCTAAAGGATATTCAATTCCTACAGATGTAGATTATTTCCATTGTACAAGTAACAATACAGTTGCAGGAACACAAATGAAGGAGTTTCCAGAAACAAATGTTCCTTTGGTTTGTGACATGAGTTCCGATATTTTTTCTCGTCAGTTAGATTTCGAAAAATTCGATTTAGTTTATGCGGGTGCACAAAAAAATATGGGTCCTGCAGGAACAACTTTGGTGATTATTAAAGAAGAAATTCTTGGAAAAGTAGAAAGACACATCCCTTCAATGCTAAATTATCAAGTTCATATCGAGAAAGACAGCATGTTTAATACACCTTCTGTTTTTGCAGTGTATGTTTCGATGCTGACTTTACAATGGCTAAAAGATTTAGGCGGAATTAAGTTTATTGAAGAAGTAAACAACAAAAAAGCTACTCTTTTATATGCTGAAATTGATAGAAATCCGCTTTTTAAAGGAATGGTTGCAAAAGAAGACAGAAGTACCATGAATGCAACTTTTACGTTAACGGATGAATCTTTAACAGATAAATTCGATACAATGTGGAAAGATGCAGGCATTAACGGGTTAAATGGACACAGAAGTGTGGGAGGTTACAGAGCAAGTATGTACAACGCTTTACCATTATATAGTGTACAAGCTTTGGTAGATGTAATGCAAGCCTTAGAAAAAGTAATAAAGTAAAAAATAAGTCACAAAGTTACAAAGGCTCAACTTTGAAACTAAAAATAGTAAGTTTGAGTAAGTAACAATTACACGATTACAAAAATGAAAATATTAGCAAACGACGGATTATCAAAAAGTGGAATTGACGCTTTAGAAAAAGAAGGTTTTGAGGTTATCAACACAAAAGTGGCTCAAAATCAATTAGAAAATTATATAAACGAACATAATATAGATGCACTTGTTGTAAAGAGTTTAACCGAAGTTCGTGACGATTTAATAGACGAATGTCCGTCTTTAAAACTCATCGCTTTTGCAGGTGTTGGTATGGATACGATTGATGTAGATTACGCCATCGAAAAAGGTTTACATGTAATTAATGCACCAGAAGCATCTACAATTTCTGTAGCAGAAATGGTTTTTGCACATCTTTTTGGAATGGTAAGATTTCTTCATTCTGCAAACAGAGAAATGCCTTTAGAAGGCGATTCTAGGTTTCGAGAATTAAAAAAAGCATACTCTAACGGAACAGAATTACGTGGTAAAAAATTAGGAATTATTGGTTTTGGAAGCATTGGACAAGAAGTGGCGAAAATTGCCATCGGAATTGGAATGGAAGTAATTGCAATAGACGAAAATATAGATTCTGAAAGCATTACTTTAGATTTTTTCAACGGCCAGAAAGTCAATTTTAATATTAAAATGAGTTCGAAGGAAGAACTGTTAAAAGAGGCCGATTTTATTACGATTAATGTTCCAGATCAAGAAGATTATGTAATTGATGCTCAAGAAATAGAAAAAATGAAAGATGGTGTAGGTATTATAAACACATCAAGAGGTGGTAATTTAAATGAAGTTGCGATGGTTAATGCGATTAAAGATGGAAAAATACAATTTGCAGGTTTAGATGTTTTTGAAAGCGAACCAACTCCAGAAGTTCAATTATTAATGAATCCAGATTTGTCTTTATCTCCACATATTGGAGCTGGTACTATAGAAGCAGAAGAAAGAGTTGGAGTAGAAATTGCAAATAAAATTATAAAACTTTTAAAATAATTTGGCAACTGTAAAACCTTTTAAAGCGGTTAGAGCAACAAGAGATAAAGTCGCCATGGTTTCTTCGAAATCGTACGAAGTTTATACTCCAGAAATGTTGTATTCTAAATTAGCGTTTAACCCTTATACGTTTTTGCATGTAATAAATCCTGGTTATAAGTATCATAAACAAGATATTAGTGGAGAATTACGCTTTAAATTAGTGCATAATAGGTATTTAGAATTTAAAGAAAACAATGTCTTTCAAAAAGATAATTTACCAGGTTTTTATATCTATCAAAAAATAACATCTACAGATTCTTTTTGTGGAATTATTGCTGCAGTTTCTGTAGAAGATTACCATCAAAATATCATAAAAAAACACGAAGGAACGCTTAAATCAAGAGAGTTATTATTCGAAAATTATCTAAAAAATACTGGTTTTAATGCAGAGCCTGTATTACTAACATATCCTGATAATGATGAGATTTTATCAATCATAAAAAAATACAAAGAACAAAGAGCAGAATACGAATTCTCTACAACTGATAAAGATTTACATTTACTTTGGGTAGTAAATAATGCCAATGATATCGAAAAAATAACAGCCGCTTTTAAGGGGGTAAAAACCTTATATATTGCAGATGGGCATCATAGATCTACTTCTTCTTGTTTGTTGGCACAAAGATTGGCAAAAGAAAATGCAAATCATACAGGCGAAGAAGATTATAACTTTTTTATGAGTTATTTACTGCCAGAAAGTGAGTTGAAAATCTACGAATTCAATCGATTTATAAGAGATTTAAATGGTTTAACTTCAGATGAATTTTTAATTGAATTAGATACCTATTTTAGAATCGAAAATCGAAAGCAAGAATTGTACAAACCCAAAGAAAAACATCATTTTAGCATGTACTTAAATGGTGATTTTTATGCTTTATATTTACGAAAATCTATCTATAACTTTACAGATGCTTTAAGCAAATTAGATGCTCAAATTTTGTACACCACCGTTTTAAGACCTATTTTAGGAATTGAAGACATTCGAAACGACTCTAAAATTGTGTATTCGCAAGATAAATCTGATAGTTTAGAACTAAAAACAAAAGTAGATGCTGGCGATTTTAAAGTTTCGTTTGGAATGTTGCCTACAAATATAAAAGAGTTGAAAGAAATCGTAGATGCTGGTTTGTTAATGCCACCAAAAACTACTTATATCGAGCCCAAGTTAAGAAGTGCATTAACGATTTATGAGTTTTAACAAAGTTATTCTAAACTTGTTTTAGAATCTTTATGCATTATTCCATCAAAAAAAAATAAAAATGAGTATCAAAGAAAGTCTACAAAAAATAAAAAATTCTATTCCCAAAAACGTAACTTTAGTGGCCGTTTCTAAAACCAAACCTGTTGCAGATTTACAAGAAGCTTATAGTGCTGGGCAACGAGTTTTTGGGGAGAATAAAATTCAAGAAATGGTAGAAAAATTCGATGTTTTACCCAAAGATATTAAATGGCATATGATTGGTCATTTACAAAGCAATAAGGTAAAATATATGGCGCATTTTGTCGATTTAATTCACGGAGTTGATAAATTTTCTACCTTAAAAGAAATCAACAAACAAGCAAAAAAACACGATAGAATTATCCATTGTTTGTTACAAGCTAAAATTGCCAAAGAAGAAACCAAGTTCGGATTATCTTTTGAAGATATTGAAACTATTTTAGCATCAGAAAAGTTGCGTGAATTAAAAAATATAAAAATTGTTGGTTTTATGGGCATGGCCACATTTACAAACAATCAAGAACAATTAAAAAAAGAATTTTCTTCGCTAAATCACTTTTTTGAAGCACAAAAATTGAAAACAGAAACAGAGAATTGCCAACTTAACATTCTTTCTATGGGCATGAGTGGAGACTATTTACTAGCAATTGAAAACGGAAGTACAATGGTTCGCGTAGGAAGTTTTATCTTTGGCAGTAGAAATTATAATTAATAAATTGCCCCGATAAAAAAAAGATTTGTACGCAATATTAGACATTGAAACAACTGGAGGTAAGTTTAACGAAGAAGGCATTACAGAAATAGCCATTTACAAATTCGACGGACATGCTATTGTAGATCAGTTTATTAGCTTGATAAACCCAGAAAAGGAAATTCAAAAATTTGTTGTAAAACTAACAGGTATTAACAATGCCATGTTAAGAAATGCACCAAAATTTTACGAAGTTGCCAAAAGAATTATAGAAATAACCAAAGATTGTACTTTGGTGGCCCACAACACTTCTTTCGATTATCGAATTTTAAGTACAGAGTTCGAACGTTTGGGTTACGATTTCAACAGAAATACATTGTGTACTGTAGAATTGAGTCAAGCTTTAATATTAGATCAACCTTCTTACAGCTTAGGAAAACTAACCAAATCATTAGGAATTCCTATGACAGATCGACACAGAGCCTCTGGAGATGCTTTGGCAACTGTGCAATTATTTAAATTATTGTTAGAAAAAGATGTTCATAAAAACATCATTCAGAATTCTGTAAAATATTACGATAGAAGAATTGAAAAAGACAAACATCAAAAATTAATAGATGCTACAGCCAAAGTAATGGGTGTTTTTTACGTGCACGATTCCGAAGGAAAAGTTATTTTTATTGGACGTGGAAAAAATATAAAAGCAGAAGTAAACAAGTTGTTTTTAAAAGATACGAAAAGGTCTATTAAAATTCAAGACAGAGCAAATTCTATATCTTTCGAAAAAACTGGAAACGAACTTTTTACACGTTTAAAATATTATATAGAATTAGAAACACTTTCGCCAAAGTACAATTTTAAGAAAAAAAGAAAACCTTTTCATCAAAATTTTAACAACGACAATTTTATTATTATCGACAAAGGAAGAGAAGTTGAAGAACATGCCATTATTTTAATAGAAAATAACAACGTTTTTGGCTATGGTTATACAAATTTGGCATATCAAGAAAATAAATTAGACATTTTAAAAACGTTGCTTACCACAATCGAAAATAAAGAGTTAGCCAAAGCAATTATTAAAAATTATTTGAATAAAAATAAAGTTCAAAAGATAATTCGGTTGTAATTTTTATCAATAAAAACTCTTAAAATACGTCATATGACGTATTTTTTTTACTTTGTAGTTTTCTCATTTTTGTTGTGTAACTCTAAAACACAGAAAATGAAAAGATTAATACTACTTTGTTTCTGCATAATTTTATCAGGAACAATGGCTTCGCAAGAATTTGGCACGGGACTTAAATTCGACGAAAATTTATACAACGAAGTTCCACAATCGGTTCCGTTAATTACCAGAAGTTTTAAAGCACTACCTCGTGCTTATAGTTTAAAAGGCTACACTCCTACTCCTGGAAACCAAGGTTCACAAGGTTCTTGTGTGGGTTGGGCAAGTGCTTATGGTGCAAGAACAATGGCTAATGCCATTAAAAATAATTGGGAGTTTAATACTGCTAAAATAAATCAAAATACGTTTTCGCCAGCATTTGTTTATAATCAAATTAAAGTAAATGCTAAATGCCAAGGAGCATATA
Organism: Polaribacter batillariae; assembly: GCF_017498485.1. Taxonomy (NCBI): domain Bacteria; kingdom Pseudomonadati; phylum Bacteroidota; class Flavobacteriia; order Flavobacteriales; family Flavobacteriaceae; genus Polaribacter; species Polaribacter batillariae. The sequence continues at coordinate 219,648 of NZ_CP071795.1, read as the reverse complement.
TCGAAAACGCAATGAAAGTAATGAACAATTTTGGTTCTGCTAAATTAGCAGATTTTCCTTACGATTATAGAACTTGTTTAAAAACACCTACTAATTATACATTTACAAAGGCTAAAAATCATAAAATTTTGACTTATGAAAGATTGGCAAGGTGGGACAATCCTACTAATTTAACAGGCAAAGTAAAAAAAGCAATTTCGACCAAAAATCCAGTAGTTATAGGATTATTTAAGTTTTCTAACTTAAAAACAGATTATAATAATGTTTGGATTCCTAATAATGGAACTTATGGCCATGCAATGGTTGTGGTTGGTTATGATGACAATAAGGCTGGTGGAGCTTTCGAAATAATGAATTCCTGGGGAACCAAATTTGGTAAAAATGGTTTCTTCTGGATTAAATATGCAGATTTCGAAAGACAAGTAAAAACAGCTTATGTTTTAGTGGATCAAGACAATAACGATTTCAATAATAATAATAATAATAATAACTCTTACATATCTAATAATTTAGGAGGAGAAATAACCTTAAAATTAAGTAGTGGAAACACCATGCCAGTTCGTTTAAGCGAAGGAGCTACAAGAAACTTTAACATTGTTAAAGCTACAAAAACTACCTATAAAGTTAATGAAACTTATACTTCTGGAACTCAATTTAGAATATATTTAAACAGCAAACAAAGAGGTTATGTATATTTAATTGGTTATGGTTCTTACGATAAATCTGTCAATAAATTATATCCTTTTGGTGGTTTTAGCGACTATTTTAATTATACCAATAGCGAAATTGCCATACCAAATGAAGATTATTTTATAGAATTCGACAATCATCCAGGACAAGATATTTTATGTGTTTTATACAGCAAAGAAAAACTAGACATTAACAACATTGTTAGCAAAGCAAAATACGGTTCTGGAGATTTTGTATCGAGAATAAAACAAGCACTTTCTTATAAAATGTTTCAAGGAAACGACGTTACTTTTAGTAAAAATAAAATTTCCTTTAAAGCAACTTCCAAAAGTTCGTCTGCGAAAGTTGTTCCTATTTTTATTTCTATGAATCATCAATAAAAACAAACAGTATGAAAATCCTAAAAAACATACTATTCTTATTTTTATTACTACCTACTTCAATAATTAGTCAGAATAGTAACAGCACTTTCGTATATCAAGAAGAATTTAATTCTAAAGGTACCTGGCCAACAGGTAACAATGCAAATAGAGAACTTAGTGTATATAATGGTAGGTATTATTTCGATTATAAAAAAACCGAAAAATCGTGGCGAATTTCTACTCCTGCTTACAATTTAAATACCAATTCTAATTTCGAAATAGAAACCTCTATTCAAAAAATTTCTGGTGTCGATAATTATGCAATCTCTTTTTTATATGATTTTAAAGATGATAATAATTATAAAGAATTTGGAATTACTTCTGGAGGATTTTTTAGAATTTCCGAAGCCAATAACGGTACATATTCAAACATAAAAGCATGGACAAAATCCGATAAAATTAAAACAGGAAACTTTGGTGTTAACGTATTAAAGGTTTCTAAAACAGCAAATACCATATCGTTTTATGTAAATAATGCTTTGGTTTATTCCGAAAGCTATAAAAACTTTATCGGAAATAAAACAGCAATTATGCTGTATCGAAATCAAAAAATTTCTATCGATTATATTCGAGTAAAACAAACAGGTACTACTATAAATAACAACACCAATTATGCTAACAATAATAACGATTACAAAACAAAAACAATTCTTTACGACAGTTTTTATTCCAATACAAACCATTGGGCTGTTTCTAGCGATAATAACGTTGTTTTAGAAATTAATAATGGAAAATATTACTTCGAATACAAAGGACAAAAAGGCTTTACCACCACAAAAACATTAGATTTAGATACCCAAAAAGATTTTAAAATAGAAACCTCTATTCAAAAAATTTCGGGAATAAAAAATAACGGATTTGGTATTATTTTCGGACGTAAAGATGGGGGAAATCAATTCCAATTTTTAATTACCTCTAGCGGAAGTTTTGCCGTAGATAAATATGCGAATAACAAGCTACAAACTTTACAAGATTGGAAAGCCTCTTCTGCCATAAAAAAAGAAAACTTCTCTACAAATACAATAAAGTTAGAAAAAAGAGGAAACGATTATGTTTTCTTTATTAACAATACAGAAGTTTACAGAGCTTACAACTTAAATTTTCCTGGAAACAGATATGGTTTTGCTGTTTTTCAGCCCCAAAAAATCGCAATCGATTATTTAAATATTGCTTATTTAAATAACAATTCTAACAATAAAAACATTTACAATATTAACCATGCAAAGGAAGTAGAATCTGTTTTATTTGCCGATGATTTTAATAATAAAACAAATCATTGGACAGAACAAAACGATGTAAATACCCATTTTAGAATTTCGAATGGTAAATATTACGTAGCACATAAAAGAGAAAAATTGGGCTATTCTACCAATATTAAAAAGTATTTCGATACTTCTAAAGATTTTGAATTTGTAGCCAAATTAGATAAAATTAGTGGCGCAAACAACAGCCCTTTTGGTTTTATGTGGGGTTTAGAAGGCGGCAACAGTTTTCGATTTTATATTGCAGGAACAGGGTATTATAAAATTGTTAGAACAGTAGATGGAAAAGAAGAAATTATAGAAAAATGGACAAAATCTTCTGCTGTAAATCAAAACAACGGAGCTTCTAACATTTTAAAAGTGCGCAAAGAAGGCGACCATTACAAATATTTTATAAATGATAGATATGTAACCAAAACAGATTTCGAACCCTTTTATGGAGATAGATTGGGCTTTGTAGTTTATAACAAACAAGAAATAGCTGTCGATTATTTACGAATACATCGTTTAAAAAATAAAAACGATAATTTGCAGATTGTAACCCGTAAAGATTTGTCTGTTCCGTTAACAGAAAACTTTAGTTCGAATGCAAATGGTTGGCAATTAGAAGATGCAGACGATTATTCTGTAGCTCTAGAAAATCGAAAACTAATTTTACACAGAAAGAAAAAAGGAGGCATTTTTATAAGTAGAAGCATCGATATAAACACCCAGAAAGATTTTGTAATAGAAACAGCCATTAGCAGAATAACAAACTCTAATTCTGGTTTATACGGAGTTACTTTTGGTAGAAAAAACTCGGCAAACGAATATTCTTTTTTATTCTCTGGAAACGGGAGTTATATGTTTAGAAAATTCGAAAATAATGTATATAAAAAAATAATTCCGTTTACAGAAACCCCTGCAATTAAAGTAGGTAAAGACTTTTCTAACAAACTAAAAATTGTAAAATCTGGAGGTTTGTTGCGTTTTTATATCAACGACCAATATGTAAACGAAACCGCTTTCGAACCTTTCTTTGGAAACAAACTCGGCTATACCATTTATCACGATAAAAAAATAGCCATCGATTATTTAAAGGTTAATTATCAATCTGCCAGTTTTAACAATCCGCCAGTGGTGGTTATTTCAGAACCAAATGTAGAGTTAAAAAGAGGTTTTAAAATTGTTGAAGCTAAAAAGATTTTAGTTCGAGGAACAGCCACAGACTCAGATGGAATTTACGAAATTACCATTAATGGGGTTGAAGCAAATGTATCTGAAAATGGAACTTTCTCTGCAAACGTACCTTTAAAATACGGAAAAAACGATTTGGTCGTAAAAGCCACAGATATGAAGCAAGCATCTTCTACAAAAACATTTGTTGTAAAAAGAAATTCAGCAAATATTAATAATGGAGATGTTACCGAAAATAACAACGAAAAATTAGACATTGGTTTTGGAAAATACTACGCTTTAATAATTGGTGTAAGTACCTACCAAGATAAAAGTATTCAAGATTTACAAGGAAAACCTATAAGAGATGCACAAAATTTGGCAGATGTTTTGGTAAATAATTACACTTTTGCGAAAGAAAATGTAACCGTATTAAAAAACCCAACAGAAAACCAAATTACCAGAGAATTTTACAACTTAAAAAAGAAAGTAAGTAAAAACGATAACGTAGTTATTTTTTATGCAGGACATGGAAATTACGATAAAGTAAGCGAACGTGGTTATTGGATGCCTTCGGATGCAGAAATGGAATTTGAAGGAAATGTAATTTTAAACACCAGCATTGTTTCTTACATACGAGCCATTAACTCTAAACACACGTTATTAATTGCAGATGCTTGTTTTAGTGGTAGCATTTTAACAACGAGTAGATCTTATAAAGAAGCATCTAAAGCAGTTCAAAAGAAATATGCGCTACCTAGTAGAAAAGCAATTACAAGTGGTACCCTAACCACAGTGCCAAACGAAAGTGTTTTTATGAAGTATTTATTAAAGCGTTTGCAACAAAACAACGACAAGTATTTGTCTGCAGGACAGCTATTTAATATGATAGAAGATCCTGTTATTAACAATACAACTGGCGATAATCAACCACAATATGCACCAATAAGTAGAACAGGAGACGAAGGTGGCGATTTTATTTTTATTAAGAAATAATTTTGTACATCCATAACCTAAATTTAAAACCTCAAGTTCTTGAGGTTTTTTTATTGTAAAAAACATTTATTTATGAATTAAATTTAATAGTTTCGCAGAGATATAAAATATATGAATTTAGAACAATTAGTTTTAGAGTTTCAACAAAAGGATGTAAAAGCCTACGAAAAACTATACAATATGTATTGCAATAGTATTTTTGGTGTGGTAAATAACATTGTTAAAAACGACGATGTCGCACAAGAAATCACACAAGATGTTTTTATAAAAGCTTGGAAAAACTCAACTTCTTACAGTGCTAAAAAAGGGCGTTTCTTTACATGGATCCTTAATATTGCAAGAAATGCGGCGATAGACTATACACGTTCTAAAAAATATAAACAGTCTAAACAAAACCTTAACTCAGATTTTTTCGTAGATATATTAGAAACCAGTAAAAGTTTAGACAATTCTACAGATACAATTGGTATAAAAGAATTTGTTACCAAATTAGGTGATAAATGTAAAAGAATCATAGAATTAATTTATTTTAAAGGATTTACCCAAAAAGAAGCATCAGAAGAATTAGAAATGCCAATAGGTACTATAAAAACAAGAAACAGAAATTGTATAGGCGAGTTGCGCATTATGCTTGGAGTTTAATAAATGAATACAAAAGAATACATAGCATCAGGAATTTTAGAACTGTACGTTGCAGGTTCACTCTCAGAAAAAGAGAATGAAGAAGTGCATGCCGCAATTCAAGAAAACCCAGAATTGTTAGCAGAAGTGTTATCAATAGAAAATGCCATTGTAAAGCTTACTGCAGCAGCTTCTAAAAAAGATGCCTCTTATTTATTTACAACCATACAAAAAGAAATTGAAGGTAAAGAAACAAAAGTAATTTCGATTTCTAAACCTAAAAATAATTGGTTACAATATTCTGGTTGGGTAGCTTCTATTGTTATTGGTTGTGTTTTAATTTGGTCCATTTCGCAAAACAACCAATTAAAAGAGCAAATTGCTACAGAAAAACAACAGTTAGAAGAACAAATAGACAAGGCATCTAATAATTTGGCCGAGGCAGAAAAGTTGATTTCTATTTTTAGAGATAAAGACATTATTTCTGTGCCTCTTGCTGGTCAAAAAGTTTCTCCGAACTCTTACGCAAAAGTGTATTGGGACAAAAAAACAAACAGTATTTATTTAGATGCAAAAGGTTTGCCAGACCCACCAAAAGGAAAAGTATATCAAGTTTGGTCATTAAAACTAAGTCCTTTAACTCCTACAAGTTTAGGAACCTTAGAAACGTTTACAACAGATGCTAACAAGATTTTTACCATAGAAAATGCAAACGAATCTGAAGCATTTGGTATTACTCTAGAACCTGTAGGTGGTAGCGAATCTCCTACTCTAGAGCAGTTATATACACTAGGTGCAGTTACTGCAGCGCCTTAACAATCTTTTTAATTAACACCATTATTTTATGGTTTAAAAATTACTGTAATAACTATTGGCAGTAGTTATTTTTTTATTTTTATAATATCGCGAATTCCTTTTATAGTAATTCCAGCACTTGCTATTGAACCAGATATTCCTGTAGTTTTATTTCCACTTACCGCTAGAAATATGCCTGCAATAATTCCAATTACACCTATAGTTACTAAAAAAACACTCAAGGTTTTATTTTTGTTTTCGTTCATTATTATTTTTATCTATTCTATGATTTTCAAACATTTCAATTGTTGCTTTTAAAAAACCAAACATTCCTAACCCTAAAACAATAATTCCAATAGACAATTCTTTTAAAATTCCAATTTCTGTAAAATAATATCCAATTAGTCCAAAAGTTAAAAAAGATAAAATCATAAGACTTATCAAAGAAATCATAATTTTCCCTTTTTTAGGGTTTTTCCAAATGTTTTCAGAAAACTTATTTTGAGTTTTAGTAGTATCTTGTAATGAGGAAAAACTTACTCCAAGTCCCATAAAAATCAATAATGAATTTAAATTTTGAAAAATTAAATCAGGATTTCTTTTTAATTCTTCTATTCCGTAAAAATATGGTTTAAAAGCAAAATAAAGCCCAATCAACATTAAGGGATATTGTAGATAACTTATGTAATGAAAAAATGTTTTAAAATTCATAATGTTCTTGAGTCTGTTCTGTAGTTACTGCTAACATCTTTATTTATAGAAATTTGTACTTTTAATTAGGCTAAAAGTAGCCATTTTTTATAAATGGTGTTGGCGTTTTCGTAGTTTTTTTTAGTTTATAATTTTGTTTTTTAGTGATTATTCCGCCAAGTTTTTAATTCTGCATTAGAGTGATTTTCCGCATTTTGCTCAATTCCACAAACTTTCTAAATTCAGAGTTTGAGTAAGAATTCCGCAAAACTGATTTTCAAAGTTTGAGTAAATTCAAACATTTTTTGGTTCATTTTTCCTCAATTTTCCAAAATTTTGCGGGCGAGAGAGCGTTCCACATTTTTCAGTTTTCCTCTATAGTAGATTCAATTTGTAGAGAATATTATTTTTTAAATATTGTCTATTTAAGCCTTATAGATTCTAACTTTCTTCTTTTTTAAACGAGAGTTGTTCAATTTTTCTACCAAACGAGTTGCTAAAGTTAACGGAACAGCCACAAAAGCGCAATCTTGTTTTAAATTGATGGTTCCTAACTGCTCTCTTTTTAATTTTCCTTGTTTAATAAATAAACCTGCAATGTCTCCTTTCGAAATTTTGTCTTTTCTTCCGCCAGAAATAAAAACAGTTTCCCAATAAGGCATTTTTCTTTCTGCTTGTTTCGTAATATCTACCACTTCAGCATCTTTTATAAATTCAGGTAAAAGTTGATCTTTCCACTTTAAAACATAGGCAGTTCCTTCTGCAGAAACCCTTGCTGTGCGTCCATTTCTGTGGGTAAATTCTTCTAAAGCTAGAGGCAATTCATAATGAATAATGTAATTCATTTCTGGAACATCAATTCCTCTTGCAGCCAAATCTGTTGCAATTAAAATTTGGTAGGTTCCATTGCTAAATTTTATCAAAGCACGCTCTCTGTCTTTTTGCTCCATTCCGCCGCTAAAACAACCATGTTTTATGTTTTTACTTTCTAAAAAAGTACTTAGATTGTTGATACTATCTTTTAAATTACAAAAAATAATTCCTTGTTGATTTCCTAAATGATTTAACAAATGTAAAAGTGTATTTAGTTTGTTTTTTGCAGGAGAAATAACGGTTTTAATTTCTAATTTAGAAACTTTTTTTCCTTTTAAATAATTAATGGTTTTGGGTTGTTTTAATTCAACAAAATCAGGAATGCTAATCCCTTGTGTTGCAGAAGTTAAAATGCGTTTACTTAAAGCAGGTAATTGTTTTATAATTTGCCTCATTTCGTACTCAAAACCAACTTCTAAAGACTTATCGAACTCGTCTAAAACTAACGTTTTAATGCAATCTCTAGAAAAACGTTCGTTACTAAAGTGATCGGAAATTCTACCTGGTGTTCCAATTAAAATCGCAGGTACATGTTTCAATTCTATTTTATCTTTAGAGATGGGTCTTCCACCATAAACCGCATTAACTTTGTAGCCAGAACCCATTTCACGCACAACCTGTTCTATTTGAATCGCTAATTCTCTAGAAGGTACCAAAATAAGTACTTGAATATTTGAATTTTCGGGATCTAAATTTTTAATGATTGGTAATAAAAAAGCCAGTGTTTTTCCTGTTCCTGTTGGCGATAGCAATATTGTATTGTCGGTTTTTTCAATAACAGCAGTTGCCTCTATTTGCATAGGATTTAACTGTTTGATATTTAATTTATCTAAAATATCTTGTTGCTCTTTTTTATGATTTGCCATTTTATAATTTTAAAAAAAACTTTAAAAATTGCTAAGAATTAACAATTTTATAGACTTTGTAAGTTTTGCAAATCTAGGGCTAATTATTTACTAATTAGGCAAACAAATTAAGCAACATTGTAAAGACTCTTTAAAGAAAAAAGAAATTAATTTCAACGAAAAAAATACATCAAAAAAACTCATCAAAAAAAATGATGAGCTTTCTTTTTAACTAAAAATATAGGCATAACCTTAAGGAATTCTTTTCGGTTAAATGGGTATTTATTTTGCTGATAAACACTAAAATAAAACAACTGTTTTGCCTATAGATTTTCCAGATTCTTGTAATCTATGGGTTTTTTTAAAATTCTCGACAGAAAAACCATGTAAAGTGGTTGTTAAAGTAGATTTTAAGATTCCTTTGTCTAATAATTCGGAAATATTATTTAATATTTCGTGTTGTCTAGCAATATCGTTTGTGTTGTACATAGAACGAGTGTACATTAATTCCCAAGAAAAAGTAACACTTTTGCTTTTTAAAAGGTTTAAATTTAAAGGTTTACTGCTTTGGGTAATAGAAACGATATGCCCTTGTGGTTTAATAATTTCTGCGATGGTTTCCCAATAACCTTCTAAATCGACAAAATCTAAAATATAATTTACCTCTTTATGCCCTATTTTTTCTAATTCTTCTTTTAAGTTATAATGATTTACAACAAAATCGGCTCCTAAATCTTTGCACCACTGAATAGAATCTTCGCGAGAAGCTGTTGCAATTACGGTTAAATTACCTAATTTTTTTGCCAATTGAATCGCAATCGACCCAACACCACCTGCACCTGCCAATATTAAAACAGATTTTCCTTTATCTTTTTGGGGGTTAATTCGAATTCGATCGAACAAAGCCTCATAAGCAGTTAAACTTGTTAAAGGCATGGCTGCTGCTGCTTCAATAGAAATGTTTTTTGGTTTTTTACCAACAATTCTTTCATCTACTAATTGAAACTCGGCATTGCTGCCACTTCTGGTAATATCACCTGCATAAAAAACGGCATCACCTACCTTAAATTTAGAGGTTTTTTCACCTACTGCTTCCACAACTCCAACAGCATCCCAACCAATTATTTTTGGTGTTTCTAATGTGTTGTCTTTTGCAGCACTTTGTCTAATTTTAAAATCAACCGGATTTACAGAGTTGGCTTGCACTTTTACTAAAAGATCGAAATCTGTAGGTTTTGGCTTTGCTGTTTCAAAAAAAATAAAACTATTTTTATTTTCTATCGGGTACGATTTTTTAAATCCTATGGCTTTCATAATTTGTTATTTTTTTATAATTATAAGGCAAAGATACAGGCAATATTCTCGTTTATTTTGGTATTTTAGACGGACATTGTTGTACTTTTAAAGGTTTATTAACTTAAAAAAAATACAAATACAGTTCAATTTTTATAGATTTGTACAATTATTTGATAAAAAGCAATAAAAATGCAAGTTTTAGAAACCTACAAACCTTTTGAAATACAAGAAATAAAGCTTTCGGAATGGAAACAAAGACCCACAAAAAACAATTATTTTGAGTTGGTTTTAATCAAGCAAGGTAAAGGAAAACAGTGCATTAACTACAACCAACATCAATATAAAGAAGGAAACATTTTTTTGTTGCCTCCTTTGCGTTGCCACTCTTTTAATATAAAAAAACCAACCACTTTCGTTTTTTTAAAGTTTACAGATGCTATTTTTAAGCATATTCATCATAAATCTATCAATAGAAACGAATGGTTTAAAGAGGCTTCTTACATTTTGGCAAACTATAATCAATTACCTGGAGATATTATTAAAAACGAATTGGATCGAAAACACATCGAACATTTAATGGCTATTATTTTACAGGAGTCTAGAAATTATGGAAACGAATCTGTTTCTTTAATTACTAGTTTAATGACGAGTATTTTAGAGTTAATTATCCGAAATATAAAAAATGCAGATGTTTTAAAAGTTTCCAACAGCAATACCGATCACAGAATTCTAAAAATGTTAGCTTATATCAATGAAAATATTCAAAAACCAGAACTTTTAAAAGTAGAACATTTAGCGTCTGTGTTTATGATGTCTCCCACTTATGTAAGTGAGTTTTTTAAAAAGCAAGTTAAAATTTCTTTGCGAGAATACATTATCAAAGCAAAGCTAAAATTGGTAGAAATACGTTTATTAAATTCCGACTATACACTTACACAAATTGCTGATGAATTGGCTTTTACAGATGTAAGCCACTTATCGAAAACCTTTAAACGATATGTGGGCACTTCTATTAAAGAATTTAAAAATAATGGAGAATATAGGTTGTTAAAACGTGTACCTACCTTTGCTGGGTAGCATTTATATATTCGATTTAAAATCTATATCCATTTGACAGTAAATTATTTTCTAAACGTGTAATTTATTTTGATAAAATTTACGAACTACAAAGAAAAAATACATAATTAAAAAAACAGCATATATTTTGAAATGAAGACCTTACAAACTCACAATTTTTCAAGAAATTAGGTCTTCGTAAATCATCTTTAAAATCTACATTTAAAATAATAACAATCCTAAAAATGAAAAAGATAACCACCATAAACCCAGCAACAGAAGAAGAGATAAAAAGTTACAATCGATTTTCTGCAAAAGAAGCCAAAGAAAAAATAACAAAAGCTAACGAGGCTTACCAAACTTGGAAAAAAACAAGTTTTGAAGAACGCTCTAAATTAATGCACAAATTAGCCATTATTTTTGAAGAAAACAAAGAAGAATATGCGCAATTAGCAACCCAAGAAATGGGAAAAATAATAAAGCAATCGCGTGCAGAAATAGAAAAATGTGCAAAAATTTGCAGGTATTATGCCAATAATATCAAAGAATTATTAGCAAACAAAATTGTTGAAACAGAAGCTCGTAAAAGTTATGTTACTTTTCAACCTTTGGGAGTTGCACTGGCAGTAATGCCCTGGAATTTTCCATTTTATCAAGTCATTCGTTTTGCTGCACCAGCAATTATGGCTGGAAATACCAGTGTTTTAAAACATGCTTCGAATGTGCAAGGTTGTGCTTTCGCTTTAGAAGAAGCATTTAAAAAAGCGGGCTTTCCTAAAGGTGTTTTTACCAACTTAAATTTAGAATCACAAGATATTAAAACCATTATTAAAGATAAAAATATTGTTGCAGTAACCTTAACAGGAAGCGAACCTGCAGGTCGTTCTATCGCTAAAATTGCAGGAGAAAATTTAAAGAAAACCGTTTTAGAGTTAGGAGGAAGTGATGCATACATCATTTTAGAAGATGCAGACTTAGAAAAAGCGACAGATTTAGCGACTTATGGACGTTTACAAAACAATGGACAAACTTGTATTGCTGCAAAACGCTTTATTGTTTTGGAAGAAATTTATGATAATTTTCTACAACTTTTTACCCAAAAAATGAAAGATGCAAAAATGGGAGCACCTACAAATGAAGATGTTTATTATGGACCGCTGGCAAGAATAGATTTACGAGACGAATTGCACAAACAAGTAGAAAAAACAGTAAAACAAGGTGGTAAATTGGTTTTAGGAGGCAAAATTCCTGATAGAAAAGGAGCCTATTATCCTGCCACTATTTTGGCAGATTTAAAAGTTGGAATGACCGCTTTTGACGAAGAATTGTTTGGGCCAGTTGCTTCTGTAATTAAAGCAAAAAACGAAAAAGAAGCGATTGAATTGGCAAACAGTTCTAACTTTGGGCTGGGCTCTGGAGTAATTACTGGCGATGTTCAAAGAGGAGAAAAAATAGCTTTACAACTAGAAGCAGGAAACAGTTTTGTAAATAAATTAGTGGTTTCTGACCCAAGATTACCATTTGGAGGCATTAAAAACTCTGGGTATGGTAGAGAACTTTCTAGCTACGGAATTCGTGAGTTTGTAAATACCAAATCTATTTGGATTGATTAAAAACCAATCCATAAAGTATATCGACATTTAAGAATAGATTTTCGAAAATGATTTTATAGTACTAATTTTACACTATGAAAAAATCCATTTCAGAAAAAATCTATTTTTTTTTAAATACTGATGATAAAAATGTTGATGAACATTTACCAAGAAACTACTCTTTACTATTATTAAATAGTATTTTTACCAAATTAGGAGACAGTTTAAGCAACCCCAAAACAGTATTGGCGTGGATTATGAATTCTATAAACGCCCCTGTTTACATGATTAGTTTTATTGTGCCTATTAGAGAATCTGGCTCTATGTTGCCTCAACTATTTTTGGCGAGTTACATTAAAACCAAAGCAAAAAGAAAATGGATTTTTGTTTTTGGGTCTATTTTTCAGTTTACATCTATTTTTGCAATTGCTTTAACGGCTTATTTTTTTGATGGGTTTATAGCAGGCAGCATCATTATTTTATTGCTAATAACTTTTAGTTTTTCGAGAAGTTTATGTTCTGTAAGTTCGAAAGATGTTTTAGGAAAAACAATCCCTAAAAACAAACGTGGAAAATTAAAAGGCTATACAGTTTCTGTATCTGGAGTTTTGACTTTATTCGCAGGTTTACTAATCATGTATCAATCGAAAAGCGATGCTTCTCTCCTATTTTATAGCGGAATTTTACTGTGTGCAAGTGCTATGTGGTTAATTTCTGCATTTATTTATTCAAAAATAAAAGAACCGAAAAGTAAAACCGAAAAAAATAAAGATACTTGGAAAGAAGTTTTACAGAGCATAAAATTGGTAAAAAAAGATCGCCGTTTTAAAAACTTTATTATTGTACGTTCACTTTTATTATGTTCTGCATTAACGGCCCCTTTTTACGTTTTGTTAGCGCAAGAAAATGTTGGAAAAGAAAGTTATTTATTAGGTTTATTTATTATTGCAAAAGGCGTTGCCTCTTTTTTAAGTGCACCTGTTTGGGGGAAAATGGCAGATGTTTCTAGTAAAAACGTAATGTCTTTTGCTACCATAATTGCCTCTTTTTTAGGAATTGGAATGTTTGTAATTATTGAAGTATTTACCGATTTCGCAAAAGTATTTTGGTTGTATCCTGTGGCTTTTTTTATCCTAGGCATTGCCCATAGTGGCGTAAGATTGGGCAGAAAAACCTATGTTGTAAATATGGCCGAAGGAAATAAAAGAACAGATTATGTTTCTGTAAGCAACACAATTATTGGCTTAATTTTACTAATCACTGGCGGAATTAGTGCTTTAGCATCACTCTTTTCTGTGGAACTAGTTTTGTTGGTTTTATCGATATTTGGTCTTTTAGGGGCATTTCTAAGTTACAAATTGCCAAATGTAGAGGCTCAATAAGATTAGAGTGTTACAATTTCTTCATCTTTATTATTTAAATACATATCTGCATATACCTTTGTAAAATGTGCTCCAAAAAACAGAATTAAACTAGAGTAAGAAACCCACAGCATAATTAAAATTACAGAACCTGCTGCCCCATAAGTAGAAGCGGGCTCCATTTCGCTAAAATACCAAGCCAATACATATTTACCAATTACAAATAAAATGGCAGTTAAGGCTGCGCCCACTTTTACAGCACGCCAACGTACTTTTTTACTGGGTAAATATTTAAACATGGCTGCAAATAAAATGTAAATAAATAAAATAGACATTAAAAAATCTACAACATAAATATATTCGAACAAATTATCTGGCACAAACTTTTCTATTCGTCTGCTAAATGAACTAATTAAAGCCGTTAAAATAAAACTAATTAGTAACAAAAAACCAATAATTAAAATAAAACCAAAGCTTTTTAAGCGATCGAAAATTATTTTTAAAAATTCGTTGGTTTTCGGGTTTTCTTTTACTTTCCATATTTTATCAAATGCAGCTTGTAATTGGTAAAAAACTCCTGTGGCACCATAAATAAGTGTTCCTACACCAATAATTGTTGTAAAAATAGAAACAGATTCATCTCCTCTATCTAACATCATTACTCTTATAGATTCTGCTGTTTGAATGCCTACAGCTTTTGTAATTTCGTCTAATAATTCTCCTTGTACAATTTCTCTTCCCCAGATATTTCCTACTAAATTTAAAATAATTACAATTAAAGCAGGTAAAGATAAAATGGCATAATAGGCAACAATGGCACTTAACTCGAAAGGACTACTATCTATCCAATTAATTCCTGTTTTTTTTAGTAGTTTAGGAAAATCTTTTAAAATTGTTTTTGCCTGCACAGTTTTATTTTTTGAATTGTAAAATTAGAGATATTCTTATTTTGTAAATTGCGCAGATGATAATTTTTTGAACTCATTCAAAAATTATTATATGGTTTAATAACTTAAGATAAACATAGCCAATAAAAAACTTTTTGGATTGATAAAAGAGAATTTGTTGGGATTCATTTTGTAGATAAAGATTTTTTTTTAATCCTTTTTACTCATATTAAATTACAAAAACACGAAGAATTTAAAGCTTATTTTGTGCTATCTTTAAAAAAAAGTCATTCTTAAAACTATTTCCTATGGGTATTTCTTTGTTACCAATAAATACTGAACTAGATGTTGTCTTTTCTATGTGCAAAATAGAAACTAAATAGGATTTATGAATTTGTACAAAATTTTCGTTTTGTAAACTTTCTTTGATATTTTTAAGTGAATTATAAGTAATAAACTCTTTGTTATTTAAATGAATAGCCACATAATTTTTTAAACTTTCTATATAAATAATATCAGAAACTGTAACTTTTACTAAGTTGTTTTTACGATCGGTTTTAATAAAAATAAAGTCTTTTTTTATTTTTTGTTGAATTGGAGTTTCTTTGCTACATATTTTATGAATTGCCTTGTAAAAGCGTTCAAAATCAAAAGGTTTTAATAAATAATCGATAGCATTAACAGAATAACTTTCTAAAGCAAATTGAGGGTAAGCTGTTGTAAAAATTACCTTTGTATTTTTAGGTATAATTTTTGAAAGTTGCAAACCCGTTAAATGTGGCATTTGTATGTCTAAGAAAATAATATCTACTTTTTCTTTTTCTAAAAAAGACAACGCCATTAAAGCGCTTGTAGATGTATATGTAAGTTCTAAAATAGAAATTTTAGCTATATAATTCTCTAATAACCTTATTGCTGGTGGTTCATCATCAACAATAATACATTTGTACTTTTTACTCATAAGGGTATTTTTAAATAGGCTTTAAAATATTCATTTTTATTAAAATAAGTTAACTTATAATGATCATTGTATATAGAGTTGAGTCTTTTTTTTATGTTTTCAGAACCTATACCAGAGCTAATATGGTTTACAGATTCCAAAATTTTATTTTGGGTTTCTAATTCTAATGCTTTTTTATTTATAACGATTTTAATTTCAGCAGGATTATTTTTGTCGTTTACAACACCATGCTTAAACAAATTTTCTACAAAATGAATTAAAATTAATGAGGGTATTTTTACATCAGTTAGATTTCCTTTAATTTCAAAAATTACAGCTAAATCATTTTCATAACGTCTACTGTAAATAGCAATATAATCTTCTAAAAATTGGACTTCTTTTTTAAGTAAAACAAAATCTTCTTTAGATTCATAGGTTACATATCTTAACAATTCTGATAAACGATGAATATCTTTTGCTGTCTCTGGCTTATCTTCTAATAAATCTACATAAAAAGCATTGAGTATATTAAATAAAAAGTGTGGACTTATTTGCGCTTTTAAAGCATTTAACTGTGCTTTTT
The DNA here is from genome assembly GCF_017498485.1 of Polaribacter batillariae. Lineage (NCBI taxonomy): Bacteria > Pseudomonadati > Bacteroidota > Flavobacteriia > Flavobacteriales > Flavobacteriaceae > Polaribacter > Polaribacter batillariae. The sequence goes on along the minus strand of NZ_CP071795.1, from coordinate 203,584 downwards.
CATGATTCTTTTTTTCTCTAAAATCTAAAAATAAATAAATTAAAGTACTGTATAAAATTGTATTTAATGCAAAATAAGAATTATCAAAAATATAATAGAAAAATTTTCTTGACCCTTCTACATAATTATGAATATTAAAAATATGATACAATACAATTTCATCTAGCACATATCTAAGACCTGCAAAAAGAAGTATAAGTCCTAAAAAGCAGATTACCAAGTACAGCCACATATTCTTTTTTAACAATTTTGGACATATGATACTAAAATTTATAAAATAAATAATAGTAGATGATAAATAAAAAGTAATATTTAAAGAAAAAAAATAAGGAGTAAAATTAGATAAGAATCCTTTTTTACCACCTAAAGTATAATCTTCAAAATAGCTCATAGCAATTAAAACTAATGCTAATAATAGATGATAATTTAATCCTTTTGGTAAACGCATTTACAAATTTATTCTTTTTAATATGATTTCTTTCTAATATTACATAAAGTAACAATTTATAAAGACAAACGCGTTTTTTTACAGTACAAACAAAAAATTCACCATAAAATTGTAATTGATTTAGTGTTTGATGTATTACATATAAAATAAGATTTTATAAATAATTTTAAAATTATGTTTGTTGAAAATTAAAATATATACAGATGAAGAATTTATACCTATTACTGGTTTTAGTATTTATTTCTTGCAATAATAAAAAAGAGAACCACACTACAAATAAAAACAAAAAAGCAGATTTAGAAGTATTACTTATAGGTACTTCTCATTGGAATAACTACAAAAGTAAGGGTGCAGATATAGCCCAAACAGACGAAATTGATATTCTTTCTGATAAATATCAAAAAGAATTAAATGAAATTATTGATAAAATAATAGCATTTAAACCAGATAAAATTTTTGTAGAAAGAACGGTTTTTTATCAACCTAAATTAGATTCTTTATACAATTTGTATAAATATAAAAATTGGGGTCGAAAATATAGAAATGAAATTTATCAACTTGGTTTTAAAACTGCTACAATATTAGATCATGATAGAGTTTATGGGGTAGATTATAGAGAAACATCTTTTCCTTACGGAAAATTAATGAGAGCTATGAAGGATGCCAATCAACAAGATTTAATAAGAGCCTCTGAAGGTGATCTTAAACAATTTGAAAGTCGATACAATAAATTAATTGCAGAAAAGAAACATTTAAAAGAAATACTTTATTTTTTAAATAGTAAAGAGCAAAGAAAACTAGATTTAGATTGGTATCTAAATAATGCAAATAAAGGAGGCTCGTTAGAAGAAACAACAGGTTCTTTTTTAGCTTCTGAGTGGATAAAAAGAAATATTTACACTTATGGTTTTATTCAAAAATATGTATCTTCAAAAGATAAAAAAATAATGATTATTATGGGATCTAGTCACATAGCAGTTTTAGACAATTTAATATCTTATAATAAAAATTGGCAAACAGTAGAATTAAAAGATATTATAGAAAACTAGTTATCTTCTTTTTCTGGAAGTAATAAAGTAAACTCCTGTTAATAAAATTGCAGAAGCAATTATAGATTGAGTAGAGATTTTTTCTTCTAAAAAATACCATCCCATAAATAAAGCAATTACAGGATTTACGTATGCAGAAGTGGCTACTTTTTCGGTTGAAACGACTTTTAGTAGGTAATTAAATGCTGTAAAAGCTACAATTCCGCCAAAAATAATTAAAAACAACATAGAAATTTGCACATTCGAAGTCCAACTGAGTGGAGATGTCCAATTTTCTTGGAAAAGGAAACTAATAAGTGCTAAAATACAACCCGCAATAAGCATTTGAATGCCTGTACTTACAAAGAAATTCTTTGGTAAATTTGCTTTTGATACAAAAACACTCCCATAACTCCACCCCAATACACAGCCCAACATTACTAAAATTCCTAAAATGGTTTCTTCTGAAGTAACTAATTCTTGCTGGCTCACTAATAAAATCATTCCTAAAATGCCTAAACAAACTCCAATAATCGATTTTTTTTGCATTGGTTTTCTGTCTAAAAAACGAAGAATTAATAACACAAATAAAGGTTGTGTAGAGGCTATTAAAGCTGCAAAACCACTATCTACATATTGTAAAGCCCAAACAAAAATACTATTTCCTAAAATTAGAAAAAACAAAGATGCAATTGCAGAATTAACAAGTTGTTTTTTGGTAATTTTAAGACTAAAACCTAAAATTTTAGCAATTAAGAGCATTAAAATTCCTGCTGTAGAAAAACGAATACAAGCCAAGAAAAATGGAGGCAATTCAGTAACTGCAACCTTATTAAATAAATAGGTAGAACCCCAAATAACATATATAGATATAAATGCTATGATTATTAAAATTTGAGATTTGTTTACTTTCATCGCTTAATTATTAGAAGTTGCGAAATTAGCATTTAAAATTAAGTCCTTATTATTTTTAATTGAGAATAAAAAAAGAACAAGAATTGTAACATAAACCAAATGCATAAAAAAAACCTCACAACTATTAAAAATTAAGAGTGAGGTTTATAAAATGATATAAATTTCTTTCGAAGTTTCTCTTTAAGCGATGTACGAAAGGTAAATACGAAAGGTAAAAATGATGTTAAAAAAATCTATTTTGCTGGTAAAACTTTACCTACACATTCTCCAAAACCAATACGTACATTATCATTTTTACAATATGCACGCATAATTACAGTATCGTTGTCGTTTATAAATTTACGAGTGGTTCCATCTTTTAAAGTGATAGGGTTTTGCCCTTTCCAAGTGAGTTCTAACATCGAACCAAAACTATCTTTTGTTGGTCCAGAAATGGTTCCAGAACCCATCATATCTCCAGCTTCTACAGGACAACCATTTACAGTATGGTGTGCCAATTGCTGTGCCATTGTCCAATACATATATTTAAAGTTCGAATTGGCAACAATGGTTTCTTCTCCATTTTCTGGCATAATACCCACTTGTAAATGAATATCGTAACTACCTTTTCCTTCTTGTTTTAAGTAAGGTAATGGTTCATAAACTTGTTTAGGATTCTCTGTTCTAAAAGGTTCTAAAGCATCTAAAGTTACTATCCAAGGAGAAATTGTAGAAGCAAAACTTTTGCCCAAAAATGGCCCTAAAGGTACATATTCCCAAGCTTGTATATCTCTTGCAGACCAATCGTTAAATTGTACCAAACCAAAAATATACTCTTCTGCATCTTCAATAGGAATTCTATCTCCTAAAACATTTGCATCTGTAGTTATAAAAGCCATTTCTAGTTCGAAATCTAATAATTTAGATGGTCCAAAATTAGGTTTGTTGCTTCCCTCAGAAGGTTTTGTTTGTCCATAAGGTCTTCTTATAGGAACACCAGAAGGAATTATAGAAGAGCTTCTTCCATGGTAACCAATAGGAATGTGCAACCAATTTGGCAATAATGCATTTTCTGGATCTCTAAATAAAGAACCAACGTTTGTGGCATGTTCTTTACTGGCATAAAAATCGGTATAATCGCCAACAGCAACTGGTAAAAGCATTTCTACTTCGTCCATTCTAAAAATAATTTTGTCTTTATGCGCTGCATTGTCTCTTAGGCGACCATTGGTTACATCAAAAACTTCTGCAATTCTATTTCTTACCAATCGCCATGTTTTACGACCATCTGCTATAAAATCGTTTAAATTATCTTGTAAAAAAATATCGTCTGTTAAGGGAATTCCATCGAAATATCCAAGTTGATGAAATGCACCTAAATCTATGGCAAAATCGCCAATTCTACTTCCAATAGTTATAATGTCGTCTCTGGTAATAAAAACTCCAAAGGGAATATTCTGAATTGGAAAGTCAGATTCTTTTTCTACTTTCAACCAAGATTTTCTATTCGGGTTATTTGCTGTTATGATCATTCTGTAAATTCTTTAATTTTGTTCAAACCTACATAATTTTTTATCATTTTGAAATAAAAAAAAGTAGGATTAATTTATTTTTAACATTGCTTTTTGTGAAAAATACAATTCTATTTAAAAACTACAAAATTTAATTGAAACTTGTTTTAATAAAGAGGGTTTTTTGTTACTTTTGGTGCACTTAAAAAACACAACTACAATGCAAATAGACAATCAAATTTTTGATCTTATTCAGGAAGAAAAAGAAAGACAATTAAATGGGTTAGAATTAATCGCTTCAGAAAACTTTGTAAGCGACCAAGTTATGCAAGCACAAGGTTCTATTTTAACCAATAAATATGCTGAAGGATATCCTGGAAAAAGATATTATGGAGGTTGTGAAATTGTAGATATTATAGAGCAAATTGCTATTGATAGGGCTAAAGAATTATTTGGTGCAGCATATGTAAATGTACAGCCACATTCTGGTTCTCAGGCAAATACAGCTGTTTTTGCAGCTTGTTTAAAGCCTGGAGATACAATTTTAGGCTTCGATTTATCTCATGGAGGGCATTTAACGCATGGTTCTCCTGTAAATTTTTCTGGTAAATTATACAATCCTGTATTTTATGGAGTAGATAAAGAAACAGGTACCATCGATTACCATCATTTAGAGCAACAAGCAAAAGAACACCAGCCTAAATTAATTATTGCGGGTGCTTCTGCATATTCTAGAGATATTAATTTCGAGAAATTTCGAGAAATTGCAGATCGTGTTGGCGCTATTTTAATGGCAGATATTTCTCATCCTGCAGGTTTAATTGCAAAAGGAATTTTAAATGACCCATTGCCTCATTGCCATATTGTTACTACTACAACTCACAAAACCTTACGAGGTCCAAGAGGAGGAATGATTATGATGGGAAAAGATTTTGAAAATCCGTTTGGAGAAACTTTAAAAAGTGGAAAACCAAAAATGATGTCGATGTTATTAAATTCTGCTGTTTTTCCTGGAAACCAAGGTGGTCCTTTAGAACATGTAATTGCAGCAAAAGCAATTGCTTTTGGAGAAGCTTTAACAGACGAATTTTTAGAGTATCAAATTCAAGTGAAGCAAAATGCTGCAACCATGGCAAAAGAATTTGTTGCAAGAGGTTATAATATTATCTCTGGAGGAACAGACAACCACTGTATGTTAATCGATTTAAGAAATAAAGATATTTCTGGTAAAGATGCCGAAATTGCTTTAGGAAAAGCAGACATTACTGTAAATAAAAACATGGTGCCTTTTGATGATAAAAGTCCGTTTGTAACTTCTGGAATTCGTATAGGAACCGCTGCAATTACCACTCGCGGTTTAAAAGAAGAAGACATGGTTGCTGTTGTTAATTTTATTGATGAAGCTATTAAAAACGCAAATAACGATGAAGCTTTACATGCTATTGCCGAGCGTGTAAACGAAATGATGAGTGCAAGAAGATTGTTTGTAATGTAGCCACATGGGGCTTTATTATTTATAGAAAGAAAAAAATAGTTTTTAGCTCGGAATTTACTTTCGAGCTAAAAACTATTTAGAAATCATCTAAAAACTACAAAGTTGCCAATCTACTATTTAATAAATAGCCATTATACATACTTTTATAATATACTTTCTTTTCTATAGATTCTATAACCGGAGTTGCAAAATCTTCTTCGTACATTTCTCCAATAACATTTAAACCACCAGGACTAAACACATTAATTTCCATTAGTTTATCGCCAACAATATCAATACCCACTAAAAACATGCCATCTTGTACCAACTTTGGTTTTACAATGTCTGCTAGTTTTAAAATTTGATCGGTTATTTTAACCGATTGTGGTTTTCCACCTGCATGAATATTGCTTCGAATGTCTCCAGAAGCATTTACACGTTGCATTATTGCGTACTTACCATTTACCTGTAAAGGTTTTCCATTCATTAAAAACAAACGAGTGTCTCCTTTTGTGGCTTCTGTTAAATATTCTTGGGCAATTACAAAACCGTCTCTACAAATAGCATCGATGGTTTGTGTAAGATTGTGTTCGTTTTTTTTATCCATCATAAAAACATTGGTTCCTCCAGAACCTTGTAATGGTTTTAAAATCATTTTTTGTTTTTGTGCTTTAAAAAACTCTTTTATTTCTAAATGATCTCTGGTAACAATGGTTTTTGGACGTAAGATTTCTGGAAAATGCTGAAAATACATTTTGTTTACAGCCCCTGCCAAACTTTTTGGATGATTTAAAACAATAACACCATTTCTCATGGCAATTTCTCCAAAAATAAATGCTGCATTTTGTGCCCAATCTCTTTCGTTAATCTCGTCTGCAGGGTTATTTCTTAAAAATAAGACATCTAAATTTTCTGAAGTTATTGTTGTAAATTCTTGATTTTGAACTGCTTTAAAATAGGTTTCTTGTGAGTTAAATTTTTTATCTTTTATAAATTTACACCTTACAGATAAATGCCCTCTTGAAGCGTAAGACAACTCTCCTACTCCAATAAAATAAACTTCATGGCCACGTTTGTAAGCAGCATACCCTAATGCAGGTGTTGTATAATTTGGTTTTTCTGTTTGATGATCGTTTATTATAAATGCTATTTTCATATCTTTTTTTTAATTTTTATTTTAATAAAAAGATTCGTTTATAGGTTTAATTTTAATTGACTAACTCTATAATATCTAAACCTTTGTATAATTTTTTTAATCTTTTTTGTACACTTTTTCTTTCTAAAAAACGAGGCAATTCTGGCTTTACTAATACGTTTCTGTATAAAAGTTCTTCAATTAATTCGGTATGTGTAATGTTAAATTTTCCGGTGTATAAATTCTCTAAACTTTTTCCTTCTTTTAAATATTTTAACAAATCTATTAATCCTGCTAAATACACTGCATCTTTGGTTAAACCACCACCTCTATAAACTCTCATAGTTATGTAATAGGCGATTCTTTCGGAGAATGCATACTTTTTACAAAGTTTCTTAAAAGTTTCGATAAATGTTAACCCATTTACCATAGATTGTACCCCAATTACTCTTCCTGCCAATAATCTTAATCTGTTTATAGTTAAACCGCCCACTAAATATTCTGCAATTACAGCAAGGCCTTCTTGCAATTGGTCATAGCCTTCGAAACCTTCGTACATTTGTTTTAATGGCTGACGTTTTCCATTGCAATAGGTTAAAATATGCGTGGCTACTTCATGCTGAATTAAAGCATCGCACCTATTTGCGTCCAAAGAAATTTCATCATTAATTAACAATTTTGTTTTGCTTACCATAATTCCTGCTACATCATTTCGAATTTCTACGGTTAAATCTAAATTTGGAAATTTTTCGTTATAATAATCTATTTCTTCTTGCGCATGTTTTGCAAACTCTACACAATTAAAACGTTTTTCGCTTCTTTTGGTTTCTCTTTTCGGAAAAGCTTTTAGAATTTTTTTGGCTTCTTTTAAAACTTTTTTATTAATAACACCATACAAGCTTTCTCCAACAAAACGAAAATTATCTGTTCCACGTTCTTCTAACATGGTTAATTGTTTTTCTATTTCTAGGCGTTTTCCTCTTAAAATAAATGCAATGGTTGGGTCTTCAATTTCATCAATAGCAATGTTGTAGAGTTTTCGTTTTTCTAATTCTGGATCAATAGAAATAAGTCGGTATTTAAACGAAGGTATTTTCTTAAATTTATTTTCTTTAAATTTTTTCCATTCCTCGTTACTATTTACAGGAGTTGTTCTTAAAAGAAAAGACATTCTTTCGCTAATCGCCGCTAATTGCGTATCTGATTCTCTAGTTACTGCATCTATATGTGTTTTACCAAGCATTAAATAATTATCGAAACTATCTGTTGTTTGTACTCTTATAAACTCGTAAACGGCTCTTTTTATCGTTTCTGAAAAAACACCATAAAATACTCTAAAAAACAAAGAATATAATTCGTTTGTGGCTGTATTTTTATATAAAACGGGTATTTGAATACCTATAATTAGCATTCCTGCTTTTTTAGAAGTGTCTAAATCTGCAAGAGGTTGTAGATGTTTTGGGTGTTTTAAATTATGATCGTTTACATTGGCAGATACATTTGGGTATGTATGATTTAATTTATTAAACCCTTCTTCTAAGGCTTTAGCGGTTTCTGAAGCAATTTTAACAGGACAGTTAATTTGAAACTTTGTACTTGTATTTTCGCTATCTGGCCAAACTTCTAAGACTAAAAAGGTTTCAAATTTTTCTGAAACAATTCGTCTTATTGCTTCTAAAAGTTTTGATATCTCTAGCTTTTCATGAACAATTAAGTAAGAAGCTTGTGTTTTAAGTAATCTTGAAAAATAAACATCTGGCTCTTTAAACCTGTAAATACAAATAAAAGGTAAAAATTTATCGATATGTAAAATTCCGTTGTTGGGTAATTCGTAGTTTAAAGGAGAGTCGCTATGTATTTTTTCACAAATTTCTTGTATTATATTCGAATCTATATGCTTATTTTTATTCATATAAACGATGTGCTTTATAAAATTCTTCTGCGTGTTTTTTTAATTCCGTTTTTAAGTATTGTTCTACAGAACGTACCACTTCTGGGTACATTATTTGTGCTAACTCGTCGCAATAAATTTTGGCAATTTCTGTGGCTAATACTAATGTATTTTTAAAATTTTGAGTGATGTATTTTAAGAAATAACCATTTCCTTGAAAGGTATCGTTAATTTTTGAAGTCGCTTTTATGCCATTTGGAAAAGGTGTTTTTGCTAAAATTTCTCGCCAAGATTCTACTACATTTCCAAAACGATTATTGTTTATATTATGGGTGCCTAAGTTCCAAGTAGGTACTTCTCTGGTCCAACGTTTCCAATTATAAGAGTGCATATCGTAAACGATGCAAACACCAAATTTTTCTTCTAATTTTGTGATTAGGGTGTGTACAACTTTATAGAAATTGGTATGTTTTTGTAAACTTTTTTCTTTTTGATTTGCTGGCAATGGGTTTTTCCACAATTGTTTTCCCCAGGCGTCTGTATAGATTGCAGATTCTGGATCTCTATTTAAATCGTATTCGAAACGAGAATCCATTCCTGCAATTACAATTGGGTGCGATTTTACCATTTCTTTTGTTTCTGGGTCTTCTTCGAACCAGCGTTCGTAAGCAGTATGCAAACAGTTATTCCATAATTCTTTTCGAAATTGATGCCCATTATGCACAGCTGCGCAGGCATAATGTACATATTCGTTAATTTTTATGGTAAACGAATAATCGTTAGAAACCGCTTCAAAAGTTTCTTCGTTTTTAATTTTACTTATAATTTCTTCTACAGTTAATTTTAACATTTTAGCCAATTGCTTTCTTTAAAATTCCAAATACTTTTTTCTCGTAAAAATCGACAGAACCATCAGCAAAAAACACCTGTTTTATGCTTCTTAATAATTCGTCTTTTTCTGTTTGGGTAAAATCGTTTTCATACAAATATTGCTGAATTTTATTCAAATTTTCTTCATCTGAATCTACGACTACTTCTGTATGAATTTTATGAAAAGTTTTTTCGTCGATTTTAGAAAGTATATAATCTTGTTCGTTTTTATCTTCAATATGATTGCAATGTGCTGCGTATAAGAGCACATAAGCTTCAAATTCTTTTTTGGTCCAATCTAAATTCATAATTTATAATGCTATTGGTAAATTAGTTGTACTGCCCCACTCTGTCCAAGAACCATCGTAAACTGCAACGTTTTTAACGCCTGCAATTTCGGCGCCCAAAGCTAAAATAGAGGCTGTGATTCCTGAACCGCAAGTAAAAATTATTTGTTTTTTATTTTTATAATCTTTAAAAATATCTTCTAGTACTTCTTTTGATTTCATTTTTCCATTTTGCTGAATTTCTGTAAAAGGCAAATTTACGGAATTAGGAATATGACCACTTTTTAAATCGTTTCTTGGTTCTGGCTCTGTTCCATAAAAGCGTCCTTTAGAACGTGCATCTACAATTAAAACCTCTTTTTTTTCGATAGAATTGAGAACGTCTTTGGTGAAAATTAATTTTTCTGGTTTATAATTTACTTTGAAATTTCCTTTTTTAGGTTGCTGATTTTTAGGGCTTTCAATTGGATGTTTTTTTGCTTTCCACGCTGGCAAACCTCCATCTAAAACAGCTACATTGTTAAAACCCATTAACTGAAACATCCACCAAACTCTTGGTGAAGAATAGACGCCTAAATCGTCATAACAAACAAGTGCAGCATTTTTTTGGATGCCTAATTCTTGTGCTTTTTCTTGAAATTCTTTTGCTGATAAAACAGTGTTCGGTAAGGGTGAATTTTTATTTGAAAATATGTTTTTTAAATCAAAAAAAATGGCGCCTTTAATCTGTTTTTTAACTGTAGAATTTTGTGATTTGTTAGTTACTTTTGGAATGGTACAGTCTAAAATTGTTAAATTTTCGTTCTCTAAATTGTTGTATAACCAATCTACAGAAACCAAAGGTGAGTTTATCTTTAAGGACATCGCAAATATGTTTTTAAGTTGTATTTATTTTTTCTTCTAAAGTCGTAAAGAAATAAGTTTAAAATTTTAGTATTTACAAAAACTCTAACCAAAAACGACCAACTGAAGATTACCTAAGAAACAACTCTAAGCTTCATCTACCAATTTTTTTAAACTAGATTTGCGTCTAAATGCAGCATCTTTTTCTAAAACTTTACTTTCCATAAAATTAACTACCTTTTCTTGAATTCTTGTTTTATAAACTTTGTTCATATAAGTAATGCCACCTGGAGACATTACATTTACTTCTACTAATTTTCCTCCAATTACATCTATACCCACAAAATAAAGGCCGTCTTTTACCAATTTTGGACCAATTCTATTACACAACTTTTTCTCTTCTGCTGTTAATTTATGTTTGGCAATGCTTCCGCCAGCAGAAACATTAGATCTATGATCTTTTTCTCCAGGAATTCTTCGCATTGCTCCAATAGGAATTCCGTTTAAAATTAGCACACGCACATCTCCTTGGTCTGCTCCTTCTATATATTCTTGCAAAATTACATAATCTGAGCCACCATCGTTTTTACTAATGTAAAAATCTAGCAACGAATTGATGTTTCCCATCGCAGATTTTTCAATTAAAATAACTCCAGAACCTCCAAAACCATTTAATGGTTTTAAAATCATTTTATCGGAAGCAGATTCTTCGATCATTTTAATTAAATAATCTTTATTTTTTGAAACGTGTGTTACAGGAATTACCTCGTTATTAGGGTCTTCGAAAACAGCTGTGTACAATTTGTTATTCGCTTCGCGCATGCCTTGTACAGAGTTTATAATAAACACATCGTCTTTTACAGAATCTAAAAAATTTAGCATTAATGGGTCTAAAGGTGGTTCTGCACGCATAAAAATAACGTCGAAACCAGCCAAAGGAAGCATTTCTTCTCTTGTAGTTGTTTTGTTATAAAACGATTTTATGCTAGATGGTACTTTTTCTATTCGGTTTAAAATGGTACAAAATGCATTGGTAACACTGTTTCTAATGGTTAAATTAGAAGGTGTACAAATGGCAACTCCATGACCTCTTTTTGCACATTCGTGAATTAAGGTTAAAGATGTATCGTTTTCTGGAGATTTTATGCTCTCCCAAGGATACATTAAAAAACATACGTTCATATTTATTTTTTTAAATTTTTAAATTTCTTATAAAGTAGCAAGTTTTATTATAAAAACTTTAACTCAACACTGCTTGACTGCTAACTGAATACTGAAGACTGCCAACTGAATATTACTTTACTTTATCGTAATTATCGTCCCAATTTTTAGGTTTAGGATCGTGTAATTTTCCTAAAGATTTGGCTACCAGCATAGATACAGTTGCGTCTCCTGTAACATTTACAGTGGTTCTACACATGTCTAAAGGCCTATCTACCGCAAAAATTAGTGCCAACCCAATTGGTAATAATTCTTCAGGAAAACCAATAGATTCTAAAACAATTACCAACATTACCATTCCTGCACTTGGTACAGCTGCAGAGCCAATGGAAGCTAATAAGGCTGTTAAAACAATTACTAATTGATTGGAAAACGTTAAGCCTTCTGGCCAAATTACTTGCATAATAAATACTGCTGCAATTCCTTGATATAAGCTTGTTCCGTCCATATTTATAGTAGCTCCAACTGGTAAAACAAACCCAGAGACTTCTTTATCTACACCTAAATGTTCTTCTACTCTTTCCATTGTTACGGGTAAAGTTGCGGCACTCGAACTGGTAGAAAAAGCTAATAATTGTGCTGGACTTATTTGCTTTAAAAACCACATAGGCGATTTTTTTGCGTAAACACTTACTAAAATTAAGTAGAAACCAATCATTAAAGCTAAACCTCCAATAACACATAAAGCATAAACTAATAGTTTTAAAAGAATTTCGGTATCGTCGAAGGCAATAATTACGTTTGCTAACAATGCAAATACTGCATAAGGAGCAAAAAGCATGATTAAATCTACCATTTTCATGACCATTTCGTTTAACGAATCGAAAAAATCCATTAAAGGCTTTGATTTTTTTTCTGGAATTAAGAGTAAAGAAATTCCAACAAACATGGCAAAAAAGATAATTTGTAACATACTTGCATCTGCAAAAGATTGAAAAATATTACTAGGAAAAATATCTACCAATGCTTGTAAAGGGCCAGCATCTTTTTGAGCAGATGCTTTTACTAGCTTGTCTGTAACTCCAGAATCTGTCTCATATTTCATTTTTATTTTCTCTATGGTGTCTGCAGACATACCAACCCCAGGTTTCACTAAGTTTACAATTCCTAAACCAATAATAATTGCTACTAAAGTGGTCGCTACATAAATAGAAATGGTTCTTAACCCCATTTTTTTAATTTTAGAAATGTCTTTTAAATCGGATATTCCTTTAATTAAAGAGGCTAAAATTAGTGGAACTGCTATTAATTTTAAAAGATTGATAAAGATCGTTCCAAATGGTTTTATCCAATCTGTAACAAAGCCTTTACCTCCATCTACAGTATTCATTATAAAACCGAAAATGATACCTAATACCATTCCTATTAAAATTTTCCAGTGTAATGCTATTTTTTTCATTAATTTGTTTAAAATTATTAAGAGGTTGAAAGGTAAAAAAAATATTTTTGATTATTGTACTTCCGAAAAGGTAAAGATTTAAAAGTTTAATTTTTTACTAGTATTTTCATCATTTCTTCTGCAGTAACTTTACCTATTAATTGTATTTTGTCTTTAGGAGTTGCATCCCCAATTTCATAAGTGATGCCTGTGGCATTATGACCATATAAAAACCAACCTTTAGATACGGGTTTGGTACTATTACCAGCAGCCTCGTTTACTTTATAGTTAGGCATATTGTTTTCAAGTGCCGTAAACCAATCGTTAATAAAATTAGGAAGCGTAGTACCTTCTCTAGTTTTATTGGTATAAAAAACATCTTCGTAAGTAGAATGAAAGTCTAACCCTAATATTAATTTAGCATTGTTTTTTCTTGAGGTTTTAGTAATGTAGTTTACAGTTTGTTTTATTTCTGGTTGATTATAAACAGACCAATCTCTATTCGTATCTACACCACCTGCATTATGGCGCCAATGTCCAAGATCTACACCATCTGGATTCATTATAGGAAAAGCGAGTACGCGATATTTTTTTAAGAAATTATTTGAAAGTTTAGAGTTATTTAAAATGGTTTTTAAGAACTCTTGAAAGGCAAAATAACCTGTAACTTCTGGTGGGTGTTGGCGTGTTAATAATACAATAATGTCTTTGTTTTTTTTGTTTCCTTTATAAATATCTAAAACAGGTAAATCGCGTCCTAATATTGATTTACCAAAATTACTAAAGTGTACATAATCTTCTTTTCCTTTAATTAAGTTTGTGTACCAAGCTTTAACATCTGAAGATGAATTTATTTCTTGAGCAGCTACTGTTAAAGGAGTTTTACTTAAGTTAAGTTTTATTGTTACAATACTATCTTTTTTAAAGATGTGTGTAGAATCTAACTGTACCCAATTTTTGTCTTCTTTAATTTTAGGAATGTACCTGTGTTTGTAACCTTTTGGATATTGAAATGTAAAATAAAAGGGTTTGGCTGTTTTCGACCAAACTTTAAATGCGTAATAAGCACTATTGTTAATAGGCATATTTTCTGGATTTATTACAAGAATAGCAGTACTATCATTCGCTTTTTTTAGACCGTTTAAACGTGCACCATCAAATTCGTTACTTGCGTAAATACCTACATCATCTAGAGTATAGGTTTGTTTGTTTTGAGCTAATAAAGGTTTTGTTGTTGTGTCTATAGGTGTTTTAAACGTTACGCTTTTGGTTGTTTTACAACTGGCAATAAAGAAAAGTAGAATAACTATAAAAAGTTGATATGAAGTTCTCATAATTTTTTAATTATTGAATCGTTATTTTATTAAATTTGAAGGATAAGTTATATAAAACATTGATAGGTGTTTTTTAATTTACGTTCTATATTAAAATCTTAAAAAAAAGAGTAAATAAATTGCCTTAAAATATTAGGGGTTATTTTTGTAAATTATGCTTCAAAAATAACCCCTAATTTAAATTAACTCAAAAATGACACTTTCCCGCAAAGTGTGTAAGTTAAAAATTACAGGATTAAATTTTTCATAGTTTAATCCTGTTTTCAAATATAGCCAAAAATTGGTTAAGAATGATACCCCAATTTCTAATAGGCAATGTCCATTTTTTTGTTGATTCTCTCAAAGCTAAAAATACGGATTTAATTACAGCATCATCTGTTGGATATGAGAGTTTGTTTTTAGTGTATTTTCTAATTTTCCCATTTAAGTTTTCTATCAAATTTGTGGTATAAATAATGGTTCTGATTTCTAATGGGAAATCGAAGAAAACAGTGAGTTCATCCCAATTGTTTTCCCATGATTTAATGGCATAAGAATATTTAGAGTTCCATTTATTTTTAAAGTCTTCTAAGGCTGCTTTTGCTGCTTCTTTTGTAGGAGCTGTATAGATTTGCTTCATATCTCTTGTAAAGGCTTTTTTATCTTTCCAGACTACATATTTACAAGAGTTTCTGATTTGATGAACCACACATATTTGTGTTACTGAATTGGGAAAAATAGTTTTAATGGTGTCTGTAAATCCGTTTAAATTATCAGTTGCTGTAATTAAAATGTCTTGTGTTCCTCTGGCTTTTATGTCGGTTAAAACGCTCATCCAAAAAGAGGAAGATTCGTTTTTTCCTAACCAAAGTCCTAAAACTTCTTTTTTACCATCTACTCTAAGACCAACAGCAATGTAAATTGTTTTATTGATGACTTTGGAGTTTTCACGAACCTTAAAAACGATGCCATCCATCCATACAATCAGATAAGTAGCTTCTAAAGGTCTATTTTTCCAAGCAATAATGTCAGCTGTAATTTTATCTGTGATTCTAGAAATGGCTGAACTAGAGATGTTATAATCATACAATTCTCGTATTTGTTCTTCGATATCTGTAGTACTCATTCCTTTGGCATATAAAGAAATAATCAGGTTTTCAACTCCATCTGCAGTACTTTCTCGCTTTTTAATAAGCATTGGATTGAAAGTAGCATCGCGATCTCTTGGAACTTTTATTTTAGTTTCTCCTAAATGCGTCTTTATTGTTTTGGTTCCATAGCCATTTCGTGAATTAGGATTGTTGCTTTTTTGATGCTTATCGTAATCTAAATGCGCATCTAATTCGCCTTCTAAAATCTTTTCTACACCACGTTTGTGCAGTTGTTCTATAAAACTGGTTAGTTCTGAACCTGTTTTAAATTGTTTTAAAA
Source organism: Polaribacter batillariae (assembly GCF_017498485.1). Taxonomy (NCBI): domain Bacteria; kingdom Pseudomonadati; phylum Bacteroidota; class Flavobacteriia; order Flavobacteriales; family Flavobacteriaceae; genus Polaribacter; species Polaribacter batillariae. The sequence continues at coordinate 187,860 of NZ_CP071795.1, read as the reverse complement.
ATTCTTCGTTTAATAAATCTTCTGGTTTCATAATAAAAGTGTGTTTATAAATTTAGTGATTATTTAATCGTAAAGTTATTTCCGAAATTTTTCCTCATGGAGCAATTTAATGATTGCTCTAGAAAAATTTCAGAATAACTTTACTTACACACTTTTTGGTTTAGTACCTCAAAAATTTTTTTTATTGATTTACTTGCGTTTTTACAAATATATCTGTTACGTTAGGAACGTTTTCACCGTTAGTATTTAACTCATCAAAAGGATATAAAAAACGCTCTGGATGTTGCGTACCTGTATTGAAAGGAATAGCAACCTGTATAGATATTGGATCTTTTTTCGTTCTTCTTAAGTCGTTAAAAGCTATAATTTGTACAAAGAAAGACGCGTAACGTTCTTCAATAATTTCTCTTAACAAAGCATCTTCTTTTGATAATGCCCCGTCAAAGTTTTCTATACCACCAGCTAAGAAGTCAGCTTCAACATAGTTATCATAAACACTTGCACTTACGGGAAAGTAAACTCCGTTTCGTAAGTTTGCTCTATGCTCATTTAATCTTGCTAATGCTGTATTAAAATTACTAGAATTTGAACGAATAAGTGCTTCAGCCCATGTTAATAAATTTTCTTCTAAAGTAATTAAACTAGTTGGAGCATTTGCAGCTGCAATGCCATTTAAATTAATAACATTTCCATTGTAATAATAGGCTGCTCTATCAACTTCATTGGTTTTAATGTTATTTCTGCTACTGGTACCAGAACCAATTAATTTTATTAAATAAGAGTTTTGCACAGTAGCATCTGGACTAAATGTAGAACTTACTTTTAATTCGTTTAATAAATTTGTTCCTCTAAATTTCATAGATTCTGAAGCCCTAGAAATACCATTTTGGGCTGCAGCAATAGCATTTGAGTAATCTCTATTTTCTAAAAACAACCTTGCTTTTAGTGTATAAGCTGTTTTAATCCAGCTATTAGCGTTACCATTAAAATAGCTATCTTGGTTTACACCTCCTGTTGTTTTGGCATTTTGTAGGTCTAAAATAGCCTCATCTAACAAACTTTGAAGGTTATTATAGATTTCTATTTGATTGTCGTACCCAGGTGGTGTTCCTTCTAAATTAGCAGCTTCTGTATAAGGTACATCACCAAATATACTAGCTGCTGTGCCTATAGCATGGGCTTCTATTACTTTAGATGCGCCATAAAAGAAGTCTTTATTTGCAACTGGAATACCACTTCTTAATATACGAGATTGTTTTACTACCCCAACATATATATTTCTCCAGGGTGTATCTGAATCGGTATTTGGATATTGATATTCTTGTATGAAACTTAACCTACCATCACCTACAAAATAACCTGAGACTACATTACTAGAAAAATTTAAATAACCTGCTTGTACAGCTGTGTTTGCCAATATCATTCCATTGAACAGTGCTTCTCCACTTGTTTCACTTATTTTGTTAGGGTCTATATTAATTTTTTCTAATTCTTCACTACAAGAAAATAAGCTAAAAATAATTAGTAGTGCAAAACTAATTTTATATGTTTTCATGATTTAAAATTTTAAAAAGTTAAATTTAAATTAAACAAGTAAGATTTTGTAGTAGGATTCGTGTAATAATCTAATCCTCTAGAGTTTCCTACACCAGCAAAGTTTTTGTCTGGATCGTTGCCAATTACGTCTGTCCATAGAATAAGGTTTCTACCTGTAATACCAATACTTGCCGATGACAAGTTTAGTTTTTCTAAAACAGTTTTACCAAAATTATAGGTTAAAGCTACTTCTCTTAAACGTGTCCAGGTAGCATCTTGCAACCAAAGTTCACTAAAGCCTCTAGAATTTGCTCCTGGTCCATCGTACCATTGCTCCTCTAAAAGTACTGGTCCAGCACCAAAATCGTATAAGTTACCACGAACAACATCTCCAGCAGCATAAAAATTACCTTTAATATCTACAACGCCACCTGTAGGAATTGTTACCTTATTTCCTGTTTCTTCAGATAAACCATATCTTGAGTTTATTTGTCTAGTAATATCGTAGAAATCGCCACCTTGTGAGTGTTCTACTAAGACGTTTAAAGATACATTTTTATAAGCTACATTAAAGCCAAGAGCACCTGTCCAATCTGGATTAGGGTCTCCAATTATATCGTATTCTGGCGTACCTAAAGGAAAACCATTAGCATCTAAAACAATACTTCCGTCTGCGTTTCTTGGTAGTTTTCCTCCAAAAATAGCCCCCATTTGATATCCTTCAGAAGCAACAGAATCTCCAATACCAAAACCTGTTAAAAACTGAATACCACCTCCCGCTAAATTTGTTACTTTATTTTTATTAGTTGCAAAGTTTCCGTAAGGAGAAAAACTCCAGTTTTCATTATTTCTTAATAATTTAGCGTTAAACTCAAATTCAAAACCACGATTGGTCATTGTTGCTCCATTAGTATAACGTTCATCAAATCCAAGACTAGGAATATTTTGAAGTTCTAATAAAATATCTTTTACCTCATTACTATAATATGTAAAGCTAGTTGATAGAGAACTATTAAAGAAACGCATTTCTAGTCCTCCTTCAATTTCTGTTTTTATTTCTGGTTTTAAGTTAGGGTCTCCTGCTTGATTATCTAATCTAAAACCTCCTCCTTCTTCAATAGAGTTTATTGATCCAGCAGTACCTGAGCTGTATCCAAAATCTCCTTCAAAATAAGTTCTAGTTTCATAAGCTCTTGGTTGAATACCTACTTTACCCCAGCTTAATCTTACTTTTGCAAAATTCATAAAACTATCTTCAGGATAAAAATCTGCATTAGATATCTGCCACGCAGCACTAGCAGAGGGGTAGAAGAATGCATCATCTATAGTTGATGCTAATTCTACAGTGCCAGATAAATCTACATATAATTGATCAAACAAGCCAAAGTTTGCTGTCGAATATGTTCTGTAAGACTTTATGTGTCTTTTAAAGTTTTCTGAACCTGTTGTTGTAGCATTTACTAAATTGAAAAGATCTTGATTTGCTATAAATCCATCTCCGTAAACTGTATTTCTAGAAAATTTTCTATCATTTACGTTCCACCCTAAAATAAAGGTAGAGGTAATTTTTTCTGACAATTTATTATCGTATTTTACAATAGCATCAAAGTTTAATTCTGTTTCAGAAATATCATCAATAACCAAACTACCATTTAACCTAGAAACTGGAGGAGTAGTAGTTCTCGAAGAACCAATAGGATATAAATAACTTCTATTATCGTTATAAGTATCTATACCTCCTCTAAGTTTTATATTTAAACCTTCTGTTGGAAACAAATCTAAATCGGCAGAATAAATATGTCTGTTTACTATATTTGGTGCTTGTTGTTTATTGGTTGTCCATAATGGGTTATTATATCTAGGTCTGTTGCTTTGCCCTATAGCATTTCTATATGAACGATGCCTTCCAATGGTTTCTGCACCGTTAGCATCTATGTAAGTTCCTGTATAGTCTGAAATATCAAAGTCTGCTGGTGTTCTGTATAGTCCTAGTAATAAACCTGCTGTGTTAGAATTTTGTTGTATTCTGTTAGCACTAACTCTTGCATACTTTCCTTTAAGTTTTAAATGAATAAAATCATTAAATTTTCTATTACTACTAATGTTAATGGTATGTCTTTTATAGTCGTTATTTCTAATAACCCCTTTATGATCCGTATTTCCTAAACTAAAAAAGATAGTGCTTTTATCATCTCCTCCGCTAATGCTTAAAGATTGTTCTAATAAAACACCCGTACCAAAAACTTTATTAAAATTACTATCTACAAAGGTTTCTTTAGAGTTTTTACCACCATGCGGATTTGAAGCTGTACCATTTGCTACAGGATAATATGTTTTACCTGTTTGATCACCAATAAAATAACCACCCGTTGTAATAAAATTGTCCATACCTCCTGCTCTTGCGGCTATTTCGTCTCCCCACGATTGTAATTCTGTACCAGATCTATATCTGCCTGCTTGTCCTTGCCCATAGTTAGATTGTAATTTTTGTGTTTGACTTACTTCATCAATAGCAACAGTATTTTTAAAAGATATTTTAAACCCTTTTTTACCTGATTTAGTTGTAATAATTACCACCCCATTAGATGCTCTAGACCCCCATAAAGCGGCAGCAGAAGCACCTTTTAATACTTGTAAAGTTTCAATATCGTTAGGATTGATATCGTTTAAACGAGATTGTTGTGATGTACCATTACCTGTATTAGAACTTCCTCCTCCAGAATTATTGCTATTACTAATAGGAATACCATCTACAATAATAAGAGGTTGAGTGCTTCCTGTAATTGTATTTGCCCCTCTAATTCTAATATTAGAACCTGCACCAGGGTCACCAGTACTTCTAGTGATATTTACACCTGCCATTTTGCCTTGCATACTGTTAGCTAAATTAGTTTCTCCAGATCTAGTTAAGGCTTCAGATTTAACGCTAGATACAGCACTACCTAATTTATCTGTTTTTACCTCAAAACCAAGTGCACTAACAATTACAACTTCATCTAAACTTTCTGAATCTTCTTCTAAAGTTACATTAAATTGAGTTTTATTTTTAATTTCGAGTTCTTTGTTTTTAAAACCTAAGTAGCTAAAAACTAAAATGGCATTTTCATTATCTACAGAAATGCTATATTCTCCATTAAAATCAGTTACTGTACCTTTAGTAGTACCTTTTACTTGGATACTCACTCCAGGAAGGGGCACACCAGTATTATCTGAAACTACTCCTTTTATAATCTTAGACTGATTACTATTTTTTGTATCTAAAGAGTATGTTTTTTTCTTTAAAACAATTTGTTTTTCAACAATTTCATAAACTATCTCTGTGTTTTTAAACAATTTATTTAAAACTACTTTAGTTGGTTCATTAACTACTTCTAAAGATATTTTTTTGTTTAAATTAACATTACTTTCTCTGTATAAAAATTTATAATCTGTTTGATTTTTAATTTCATTTAAAGCTTGCTTAATGGTAACATTTTGTAGATGAAACGTTATTTTTTTTTGAGAATACCCTTCATTTGAAAAGATTTGTACAATTGAAAATAAAATGAATAGTAAAGAAATTTTCATTTTTAAATTGCTTTTAGTGAAACTATTTGTTTTCTTTTTTAAAAAACAAAAGAGCGGATTTTTTTTCATAATTTTGAAATGTTTTGGTAATTAAATTGATTTAGTTTGATGGCCTTAATTCTTGAGGAAATGTTGCCGCATTTCCTCTTTTTTTTTCATATTTTTTAATTTATAGTTATTTTATTTTTATTTATGGTGTATTTAAAATTATAGCTTACAGACAAAGCTTTAAAAATAGTTTCTATATTTTCTACATCAAATTCTCCTGTAAAGCGAACTTTCTTTAGCTTTTTATGGTTATTTACAATTTCTACATCGTAAGTTCTTTCTATCTTAAAAACTAATTTTTCAAAAGAAACATTATTAAAAATTATCTTTTTATTAATCCACGAAGTATAATCTAAAGTGTTTACTTTTTTAGAAGTAAAAGCTGTCGATTTTTTTTGAAAAGAAGCCTGGAAACTTGGTTTTAATAATATTGAATCGTTATTATTTATATCTTTAACATTTACAGAACCCTCAACCAATGTGGTATTTATAATATCATCGTTTTTATAGGAAGAAATATTAAATTTTGTTCCAAGCACTTCTACTTTAATTTCATTGGCATGTACCAAAAATGGTTTCTTTTTGTTAGACTTAACTTCAAAAAAAGCTTCACCATCTAACGTTACATTTCTAGTTTTAGAGGAACTAATAAAATATTTTGGATATTTTAGTTTACTATCTGCATTTAACCAAACTACTGTACTATCTGATAAAATAAGTTTAAAAACCTGACCTTTAGGCACTTTTATCTCATTATATACTAAAACTTCTTCTTTAGGTTTACGATTAAAATAAGAAATTTGTTCTTGCTCTTGTTGAAGTAATTTTTGGGATCCGTCTTCTAAAGTTAAAACAATTTCTTTTGCTTTTTTTTCTGATTGAGATATTTTTTTTGTTGTAGGTTTTTCTATGTTCTGATTATTAAAAAGAGTATTCGTAAAATAAAATATAGAAGCACAAACAACAATTATTGCTGCGTATTTATAAAATTCAGATAATTTTACGAACTTTTTCTTTTTGGGGCTAGTTTTATTTATTTGTTCTAAAAACTCTTTAAATGCCTTATCAGAATTAATTTTTTTAAAATTATTTGTATTCTCTAACAAGTATAAAGTAATATTTTCTTTAAATATTTTTTTGTTTTCGTAACTTTCTAGAACCCAATCTTGTAACTTCTTTTTCTCTAAAGAAGTTGCTTTGTTTTGTAGATATTTGTTAATTATCGATTTCATAATTTTTATAAGGTCTTATATAATAACTATGCAAAAAAACAAAGAAACCCCTATGTATTTTTTATTTTTTATTATCTTTCGGTCAAATTAATTTAATTACCACGTTTAAAATGTCTGTAGAAAAAGAACTTTCTAAATATCTTAAAGAAGGTGATTTAAATGCTTACAATACTTTATTTAAAACGCATTATAACAAATTGTATGGTTATGCTTTTAAATTATGTAACAACAGTTATCAAGCAAAAGACATCGTTCAAGAAACATTTATTAAACTATGGTTGAATAAAGAAAAAATAAAAACAGAATTATCTATCAGTAATTATTTACTAAAAATTTGTCATAATGAATTTTTAATTCATTTAAGATCCAAAAAAAAGAAGAGGCTTTTTTAGAACAAATAAAAATAGAAACTGCTTTCGAGATTTTTACTTTTGATGAAGAAGAATTATCAAAAGAAGAAGAGGTAAAGAAAATGGTTAATAAGTTGTCAACAAAATGTAAAGAAGCTTTTGTTTTAAGTAAATATGAAAATATGAAATACAAAGCGATCGCATTAAAGATGGGTATTTCTGTAAAAACTGTTGAAAATCATATTTCAAAGGCTTATGCAGAGTTAAGAAAAAATTTACACTATTTAAAATTATTTTTTTTCTAAAAAAAATGAATTTTAAAAATCAGTTAAAAATTGGTGTGACTTTATTTGTATATTGTGTCAAATTTTTAGAAAACATTCATATTAATTATTAAAAACATAAAAATGGCAGGTATTTTAGACTTATTAAATAGCGATTTAGGGAAACAAATTGTTTCTGGTGTAGCAGGTTCTACAGGTAATGACTCGAACAAAACAAATAGTGTTTTAACAATGGCACTACCCGTTTTAATGAAAGCAATGGAAAGAAATGCTTCTACACCACAAGGTGCAGAGGGGTTAATGGGGGCTTTATCTAACAAACACGATGGTAGTATTTTAGACAATCTTGGTAGCTTGTTTCGTGGTGGTGTTGATGAAACTGTAAAACAAGATGGAGCTGGAATTTTAGGACATGTTTTAGGAAGTAAACAACAAGGTGTAGAAAAAGTAATTAGTCAAAAATCTGGTTTAGATGCTGGTTCTGTTGCAAATATATTAAAAGTTGCAGCACCAATTTTAATGGGTATTTTAGGAAAACAAAAAAGAGAACAAAATGTAAAAGATACTAGTGACTTAGGAAGTTTATTAGGTGGTATGTTAGGTGGAAATGAAACTAAAAACGAACAAAGTTTCCTAGAAAAAATATTAGATGCAGATGGTGATGGAAGTGTTATTGATGATGTTGCTGGAATGGTTTTAGGAGGAAGTAATAAAAAAGGCGGACTTGGAGGTTTACTAGGTGGTCTTTTTGGAAAATAAAAAATACATTTTCTAATATAAAAGAGGTTATCACAAAAGTAAATTCAACTGTCGTTTTTAGCATTACTAAAATTAAAATATATTTTGATTTGAAAGCAGCTAACGAAGTTATCGAAAAATCTAAAATACTGAAATTCAATAAATAAGATTTCTCCATTACAGTCGAAATGATAAATTTTAATACTTTAGAGACAACCTCTTTTATTTGATTTTTATGCCATTTATGTTTTGAATTTACTCATAATGATGATACTTGTTATGCGGTTTGAAATAAAGAATTTCTTGAAATCAATGATCCTTATATAAGAAACCTCGAGAAATTCTTTAGATTAAAAATATTCAAAAATGTTAGATCGAGTGATTTTGAGGTACAAAAAATGGCATCGAGAACGGTTTAAAAGCTTAAATTTTTATTCTCGATACAAATTATATTCATTTCCATCGTAAAAATCACTCGAATTGACAGAATTTTATCAAAATAAAAAGCAGATAATGATTTCTCTCCTCAACAAAAGATTAAGACATTAGCTACGCGCCTTTTTATTTTGAAGTGGTAAGTGATAAAAAAGGGGGTTTGTTGTAAAGGGTATTAACTACTTACTTTGCTTTTAAAGCAAGATTTGTAAATTTCTTCGTAAACAGGAAGAATATTTTCTAACGAGAATTGTTTGGTGTGGTTTTTAGCTTTTTGTTTAAATCTTTCTAAAACAGCATCGTCTTTTAATATTAAAATTGCATTTTTAGCCATATCTTTTACATCTCCTAAATTACTTAAATACCCCGTTTTTCCATGAATATTAACTTCTGGCAAACCCCCAGTATTTGTAGAAATTACTGCTGTACTTGCTGCCATGGCTTCTAAAGCTGCCAAACCAAAACTCTCTGTTTGAGAGGGTAATAAAAATATATCTGTATAGCATAAAATTTTATCTACTTCTGTACTATTTCCTAAAAAGAAAACATCGTCGGCAATTTTTAATTCTCGTGCTAATTTTTTTGCTTTTATTTTCTCTGGTCCTTCGCCAATCATTAACAATTTAGATGGAATTTCTTTTCTAACTTCACTAAAAATTTTAACAACATCTTCTACTCTTTTTACAGGTCTAAAATTACTAATGTGTGTTAAAATTCTTTCATTGGGTTTTGCCAATGCAATTCTCTTACATTCTTCTTTATGTGCATTATCGTACTTTTCTGTATCGATAAAATTATAAACAACCTCTATATTTTTGGTAATGTTAAATAACTTATTGGTGGTTTCTTTTAGGTTATTAGAAACTGCGGTTACCACATCCGAATTATTAATACTAAATTCTACTGCTGTTTTATAGGTTGGGTGACTTCCTACCAGAGTAATATCTGTTCCATGCAGTGTGGTTACCACTCTTATATCTAATCCTTTTTCTTTTAACATTTGCTTTGCCATAAAAGCGGCATAAGCATGCGGTATTGCATAATGTACATGCAAAACTTCTAGATTGTATTTTCTAACAACTTCTACCATTTTACTGGATAAAGCTAATTCGTAAGGCTGATATTCAAAAAGAGGATATTCTTCAATTAAAACTTGATGAAAATGCAATTTATGAGAAAGAAAATCTAAACGAACTGGTTGGTTGTACGTAATAAAGTGTACTTCGTGTCCTTTATTTGCTAATGCCATTCCTAATTCTGTAGCTACTACTCCACTTCCACCAAATGTTGGGTAACAAACAATACCTATTTTCATATATAATATCGAAAGATTAAAATTTTAAAAAAAATCAATATAAAAAATTGAATTTTTGAAATTAGTTTATTTGTTGTAAATATAAAGCTAATCTTACAGTTGAAATCAAAATAAAAACATAAAAAAAAGAGCTTTTCATCGGTTTGAAAAACTCTTTGATAATTCATCTATTCTTTCCCATAAAAATTCCTTTTTTTTGGAAAGGCTAAAATGGGCTTTTTAATAATCTCCTAACGTTACTGGGTTTTGAGCCAAAGCACTTTCTAACTGCTCGTCGTTTGGTGCTTTTCCATGCCAAGCATGTGTGTGCATCATAAAATCTACACCATTTCCCATTTCTGTGTGCAATAAAATGCATATTGGTTTTCCTTTGCCTGTTAAAGCTTTTGCTTCTGCTAAACCAGCTAAAATAGCTTCAATATCATTCCCTTTTTCTACTTCTAAAACATCCCAACCAAAAGCTTCAAATTTTGCTTTGATGCTTCCCATTGGTAATACATCATCAGTAGCACCATCAATTTGTTTTCCGTTTAAATCTATTGTTGCTATTAAATTATCAACTTTTTTTGCAGATGCATACATAATTGCTTCCCAGTTTTGCCCTTCTTGCAATTCTCCATCACCATGTAAGCTATAAATTAATTTATCGTCTTTATTTAACTTTTTAGCTTCTGCGGCGCCTAAAGCGACAGACATTCCTTGTCCTAAAGAACCCGATGCAATTCTTACTCCTGGTAATTCTTCGTGAGTGGTTGGGTGCCCTTGTAAGCGAGAGTCTAGCAACCTAAATGTTGCTAATTCTTCTACTGGAAAAAAACCACTTCGTGCCAAAACACTATAATAAACAGGGGAAATATGCCCATTAGACAAAAAGAATAAATCTTCGTTTTTACCATCCATAGTAAAGTCTGTAGAATACTCCATTACCTCTTGGTATAAACAGGTAAAAAATTCTGCACAACCTAAAGAGCCTCCTGGATGCCCAGAATTAACCTTGTGTACCATTCTTAATATATCTCTACGAACTTGTTGTGTAAAATCTTGTAATTGTTGTGTTGTTGACATTTTTTGATTTTAATTTTATCGAAACAAAAATACAAAAGTGAATGTATTTGTATGGTTTTTATAGAATATTTATTGAAGTTTTATTAACAGTTATATTTTATAACTGTCATTTCGACCTTGTGGAGAAATCTGTTAATTAGATATAGGTGGCTTTAATTATAGTTCGTGCTACTTAAAGTAATTAGATTTTTCGACTACATTACATTTCGCTAAAAATAACAATAAATAGGTTACGTTTTTTGCTTCTTTTTTTTGGCTGCAGGAAACAAAACATTGTTTAAAATTAAACGATAACCTGGTGAGGTTGGATGCAGATCTAACTCTGTTTTTGGGTCGCCAACTCTATGGGTATAGTCTTCTGGATCATGACCTCCATAAAAGGTAAACATTCCTTTTCCTTTGGTTCCATGGATATAACGTGCTTCTCTATTTACTTTATTTTCTCCTAAAACCAATACATTACTTTTTACGGTATTTCTATCGAAAGAAGTGGTTTGCCCCATAAAACCTTTTACTAAAACTGTATGATTTTGTGTTAACATGGTTGGTATTGGATCCCATTTTGCCGAAAATTCTACCAAAGAAAAATAATCGGATGTTTTTGGTATTTTACGTTTTCGAGTCATATCTATGGTCGAAAATTCGTATGTTGTTGGATTTCGAATTAATTCGAAATTTTTAAAGGCGAATGTTTTATTAAAATTAATTTTTGATTGATAATTGGGGGTTGTAGCATCTCCATCGAACATGGCTTCTACAATGTCTATACCTTCTGCAGATAATGCAATATCGAAACTATCGGTTGCAGAACACATGGCAAACATAAATCCTCCTCCAATAACATAATCTCTAATTTTTTTGGCAACTGCTAATTTTTCTTGAGAAACTTTAGTAAAACCTAATTCTTTTGCTAATTTTTCGGCGCTCTGTTTGCCTTCTATATACCAAGGTGCAGTTCTAAAAGATCCATAAAAGCGACCATATTGTCCTGTAAAATCTTCGTGATGCAAATGCAACCATTCGTAAATTAATAATTTATCTTCTAAAACTTCTTTGTCGTAAATTACATCGAAAGGAATTTCTGCATAGGTTAACACCATGGTTACAGCATCGTCCCAAGGCATTTTGTCTTTTGGAGAATAAACTGCAATTTTTGGAGCTTTTTCTAAAGTTACAGCATCTTGATTGGAACTAGGAGCAGCAATTTGTTGCAAGATAATTTGTGCTTTTGCATCAGAAATTACTTGATAAGAAACGCCTCGAATTTTGCATTCGTTTTCTACAATTTTATTGTTTTCTATTAAAAATGCACCTCCATCGTAATTTAATAACCATTTCGATTTTAAACCTGCTTCTAAAGAAAAATATACGATTCCGTATGCTTTTAAATGGTTTTTTTGATTATCGTTACTCATTGGAAGATATATAAAAGATGCCCAAGTTGAGGTTGAGATTAAGAGAAATGTAAGTATTTGTATGTGTTTTTTCAAATTTAAATATCTATTGGGATTATTAATTTTTGTAGGATTTTGTCTTGTATCAAAAACATCTGTAATTAAAAGACCTTCTTTTATTGGTTTGTAGATAATTTTATAATTCCCACTAACAAGATATCTATGCTTTTGATTCAACTTTTTTAAAGCTTTTTCTTCTGAACCAGAATTAGAAAATTTATTTAATTGTTTGGTAGCAAAATAATTTCATTTATTATTTTATCAGCAACTTTCTTATTGGTTTTTTCTTTATAATAAAAATGAATTTCTTTAAGCATTTTTTTAGCAAAACTCGACCAAAATATATTATTGGTTACCAATTTTTGATTTCTTTTTCTAACTCTTCTTGAGTTGAATAGTTTCCATTCTTATAATCAGAATTTGCTTCCTCTGCCCTTAAAATTAACTCTTCTTTTGTAAATTTTTTGAAGTTAGTCTCTTTAATTTCTAAAACATGAAGTTTCTATTTTCTTAAAAAGTTTCTCATCTTTTAAAGAAATTAAATATTCTATTAAACTTAATTTTCTTGCTTGCAAACTCATAAATAAATCTTTAATTTCAAAGTTACAAAAAATTAAAAAGGCAATCCATTTTCATCTAAATTTTCATTATTAAAGTCATCTGACTTTAAATCAAAAGCATCTTTTGGATCTACACCTCCATCTCCTGAAAATGGATCTTCAGGGAAATTTGCATTCATAGAAGACTGGAATTCACTGCTAAATCCTTCTTCTAAATCAGAGAATTTTGCCAAATGTCCTGTAAATTTTAAACGAATATTATCCAAACCTCCATTTCTGTGTTTTGCAACGATAAATTCTCCTTGTCCTTCACAAGGTGTATGTTCATCATCATCCCATTCTGTCATTCCATAATATTCTGGACGAAAAATAAACGACACAATATCTGCATCTTGCTCAATTGCTCCAGATTCACGTAAGTCAGATAATAAAGGTCTTTTAGAGCCTCCACGTGTTTCTACAGCACGCGATAATTGAGAAAGAGCTATTACTGGTACAGACAATTCTTTCGCCAATGCTTTTAAGTTTCTCGAAATCATAGAAATTTCTTGTTCACGGTTGCCACCTGCTTTTCCTCCAGCCGTCATTAATTGTAAATAATCGATTACAATAATTTTTACGTTGTGTTGCGAAACCAGTCTTCGTGCTTTTGCACGTAAATCGAAAATAGATAAAGAAGGTGTATCGTCTATAAAAATAGGTGCATCTGATAATCTTTTAACCTTTACATTTAGTTGTTCCCACTCATGTGGTTCTAAATTTCCTTTTCTTAGTTTTTCTGAAGTTAAACCGGTTTCCGAAGAAATCATACGTGTAATTAACTGAACAGAAGACATCTCTAAAGAGAATATCGCAACTCCATGGTTAAAATCAATGGCCATATTTTTAGCCATCGAAATTACAAATGCCGTTTTTCCCATACCTGGTCTTGCCGCTATAATTACCAAGTCTGATGGTTGCCAACCAGAAGTTAATGCATCTAATTTGGTAAAACCTGTTGCCAAACCAGACATTCCTTCTTTGTTTCCAATTTCCTGAATTTTTCTTAAAGCTTGTTTTACTAACGAACCTGCATCTTCTGAACTTTTCTTTAAGTTTCCTTGCGTAACTTCGAACAGTTTTCCTTCTGCATCATCTAATAAATCGAAAACATCTGTGCTATCGTCGTAAGCATTTTCTATAATTTCACTAGAAATCGAAATTAATTTACGTTGTATGTATTTTTGAAGAATAATTCTTGCATGAAATTCGATGTGTGCAGAAGAGGCTACTTTTTGTGTTAACCGAATTAAAAAGAAATCGCCACCAACAAATTCTAACTTTCCATTCTTTTTTAGCAAGTTAGAGACTGTTAACAAGTCAATTGGTTCCGAATTTTGAAATAATTCGTAAATCGTTGCATAAATTTCTTGATGTTTGGCGTCGTAAAAAGCATCTGCACTTAAAATGTCAATAACATCGTCAATTCCTTTTTTATCAATCATCATTGCTCCTAAAACAGCTTCTTCCAATTCCATTGCCTGTGGAGGAATTTTGCCTTTTTCAAGACTAATAATTCTTGCTTTATCTATTTTTTTTCCTGCAACTGCATTCGTTTTTTCCATGGTTACAAATGTACTTTTTTACTTCGGTAGCGCTTACAATTTTATAACTTTTATTTGTACACAAATATTGTAAACTAAATTGTTATTATCTTGTTAATAAACCGCAAACTTTTATTTTGAATTCTTATTTTTACGCCAATGAAATTCAATAAAAAACATCTTTTTTTAGCTTTGTTTCTTCCAATTCAGGTTTTGTTGGTGCAATTGGCTGCAAAAAAACCTGCATTTATAGAAACTTATTATTCAAACGGAATTTATCCAATAATTTCTTCGTTTTTAAGAATTCTTTTGGGGTGGATTCCTTTTTCTGTTGGCGATGTTTTACTGGCTATTGGGTTCTTTATTTTTCTTCGTTTTTTATTTCGGTTGATGCAATCTCGATTTAAAAATTTCTTTCACAAAATTATTCATTTTATTGCAATTTTATCTATCATTTATTTTTGTTTTTATGTTTTTTGGGGATTAAATTACTACAGAGAACCACTGGCAAAAAACTTAAATTACCAACAAACAACTTATACTACAGCACAACTTCAAAAAGTAACAGAAACGATTATTAAGAAACTGAATTTTTATCAAAATAAAATTACAAAAAACGATACCATTAAAGTCGAAAATAGCTATCGTCCAAAAGAAATGTACAAAATGGCTGTAGCTGGTTATAAGAATTTGGAAGCCGATTTTCCTCAGCTAAAATATCGACACAAGTCTGTAAAAAGCTCGTTAATGAGTTTGGCACAAACCTATAATGGAACATCTGGTTATTTAAATCCATTAACAGGAGAAGCTCAATTGAATCGCAAAATTCCAAAAACGAGTTACCCAACAACGGTTTGCCATGAAATGGCGCATCAAATTGGGTATGCAGCAGAAAATGAAGCGAATTTTGTTGGTTTTTTAGCAGCCAATTATAATGATGATGTCTATTTTAAATACGCAAGTTATAGAATGGCATTTGGGTATTGTATATCAGAAATTAGAAAACGAGATCGAAACTTATCAAAAGAACTTTGGCAAACTTTACACAAAGGAATTTTAAAAGATTTTAATGCGAGTTATTTGTTTTGGCAAGCGTATAAAAACCCATTTGAGCCTGTAATTAAAAAAGGCTATAATGCTTATTTAAAAGCCAATAAGCAAGATAAAGGAATGGAATCTTACAACTATGTTGTGGATTTGTTAATTTCTTATTTCGAAGCTTCAAAAGAATTGTAAGGTTCTTAAATTTATGTTAAAATAACGTCATTTAACAGTTTACAAATTGCTTCTAATTAAATTTAGCAACTAAATTAATTCTTAACTAATTTAAACTATATGAGAAAACTACTCTTATTCTTCTCGTTAATGTTGGTATTTTCTGTGCATTCGCAAGATTATTTTCCAACAGATGCAGGAGTAAAAACGACAGCAAACACAATGGTTGCTTTTAAAAATGCAACTATTTACATTACGCCAAAAAAAGTGATTAAAAAAGGAACGTTACTGGTAAAAGATGGTAAAGTTATAGAGGTTGGTAGGTCTATAAAAATACCTGATGGAACAAAAACGGTAGATCTTTCGGGTAAAACCATATATCCTTCTTTTATTGATATTTATTCTGATTTTGGAATTAAAAAACCCAAAAAAAGTAGTGGAAGATTTGGCGGAAACCAATATGCAGCAGAAAGGCAAGGTTATTATTGGAACGATCATATTAGACCCGAAACAAACCCAATTAACGAATTTAAGTTCGATAACAAAAAAGCGAACGAAATGCTTAAAGCGGGTTTTGGAGTTGTAAACACGCATTTATATGATGGAATTATTCGAGGAAATGGGTTGTTAATTGCTTTGAACCCTAATTCTTCGGATGCTTATAGAATTTTAGACACCAAATCTGCACAATATTTATCTTTTTCTAAAAGTAGTAAGTCTAAACAATTGTACCCAGGTTCTAGAATGGGAGCTATGGCTTTACTGCGTCAAGTTTATAACGATGCTTCTTGGTATGCCAAAGGCAATATGAAAAACAAAGATTTGGCTTTAGAAGCCTTTAATAAAAATAAAAATCTAGTTCAAATTTTTGAAACCGAAAATTATTTAGATGCTTTAAGAGCAGATAAAGTTGGAGACGAATTTGGCATACAATATACCATTGTTGGTAGTGGAGATGAGTTTGAAAGAATTAACGATATTAAAGCCACGAATGCCAATTTTATTATTCCTATTAAGTTTAGAAATGCCTACGATGTTTCGAATCCGCTTTTGGCAAATCAAGTTTCTTTAAGAGATATGAGAAGATGGAACCAAGAACCTTCTAACTTAAAAGTTTTGTCTGAAAATGGTGTGAATTTTGCCTTAACAACACACCGTTTAAAGTCAGTTGCATCTTTTCATAAAAACCTACAAAAAGCGATTAAATATGGCTTCGATAAAGAAAAAGCATTGGCATCTTTAACCACAATTCCTGCCAATATTATTGGAAACAATAAAATAGGCAATTTAAACCAAGGAAGTTATGCCAACTTTATTATTACTTCTGGAGATGTTTTCGATGCCCAAACTACCATTTACGAAAATTGGGTTCAAGGAGAAAAAAACGTTGTAAACGATATGAATATTCGAGATATAACAGGTGAGTATAAGCTGTATGCAAATCGTAAAAATTACAGGTTAAAAATTACTGGTAAAGGAGCAAAACAAAAAGGTGAAGTTACTTTAGGGGATAAAAAAATAAAAACAAAATTTTCTTTTAATAACGATTGGGTTACCATCAACTTAAACGAAGACGGAAACTATACAAGATTGGTAGGTAAAATTATAAATGCTTCTAATGTTATCCAAGGAACTGCTTACGATAATAATGGAAACGAATCTTATTTTTCAGCTTCAAAATTAATGAAGAAATCAAATAATAAAGAAGAAAAGAAAGACAAACAATCGAAAGATAAAAAAGTGGTAGATAATACCATAGTGCCAATTACTTACCCCAATTTGGGTTTTGGTAATTATATACAACCAAAAACAGAAACCATTTTAATTAAAAATGTAACTGTTTGGACAAGTGAAAACGAGGGAATTTTAAAAAATACAGATGTCCTTTTAAAAGAAGGTAAAATTTCTAAAATAGGAAAAAATTTAAGAGCGAGAGGTGCCACAGAAATCGATGGAACTGGAAAACATTTAACAGCTGGTATTGTAGATGAACACTCGCACATTGCAGCTTCTGCAATAAATGAGTGGGCACAAAACTCATCTGCAGAAGTAACCATCGAAGATGTTATAGACCCTACAGACATTAATATTTATAGAAATCTTTCTGGAGGTACCACATCTGCACAAATTTTACACGGTTCTGCCAATCCAATTGGTGGTCGTTCTGCAATTATCAAACTAAAATGGGGCGAAAATGCAGCAGAAATGATTTATAAAAATTCTCCTAAATTTATAAAGTTTGCATTGGGCGAAAACGTAAAACAATCTCGTAGTTCTAATGGAACCCGTTTTCCACAATCTAGAATGGGTGTAGAACAAATGTTTATAGATTACTTTACAAGAGCAAAAGAATACGATGCTTTAAAGAAAAGTGGAAAACCCTATCGAAAAGACGAAGAAATGGAAGCCATTGCAGAAATCTTAAACAAAGAACGTTTTATTTCTTGTCACTCTTACGTACAATCAGAAATTAATATGTTAATGAAGGTGGCAGAAAAATTCAATTTTAAAATCAACACCTTTACACACATTTTAGAAGGCTACAAAGTGGCCGATAAAATGGCAGCACATGGTGTTGGAGGTTCTACTTTTTCTGATTGGTGGGCTTATAAATACGAAGTTAATGACGCTATACCTTACAATGCCGCGATTATGCACAATGCAGGTGTTTTAGTAGCCATAAATTCCGACGATAGAGAAATGTCGAGACGTTTGAACCAAGAAGCTGCAAAAGTTGTTAAATATGGGGGCTTTCTGAGTTAGAAGCTTGGAAAATGGTAACCATTAACCCAGCAAAACTTTTGCATATAGACGATAGAGTTGGAAGTATAAAAGAAGGTAAAGATGCAGATGTAGTACTTTGGAGCGATCATCCAATGTCTATTTACGCAAAAGTCGAAAAAACAATTGTAGAAGGAAAAGTATTTTTCGATAGAGAAATCGACCAACAAAAAAGAGTGGCAATTAAAGCAGAAAAAAGCAAGTTAATTAATATGATGTTGAAAGAAAAATTGGGCGGTGCTAAAACACAAACACCAATAAAAAGAAAAGATAGAAACTTTCACTGCGATACTTTAGAAGAACTTAAAAACTAGAAAAAATGATGAAAAAAATAATTTATAGTTTATTGTTTTTCTGTTTAGTAGGAAACATAAACGCGCAGCAAACACCAGCAAAGAAGCAAACAACCGCTGTTTCTATTGAAGGTGCAACAGCACATTTAGGAAATGGAAAAGTAATCGAGAATTCGTTAATTATGTTTAGCGAAGGTAAAATTACCTTTGTTGGAAGTGCAATGATGAAAATTGCAAGACAAGGAACTATTATTAATGCCAAAGGAAAACACATATATCCTGGTTTTATTGCTGCAAATGCAACTTTAGGTTTGGTAGAAATCGACGCTGTAAAAGCAAGTGACGACCAAAGAGAAATTGGTGTGATGAATCCGCATATAAGAAGTTTAATCGCTTATAATGCAGAGAGCAAAATTGTAGAATCTATGAGACCAAATGGAGTTTTAATGGCGCAAATAACTCCAAGAGGAGGCACAATTTCGGGAAAATCTTCTATCGTACAATTAGACGCGTGGAACTGGGAAGATGCAAGCATTAAAACAGATGATGCCATTCACATGAATTGGCCCTCAAGCTTTACTTCTGGCAGATGGTGGTTAGGAGAAGATCCTGCTTTAAAGCCCGATAAAAACTACTCGAAAAATATCAATAAAATAATCTCTTATTTTTCTGATGCTAAAAATTATTTAGCAGGAGATAAATCGCCTAAAAATATTCCTTTTGAAGCAATAAAAGGCTTGTTTAATGGAAATACAAAATTGTACATTCACGTAAATGGAGAAAAAGAAATTACAGATGCCATTACAGAAATAAAAAAACTAGGCATTAATAATTTAGTTGTTGTTCATGGAGTTGGTGCAGAAAATATTTCGGAAATATTAGTTAACAATAATGTTCCTGTAATTTTAGACAGACCTCACAGAAACCCAAATAGCGAAGACGATGCTTATGATTACACATACACAATCGCTAAAATTTTAACAGATAAAGGTATTTTAGTTGGTTTGGGTATGGAAGGGCAAATGGAAAGAATGAATTCTAGAAACTTACCTTTTTATGCAGGAACCTTTGCTGCACATGGTTTAGAAAAAGAAGAGGCCTTAAAACTAATTACGTCTAACAATGCCAAAATTTTAGGAATCGATAATTGGGTAGGTACCTTAGAAGTTGGTAAAGATGCTACCTTATTTATTTCGAATGGAGATGCCTTAGATATGAGAACCAATGTATTATCGAAAGCCTTTATACAAGGTAGAGATATTCGTTTAGAAACACATCAAACCCAACTTTGGAAACGTTATTCCAACAAATACAAATCTAAATAACCATTAAAAAAGGCTCGCAAATTGCGAGCCTTTTCAATCAAAAACAGTTAACATGTAATAATGGTTTACAACCTTTTCTTCTTCAAATAATTTGCAAAAGTTTACCAATTATTACATTACAAATATTAAAATATTTTACTTACTTCCACTACCTACAATTAAGTATATTTGTGTTTATGAAAAAAATTACAAGCATTCATAACGCATATATTAAAGAGCTTCAGAAAATAAAAGATAAATCACGCGAACGTAAAAAAACACAGCGCTTTATTATTGAAGGAAAAAGAGAAATTTCTTTAGCAATTAAAGGAAATTATGAATTTGATACGATACTTTTTGTAGAAGAAATCATTTCAGAAAAAGAAATTTTAACTCTTTTTAATAAAAACGTAAATAAAATTGTTATTTCGAAAGAAGTATATCAAAAATTGGCTTACAGAGATTCTACTGAAGGAATTATCGCAGTTACAAAATCAAAAGAATTTTCTTTAGAGGATATCCATTTCAAAAATAAAAATCCTTTAATTTTAATTGCAGAAAGTATCGAAAAACCAGGAAATGTTGGAGCACTTCTAAGAACTGCAGATGCTGCCAATTTAGAGGCTGTTTTTATTGCAGATCCTAAAAGCGATTTGTACAATGCGAACATAATAAGATCTAGTATGGGCTGTGTTTTTACAAATAAAATTGCTGTAGCAACGTCTGCAGAAATTATAACCTTTCTTCAAAAAAACAACATTCCAATTTACGCAGCAACCTTGCAAAATTCAAACGAATACCATAAAGAAAACTATACAAAAGCTTCTGCAATTGTAGTAGGTACAGAAGCTACAGGCTTAACTGAACAATGGCGAAATGCAGCTACACAAAACATTAACATTCCTATGCAAGGTCAAATAGATTCTATGAATGTATCTGTTTCTGCAGCCATTATAATTTTTGAAGCCAAAAGACAAAGAGGTTTTAAATTTTAATTACAGAATTTCTAGGTATAAATTCTTACTATTTAAATCGATTTTATAATTTTAAAGCACAGGTAAATACGGCAAATGCCGTATTTACCTGTGCTTTTATTTTTCAGAAGTTTGTTAGATTAATTTTAAAAATAACAATCATGAAAAATAAAATTACGTTCATTCTATTATTCTTTTTTTCGTTACATTTTTATTCCCAAAATTGGGAACCTCTAGGAATTTCATCAAACGGAAATCAAGGTGTTTATGACCTCGAAACACACCATTCTGTTCTCTTTGCTTCTGTTAATAATGATGGTTTTATCAAGTCGTTAGACAATGGTGCGAGTTGGGTGGCTGTTGGTCAAACAGAATTCGTAACAAACCCCAACAGTAGAAGAGTTTCACATATTAAAAGTGCAGGAAATAATTTATATGTAGCTACTTTTTTTGCTGGTACATCAAGTTCAATGATTTATAAATCTAGCGATAATGGTGCCACTTTTACTGAAGATATTAACGGTTTGCCAGTCGCACCAAATGATAATGAAAGAGTACAAAACTTAACAAATATATATTATCATAATGGTTATTTAATTACTGTTTTTAATGGTGGTAACTACATAAAACACGAGAATGATACTCATTGGCAAGCGATAGATAATGCAGCAACTAAATTGTCTGAATATTACGATTCTTTCAATAATATATTGTACGCTTTTCCCAGTTATGCGCTTCATAAATCAACAGACAATGGACAAACTTGGACGAAGACCGGCAATACAAACCTTCCGCAACTTTTTTTACCCAATAATTTTAATGTAGATCCATTTTCTGGAAGAATTTATGTTTCTGGTAGAGGTCTAGCAGAAAATATTCATAAATTATTTTACAGTGATGACGAAGGCGAAACTTGGACAAGTGCAGGTATAGAAAGTAGTTTAGGAAACAATTGGATTGGTCAGCCACAAATAATTACAGAAATATTTAGTCATGGAAATCTTATACAATTAGGATTGGCTAACGATGCAAATAATTCTGGAGCAGAAATGTTAATTAGTACAGACAGTGCTACTAGTTTTCAAAACGATAAAACTGGTTTTGCAAACGTTGGTTTTGGTACATCAGAACCTATTAAGTTCGTCTTGCACTCGGGTTTTTTATATGTAGCACTCAATTACAACGATATTTATAAAAAAAACATATCTACCTTAAATACAGTGTCTTATTCAAGAGAAAATAAAGTAAGTATTTATCCAAATCCTGTTAATTCTTTTATAAATATATCCATCCATAAAAATTTTAATTGGGCTCTATACAATACCAATGGCATAAAAGTAAAATCTGGTTATTTTTCTGAGTCTAACAAAAAAATAGAGGTAAACGAGTTGGCTAATGGAGTTTATTTCTTAAAACTTACAGGTCATAAAATTGCTGAGACTATAAAATTCATAAAAGAATAAATCTAATGATCAAAACCTTATTTTAATAATTTAAAATTTCATTAAATAATGATTTCTTATTTTTGATGACTTAATTTAGCAAGTAAACAAGAAGTTATTATGAAATCATTAGGAATAGATATTGGAGGTTCTGGAATTAAAGCCGCCATTGTAAACACAAAAACAGGCGAACTACTATCAGAAAGACATCGAATTCCAACGCCAAAACCAGCAACTCCAGAAGCTGTTGCGAAGGTTGTAAAAGAAATAATACAACATTTTAATTGGAAAAAAGAAGTAGGTTGTAGCTTTCCAACAACTATTGTAGATGGCAAATGCATTCATTCTGGTAATTTAAGCCCAAAATGGTTAAATGTAAAGGTTGATAAGCTTTTTAAGAAAGAATGCAAACTTCCTTTTTTTATTAGTAACGATGCAGATTTAGCAGGTTTAGCCGAAGTAAGTTTAGGAGTAGCAAAAAAAGAAAAAGGCGTAGTAATTGTAGTAACTGTTGGTACAGGAATTGGCTCTGGTATGTTTTATAAAGGAAAATTAATTCCGAATTTAGAAGTCGGTAGAATGCTACATACCAATGGCGAAATTATCGAATTCTATACAGCAGATTCTGTAAGAAAAAAAGAAGAATTAAAATTGGCAGAATGGGCAAAAAGATTCGATTTTTTGTTAGAATATATTAGAATTGTTTTTACACCAAGTTTAATTGTTTTAGGAGGTGGAATTAGTAAAAAATACGACGAATTTAAGAAGTATTTAGAAACCGATGTTAAAGTAAAAGTAGCCCATTTTAGAAACAATGCAGGCATTATTGGTGCAGCAATGTATGCTAAGAAAATGAGTAATTAATTTTTTTCTATTAAATAACCTTAGCAACACATTAAAAATGCAGCCCACCACCCTATTTTACATATTAATCGCAATTTTAGTTATCGATTTTATAATTGATAAAATCTTAGATACTTTAAACGAAAAACATTTCGACGATAAAATTCCAGAAAAATTAGCAGATGTTTACGACGAAGAAGCCTATAAGAAATCGCAAGCCTATAAAAAAACAAATGCAAAATTCTCGAAGATCACTTCTACATTTTCGTTTCTAATAATGTTAATTTTCTTTTTTGCAGATGGTTTTAAGTATGTAGATAATTTTGCAAGAAGCTTTACAAACCATCCTATTTTAGTCGCACTTATTTTCTTTGGTGTTATTATCTTGGGTTCCGATATTTTAACAACACCTTTCGCTTACTATAAAACATTTGTTATCGAAGAAAAATTCGGATTTAACAAATCTACAAAAACCACCTTTTGGGTAGATAAATTAAAAGGTTGGTTAATGACCATTTTAATTGGCGGAAGCGTTTTAGCACTTATCATTTGGTTTTACGAACTTACGGGTAAAAATTTCTGGATTTACGCATGGATTTTAGTAGCCGTTTTTTCTTTGCTTATGAATATGTTTTACGCCAAATTAATTGTACCCTTGTTTAATAAACAAAAACCTTTAGAAGATGGCGAGTTAAAATTTGCCATCGAAAAATATGCAGCAAAGGTTGGTTTTAAACTAAATAATATTTTTGTAATTGATGGCTCTAAGCGTTCTACAAAAGCAAATGCCTACTTTTCTGGTTTTGGTTCTCAAAAAAGAATTACGTTGTTCGATACGTTAATTAATGATTTAGAAACAGAAGAAATTGTCGCTGTTTTAGCACATGAAGTTGGTCATTATCAAAAAAAACACATCATATTTAATTTAATAACCTCTATTCTATTAACAGGTTTAACGTTATTTATTTTATCACTTTTTATAAATTCACCAATACTATCAGAAGCTTTGGGGGTTAAAATTCATAGTTTTCACATAGGATTAATTGCTTTTGGAATTTTATATTCACCAATTTCAGAAATTACAGGGATAATTATGAATTATATTTCCAGAAAATTTGAATATCAAGCAGATAATTTTGCCAAAGAAACATTTGCAGCAAAACCACTTATTACATCATTAAAAAAGCTTTCGAAAAATAGTTTAAGTAATTTAACACCTCATAAAGCCTACGAATTTGTAAACTACTCACACCCTACTTTATTAAAAAGAATTAAAAATTTAGAACAGTAATTTCGAACAATAACTGGTATTAACATTTTACACTCTAACTCCTTTAACATTTCCTTATAGTTAAGATTAAATGCTGCGATTCAACAAAAATAATACAACAAATAATATGCTTTTTTTACACATTAAAAACAATAAAAAAGAATTAAAAATTAAAATCTTAACACTTGTTTCTTACAATAGTTATTCTTAAATTCACTTTAGATTAAAAACCATTATCTACAAACAGTTTATGGAGTATAATGTTACCATAGAAGAAGAGAATAAAGAAATTGCAAATCGTTACAAAGACTTGCTAAAAGGTACTTACGAAGTATTGTCTAAAGAAGATAAAGAGCTCATAAGAAAAGCCTTCGACATTGCTTTAGATGCACATTCTAAACAACGTCGAAAAACGGGCGAACCCTACATTTATCATCCCATTGCAGTAGCAAAAATAGTTGCTATGGAAATTGGTTTAGGAGCCACCTCTATTGCTGCAGCATTATTGCACGATGTAGTCGAAGATACCGAATTTACCATAGACGATATCGAACAATTATTTGGAGAAACGATTGCCAGAATAGTAAATGGTTTAACCAAAATTTCTCGTTTAAATAAGGCACAAGATGCTTCAATTCAAGCAGAAAATTTTAGAAAAATGCTCTTAACTTTAAATGATGATGTAAGGGTAATTTTAATAAAAATCGCAGACAGGTTACACAATATGCAAACAATGGATGCAATGCCTGCGCATAAACAAGTAAAAATCGCTTCAGAAACCTTATATATTTATGCACCCTTGGCACATAGGTTAGGGTTGTATAACATTAAAACAGAACTCGAAGATTTAGGATTAAAGTACACAGAACCAGAAGTTTACAACGACATTATAACCAAAATAAAAGAAAGTAAAGAAGAGCAACAAAAATATTTAGAAACATTTACAGAAACACTAAAAAAAGGCTTAGATAAAGAAAATTTTACATACGAGATAAAAGGGCGCTTTAAATCCATTTATTCCATTCGTAAAAAAATGAGAAGTCAAAATGTTACTTTTGAAGAAGTATATGATAAATATGCCATTCGAATTATTTTTACGCCTTTAACAAGTGACGAAAAATTTGAAGCTTGGAAAATTTATTCCATTGTAACCGATTATTTTAAACCCAACCCATCTCGTTTAAGAGATTGGATTTCGCAACCAAAATCTACAGGTTACGAAGCATTGCATATTACAGTTGTTGGCCCAGATGCACAATGGGTTGAAGTTCAAATTCGTTCTGAAAGGATGAATGAAATTGCAGAAAAAGGATATGCTGCACATTTTAAATACAAACAAGGAGATACAAACGAAAGTGGCTTAGAAGCTTGGTTAAACCGCTTAAAAGAATCTTTAGAAAACCAAAGTTTAAATGCGGTAGATTTTGTAGAAGAATTTAAACTAAATTTATATTCTAAAGAAATTTATGTTTTTACACCTAAAGGAGATTTAAAATCGCTACCCAAAGGAGCATCTGCACTCGATTTTGCTTTTTCAATTCATACAGATGTTGGTTTAAAATGTAGAGGCGCAAAAGTAAACGGAAAATTGGTTCCTTTAAGTCATACTTTAAAAAGTGGCGATCAAATAGAAGTAATTACAAGTGCTACAAACAAACCCAATGCAAGATGGTTAGATTTTGTAATTACAGCAAGAGCTAAAACAAAAATTAGAGCAGCTTTAAAAGAAGAAGAAAAGAAAATTGCCGAAGAAGGAAAAGCCATCTTAATGCGTAAATTACGTCATTTAAAAATTACATTTAACGATAAAATAGTAAACGAACTTGTTGTTTACTTTAAACTAAGAACCAGTTTCGACTTATTTTATAGATTTGGCAATGGCGCTATAGACAACACACAATTAAAAGCATTTGTATCACAAAGAAACAGTACTTTCTTAAACTTCTTTAAAACAAAATTAAGAAGAAATGGTTCTTCGAAAGAAAATATAGATTCCGAAGAAGTTACTAACAAATACGATGCTTTAGTTTTTGGCAAAGAAGAAGAAAAATTAGATTATAAATTATCTAAATGTTGCAACCCTATTCCTGGAGATCCAGTTTTTGGTTTTTTAACCATTAATGAAGGCATGAAGGTTCATAAAAAAAATTGCCCCAATGCAATTTCTTTACAATCGAATTATGCATATCGAATTATGCAAGCAAAGTGGATTGATTCCACAAAGCAAGATTTTAAAGCAATTTTACACATAAGTGGTGTAGATAATAAAGGAATTGTTACCAAAGTAACTTCCATTATTTCTAATACAAACAATGTTTTTATTCACAGTATTAATATTGCAGGAGACGAAGGAGTTTTCGAAGGTAAAATAAGCTTTAGCGTACAGAATACCCCACAATTAAACAAATTAATTAAGAGTATTCAAAAAGTAGATGGTGTTAAAAAAGTAGAACGTGTTAATACTTTGTAAATATCATTTTTAAAAAAGATTTATTTATTCAGAAATAACTGTAAATTTGTTGTTTCGTAAAATTTTAAGATAATGGGTAATTCTCTTGAAAATCAAGAAGTAGTTAAAAATGTTTTTACTGCGTATTTAGAAGAAAACAAACACAGGAAAACTCCTGAACGTTATGCGATTCTTCAAGAAATTTATGCAGCAGAAGAACATTTCGATATAGAGTCGCTCTATATTAAGATGAAAAATAAAAATTATAGAGTTAGTAGAGCAACTCTGTACAATACAATCGATTTGCTTTTAGACTGTGGTTTGGTTAGAAAACATCAATTCGACGGACAATCTATGGCACGTTACGAAAAAAGTTATTTCGATAAAAACCACGACCATGTAATTTTTACAGACTCTGGCGAAGTAAAAGAATTTTGTGATCCAAGAATTCAAATCATAAAAAAAACAATAGAAGATATTTTCGATATCGATATTCAAAACCATTCTCTTTATTTTTACGGAACAAAAAAGAAAAAAGAATAACACAAACAAAAGGCTCACAAGGGGCTTAAGCTCCTTGCAATATAACAACTAATTAAAACAACTTAAAACAACCGATGGCTGTAGATTTATTACTCGGATTACAATGGGGAGATGAAGGAAAAGGAAAAATTGTAGATGTATTAACCACAAATTATGATATTATTGCACGTTTTCAAGGAGGTCCAAATGCAGGGCATACTTTAATTTTCGATGGGCATAAACATGTTTTACACACAATTCCGTCTGGAATTTTTCATAAAACAGCATTAAATGTTGTTGGAAATGGGGTTGTAATAGATCCTGTTATTTTTAAAAAAGAACTAGAAAACCTAGACAAGCATAATATAAACTATACAAAAACATTATTAATTTCTAGAAAAGCACATTTAATATTACCTACACACAGATTGTTAGATGCTGCATCCGAAACTTCTAAAGGAAAAGCCAAAATTGGTTCTACTTTAAAAGGAATTGGTCCAACTTATATGGATAAGACTGGTAGAAATGGAATGCGTGTTGGAGACTTAGAGTTAGATAATTGGAAAGAAAAGTACAATGCGCTAACAGAAAAACATTTAAAAATG
The DNA here is from genome assembly GCF_017498485.1 of Polaribacter batillariae. Lineage (NCBI taxonomy): Bacteria > Pseudomonadati > Bacteroidota > Flavobacteriia > Flavobacteriales > Flavobacteriaceae > Polaribacter > Polaribacter batillariae. The sequence goes on along the minus strand of NZ_CP071795.1, from coordinate 159,995 downwards.
TTAGCGTTTTTTGATGTTAAAATTGAATATAATTTAAAAGAACTAGAAGCCGAATTTTGCAAAGGAATAGACAAATTAAAAACACTACAATTTATAGATAGTGAAGAATTTTTAAACCAAGCTATCAAAGACAATAAAACAATTTTAGCTGAAGGAGCGCAAGGTTCTTTATTAGATATCGACTTTGGCACCTACCCTTTTGTTACCTCTTCTAACACAACAGCAGCTGGTGCTTGTACAGGTTTGGGTGTTGCACCCAATAGAATCGGTGAGGTTTTTGGAATTTTTAAAGCCTACACCACAAGAGTAGGTTCTGGACCTTTTCCTACTGAATTATTTGACAAAAATGGCGAAGAAATGGCGAGAGTTGGGCACGAATTTGGTGCTACAACAGGAAGACCTAGAAGATGTGGATGGCTAGATTTAGTCGCATTAAAATATGCCGTAGATGTAAATGGTGTTACACAATTAATGATGATGAAGGGGGATGTACTCTCTGGTTTCGATACCTTAAAAGTATGTACTTCTTACAACTATAAAGGCAAAGAAATTTTTCATTTTCCATACAATATCGAGCCAGAAAACGTTACTGTTAACTATTCTGAATTTAAAGGTTGGAATGAAGATTTAACCAAAATGACTTCTGCAGATCAATTACCTAAAAATTTATTAGACTACGTTGCTTTTATTGAAAAAGAAACAGGTGTTCCCGTAAAAATTGTTTCTGTAGGGCCAGATAGAAAACAAACCATAAATAGGTAAATTTTACAAGTTATCATTATAGGTAAATGATTTTAATAATAAAAAACCAGCGAATTTAATTTCACTGGTTTTTTTTGTTTGTATAGAGAGGTACCGTTTATTATTCTACAAAAGCTTTTGCAATTGGCAAAAGGCATCTGTTATTAACAATTTTTATTCAATATTAATGATGGTTTTAAGGATTTTTATTTCGAATCTAAAACTACTTTCCCCACTCTAAAAGAACTTCTTTAGCAAATGCATTACATTGGTTTAGTGTATCTTTTATATGCTTAATTGTTGTTCTTGGGTTAATTAAGCACATTCGAATTACCACCTGATTTTGTAAAACTGTAGTTACTAAAAATGCTTCTTTAGAAGCCACTACTCTACTCGAAATTTCTTGGTTTAAAACATCTAATTCTTTTTCGGTCAATTCTACATCTAAAGGATTATATCTAAAATTGATAATCGCCAAAGTGGCAGGAGAAACAATTTCCCAATTTTTACTTTTACGAAGCAAGTCTTCGGTTTCTTCTGTTAAATCGATATTATAAGAAACAGCTTTTTTAAATGCATTTAAACCATACGTTTTTATAGACATATACAATTTTAAGGCTCTAAATCTTCGTGTTAATTGAATTCCATAGTCGTAAAAATTAATTTCAGATTCATTTCCTTCGATATCTCTTAAGTATTCTGGTTTTTCGCTAAAAGTATTGCTTAACCAAGATTTGTTTTTTACTAACAAACAACCTATTTCATAAGGCTGAAAAAACCATTTGTGTGGATCTACAGTTAAAGAATCTGCACGTTCGATACCTCTTAAAGTTTTACTTCCTTTTTTAGAAAGTATTGCAGCAGCGCCATAGGCACCATCTACATGCATCCATAAATTTTCTTCTTCGCAAATATTTGCAATTGCGTCTAATGGATCTACAGTTCCTGTGTTTGTTGTTCCAGCAGTTGCAATAATACAAAAAGGTTGTTTTCCGTTTAAACGGTCTTTTGCAATTTCGTTTTTTAACTTATTTAAACTAAACTTAAATTCGATATCTGTTGGAATAATTTTAACTTGTTCTTTTTTAAAGCCTAAAACTCTAATTGCTTTTATATTCGAAGAATGTGCTTGATCGGACAAATAAATAATTGCGTTCGAAAAATCTTCGCCACATTTTATTCTTCTTGCAGTTACCAAAGCTGTTAAATTAGCCATAGAACCACCACTTGTAAAAATTCCTCCACCTTCTGCGACAGGAAAATTAAACATTTTTAACAACCAATTAGTGGTTACAATTTCTAATTCTGCTGCAGCCGGAGAAATAATCCATCCTCCAGAAAAAATATTGAATCCTGTGGCTAACGAATCTGCCATTGTACTTATAAAATTACTGGGTCCTGGAACAAAAGAAAACAATTTGGGGTGCGAAGACATTGCACTATTTGGAATTACATTTTCCATTACAAAATCTAAAACTTCATCAGAAGAAGTTCCATTTTCTGGAGCTTCTTGTAAAAAAACAGAATCCATTTCTTGTCTAGAAGCCTTTGTTACTGGTTTTTTATCATTTTCATTTACATAATGGTTTACAATAATATCTACAATTTTATAACCATAAGTTTGCATTTCTTCTTTAGATAATTCAAAAGGTGATTTCATTAATTTAAAATTTTCCGCAAATTACAAGAACTTCAAAAAATAAACACTACTAAATAGTATTTTTTAGAAAATAAATTTCACTTTTCTTTAATAGAAACAGCGTTAGTTTTCTTTATTTTTGTACAAAATCATATATTTTGAAAAAAATACTTCTTTTACTTCTTTTAAGCTTTTCTATAAACTCTTTTACTCAAGTTAAAAAAATGGTTTATGGTGCAGAATACCAAAGTGTAGATGAAGAAAAATATCCTGGAGCAATTGTTTTAATTGGTAATGTAAAAATGACACACGAAGGTGCTGTTTTAACTTGCAAACAAGCCTTGTATTACAAAGAAAAAAACTTCTTTAAAGCAATCGATAATGTTGTTATAAAGCAAGGTGATACCATTACACAAACAAGCGACTATGTAGATTACGATGCCAATTCTAAACAAGCATTATCTTGGGGAAATGTAATTTTAAAAGACCCAACTATGACGCTTACAACAGATACTTTACAGTTCGATAGACTAAACCAAAAATTGTATTACAGAAGTTTTGCAACCATAAAAGACCCAACCAATACATTAAAAAGTAAAAATGGAAATTACTATTTAGAAACAAAAAAATTTACTGCAACGACCAAAGTAACTGTGGTAAACCCAGAGCATAATTTAGAATCGAATCATTTAGATTATTATACAAATTCTGGTTTGGCATACTTATATGGTCCATCTACAATTACAAATACCCAAAACAAAAATAAAATTTATTGCGAAAGAGGTTTTTACAATACAAAAACAGATGTTTCTTATTTTGTAAAAAATGCGAAACTCTACTTAAAAGAAAGAACGGTAGAAGGCGATAGTTTGTATTACGATAAAAATAAAGGTTTTGCTTCTGCCACTAATAATATTAAGGTTATAGATACCGTGCAAAATTTTGTAACAAAAGGAAACTATGCAGAAATTTTCGAATTAAAAGATTCTCTTTTTATTGTAGATAGAGCGGTTGCGATTTCAATTATAGAAAAAGATTCTATGTTTGTGCATGGAGATACCTTGCTCGTTACAGGAAAACCAGAAAAAAGAATTATTAGAACTTATAATAATGTAAAAATTTTTAAATCAGATTTGCAAGGAAAATGCGATTCTATACATACAGATCAAACAAACGGATTAACAAGAATGTTTCGAAACCCCGTACTTTGGTCCGATGCCAACCAAATTACAGGAGATACCATTCATTTATTAACCAATGTAGAAACCAAAAAATTAGATTCTTTAAAGGTATTAAACAATTCTTTTATCGTTTCTAAAGATTCTTTGTCTGATAGTGATTTTAACCAGATTAAAGGAAGAAATATGTTTGGTAAATTTAAAGATAATAAATTGCGTTTACTTTTAGTGAAAGGAAATGCAGAATCTGTTTATTACAATAGAAACGAACAAACCAATGTTTTAGAAACCATTACCAAAGAGGTTTCGAGTAATATTGAATTTATTTTAGATAAAGGTCAAATAGAAACTATTAAATATTTAAAAAAGTCTGAAGGAACAACTTACCCACCTTCTAAATTACCAGAAGAAGTAAAAAAATTAAACGGTTTTATTTGGCGAGAAAGTGAGCAGCCTAAAAAGAAAGAAGACATTTTTAAAAGAGATAAAAAACCACTAAAAGAAAATAACCGAAATGTTGTGAAGCCTAATGTCGCTTTAAAGCCAGAAAAGATAAAATTACCTTCAAAAAAGAATCAATAGAATGAAATCTGATTTTTTTAAATATCAAGCGCAAACGTCTCCTTATCCATTAGCCATAGAAATTTCTCATGCCAAAGGAAGCTATATTTACAATGTTGCTGGAAAAAAATATTTAGATTTTGTTGCAGGAGTTTCTGCAAATAGTTTAGGGCATTGCCATCCAAAAGTTACAGAAGCTATTAAAAATCAATTAGATACATATGCTCATGTAATGGTTTATGGTGAATTTATACAGCAACCCCAAGTTAATTTGTGCAAATTATTAGCAAATAACTCCCCAAAAAACTTAAACACTGTTTACTTAACCAATTCTGGTACAGAAGCTACTGAAGGTGCATTAAAATTAGCAAAAAGAATTACAAAAAGGTTCGAAATAATTGCGGCTAAAAATTCTTATCATGGAAATACCATGGGAGCAATGAGTGTTTCTGGTGTAGAAAAACAAAATCAAGCTTTTAGACCTTTAATACCTGGTACAAAATTTATTGAGTTTAATAAACAAACAGATTTAGATAAAATTACAAAAAATACTGCTGCTGTAATTTTAGAAACCATACAAGGTGGAGCAGGTTTTATAGAACCTACAAATAATTTTCTTTCTAAAGTAAAACAAAAATGCAAAAAAGTTGGTGCGCTTTTAATTTTAGATGAAATTCAAACAGGAATTGGTAGAACCGGAACTTTTTGGGGTTTCGAAAACTATAATGTTATACCAGATATTGTTATTACTGGAAAAGGTTTAGGAGGTGGCATGCCAATTGGCGCATTTATTTCTTCTTTCGAAAACATGTCTTTACTAAAAAACAATCCGAAACTAGGGCATATTTCTACATTTGCTGGCAATCCAGTTATTGCTGCTGCTGGCGTAGCAACACTTAAAGAAATTGTAAACACAAATTTAATTTCTGAAAGTTTACGAAAAGAAAAAATCATTAGAAAACATTTAAAACATTCTGCAATAAAAGAAATTCGTGGAAAAGGTTTAATGCTCTCTGCTATTTTAGAATCTTCTGAACTGGCAGTTAAAACAGTTCATAAATGTTTAGAAGAAAGACTGATTTTATTCTTTTTACTTTTTGAAACTCGAGCTATAAGAATTACGCCTCCGCTAACAATTTCTGATGATGAATTGATAGAAGGTTGTAAGATAATTGTAGCATCATTAAATGCAATTACCAAAGATTAAAATTCAACCATTTAAAAACCAGAATTTTACGAATAGATTTTCTTCTTGTCTGATTTTTAACAAAAAATGTTAAATTTTAAAAATTTCTTTCTTTGTTTGTTAATTATATATTAAAGTCCATTTTATATTGAAACGTTTTTACAATCAAGGCGTCTATTTGATATAACATTAACCCAAAAAACTTATCATTATGAAAAATTTTAAAACCATTATCGCTGTGATTGCAATTAGTTTATCTACTGTATTTTCTGCAACTGCAAATGATAAAAACCCAAAAACAAACAAAGAAACAAAAGCCCTTAGAATAGAAATGTCTGCTTTTATTGGAAAGAAAATTCCTATAGAGATACAAAAAAGCACTACTGTAGAAGTATCTTTTATAATTAACAATAAAAATGAAATTGTAGTATTAACTACAGATTCGAAAAATATAGAATTAAATTCTTTTTTTAAGAAAAAATTGAATTATAAGAAAATTGTTACAAAAGGAATCCAAAAAGGTGAAGTTTATAAAATTCCGATTAAAATAAATAAATAAAACAACTGGTTGGTACGTTGGATGTCTATTGAAAGTATGTATTGCTTTTAATAGACATTTTTTATATAATGCTATTTACCATTTGAAAATCCTGTAAAAATCGCCTTTTTTCCTTTCTATTTCAGAATAAAAAAACCGTAGCCAAGACTATGCTTTCGTTTTCTTCTTTTATATATAAAGGAAAAAAATCATCAACTTCTTTTACAGTAAATTTCAAACAATAACTGGTAAAAAACAGAAAAGGATAATTATTTTAAAAATAATTATCCTTCGAAATAATCAACCATTAACAAAATTGAATAGTAGATTGTATCTTTTTCTGTTTTTCTAGTTTCTTGATACAGAACCAGAAATTGATGCTTTTGGTCCAGTTCCTAATTCTATTGGAGCATGATCTACTGCATCTGCAGCTACTACTTTAGCCAAAGGTTTTAAAGCAAATGGTGCAGGACTATCATCTGGACTTGGCTCTACACTAATTACAATGGTAGCTCCTCTTAAATCTACTGGAAATGTAAGCCCATCTGGAGCATTTACTAAGAAATCTTCTCCTGGAAAAAAGCCATCTGCTCCATTTGGTGCAGGTAAAGCCATTGGCCCACTAAAACCATCAAATTCGTCAGTTGCACTTAATTTTGTAAACTTTCCTGTAGTTACAGGCTTTCCATTAATTACTGCCCATCCTTCATATTTCCATCCTTCTTCTAATTCTGGCAAACCTAAACCTACAGTTGGTGGCGTTGTTCCTGGTGTTAAAAACCAAACACCACTTCTTTCGTTATTATTCATACCATCTGTTGGTGTCGCTAGTATAAATCTTCCCCAAGAATCGCTAAAATCTCCAACAATATTAGAGTTTACAGTTGCAGAGTTGCCTGTAAAATCTCCTGCCAAAATTTTAGTTTTTGATGGTGCTGGGTCTGGATCGTTCTTAGGCTCAATAGATAAAACAAACTTTGTAGCTGCTTCTAAATTATTAAAACCTACTGTAAAGGTTTGTGGAAAATCTACACTTGTAAAGGTTCCTGTACTTACTGGATTTCCATTTACAATTAACCAACCTTCGTACACAAAATCGGCACCTAATTCTTCTAAACCATCTAAATTAACAGTTAAATTACCTGTTGTTGGTTCGTTGTCGTCGTTACTACATGCTGCAAAAAATGCAGTTAATGCAAAAACCATTGCTAAATTTAAAACTTTTTTCATTTTATTATTTATTGTTAATGTTTATATGCTGTTCTGTCGATGGCTTTTTTCTATTCTTACAGGAAAAATAAAAACTTAACAAATAAAAATTGTAAAGAATTGATTCAAAATACTTTAAACTATCATTTATTTTAAATCGTTAAAATTGATGAATAAAAAATTTCTTGAAACCAACTATTCTCAAGAAAGAGTTTTAGAGGTATTCTGCTAGTTTCATTTTAATCTAAAAAAAAATCAAAAATTAAAATGCTGTATATTAGATTCCTATTTTTTAAGGAAGTGGTAGTTTTAACAGAAATCCATAGGCAAAGTCTCGAGGATTTTTTTCGATTAAAACTCAAAAAAAACCAATAAAAGAAGCTGTCACAAAAGTAAATGTAACTGTCATTTTTAGCATTACTAAAATCAAAATATATCTTGATTGAAAGTAGCTAACGAAGTTATTGAAAAATCTAAAATACCGAAATTCAGTAATTAAGATTTTTCCATTACCGTCGAAATGACAAATTTTAATACTTTCGAGACAGCTTCCTATATAAGTAAGAAAGTGTTTTTCTTATGCGTTCTCTTTTTTTATTAAATTTAATGCAGAACCTTCATTATACCATTCAATCTGATTTTCATTATAAGTATGATTTGCCATTATAATGTCTTTACTTCCATCTGCATGTACCACTTCAATTGTTAAAGGTTTATTTGGAGCAAATTCATTTAAATCTAAAAAGTTAAAAGTATCATCTTCTTGAATTAAATCGTAATCTGCTTCATTTGCAAATGTTAAACCTAACATTCCTTGTTTTTTTAAGTTTGTTTCGTGAATTCTAGCAAAAGATTTTACTAAAACTGCAACAACACCTAAATGTCTTGGTTCCATTGCGGCGTGTTCTCTAGAAGAACCTTCGCCATAATTATGGTCACCCACTACAATAGATTTAACGCCTGCAGCCTTGTAAGCTCTTGCAGTATCTGGTACACCACCAAACTCTCCTGTTAATTGGTTCTTAACAAAATTGGTTTTCTTACCAAATGCATTTACTGCACCAATTAGCATATTATTAGAAATGTTATCTAAATGTCCTCTAAAGCGCAACCATGGTCCTGCCATAGAAATATGGTCTGTAGTACATTTACCAAAGGCTTTTATTAATAATTTTGCTCCAGTAATATCGTTACCAATTGGTTCAAAAGGTTCTAATAGTTGTAATCTTTCAGAATCTTCTTTCACTGCAATTATTACATGACTTCCATCTTCTTCTGGTGCTAAATAACCATCGTCTTTTACTTCGAAGCCTTTTGGAGGTAATTCCCATCCTGTTGGTTCGTCTAGCATTACTTCTTCACCATTTTCGTTTATTAATTTATCTGTTACAGGATTAAAATCTAAACGACCAGCAATGGCAACTGCTGCTACCATTTCTGGTGAGGCAACAAATGCATGTGTATTTGGATTACCGTCTGCACGTTTTGCGAAGTTTCTGTTAAAGGAATGTATTATGGAGTTTTTGGGTGCGTTTGCAGGATCTGAATATCTGGCCCATTGACCGATACAAGGTCCACAAGCATTTGTAAAAATTGTTGCATCTAACTTTTCAAATACACCTAAAATTCCATCTCTATCTGCTGTATATCTTACTTTTTCTGAACCTGGATTGATTCCAAATTCTGCTTTTGTTTTTAAATTTTTATCAATAGCTTGCTGCGCAATTGATGCTGCTCTTGATAAATCTTCGTAAGAAGAGTTTGTACAAGAACCTATTAAACCCCATTCTACTTTTAATGGCCAATCATTATCATTTGCAGCTTTTGTCATATCTGCACCTGCTTTTGTAGATAAATCTGGTGTAAAAGGTCCGTTTAATAGTGGGCTCAATTCCGATAGGTTAATTTCTATAACCTGATCGAAATATTGTTCTGGATTTTCATAAACTTCTGCATCACCAGTTAAATAATCTTTTACTTTATTAGCTGCATCTGCTACATCGTTTCTATCTGTGGCGCGTAAATAACGCTCCATAGAATCGTCGTAACCAAAAGTAGATGTTGTTGCGCCTATTTCTGCCCCCATATTACAAATGGTACCTTTACCTGTACAAGACATTCCTGTTGCACCTTCTCCAAAATATTCTACAATTGCTCCTGTACCTCCTTTTACCGTTAAAATATCTGCAACTTTTAAAATAACATCTTTTGGCGCTGTCCAACCAGAAAGTTTTCCTGTTAGTTTAACTCCGATTAATTTAGGGAACTTTAATTCCCAGGCCATTCCTGCCATTACATCTACAGCGTCTGCACCACCAACTCCAATGGCTACCATTCCTAGTCCTCCTGCATTTACGGTATGAGAATCTGTACCAATCATCATTCCTCCTGGAAATGCGTAATTCTCTAAAACGACTTGATGGATAATTCCTGCACCTGGTTTCCAAAAACCTAAACCGTATTTATTAGATACAGATTCTAAGAAATTAAAAACTTCGTTGCTTGTATTTAAAGCAGATTGCAAATCTGAACTTGCTCCGTTTTTGGCTTGTATTAAGTGATCGCAATGTGTGGTTGTTGGAACTGCCACTTTACTTTTACCAGCTTGCATAAACTGTAAAAGTGCCATTTGTGCAGTTGCATCTTGTAAAGCAATTCTATCTGGTGCAAAATCTACATAGTCTTTACCACGCGTAAAAGCCTTGGTTGGTTTTCCATCCCAAAGGTGAGAATATAAAATTTTCTCTGCTAAAGTTAGAGGTTTTCCTGTAATTTCACGTGCTGCATCTACTCGTTCCACAACGTTAGCATACACTTTTTTGATCATATCTATGTCAAAAGCCATATGTTGTTATTTTTTTATGATTATGTACAACAAATTTACAGTTTTTATGGGAATTTTAAAAGATAAATAATAGATTGCTGTAATTAATAAATAAAAAAAGCTATTTTTAAAATATTTATGAATTCAATAAAAAAAAGATGGTTATTTTAATAAAAAATAAAAATATCGTAAAAATAATATTAAAATAGCAGGCTAATAAGCCGAATTCTGTTACCTTAAAAAAGGTTCTTATCATTTATCTAGTTCTAAAATTACTCTTAGAATCGATCTGCCTACCCTTTAGAATCGAGCGAGTAGCCCTCAAGCTCTAATATACATGACATTGCACCTCATAGAGTTTACCTGGTTTCACTACAGCCTAACTGTACATTCTTTCTGTTGCACTGGTCCTCAACTTACGTTGGACGGTTGTTATCCGCTATGATTACTCTTTGGTGTTCGGACTTTCCTACTTAATATAAGTCGATAAGATAAGCCTGCTAAATTTTAATATTTTTTGTAAAATTACTGTTTATTTTGATAAAAAAAACCCACTCATAAAATGAGTGGGAAAAATTGCTATGAAAAAGAAAAAGTGTTATCGATTTCTCAATAACATTGCAAATATAATTTAAAATAAATTTATAAAAAAATAATTATGAAAATTATTTGTATGTTTTTAACAAAAAATTAACTTTAAGAAAACATATCCTTTACTTTTTCAAAAAAAGATTTGTCGGAGACATTAGGGTTGGGTGTAAAATTTTCGTTATTAAACATTTTTTCGAAAAATTGTTTTTGCTCTTTGTCTAAGTGTTGAGGGGTCCAAACGTTAACATGAATCAAGAAATCTCCTGTTCCATAATGTTCTATACTTGGTAAACCTTTTCCTTTTAGTCTTAATATTTTACCAGATTGTGTTCCTGGTTCTATTTTTATTTTTACTTTTCCTGTAACGGTTTCTACTTCTTTACTAACCCCTAAAACTGCTTCGGAAAAGTTGATGTATAAATCGTAGTGGATATTTGTTCCTTCTCTTTTTAGTTTTTTATGCGGAATTTCTTCAATAAGAACTAATAAATCTCCAGAAATAGAATTTTTTCCTGGAGCATCGTTTCCTTTTCCGCCAACTTTTAATTGAACTCCTTCAGTAACACCTGCAGGAATGTTTATAGAAACTGTTTCTTCTTTTGTAATTAAACCTTGTGCATCTGCACCATTAGGTTTGCTATTCATTATTTCTCCAGCACCAGAACAAGTACTACAAGTAGTTGCGGTTTGCATTCTACCTAAAATGGTATTGGTAACACGCATTTGTTGTCCAGATCCGTTACAGGTTGTGCAGGTTTTATAGGTTACCCCATCTGCTTGAACTTTTCTACGAACCTTTACTTTCTTCTCTACTCCTTTTGCAATTTCTTCTAAAGTTAGTTTTACGCGAATACGCATGTTACTTCCTTTTACTCTGGCTTGACGTTGGCCACTACCACCGCCAAAACCTCCAAAGCCACCGCCAAAACCGCCACTGCCTCCGAAAATGTCTCCAAATTGACTGAATATGTCGTCCATATTCATGCCACCACCAAAACCACCACCACCTTGTGGACCGTCGAAAGCTGCGTGACCATATTGGTCGTAACGTGCTTTTTTATTTTCGTCGCTTAAAACTTCATAAGCTTCTGCTGCTTTTTTAAAGTTTTCTTCCGCAGTTTTATCGTCCGGATTTCTGTCTGGATGATATTTAATTGCCATTTTCCTGTAGGCCTTTTTAATTTCTGCTTGTGAAGCGGATTTAGAAATGCCTAATATTTCGTAATAATCTTGTTTTGCCATTTTTTATTAGTTTGCAGTATTTTAGTCTTTAGTATGCAATTTTTAGTAAACAGTTCGTTTTTTACTGCTTACCGAAAACTATAAGATTGCCCACTTGTTTACTGTCCTATTACCACTTTTGGGTAACGAATAATCTTATCTCCTAATTTGTATCCTTTTTCTACACAGTCAATTACTTTTCCTTTCATATCTTCAGATGGTGCCGCAATTTGTGTAATTGCTTCATGAATTTCGGCATCAAAAACATCACCGGCATTGGTTTCTATTTTCGATAATCCTTTTTGTTCTAAAGTGTTGTAAAATTTTTGATAAATTAATAAAACTCCTTTTCTTAATTCTTCTGCTTCTTTGTCTTCTTCGATATGTGACAAAGCACGTTCGAAATCGTCTATAACTGGCAGTAAAGATGTCATAACTTCTTGTCCTGCTGTCTTAAAAAGCTCAATTCTTTCTCTTGTGGTTCTTTTTTTATAGTTTTCGAACTCTGCAAATAATCTTAAAAATTTATCTTTTTCGGCTTCTAATAATGCCTCTGCAGTTGGTTCTTCTTTTACAACTTCTTCTTCAACTTCTTGATTTTCTTCAACTTGAGCTATTTCTTGCTCTTTGTTTATTTCTTCTTCTTTTATATTTTCTTTCTTGCTCATTTCTTTGTAATCGTTAAATTGTCTCTAATTTATTGACAAAAATGTTGCCAACAAAAAAATAGTGTCAAACTGACACTATTTTTAATATTTTTTAGTTTATTAAAGGTTGGGAATCTAATTTCCATTCTTTTTTTATGGGAATTTCTAAAAATTTTAAAATTGTGGGTACTACTGCTGTTTGTGGAATGGTTTGTTTTTCTAACTCTTGAATTGTATTGATTTTTGTATTGTTATTTACATTTTCGAAAAATGAGTTTCCTTTCCTATTTAAACCTACAAAAATGGTTTTTTCTGAAATGGTTTGATTTCCATGCCCAAAACCTTTGGAATCTCTACCATGATCTGTAACTAAAATAATAAACCAATCTTCGTTAAAATTTTGATTTCTATATTCTGTAGCTTTTAAAAGTTGACCAATATTTTCATCCATTTTTAAAATAGCGTTTGAATATTTTTCTCCAAAACCATAACCATGCCCTGCATGATCTACATCATCTAGATGTACAAACACGAAATCTAACCCTTTTTTTTCAATTAAATCGACAGCTATTTTTGTTGAATTATCATCTAAACCGCCTTGAGTAGCAAAATCTACCAAATACATGTCTTTGTACAATAATAAATTGATGTTTTTCCAGGTTGAAATACTTGCTGTTTTTAATTTTGAATTTGAAGTTTTTAAATAATTAAAGACACTTTTGGAAGCACTAACTTGGTTTTGAGAATTGCTTGTAATTTTGTGATGATCTGTCCAAACTCCTGTTAAAATAGTTACCCAACTTGGTCCACTTAAAGTTACTTGTTGAGAATCTGTACCAAACAAACCTCCATTAAAACCTTTTTTTATATTAAATTTATCGAAGTTTGGGGTTTTTACTTTTGCCAATTCTTCGAATTGTAAGCCATCAATACCTACCAATAAAACCTTCTTTTTTTGCGAAAAAGTGATGGTTGTTATAAATAAGACTGCAAGTAATAAGATGTTTTTCATGAGAAGTGTTTCTTTTTTAGGGTTCATATTTTAATCTTCAACTCTCTCTATTTTTGCGCCAATAGATTTTAACCGGGCTTCGATATTTTCGTAACCTCTGTCTATTTGTTCGATATTGTTAATTATAGATGTTCCGCTTGCAGAAAGTGCTGCAATTAACAAAGAGATGCCTGCTCTAATATCTGGTGAGGTCATTTTAGTTGCTTTTAATTGCGATTGGTGGTTTTGCCCAATTACGGTTGCTCTATGTGGGTCGCATAGAATAACTTTTGCGCCCATATCTATTAATTTATCAACAAAAAACAACCTGCTTTCGAACATTTTTTGATGAATTAAAACGGTTCCTTTTGCTTGTGTTGCAATTACTAAAACGATGCTTAACAAATCTGGTGTAAAACCAGGCCAAGGAGCATCTGCAACTGTTAACACAGAACCGTCTATATAATTTTTAATTTTATAGGAGTCTTGTGCTGGAATGTAAATATCGTCGTTTCTTTTTTCGAGAGTGATTCCTAATTTTCTAAACACGTTTGGTATTTGCCCGAGGTTTTCCCAACTCACATTTTTTATGGTTAATTCAGATCTGGTCATTACAGCCACACCAATCCACGAACCGATTTCAATCATATCTGGTAAAACTGTATGTTCACAGCCTTGTAAAGCATCTACGCCTTCGATTGTTAACAAATTCGAGCCAACTCCAAAGATTTTTGCTCCCATAGAATTTAGCATTTTACATAATTGCTGAATGTAAGGTTCGCAAGCTGCATTGTAAATTTTTGTGGTTCCTTTTGCTAAAACTGCTGCCATTAAAATATTGGCAGTTCCTGTTACAGAAGCTTCATCTAACAACATTTCTACACCTTGTAATTCTTCTGCTTCTACTCCGTAAAAAGATTCTTCTTTATTGTACCTAAACTTGGCACCTAGCCTAATAAAACCTTCGAAATGTGTATCTAAACGTCTTCGACCGATTTTATCGCCTCCAGGACGTGGTATGTATCCTCTTCCAAAACGTGCTAAAAGTGGTCCTACAATCATAATTGAGCCACGTAAAGAGCTTCCATCTCTTTTAAAATCTGCCGATTCTAAATAATCTAAATCAATATCATCTGCTTGAAAAGCGTATGAGTTTTTGCTTAATTTTTCGACTTTTACACCTAATTCTCCAAGAATAAAAATTAATTTATTTACGTCTATAATGTCTGGTACGTTATTTACGACAACTCTTTTTGGCGTTAGTAAAACTGCACACAATATTTGTAAAACTTCGTTTTTTGCTCCTTGTGGCGTTATTGTTCCGCTTAATTTGTGACCACCTTCTATTTTAAATGATGCCATTAATTAATATCTTTTTCTATTTTTATGATTGTTATTGTTTTGTTTTTTGTGGTTTTTAGAATTGTTTTGCCCTTGAGAATTTCTCTTTTTTAATAAATTTTTAGTTTCAGATAGTTCTTCTTCGGAGTTTCTTAAATCTAATTTCCCATCAGATAAATCATATAAATGGTTAAATATTATGGCATCATCTACAGTGTCTTTATTCCAATTTAAATAACATTTTTTCATATGATTGGCAATCGTATAAACCAATGCTTCTTTTTTTTCTCCTTCTTCCCAACTTAAGGCTACATCTATCATGGTTTGAATGTTATTTCCATAATACCTATATTTCGATGCGTATTTTGGATATGGTAAACGCTCTGGTTTTTCTTGTAATTCTTCTCTTGAAGGAATTGGATATGGAGATTTTGCATCTAGTTTAAAATCGGACATGATGTATAATTGGTCCCATAATTTGTGTTTAAAATCTGGCACATCACGTAAATGTGGTTGTAAATTACCCATAACATCTACGATGGCTTTGGCCATTTTGTTACGTTCTTCTTCATCTTCTAAAGCTACGCAATGATCTACCATTTTTTGTATATGCCTGCCATATTCTGGAATAATCATTAATGGTCTTTCTGAATTGTATTCTAAATCGAATGTCATTTTTTTATTTTTGTGAAGTATCTTGTAGGGGTTAAAATATAAGTAAGTATTTCTATTTTAAAGTTTCGATTGTACGCTACCAAACAAGATTTTTCTTTTAATTTATTTGAAGTTGCAAAATAGCAATTTATTTTTAGTTATACTGATGATTTTTAAGAGAATTAAAATCAATTTTTAACTGATAACTTTTAGTTTTGCAAACTGTAATAGTAATTTCTTTTTTCCTACGGTTGCGAATTCTATTTCTGCCTTTTTATCTGGGCCTTTTCCTTCTATTCCTAAAACGGTTCCTTTGCCAAATCTATTGTGTTCTACTATATTTCCTGCAATAATTTCTCCATTAAAAAGATTTGTTTTTGGCGTCACTTGCGATACTTTTTTTAAATTTTTAGCAAGCATCGTTTCTTTCTTTTTTACCAAATCGCGTTCCTTTTTTTTACGTTGAATAGGTTTTTGAAAACGGATTCCTTTTGGAGCATCATCAAAAATACTTTTATCTACAAATCTATTTATAGAAGGTTCTGGTACTTTTGGTGTGATATAGTGTAAAAACTGGTCGTCTATTTCTTCTAAAAATCGGCTGGGTTCCGAGTCTATTAATTTTCCCCATCTGTAACGTGTTTGTGCATAGGTTAAATAAGCCACTTTTTCTGCTCTGGTTAATGCTACATAAAATAATCTGCGTTCTTCTTCTAATTCGCTTCTGGTATTCATACTCATGGCAGATGGAAATAAATTTTCTTCTAAACCAACAATATAAACGTGCGAATATTCCAATCCTTTCGATTGATGAATGGTCATTAGAGAAACGCTTGGTTTGTCGTTATTTTTTTCTGAATCGAAATCTGTCGCCAACGCTACATCTTCTAAAAAGGAAGTTAAAGAAGCATCTTCTCCTTGTTCTATTTTGTCTGTAATAAAATCTTTAATTCCGTTTAATAATTCTTGTACATTTTCTACCTTACTAACGGCTTCTGGTGTTCCGTCTTTTTCTAAATCTTTAATTAATTGGGTTTGTTTTACAACAATTTCGGCAATTTCGAAAGCATTTTTTGTTTTTGCTTCAATTTGTAAGCGCAAAATCATATTCATAAAATTCTGCAACTTATTTTTGGTTCCAGAATTTATTTTTAAATCGATTTTATCGATATATTTTATAATATCGAAAATAGATTTTTTATAATGATTTGCGGCAATGGTAAGCTTATCTATCGTTGTTGCGCCAATTCCACGAGCGGGATAATTAATAATTCTTTTTAGTGCTTCTTCGTCGTTTGGATTGATTAATATACGTAAGTAAGACAAAATATCTTTGATTTCTTTTCGCTGATAAAAGGAAATTCCACCGTAAATTTTATAGTCTAAATTTTTCTTTCTTAAAGCATCTTCTATGGCTCTCGATTGTGAATTTGTACGGTATAAAACACAAAAATTACTCAATTGCATTTGGTTGTTCATGTGGTTTTCCCAAATAGATTGGGCCACAAAACGCCCTTCTTCTCCATCTGAAATGGTACGCATTACGTTTATAGAATCTCCTGCGTCGTTAGAAGTCCAAACTTCTTTGTCTAACTTTGTTTTGTTTTTTGCTATTACAGAATTTGCTGCGTTTACAATGTTGCTTGTAGAACGATAATTTTGCTCTAATTTAAAGGTTTTAACATCTGGATAATCTTTCTGAAAATTTAAAATATTCTGAATATTTGCACCTCTAAAACTATAAATACTTTGCGAATCGTCACCTACCACACAAATATTTTGAAAACGGTCTGCCAACGCTCTAACAATAATATATTGCGAATGGTTTGTATCTTGATACTCATCGACCATAATATATCGAAAACGGTCTTGGTATTTTGCCAAAACTTCTGGAAAACGTGCTAATAATTCGTTGGTTCTTAACAACAAATCGTCAAAATCCATAGCGCCTGCTTTAAAACATCTATCTACATATTCTTTGTAAATTTCGCCTACTTTTGGTCGGCTTGCATGCAAATCTGCTTCTTGTAAATCGGAATTATTAAAATAGGCTCTAACCGTAATTAAACTGTTTTTAAAAGAAGAAATTCTACCTAAAATTTGTTTTGGTTTGTAACGTTCTTTGTCTAAATTCATTTCTTTTATAATCGAAGAAATTAAACGAACAGAATCTTGCGTATCGTAAATTGTAAAGTTCGAAGGAAAACCTAACTTATCTGCTTCCGAACGTAAAATGCGTGCAAAAACCGAGTGAAAAGTTCCCATCCAAAGGTTTTTTGCTTCGCTAACACCCACTACAGAAGCAATTCTTTCTTTCATTTCTCTTGCAGCCTTATTTGTAAATGTAAGCGACAAAATATTAAACGCATCTACTCCTTGTTGCATTAGGTGTGCAATTCTATAAGTTAAAACACGTGTTTTACCAGAACCTGCACCAGCAACAATAATCATGGGCCCATCTTTTTGTAAAACAGCCTGTTTTTGGGCTTCGTTTAAGGAATTTAAGTAATTATTCAATAGATTTTATTTTGAAGAATTGAAAGCGTGAATTTAACCAAACTATTCGTTTTTTTAAAGAATGAATGTTCTTTTTTATTCACAACTTATTTCTGATAAAATTACTGTTTCAAATCACAAATTATCTGGTTATAGGCAGATAAATTAAAATATCTGGTTATAGCCAGATAAATTGAAATATCTGGTTATAGGCAGATAATTTTGGTGTTTTAATAAATAAAACATACATTTGAAAATAAATTATATAATTAATGACAAGTATTTTAACTGGAGACATTATAAATTCAAGAAAAAAAAGTGATGCTTTTTGGTTACAAGCTTTAAAGGAAACTTTAAAAACTTTTGGGGAATCGCCCAATAACTGGCAGGTTTATAGAGGTGATAGTTTTCAATTAGAGATAAAAAATGCAGAACAAGCTCTGTATGCCGCTTTAAAAATAAAATCTTATTTAAAAAGTACAGAAGAAATTGATGTTCGAATTGGTATTGGCATCGGAAAAAAAGCATATGAAGATGTAAATATTACAGAATCGAATGGCGAAGCCTTTATAAACTCTGGCTTTGCATTCGATAATTATTTAAAGAAACAAAACTTAGCCATAAAAACGCCTTGGCAAGAAATTGATGAAGAAATAAATATTGCTTTAGATTTGGCCTTATTAACCATAGATTCTTGGACACAAAATTCTGCAGAAGTTTTTAATTTATCTTTAGAAAACAAAGAAGCAACACAAAAAGATATTGCAAATATTTTAGGAATTACACAAGGTAGAGTAAGCGAACGACAAAAAAGAGCTGGCTTTGAACCTATTATGAATCTTGAAACTCGTTTTAGAAAAATCATCAACCAAAAAATATCTGAAAAATGATTTTATTTTTAAAAATTTTACTGGCTCATATTTTAGGAGATTTTGTTTTTCAACCCCAAAAATGGGTAAAAGACAAAGAAATAAAGAAAATGAAATCTGTAAAATTGTATTTTCATATGGCTGTTCATGCCATTTTATTGTTGTTGTTTTTACAATTTAATTTCAAAGAATATTGGCTTGGCTTTACAATCATTATTATTTCTCATTATATTTTTGATGTTTTAAAACTTACTTTTCAAGATAAAAAAAGTAAACGAACATGGTTTTTTATAGATCAACTTTTACATCTTGTTGTTTTGGTTTTCGTAACTTCTTTATATGGCGAATTCAGTTTTAATTTTGATGCATTGTTTACTGGCAAAATATTGTTATTATTAATTGGAATTCTTTTAATAACAAACGTTTCCTCTGTAATTATTAAAGTATTTATTACGCAATGGAATCCTGAAAACAAAAAAGAAAACGACGATTCTCTCGCAAAAGCAGGACGCTATATTGGTATTTTAGAACGTTTATTTGTGTTTGTTTTTGTAATTACTAATCATTGGGAAGCGATTGGTTTTTTACTGGCAGCAAAGTCGGTCTTTAGGTTTGGAGATTTAACATCTTCTAAAGACAGAAAACTAACAGAATATATTTTAATTGGTACTTTATTAAGTTTCGGGTTGGCCATTATCATCGGAATCTTATATTCGTATTTTGTAACTCTTATTTAATTTATGGAAGATAAAATTTTAGAAAGCATCGCATATATTTTGCCTGCTGCAGTAACAGGCTTTGTAGCTTATTATATGTTTAACGGATTCATCAACAATAAAAACACCGAAAAGAAATTAGAACTCTTAGCACAACAAAAAAAGGAGGCGTTGCCTATTAAACTACAGGCTTACGAACGTTTGCTACTGTTTTGCGATAGAATAAACCCAATAAAAATGTTAATGAGAGTTCCGCCAATTTCAACAAATACCAACGATTATTTACAGTTACTAATCGCGAACATAGAGCAAGAATTTGAACACAATTTAGTACAGCAAATTTATATTTCGGAAGATGCTTGGACAGCCATTTATGCTGCAAAAAATGCGGTAATTAACAAATTAAAACAAGTGGCAGAAAACGCTACATCTGCGAACGATTTAAGAGAAAACGTATTAATAGATTATTCGAAATCTGTGCCACCTACAGAAACTGCAATCGATTTTATTAAAAATGAAGTCAAGAAATTATTATAATCAAAAAGCCTTCTCTGTTACAAGAAGGCTTTTCTATTTACAAGAATTCTTATAAATTATTGGGGGAATCTAAGTTCGCACTTTCTCCTTTTTCAATTTATTTTCCTAGCTTTACAATCGAAGTTTTATTTCGATAATTAACTTTCTGTTTTTTAATTAAAATATATTTTTGAAGCGCCAATTGGTGCTTCAACTGTTTTAATTTGTTTTTTATCTGATAAATTAAATACTTGCAATTCACTAATATCAGAAAACCTAGTATTTAGAGCATAAAATTTATCATCCTTAACCGCCATTCCATAAAAAGATGCAAAACCACCTGTTGTAAATAAACTTATTGTTAAAAATTCTGTTGTTGGTAATTCAGTATCTGAAATATTCATTTTATATACTGAATTACCAACACTATAGTAGGCAGTTGTATTATCTAACACCATTAGCGACGGGTGCATTCCATTAGCAAATTCAATTTTAGATTCAATAGTATTGTTAGTTGTGTTTATTCTAGTAATAGAAGCCAAAGTCTCATTACCTGTCCAAGCAGCTTTTCCTTCACATAAAACCACTAAAAAATTATTATTATCAATAAAAATTTCATCAGGTATGTCATTAACAGTAATTTCCTTCACGACTTTAGAGGTTGCAATATCAATAATAGAAATTTTATTATTCATTCCAAAACCTCCTTTATGAGAAACATATAATTTTCCGTCGTGTGCAAGAATTCTTTCTGGACCTACAGCAACATCAATTTTACTCTCTACTTCATAAGTTTCTAAATTTACAATACTTATAAAATCATCAGAAACGTTATCTCCAAAAGAACCCGACCCCCAATTTGTTACATAACCTTTATTACCAACAATAGTCATATATCTTGGCGTTTGCAAGCCTACAGTAATTGCACTTTCTTTTTTAAAAGTATATCTATTTACAACCGAAATTGTATTTTGATTATCTACAATTATGAATGCCCTATTATCATCAAAAGCCATCGACTGTAAAAAAGTACCCAGTTCTTCTGAATTTGCTTTTTTATAAATTAAATTTTCTGTGGTTGTTAAATCGTTAGAAACATAAGAAACAGAACCTGTTCCTGCTGACGGAGAACCTTCTCCGCTAATTAAAATACCGTTTTCATAATCTCCTTTTGGTAAAAGAGGGGAATCTTCTTTACTACAAGAAGTAAAAATAATTGCGCTTAGCGCTAGTATTGATAGTAATTTATTAATTTTCATTTTTATTAAAATTTATAGTTGATATTAAAGTTAAAATTTCTGTTTGGCATTGGTCTTCTTGGTTGTGTAAAGTATAATTCATTAAATAGATTATTCACTTTTAAACCAATAAATATTTGTTGTTTTTCAGTTTTTAGAACCATATAATCTGCTCCTAGATTACTCACAAAAAAACTAGGTATAATAAAATCATTAGAATTACTTTCTGTAGTAAACGTTTTACTTGTAAATAACTGTTGATAAAACGCACTAAATCTTTTGTAAGAATATCCTAAACTTCCATTTAATAAATGTTTTGGCACAAAAGTTAAAAAATTATTCGTTTCAGTATTTTTAGCATCTGTATAACTATAATTTACTGTTGTATTTACAAAATGTTTATTAAAGTTCTTTTGGTACGAAAGTGTAAACTCAATTCCTTTATTCATTGTTTTAGAAAGGTTAATTGGTGTCCAAATACCTGGTCTATTTGGGTCGCCATTTGGTGTCCAAACAATTTTATCTTTTGCGGAAATATAAAACCCAGATATATCTATCGACAAGTTTTTGGTATTAAAAACAACACCAAACTCACTTTGCAAAGCAGTTTCTGGTTTTAAATTAGGATTACCCTGGCCTGGCCAATATAAATCGTTATAAGTTGGTACTCTATAATTTTTAGAACCATTTGCTCGAAAAGAAATGTTTTTAAATGCATTTACTTTAATTCCCATAGCATAACTAAAAGGTACATCAAAATCTGAATTAAAGTCTTTCCTTATTTTGGTATCGAAAAAGAAAATATTGTTTATGTTTTGATTGTAAATGAGAGATTGTGAGAATTGTCTTCTATTTTTTGTATTGATTTGATCCGTTTTTCCAAAAACAGATTCATATTCAGAAAAAGAGTTAATTGTTGCATTTATTTTTGGAATTTTATAACCAAATTGATAATTTATCAAATAACGGTTCGATTTTCCGAAGTTAAATTTATCTGTATTTTTATCGCCGTAATAATGATATTCTTGTGTTAGAAAAGCAATTTTAACTTCGTTCGTAAAGCTTCCTTTTTGATGGTTGTACACCAACAAATTTCTATTGTTAAAATCTTTGTATTTTTCGTTGGCAGAAGTTGGATTAGGTAATTCTCCAGAAAATAAACGGTCTCCCAAATAAGATGTACTATAAAAATTTAATTCAGAAAAACTAGATAGTTTGTAAGACAGACCCGTATTAAAACTTATATTTTTATAAGCTCCATTGGAGTTTTTAAAATCGGTTTTTAATAGCGGATAATCATTATTTGACTTATTATAAGAAATACCTAATTTAACAGCCAATTTTTGACTTGACAAATTAAATTTGTATAAATTATTAGAAGTATTATAACTACCAAAAGAAGAAACGAATTGGTTGTCTATAGTCTGTTTATTCTTAAAGGATAGTTCATCATTTAAATGAACGGTACCACCAATAGCACCAGAACCATATTCTATACTCCCACCACCACTTCTAATGTTTATAACATCAAACAAACTTACTGTTAATGAATTGAAACCCGTTTGTCCGTTATTGATAGAATTGATATTAATTCCGTTCCAAACAACGGCAGTATTAGAAGCACTTGTACCTCTAAAACTTGCAGAACTTGTACCACCTGCACCATATTCTCGTAAATAAATAGGTGAGTTAAAACGTAAAAGTGTAGTAAAAGATTCTGTATTTTTCACCAAAACAGAATCATTTAAAGTTATAATTTTATAACCTTTAGAATTTTTTTTTAGTGTTTTATCTGCTACAACAATTACCTCTTTTAAAACCGTTCTTAATGAATCGTTTTGAGCGGTTAAGTGAGAAGCAATACCAAATAAGAGAATAAAAAATATAATTTTCTTCATACACAGTTAACTTTTATCCCGAAAGTTTTTAATTGTTAAAAATAAAGGCAGGTCTCCTGGCTCGTTTTCTGTTATTTAGACCTTCCCAACATAAAAATGTCAGTGGTAAAAGAGTTAATAACAGCTCTTTAAAAGAGGTTTCAAAAAATATTTATGTTTGAAACAAACTTACAGTTGCGGGAACAGCTTTGGTATTTCACCAAATTCCCTTTTAATTTATTCAATAATTGAATAAAACCTAAATTCTTTGCAAATGTATTCTATTTTAAGTTATTCTAAAACTAATAATTGATTATAATTTGTAAATTTTTGTTGTAATTCTTCAGAAATTTTAAAATGTTTTGGATGTATTATTTTAGCCAAACATTCGATTCCGTTTACCAAAGTTCCTGCAGAAGATTGGGTAAACATTTCGAAATCTGCAAGAAAAACCTGTTTGTTTTTAACGGCTCTTAAAGAGTTCCATTCGGGTTTTTCTTCCAAAAATTGCATGTCTTCTAAAGTTCTAGAAATTCCATAACCACAAGGTGCAATAATTAAAACTTCTGGGTCGTATTTTACAATTTTATCCCAAGAAATAACAATGCTATCTCCAGAAGGGTGTGAGAGTAAATCGATTCCACCAGCATAACCAATTTGATGCGGAATCCAATGACCACAGTTAAATAATGGCTTTATCCACTCTAACAACAGCACACTTTTAGGTTGAATTCTTTTGGCTCTTTGTGTATCTACTATTTTATAAATACGTTCCTTTAATTTTGCAACATATGCTAAACCTACCTCTTTTTTTCCCATGGCAGTTGCAATGGTAATTGCATTCTCAAAAACGTCTTCTAAAGAATTGGGTGTAATCGAAATTAGTTTTGGTATTTTAGGCAATTTGTATGCAGAAGTTGCTACGCATTCGGTATCTATTTGGCAAACATCGCATACATCTTGGGTAAAAATAATATCTGGCGCAATTTCTTCTAAAATAGGTTCATCTACATAATATAAAGTACCACCCTCTGCTTTGGTTTTAGAAAAAATGGTATTTATTTCTTCGCTTGTTAAAACTTGCCCCTCTAATTTATAACGCACAGCAACTTGTTTTTCTGCCAATGCAACAGCAGGACATTCAAAGGTTATTCCGTTTAAATATTCTTGCAAACCCATATCGTAAATCATCTGGGTAACTGCTGGCATAAAAGAAGAAACTGTCATTATTTTTATTTTTTAGAATACAAATTTACATACTTTTACGATATTCTTTCCTTTTTAAATAAATGTTTCTAATCTTTGCGGAATAATTTTTACGATGTATGATACATTATATTTCTGGTGGCGAAAGGTCTGGCAAAAGTAGTTTTGCACAAAAGTTGGCAGAAGATCTTTCTAAAAACCCTATTTATTTGGCAACTTCTAGAATTTGGGATAAAGATTTTCAAAATCGGGTTAACAGGCATGTTTCTGATAGAGATAAACGTTGGACAACGATTGAAGAAGAAAAAAACATAAGTGCTGTAATTCCTGAAAATACAACTATTGTTGTAGATTGTGTTACGTTGTGGCTTACAAATTTTTATACAGACACTAAATATAATGTAGAAGATTCTCTAAAATTAGCCAAAGAAGAAATAGATAAACTTTGTAAAATTGAGGCAAATATTATTATTATTTCTAATGAAATTGGCATGGGAGTTCATGCTTCTACAGAAATTGGAAGAAAATTTACAGAACTGCAAGGTTGGGTAAACCAATATATAGCAAAAAAAGCAACAAAAGCCACTTTTATGGTTTCTGGCTTACCTCTAAAATTAAAATAACTATGATTTCTAAAATTGAACCTGTATCTGAAAAACTTACAGAAGCCCTTCAAAATAAAATAGATTTTAAAACAAAGCCATTAGGTGCTTTAGGCTTGTTAGAAACTGTTGCGCTACAAATTGGAAAAATTCAAAATACCACTTCGCCTAAAATTACAAAACCGAGTATTGTTGTTTTTACAGCAGATCATGGAATTGTAAACTCGAAACCTATAAGCCCATATCCGCAAGAAGTTACCCAACAAATGGTATTAAATTTCTTAAATGGTGGTGCCGCAATTAATGTTTTTTGCAAGCAAAATCATATTCATTTAAATATTGTTGATGCTGGTGTAAATGCAGATTTCGAAAAAAACAACAACTTAATTAACGCCAAAATTGCGTACGGAACCAAAGATTTTTCCGCAGAAAAAGCAATGACCAACGAACAATGTAAGTTGGCGCTTAAAAAAGGAAAAGAAATTGTAAATTCTTTGTTTCGAAAAGGATGTAATACCATTGGTTTTGGAGAAATGGGTATTGGAAACACCTCTTCTGCAGCACTTTTAATGAGTTATTTTACACAAATAAATATTAAAAATTGTGTTGGAAAAGGAACTGGTTTAAACGCTAAAGGTCTTCAACAAAAAACTAACATTTTAAAAGAGGTTTTCGAAAAACACAAAACAACAATTAATTCTCCAATAGAAGCACTTGCAACTTTTGGCGGATTCGAAATTGCAATGATTGCTGGTGCTATTTTAGAAGCAGCTACCTTAAAAATGACCATTTTGGTTGATGGTTTTATAGTAACATCTAGTTTATTGGCAGCAAATGCTATTGATAAAAATGTATTAGATTATTGTGTTTTTTGCCATACTTCTGGTGAGCAAGGGCACAAAAAAATGTTAGATTTTTTAAATGCAAAACCACTTTTAAATTTAGGTTTGCGTTTGGGAGAAGGCACTGGTGCAGCAGTAGCGTTTCCTATGGTTTCTTCTGCAATTAATTTTTTAAATGAAATGGCAACTTTTAAAAGTGCTAATGTTTCTGAAGCTTAAAAGATGAAAAAACAAGTCCATTATTTTTTAACTGCTGTGTTATTTTTTACAAGAATTCCTTGTCCGAAATGGGTAAACCATTCTCCAGAAATATTAAATAAAAGTAGTCGTTATTTTTCTTTAGTGGGTATTTTGGTGGGTGCAATTTCCGCAGGAATTTACTTTTTAGCTTCGTTTGTGTTTACAACAGAAATATCTTTAGTTTTAGGGATGATTGCTTCCATCTGGGCAACTGGTGCTTTTCACGAAGATGGTTTTGCAGATAGTTGCGATGGTTTTGGTGGTGGTTGGACCAAAGAAAAAATTTTAATAATTATGAAAGATTCTCGTTTGGGAACTTTTGGAGTTATCGGGCTAATTTCTATACTTTCTTTAAAATTTATGTCACTTAATTATTTAGCGACTTCAAAACTAATGGTGGTTTTAGTCTTAATTTCTGGGCATAGTATTAGTAGATTTATTGCCACTATTCTACTCTACACCCATGCTTATGTAAGAGATATCGATAGTGCTAAAGTAAAGCCAACCACACAAAAAATGGAAACAAAGTCGTTGGTTATTTCTGCATTTTTTGGAATTTTACCATTGTTTTTCTTTAATAATTATTGGGTATTTTTAAGTCTTGTGCCACTTTTTATTACCTATTTGTATTTAGGAAATTTCTTTAAAAAATGGATTGGCGGACAAACAGGAGATTGTGCTGGTGCTTTACAACAAGTTTCGGAAGTAGTATTTTACCTTTCTTTACCTATTATATGGAAATTATTTTTATAAGGCATACCACACCAAACATCGAAAAAGGAATTTGTTACGGACAAACGAATTTAGATGTTGCTTCTACTTTTTCGAATGAAGTAAAAAACATTCTCGAAAAAGAAGATTTTTATAACCTAGATGCTGTTTTTTATAGCAGTCCGCTTTTGAGGTGTAAAAAATTAGCTAATAAAATTGCTAAAAATGTAATTTTCGACGATCGTTTAAAAGAATTAAATTTTGGCGATTGGGAACTACAAAATTGGAACGACATCAATAAAGAAGATTTAAATGTCTGGATGCAAGATTTTGTAAATGTAAGTACACCAAATGGCGAATCTTATATCGATTTACAAAAAAGAACCGTATCATTTTTGTTAGGAATTAAAGAAAAAAATCATCAAAAAATAGTAATTATTACTCATGCAGGTGTTATTAGAAGCCTGCACGCATTTATACATAACATTCCTCTTAAAAAATCTTTCGATTTAAAATTAAATTACGGAGACGTTTTAAAAATTAATGATCCATGAAAAAATACCTAATCCTTTTAATTACACTTGTTTTTATATTTTCTTGTAAAGATAAATCTACCACAAAAACGATTAAAACACCCACAACCAGTAACATAAAATATGCTACTGGTTTCGACATTGTTACAGAAGGAAATGTAAAAAAATTGGTCATTAAAAAACCGTATAAAAATGCAAAAAAACAGTTTACCTATACTTTAACGAATAAAACAGATTTTAGTAAGCTGCAATTAAAAGTTCCTATTACCAATGTTGTGGTAACAAGTACCACACACATACCAATGTTAGAATTAATTGGTGCAGAAAAATACATTTCTGGTTTTCCGCAAACAAAATTTATTTCATCAAAAAAAACAAGAAATTTGGTAGATAATGGAACTATTGTAGAACTAGGAACCGAACAACAAATTAACACAGAAAAATTATTAGCACTTTCTCCTGAACTGGTTATTGGTTTTGCTTTAAACGGAAATAATAAAACCTATAATACAATTAGCAAAAACAACATTCCAGTATTGTACAATGGAGATTGGCTCGAAGAAACTCCTTTGGGAAGAGCAGAGTGGATAAAGTTTTTTGGAGTTTTATTTGGTAAAGAAAAACAAGCCGATAGCATTTTTAATGTCATTGAAAAAAATTATAACGAGGTAAAAAAATGGGCTCTAAAAGCACCTAAAAAACCAACAATTATTTCTGGTTCTCTTTTTAAAGATGTTTGGTACATGCCAGCTGGAGATAGCTTTATCGCAAGTTATTTTAAAGATGCGAACACCCATTATTTATGGCAAGACTCTAGAGGTACTGGAAGTTTATCTTTAAGTATCGAAAGCGTAGTTGATAAAGGTTTAAAAGCCGATTATTGGATAGGATGTGGTTTGTTAGAAACTAAAAAAGGGGTTCAAGAAAAGTTTCCAAATTATGTTGCTTTTAGTGCATTTAAAGAAGATAGAGTGTTTACATATGCCATTCGTAAAGGAGCAACTGGCGGACTTATTTATTTTGAAAAATCGCCCACAAGACCCGATTTAATGTTAAAAGACATCATAAAAATTACACATCCAGAATTATTACCAAATTACGAATTGACCTTTTTTGATAAATTGAAATAACATTATTGAGTTTTTATTTTTTCGTTAAAAAGAGGAAGCCATGTAAACGAATACTAAGTGTAGCCAATTTTTTGACTTTTTTTTGGCATTTCCTAACGGAGTAAATCTCCTAGAAAAATCTTATTAAAAACTTGCACTAACATTTAAATCTGTTACTTTTTTTGTAAAAAGGCAATAAGTTCCCATTTAACGACAAAAAACGACTGACCATTTTTTTTTTGAAAATCTAAGTGCCATTTGCCCTGTTATTTTGTGTCAAAAATCAAACTAAAGCAATAATAAAGACATTTCAAATAAAAGTAGTTAAAATTATACGAGAAATGTTAGAGTAATAAACAATCCATTTACCTCCCAAAAAAATAAAACTTCTCTAACTTATTAAGAAGAAAGTGCTTTTAAACATAAAGATAATGATTGCTTAAAAAGTATAAAAAAAATATTATACAATTTTATGATAATTTATATCTATTTTTTTTATATATTGTATAAGTTTTTCTTATGGAAACAAAAATTTATACTGTTTTAACTAAAGCCCCTAATCTAATGAACACGAACAGAGAAAAAAATGTGTTATTCAAAAAAATAATACAACTCAAAAAAAGCATCTTTTTACTACTAATTTTAATTTCAGCGAATAATTATTCGCAATCCCCTACTTTTGCTGGTAGCAGGTCTAATTGTAGAAATGCTGCTGGAGCACCCATAACTGTTGCTGTACCCCCTGGAAGTGCAAACGATTTGCTAATTGCCTCTGTAAACGCTAGTGATAATACTAGTAGGTTTCTTAATATAACAGCTCCTTCTGGTTGGACGTTGTTAAGAACTGGAAATTCTGGTGATGGTACAACAACATTAGCCGTATTTTACAAAATAGCAACGAATGCAGAACCCACTTCTTATTCTTTTAGTGTAGATTTTAGCAATAGACTTTGTGCCTCAATTGTTAGATACGATAATGTAGCTAATCTTGATACTACCCCAATCTATGTTTCCGCTATTTCTACTTCTCCATCATCTTTTTCTTCACCTGTATCACCATCCGTATATGCACCCATTGGAGAAAATATAATTTTAAGAATCGTTGGTGTAGATAACGATTATACTCTAACAAGGCCTTCTGGAACAACACAAAGAATAAATATTAATAATTTTTTTACTACCCAAGGAATCGCTGAAAGATACCAACCAACAGCTGGTAATTCTGGTACAGCAACCTGGACATATGGAAGAAATGGAAGAAGAGGAGGTTGGGTTTCAGTTACTCTAGCTTTTTCAAGTAAAGAACTTGTAGATCCGTGTGATGCAGTAGCATCTGGTAATTTAGATACAGATAACGATGGCATTTCAGATATTTGTGATTTAGATGATGACAATGATGGTATTTTAGATACTGTTGAGTCCAACCCCAATTTTATTGGAGGTACAGCCACACAAAGCTCTTCTTTAGGCAACCGTACTTGCCCAAACAACAGCTGTTCTGCCAGTTTGGCCAGAGATGGCAATACCAGTGGAAATTTTAGCAGTGGCTCTGTTACACATACCAATACTCAAAACAATCCTTGGTGGTTGCTAGACATGGAGGTTGATACAACCATTAGTACTGTAGTGATACACAACAGAACCGATTGCTGTGGCAATCGATTAGATAATTTTATTTTAGAAGTATTAGATACAAACAACAACGTGGTATATACCCATAACAATGGTTCTGCTGCAGCTGTAAATACCATTAATGGTATTAATACTTTAGGAAGAAAAATAAGAATTCGATTGGTAGGAAGCAACAGAGTTTTAAGCCTTGCGGAAGTTGTTGTACAGCTTGCCAATGCATTAGACATCGATAGAGATGGCATTCCTAATTCCCGAGATTTAGACTCAGATAATGATGGTTGTCCTGATGCCACAGAAGCTGCAACGCCTAGTATTTTAAAATCTAGTGGAAACAATGCCAATGATGGTATTGCAAACAATACCCCAAATGCTGCTATAGATACTGCACAAGACCCTGTAGGTAGCAATGGTTTGGCAAATAGTTTAGAAAATACAGATACGAACACCGCTATAAATACAAACGCATTTTCAACTACAAATTACCGTAATTATGCGCTAAATAATAGTAAAAATGGTTGTGGAAATCCAATGATTACACAAATCTATTGGAAAGGAACAGAAAAAATAATTGAAGTAACCAATAGAGATGCTTCTAAAATTGTAGTGCCTAATGCTGCAAATCTTAATTTATTTAACAACGGAGTAACCGCTGTTAGAACTGCTACTGCTAGTAATACTGAAGAAATATTGGCTGGAGAATCCGTTTTATTTACAGCCTCTGCAACCATGGTAGCTCCCATCAAAACAGAAACTCCTGTTGTAGTAACCCCTTCTGTTATCGCCTTTGATAACTCCAATGACATCCTTACAATATCTAGCAATGGAAAAGCAAACAATAATTTCGCTTGGAGAACTCGTAAAGATGCCATACAAAATTTAACAGATAATACTTCTCTGGTTCGAATAGATGAAATTCTACAACCTACTAATGCCTATAATCCTAATGAATGGACTGTGTTTATAGACGATGCAATTGCGACAACTTTCAATAACTTTTTACGTCATCCGCACAGTGCTGTACTCTCTGAAATTACAACTCCTGTACCTACAGAATCCAATACCTTATTAGGATTGCATCGGTTTGGAAAAACCACAAGAATAGGCAATACTTGGAGTAATGGAACGCCAGATAAATCTCGATTTGTAGCCATCAATGAGAACTACATGCACAGTGGTAAAAAGTTAATTGCTCGCAAATTAGAAGTGCAAGAAAATCGTATTTTATCTTTAGACAATCAAGTTTTAATAGTCACCGATAACCTTCATATTGCAGATGCTGCTGAAATTCGTCTCATAGGTACCAGTCAATTAATTCAAACACACCCTGGAACTGCCAATGCAACAGGAAATGGTAAATTGTATATAGACCAAAATTCTGATTTGGCAAGTGTATATAGGTTCAATTACCTAGGGGCACCTGTAACTTCTTTAGGAGCTTTAAACTATACTGTAGAGAGTGTGTTAAAAGATGGTACAAACCCGCTTTCACACACAGGTATTGTGGGGCAAAGTTCTACTAATATTGCTAGAAATATTAATTTTGTTGGTGGCTTAGATGGAAGTTCTGGAACTCCTATCAATATTTCAGAAAAATGGATATATACCTTTGCAAGCGCAGAAGGAAAAGGTGCCAATTGGGTATGGAAAGGTAAAAATGGAACCATTGCTCCTACTGACGGTTTTATTCTTAAAGGAACAGAGGTGGCTCAAAATTATACCTTTGTAGGCAACCCCAATGATGGAGAATTGAGAACTGCTGTGGGCGCAAGTGAATCTTACTTGCTAGGAAATCCATACCCTTCTGCTTTAAACGGATTAAAATTTATACAAGACAACATCAATTCTATAGATGGTACCTTGTATTTCTGGGATCATGTTGGGGAAGAAAGTACAGCAGAAGCTACTGATGGCCATCTCTACAATGGGTATATTGGTGGGTATGCTACTTTAAACCTTTCTATGGCTGTTGCTGCTGTTAGCAAACCTTTGGTAGGGGCTTTCAATATTAAATTAGAAGCAGAAAATACGGTTACCAATGGCACAAATACTACAGAAGGAACTAGAAATATCATTACCTTAAATAATAATCTTGGTTTTATAAAAATTAATGCCATTACTAGAGCTACAGATAAAATCGAACTTACCTATACTGCTCCTACAGAAAAATTACTAAGGTTCGTTGTAGATGGCAAAGCTAGAAAAACCTATACCCTGCCTGCAAGTGCAAATTACACCACATTTACCATTAACGAATGTGTTACTGTAGGGGCTTCTGTACGTTTTGAATCTTTAGACAGAAACTCCATTTCTATAGACTATCTAACAATAAGTGATGATGATGGTAACATTTCTTGTGCACCTGCTCCTGGTACAGATGCCTCTTTGTACAAAACTCCTGGTACATACATTCCTGTAGGACAAGGTTTTTTTATTAGTGGAGATACAGATGGTGGTCCTATTGTATTTAACAACAACCAAAGACAATTTGTTACCGAAAATTCTGGAAATGCCGTGTTTTTTAAAACCAATAAAAAAACAAAAAAGAGTATTGATGACGATATGGGAGACTTTAACAAACTTCCGTTTATAAAACTAGGAATGGACTTTGTAAATACAGAACGAGAAAGCCTACACAGACAAATTGGGGTTTCTTTTAGCGCAAACAATACTTTTCAGTTCGAAAAAGGATATGACAGCCCTGTAAACGATTTAGGAGAGACTGATATATATTGGAAATTTCCAGAAAACGACCATAAATACGTAATTGCAGGTATTGGAAATGTATCTTACGATTTAGAAATCCCTTTTGAAATTACCATGGATTATGATGGCACCAACATTCTTAAAATTGATGATAGTTTTGCCATTGAAGCCGATATTTTTCTAAAAGATAAATTAAAAAATAAAAACTATTTATTAAAAAATAAAGAAGTGGCATTGCAATTAAAAAAAGGAACACATAAAAATAGGTTTGCAATTGTATTTGAAGAAAGTAAAATTATAGAGGAAGTTCAAAATCCAACAGAAGAAAAAGAGAAAGAAATTACAGTCTTTTTAGATGCTCAAAACAGTGCACTAATGTTACAAAATAAAGGGGAAATTTTAATTGAAAAAGTAACCTTATACAACTTGTTAGGGCAAAAAATTCAAAGTTGGGAAAACCTTGAAAAAACAACAGAATACAGTCTTAAAATTAAAAATTTCCCAGAAAATATATACATTGTAAATGTAAAAACAGAGGAAGGAAAGATCTCTAAAAAAATAATATTCGAAAAGTAATTACCCTATACCATTTATGATTTGAAATTACTGTAAAAGAAAATGATGATTTTTTATTTATATAAATTAGAAAATTAAAGAATAGCCTTAAACTACGATTTCTTCTTATAATAAAATAGAAAGAAGAAAAAGGTGTTTTACTAAGATAATTTCAAATCATAAATAGTATAGCAAACATTAAATTTGCTCCAAAATATTTCTCCGCAAAATTTACTTAGCATTTTCTATAAAATTGAAAAAAATGTAAGGCTTTCTTTAGTTTAAAATCATTGAATATTATAATGTCACATATAACAAATCTCTAAAACTAAACAATCTATACTTTTTACGAAAGTCTTCTTTACTTTTTTGTAAAAAGGCAATAAGTTACCATTTAACGACAAAAAACGACTAACTATCTTTTTTAGAGAATCTAAGTGTGATTTACTCTGTTATTTTATGTTGAAATTTAAAAGTAGTTTGTACAAATGCTATATTTTTTTCGAAAAATTGGCAAGAACTAGAAATTTTAATACAAGATGTTTTTGTAAGGTTATTTGTAAAACGAAGACTTTTAAAGCGAAGTCTAAATTTTCGAATTCATTGCACTCATTTACCTAATTATTTTTGTGCAAATTATAATTTTTAAAGAGTAAAGTAAATTTAAAATTTAATATAATGTTTGCTTAAAGCATATAAAAACATACAGTTTTATAATTATTTTTGCAAATAAATTATATAAAAAAGAAAAATTTACACTGTTTTAACTAAAGCCCCTAATCTAATGCATATAAACAAAGGAAAAATTGTATTGTTCAAAAAAATAATACAACTTAAAAAAAGCATCTTTTTATTACTAATTTTAATTTCAGCGAATAATTATTCGCAATCCCCTACTTTTGTTGGTAGTAGATCTAATTGTAGAAGTGCTTCTGGAGCGCCTATAACCGTTGCTGTACCTCCTGGAAATGCAAACGATTTGCTAATTGCCTCTGTAAATGGTAGCGTTAATAGTAATAGTTTTTTTAATATAGCAACTCCTGCTGGTTGGACTTTATTAAGGTCTGGATTTTCTGGCGATGGTACAACAACATTAGCCGTATTTTATAGAGTAGCAACCAATAGAGAACCAGCTTCTTATTCCTTTAATTCGAATTTTGGTAATAGAGCTTGTGCCTCAATTGTTAGATACGATAATGTAGCTAATCTTAATAACAACCCAATCTATGTTTCCGCTATTTCTACATCTCCAGCATCGGCTTCTATATTTGATAGCACTCCACCTGTATCACCATCCATAAACGCATCCATGGAAGAAAATATAGTTTTAAGAATCCTTGGTGTAGATAACGATTATACTCTAACAAGGCCTTCTGGAACAAGACAAAGAATAAATATCAATAATTTTTTTACTACCCAAGGAATTGCTGAAAGATACCAACCAACAGCTGGTAACACTGGTACAGCACGTTGGACCTATGGAAGAAGAGGAGGTTGGGTTTCAGTTACTCTAGCTTTTTCAGGTATAGAACCTATAGATCCGTGTGATGCAGTAGCATCTGGTAATTTAGATACAGATAACGATGGCATTTCAGATATTTGTGATTTAGATGATGACAATGATGGTATTTTAGACACTGTCGAGTCCAACCCCAATTTTATTGGAGGTACAGCCACACAAAGCTCTTCTTTAGGCAACCGTACTTGCCCTAACAACAGCTGTTCTGCCAGTTTGGCCAGAGATGGCAATACCAGTGGAAATTTTAGCAGTGGCTCTGTTACACATACCAATACTCAAAACAATCCTTGGTGGTTGCTAGACATGGAGGTTGATACAACCATTAGTACTGTAGTGATACACAACAGAACCGATTGCTGTGGCAATCGATTAGATAATTTTATTTTAGAAGTATTAGATACAAACAACAACGTGGTATATACCCATAACAATGGTTCTGCTGCAGCTGTAAATACCATTAATGGTATTAATACTTTAGGAAGAAAAATAAGAATTCGATTGGTAGGAAGCAACAGAGTTTTAAGCCTTGCGGAAGTTGTTGTACAGCTTGCCAATGCATTAGACATCGATAGAGATGGCATTCCTAATTCCCGAGATTTAGACTCAGATAATGATGGTTGTCCTGATGCCACAGAAGCTGCAACGCCTAGTATTTTAAAATCTAGTGGAAACAATGCCAATGATGGTATTGCAAACAATACCCCAAATGCTGCTATAGATACTGCACAAGACCCTGTAGGTAGCAATGGTTTGGCAAATAGTTTAGAAAATACAGATACGAACACCGCTATAAATACAAACGCATTTTCAACTACAAATTACCGTAATTATGCGCTAAATAATAGTAAAAATGGTTGTGGAAATCCAATGATTACACAAATCTATTGGAAAGGAACAGAAAAAATAATTGAAGTAACCAATAGAGATGCTTCTAAAATTGTAGTGCCTAATGCTGCAAATCTTAATTTATTTAACAACGGAGTAACCGCTGTTAGAACTGCTACTGCTAGTAATACTGAAGAAATATTGGCTGGAGAATCCGTTTTATTTACAGCCTCTGCAACCATGGTAGCTCCCATCAAAACAGAAACTCCTGTTGTAGTAACCCCTTCCGTTATCGCCTTTGATAACTCCAATGACATCCTTACAATATCTAGCAATGGAAAAGCAAACAATAACTTCGCTTGGAGAACTCGTAAAGATGCCATACAAAATTTAACAGATAATACTTCTCTGGTTCGAATAGATGAAATTCTACAACCTACTAATGCCTATAATCCTAATGAATGGACTGTGTTTATAGACGATGCAATTGCGACAACTTTCAATAACTTTTTACGTCATCCGCACAGTGCTGTACTCTCTGAAATTACAACTCCTGTACCTACAGAATCCAATACTTTATTAGGATTGCATCGGTTTGGAAAAACCACAAGAATAGGCAATACTTGGAGTAATGGAACGCCAGATAAATCTCGATTTGTAGCCATCAATGAGAACTACATGCACAGTGGTAAAAAGTTAATTGCTCGCAAATTAGAAGTGCAAGAAAATCGTATTTTATCTTTAGACAATCAAGTTTTAATAGTCACCGATAACCTTCATATTGCAGATGCTGCTGAAATTCGTCTCATAGGTACCAGTCAATTAATTCAAACACACCCTGGAACTGCCAATGCAACAGGAAATGGTAAATTGTATATAGACCAAAATTCTGATTTGGCAAGTGTATATAGGTTCAATTACCTAGGGGCACCTGTAACTTCTTTAGGAGCTTTAAACTATACTGTAGAGAGTGTGTTAAAAGATGGTACAAACCCGCTTTCACACACAGGTATTGTGGGGCAAAGTTCTACTAATATTGCTAGAAATATTAATTTTGTTGGTGGCTTAGATGGAAGTTCTGGAGCTCCTATCAATATTTCAGAAAAATGGATATATACCTTTGCAAGCGCAGAAGGAAAAGGTGCCAATTGGGTATGGAAAGGTAAAAATGGAACCATTGCTCCTACTGACGGTTTTATTCTTAAAGGAACAGAGGTGGCTCAAAATTATACCTTTGTAGGCAACCCCAATGATGGAGAATTGAGAACTGCTGTGGGCGCAAGTGAATCTTACTTGCTAGGAAATCCATACCCTTCTGCTTTAAACGGATTAAAATTTATACAAGACAACATCAATTCTATAGATGGTACTTTGTATTTCTGGGATCATGTTGGGGAAGAAAGTACAGCAGAAGCTACTGATGGCCATCTCTACAATGGGTATATTGGTGGGTATGCTACTTTAAACCTTTCTATGGCTGTTGCTGCTGTTAGCAAACCTTTGGTAGGGGCTTTCAATATTAAATTAGAAGCAGAAAATACGGTTACCAATGGCACAAATACTACAGAAGGAACTAGAAATATCATTACCTTAAATAATAATCTTGGTTTTATAGAAGTTAATGCCATTACTAGAGCTACAGATAAAATCGAACTTACCTATACTGCTCCTACAGAAAAATTACTAAGGTTCGTTGTAGATGGCAAAGCAAAAGAAACCTATACCCTACCTGCAAGTGCAAATTACACCACATTTACCATTAACGAATGTGTTACTGTAGGGGCTTCTGTGCGTTTTGAATCTTTAGACAGAAACTCCATTTCTATAGACTATCTAACAATAAGTGATGATGATGGTAACATTTCTTGTGCACCTGCTCCTGGTACAGATGCCTCTTTGTACAAAACTCCTGGTACATACATTCCTGTAGGACAAGGTTTTTTTATTAGTGGAGATACAGATGGTGGTCCTATTGTATTTAACAACAACCAAAGACAATTTGTTACCGAAAATTCTGGAAATGCCGTGTTTTTTAAAACCAATAAAAAAACAAAAAAGAGTATTGATGACGATATGGGAGACTTTAACAAACTTCCGTTTATAAAACTAGGAATGGACTTTGTAAATACAGAACGAGAAAGCCTACACAGACAAATTGGGGTTTCTTTTAGCGCAAACAATACTTTTCAGTTCGAAAAAGGATATGACAGCCCTGTAAACGATTTAGGAGAGACTGATATATATTGGAAATTTCCAGAAAACGACCATAAATACGTAATTGCAGGTATTGGAAATGTATCTTACGATTTAGAAATCCCTTTTGAAATTACCATGGATTATGATGGCACCAACATTCTTAAAATTGATGATAGTTTTGCCATTGAAGCCGATATTTTTCTAAAAGATAAATTAAAAAATAAAAACTATTTATTAAAAAATAAAGAAGTGGCATTGCAATTAAAAAAAGGAACACATAAAAATAGGTTTGCAATTGTATTTGAAGAAAGTAAAATTATAGAGGAAGTTCAAAATCCAACAGAAGAAAAAGAGAAAGAAATTACAGTCTTTTTAGATGCTCAAAACAGTGCACTAATGTTACAAAATAAAGGGGAAATTTTAATTGAAAAAGTAACCTTATACAACTTGTTAGGGCAAAAAATTCAAAGTTGGGAAAACCTTGAAAAAACAACAGAATACAGTCTTAAAATTAAAAATTTCCCAGAAAATATATACATTGTAAATGTAAAAACAGAGGAAGGAAAGATCTCTAAAAAAATAATATTCGAAAAGTAATTATCTTATAAGAGAAGGCAATCTTATAGAAACTTTGCAAAAAAATTAAATTATTTTCTTGCAACCACCATCATGTGTGGACTAAAAGCCAAAACAGATTCGTCTAATTCTGTAACTTTTAGCAACTCTAATAAGGTTGCTTTTTTCTTTGGATGTAGCATGTTCGCAAAATATTCGTTGTCTAACCAAATAATGCCTTCGACTGCAAATAAGTTAATGATTTCTAAACCTTGAGAAGTAAATTCTTTTTTTAACGGTTTGGGTTTATGGTAAAATCCGTTTGCTAATAACCAAGGAAATTCTTTTGGTGGATTGTGAATTCCGGTAGTTAATTCGGTTTTACACATTTCGAAGAAAGGCTTTTTATGGATGAAACCTTGCATTAAACCAGCAACTGTAGATGCCGAAGAATTAATCGCAAAACCTAAAACAATTCCGCCTTTTTTTAAAACTCTTTTTGCTTCTTTTATCGTTTGTAAACGATCTTCTTTTTGTTGCAAATGATACAAAGGTCCATGTAAAATAACCAAGTCTGCCACTTCGTTTTCTATTGGTAGATTGCAAGATTCGCCTAAAAAAATCGAAAATTTATTTTTTAATTTATGGGCTCTTTTTCGGGCCAATTTTAAGTGTTTTTCAACAGGTTCTATTAAGTGGACATGGTGTTCTTTTTCTGCCAACCATTCAGCATATTTTCCTGTGCCTCCACCCACATCTATAATGGTGGCATTAGGCTTAGAAATATGTCTTTCAATTAAAGATTTAATTCGCTCGAACTCGAAAAAACCCATACCATTTTCTAAACGTGTTTCTTCAGAAGCTTTGTTGTAAAAGTCTTCTAATGCTTTGGGTATGAGTTGTTTTTTTAACATTTTTTAATTTATAGAATGTTTACACTATTTTTTTAGTTAGCAAACAGGTTTAGCCCCAATTAAGCCTTTCGACTTCGCTCAAGGCAGATTAAATGTTTTTGAGCTCTTTTTTATTCTTTTTCTGAATAAAAAAGCGAGTATAAAAAGCACAAAAAACTACTCTAAAAGGGTTACTTTAATATCTTTTAAAACGATTTCTGATACTTTTATTAACTGATTTTCTTCAAAAGCTTTGTCGATATTTATTAATTTAAGCTCTGTATTTATAGGTTTGTAATTATAGTAATCTACAAATCGAATTCCGTTTTTTACACACTGTTCTTTTAAAACTCTAAAACGTTTTCCACCCCCATTTGTATGGTAGGCATATGCCAAATAATCGATTAAAAAATCGTCTTTTCCAATCCAATAAATAAACACATCTTCGAAGTCTTCTCCCCCACCGTTTTTAGAGAAAGTAATTTCTATTTTATAGTACTCTTTACCTTTTATGGAAGTTGATTTTAGTAGTTTTTTATTTACGGCTTTATCATTTAAACCATATGGCAATACCGAAAAATAGTGCACAGAATTTACCGAATTTGCAAGGTTATTTTTTACAGAGTCCGCTAGCAGAATTTGCGTACCATTTACAAATCTTTTAAAGCCAGTATTGGTTAATTCGTCTGTAAATTGTTGATTATCGAGACTAAAAAAACGAGATAATTTAAAGTGACCATTTTTACGAACGGCATTGTATTTTTTATCTCTAAATTGAAATGAAATGTTAGAATTCGCAACTTTATTTGCTCCAGAATATAAAATTGTTTTGTCTATAATTTCTTGAACATTTAATTTTTTTTGTTGCGATTTGCAAGACACTAGCAAGAGCAAAAAAGTGGTAAATAAAAATCTCATTTGGTTTTATAGAGAGGTTTAAAATTAAGTTTCAAAATTACATTTCTTTGCCCAATCTAAAAATGTATCTTTGTTAAAATTTTGTAATTTAGTATTTACAGAATTATTAAATAATTTAGATAATTAAAAGTAAAAAAAAATCAGTCTATGGCTGTGCAGAAGAAAATAAACATTCAGAATAAAAAAGCACGTTTCGAATATGAAATTTTAGACAAATATGTGGCTGGAATTCAATTAACGGGTACAGAAATAAAATCGATAAGACAAAGCAAAGCAAGAATTACAGAGAGTTTTTGCGAATTTAATGATCGTGGAGAATTGTTTATTGTAAATATGTACATTCAAGAATATATTTTTGGGCATCATTTTAACCACAAACCAAAAAGCGAGCGAAGATTGCTTTTAAACAAACGCGAATTGCGTAGCTTAAAAAAAGATGTAGAAGCAAAAGGTAACACAATTGTACCACTTCGATTGTTTATTAACGAGAGAGGTTTTGCCAAATTAGAAATTGCTTTGGCAAAAGGAAAACAAACACACGACAAGCGTGAAGTTCTTAAAGAACGCGATTCTAAACGCGACTTAGCCCGAATTAAAAAGAGTTTTAACTCTTAACTTTTTTTTTGATGATTGCTTTCTTACAACTTATTCGTTATAAAAATCTTTTAATGGTTTTATTAACAATGGTTTTAACGAAATATGCATTGATTAAATCTTTTTTTAGAGACAGTTATTTATCTGATTTCGAATTTATAATTTTAGCTTTATCAGTAATTCTAATAACTGCTGGAGGCTATATTATAAACGATATTTTTGATGTTAAAGCAGATAAAATAAACAAACCCAACAAGGTTTTTATTGGGGTTCGTATTTCTAAAAAAAATGCTTGGAGAAGCTACTTTTTAATCACTTTTTTAGGTTTAGCTTTAGGTATTTATTTATCAATAATTAGTTTAAATTATCAATATTCTTTCATTTTCTTTTCTTGCTCAATATTTTTATTAATTTATGCTTCAATTTTAAAAAAAATAGTATTCGTTGGTAATTTTATTGTTAGCATTTTAATTATTCTATCTATTTTAATCGTATATTTTTTTGATGTTTCTAGCGCAAATGAATTTAACAAAAATAAAATTCTTTTATTATTTAAAATTTTATCATCTTATGTAGCATTCGCATTTATAACAACCTTAATAAGAGAAATTATAAAAGATATCGAAGACATTAATGGCGACTTAAAAATCAAAGCCAAAACATTGCCCATTTTATTGGGTAGAAAAAGAGCGGCAAAAGTCGCGTTTTTTTGTAGCTGTGTTTTATTAGTACTTCTTTTAATTGTTTTACAATTTGCTAAAAGTAAAATCCTCTTTTTAGCTTATGGAGTTATTTTTATTTTATTGCCACTCTTATTTTTTATGTATTTATTGTGGAAAGCAGAAAAGAAAAAAGATTTTACAGAATTAAGTAATATAATGAAAGGGATTATGTTTTTCGGAATTTTATCGATGTTGTTATTTGCGATAAATTAGCAGGCTGTTTTTGCTACACAAGAAAAAAACACCTACTAAGTTTACAAAATAAAGTTATAATTTTAACGATAAGCAACCTAAAATGTTACAACAAAAATTAAAAAATTACCATGTAATTCTCGCTTCAAAATCTCCTAGAAGACAGCAATTTTTTAAAGATTTAAATATCGATTTTACTATTGAATTAAAAGAAGTAGAAGAAATTTATCCGAAAGAATTAAAAGGAAAAGAAATTACAGAGTTTTTAGCAGATTTAAAATCGAAACCATTTACAAATTTATCGAAAAACGATCTATTAATCACTTCAGACACCATTGTTTGGTTAGAAAACAAAATGTTAGGAAAACCAAAAGACGAAACAGAAGCTTTTGAAATGTTGCGCAGTTTATCAGGAAAAAATCACGAAGTAATTACTTCTATCAGTATAAAAAACAAGAATTTTCAAAAAATAATTACAGATATAACTACAGTTACTTTTAAAGAATTAACAAACGAAGAAATTAATTACTACATAAAAAACTATCAGCCTTTTGACAAAGCTGGTGCTTATGGAATTCAAGAATGGATTGGTTTTATAGCCATTGAAAACCTACAAGGAAGCTATTTTAATGTTGTGGGTTTGCCCGTTCATAAACTCTATAAAGCATTAATAAACCTATAAAATAAAAATATTTATAACATTTTATTAACGGTTTTAAAACTTCTTTTCTCTTCTTTAAAGTAAAATAAAAGTTTATTTTTACATCGAATTTTACAACACAACATTTTTATAAATTTATAATGAAAAAATACACATTCACAGAAAAAAAAGACACACGTTCTGGTTTTGGAGACGGTTTAACTGAATTAGGAAGAACAAACCCTAACGTAGTTGCTTTATGTGCAGATTTAATTGGTTCTTTAAAAATGGATCAATTTATTAAAGAAAATCCAGACCGGTTTTTCCAAGTTGGTATTGCAGAAGCAAACATGATTGGTATTGCTGCAGGATTAACTATTGGTGGTAAAATTCCTTTCACAGGAACATTTGCAAACTTTTCTACTGGACGTGTTTACGATCAAATTCGTCAATCTGTGGCTTATTCTAGTAAAAATGTAAAAATTTGTGCTTCTCATGCTGGAGTTACTTTGGGAGAAGATGGAGCAACACACCAAATATTAGAAGACATTGGTTTAATGAAAATGTTGCCTGGAATGACGGTTATAAACCCTTGCGATTATAACCAAACAAAAGCAGCAACCATTGCCATTGCAGATTTTAATGGCCCTGTTTACTTACGCTTTGGTCGCCCAAAAGTACCTGTATTTATGCCAGAAGATGCGAAATTCGAAATCGGAAAAGGAATTCAATTAACAGAAGGTACAGATGTAACGATTGTTGCTACTGGACATTTAGTTTGGGAATCTTTACAAGCTGCAGAAAAACTAGAAGCAGAAGGTATTTCTGTAGAAGTAATAAACATTCATACCATTAAACCATTAGATGAAGAAATTATCTTAAAATCTATTGCAAAAACCGGTTGTATTGTAACTGCAGAAGAGCATAATAAACTTGGTGGTTTAGGCGAAAGTGTAGCAAGATGCTTGGCTTTAAATGCCCCTACTCCACAAGAATTTGTAGCAACTAACGATACTTTTGGCGAGTCTGGAACACCAGACCAATTAATGGCTAAGTATGGTTTAGATGCAAATGCTGTAATAAAAGCTGTTAAAAAAGTAATTTCTAGAAAATAAATTCGTTTATAACAAAAAACCCAATTAAATTAATTTAAAAAATGAAAATCATGAAAAAAGTAATTTTATTAATCTGTTTCACTTTTGCTTTTGCCTTTAGCCAAACTTCTAATGCACAAATAGACTTTGGTTTAAAAGGTGGTCTTAACTACAATAATAATGGAGATGCTACATTAAAATCTACTGGAGACGACTTAATTAGAGGAGCAAAATCTAAATCTGGTTATCACCTTGGTGTTTGGACACGCTTTAAAGTTCCAGTTGTTGGTTTGTATTTAAGACCCGAACTTGTTTACACACAAGTAAACAGCGAATACAACGATAGTAATAATGATATTACAGATTATAAGTTCAAGAAAATTGACGTACCTGTTTTATTAGGAAAGAAATTCTTAGGATTTGCGAATGCATTTATTGGACCATCATTTCAATATATTATAGATGATAATTTTAAATTTTCTAATTTAACTACAGACGATTTTGATAAGTTTTCTGTTGGATTGCAAATGGGAATTGGTGTTGAATTTGGAAGATTAGGAGTTGATGTTCGATGGGAAAGAGGTTTATCTAAAACAGAAGCTAAATTTGCCAATGTTTCTGTAGATAATAGAACCAACCAAATAATTTTCGGGCTTTCTTTAAGGCTGTAATTATTTAAAGTTTTATATTAAAATGCTCTTGGTTTTTCAAGAGCATTTTTTATTTTATAAAATAAATTATGAATAGTATTTATTAAATGTGAGTTCGATTTAAAAAATACTGTTTATCAAATAGTTATGTTTTTTTTAAAACAACTGTCATTTCGATCTCATGGAGAAATCTTAGACTAAATATAAGATTTCTCAACTACACTGCGTTTCGTTCGAAATGACAATATACTGGTTTTTAAATAGATATTATCAATATTACATCGAACTCACCTTAACAAATATTTGATTGTAAGGCAACTATGAGTCTTCTGTGTGATTTTCTATCGAACTCAGGTTCGTAAACCTATGTATTTTTTGTGCAATTGAAACAATTTTCGATATCTTTATTGTAACTATCAATTTTAGAATAATAAAAAGAATCTACTATCTTTAATAAGTATAAAAATCATCATTATTTTTCTTACAAAAAACAAAAGTGCTCCTGATTTCTCAAGAGCACTTTTGTTTTCATTTATAAAAGCTTTGTTTTTGCTATTTTATAT
The DNA here is from genome assembly GCF_017498485.1 of Polaribacter batillariae. NCBI lineage: Bacteria > Pseudomonadati > Bacteroidota > Flavobacteriia > Flavobacteriales > Flavobacteriaceae > Polaribacter > Polaribacter batillariae. Next base: position 115,468 of record NZ_CP071795.1, on the reverse strand, counting down.
CCGGATTTAAATAATCTGGTACATTAGGCTTATCAGGATCACTAAAATCGTTGGTAACATCTTCATCTCCATTAGCATCTTCTTTAACTGATGGAGTGCCATCATTATCGTGGTCTGTATCTTTTATAAAATCTAAAAGTTCTACTTTAAAAACCAAAATTCGATCATAAGGCCTTTCATTAATTGGTCTTCCAATAACATAATTTATAGAAGGGTATGCTAATCCACTTGGTATAAAAATATAGCCTTTACCCGTATTTTCATAAGTAATTGGACCATTATCTGTAATGTTATCACCTCCTTTAAAATGTGTAAAACCTTTAGCCCAGCCTCTTATTGTATTGGTTAACCATGCTGCTTGTCCAGTATCAAAAGCATCTCTATCTATAGTATTATTTAATAACAAAATACCTGTATAATTAGTAAAAACAGAATCTATAAACGTAGGAAATCCTTTATCATTAGAAGGAACACCTTGTTTAGTAACAAGGGTATATAGCTTGTACTTTATATCATTCTCTGTTAATTCGTTTATAATCAATCTATCGTCCTCTAAAATTGATGTTTTTCCATCAGACAATTCCTTAATTAAATCTAAATTTTCATCATAATAATGAGTTTTTAAAAATTTTTCAATAGAATCATTATCAGAAATGGCTAATTGTTCGTAATTAACATCTGCAAAAGGATCTACAATACCTCTTCGATTATCGTCACAAGAATTCAATATAACTACAGCAAGAATTAACAGCGCGAAAATATTTTTAATTTTATTCATTTTTAACCTTTAAATTTAAGTGCGCAATTTACCATTTTTATACCTTTGTAAAAAGGCAAACAGTATAATTTTAACTTTTTTTATGAGAATAGATAAATATTTATGGTGCATTCGAGTTTTTAAAACAAGAAGCATTGCTACAACAGCTTGTAAAAAAGGCCAGGTTAAAATAGATGGTAATGCTCTAAAACCTTCGAAAGAGGTCTTTGGAGGAGAATTAATTGTGGTTAGAAAAAACCAAATTAATTATCAATTTAAAGTCTTAGGTTTGCCAGACAGCAGAGTTGGCGCAAAATTAGTAGAGCAATTTAGAAAAGATATAACACCGAAAGAAGAATTTGAAAAAACAGCTTTATTAAAATTTGCGAAAGATTACTACCGCAAAAAAGGTACTGGAAGACCTACCAAAAAAGATCGAAGAGATATAGATAATTATCAAGAAGATACAACTAAAGAAATATGACAACAGCAACCAACATAATTTTAAATACTACACAAATTCAACAAAAAATTAGAAGAATTGCCTACCAAATTTACGAAAATAATAGTTCCGAAAAAGAGGTTATAATTGCTGGTATTATAGGAAATGGATACATTTTTGCAGAAAAAATTGTAACGGTTTTAAAAGAAATATCTCCGTTAAAAGTAACCATTTGTAAACTGCACATTAATAAGAAAAAGCCTTTGGAAAAGGTTACAACTTCTCTAGAAGATACCGTTTACAAAAATAAATCGTTGGTTTTGGTAGATGATGTTTTAAATTCTGGAACTACTTTAATTTACGGAATTAAACATTTTTTAGACGTCCCTTTAAAAAGATTTAAAACAGCTGTTTTGGTAAACAGAAACCATAAAAAATATCCTGTAAAAGCAGATTTTAAAGGAATTTCTTTATCTACATCTATAAAAGAACATGTACAAGTAGAGTTTACCCAAAAAGAAGCAAAAGCCTTTTTAGTGTAATAAAATTCTTAGTTCTGTAACAATTTCTGAAACATCTCTACCATCTGTTGCAACTGAATAATTTGCTTGTTCGTAGAAAAACCTACGCTCAAATAAATGCTTTGCAACAAATTCTGTTATTTTTTCGTTTTCGAGATTGGCTACTAAAGGTCTTTTACTTTTTTCTTTTAGCAATCTTTCTACCAAAGTGTTTATAGAAGCTTTAATATATATAGATTTGGCATTAGATCTTAAAATAACATCCATATTATTTGCATAACATGGTGTTCCTCCACCCAAAGAAAGTACTATTTTCTCATCAGAATTTAATATTTCTTTCAAATATTCGTGCTCAATTTTTCTAAAATAAATTTCTCCTTTGGTGCTAAAAATTTCTGAAATACTCATTTTTTCTTTTTCAGAAATGTATTCGTCTAAGTCTATAAAATTAAGATACAGCTTCTTAGCTAATTTTTTTCCAATGGTAGATTTACCAGAAGCCATATACCCTAAAAGTACAATTTTCATTTATTTTAATTTTTGACAAATATCGTTAAAAAATTTTCAAAATTATGCCAATATTTCCAATGATTGATAGTATATTTGCAACCGATTTAAGAAAAAGACCTGGTAGCTCAGTTGGTAGAGCATCTCCCTTTTAAGGAGAGGGTCCTGGGTTCGAGCCCCAGCCCGGTCACTAACTTTAGTGCATTATTCGAAATAAAAACCTTGTTAATTGTTTAATTAGCAAGGTTTTATGTTTTTTAACAATCATTTTATTTGATGTAATTTTATTTTACACGAATGCTTTCTTTTCTTTAAACGAATGCTTATGCCATTTACTATTTGAAATAATGAACTAATAAATAGCCCAAAAAGAAGAGATTACCAAAATTCCTTATATTTATCTTTTAAAAAATTGATAAATGAATAAAGAAGAAATTACAGATTTATTAGAAAAAAAACATCAATATTTATTTAATTGGTTAGAAAATCAACCTAAAGAAATTTGGGAAAAAGGCCCAGAAGGAAAATGGACAACAGGTCAGCAAATACAACATTTGGTAGATAGTTTGCAATTATTAAACAACGCTTTAAGTTATCCTCGTTTTTTTTTGAAACATAAATTTGGAACTTGTAACAGAGAAACCAGGAATTATGATACGATTGTAAAAAATTATCAAAAAAAGTTGACTGAAAACAAAGACAGAGCGGCTACCTTTAATCAAAAATTAAAAAAACCTTTGTTAAAAAATAGAAAAAGATTGCTAAATAGACTTCAAATTCAGCATAAAAAATTACAATACAAAACACGAAAAATTAGCGATTTAAATTTAGATAGATTGGTTATTCCACATCCATTAATGGGAAAAATGACCATTCGTGAAATTATTATGTGGACAGTCCACCACACAGAACATCACACAAATATCTTAAAAGAAAAATATACAAAAACGCTGCTTTAGAATGAAAAATATTATTGCAAAACCACACCTTTTCTTTTTTGGGCTTACTGTTGCATTTATCATTTTAGGTTTTATAAATCGAAAAACAACCATCGATATAAACATCTATGCAACTTATTATGTAACAACCATCGATTTTTGGTTTTATCTTTCTGCCATTTTCTTTGCTTTAATGGGGTTGAATTATTTCTCTTTATTTTGGGCAGAAAAACCACCCAAAAAAAGCTTAACAATAGCGCATATTTCGTTACAAATTTTTTCACTTTTATTACTATTAACAAAACAAAACTGGAGTTGGATTGCAAAAAAGCAGTATCCAGAGCAACTACAGGCATTGTATAACAACTCGCAGTTAATAATGGCTATTTCGATTGGCATCTTTATTTTTTCTGTATTTATTCATTTAGTAAACTTCTTTACAAACCTATTTTTAAAGAAAATATGATTAAAAAACTCTTTTTTTAATCATAAAAATTCCTCTAAATTCCTATATTTGTGCTTCCAAAAAAAAGACACAAATTATGTTTAATAATTTAAGCGATAAATTAGATAAAGCCTTACATACCTTAAAAGGACATGGTAAAATTACCGAAGTTAATGTTGCAGAAACGCTAAAAGAAGTAAGAAGAGCGTTACTAGATGCCGATGTTAACTTTAAAATTGCCAAAGACTTTACCAAAAGAGTGCAAACCAAAGCCATAGGACAAGATGTTTTAACCACCTTAAATCCCGGGCAATTAATGGTTAAGTTGGTAAAAGACGAACTTACAGAATTAATGGGAGGCGAAACTGTGGGTATTAATTTAGGTGGTTCGCCAACCGTAATTTTAATGTCTGGTTTACAAGGTTCAGGTAAAACTACTTTTTCTGGAAAATTAGCAAACTTCTTAAAAACTAAGAAATCTAAACAGGTTCTTTTAGTTGGTTGTGATGTGTATAGACCTGCCGCAATTAATCAATTACAAGTTGTTGGAGAACAAATTGGTGTCGAAGTTTATGCCGAAATTGGCAATAACAATCCTGTTGAAATTTCTAAAAATGCCATTGCACACGCAAAAGCCAATGGAAAAAATGTAGTGATTATTGATACTGCTGGACGTTTAGCGGTTGATGAAGAAATGATGACAGAGATTTCGAACATTCACAAGGCAATTGAACCACAAGAAACGTTATTTGTTGTAGATTCTATGACTGGGCAAGATGCTGTAAATACAGCGAAAGCCTTTAACGATATTTTAAATTTCGATGGTGTTGTTCTAACAAAATTAGATGGAGATACACGTGGTGGAGCTGCATTATCTATAAAATCTGTTGTAGATAAACCAATTAAATTTATTGGTACTGGAGAAAAAATGGATGCGATAGATATCTTTCATCCAGATAGAATGGCAGACAGAATTTTAGGAATGGGAGATGTTATTTCTTTAGTAGAAAGAGCACAAGACCAATATGATGAGGAAGAAGCCAGAAAACTTCAAAAGAAAATTGCGAAAAACCAATTTGGGTTCGACGATTTCTTAAATCAAATTCAGCAAATTAAGAAAATGGGAAGCATGAAAGACCTTATAGGTATGATTCCTGGTGCTGGAAAAGCGTTGAAAGATGTAGATATAGATGATGATGCTTTTAAAGGAATTGAAGCCATTATTCATTCGATGACACCTTCTGAAAGAAGTACACCTGCAACTATAAACTCAAGCAGAAAAAAAAGAATTGCAAAAGGTTCTGGAACTTCCATTCAAGAAGTAAATCAATTAATGAAGCAATTCAACCAAATGAGTAAAATGATGAAAATGATGCAAGGTGGTGGTAGCAAAAAAATGATGCAAATGATGAAAGGGATGAAGTAATTTAATTAGCAGTATTCAGTAGGCAGTATTCAGTTAGCAGTAGGCAGTTAGCAGTTGTAGTCTAATTGTAAAAAAAAATTGCGTCTTTACGCCTTTGCTAGAAAAACACTTTGAAACTAAAAAAACAATAGCCAATATTAATAAACATGACAATTTTAGACGGTAAAAAAACAGCAGCAGATATTAAAGAAGAATTGGCTTTAGAAGTTGCTGAACTTAGAAATCGAGATAAAAAAGTTCCGCATTTAGCTGCTATTATTGTAGGGAATGATGGTGCAAGTTTAACCTACGTAAATGCAAAGGTAAAAGCTTGCGAACGTGTTGGTTTTGAATCTACTTTAATAAGATTGCCCGAAGATACAACAGAAGAAGATTTATTAAACGAAATAAATATCTTAAATGTCGATGCAGATATAGACGGTTTTATTGTACAACTTCCATTGCCAAAGCATATAGATGAACAAAAAATATTAATGGCAGTAGATCCTGATAAAGATGTAGATGGTTTTCATCCAACAAATGTTGGTAAAATGGCATTAAATTTACCTACCTTTATTTCTGCAACACCTTTCGGAATTTTAGAATTGTTAGACAGGTATCATGTAGAAACTTCTGGAAAACACGTTGTTGTTTTAGGTAGAAGCCATATTGTTGGAAGCCCAATGAGTATTTTACTTTCCCAAAAGAGAAAAGTAGGAAATGCCACTGTTACCATGTGCCACAGTAGAACCAAAAACTTAAAAGAAATTACCTTACAAGCAGATATTATTGTTGCTGCAATTGGTATTCCTGAGTTTTTAAAAGCAAACATGGTAAAAAAAGACGTTACTATTATAGATGTAGGTATTACACGAATGGCAGATTCTTCGAAAAAAAGTGGATTTAGATTGGTGGGAGATGTTGCCTTTAAAGAAGTTTCTGAAAAAGCCCGTTTTATAACTCCTGTTCCTGGCGGAGTTGGCCCAATGACAATTGCCATGTTGTTAAAAAACACTTTATTGGCTTGTGAGAGAAGGTCTTAAAAAATAACAATGGCAAAAAACAAAATTGTAGATTATTTTTACGAATATGTTCAAATTTTTATTGGAATTGTTCTTGCCAGTGTTGGTTTAAAAACATTTCTATTGCCTAATGGTTTTTTAGATGGTGGTGTTACAGGAATTGCCATTCTTGTAAAAACACAGGTAGATATTAGCATGTCTATTTTATTAGTTCTTTTTAGTATTCCTTTTTTAATTCTTGGTTATTTTACAGTTTCAAAAAGAATTGTCGTAAAATCTATTATTAGCATTTTGGGTTTGGCACTTTTTATTCATTTTGAAAATTTTCAAACAGTAACAGACGATAAATTATTAATCTCTATTTTTGGCGGATTGTTAGTAGGTTCTGGAATTGGAATCGCCATTAGAAATGGTTCTGTTTTAGATGGTTCAGAAATTCTTGGAGTATATTTAAATGATAAATTTGGCATTAGTATTGGAAAAATAATACTCGTTTTTAACATCATTTTATTTAGTATAACTGCGTTTGTTATTTCTACTGAAGTTGCTCTCTACTCCATTTTAACCTATATTATTGCGTCTAAAGTTACAGATACAGTTATCGAAGGTTTCGAAGATTTTATTGGAGTTACCATTATTTCAAAAGAAAACGATTTAATTAAAATCGCAATTTTAGAAGAATTAGGAACTGGTTTAACGGTTTATAAAGGAGCATCTGGCTTTGGCAGCAAAGGAGAAGCAGAAGATTTCGAAATTATACATTCTATTATAAATAGAATCGATATTAAAAAAATGTATCGCTTAATACACGATATAGATGCACAAGCTTTTATTGTAGAGTTTGATGTAAACAGTGTAAAAGGTGGTGTTTTAAGACATTACATCAATAAGAAAAAAAATAAAAAGCTAGAAACTTTTAAAGCATCTGTTTTAGCTAAAAACAATAAAAAGACTCGTTTATAAACTCGAGGTTTCTGAAGTTTGTTGTTGCCCAAATTCTTTTCTATAAATTCTTACAATTACTAAAAATAAACTAATTAGTAAGGGACCAAAAATAAGCCCGATAAAGCCAAATAACGGAACCCCAACAATTACCCCTATTAAAGTAATTAATGGGTGCACATTGTCTAATTTTCTTAGTAAAAACAATCTTATAACATTATCTGTAGAACCCACAACTACTAAACCGTAAATTAAAATTCCCCAAGCAGAAGCCTCGTTTCCAGAAGCCATTGTTAAAATAAATACGGGAAGTATTCCTATTAAAGTTCCTATAAACGGAATCATAGAACCTACGGTTACAATAATAAACCAAAAGAACGGATCGCTAATACCGAATATTAAAAACCCAATTAACGCGATAATTCCTTGTGCAATAGCTACTAATGGAATTACTATGGCATTCGAACGTACCATTGCTTGAGATTCTGTACCTATTATTTTTAAATTTTTCTCGCTAATTGGTATGTATTGATACAAAGAATCTCTTAATTGAGCTCTATTGGTAAACATGTAATATAGTAAGAAATACATGATTGCTACCGATATAAAAATGTTAAAAGTACTTCCTGCAACACCTTCTAAATTATTGGTTACAAAACTCGATACTTCAGAAACATTAATTTTAGAGCCTAAATCGTAGCCAAATCTATTTTCAATTTTATCAAATTGATCTTTAATTACCTGCATTACTTGTTCGGAATTACTTACGGCATCTCCTATTTTATTACCTAACATTAAAACGATTCCTGTAACTGGTAACAAAATGCATACAAAAGAAACAACCATTAAAAATGCAGCTGCCAAATCTGGATGCCATTTTTTTCGTACCAAAAAAACCATCCATTTTCTTAATAATACATAAATGGTAATTGCTCCTAAAACACCTGATAAATAAGGCATCATTTCTTTAAAAATAAGAATTCCTATAAATAAAATTAGAAGCAAGACAAACACTTGTCTTATAATTTTGGGAGCGATGATATTTGACATTGATTTTTTTATTGCAATTTATTGTTTTTTATAAAACAAAAGTGCAATAATCGAATTTAAAATGAACTCTATTACTTTTTAACATAAGAAATTTTAATCCGTTGATAACAGAATGTTTTCTTCTTTGTTTTTATTGCCTTTACAAATCGTAAATTTTGAAGCCTTTGGGTTATTTTAACACACCTACTCTACTTCTCTATTTACCAAATCCATAGAAAATGCAGGCAAACAAATGGCCAAATATTCGCATTCTTTATCGAAAGGATTGGAATATTGCACTCGTGTGTTTTTGTTGATTTTAATGGATTGCCCTGCTTCTAAAATCACGGTTTCATTCTCTATGATAAATTGCTTTTTTCCTTTAATAATGTAAGTATATTCATCGAATTCTGGTGTTTGAAAGGGTTCGCTCCAACCAGAAGGTGCCACCATATGTGCAATGCTTAGTTGAGAATTTTTATCGGTCGCATTTCCAAAATGTTCTTCTATTAATTTGCCATCTGTTGTTGGAACTACAAATGGCGATTTTTGAATTTTGTAATTTTTCATAAAAATTAATTCTCATTTTAATTCTTTAGCAACCTAATATATTTATGATTTAAAATTATTGCAATAAATGGTATTTGTATAAAAAACAGTAAAATCGTCTTTTTTTTTTCATACTGGGTAACATTTTGCAAAAGCGATTGCAGTGGCATCCTTTTTTATGTTAAAACGGGTGTTGTTTGTGCATAAAAACAATTCTCCTTTACACAGAAGAACTCTTAAAATTAGCAGCAACGTATAAAAAAGATATAACGTAAAGCGCGGTTACGCTTTTTTGCGTAATTTGCCCTAATTAAACCAAACAATTAAAGATTTTATTTTTGCTAAATCTGGTATTTGTTCTAAGCTTACTTTTTGTGTGCTAAAGTTTTTTAAACCTAATTCTTCTTTATCTATCGCAATTGTAATGTTGTAATCGTCTATAAATAAAGTGGCAGAAGAAATGGTAGATTCTATTCTGTTGATGTTATTATTGCTGTTAATTTCTGCAAAACTTGAGTTTAAATTAATGCCAGATTCTGTTTTGAATCGAGAATCGTGAATTTCGACACTTTTTATGGTAGAAACAGAGTCTAGTTGTTCTTTTGGTACGACTGTTAAAATGTGATTTCCTCCTTTTTCGAAAATTAAATACTCGTCATCATCCTGAAAATAATCGTCGCCCAAAGCTCCTTCGCTTAAATTTTTAACAATAGAATCGTTTTTAAAAAGATTGTCTAAATCTTTAATGGTTGTTTTTGAGGTAATATAGCCTACTTTGCCTTTTTCGATTTTAAATTTATCGCCTCCACTACAGCTAATAATACATATGGAAACTAAAATAAGTACGATGGTTGAGAGTTTGTTTTTAGTCATGCTGAATATTTTTTACGTTTATATAACGTTATTTTTTTGGTTTTGTTATTTTAATACTTTTTTTAATATGCCAAATGCGGCTCTAATAAAAGTAGCGCTTGTTAGTACTTTTACTATTGGGTTTTGTCTTGTACTTCTTCGAGAATAAGTTCTTTTGCTCGCTTTTTCTTCTTTTTTTCTTTCTGCTTCTCTTTTTTCTCTTTCTTTTTCTTCTGCGGCCTTTTTAATGGCTTTTTCTTCTGCTAAATTAATGTTTTCTATCTTCGTGTTTAGCATTTCGTAAGCACTTTCTCTGTCTAAATCTTGGTTGTATTTATAAATGAGTCGAGAATTATCGATTACTTGCTTTAATTCTTTGTCTGTTAAAATATCCATTCTGCTCATTGGTGCACGCAACATGGTTCTTGCCAAAGGTGTCGGAATTCCTTTTTCATTTAAAACGGAAACGAATGCTTCTCCAATACCTAATTTAGTTAATACTTCTTTGGTATCGTAATAAGTAGAACTTGGGTAATTTTCTGCAGCTAATTTAATTGCTTTTCTGTCTTTTGCTGTAAAAGCTCTTAGTGCATGTTGTATTTTTAACCCTAATTGTGCCAAAATATCTTCTGGAACATCTTTTGGGTTTTGGGTTACGAAATACAATCCAATGCCTTTAGAACGGATTAGTTTTACGATACTTTCTATTTGATTTAGCAAAGCTTTAGAGGCTTCTTCGAAAACCAAATGTGCTTCGTCTATAAAAATAATTAACTCGGGTCTGCCAGAATCTCCTTGTTCTGGAAAAGTTTCGTAAACCTCTGCCAACAATTGCAACATAAAGGTCGAAAACAATTTGGGTTTGTCTTGTATATCTGTTAAACGCAATACAGAAATTATTCCTCTTCCGTTTTCATCTACTCTTGTTAAATCTTCTACTTCGAAAGATTTTTCTCCAAAGAATAAATCGCCTCCTTGTTGTTCGATTTCTATAATTTTACGTAAAATTGCGCCTGTAGATGAGGAGGAAATTCGCCCATATTCTGCTTGAATTTCTTCTTTACCTTCGTTGGTAACATAATGCAAAACTTTTTTAAAGTCTTTGATGTCTAATAACGGCAGTTTATGATCGTCGCAATATTTAAAAATAATGGCAACAATACCACTTTGAGTTTCTGTTAAGTCTAAAATTCTTGATAATAAAACTGGCCCAAATTCAGATACTGTTGCTCGCATTTTTGTTCCTTCTTGTTCCGAAATTGTTAAAATTTCTATAGGAAACTTTTTAGCTTTAAAAGGAAAACCAATTTTTGCATGGCGTTCGTCTATTTTTGGGTGTCCAGGACTTGGTTGTGCCAAACCAGACAAATCTCCTTTAATGTCCATTAACAATACAGGAATGCCTTTTTCAGATAAATTTTCGGCTAAAACTTGTAATGTTTTTGTTTTTCCTGTACCTGTTGCACCAGCAATTAAGCCATGCCTGTTTAAGGTTTTTAAAGGAATTTTAACCAACGCATCTGTAATGGTTTCTTCGCCCAACATTGCTGCGCCTAGAGTAATAAAATCGCCTTTGGTTTGGTAACCTTTGTTTATGTATTCGAAGAATTCTTCTTTTTTACTCATTTAAATATTTTTAGAAATATTTTACAAAATATCTGAAATAAAAATCAGATTACAAAGCATAAAAATAAGTAAAGTTTAATTGTTAGGAAATTATTTTATTGGTTTGTTTAAATTTATTCGAAGATAAATTTAATCTTCTTTTGGTAAAATATCAAAACGTGCAGTAGGTTTTGCTAACAACCTTTCTTCTCTAATTAATTGTCCTGTTTTCTCACAAACTCCATAAACTTTATTTTCAATTCGTTGTAAAGCAGATTTTAGTTCTCTCGATTTTTCTTTTAAACGATTTTTAAGTTGTTTGTTTTTTGCTTGTTGTTGCGAGTGTTTACTGGTTTGATTAAAATCTACATTGGCATTTGCCAAACGTTGTTTTTGTTCTTTTAAATTTGCTTCAAACTTAGAGAGTTCTTCTTCTGTTGCTTTTAATTCTTGTTTGATAATTTTTTTAAAATTTGTTATTTTTTTTGCACTATATTGTATTTTATCTGACATGTTTTATTTGAATTTTTATTGATTTAATAAATGAAAAGCCATGATTTTTAGGCTTTTAATCAAAAATAGAGGTAATCGTTTAAGTTAATGTTTTCAATTCAAATTATTCTTAACTCATATAGGTTTTCTAAACTTAAAAAGTTGGTTTATCTAATTTTTAAAATCTTTTACACCTACATTGCTTATAATAATTCCGTTTTTGTAGTAAGAATTAAAATTAATTTTAGGCGTGAGTTTGAATGCTCAATAGATGCTGGAGGTTCAATTATTTTACGTTGGAGAGTTGGAGAAATGGAAAATGTTGTAGTTATGTGTAAGTGAGTTGTGTTGCAAAAGACTTCTCGATACTTTTTTCTTCATCCTTCAGAAAAACACTCGAAGTAACAGACGCTTTTCCTTTTTAACTTTAAAACTAATAGTTAGTCTATCCAATTTTTAAAATCTTTTACACGTTCTCTACTTACAATAATTTCGTTTTTGTTGTAAGAATTTAAAATTAATTTTAGGCGTGAGTTTGAATAGGCAATAATGTCTTTTATAGCATTTATATGAACGATAAATGTTCGGTTAACTCTAAAGAATTGCTCTGGATCTAATTGTTCTTGCCAATGTTCTAAAGAGTGGTCTAACAAATAGCTTCTGTTTTCTGAAGTATAAATATAAGTTGCTTTGTTTTCGCTGTAAAAACAATCAACTTGATCGATACTAATAATTTTTATATGTTGCCCAACCTTAATGGAAATTCGTTTTTTAAATTTTCTATCAACCGGATTTATCAATAGTTTTCGAATGTCATCTAAATTTACTTGAACCTCGGTTTTTGTGGGTCTGTTTGATTTAAATTTATCTACGGCAATTTTTAATTCGTCTTCGTCTAATGGTTTTAGCAAATAATCGATGCTATTTAGTTTGAAGGCTTTTAGTGCATATTCGTCGTAAGCAGTGGTAAAAATGATGGCCGATTTTACTTCGATTTCTTCAAAAATTTCAAACGACAATCCGTCTGATAATTGAATGTCTAAAAAAATTAAATCTGGATGCTCGTTATTTTGCAGCCAATTTAAAGACTCTTCCACAGAATGCAACATTTGCTGTACTTTAATACCTAAAGCGACTAACATTCTGTTGAGTCTTCTTGCAGCTGGTTTTTCGTCTTCGATAATTAGTACATTCATTAGTTTGGTTTTGGTTAATGGTTTTATGGATGTTTATTTAAAATTAACTCTAGAACTTTATACTCTCTCTCTACTTAATACTCTCTACTTAATACTCTCTACTTAATACTCTCTACCCAATACTGTTAATAATTAAAATTGATGATCATTCATATATTTTTCAATCTTCTTTTTCTCCCAATCTTTTCCGAAAAATAAATTGGTACCAAAAACGCCCAGCCAATGAAAAAACAGTCCTATTCCCCAAAATAACCAAGTAGAATAGGTTCCAAAATGAGTAATTGCTCCTTTAAAACCGTATTCTCCATTACTATCGCTTGCCAATCCGTAAATAATAATAGCGCTGATAAATATATTTACAATAATGTAAACGGCTAAATGGACATAAAATCCTTTTATTTTTTCTACTCTTTTCTTTGCCAACAAGTATTTATGTTCTTCTGTAAAATTACTTTTAAGATTATCTATTCTTTCCATTTTCTTTCATTATTTGTTTAATTTTATTTTCTTCCCAGTCGTTTCCTAAACCTAACTTAGAAAATCCAAACACTTGCAACCAATGGATAGCTACCGAAAACAACATTCCGAATGCTGCCAGCCAAAAAAAATAGAAATGTGGTACAAATAATAAGTTCGCCGTAATAATTATGGGTAATGCAAATACCATTACAACCAAATGCATATAGAAACCTTTTATTTCTTTTACCTTTTTTTTGGCTTTGATGTATTCTTGTTCTTCTATATAATTATGTTCCATTTTAGTCATTTTTTTCATTCATAAATTCTTTAATTTTTCGCTCTTCCCAGTTTTTTTCTAAACCTAAAAATCTAATTCCAAAAACATTAAACCAGTGGCAAAAAAGCCCTAAACCCCAGCCTATTAAAGAGAACCAAAACCAATGAAAATGCGGTTCGAATGTTAAATTTACAAAAATAATTGTTGGAATAATCACACAATAAACGGCAAGGTGTGTGTAAAAAGCCTTGATGTCTTTTACTCTTTTTTTTGCTTTTATATATTGTTGTTCTTCCCAAAAATTTGGCTTCATTTTAATTGTATTTACTGTTGTTATTTTTTTTCATCATTTCTTTAATCTTTTTTTCTTCCCAGTTTTTCCCTAAGAAAACAGTGTAATTATTTACATCTAAAAAATGAAATATCAACCCTATTCCCCATCCAAAAATCGGAAACCAAAACCAATGAAAGCCTGCAGAAAACTTTAAATTAATGAAAATTAAAAAAGGAATTACCAAACAAAAAGAGGCTAAATTTTGATAAAATTCTTTCAACTTTTCGACTCTTTCTACTGCTCTAACATATTTACTGTTTTCTAAATTATCTGGATACATGGTATTGTTTATTTTAATTAAGAGAGGTAAACTTACCTTAAATGTTTTACTATTGTTTTCTATTTTTACACTTTTTTGTGTAATCAACCCATAACGATCTGCAATATTTTGCAATCCTACTTTGGTACTTTTTCCTATGGCTTCTTTCGCATTAATGTTGTTTTCTATAATTAAATAATTACCTTCTTGATAAATAGTAACGGTTAATGGTTTAGAGGTAGAAACCACATTGTGTTTTACTGCATTTTCTAATAAAAGTTGTAATGATAATGGCACTATTTTTAGCTCGTTATTGTTAATTTTATCTGGTATGTTAAATTTTACAGCATCTTCAAAACGCATTCCTAACAATTCCATATATGTTTTTGCAAACTTTAATTCTTCTTCAATAGACACTAAATCTTTATTTCTTTGCTCCAAAACATACCTGTAAACTTTAGAAAGTTTTGTAGTAAATTTTTCAGCTTGATGCGGGTTTTCGCTAATTAAACTCGTTAAAACATTTAAACTATTAAATAAAAAATGCGGATCTAATTGATTTTTTAAAGATTCGAACTTCGCAGTTTCTGTTTTTGCAACAATTTCTTGCTTGGTGGTTTCTTTTGTCATTGCAGCTTTCCAGTTCTGCATAAATCCTCTTGCATGTAAAAATGTAGAAATTCCTAAAGAAAGAATAATGTAAAATAAGTGCACCCACAAAAACTGACCTTTAAAAAAGTTCGCAGCATCGTTATTATTTATAATGATAAAAACCACATAATCAATTAATAAAACAACAGGAACCGTATATAAAAGGGTGGCAATTATGCCTGCCCAAACACGTTGGTTGGTTTGGGTAATCCAGCTCCATTTAGAGGATAAATAATTGTTAATAAACCCATTTCCAAAACCAATACCAAAAGAATACATTCCAGAGATTACAAAAGACCAAGCAATACCTTCTATAGATCTTTGCCCAAAAATTACACCAAACAAGATTCCAAAAATTATGGTTATTTTTAAACAAAGTATGGCTCCTTTTTTAATGCTTCTTATGGTGTAAACTTCTTGGTCTTGCATATTTTATATCGAATAAGTTCTTATGCTATTTTAGCGTAATTTACTAAAATTTAATTTCTAATTTTAAATCTTTGTCTTTCAACATAAATTTTGCATTTTTAAAACTTGGAGGTGCAAAAGCCATCACATTATTAGAAGCTCCATAATCTTCTAAAGGCATTCCATTGTCAGAAAAATCCATTTTTTTATTGTTATTTTTATCATGGTAGCAAACTACTGCATATACTCCTGGTACAACATTTTCGAAAACAACGGTGCTTTTTCCGTTTACAATTTTTTCTCTTTTTCCCTGAATTGGTTCTCCCATAAAATTGTCTTTAGTATATAATGCATAGCCTATTTTACCAGTATCTGAAGTTGCATTTACAACTGTTACAGTAATTGTTTTTGTGTTTTGAGCTACTAACAAATTCGTAGTTGATAACATTGTTGCGACTAAAATCGGAATTAAAAATTTCATCATATTTGTTTTTAAGAACTAAAATAAATTTAGCATTTATTATTTTTGATGATGCAAAGATGCAATGCAATGTCCCTTTTTTAAATGAAAAAGTACCCAACTGTATTTTTTTTATGCTGAATTGTAGTTTTTAATAAAAATGAAGTTGTTTTTGTAGATTTCTTTCATTAAACCAACCACTACATCTATAAAATGAATCACCAAAAAGTTACTTTTTGTAAAAATTCAATAATTATAAACTTCTTTTTTTATCAGATTGATAAAAATTAATAAAAAACCTTCTTTTATAACCATTAAAACAAAAAATAATATACTTTTACACCATGTTTACTTCAAAAAATAAAACAAATATTACGGTTCCCAGATTGCGCTTTCGCAATCAAATTCGCTAATTCTAAAATTTAGCAAAAAAAGGAAACCTATAATTTTTATTTTTTATCATGTATTACACTCACACAACAAACATCAACAGCAAACAAAACCCAATTATTACTTCTAATAAGAGGAGTATTGTGCGCCGCTTTTTTTCACCTCGCCCTTTGGGTGTGTAAAAAATTATGGAATTAGGTGAGTCCAATTCTGCATTTCAAAGCAACAAAACAAATACATTTAACCTACTGCTGAATTTATTTTCAGTATCAAAAATAACAATACAATGCAAATTGTAATTGCAAACAAATCTCATAGCATTTACGCAGAAATTATCTGCGAAACTATAGAACTTGCTGCTCAAGTTAGAGGAACAGGAATTGCCAAACGTAAGCCAGAATACATTATTACCAAAATGGAAAATGGCAATGCAGTTATTGCTTTAGAGGGCGACAAATTTGCAGGCTTCTGTTATATAGAAGCTTGGGAACATGGAAAATTCGTTGCCAATTCTGGTTTAATTGTACATCCAGATTTTAGAAATATTGGTTTGGCTAAAAAAATAAAAAAAGTAGTTTTTGAGCATTCGAGAGCAAAATTTCCGAACTCTAAAATATTTAGTATTACTACTGGTTTAGCCGTGATGAAACTAAATAGCGATTTGGGTTACAAACCCGTTACTTTTTCGGAACTTACAGACGATCAATCTTTTTGGAAAGGTTGCCAAACTTGTAAGAATTACGATATTTTAACAAGAACAGAACAAAAAATGTGTTTGTGTACAGGAATGTTGTACGACCCAAAATTAAAAAATACCGAAAAACCAAAAGAGGTTAAAGAAAATGTATTTAAAAGATTAAAAAAAATAAAACAAAACTTGTTTCTAAAAAAAGATAAAAATGTCAAATAATAAAGGAAAATTGGTAATTGCATACAGTGGTGGTTTAGACACTTCTTATTGCGCAGTAAGCTTGTCAAAAGAATACGATGTACATGCAGTAAGCGTAAATACAGGTGGTTTTACACAAGAAGAAATTAAAAATATAGAAAGTAATGCTTATAAAATGGGCGTTACAACCTATAAAAATATCGATGCTGTTGCAACATTTTATGGTAAAGTTGTAAAATATTTAATTTTTGGAAACGTATTAAAAAATAGTACATATCCGCTTTCTGTAAGTGCCGAAAGAATTATTCAAGCAATAGAAATTATAGAATACGCAAAAAAAATCGGAGCCACATATATTGCGCATGGAAGTACTGGCGCAGGAAACGACCAAGTTCGTTTTGATATGATTTTTCAAACATTGGCTCCAAATATTAAAATTATTACACCCATTAGAGATCAAAAATTAACCAGACAAGAAGAAATAGATTATTTAAAGTCAGAAGGAATTGATATGCCTTGGGAAAAATCGAAATATTCTGTAAACAAAGGTCTTTGGGGAACAAGCGTTGGTGGCGTTGAAACTTTAAAATCCGAAAAACCGTTACCAAACGAAGCATATCCTTCTCTATTAGAAAAAAAAGGAGAAGAAAAAGTAACACTCACTTTTAAAAATGGAGAATTCGTAGCCTTAAATGGTAAAGAAAATAAACCAGAAATAAATATTGAAAACCTAAACGAAATTGCCTCTACATATGCAATTGGTAGAGATATTCATGTGGGCGACACCATTGTTGGCACCAAAGGAAGAGTTGGTTTTGAAGCTGCTGCTGCGTTAATTACAATAAAAGCGCATCATTTGTTAGAGAAACACACACTTACAAAATGGCAATTACAGCACAAAGAATATTTGTCTAGTTTTTATGGAATGCATTTGCATGAAGGGCAATATTTAGATCCTGTAATGAGAGATATTGAAGCCTTTTTACAAAGTTCTCAAAAAATGGTTTCCGGAGATGTCGTAGTTACCTTAAAACCATATTATTTTACTTTAGATGGTATTGTTTCTAACCACGATTTAATGTCCAGTAAATTTAGTACTTATGGTGAAGAAAATAAAGCATGGACAGCCGATGATGCAAAAGGATTTATCAAAATTTTAGGAAATCAAAACAAGATTTATCAACAAATAAATAAAAACGTGTAACTGTTTAATTGTTTAATCGTGTAAATGTGAGTTTTATTTCTGCCAATTACACGATTAAACAATTACACGATTAAAAAACTTTTTAAAATGAAAAAATTAGAAGTAGGAATTATCGGTGGCGCAGGTTATACAGCTGGTGAATTAATAAGGTTATTGTTGAATCACCCAGAAACGAATATCAATTTTGTGTATAGTACCTCTAATGCTGGGAACAAATTATATAAAGTGCATCAAGATTTAATTGGAAGCACCAAAATTGTTTTTTCTTCGGAAATTAATAAAAATGTAGATGTATTATTCTTGTGTTTAGGGCATGGAAATTCAAAAGCATTTTTAGAAAAAAATTCGTTTTCAGCCCATACAAAAATCATCGATTTAAGTAACGATTTTAGGTTAACTGAAAATAAAAATTTCGAAGGAAAAGAATTTGTATATGGTTTACCAGAATTGCAAAAAGAAGCCATAAAATCTGCAAAATATATTGCCAATCCTGGTTGTTTTGCTACTGCCTTGCAATTGGCAATTTTACCATTAGCAGCAAACAAATTGTTAGAAAAAGACATTCATATAAACGCTGTAACTGGTGCAACTGGTGCAGGAACTTCATTATCTGCAACCACGCATTTTACATTTAGAGATAATAATTTTTCTCACTATAAAGCATTTACACATCAGCATTTGGGTGAAATAAATCAAACGATACATCAATTACAAAACGATTATAATAACGATGTTATTTTTATTCCAAATAGAGGAAATTTTTCTAGAGGAATATTTGCAACTGTCTATACAAAATATGATGGCAGTGTAGAGGATGCAAAAAAAATCTATAAAACATTTTACAAAGATGCCGCTTTTACATTTGTTTCTGATGATGAAATTCACATGAAACAAGTCGTAAACACCAACAAATGTTTAATTCATTTAACAAAACATAACCATAAATTATTAATTACAAGTACAATAGATAATTTATTAAAAGGAGCTTCTGGTCAGGCAATTCAGAATCTAAATATACTATTTGGTTTTGAAGAAACAACAGGAATTAATTTAAAAGCAAATTATTTTTAAACTCCTGCAAGGTTTTAAAAACCTTGTAGATATCATCTAAACACCTACAAGGTCTTGAAGGTCTTGCAGGATAAATAAAGAAAAATGAAAATAGCAATTATAGGAACAGGAAATTTAGGAAAATCTATAGCAAAAGGGTTAATTACCAACAACGCAATTACCTCTTTGTACTTAACCAAAAGAAATTTAGACGAAATTGCAGAATTCGAAGGCTACAAAAATGTATTCTTAACGACAGATAACCTAGAAGCCGTAAAAAATTCTGATATTTTAATATTTGCAGTACAACCCGCTCATTTCGAACAAATTTTGGATGATATAAAACCGATTTTAACCGAAAAA
Organism: Polaribacter batillariae; assembly: GCF_017498485.1. Taxonomy (NCBI): domain Bacteria; kingdom Pseudomonadati; phylum Bacteroidota; class Flavobacteriia; order Flavobacteriales; family Flavobacteriaceae; genus Polaribacter; species Polaribacter batillariae. Next base: position 96,022 of record NZ_CP071795.1, on the reverse strand, counting down.
CATGTGTTAATTTCTACAATTACAGGTTTTTTAATTCCTAAAATTGAAGAAAAAGTGGGCGCAGATAAATTTATTATTAGAGCCATGCCAAACACAGCAATAGCCGTTGGAAAATCGATGACTTGCTTATGTAGCAACAAACAAGGAGCCAAAAGAATTCAATTGGCAGAAGCCATTTTTAACAGATTAGGGCATTCTTTGGCAATTCCAGAATCTCAAATGCAAGCAGCCACTGTGGTTTGTGCAAGCGGAATCGCTTTTTGGATGCGTTTAATTCGCGCCACAACTCAAGCTGCAATACAGTTAGGTTTCGACGCAAAAGAAGCACAAGAATTGGCAATGTTTACCAGTGAAGGCGCTGCAAATTTGCTAATAACAAATGGAAATCATCCTGAAGAAGAAATCGACAGAGTTACAACACCCATGGGTTGCACTATTGAAGGTTTAAACGAAATGGAGCACAAAGGTTTAAGTTCTTCGTTAATTCAAGGAATGGTGGCTTCGTTTAATAAAATTAGCAATATTAAAAAGGAACAGATTTAACAAGGGGTTTAAATCCCTTGTAAAAAAAATATATTATGAGTTTATTTAATGTATATCCATTATTCGACATCACGCCTGTAAAGGCAAAAAACGTGTATGTTTATGATGAAAATAATACGGAATATTTAGATTTATACGGTGGTCATGCAGTAATTTCTATTGGACATTCGCATCCTAAATATGTGAAAAATATTAGTAATCAAGTTGCAAAAATGGGTTTTTATAGCAATTCTATTCAAAATCCGTTACAAGTAGAATTGGCAAATAAATTAGAAGAAATCTCTGGTTGTAAAAGTTATGAACTATTTATGTGTAATTCTGGTGCAGAAGCCAATGAAAACGCATTAAAATTAGCTTCTTTTCATACCGATAAAAAGAAAGTTGTTGCTTTTAAAAACAGTTTTCACGGAAGAACTTCTGCTGCGGTTGCTGCGACAGATAACCCTAAAATTATTGCACCAATAAACGCACAACAAGAAGTCGAAATTTTAGCATTAGGCAATTTAGCTGGTTTGGAAAAAGCATTGGCAAAAAACAATGTTTGTGCCGTTATTGTGGAGTTTATACAAGGAGTTGGAGGTTTGGACGAAAGCACTGCTGAATTTTATGAAACTGCTGATAAATTATGTAAAAAATACAATACGTGTTTTATTGCAGATGAAGTACAGTCTGGTTTTGGTAGAACTGGTGATTTTTTTGCTTTTCAAAAATTTAATGTAACTCCAGATATTATTTCGATTGCCAAAGGAATGGGAAATGGTTTTCCTGTGGGCGGAATTTTAATTCATCCTTCTATTAAAGCATCTTTTGGTTTGCTAGGAACTACTTTTGGTGGAAATCACTTAGCTTGTGCTGCCACTTTAACGGTTTTAGATGTCATTAAAGAAGAAAAATTAATGGAAAATGTAAAAGAAATTTCAACCTATTTTATTGAAAAATCGAAGGAAATTCCTCAATTGAAAAATTTAAAAGGAAGAGGATTAATGTTAGGTTTAGAGTTTGATTTCCCAATTGCAGAATTACGTAAAAACCTAATTTACAATCATAAAATATTTACTGGAAGTGCTAAGAACCCTAATTTAATTCGAATTTTACCTTCTTTAACAGTCAATAAAAAACATATTGATGTTTTTTTTACTGCCTTAAAAAGTGAGTTGAATCAATAGCGAACTAAAACCTCTCGACTGCGCTCGAGGAGACAGCTTTATGTCTGGTCGAGCGCAGTCGAGACCTATTTTTGAAATATGAAAAATTACACACATATAAACGATATCGACAATATTAATTCTTGGATTGAAGAGGCCAAAGCAATAAAGAAAAATCCACTAAAAGATATTAAATTAGGAGAAAACAAAACATTAGGTTTATTATTCTTTAATTCGAGTTTAAGAACGCGTTTAAGCACACAAAAAGCGGCATTGAATTTAGGAATGAATCCGATTGTAATGAATGTCTCTGGAGATGCTTGGGGAATTGAGTTTGGCGATGGAACTCTTATGAATGGTTCTACTGCAGAGCATATTAAAGAAGCAGCAGCTGTGGTTTCTCAATATTGCGATGTAATTGCCATAAGAGCTTTTGCTACTTTAACAGATAAAGAAAAAGACGAAAACGAAGTCGTTTTAAAATCTTTCTTAAAATTTGCATCTGTGCCCATTGTAAATATGGAGAGTGCTACTGGTCACCCACTTCAGGGTTTTACAGATGCAATTACCATTTCAGAAAATGCAACAAAGAAAAAACCAAAAGTCGTTTTAACTTGGGCACCACATATTAAAGCATTGCCCCATGCTGTTGGAAATAGCTTTGTGCAAACAATGCAAAAAATGAATGTTGAATTTGTAATTACAAATCCAAAAGGTTATAATTTAAATCCAGAAATCACAAAAAACACGCCTATTTATCATAACCAAGAAGATGCTTTAAAAAATGCAGATTTCGTGTATGCAAAAAACTGGAGTTCTTACGAAGATTATGGAAAAGTCTTAAAAACTGATTTAGATTGGACGATTACCAATAAAAAAATTGGAGACGCAAAATTTATGCATTGTTTGCCTGTTAGAAGAAATGTTGTGGTTGCTGATGAAGTTTTAGATGGAGAAAATTCTTTGGTCATAGAACAATCAAATAACAGAACTTTTGCAGCGCAATTGGTTTTGAAAAAAATTTTAAAGCAAGGGGTTTAAACCCCTTGTTAAACCCCTTGTTACAAAAGGTAAATATAATTACTCAAAGACCTCACAGGTTTTTAAAACCTGTGAGGTCTGGACAAAAAGAAACTGAAACAAGTTCAGCTTAAATGGAAAAACTATCAATCATAAAAATAGGTGGAAACATTATAGAAGACGAAACTTCTTTAAATGCGTTTCTAAAACTATTTTCTAATCTAAAAGGAAAGAAAATATTAGTTCACGGAGGTGGAAAACGTGCTACAAGTATTGCATCAAAATTAGGCATAGCATCTAAAATGGTAAATGGTAGAAGAATTACCGATAAAGATACTTTAGAAGTAATTACCATGGTTTATGGTGGTTTAGTCAACAAAAATGTGGTTGCAAAACTACAAGCTTTCAACACAAATGCCATTGGTTTAACAGGTGCAGACATCAACAGTATTCAATCAGAAAAAAGACCTGTTAAAGAAATTGATTTTGGTTTTGTAGGAGATGTAAAAAAAGTAAATCATGCCAATATTAATAAATTAATTCAGGCAGATTTTACCCCCGTTTTTTGTGCCATTACTCACGATAAAAACGGACAATTATTAAACACAAATGCAGATACAATCGCAAGCAGCATTGCAGTAGGAATGAGTAATTTGTACGAAACATCTATTTATTATTGTTTTGAATTGAATGGTGTTTTACAAGATTTTAACGATAAAGAATCTGTAATTAAAAACATTAATTCTAAACAATACCAACAACTTTTAGAAGAAAAAATTATTGTAGATGGAATGATTCCTAAAATAGACAATTGCTTTGATGCTTTAAAAAACGGTGTAAAAAAAGTACATATAGGAAACACTGCTATGTTTACAAAAGAAAATAATAACTTTACCACAATTACTTTATAAAAATGAAAATTCAACAATTAACAGAAAAAGCAATTTCACTTTTAAAAAATTTAATTGAAACCCCATCTTTTTCATCCGAAGAAGATAAAACCGCTCTTTTGATTGAAAATTGGTTTAAAACCAATAATATTCCTTTTAAAAGAACAAAAAACAATGTTTGGGCAACCAATAAATATTTCGATAAAAGCAAACCGACTTTACTTTTAAACTCACATCACGATACTGTAAAACCAAATTCTGCTTACACGAACAACCCTTTTAAAGCTTTTGTTAAAGACGATAAATTATACGGTTTAGGTTCTAATGATGCTGGTGGATGTTTGGTTTCCTTAATAGCAACTTTTACGCATTTTTATCAGCAAAAAGATTTAAAATACAATTTGGTAATTGTGGCTTCTGCAGAAGAAGAAAGTAGTGGCTCAAATGGATTAAATAGCATGCTTTCTATAATTCCGCATATTGATGTGGCAATTGTTGGCGAACCAACCTTGATGAATTTAGCAATTGCAGAAAAAGGTTTGGTGGTTTTTGATGCTGTTGTAGAAGGTACTCCAAGTCATGCAGCGCATCCAAATAACAATAATGCTATTTATAATTCGATTGAAGTTTTACAATGGTTTAAAGATTTTAAGTTCGAAAAAACTTCGAAAGCTTTGGGTGACGTTAAAATGACGGTTACACAAATTAAAGCAGGTTCGCAACACAATGTGGTTCCTGCACATGTAGATTTGGTAATTGATGTTCGTGTAAATGACGCTTATTCTAACAAAGAAATTGCAGCGATTTTAGAAAAAAAATCTCCTTGCACAAAAATAACACCAAGAAGTTTACGCTTAAATTCATCGTCAATATCAACAGAACACGATTTAGTGAAAGCAGGAATTACGATGGGAAGAAAAACCTATGGTTCACCAACATTATCCGATCAATCTGTGTTAACTTGCCAGTCTTTAAAATTAGGGCCTGGAGATAGTACACGTTCTCATTCTGCTGATGAATTTATTTATATTTCAGAAATTGAAGAAGGAATTCAGATTTATATTGAATTGTTAAATCGGGTAATTGTTTAAAAAAACTCTTTTCCTGCAAGGTTTTTAAAACCTTGTAGGTATCAGTAAAATGTCATTTCGACCTTGTGGAGAAATCTTAAATATAAATTTGAATTTGATTCGTAAGATTTTTCGACTCCACTTCGTTACGCTCAAAATGACATTATAAATGATTAGTATTGCTCCTGCAAGGTTTTTAAAACCTTGTAGGTATTTATAAAAGGTTAAAAAAAAAACCTTGCAGGAAAAAATAATAACAAATTAATAACAACTAAAAATTAAAAAATAAACTTAAATGTCATTTCGACCTTGTGGAGAAATCTTGAATATAAATTCGGATTTGATTCGTAAGATTTTTCGGCTCCACTTCGTTACGCTCAAAATGACATTATAAATGATTAATAAAACTCCTACAAGGTTTTTAAAACCTTGTAGGTATTTATAAAAGGTTAAAAAAAGACCTTGCAGGAAAAAATAACAACGAATTAATAACAATTAAAAATTAAAAAATAAACTTAAAATGTCTTTTCGACCTTGTGGAGAAATCCTGAATATCAATTTGAATTTGATTCGTAAGATTTTTCGACTCCACTTCGTTACGCTCAAAATGACATTATAAATGATTAGTATTGCTCCTGCAAGGTTTTTAAAACCTTGTAGGTATTTATAAAAGGTTAAAAAAAAAAACCTTGCAGGAAAAAATAATAACAAATTAATAACAACTAAAAATTAAAAAATAAACTTAAATGTCATTTCGACCTTGTGGAGAAATCTTGAATATAAATTTGAATTTAATTCGTAAGATTTTTCGGCTCCACTTCGTTACGCTCAAAATGACATTATAAATGATTAGTATTGCTCCTGCAAGGTTTTTAAAACCTTGTAGGTATTTATAAAAGGTTAAAAAAAACCTTGCAGGAAAAAATAATAACAAATTAATAACAACTAAAAATTAAAAAATAAACTTAAATGTCATTTCGACCTTGTGGAGAAATCCTGAATATCAATTTGAATTTGATTCGTAAGATTTTTCGGCTCCACTTCGTTACGCTCAAAATGACATTCTAAATGATTAGTATTGCTCCTGCAAGGTTTTTAAAACCTTGTAGGTATTTATACAAGGTCAAAAAAAAACCTTGCAGGAAAAAATAACAACAAATTAATAACAACTAAAAATTAAAAAATAAACTTAAAATGTCTTTTCGACCTTGTGGAGAAATCTTACAATGCAAAGATTCCTCGATTTCGCTATGGCTTCACTCGGAATGACAAAAGAATGTCATTTCGACCTTGTGGAGAAATCTTGAATATAAATTCGGATTTGATTCGTAAGATTTTTCGGCTCCACTTCGTTACGCTCAAAATGACATTATAAATGATTAGTATTGCTCCTGCAAGGTTTTTAAAACCTTGTAGGTATTTATAAAAGGTCAAAAAAAAACCTTGCAGGAAAAAATAACAACGAATTAATAACAACTAAAAATTAAAAAATAAACTTAAAATGTCTTTTCGACCTTGTGGAGAAATCTTACAATGCAAAGATTCCTCGATTTCGCTATGGTTTCACTCGGAATGACAAAAGAATGTCATTTCGACCTTGTGGAGAAATCTTGAATATAAATTTGAATTTGATTCGTAAGATTTTTCGACTCCACTTCGTTACGCTCAAAATGACATTATAAATGATTAGTATTGCTCCTGCAAGGTTTTTAAAACCTTGTAGGTATTTATAAAAGGTTAAAAAAAAACCTTGCAGGAAAAAATAATAACAAATTAATAACAACTAAAAATTAAAAAATAAACTTAAATGTCATTTCGACCTTGTGGAGAAATCTTGAATATAAATTTGAATTTAATTCGTAAGATTTTTTGGCTCCACTTCGTTACGCTCGAAATGACATTCTAAAATAATAAAAATATGAAACTTTGGGATAAAGGATTTTCAATAGATAAAAAAATAGAACTTTTTACAGTGGGTAATGATAGAGAAATTGACATATATATTGCAAAATATGATGTACAAGCTTCGTTAGCGCACGCTACAATGTTAGCATCTATTGGAATTATTACTGCTGATGAATTAACCGACTTAAAGAAAGGATTGCAAGAATTAGCCACAGATATCGAAAACGAAACCTTTGTAATTGAAGAATCTTTTGAAGATGTACATTCTAAAATTGAGTGGGAATTGACCAACAAATTAGGTGAGGTTGGTAAAAAAATTCATACTGCACGTTCTAGAAACGATCAAGTTTTAGTGGCTTTACAGTTGTATTATAAAGAAAATTTAACCATTGTAAATGACAAAGTAAAAACATTGTTTGATACCTTATTAAATCTTGCAGAAACGCATAAAGACAGTCTTTTACCAGGTTATACACATTTACAAGTGGCTATGCCATCATCATTCGGATTGTGGTTTTCTGCCTATGCAGAATTGTTAATCGACGATGTGTATATGCTAAACGCAGTTGCTAAAGTGGTAGATCAAAATCCTTTAGGTTCTGCTGCTGGTTATGGTAGCTCCTTTCCTATTGACAGAGAATTAACCACCAAAGAATTGGATTTTGCAACCTTAAAATACAACGTAGTGGCTGCTCAATTAAGCAGAGGAAAAAGCGAACGTTCTATTGCTTCTGTTTTGGGCGGATTGTGTAATACCATGGCTCGTTTTGCAATGGATGTTTGTTTGTATATGAGTCAGAATTTTGGATTTATCACGTTTCCTGATGAATTGACTACTGGAAGTAGCATTATGCCTCACAAGAAAAATCCTGATGTGTTTGAATTGATTCGTGGAAAATGCAATAAAATTCAGGCTTTGCATACAGAAATGGTGCTAATTACCAACAATTTGCCAACAGGTTATCACAGAGATTTTCAATTATTGAAAGAAAACATTATTAATGCTTTTGAAGACGTAAAAGATATTTTAGACATTTTTAATTATGCCATACAGCAAGTTATTGTAAAAGATATCGATTTGAATGACGAGAAATATCAGTATTTATTTACGGTAGACTCTATAAATAATTTGGTGGTTGATGGCATGAGTTTTAGAGAAGCTTATCAACAAATTGGTGGCCAAGTACAGGCAGGAACTTACAAACCAGATTTAGGAAAACAACATTCTCATGTAGGCAGTATTCATAATTTAAGTTTAGATAAAATTAGAGAGAAATATATGAAGTAGTACTATTTATCATTTGAAATTATTATAATAAATCATCAATTTTTTTTTCCAGTAATTTCAAATAATAACGGGTATAAATTTTAGTATGAAATTGATTAATTTTTAATCGAAATGGTTTAAAATTCTTTTTTGAAAAGCAACTGGCCTCTACTTTAGCCCCTTATTAATTCGGAGTGATATTTTAAATTTCAAATAAATATATTTGAGATATGAAATACAAGAAATGGACATTAGCACAGAAGTTAGAAATACTATCAGTTTCAGAAGAAATCGGCATTGTTGAAGCCTGCCGAAAATACAGTGTAAGCACAGGTACTTTCTACAGTTGGCGGAAAAAGTTTGAGCACAAAGGTGAAGCTGGTTTAAAAGTTACCTATGACACTAAAAGCAAAGAACTTAAAGAAGCCGAACAAGAAAATCGTGTTTTAAGAAAATTACTAAGCGATAGAGAAATAGAACTTGAAGTGCAACGAGAACTTTTAAAAAAAAAGTTTGGAACGTCCGATCCAAGAAAGATCTAGTAGACGCTATATATAAAAAACATAAAATTAGCAAGAGTAAGATTATCAAAATGGTAGGTATTGTGTCAAGTAGCTATTATAGAAAGCCTAGTGGTGGTAAAAAAGGAAATAAGCCAACTAAAGAGACCTTTCACAAGACTAAAGGCCTGGTATTGCAGGATGACGTAGTTGCAGCTATTAAAGAGGTTTTAAAGGATGAATTTATAGATTGTGGCTATAGATTAATGACCAGTTATTTAAATAGAGACGGCTATACTATAAACCATAAAAAGCTATATAGAATTATGAAGGAAGAAGGTCTGTTGAAGCTTGACAATAGGATAGATAGAAGTGGTTCTGGACGTAAATTTGTAAAGTTTAGAAAGGTTTATACTTCTAGACCTTTGGAGTGTTTAGAGATGGATATAAAGATGGTTTGGATACCAAGTGTAGGTAAAAACGCTTATTTACTCTCGGTTATTGACGTTCACACACGTAGAATATTGAAAGACTATTTTTCCTTTAATATCAAACAAAATCACGTAATAGCGCTATTATCTGCATTGTTTGAAGATTGTGATTATCCCAATAATGTAGTTATTAGGAGTGATAATGGCAGTCAATTTATAGCAAAAAAAGTGCGTGAATATTTAGGATTAATCGGAGTACAACAAGAATTTACACACATTGCGACTCCAGAAGAGAATGCACATATTGAAGCATACCACGGAATATTAAAAAAAGAAGTATTCAAAAGGTTCGATTATCAATATTTTGGAGAAATAGAGCAAATACTAAAACGCTACGTGAAATTTTACAATAATAGAAGGATCCATGGTCTATTAGGACGAATAACTCCAATGGAAAAATGGAGTCAAGATAAACACCTTATTAGAAGAAATAAATTAACAGCTTAATTAATAATCGAAATTTAAAAGATTACTCTTGTTTTATAGGGGTCAAAACAGCCTCCAAGTAAGTGCGTTAGGGATTGAAGCATTTGTTTGAGCTCTTTTATTGCCCTTAAAGGCAATAAAAAGCGAGTGCGGAAAGCCCGTTAAAACGCCCAAAAAAATGTTACAACAGGTTTTGTTCTTTAAAGTATTTAAGTGGTACAAATAGCATTCCAAAGCATTGGCTACCTTCTTTTCCCATGTTTTTATGGTGCACTTTATGTGCTTTTCTTAATGCTTTTAAGTACCTATTATTTGTGTTTTTAAACCATTTAAAACGTTGGTGTATTAATACATCGTGTACTAAGAAATACGCGATTCCGTAACATAAAATACCTAAGCCAATAAAAAATAAATAGGTATGTTCTGTATAAGTTCCAAAGTAAAATAAGGCCATGCTTGGTAGGGCAAAAACTATAAAAAATGCATCGTTTTTTTCGAATGCATGTGGGTAACCTGGCTCGTGATGGTCTTCGTGCAAATACCACCCGAAACCATGCATTACGTACTTGTGTGTAAGCCAAGTTACACATTCCATTACTAAGAAAACGGCTAATGTTATTAAAGCGTAAATCATCTTAAATCATATTTAATTTATATTTTACATAACTTCTTGCGAGCAAATTTATTTTCATGGGGTCTGAAATTCGAATTCTGGTGTCCATAATTTTCTCTAAAGGTACGTTATTTAACTTTTTTAACAGTCTTCTGTAATATCTATAGGCCATATATACTCCGAATTTTGCTTCTACTGGTAATTTTAGAATTCCGTTTTTAAAAGCATAATCGAAATCGGCTTCAATTTCGCTTATAATTTGTTGTTTTGAGGCTTGGTCTAATTTTCCTAAATCGATATTTGGGAAATAAGAACGGTTTAATATTTCGAAATCGTCTTTTAAATCTCTTAAAAAATTTACTTTTTGAAATGCGGAACCTAAACGCATTGCTGCATCTTTTAATTCGTTAAATTGTGTTTCGTCTCCATTTACAAAAACTTTTAGGCACATTAAACCAACAACGTCTGCAGACCCGTAAATGTAGGCATCGTATTCTTCTTTTGTTTGGTATGCTGTTTTATGTAAATCGGCTTTCATACTCGATAAAAAAGCTTGCACCATATGATCTGGAATATGGTATCTTTTTACTGTTTGCTGAAAAGAGTTTAAGATAGGGTTTAAACTAATTCCTTGTTCTTTTGCCAAATAATAATCACGCTCGAAATGCGCCATTAATTCTTCTTTATTATAGTCGTGAAAAGTATCTACAATTTCGTCAGCGAAACGAACAAAACCATATATATTATAGATGTCTGTTCTAATTTTTGGAGACAACATATTTACTGCCAAAGAAAAAGAAGTACTGTATTTTTTTGTAACAAGCTTGCTACAGTCGTTCGAAACCGTATCAAATAATTCTTTCATAGTTAATGTTGTTTTTTTATAATTAATTCTGACGCTATTTTCCCAGAAATTAATGCTGGTGGTACTCCTGGTCCTGGAACTGTCAACTGACCCGTAAAATACAAATTATTTACTTTACTACTTTTAATTTTTGGTCTTAAAAAAGCTGTTTGCAATAACGTGTTTGCCATACCATATGCATTGCCTTTATAAGAGTTATATTCTTGTTCGAAATCTTTTACACAGAAAGACTTTTTAAATATAACGTATTTTTTTACTTCTTGGTTTGTTAATTTCTCGAATCGATCTAAAATTTTATGAAAATAGGCTTCTCTTAACTCTTCTGTATCTTCTATTCCTGGTGCAATTGGTATTAAGAAAAACCCGGCTTCTTTACCTTGTGGCGCAGAAGTCTTGTCTGTTATAGATGTAAAATTCGCATAAAAAAGTGGGTCTGTTGGCCATTTAGGATTGTCGTAAATTTCTTTTGCATGTGCATCGAAATCTGAATCGAAAAATAAAGTATGATGACTTACATTTTCTATTTTCTTATCAAAACCCACATAAAATAATAAAGAGGAGGGCGCAAAGGTTTTTTTGCTCCAATATGATGCCGAATATTGTCTTAAACTCTCGTCTAACAAGGTTTCTGTATGATGATAATCTGCCCCACTTAAAACCAAATTTGTTTTTATTTCTTGACCATTTACTAATAATCCTGAAACGGTTTTATTTTTGTTGGTAATTATTTTTTTAACATTGGCATTTACTTTAAAATTTACGCCCAAAGAAGTCGCTAACGAAACCATTGCTTCGATAACTTTATACATACCTCCTCTTGGATGCCAGGTTCCTAAACCAAAATCGGCATAATTCATAAAATTATAAAATGCTGGAGTATTGTTGGGTTTTGCACCTAAAAATAATACTGGAAATTCTAAAATTTGAATTAATTTAGGGCTCTTAATGTTTTTTCTAACTTGTTTTCTAATGGTCGAAAAAAACTGAGTTACTCTTGCAATTGTTGTGGTATTTACCAATTCTAAGGGCGAAACACCAGGTTTGTAAACCAAATCTAAAATAGCGGTTTCGTAATTTGCTTTTGCAGAGTCTAAAAAAGTTTGTAAGTGTTTTGCACTTCCTTTTTCTTCTTGTTCGAACATTTTATAAATATCGTCTAAATTTTCTGATATTTTTAAAGATGAATTTTCTCCAAAATAAACTTCGTAGCCCGGATTTAATTTATCTAACGTATAATAATCGGATGGTTTTTTACCAAAATCTGCAAAAAAACGTTCAAAAACATCTGGCATCCAATACCAAGATGGCCCCAAATCGAATGTAAAACCGTCTTTTTTATATTGTCTTGCTCTTCCTCCTAAAGTATTATTTTTCTCTAGAACCGTAACTTTATAACCTTCTTTTGCCATATAGCAAGAGGCTGCCAAAGCAGAAAAACCAGAACCAATAATGTGTATTTTTCTATCCATATGTATTTTTGTTTAACAAATATATAAAATTATTAAACATTTTTTAAATTTAGTAAATGAAATTTATAAGACTTTTAACACATCTTTTACAGAGTTGTAAAAAGACAAGTTAAAATTGTAATTATTTTTTTCGAGTTTTGAAGTTTTATGGCCAATGGCAATAAATTGATGCTTTTTGTCGTTTAAAACCTTTTCTATTTCTTTAAAATAAGTGTCTAATTTATCGTCTAAAGGTTGTACTGTTAAAGAGGTTACAAAACATATTTTTCTATCGTTATCGAAAAAGTGATGCAAATTGTCTAAAGGCAAACTTTGCCCTAAATAAATGGTATGATTTCCTCTTAAAACAAGCTCGTAATTTAAATATAACAAACCTAATTCGTGAATTTCGTTTTCTGGCAAAAACAATACATAAGTATTATTTGACTTAGGAATACTGTATTGTAATTTTTCTGTATTTATATGTATTTTTTGAGCAATTAAGTTAGAAATAAAATGTTCGTGAGCTGGTAAAACAGTGTCTGTTTGCCATAACAAACCAATATGGTTTAAAAAAGGGATAAAAACATCTTTAAAAATTTCTCGAAAGGTTTTTTTATGTAACAATTGGTCGTATGTATTGTTAAACAAAGCTTTATCGAATTGTAGCATCGATAATTTTAAAGAATTTATAGCTTCGTCTTCAATAGCAGAAGAAAATGCCAACTCTCTTGCCTGTAATTTTATTTCCTCGTCATTCATTTTAGCAATTTTAGACACTTTGTAGTTGTTTTTATTTAACAAAACAACATTTAAAAGTTTTTGTAAATTGCTATGAGAGTAATAACGAATGTTGGTATCTGTTCTTTGTGGCTCTAATAAATTATACCGCTTTTCCCATATACGTATTGTATGAGCCTTAATTCCTGAAATATTTTCAAGGTCTTTAATCGTAAAATCTTGCTTAATATTGTTCAATATAATTAAATTATGTTTGAACAAATGTAGAAAAATTTACTTCAAAAAAATATTTTTTTGCATAATTGTAACATTTTTTACTTTTGAGCTACTTATTAAATAACAATCAATCGAAAAAGTGCAAAAAAATTTAGAAAAGAATTTTTTAGCGGATTTTGAAAAAAATCAGAACATTGCGCATAAAATTTGTAGAATTTATACTACAAATCAAAGCGATCATAACGATTTGTTTCAAGAGATAACCATACAGGTTTGGAAAAATTACCCCAAATTTAGGGGAGATTCTAAATTTAGTACATGGATGTATAGAGTAGCATTAAATACAGCCATTTCGTTATATAGAAAATCTACACGAAATGTAAAAACACAAGATATAACTGATTTTGCTTACAAGATTAAAACTACAGATTACGATGATACTGAAGAAGTACAATTAAAGGCTCTTTACAAAGCGGTTCGTCAATTAAATGATATTGATAAGGCACTTATTTTCTTATATTTAGAAGACAAACCTTATAAAGAAATTTCGGAAACATTAGGTATTTCTAGTGTAAATGCAAGAGTGAAAATGAACAGAGCAAAGGAAAAATTAAAAAACATTCTAAACCCATAGTTATGGATTTATTAGAAAATTATAAAAAAGCTTGGAACAATCAACCAATTGATTCGAACACGCTTACAAAGCAGCAAATTTACAATATGGCGCATTCTAAATCGTCTTCTATTGTAAAATGGATTTTTATTATAGGGCTTTTAGAGCTCGCTTTTTGGGTAGGTATTAATTTATTAATTCCAGACAGTATTTATAAAATTTACGAAGATTTTAATTTAGAAAATCAGGTAAAATTTTTTATGATTCTTCATTATATTGTAATTATTATTTTTCTGTATTTTTTTTATATGAATTATAAAAAAATATCTGCGATTGAAAATACTAAGAAATTAATAAATAAAATTTTTAAGGTTAGAAAAACGATTAAGTATTATGTTTACTATAATCTGGCAATTGTTTTTCTCTCTAGTTTGGTTATTAATTCTGTTATGTTTAGCAATTCAGAAAAGTTAATGGAGGTTGTAAATCCTGAAGATTTGCCAGTTAATGTTAGTCAAGTAATTACTGTTACTATTATTAGTCAAATTATTGCACTTTTAATTTTTATGGTATTGTTGTGGTTGTTCTACAAGTTAATTTATGGTATATTGTTAAAAAAATTGAAAAGAAATTATAAAGAATTGGCTAAATTAGACAGCGAAAATTAAAAACTGTATTAATTATGAAGAAGGTTTTATTTATTTTATGCGTTTGTTTATCGTTAACGTGTTTTTCACAAAAAACCGATTTTTGGGACAATGTACAATATGGAGGTGGGTTTACAGTTGGCTTTGGTAACAACCAAACCACAGTTGGTATTGCTCCAAGTGCTATTTACAATTTTAATAATGGTTTTTCTTTAGGAACTGGGGTAAACTACTTGTATTCAAAGATTAACGATTTTACAACAAATGTGTATGGTGCAAGTATTATTTCTTTATATCAGACAAATTTTGGCATACAGTTTTCTACAGATTTAGATTATTATTTTGCAAAACAAACCAATTTTAGCAGTAATAATTCTGTAAAAACCAATTTTCCAGCACTACATTTAGGGGTTGCTTACAACCAAGGTAGTTTTGCTGTAGGAATACGATACGATGTTTTGTACGACAAAAACAAAAGTGTTTTTGCTTCGCCTTTTTCGCCAGTTGTTCGTTTTTATTTCTAGTAATTTTTCAATTCTTTCAACAGAATTTCGTGCATTTCGTTTGTGTAATCTAAATGTGTAACAATTCTAATTTTTCCTTCTCCCATTGGTGTTAATAGAATGTTTTTTTCTTTCATTTTATTGATAAAATTGTCTGCTCCTATTTTTTCATCAACATAAAAAATAATAATATTTGTTTCTATAGTTTCTACTTTTGTTACATAAGAAACCGATTTTAAAACAGCTCCTATTTCTTGCGCTTTTTTATGATCTTCTGCCAACCTTTCTACATGATTATCCAATGCATACATTGCTGCTGCTGCTAAAAAACCTACCTGTCTCATAGCTCCTCCTAACAATTTTCGAATTCTTAGTGCTTTTGCAATGTGCTGTTTACTTCCTATTAAAATGGAACCTATTGGAGCCCCTAAGCCTTTAGACAAACAGATAGAAATCGTGTCAAATAAGGCGCCATATTGTTTGGGTGTTTCGTTTTTTGCAACTAGCGCATTAAATAAACGTGCCCCATCTAAATGAAAAGCCAAATTGTTTTCTTTAGAAATTTTCTGTATTTTTTTTAATTCAGCAAAATCCCAACAAGCTCCTCCTCCTTTATTCGTAGTGTTTTCGATACAAACCAAGCTCGAAAACGGAACATGAATATCGTTTCTACCAGAAACAGCTTCTTGCAATTGTGTGGCAGTAAACATTCCTCTTTTTCCGTCTATTAATTTACAGGTTACTCCAGAATTAAAAGCTGCTCCCCCACCTTCGTAATTATAAACGTGTGCGTATTTATCGCAAATTAATTTATCTCCAGGTTGTGTGTGTAGTTTTATAGCTGTTTGATTTGCCATGGTTCCCGATGGAAAAAACAACGCATCTTCCATACCAAACATTTTTGCTACTTTTTTCTGTAACTCGTTTGTTGTTGGATCCATTTTAAAAACGTCGTCACCAACTTTTGCTGTCATCATTGCTTCTAACATTCCTTTGGTTGGTTTGGTTACTGTATCGGAAATTAGGTCTATTATCATTAGTTTTTTATTTTTAGTGATCAGTTCGAGTGATTTTTTAGTGCAACAGCGTGAAAATAAAAAATTGTATCGAGAATTTTGTAAAACAATAAAAATACTTCTCGATACAAATTTGTTCTTACTTCACAAATTCACTCGAAATAACATGGATTACCTATGTGACTGCAAACGGTATGTTGGCTACCATCTACTTCCTATTGGTGAACCATCAGGAATTTTTGGTGCATCGTTTTTCTTAAATGAAGCTGGGTTTTTCTGAAAAGCTTCAATTATTTTAATCATTGCTTTGTGATACATATTCTGTATTCCTTTAGAATTTCTACTTTTTAATATCGATTTTATTTCATCAATTTTAAAATGTACAATCGCATTTACTTGTGCATATTGATTTTTATTCGCTGCCAAAGCAAATAATTGTTCTAAAACCTTTACATTAACGACATTTTGTAATTCTTGATAGTAAGCATCTTTGTATGATTTTTTGAGGGTTTTATTTACCAATTCGTCAATTAATTCTTCTAAACCCAACTGATTTTTATTCAAACTTTTATGAGCCACCAATCTTGATGCTCTTTGAGGATTTAATAATAACTCCAACGTCATTTCAGTAGCTGTTTCTACTGCCGAAAATGCATCGAAAGCAACGCCTAATTTGCTATTAAAAGATTCTCTACTTCTTCCATAACCCATTGCTCTTGGTGGAAATAATGCCAATTTTTCTTTTGGAATCGCAATTTCATCAACATTAATAGTTTGTAAAACGGCTTGTAAGGCAATTCTTTCTGTAGTTCCAGAAACTTGTTTTACAATGGTTTGATTATCGCCTTTTACTGCATACGAATAATGCAAGCCTCCAATGAGCTTTACAGTTGCTTCTGTTTGAAATCGATGGAAAAAATAAAGCGGTACAAATACATCTTCTAACACGGAATATGGTTCGTTTGTTTTAATATTATCTGCAGAAAAATTAGTAATCGCTGTTTTTCTAATCTTTAAAACATTGTACAATTCGTCGTAAATATTGCCTCCATTATCCCACAAATGTGCAGAGGCACTTGCGCTTCCTTGACTTCTCGCGTCTTGATCCGATAGGTATTTTAATCCGTTTTCTGTGGCTTTTTCTAAAATTTTGCGAAGTTCCATTTCTTCATTTACATTATCAGGAAAATCTTGATATGAGTAGGCAACTGTTACTTTATCCCAAGCTCCAATTTTTGTGTCATAGGCATTAGAAAAATCAATTTTACCGTTATTTAAACTAAATTTAGGATGTGGATAATCCATCACTGAAGCTCTACCATTTGTACTCGCAGAAAAATTATGTGCAAAACCTAACGTATGCCCAATTTCATGTGCCGACAACTGTCTAATTCTTGCAATTGCCATTTGTAAAGCAAAATCATCATCTACTGTATTATTTTTATAAGGTGCTTGCAACGCTTGTGCTATTAAAAAATCTTGACGAATTCGTAAACTTCCTAAACTTACATGACCTTTTATAATTTCTCCAGTTCTTGGGTCAGAAATACTTCCTCCATAGCTCCAACCTCTAGTAGATCTGTGCACCCATTGTACTACATTGTAACGAACATCTAGTGGATCTACACCTTTTGGTAACATTTTTATTTGAAAAGCATTTTTGTAGCCAATTGTTTCGAAAGCTTGGTTCCACCAACTTCCTCCGTCCAATAAAGCAGAACGAACTGGTTCTGGAGTTCCTCTATCTAAATAGTAAATAATTGGTTCTTTTGCTTCAGAAATGGTGGCATTCGGATTCTTTTTTTCTAAACGATGTCTGTAAATAAATCGTTTTTTAATAGGTAGATTTACAGGGGTTGCATAATCTAAATACAACATTGGAAAACTTCCAGAACGTGGGTCGAAAATTCTTGGTTTATACTTATTATCTGGCAATTCTACAAAAGAATGGTGCTGATGTACAGTAACCAAACTCGCATTTGGCGTTACACTTCTAATATTGTATCCTTTTGGCGAACCTTTAAATGTTAACATTACATCGAACTCGATATTCTTTGGAAATGCCTTTGTTCTCGCTAAATTAAATGCAGATTTACTTTTATCTAAACTATAATTTCCTTGGTTATTTCTTGCCAAAGTTGTAGAAACACCATGTGCATCTCGCATAAAAAAAGAGGTTGCATCTACTAAATAGATTCCGTTTTTTTCTTCTTTAATCACAAAACCATGCAAAACCGATTTTGCAAATGCTTCTTTTACAGATTGTTTTTCCTCTTTATTATTGGTAATGGCTCGGAAATTTAAATTTGGCTGCATTAACATTAATTTATTACCCGCTTTTTTAAAATAGACCACTACTCCACCTCCTAACTGTCCCCGATCTAAACCAATATCATTTGAACCAATTCCTTCCGAAAGCGAGTGTACGTATAAAAAATGGCTATTTAATTTAGCAACTTGTAAGAAAATTTTATCTTCATTTTCATCATAATAAAAAGTAAAATAACCTTCGAATTTGGTCATTCCTTTTTGGAGTTTATTACCCGATTTTTCTATAAAAAACTGAGAAAAACCATTCCATGAAAAAGAAATAAAACAAAGTAGCAAGAGTAATTTTTTCATAATTGTGTTATTTTGTATAAATCTATAAATAACTATTAGTTTTTAAAAGAAGAAATCGTAAAAATTCATTTATTTTTGTGTGATTAGATAAAGTTAATAAACAATGTTATTTCGACCTTGTGGAAAAATCTAAAACAGAAAAGAGATTTTTCGACTACATTTTATTTCGCTCAAAATAACAATTATCCTTTTTATAAAGGTTTGTTTTGCGCAAATTATTATCATAAATTATGATTACACAAGACCAACTTAAAAATATTGCTGAAAGAATCGACAAATTAAGATCGTATTTAGAGATTGATAAAAAACTCATTGAAATTGCCAACGAGGAAGAAAAAACGGCAAATCCCGATTTTTGGAACGACCCTAAAGCCGCAGAAATTTTGATGAAAGAACTGCGTTTTAAGAAAAAATGGGTCGAAGACTACAACAAAGCTGTTACTTTAAATGAAGATATAAATGTTTTGTATGAGTTTTACAAAGAAGGCGAAGTTGAAGAAAACGAAATCACAACACAGTTCGAAAAAGTAAGTACCTTTTTAGAAGATATTGAATTTAGAAACATGCTTTCCGAAGAAGGAGATTCGCTTTCTGCAACCATACAAATTACTGCAGGTGCTGGAGGTACAGAAAGTTGCGATTGGGTAGAAATGCTGTCGAGAATGTACACAATGTGGGCAGAAAAGCAAGGTTTTAAGTTAAAAACATTAAATTATCAAGCAGGAGACGTTGTCGGTATTAAAACAATTACCATAGAAATTAATGGCGATTATGCTTTTGGTTGGCTAAAGGGAGAAAATGGGGTGCATCGTTTGGTAAGAATTTCGCCTTTCGATTCGAATGCAAAAAGACATACTACTTTTGGTTCGGTTTATGTTTTTCCTGTGGCTGATGATTCTATAGAAATTGAAATAAATCCTGCAGACATCGAAATTGTTACTGCACGTTCTAGTGGTGCTGGAGGCCAAAATGTAAATAAGGTAGAAACCAAGGTTCAACTGACACACAAGCCTACAGGAATTCAGATTTCTTGTTCGAGTTCTCGTTCGCAGCACGACAATAGAGCAACTGCACTAAAAATGCTAAAATCTCAATTATACGAAATAGAACTGCAAAAACAACAAGCTGCAAGAGACGATATTGAAGCCAATAAGCTAAAAAACGAATGGGGAAGCCAGATTCGAAACTATGTAATGCATCCTTATAAATTGGTTAAAGATGTAAGAACAGGTTATGAAACTGGAAATGTAGATAATGTGATGAATGGAGATATTAACCCGTTTTTAAAATCTTATTTAATGCTAAATGGACAAAAAGAATCGTAATACAAAACCTTATGTATTTGTAGGGATCCTCTTTTTAATACTAATGCTTCCCAGTATTTTACTAATTTTAATTGGAGAAGATTCTGTTTCTGGTAGTTTTATAAAAAAGTGTGTTTTTTTACTCATTAGCTTTTCTATTATAAGCATTCCACTTGTTTTTTTAAAACCCAAATATTACAGCTATTTCGTGTTGCTTTTATTTCCATTAGTAATTTTTGAAAGTTACCATATTTATATTTTTAAGACACCTTCTTCTGAAGAAGTAATTGCAACCATATTTCAAACCAATTATAATGAAACTAAAGAGCTATTAATTTCTAATTCGCTTTTAATTTTAGTAGCCATCTTTGTTTTTATGGGAATATTATTTATTTCTAGAAAAATAAAAAGCGATTTTAAGTTGAGTAAAAAGCAAAAATGGAGTTTACTCTTTATTTTTCTATTTACATTTATTACACTAGAAATTAGAAATTTTAAATTAGCCTTTCAATTAAATGATAAAAAAACAGAAATTATTGGAGCTGCCAATTATGCATTAGAAGTACAATTAAAAAAGAATTTTCCTGTCGGAATTTTCTTAAAAAGCTTAGAAGTTAAAAAAGGATTTAAAGCCCAAAAGGCCTATGTAAAAGCCATTACAAATTTCTCTTTTAACGCCATAAAAAAAGATTCGCTACAAGAACAAGAAATATATGTTTTGGTTTTGGGGGAAACTGCCAGAAAAAACAATTTTCATATTTATAATTACAACAGAGAAACTTCGCCGAATTTAGACAGTATTAGAAACCTATTAGCCTTTAATAATGTACACACAAACGCAAATTTAACCTCTCTAAGCATCCCTTTTATTTTAACGCGAGCAACTCCTAAAAACGCTTCTTTAAAATTTAAAGAACCCGCAATTATCAATGCTTTTAAAGAGGTTGGCTTTAAAACTTATTGGCTAAGCAACCAGCCTTATGGAACAGGAAGTCCATTTATATTATATAGTTCTTTGGCAGATTCTTACAAAAATATTTCCACTTCTTTAGATGCTGCCAATTTCGATGAAAAATTAATTCCAGTTTTAGAAGAAGTGCTAAGTGATTCGCATCCAAAAAAGTTGATTATCTTACATACAATCGGAAGCCATTTTAGGTATAATTATCGCTATCCAAAAAAGTTTCATATTTTTAAACCAACTCTACAAAAAGGCCTATCTATAGAAACAACAAATAGCATTTCTAATAAAAAAGAAATTGTAAATAGTTACGACAATTCAATTTTATACACCGATTTTGTTTTGAGTAAAATTATTAAAAAATTAAAAGAAAAAAACGCAGTTTCTTATATGTACTACATTTCTGACCATGGAGAAAATTTGTTTGATACAGATGCTAATAAAATTCTTCATGGTTTTGAAACGCCAAGTAAATACGAAATAGAAATTCCACTATTTATCTGGACTTCAAGTAAATACAATAAATTGTATTCAGAAAAAAGAAAAAATTTAAGCAATAATATCAATCGTAAAATAGCTTCTGTAAACACATTTCAAACCATTTTAGATATGTCTCATATTTCATATCCAAATTTCGAAAACCAAAAAAGTTTCGCCCATAAAAAATTTGACACTTTACAAAAAAGAACGTTTTACACTGTAAATAAAACTGTATTAAAAATAGATTAAAAATGATAAAAATATACCACAATCCACGTTGTTCTAAATCGAGACAAGGTGTAGAGATTTTAGAAAAATCGGGCAAAGAATTCGAAATTGTAAAATATTTAGATGCTGTTCCATCAGAAAAAGAATTATCTGAAATTATAAAAATGTTGGGCATCTCTCCTATTGAATTGGTTCGTAAAAACGAGAAAATTTGGAAAGAAAATTATAAAGGCAAAGAATTATCAGACTCAGAAATTATAAAAGCCATGGTCGAAAATCCAAAATTAATTGAAAGACCCATTGTAATTAATCATAAAAAGGCGGTTGTTGGCAGACCTCCAGAAAATATTTCTTCCATAATTTAAAAATTAGCTTACTTGTAGTTGATTCGAAAAAGGGCTTTTAATTTAGAACCTTTTTAATCAGTTTCTTTAACTTTTTTTTAACAAAAAGAGATTAAACTTAATCGCAGTTTTACTGTCTTAACAAGAAAATCGACAAGTTTTGACTAAAAAAATTACTATTTTACTATGTTGCCTTTTTGGGGCAACATTTTTATTTGCTCAAAAAAAAGAAACATCAAAAAACATTAAAATATCAGGTAAAATTGTAGATGCTGCAACCAACCAACCCTTAGAATACGCCACTGTAATTTTAAAAGACGGCAAAACTCAAAAAGTTACAGGTGGTATTTCCGACCAAAAAGGTTTTTTTAGTATTGAAACTCCAAAATCTACTTACGAGATTCGTATAGAATTCATTTCTTTTAAAACTATAAAATTTCCTTCACAAGAAATAAATGCAAATAAAAATTTAGGAATTATAAAACTAAAAGAAGATGCTGCAAATTTAGATGAAGTTGTAGTAATTGCAGAAAAATCGACTGTAGATATTCGTTTAGATAAAAAAATATACAACGTAGGTAAAGATATGACTGTAAAAGGCGGAACAGCCTCTGACGTTTTAGACAACGTACCTTCTGTAGATGTAGATCCAGAAGGGACTGTAAGCTTACGTGGAAGTTCGAACGTACGAATTTTAATTGATGGAAAACCATCTGCTTTGGTAGGTTTAAATGGTGCAGAAGCGTTGCGTCAATTACCTTCAGATGCCATAGAACGTGTAGAAGTAATTACTTCGCCATCTGCAAGATACGATTCAGAAGGAACTGCAGGAATCTTAAATATTATTCTTAGAAAAGGAAGAGCCACAGGGTTTAACGGTTCTGTAAATGTAAATGTTGGAGACCCTAGATTGTATCAAACCTCTGTAAACCTAAACCTTCGTACAGAAAAAATAAATTTGTTTACTAATTTTGGGTATAGAGATAGACGTGGTCCTGGAAGATATAATTCAGATATTACGTATTTATCAAATGGTAGTATAGACAGTACAAGAATAGAAAATAGAAATTTCGATAGAGCAAGTAAAAGTTTTAACGGAAATGTTGGTTTAGAATATTTTATCAATAAAAAAAGTTCTTTAACAGGATCCGTTTTTGTAAGAGATTCAAAGGGACAAAATTTATCGACTACACAAATTGGTTCTTTTGACCCTTCAGGAAATAGCTTATTTAACTTTGTACGTATTCAAGACGAAGGCGAAACAGACCAAAGTTTACAGTTTTCATTAAATTATGTAAACAATTTTAACGATAAAGGACATAAATTAACTTTAGACTATCAATATGGTGTAGATAAAGAAAACGAATCTGCAATTATTACAGACCTAAGACCAGAAACCAATTCTACAGACGAAACCTCTATTGATAAACTCTTACAAGCAGATTACGTTTTACCCATTGGAGAAAACGCTCAATTCGAAGCCGGATATAGAGGTAATTTCGAAACCTTAACTTCAGATTATTTGGTAACCTTAACAAGCGCAAACGAGTTTAACCCTTCTAATAATTTAGAATTTACACAAAATGTAAACGCATTTTATACACAATATGGTAGTAAAATTAATCGTTTTTCTTATTTATTAGGTCTTCGTGCAGAGCTTACAAAAATTAATGTAAACCTTTTAACTTCTCAAGAAAAATTTACAAAAAAATATACAGATTTCTTTCCAACCGTAAATTTAGGATACGAAATTACAGAAGATCAAAGTTTTACTTTAGGCTATAGCAGACGTTTAAGAAGGCCTCGTTCTCGTTTTTTAAATCCGTTCGAAAACAGAGCCAGTAGAACCGTAATTTTTAAAGGAAATGTAGATTTAGACCCTACATACACCAACTCTTTCGACTTAGGTTATTTAAACAAATGGGGCAAATTAACCTTAAATTCGTCTATTTACTACCAACGTTCTACAAACGATATAGTTCGAGTAAACAGACAAGAAATTAGAATTATAGACGGAAAAGAAACCAACGTTTTGGTAAGACAACCTATTAATTTAGCCTCAGAAGACAGAATGGGTTTCGAGTTTAATGCAAACTATAATCCGTCTAGAAAATTACGTTTTTCAGGAAGTTTTAACTTTTTTCAATTTAAAACCAATGGCGATTATTCTTACGATGTAACCAATCCAAGCACAGGAATTACCACAACAATAAATCAAAATTTCGACGCTACAAATACCTCTTGGTTTACACGTTTCGATGCAAGAGTAACATTACCAGCAAGTATCGAGTGGCAAACGAGATTGTTTTACAGAGGGCCAAGAAGCGATGCACAAAGCGATACTAAAGGAATTTTATCTGCAAACCTAGCATTTAGTAAAGACATTTTAAAAGACAAAGGAACTTTGGTTTTAAATGTAAGTGATGTTTTTAACTCAAGAAAATATGTTACAAATGCATTTGCACCAAGTAGAGAAAATCCTACGAATATTACCAATCAAACTTTTCAATGGAGAATGCGTCAAATCTCCTTAAACTTTACCTACAGATTCAATCAAAATAAAAAACAAAAAAACAGAAATTCTGGAGAAAGAGAAGACGATGGTGGAGGAGAATTTTAGAAACATCTAATTTAATTTATTTGGGCGTTCCCTAAAGGTCGGGCTTTCCACACTCGCTTTTTATTTGCCTTTAAGGGCAATAAAAGAGCTCAAACAAATGCTTCAATCCCTAACGCACTTACTCAAACCCACAAAAAACTCGTTCCATTAAATAGAACGAGTTTTTTGCAAAATATATTTTTTTAGAAAACTACTTTCCTTCAGCAGCTTTTCTAGCTTCTTTCTTTAATTTCATGTTTTCCCAAATAGTTCCACCAATCCAATAAGGAACTACAAATGTTAATAAAAATATTAACAACCAAAAACCAGCTGTAAAAATAAACATGAATAAAACTAAACCTGAAAATTGAGAAAAATCTAACATTTGTTTCTATTTGAATAATTAACATTGCAAAAATAACACATATTTTCAGATTTCACCATCAAAATTTAATTTTTTTCAACAGTATTTCAAGAGAATTGTTCATAAAGTTTTCACTGCTTTTTGTAAATTTGTAAGACTAAATTCCACATAAAAATGACGAAATTCAGAATTGAAAAAGACACCATGGGACAAGTAGAAGTTCCAGCAGATAAATATTGGGGAGCACAAACAGAACGTTCTCGAAACAACTTTAAAATTGGTGCAGCAGCATCCATGCCCCTAGAAATTGTGTACGGTTTTGCTTATTTAAAGAAAGCTGCAGCTTATACAAATACAGAATTAGGCGTTTTATCAGAAGAAAAAAGAGATTTAATTGCACAAGTTTGTGACGAAATTTTAGAAGGAAAACACGACAACCAGTTTCCACTTGTTATTTGGCAAACAGGTTCTGGAACACAATCGAACATGAATGTAAACGAAGTAATTGCCAACAGAGCGCACGAAATTGCTGGAAACGTAATTGGCGAAGGCGAAAAAACCATTCAACCCAATGACGATGTAAACAAATCGCAATCTTCTAACGATACATTTCCAACAGGAATGCACATTGCCATCTACAAAAAAATTGTAGAAACCACCATTCCTGGAATTATTAAATTAAGAAATACTTTACACGACAAAGCTGTTGCATTTAAAGACGTTGTTAAAATTGGTAGAACACATTTAATGGATGCGACTCCACTTACTTTAGGTCAAGAATTTTCTGGTTACGTAGCTCAATTAGACTTTGGCTTAAAAGCGTTAGAAAATACATTGGCACATTTAAGTCAGCTCGCTTTAGGAGGAACTGCTGTAGGTACAGGATTAAATACCCCAAAAGGATATGATATTTTAGTAGCAAAATACATTGCAGAGTTTACAGAATTACCTTTTATAACTGCAGAAAATAAGTTTGAAGCGTTGGCTGCACACGATGCTTTGGTAGAAACGCATGGTGCCTTAAAACAAATCGCAGTATCTTTAAATAAAATTGCAAACGATATTAGATTAATGGCTTCAGGACCAAGATCTGGAATTGGAGAAATTATCATTCCTGCTAACGAGCCAGGTTCTTCTATTATGCCAGGAAAAGTAAACCCTACACAAGCAGAAGCTATGACTATGGTTTGTGCGCAAGTTATGGGAAATGATGTTGCTGTAACAGTAGGTGGTACTCAAGGACACTACGAATTAAATGTTTTTAAACCAATGATGGCTGCAAACGTATTGCAATCTGCACAATTAATTGGAGATGCATGTATTTCTTTCGAAAAAAATTGTGCTGCAGGAATCGAACCAAATCATACAAGAATTGCAGAATTAGTGAGCAATTCTTTAATGTTGGTTACTGCTTTAAATACCAAAATAGGATATTACAAAGCTGCAGAAATTGCAAATACAGCACACGAAAACGGAACTACCTTAAAACAAGAAGCTGTACGTTTAGGCTATGTAACTCCAGAAGAATATGATGCTTGGGTAAAACCAGAAGAAATGACTGGAGGATTGAAATAATTTTCTTTTGAAGAGGGATTACAAAAAAACACCCAGCTTGTTATGTTATAAGCATCTAACTAAAACAAAGAGCAAGACTCTTTCAGAGTGACAAACTGGACGTAAAAAACTATGGAATTTTAACTATGTAGATTAATAAAAAAACTCACGAAAAAGTGAGTTTTTTTATTCTTTTTAAAATCAAGATTTAATGGTCAAAAATATTGTATTTAAATTTCCGTTTTTACGGAGACGACAATTTTAATAGAAAGAAGCTGTCGCAAAAACAAATTTAACTGCCATTTTAAGCATTACTAAAATCAAAATATATTTTTATTGAAAGTAGCTAACGAAGTTATCGAAAAATATAAAATACTGAAATTCAGTAAATAAGATTTCTCCATTACAGTCGAAATGACAAATATTTAACAAATAAGATTTTTCCATTACAGTCGAAATGACAAATATTTAACAAATAAGATTTCTCCATTACAGTCGAAATGACAAGTTTTAATACTCTTAAGAGAGCTTCAATTCTTTTCGATTAAACGATATTATTGTAATTTACAACGTTTGTGAATCTTAAAGAAGGTATTATTTCTTTACCAATACCCATTCTCCTTTATCTATTAACGGAATGGCTTGTTTAAATTTTACTTCTTTTTCTTCTCCACTCATTACATTTTTAATGGTAACTCTTTCGTTTCTACCAATTTTTGGTTGTTCTCTAACAATGGTTTCTACTGGTTCTGAAGATTGTTGGCGAGAGTTCGAAATGGCTTGTTCTGTAGAGTTTTGAACATCTGCTTTACTCGTATTTAATCGCTCTCTTTTTTGTTGACGAGCTTCAGAAATTTGAGATCGATCTTGTGTAGGTAATTCTCCTTTAAATAAGAAAGATAATACCTCTTTGTTAATTTGATCTACTGTTTGTTTGAACAATTCAAAAGCTTCAAATTTGTAAATTAATAATGGATCTTTTTGTTCGTAAGAGGCGTTTTGTACAGAATGTTTCAATTCGTCCATTTTGCGTAAATGCTCTTTCCAGTTTTCATCTATAATTGCTAAAGTGATGTTTTTCTCGAAATCTGTAACTAAACTTTTTCCTTCGCTTTCATAAGCATCTTTTAAGTTGGTAACTACTTGTAAAGATTTTGTACCGTCTGTAAATGGAACTACAATACGCTCGTAACGATCACCTTCATTTTCGTAAACATCTTTAATTACTGGAAATGCTAAAACTGCATTTCTTTCGATTTTGTTTTTGTAATGTTCTGTAACAATGTCATACAGTTTGTCTGTAAGTTCTTTTTCAGACATTTTATCGAATTCTTCTTCAGAAAAAGGTGAAGTCATCGAAGAGAATTTAATCAATTCGAACTCGAAATTCTGAAAATCTTTCACTGCTTTGTTAGAATTTACAATAGATTCGCAAGTATCGTAAATCATATTGGCAATATCTACTTGCAAGCGTTTTCCGTCTAAAGCATTGCGTCTTCTTTTATATACAAACTCACGTTGCGAGTTCATAATATCGTCATATTCTAGTAAACGTTTACGAATTCCGAAGTTGTTTTCTTCTACTTTCTTTTGCGCTCTTTCGATAGATTTGGTAATCATAGAGTGTTGAATTACTTCACCTTCTTTTAACCCCATTCTGTCCATCATTTTTGCAATTCTGTCGGAACCGAATAAACGCATTAAATTGTCGTCTAAAGCAACATAGAATTGAGAAGAACCAACGTCTCCTTGTCTTCCTGCACGACCTCTTAACTGTCTATCTACTCTTCGAGAATCGTGACGCTCTGTACCAATAATTGCCAAACCACCAGCTTTTTTTACTTCTGGCGAAAGCTTAATATCTGTACCACGTCCTGCCATATTTGTTGCGATGGTTACCACTCCTGGTTTTCCTGCTTCTGCAACAACATCTGCTTCTCGTTTGTGTAATTTTGCATTTAAAATGTTATGCGGAATTTTACGCATTTGTAACATTCTACCTAATAATTCGGATATTTCTACAGAAGTTGTACCTACTAAAACGGGTCTTTTTTGTTCTACCAATTTTACGATATCTTCGATAACTGCGTTGTATTTTTCACGAGCTGTTTTATAAACCAAATCTTGTTTGTCTTCTCTTTGTATAGGCTTATTTGTAGGAATTTCTACAACATCTAATTTATAGATTTCCCATAACTCGCCAGCTTCTGTAATCGCGGTTCCTGTCATACCCGAAAGTTTGCGATACATTCTAAAGTAATTTTGCAGGGTAACGGTTGCAAAAGTTTGTGTAGCATCTTCTATTTTTACATTTTCTTTTGCTTCGATGGCTTGGTGTAATCCGTCTGAATAACGACGACCGTCCATAATACGTCCTGTTTGTTCATCAACAATCATTACTTTATTGTCCATTACCACATATTCTACATCTTTTTCGAAAACAGTGTAGGCTTTTAAAAGCTGATTCATGGTATGAATACGTTCGCTTTTTATACTAAAATCTTTATATAACTCGTCTTTTAGTTTTGCTTTTTCTTCTTTTGAGATGTCTGAGTTATCGATTTCACCAATTTTTACTCCAATATCTGGCAATACAAAGAAGCTATCGTTTTTTGTTTTTTCTGATAAGTGTGCAATTCCTTTATCGGTTAAATCGATTTGATTATTTTTTTCTTCGACAACAAAATATAAATCTTGATCTACTTCTGGCATTAACTTATTGTTGTCTTGCATGTAGTAATTTTCTGTCTTTTGAAGAATTTGTTTGATGCCTTCTTGAGATAAAAATTTAATTAATGCTTTATTTTTTGGTAAACCTCTATATACTCTTAGTAATAGAAAACCACCTTCTTTGGTATCTCCAGCAGCAATTCGCTTTTTAGCTTCTGCCAAAACCCCCACCAAGTGTTGTCTTTGTAACGAAACAATATCTGCAACTAAAGGTTTTAATTCGTTAAATTCGTGTCTATCTCCCTGAGGAACAGGTCCCGAAATAATTAACGGAGTTCTAGCATCGTCAATTAAAACAGAGTCAACTTCATCTATAATCGCATAATTTGGTGGTCTTTGTACTAAATCGTCTTTAGAACTGGCCATATTATCACGTAAATAATCGAAACCGAATTCGTTATTTGTTCCGTAAGTAATGTCTGCATTATAAGCTTTTCTACGTGCATCTGAATTTGGTTGATGGTAATCGATACAATCTGTCGTAAAACCATGAAATTCAAAAATAGGTCCCATCCACGCTTTGTCTCGTTTTGCCAAATAATCATTTACGGTTACTAAATGCACACCATTTCCTGTTAAGGCATTTAAATAAACAGGTAAAGTAGAAACCAATGTTTTTCCTTCTCCAGTCATCATTTCTGCAATTTTTCCTTGATGTAAAACAGAACCACCAATTAATTGCACGTCGTAATGAACCATGTCCCAAGTAACGGGTTTACCTGCTGCATCCCAAGAATTTGCCCAATAAGCTTTGTCGCCATCTAATTCGATATGGTCTCTTTCGCCAGACAATTCTCTGTCGTAAGCTGTTGCTGTTACTTCTACTTTTTCGTTTTCTACAAAACGTTTAGCGGTTTCTTTTACTACTGCAAAAGCTTCTGGCATTATGGTATTTAATGTTTCTTCGGAAACTTTGTAAGCTTCGTCTTTTAAAGCATCTATTTCTGTATAAATATCTTCTTGCCTGTCTATATCTGCAGTTTTTGCTTCTTCTTCTAGCGCTTCAATTTTATCGTTAAACGTTTTTGTAGCTTCTTGAATTCTATTTTTAAATTCAATTGTTTTTGCCCTTAATTCGTCGTTAGATAATTTAGAAAATTCGGCTTCAAATTTTCGAACGTTTTCTACAATTGGTTGTAAAGATTTTAAATCTTTTTCTTGTTTGTCTCCAACAAAAAGTTTAATTACGGAGTTTAAAATGCTCATTTTTATATATGATTTGATCAGCTAAAAATTAACTGATATTATTTAGTTGTAAATCAAGTTTTTAAAAAACTTGAAAAAGTGTTATTTTTTGATGAACTTCAAAACAAAAAAAAAGCCTCTTTAGAGACTTTTTATATGTTTTTAAATTTTTTAATATTCATCTTCGTTCCAAAGATAATCTTCTTCGGTGGGATAATCTGGCCAAATTTCTATAATCGAATCGTAAGAGTCGCCTTCGTCTTCTATATCTTGAAGGTTTTCTACTACTTCTAAAGGAGCTCCAGTTCTAATAGCGTAATCTATTAATTCGTCTTTGGTTGCTGGCCAAGGTGCATCTGCCAAATAAGATGCTAATTCTAATGTCCAATACATTTCTTATCGTTTAATTTTGTGCAAAAATAATTTTTTTGCGGAATTATGCAAGTCTTTTTTAAGAAATTTATTGTGAAGTTCTTATTCCCTTTATTAAATAACTAATAATCAGGTTATTAAATGTTTAAGTGAGAATAAAAAATCTTCAAACCGATAAAAAAAGAACGTGTTATTTTTTTTTAGGAATCCATTTAATTTCCTCTACTTGTAAGTCCTTAGACAATTTTCGTGCCAGCACAAAAAGGTAGTCAGAAAGTCGGTTTAGGTATTTTAAGATGTCGTTATTTATCGTTTCTTGGTCGTTTAGCTCGACAGAAAGGCGTTCTGCTCGTCTGCAAACGCATCTTGCTACGTGACAGAATGACACTGCTTGGTGTCCGCCAGGTAAAATAAAATGAGTCATTTGAGGCAACTCTGTATCCATTTTATCGATTTCATTTTCTAAGAATAAGATTGCATCTTCATCAATTTTAGGAATGTTTAACCGCTCTTTTCCACTTTTTAAGGTTTCTTTTTCTGGTGGCGTTGCCAGCATGGCTCCTAAAGTAAATAATTCGTTTTGGATTTTTAACAGCGATTCTTTAATATCGAAATGAATTTTTTGGTCTTTTATTAAACCAATATAAGCGTTCAGTTCGTCCACAGTTCCGTAAGAATCGATACGCAAATTGTATTTTTTTACTCTGGTACCTCCAAAAAGTGCAGTCGTTCCTGTATCACCAGTTTTTGTATATATTTTCATGCTTGTGAATTCTAAGATTTTGGATTTGAAAATTCAAAGTTACGGAGTTTTAAAATGGTAGTTATTTTAATTAAGAGAATTTAACAACTGCACCATTTTATACTCTTATTTTAAAATGTTCTTTTTCTTGCTCTTTTCTAAAGAAAACGATTCCCCAGTAGAAAACATCTATAGTTACTGTTACAGATGGGTGGTTTTTAATTTCTGCCCAAGCTTCTTGCATTTCTGAACTCCAATAAATGTCGTCAAAAATCCAAATAGTGTTATTATGTATCGTTTCTAAGCAGGTTTTAAAATAATCTAAAGTCGATTTTTTAGTATGATTTCCATCAAAATAAATAAAATCGTATTTATTGTTTTTTACAGCTTTGGGAAGCGTTTTTTTAAAATCGCCTGTGACAAAATGTATATTTTTAAAATGATTTGTTAGTAATTTGTTGGCTATTTTACTCGTTTCTGGGCAACCTTCTAATGTGGTAATTTTTGCATGTTTATGGCCAATTTTTATGGCAGTTGTTGCCAAACCTAAAGAAGTACCAATTTCTAAACTATTTTCTGGTTTAAAGTAATTTGCAATACGAATTAGCAATTTTGCCTTTTTGTTTGAAATTCCTGCAACTTTTGCAATTTTAGATACTTTGCGTTTATTTGTTTTAAAAACCCGAGATCCAGAGCCAAAATCTGTGACTTTTATTGTTTGTTTGTTTTCTAATAGATATTGTTTTACAGAAAGAAAATAGGCCCAAAAACTCTTAGCTGTTTTTTTGTAGAAACATTTGGTTACCAAATTATAAACAAAAGGAGAGTGTACTCCATGTTGATTGGTAGATTTTAATAAAAAAATAAAATATTTTATTGCTATATTAGGCATTCTATAAAAATAAAAAACGAAAGTAAAATAAAATTATAGCTTTACATTCATAAAAAGTATATTTGTGGCATATGTTACCAAAAATGAAATACTATATTACAATTCCTTTACTATTGCTCTTTTTATCTTCTTGTGTATCGAATAAAGAGTTTAGTTATTTACAAGGACAACCGAAAGCCAACACAGAAATTAAGAGAATTAACGATGTACCTTACAAGTTACAGATAGATGATATGGTTCATATCATTATTAAATCTAATAATCAAGAATTGGTTGCTGTTTTTAAAAAGAATGAGAATAACAGTTCAAATACAGCTACAACAAATCAAAATTTTTCTGGTAATGCGAATTATTATTCTGATTATAGTGTAGATAATTATGGAAACATTCGAGTACCTACTTTAGGAGAAGTAAATGTTTTAGGATACACTGTAGAAGAGGTTCAAAAAAAGATAGAAAACAAACTAAAAGATTTTGTAAAAGAAGGCGAAAATATTTTTGTTGCTGTAAAATTAGCTGGTATTAAATTTACGATTTTAGGAGAAATAGAAAATCCTGGTACGAGAGTAATTTACCAAAATAAAGTTTCTATTTTAGATGCAATTGCCAATTCTGGAGATATTACAGATGTTGGAAATAGAAAAGCTGTTGAAATTATGAGACCCACCATTTCTGGAGTAG
This sequence comes from Polaribacter batillariae, assembly GCF_017498485.1. NCBI lineage: Bacteria > Pseudomonadati > Bacteroidota > Flavobacteriia > Flavobacteriales > Flavobacteriaceae > Polaribacter > Polaribacter batillariae. Next base: position 63,045 of record NZ_CP071795.1, on the reverse strand, counting down.
AAAAATATACCATAGATTTAACAAATATAAACGCGTTTAATTCCGAAGTTTTTTACATAAAACCTAACGATTACATAAACGTACTACCTTTAAAACAAAAATCTTGGGGAACAGGAACTACAGGTTTACAAAGCTTAACAACAATTGTTACAGTACTTTCTTTAATAACATCTACCATTATATTGGCTAGGAATTTATAATTTTATGAGCAACCAGTTAAAAGATACAGTTAACCCATCTAATATAGATGTTAAAGACTATTTATATAAGGTTTTAGCATATTGGAAACTATTTCTAATAGCAATTGTTATTGGTTTGATAATTGCCAAATTTATGAATGGTTATACGCAGAAAATTTATAGTTTAAGTACTATTATTTCTGTAAAAGAAGAAAATAATCCACTATTTTCTACAGGAACAAACATTGCTTTTAATTGGGGCGGAGCTAGCGACGAATTAGAAACTGTTAGGGTTACCTTAACTTCTAGAACACACAACGAAATTGTAGTAAAAAGATTACAATTTTACGTAGAATATTTAAAGGAAGACCGTTTTAGGTTAACAGATGTTTATGGTTACACCCCATTTAAAGTTGCTTTAAATATCGATAAACCACAATTATATGGCAAGCTAATATCGCTAGAAATTACAGGAAAAGATACCTATAAAATTTCTACAGATTTTAACGAATCTGGTAACAATCAACTAATAACTTACAGTTCGAATACGATAGAAAATTATAGCACGAACTCTTTATATTATTCAGAAGAATTTAATGTAAAAGATACAATTAACTCTAATTTTTTAAATTTTAAAATCGATAAAATAGGTACTTTTAACGTAGGCGAAAAATACTTTATAAAGTTTGGTAGTTTCGATGGAACCGTAAAAGCCAATAAAAACATTTCTGTAAATACAATTACAAAAGCAGCCTCGTTGTTAAAGTTAGGAAAAAATGGCACCAATAAAAACAGAATTGTAGATTATTTAAATACAACTGTTCAAGTTTTAGATTCTATTAAACAGGTTCAAAAAATAGAATATGCTGTTAAAACAGAAGCATATATAGATACTCTTTTTAAAGAAGAAACTATAAAACTAAAAAAAATTGAAGAAAATCTTGGTAATTATAGAGAATCTAACAATATTTTTGATTTGTCAACTGAAGGAAACTCTATTTATGAAGAAACCATTCAGTTAGAAAGAGATCGAAAAGAACTACAAAACTACAACGATTATTTAACAGGTTTACGAAGTTACTTAAAAAGTAATAATACTTTTAATAAAGACAAACTAGTACCAGCAACAATTGTTTTACAAGACCCTAAAATTGTTGAATTGATTAACAATTACGTAGCAAAATCTACTCTTCGAGAACAGATGAGAAAGTCTGTAAAAGATATTCATCCAGAAGTACAAAAAATTACGAGTGAGTTACAAATTATTAAAAATAATTTGCTAGAAAATATTGCTTCTCTTTTAAGATTGAATTCGAGTAAGCTTCGTAAATTAAATTCGGAGTTAGCGATTTACAAATCTAAATTAAAAAAACTCCCAAGAAAAGAGCAAGGTTTAATCACGTACCAAAGAGATTACGAATTATCGGAAGCCAATTACAATTATTTAAAACAAAAAAAATACGAAGCAGGAACCGCCATTGCTGCAAACGTTTCTGATGTTAAAATAATAGATACTGCAAAAGATTTAGGAGAAGGACCTTTGTACCCCAAACCAAGGTTTAATTATTTGGTAGCCTTAATGTTAGGTATTGTTTTTCCACTACTTTATATAATTACTAAAGAATTATTAGATAATAAAATTCATACAGCAGAAGAAATTCAAAATAACTATGCAATTCCTGTATTAGGCGTTGTAGGTAAAAGTACTACAAAAAACAATTTGGCCGTTTTCGAAAGACCAAAATCTTCGGTTGCAGAATCTTTTAGAGCTTTAAGATCTAACATTCAGTTTTTATTTAAAAATACCCATCCAGATGAGTCTAAAACATTAATATTAACCTCTTCTGTTAGTGGAGAAGGTAAAACAATGATTTCTATAAACATGGCAACCGTTTTTGCTTTGAGTGGAAAAAAAACAATTTTGGTTGGTTTAGATTTGCGTAAACCAAAAATTTACGATGACTTTAATTTGTCGAATGATGTAGGTATTGTAAATTACTTAATAAATCAAAAAACATTAGATGAAGTAAAAATTTCTACAAAAATTCCGAATTTAGATCTTATTCTTTCTGGACCAGTTCCTCCAAATCCTTCAGAATTATTATTAAATAACGCTGCAGATAAAATGTTTCAACAGCTAAAAAAAGAATACGATTATGTAATTATAGACACTCCTCCAGTTGGTTTGGTGTCAGATGCATTAGAGCTGTTTAAATATTCGGATGCTGTTATTTATGTAATTCGCCAGAATTACACCGAAAAAGGAATGATGAAAATGATCGACGATAAATATAAAAACAAAGAAGTTACCAATATTAGTTACGTACTAAACGACTTTTCTATTAAAAGTAAATACGGTTACGGCTATGGTTACGGCTATGGTTATGGTTATGGTTACGGTTATGGCTACGGAAAATATGGCTATGGTTATCACGAAAATGAAACTAAACAAGGTTTCTTCTCGAAAATTCTAAATATATTTAAATCAAAAAAATAAATTTTAATAGCTACAATTTACGAATGATTCCTAAAAATGAATACCATCCATATTTCGAGCAATACATTCAACTTGTTTCTAAAGATGGCAAAACTATTCTTGAAAATTTAAGAGATTCTCAAAAAACTTTTGATACTTTGTTACGAAGTTTGCCAAAAGAAAAACATCCTTTTTCTTATGCTGAAGGAAAATGGACTTTGAAGGAATTAATTCAGCATATTATAGATACAGAACGTATTTTTTGTTACAGAGCACTTTGTTTTGCAAGAAACGATGCCACTTCTTTACTAGGTTTCGACCAAGATGTTTTTGTAAAATATGGCAATGCAAACCAATTAGATTATTTCGATTTATTAGATGAAATGGCTATTTTAAGAAAATCTACCATACAATTGTACAAAAATTTTTCTAAAGAAGCTTTGTTAAGAAAAGGAATAGCCTCTGGAAACGAAATATCTGTAAGAGCTTTAGGTTATTTATTTTCTGGCCATCAATTACATCATTTTAATATAATTAAAGAGCGTTATTTATAAAATACCTAAATGGCTTTCTTAAACGAGAGCAGTTAATTTTACATTAAATGAAGTCTCTTTCCCAAAAAAAGAAAAGAGACTTGAGACCTTGTTATTTCGTGAATTTGTTGCTAAACATCTTCTTCGTTTTCTAAATCATTGGCATCAAAATCGTCGTTATCGTCGAAAAACTCTTCGTCTTCTGCATATTCTTCCATGGCATTTTCTAAACGACTACTTATTTTAACCAAATAAACAGTGTCTTCTGTTTTTACTTCTACTGCTTTTACAGTATCTCCTTTGGCATTTTTAAAGGAAATTACATCACTATAATCATAACCATCTGGATATTTATCTATTAACAAGTCTAAAATATCTTTGGTTAGTTTTGCGTATTCTACGATTACTCTTTTCATTTTTTAAATATTTTTAAATTTCTTTAATGTCTCTTCAATCGTTACTAAAATAAAATTTTTTTTTAATTGAAAGTAACAAGCATAGTTTGTATAAACTCAAAGTTTCGACTGCGCTCAAGGTGACATCCTAAATATTTACATTTCTAATAAATAAGCAAAAATAAGAGGCGCAACAATGGTTGCATCGCTCTCTATAATAAATTTTGGAGTGTCTATGTCTAATTTTCCCCAAGTAATTTTCTCATTAGGCACTGCTCCAGAATACGAACCATAACTTGTGGTAGAATCGGAAATCTGACAAAAATAGCTCCAAAATGGTGTTTCTGGTTTTTCCATATCTTGATACAACATTGGCACTACACAAATTGGAAAATCTCCTGCAATTCCTCCTCCTATTTGAAAAAAACCAATGCCGTTTTCGGAATTCGCTGTGTACCAATCTGCTAAAAATGTCATGTATTCAATACCAGATTTTACAGTATTTGCTTTTAATTCTCCTTTTAAAACATAAGAAGCAAAAATGTTGCCCATGGTAGAATCTTCCCAACCAGGACAAATAATTGGCAAGTTTTTTTCTGCGGCAGCATACATCCAAGAATCTTTAATATCAATCTCGTAATACTGCTCTAAAACGCCAGAAAGCAATAATTTATACATGTATTCGTGTGGTAAATAACGTTCTCCTTTTGCTTCTGCCTCTTTCCATATTTTTACAATATGTTGTTGTATTCTTCGAAACGCTTCTTCTTCTGGAATACAAGTATCTGTAACTCTATTTAAGCCTTTTTCTAACAAATTCCACTCGTCTTGTGGCGTTAAATCTCTATAATTTGGTACGCGTTTGTAGTGAGAATGTGCTACTAAATTCATCACATCTTCTTCTAAATTGGCACCTGTACAAGAAACTATTTGTACTTTATCTTGGCGAATTATTTCTGCAAAAATTTTCCCTAATTCTGCTGTACTCATTGCCCCCGCTAAAGAAACTAGCATTTTAGAACCTTTGTTTAGTTGTGCTTCATAACCCTTGGCAGCATCTACTAAAGCTGCTGCATTAAAGTGTAAGAAATACTTTTCTATAAAATTTGTAATTGGTTTGCTCATTTTTTTTATTTTTTTATGATATCTTTTAAAATGTTCTCAATACGATTTTTCAAAAAGGAAAAATCTCTCGAACTAACAATATTAGTTCTCAGTAATAATTTTATTTAATATCTAAAATTTTAATTTTTTATTCTTTTTTCTGAAGTTTATTTACCTGATAAATATCTGTTCTTCTGTCTTTTAAATTTCGTACACTTCCAAATTGATTCAAATCTTTTAGCAAATCTAAATCTACATCCGCAATTAAAATCATTTCTGTATTTGTGGTTGCTTCCGCTTTAATTCCGTTTGCAGGAAATGAAAAATCGCAAGGTGTAAAAACCATCGATTGTGCAAACTGAATGTCCATATTATTTACTTTTGGTAAATTTCCAACACTACCAGCAATCGCTACATAACACTCGTTTTCTATGGCTCTTGCTTGTGCACAATGTCTTACTCTAGAATATCCATTTTGGGTATCTGTTAAAAACGGAATAAACAAAATATCCATGCCTTCTTCTGCCAAAATTCTACTTAATTCTGGAAATTCTGAATCGTAACAAATTAACACTCCTATTTTGCCACAATCTGTATCAAATGTTTTTAATTCATTTCCACCTTGCATACCCCAAACTTTTGCTTCATCTGGAGTTACATGCAGTTTTTCGTACCTTTCTGTGGCTCCATCTCTTTTACATAAATACCCTACATTGTATAACATTCCGTCTTTTAATTCTGGAAAACTTCCTGTAATGATATTAATGTTGTATGAAATGGCCAATTCAGAAAATTTTTGAACAACTACTGGTGTATATTTTGCCAATTCTCTAATGGCTTGCGATTCTGGTAAATGGTTATTATCTGCCATTAAAGGCGCGTTAAAAAACTCGGGAAACAGTGCAAAGTCTGCTCTGTACGCAGAAACTGCATCTACAAAATACTCTGCTTGTTCCATTAGTTCTTCTAAATCTTTGTACAAACGCATTTGCCACTGAATAAGACCTAAACGAACTACTTTCTTTTTAATGGCCGCTTTTGCAGTTTCCTTTTTGTAATACACATTGTCCCACTCCAATAAAACTGCATAATCGTTAGATTCTACATCTCCTTCTATATAGCCTTTCATTACTTTTGAAGGATGAAAATCGTTGGAGATTTGAAAGTTTAAAACAGGATCGTGAATTTCTTTACGCTTTACCTTTTCTATATATTCTTTTGGGGAAATTTGTTCGGAATATTTATGATAATTCGGAATTCTTCCACCAAATGCAATGCCTCTTAAATTTAGTTTTTCGCACAATTCTTTTCGATAATCGTACAATCTTCTTCCTAAGCGCAATCCTCTGTATTCTGGTTTTATAAAAACATCTATTCCGTACAAAACATTGCCAAAATTACTGTGTGTACTAAAGGTAAAATTACCGGTAATGTCTTGGTATGTGTGATGGTCGTCGAACTTATCGTAATCGACTCTTAAAGACAATGCACAGCCAGCAAGCTCTCCATTAACTTTAATAACTACCTGACCTTCAGGAAATTTATCTATTAAAGATTGTATTTGGGGTTCTTCCCAATAGGTGCTTTGCATGGTAGCATACACCTCTATCATTGCTTGTTTTAACGCTTGATAATCTTTAATTGTTAAATATTGTAATTCTATATTTTCTATGTTTTCGATTTTCATAATCATTTAAAAATCGTCTTCATCGTTTTTAAATTTCGATAATTTACTAAATGGATTGTTGTTTGAAATGTCTTCCCCTACATCATACGTATCGTCGTTAGAAGCAAATTTATAACTTAACATTTTATAGAATAATTTTGCTGCTAAAAAGTCTGATGATTTTTCATTTTCATTCGGGCATAGTTCAACCATATCAAAACCAACAACATTCTTTTGTTCGAAAACTTGTTTTAAGAAATCTAATGTTTCATAATAAAACAATCCTCCAGGTTCTGGAGTTCCAGTAGAGGGCATTATAGATGGGTCTAAAGCATCTAAATCGAATGTAATAAACACATTTGTGCTTAATTGGTCGATAACATCTTCCATCCAGTCTTCGTTTACAATCATGTCGTGTGCAAAGAAAACTTTGTCTAAATTCATGTTTCTTTTTTCTGAAATATCCATACTTCTGATGCCAACTTGCACCAAATTTGTGTTTTGGTTTGCTTCGTAAACTGCACAGGCATGGTTGCAAGAAGAACCTTCGTATTCTTTACGTAAATCTGCATGAGCATCTATATGTAAAACGGTTAAATCGCTAAAACATTCGTTAAAAGCTCTAATGGTTCCAATAGAAATGGAGTGCTCGCCACCAAAAATAGTTACAAATTTATTTCTGTTAATGTATTTTTTTGTTATTTGATGTACAGCTTCTACCATTGCTTCTGGAGATGAATTTTCTGTAACGGCTTCTGCTAAGAAAACACCTTCTTTATACACTTCCGAATCTGTTTCTATATCGTACAATTCCATATTTTCTGAAGCTTCTAAAAAGGCTTTTGGTCCTTTGTCTGCTCCTTTTTGCCAAGTACTTGTTCCATCATAAGGAACTGGAATAATTACTATTTTTGATGTTGACAGGTTTCCAAACTCGTTTGGAATGCCTGCATAAGTATTGTTTGTTTTCATTTTATTTTTTTTACAAGGGTTTAAAACCCCTTATAACCTCTTGTTAATATCCTAAAATTGATAATAATTCGTTGCTTTTTTGTTGTTCTTTAAAAACTTTTGTGGTAATGTTTCCGTTTTCGTCTTTGTCTATTAATAAATGTTTTGGAGTGGGAATTAAGCAGTGTTGCAAACCGCCAAACCCACCAATGGTTTCTTGGTACGCTCCTGTATTAAAAAAACCAATATACAAAGGTTTTTCTTTTTCGTAAACAGGTAAATAAATTCCGTTTACATGTTGTTCTGAGTTGTAATAATCGTCGCTATCGCAAGTTAAACCACCCAATAAAACACGTTCGTATTTTGTGTTCCATTTATTAATTGGCAACATAATAAAACGTTTATTAATGGCCCAAGAATCTGGTAAAGTTGTTATAAATGAAGAGTTTATCATATTCCAACGTTCTCTATCGTTTTGCTTTTTTTGATATAAAACTTTATAAATAGCGGCTCCAGATTCTCCAACTGTAAAGCTACCAAATTCTGTAAATATGTTTGGTACTTCTACTCCTGCTTCGTCACAAGCTTGTTTTATTTGATTGGTAATTTCATCAATCATATATTGGTAATCGAAATCGAAAGCCAAGGAATTTTTAATAGGAAAACCACCACCAATATTTAAGCTATCTAAAGTTGGACACACCTTTTTTAGGTTGATGTACACGTTTAAACATTTCATTAATTCGTTCCAATAATAAGCGTTGTCTTTAATACCTGTATTGATAAAAAAGTGCAACATTTTTAAAGTTACTTGCTTATTATTAGCTATTTCACGCTCGTAAAAAGAAACAATATTTTTATAACCAATACCTAATCTTGACGTATAAAATTCGAATTTTGGTTCTTCTTCTGAAGCAATTCGAATGCCAACTTTAAACTTCTTTTTTGTTTCTTTTTGTATTAATGGCAATTCTTCATAATTATCGATAATTGGAATACAGTTTTTGTGACCCGATTGAATTAATTCGCCAATATTTTTTACATATTGGTCTCTTTTAAATCCGTTACAAATTACAAAAGTATTGTCTTTTATCTTGCCTTCTTTTTTTAAACTTTTTACAATATCTATATCAAAAGCCGATGAAGTTTCTATATGAATATCGTTTTTTAGAGCTTCATTTAAAACATGTTTAAAATGAGAACTTTTTGTACAATAGCTATAAAAGTATTTTCCTTTGTAGTTTTGTTTTTCAAAGCTATTTTTAAACCAGCCTTTTGCTCTGTTTATATTTTCTGATATTTTGGGTAAATAGGTAAATTTTAATGGAGAACCGTATTCTTCTATCAATTCCATTAAATTAATACCATGCCAAAATAATTTATTGTTTTCTGTTTTAAATTCTTCTTGTGGAAAGTAGAATGTTTGATCTACTAAGTCTGCGTATTTTGTGTTCACGTTATTTTTTAAATATTATACAATGTTGTAGATGCTTAAAATTATAAAAATTTAGCATAAAAAAATCTCAATTATAAATTAAAGATTATTACTGTATAAATTTCATGTAAACAACATGCAACTTTGCGAAGCGCTGCATAATTTCTTTTAGATAAAAAGAAGGAGAAACCTTAATTTTTCGGTTGCATTTCCAAAATGCATTGTAATACGTATTCTCCAATTGAGTATTGCTTCCGAAATAAGAAAAACTAAACATTTTACTTAAATAAGTATCGCAAATGTATATTATTTTTTAATACGAAATTAAAAAACAAAAAAAAAGTGATTTTTTTTAAAAACCTAAATTTATCAGCAAAAACAGGTATTATCAACGATTCTTAAATACCGTTTTAGCTTTTTAAAAAAAATATTTTAAAAAATACTACTTATTTCTTCCTAAAAAACATCAATTATAAAAAAATATGCTTGCTTTAAATTCGTGGCAAGAGCCACAATTATAAAGTGTAAAAAAAGGGCTAAAAATTTAAGTCTTTTTTATTGTAAATTATTCTTCGATTGGTGGATGACCGTGAATTTTTTCGAAATCTTTATCGAAATTTTCTCGTAAATAAGCATTTAATTTTTTTCTGTAATCGTCTTTTAACCAAGTTACAAAATTGTGTGTACTTTTAGAGATGCATTTTGCGTATCTATTAATTCGATCGTCAATTTCTTCTCCTAATTTTTTTGCTAGAATTAAGGCATCAAAAACATCTTCGCTATTTTCGATACACATTTTTGCATGGTGTACAATCGATTTTTCTAATACTCTTTTCGAAGATTCTCCTGCTTTAATTGTTTCTATATACACCTTTTTCATATCGAAATATGTATCTGTAGAATTCGCGAATTCTTTTTTAATATCTGCAGGCAATTCGTATCTAAAAGTACTTTCTATTTCTTCATCAGAAAGAATGGCATCTAAATAATAATCTGGTGCTCTAAACATTTTTTGCCAGTCTAAATCTGCTCCCCAAGGTCCAAATCTGTAGAAATTATTTCCTAAATCAATTACATCGAAGGTTGTTTTATCTCCAAAAATACGAGAGCCACGTCCAATCATTTGATAGTATAAGGTTAACGATTTTGTTGCTCTGTTTAAGATAATTGCTTCGATACTTGGTTCGTCAAAACCAGTGGTTAAAATACTTACAGAGGTTATAATGGCATTTGGTGTTTTATGAAACCATCTTAAAATAAGTTCGCGTTCTTTTTTTGTATTGGTATTGTCTAAATGTGCAATTGGGTATCCTGCTTTTTTAAATGCATGAAAAACTTGAATAGAGGTATTAATTCCGTTGTTAAAAATTAACGTTTTTTTTCCTTTTGCAGTTTCTTCATAGGCATTTACTAATTTGGTAAGCATGTTTGTATTTGTGTATAAATCTTCGGAAGATTTTACGGTATAATCTCCATTGGCACCAACTTCTAACGAAGTTAAACCTACATTATAAGAATACATATTTGCTTTCGCTAAGTAACCACTTTCTATTAATTGATGAATGGCTTCTCCAACATATAATTCTTGATAATTTTCATACATTGGTAATTTAATGTTAGAGCTTAAAGGTGTTGCTGTTACCCCAAGAATAAAAGATTGGTCGAAAAACTTAAAAATTTTTGTAAAAGAATTGTAATGGGCTTCATCTACAATTACCAAACCGATATCAGAAATATCTAATTTATCGTCATTTAACCTATTTTTTAAGGTTTCTACCATCGCCACAAAACACATGTATTCGTTTTGATCGTCTAGTTTTGCGGTACTATTAATTATTTTATTGTCAACACCAAACTCATCTAACATTTTAGAGGTTTGCTTGCTTAGTTCAATTCTGTGTGTTAAAACTAAAACTTTCTTTTTAAAAGTTTCGATATAACGCCTAACAATTTCAGAAAAAATTACCGTTTTTCCACCTCCAGTTGGTAATTGATATAATAAATGATAATCTTGAGGAGCTGTTTCGAAGCGTTTAAAAATCTCTTGAAGTGCATCTTTTTGATATCCGTATAATTCTTTACCTATAATTGTTTGTGAAGTGTTTGTTTCTGCCAAAAGTTTAAAAATTTAGAGAGACAAAAATAAGACTTAAAATAGGTTTTACCCAAATTTTTACTAGATAAATCTCGATAAGTCTGTTTGTGTGATTTGGTAATGAGAAGCATTGTATATACAAACCCCATTTTTAACAACAATTAATTGTGGAGATTGGTGCATTACTTGGAAGCTGTAGCCTACTTCATCTGAAATATTTCTGTAATTTAACAAATCTAAATAATACACTTTTAAATTTTGATGTTGTTCTAAAAACAACTTTTCGAATTGTTTTATTACCATACTGCTAATTCCACATCTTGTAGAGTGTTTAAAAATAAGTACAGATTCTGTTTCAGATTCTTTTTTAATAGTTTTTAATTGTTCTAATGAAGTTAATGGAGACCAGTTTAAATATGATTTTTTTTCTGGTTTTGCTTCTTTATTACTTTTCCCACCAAATAGATTGTTAAATACGCCCATTTCTTATTTTTTTAAATTTACCTGTCTTATACGATTTCCTTAGATGAATATTTTTTATAATCTTGTTAAAACTCTCTTCTTAGTCTTCGTTTTTCTCTAAAAATTACAAAAAGGGGAAACACCTTTTTTAAGGTTCGACCCAATAAATGAAATAAGCATAAAAATGAGGTATCTAAAATGTGAAAATAAAACCATCTTTATTATTTCTATAAAAATAAAGAATTTCTGGAAACCAACAATCCTCTCGGAAAAGTAATAGAGGTTTTTGTCTATACAAGAACGACAAAAAATCCGTTTTGATTTTTTTTTTTTTCAAAACGGATTTTTTTAAATGCTATTTAAAGAGAACTTTAGAAATGCGTATCCATTTGCAAATACTGTAAAAATTCTTTTTTTGTTTCTTTTTCTTTAAACTTTCCACCAAATTCTGAAGTTACTGTAGAGCTTTCGATATCTTTTATACCTCTTGAATTGACACACAAATGTTTTGCATCGATAACACAAGCAACATCTTCTGTTCCTAAAGCTTCTTGCATTGCTTGCACAACTTGCATGGTTAAACGTTCTTGAACTTGTGGTCTTTTGGCAAAATACTCTACAATTCTGTTCATTTTAGAAAGCCCTATTACTTTTCCATTCGAAATATAAGCCACATGGGCTCTACCTATAATTGGCAATAAATGATGCTCGCAAGTAGAATACACCACAATATTTTTTTCTACCAACATTTCGCCATAATTGTAATTATTATCAAACGTAGAGGCAGATGGCATATTTGCAGGATTCAACCCCATAAAAAGCTCGTTTACAAAAGCTTTGGCAACTCTTTTTGGGGTTCCTTGAATACTATCGTCTTCTAAATCCATTCCTAAAGTATGCAAAATATCTTTTACGCTTTCTTGGATTCTATTTATTTTTTCTTCGTCAGAAATAGCAAAAGCATCTGCTCTTAATGGCGTTTTTGCAGAAGTTGCTACGTGGTTTTCTCCTATTTCTTCAATTCTTTCGTCATTCATTTTGCTGTTCAGTTCAAACATTTCAATCGTTTATTAAAATGCAAATTTACGTGTTTGCAACGTATTATTTATTTTTCTTAATCAATTATAACTATAAAACTATAATTTTTTATGCTTTTAATTGATTTACCAATTCGTTTAAAGCGCATTTACTTTGCGTTCCTGAAACCATATTTTTTAATGTAAATTCTTGTTTTTCAATTTCTTGAGAACCTACAAGAACTACAAATTCAATTTCGCGTTTGTTAGCGTAGTTCATTTGCTTCTTCATTTTTGTGGCATCTGGATATAATTCTGATTTTACATGATGTTTTCTCAACTCGGCAATAGCTTTCATACAATACAACGCTTCATTTTCTCCAAAATTAACAAACAGTACTTTTGGTTTTGGCAAATCGACCGTTTTAAACAGCCCTAATTCTTCTAAAACCAAATAAATTCTGTCTAATCCAAAAGAAATTCCAACCCCAGAAACACCATTTAAACCAAAGATACCTGTTAAATCGTCATATCTTCCACCACCACCAATAGAACCCATTTTTACTCCTTTGGGTGCAGCAACTTCAAAAATGGCGCCTGTATAATAGTTTAAACCTCTTGCCAAGGTAACATCTACTTCTAAATTTGCAGATTTTAAACCTAATTCAGCCATCGAATTGATAACAAATCGCAATTCGCCTACTCCTTTTTTTCCTTCTTCTGAAGTTTGCAACATCTTTTCTAAAGAAGTTAACTTGTTGATGTTAGAACCCGAAAAATCGAACAAAGCTTGTACTTTTTCAATGGCATTTTCCGAAATTCCTTTAGAAATCATTTCTGCTTCTACTTTTTCTTGACCAATTTTATCTAACTTATCTAAAGCCACTGTAAAATCGATTAATTTATCTTGAGCACCAATTACTTCTGCAATTCCAGACAGTATTTTTCGATTGTTGATTTTGATAGTCGTTCCTTCTAAACCTAACTTACTAAAAACGGTATCATATAATTGAATAAATTCTACTTCTTGCCATAAAGATTGGCTCCCCACAACATCTGCATCACACTGAAAAAACTCTCTAAAACGTCCTTTTTGTGGCCTGTCTGCTCGCCAAACTGGCTGTATTTGATATCTTTTAAAAGGAAATGTAATTTCGTTTTGATGTTGTACCACGTATCTTGCAAAAGGTACTGTTAAGTCGTAACGAAGTGCTTTTTCGGAGATTTGTGAGGTTAACTTTAAGCTGTCTTTTTCTTCGATCAATTTATCATCAGCTTTAGCTAAAAAATCTCCAGAATTCAAAATTTTAAAAATAAGCCTATCTCCTTCTTCACCATATTTTCCCATTAAAGTGGATGAGTTTTCAAAACTCGGAGTTTCAATAGGTTGAAATCCAAAAGTTTCAAAAGCCGTTTTTATCGTATTTATGATGTACGTACGATTGGCAACTTCTGTTGGCGAAAAATCTCTGGTTCCTTTGGGAATGCTTGGTTTCATTTGTATTATTTAATTATTTGTCTTTACGAATTTATTTAAAGACGAATGTATTTTAATTAATAGCTGTTGCGTTTTTCTTATTCGACTTACTCGAAAAATCTAGTACATTTTAAAAACTCATGATGGATTCCTGCCTATGCAGGAATGACAAAACGCAAGAGTGAAATACCTAAATCTACTTCGTGGGCGCAAATATCGTGAAAAAGTTATAATTTTTTGGGGGTTGTAAAGGTTTTATTTCGTCTTCTTAAACTATAAATTGTTGCGTTTAATTCGAAACCTAAAAGCAGAATAATTGCATTGAGCCAAATAAATAACATTAAAATTAAGAGTGTACCAATTGAGCCATACAATTCGTTGTATTTGGCAAATTCGTTTACGTAATAACCAAAAAGATAAAATGTTAAAATCGATAAAATAGTGGTAAAAACGGCTCCTGGCGAGAAAAATCGAGAATGTTTTCCTTCTTTTACACCATAATGATACAACATAGAAACCGTGATAAAAATCATAATTAAAAAGATAAGACCACGACTTAATTGCAACCAAATTAAGTTGTCTTCTAACCAACCTAAAGAAACCATATCTTTTAAAATCAATTCGAAAAAGATGATTAAAATTACGGCAAGCAGTAAAAAAGCAACAATAACGATAGATACCAACATTGCTATAAAATAGGCTTTAAAAACGTTTCTAACTTCTTTTACATGATACGAATATTCGAATCCGCCAAAAATGGCATTCACACCATTGGTCATTAAAAAAATAGAACCTATAAAACCAAAAGAAAGCAAGCCACCATATTGATTGTTAATAATATCTACCAAAACAGAATCTACAGCATCGTAAGTTTTGGGAGGCAAAACATCAGAAATTATGGATAACAAACCTTCTTGAGCGCCTTCAATTGGTATAAAAGGAATTAGCGTAAGCACAAAAAGCAAAAAAGGAAAAATCGCCATAAAAAAACTATAAGCAATCCCTCCTGCTCTGGTGGTTAATGCACCTTCGATAATTCCGATAAAATACATTTCTAAAACGTCGTATAAAGACATGCCTTCTAAACCTGGAATTTTTATTTTCTTTCCAAGTTTTACAAGTATTCCAATAATAGGAATTTTTTCTAGTTTGTCTTCTATTTCTTTGGTCATTATTAGAATTACAAAATTGCAAATTTTATTTAATCAGTTTCTATTTTATTTAAATCGTAAAATAAGGCTTTAAAAAGTAATTTTTTATCCATTTCAGAAATAGAATCTTTTAAAAATAAATAATCTGAACCATAAGCTAAATTAGCTAAAAGACCATAATTTTTATTAAAAACTAAAAATCTTTTATGACTGTTAATTTCTTTTTTTTGATAGAATTTAAATTGTAAACTTTTAGAGTTATACGTTTTTTTATTAAAATAAAATGTATCTAAATTTGAAATTAAAAGATCTTTATCGGAATTGTATTTAAAAAAAAGTCTTTTAATGGTATCTTTTTGATGAAAGTACTCGTAGTGAATAATAGGTTCTTTTTCGTTTACATTTAATTTGAAATTTTTAACGCTATCATTTAAAATTGAATATGAAAAAATGGGAATATCAACTTGTTTTCTTTTACATGAAAAAATAAGTAAACTAATAAATACAGTACGTAAAATTACTTTTTTCATTCAACAATAATTTTATAATTTGTTAATAAGCCTAACAAATTTTCTTTACTAAATTTTGCGTTTTTTAAACGATTTTTTTCTGGATGGATTGTAAAGTGATACGAAGTTCTAAAATCTGATTTTTCTAAATTGCTGTCTTCAAAAATGGCGTTTTTTAAATCACAATTCTCAAAAACACTATTATTTACAATTGCCTCTGTAAAGTCTGCTTCTTCTAAATTACATTTTTTAAAAATAGTATTTGGCGCTTTTAATTGATAAAATGATGAAAAATTCAACTGACAATCTGTAAACGAAAACTGCAATAAAAACGGATTACATTCATGAAACTTTACTCCTATCATTTTACAATTTGTAAAATTTACATCTTTAAAAGAAGTGTCTTTTACAATGGAGTTGCTAAAATTACAATCGATAAACTCACATTCTATAAACTGAATGTTAGAAATATGCATGTTTTCAAAATTACAATTTTCGAAAGTACAGCTATCATATTCACCTTTCTGAATTTTAGATACAGTTGGGTCTATTTTTTTGAAATGTTCATTATAAAAATGATGTTCAAACATTTAAATAGCTTTAAGGCTCAAATCTAAATTATAAACTGAATGCGTTAATGCACCAGACGAAATAAAATCGACACCACATTCTGCATATTTTCTAATGGTTTCTTCGTTAATTCCTCCAGAAGATTCTGTTAGGCAAGTATCGCCAATTAAAGCCACTGCTTTTTTTGTGTCTTCATAATTAAAGTTATCAATTAAAATTCGATAAATACCTTCATTAGAAAGAATTTCCTTAATTTCTTCTAAACTTCTTGCTTCTACAATTATTTTTATATCTAAGCCTTTTTCTGTTAAATATTTCTTAGTTTTTGTAATTGCTGCTGTAATTCCGCCAGCAAAATCTATATGATTATCTTTAATCATTACCATATCATACAAAGCAAATCTGTGATTTTCTCCACCTCCAATTTTTACTGCCCATTTTTCTAAGGCTCTAATACCAGGTGTTGTTTTTCTAGTGTCTAAAACTTTTGTTTTTGTGCCTTTTAGTAAGTCTGCAAAAAATGCAGTTTTGGTTGCAATAGCACTCATTCTTTGCATTGCATTTAGCACTAAACGTTCAGCCATTAAAATGGATTGTGATTTCCCAGAAACATGAAAAACAACGTCACCATATTTTACTTTTTCGCCATCGTTTATAAAAGTTTCTACTTTTAAAGCTGCATCAACATATTTAAAAACTTGTTTTGTGAATTCAACTCCTGCAATAATTCCGTCATCTTTTACAAGTAATTTTGCTTTACCTTCAGCATCTGCAGGAATACAAGAAAGCGAAGTATGATCACCATCTCCAATATCTTCTCTAATGGCATTTTTTATAATGAGGTCTAATTCGTGTTGAAATTGTGCTTCTGAAATCATAAATAAAGTTTAATTCTGATGTAAAAATAGTAATGATTTTCAACTTTTAAGAAGTTCTGATGATTTTATGTTTTAAAACTGATAAATTTGTTGTGACAATATTTGTCTCCTCGAGCGCAGTCGAGAGGTTTTAATAAGGTCTCGACTGCGCTCGACCTGACAGTAACCATGAAAATTAAATTACTCGCCATTGGCAAAACGGATAATAAAAATTTGATTCAGTTA
Organism: Polaribacter batillariae; assembly: GCF_017498485.1. Lineage (NCBI taxonomy): Bacteria > Pseudomonadati > Bacteroidota > Flavobacteriia > Flavobacteriales > Flavobacteriaceae > Polaribacter > Polaribacter batillariae. Next base: position 45,923 of record NZ_CP071795.1, on the reverse strand, counting down.
ATTGATGAATATCAAAAACGCTTAAAACATTATATAAAATTCGAATTAGAGATAATTCCGGATATTAAAAATGTAAAGAATTTGAGTGAAATTCAACAAAAAGAAAAAGAAGGAGAATTAATTTTATCTAAATTACAAAACACAGATGTTTTGGTTTTGCTTGATGACAAAGGAAAAAACTACACTTCTATTGAGTTTTCAAAATATCTTCAAAAGAAAATGAATGCCGGAATTAAGCAACTGGTGTTAGTAATTGGTGGCCCTTATGGTTTTTCTGATGCTGTTTATAAAAAAGCTAGTGGAAAAATATCATTCTCTAAAATGACGTTTTCCCACCAAATGATTCGCTTATTTATTGTTGAACAACTCTACAGAGGTTTTACCATTTTAAAAAATGAGCCTTATCATCATGAATAAATCTTTCTATTTATAAAATTTGTTTTTTTAGCCACAAAAACAACCTAAATTATTTTAATTTATAAGTTGATAATTTTATTGGTATTAAATAAAATTTTACTGTAAGAATGTAAATTATTATTCGTCCTAGTGAAAAACTTAATCCCTATAATAGTTTTTATTTCTTAAAAAGTAACCCCTAAAAATTCATTACTTTTTAAAGAAAACCTTTAAGAGGCTGTCAAAAAAGTAAATTTAATTGTTATTTTGAGCATTACTAAAATCAAAATATATTTTAATTGAAAGTAACTAACGAAGTTATCGAAAATATAAATTACTGAAATTCAGTAAGTAAGATTTCTACTTTACAATTGAAATGACAAATTTTAATACTTTCGAAACAGCCTCTTCTGTTTATTTATACCATTGATTATTCATAAATTTCAAGAGCAAAGCTCATTTAAAATTGATTACTTTTGTTGAAATTAATAAAGTAATTTATGAAACTTGTTTTTGCTACAAACAACTTAAATAAACTAAAAGAAGTTCAAGAAATACTTCCAAATTCAATAGAATTATTGAGTTTAAAAGACATTAAATGTTTTGATGAAGTGGATGAAACTGAAACTACTTTAGAAGGAAATGCAAAATTAAAAGCCAATTACATTACCAATACATTTGGCTACAATTGTTTTGCAGATGATACAGGTTTAGAAGTTGAAATTTTAAACGGAAAACCAGGAGTTTATTCAGCTCGTTTTGCAGGTGAACCTACTAATTCTGAAAACAATATGCAAAAATTATTATTAGCATTACAAAACAAAAAAAACAGAAAAGCACAGTTTAGAACAGCTGTTTGTTTAAATTTAGATGGTAAACAATTTTTATTTGAAGGAATTTGCAAAGGAGAAATTTTAACACAAAAACAAGGTGAAAAAGGTTTTGGTTACGACCCCATATTTAAACCAAAAGGTTGTAGCGAATCTTTTGCAACGATGAGTTCCGCAGAAAAACATAAAATTTCTCATAGAGGAATTGCAATTCGTAAATTGGTAGATTTTTTAACTAATTATAAATAGTGTCTCATCGAGCGTCGTCGAGAAGTTAAATTAGGTCTCGACTGCGCTCGACCAGACAAGAACACACTTTATAAATGAAACAAAAATCATTCAAAAAACATTTTATTTTTCTATCTATTTTATTGATGGTTTTGTTTTTTGTAAACATAAGTTCAGGCTCTGTTTCCATTCCTTTTAAAGACATTTTTAATGCATTATCTGGTGGCATTGCCACCAAAGAGAGTTGGCAAACCATTATTTTACAATTTAGATTACCAAAAGCAATAACTGCTATTTTGGTAGGTTCTGGCCTTTCTATTTGTGGTTTATTAATGCAAACATTGTTTAGAAATCCATTGGCAGGCCCTTTTGTTTTAGGAATTTCTTCTGGTGCAAGTTTGGGAGTTGCATTGCTTATTTTAGGTTCGTCGTTATTTGGTGGCTTTTTCTTAACCAACTCAATCTCTAATTGGTCTTTACCAATTGCTGCAAGTTTAGGAGCTTTTTTGGTTTTATCTGCTGTAATTATTGCTGCAAATAGAGTTCGAAATACCATGTCTATTTTAATTATTGGATTGATGTTTGGTAGTTTAACCTCTGCAATTATTAGCGTTTTAGCTTATTTTAGTGAAGCTGCAAAAATTCAACAATATTTATTTTGGAGCTTTGGTAGTTTAGGAAATCTTTCTTGGAACGAAATTCTTGTTTTTGGGAGTATTTATTTTCTTGGATTGTTAGGAACCATTTCAATCGTTAAACCTTTAAATAGTTTTTTGTTAGGAGAAAATTATGCGAAAAGTTTAGGAATCAATATAAAAAAAAGCAGAAACATTATATTACTGGTTACAAGTCTTTTAACAGGAGTTATTACGGCTTTTTCTGGACCTATTGCTTTTGTTGGTTTGGCGGTTCCTCATATTGCAAGAATGTTGTTTTCTACCTCTAATCATAAAATATTATTACCAGCAGTTGCTATTTTAGGTGCAATTATTTTGCTAATTTGCGATGGAATAGCTCAATTACCAACGAGTGAATTTACGCTGCCAATAAACGCAATTACATCACTTTTTGGTGCACCTGTGGTTATTTGGTTGCTAATTCGAAAAAAGAAGCTATTTGTGTAGCCTCTTAAATGTTTTCAAAAAAAAGAAAAAAGAGCTCGTTTGTGAATAATACAATATAAAGTCGAATTTGAAACTCTGAAGCTAAATTTATAAAAAATCGAACATACATATAAAAATATCATCCTAAAAACCGAAAATCTAACAATTGGTTATCAACAAAAAAAACAAGCGAAAATTGTTTTTTCTGACGTGAATTTATCCATCAAAAAAGGAAAACTAATTAGTGTTTTGGGTAAAAATGGTATTGGAAAATCGACCTTATTAAGAACCATTTCTAAGGTTCAAAAACCACTTGATGGCAATGTAATTCTAGAGAATAAAAATTTAAATAATTATACCGAAAAAGAACTTTCTACAAAATTAAGTTTGGTGCTCACAGAGCATTTACCAGAAAGCCAATTAACTGTTTTTGAGTTAATTGCACTTGGCAGACAACCCTACACGAATTGGATTGATAAACTCTCTAAAGAAGATATCGAAAAAGTAAATCTTGCAATCGAACAAACAGAAATAAAACATTTAAAAAACAACCGTTTTTACGAGTTAAGTGATGGGCAATTGCAACGCGTTTTAATTGCCAGAGCATTGGCACAAGACACCCCAATTATTATTTTAGATGAGCCCACTGCGCATTTAGACATGCACCATACACTAAAAATATTTTCACTTTTACAGAAATTGGTCGCAGAGACCTCGAAAACCATCTTAATTTCTACACACGAAGTTAATTTGGCAATTCAATTATCAGACGATATTATTCTATTAACAGAAAATACCATTTTCTCTGGTACTTCTTTAGAATTGATAAAAATGAATGCTTTTGACGATTTGTTTCCTAAAAATATCATAAATTTTAACAAAACGTTACAACAGTTTGTCATCAACAAAAATTAATTTTGAAACGCTTGTAACTTTTGTTACATTTGGTTACTTATAACAACAAACAAAATACTTTTTTAATCGATGAGAAAAATACTTTATGTTGCTAGTGCAGTCGCTTTTATGGCTTGTAGTTCTAGTAAAAATGCATCTAATGAAGATGCAAACGTAGATCAGGCTGCAAAATATGCAAAAAGCATTACAGCAAAAGATTTAGGAAAACACTTATTTGTTTATGCTTCAGACGAATTTGAAGGTAGAGAAACTGGTGAACCTGGGCAGAAAAAAGCGGTAGAATATTTAAAAAATTTCTATGTTTCAGAAGGCATTGCTTCTCCTTTAGGTGGCGATGATTATTTTCAAGAAGTACCTGCAGATTTTTTAAACAAGCGCAACAGAAGAACTCCATTAAAAGACTCTGAAAACGTGGTTGCTTTTATAAAAGGAAGCGAAAAACCCGATGAAATTGTTGTAATTTCTGCACATTTAGATCACGAAGGAATTAAAAAAGAAGAAATTTATAATGGTGCAGATGATGATGGTTCTGGAACTGTAGCCATTTTAGAAATTGCACAAGCTTTTCAACTGGCGAAAAAAGCAGGAAAAGGCCCAAAACGTTCTATTTTATTTTTACACGTAACTGGTGAAGAAAAAGGCTTGTTAGGCTCTAAATATTATACAGATGTAGATCCTATTTTTCCATTAGCAAACACCGTTTGTGATTTGAATATAGATATGATTGGTAGAATTGACGATAGGCATAAAGCAGACCCAAATTATGTATATTTAATTGGTTCAGATAAGTTAAGTACAGAGTTACACAACATTTCTGAAGCAGTAAATAAAAAATATACGAATATTAATTTAGACTATAAATATAACGATGAAAATGATCCTAATAGATTTTACTATAGATCAGACCATTACAACTTTGCAAAAAACAATGTGCCCGTTATTTTTTATTTTAATGGAACGCATGCAGATTATCACAGACCTACAGATACTCCAGATAAAATTAATTACGAGTTGTTAGAAAACAGAACACGTTTGGTTTTCTATACTGCTTGGGAAGTTGCAAATATGGAAAATAGAATTGTTGCAGACAAAGCTGAAGTAAAAGAAACTTCGAAATAATATCTTTTCTTAAAACATAGAAGAAACTGTCACAAAAGTAAATGTAACTGTCATTTTTGAGCATTACTAAAATCAAAATATATTTTGATTGAAAGTAGCTAACGAAGTTATTGAAAAATGTAAAATGCTGAAATTCAATAAATAAGATTTCTCCATTACAGTCGAAATGACAAAATTACTGTAGAAATGACAAAATATAGTCGAAATGATAAATATTAATACTTTCGAGACAGCTTCTTTTTGCTCTATAAATATTGTATTCTTTAATAATCATGCATAAAATTGCATTTTATCATTTAAAGGCTTTTTTTATTATCAATTTCAGAAATTATTAACAAATAAAAAAATAATTTTATTTATTTTTGTTTCAAGGTTATTTTAAAGCATTACTTATATGAAAAAGTTATTATTTATTGTAGCAGTTTTTATTGGATTTCAAACAATTGCACAAAACAAAAAAAGAGTTTTAGGGGCAGAAGCTAAAAATTATAAATACTGGGAGCATAAAAAAGCATCTACTGTAATTACATTAAATACATTTAAACATGTAAATTTAAAAGGTCCAGAAGCTAAAAATTTAAAAATTTGGGAACGTAAAAAATCTGATACTAAAATCGTATTGGCTAGAAATACTAAAATTAGAAAAGTAACAGGTCCAAAAGCAAAAAATTACAAACCTTGGCAAGATTAATTGTATTGCCATTAACTTATATTAGACCAAATCTTAGACGATTTGGTCATTTTTATATAGGCTTGTTTTATCGGTAAGTTTTTTTCTTGAGACAAATTACCATCTTCTTGTAATATTGAAATCGCTGTATTTCTGGCAGCTACTAATATTTTAGAATCTTTTACCACATCTGCAATTTTTAAATTTAAAACTCCACTTTGTTGTGTGCCCATCAAATTTCCAGGACCCCGTAGTTTTAAATCTACTTCTGCAATTTTAAATCCGTCTGTGGTTTCTACCATCGTTTTTAGTCTTGTTTTTCCTTCTTCAGATAATTTATAACTCGATAATAAAATACAATAACTTTGGTCTGCTCCTCTACCTACTCTTCCTCTTAATTGGTGTAATTGAGACAGTCCAAAACGTTCTGCACTTTCAATAATCATAACACTTGCATTGGGTACATTTACCCCCACTTCAATTACAGTAGTTGCGACCATAATTTGTGTTTCGCCATTTACAAAGCGTTGCATTTCAAAATCTTTGTCTGCAGGTTTCATTTTTCCATGCACAATGCTAATTTGATATTTGGGCGAGGGAAATTCTCTAGAAACACTCTCATAACCATCCATTAAATCTTTATAATCCATGGCTTCAGATTCTTCTATAAGAGGATATACAATATACACTTGCCTCCCTTTTGCAATTTCGTCTTTCATAAATTTAAAAACCGACAATCTATTGCTATCAAAACGATGTACGGTTTTTACTTCTTTTCTTCCTGGTGGCAATTCGTCTATTACAGAAATATCTAAATCGCCATAAACAGACATTGCCAAAGTTCTTGGAATGGGTGTGGCTGTCATTACTAAAATGTGTGGAGGCAATATATTTTTTGTCCACAATTTTGCTCTTTGAGCGACACCAAACCTGTGTTGTTCATCAATAATAGCGATTCCTAAATTTTTAAATTTTACTTTATCTTCTAGTAAGGCATGTGTTCCTACTAAAATGTGCAAACTTCCATCTTCTAAACTCGCATGAATTTCTCTTCGTTTTTTTGTTTTTACGGAACCTGTTAAAATATCAACCTTAATATTCATTCCTATTAAAAGTTCGGAAACTGCTGTAAAATGCTGATTTGCCAATATTTCTGTTGGTGCCATAATGGTGGCTTGAAAACCATTATCAATGGCTAAAAGCATGGTTAATAAAGCGACTATTGTTTTTCCTGAACCCACATCTCCTTGTAAAAGACGATTCATATGGGCGCCAGTAGAAACATCATTACGTATTTCTTTTACAACCCTTTTTTGGGCATTCGTTAATTCAAATGGTAATTTTTCTTTATAAAATCGATTGAAAACTTCGCCCACATTTTCGAACACAAATCCTTTGTTTTTTGTTTTATTGATGAGTTTCTTACGCAATAATTGCAATTGAATAAAAAACAATTCTTCAAATTTTAGTCTGTTTTGTGCTTTTGCTAAATTTTCTTGACTTTTAGGAAAATGCACATTTAGCAAGGCATCACGTTTAGACATCAACTTAAAATCATTTATAATCTCTATCGATAAACTTTCTTGAATGCCATCATAAACTTGTTGCAATAAATTCTGAATATAATTGCGCATTAGTTTATTAGAAACCCCAGAATTTGTTAGTTTTTCTGTAGATGGATACACAGGTTGCATTTTGGCCTGCAATTTTTTTTTGTATTCTGTAACCAATTCCATTTCTGGATGTGGAATGCTAAAATTGCCATTGTAATGATTTAATTTTCCATACACCACATAAGGCTCGTTTATCTTGAGCGAATCTTTAATCCATTTTTGTCCTTTAAACCAAACCAATTCCATAGTTCCAGTAGCGTCTTGAAACGTTGCCACTAGCCTACTTCCTCTTTTTTGAGCAACAGATTTTACACGTGTAACTTTACCAACAATTTGAACTTCTGAAGAATTGGGGTGCAGATCTTTTATCGCATAAAACTGTGTTTTATCTATATATCTAAAAGGAAAGAAATTTAATAAATCGTTACAGGTTTTTATACCCAATTCTGCATGCAAAAGGGCTGCTCTTTGTACGCTAATTCCTTTAATGTATGTAATTGGATAATTTAAATTCAACTTTAACAGGTTTGTAAAAACGAAAATACAAAATACCTTTTATTTCATGTATCTTTGCACCCGATTTATAATTGAAAAATGAGATTACACAGAAACTTAACATTTGCTGTTATCGACAGTATTAGAGATATATTTAACGAAGGTGTTTATGCAGATAAAGCTGTAGAAAAAGCCTTAAAAAGAGACAAACGTTGGGGAGCAAGAGATCGTAAATTTGTTGCAGAAACCATTTACGACATTGTTCGTTGGAATCGTTTGTATGCAGAAATTGCAGAAGTAAAAGTACCTTATGATAGAGATAATATTTGGAGATTATTTTCTGTTTGGTGTATTTTAAGAGGCATTGCCTTGCCAGATTGGAATCAAATTGGCGATGTTCCAGAAAGAAGAATTAAAGGACGTTTTGCTGAATTATCTAAAATAAGAAAATATAGAGAATCTATTCCAGATTGGATGGACGAACTTTGTGTTGCCGAATTAGGAGAAGAAATTTGGACAAAAGAAATTGCTGCTTTAAACGAACAAGCAAAGGTAATTTTAAGAACCAATACTTTAAATATCACGAAACAAGCACTTCAAAAGAAGTTAAAATCTGAAAATATAGATACCGAATTTGTACCCAATCATCCAGATGCTTTATTACTTCCAGAAAGAGCCAACGTATTTAAAACGGAAGCTTTTCATAATGGTTTTTTCGAAGTACAAGATGCTTCCTCTCAATTAGTGGCAGCGTACTTAGATGTAAAACCGGGCATGAAAGTGGTAGATACCTGTGCTGGAGCTGGTGGCAAAACATTGCATTTAGCTGCATTAATGGAAAATAAAGGGCAAATTATTGCCATGGATATTTACGAAAGCAAACTTCGTAAACTAAAGGTAAGAGCCAAAAGAAATAAAGCACATAACATTGTAATGCGTGTAATTGATTCTACCAAACCCATAAAAAAATTACATGAAAAAGCAGATAGGGTCTTAATAGACGCACCCTGTTCTGGTTTAGGGGTTATTCGCAGAAACCCAGATTCTAAATGGAAATTACAACCAGAATTTATAGATAATATTAAAAAAGTACAGCAAGAAGTTTTGCAACAATATTCTAAAATGGTAAAACCTGGAGGAAAAATGGTATATGCAACCTGCTCTATATTACCGTCAGAAAATCAAGACCAAGTTCATAATTTCTTAACATCGGAAGCTGGAAAAAAGTTTACCTTTATTTCCGACAAAAAAGTGTTGGCACATATCTCTTGTTTCGATGGATTTTACATGGCGCTTTTAGAAAGAAAATAATTTTATAACATTGCTAGCTATAACGTTTTATTGTTGAAAAGGAAATATTATATTTTTAATTTATTCATTTAACCTATGATTCGTAAAGTCATTCCTTTTTTTGCATTTCTATTTTTTACTTCCTTAATTTTCTCTCAAGAAAGTTATTATTCAGATGTAAATTTAAACCTAACTGGTGTTACTCTAAAAGAAGAGCTAGCCACTAAAATTATTGCTACACACACTCAATTTTTATTTTATGATCAAATCTGGAATGCTTCACAAGCAACAGATGTAAATCCAACAAATCCTCAAGAGGTTTTGTTAGTTTATGGTTGGGAAAACGGAACAGATACAGATATTACAAACAACAGAACTCGAGGTATTAATGATTTTAGCGGAAGTTCTGGAGATTGGAATAGAGAGCATATTTTTTCTCGTTCTTTAGGAACTCCAAATCTTGGAGAAGCTGGTCCTGGTTCAGATGCCCATCATTTAAGACCTTCAGACGTTCAAAGAAATTCATCTAGAGGAAACCGATTTTTTTCTGATGGTTCTGGTGCTAGTTCTGGAGCCACTACAGAATCTTATATAGATCCAATAGATGGTACAAATTCATTCGGTTGGTTTCCAGGAGACGAATGGAAAGGAGATGTTGCAAGAATGATTATGTATATGTATTTGCGTTATGGTAACAGATGTTTACCTACAAATGTTGGTTTAGGTAGCTCCTCTTCTACTCCAGATGATATGATCGATTTATTTTTAAAATGGAATGTAGAAGATCCAGTTTCCGATTTTGAAAAAGCAAGAAATACCTATCATGAAAACACTGCAAACCTGTATGCGCAAGGAAACAGAAACCCGTTTATAGACAATCCTATTTTAGCTACCAGAATTTGGGGAGGCCCAAAAGCAGAAGACACTTGGGGAATTTACACCAGTTCAGATACTGAAGCGCCATCTACACCTAACAACTTAACGGCTTCTAATATTACCACTTTTTCTGTTGATGTTTCTTGGACAGCCTCAACAGATAATATAAAAACTACTAGCTATGATATCTTTGTTAATGGTATTTTATCTAAAAACACAACTGAAACTTCCACAACTATTAATAACTTAAACTCTAATACAAACTATTCTTTTACGGTGTTAGCAAAAGATATTGCCAATAATACCTCTGCTCAAAGTGCAGCAATAAACATCACAACTTTAGAAGATACAGAAGCACCATCTACACCTACAAACATTGTTATAAGCAATCAATCTGGTACTTCTTTTGTAGCTTCTTGGAATGCTGCTACAGACAATACAGCAGTTACAAGTTATAACGTTTTTATAGATGGAAGTTTTTTAGCTTCAACACAAGAACTAACATATACTGTTACAAATCTTTCTGTTTCTACAACTTATGCTGTACAAATTTCAGCAAAAGATGCTGTAAACAATACATCTCCTTTAAGTACAGCTGTAAATGCAACGACTACAGATGGTTCTACAACTACTGCCAATGAATTATTTTTCTCTGAATATGTAGAAGGTTCTTCTAATAATAAGGCTGTGGAAATAGTAAACGTAACTTCAAATGATATCGATTTGAGTGCATATAGTTTAAAAAGACAAAAAAATGGAGGTAAAGACGCAAGAGATGATTGGGAAAACGAACTAAAACTTTCTGGCATTATAAAATCTAAAATGGTGTATGTTATTGTAAATGGTGGTGCAGAATTTAGCTCTTCTTCAAGTGACCCTAATGTAGCCATAGCAGGAGACTTTTTAATTTCTAAAGCAGATTTTATTCAACCAAATGCAAGTGAAACAAATTTTGGTGCACCAATAAACTTTAATGGTGATGATCCTATAGGGTTATTTAAAAACGATGTTTTAATAGATATTGTTGGAACCTATAATAGTGGAGGTGGAAATTTTGGAAAAGATAAAACGTTACGAAGAAAAAATGGAGTGGTACAACCAAATACTGCTTTTGATCTTGATAACGAATGGGATATTTTACCAAAAGATACTGTAGATGGCATTGGAACACATAGTGCAATTTTAAATGTAGCATCGTTTTTAGAAAATGGAATTTATTTATATCCTAATCCAGCTGATTCAACTTTATTTATGGAAAATAAAAATAATATTAACATTAAAAACATGACAATATTTAATTATTTAGGTAAAAAATAATCACTGTAAAAAAAACTGAAAATAAGATAGATGTTTCTACTCTAAGTAATGGAGTATATTTTATAAAATTCAATATAAATAACACTATTTATAGTTCTAAATTCATCAAAAAATAATGAAACAAAAACTACTTTTTTTAATTGCTTTTTTAACGGTTTCTATTGGGTTTTCACAAATTCCAGACGGCTATTATAGCAGCGCAACAGCAAGTGGTTATGCTTTAAAAACACAATTAAAAAATATTATAGACCATATAAATGACGGAAATGGACAAGCTTTTCACGATATAAGTGTAACTTATGGCGATTTATGGGATTTATACGAAACATCAGACGTAAGAAGTGACGGAAAAGTTTGGGATATTTATAGCGATTGTAACTTTACGTTTTCAACAGACCAAGATAGAGGTTCTGGAGGTGCAACAGAATGCGATAAATATAATAGAGAGCACACTTTTGCACAAAGCTGGTATGGAGGCAGCAACTCACATCCCTTAAGAGGAGATGCGCATCATGTTTTTCCATCAGATAAAAAAGTAAACGGAATAAGAAGCAATTATGCTTTTGGTGAAGTTTTAACTGCAGATTACACTTCTAATAATGGCTCTAAAAGAGGTACAAGTAGTATTGCTGGGCCAAATGATAAAGTTTTTGAACCTATAAATGAATTTAAGGGAGATATTGCTAGAGCTTTATTTTATGTTTCAGTTCGTTATCAAGATGAAATCAGCAGCTGGGAAAATAATAACAATGGAGCTGACAATATGCTTAATGGAACTAGTGATAAAGTTTTTGAGCAGTGGGCTTTAGACATGTTGTATCGCTGGCATTTAGAAGACCCTGTAAGTCAAAAAGAATTGGATAGAAATGATGAAATTTTTAAACATCAAAAAAATAGAAACCCTTTTGTTGATCATCCTGAATATGTAAGCGCTATTTGGGGTGCTGTATTGTCTGTATCACAAGAACCTTTGTTAGAAGACATTTCTATTTATCCAAACCCAAGTACAAGCAATAGCATAACAATTACCATTCCTAGCAACTTAAAAATAAATCGTATTGTTTTATACAACGTAATTGGTGCTACCATTTACCAATCTAACAACCCAAAAACAGTAAATCAAAAAATAAGAATTAAAGACTTACAAAATGGTTTTTATATTTTAAAAATAAAAAGTAATACAAACCGTATTTCAAGAAAAATTATAATTCAATAGCTTTGTTAATAACCTTCTTAAAAAACTCGCAATATTTGCGAGTTTTTTTATGCTTTAAATTCAATTCAAAGAATTAAATTTGTGCCTTACAATGTTACATCAAAACTAAAATAATGATTCATTTCTTTGGAAATACAAACAGTAAAGTATTCGCTGTACAAACCACAAAAAATATCCCTAAAAAAACAATCGATAAATTAACGTGGCTTTTTGGCAATCAACCAAAAATAGAAGAAACCAATTTAGATGCTTTTTTTGTTGGTCCAAGAGCAGCTATGATTACCCCTTGGAGTACAAACGCGGTAGAAATTACTCAAAATATGGGAATTTCAGACATCATTAGAATTGAAGAATTTATAGCTGTTACAGAAGATTTTACGGATTTCGATCCCATGATTTCCGAAAAATTTAAGGGTTTACACCAAGATTCATTTACCATCGACATTCAACCAGAAGCCATTTTAAATATTGATGATATTGCTGCATACAATCAGCAAGAAGGTTTGTCTTTAAGTGACGAAGAAGTTGAATATTTAGAAGGTGTTGCCACAAAAATAGGAAGAAAATTAACAGATTCTGAAGTATTTGGTTTTAGCCAAGTAAATTCAGAACACTGCAGACATAAAATATTTAACGGAACTTTTGTAATAGATGGCGAAGAGCAACCTACTTCGCTATTTAAAATGATTAAGGAAACTTCCAAAAAAAATTCGAATGATATTGTTTCTGCTTATAAAGACAATGTTGCCTTTATAAAAGGACCAAAAGTGGAGCAATTTGCACCAAAAACGGCAGACAAACCAGATTTTTACGAGACAAAAGAATTCGATTCTGTAATTTCATTAAAAGCAGAAACACACAATTTCCCTACAACTGTAGAGCCTTTTAACGGAGCTGCAACTGGTTCTGGAGGAGAAATCAGAGACAGATTGGCTGGCGGAAAAGGCTCATTACCTTTGGCAGGAACAGCCGTGTATATGACTTCTTATTCGAGATTAGAAGAAGACAGGTATTGGGAACACAAATTCAAAGAAAGAGATTGGTTGTACCAAACTCCAATGGATATTTTAATTAAAGCCTCTAATGGAGCATCCGATTTTGGTAATAAATTCGGGCAACCTTTAATTACAGGTTCTGTATTAACGTTTGAACACGAAGAAAATTCATCTTCAAGTGATACTAACCCAAGAAAATTAGGATTTGATAAGGTAATAATGCAAGCTGGTGGAATTGGTTACGGAAAAGCAGACCAAGCTTTAAAAGACACTCCAAAAGAAGGCGATAAAATTGTAATTCTAGGTGGAGAAAACTACAGAATTGGAATGGGTGGTGCTGCAGTTTCTTCTGCAGATACTGGAGAATTTGCATCAGGAATTGAATTAAATGCAGTGCAAAGATCAAACCCAGAAATGCAAAAACGTGCTGCAAACGCAGTTCGTGGCATGGTAGAAAGTGATGAAAACTTTATTGTTTCTATTCACGATCATGGAGCTGGAGGCCATTTAAATTGCTTGTCGGAATTGGTAGAAGACACAGGAGGAAAAATCGATTTAGACAAATTACCTGTTGGAGACCCAACCTTGTCTGCCAAAGAAATTATTGGTAACGAATCTCAAGAAAGAATGGGATTGGTTATTGCCGATAAACATATAGATACGCTACAAAAAATTGCAGCGCGCGAACGTTCGCCAATGTACACTGTAGGCGATGTTACAGGAAATGACAGGTTTACTTTCGAGTCTAAAACTACAGGAGAAAAACCTATGGATTTGGCATTAGAAGACATGTTTGGTTCTTCTCCAAAAACAATTTTGACAGATAAAACTGTCATCAGAAATTATAAAAATCCACGTTACAAAACAAAGAATTTAGAAATCTATCTAAAACAAGTTTTACAGTTAGAAGCCGTGGCTTGTAAAGATTGGTTAACAAATAAAGTCGATAGATGTGTGGGAGGTAAAGTTGCCAAACAACAATGTGTAGGACCTTTACAAATTCCATTGAATAATGTGGGTGTAATGGCTTTAGATTATCATGGAAAAGAAGGCATTGCCACCACAATTGGGCACTCGCCTATTTCTGGTTTAATTCAGCCAGAAGCTGGAAGCAGAAACTCCATTACAGAAGCCTTAACCAATATGATTTGGGCACCATTAAAAGATAATTTAAAAAGTGTTTCTTTATCTGCAAACTGGATGTGGCCTTGTAAAAATGAAGGAGAAGATGCACGTTTGTACAAAGCTGTAAAAGCGGTTTCAGAGTTTTCTATTGATTTAGGAATTAATGTGCCAACAGGAAAAGATTCGCTTTCTATGAAGCAAAAATACCCAGATGGCGAAGTAATTTCTCCAGGAACCGTCATTATTTCTGCTGCTGCAAATTGTAGCGAAATTACCAAAGTTGTAGAGCCTGTTTTACAAGTGGATGGTGGAAACATCTATTACATCAACATTTCGCAAGACGAATATAAATTGGGCGGAAGTTCTTTTAACCAGATTTTAAATGCGATTGGAAATGAAGCACCAGATGTTACCAACCCAAGCTATGTAAAAACTGTTTTTAATACGATTCAAAAATTAATAAAAGACGATAAAATTGTTGCAGGACATGATATTGCTTCTGGTGGATTGATTACCACATTATTAGAAATGTGTTTTGCTGATGTTAATTTAGGTGCCGATTTTAATCTTTCTGAATTAAATGAAGAAGACTCCATAAAGTTATTATTTGCTGAAAATACAGGAATCGTTTTTCAAGCACATGCCTCTGTGGAAGCTATTTTAGAAGAAAAAGGAATTGCAGCTTTTAATATTGGAACAGCAAACAACTCTGGAAAAGTAACCATTAAAAACAACGAAGATACTTTTACTTTTGATGTTGCAGAACTAAGAGATGTTTGGTATAGGACATCTTATTTATTAGATGATAAACAAACTGCAAACGGATTGGCAAAAGATCGTTTTGATAACTACAAAAAACAACCTTTACAATATACTTTTCCAAAGAATTTTACAGGAAAATTAGAAGATGTTATAAATTCTTGTCATTCAGAGCGAAGAGAAACGAAGTCGAAGAATCTCAAAGTAGAAAAGATTTCTCCACAAGGTCGAAATGACAGACCGAAAGCTGCCATCATAAGAGAAAAAGGTTCCAACTCTGAGCGTGAAATGGCAAATGCCATGTATTTAGCTGGTTTCGATGTAAAAGATGTACACATGACCGATTTAATTTCTGGTCGTGAAACGTTAGAAGACATTCAGTTTATTGGTGCTGTTGGTGGTTTTTCCAATTCGGATGTTTTGGGTTCTGCAAAAGGTTGGGCAGGTGCATTTTTATACAACGAAAAAGCCAATAAAGCATTAAAAAACTTCTTTAAAAGAGAAGATACCTTGTCTGTTGGAATTTGTAACGGTTGCCAATTATGGATGGAACTAGAACTCATTAATCCAGAGCATAAAGTGCATGGAAAAATGACGTATAACGATTCTAAAAAGCACGAAAGTTCTTTCACATCAGTAAAAATACAAGAGAATAATTCTGTAATGCTATCAAGTTTAGCTGGAACAAAATTAGGGGTTTGGATTTCTCACGGAGAAGGAAAATTTAGTTTGCCAGAAGCCGAAGAAAACTATAATATTGTTGCAAAATATGGCTATGAAGGTTACCCAAACAACCCAAATGGTTCAGATTTTAACACAGCTATGATGTGCGATAAAACAGGGCGCCATTTAGTAACCATGCCACATATAGAGCGTTCTATTTTCCAATGGAATTGGGCAAATTATCCTGCAGGAAGAAAAGACGAAGTTTCGCCTTGGTTAGAAGCTTTTGTAAATGCTAGAAATTGGATTGAGAATAAAAAATAAAAAATATTAGAAAGTTACGTTTATGTATTTTTTTCATTAACTTAACTTTCTATATTTTTAGTCTATGAAGTTAAAATATTATATAACCGGTAATGCCTCTCACTTAGTAGAAGAATTTTATAATATTTCTTATTCAGAAAAAATTGTTCCTTTAAAATCTATCATCATTCCAATGGGGTTTTCGAGTTTGGCGTTTCCGTATTCTAGCAATCAATATTTTTATCAAAATAAAAAGCGTCGAGATTTTAAGAAGCTTACTTTAGTTGGTCAGTTTTATAAATCTTATGAAATGTGTATCGATTCTCCTGGTTTTTGTTGTGGTATTAGTTTTAAACCTACAACTTTATACAAATTAATCAACTTAGATATTTCTCAATTTACAAATAATTATGTCGATTTTTATTCCGTAAAACCAATTCTCTCTAAAAAATTAGAAGGTTTATTTATTAAATACAAAAATAATTCTGAACAACTATTTAAAGAGTTGGCCAATTTTTTAAACTTATTACCACTTACAGAAAATAAAGACACTATAATTATTGATGGTGTAATCGAAGAAATTCATAAAAAAGAAGGCTTACTTTCTGTATTAGAAATTATGGAAACGGTTCCTTTTTGCCAAAAAACGTTAGAAACTCAATTTAAAAAAATGGTAGGTTTAACTCCAGGGAAGTACATAAGGTTGCGACGTTTTTTAAGTTTGATGAAAAAATACGAGAAAGAACAAATAAATTTAAAAGACCTTATTTATATGTATAATTATTACGATGAATCTCACTTTTCTAAAGATTTTAAGCTTTTTACAAACAAAATTTTTAAGAAATACTTTAAAAAAGATTATTTAATTGTAAAAGAAGCCTTAAAAAAATAGCGATTACGATTATTTACAAGAAACCTACAAAAATTCATTTTATATTTGCTTAAGTTCGTATTTGTTGCAATACTCTAACGCACTATTTTTAATAGTAAAATTGAATGAAAAAGAAATTGTAATTAAATATAAAGAGGCTGTCTCGAAAGTATTAAAATTTGTCATTTCGACGGTAATGGAGAAATCTAATTTATTGAATTTTTAGTATTTTAGATTTTTCGATAACTTCGTTAGCTACTTTCAATCAAAATATATTTTGATTTTAGTAATGCTTAAAATGACATTTAAATTTACTTTTACGACAGCCTCTTTTGTTTTTAAAACTTTGTTTATTCGAACTTTAAATATTTAATTAAATCGATTTTTGTTGAGTTGTAAGCCTTTAAACCAACAACTACAAAAACCAAAACAATTAAAATTATTGGAGTAAATACATAAGGTAGTATGGGCATTTCTACTCTATAAACAAAGTTTTGCAGCCAGTTTTCCATAAAATAATACGCAATAGGTATTAAGATGATTGAAGAAATAACCACCACTTTTAAAAAGTTTTTTAATAACTGAAACATAATTTCTTTTACAGAAGCACCCAATGTTTTTCGAATCGCAACTTCTTTTAAACGCTGCTGAATGGTTAGTGTTGCCAATGCGAATAAACCTAAAAGAGAAATTAAAATTACAAGTATCGATAATATAAGAAACATGGTTTGTTGTTTTTGATATTTCTCATACGTTTTTGCAAAATTTTGGTCTAAAAATTTATAAGAAAAAGGATATTTCGCATCTACATTTTGTTTCCAAAAAGTTTCTATTTCTGCAATGGTTTTATCAATATGATTTCCTTTTATTTTAAATTGAATGGCTGGCATCCATCCATCAGGAAAATCAATAGCAGTCCAAAGTACCATAAACATTGGTTTTATTTCAGTATCAAATCCGTCGAAATGATAATCTTGAATCATTCCAATAACCTCAAAACCAGGTTGATTATCATCTAACCAACCTAAATTTAATTTTTCACCTAAAGGTTTATTATAAATTCCTAAATCTTTTGCGGCAGTTTCGTTAATAATTATTTTTAAAGTATCTGAAGCAAATTTCTCTGAAAAATTCCTTCCTTTTAAAAGCTTAATTTTAGCAAAATCTATATAATTATAATCAACAATATTAGAAGCAGAGTTAAACCTTTTATCGTTAATTTTATGAATTAAAGACGTTCCGTTTACAAAACCATCACCAGGAACAAACATACTTGATGTTACTCCTGTAATGTTTTGGTTTTTTATTAAAACTTCTTTTGTGAGTTTGTATTTTTTATATTCGTTTTTAATATTGTAAACATCGACAGTTAAAACCTGTTCTTTATCGAAACCTAAATCTTTTTGCATCATATAGTTAATTTGATTTCCAATAATTAACATACTAATAATAAAAAAACCAGAGATTAAAAATTGAAGCCCTAACATAAAATTTCTTGCCAAATTTCCTTTTTTACTTTTAGAAAAACTTCCTTTTAAAACTTCAATAGCTTTAAAGTTCGATAAATATAAAGCAGGAATACTACCTACAAAAAGCGATATTAAAATTGAAGCTACAAATAAAGTTATCAAAGAATTTGTATGTAAAATTGAAATTTCTTTGCCAACAAACTGATTGAAAAAGGGCAAGGCTAATTCTACAATTACAAGAGCAATAACAAAAGAAATTAATCCTTGAAAAACAATTTCAAATATATATTGAAACAACAACTGCTTTTTTGATAAGCCCAGTGTTTTTTTAACCCCAACTTCTTTTGCGCGCTGACTCGCAGAAGCCACAGATAAATTAATAAAGTTTACGCAAGAAATAACAATTAATAAGATAGACAAACCTAATAAAACCATTAGCAATTGATAGTTTCCTGTTCCACTTGGTCCAGCTCTTTTGGCTGTATTATGTAAATACATAGTATCTAATTTGTCTAAAAGTACAGTTGGAGGGTGGTATTTTTCGTTAAATTCTTCTAAGGTAACTCCTTCTTCTAAAGCAAATTTTTTATGAACTTTTAAAATAATCTCATCCATTTTTTCTTTTACAAACTCAAGATTAGCATCTTTAGTAATTCTGCAGAACAACTCATTATTATGGTTTCCCCAATTTACTTCAAAATCTTTGCTAAACTGAATTAATAAATCTGGTTCTTGATGAGAATTTTTTGGCAGTTCGTAAACACAAGCAACTATATAATTTGCATCATCTATTTTTACTGAATTGCCTACCGCTTTTTCTCCTTTAAAAATGCGTTTTGCGTATGCTGTAGATAGTGCAATATTGGTTCTAACTTGCGAAAACTTTTGAGTGGAACCTTCTACAATTTTAAAAGGAAAAAAATCGAAAAACTGTGGGTCTGTTAGTATGGTTTTATCGTTAAATTCGAAAACATCGTTATATTGTACTACCCTACTTCTGTAAAAAGGTTTTACCATTAAAGCCTCTGTTACTTCTGGTATTTCTTTTGGATACGTTAAATACATTCCTGTATTTACCGTAAACCAAACTTCGCCAGACTTTGGTTGTTTAAGGTTTACTCGATAAACATCGTCTTTATTAGGGTTCCATTGATTGTAACTTTTTTCTTCATTTAGATATAATAAAATAATTAACAAACCTGCCAAACCCAATGTTAATCCACTAATATTAATTAGTGCATTTAACCAATTTTTCTTACTATTTCTAAAAAATATTTTAAACCAACTTTGTAACATATATTTTCTTTTTTAATGATATTTATTGCACTAAAACATCTACTTTATGCTCGTTTGCTTTTTCTGAAATAATTTCTCCATCTTTTAGCGTTACAATTCTTGATGAAAACTGAGCATCGTAAGACGAGTGTGTTACCATAATAATGGTTGAGCCAGTTGCATGCAATTCTGTTAGCAGTTCCATTACATCGTTTCCACTTTTACTGTCTAAATTTCCTGTTGGTTCGTCTGCTAAAATTAATTTTGGATTGGTAACCAAAGCTCTTGCCACAGCCACTCTTTGTTGTTGCCCACCAGATAATTGTAATGGAAAATGTTTTGCTCTGTGTGCAATGCCAATTCTTTCTAAAATTTCTGTAACACGTTTTTTTCTTTCTGATGCTTTTACTTTGTTATAAATTAATGGCAATTCTACATTTTCATAAACTGTTAACTCATCAATTAAATTAAAGTTTTGAAACACAAAACCAATATTGGCTTTTCTTAATCCTGCTCTTTGTTTTTCGTTGAAAGTAGCTACTTCTGCTCCATCAAAAAGATAGCTTCCATTATTGGGTGCATCTAACAAACCAATAATATTTAAAAGTGTCGATTTTCCACAGCCAGAAGCCCCCATTATAGAAACAAACTCTCCTTTTTTAACCTCTAAACTCAACTTATTTAAAGCTGTTGTTTCTACTTCTTCTGTTCTGTAAATTTTTACTAAATCTGTTATTTTTATCATTTTATTTTGTTTTAAATGTAAAGACACAAAGTTTTTTCGCAAAATATTTTCTTTGAAAATTGGTATCTTTATAATTGTTCTTATTTACTTGAAATTTTAATTTTGTTTTATACCTACGAGGTTTTTAAAACTCTCCACCGCAAACAGCTCACTGCCAACTGCCTACTGCCCACTGCCAACTGCCTACTTGCCCACTGCCTACTGAATATTAATTTCTTCTATATTTTTAAAATCGTCGTAACTCGATGTAATTACTTTATCTCCTTCTTGTAAACCCTCTAAAACTTCGTAATAAAAAGGATTTTCTCTACCAATTTTAATGTTTCTTTTTACGGCTTTATTTTCTCCATTTAAAACAAAAACCCAAGCACCATTGGTACTTTGATAAAACAAACCTTTCGATAATAATAAAGCTTCTGTTTTGCCCGATAAAAATACTTTTGTTTTTAAAGACATTCCTCTTTTTACTTCGTTTAAAATTGAATCTTGTTTAAAATTTAATTCTAATTTAAATTGTCCGCCAACAATTTCCGAAAACACTTTCGACAATTTTACATCGTAGTTTTTTGCATTTAATGAAACTGTACCAGAAATACCTTCATGCAATTTAGAAATGTAGTATTCATCGACATTTGCAACCAATTTATAACCATCTAACACATCCATTTTTCCAATAGATTCTCCTTGGTTATAGCTTTGTCCTAAAATAGGGTTGAATGAAGAAAGCAAACCATCTACAGGCGCTTTTACCACAAAATTCTCTTTGTTTTTATATAACAATTCTAAACTTTTTTCCATATTCGATAAAGAAGCATTTATTCTAGCCAATTGGTTGTCTCTACTTTTTTTCTCGTTAAAAACACTTTGTTTAATTACATCACTTCTTTCTTTTTGAAAAATATATTCTTGTTTTGTTTTTTGATAATCGTTTTTTGCAATTGCCTCTTTTTTATATAAAGTTGAATCTAATTTATATTGCCTGTCTGCATTTCTAAAATCGTTATCGATACTTAGCAGTTGTTGGTCTAAACTTAATTGTTGATTTTTAATACTTACACGCAAGTTTCGCAAATTATTAATTTGCTCTATCATTGCAGTTTCTTGCGTTAAATAATTCAACTCTGCATTAGGGTTATAAACTCTTAAAAGTGCTGTACCTTTTTTAATAGTTTGCCCACTTTCTACAAAAATTTCTGAAACAGACCCACCTTGAATTACATTTACCAATACAGACGTTTTAGGTTCTACTGTACTATTAAATAAAACAACATCTTCGAAATCTCCTTTAATAACTTCACGAATATTAAGAGTATCTCTTTTTAAATTTACTTGTTTTTTTCTAGTCGCATTAATTAAAACAATTACCAATAAAATGGCAGTTGGAATTCCCCATAACAGCATTTTTTTTGTTTTTTTGTGTTTAGGTTTTATTTGTGTATCCATAATTTCTATTTTGTTTGATAATAATGATGCCACAAATATGCCAATGAAAAATAAATTTTAAAATTCTGATTATCAATAAAATAAAAATAAACCCGCAATTTACAGTGTTCAAAAACGAACACATTTTTGTTCATATTCAAACAAAACACTAATTATGTAAGATGAGAAAAAAAGAAGCAACCATTTTAATTGTAGATGACGATGATGATATTCTATTTTCTGCCAGAATTAGTTTAAAAAAATACTTTTCAAAAATAATTACAGAAAATAATCCACAGCATATAAATTCGCATTTAACGAAGAATACTATTGATGTTGTTTTGTTAGATATGAATTATAGAATTGGTTTCGAAGATGGTAAAGAAGGTTTGTATTGGCTAAAAAACATTAAAGAAATTAGCCCAGAAACAACCATTCTTTTAATGACTGCATTTGGAAGCGTAAATTTAGCCGTAAATGCCATTAAAAAAGGTGCCACCGATTTTATTTTAAAACCCTGGGCTACAGAAAAATTATACACCTCTGTAAGTGCGGGTGTAGAA
Source organism: Polaribacter batillariae (assembly GCF_017498485.1). Taxonomy (NCBI): domain Bacteria; kingdom Pseudomonadati; phylum Bacteroidota; class Flavobacteriia; order Flavobacteriales; family Flavobacteriaceae; genus Polaribacter; species Polaribacter batillariae. The sequence continues at coordinate 23,665 of NZ_CP071795.1, read as the reverse complement.
TTGTCTCGTTCTAAAAGAAAAAATACACAATTAAAAACCATTCAAGAACAACAAGACAAAGAATTTCATCAAAAAACAGAACATATTATAGGCAATTCTACAGCAATGCAATCTGCCATGAAATTGGTAAAGAAAGTAGCACCAACAGATGCCAATGTTTTAATTTTAGGCGAAAACGGAACAGGAAAATATGTTTTTGCTAAAGAAATTCATTTACAATCTAACAGAAAAAATTACCCATTTATTCATGTAGATTTGGGTTCTTTAAACGAAAACTTATTCGAAAGTGAATTGTTTGGTTATGTAAAAGGCGCTTTTACAGATGCACATAAAGATACTTTAGGAAGATTCGAATTGGCAAAAGGCGGCACTATTTTTTTAGATGAAATAGGAAATTTACCATTGCATTTACAATCTAAATTATTAACTGTAATTCAAAACCGAAAAATTACACGTTTAGGAGAAGGGAAAGAAACAGAAATCGATGCCAGAATTATTTGCGCTACAAATGCGCCAATTCATAAAATGGTAGAAGAAGAAACTTTTAGACAAGATTTATTATTTCGAATAAATACCATTGAATTAAACTTACCTCCTCTTCGTGAAAGAACCAACGATATTAAATTACTAGCAACTCATTTCTTAAAAAAATTAACCCATAAATATCGAAAAAAAATTACCAATTTTACTTCAGATGCTTTAAATGCAATGGAAAAATACCATTGGCCGGGAAATATAAGAGAGATCGAACATATTGTAGAAAGAGCTGTAATTATTACAGATAACGATGCAATCGAAGTTGCTGATTTGCATTTTTCAGCAAAAAAAATTGAGGTAAATTTAACGAACAATTTAAATTTAGAAGAAATCGAAAAAACATTAATACAGCAAGCAATTCAAAAACACCAAGGAAATATTTCTAAAGCCGCAAAAGATTTAGGCATCACAAGAGCTGCTTTGTATAGAAGGTTAGAGAAACATCAACTATAAATGGGAAAACCACAAAATATTCAAATTACAATTCGATTAATTTTACTAATAATTAATGGAGTAATTATTGTTTTTAGTTTTAAAAAAGGCTTTATTGTAAATACAATTGGGCTCTCTCTGCTACTTTTATTTCAGTTTTTTTTATTTACAGAATATTTAAAAAAATTGTTTACAGATATCGAAAAATCGATAGATTGTTTGCTTTTCGATGATTTTTCGAGTACGATTTCTGCTAAAAAAAGAAAGAATCCTCTTCACAATAAAACCGCTTTATTATTAGAAAAACATCGCAAACAAAGTTTATCTAAAACATCTGAGCAACTTATTTTTACAAACATTATAGAAAGTTTAGGAATTGGAATTTTAATTCTAAGGAAAAATGCAAATGGAGAGATTTCTGTTTTTCAAATTAATAAAGCATTTACAAACTTTTTAAAAATCCCTAAATTCTATAACTGGAATTTACTACAAACTAAAATAGGCAAATTATCGACTTTTATTAAAGATTGGAAAGAAATTAGAAATACAATATCTTTAAAAATAAACGATAACAAAGAAAATTTTTTCTTAAAAACCGCTGTAACACAAACCCATGAGTTCGAATACTTAGTGGTTTCTTTAGAAACAATACAGCAATTAATCGATAAAAAAGAAAAAGAAGCTTGGTATAAGTTAATGAATGTAATGTCGCACGAAATTATAAATACCATTACTCCTATTCGTAGTTTGGCAGAAAATTTACATTCTTTAATTCAAGAAGAAAACACAGACGAAGATACTATAGACGAACTTTCGCAAGGTTTAAGCATTATTAAAAGACGTTCGCTTCATTTAACTTCTTTTGTAGATACTTACCGAAAATTAACAGAATTGCCATTGCCAAATAAAAAAGAAATTAGTTTAACAGAAACCATTAAAAATACTTTAGATCTCTATAAACAAGATTTTTTAGCAAAAAAAATCAACTTAATTTTTAATATAAAAGAGAATTATATTCTTAAGGCAGATAAAAATCAAATCGAACAAATTCTCATCAATATAATTTCTAATTGTTTGTATGCACTTGCAGAAACAAACGATCCTGAAATTAAAATTCAACTTTCAAAAGAAAATAATCGATTGCATTTAGAAATTTCCGATAACGGAATTGGTATTTCTAAGGAAATTAAAGAAAACATATTTGTACCCTATTTTACAACTCGTAAAAATGGCTCTGGCATTGGCTTAACACTTACCAAAAGCATTGTAGAAGCACACAAAGGAAGCATTCATTTTAATACTAAAAACGGAAAAACAACATTTATAATTACCTTTATTTTATAAAAATGTCACATTTTAGGTTTTGGGTAGTCCTTTAATAAAACACTTAAAACTAAAAAATACCATGAAACATAAAATTACACTTTTAAGCATTTGTTTATTTTTATTTGCAACTGTAAATTTTGCACAAAAAACAGTAACAGCTTCAAGCATTATGCAAGACATTAAAAACGGCAAATCAATTTCTATTAAAAATGCCACTATTGTGGGGGTTTTAGACTTTACTTATATGGAAGAAGCCTTGGAAAAATTACCAAAAAAGAAAAAAAGAAGTTGGTTTCGTTGGAATTCTGGAAATTCGTCTAACATCATAAAAAAAATGATAGATGTTCGCATTTCATTTGAAAATTGTACATTTAAAAACCATGTACTAGCTTACTTTCCAGATGAAAATTCCGAATACACTTTTATTGCAAGTTTCGAAGACGATGTTCTTTTTAAAAACTGTAATTTCGAAAGAAAAGCAATGTTTAAATATTCTCGCTTCGAAAGAGATTCCGACTTTTCTGGAAGTATTTTCAATGACGATACTACTTTTAAATACGCAAAATTCGAAAAAAGCATAAGCTTCGAAAATACTGTTTTCGACGAATTAGCGACCTTTAAGTACACTAAATTTAATACAAATGTTAGTTTTTCGAATTCAGTTTTTAAAGATTCGGCAACATTTAAATACACAGAATTTAAAAATGGAGTTTCTTTTGTAAACACAAAATTCGAAGAAGACTTAAATATTAAGTACATGACAGTTTCTGGAGATTTTAACATTACAGGAATGGAAGTCGCTTATAACATAGATTCTAAATACACCAAAATAAATGGCAAAAGTTTCGAAAAATACTTAATAAATAAAAAATAGGTATTTCTACCTGTTTTTTATTCACTAAAACTATGTATTTTTGATTAAATTATGGAAATTGATTGGATTAGGGGCCAATCAAAACCATATTACAGCTAGCTTTTTCAAATCCGAAAAAGCTAGTTTCGCTTTTTACACCATTTCCATCAAAATTTAAAAAGTTTTAAAAAACTACATCAAAACCTACAAATTATACACAAAAAGTTAGTCATAAATAGTATTTGTTCAATAGCAGTAATTTTCCTATTTTGCATATTACAAATACACACACATGGCAATAGAAATAAAAAGACTTTTTGATTTTCCTTATTATCAATTAGAAACCTATAATTTAAAAGATGCATTTACCTCTAAATCTAATGGAAGTTGGGTAAAAACATCTTCCAAAGAATATATCGATAATGCAAATAAAATTAGTAGAGGTTTATTGCGATTGGGTGTGCAACCTAACGATAAAATTGCAGTAATTTCTACCACCAATAGAACAGAATGGAATATTTGCGACATTGGTATTTTACAAACAGGCGCGCAAAATGTGCCTATTTACCCAACCATTTCTAAAGAAGATTACGAGTATGTGTTAAATCATTCCGAATCTATTTATTGTTTTGTTTCAGATATGGAAGTGTTAGAAAAAATTAATAAAATTAAAGATAAAACAAGTTTAAAAGCCGTTTATACTTTTGATGATATTGCCAACGAAAAATCTTGGACTGAAGTACTTCAATTAGGAGAAGACACTGCCAACCAAGAAGAATTAGATGCGCGAAAAAACAAGGTAAAAGCAGAAAATTTAGCAACACTAATTTATACCTCTGGTACAACAGGAAAACCCAAAGGGGTAATGCTTTCTCACAACAACATTGTTTCTAATGTTTTAGCCTCTAAAGAAAGAGTTCCTTTAAATTATGGAAACTCAAAAGGATTGAGTTTTTTACCAGTTTGCCATATTTTCGAACGCATGATTTTGTATTTATATCAATATTGTGGAGTTTCTATTTATTTTGCAGAATCTATAGAAAAACTATCGGAAAATGCACAGGAAATAAAACCCAATGTTATGACAGCTGTGCCACGCTTGTATGAGAAAATTTACGATAAAATTATATTAAAAGGCGAAACCCTATCTGGTATTAAAAAAGGCTTGTTCTTTTGGGCTGTAAATTTAGGTTTAAAATACAAACCCAATAGAGAAAATGGTTGGTGGTACGAAAAACAATTAGGTTTGGCAAGAAAGCTTATTTTTTCTAAATGGCAAGCTGCTTTAGGTGGCGAACTAAAATTAATGGTTTCTGGAAGCGCTGCTTTACAGCCAAGATTAACCAGAGTTTTTGCCGCTGCGAATATGCCAATTATGGAAGGTTATGGTTTAACTGAAACTTCGCCAGTTGTATCTGTAAACGACCAAAGAAACAGAGGTTTTAAAGTAGGTACTGTTGGTAAAGTAATTAAAGATGTTGAAGTAAAAATTGCCGAAAACGGAGAAATTTTAGTGAAAGGACCAAACGTAATGATGGGCTATTATAAAGATGAAAAAAAATCTGCTGAAGTTTTAAAAAACGGTTATTTTCATACAGGCGATAAAGGGCAGTTTGATGATGAAGGATTTTTAAGTATTACAGGAAGAACCAAAGAAATGTTTAAAACTTCTGGAGGTAAATATGTGGTTCCGCCATTGCTAGAAGGAGAACTAAAACAATCTTTATTTATAGAACAAATTATGGTTGTTGGTGAAGGCGAAAAAATGCCTGCAGCAATTATACAACCCAATTTCGAATTTATTAAAGATTGGATTGATAAAAAAGAGCATAAAATTGGAAAAACCAATGAAGAAATAATTAGTTCAGAGATTGTTAAAAACAGAATCCAAGAAGAAGTAGATAAATGCAATGCTCATTTTGGAAAGTGGGAACAAATAAAACGTTTCGAATTAACACCAGATGTTTGGTCCATTGATGGTGGGCACCTTACACCTACCATGAAAATGAAACGCGCAATTATAAAAGATATTTACAAAGATTTGTACGATAAAATTTATAGAGAGTAATTTACAAACCTAAAAAGGGTGTAAATCTTTGATTTTTTTTCAAAAAAAAGATGTTTTCTTGAATTGATAAAGAATTTCTTGAAATCAACCATCCTTAAGGCAGAAGAGGTATTTTGATGGTTTCATTTGTAGGTAAAAACCAAATTTTATATTTAGATTCTCGTTTTCAAGGGAATGACAATTACAACGGAAACCCCAATAAAAAGTCTCCATGTTTTATTGTGAATGTCATCCAAAAATTAATAAAGCTTTGTAGATATCCGAATGCTTAATTTCGAGTAGAATCTCTAGCAGCATTTTTCTAAAAAAATGCATCATAAAAGCAAACCGAAACTATACTTTTTGTGAGATAGCACAATGGGTATAGTTTCGGTTTTCCGCTTTTGAGGGTTATTGAAAAGGGATACCTCCCTTTCACAAGTGGGTGTTTATAGTAGGCTATAGAGTTGGCAATGAGCGTAGCGGTTGCAACTTTGTAGACTACAAACACTTACTTGCTACTGAGATATTTATAGCGAATATGTATTTGGTGTTATTTTTAACATTTTTTTAGTAAAAAATTCTCTATTTTTAGAAAAAATTCCATCATTATAATTTAGCTATGACCTTCAGATCAAATAAATTACATCCTCAATCTCATTTCTATATAAACGGAAGTGATTTTACACAATCAGCAGAACAAGCTTTTGGAGCTTTAAATAATACTCAATTCAGAACTACAACCACGATATCCTTTAATGGTAATAAAAACATTTATGCTTTATGTAATGGTACGGTTTTTCTTCAACCACAATCAAACGATTCAAATAAAGTAAACATTATTTTAAGACCCTTTAAACAACCCATAAAAGGGGTTAATATTAAATATATTATTTACAGAGGGCTCAACAAGACTGACTTTATAGATAACGGAAAAATTGCAGGTAGTGAAACAAGTGGATCAGGATTTGTCAGATATATTTGGTCAGAATTCAATAGATTTTATGGTGAAGAAGATAGTGAAACAGTACCTGAGTTTTTAGCGAATTTTATAGGATATCCATTTACATCAGAACAATTATCTCAACAAGATGATTCGCATTTAATAGATCGTTATTTTTTTAAAATCGCTTCTTTTTTTGATGAAGAAGCTACAGAAGAAGACCCAACAACTGCTTATGAATTTCCAGTTGTACCAAGAGGTTTACACTTGGGGTCGGCTACCGAACAAGTAGGAATTGATATAATTTTAAATAATGGGGACTATTTTATTGAAAATGACCCAAACCCATTTCAATTAAACTTGGCTTATGCTCGTTTAGCATCATATACATTAGATACTTCAACTGAATCGACTAATTTTAAAAAGAAATTACTAAAGGAAGTTGCTACTCAATTTATAGACATTGCTGCATTTTATGGCTTACATGCCAATGGAAAGGGGAAATTACATGTAACAAACGATGATGGTAGCGAAACTAAACTCACTGATAAAACCGATATTTATCAAAAGCTTGAAAACTTTGTTACCAAAAACAATTTCTATATATACTTACAATCGAATAGACAACGTTCTTATAATTTCTATCAAAATTACCAACATTCAGATACAAATCTAAATACTATTAAAATTGGAACAGAAGAAGATAATTTGAATGAAGATGTATTTGGTACAAATGAATGGCCGATACATGTTTTTAACCAAACTCAAAATGCTGCTACAGAAAATAACACTATTGTATTTCAGTTAATTACAGACAATCATATTGAAGCAGCATTGTTTTCTCAAATAGGAGAATTGGCATCCGCAAATGAAGAAGGATTTGTTAGGAATGAAAACTTACTCCAACAATCCTCAGAAGATCCAGCGGTTGTAGTTGATACTAATTATACAAAGCCTATTACAATTACAACCCCTGCAATAGGTGAGCATACTATTGCAGCGTTTTCTCAATTGGTTTATGAGGGGAAGCAAATTATACTGCAAGATTATGAAACACAACAACCACTAAATGAAAACCCTGTTGAGCCACAAATTGTTTATCTAAAAGATATTGATGACCTTTTTGGACTTGTAAATGCAATTAGTCTTTTCTCTGTTGTTAATAATACACAGTTACCTATTGTAATTGATGAAAGATTACAGATTATAGATTTTATTGGTGATAATACTATTGTCAATAAAGAGATAGCTGCCATTAAGCTAAAAAAGATAGAAGATAGATTGCAAACTATTAATGATGAAACGTATTTGAATAGGGTTACTTATGAAAGTTCAGTACATGAAATAAAACGTAATACTTCACTATATAAAAGAAATGCATCTGCCAAAATTGGGGGCGTAGTTGGAAATTTTCAAACGTATGAATCTGGAAGAAATAATTTCTACAGATTACAATCGCCTTATTTTTTAAGAACAGAACTATTTACTGATGATGGAAACCTTATAAAAGGATTATTGTTAAAGGTTGAAAATGATGAAGTTCCCACAAAAAAAGTATTAGGTTTAACCAAAGACGAAAATAATCTATTGAAAAACTTATTAGACAATACATTATTGAACCCAAAAATTTATTTTAAGACCGAGCTTTTTGATGAAGAAGAAAGCAATACCTCTAGTGAAGGAGTTAAATACAAACCCTATAAAATTGGAATTATAGCAGAAGATTCATCAGGAAAAATCAACACGTTTTTTCCTGACCAAGATATAAAGGCGTATACTATAGATAACTTCATCTATTTTACCAAAGATTATAGTGAATATCACATTGATGACGTAAGAACAACTATTGATCAATTTTTAACCCTTTAAGAATATGGAAGAAGCGGTAGTATTAGTAACTGGTAAAGTAATAAAAAAGAGTAGTTTAGGTAAAAATCCTGATATTAAATATTTTAATAACGGCACAGTAAAAAGTTTTTCTTTTAATAATAAAAGATACGCTATAATGGCTGACAATGGAGATTGGGACAATGGTTCTCCTTTTTATGGACTCCGTTCAGAATTTATAAAGTACAAAAATATTGAAGATAAAAAAGTACAACGTAGCGAGGTTATAAATTCAGAGTTTCAAAGATTAGAGGGTGTAACTTATGCTCTTGCAAATAATAATGACAATGTATATTTACCTGTTAGAGAACAGATTGTTGAAACTGGAGGCACCTATAAATATTGTACAGGAGTTTTTAATTGGAGTTTTAATGGGGAACATTTTTCTAATTACAGCAATGTTTCTCCGCCTACTGGGGCTTCTCATACTTCGGAAACTGACTGTGGAGTATTAGATAATCAATATTTAGGCTTTTTAAATTCCCATATTGGAAAAGAGAGAATTAATGGTCAAGGGATTACTGAAACAATACAAGGTAATGCTGTTGCTGATATTGCAGAGGTGTTAACCCAACTCAAAAATGATGACCCTGATTTTTATTTCTTGTTAGAGCAAAGAGGATTGTTGCCCGTTTTTCAGCAACAAACCACTTACTTTTCTCAAGATACTGATACGAGTTATATATTTTATGATAATCAGGATTTCAGGAACTATCGAGATTTCTTATTACAATATCAACAATGGTTTGAGGTAAACAGGCAAAGTATCTTTGAAGAAACCCCTGTAAAACAAAAGTTTCTATTAGCTCATATGTTTAATGAAGATGAGTTGCAGATTCTGTCTGTTCCTGAAAAAATAGAATTACTAGAAACTTTTGCTTCTGTTCCATTGCATGATAATTACTTCGGTTGGTTCTTTAGGAGTACACCTTATACAAGAGAGGCTATTGCTGTAAAAGTTATAAAATCAGTAACCGCAGAACAGGCAGAAGAATTTTTAGATTTATTAGTATCTACTAAAATACGTTGGTTTGGAGAACGTAGAGAATTTGACACCATAACCAAAACCTATGTTGTAGTTGCCAATGAGGTAAAATGGTCACTATATAAAGCTTTGTTTTATAGAATAGATGATTTTTTTGGAGCAGATAACTTTACAACTTTTGCTAGTGAAATTAACCGATTAGCTTTAGCAAAAAATGGTATTGTACAAACAGAAAATGGTTTAATTATAAATACTCCTGAGGAACTTCAAAATTTAGTACAATATAGTTTTATTTGGAACAAAAAGTATAATAATGACTTTAAAGGAGAGGTAGAATACTCTTCTGTCACTAGAGAGGATGAAACCTTTACGTTTACCGAAAAAGTATGTACAAGCATCGCTTATACTATTCAAGGTAGTGGACAATACGGACCTTCAAATGTAGTACCTTATTGTTCAGATACTGAAGATACGGAGATTACACTTAATCACTTTGATTTAGTGTCGGTTAGCTACCTTACAAATCCCTCTTTTTTAGATGTATGTGAATATACTGATTGTTCGGGGCAGCATTTTTTGGCATTTGCTGGTTACATAGATTACCTTTTAGAAAAAAAGAATACCAAAACTATTTTTGATGCCACTATGACGGGGATTCAGGTACTGTCTTTGGCATTTGGTGTAGGGCAATTATTAGTGGCTGTCCGTACAGCTAATGTTATAAGAGGTATCATTGGGGCTTATACTATAGTTGCGGATACCTTTTCTCTTACTATAAATACTCCCTCTTTTGATGAGTATATTATGGAGGCTTATCCTGATGATTGGGCAGAATATAAACAAACGCTTAATAAATTTGATATTTTTCTTGGGGTAACGGCGGGGACAGTAGATGTTTTATATGGAGCTTATACAGTTGCTGAAGCTACACGATTTATTGGGGAAGTAGATAATTTATTTAGACATCCTGATAAAGTGGCTACTCTAACAACAGAGCAGGTTAATGGTTTAGCTTTAAAGCGTAAAAGGCTGATGGCTGAACTTTATGTGTTGAGAGGAAATGCATCAACTAATGACATCATAGAGAATCAAATAAGGTTTTGGAGGGATTTTAGAAGTTATAATATACCAACAGCCCGATTAGGAACTACCGCAGAGTTTGAAACTGCTGCACAACGAATTTTTGATTATAGAATAGCTGAGAATTATACTGGAGGTAATTGCGGATATAGAAGCGGTGCTTATACAAAAGATGGAGTAACGACAGAAGTTGATGATGTTATATGGAGGTCTGTTTCTTCAGGAGTTGCAGAACAAGAAATTCATGTCTTTGAATCTTCAATACAAGGTTGGGATAGAATAACAGATTCAGAATTCAGAATGCTAAATGACCTAGCAAGGGTTATGACAAATAATCAAGCGCAACAAGTAGGAGATGTGTTTGAAAACATAACTGGTACTATAAAAATTGTTTCTGAAAGACCATACTGTTCTTCTTGTACAAATGTAGTAGTTCAGTTTAGTGAGATGTTTCCAAATGTTAATATTGTACTTATAAAGGGTACTAGCTTTTTTTAAAATCTATATATGGATTCTTATGTTACTAAAATAATTTTTGATAAACTTTTCTTTAAACATCGTAATTATCTTAAAAAAAAGAGATACCTGAGATTAAAGAATGATAATTATCCATTTAATGAAATCATAAAAGATAATGTTAAGTATTCTCTATTTTATTTAAAAAACCCATTTACAAAAGAAAAACTTTTTTCTAATGATGATCCTCACTTTTATTTAAACACAAACGAAGTTTATAATTTAATAGATTCTAACCCTATATCTTATGGTGGAACAGTATTTCACTTTCTTAAAACTGGCAATAATACCATTTTAGAAAGAGAAATTAATAACAGGAAACATGAAGTAGAGCTTTACAAAAGTAAAAATACAAATGAATCTCAAATCATAAAAAAAGAATATTTTTTCACTAAAATTTTTAGCAAAAAAAAAGAAATCTCAAGTCCATTTTCTCATGAGGAATTAGAGAAAAAAATATGGCACAATAAGCAAAGGGATGAAGAGGATAACTCTATGATGTTTAGTGTCTCTGAAAATTATTTTAAAGAATTCATTACCAACACTAAAAGTTTAAATGATAGGCACTTCAGCCCCACACCATTAGATAAAAAATATAATTTCATTATAATGATTAATATTGATGATTATGATAAACGAAATGAATTATTTGATGACATATTAGTTAATTATAATGACAGTAATAATACGAATTTCGAAGTAATTGAATATAAAGAATACGATGGGTTTGAATTTGCTGTAATAAGTGTTTCTATAGCTACTTACGAAGATTTATTTTATTTGGGATTTTACTTAAGTTACAAGCAAAATTCTTTAAATGAATTAAGACAACGCCAATTAGAAAGCATACGTTTTAAACGAGATAAGGTTTTATTAGAAAAAGATATCTATGAAAACATTAATAAAATTATTTGCTCATCAAAATCTAAAAATTATCAATCTAGCTTTTCCTTAAAAAAAGAACAGTTAAACTACCGAAAATTTACAACAATATATTTCAATTATGAAGAAGGTGAAAGGTTGACTTTTAAGAATGGAAAACTATTTGATATGTATTCCAACCCTCAAGTTTTCAACCTAAAAACTACAGGTAAAATATATAACTTTATCAATAAGTCTCCTTTTAAGGCAGGGTTAAAGATAGGATATTATCTGTCTGAATTAGGTAAGTTAAATCTGAAATATATTCTCGAAATTAAGCAATTAAACGCAAAATTTAATACAACTATTAAGTTGGATAATACATTTAATTTTGTGCTTATGACTAATGAGGATTTAATTTCAAAGGCAATTAGTTTTTACGATAAGAATTTCAATGTAAATTTTAAAATTAAGGAAACTTTTAATCTGGACGGAGAACAATTTTGTATAGTTAATATTAGCAATGGCAATATTATTGACATTTTTTGTCTAGGAATTTGTATGCTTCTTCAACAGGTTAAATTATAAAGATAACATCTAAATTGTTAAATGGGTCAAGAAAAAAAGCTTCTATTATAAAGAAGCCTTTCAGAATTTTAAGTATTTATAATGAATATACTAAGATGTATAAATAGTATTTTTACTTTTTAGCAAGTAGGTAGTCAAAAGAAAAAATAGCACTTTGTGGTTGGCACTTTTTGGTTTAGTACCTTTTTTCGATTAAATAATGAGATGGGTTTATCAGCTTAAAGCTGACTATAGGCGCTTGGAAGTTAAAAAATGCTTCAATAAACAGGTCTTTCTTTAGTCATTTTCTAACAATTCGTCTAATTCTAATTGATAATCGTACTGCAAATCTTCGTGCAATTTGTCGATTATTCTTTTAATCATTTTAACCTGAGTTTCAAAAATATTTTGCAAACGTGTACTTCTTTTTATGGAAGGCCTAAAAGCTTTCATTTTTTTACAGAAATACAGCAGCAACTCTACTTCTGTTTCCTTTTTTTTAGAATAACGAATGTGTTTTTTTATGAATGTTAAAATTTTTCGTACACCTTTTCGAATGTAAAAATAATTGTTGGTGTTTACTTCTTCAAATAGAACGTCAACTTCTTCTTTTATGGTTCGAATGTACATTTCTTCATCATGAGATTCAAACAATAAATACCCCAATAATTCTTTATTTTCTTTTTTAAACCTCGCTAATTGCAAGCACAATTCTCTTAACTCGTCTTCAGATTTATGAGCGATTTCGTCTTTTAATTGTTTGATTGTTGCAGTTTTCATATACCTATCTTACCAATTGTAACGTAACCAAATAGGCACAATGGTCAGAAGCTATTGTATCGCAAATAGTTTCTCTTGAAATTACTTGCCATTTATTTTTCGGGTAAAACAAAACATAGTCTATCTTTTTATTGGGTTTGTTTGAAGGAAAAGTAAACAGTGGGTTTTCTTTATTATAAGAAGCTTTCCAAAAAGATTCTAAAATATTTATAGCGCTACTATTGGGAGTATCATTTAAATCTCCTGATAAAATGGTTGCATATTTGCTGTTTCTATAGGCTGTATTGATGGCTTTTGCTTGTAAAACTCTATCTGTACCTTCTTTTAAGTGATCTAAATGAGTGCCAATAAATGAAATGGTGTCTCCAGATTTTAAAACTGTGGTTACTTCTAAAGCGGCTCTTGGTTCGTTACCTTTTGTGTATAGCAAAGCCATATTTCTTGTAGATAAAAAAGAAGTTTTAGAGAGAACTGCTTCACCATATTCACCACCATCGTAATACATGGCTCTTCCAAAAACAGAAACCATTTTAGTACGATAGCCCAACTCTGTTGGCAAATCGTATTTTTGGGCTCTGTTGGTTTTAAAATCTACTTCTTGAAGTGAAACAAAATCTGCATCTGCCTTTTTTATCACATTGGCAATAATCTCTAAATCGAAACTTCCGTTTGTTGTTGCTCCATGAAGAATATTAAAACTCAGCACTTTTACAACAACTTTATCTGCTTCTATTTTTTGAGCCAAAAGTACTCCACTAAAAAGAAAAAGTATTAAAACTGGTATTCTTTTATTTATCAATTTTATTTATTTTTCACTTGGAATTTCTACCATTTCGTTTACATCTTTGTTATAATCTACTCCAGGAACTTTAAAACCGAATAAATTATAAAAATCGTTGCTATATCCTTCTAAATCTCCAATTTCAGATAAATTTTCGGTTGTTGCCATTTTCCAAAGTGCTGCAACTTCTTCTTGCACATCGTTATACATTTCCCAATCGTCGATTCTTATTCTTCCTTTTTCATCTAAAGGAATTTCTTCGTCTGTAAATAATCTTTCGCTGTACAAACGTTCTATTTGCTCGATACAACCTTCATGAATTCCTTTTTCTTTCATCACTTTATACAACAAAGAAATGTACAAAGGAATTACTGGAATTGCAGAACTTGCTTGTGTTACCAATGCTTTATTTACAGAAACATAGGCTTTTCCTTCAATTGATTTTAAATGATCGGTAATTTTAAAAGCGGTTGCTTCTAAATGATCTTTTGCTGCGCCAATGGTTCCGTTTCTATATACAGGTTTGGTAATATCTGGACCAATATAAGAGTATGCAACTGTAATGGCATTTTTAGAAAGCAAGTTTTCTGTTTTTAAGACATCCATCCACATTTGCCAATCTTCACCTCCCATTACAGTTACTGTGTTTTCGATATCATCTCCTTCTGCAGGGTTTATTGAAATTTCTGACACTTTTCCTGTATGAAAATCGACTGTTTTATTTGTAAAAACTTCTCCTATTGGTTTTAAAACCGATTTGTATCTTTTTCCTGTATCTGGATGCGTTCTTACTGGTGAAGCCAAACTGTAAATTACCAAATCGACTTGACCTAAATCTTTTTTTATCAAGTTTACAACTTGTTGTTTTATTTCGTTTGAAAAAGCATCGCCATTGATACTTTTTGCATACAAACCTGCTGCATGTGCTTCTTTTTCGAAAGCTGCTGTGTTGTAATAACCTGGCGAACCTGGTCTTCCTTCGGTAGGAGCTTTGTCGAAAAACACACCAATAGTTGCTGCATTAGAACCGAAAGCACTGGTAATTCTACTTGCCAAACCAAAACCTGTAGAACAGCCAATAACCAACACTTTTTTAGCGCCATCTATTGCTCCTTTCGATTTTACGTATGCTATTTGATTTTTTACATTTTGTGCACAACCTGTTGGATGTGCTGTTAAACAAATAAAGCCTCTTGTTCTTGGTTCTATAATCATTGTTGTTTGTTTTTTAATCTCGATAATACCTATTAAATAAAAAGTTGAGATATTTATTATTAGTTCTCAACTGCGCTCTAACAGACATTATGTCTCCTCGAGTGCAGTCGAAAGGTTTTATTTTCTAATTAGATTTCAAAAAAGAATTTACATTCTTTTCTATTCTCTTTAAAACATTTTCTGTGGAAGCTTTTACAAAAGTTTCTCCTGTAATTTGTTCGTATAATTCTATATATCTATTTGAAATTTCTATGACTTTTTCGTCAGACATTTCTGGTATTTGCTGGTTTTCTTTTCCTTGAAAACCATTTTCAATTAACCATTGTCTTACAAATTCTTTTGATAATTGTTTTTGTGGTTCTTCTTTTTCTTGTCTTTCTTGATAGCCTTCTGCATAGAAATATCGTGAAGAATCTGGTGTATGAATTTCGTCGATTAAAACAATTTTACCTTCTTTTGTTTTTCCGAATTCGTATTTAGTATCTACTAAAATTAGGCCTCTTTTTGCGGCTATTTCTGTACCTCTTTCAAAAAGTTTTCTTGTATAATCTTCTAAAATTAAATAATCTTCTTCCGAAACAATGTTGTTTTTTAAAATGTCTTCACGAGAAATATCTTCATCATGTTCTCCGTTTTCTGCTTTTGTAGAAGGTGTAATGATGGGTAAAGGAAATTTATCGTTTTCTTTTAAGTCTTCTGGCATTTTAACACCACACAAAACTCTTTTTCCTAATTGGTATTCGCGAGCTGCATGACCCGATAAATACCCTCGAATTACCATTTCTACTTTAAATGGTTCACATAAATGACCTACTGCTACGTTTTCATCTGGATTTGCAATCAACCAATTTGGAACAATATCAGCAGTATCATTCATCATTTTTGTGGCAATTTGATTCAAAATTTGACCTTTAAAAGGAATTTGACGTGGTAAAATTACATCGAAAGCAGACAATCTGTCTGTGGCAATCATTACCAGAAGTTCGTTATTTATATTATAAACTTCTCTTACTTTTCCTTTGTAAACAGATTTTTGATTCGGAAACTTAAAATTCGTTTCGTTAATTGTATTCATTATAGTTTTTGTGTTGTTTGTTGTGCAAAAGTAATCTTTTAGAAAATGTTTTTATAATTTCAGATTATTTTTTATTTTTTGCCTTTCTAAAGAAAATGTTCTAGATTTATACTCAATTCTATCTATAATTATTAGCAATATTCTTTTTAAATTAAATTTATCTTCTATTAAATTTTTATTTTTATAAATCTCATATAAGACAATTACTAAATTTTCTAAAATTAGAATATCAACCTCTTTTATTCTCAATTTTAAATCATTATTTTCTAAAGATAACATTTCAAAAAAACCGACCGATAACTTTTCTTTTAATTCAGTATCAAAATTATTAATAATTGATTGTTCGGTTTTCGAAGATGCACCAGATAATTTCGATAGCAAACTTTCAAAAAAAAGAATTATTTTCTTAATCTCTCTTTGAATAAAATCGTTTTCTTGTTCCAAATTTAAATTATCATTCCGTTTCTATACTTTTGTATGCTGTAATAATTTTCTTTACCAATCTGTGTCTAACTACATCTTTATCGTCTAAATATATCTGTGCAATTCCATCGATATCTTTTAAAGCTAATAAAGATTCTTTTAAGCCCGAGACTTGTTTTCTTGGCAAATCTATTTGCCCTGGATCTCCTGTAATAATAAATTTGGCATTTTTACCCATTCTTGTTAAAAACATTTTCATTTGATTGTGGGTTGTATTTTGTGCTTCGTCTAAAATAACAAAAGCATTGTCTAATGTTCTACCACGCATAAATGCCAAAGGTGCAATTTGAATAATGCCTTTTTCTAAATGAGATTCTAACTTTTCGTGAGGAATCATGTCTCTTAAAGCATCATACAAAGGTTGCATGTATGGGTCTAGTTTTTCTTTTAAATCTCCAGGTAAAAAACCTAAATTTTCTCCAGATTCTACTGCTGGTCTTGTTAAAATTATTCTACGTACTTCTTTTTCTTTTAATGCTTTTACAGCTAAAGCTACAGCTGTATAGGTTTTGCCAGTTCCTGCAGGACCAACCGCAAAAAGCATGTCGTTTTTTTCCATCAAACCCACCATTTTACGTTGGTTTTCTGTTTGTGGTTTTATCAATCTTCCACTAACGCCATGTACTAAAACATCTTTTGCTTTTTTAGATGCTGCGGTTTTTTCTTCGTTTCCAGAAGATGTTAAAATGCGCTCGATGCTATTTTCATCTAATTTATTATACCTGTTATAATACTTTATTAGTCTTTCGATTCGAATTTCGAATTCATCTAAAAGTTCAGACTCTCCATAAATCTTCATTTTAGAGCCTCGTGCAACAATTTTAATTTTAGGAAAATATCTTTTAAGCTGTTCTACAGTGCTATTGTGTGCGCCAAAAAACTCTCCAGGATTAATTTCTGTTAGTTCTATAATACGTTCGTTCAAATGTTTATTTTTTTATAAGTTGACAACAATTTTATTTCAACTAAAAATAGCGAATAAAATTGCTAAAATGATTAGATTTGCGTTAAATAGTTAACAACTTTTACACAATTAATTAACAGTCGAATTTTAATGTCTTTAATTACTTTAACTACAGATTTTGGAACCAAAGACCACTTTGTGGGTGCTGTAAAAGGTGCTATTTATTCTGAGTTAGAAAATGCTAAAATTGTTGATATAACTCACCAAATTACCCCTTTTAACATTACAGAAACGGCATATATTTTAAAAAACTCTTACAAAAGCTTTCCAAAAGGAACCATACATATTGTTGGTGTTGATTCGGAATTGAGCGAAGAAAATAAACATATTGCTTTGGAATTGGATGGGCATTTTTTTGTGTGCCCAGATAATGGTTTAATTTCTATGATTGCTTCTGAAATTCATCCTACTAAAATTGTTGAAATAAATATTCACGATCGTATAGAAAGTAGTTTCCCGGTTTTAGATGTTTTTGTGCAAGTAGCTTGTTTTATTGCTAGGGGTGGAAATTTAACAGTAATTGGAAAAGAAATTACCGAATTTAAAAAATTAATAGAAATTCAACCTAAAGTAAACCAAGCCCAAAATCAAATAATTGGTGGCGTTATTTATATCGATAATTACGGAAATGTAATTACAAACATTAGCAAAAAAATGTTTAATGATATTGGTAAAGGAAGGGCTTTTCAAATAACTGCTAGACGTTATTCTTTTCATAAAATTTTTACAAAATATAACGAAATAACTCAAAACAGCTCTCTTGATAGTTACCAATTTGATGGCCAAAAACTAGCGATTTTTAATGCGGCAGGTTTTTTAGAAATTGCTATTTATAGAAGTAATTTACAGACTGTTGGTGGTGCTTCTTCTCTTTTAGGGTTAGAGTATAGAGATGCTATTTTTATAGAATTTATAAATGAATCGAAACCAGATTTTTCTCCTTTATCTTAAACTAATTTTATGTTTGTAAGAATTGTAAAAATGAGTTTTTACTCGAAAAATGTCTCTGAATTTTTGGCTATTTTTGAAGAAAAAAAGCACTTTATTCGAAATTTCGAAGGTTGCAAATTGCTAGAATTGTATCAAGATAAAGTAAACCCAGAAATATTTTTTACCTATTCTTATTGGGAAAATGAACAAGACTTAGAAAATTATAGAAACTCTAAACTTTTTAAATCTGTTTGGGCAAAAACCAAAGTTTTATTTAATGAGAAACCAGAAGCTTGGAGTGTAGATAAAAAGGTTTGTTTGCAATAGTGTTTAGTTGGCAGTTGGCAGTAAAGCTATGTTTTCTATGTTGCTGTGTGGTAAAAATCACAGAAAAAAATAAAAAATGAAATTCAATTTTAAATCTTTTCCTGAATTAAAAACAGAACGCCTTTTACTTCGTAAAGCTAATTTTAACGACGTAAAAGCTGTTTTCGATTTACGTTCCTGTAAAGAAATAAATAAATTTGTGGCGACAAAAAGAGTTCTAAGTCTTAATGAAGCGAAAAGTTTTATACACACTTGCGACAAACTTTATAACGAAGAAAATCGTATTTTTTGGTTAATTGAATATAAAAACGAAGTTATTGGTAGTCTTGTTTTACATAGAATTTCTTTAAAAGATAAATATGCCGAAATTGGTTACAAACTAAAACCTGCATTTCAACAAAAAGGTTTTATGAGTGAGGTGCTAGAAGAAATTTTAAATTTTGCATTTAAAAAAGTAAATTTAAAAACCATTGAAGCTTTTACCCACAAAAATAATAAGGCTTCAATTGCTTTGTTAGAAAAGTATCGTTTTAAGTTTCAACCTAAAAAAAAAGACAAGAGTTTTAAACATAATCGAATTTTTAAATTAGAAGAAAACTAAAATAAATGATTTTTCAAATTAAAAAGCATTGTCTTTGTCTTGCATTATTCTTCTACTCTATTATTGGGCTTTCTCAAGAATCTTCTTTTTTAAAAAAATCGGACACTTTAAATAAACAAAGAAGAAATGCTGTAATTATTACCGAAAGTGTTTTGGCTGGTGGAGCTCTATTGGCACTAAACGAACTTTGGTACAAAAACCACGAACGCTCGAATTTTCATTTTACAAACGACAATGCAGAATGGAAACAAATGGATAAAATTGGCCATTTTATGACTTCTTATTATGTTGGCAAAATTGGTATGGAAGTTTTAGATTGGGCTGGTGTTTCTAAAAAAAATCAGCTTATTTATGGAGCAACTTACGGCTTTACTTTTCTTACAGCTGTAGAAATTTTAGACGGTTTTTCGAAAGAATGGGGCGCTTCTACTGGCGATATTTTAGCAAATGCAACAGGAACAGGTTTTTTAATAGCACAAGAATTACTTTGGAAAGAACAACGAATTACTGTAAAATACTCTTTCAATAAAACTGAATTCGCAAAAAAGCGCCCCAATACATTGGGTAAAAATTATTTACAACAAGCTTTAAAAGATTACAATGGCCAAACCTATTGGCTTTCTGCAAATATTTGGTCTTTTAAGAAAGAAAGTTCGTTTCCAAAATGGTTAAATGTTGCTTTTGGATATGGAGCAGATGGTATGCTATATGGCGAAACCAAACCCACAAACCCTTTACCACAAAGCCCTTACAGGCAATTTTACTTGAGTTTAGATTTAGATTTAACAAAAATCAATACAAAATCGAAATTCTTAAAATCGGTCTTTTCTGTTGTTAATTTCATAAAAATTCCTGCTCCAACTCTAGAAATTAATACCAAAGGTCAAATAAAATTTCATTATCTGTATTTTTAATAAATTTTAACATATTAAAAATCAATAACTTAGACTTTAGTCGTAAATTTGCACCCGCAAAACAGAAAGATATTTTTTATCAAAAATAAATTTATTTTATTCGGTATTGTTTTCATTTTTATCAACGCAACAAGTGTAGGTAAAAAAAAGATTTCGGCAAAAGAAATCTCTAAAACAAAAACAATTGCTTTTCCTAAGCTTATAGACAATTCTATTCTATACCTTCCAAAAGATTTTATGGCATTTAAAGAAGCTGTGGCTTTTAAAGAATCGCAAGGAAAATACACAGTCGTAAATACTTTGGGTTATTTAGGGAAATATCAGTTCGGGCGCAGCACTTTAGAGCGCTTTAGAATTTACAACACGCAAGCATTTTTAAACAATCCAGAGTTACAAGAAAGAGCATTTGTTGCTTTATGTAAGGTAAACAAGTGGATTTTAAGAAAAGACATTAAGCGTTCTGTTGGTAAAACCATCAACGGAGTTAAAATTACTGAATCTGGAATTTTAGCAGCGGCACATTTAAGTGGTGCTGGAAACGTAAAAAAATTCTTACGAAGTAATGGAAAATACCGTTTTTCTGATGCTTATGGAGCCACCATACAATCCTATTTAAAAAAGTTTGGAGGTTATAACGTTTCTAATATTGTAGCCGATAAAAACGCGCAAGTTTAAAATTTAAACATTTATTTCTATTTTTACAGGAATAAGAATCCATTTATTTTTGAATAATAAAAATTGCTGGTTTTTTATGTAAATCTGGTGTGTGACGTTTCCAATTTAGAACAGACATCGATTTTATGTATTCTGTTGGTAATGTAATGTCTGCAGCAATACATAAATTTGTAGTTGGTGCCAATGTTGCTTTTAAATCTGCAAACATTTTCTCGTTTCTGTAAGGAGTTTCTATAAATATTTGAGATTGATTTTTATCTTTAGAAAGCTTTTCTAACTCTTTTATTACCCTTTTCCTTTCACTTTTGTCTATAGGAATATATCCATTAAATGCGAAATTTTGTCCATTCATTCCAGAGCTCATCATTGCCATTAAAATAGAAGAAGGACCAACTAAAGGAACCACCCGAATGTTGTTTTCGTGTGCTAATTTAACAATACTTGCGCCAGGATCTGCAATGGCAGGAACGCCTGCTTCCGAAAGCAAACCAACATTTTTTCCTTCTTTACAAACGTCTAAATATTTAGTTGTTTCCAATTCTTCTGCATATTTATCTAGCAACATTATATGTAAACTGGGTTGCGATTTTTTTGGAGAAATTTTCTTTATAAATCTTCTTGCAGATTTTTCGTTTTCAACAATATAAAAATCAATTTCTTCTACTACCTTTTTTACTGATAATGGCATTACCTCCAAAGGTTCTGTATCGCCTAAAGTTGTAGGAATTAAATAGAGTTTACCAAACATTGTTCTTATTTTTTTAAGATGATATATTTTAGGTACGAATTTGTAAATTACTGCTATAAATAAAGTGTGTTCTTTTTATGTTGATGTAGATTGTTACCTATTTTTAACATCTATCAATTAATTTTGATATTTTTTTGCGATAACTTCGCAAGCTTCATCTAACATTTTATACACATTTTCGAAACCTTGGTTTCCTCCATAATATGGGTCTGGAACCGAATTATTTTCGTTAGGTTGCGATTCGTTTAAAATCATTTTTACTTTTTGTTTGTCTTCTGCATTTCTAGCCAACGCAATAATATTTTGGTAATTGCTGGCATCCATTGCATAGATAACGTCGAAAGTATCGAAATCTTTTACGGTAAATTTTCTAGCGCTTTGGTTGGTAATATTAATTCCGTATTTTTTAGCAACATCTATAGAACGTTTATCTGGAAGATTGCCAACATGATAGGCTGCAGTACCTGCAGAATCTACAAAAACAGTGTTTGCATTTACTTTAGATTCTAAAATACCTTGTGCCAATGGCGAACGACAAATGTTACCCAAACAAACCATTAAAATTTTTTTCATCGAAAATAATTTTTGTTAAAAATAAGAAACTATTGGCCTCTTTAAAAGTAAAATTGAAAGAGTTTACATGGTAAGCTAGTTTCAACTAAAATATATTTTAATTGAAAATAGCTTAGAAAAAAGAGATGAATGTTTTTTTAGAACGTTAGTTTTTTGGTTAAATCATCTACGTATTTGCGAAACTGTTTGTCGGTTTCTGTTAAATTATCTACAGTTTTACAAGCGTGTAAAACCGTTGCATGATCTCTTTGCCCAATTTGGTTTCCAATACTTGCCAAAGAGGTTTTGGTAAGTCTTTTTGCAAAAAACATTGCCAATTGTCTTGCTTGTACAATATGACGTTTACGTGTTTTCGATTGTAAAGTGGCAACATCCATATCGAAGTATTTAGAGACTTCTTTTTGAATATAATCTATAGAAACTTCTTTTTTCGTGTTTTTAACAAATTTATCTACAATTTGTTTTGCCAATTCTAAAGAAAATTCTCTTCTGTTAAACGACGCTTGGGCAATCATCGAAATAATTACTCCTTCTAATTCTCTAACATTCGATTTAATATTCTTGGCAATATATTCTACGATTTCTTCTGGCATTTCTACACCATCTCTGTACAATTTATTTTGTAAGATAGAAATTCTTGTTTCGTAATCTGGTGCTTGTAATTCTGCAGACAACCCCCATTTAAAACGAGATAACAAACGCTGTTCGATATCTTGCATATCTACAGGTGCTTTGTCTGAAGTTAAAATTACTTGTTTACCATTTTGGTGTAAATGGTTAAAAATATGAAAGAAGACATCTTGTGTACCTGCTTTACCTGATAAAAACTGAACATCATCAATAATTAAAACATCGATCATTTGATAGAAATGAATAAAATCGTTTCTAGTATTCGACTTTACAGAATCTATAAATTGTTGTGTAAATTTTTCCGAAGAAATATATAAAACCGTTTTATCTGGATATTTATCTTTAATATCTACGCCAATTGCATGAGCTAAATGTGTTTTTCCTAATCCTACTCCACCATAAATTAATAGCGGGTTAAATGAGGTGCCTCCTGGTTTATTGGCGACAGCCATTCCTGCAGAACGTGCCAACCTGTTAGAATCTCCTTCAATAAAATTAATAAAATTGTAATTTGGGTTTAGTTGAGATTCTATTTTTACTTTTTGTAATCCTGGAATTACAAACGGATTTCTTAATTCTCTTTTATTAGATTCTAAAGGAACTGTAACTTTTTGTGGCTTTAATGGATCTCTATTAGCACTCGGAATTTTAACTATTTGCGGTCGATTGCTGCTATAGTTATTTTCCATTTTTACATCGTAAATTAGTTTTGCTTCGTTTCCTAATTGCCTAACTAACGCAACACGTAATAATTTAATGTAATGTTCTTCTAACCATTCGTAAAAAAATTTACTAGGTACTTGAATGGTTAATGCTTCTCCAGATAATTTAACAGGTTTAATGGGTTCGAACCATGTTTTGTATGCCTGAGGTTTTATATTATCTTTTATAAAAGATAGGCATTCCTTCCAAACAGAGTCAGCATTTACGGTCAT